>NZ_JAULSF010000001.1:0-2297500 GCF_030518355.1 Agrobacterium sp. V1
ATGAAGCACGATGCGCTGTTTGAGCGTTTTAGCGCGCGGCTCAAGGCACAGGTTGGTCCGGAAGTCTATGCAAGCTGGTTTGCACGGCTCAAACTCCATACCGTTTCGAAAAGCGTCGTCCGCTTTACCGTTCCGACGACCTTTCTGAAGTCCTGGATCAACAACCGTTACATGGATCTGATCACCAACCTCGTTCAGAGCGAGGATCCGGATGTGTTGAAGGTGGAGATTCTTGTCCGCTCGGCCAGCCGTCCGGTTCGCCCGGCGCAGGCTGACGAACGGGTGCAGCCCGCACCTGAGGTCGGTGCGGCTCCGCGCAACAAGTCTTTCATTCCGTCGCAGCCCGCGACGGCGCCCGCCGCACAGCCTGCGGCAGCGCAGGCAACCCTGCGTCAGGGCGGCTCCGGGCCGTTGTTCGGTTCGCCGCTTGATACGCGTTTCACCTTCGATACGTTTGTCGAAGGCTCGTCCAACCGTGTCGCACTTGCGGCGGCAAAGACGATCGCCGAAGCCGGTGCCGGCGCCGTGCGCTTCAACCCGCTGTTCATCCATGCGGGTGTTGGTCTCGGCAAGACGCATCTTCTGCAGGCCATTGCCAATGCCGCCATCGACAGCCCGCGCAATCCGCGCGTGGTCTATCTGACGGCTGAATATTTCATGTGGCGTTTTGCAACGGCGATCCGCGACAATGATGCGCTGACGCTGAAGGATACGTTGCGCAATATCGACCTGCTCGTCATCGACGACATGCAGTTCCTGCAGGGCAAGATGATCCAGCACGAATTCTGCCACCTGCTGAACATGCTGCTCGACAGCGCCAAGCAGGTCGTGGTTGCGGCTGATCGTGCACCGTGGGAGCTGGAATCGCTCGATCCGCGTGTGCGGTCCCGTCTTCAGGGCGGCATGGCGATCGAGATCGAAGGTCCCGATTACGACATGCGGTATGAAATGCTCAACCGTCGTATGGGTTCGGCGCGTCAGGACGATCCGTCTTTCGAGATTTCGGACGAAATCCTGACCCACGTGGCCAAAAGCGTGACGGCGAGCGGACGCGAGCTTGAAGGTGCTTTCAACCAGCTGATGTTCCGGCGCTCTTTTGAGCCGAACCTCTCGGTTGACCGTGTCGATGAGCTGCTGTCGCACCTCGTCGGAAGCGGTGAAACCAAGCGCGTGCGCATCGAGGATATTCAGCGCATCGTCGCCAGACACTATAATGTGTCGCGACAGGAGCTGGTTTCCAACCGCCGCACCCGCGTCATCGTCAAGCCGCGCCAGATCGCCATGTATCTGGCCAAGATGCTGACGCCGCGCTCCTTCCCCGAGATCGGTCGCCGTTTTGGCGGTCGCGACCACACCACGGTTCTTCACGCGGTGCGCAAGATCGAGGAACTGATTTCCGGCGACACCAAGCTCGGCCATGAGGTTGAGCTGCTGAAACGCCTGATCAACGAAAACAACGCATGAAAAAAGCGGCCTCCGGGCCGCTTTTTTATTGGTTTCTCAATTTTCGATTGGCTGAGGGCAGGCAGTACTGCCGGTCAGCACGCGAGATCCGCGACCACGGCATCCAGAATAAGCATGCCAGAAGGCGTGCAGCGCAGGCGGGAATTGCCGAGCCTTTCCACGAAACCGTGCTGCAGAAGGAATTCCTCCTTCTCCGGATCGAGGTCGCGGCCGGAAAGATCGCTCCAGCGGGCCAGATCGATACCTTCGCGCAGGCGAAGCCCCATCAGCAGCAATTCATCGGCCTGTTCGTCGACGCCCAGCATTTCCTGATCGACCATGCCATGGCCTTCCCGCTCGACGGTCTCGAGCCAGGTTTCCGGGTGTCGCTCGGTGGCGGTGGCGAGCTTGGAGGCGCCCCTCGTCAGGCGTCCGTGCGCGCCGGGGCCGATACCGGCATAATCGCCATAACGCCAGTAGGTGAGGTTATGGCGGCTTTCCGCGCCGGGGCGGGCGTGATTGGAAACCTCGTAGGCCGGCATGCCGTAGCGCTCGGTGATTTCCTGCGTCGCCTCATAAAGCACAGCCGAATGCTCGCCATCCGGCACGATGAGTTTGCCGGCCTTGTGCAGACCGTAAAAAGGCGTGCCCTCTTCGATGGTGAGCTGGTAGAGCGACAGATGGTCGACGGCATAGGAAACCGCCTCCTTCAGTTCGGCATCCCATTCGGCCACCGTCTGCTTCGGGCGTGCATAGATCAGATCGAAGGACATGCGCGGAAAGATTTCCCGCGCCAGCCGGATGGCTTTCAAGGCATCGGCGACATCATGCAGGCGGCCAAGAAACTTCAGGTCCCGGTCGTTCAGTGCCTGCACGCCAAGCGAGACGCGATTGACGCCCGCTGCGCGATAACCGCGAAACCGTTCCGCCTCGACGCTGGAAGGGTTGGCTTCCATGGTGATCTCGATACCATCGGGCACATGCCAGAACCGTGCAACGCCATCCAGAATGGCGGCAACCGTCTGCGGGTCCATCAGCGATGGCGTGCCGCCGCCCATGAAGATGCTGGTAACGACCCGCGGGCCGCTCAGCGCCCGCATATGTTCCATTTCACGCAGGAAGGCCGCGGTAAACCGCTCCTGATCCACCGGCCGGTGGCGGACGTGGCTGTTGAAATCACAATAGGGACATTTGGCCGCACAAAAGGGCCAATGCAGATAGATCCCGAAACCGGGATCGCCCGTATCCGGCAGAAGCGATGCGCCGGGGGCAGAAAAATGATGCTCCCCGACCATCGGGTTCATGCCTCCAGGCAGGTTTCTACGAATTCTTTAAAGGCGCGGGCGCGGTGCGACAGCGCAAAGGCGTCACCATGTTTCCAGCCATGTTTTTCATCCGCCGTCATCTCACCAAATGTAGTGTCGTAACCCTCGGGTTTGAAGATCGGATCGTAACCGAAACCGCTCGTTCCGCGCGGCGGCCACACCACAGTGCCTTCAACCTCGCCGCGGAAATATTCGAGATGTCCGTCCGGCCAGGCAAGGCACAGCACGCTGACGAAGCGGCCCTTGCGATCTTCCGGCTTCGATGCGCCGCGTTCCGCAAGCGCATCTTCAACCTTTTGCATCGCCATGGCGAAATCGCGTGTGCCGTCGGCCGTCTCCGCCCAGTTGGCGGTATAAACGCCCGGCGCACCGTCAAGCGCGTCGATAACCAGACCGGAATCGTCGGACAAAGCTGGCAGGCCGGATGCCTTGGCGGAGGCAAGCGCCTTGATGGCGGCATTTTCCTCGAAGGTGGTACCTGTCTCATCCGGCTCTGCGAAATTCAGCTCGGCAGCCGACTTGGCAGAGAAGCCGAAAGGTCCGATCAGATCGGCGATTTCGGCGATCTTGCCCTTGTTGTGGCTGGCGACGACGATCGTTCTGGTATCGAGCTTGCGCATCATGCTTTCCTGTCGGCTCAGGCAATCGCCTGCTTCTGAAGGGCGACCAGTTCGCTGCAGCCTGCCTTGGCAAGGCCAAGCAGCGTCAGGAATTCTTCTTCGGAGAAGGGTGCTCCTTCCGCCGTTCCCTGCACCTCGACGATGCCGCCGGAGCCGGTGATGACGAAATTCGCGTCGGTCTCGGCGGACGAGTCTTCCAGATAATCGAGATCGATCACCGGCTGCTTGGCGAAGATGCCGCAGGAGATCGCGGCGATATGGTCTTTCAGGACCTTCTCGACCTTGATCATGTTGCGGGTTTCCATCCACTTCAGGCAATCATGCAGGGCAATCCATGCGCCGGTGATGGAGGCGGTGCGTGTGCCGCCATCCGCCTGGATGACGTCACAGTCAATGCTGATCTGGCGTTCGCCGAGCGCCTGCAGATCAACGACAGCGCGCAGCGAGCGGCCGATGAGGCGCTGGATTTCCTGCGTGCGCCCACCCTGCTTGCCGGCGGCGGCTTCGCGCTTCATGCGCTCATTGGTAGAGCGCGGCAGCATGCCGTATTCGGCGGTCACCCAACCCTTGCCGCTGTTGCGCAGCCATGGCGGCGTCTTTTCTTCAAGGCTAGCGGTGACGAGCACATGCGTGTCGCCGAATTTGACCAGACAGGAGCCTTCGGCATGTTTCGAGAAATTGCGCTCGAAGGAAACCTTGCGCATCTGATCGGTTTTTCTGCCTGAAGGCCGCATATGATCCACTCTCCATGTTGGTTCCTGCCTTCTAAGGCGCGCTCCGGGCTTTTGCAAAGCCAATTTCCATTTTGCCGCAGCGGCGCGACGCATTATATTGGCGCAGAGTAGATTTGGGCGACAAAGAACGGACGAGATGGGTTTTTCAGCACCGCTTTCAAAAGATCAGGCATCTCTGCTGGATGAACGGTCGCGGGAAATTTTCCGCCGCATCGTCGAAGGCTATCTCGACACTGGTGAACCCCTGGGCTCGCGCAGCCTGTCGCGGCTGCTGCCAATGTCGCTTTCGCCGGCCTCCGTGCGCAACGTCATGAGCGATCTCGAAGAACTTGGCCTCATCTATTCGCCGCATATCAGCGCCGGACGGCTGCCCACCCAGACGGGGCTGCGTTTCTTTGTTGACGCCTTCATGCAGGTGGGCGATCTGCCTGCCGACGAGCGGGCGAATATCGACCGGCAGATCGGCCCGGTCGCCGGCCACGAACAATCGCTGGAAGGGTTGCTGACGGAAGCGAGCCGCATGCTGTCGGGCATGTCGCGCGGTGCCGGCCTCGTGCTGACGGCCAAGAACGATGTCATCCTCAAACATGTCGAATTCATCCGGCTGGAACCCACCAAGGCGCTTGCGGTGCTGGTGGGCGACCACAATCAGGTCGAAAACCGCATCATCGAATTGCCGACCGGCATTTCCTCGTCGCAATTGACCGAGGCGGCCAATTTCATCAACGCCCATCTCTCCGGCCAGACGCTGCAGGAACTGCGCGGCCAGTTCCAGACGCAGCGTGCGGAGCTGCAATCGGAACTCGGCACACTGGCGCAGGATCTCATCGAGCGTGGCCTTGCCGTCTGGGCGGGTGACAATGAGGAGGGCAAGCTCGGCCGCCTCATCGTTCGCGGACGTTCCAACCTGCTGGAAGGACTGGCCGGCGAAGAAGACATCGATCGTGTGCGCCTGCTGTTCGACGATCTGGAGCGCAAGGAAAATCTGATCGAGATCCTCAACCTTGCGGAAAGCGGCTCGGGTGTGAGGATTTTCATCGGCTCGGAAAACAAGCTCTTTTCGCTGTCCGGTTCATCGCTCATTGTTGCGCCCTACCGCGATGAGGACAACCGGGTCGTGGGTGCTGTCGGTGTCATCGGGCCGACGCGGCTGAATTACGCCCGTATCGTTCCCATGGTCGATTATACCGCCCAGATCATGGCCCGCCTTTCCCGGAAGCAAAGATAGGGCAAGCCCGCAAGGCCAGAGAATGCGGCAAGCTTTTCGCCGCAAGCCTTGATTTTTGCCCGCCAAAGCTCGATATCGGGCGCAACCAACAATATTCAAATTTGGAGAACGTCATGACCGACGATACGAAAAAGCCCGGACCTGACGCGGACATCGCCGAAGAGTTTCTCGATCCCGCACTTGCCGGGGAAGAGCCGACTGATGCTGCCGAACCCGATCCGGTCGAACTGCTGAAGGCTGAAAATGCCGATCTGCGCGACAAGTTCCTGCGTCTCGCCGCCGAAATGGACAATCTTCGCCGCCGCACCGAGCGCGACGTCAAGGACGCCAAGGCCTACTCGCTGGCCGGTTTTGCACGCGACATGCTCGCGGTTTCCGACAATCTTCGCCGCGCGCTCGAGGCTATCCCGGATGAGCTCAAGACCAATGGCGAAGCCGGTCTCAATGGCCTGATCGAAGGCGTCGAGATGACCGAGCGCTCGATGCTGTCGACGCTCGAGCGCCATGGGGTCAAAAAGATTGATGCAGAGGGCCAGAAGTTCGATCCGAACTTTCACCAGGCCATGTTCGAAATTCCCAACCCGGCAGTTCCGAACAACACCGTGCTCCAGGTTATCCAGGCCGGTTTCACCATCGGCGACCGCGTCCTGCGCCCGGCCATGGTGGGTGTTGCCAAGGGTGGCCCGAAGGCGGAAACCGCCGCATCGGCAGAGCCCGGCACGGCCTCTCTCAATGAAAAGGATGCCTGAGGCATTCCTTCCCGTAATAAAAAACGCGCCCTTGAGGCGCGTTTTTTTTGTCATGAAAAGCTGAGATCAGTGGTGACGGATCAGGCCGCCGTCGCCTGTTCCTGATTGAGGAAAGCATAGATTGCCGTGTCGGAATCGGTGGCACGCAGCTTGGCCACCAGTTCAGGGTCGCGCAGGGCGCGCGCAATTCGAGACAGTGCCTTCAGGTGATCCGCACCAGCGCCTTCAGGCGCAAGCAAAAGGAAAACCAGATCGACCGGCTGGTCGTCCAGCGCTTCGAAATCGACCGGCGTTTCAAGGCGTGCGAAGACACCCGTGATCTGATGAATGCTGGCGAGCTTGCCGTGTGGAATGGCGATGCCATGGCCGACGCCGGTGGAGCCGAGCTTTTCACGCTGGAGGATGACGTCGAAAACTTCCCGTTCCGAGACTCCGGTAATTCTGGCTGCCTTTGCGGCCAGCTCCTGAAGCAATTGCTTTTTGGAATTCACCTTGAGGGCGGGAATAATCGCATCTTGTTGCAGCAAATCTGCCAACGCCATTCTCTTTTTCCTTCATGCCATCGAGACGATGCAGGAGGCAGAGACGCTTTCGCGTTCTGCCTCCCACGTCTTGTCAGACTGTTCAGCTCTTGATCGTTTCCGCGTCGATCCAGCCAATATTGCCGTCATGACGTCGGTAGACGATGTTGAGATATTCCTTGCCCGGGCTGCGGAACAGCAGAACCGGTTCGTCCGTCATGTCGAGCGCCATCACGGCGCTGGCAACGGACATTGTCTTTATCTGTTTCGAACTCTCCGCGACGATGGTGGGTGCGTAGTCCTCGGGAACCTCATGGTCCTCATCGGGAACAGCATCCATCACCGTATAGGCGATTTCCTGCGACACGCCATTCGAACCATTGTGATGGTCCTTCAGCTTGCGCTTGTAGCGACGCAGGCGCTTCTCGATCCGCTCTGCGGCGGCATCGAAACTTGCCTGCGGATCATTTGCCTGACCCGCCGCATGCAATACAACGCCCGTATCGAGATGCAGCTTGCAGTCGGCTGCAAAACGCGATCCGGACTTCTCCACGGTTACCTGGCCTGAATACCCCCCATCGAAGTATTTGGTAACTGCCAGACCTATATTGTCCTCAATCCGCTGACGGAAAGATTCGCCGATCTCCATATGTTTACCAGATACACGCACACTCATGGAAATTTTCCTTTTTGTAGTGATTTGCGAGTACCAGCTTACGTCAAGCCGAGCGCGCATCCAAGCGTTTCGAAGACCTTAAAAAGCCTCCATTCGAATTTTACGCCCATGGACGGTGGAGATGAATCCGTTACAAATGACCTTGCTTACGTGTGCGGCGGGCTTCTAGCCCCTGGCGTGATAAGAGTCAATGGTGCGGCAAAAAAGCGCTCCAAACGTGATCAGGCGCGCCGCTCAGAAGACTGACAACTTCGCGATCGCCTTCTTTTCGCGGCGTCTCTGAACGGAGGAGGGGATGTTCATCGCCTCACGATATTTGGCGACAGTGCGGCGGGCGAGATCAACGCCGCTCTTTTTCAGATTGTCGACGATGTCATCATCGGAAAGTACCGCCTCGGCGGCCTCCTGTGCGATCATGGCCTTGATGCGATGACGCACCGCTTCCGCCGAATGGCTGTCGCCGCCTTCAACCGCGCTGATCGAGACGCTGAAGAAATATTTGAGCTCGAACAGCCCGCGTGGCGTCAGCATGTACTTCTTCGATGTCACCCGACTGACGGTGGATTCGTGCATCTTGATGGCGTCGGCCACCGTCTTGAGGTTCAGCGGGCGCAGGTGATCAACGCCGTTGACGAGAAAGGCGTCCTGCTGGCGCACGATCTCGGTCGCTACCTTCATGATCGTCCGGGCACGCTGGTCGAGGCTGCGGGTCAGCCAGTGAGCCGTTTGCATGCACTCGGAAAGGAAATCCTGGTCCTCACCTGCACGCGTCTTATGTTTCGAGACCTCGGCGAAATAGCTCTGGTTGATGAGCACACGCGGCAGGGTGTCGGGATTTATCTCCACAAGCCAGCCGCCGGATGAAGAGGGTCGAACGATGATATCAGGGACGATTGTCTCCGACACGGTCGAATCATAACCCGCGCCGGGACGCGGATTGAGCGTCCGGATCTCCGCCAGCATGTCGAGAAGGTCCTCTTCATCGACCCCGCAGAGTTTTTTCAAGGTAGCAAAGTCGCGTTTGGCCAAAAGCTCGAGATTATCGATCAGGGCCCGCATCGCCGGATCGAGCCGATCCCTCTGGGCGAGCTGGATTGCCAGGCATTCGCTCAATGAACGGGAAAACACGCCCGGAGGATCGAAACCCTGAAGCGTCTTTAAAACATGCTCCACCGCCGATGGCGCCGTTCCCAGCCTTTCAGCGACATCATCGACGGCATCCGCTGCGATGTATCCGGTCTCATCGAGCTGGCCGATCAGCGCATCGGCGATCATGCGGTCCTCGGGGGAGGATATGGCCAGCGGCATTTGCTGATTGAGATGGTCACCAAGGCTTTGTTTCGCGGCGACGAAATCGTCGAGATCATAGCTTTCGCCGGATTCCTGCCCGGGCATGGATTTCCACTGGCTTGCCAGTTCGGGCGCATCGGCCTTTCTGGGCTCGGCATCGTCCTGGAAGACATTTTCGAAGCTGGTATCGAGCTGTTCACCGAGATTTGCGGCGCGGTCGCCGTACCAGTCTTCGCTGTCGGCCGTTACCGTGGGGTTTTTATCCGAGGCTTCGCCGTCGGAATCGCTGAAATTATCCGCATTATCAGGTAAGTCGCCGCCCAAATCGCCGTCGTTTGCTGCAATTTCGAGCAGCGGATTACGCTCCACTTCCTGCGCGATGAACTGCGTCAGCTCGAAATGCGTCATCTGAAGCAGCTGGATGGACTGCATCAGCTGCGGTGTCATGACGAGAGACTGGTTTTGACGCAGCAAAAGGCTGGCAGACAATGCCATGGCGGACGCGAAACTCCCCTTACAGCTTCTCCATTGCCACAGTTTTCATAAATTTTGAGAAGGCAAAGAAACTTGGCCCAAAAATTGCTTTTTTATCTTGTTTGGTCAAGCGTCGGCGCAGGGCGCGATGAAGAATCTTTCGCGCCCGCAAGCTTAAAGGCTGAAATTATTGCCGAGATAGAGCCGGCGCACGTCCGGATTGTTGACGATATCGTCCGCGCGGCCGTGGGTCAGAACCTCACCGGCATGGATGATATAGGCGCGGTCGATGAGGCCGAGCGTTTCGCGGACATTGTGGTCGGTGATGAGAACACCAATCCCGCGTGCGGTGAGGTGTCTGACGAGATTCTGAATGTCGCTGACCGAAATCGGATCGACACCGGCAAAAGGCTCGTCCAGCAGCATGAAAGTCGGATCGGTCGCCAGAGCGCGGGCGATCTCAAGGCGACGGCGTTCACCGCCCGATAGTGCGACTGCCGGCGACTTGCGCAGCTGGGCAATGTGGAATTCTTCCAGCAGCTCATCGAGCTTGCGGCTTCGCTTGGCACTGTCCGGTTCGTGGACTTCAAGCACGGCGCGGATGTTTTCCTCGACCGTCAGCCCGCGAAAAATCGAGGCTTCCTGCGGCAGATACCCGACGCCGAGACGCGCACGCCTGTACATCGGCATGCCGGTCACATCATTGCCATTGATGGCGATCTTGCCGCTATCGACGGGTACGAGGCCGGTGATCATGTAAAAACAGGTCGTCTTGCCGGCGCCGTTCGGACCTAAAAGCCCCACGGCCTCACCGCGACGCACGACGAGCGACACGCCGTTGACCACCCGGCGCGTGTTATAGGTCTTTGTCAGCCCATGCGCGATCAGCGTGCCTTCATAACGGGCTTTGTCGGCCTGTGAGGTCGCTTCCACGGATGGGTTGCGCCCACCGCCAAACATTTTTGAGATCGAAGGTATCTTCACGAGGTGAGACTACTGTTTTTTCTGCGATTTCGGATCGAGCATGATCCGAACGGGGCCGCCGCAGCTTTCGAGCTTCGCCTGTCCCGAGTTCATGAGGACAGTGAGCTTGCAGCCGGTGAAGACATTCGTGCCCTCGGACAGAACGACCTGCTTGCCCGTCAGGATGAAGGTCTGCGCCGCCATGTCGAATTCGCCATGATCAGCCGTGGCCTTCTGGGTCTCGGACGTCAGATAGACATTATTATCGACGAAGATTTTTTCGATATTGGCGTCACCACTGGTGAGCGAGGAGCCCTCGCCCTTGTAGTTGACTGTCATCTTGCCGGCCTGAAGGGTGGTCGTGCCCTGCACAACTTTCACGTTTCCGGTGAAGTAGGCCTTGCGCTCCTGATCCCGGATTTCGAGCTGGTCGCTTTCAATCGCGATCGGCTGATCGCTGGAGAGCTTCACACCCTGCATGTTGCTGGTGGTGCTCTGGGCGAAGGCCACGGTTGCGAGACAGGAGAAAACAAGACCTGCGGCTGCAACGCCTGCGGATCTGCCAAGGGAAACGGGACGGGAAACTTGCATCATCTGGACCGGGCTCTCACTTGGCTTCATTTTTGATATTGGATGCAGCGATACGTGCCCGTACCTGCCCCGAAAATGTAATTGTCTTGCCATTATCGGCGATATCAATCGATTGCGCAACAATGGCACCGTCGTTTGTTTTGATCGAAACGGGCTCTTTGCTGCTCATTTTTCCGGCCTTCAAATCAACATCCGCAGACTGGAACTTCGCTTGTATGCCATTGCTGAGATTGATGTCAAAAGGTGCCGTCATCTTCAGCGTATTGGTGGCCCGGTCGAAAATGCCTTCCTTGGCGATTACCTGTGCGACGCTGTCATTGACAGGCACTGCGGCCAGAACTTTTTCCAGCGTCATCAGGTTGGGATTGGCGATATCCTGCAACGCACGGTCGGCGTTCATGGAATAATCGATCCCCTTCTCGTTGCGGCCGGCAACGGCAGGTTTTTCCATCACGATCTTGCCGTCTTCGATCCTGGCGCTTTCCAGCGAAACCTCGTCTGGCGCCCAGGTGCGGATGAGCGAAACGGCGATGAAGGCGAGCGAAATCACCGCGGCACTGAGCGGCAGGATGATTTTCAACCGCTTCACGCGCGCGGAATGCCGCAGAGCGCGCTCGTAAGCGCCGTTCTGGTCATTCGGCAGCGGAAATGCTGGCGCGGGTTCGCGAAGTCGTTCAAGCATAAGAGTGGGTCCGGAAACTTCCTGGGTGCCATTTTTGGCGCACAATTGAAGCTTGTATGTTTATCTGAATGTGTTTGGCACGAGTGCTTTGTCCTGCCAATATGGTTTTTGTCTGGAAAGGTGCAAGGGAAATGCGAATTTTATCGTAATTCTGGTTTCCTTATTGTTTCCTTGCGGCTTCGCGCTAGAAGAACCATATGGCCGTGAAGCACACGTGGCGTCAAAGGCCGGATGGCAGAGGTTCTCGATGGATAATATGGCGATAGCAGATCGTAGGCAATTGCGCCGCAAGCTGACTTTCTGGCGGATTGCCGCTGTTTTGCTGTTTGTCGTCGGTATTTTCGGCCTTTACCGGTTTTTCTGGACCGAGCCGCAGCAAAGTGCCAGGCCCCATATCGCCCGCGTTGAGATTTCCGGTCTGATCCAGGACAATACGGAACTCCTGGAGCGGCTCGACAAGATCGCCAAGAGCGACAATGTCAAAGGGCTGATCGTGTCGATCTCCTCGCCGGGCGGCACCACCTATGGCGGTGAGCGTATCTTCAAGGCCATTCGCGGCGTTGCGGACAAGAAGCCGGTCGTTTCCGACGTCCGAACGCTGGCCGCCTCCGCCGGTTACATGATCGCTTCGGCCGGCGACGTCATCGTCGCGGGGGAAACCTCGATCACCGGTTCGATCGGCGTGATCTTTCAATATCCGCAGGTGGGCCAGCTGATGGACAAGCTCGGCGTCTCGCTGCAGGAAATCAAGTCCTCCCCGTTGAAGGCGGAACCTTCGCCGTTCCACGAGGCACCTGAAGAGGCAAAGACGATGATACGCGCCATGGTGATGGACAGCTATGGCTGGTTCGTTGACCTTGTGGCCGATCGTCGCAAGCTGCCGCGTGAAGATGTGCTGAAACTGGCGGATGGCTCGATTTTCACCGGCAGGCAGGCGCTTGCCAACAAACTGGTCGATACGCTCGGTGGCGAAAAGGAAATCCGCGGTTATCTCGAAACGCACGGCGTTGCCAAGGATTTACCGATCGTCGAATGGCGCGCACCGTCGTCTCGTTCGCCTTTTTCGTTTTTCAGTGTTGCGCAAATAGCGAAGTTTCTGGGATATGACGATTTAATTCCCTTTGCGGGACCCGGCCAGCTCGGTGCGGACAAGTTGTTTCTTGACGGTCTTGTTTCCGTTTGGCAGGTTGGGCCACGTTAAAAATCCAATTCTTTCAGGGGGCAACCGTGATCAAATCTGAACTGGTGCAGATCGTTGCTGCGCGTAACCCGCACCTTTATCACCGTGACGTGGAAAACATCGTCAATGCGGTGCTGGATGAAATCACCGATGCCCTGGCGGGTGGAAATCGTGTCGAGCTTCGTGGTTTCGGCGCATTTTCGGTGAAAAACCGACCTTCACGTTCGGGGCGGAACCCGCGCACGGGCGAATCGGTTTTCGTCGAGGAAAAATGGGTGCCTTTCTTCAAGACGGGCAAGGAGCTGCGTGAGCGCCTGAACCCTGGAATGGGTGACGAAGAAGAGGACGATTGATCGTCCCTGACGCAGGACGCCGGAAACGAAGCCGGCGGAACCCCGCAGCGATGGAGTAATGTCGGATGTCGAAAAAAATCATCAACCTCATCATCCTGCTTCCGTTGGCGATCATCCTCGTCATCCTGTGCGTGGCCAACCGTCAGGCCGTGACGCTTGCACTCAATCCCTTCCGTCCCGATGACGGCGTTCTGTCCTTCACCGCGCCATTTTTCGTGTTCCTGTTTCTGGCCGTCATTTTTGGCGTGTTGCTGGGATCGGCAGCCACATGGTTCGCGCAGGGCAAACATCGCAAACGCGCCCGTATCGAAGCCAGGGAAGCGGTTCGCTGGCACGATGAGGCGAACCGCCAGAAGGCGACTTCGGCCGCTCAGCTTCCGAATGCGGGCCAACTCCCGGCAAAGTGATATAGCCGACAGTCGTTCCGGCTCTAGTCGAGCGGCGTGCGGAATGCTATTTGCTGCGCCATAAGACGCGGGCAGAAGCGGAAAGATTTCCATTGAAGAAAAAAGACAGCCGGCCGGGCAATCGCGCACGTGCCGGGAGCGAGAAAAAACAGGTTCATGCCGCAAAGCCGGCGCGACACGCCGACGCAGCGCCGAAAAAGCGCGAACCCGACGCGGTTCGAAGCGTGCCGAAACCTGCACCGAAGGAGAAAGTTGCTGCCGCACCGGCGATTGAGCAGGCGCCTGCGCGGCCCCTCAAGCAACGCACCGGAGAACGTCCCGCAGAACAGGTTCCGGTCATTCTGGAATCGAGCGGTGCCGGCGATTTTCACCTGATCGACAGCGGCAATGGCCTGAAGCTCGAACAATATGGCGACTACCGCATCGTCCGTCCCGAGGCGCAGGCGCTGTGGCAACCGTCGGTCCCCGACCGGGTGTGGCAGAATGCCGATGCCATTTTTACCGGCGATACGGATGAGGACGGCATGGGCCGCTGGCGCTTTCCGAAGACGGCGCTCGGTGAAACCTGGCCCTTGTCCCTGCTCGGCGTTGAATTTCTGGGCCGCTTCACGGCCTTCCGGCACGTCGGCGTCTTCCCGGAACAGATCGTCCATTGGGAATGGCTGAAACATGCCGTCGAGACGGCCGACCGGCCGCTGAAAGTGCTGAACCTCTTCGGTTACACCGGTGTCGCCTCGCTGGTTGCGGCCGCCGCGGGTGCTGAAGTCACCCATGTCGATGCTTCCAAGAAGGCGATTGGCTGGGCCAAGGAAAATCAGGCGCTTGCCGGGCTTGAACAGGCGCCCATCCGCTGGATCTGCGAAGATGCGATGAAATTCATCCAGCGTGAGGAGCGTCGTGGCAGCACCTATGACATCATCCTCACCGACCCGCCGAAATTCGGCCGCGGCACCCATGGCGAGGTCTGGCAATTGTTCGACCATCTGCCGTTGATGCTGGATATCTGCCGGGAAATCCTCTCACCCAAGGCGCTCGGCCTGGTGCTGACGGCCTATTCCATCAGGGCCAGTTTTTATTCGATGCACGAGTTGATGCGCGAAATCATGCGTGGCGCCGGCGGCGTCGTCGCGTCAGGCGAGCTCGTCATTCGTGAGGCCGGGCTCGACGGCAAGACGCCGGGCCGGGTGCTTTCCACATCGCTGTTCAGCCGTTGGGAGCCGAAATGATGAAAGATATGCGCGAAAACACCACGCGCCGGGTTGGCCAGGTCAAGGAAGTGACCAGCCTCGCCAATCCCATCATCAAGGATATCAAGGCGCTCACCCAGAAAAAGGGCAGGGAAGAGACCGGCACCTTCATGGCGGAAGGCTTGAAGCTGGTCATCGATGCCCTCGAACTCGGCTGGACGATCAAGACGCTGGTTTACGCAAAGGCCGCCAAGGGCAAGCCGCTGGTAGAGCAGGCGGCAGTCAAGACGGTAGCGTCAGGCGGGCTGGTGCTCGAAGTCAGCGAAAAAGTCATCGCCTCGATCACCCGCCGCGACAATCCGCAGATGGTCGTCGGCATTTTCGAACAGAAATGGGCCTCTCTCAGGGATATTCGCCCGGAAAAGGGCGAGACCTATATCGCGCTCGACCGTGTCCGCGATCCCGGTAATCTCGGCACCATCATCCGCACCGCCGATGCGGCCGGCGCTTCCGGCGTCATTCTGGTTGGTGATTGCACCGATCCCTTCTCGCTGGAAACCGTTCGTGCCACCATGGGTTCGGTCTTCGCCATGCCGGTGGCCCGCGCCTCGGTGGAAGAATTCCTCTCCTGGAAAAAATCGGCGCAGGTCAGTGTCGTCGCCACCCATCTCTCGGGTTCCGTGGATTATCGGAAGATCGACTATGCCGGTAAGCCGGTCGTGCTTTTGATGGGTAACGAGCAATCCGGTCTGCCGCCGGAACTGGCCGGCAAGGCGGATCAGCTGGCGCGCATCCCCCAGCAGGGCCGTGCCGACAGCCTCAATCTCGCCATCGCAACCGCCGTGATGCTTTTCGAAGCACGGCGCCATCTCCTCGAACTGGCACCGGTGAAGTAATGGCCAAAGCGGCTTTGTTTTCGAAATTCGGCCCGGCCTTTGCGCTGATCATCGCCGCACTGGTGCTGGACCAGATCGTCAAGCAACTGGTCGAAGCCTATCTGCCATTGCAGGAGATGGTACCAGTCATTCCGTTTCTGGCGCTTTACCGCACCTATAATCTCGGCGTCGCCTTTTCGATGCTATCGGACATGCAGGGCTGGTTCATCGTCAGCATGCGGCTCGTTATCGTTGTCTTCGTGCTCTGGCTGTGGCGCAAGACGGCGGCAGACCGCACCTTTGCCCATCTCGGCTTTGCCTTCATCATCGCGGGTGCTGCCGGCAATCTTCTCGACCGGTTCTTTTATGGACACGTCATCGACTACATTCTGTTTCACACGCAGACATGGTCCTTCGCTGTGTTCAATCTCGCCGACAGTTTCATAACCATCGGTGCAGCCTGCGTCATTCTTGACGAATTTCTGCACGCCCGGGCGGCTAAAAAGTAAAATTTTAGGGTTTGCACCAAACATATCAAAACCGCTGCCATGGTAGCGGTTGCATATGAGCGAACTGGCAAAACTTCGAGAAAAAGTTTCAGACGGGCTTGGGCTGGCGCCCGTAGCGGCGCAGCCGGAGGATCGTGTCGACGCAACAAGGCGGCATGCCGGCACGGAACACGAGATCGGCTCAGGGCCGATTTCCCTTTACGTTGCCATTTCGTTGGCGGTCGGCGCATTTGCCGCTGCGCTGATTGCGCTAGCAGTGCCCTATGTGATCACCGTTGCCCTGGCCTCCTTTTTTGGCGCCGTGCTCGTCGGCGTCCTTCTCTATGCGCTGTTTGGCAAAACGGTCCGAAATACAGACGCGCTGACCGAGGATTTGGATGTTCGGCTGCGGCAGACGCAGAACCGCTCGCTGATCGCCGAGATGCAGGAAGCCATGGGTGATATCGTCGTCATCCGCAATCTGGATAGGCGTATCGTTGAAGCGAACCGGATCTTTCGTGAAATGACGGGATGCTCGGCCCCCGAAGGGTTGAGTTGCGAGGAAATCGGCATTGCCTTCCGTCCAGGCGACAAGGTTCACGCCTATGACGTGGAAATTGCCACCCCTTTCGGACAGCGCATCTTCTCCTGGCACGATGTGGTAACCCGCGATCTGGCCAGCAGCCGTCTTCTCATCAGCAGCATCGCCAGAGATGTGACGGAAGAGCGGCTTGCGCTTGCCGAAAGGGAAGACGCCCGTTTGCGCGCCGAAAAGGCCGATGCCGAAAAGGCAAGGCTGCTTGCCACGGTAAGCCATGAAATCCGCCTGCCGCTTTCCGGCATGCTCGGCATGAACCATCTGCTGTCACAAACGAAGATCAACGAAGAGCAGCGTAATTATCTTGATGGCATGAAGCAGTCCGGCCAGTCGCTGGTGCAGCTCGTTGAGGATCTGCTGGATTATTCGACCATGGAAGCGGGCCGCTTCAAGCTCAATCCGCGCGCGGAAAACCTGCGGCGGTTGATCGAGAGCATTGTCGAGATGCTGGCGCACCGCGCCCACGAAAAAGGGATCGAAATCACCTCCTTCGTCAGCCCTGACGTGCCCGATTATCTCGATTTCGATCCGGCAAGACTGCGGCAGGTTCTGTTCAATCTTCTCGGAAACGCCGTCAAATTCACCCGCGAAGGCGGGGTTGTCATCCGGGCGCGCATGGTCGATGGCGAATTGCAGGTGACCGTTGAGGATACCGGTCCGGGCATGAGCGAGAGCGAACAGGCCCGTATCTTCGGTGAATTCGAGCAGGCAGGGCCGATGTCGCAGCGAAGTGCCGGCACGGGCCTCGGTCTTGCGATTTCCGCCCGCATCGTGCGGGAATTCGGCGGCAGCCTTACGGTTTCGAGCCACAGGGGGAAGGGCAGTATCTTCACGCTTTCGTTCCGCCCGGGCGGCGCCCCCGTTGCAGTTCCGGATCCTGGCCGGCGTCGCTGTCTGCAACACACCAATGTCCTGCTGATTGCGCCCAGGGGCGTGGCTGGGGCGGTGACGATGGAGGCGATAGAGGCGTTTGGCGGCAAATGTGTTCTCATTCATCAGCCGGAAGATCTGCAAAAGCTGCAGGATGGGGCAGCTGACCTTAGCGCCGATCTCACCGATATCATCGTCGACCGGCGCGTTTCACTGTTGTTCAGGGATGCCCTGAAGGATTGGCCGCAGCAGAATGTTCGCCGCACCCTGCTGGTGAGCCCGGAGGAACGGCCTTCGACGATGCATGTCTCCTTCGACGCCTGGCTGATCCGACCACTGCGCGAAAAATCGCTGATCGACGTCCTCTGTGGCCGCCTGCGCGGCATAGAACGCCGCGACGCGCTGAACGACAACCACCCCGATGTGGGCTTTTCATCACGGTTGAAGGAAGGGGCAAGTGGCGTCGAAATTCTCGTTGCCGAGGATGATGCCGTCAATGCGCGCATCATCCGGGCGGTCCTGGAGAAGAGCGGCTATATCGTTCGTGCCGTCGATGATTTTCAGGCCCTGCGGCAGTCGTTGGAGCTGGGTGCTGCCCGTTTGCCGCATCTCGTCATCTCGGATCTCAATATGCCGGGTGGCGAGGGGCTTGAGGTGCTGCCGGAACTTCTTGGCATGTTGAGGGGTGAGAGAAATATTCCCGTCATCGTGCTCAGTGGTGATGCCAGCGCCGACACGGCTGAAATCCTGCTGAAAGCCGGTGCAGCCAAGGTTTTGACCAAGCCAACCGACCCGAGACAGCTGGTTGAGGAAATTCGTCGTATGCTGGAGGCGAAACGCCTTTCGCCATAATAGCTTGACAGACTCGCGCTGGCGTCATTTTGTCACTATTCTGTCGTCAATTAGTGATTTATGACAGGAAAATTCTTTGGTGGCGGAGCGATTCCCCATGGTTGCCGAAATCTTCAATCACGACATTTGTGAAAACAATGTTGTCATTCCCCCGCGCCCTGAGTCCACTCAGGATAATGAGGGTCTTTTCGGTCGTATCGGCACGCTGGAAACCCGGCTCGCGAGGAATGAGCGCGAGATCGATGCCGCGCAATCCGTGCGTTACAAGGTTTTCGTTGAGGAAATGAATGCGCGCCTTCCCGCTGAGGCGATGCGGCGCAAGCGTGACATCGACGCCTGGGACAGTGTCTGCGACCACCTGCTCGTACTGGACAAGGCAATCGAAGGTGACAGCGAGGATCAGATCGTCGGCACCTATCGTCTGCTGCGTCAGGAAACGGCGCTCGCCAATAATGGTTTTTATTCCGCCAGCGAATTCGACATTGCCGGGCTGGTTGCGCGCCATCCGGGCAAGCGCTTCATGGAGCTTGGCCGCTCCTGCGTGCTGCCGGAATATCGCACCAAGCGCACGGTCGAGCTTCTGTGGCAGGGCAACTGGGCCTATGCGGTGAAACATCGCATGGACGCCATGATCGGCTGCGCCTCCTTCCCCGGCGTGCAGCCGGAAACCCATGCGCTGGCGCTCTCCTTCCTTCACCACAATTGCGTTGCGAAGGGCGAGTGGGAGGCTTCGGCGCTTCCCGAGCTTTACCACGAGATGGACCTGATGCCGGCGGAGGCGTTGAACACCCGCAAGGCGCTGAACGCCATGCCGCCGCTGATCAAGGGCTATATGCGTCTTGGCGCCATGTTCGGTTCCGGCGCGGTGGTGGACCATGCCTTCAACACCACGGATGTTCTCGTGGTTCTGCCGGTCACATCCATCGCCGGCCGCTATATCAGCTATTACGGTGGCGAGGCCGAGCGCATTAACGGCTGATCGGCTTTTTGCCGGATGTTCCTGTGGGCAGCGGGCCTGCGCGTGTTGTCTTGGGGCGGGCATTCCCGCTAGTGTCGGCGCTCGTTTTCCGCAACACGATATGACATCGGCAGGCCATTGACGGACGTTCTGACAACCGCTTCCCTGATCTCGGAGGAGAGCCGCGCGACGGCCACTCCGATGATGGAACAATATATCGAGATCAAGGCGAATAATCCGGGTTCGCTGCTGTTTTACCGCATGGGCGATTTTTACGAATTGTTCTTCGACGATGCGGTTGAAGCCTCCCGTTCTCTGGGCATCACGCTGACAAAACGTGGCCAGCATATGGGGCACGATATTCCCATGTGCGGCGTTCCCGTCCACGCGGCGGATGATTATCTCCAGAAACTCATCCTGCGTGGTTATCGCGTCGCCGTCTGCGAGCAGGTGGAAGATCCCGCCGAGGCGAAGAAACGTGGCTCGAAATCCGTGGTCAAGCGTGATGTGGTGCGGCTTGTCACGCCCGGCACGCTGACCGAAGAAAAGCTGCTGTCGCCGACGGAATCCAACTATCTGATGGCGCTTGCCCGCATTCGTGGCAGTGCCGAGGCACAGTTTGCACTGGCCTGGATCGATATTTCCACCGGCGTTTTCCGGTTGGCGGAAACCACGCTGACGCGGCTTCTCGCCGATATCTGGCGCATCGACCCGCGTGAGCTGATCGTTGCCGACAGCCTGTTTCATGACGAGGAGCTGCGGCCGGTCTTCGACGTTCTTGGCCGCGTGGCGGTGCCGCAGCCGGCCATTCTTTTCGACAGCGCCACGGCGGAAGGGCGGATCGCCCGTTATTTCAACGTCTCGACGCTTGATGGTTTTGGCACGTTTTCGCGGGTGGAAATGGCTGCCGCTGCCGCTGCCGTCGCTTATGTCGAAAAGACCCAGATCGCCGAGCGTCCGCCTCTTGGTGCGCCGGAACGCGAAAGTGCTGCCTCCACCCTCTTCATCGATCCCGCCACCCGCGCCAATCTGGAGCTGGTGAAGACGCTATCAGGCGAAAGGGACGGATCGCTGCTGCATGCCCTCAACCGCACGGTCACGGGTGGTGGTGCCCGGATGCTGGCCGAGCGGCTGATGTCGCCGCTCACCGACCCGGACAAGATCAATGCCCGCCTTGATGCGGTGGCCTATCTCATCGATGACGTCTCTCTCTGCGATGACCTGCGCGACGCCTTGAAACATGTCGCGGATATGCCGCGCGCATTATCCCGCCTTGCGCTGGAGCGCGGCGGCCCGCGCGATCTCGGCGGTATCAGGCAGGGGCTGGCTTCGGCTGAAAAAATCGCGACTATTCTCGATGGCGGGTTGCTGCCGGATGAGTTGGCGACGGCTCTCAAGGATCTGAAAGCCTTGCCGGGCGGGCTGGAAGCCATGCTCGGCTCGATGCTCGCCGACGACCTGCCGCTTCTGAAGCGCGACGGCGGTTTCCTGCGTGACGGCGCCAATCCCGAACTTGACGAGGTGCGGGCGCTGCGCGACCAGTCGCGCCGGGTGATCGCCGGTCTGCAGCTGAAATATGCCGATGAGACTGGCATCAAGTCACTGAAGATCAAGCACAATAACGTTCTCGGTTATTTCATCGAGGTGACGGCGGGCAACGCCGATGTGATGATGGCGACGGATGAGGCCAAGGCGCGCTTCATCCATCGTCAGACGATGGCGGGCGCCATGCGCTTCACCACCACCGAGCTTGCCGATCTCGAAAGCCGCATCGCCAATGCCGCAGCGCAGGCTCTGACCATGGAGCTGGAAGCCTTCGCCCGCATGGTCGAGGCCGTGGTGCAGCAGGCCGAAGCGATCAAGGCAGGTGCTTTCGCACTCGCAGTCATAGACGTCGCCTCAAGCCTCGCCTATCTCGCCACCGAGCAGGCATATTGCCGCCCGATTGTCGATGCCTCCATGACCTTTGCGATCAAGGGCGGGCGTCATCCGGTCGTCGAACAGGCGTTGCGGCGGCAATCGGCCGGACCCTTCATCGCCAATAATTGTGATCTTTCGGCCGTCAATGGTGGCAAGAACGGTGCAATCTGGCTGCTCACCGGCCCGAACATGGGCGGTAAATCGACCTTCCTGCGCCAGAATGCGTTGATCGCCATTCTCGCGCAGATCGGCTCCTTCGTTCCTGCGGAAGCCGCCCATATCGGCATCGTCGACCGGCTGTTTTCCCGCGTCGGCGCTTCCGACGATCTGGCGCGCGGCCGTTCGACCTTCATGGTGGAGATGGTGGAAACCGCTGCCATCCTCAATCAGGCGACGGATCGCTCGCTGGTCATTCTGGACGAGATCGGCCGTGGTACTGCGACCTTCGACGGTCTTTCGATTGCCTGGGCGGCGGTCGAGCATCTGCACGAGGTCAATCGTTGCCGTGGTCTCTTTGCCACCCATTTCCACGAGTTGACAGTTTTGTCGGAAAAACTCGGTCGCCTCTCCAATGCCACGATGCGGGTGAAGGAGTGGGAAGGCGACGTTATCTTCCTGCACGAAGTCGGACCAGGTGCAGCGGATCGCTCCTACGGTATTCAGGTCGCACGGCTTGCGGGCCTGCCGGCATCGGTGGTGGAGCGTGCTCGTGAAGTGCTGACGAAACTGGAGGATGCCGACCGTAAAAACCCCGCCAGCCAGCTGATCGATGATCTGCCGCTGTTCCAGATCGCCGTTCGCCGCGAGGAAACCCGCAAGGCCGGACCATCGAAAGTGGAGGAATCATTGAAAGGGATCAATCCCGACGAAATGACGCCACGTGAGGCATTGGACGCGCTCTATGCGTTAAAGAAAGAACTTGGCAAGGCTTGAACTTTTTGCGCGTCGAATTTTCCGAAAACCGCTGACACTTTTCGGTTCGATGCGGAGACTGCCTGTCCATCGCCTTTAAAACTCGCTATAGGACACTCCCATCGCAAGCGGTGGGATCTCCCACAGGACATGGATACCGGCATAGATGGCCATCAAGGACCTGGATTTTTCCGAAATTCTCGATGTCTCGGCGCTGAAGCGCGACTGTGACATCATCTTTAAGGAAGATGGCAAGCGCATCGCCGATGTCAGGTCCGACCTTCTGCCGCTGTTTCGCAAGGCCAGCACGGAAGGCCGGGAAAAGGTCCGCGAACTGCTGAAGGCTGATGGCAGCGGCATTGATTGCGCCCGCCGCATTTCCTGGCTTCAGGACCGCCTGATCGAGACGCTTTATGATCTCGCCTGCCAATATGCCTATCCGAAGGATGCCCCGCAGATCGCGGTGGCGGCCGTCGGTGGTTATGGCCGCGGCACACTGGCGCCGGGATCGGACATCGACCTCCTGTTCCTGCTGCCCGCGAAAAATACGCCTGATATGCACAAGGCCGTGGAGTTCGTGCTTTATCTGCTTTGGGATCTCGGCTTCAAGGTTGGCCATGCTACCCGGACAGTGGATGAGTGCATTCGCCTGTCCAAATCCGATATGACGATCAGGACCGCAATTCTGGAAGTGCGGGCGATCTGCGGCAAGAAATCTTTGACCGACGATCTGGAAAAACGCTTCGAGGCGGAAGTCGTCACCGGCACTGGCCCGGAATTCATCGCCGCCAAGCTCGCGGAGCGCGACCAGCGTCACCGCAAGGCTGGCGACACGCGTTATCTGGTGGAGCCAAACGTCAAGGAAGGCAAGGGCGGCCTGCGCGATCTGCACACGCTGTTCTGGATCGCCAAATATTATTACCACGTTCGCGATACCGCCGATCTCGTCAAGCTCGGTGTTCTGTCGCGGCGTGAACTCAGGCTGTTCGAGAAGGCCGATGATTTTCTCTGGGCTGTCCGTTGCCAGATGCATTTCATCACCAATAAAGCGGAAGAGCGCCTCTCTTTCGATATTCAGCGTGAGATCGCCGATGCGTTGAACTACCAGCCGCGCCCCGGCCTTTCCGCCGTCGAGCGCTTCATGAAGCATTATTTCCTTGTGGCGAAGGATGTGGGTGACCTCACCCGCATTGTCTGCGCCGCACTGGAGGACCGGCAGGCGAAGGATGTGCCGGGCCTCTCCGGCGTTCTCAGTCGATTCGCGCATCGTGTGCGTAAAATTCCGGGTTCGGTAGAATTCGTCGAGGATAGGGGGCGCATCGCGCTGGCCAAGCCAGACGTCTTCAAGAACGACCCGGTTAATATGATCCGGCTGTTCCACATCGCCGATATCAACAATCTCGAGCTGCATCCGGATGCCTTGCGCGTCGTCACGCGCTCGCTGTCGCTCATCAACGATACTTTGCGCGAAAGCGAGGAGGCGAATCGGCTTTTCCTGTCGATCCTCACCTCGCGGCGTGATCCTGCATTGACGCTTCGACGTATGAATGAGGCAGGTGTTCTCGGCAAATTCATTCCGGAATTCGGCAAGATCGTCGCGATGATGCAGTTCAACATGTATCATCACTACACCGTGGACGAGCACCTGATCCGCTCGGTCGGTGTGTTGTCCGAGGTGGATAAGGGCACGGCTGTCGATGCCCATCCGCTGGCCAACCAGCTGATGCCGGGTCTTGAGGAGCGTGAGGCGCTTTATGTCGCTGTGCTGCTGCATGATGTGGCCAAGGGGCGGCAGGAAGACCACTCGATTGCCGGCGCGCGTGTGGCCCGCAAGCTGTGCCAGCGTTTCCGCCTCACCGGCAAGCAGACCGAAACCGTCGTCTGGCTGATCGAGCAGCATCTCCTGATGTCCATGGTCGCCCAGACACGCGATCTGCACGACCGCAAGACCATCACCGATTTCGCCGATAAGGTGCAATCCATGGAGCGGCTGAAGATGCTGCTCATCCTGACGGTCTGCGATATTCGCGCCGTTGGTCCGGGTGTGTGGAACGGTTGGAAGGGACAGTTGCTGCGTTCGCTTTATTACGAGACGGAACTGCTGCTTTCCGGTGGCTTCTCGGAAGTCTCTCGCAAGGAACGCGCGCAGATCGCCCGGCAGGCGCTATACGACGCCCTCGACGACTGGGGCCAAAAGGCGCGGCGCAAATATACCAAGCTGCATTACGAGCCCTATCTGCTGACGGTGGCGCTGGAAGATCAGGTGCGCCACACCCGCTTCATCCGCGAGGCCGACAAGCAGGAAAAGGCACTGTCGACCATGGTGCGTACCCATTCCTTCCACGCGATTACGGAAATTACCGTGCTGGCGCCCGACCATCCGCGCCTGCTGTCGATCATAACAGGAGCCTGCGCGGCGGCCGGCGCCAACATTGCCGATGCGCAGATTTTCACCACATCGGACGGACGGGCGCTCGATACGATCCTCATCAACCGTGAATTTCCGATCGATGAAGATGAGATGCGGCGCGGCAACAATGTCGGCAAGCTCATCGAGGAGGTTCTGTCGGGCAAGCAGCGCCTGCCGGAAATGATCGCGACGCGCACCAAGAGCCGCAAGAAAAAAAGCGCCTTCATCATTCCGCCCTCGGTCATCATTTCCAACGGGCTGTCGAACAAGTTCACCGTTATTGAAGTCGAATGCCTCGACCGGCCGGGCCTGCTGGCGGATATGACGGCTGTCATCGCCGATCTGTCGCTCGATATTCATTCCGCCCGCATCACCACCTTTGGCGAAAAGGTCATCGACACCTTCTATGTGACTGATCTCTTCGGGCAGAAGGTGACTAACGACAACCGGCAGGCCAGCATCGCCACCCGCCTGAAGGCGGTGATGAGCGAACAGGAAGACGAATTGCGCGACCGCATGCCGAACGGCATCATCGCCCATCCCGACGTGGCTGCACTGCCGGCCGCGCGCACGGCAAAGGCTTGAAGCGCCCATGAGTCTGATCGGCAAGTTCGCCACCGTCGGCACCGCCACGCTCGGCAGCCGCATCTTCGGCTTCCTCCGGGAAACCCTGATGGCAGCCGCCGTCGGCACCGGCCCGGTGGCCGATGCCTTCAACGCCGCTTTCCGTTTTCCGAACACCTTCCGGCGACTTTTTGCCGAAGGCGCGTTCAACTCGGCTTTCGTGCCGCTTTTCGCCAAGGAAATCGAGGCGAACGGCATGGAAGGCGCAAGGCGCTTTTCCGAGGAAGTTTTCGGCGTCCTGTTCACCGTACTTCTGGCGCTGACAATCCTGATGGAATTGTCGATGCCGTTCATCGTGCGTACCGTGATTGCACCGGGCTTTCTCGAAGATCCGGTGAAGTTCGACAACACGGTGCATCTTGCCACCATCATGTTCCCCTATCTCGCCTGCATGTCGCTGGCGGCGATGATGGGTGGCATGTTGAACTCGCTGCACCGCTATTTCGCGGCTGCGATCGCTCCGGTTTTCCTCAACATCATCCTGATCGGCGTGCTCGCCTGGGCATGGTGGAAGAATTACGATCCCCTTCAGGTGGGTTATGCCCTTTCCTGGGGGGTGATGGTGGCGGGTCTGGTGCAGCTTGCCATCGTCTGGATCGCCGTGCGCAATGCCGGCATGCGTATCGGTTTCCGCAGGCCACGACTGACGAAGAATGTGCAGCGCCTTCTGGTCCTCGCGCTGCCGGCGGCAATTACCGGCGGTATCACCCAGATCAACCTGCTCATCAACACCAATATCGCCTCTGCTGGCGAAGGAGTGATCTCCTCGCTTGCCTATGCGGACCGGATTTACCAGCTACCGCTCGGTGTCGTCGGGATCGCTGTCGCCACCGTGCTTCTGCCGGAACTGGCGCGCGCCCTGCGTGGTGGCCATATGGTCGAGGCGGGCAGCCTGCAGAACCGTTCGGTCGAATTCGTGCTCTTCCTGACCTTGCCCGCTGCCGCTGCCCTTCTCGTCATGGCGGAACCGATTGTCCGTTTTCTCTATGAGCGCGGCAACTTTTCGCCGTCGGCCACCATCACGGTTGCGCAAATCCTCGGCATCTATGGTCTTGGCCTGCCGGCTTTCGTGCTGATAAAGGCCTTCATTCCGGGCTTCTTCGCCCGCGAAGACACCCGCACACCGATGATTTTCGCAGCAATTTCCGTGGTGGTGAACGTCTCGCTGGCGCTGACGCTGTTTCCGCGTCTCGGCGGTCCAGGCATCGCCATTGCCGAGATCACCGCCGGCTGGGTGAATGCCGCCTTGCTGTTTGCCATGCTGCTGTGGCGCGGTCACTGGCAGGTGGATATTCCGCTGCTTACCCGCATTCCGCGGCTGCTGCTGGCTGCCGCCCTCATGGCGGGCTTCGTGCACTATGCGCTGACCTGGCTGAGCTTCGAGCTATCTTCGGCCTCGTCGATTTTCGTTCGGGCCGGTACCATCATGGCTCTCGTTTTTGCTGCCATGCTGGTTTATTTCGTGCTGGCCTTCGCTTCGGGCGGCGCTGATATCGGCATGGTCAAGCGCGCCATTCGCAAGCGCGGGAAAAAGAACGCCGAGACGGAGGCAGGCTGATGTCCTTTGCCGGAAACCGCCGCATCGCCCTCGTCACCCTCGTTGTCGATGACTACGATCGGGCAAAGGCGTTTTATTGCGAGGTTCTGGGGTTTGAGTGCCTCTCCGATCAGCCGCTTGGCGATGGCAAAAGATGGCTGGTGGTGAAACCTCAAGGCACCGATGGCTGCGCCCTGTTGCTTGCCGAGGCCGATGGTGAACCGCAGCGGCTTGCCATTGGCAATCAGACCGGCGGACGTGTTGGGTTTTTCCTCAATACCGATGATTTTCAAAGCGACTACGAGACGATGCTGGCGCGCGGCGTGCGCTTTCTGGAAGAGCCGCGCCATGAGGTTTACGGCTCCGTCGCGGTCTTTATCGACCCATACGGAAATCGCTGGGATCTTCTTCAGCCGCGCGGCTGACATGCCCTGAAACCGCTTGATTGCGAGGGGCTGCGGGTGCATAAGCGCGTGCAATTCAAATCACGGGGCGGGGCCCTCCACAAGCCTTTTCGAGGACGACAATGAACGTATTCAAGCCGCTGGTTTTCTCGGGCGTCCAGCCGACCGGCAATCTGCATCTCGGCAATTATCTCGGCGCTATCCGCAAGTTCGTGGCTTTGCAGGAAGATAACGACTGCATCTATTGCGTCGTCGACATGCACGCCATCACTGCCCAGCTCGTTCATTCTGACTTGAAGGCGCAGACCCGCTCGATTGCGGCCGCCTTCATCGCCTCGGGCATCGACCCCGTAAAGCACATCGTCTTCAACCAGTCGGCCGTGCCGCAGCATGCGGAACTGGCATGGGTGTTCAACTGCGTGGCGCGCATCGGCTGGATGGAGCGCATGACGCAGTTCAAGGACAAGTCCGGCAAGAATGCCGAACAGGTCTCGCTTGGCCTGCTTGCCTATCCGAGCCTGATGGCCGCCGACATTCTCGTCTACCGCGCCACGCACGTTCCTGTTGGTGACGACCAGAAGCAGCATCTGGAACTGGCCCGCGATATCGCCCAGAAATTCAACATCGATTTCGGCGACCACATCCGCAATGCCGGTCTCGGCCTCGATATCAAGGTGGGCGACGAGCCGGTGCACGCCTATTTCCCGATGGTGGAGCCGCTGATCGGCGGCCCGGCGCCGCGTGTCATGTCTCTGAAGGACGGCACCAAGAAGATGTCGAAGTCCGACCCGTCCGACCTGTCGCGCATCAACCTGATGGACGACGTCGACGCGATCTCGAAGAAGATCAAGAAGGCAAAGACCGATCCCGACGCGCTGCCGAGCGAAGTGGAAGGCCTGAAGGGCCGCCCCGAGGCGGAAAACCTGATCGGCATCTATGCCGCTCTCTCCGACAAGACGAAGGCGGACGTTCTTGCCGAATTCGGCGGACAGCAATTCTCGGCCTTCAAGCCGGCACTCGTCGAACTTGCCGTCAACGTGCTCGCGCCGGTCAACAACGAGATGCGCCGCCTTCTCGATGACCCGACCCATATCGACGCCATCCTCAAAGAGGGCGGTGAGCGGGCGCGTACTATTGCCGAAAAGACGATGAACGAGGTGCGCGACATCATCGGCTTCCTGCGCTGAGAAGTCGCTGCCGCGCTGATGCGGCGGGCGGTTTGCGCCTGCCGTGATTTGATATAATCTCCGCCCGAACCGTCGGGCGGTTCTCGGATCACGGCGGACCTAAGGGAGTGCGGAATGGTTTCAACACGGCTGTCGCGTCTGGAAGGGCATCGTCGCAAATTTCTCGCTGTTATCGACGACACACCGGAATGCGAAAGGGCCGTGCATTATGCCGGTCGTCGCGCCAAGAATTCCAATGGCGGGCTGGTGCTGCTCTACATGATCCCGGAAGGCGATTTCCAGCAATGGCTGGGTGTCGAGCAGATCATGCGGGCCGAGGCCCGCGAGGAGGCGGAAGCCACGCTTGCCAAGATTGCCCAGAAGGTGCGTGAGACAATCGGCATCGAGCCTGAATCAGTGATCCGCGAAGGCAGCGCCACCGAGCAGATCCACGGGCTGATCGAGGAAGACCGCGATATCGCCATTCTCGTGCTGGCGGCGGGTTCGACAAAGGAAGGGCCGGGGCCGCTCGTTTCTTCCATCGCCGGGCGAGGGGCAGCCTTCCCCATTCCCGTCACTGTCCTGCCGGATACGCTCACGGATGAGGAAATCGACGCGCTCTGCTGATCCGGGTTTCGGACAAGATTTAGGGGCTGACGATTTCTTGAATGTAATTATCATGTCAGGGCTTGAAGTGAAGCTTCGCCGGGCGTATTTTGGAAGAATTCTAAATTACGAGGCGTGAACCGCGACCTCGAAGGAGACGATGATGTTCATTCAGACGGAAGCCACGCCCAACCCCGCCACGCTGAAGTTTTTGCCCGGCAAGGTGGTGCTGGAAAGCGGGACAGCTGAGTTTCTCAATCCTTCGCAGGCGCAGGCTTCTCCGCTGGCGGAGCGTCTCTTTACGATTCCCGGCGTCACCGGCGTTTATTTCGGCTTCGATTTCATAACCGTCACCAAAGACGATGCGGAATGGCAGCACCTGAAGCCCGCCATTCTCGGTTCGATTATGGAACACTTCATGTCCGGTCGCCCGATCATGGGTACGGCGATTGCGGCGGAAGTCTCGGACGAAGAGGACGAGTTTTTCGAAGAGGGTGACGAGACAATCGTCGCCACGATCAAGGAACTGCTGGAAACCCGTGTGCGTCCTGCCGTAGCGCAGGATGGCGGCGACATTACTTTCCGCGGTTTCCGTGATGGCACCGTGTTCCTGAACATGAAGGGCGCCTGCTCGGGTTGCCCGTCCTCCACGGCCACGCTGAAGCACGGCGTTCAGAACCTGCTTCGTCATTTCGTGCCGGAAGTGCGCGAAGTCGAAGCGGTATGACATCGTAAGCCAGGTCCCGACATGATTGTTCTCGCACTCGACACGTCAGGTGTGGATTGTTCAGCCTGCGTTTATGACAGCGCCTCCGACAGGGTGCTCGGCGAGGTGTGCGAAATGATCGGCAAGGGTCATGCCGAGAGGTTGATGGCCGTGATCGATGGCGCCCTGCAGCAGGCGCAAGTCCCGCTGCAGAAGGTTGAGCGCATCGCCGTGACCATCGGTCCGGGCTCCTTCACTGGCATTCGTGTCGGTGTTGCCGCTGCGCGCGGCTTTGCCCTGTCGCTTGGCGTCGAGGCTGTTGGCATCACCACGCTTGAAACGCTTGCCCTGCATCATCTGATGACAAATCCCGGCCGGCCCGTGGCCGTCGGGCTGGATGCCAAACGTGGTGAAGCCTATCTCCAGACTTTCGCGGCGGATGGATCGCCGCTCGCTGAGGCGACACTTTTGTCTCTGAATGATGCCAGGGGCGTTCTTTCCGGTTTCGATGGTGCCGTGATTGGTTCGGCCGCGCCGCTGTTTGCGGGAGAGGAAATTGGCTCGGGGCCGGACCATTTCCCGATTGCTTCGGTTGCACACTCGGCGGCGCGCAAGCCGGCGGGTCAGCCGAAACCTGCGCCGCTTTATCTGCGCGGTCCGGATGCCCGTCCGCAAACCGGTTTTGCGCTGGCACGCCAGGACGTTGCCTGATAGGGCATTGCCCGTGAATGATTCCTGTAATGCCCGATTCTTGTGATGCCAGATTCCTATTATGTTTGACGAATATCTGAGCTGGAAACCCTATTTCGAGATCGTGCCGATGCAGCATGAGGATTGCGCCGCGGTGGCGGAACTGCATGCGCTGCGTTTTCCGCGCCCGTGGAATGACGGTGAATTTTCCGGGCTGTTGACGCAAGGTTCGGTTTTTGGCGCCGTTGCCCGCCAGACCAACGCGTTCTTCAGCAAGCCTCTCGGCGGTTTTGTGTTGGCGCGGGAAGTGGCGGGCGAGGCGGAAATCCTGACCGTTGCGGTTTCCGACAAGTTCGGACGCACCGGTCTCGGCTGGCGCCTGATGCAGTCGGCGGTACGTGAAGCGATGATGCGCGGTGCTGAAACCATGTTTCTCGAGGTGGACAACGGCAACACCTCCGCTCTCGGGCTTTATAAAAAGCTCGGCTTCAAGACGGTTGCGGAGCGCAAGGCCTATTACACCTCCAGGGATGGAACCAAGTCGACGGCGCTTGTCATGCGCCGCGATCTTCGCTAGTTCCCTGCGACAGGCATTTTTTCGGCGAGAGCCGCAAAATTCAACCGGAATACTCAAAAGGCCAGAAGACGTGATAGACCTTTCGAAAACGCTGGAGGAGCTTTGTGCCGAGCGCGGCATGCGGATGACGGACCAGCGCCGCGTCATTGCCCGTGTCCTGCAGGAATCGGCCGACCATCCGGATGTCGAGGAATTGTACCGCCGTTCCTCCGCGGTGGATCCGCGCATCTCGATTTCCACCGTCTACAGAACGGTGAAGCTGTTCGAAGATGCCGGTATCATCGAACGGCACGATTTTCGCGATGGCCGTTCGCGTTATGAGACCGTGCCCGAAGAGCACCACGATCATCTGATCGATCTGAAGAACAGCGTGGTCATCGAGTTTCATTCGCCGGAAATCGAAGCGCTGCAGGAAAAGATCGCTCGCGAGCACGGCTTCAAGCTGGTGGATCACCGGCTGGAACTCTACGGCGTGCCGTTGAAGCCCGACGAACGCTGAGACGCCGGTGAACAAACGGGCGTTTAACTCATGATGTGGCTGCGCACAGCCTATATCGCGATCGTTCTCCTGATCGTCACGCTCATCCTGCTGCCGCTGCAACTGCTGGGCCTTGCCTTCGACTTGCGGCTGCGTCGCCGTATTCCGCGCCTATGGCATCGCATTGCCTGTCATGTTCTCGGCATTCGCGTGCATGTTCACGGAGAGGTGGAACGGGCAAAACCGCTGATGCTGGCGGTCAACCACGCCTCGTGGAAGGATATCCTCGTTCTCGGCAGCATTGCCGACGTTGTGTTCATTGCCAAGACGGAAGTGCGGGACTGGCCGGTTTTCGGCTGGCTCGCCCGCCTGCAGAAAAGCATCTTCGTTCAGCGCGAGCAGAAGCGCAGCACCGGCGCACAGGTCGGCGAGATCGCTGCCCGCATGGCCGACGGCGAGATTGTCGTGTTGTTTCCGGAAGGCACCACTTCGGACGGGAACAGAATGCTGGCGGTGAAATCCTCGCTGTTCGGTGCGGCCTCCACCGCCGCTGAACAGGTGCCGGGCAAGCTGGTTTATGTGCAGCCGGTTGCGATTGCCTATACTCGGGTACATGGCATGGCCATGGGCCGCTACCACCGGGTTATTGCCGCCTGGCCGGGCAGCATAACGCTGGTGCCGCATCTGCTTGGCATTATCAAGGCCGGCGCCATTGATGTGGACGTGACCTTCGGCGAGAGTGTTCCGTTTCACAGCACGGATAACCGCAAGCGCCTGGCGACTGATATCGCTGCTTCCATCCGTTCCATGCTGGCCTTCAGCCTGCGTGGCGGCTGGCGGAAATAGCGGTGTCGTCGCTCTTTCCGGGATTTTTTTGTTTAATCTGGCCGGGAAAAACACTAAATAGCGGCCATGACCCAGGAAACGCTTGGCCTTGACGCCCAACACATGATCGCCCGCGAGGGCTCTAACAGCCGCAAGGTCTTTATCAAGACCTATGGCTGTCAGATGAACGTCTACGATTCCGTCCGCATGAGTGATGCGCTGGCGAAGGACGGTTACGTTCAGACCGAAGATATGGGCGAGGCGGATCTGGTTCTGCTGAACACCTGTCATATCCGCGAAAAAGCGGCTGAAAAGGTCTATTCGGCGCTTGGCCGTCTGCGCGACATGAAAAAATCACGCGAAGAGCAGGGCCGCGAATTCATGATCGGCGTTGCCGGCTGCGTGGCGCAGGCCGAAGGCGAGGAAATTCTTCGCCGCGCGCCCGCCGTGGACGTCGTCATTGGCCCGCAGACCTACCACCGCCTGCCGGATGCCCTGAAGCGGGTGCGCGGCGGTGAACGCGTCATCGAGACCGAATATGCGGTCGAGGACAAGTTCGAGCATCTGCCGGTCGCCGAAAAGGCGACGTTGCGCACGCGCGGCGTCACCGCGTTTCTGACGGTGCAGGAAGGCTGCGACAAGTTCTGTACCTTCTGCGTCGTACCCTATACCCGTGGCTCGGAAGTCTCCCGTCCCGTGCGGCAGATCGTCGATGAGGCGATGAAACTGGTGGATGCCGGCGTGCGGGAGATCACGCTGCTTGGACAGAACGTCAACGCCTGGCAGGGCGAAGGCCCGAAGGGCGATAAATGGGGCCTTGCCGAACTGCTTTACCGGCTGGCGGAGATTCCGGGTCTTGCCCGGCTTCGCTACACCACCAGCCATCCGCGTGACATGGACGATCGGCTGATCGGCGCCCATCGCGATCTGCGTATCCTCATGCCTTACCTGCATCTGCCGGTGCAGTCAGGGTCGGATAGCATTCTGAAAGCAATGAACCGTCGCCATACCGGCGAGGAATATATCCAGCTTATCGAAAAAATCCGCACCGCCCGCCCTGATATCGCCATGTCGGGAGATTTTATTGTCGGCTTCCCCGGCGAGACGGATCGCGATTTCGAAGACACGATGGCGATGGTCGAGACGGTGAAATACGCGCAGGCTTTTTCCTTCAAATATTCCACCCGTCCCGGCACGCCGGGCGCTGACCTTAACGATCAGGTCGAGGAAGAGGTAAAGGCCGAGCGGCTGGAGAGATTGCAGGCGCTGTTGCTGCGGCAGCAGAAGGAATTTGCGGAATCGCTGGTGGGAAAGACCATGGATGTGTTGCTGGAAAAGCCCGGCCGCATGCCTGAACAGTTGATAGGTCGCTCCCCCTGGCTGCAATCCGTGAATCTTGATGCAAAGACTTTGAAAATCGGTGACATTGTTAATGTACGAATCACCGCAACGGGTCCAAACAGCTTGTTTGCCGAGGTGGCAGAGAGTTAGAGTGGGGAGCCGACACTGATTGGGACAGGAGCCTGACCGCTTGAACGCACATGAATTGGTATCACCTTCATCGCGCCAGCCACGCCAAGCCGCGACCGACGCCAATCACTTCGTCCTCACGTTCGAGAATAACAGGATAGCGGGAGAGCTATTCGGTCAGTTCGATCAGAACCTGAAATTGCTGGAACAGCGACTCAACATTGATGCGCGCCCGCGCGGTAATTCCGTCGCCATCACCGGTGATGTCGTGGCCACCAATCAGGCCCGCCGGGCGCTGGATTTCCTCTACGAACGCCTGCTCAAGGGCGGAACCGCCGAGGTTTCCGACGTGGAAGGCGCGATCCGCATGGCGATGGCCGCGGACGATCAACTGACCTTGCCGACGATGGAGCGCAAGGCGAAGATTTCCATGGCGCAGATTTCCACCCGCAAGAAGACCATCGCTGCCCGCACGCCGACGCAGGATGTCTATATGCGGGCGCTGGAGCAATCCGAGCTGGTTTTCGGCGTCGGCCCTGCAGGCACCGGCAAGACCTATCTTGCCGTGGCGCATGCGGCGCAATTGCTGGAGCGCGGTGCGGTTGACCGTATCATCCTGTCGCGTCCTGCCGTCGAGGCAGGTGAACGGCTGGGCTTCCTGCCGGGCGACATGAAAGAAAAGGTCGATCCCTATCTTCGTCCACTTTATGACGCGCTTTATGACATGATGCCGGGTGACAAGGTGGAGCGTGCCATTCAGGCGGGCGTCATCGAAATCGCCCCACTCGCCTTCATGCGCGGCCGCACCCTTGCCAACGCCGCCGTCATTCTGGACGAAGCCCAGAACACCACGACCATGCAGATGAAGATGTTCCTCACCCGTCTTGGTGAAAACGGCCGCATGATCGTGACCGGCGACCCGAGCCAGGTGGACCTGCCGCGCGGCGTGAAATCCGGTCTTGTCGAGGCCCTGCAAATCCTCACCGACGTGGAGGGCGTGTCGGTCGTGCGCTTCAAGGATGTCGACGTCGTGCGTCATCCGATGGTGGCGCGCATTGTCCGGGCGTATGAATCCCACACGGCGGTGCCGGATGAAAGCCTCGTGAAGGGCAACTGACGTAAAGACAATGACAGCTCTGGATATTCAAATCAGCGTCGAGGCCGAAGGTTGGTCCTCGGAAGAGGACTTGGCTGCCTTTGCCACCAAGGTGCTGGACGCGGCGGTCGATTTTCTGAAGCGGGAAGAGGAACAACCCTTCCCGAAAATGCCGGTGGAGCTGTCGCTGGTCTTTACCGATGATGAGAATATTCGGGAAATCAATGCCGAGTGGCGCGACAAGGACAAGGCGACCAATGTCTTGTCTTTCCCCGCTTTTTCGCTGGAACCGGGCGGTATGCCCGGCCCGATGCTGGGCGATATCGTCATCGCGCGCGAGACGGTTGAGCGCGAGGCCCTTGAACTTGACAAGAGTTTCGAGGATCATCTGACCCATCTGCTCGTTCATGGGTTCCTGCATTTGTTTGGTTATGACCACATGGACGAGGAAGAAGCGGAAGAAATGGAGTCGCTTGAGACTCGCATTTTGGCGGTGCTTGGCCTATCTGATCCATACGCGGGTCAGGAACCGCTTTGAATATTGTCTGGAGCCATGAACGAACATTCTGCACGACCTGCCAATGAGGGCAGAGAAAACGGCGAGCAGTCCTCCTCGGAAGAGGGCAGTAGTCATTTACGTCAAGACTACAACGCAAAGCCGAGATCGACGATCTGGTCGCGCATCGCGCGGTTGCTGAGACCGTCTCAAGGCGAGCGCCTGCGCGAGGATTTGACCGACGCGCTGATGGATGACACCGAAATCGGTGCCGCCTTTTCGCCCGAAGAACGGGCGATGTTGAACAATATCCTGCGTTTCCGTGAGGTTAGGGTCGAAGATATCATGATCCCGCGGGTCGATATTGACGGTCTCGATCAGAACATGACAATCGGCGAGGCGCTGATCCTCTTTGAGGAAACCGGGCGCTCGCGCATGCCGGTCTATGACGAAACGCTGGATGACCCGAAGGGCATGATCCACATTCGCGATCTCTTGGCGTACGTCGCAAAGCAGGCCCGCAACAAGCGCCGGGCGGGATCGCGCAGCGTCGCTTATGGCGAAGCGAAAGCGCCGCGTTCGCCGCGCCCGAATTTCGATCTGGCGCGGGTCGATCTGGAGCAGACGGTTGCCGATGCCGGGCTGGTACGTAAAATTCTGTTCGCGCCGCCCTCGATGCTGGCCTCCGATCTCTTGAAGACAATGCAGGCCCAGAGAACTCAGCTCGCTCTCGTGATCGATGAATATGGTGGCACCGACGGTCTCGTCAGCCACGAGGATATCGTCGAGATGGTCGTTGGTGACATTGATGACGAGCACGACAAGGACGAAGCGATGTTTTCGCGCCTGTCCCCCGACGTGCTTGTGGCCGATGCCCGCGCCGAACTCACCGAGCTTGCCGAGGCGATCGGGCCGGAATTCGATGTCCGCGAACATCTGGAGGAAATCGATACGCTCGGTGGGCTTATCTTCTTTGCGCTCGGCCGTATTCCGGCCAAGGGCGAGGTGGTCAGGGCCGTGCCCGGTTTCGAATTCCAGATTCTCGATGCGGATACACGGCGCATCAAGGGTGTTCGCATTGTCCGCAATCACGGCTCGGAAGGGCAGGATGATCGCGCGCCAGGCGACGCTCATGCCAATGAGGTGATTGCGCTGCCCGCGCCGGATGTGCGCCTTATCACGCACCAGCAGAATGCCGACTGAACAGGATCCGACGGGATAATACCCGTCGGTTCACTGCTTCAATATCGATTTGACCGCTTCTGATGCTTCTAGGGTCCGACGAAAAACACGCCCGGTCATCAGGGCGTCCTCCACTCCTGTGGACTGCGAATCTTTTTTCCGTTACTCCGGGTCTGAGGGAAAATTCCGCGGCGCCGCCTTGCCGGGAGCGGTCTTTTCCGGACGCGCATAAAACGGAGATGGCATGGAGCGTCTTGCAGGCAGGGTAATGCTGGCCGGTGGCAAAAGCCGAGCAGTGATGGCGATTGCCGCAGGCGCGGTTGGTGCGCTGGCTTTGCCTCCATTCGGTTTTTTCGCGGCGCTGTTTTTCTCCTTCACCCTGCTTGTCTGGCTGGTGGACGGCTGCACCGGCAAGCCCGGCGGCGGCGTCTTCAGCCGCATCCTGCCCGCTTTCGGCATCGGCTGGTGTTTCGGCTTCGGCTATTTCGTGGCGGGCCTTTGGTGGCTGGGTAATGCTCTTTTGCTGGAGGCAGACGAATTCGCCTGGGCACTGCCGCTCGCCATCATCGGCCTTCCGGCTCTTCTTGCGCTGTTTTATGGTTTTGCAGTCGCTGCGGCCAACATCGTCTGGTCGGATGGTCTTGGCCGTATCGCCGCCCTTGCCGTCGCATTCGGCCTGTTTGAATGGCTGCGCAGTTTTGTTGCGACCGGTTTTCCCTGGAACGCCATCGGCTACGGCATCATGCCCATTCCGGTCATGATGCAGTCCGCGCATCTGCTAGGGCTTTTCAGCGTCACCACGCTTGCCGTGTTCATTTTCGCCGCGCCGGCCCTGATCGGCACGAAAAAAGGCATGTGGCCGGGCCTCGCTCTGGCGGGCCTGCTGCTGGCCGGCCATTTTGGGTATGGCTTCTATCGCCTTCAGACACCGGTGGAAACGTCGCAGGACGCACTGACGGTCAGGATCGTACAGCCGTCCATAGACCAGTCCCGCAAAATGCTGAACGCTGACCGTGCGGAGATTTTCGGTGAACATCTGCGGCTGACGGCGCTACCGCCCGGCGAAGGGAAAAAGCGCCCTGATATCGTCGTATGGCCGGAAACCTCCGTGCCCTTCATCCTGACGCAGAACCCGGATGCTTTGGCGGAAATCGCAAAAACGCTGGAGGATGGACAAATCCTGTTCACCGGCGCTGTCAGAATGGAAGATCAGGGTGCCGGTCGGCCACCACGTTATTACAATTCCGTCTATGCGATCGACAGCCAGGGCGAAATCCTCGCCGCAAGCGACAAGGTTCACCTGACGCCCTTTGGCGAATACGTCCCCTTCGAAGGCATTTTGCGGGAGTTCGGCATCGACAATGTCATCAGCCTGCCGGGTGGTTTTTCGGCCGCCTCGTCGCGCACGCCCCTGACGTTGCCGTCCGGCAAGACCTTTTATCCCCTGATCTGTTACGAGATCATTTTTCCGGGTGAGATGACGCCGGGTCTGTCGGGTTCGGCAGCAATTCTGAACGTGACAAATGATGGCTGGTTCGGCGACACGCCTGGCCCCTATCAGCACTTTTTGCAGGCAAGAGTCCGTGCGGTTGAAACGGGCGTGCCGGTGATTCGCGGCGCCAATACCGGAATTTCGGCTGTCATCGACCCCTATGGTCGCATTATTGCCGGGTTGGATTACGGTCGGGTTGGCATTGTTGACGCCACTTTGAGTGGTGGGGCAAACGACGCATTTACTTACGACACACATCGGACGTATTTCTGGTTGATTTTTTCAATCATGCTAATCGTTGCGGTATTTCCTGCCTGGAGTTTTGCTCGGCGTCAGAATTGACCGGGAACTCCCGCAATTGCATAGTGAATACGTCAGTCGTAAAACAAGTTTAGACGCTGTCGAAATGCAGCTCATTTATTCGAATAGTAATGAAGCGAGATATCAACCCTTTCCGAGTGTCAGGACCGCATGATGACCGAGAATAAGAAAAAGCCTAACCCCATCGACATTCATGTCGGAAGCCGAATTCGTCTTCGCAGAACCATGCTCGGCATGAGCCAGGAAAAGCTGGGCGAAAGCCTTGGAATTACCTTTCAGCAAATCCAGAAATATGAAAAGGGCACGAACCGCGTCGGTGCGAGCCGCCTTCAGAATATTTCCGCGATCCTCAACGTTCCGGTGTCCTTCTTTTTCGAAGATGCTCCCGGTGATCAGGTTGGCGGCGCGACCGGCATGGCGGAAGCCTCCAGCTCCAATTACGTGGTTGACTTCCTGTCCTCGGCTGAAGGTTTGCAGCTGAACCGCGCTTTTGTGAAGATCGCCGATCCCAAGGTCCGCCGTCGTCTCGTTGATCTTGTCAAGGCGCTCGCCGCCGAAGGAGACGCGGAGTAAGTCTCCACAGTTGATGCCCATAATTTCCGGCAAGGGCGCCGGACACTCAACGGTCCGCAAGGGCCGTTTTTTTGTGCCGGATTAGAAAGGAATTCTCACATAAAGATATATTTATGTGGTTGTGTCCTTGTTTTTCGTGGCCGAAATGACTAACAAACTCGAAGACCGTTCTTTGAGGGGAATCCCGCATGCGTGCCAATTACCTGTTCACCAGCGAGTCCGTGGCCGAAGGTCATCCGGACAAGGTTTGTGACCGTATTTCCGATGAAATCGTCGATCTCATTTATCGTGAAGCGTCCAAGACGGGTGTTGACCCCTGGACCGTGCGCATCGCATGCGAGACGCTTGCGACGACCAACCGCGTCGTCATCGCCGGTGAGGTTCGGGTTCCCGATACCCTGCTGAAGAAGGACAAGGACGGCAAGGTCGTCAAGGACGCCTCCGGCCACCCGGTCATCAATCCTTCCAAGTTCAAGTCCGCGGCCCGCAAGGCAATCCGCGACATCGGCTACGAGCAGGATGGTTTCCACTGGAAGACCGCCAAGATCGATGTTCTCCTGCATCCGCAGTCGGCAGACATCGCGCAGGGCGTCGACAATGCTTCCGACAAGCAGGGTGACGAAGGTGCCGGCGACCAGGGCATCATGTTCGGTTACGCCTGCAAGGAAACGCCGGACCTGATGCCGGCCCCGATCTATTATTCGCACCGTATCCTGCAGCTGCTCGCCACCGCCCGCAAGAGCGGCGAAGGCGAAGCGGCAAAGCTCGGCCCTGATGCCAAGAGCCAGGTGACGGTTCGTTACGTCGATGGCAAGGCTTCGGAAGCCGTATCCATCGTTCTGTCCACGCAGCATCTCGATGCAAGCTGGGATTCGAAGAAGGTTCGCGCCGTTGTCGAACCCTATATCCGCGAAGCTCTGGGCGACCTGAAGATCGCTGACGATTGCCAGTGGTACATCAACCCGACGGGCAAGTTCGTCATCGGTGGTCCTGATGGCGATGCCGGCCTGACCGGCCGCAAGATCATCGTCGACACCTATGGCGGTGCTGCCCCCCATGGTGGCGGTGCATTCTCCGGCAAGGACACGACCAAGGTCGACCGTTCCGCCGCCTATGCCGCCCGCTACCTTGCCAAGAACGTTGTGGCTGCCGGTTTGGCCGAGCGCTGCACAATCCAGATCTCCTACGCTATCGGCATCGCCCAGCCGCTGTCGATCTATGTCGATCTGCACGGCACGGGCAAGGTCAGCGAAGATCAGGTTGAAGGTGCGATCCGCAAGGTCATGGACCTCTCGCCCTCGGGCATCCGCCGTCATCTCGATCTTAACAAGCCGATCTACGCCAAGACGTCCTCCTACGGCCATTTCGGTCGCAAGGCCGGCCGTGACGGCTCCTTCTCCTGGGAGAAGCTTGATCTGGTGAAGCCGCTCAAGGAAGCTTTGAGCGCCTAACACTTGTTATTTGGCGGGGATTGAGAGATACCGTCACCAACTTTTGTAACCCGCATAGTGCCATTCATCTGGCGCTGTGCGGGTTAAATCTATTTGTTCTTGAGAGTATGACATGACGGAAGAACGGCGTTCGCGCGCAACGGAAGCGTTTTTTGGCAGACGCAAGGGCAAGCCTTTGCGCAATCAGCAGGTCGACACAATCGAAAACCTGCTGCCTTTGCTGAAAATCGATCTGGGGAGCACACCGCCGCAAAATCTGGCGGCTCTCTTTCCTGCGGATGTGAGATCGGTTCGTCTGGAGATCGGTTTCGGTGGCGGCGAGCATCTTGCCCATCGCGCGGTTGAAAACCCCGAGACAGGCTTTATCGGCGTCGAGCCCTTCGTCAATTCCATGGCCAAGCTGCTCGCAACCGTGCGCGAACGCGAGTTGATGAATATCCGCCTTTACGATGATGACGCGACGCAATTGCTGGACTGGCTGCCGGAAGGGTCGATCGATCACATTGATCTTCTTTACCCCGATCCCTGGCCGAAGAAAAAGCACTGGAAGCGCCGTTTCGTGTCCGACGTCAATCTTGCCCGCTTCCACAGGGTGCTGAAACCCGGCGGCAAGTTCTGCTTCGCTTCGGATATCGACACCTACGTCAACTGGACGCTGCAGCATTGCGCTCGCCATGGCGGTTTTGAGTGGACGGCGACGAGCGCTGACGACTGGCGCACGCCCTATGCCAACTGGCCGGGCACGCGTTATGAGAACAAGGCGAAAAGAGAAGGCCGCAGCTCGGCCTATCTCACCTTTATTCGTCGCTGAGCGGCTGAAGTCTCAGATATTCGCATCCACTTCTGCGGCAAGCGGAATGGAAGGCTGGGCGCCGGCGCGGGTGCAGGCAAGCGAACCTGCGACGGCGGCACGCTTCAGCGCCTTTTCGAAATCCATCCCCTGATCGAGGCTGGCAGCGAGATAACCGCAGAACGTATCGCCTGCGCCAACCGTATCGACGGGTACGATCTTCAGACCGGCGGCCCGGTAAAGCTTGCTGTTGCGAATGGCGATCACGCCATCCGCTCCAAGCGTGACGATCAATGTCTGGCCGGTTTTTTCATGTAAGGCCTTGAGTTCGTTTTCCCGCTCCAAACCGGAAAGCCCGTTCTTGCCGATCAGCAATTCGAACTCGGTTTCGTTGGCGATGACGATATCTGCAAGGCCGGCAAGGCGCGGTCCGTCTGCGGTCAGCGGCGCAGTATTGATGACGGTGGTGACGCGCTTCGCCTTTGCGGCCGTTAGCGCCGCTTCGATGGCGGATGCGGGTATTTCGAACTGCAGCATCAGAATATCGCCCTCCGCCATCTCCGCCACGACCTTGGCGGCGTCGGATGCCGACACTTCGCCATTGGCGGCGGGAATGACCGAGATCATGTTCTCTCCGCCTTCACCGATAAGGATCATCGCCGTACCGGTCGGGCCCGGCGCGGTCTTGACGAGCGAGAGGTCGGTGCCGGCATCACGCAACAATGTCAGCGCCGGTGCGGCAAACGTATCGTCACCTGCCGCACCCGCCATTTTGACCGTGGCGCCCGCCCGCTTTGCGGCAAGCGCCTGATTGGCTCCCTTTCCGCCCGCCGCGGTGGAGAAGCTCTCTCCCGTCACGGTTTCACCGGGTTTTGGAAGACGTTTGGCGGTGGCGATGAGATCCATGTTGATGGAGCCGAAAATAGTAATCATGGGCGGCATGTCCGTATGAAATTCAAGCGAGACGGCGACTTTGCCCGAGACGATCACTCGTCGTCAACTACCCGCAATTTGGCCGCACCGGCTCTGTTATCCGCAAAGCGGCGGGCCTGCTCGATTTCCCCATGTGCAGCTTCTTTTTCTGTCGGCGAAAAATCGAGGCCCTCAATTTTTTGGCCGCGCGCCAAGACCTTGTCGGAGGAAATCAGCATCATGTCGACGTCCTTCTGCGCCAGCCCAAAATGGGCCTGCAGCTTGCGCGTCCGGTCGTCTAGGCGCCGCACATCGTCCATCAGCAACGCCACTTCGCCTTGAATGAGATGCGCCTGCTCGCGCATGCGCTGATCTTTCAGCACCGACTGGATGACCTGCACTGACAGCATCAGAAGGGACGGCGATACGATGACGACGCGAGCCCGATGGGCGCGCTGCACCAGATATTCGAAATGCTGGTGAATATCGGCGAAGATCGATTCGGACGGCACGAAGATGAAGGCCGTATCCTGCGTCTCGCCGCGGATGAGGTATTTCTCGGCCACGTCGCGAATGTGCACTTCCATATCGCGCCGGAACTGCTGAATGGCGGCGCGCTTCGCTTCCGGCGACTCATCTGCTTTCAGTGCGTTCCAGGCTTCCAGCGGAAACTTGGCGTCGATGACAAGCGGCGGCGCGTTATTCGGCATCTTGATGGTGCAGTCCGGCCGGTAACCGTTCGAAAGTGTGGGCTGAAGCTGGAACGCACCTGCGGGAAGTGCATCGGCAATCAGCGCCTCCATGCGTGCCTGTCCGAAGGCGCCTCGCGTCTGCTTGTTGGAAAGGATCGCCTGCAGCCCGACCACATCCTTGGCCAGATCCTGAATATTGCCCTGTGCGGCATCGATGACCGCCAAGCGCTCCTGAAGACGGCTCAGATTTTCATGCGTTGATCGGGTCTGCTCCGTCAGCGTTTCGCCCAGCCGCTGCGACATGCCGTCGAGACGCTGATTGAGCGTCTGGCTCATCTCGGTCTGGCGTGTGCCAAGCGTCTCCGCCATGGCGGCAATCCGGCCGTGCAGTTCGGACTGGGTTTTCAGAAGGTCGGAGATTTCTCCATCCGCTCCCGCTCTTTTCACGCGGTTCGTTGTGACCAGCCATGTAATCGCCAGACCGCAAAGCAGAGCCGCGAGCAGTGCGCCGAAGCTGATATCGACGGAACCGGCCCGCAATGCCGGATCGAGGAGAACGGATAAATCTATGCTCATGATTAAATCTAGCAGATTTCTTGTGATTCGTAAGATCAAAACAAGAACATTCCTGCGGCGGAAATGAGTCCGGGAGAGCGGAAGCCCGGCGCGGTTTGACCGCTCGTATTTTTTATTTCCTCCGTGCAAGAGATACGTTATGGGAAGCCATGACTATCAAACCGCTTATCATTTTGCCCGATCCCGTGCTGCGCCAGCAATCGAAATCCATCGAACAGGTGGATGCCGAGGTGCTGCGCCTTGCCGATGACATGCTGGAAACCATGTATGATGCGCCGGGCATTGGCCTTGCCGCCATCCAGGTCGGCGTGGCGCGCCGTATGCTGGTGATTGACGTTGCGCGTGAAGGCGAGGAAAAGACCCCCGTCGTCTTCATCAACCCGGAAATCCTCAAGGTGTCGGACGATATTTCGACCTATGAGGAAGGCTGCCTCTCCATTCCCGATTATTACGCCGAAGTCGAGCGCCCAGCGGCGCTGACGGTGCGCTATGTCGGTCGTGACGGCAAGCAGCAGACCGTCGAGGCGGACGGGCTTCTCGCCACGTGCCTGCAGCATGAGATCGATCACCTGAACGGTGTTCTGTTCATCGACCATATTTCGCGGCTGAAACGCGACATGGTCATCAAGAAATTCACCAAAGCGGCCCGCGCAAAGGTCTGATCCGTCCTCCTTGTCTGGAGACGGAAGGGCACAAAGGGCAGGGGGCGACGATGTCTCTTCGCATCATCTTCATGGGCACGCCGGATTTTTCCGTTCCCACCTTGCGTGCATTGGTGGAAGCGGGTCACGAGGTCGTTGCCGTTTATACGCAGCCGCCGCGTCCCGGCGGTCGTCGTGGTCTCGATCTGCAGAAGTCTCCCGTGCATCAGGCGGCCGAACTTCTGGGCCTGCCCGTGCTGACGCCCGTGAACTTCAAGGCCGAGGAAGATCGCCAGCAGTTCCGGGACTTCAACGCAGATGTGGCGGTTGTCGTGGCTTACGGGTTGCTGTTGCCTGAAGCGATCCTAACCGGCACGCGCCTTGGCTGCTATAATGGCCACGCCTCCCTGCTGCCGCGCTGGCGGGGTGCGGCTCCCATCCAGCGGGCGATCATGGCCGGCGATGACGAGACCGGCATGATGGTCATGAAAATGGAAAAGGGGCTCGATACCGGCCCCGTAGCGCTGACCGCAAAGGTCGCGATCGGCGAGAATATGACAGCCGGCGAGTTGCACGACAGTCTTATGCTCGCAGGCGCGCGGCTGATGCGGCAGGCGATGGACAGGCTGGAAGCAGACGACCTGCCACTTGTCGCACAGGCCGAAGAGGGTGTTGTTTACGCGTCGAAGATCGATAAGGGTGAGACCCGCATCGATTTCTCCCGCCCTGCACAGGATGTCCATAACCATATTCGCGGCCTTTCGCCGTTTCCCGGTGCATGGCTGGAAATGGATATTGGCGGCAAGGCCGAGCGCGTGAAGGTTCTGGCCTCTGAGCTGGCAAGTGGCATGGGAGAAGCGGGCACCGTGCTGGACGACGCCCTCACCATCGCCTGCGGCAGCGATGCCGTTCGGCTCACTCGCCTGCAAAAGGCGGGCGGCAAGCCGATGTCGGCCGCAGATTTCGTTCGTGGCACCCCCGTTCCCGTCACAACGAGGCTCGGCTGATGCCACGCTTCCGCATGACCGTCGAATATGACGGTTCACCCTATTTCGGCTGGCAAAGACAGGATAACGGCCCGTCGGTTCAAGGCGCGCTGGAGGCTGCTGTCCGGTCGCTGACAGGGGAAACCGTTTCCATTCGCGGTGCGGGCCGTACCGATTCCGGCGTACATGCCGTCGGACAGGTGGCCCATGCCGATCTTTCTCGCGACTGGGAGCCTTACAAGCTTCGCAATGCGTTGAACGCCCATCTGGCGATGGCGAAGGAGGCCGTCTCGGTTCTGGACGTCGCAGCCGTAACGGAAGATTTCGACGCCCGTTTTTCCGCCACCCGCCGCCATTATCTCTATCGCATCATTTGCCGGAAGGCTCGGCTGGCGCTGGAACACAAACGTGCATGGTGGGTCTCGAAAGACATGGACCATGAGCGTATGCATGCGGCTGCGCAGATGCTTGTCGGCCGGCATGATTTCACCACCTTTCGCTCGGTTCATTGCCAGGCGAACAGCCCGATCCGGACACTCGACCGGCTGGATGTCACGCGCAACGGCGACCTCATCGAAATCCGCGCGACGGCGCAGAGTTTCCTGCATAACCAGATTCGCTCTTTCGCCGGTACGCTGAAAATGGCCGGTGAAGGCGCCATGACACCGGAGGATGTGCGCGCGGCACTGGAAGCACGGGATCGCAAGGCCTGCGGCCCTGTCGCTCCGCCGGACGGCCTTTATTTCATGCAGGTCGATTATCCTGATGTCATTCCGCCGCGTGTGCATTCAAAAGTCGAGACCGTGGAAGACGCGGACTGACCCAGAAGTCAGTGTCGACTATCAAGCCGGGTAGACGCCAAGAAAACGCTGCAGCGCCTCCGACAGAAGCATGCCCGGCACCAGCAGCGTCATGACGATGGCGGAGACGAGTAGCGACTGGTCACGGATGAAGAACCGCACGATCCGCGAAAAGGCGAAGACCAGCGACAGAAGCAGCGCCAGCCACAGAATGGCGATCAGCCCCTGCAAGGGCGGCAGGAAGAACGCGATCAGGATCAGAACGGCATAGGCGTAGGAAAACGGCAGCGACAGCCAGTTCATGGTGGTGACCAGCGGCGCGAATTTTTCCCGTGCGCCGAAGGCGAACAGCAGCATGCCGATCAGCAGCAGCGGCACGATCCAGCAGATGGCTTCGACCATCGCCAGACGGAAAAAGAAGATCAGCCCGGTTTCGGTGCCTGGTGGACATCCGGCGAGGAAGGCCGCGCGCAGCCACAGCCAGGAAACCAGCATGGCGGGCAGGCACCAGAGGGCAGAATAGAAGGATCGTGCCATGCCACGCTCGGAGAGATCCAGATAACGCGCACCGGTATGGTCGCCGAGCAGCAGCAGCCACAGGCCCTTCAGATAAAGCCTTATTTCACTTGCCGTCGGCATGGGCGAACCAGCGTTCGATAAAGGTTTCGTAGATGCGCGTCAGTGTCTCGAGATCGGCAACCGCCACACGCTCATCGACCATATGCATCGTTTGTCCGACGAGGCCGAATTCCACCACCGGGCAATAATCCTTGATGAAGCGGGCATCCGAGGTGCCGCCGGTGGTCGAAAGTTTCGGCTCCTTGCCGGTAACGGCCTCGACAGCGCCTGACAGCGACGAGATGAGCGCATTGTTGCGCGTCAGGAAAACGTGGGCCGGTCGGTCCGCCCAGACGATCTCGTATTTGACCGGGCTGCGGTCAGGGCGAAGCTCACCTTCGGTGGCAGCCGCATCCAGACGGCGGATGATCTCTGCCCGCAGGCTTTCGGCTGTCCAGGTATCGTTGAAACGAATGTTGAAGGCCGCCGTCGCCCGTGAGGGGATGACATTTGTGGCGGCATTGCCGGTATCGACGGTGGTGACTTCCAGATTGGAGGGCTGGAAATTATCCGTACCGTGATCGAAGGGCGGATGCATCAACGCATGGGTCAGCTGCAGCAGCCCGCGAATGGGGTTGTCCGCGAGATGCGGGTAGGCGGCATGGCCCTGAACGCCATGCACCGTTATCCGGCCGGAAAGCGATCCGCGACGACCGATCTTGATCATGTCGCCCAGCTGGTCGGGATTGGTCGGCTCCCCCACCACACAGGCATCCCATGTCTCGCCTTTGGCGGCCGCCCATTCCAGCAGCTTGGAGGTGCCGTTGATTGACGGGCCTTCCTCGTCGCCGGTAATCAGGAAGGAAACGGAGCCCTGCGGTTTGCCGTGTTTTTCGATATGGCGGGCAATGGCCGCGACGAAACAGGCGATACCGCCCTTCATATCCACCGCACCGCGACCGTACATTTCCCCGCCGGCAATCTCTGCCGAGAAGGGTGGATGGCTCCATGCGGCCTCGTCACCCACGGGAACGACATCCGTATGGCCCGCAAACATCAGATGCGGACCTTCGGTGCCGAGCCGGGCATAGAGGTTTTCCACGTCAGGCGTTCCCGCCTCGCTTGCAATCATCCTTTCAACCGCAAAGCCAAGCGGCGAAAGCAGGCTGTCGAGCAGGGAAAGCGCGCCGCCTTCCGCAGGCGTCACCGATGGGCAACGGATGAGGGCGGCGAGATTGGCAACGGGATCGGTCGTGGTCATGGTATCAGCTTTTATCAGTCGCGCAGAAGCTCGTTGATGCCGGTCTTGGAGCGGGTCTTTTCATCGACGCGCTTGACGATCACGGCGCAATAAAGGCTCGGGCCCGGCTCGCCGTTCGGGAAAGGCTTGCCCGGCATGGTGCCGGCAACGACGACGGAATAGGGCGGGACTTCGCCATAGGTGATCTCGCCGGTGGCGCGGTCGACGATCTTGGTCGACTTGCCGATGAAGACGCCCATGCCGAGAACGGCGCCTTCGCGCACGATGCAGCCTTCAACGACTTCCGAGCGGGCGCCGATGAAGCAATTATCCTCGATGATGGTCGGGCCGGCCTGCAGCGGCTCCAGAACGCCGCCAATGCCGACACCGCCGGAGAGGTGCACATTCTTGCCGATCTGCGCGCAGGAACCGACGGTTGCCCAGGTGTCGACCATCGTGCCTTCATCGACGTAAGCACCGAGATTGACGAAAGACGGCATCAGCACGACGTTCTTGGCCACGTAAGCCGAACGGCGCACGACGGCATTCGGCACGGCGCGGAAACCGGCGGCACGGAACTGGTTTTCACCCCAGTTTTCGAACTTCGACGGCACCTTGTCCCACCAGGTGGATTCACCCGGCCCGCCGGTGACAATCTCCATGTCGTTGAGGCGGAAGGAAAGAAGCACGGCCTTTTTCAGCCACTGGTTCACCTTCCAGTTGCCATCCGCCTGCTTTTCAGCCACGCGCGCCTTGCCGCTATCGAGAAGTTGAAGAGATGTGTTCACCGCATCGCGAACCTCGCCCTTCGTCGATACGTTCACGCCATCGCGATTGTCAAAGGCGGTTTCGATGATGGTTTCGAGGGAGGTGAGATCCGTAAGGCTCATGGAAAATTCCTTAAAGTCGCGTGTGGTCGTGGTCACGGCAGGTCCCGCGCCGCTGGAAGGCTTTGGCCATTTGATCTAAGGGAGTGTTGGAAAGGCGTCAATGTGATTTGGGTGATTTGGCGCGTCAGACGAAAGGCATGGAAATGACACGACTGAAAAATGGCAAATTGCGGCGTAAGGATGGGGTATGGGATCCCTTGAAGCGCAGCTCTGCGGACAAGCAGCAGGCCGAGGTCGTTCCGAAAACACCGCAGTCGGATTCCCCGTCTTACCGGCTTGCTTATGTGGACATGGATTTCCTCTGCCGTGAGGAATTGCGTCCCGTCAGGCTTCAGCTGGAACTTCTGAAGACGGAAATGGCGCTCACCGAGCGCGGCATCAAATCCACCGTCGTCATGTTCGGCGGTGCCCGCATTCCCGAACCCGGTGGCGAGGCCTGGGCGGCGCGCAACGAGACGCAGAAGCGTAATCTGGAGCAATCCTCCGTCTATTACGATGAGGCGCGCAAATTTGCCCGGCTGTGCACCGACTACGCCGCTAAATCCGATCATCTCGAATATGTCGTGGTCACCGGCGGCGGCCCCGGTGTCATGGAAGCGGGCAATCGTGGTGCAGCCGATGTGGGCGGCCCGTCGATCGGTCTCAACATCGTTCTGCCGCATGAGCAGGCGCCGAACCCCTATGTCACGCCGGAGCTGAGCTTCAATTTCCACTATTTCGCCATCCGCAAGATGCATTTCCTGATGCGGGCGAAGGCGGTGGTGATCTTCCCCGGCGGTTTCGGTACGCTCGATGAGCTGTTCGAGACGCTGACGCTTATCCAGACCAAGCGCATGGCGCCCATTCCGCTCATCCTGTTCGGCGAGAAGTTCTGGCGCTCGGTGGTCAATTTCGAATTCCTGGCGGATTTCGGCACCATCGCCCCGGAAGATATGGAATTGCTGCATTTCGCCGAAACGGCTGACGATGCATGGGAAATCATCTCGGCCTATTACGAACACTGATTTTTGCTTGGCGCGGCGAAGTAAATTTTAGGGCTTAATTAGCAAAGATACTCTAATTTTGCCTCGTCGCGCTGCAGCGCACTGTCCATGCGGACGGGCCTCCATGACGGAGATTTATCATCCGTTGACGTCAGCCTCCCGGCAGACGATTTGATCGAGGCCAAAATGTTCAATTTCAAAGTGAAGTCGCTTGCGACCAAGCTTATCCTCGTTACCGGCTGTGCCATCACCACGGTCCTTGTCGCATCGAATTCCTTCCTCATTTCCCAGACCAGCGAGCGCGTCCATGCTTTGACCATGGATCAGGCCAATACCGAGGCGCGCGCCATCGCCAACGTCATCGCCGCCGATGTGGGTGAGCTTGGCAGCGCCGCGCGCTCCATGGCCGGTGTCATCGGCCGCGCGCATCAGGCGAAATCGATGGACCGCCCCGGCATCGTCAATATCCTAAAGGCCAATGTCGAGCAGAATACTTTCGCTTTCGGAAGCTGGTTCTGCGAGCAGCTCGGCCTTTTCGACGGCCAGAGCACCGAGATTGCCAACAGGCTCGATCTCGGTACCAATAAAAATGGCGTCTTCGCCCCCTATTGGTCGAAGACCCAGAAGGGTGACATCCAGTTCTCAACTTTCGATAATGACTACGCCGCCGAATGGTGGGCGCTTGCCGCCAAGACGGGCAAGGGCGCCATCACCCAGCCATATCTGGCGCAGGGCACGGAAGTTCCCACCACCATGACCTCGCTTGCCTATCCCGTCATGTCCGACGGCAAGATGATTGGCGTTGCCGGCGTCGATATTTCGCTGGCCTCGCTGTCGCAGAAGCTGCAGGCGTTGCGTCCTTTCGAAACCGGCCGCGTGACGCTCGTGTCGCAGGGCGGCCAGTGGCTGGTGCCGCCGACGCCCGAGCAGAACATGAAGGCCTATGACGGAGACGGCGCCAGCGCCATTCAGGCGGCGCTCGCTTCCGGCAAGCACGGTCTCATCGAAAATCTCGGCCTCGATACCGATGCGCCCTATAACCGCCTCGTCTATCCCTTTGCGGTTCCGGGCCTCAACGCCACCTGGGTCGTACTGGTGGATATTCCGCATCAGGCACTGAACGCGCCGGTGGAAGAGCAGACCTACATGATGATCATCGGTGCGCTCGTCATTCTCGCCGCCGTCATCACCGCACTTTACTTCGCCGTGCGTCACTTCGTCGGCAACCCGCTCGCCTTGCTGGTTTCGGATGTGCGGACGCTGAGCGAAGGCCGTTACGATGAACCGGTGTCCGGGCAGGACCGCCGGGATGAAACGGGGGCTGTTGCCACCGCGCTGGAAGGCTTCCGCGCAAAACTCGCCGGCATTCGTGAAATGGAAGCGGACGCCGCTGTCCAGCGTGGCAATGCGGAAACGGCACGCCAACGGTCGGAATCCGAGCGCACGGAAAACAGCCGCATGCAGCAACACATCGTCAGCGTGCTCGGCTCGGGTCTCAACGCGCTTTCGCAGGGCAACCTCACCTACCGGATCGAGGACGAATTCCCTGGCGACTATGCGAAGCTGCGCAGTGATTTCAACTTGGCGCTAGCAAGCCTCGAGGAAACCGTCTCCACGGTCAATGCGACGGTTGTCACCATCGGCAATGGCACCGGTGAGATCACCCGCGCTGCCAGCGATCTTTCCCACCGCACGGAACAGCAGGCCGCAAGCCTGGAAGAAACCGCCGCAGCCCTCAACCAACTGACCGCACAGGTCAATTCCAGCGCGGAAAATGCCGCGCAGGCGGCCGGTGCCGTCAGTCATGCCTGCGATGACGCCGGCAAGTCGGGTGAGGTGGTGCAGCAGGCCGTCAACTCGATGCAGGGCATCGCGCAATCGTCGGCGGAAATTTCCCGCATCATCGGTGTGATTGATGAGATCGCCTTCCAGACCAATCTTCTGGCGCTGAATGCCGGTGTGGAAGCTGCCCGCGCAGGGGATGCCGGCAAGGGCTTTGCGGTTGTCGCGCAGGAAGTGCGCGAACTGGCGCAACGGTCTGCAACCGCTGCCAAGGAGATCAAGGGACTGATCAACACCTCGGCCACCCAGGTGGGCGAGGGCGTCCAGCTGGTCGGCAAGGCCGGCGAGACGATGAAGAACATCGCTGATCAGGTTTTGCAGATCAACCAGCTGATACGGCAGATTTCCGCTTCCGCCAGCGAACAGGCGGTAGGTCTGAAGGAAATCAATTCTGCCGTTACCCAGATGGATCAGGTCACCCAGCAGAATGCGGCGATGGTAGAAGAAACCACGGCGGCCAGCGTGACGCTGAACGGCGAGGCCGAGACGCTGAAATCGCTCGTCGCCGGTTTTGCCGTGTCCGGTAGTCAACCCAGCCAGCAATTGCGCTCCGCGGCAGCTGCCATGCGTGCACCTTCGGCTCCTGCCGCAGCACCGGCCCGCTCTACGGCATCGCGTCCCCGTCCAAGGACCAGCGGTGCAAACGCACTGGCGCAGGATGACTGGACGGAATTCTGACGGGTTTTCCCGCTTCAAATAAAAAGGGCCGCTGGTATCGCCAGCGGCCCTTTTTTCATTCCTGCGTTCCGGTCAGAGCCGGGCAAAACGTTCCGTCAGCAATTCGAAGAAACCGTCCGCATCCACGTTGCGCATCACGCGGGCATTGGCGGGGCGTTCGGTCACGCGCCACCAGTCAACCACCGTCATGCCCATGGTCAGTTCGGACGTGGCCTCGATTTCAACGTTACACTCGCGACCCTGAAACAGCTCAGGTTTGATGAGATAGGCAATGACGGATGGATCGTGCAGCGGGCCGCCGTCCGAACCGTATTTCTCGATGTCGAAGCGCTCGAAGAACTCCAGCATTTCCGCCATGGCGATGGCCGGGCGTGTGCCGATGTCGCGAATGCGGCTGACCCGCGCCTTGGTGGTCAGAAGCTTATGGGTGACGTCGAGCGGCATCATGACAACAGGAATGCCGGCACGGAAGACGATATCGGCAGCCTGCGGATCGACATAGATGTTGAACTCGGCCGCCGGCGTGATATTGCCGCCCTCGAAGAAGCCGCCGCCCATCATCACCAATTCCTGGATGCGGTCGGCAATCTCGGGCGCTTTAAGCAGTGCCAGCGCCACATTGGTGAGCGCCCCGAGCGTGCAGAGCGTCACCGTGCCGGCGGGTTCCCGCATCAGCGTTTCGATGATGAAATCGACCGCATGCTGCTTTTGGGCCTCCATCGTCGGTTCATCGAGAACAGGGCCGTCGAGACCGGTGCTGCCGTGAACATGCTCGGCGGTAATGGGCTTGCGCACCAGCGGCTTCTCTGCGCCCTCATAGACGGGAATATCGGTGCGGCCGCACAATTCGCAGATGATGCGAATATTGCGGCTGGTCAGTTTCAGCGGGACGTTGCCTGCGACGGCGCACAATCCGAGAATGTCGATTTCATCAGGGCTTGCGAAAGCGAGCATGATTGCCGCCGCGTCGTCCTGGCCCGGATCGGTGTCGATGATGATTTTTCTGCGTTCTGCCATGTCTTGCCCGCCGTTGAGGTGAGCGCTTTTTTCGAGCGACGGATGCTCACTTGTCAAGCGCATTCCTCGGCGTCCCCTTCGCGCCGTTCTCCCGTCTTGCGCATCGCGGCCTGGCTTCCCATATTGTTTGAGCCGGTTCGCTTGACCGGCAAGGTTGCCGGAAGCGGGACCGCGAAACGTCGCTTGGTTGCAAGGACAGAAAAGATATGAGCCGCATGACGCCATTCACCCACCCGCTTCTGCTGGGCTTTGATGCCATGGAAAAAACGCTGGAGCGCATGGCGAAGGCCAATGACGGCTATCCCCCCTATAACATCGAACGGCTGCCCGGGGTCGAAGACGTGCCGGAGCGCCTGCGCATCACCATCGCTGTTGCCGGGTTTTCTCAGGACGATCTGGATGTGACGACGGCCGACAACCAGCTTGTCATTCGCGGTCGCCAGCAGGAACAGGAAAAGCGGGACTTCCTCTATAGGGGCATTGCGGCGCGCCAGTTCCAGCGGGTCTTCGTGCTTGCCGATGGCATGCAGGTCAGGGAAGCGCGCATGCGCAACGGCCTTCTTTCCATCGATCTGGTGCGGCCTGAAATTTCGAACGTGGTAAAGAAAATTAATATTTCCGTCTCAGAGTAGAACGTGAACGCCGGAATCGGACATGAATCGCTCGGCGTGAAGAAGGAGGCTGAAATATGCTTTTAAAAGAAGCGCATGCGCGTCTCACCCGATCCCAGCTCGCCCATATCGGCGAAGGAGAAGTGGGATATATCCGCAAAATCCGTGCGGAAGACGTAAGCCGCTGTTTCCCGGAAGCACCTGATCTCGATCCGCAACTGGATCTATGGGCGCTGTTTGGTGCGGATGGCACGCCGATCCTCCTGACCGACAACCGTTCAAGTACCTTTTTCAAGGCTGCCGAAGACGATCTCAAGACCGTCAGCCTGCACTAGAGCATTTCCCGTAAAAGTGCGTAGCGGTTTTACGTCTGTAAAACGCGTGCAAACAAATAGATAGAGAATTTACGGGAAAAGTGAATCCCTGTTTTCCGTCTGGAGATGCGAAGAAAAAGCCCGCTTTTGAGCGGGCTTTTTCCTTGATGGATTTAAAGGAACGGGCGGTCCGGCATATCGTCGATCGAGATGACGCCGTCCTTGTTCTTGTCCAGCCGCTCGAACATTTTCTCGCCGGCTGCGGTGAATTCGGCCTTGCTGACCTGACCGTTCTCGTCGGTATCGGCCCAGCGGAGCATGCCGAGGCCCGCACCCTTGCCGCCATGCTTGCCCCAGCCCTGATGACCGGAACGGCCGCCATGCTCGCGTTCGGCATGTCTTTCGGCGCGCTTGCCCTCCGGGCCTTTGCCGTCTTCGGCTTTGGCGTCCTCACGCTCGGGGCGCGGATTGGCGGCGCGGAAAGCTTCCATTTTCGCCTGACGATATTCGCGCATTTCCTTCGGCGTGATCGAACCGTCCTTATCCTTGTCGATCTCGGTGAAAAGCGCGTCCTGTCGTGCGGCGAATTCTTCCTTCGAAATCTTGCCGTCCTTGTTGGTATCGGCAACCTTCAGGAGGTGAATGAAGGCAGCTTCCTGGCGGATCGGCATGCGATCCTTATGGCCTTTGCCGGGTGCGGCGAAACTTGCCGTTGCGGCCGTGCTGAGCACAAGGGCTGCGCCAAGAGCAGAGAGGGCGATTTTTCGTGTGGTCATCGTCATTACCTTTCTTTGGTGTCCCTGAAGAAAAGATAGTGACCTCTATCGAGCCTCACCACTTAAACATCGGTAAGGTGGATGAAGCTTCGGTAATGTTGGGGCGTAACTCGGCTATGGCGCTCAGCCGGCAACGGTTTTCGTCAGGAAGCCGGTCAGATTGTCGGTGATGTAGTCGATATGCGCATCGGTCTCGACGGGAATTTCCCAGCGCTCCATGATGACACCCTCGAGATTGGAGGGAACGAGCAGCACGGTTTTCATGCCAAGCGCCTTGGGGGCTGCAAGATTGCGCGGCAGGTCTTCGAACATGGCTGCTTTTTTTGTGTCGAGTTTCGCAAGCGCTGCGAATTTCTCATAGGTTGCGCTGGCCGGCTTCGGCAGGTAACCGGCAGCGACGATATCGAAGATATCCTCGAACTGATCGAGAATGCCAAGCGCGCCGGCGGCCGCCTGCGCATGCTTGACGCTGCCATTGGTCAGAATGAATTTACGGCCCGGCAGCGCCTTGATCGCCTCACCGAGTTCCGGATGGGGTTTCAGCGCCGAATAATCGATGGCATGGGCGCGCTCCAGAAACTCGTCCGGGCTGATGCCGTAATTGATCATCAGCCCCTGAAGCGTTGTGCCATGGTCATGGTAATAACGCTTCTGCAGCACACGAGCCTCTTCCGGGTCGAGCTTTAAAAGCTCCGCAACATAGGCCGTCATGTTGCGGTCGATCTGGGAAAACAGATTGACGTGATGCGGATACAGTGTGTTGTCGAGATCGAAGACCCATTCGCTCACATGGGCGAAATCGGCGGCATCGGGCAGGTTTTTCGGCTTTGTGTCCATGGCCTGCTTTATGCCCGTTTCGAATGCCGAAGAAAATCGAAAAGACGACGATTGGCAATAAAATCGGGCTTGGCTGGGGCCTGCAGCGCATGATACCGCCAAACCATGGAACTCTGGATAGGCATAACCTTTGCTAGCGCGTTCTTGCAGAATCTGCGCTCGACCCTGCAAAAGCACCTCAAGGGCATGATGGGCACCACGGGCGCAACCTTCGTGCGCTTCGTGTTCGGCATGCCCTTTGCTCTTGCCTATCTCGCCTTTCTGCATTTCGGGCTGGGCCGGCCGCTGCCGGTGCCGAACATGTCTTTTGCCGTATGGGCGACGGTCGGGGCCATGGCGCAGATCGCCGCCACCTTCCTCCTGGTCCACCTGTTTTCCTTCCGCAACTTCGCGGTCGGCACGGCCTATTCCCGCACCGAACCCGCGCAGGCGGCGCTGTTTGCGCTCATTTTCATCGGTGAAAGTGTCAATGGCGGCACATTGGCGGCCATTGCGGTTTCGGTCGCCGGCGTCATGCTGATTTCGGTGGCGCGCACGGAAGTCACACCTGCCTCCATTCTCACTTCCATCTTCAGCCGGACAGCCGGTATAGGTCTCGCCTCTGGTGCGTTCTTCGGCCTGTCGTCGGTTGCCTATCGGTCGGCATCGCTGGCGCTCGCGCCCAGCCTGCCAACGCCGGATGCGGTGGTGCAGGCGGGCTACACCCTCGTCATCGTCATCGTGATGCAGACAGTATCGATGTTCCTGTGGATCGTCTGGCGGCAGAGGGATGAGTTGCGGCGCATCGCAAAGGCGTGGAAACCGTCGCTTGCGGTCGGTTTCGTCGGTGCTACGGCCTCATTTGGCTGGTTTACGGCGATGACCTTGCAGCAGGCCGCCGTGGTCAAGGCGCTGGCACAGGTGGAGATGCTGTTTGCCTTCGCCTCGACCGTGCTCTTCTTCAAGGAGAAGATCAACAGGCTCGAACTTTCCGGCTGCCTGTTAATTGTCGTCGGGGTCTTGTCGCTTCTGGTGTTCGGCTGAAACGTCGTCTGTGGCGGACAGGCTGGCCGTCCGCCACATTAAATCGCATCAGGGCACGATCAGCGTGCCGGCGCCTTCCGTGAAGATTTCCAGAAGCACGGAATGCGGGGTCTTGCCGTTGAGGATCACAACACCCTGTACTCCAGCCTTTATGGCCTCGATGCACGTCTCGACCTTCGGGATCATGCCGCCGGAAATCGTGCCATCCTTGATGAGCGCGCGTGCCTGGGAAACCGTCAGTTCCTTGATGAGTTCCTTGTTGCGATCAAGAACGCCCGGCACGTCGGTCAGGAACAGCAGGCGTGTGGCGTTCAGCGCGCCGGCAATGGCGCCGGCAAAGGTGTCGGCGTTGATGTTGTAGGTTGCGCCATCGCGGCCGGGAGCGACGGGGGCGATGACCGGGATCATCTCGGACTTGGCGAGCAGGTCGAGCAATGTGCGGTCGACTTCCACGACTTCACCGACGAAACCGAGATCGAGAACACGTTCGATATTGCTGTCGGGATCGATGACGGTCTTCTTCGCCTTTTCGGCGAAGACCATGTTGCCGTCCTTGCCGCAAAGACCGATCGCCCATTCGCCCGTCTGGTTGATGAGTGCGACGATTTCCTTGTTGATCGAACCGGCCAGAACCATTTCGACGATCTCGACCGTCTTGGCGTCGGTGACACGAAGGCCGCCCTCGAATTTCGATTCGATGCCCATCTTCGTCAGCATTGCGCCGATCTGCGGGCCGCCGCCATGGACGACGATGGGGTTGATGCCGGACTGCTTCAACAGGGCGATATCTTCCGCGAAAGCCTTGCCGAGTGTTGAATCCCCCATGGCGTGACCACCATATTTTACGACGATGGTCTTGTTCTCATATTTCTGCATGAAGGGCAGAGCCTGTGCAAGCAGCCGCGCCTGAGTTTCGCTTTCGGAAGAAGTCATGGAAAAACCTCGGTCTGTGGTTGCGGCCCAAAAGAGCCTTTCATCGCTCTACAGCATCGGTGCAGAAATCGGAATCGATTTTTGCAGTGCAGGATGCATGGATCGGCCATGCCGGCACGTTTGCAGGGACAGGCGGATGTCTGCTTTTGACGAATGAAATAACCTCCGGGCCTTATTGTGTCGATGCCTGGTAAAATTCCGCTTTTGGGCGGCGCAAAGCGCGTAATAAGATTGACATAAAGCACCAATCGGACCAGCCTTGTTTGCGGCAGGGGAGGGGTTATTCAGCAGGGCGACAGGGATGTGTCGCGCATCGCGAAACGATGCTGCCTGGACGACCGAGGAGTTTGAAGACCTATGACGGCACCGGATCGAGACAAGCAAAGCGGTTTGCGGGACGAAGTGCTCGCTGGCGAATATGTGCTGGGTGCCCTGCCGCCGGAAAGCATGGCGGAGCTTGCCAAACGCGTCAAACGCGACCGCCAGTTTGCTGCCATGGTCAGGCGCTGGCGGGATAATCTGGCTGAAACCGAATATCGGGAAAACGCGACCGTCGCTGCATTGCTTGAAAGGGATCCAACCCGGTCAGGCCTGCCTTTCAAAAGTCAGCCTCTGCGCAATGGCAGCATGTTCGCCGCCATGCTTCTGGAGGTCTGGCATTCGGTGCGTTTCTGGCGGCTTCTGGCATTGACGGCGATGCTGTGGACCGCCGTTCTGCTTTTTACCATCGCCTGAGGATAAGGGCCACGCCTCTTAAAGCGAGACAGTTCTGACGATCTCGGCGCGCAGGCTGTTCAGCCCGAAGGATTTTTCCGACGAGGTGGCGAGAACTTCCGGATAGGCCGCAGGACGCTTGCGGATTTTCTCCAGCGTTTCACCGATCAGTCGGGGAACACCGACGTCCTTGATCTTGTCCGTCTTCGTCAGCACGACCTGATAGGAAACAGCCGCCTTGTCGAGCAGGCTCAGAACCTCTTCATCGTTCTTCTTAATGCCATGACGGGAATCGATCAGCACGTAAACGCGCTTCAGTGTCGCGCGGCCACGCAGATAATCGAAGACGAGCTTCGTCCAGGCGTCGACATGGTCCTTTGGTGCCTGCGCATAACCGTAACCGGGCATGTCAACCAGCGCCATCGGCGGCAGGTCACCCGGCTCGCCGGAATAACCTTCCGGAACGAAATAGTTCAGTTCCTGCGTGCGGCCGGGCGTGTTGGAAGTGCGGGCAAGTCCCTTGTGGCCCACCAACGCATTGATGAGCGAGGACTTGCCGACATTCGAACGTCCAGCAAAAGCAATCTCCGGCGGGCCTTCGGGCGGCAGGAATTTCATCGCGGGAACGCCGCGAATGAATATCCAGGGTCGCCCGAAAAGGGGCTTTTCGGTTGCCGGGCCGGTGTCACTCATTTCGATTGCACCGGCTTTCGCTTGAACAGCCCTTTGAGATTATCGAACAGTTCGATCTTGGCACCGTGACGCTTCATGATGAGGGCCTGCTGCGAGATCGACAGGGTGTTGTTCCACGCCCAGTAGATGACCAGACCAGCCGGGAAGGAAGCCAGCATGAAGGTGAAGATCAGCGGCATCCAGGTGAAGATCATCGCCTGTGTCGGATCGGGCGGTGTCGGGTTCATGCGCATCTGCAGGAACATGGTGATGCCCATGATCAACGGCCAGACGCCGATCATCAGGAAGTGCGGCACGTCGTAGGGCAGAAGGCCGAACAGGTTGAACAGCGACGTCGGATCGGGCGCGGAAAGGTCGTGGATCCAGCCGAAGAACGGTGCATGCCGCATTTCGATGGTGACGTAGATGACCTTGTAGAGCGCAAAGAAGACGGGAATCTGCAGCAGCATCGGCCAGCAGCCGGCCACCGGATTGATCTTCTCTTCCTTGTAGAGCTGCATCATCGCCTGCTGCATGGCCATGCGGTCATCGCCGTGCTTGGCCTTCAACTCTTCCATCTTCGGCTGTACGCGCTTCATGTTCGCCATGGAAGCATACTGCTTGCTGGCGAGCGGGAAGAAGAGCGCCTTGACCACGATGGTGGTGAGCAGAATCGCCACGCCGAAATTGCCGAAATAACGGAAGAAGAAATCCATCATTTTGAACATCGGCTTGGTGATGAAGTAGAACCAGCCCCAGTCGATCAGCAGGTCGAACTTCGGAATGGAATATTCGGTCTCATAACGGTCGACCAGCGGCACTTCCTTGGCGCCGGCGAAGACGAGGCTCTTCAGCTCAATGGACTGGCCGGGTTCGACCGTTATCGTGTCGCTCTTGAAATCGGCCTGATAGCTCGGCTGATTGCCCGTGATATGCGAATAGCGGGTTTCAAACGGCGTTGTCTGCGGCGGGACGATGGCCGCAGCCCAGTATTTGTCGGTGATGCCGAGCCAGCCGCCGGTCGCCTTGGCAACCGTTACCGGCGCCTCTTCAACGTCCTTGTATTTCTCTTCCGTCAGGCTGCCGTCTTTGCCGGAGACACCGAGAAAGCCCTCATGGATAACGAAGACGGGCGGGATCGCCGGCTTGTTGTTGCGCGTCACGCGGCCGTAGGTGGCGAAGGAAATAGCCGTCTGGCCGGGGTTCTCGACCTTGTCTGCGACCGAGATCATGTAATGCGGGTCGATCGACACCGTACGGGAGAAAACGACGCCCTTTTCGTTGGTATAGGTGAGCGTGACGGGTGTGGTTTCCGTCAGCTTGTCGCCGCTCGCAAGCGTCCAGACCGTGGTCGGGCCGGGAACGCCGCCGACTTCGGCAGCGCCAACATAACCAAGCTCGGTGAAGTAACCGTCCTTGGTGTCGGAGGGCGAAAACAGCGTGATGATCGGGCTCGAGTCATCGACGGTCTCATGGTAGCCCTTGAGCCGGATGTCATCGAAGCGGGCGCCGGTCAGGTTGATCGAACCGGCAATGGCGTTGGTATCGATGGCGACGCGTTGGGTCTTGGCGATCGCTTCTTCCCGGGTCGCCGTGGCGGCGGCCTGCGTGGAGGATGCGGGCGGCGCGCCTTCTACGGTTGCACCGGGCGCGGCACCGGGTGCCGGCTGTTGCTGCGTCGTCTGCTGCTGCGCCTGGCGGGCCTCTTCGGCGCGGCGCTGCTGCTCGATGCGCGGATTCATGTAAAGGAATTGCCAGGCGAGGACGATGACAACCGAAAGGGCTATCGCGATGAAGTAATTGCGGTTCTTTTCCATCATTCTTTCCTGGAGCGGGTCTCCTGGGACCGTTTCGGTTTCGCCGTTCCTTCAATGCGCTCGGTAAGGAGAGACTGAAGTTTCGGGAAGGCCGTACTAAGCACGTCCCTGCGGGCGACAATCACATAGTCATGACCGGGCTTCATTGCGACCCCGGCAGAAAGCCTGACGGCTTCCTTGAGACGGCGGCGCATGCGATTTCGCTCGACCGCGTTGCCTTGTTTTTTTGTTACGGTAAAACCGACCCGTGGTTCGGTTTCCGGGGTCTTCCGATCAAGCACTTCCAGAAGAAAGGTGCCTCCCCGTCGTTTTTCCCCTGCCTGAACGGCAAGAAACTCCGACCGGTTTTTAAGCCGGCCGGGGTGTTTTTTAGTCTCGCTCATGTGCCCGCGACTTTCATCGGGCCACACGCTCGGCAATTAAGCCGACAGACGTGCGCGGCCGCGCGCACGGCGGGCTGCGAGAACCTTGCGGCCGCCAGCAGTAGCCATGCGGGCACGGAAACCATGACGACGCTTGCGAACAAGCTTGGACGGTTGGTAGGTACGCTTCGACATTTATTTAATACCGCGGTGTGCGGCCCTTCTTGAATTTGCAATTATTTGCAAGAGCGTTTCGTTTTTTGCACGGCTAACCCCGCCTGGGCGAGCTTTCAATGGCCGAGCGTGCGCGGCTTATAAGGGCATAGGCCGAACAAAGTCAATTGCCGAAGGGGTTTTCGCGGTTCACCTTTTGCGGAAAACGCACCGCCATCTCCTTCGCCGACTGTCGATACAGATTGATTCCAACGCGCAATCGATAAAATCCGAAATTCTTTCTTAACGCAGCATTGATAAATGTTGTGATGCGAAAAGTTATGCCAGCTTCCTGTTTTTCATCGTGCGGCTGGCTTGTGTTGGGGGAACGAAATTGAGAATTCGCGGTCGTATCAATCTTCTTGTCGGGCTGATGAGCCTCGTGGCCTGTACCATCGGTGGACTGTCCATCTATGCGGTCAGCGAATTCCGGGTGCGTACGGTCGCATATGAAAAGGCCGCGGAGCGCGCCTATAAGGGCGAGGCGCTCAACCGGCTGGTCACCGCGGTCGTGATGGAGGCGCGTGGCGTATATGCCGCCCCCGATATAACAAAGGCCGCACCCTTCGCGGATGGCATCGTCAAGAACCTCGACGCCATGGAAAAGCTGATCGGCACATGGACCCCTCTCGTTCCGGCGGAACAGAAGGCGGCCTTTGATAACCTCTCCAGCCGCTTCAAGGAATTCAAGGCGTTCCGCCTGGAAACCGCGCGGCTTGCCCGCGAGGCCAGCCCACAGGCGGCCAATCTGCAGGGCAACAACGATGCGAACCGGGCCAACCGGAAAGCCTATCAGGCGGATATCGATGCCGTCGTCCAGAATGACATTGCCGAACTTGAGGCCGTCGAAGCCGGCATCGATGGTTTTGTAACGACGACATTCTGGCTGGTCATCATCGTCACCGGCAGCGGCATATTGGCCGGCGCGGCCTTCGGTCTTTATATCGGTACGCGACAGCTGAGTGCGCCCATCCGCAGTGTTTCGGAAGTGATGAACGCCGTGGCGGACGGAAATCTGGACGCGGATGTGCCCTATCTTGGCCGTAACGATGAAATCGGTGAAATGGCCGCAGCCGTTGAAGTCTTCAAGAAGAACGGCCTCGAAATGCGCCGCATGAACGCGCAGGAAACTGCCATGCGCGCCAAGAGCGACGATCTTCAGGCCGGCATGGCCATCGTCGTCGATGCGGCTGCGGGAGGCGATTTCAGCCGCCGCATCAACAAGGATTACGGCGACGAAAACCTCAACCGTTTCGCTGCAACGATCAACGCGCTGCTCACCGGCGTCGACAATGGCGTCTCCGAGACCAGCCGTGTCATCGAAGGTCTGGCGCGCGGTGACCTGACGGAGAAGATGGACGGTGAGTTCCGCGGCGTGTTTGCCGAACTTCAGGCCAACGTCAACGAGACGCTATCCAAGTTGCGCGAAACGATGCACGAGGTGCGTAGCAGCACGGAAGGCATCAGCGGCAACGCAAACGAGTTGCGCTCTGCGGCCGACGACCTGTCGAAGCGGACGGAACAGCAGGCCGCAGCGCTGGAAGAGACCTCCGCCGCTCTGGACGAGATTACTGCCGTTGTTCGCAATTCCACCGATCGTGCGCAGGAAGCCAGCACCATGGTGGCCGAGACCAAGCAGAAGACGGAAGAATCCGCCAATGTCGTGCGCGATGCCGTCTCCGCCATGGATCGCATCGAGCACGCTTCCCGTGAAATCAGCCAGATCATCAACGTCATTGACGAGATCGCTTTCCAGACCAACCTTCTGGCGCTGAATGCGGGCGTCGAAGCCGCCCGCGCCGGCGAGGCGGGCAAGGGCTTCGCCGTTGTCGCCCAGGAAGTGCGCGAACTGGCGCAGCGTTCTGCAACCGCCGCAAAGGACATCAAGGCGCTGATCACCAAATCCGGCCAGGAAGTGGGACGCGGTGTATCGCTGGTGCAGAAAACCGGCAGCGCCTTGAACGAGATCGAGACCCGTGTTCTCGCGATCAATGACCACATCCATTCGATTGCCACGGCGGCACGGGAACAGTCCACCGGCCTGCACGAGGTCAATACGGCGATCAACCAGATGGACCAAGTGACGCAGCGCAATGCCGCCATGGTGGAAGAAACTTCGGCCGCAACCCACAAGCTCAGCAATGAAGCGGGACATCTCGTGACCCTGGTGTCGCGCTTCAAGGTCGGCGCTGAGGATGCTCCGCTCCGCACCCGGATCGAGCAGCCGATGCGGCCTGTGGCGGTATCCGGCAGAGCGGCAGCTGTAGCCTCTCCGGCCCGCAAATTGATGAACAGCGTCAGCCGCGCCCTCAATGCGCAGCCGGCCGCCGCTCCGGCGCATGGCGACTGGCAGGAATTCTGAGAACGCCGGTCTGCGGTTTCCCGTAAGACCCGCTACAGTTAGAACGCCGCTTTCGGGCGGCGTTTGTTTTTTGCGACGATGAAAACGTTTATTTTGCAGTGCATTGGAAAAATGTCAGTTAGGTCCTATTATCATGCGTGCATATAAACCGAGCCGTTCAACCGAAGCGGCGGCGCGCATAGGATCAGGGCCAGGTGTTATCTAAAGGCGTAGACAGCTTGGACCGCACGGAGGACAATCCGGTGCACTGCATGCCGGGGTTGACCGCTGGTCTTTCGGGGCGGCTGCTGTTGCTCACGGTCATTTTCGTGATGATCGCCGAAGTGCTGATCTTTGTGCCCTCCGTCGCCAATATGCGTCTTTCATGGCTGCGGGACCGCCTGAACACGGCGGCTGCCGCCGGCGCTGTGATCGACGGCCTGCAGGCCGAATTGCCACGAAGCGTGCAGAACGACACGCTGATGGCAACCGGGGCAAAGCTGATTGCGCTGCGCAAGGACGGCACGTCGCGCCTGCTGGCGGTGGCGGAAACGCCGCCCGGGGTGGACGAGCAATATGATCTTTCCGATGTTTCGCAGCTGGCAGCGGTTCGCGATGCGTTTTCCACATTGCTGTTCGGCGGCAACCGCGTCATCCGCGTTTTCGATGTCGTCGGCGACAGTGACACTATCATCGAGCTGGTGCTCGGCGAATACAAGCTGCGGGCCGCCATGCTCGCCTATGCCCGCAATGTGTTCCTGATCTCCATCGTCCTGTCACTCGTCACCGCCGGCCTCATCTTTATCTCCATCAACCGCATCATGATCCGGCCCATACGCCGGCTGACGCTCGGCATGCAGCATTTCTCCGAAGATCCGGGCAATCCGGAGCGTATCTTCGTGCCGGAAGAAGGCACCGACGAACTGTCGGTTGCTGGCCGTCACCTCGCCGACATGCAGACGGAACTGCAGAAAACGCTCAGGCAACAGAAGAACCTGGTCGATCTCGGCCTTGCTGTTTCCAAGATCAACCACGACATGCGCAATATCCTCTCATCCGCGCAGCTCATGTCTGACCGTCTTGTGGATGCCAAGGACCCGATGGTCCGCAGTTTCGCTCCGAAACTGCTGCGCACCATTGATCGCGCCGTGGCCTATACGGGTGAAGTTCTGGCCTATGGGCAGGCAACCGAGGGTGCGCCGAAACGCAAGACGGTTCATTTGAGCCTTCTGGTTCGGGATGTACGCGATATTCTGGCGCTCGAGCCGGAGAGCGGCATCGAGTTTCATGACAGCGTGCCCACCGATCTGACTGTCGACGCGGATGCCGAGCAACTGTTCCGGGTGATCCACAATCTCTGTCGCAACGCCGTTCAGGCCCTGCAATCGGATGCGACAAATGCCGCGCCGCGACATCTGTCCATTGCTGCTCAAAGGGCCGGCAGCGTCGTCAGCATCGTCATCGACGACAACGGACCGGGAATGCCACGTAAAGCAAAAGAGAACCTGTTCTCCGCTTTCCGTGGGTCGGCCCGCTCCGGCGGCACCGGCCTCGGTCTCGTCATTGCCCGCGAATTGGTGCTTGCCCATGGCGGCACCATAGCGCTTGTCGAGAAGCCCGGCCCGGGCACGCAGTTCCGCATCGAGATCGCTGACCGCGCTGCCACTGTGCAGGCGGCCAGAACCGCCTGAAGATCTCCTCAGTCAACGACCCTCAGCCATCGGCGCGCCAGCTGGAAAAAGGGCAGTGTGCGCCGCTGCAAAAACGGTCCCTATGGAATTTCGTTTGTAATCAATGGGATAAATGAATTGCTGCGGAAAAATGACAATTTCGAAACGAAATCGCTTGCAATCGGAATGAGGACGTTTTAGAGGATCGCCACGCCACCGGAAACGACCGGAACGGCACGCACCCGTAGCTCAGCTGGATAGAGCACCAGACTACGAATCTGGGGGTCAGGAGTTCGAATCTCTTCGGGTGCGCCATTTCTCTTCCCATAAAACTGTCGACAAGACATAAGCCAATCGTTGCTGTGGCGCGGCCTTATCCGCATAGTTTGGCCCGCATGCGCTCCCCATCCTGTATCGGCGACGAGGCTCCGTGAGCCCAACAAATTCCGAATCACTCGCGAAGTCTTTGGCCCACCAATGGCCCAGAGTAAAAGTCTTGTGGGAAGCGAACGCAGTTTGCGGGTTCGATCTCGATAAAATACGACTGCGTCGCCTCTGCGATCGAGGCCCGGCATGGCAGCGACGAGATTTCAGCCAAAATTCGGGTGCTTGTGATTCTCACCCTAGCTTTAGGAACTGCACACTCCGAGGCGGTTTTAAGCCGAAAAATGCCAGCTTTGCGTATTTGGGAATAAACCCCTAAATATTAGTGGTTTTGGTGAAAGCCTGTACTACAAGGCTTGGCGGCGAGCCGGATTTGCCGGGCTTTTTGATGTCACCGAACTTTCCGCAAACCTTCGTCATATTGTCATACAATATAAGCATATGCGCTTCAGAAAAGGAGCGCAGAATGACGCCACAATCACTTGAGCTTTCAGGAATCGGCAAAGGCTTCGGGGCTGACGATGTTCTGAAAGAGATCGATCTCTCCATCCGTCCCGGAGAGTTTTTGTCCCTCGTCGGCATGTCTGGCTGCGGCAAGTCCACGCTGCTGCGCATCATTGCCGGGCTGGAAACGCCGGATCGCGGTTCGGTGTCGATCGGCGGGCAGGACGTGACGGAGATCGATCCGAGCGACCGCAATCTGGCGATGGTGTTTCAGTCCTACGCGCTTTACCCCCATATGAATGTCCGCCAGAACATCGCGACGCCGCTGCGCATGCGGCGTCTGCCGTTTGCCGCCCGCCTGCCGCTGATCGGACGCATGATGGCGCCGGCCGAAACGTTGCGCGAGATCGACACCGCCGTCGAACAGGCGGCCGAGACCCTGCAGATCGCGCATCTGCTGGACCGCAAGCCGGCGCAGCTTTCCGGTGGCCAGCGCCAGCGTGTTGCGCTCGCCCGGGCGCTGGTGCGCTCGCCTGCCGCATTCCTGATGGACGAGCCGCTTTCCAACCTCGATGCCAAGCTTCGCGCCCATATGCGCGAGGAGCTTGCCGGGCTGCATCGGCGGCTGGGTGCAACCTTCATCTACGTCACCCACGATCAGATCGAAGCCATGACCATGTCCGACCGCATCGCGTTGATGTCGGAAGGCCGCATCGAGCAGCTCGGTACGCCGGATGAGCTTTACCGAAAGCCTGCAACGCTGACCGTCGCGCGCTTCATCGGCACGCCTTCCATCAACCTGCTGCCGGTCGAAATCGATACACTCGGCAAGATCAGCGCTTTCGGTCGTGATCTGGGCATCGACACCGCAGCTCGCGACGCCGGTCCGGCCACCCTCGGCCTGCGCGCCGAAGATCTGCGTCCGGGCGCCGAAGGTTTTGCCGTGCGCGTGGTCCGCAGCGAAACCCACGGGGCGGATCGCTTCGTCAGCTGCCGTCTTCTCAGCGACGAGACGGTTGCGATCACCCTGCGTCAGGGTGCGGGCGAAGCACTGGAGGCTGATGCGCATGGCGTGCTGAACCTCGGTTTTGCTCCGGAACGCGCTCATCTTTTTGCCGCCGATGGCCTGCGCCGCAAGACGACGGTGCGTGAGCGGGTGCCGGCATGACGGTTGTAGATGCTTCCACGATTGTGCGTGCCAAATCCCGTCCACGCCTCTCGAAGGCGGACCGGCGGATGATCTGGCGCGGCCTGATGTTCGCCGCCCCGGCAAGCCTGCTGCTTCTGGCCATCTATATTGTTCCGATGCTGGTTCTCGCCGGTTTTTCCGTCACGGATTACCAGCTCGGCGCTCTCTCCACGCGTTTCGTCGGCCTCGGCAACTTCGCCAAGGCGTTTCAGGATCCGGTGTTCCTGCGCGCGCTGGCAAACACGGCCATCTACGCGGTCATCGTCATCCCCTTCGGTGTGTTTCTGGCGCTTGGCGTGGCCCTGCTCGTTTATAATCGCAAGCGGAGCCGCGCCTTCTGGGAAGTCGCCTATTTTCTGCCCGTCACTGCAACGCTCGTCGCCATGGCGACCGTGTGGCAATTCCTGCTGCACCCCTCGCTCGGCCCGGTGAATGCCGCAATCAAATGGCTGGGTTTCGAACCGGTCGCTTTCCTTTCCAATCCCGTCCTTCTCATTCCCACCATGGCGCTGATCGGCATCTGGCAGGTTCTGGGCTTCAACATGGTGCTGTTCCTTGCCGGCCTTACCGCCATTTCGAAGGATCTGCATGAGGCAGCGCGGCTGGACGGTGCAAAGAACCCCATAGACCGGTTCCTGACGGTGACATGGCCGATGCTTGGGCCGACGACCATGTTCGTGGTGGTCACCACCTCCATCTCGGCCTTCAAGGTATTCGAGACGGTCGCCGTGCTGACCAAGGGCCGCTTCGGTTCGGAAACCCTGCTGTTTGATCTTTATCTTGAGGGTTTCGAATATTCCAACACCGGTTATGCGGCGGCGCTGACCATTATCTTCCTCGCGATCGTGCTGGTCCTGTCGATAGGCCAGACGCTGCATATGGACCGGAAGGTGCATTACTGATGGCCGCTCTCCGCAAATATTTCCCGCATCTGGTGCTGGCGCTCGGCGCATTCGTGATGCTCTTGCCGTTCTACTGGATGATGCTGACGTCGATCCGCTCACCGGCGGAAATATTCAACGTCTCGCTCTGGCCGATTCCCGAAAAATTCGACGCGGTGGAAAACTATGCCCGGGCGGCGGGGCAGGTACCGATGGCGCGCTTCATGCTGAATGGCGTCATCGTCTGCGTCGGCATCCTTATTGTTCAGGTGCTGACCTCGGTTCCGGCGGCCTATGCGCTGGCGAAGCTCCGGTTTCCGGGCCGCAAGCTGCTCCTGGGCCTCGTCATCGCCGCACTCTGCGTTCCCATCCAGGCGCTGGCGCTGCCGCTTTTCGTCGGGCTGGCGAAAACGCAGCTCCTCAACACCTATTTCGCGATGATGATGCCGTTCTTCCTCTCGGTCTTCGCCATCTTCCTGTTCAACCAGTCCTTCCGCAGCTACCCGGATGAAATCATCGAGGCGGCACGCATGGATGGTTTTTCGGAAATGGAAATTTGCTGGGGGCTCGTCCTGCGTGGCTCGCTGCCTTCGCTCGCCGCTTTTTCGGTCTTCTCGCTCGTTGCCCACTGGAACGACCTTTATTGGCCGATGATCGTGGTCTCCGACACCAATCTCGCCCCGCCGCCGCTTGGCATGATGTTCTTCGCCGATGTTGAATCCGGCGCGAACTACGGCGCGCTGATGGCGGGCGCCACACTGATTACCGCGCCGATGGTGCTGTGCTTCCTCCTCGCACGCCGCCATTTCATCGCCGGTATTACCATGACCGGCGTCAAGTGACGCCGTTCACACTCCTCCTCCTCCCAACCTCTCTGGAGACTGATATGAAACTCAACCGACGCGCTTTGGTGAGCGGTCTGGCCCTCGGCATGGCTTTTGCAGGCCTTGCACAGCCGGCTCTGGCCAATGAAATCACGCTGAACGTTCTCTACAACCTGCCGGGCTTCACCAAGTTCCATCAGCCGCTGGCCGATGAATTCATGAAGAAGAACCCGGATGTGAAGATCAACTTCCTCGCCCCGGCCGCAGGCTACAATGAAGGCCAGCAGCAAGTTCTGCGCTCTGCCGTCACGGGCAACCTGCCTGATGTTTATTTCTCGGGTTACAACCTGACGGCGGAACTGGTTCACACGCTCGCACCGCGCAACCAGATCACCGATCTCGGCCCGTTCATCCAGGCTGAAGGCGGTCAGGCGTTCCTCGACAAGAACTACAGCCCGAAGATGGCCGCTCTCGGCCAGATCGACGGCAAGCAATACGGCCTGCCGGTCAACGCTTCCTCGCCGATTATCTACATCAACGCCGACCTCGTCACCAAGGCTGGCGGCGACCCGGACAAGATGCCGACCACCTTCCCGGAGCTTATCGCTCTCGCCAAGAAGATCAAGGCTCTCGATGCCAAGTTTGCCGGCATGAGCTACGACATCAACGGCTGGCCGGATGACTGGTTGTGGCAGGCGCTGGTGTTCGAACAGGGTGGCAAGCTCGTTGACGAAAAGACCAAGACCGTTGCCTTCGACAATGAGATCGGCCTCAACGCCCTGAAGATGGCTCGCCAGTTCGTTACCGAAGGTGGTCAGAACCTGCTCGACTGGGATCAGTCCCGCCAGCAGTTCGGTGCAGGCCTCACCGGCTTCATCTTCTCGACCCCGGCCCACGTTCAGACGATCCAGGGCCTGGTTGGCGACCGCTTCAAGCTGAAGACGGCAACCTTCCCGCTCGACAACAAGGAAAAGGGCGGCGTGCCGACCGGCGGCAACTCTGCCGTTATCCTGACGCAGGAAAAAGCCAAGCAGGACGCTGCCTGGAAATATCTGAAGTGGATCACCGGTCCGGAAGCGCAGAACACCATCGTTCGCATCACCGGCTACCTGCCGACCAACAAGCTGGCAACCGGCCCGGACTTCCTCGCTCCTTATTATGTCGAGAACCCGAATGTGAAGACCGCTTCGCTTCAGGCTGACCGTTCGCTGCCATGGGCCGGTTATCCGGGTGGTGATTCCGTCCGCATCTGGCGCACCCAGCGCGACATCATCGGCACCGTCATGCGCGGTGAAGTGACGCCGGAAGCCGGTCTCAAGCAGGTTGTCGAGCAGACCAACGCCCTGCTGAAATAAGCAAAACCATCGAGAAGGCTGCGGGGAAATCCGTTCCCGCAGCCATTTTGTGCAGAAAGACCTGTTATGAAGATCATCCAGATCACCGACACCCATCTCGTCCCCCCCGGCATCGCTGTAAACGGCGTCGATCCGGAAAAGCAGCTGCGCGCGGCGGTGGCCGATATTGTCGAAAAACATGCCGACGCCGATCTTCTTGTCATGACAGGCGATCTCTGCAATTACGGCGAGCCGGAAGCCTACGAACTGCTGCGCGATATTCTCGCGCCCGTCTCTGTGCCCGTGCGGCTGATGCTTGGCAACCACGACCGGCGTCCGGAATTCGTGGCAGCTTTCCCGGAGCAGCCGCGCGACGATAATGGCTATATCCAGTCTTTCATCGATACGGACTTCGGCCGACTGCTGTTTTTAGACAGCCACGAAGCCGATGTCATCGGCGGCAGGTATGGCGCGGATCGCCTGGCATGGCTGGAGAGTGCGCTGGAAAGCGCGGGCGATCTACCGGTGACGGTGTTCATTCACCACCCGCCGATGGATTGCGGCATCCGCCATTTCGAACATATTGGCATGCATGATGATGGCGCCATCATGCGCCACCTCGCGGCCCACCCGGCCGGTGTGCGTCATATCATTTTTGGCCATATCCATGTGCCTATGGCCGGCACGACGGCCGAAGGCATAGCCTACAGCTCCGGTCAGGCCTGCGCGCATCGTTTCATCACCGATATCGATGTTCTCGATCCGCTGTGGACGGGTGGCAACCCCTGTTACCGGGTCATTACAATGGGTGCATTCGGTCTGCGCGCTTATGATGCCGAAGTGGGGCAGGTTGTGTTTGGTCAGGCCCCCATCTGCGAAGGCCCCTGATCGCGGGTGATTTTTGGCGATAGGACGGGGCGGTCGCCTGCCTCATCCTGTTTCGCCGCCGATACGATGCTGCGGAAGGCTCGCCGGTTGGCGAGGCTGCGATGTCGCGGAGACCCCGCAGCCTGTAGCGCCGATGCACCACTTGCGGTTTGTCGCGCAAGATTTGATGGGCTAAGGCCATAGTCCCGGCCGCACCCTTGATCTATGTCAGTTTCATCGATGAAACTGCACGCCATAGTCGCCCAAGAGGTGGCCAGCTTGATGACGTGCCATCGTGAGTGCAGATCATGGAGAAGTGCATGCTTGAAAAGCGTATCCGCAACGCGTCCCTCTTGAACCGGATCGTCAGCGCTGAAGAGGCCGCCAGTCTCATTCAGGATGGCATGACTGTCGGCATGAGCGGCTTCACACGCGCTGGTGAAGCCAAGGCCGTGCCGCTGGCGCTGGCCGAGCGCGCCAAGTCGCATCCCATGAAGATCACCCTGATGACCGGTGCTTCCCTTGGCAACGATCTCGACAAGACCATGGTCGAGGCCGGCATGCTGGCGCGGCGCATGCCGTTCCAGTCCGATCCTGCTTTGCGCAAGGCAATCAACGACGGCAAGGTGATGTTCATCGATCAGCATCTTTCGGAAACGGTGGAGCAGTTGCGCGGCGGTCAGATCCACGGCGTCGATGTTGCCATTGTCGAGGCCGTGGCAATCACGGCGGAAGGCGGTATCGTCCCCACCACCTCGGTCGGTAACTCCGCAAGCTTCGCCATTCTGGCCGATAAGGTCATCGTTGAGATCAACCTGTCGCAGCCCGAAGTGCTGGAGGGGCTGCACGACATCTTCATTCCCGCCAAACGCCCGACCCGCATGCCCATCCCCGTGGTGGCGACGGACAGCCGTGTCGGCCTGCCATTCATTCCGGTTCCGCCGGAAAAGATCGCCGCCATCGTGCTGAGCGACAAGAGCGACAGCTTTTCCACGGTGCTGCCGCCGGATGACGAAACCAAGGCGATTGCCGCCCATCTCACCGAATTCCTGCTGAACGAGGTTCGTCATGGCCGCATGACCCACGAACTCCAGCCACTCCAGGCCGGCATCGGCACCATTGCCAATGCGGTGATGCATGGTTTCATCGATACGCCGTTTCATGATCTCAAAATGTATTCGGAAGTCCTGCAGGATTCGACCTTCGAGCTCCTCGATGCAGGTAAGCTCACCTTCGCCTCCGGTTCGTCGATCACGCTCTCCTCCGCCATGAATGAACGGGTCATGCCGCGGCTGGCAGACTACAAGAGCCGGCTGATCCTTCGCCCGCAGGAAGTCAGCAATCATCCAGAAGTCATCCGCCGCCTCGGTATCATCGGCATCAACACGGCGCTGGAATTCGATATCTACGGCAACGTCAATTCCACCCATGTCGGCGGAACGCATATGATGAACGGCATTGGCGGCTCGGGCGACTTCGCCCGTAACGCCTATATGTCGATCTTCGTCACCAAGTCGATCGCCAAGGGCGGGGCCATCTCCAGCGTCGTTCCGATGGTCAGCCATGTCGACCATACCGAACATGATGTGGATATTCTCGTCACCGAAATCGGGCTGGCGGATTTGCGCGGTCTCGCTCCCCGCGAGCGGGCGGCGGTCATCATCGCAAACTGCGTGCATCCCAGCTATCGCGATGCGCTGACGGATTATTATCAGCGGGCGGCGGCACGGGGCGGGCACACGCCGCATCTCATCGAAGAGGCGCTGTCCTGGCACAATGCGCTGCGTGAAAGAGGCACGATGTTACCGCAGCGATAGGGTCTGCGTTTTTATCGGGCCACCCAATTGCCGGCCCCATCTCCCGGCAATTGGGTCTGTTTGGACACACCGGTGGGGAAATTGTCCGATGCTGCGCTTTGGTTGCTGGCGCGGCAGTTCCGCCTCCGGTAGAAAATTCTCTCCCCCTGGCTGCTATCCGGCTGCCTCTGGGTTGTAGGAGAGTGATGTGATGCCCATTCGCTTCGTGGCCGTAATTGCGATTGTCGCCCTGCTCGCAGGCTGCGGTGGGCGTCCCATCGGGGTCATGACGCCGACGGGGCAGACCGTGGCGGGCACGACGCCGGTCAATCTTCTGGTCGCCACCACGCGTGCGCCATCGGAAAACACCGCCGTGCTTTTCGGCGGTGAGCGTGGAACCGGTTTGAAGGTCGACGCCGTCACCATTTCCATTCCACCCAACGCCAACCGCAAGGTTGGGCAGGTGCAATGGCCGAAAAAACTGCCGCCGAACCCGCTGAAGGATTTCACCACGGTGGCGGTGGAGCCTATTCGTTCTGAAGCCGAAACCAGAACCTGGATCGGTAAACATATCGCGAAGGACCGCCGCGTGCTGGTCTTCGTGCATGGTTTCAACAATCGCTACGAAGAATCCGTTTATCGCTTCGCCCAGATCGTCCATGATTCAGGCACGGATGTTGTGCCCGTCGTCTTCACCTGGCCGTCGCGGGCAAGCATTTTCGACTATAATTACGACAAGGAAAGCACCAACTATTCCCGCGATGCCCTTGAAGAGATGCTGACGCGTCTGGCCAAAGACAAGTCCATCGGCGAGGTCACGGTCATGGCGCATTCCATGGGCACCTGGCTTGCGGTGGAAGCGCTGCGCCAGATGGCCATTCGCAACGGCCGGGTCGATCCGAAGATCAGCAATGTCATTCTTGCCGCGCCGGATCTCGATGTGGACGTCTTCAGCCGGCAATTTGCAAGTCTTGGCAAGACGCCGCCGAAATTCACCCTTTTCGTTTCACAGGATGACCGCGCACTCAGCCTGTCGCGCCGCATCTCCGGCAATGTCGACCGCCTTGGCCAGATCGATCCATCCGTCGAGCCTTATAGCAGCCAGCTGGAAAAGGCCGGCATCACCGTTCTCGATCTCACCAAGCTGCAATCCGGTGATCGCCTGAACCACGGTAAATTTGCCGAAAGCCCCGAGGTCGTCCGCCTGATCGGTGATCGCCTCATCGCCGGCCAGACGGTGACGGATTCCGATGTCGGTCTGGGTGAGGCGCTTGGCGCGGTCAGCATCGGCGCTGCGCAAACCGTCGGAACGGCGGCCAGCGTGGTGGTCAGCGCACCGATTGCAGTCTTTGATCCGCGCACGCGGGAAAATTACGGCCGGCAGGTGGAACGCCTCGGGCGCTCCATGGAGAATACGGTCGGATCGGTGGGCGATACGGCCGGTTCCGTGGTGGATGATCAGGCACTGCAGTCGTCAAGGGTGAACTGCGATGCCGCCGCCAATCGAAACCGGACGGAATGCCGTAACCGCTAAACTACAATGCGTGTGGGGGTGGCGAAAACGCCAAGCGTTTTTATCATTACGCCCCGCAGATTTGTATACAGCTTGTATTTTTATCTGTATGGTTGGGCCAACAACCCAACTTCCGGAGTAAGACCCCATGCGTTGGAAACGCACCCTCCAGCTTCTCGATGTCCATTGCGAAGGCGAAATCGGCCGTGTCGTCACCGGCGGCGCGCCGAAAATCCCAGGTAACACGGTTGCTGAACAGCTTCACTGGATGAATACGGACCCGCAGGGGGAGGCGCTGCGCCGCTTCCTGACGCTTGAACCGCGCGGTACGCCGATGGGGTCGGTCAATCTTCTCCTGCCGCCGAAGCATCCGGATGCGCACGCCGCTTTCGTCATTCTCCAGCCGGATCAGGCGCATGCCAGCTCCGGCTCCAATTCCATCTGTGCCACCACGGCATTGCTGGAAAGCGGCATGGTGGAGATGCGGGAACCGGAAACCGTCATCATCCTCGAAACGGCCGCCGGCCTCGTCAAAGCGACGGCCACCTGCCATGACGGGCGCTGCGAAAAGGTCAAGCTGACCATGGTTCCGTCCTTCGTGCATGAGCTGGATGTCAGCATCGACACGCCCGAATGGGGCAAAGTGACGATGGACATTTCCTACGGCGGCATTTTTTACGCACTCGTTGATGTTCGCCAGATCGGTCTCACCATCGAGAAGGCCAATGCCGCGAAACTCGTTGCCGCCGGCATGACCCTGAAAGACCTCGTCAACCGTGAAATGACGGTCGTTCATCCGGAAATCCCCGCCATATCAGGCGTCGCTTATGTCATGTTCCGCGATGTGGATGCCGATGGTTCCATCCGCACCTGCACCACCATGTGGCCGGGCCGGGCGGATCGCTCCCCCTGTGGCACCGGCAATTCCGCCAATCTTGCCACGCTTTATGCGCGCGGCAAGGTGAAGGTGGGAGACGAATATAAATCCCGCTCGATCATCGGTTCGGAATTCGATGTCGGCCTTTCCGCCGTCACCGAAGTGGCGGGTCGTCTGGCCGTCATTCCCACCATTGCCGGGCGCGGCTTCACCTTCGGTCTGCACCAGGTGGGTCTCGATCCTTTCGACCCGTTGGCGGATGGTTTCGCCATGACCGATGTCTGGGGTCCGGAAGCGGGCAACATCTGAGGCGCTTTCCAAAAAAATGACATTTACAGCCGCCCGATAGCTTTCGGCGGCTGTTTTCCCGCGACAAAAGATGCTAAGCGGGCGCAATTCCATCATGCTCCGAGGTATCCCGATGAAGTCGCTCACCCTGCGCCGCCCTGATGACTGGCACCTGCATCTTCGTGATGGCGCCATGCTGGAAGGGGTGATCGGGGATACGAGCCGCCATTTCGCCCGCGCCATCATCATGCCTAATCTGGTGCCGCCGGTCGTTACCACGGCCGATGCCCGCGCCTATCGCGAACGCATCGTCAAGGCGATCCCGGCGGGTGACCGCTTCGAGCCGCTGATGACCCTATACCTCACTGAGGATACTGTTGCCGACGACGTGGAAGAGGGCAAAAAAAGCGGCCTCATCACCGCCGTAAAGCTCTATCCTGCGGGTGCGACGACCAATTCCCATGGCGGCGTGCGCGATTTCAACAGAGCGATGCCGGTGCTGGAACGCATGGCGAAGATTGGCCTGCCGCTCTGCGTGCATGGCGAGGTGACGACGCCAGAGGTCGATATTTTCGACCGCGAGAAGGTTTTCATCGATACGGTTCTGGAACCGCTGCGCCAGCGCCTGCCGGAACTGAAGGTGACGATGGAGCACATCACCACCCGCGACGGCGTGGACCACATCAAGTCATCCAAGGCCAATCTGGCCGGTTCCATCACCACCCACCATCTCATCATCAACCGCAATGCCATTCTGGTCGGCGGTATCAAGCCGCATTATTATTGCCTGCCCGTCGCCAAGCGCGAGGAACACCGGCTGGCGCTGCGGGCGGCCGCGACTTCGGGTGATGCGCGCTTTTTCCTCGGCACGGATTCCGCCCCGCATGTTGATCCCGCCAAGGAATGCGCCTGCGGCTGCGCCGGTATCTATACCTCCATCAACACCATGAGCTGCCTTGCCCATGTCTTCGAGGATGAAAATGCCCTCGATAAACTGGAAGCCTTCGCTTCGCTGAATGGTCCCGCCTGGTATGGTCTCGCACCGAATGAAGAGACGATCACGCTGATCAAGCGTGATGAAGCGGTCTCCTTTCCCGAAAAGATCGAGACCGGCGCCGGGCCGGTGACGGTGTTTGACCCGATGTTCCCGCTCCACTGGGATGTAAGCTGATTTTTTAATGACCGCCGGCACTGCCGGCGGTTTTGTTATGGTCTTCAGGTATCCACCCTCAAATCCGGTGCCGCCTGAGGATGCCTGCAACACTGAACTAAGACGTTGTGCTTTCCGCAAACCGACCCGGGTTTTCGGAGCGATAAACCAAGGCCGAAAAGGAGAACGCCTATGAACCATTTCACATTCACTGACCGCACCGTCGTCGCGGAACTGGTTGCGAAGATGTTGTGGGAAATCAAGGCGGTCCATTTCAACTCCGAAAGCCCTTATACCTTCGCTTCGGGCATGAAGAGCCCTGTCTATATCGACATGCGCAAGCTCATCTCCTTCCCGCGCATTCGCTCGGCGGCCATGGATTTCGCGGCGGCGGCTGTCATGCGCGAGGCCGGCTTCGAGAAGTTCGACTGTGTCGCCGGTGGTGAAACGGCGGGCATTCCCTTTGCCGCTTTCCTTGCCGAGCGCCTTGGCCTGCCGATGATCTATTGCCGCAAGAAGCCAAAAGGCCATGGCCGCAATGCCCAGATCGAAGGCCATATGCCGGAAGGTGCCCGCGTTCTCGTCATCGAGGATCTGACGACGGCCGGCGGTTCGATGTTCACCTTCATCGACGCCATCCGTGCGGCGGGTGGCATTGTCGATCATGGCATCGCGCTCTTCTATTACGGCATCTTCGAAGAGGCTGAAGCGCGCTTCGCCAATGGCAATGTCAAGCTGCATTATCTGACGACCTGGCGCGATGTTCTGGCGGTCGCACGGGCTGAAAAACTGTTCGATGAAAAGACGCTGTCGGGGGTTGAAGCCTTCCTCGATAACCCGCTGCCCTGGTCTGCAAAGCATGGCGGCGTCAGCGAATTGCCGCAATCTTAATTTCGGATGCGGCCAGTCGGCTTGTGGCTGGCCTTCCGATCGATCTTCGTCTAAATCGATTTAAGTTCATTTGATTTGCTGTTTTGAGGAGGACCGTAATGATCCTGTGTTGTGGTGAAGCCCTGATTGACATGCTGCCCCGGCAGACGACGCTGGGCGAGGCGGGTTTTGCCCCCTATGCAGGCGGAGCGGTCTTCAACACGGCAATTGCGCTGGGGCGTCTCGGCGTCCCCTCCGCCTTTTTCACCGGTCTTTCCGATGACATGATGGGTGATATCCTGCGGGAAACACTGCGCGCCAGCAAGGTGGATTTCAGCTATTGCGCGACGCTGTCGCGGCCGACGACCATCGCCTTCGTCAAGCTGGTGGATGGCCACGCGACTTACGCTTTTTACGACGAGAACACCGCTGGCCGGATGATCACAGAGGCCGAGCTTCCAGCACTGGGCGCCGATTGCGAAGCGTTGCATTTCGGTGCCATCAGCCTCATTCCCGAACCCTGCGGCAGCACCTATGAGGCGTTGATGACGCGCGAGCATCAAAGCCGTGTCATCTCGCTCGATCCGAATATCCGCCCCGGTTTCATCAAGGACAAGCAGTCCCACATGGCCCGCATCCGCCGCATGGCCGCCATGTCGGATATCGTCAAGTTCTCGGATGAGGACCTTGCCTGGTTCGGTCTGGAAGGCGATGAGGATACGCTCGCCCGCCACTGGCTGCATCATGGCGCGAAACTGGTGGTCGTCACCCGCGGCGCCAAGGGCGCTGTGGGTTATACCGCCAATCTCAAGGTGGAAGTGGCCTCCGAGCGGGTCGAAGTCGTCGACACCGTTGGTGCGGGCGACACGTTTGACGCCGGCATTCTCGCCTCGCTGAAAATGCAGGGCCTTCTGACCAAGGCGCAGGTCGCTACGCTCACGGAAGAGCAGATCAGGAAGGCTTTGGCACTCGGCGCGAAAGCCGCAGCGGTCACTGTCTCGCGGGCTGGCGCAAATCCGCCTTTCGCACATGAAATCGGGCTTTGAGCATCCCTGTCTAACGCTTGATCTGCGTCTGGAATATTGTGGTTCTGAGGACGGGGGCGTATTCTCGTCCCAATTTGCATCGCCACGGATGAGATTATGGCTCCGTTTACCCCACCACCCAGGATCAGGCTTTCGCGGTTGCGGGATATCGGTTGGTCCGTGTGGGACCCCATCGGCCTGTTGCCCGCGGGGGAAAACTGGAACGATCCCGATAACCTGTGTTTTGCGGATGAATACGACAACTACCTGATTGCGGCCGCAGGCCAATTGCGCAGAGGCGTTGCTGCCGCTGAAGTTGCCGATTACCTGGTCGGAATCGAGGCTGAACATATGGCCCTTGGTGAAACGTCGGGATGCCGCGAAAGAGCATTGGAGGTTGTAGCCGCAATCAATGCGGACCCACAGCTTTGGACCTTGCCCGAAGGTCAGAATGTCGCCGTTTGAGGCGGGGCATTCTCGGCACAGCCGTCGCGCGCGCGGTCAAGACCCTAAAAAACCGGTATTCGAATATCAAAAACCTTGTGTCCGTCGGTTTTTCGCGAAACAAGCGTCGCATGAGTGTTCCCAATATCCATCCTTTCGATTTCGACCCAAGCTACGGCATGAAGCGCGAACAGTTGCTGGCCATCACCCCGCCCGAAGCGCCGCCCGGCTTTGATGATTTCTGGCAGAAGCGCTATCGCCGCGCGCTCGCCACGGATCCGCGGCCGGTGCTGCGCAAGAGCAGGCTCAGCCATCCGCGCTGGCATGTCCTCGATATCAGCTACACCTCTACCGGCGGCTTCCGCATTGGCGGATGGATGCTTCTTCCGCGCGAGGGCCAGGTGCGCCGCGGCCTCGTCGTCGGCCATGGTTATGGTGGGCGCTCCGAGCCAGATTTCGAAGTGCCGGTGGAAGAAACGGCAGTCCTGTTTCTCTGTTTTCGCGGTATCTCGTTAAGCGCCTGCCCGCCGATTTCTTCGGAATCAGCGCTTCATGTTCTCTACAATATCGACAGGAAAGACGATTACATCATCGGCGGTTGCGTGGATGATCTGTGGGTCGCCGTTTCGACGCTCGTGACCCTTTACCCCTGGCTGGAAGGGCAGGTGGGGTATAGCGGCATCAGTTTCGGCGGTGGCATCGGAGCACTGGCGATACCGTTTGATGAGCGCATTGACCGCGGCCATCTGGTGGTGCCGACATTCGGGCATAGGCCGTTCTGGCTGACATTGCCTACCGTTGGCAGTGCGAATTCAGTTCAGTCATACCAGAAGGCGCATCCGAATGTACTCGAGACCCTGCGTTTCTTCGATGCCGCCTGTGCCGCCGCCCGCATAAAAGTACCGATGCTGGTTGCGCCGGCGCTTTTCGATCCATCGGTGGCGCCTCCCTGCCAGTTCGCAGTGGCCAATGCTCTGCCGCACTCAAAATTTAATGAAATCTTCATCCTCGACGCCGGGCATTTCGATTACCCTGACAGCGCATCGCAAGATGCGGTCCATAAGGACAAGGTCAGACGGTTTTTCAAGGTGCCATGAAACGCGAATATCTCCGTTGGTTTAGTCACAGGCTCCATCGCGACATGGAGCTCCTGATATTCGGTCATGCCGGCGCCAAGGTGCTGATGTTTCCCACCCGGGACGGGCGCTTCTTCGAGTATGAAGAACTTGGGCTTGTCGGCAGTCTGGCCGATAAGCTGGAGGCAGGTCATCTCCAGCTTTATTGCATTGAGGGGCTGGCGACAGAGACCTTTTATGCGGCCCATCATCACCCGGCTGACCGCATCCGCCGCCATTCAGCCTTCGAGAACTATATTCTCAGCGAGGTACTGCCGCTGATGGCCGAGAAAAATTCCCATACCGATACCATCGTTCACGGCTGCAGCCTCGGTGCGTTTCAGGCCGCCAGCCTCGTTTTTCGCCACCCGCATCTGTTTCGCAAACTCGTCGCCTTTTCCGGCCGTTATGACCTGACAATGAAGGTGGAATCCTTCGGCGATCTGTTCGATGGCTACTACGATGATGACATCTATTTCCACATGCCAAGCCATTTCCTGCCGGGGCTTAACTGCCCGCAGCGGCTCGAACATCTGCGCCGCATCGACATGGTTTTCACCATCGGCGATGCAGACCCGTTTCTCAACAACAACCATCATCTGAGCCGGGTTCTTTCCGACAAGCAGGTGGGCCATCAGATGCATGTCTGGGACGGCCGCGCCCATCGGGCAGGTGCTTGGCGCAAGATGGCGGCGCTTTATATTTGAGGCCGCCGCATTAAAAAAGCCGGAAGCGTTCTTCCGGCTTTCTTGAGATCGAGGTGCGGAGATTTTACCCCGCCAGGCCGGCCAGCGCCTTCACCAGGCCCTGCGTCGAGCTGTCATGACCGGCAGCGCTTTCCTTGCCCTCCACGACCGGCAGCAGGCCGGTCGCCAGTTCCTTGCCGAGCTCCACGCCCCACTGGTCGAAGGAATTGATGCGGAACAATACGCCTTCCACAAAGACGCGGTGCTCGTAAAGCGCGATCAGGCGGCCAAGCGCAAATGGTGTCAGCTTGTCGTAGACGAAGGTGATCGATGGGCGGTTGCCGGTGAAGACGCGGTGCGGTGCGATGAAATCCGCAAGCTTGTCTTCCATGCCCTTGGAGGTGAGCTGGGCTTTTGCCTCGGCCAGCGTGCGTCCCTTCATCAGCGCTTCCGATTGCGCCAGGCAATTGGCGATGAGGAGCTGGTGCTGATGGCGCAGCTCGGGCTCAAAACCGTTGGCGGCGATCATGAATTCGGCCGGAATGACGCTCGTGCCCTGATGGATCAGCTGGTAGAAGGCGTGCTGGCCGTTGGTGCCGGGTTCGCCCCAGACAACAGGACCGGACTGTCCTTCGACGGGCGTGCCGTCGATGGTGACGCCCTTGCCGTTCGATTCCATGTCGAGCTGCTGCAGATAGGCGGGGAAGCGCGACAGCCGCTGGTCATAGGGCAGGATTGCCCGCGTCGGATAGTTCAGCACGTTGCGGTTATAAAAGCCGATGAGGCCGAGCAGCATCGGCAGGTTTTCGCGGATTGGCGCCTCGCGGAAATGCCTGTCCATCGCATACGCGCCATCCAGGAATTTGCCGAAATTATCCGGCCCGATGGCGATCATCAGCGGCAGGCCGATGGCGGACCAGATCGAATAACGACCACCCACCCAGTCCCAGAAACCGAAGATGCGGTCGCTTTCGATGCCGAAGGCGGCGACCTTGTCCAATGCGGTGGAAACGGCGGCGAAGTGATGCTTTACGGCGTCTTCACCCAGCTTCTCGGCGATGAAGCGGCGCGCGGTGGCGGCATTCGTCATCGTTTCGATGGTGGTGAAGGTCTTCGACGCGATGATGAAGAGCGAGGTTTCCGGGTCGAGAAGCTTCAGGGTATCGGCAATATGTGCGCCGTCGATATTGGAAACGAAATGCGCCCGCGGACCATCATGGAAAGGTGCGAGTGCGAGCGTCGCCATGACGGGGCCGAGATCGGAGCCGCCAATGCCGATGTTGACGACGTCGGTGATCTTCTTGCCGGTCGCACCTTTCAGGGAGCCGGAACGGATCGCATCGGCAAATTTGCCCATGGCGGCGAGAACGCCGTTCACGTCAGGCATCACATCCTTTCCGTCCACAAGAACGGGGGTGTTTGAACGATTGCGCAGCGCGGTATGCAGCACGGCGCGGTCTTCGGTGAAGTTGATCGCCTTGCCGGAGAACATCTCCTCGCGCTTGGCCTCGACGCCACCTTCGCGCGCCAGCTGTTCGAGAAGCGTCACGATCTCCTCGTTGACGGCGCATTTGGAGTAATCCATCAGCAGGTCATCGAATTTTACGCTGAAACGGCTGAATCTCTTGTCGTCGGCCGCAAAGGCGGCGCGAAGATCGGTTGCGGCTGTGCTGCTTGCCGTTGCTTTGAGTTTTTCGATGGTGGCCTGCATCATGTGCTCCTCGGCTTCCGTGGAAGGATGAGGAAACTATTCTTTTTCAGGCGACCAAATCAAGGCGACTTTGATAAAAGAAAAGGGCCGGGATAAAAGAAAAGAGCCGGTTGCCCGGCTCTCGTCATTTGCTTCAAGCGCTCAGTTCAGATTGCGCAATTCGCGCCGCAAAATCTTGCCGACATTGGATTTCGGCAGCTCGGTGCGGAACTCGATGATCTTTGGCCGTTTGTAGTTTGTCAGGTTTTTGGCGCAGAAGGCCTTGAGCTCCGCTTCCGTCAGCGACTGATCCTTCTTCACGACGAAAAGTTTGACCGTTTCGCCGGAATGTTCGTCCGGAACACCGATTGCGGCGCATTCCAGGACGCCGGGATGGCTGGCGGCCACTTCTTCCACCTCGTTCGGATAGACGTTGAAACCGGAGACGAGGATCATGTCCTTCTTTCGGTCGACGATCTTGGTGTAACCGCGCTCGTCCATGAAACCCATGTCGCCGGAGCGGAAGAAGCCATCGGCGGTCATGGCTTTTGCGGTTTCATCGGGCCGTTGCCAATAACCGGCCATGACCTGCGGCCCGCGGATGCAAATCTCGCCAACTTCACCCATGGGCAAGCTGTTGCCATCGTCGTTGCGAATGTCGATCTCCGTCGATGACAGCGGCAGGCCGATGGTGCCGCTGAATTCCTGGGAATCGAGGCGATTGACCGTCGCCACCGGCGATGTTTCAGAGAGACCGTAGCCTTCTGCAATCGGGCAGCCCACCACGGAAAGCCAGCGTTCCGCGACCGGTCTTTGCACGGCCATGCCGCCACCAAGAACGAGGATGAGCGACGAAAGGTCGAGCTTGCGGAAATCCTCATTGTTCATCAGCGCGTTGAAAAGCGTATTGATGCCGGGGAACACATGCGGCTGATAATGCGACAGTTCCTTGACGAAGCCGGGAATGTCGCGCGGGTTGGCGATCAGCAGATTGTGGCCACCGAGCGCAATGCCCATCAGCGAATTCACCGTCAGCGCAAAAATGTGGCAGAGCGGCAGAGCGCAGATGAAGTTGAGAACCTCGGGACGATCCTTGCGGCTGCTGAAGGCGGCGTCCAGCCACAGGCTGATCTGCGCCTTGTTGGCCAGAAGATTGGCGTGGGTAAGGATCGCGCCTTTGGAGACGCCTGTCGTGCCACCGGTATATTGCAGGAAGGCGATATCCTGAGCCGTGAGGCCAACGGACTTCAGGGAAAATCCCTGGCCTTCCTTCAGCACCGCCTTGAAGCTGATCGAGCCGGGGATCGCATAGGCGGGCACAAGCTTCTTCACCTTGCGAACGACAAGATTGACGATATGTCCCTTGAAGCCGAGGAGATCGCCCATGGTTGCGACGACGACATGCCGCACGGCGGTTTTCGGCACCGCCTGCTGCGCCACATGGGCGAAGTTTTCCAGCACGAACAGCGCCTTTGCGCCGGAGTCCTTCAGCTGGTGTTCCAGTTCGCGCGGCGTGTAGAGCGGATTGACGTTGACCACGATCATGCCCGCCCGCAGGATCCCATAAACCGCGACGGGATTTTGCAGGATGTTCGGCATCATCACCGCCACCCGGTCACCCTTTTCCAGTCCTCTGGATTGCAGCCACGCGGCCACGGCGCGGGTTTGAGCGTCCAGCTGCCGGTAGGTCAGCGACTTGCCCATGCTGGAAAAGGCTTTGCGGTCGGCAAATTGCACGCAGCTCTTTTCAAGAAGATCTACAAGCGAGGCGTTGGCCGATACGGGGATTTCGGAAGGGACGCCCGGCGGATAGGACGACAGCCAACGCTTTTCTACGCTGACATTTTCCGGCTGTCCCAGGGACAATTCACTCATGCTTCTCCTCCCAGAGTCTTTTTCGCGCCGCGCATTCGGTGGAATGCATCAAGGGCGCTTTAGGCTTCGTGATGATCATGAAGCTCCCGCAACCAGCCGGCATATCGGCGAGATAGAAGGAACCACATGTGCGCCACCGGATCGACCGCTCCTCCCGCTCCCCGGTGACGAATGATAGACGCGGAATCCCCTGACGTCCATCGTATGGGTAAAGCCTATTTAACTCTAACGTAAACGTCAATATTGCTGTCGCACATCTCGCGTCCTCGTGAATGAAACGGAGTTATGTGCGATTTTTTGACTTTAATCCTGATTTGAGCGATCAACATAATTCGCAAAGCAGGGCAGGATTGGAAATGGCAGGCAGCGCAGCGCTTGAACTGAAATCGGTTGGGAAAAGATTCGGTGATACGGATGTCTTGTCCGATATCGACTTGTCCGTCGAACGCGGCGAAATTATTTGTCTGGTTGGACGGTCGGGCTGTGGAAAATCGACCCTGCTGCGCATCGTTGCGGGCGTGGAGACGCCGGACCACGGCAGTGTTTCCCTTAATGGTTCGACCGTTGCCGATTCGGCGGTTTTCGTTGAGCCGGAAAAGCGCAATATCGGTTTTGTCTTTCAGGATTATGCGCTGTTCCCGCATCTCACAGTCGAACAGAATGTCATGTTCGGTCTCAGAACCCTGGCTAAGGCGGAAGCCCGCCGCCGTGCGGAAGAGATGATCGAGCACGTGCATCTGCAGGATCTGGCCAAACGCTATCCGCATACGCTTTCGGGCGGTGAACAGCAGCGTGTGGCGCTCGCCCGTGCGCTCGCCCCGCAGCCCGGCCTGTTGCTGATGGATGAGCCTTTCTCCAATCTGGACAGGGGTTTGCGCGACAATGTCCGTGAGGAGACGCTTGGTCTTCTGCGGCAATTGGGCACCACGGCAATCATGGTCACCCATGATCCGGAAGAGGCGTTGTCCGCAGGCGACCGCGTGGTGCTGATGCAGCGCGGGCGTATCGTGCAGAGCGGCACGGGATATGAAATTCACGATAATCCCAAAACCCGCTATGCCGCCGATTTTTTCTGCGCCTTCAACAAGATCGAGGGCCGGGTAAAACAGGGGCGCGTTGAAACGCCGCTCGGGCTGCTGGGTGATGCATCCGATCTGCCCGATGGCCTTGCAGCCGTTGCCTATGTTCGACCCAACGCGATTTCGATTATCGAGGACAATTCAGCGAAGGACGGGATCGCCGGCGAAATATTGAGCCGGGTTTTCCTCGGTGAGATCGAACAGCTCGGTATTGCCGTGCCGGGGTTGCCCGGAGATTTGCGTGTCCGGACGATGCAACGCACACCCGCCAAGACCAAGGCGGTGCGTTTCGGTATCGACCCCAAGGGTGTTCTGATATTTACTTGAAGTTGAATGAGCGGATTTGCATGTAAATTTCCGCATCATTTTCAACTCTTGGTGATCAAACTCATCGAAAAACAGCGAAATAAAACTTGATTTGATCCATCAGGTATGATGTCTGCTGCCTCTATATTGCCGCCATCGAAGAGGGAGACGACCATGACGAACTTTACCAGATTTGCCCTGCTCGCCAGCACGGTTGCTTTTGCAGCCGGATCAGCCAGCGCCGCAGAACTCAATATCTACACCACTAGAGAGCCGGGCCTGATCCAGCCCCTGCTGGAATCCTTCACCGCTTCGAGCGGCGTCAAGGTCAACACCGTATTCCTGAAGGACGGCCTGGCCGAGCGCGTTCTGAGCGAAGGCGCAAGCTCGCCGGCCGACGTCCTGATGACCGTGGATGCTGGCAACCTCGTTGATCTCGCCGAAAAGGGCGTTACCCAGGCGGTTGAGTCCGAAACCCTGACCAAGGCAGTCCCGGCTGAACTTCGTGATGCCAAGGGTCACTGGTTTGCGCTTTCCATGCGCGCCCGCGTTCTTTATGCGGCGAAGGATCTCGACCTTGCTTCCTTCAACTATGAAGATCTGGCGGATGCCAAGTGGAAGGGCAAGGTCTGCATTCGCGCTGGCCAGCACCCCTACAACACGGCGCTGTTTGCCGATTACATCGCCCATTATGGTGCAGCCGACACTGAAAAGTGGCTTGCTGGCGTGAAGGAAAACCTGGCCCGCAAGGCTGGCGGCGGCGACCGTGACGTTGCCAAGGACATCCTCGGCGGCATTTGCGATATCGGTATCGCCAATTCCTACTATGTCGGTCTGATGCGCTCGGGCAAGGGCGGCGAAGAGCAGGTCAAGTGGGGCGATGCCATCAAGGTGGTTCTGCCGACCTTCAAGAATGGCGGTACGCAGGTCAACATCACCGGTGCGGCCGTTGCCAAGAATGCGCCGAACAAGGCTGAAGCCGTCAAGCTTCTGGAATATCTCGTTTCTGACGAAGCCCAGAAGATCTATGCTGAAGCCAACTACGAATATCCGGTCAAGCAGGGCGCGGGCCTCAACGAGATCGTCGCTTCCTTCGGCGACCTGAAGATCGACAACAAGCCGCTGACGGAGATCGTGTCGCATCGCAAGCAGGCGAGCGAACTGGTCGACAAGGTCGGTTTCGACAAGTAAAGGCCAATTGGCAACAAGGTGGAAGGCGCTCGCACCCGCGGGCGCCTTTCCCTGTATTTTCAAGAAGCTCATGAATTCAGACGCCGTTCAGCCATTGACGTCCCGCGCAAGACCAAGGTTTTCATCCTCCTTCTGGTGGCTGGGCCTATCGCTCGTTGCGGTCTGCGGCGCCATGGTGCCGGTTCTGGCGCTGGTCTCTCAGGCGGTACAGGGTTCTGCCGGCCTGTGGGAGCATCTCGGCTCCACCGTTCTTTTGACGGCCTTGCCGGATACGGTCATCCTTCTCGCCGGTGTCGGCTTGCTGGCCGGTATCATTGGAACCTCATCGGCCTGGCTGGTTACCGCTTATGATTTTCCCGGTCGCCGGATATTGGAATGGGCGCTGCTGCTGCCGCTTGCCATGCCAACCTATATTGTTGCTTATGCCTATTTGGATATTCTGCATCCGATCGGGCCAGTGCAGGGTGTAATCCGCTTTCTGCTCGGTTATTCCAGCCCGCGTGAATTCCGTCTGCCGGATATAAGATCGATGACGGGCTGCATCATTTTGCTTGGCTTCGTGCTGTTTCCCTATGTCTATATTCCCGTCCGCGCCATGTTTCTCACACAGGCCGGCAATCTGCTGGAGGCAGCCCGCACGCTTGGCGTTTCCAGACAGAAGGCTTTTTTGAAGGTTGCGGTGCCGCTGGCGCGGCCGGCGATCGCGGTCGGCGTCAGCCTTGCCCTTATGGAAGCGCTGAACGATATCGGCGCCTCGGAATTTCTGGGCGTCCGCACCCTCACCGTTTCGGTCTATACGACCTGGGTCACGAAATCCGATCTGCCGGGTGCGGCGCAGATTGCGCTCTCCATGCTGTTCATCGTCGTCGCCCTCGTGGCGTTTGAACGCTGGGCGCGGCGCAAGCAGCGTTATTCGGTTTCCGCGCAGAAAAGCCGGGAACTGGAGCCAGTGCGCCTTACCGGCCTCAAGGCCTGCGGGGCCTTCATGCTTGGTAGCCTGCCGGTCCTGATCGGTTTTGTGGCGCCAGCGAGCTATCTCGTCATCGAGGCATGGAAACGGTTCCGCTTCAGCGGCCTGTCTGCCCGTTTCACCGAGGAGGCGTTGAACACCATCGTCTTTGCCGGGGTGGCGACGGTGATCACCCTTATTCTCGGCCTTGCGGTTGCTTACGCAATGCGCCTTGCTCCGGGGCGTCTCTCGCTTTGGTCCTATCGTCTTTCCACGGTGGGATATGCAGCCCCCGGCACTGTCATTGCCATCGGCGTGCTGATTGCGCTCGGTGGTTTCGACCGGTTTGTCGACCAGACCATGCGCAACTGGTTTGGCATATCCACGGGCCTCATTTTCATCGGCAGCGGTGCAGCCCTGATCTACGCCTATTCGGCACGTTTCCTCACCATTGCCGCTGGCGGCGTCGATGCGGGTTTGAGCCGTATCCCGCAGTCTTTTGATCACGCCTCGCGAACACTCGGGCGATCCGCAACCCAGACATTCCGCCAGATCCATTTGCCGCTCTCGAAAGCATCGCTTGCGGCGGCGGCGTTGCTGATCTTCGTGGACTGCGTCAAGGAACTCCCCGCCACGCTGTTATTGCGGCCGCTCAATTTCGAGACCTTCGCGACCCATCTTTATGGCGAAGCCGCCCGCGGCACCTATGAGGAGGCGGCAATCGCCGCACTGGCGATTGTCGTCATCGGCATCCTTCCCGTCATGCTGCTTGCGAGGATCGGCCGACGCAAAGGTTGATGGCTGGTCTCGCCGCATAAAATGACGGGCACAAAACAGTGCGAGAGGCCAATAAGCTTCAAATCCTCCCGGAAAACGACAAGCATCCCGCCTTAATCCTGATGTAAATACTCAGCTTAATTGAAGTGCTGCGGCCTGACGGCTATGATCGTCGGCCGCGATCTGTTTCGGGGCATATCTTGAAAAATTTGCATGGGATGTTTTTGAGCCGCCTGGCTTTGGGAACGGCTGCCGTTGTTTTGATGGCGCCGGTGATGGGCCACGCACAGGAAACGACTGTTCTGCGGGAAATCACCGTCGAAGGGCAGGGGGCGGAAAATGCTACGGGCCCGGTCCGTGGCTATGTCGCGAAGAAAAGCGCGACCGGCTCGAAAACCGACACGGAAACGAAAGACATTCCGCAATCCGTATCCGTTGTTGGCCGCCAGGAAATGAATGACCGCGGCGCCGTGACCAAAATCGACGAGGTGCTGCGTTATACGCCCGGTGTGACGGCTGAGCCCTTCGGCACCGACCCGGATACTGACTGGTTTTACATTCGCGGTTTTCAGGCCACCCAGACCGGCGTGTTCCTCGATGGGCTGAACCTGTTCAGCTATGGTTTCGGCGGTTTCCAGATGGATGCCTATGGTCTGGAGCGGGTGGAAGTCCTCAAAGGGCCGGCCTCGGTGCTGTATGGCGGCGCCAATCCCGGCGGTATCGTGCAGCTGGTCCGCAAGCAAACTCAGGATACGCCGGTTCGTGAAACGGAAATCGGCATCAACAATTTCGGCAATGCCTTTTTCGGTTTCGATTTCGGCGACAAGGTGGATGCTGAGGGCGTGTGGAAATACCGCGTCACCGGCAAGGTTTCCGGCGGCGATAATTACACTGATTACTCAGAGGATCTGCGCGGCTTCATCATGCCGCAGATCACCTTCGAGCCGGATGCGCAGACAAGCGCCACACTCTACGGATATTTCTCGGCGCTCGATCAGGTGCATGTCGGCAACGGCTTCCTGCCCTATGTCGGCACCGTGGTCGACGCACCCTTCGGCAAGCTCGACCGCAAGGCCTTTTATGGCGAACCGGATATCGACAATGGCCGTGTCTACCTGTCTATGGTCGGTTATGAAGTCAGTCATGAATTCGATAATGGCTGGAAGATCAGCCAGAACGCCCGTTATGGCCACCTCTACAAGCACGAGACCGGACCCTATCCGGGCGGTTGGGCCAATGCCGACGCCAATGGCCAGCCGATCCTCGATGCCACCACCAATGACTATATGCTGACCCGCTTCGGTTATGACGGCCTGTCGAAGGCGGATAGTTTCGGCGTTGACAACCGCATTGAAGGACAGTTCGAAACCGGAGCGGTCAGCCATTCGCTGCTCTTTGGTCTCGACTATAAATATTACAAGCTGGATCAGGTGCAGGCCTGCTGCGGGTCGAATGCGATCGGCGCGCTCAAGCCGGTCTATGGCTCGACGCAGGGAACGAATTTCGTTTATGCCGACAATGTCGTGACCCAGCAACAGATCGGCATCTACGCGCAGGACCAGCTGCGTTTCGGCGATGGCTGGCTGGTGACGCTCAACGGCCGTTACGATTATGTCGATACGGAGCTGAACAACAGGCTGCCAACAGGCGCGTCCTTCCGCTCCAATGACGATGCACTGAGCGGCCGCGCCGGCCTCGCTTATGAATTCGACAATGGCCTGACACCCTACGTCTCGGCAGCCACCTTCTTCAATCCGCTGATCGATACGCTTGCGGATGGCACCCCTGCCGCACCTGAGGAGGGGCACCAGTTCGAGGCTGGCGTCAAATATGAGCCGACCTTCTTTGATGGCAGCATCACTGCCTCCGTCTTCAAGCTGGTCAAGGACAATGCGATCGTGTCCTATACGGCTGGCGGCGTGACCACGAGCGGGCAGTTCGGACAGGTGGAATCCACCGGCTTCGAGCTGGAAGCCAAGGCCAATCTTTCCGATAACTGGAAGGCCCTTGCTTCCTATTCCTACACCGATCTTGAGATTACCCGTGATGCCAATCCCAACCTGATCGGCAAATCCCCCTGGATCGTGCCCACCAACACCGCGTCCCTGTGGGTGGATTACGCCTTCACCGATGATACGTTTGAAGGCCTCAGCATCGGCGGTGGGGTGCGCTATCAGGGTAAATCCTGGGCGGATGCGGCAAACACGTTGCGCGTTCCGGATGCGGCGGTCTTCGATGCCGCGATCCGTTACGAGAAGAACGACTGGACGGCATCCATCAACGTCGCGAATGTCTTCGACAAGGAATATGTCAAGAGCTGCGCCGGTGTCTCGGTGTGCGGCTGGGGCGATAGCCGCACCATCACCTTCAAGCTCGCAAAGAAGTGGTAAGGCTTGGCCGCAGGCCAGCAGTTGCGGGAAATATAGTTTGCCTCTATAAACATGAATAGATTTATCATGTTTATAGAGGCGCCTTTGCGCCTTGCGGGATCAAGAGGCCATGGCTTTCCGCGTGCGGATGGAAAATGAGATCGAGGGCTTTGCCGTCATCGGCGGCCCGCGCTCCAGGGTATGGAACGGCATTGTCGCCGATCTCTGGGATGTGCGTTGCGCGCCAAAAGCGGGCGGCCGTTATGTCGGCAAGGATCCGCGGTTTGTTTTTCTGCTCGATATGGACGGGAGCGATGACGGCCGGTTCATGATGAACCGCTCCCACCGCGACAATTACGGTTCCTCCAAGGCGAATCGCATTTCCTTCGTGCCCGCCGATCTGGATGTGCATGCGGAGCTCAGCAATGTTTCCTTCGTGCGTCATCTCGATCTGCATTTTGATGCGGGTTTGCTGGGCGCGCGGCTGGTGCAGGGGTTTGACCCGCATGGCCTGCTCGATCCGCATCTGATGTTCGAGGATGAGCGCCTGCTGGTGTTGGCCCGGCTGATCGCCGCCGAATGTGATAATCCAGACCCCTTGCATGACCTTTACGGCGAAAGCCTCGTGCTGGCGCTGCTGACGGACTTCCTCAAGGTAAAGCGGGAACCGGTCAAGAAACGCAGCAAGCTCGCTGCCTGGCAGTTAAGAGCGGCGACCGACTATATCCGTGAACATTGCCTGCGCTCTATCCGGCTGGAGGAACTGGCGGAGCTTACCAACCTGTCACAATCCCATTTCAGCCACGCCTTCAAGGCCTCCACCGGCGTGCCTCCGCACCAATGGCAGATGCAGGCGCGTATCGATCGCGTCAAGGAACTGATGATGAGGCCTGACATGGCGCTGACCGACATTGCCATTGCCAGCGGGTTTTCAGATCAGGCGCATTTCTCCCGCGTCTTCCGCAAGATGGTCGGCGTTTCCCCCTCCGTCTGGCAAAAAATCCGCCAATAAGCGCCTTTTTGTTCCATCCTCCCTCAAAAAAATACTGGCCGTAGCGCTTGAAACGCCGCGGAACGATTTCTCCGTCGCAGGGTTTACAAGACGTGACACCAACGAGGAAAATCAAGGAGGAAGACGTCATGTTGCATCAGGAACCCCGCGCCGGACAGGACCCCTATGTCAAGGATACGCCGAGCCTGATCGCCAGCGACAAGGTGGAAGGCACCCGCGTTTATGGCGCTGATGGCAAACATATCGGCTCGATCCAGCGCATTATCCTGGAAAAGCGCGGTGGCCGCGTTGCCTATGCCGTGCTGAGCTTTGGTGGCTTTCTCGGGATCGGTGACGACTATTACCCGCTGCCTTGGGAAAAGCTGCACTACGATGAAGAACTTGATGGCTACCGCATCGATCTCACCAAGGAAGAGATCGAAAACGCGCCGCACTTCGCTAATCTCGACGATAACGATCTGCTGAACGCCAAGGACCGCAAGGTCTACGACTATTACGGCGTTGCGCCCTACTGGATGTAAGGTCTAACAGGGTTATACGATCCAGCTTCAAGAATGAGAAACGTTCCGGGCATTTCTGCGCCCGGAACGCCACATAAGAAAACGGCTCCTGAAAAGGAGCCGTTTGCGTTTATCTGCTTTAATGCGGGTTTTTCTGTATCTCGGAAACCGCATCGGTGAAGCATTTGCGCGCTTCCTCCGGCGATTTGCGTCCGTCAAGGGCGGCGCGGCAGGCGCTCCTGGCTCTCACAAAGCTTAATCCGCCAATCTTCGGCCAGCCTTCCGTGAGCAACGTCAGCGCTTCGAAGGGGCCGGCGACGACACTCTTGCCGTTCGCCTCAAGATTGACCTCAACCGGTTCTGTCCATCTCTCGTTCTTCATCGTGCACCTCCCAGAGCAACGCGATCCCGAAATACACCCGACAGCGGAGCAACCCATGAACGCAGCCGTGTGTCACTGCTGTTTAGAATATGCGCAAGCGGGTGAATTGACAACGGGGATCAGCGGAAGCCGAAAAATGACAGGATTGCCAGCACAATAACGACGAGACCGACGATGTAGATGATCTGGTTCATGCTTTTCTCCTTGGCTGCTTGTCATCACCTTAACGTGAGGGACAAGACGAGGTTCCAGAGATCATAAGAATTTAATCACGTACTAAAATGTTGCGGACGTCCCATTGCGAATGGCCGTGAGTTCACTTCCGCAGGATCACCCAGATGGCGTGAATGATGCCGGGCACATAGCCGCACAGCGTCAAAAGAATATTGAGCCAGAAATGCAGGCCAAGACCGACCTGAAGGAACACGCCGACGGGCGGCAGAAGGATGGCGATAAGAATACGAATGACGTCCACGATAACAGGCTTTCTGGTTGAGAGTGACTTGCCGGTCAACGTATGGCGGGCTGTTTGGTTTCACCATGGGCAGTACCTATGGCGTGAAAGATCAACAACGCGTAAGCGAAGCTACGGATCGAACAGTACTGATATCATGGGAAATAAATGGTGCCGCTTACGTGACTCGAACACGTGACCCCGTCATTACGAATGACGTGCTCTACCAACTGAGCTAAAGCGGCCCGAACATGACCCGTCTGTGGCGGATCAGCTTCATGGCGGGCTGATACAGGCAATGCTGACGGATTTCAAGCCTTGAATACGCGGCTTTTGAAATTTCCGCAAAAAGCTTTGCCTGCTTATTGTTTACGGGCGGCATCAGGCCGTTGTGCAGATGCGGTTTTTCGCAGCTTCATATTCGCGTGCCAGCCGATCAACGAGGTCTGCCACCGGCTCCACGGCCTTGACCGCGCCAATGCCCTGGCCGGCGCCCCATATGTCCTTCCAGGCTTTTGCCCCGCCGGTTGCCGTTTCGAAGTCCATCTTGGAGGGGTCCGCTTCGGGCAGGTTGTCGGGATCCATGCCGGAGGCAACGATGGAGCTTTTCAGGTAGTTGCCATGAACGCCGGTGAAATAATTCGAATAGACGATGTCTTTTGCCTGGGCATCCACGATCGCCTGCTTGTAGCCGTCGGAAGCGCGTGCCTCCTGCGTGGCGATGAAGGGCGAGCCGATATAGGCCATGTCCGCGCCCATGGCCTGTGCCGCGAGGATGGAGCCGCCATTGGCGATGGCGCCGGCCAGCAGCAGCGGGCCATCAAACCATTCGCGGATTTCCTGAACGAGGGCGAAGGGTGACAGTGTGCCTGCATGTCCGCCGGCCCCGGTTGCCACCGCAATCAGCCCGTCCGCGCCCTTGCGGATGGCCGAGCGGGCGTGACGATCATTGATGACATCGTGCAGCACGATGCCGCCATAGGAATGGACCGCCGCATTGACTTCCGGCACGGCGCCGAGCGAGGAGATCACCACCGGCACCTTGTATTTGACGCAGAGGCCGAGATCATGTTCCAGCCGGCGATTGGACATGTGCACGATCTGGTTGACCGCGAAGGGGGCAGCCGGACGATCCGGGTGGGCGCTGTTGTGCGCGGCAAGCTCCTCGGTAATCATCGCCAGCCATTCGTCCAGCTGGCTTTCGGGCCGCGCGTTCAGCGCCGGGAAAGCGCCGATGACACCGGCCTTGCATTGCGCCAGCGTCAATTGCGGATGCGAAATAATGAATAGCGGTGATGCTATGACCGGAAGACGCAGATTGTCTTTCAGCACGGACGGCAGCATGTTTCCTCCCATGAATTACGTTTACGCGCACGTAAGTTAATATCGTGTTCGGCGACGGATTGAAAGCGAAAACCACGCCGTATCGGCGTCACAAATCTGCGTTCGCAGCGCCACAATGGATCGATTTTCCCCAAGCCAATCCGGTCTTTATAACAAACGATGCTTGCGGAGGCGCGGCATAGCCGTTACCGAATCGTAAACCAATGGCGCAGCGCCGCATATTTTTGCACAGCGCAACAGAACAAGGATCGGTCGTGAGCGGACTGGAAACGGCAATCAGAAATGCTCTGGAAAAATCGGACAGATCGAACGCCGAAGTTCGTGCACGGATTTACCAATCATCCCGCCAGGCGCTGGAAGCCGGCCTGCGCAAGCAGGGCATAGACGAACCACAGGTCGTCGCCCAGCAACGCCAGCGGCTCGAAAGCCTCATCCATGTCATTGAAAATGAAGAGCGTGACCGGCTTCTAAACAGGGTGGAGCAGCAATTGCGGCCACCACTGCCGGAGAGTGTCGCCCATGATGAACCCTCGGTCGATCCCGTTTCGCAGCCGCAGCACCATGGCGATATGGCCATCGAGCCGGAACTGCGTGGCGAAACGCGTGACGCGCAGCCGGGCGTCGCTGTTGCTGCGGAGCCGCCAAGCGCTGGTCGACGCAATGCAAAGCCATCCAGGAGAGGCTCCAGCGCGGGCGATGCCTCGCTTGCTTTCCGCCCGGAGGGTGCCGTTGGCCGCCGCAAGCGCCGCGGGCTTTTTGCAAGGCTTTTCATATATGTGACGCTTCTCGCCTTTATTGGCTTCGGCGCCTGGTGGGTCTATTCGTCCGGCCTGCTGCTGTCGCCCGCGCAGCGCGATACCAGCGTGCCCAATCCGCCAGCCCAGGTTCAGGCGGAAGATTTCAACGGTGCGGAGCCGGCACCGAGCCTTTCCGCCGGCCGTGGTTTTTCCGATGACTGGGTGGAACTCTTTAATGCCGAGCGCGGCAGCGCCGGAGTTTCGGCAGGCCCGCGCGCTACGGTCGAAAACATCGCCACACCTGCCGGCAAGGCGATAAAGGTAACGTCGAGAAGTGTTTCGCAGGATGGTGCGGTCAGCGTCGAGGTTCCGGTGGAAGTCATGCGGGACATGGCAGGCAAGTCCTCGACCATATCCATCACGCTGCAATCATCCAGCGACCGGCAGACGCAGGTTTCCGTCGCCTGCGATTTCGCCACGCTTGGCGATTGCTCACGCCACCGCTTTACGGCCACGGCTGAACGGGCGGACATGCTGCTGAACGCGACTTTCGAGCGCTCGCTTGTGCCCAACGCGCCCGGCAAAATCTTCATCAACAGCGACATCGACGGCAACAGCCGTCCGGTCAATCTTTACTCGGTGCGCATTCTGCCCGGCCAGTAAGGCTGACAGGAAGAAAGGCTGACAGGAAGAAAGACAGGCGCCGCCCTCAGGAGGCGCCTGCCATCATCTTCCTGTCCTATTTAAGAAACTCCGGACCCGACCCCAGTATCTTGCCGTCGATCTCGCCGATCACCTTGTTGTCCTTGCCGTCATAGTCGAGTGAATTGAGAATATGGCGGATAAGGTTCACGCGGGCGCGGCGCTTGTCGTTGGCGCGAACCACCGTCCAGGGGGCGGCGTCGGTGTGGGTCTTTTCCAGCATCTCGTCGCGCTTTTGTGTGTAGTCATCCCATTTCGTCAGCGCTGCTATATCCATGTCCGAAAGCTTCCAGCATTTCAGCGGGCTGTGGCGGCGATCATGGAAGCGTTCGATCTGCGTCTCGCGGCCGATGTCGAGCCAGAACTTGAAAAGATGGATGTCCTCATGCACCAGCATCTTTTCCAGCCGCGGTGTTTCCTTGAGAAAGCGCTTGTGTTCTTCCGGGGTGCAGAATCCCATGACAGGCTCGACACCAGCGCGGTTATACCAGGAACGGTCGAAGAGAACGAATTCACCGGCAGTCGGAAAATGTGAGATATAACGCTGGAAATACCATTGGCCGCGTTCGGTTTCCGTCGGTTTGGTCAGCGCCACCACGCGGGCGTAGCGGGGGTTGAGGTAGGCCCGGGCCGCAAAGATCGCGCCACCCTTGCCCGCCGCATCGCGGCCTTCGAAGACCGCCATCACCCGCTTGCCCGTGGCCTGCAGCCAGAACTGCACCTTCACGAGCTCCACTTGAAGCGCCTCCAGCGTGGCGTCGTAATCTTCCCGTTTCATCTTCTTGTCGTAGGGAAAGTCACCTGCGGAGAGTTTTTTGTCCTCCACCCAGTCGGGAAGAACCGGATCGTCGATGTCGAAGCTGCGCGGCTTGCCGCCAATGGTAAGCTCCACCGCTCGCTTCTTCGTGTCTTCGGCCATATTTGTTCTCCGGCTATTGTTGTGTAAAGGCAACTCACCGCCAATGAGTTCATATCCACCGGCAGAATTCAAGTGAAAGAGGAGTGGCGGGACATGGTGCGGCGCCGGGGACGATTGCGGCACAGATTTTGCGCATATACGTTGTGAAAAATGCGCGGTGATGAATCTCTGTCATGAAGCTGGCCTATGAGAATTCGATGCGCTGTCAGGTGAAAGTGGAAAGCAGGCTGAAATGGCAGTCATGGAAGGCGATCGTGGATTAAGGCTTTTGGGACGAAAGCTTGGCCGAAACTGGTTGCCCGTTCTCGTCGTCAGCATGCTGGCCATCGTGGCCGTTTCGGAACTGCACACGCCCTATATGCCGGCCGCCCTTTGGCTCTGCGCCGTCATCGCCATTCTGGCGGTTCGGGAGCGGTCAGTGGTGCCCAAAGCCGATGAAGCTGCGGTTGCGGAAACGGATGAACCCGAGGTGCCTGCGGAAAGTGTCATTTCCGGCGTCAGGGCCGGCCTTGCGGTGCTGGATACGCCGGTCTTCATCCTCGACAAGAATGCCAGCGTGCTGTTTCAGAACGGTGCGGCGGAACGGGCGTTCGGCCAGCTTCCGCCCGGCGCGCATATTTCCGCCCGCCTGCGATCCCCGGGCCTGCTGGATGTCATCCGCGAAACCATAACCACCGGCCAACCCAATCAGGTCGAGCATTCGGAGCGTTTTCCATCAGAGCGCGTCTTCATCGTTCGCATTGCCCGTGCGGATGCGGGGGAGGTGGCCGGCCCGCCATTTTACATATTGTCGTTCCGCGATGTGTCGGAGCTTCGCCGCATCGACCGGATGCGCAGCGACTTCGTCGCCAATGCCAGCCATGAATTGCGCACGCCGCTCGCCTCGCTGCGTGGCTTCATCGAAACCATGCAGGGTCCGGCTCGCAACGACCCGAAAGCACAGGAACGTTTTCTCGCCATCATGCTCGATCAGGCAACCCGCATGAGCAGGCTGGTGGATGATCTGATGTCGCTTTCACGGCTGGAGCTACGGGCAAATATCGCGCCTGACCAGAAAGTCGACCTCGTTCCCGTCATCGGTCATGTGCGGGACGCGCTGCTGCCGCTCGCCAACGAGCTGGATGTGGAGATCACCCTGCATCTGCCCGACCGGCCGGCGGAAGTGCAGGGCGATCGCGACGAACTGGTGCAGGTGTTCCAGAACCTCGTTGAAAATGCTTGCAAATATGGACAGGAAGGCAAGGTCGTGGATGTCTGGCTACGCGCTGAACCCGGCAAGCCGGTGGAAGTGAGCGTCATCGACAAGGGGCCAGGCATTCCCGCCGAACATGTGCCGCGTCTGACGGAGCGGTTTTATCGCGTCAGTGTCGCCGACAGCCGTTCCAAAAAGGGAACGGGTCTCGGGCTTGCCATTGTCAAGCATATCCTCACCCGCCACCGTGCCCGCCTCATCATTAAATCGGAATTGGGCAACGGTACGGACTTCACGGTCAGATTCTGACATAAAATATCTGCCAGCTTTTAATGTCGTAAAATTTTATAAATTAAATCAATAATTTAGGTTGTCACAAATCTTTCACTGAAGTGACATAAAAGGATGTGGCTACGGTGGTTAAGAAAAGGTCGCCGAGCGCATGCTTTGAGCGAGTGCCGCTATCGGCCGCGTCCACAAACAAGCCCACGACGGGAGAGACAAATGAACATCCTTAAATTTTCCGCAGCAGCTCTGGTGGCTTCTGTCGCCTTCGCTGGCGCCGCCGCTGCTCGCGACCAGATCCAGGTTGCCGGTTCTTCCACGGTTCTGCCCTATGCCAAGATCGTTGCTGAAACCTTTGCCGAAACCTTCCCGAACTTCAAGGCTCCGGTTGTTGAGTCCGGCGGCACGGGCGGTGGTCTGAAGGCGTTCTGCTCCGGCGTTGGTGAAGGCACCATCGACATCGCCAATGCTTCGCGCGCAATCAAGAGCGACGAACTGGCCGCCTGTAAGGCTGCTGGCGTTACCGACGTTCAGGAAGTGAAGATCGGTTACGACGGTATCGTCTTCGCAATGGACGCATCCAATAAGGACATCAAGCTCGAGCCGAAGGATCTGTACCTTGCTCTCGCAGCTGAAATCGTCAAGGACGGCAAGCTCGTTGCCAACCCCAACAAGAAGTGGTCGGAAGTCAACAAGGAACTGCCTGATGTAGCAATCGCCGCTTACATCCCGGGTTCCAAGCACGGCACGCGCGAAGTCTTCGAAGAGAAGATCATGGCTGACGGCTGCAAGGAAGCCGGCGCTACCGACGCGATCAAGAAGATCGTTACCGATGCCAAGCAGGCAGCTGCAAAGTGCATCGCTGTCCGTAAGGACGGCGCCGCAGTCGACATCGACGGCGACTACACCGAAACGCTGGCCCGCATCGACGCCAACAAGACCGGCCTCGGCGTTTTCGGCCTCGCTTTCTATGAAAACAATGCTGACCGTCTGAAGGTTGCCACTGTTTCTGGCGTTGTTCCGTCCACCGAAACCGTTGCCAGCGGCAAGTATCCGGTTTCCCGCCCCCTGTTCTTCTACGTGAAGAAGGCTCACCTGGGCGTTATCCCGGGCCTCAAGGAATACGTCGAATTCTTCGTTTCTGACGACATGATCGGCCCGGATTCCCCGCTCGCCAACTACGGCCTGGTTGCTGCTCCGGACAAGGAGCGCGAAGAAATCCGCGCCAAGTTCGCAGCCGGCGCTTCCATGTAATAAAGATGAGGGGCGCGGCCTGCCGCGCCCCTTGTTCCGCCCGGTGCCTCTCCGCTTCGGCGATTGTCTCCGGTTGACAGTTCCGATCCATCGCCATCCACATAATTGTTTATGGATTACAGATGGATAGGTTGTATCAACCTTGACGCTTGCCAGACTTTCATACAGTCAAAAGGCAGGCATCTCTGGATGGTCCAGCGGTCTCGTTTTGATGACTTTTTGATTTGCCCGATATCGCACCGTGCTCTTGAGGCACGCCGAGGGAATTCTAATGAACACATCGATTCTTTTGCTGATACTGGTGCTGATCGGCATCGGCAGTTATCTGCTCGGCAGTCGCCGCGCCATTGCTCTGTCTGGCGGGCGCCCCGCCAGCATGCATTCCCGTGCCGGTTATCACGGCTCCTACGCGGTCGTCTGGGCGGTTTTGCCCGCGGCGTTCATTCTCTGTATATGGCTTGTTATCAGCCCGCTGGTCATCACTTCGGCCGTGCGTGGTAATTTTCCCGAAGACGTGCGCGCCCAGTCCGAGGCGCAGCAAAGCCTGACATATGGCATGGTGAGCTCCATCGCCCGTGGTCTTCAGCGCCTGACGGCGGAAGAAACCGCGCAGGCCGATGCGGATACAGCCACGGTAAGGCCGCTTCTGGCATCAAAAGGCGTTGCGATTGCCGGCGATCCCGAGCGTTATATGGTCGATGCGGCCCAGACGCTGAACACGATGACCTCGACAAGCCGCATCGCGATGATTGTCATCGTGCTGGCGGCCGCGTTCGCTGGCGCCGCTTATGCGCTGCGTTCGATCGCTCCCCGCTTTCGGGCGCGCAACAAGGTCGAAAGGGTCATTCTCGCGTCCCTGCTTGTCGCCTCGTCCATCGCCATCTTGACGACCATCGGCATCGTCCTGTCGATGCTGACGGAAGCCATCCAGTTCTTCACCATGGTTCCGGCACACCAGTTCTTTTTCGGAACCGTGTGGGATCCGCGTTTTGCGGCCGCCGGTGCAACGGACTCGTCCGGCCAGTTCGGCCTCATCCCGCTGCTTGCCGGCACGCTCTATATCGGCTTTGTCGCCATGCTGGTCGCGGTCCCGGTCGGTCTGTTTTCGGCGATCTACATGTCGGAATACGCCTCGCCGCGCCTGCGTTCAGTGGCAAAGCCGCTGCTCGAGGTGCTCGCCGGTATTCCCACGATCGTCTACGGTTTCTTCGCGCTGACGACGGTGGGTCCGTTCCTGCGAGACATTTCCACGCAGATCAACGGTCTCGCAACCGGCAACTACGCCAATTTCATCCAGGCGCAGAGCGTCATTACCGCCGGCTTCGTGATGGGCATCATGCTCATTCCCTATGTCTCGTCGCTGTCGGACGATATCATCACCGCCGTGCCGCGTTCGTTGCGTGATGGTTCTCTCGGTCTTGGTGCCACGCGCTCTGAAACCATCAAGAAGGTCATCGTTCCCGCCGCTCTTCCCGGCATCGTCGGCGCCGTGCTGATGACGGCATCGCGTGCGATCGGCGAAACCATGATCGTGGTTCTCGCCGCCGGTGTTGCTGCCCGCCTGCAGATCAACCCGTTCGAACCGATGACCACGGTAACGGTCAAGATCGTCAGCCAGCTGACCGGCGACCTTGAATTCACCTCGCCGCAGACGCTTGTCGCCTTCGCGCTGGGCATCACGCTTTTCGCCATCACGCTTTGCCTGAATATCTACGCGCTTTACATCGTGCGCAAATACCGGGAGCAATATGAATGACCGACATCGTTTCTCCCACAGCCGGCGCTACCGCCGGAAACAACGCCACGCGCCGTGATATCGGCATCAAGCGTCGCTATGCCGCCGAACGCCGCTTCCGTGCCTATGGAATGGCAGCGATTTCCTTCGGCCTTATCTTCCTCTTCCTGCTGCTCTGGTCGGTCGTATCCAAGGGTTACACCGCCTTCCAGCAGACGATGATCACCGTTCCGGTCGAGTTTTCCGAACTGATCATCGATCCGAAGAATGAGCGGGCCGCAAATCCCGCAAAGCTGATGACGGCCAATTATCCCGTTCTCGCCCGCGATGCGGTTGCCAAGGTTCTCGGCGTCGCGCCAACGGACCGCGCCGGTCTTCGCGCCGTCAACGTCATGATCTCCGACAGCGTCCGCACCCAGCTGCGCGACATCGTCGTCGCCGATCCTGCCGTTATCGGCACCACACGCACCGTCACGCTTCTGGCATCGGGCGATGTGGATAGCGCCTTCAAGGGCCAGGTCGATCTGACAGTGGATGAGGCCAACCGCCGCATTTCGAACCAGCAGCTCGGCTGGATGAACCAGCTCGCCGAAGGTGGCCAGCTTGGCAAACATTTCAACACCGGCATCTTCGTCAACGGCAATTCTAGCCGTCCGGAAGCGGCGGGTGTCGGTGTCGCGCTGATCGGTTCCTTCTATATGATGATGATCGTGCTGGTTCTGTCGCTGCCGATCGGTGTTGCAGCCTCCATCTATCTCGAGGAATTCGCGCCGAAGAACCGCCTGACGGACCTTATCGAGGTGAACATCAACAATCTCGCGGCTGTTCCCTCGATCGTTTACGGTCTGCTCGGCCTTTCCGTCTTCATCAACTTCATGGGCTTTCCGCGTTCGGCCTCTCTGGTCGGCGGCCTGGTCCTGACGCTGATGACACTGCCGACGATCATCATCGCCACACGCGCCGCATTGAAGGCCGTGCCGCCGTCGATCCGTGCGGCAGCGCTTGGTCTCGGCGCTTCGAAGATGCAGACGATCTTCCATCACGTCCTGCCGCTTGCCATGCCCGGCATTCTCACCGGCACCATCATCGGCCTTGCCCATGCACTGGGTGAAACGGCGCCGCTGCTCTTGATCGGCATGGTGGCATTCGTTGCAAATTATCCGACAACGCCAATGGATCCGTCCACGGCTCTGCCGGTACAGATTTACATGTGGGCGAACGAAGCGGAACGTGCCTTTGTCGAACGGACATCCGGCGCTATCATCATCCTGCTCTTGTTCCTCATCGTCATGAATGTTGGCGCAATCCTGTTGCGTCGCCGCTTCGAACGGCGCTGGTAGAGGGAGATTGAGCAATGAACATGTTGTCGGAAGCAGCAGTTGAAAAGGCGCTGGACAAGAAAATGAATGAAGTTTCGTACAAGATGATCGGCAAGGACGTTTCGGTTTATTACGGCGAAAAGCGCGCGCTTTACGACGTGAACCTCAACGTTCGGGAAAATACGGTGACCGCGCTGATCGGCCCCTCTGGCTGCGGCAAGTCCACATTCCTGCGTACCCTGAACCGTATGAACGACACGATCGATGGCTGCCGGGTCACCGGCAAGATCACGCTCGACACCGACGATATCTACGATCAGGCGATCGATGTCGTGGAATTGCGCGCCCGTGTCGGCATGGTGTTCCAGAAGCCGAACCCGTTCCCGAAGACGATTTACGAGAACATCTCCTACGGTCCGCGCATCCACGGTCTGGCCCGTAACAAGGCGGATATGGACCAGATCGTTGAACAGAGCCTGCAGAAGGCCGGCCTGTGGAACGAGGTCAAGGACCGCCTGCACGAATCCGGCACCGGCCTTTCCGGTGGTCAGCAGCAGCGTCTGTGCATTGCACGCGCGGTTGCCGTCAGCCCGGAAGTGATCCTGATGGATGAACCCTGCTCGGCGCTCGATCCGATCGCAACCGCCAAGGTCGAGGAACTGATCCACGAGCTGCGCGCCAATTTTACGATCGTCATCGTTACGCACTCCATGCAGCAGGCAGCGCGTGTTTCCCAGCGTACGGCCATGTTCCATCTTGGTCATCTTGTCGAAGAAAACGAAACGGACAAGATGTTCACCAATCCGGACGACCAGCGTACGCAGGATTACATCATGGGCCGCTTCGGCTGATTTCCGGCCGGCGCTTTATCGAAACCGAACAAGACTGGTGCCTTTGCCGTGCCCCGCTGGTGTGCACGTGCATGAAGGCCAAGCCGGAGGATTAGACCATGACACAGACAACGACCCATTCGCATATTCTGTCCGCTTATGACGATGAATTGAAGTTCCTGACGCGCCGCATCGCCGAAATGGGCGGTCTGGCTGAGCAGATGTGCGCCGACGCCGTGCGCGCGCTGGTCAATTCCGATGCTGCGCTTGCGCAGAAGGTCATTTCCGACGACGCGATCCTCGACCATTCCGAGCGGGAGATCGGCGACAAGGCCATCGTCACCATCGCCAGACGGCAGCCCGTCGCGGCCGATCTTCGCGAAATCATCGGCACGCTGCGTATTGCTGGCGATCTCGAGCGCGTCGGCGATCTCGGCAAGAACACTGCCAAGCGCGTTATCGCCGTTGCCGGCACCGGCGTGCCGCGCAAGCTCGCCCGCGGTCTCGAACATCTGTCGGAACTGGCGCTGGTGCAGCTCAAGGAAGTGCTCGACGTCTATTCTACCCGTTCCGCCGAGAAGGCCAATGCCATCCGCGAGCGTGACGAAGAAATCGACGCCATGTACACGTCGCTCTTCCGTGAGCTTCTGACCTACATGATGGAAGATCCGCGCAACATCACCACCTGCACGCATCTTCTGTTCTGCGCCAAGAACATCGAGCGTATCGGCGATCATGCGACGAATATCGCTGAGACAATTTATTACATGGCCACTGGCAGCCAGCCGGAGGGCGAGCGTCCGAAGGACGATAGTTCCAACACACTCGGTTCGGTGACCGAATAACAGACAGGCAGAAGCTTGCGGAGTTAGTATATGGTGCCCAAGATTGCAGTTGTGGAAGACGAGGAAGCGTTGAGCGTCCTGCTTCGTTACAATCTCGAGGCTGAGGGATACGACGTCGACACGATACCCCGTGGCGACGAGGCGGAAATCAGGCTGCAGGAACGTATTCCAGATCTTCTCATCCTGGACTGGATGTTGCCCGGTGTTTCCGGCATCGAGCTGTGCCGGCGCCTGAGAATGCGGCCCGAAACCGAACGCCTGCCCATCATCATGCTGACAGCGCGCGGTGAAGAAAGCGAGCGTGTACGCGGTCTTGCCACCGGCGCCGACGATTATGTCGTCAAGCCGTTTTCGACGCCGGAACTCATGGCCCGCGTCAAGGCTATGCTGCGCCGGGCCCGCCCCGAGGTTCTGTCTTCGGTGCTGAAATGCGGTGATATCGAACTCGACCGCGAAACCCACCGCGTTCACCGCAAGAGCCGCGAAGTGCGTCTCGGACCGACGGAATTCCGCCTGCTGGAATTCCTGATGACATCTCCGGGTCGGGTGTTCTCCCGCTCGCAGTTGCTGGACGGCGTCTGGGGTCACGATATCTACGTGGATGAGCGCACCGTTGACGTCCACGTCGGACGTCTGCGCAAGGCGCTCAATTTTTCGCACATGCAGGATGTCATCCGCACCGTTCGCGGCGCCGGATATTCGATGGAAGCCTGAGCGAAGCCAACTGGCCAGCTTCAGTCAGCATAACATCCGTCCAAACATCAAAAGGCTCGACACCATTGCGGTTTCGGGCCTTTTGATTTTGAATCTCCCCCCAAACACGGTGTCTTGACCTTTTGAATGGACAATCGCCTGTCTGTTGGTGCGCGGTTTGTGGGCTAGGCGCCTCGGCGATGGAGGGAAAGGCCGAACATTCTGCCGGCGCATTGTTTCCGCAGCCGGTCTGAATTTGTCATAAAAAAAATGGGCCCGAAGGCCCGTAGTTTTTGAGTGCTGATTGCGTGCCGCAACACTCAAGCCTTGCGGCGCTCACTGACCGGCTGGTAGGCGAGCTTCGCATGGAACTTGCAATAGGGTGAGGATTCCAGCGCTTCGCAACCGCAGAAGTGGAAATCGTCTTTCAAGGGATCGCCGACCGGCCACTTGCAGGTGCGTTCGGTCAGTTCCGTCAGCGTCAGGCGACGGGAAATCGGCGTGACGACATTTCTGGAAGGAACGTAATCGAGAACCTGCGCGGTTTCGATATCGATCTCTTCGTGAAGAGCGGTTGCTGCATTCGAACGGCTCATGGTGCGGGCCGGTGCCGCGTTGACGCGTGCCGTGAAATTTGTCGCGCGCGGAGCGGGGGCCGCAGTGCGCTTGGGCGCGGAGCGTGCCGAAGTGACCGGTCCGCCAGCCTTGACGCGTCCCGGCAGATTGAGGCGGTGGACCTTGCCGATCACGGCATTACGGCTTACACCGCCCAGCTGCGCTGCTATCTGGCTGGCGCTCAGTCCTTCGGCCCACAATTTCTTGAGTTTCTCGACCCGCTCGTCTGTCCAGTTCATGCCGCTTCTCCGCTTGTCGCGTATATTTCGGCAGAATCCGTCTCCGCCTCACGGGCGCGCCGCGAGCGTGGTTTCTGCCAGATTTTAGGTGACTAGTTCCGCCGCAATGCAGTCTAGTAATTAGCGATTAACCTAGTGCCAGCCCGACTCCGTGGCAAGAGTCGCGGGAATCATCTGGAATCGATTTTCCGGTTTTCCCCAACTTGCTGGCGAGTTGAGTCTGAAAGGCAACACCTTGGGCCTCTTTTGGTAATGCCTACTAGTGCTTGAGAAGCCCGGGAAACGCGGACTTTTGTTGACATCGGCAAACGAAGTGACAATAGTGCCCCTGCCGCCGCGAGGCGGCATTTTTGATTTTCAGGCGAGGGATAACCCCGCAAGCCTATTGACAACCTTATGACAGCGCATCCGCGCAAGGAGTGATACAGCCATGGCCGAAGCCGCCGCGCCATTGTTCGATACGTTTTCAAGAGCCCCGCTGCGCTTCGAGCGCGGTGAAGGCGTCTGGCTGTTCACGGAGAGCGGCGAACGATATCTGGATTTTGCAGCCGGTGTTGCGGTTAACTCGCTGGGCCACGCCCATCCGCACCTTGTGGAAGCAATCAAGACGCAGGCCGAGAAGGTCTGGCACGTCTCGAACCTCTATGAAGTGCCCGGACAGGAAAAGCTCGCCAAGCGCCTGACGGAAGCAACCTTCGCAGACAAGGTGTTCTTCACCAATTCCGGTGCTGAAGCGCTGGAATGCGCCATCAAGACAGCGCGCCGTTATCATTATTCAAAGGGTCATCCGGAAAAGTTCCGCATCGTCACGTTCGAGGGTGCCTTCCATGGCCGCACGCTGGCGACGATCGCTGCCGGCGGCCAGCAGAAATATCTCGAGGGTTTCGGCCCCAAGGTCGAAGGTTTCGATCAGGTTCCTTTCGCTGATGTCGATGCCTTGAAGGCCGCCATCACGACCGAGACGGCCGCACTTTTGATCGAGCCTATTCAGGGCGAGGGCGGTATTCGGGCGCCAAGCAAGGAATTCCTGCAAATCCTGCGTGGATTGTGCGACGAGCACGGCCTTCTCCTGATTTTCGATGAAGTCCAGACGGGTGTCGGCCGCACGGGCAAGCTGTTTGCCTATGAGCAGACCGGCGTTGCGCCTGATATCATGGCGGTTGCCAAGGGTATCGGCGGCGGTTTCCCGCTTGGTGCCTGCCTTGCGACAGCGGATGCTGCCTCCGGCATGACGGCCGGCGTGCATGGCACCACCTATGGCGGCAATCCGCTGGCAATGGCGGTTGGCAATGCCGTGCTGGACGTCGTTCTGGCCGACGGCTTTCTGGAGAAGGTTCGTGATGTCGCGCTGGTCTTCCGCCAGGGTCTGGCCTCGCTCAAGGATCGTTATCCTGATGTGATCGAGGAAATTCGTGGCGAAGGCCTGCTGATGGGCATCAAGGCGAAGGTTCCTTCGGGTGATCTATTGCAGGCCATGCGCGCGGAGCACCTGCTCGGCGTGCCGGCAGGTGACAACGTCATCCGTCTTCTGCCGCCACTCGTCACCACGGCGGAAGAGGCCCGCGAAGGGCTGGCGCGAGTGGAAGCGGCTGCCGCTTCCCTGACAGCGAAACAGGCGAAAATCGCCTGAAACCAATCAAGGGCGGGCCTCTTCCCGGAGGCTCGCGAGCATGGGACAGTTTGAAATGGCTTCACCAAAACATTTTCTAGACCTTTCGGCCGTTGGGTCGGAGGACTTGCGGACGATTCTCGATGATGCGCGGGCGCGCAAGATTGCCACCAAGGCCGGCACGGCGGAAAAGCCGCTGGCCGGCAAGATGCTGGCGATGATCTTTGAAAAGCCGTCCACCCGAACCCGCGTTTCCTTCGATGTCGGCATGCGCCAACTCGGCGGTGAGACGCTGTTCCTGTCGGGTACGGAAATGCAGCTCGGTCGTGCGGAAACGATCGGTGATACGGCCAAGGTTCTGTCGCGTTATGTTGACGCCATCATGATCCGCACCACGGATCATTCGCGCCTGCTTGAGCTTGCCGAACATGCAACCGTGCCTGTTATCAATGGCCTGACCGACGACACCCATCCCTGCCAGATCATGGCGGATATATTGACGTTCGAGGAACATCGTGGCCCGGTGAAAGGCAAGACAATCGCCTGGACGGGTGACGGCAATAACGTGTTGCACTCTTTCGTTGAAGGCTCTGCCCGCTTCGGTTACCGCATGAACATGGCGGTGCCCATGGGCTCTGAACCGCACGACAAGTTCCTCAACTGGGCGCGCAATAATGGCGGCGAGATCGCGCTTTATCATGATGCCGACAAGGCGGTTGCCGGGGCAGATTGTATCGTTACCGACACCTGGGTATCGATGAACCAGGAGCACAAGGCGCGCGGCCACAACATCTTCCAGCCGTATCAGGTGAATGAAGCGCTGATGGCCAAGGCCGATAAGGACGCACTGTTCATGCACTGCCTGCCGGCGCATCGCGGCGAGGAAGTAACGGACGGCGTTATCGACGGGCCGCAATCGGTGGTCTTCGATGAGGCGGAAAACCGGCTCCACGCACAGAAGTCCGTCATTGCCTGGTGCATGGGCGTCATCTGACGACCATTGCCGGTTCTGATCGATGCCGGACCAGGTGCTTGAACTTGGCCGCATACATTACCATCTGTGGGACTTCGAAGAGGCTCGTCGGTTTTTTGCTGGCGGGCCATCATCAAGATTTGCACGATTTTCCCCGGAGGCGGTTTCGCTTCCCGGATCTCTGTGCGACAAGCGGAAAAAGCACATTCAAAGAGCCGGACTTTTGGACGGTAGCGGCGCAACGGCTGCGCCAGGGAGTTATGATATGGCAGATGTAACGGTTGAACTCGACGATCTCGTTCTTGCTGGCGACGACAAGGTTGTGCCCTTTCAGGTCGAAGGTCTGGATGTGCGCGGCCGCGCCGTGCAGGTTGGGCCGCTGCTGAACGCCATCCTCGAACGGCACGACTATCCCACGGTTGTCGCCCGCCTGCTGGCGGAAGCGACGGTTCTGACGGCGCTGATCGGTACATCCCTGAAGTTTTCCGGCAAGCTTACGGTGCAGACCAAGGGTGATGGCCCGGTGGACCTTTTGGTGGCGGACTTCACCGCGCCCGAGAGCATGCGCGCTTATGCCCGTTTTGACGAAGAGCGGCTGGCCGAGGCAATCGCTGCCGGCGCCACCTCGCCCGAACAATTGCTGGGCACGGGCATTCTCGCTTTTACTATAGATCAGGGTATGGGTATGCAGCCCTATCAGGGCATCGTTCCGCTGGATGGCTCGTCGCTGGAAGAAATCGCCGGGGTTTATTTCCGGCAGTCGGAACAGCTTCCCACTCGCGTGCGCCTCGGCGTTGCCGAGTTCTTCGACCGTGACGGTGAAGGCAAGCCACGTCATGGCTGGCGTGCCGGCGGCGTCATCGCCCAGTTCCTGCCGCAGGCGCCGGAGCGTCTGCGCATGCGCGATCTCCACGGTGGTGATGGCGATGAAGGCGGTCACGAAACGATGGAAGACGATGCCTGGACCGAGGCGGTAACGCTGCTGAATACGGTCGATACCGACGAATTGACCGACCCGCAGGTGCCGGTCGAACGTCTCCTGTATCGGCTGTTTCATGAGAGCGGCGTGCGCATCTATGATCCGCAGGTCATCTTCGATCGTTGCAGCTGTTCGCGTGACAAGATCAAGGGCGTTCTGTCCGGCTTCACCGCTGAAGAGATCAAGGCGAGTGAGGAAGACGGCGCAATTGCGGTGACGTGCGAATTCTGCTCCACCACCTATCGCTACGACATCAGCGAGTTTGAAAACGTCTGAGTAAAAAAGCCGCGCTGTTAAAAGGCGCGGCTTTTCAATTGCTCGTGCACCTCAGTTCAACACCCGTAAAAGCCCGGGTGAATCCAGCGAAAAGGCGGGAATGGTGACATTGAACACCTCGCCACTTTCGGTTTCCATTTCATAATGGCCGAACATCAGGCCCGAAGGCGTGTCCAGCGGGCAGCCGGAGGAGTACTCATAGCTGTCGCCGGGGTTCAGGTGCGGTTGCTCACCCACGACGCCCGGCCCATATACTTCATCCACCTGGCCGTTCTGATCGGTGATATGCCAATAGCGGTTGACGAGTGTCACCGTCATATCAGAATTGTTCGAGATCACGACTTTGTAACCCCAGACGTAACGGTCGTCATCCGGGTCGGATTGTTCTTCGAGATAATACGGATCGACCGTTACCTCGATATCCCTTGTCAGAGCACGATACATACGCGCCACACCTCGATATTATGCCTGTTGCCATTATCCTACACTATAGGCTCTGGCTATCGTCAAGAAAATGAACGGCTTGACGGGTGGGCGCCACCTGTTGTTGCGCCGTTTTCCACCGTTAGGGATAACGATAAAGGTAAATATTGGTTGCCCGCCACAGGATTTTGCCCGTTGCGGAGCCGGCCGCGCCATGGCCCGACGCAGGGTAGGGCCATGGTGCTTACGGATTGAATTCTCAGGCGGAAACGGCTGCCAGCCCCTTCGCCAGATCTTCCAGCAGGTCGTCCGTATCTTCGATACCGCAGGAAAGACGCAGAGTTCCGCCGGAAATGCCCAGCTCGGCGCGCGCCTCATCGGAAAGGTTCTTGTGCGTTGTGGTGCCGGGATGGGTGATCAGGCTCTTGGCATCGCCCAGATTGTTGGAAATCTTCACGATCTCCAGCGCGTTCTGCAGCGCGAAAGCCGCATCCTTGCCGCCCTTCAGTTCGAAAGCCACCAGCGTCGAGCCGCCCGACATCTGCCGCGCGATAATATCGGCCTGCGGGTGATCGGCGCGGCCGGGATAGATGACCTTGGCGACCTTGCCGCTATCGGCGAGGAAATCGGCGATCTTGCCGGCATTTTCCGTCTGCTGCTTGACGCGCAGCGGCAAGGTCTCAATGCCCTTCAGCAGCGTCCACGCGTTGAACGGCGACATGGCCGGACCGGTGTGGCGGAAATAATCCTGCAGCTCTTCCTCGATCCACTTCTTGTCGGAAAGGATCACGCCGCCGAGGCAACGGCCCTGACCATCAATATGTTTGGTCGCCGAATAAACCACGATATGAGCGCCGAGTTCGAGCGGCTTCTGGAAGAGTGGTGTCGCAAATACATTGTCGACCACGACCTTCGCGCTGATCTGGTTGGCAAGCTTTGCCACACCGGCAATATCCACCACTTCAAGTGTCGGATTGGTCGGGCTTTCAAGGAAGAACAGCTTGGTATTCGGCTGGATCGCCTTTTCCCAGTTACCGAGATCGCGCCCGTCGATCAGCGTGCACTCGATGCCGTATTTCGGAGCAAGTGTCTCAACCACCCAGCGGCAGGAGCCGAAAAGGGCGCGTGCGGCAACGATATGGTCGCCGGCGCGCAGCTGGCACATGATGGCGGCGGTGACGGCGGCCATGCCGGAGGCAAGCGCCCGGGCGTCTTCAGCACCTTCCAGCAGGCACATGCGCTTTTCGAACATGTCATTGGTCGGGCTGGCATAACGGGCGTAGATGAACCCGTCCGTTTCGCCCTTGAAGCGCGCTTCGGCGGCTTCGGAGTTTTCGTAGACGAAACCCTGGGTCAGATAGATCGCTTCAGACGTCTCACCATAGGGGGAGCGTAGCGTACCGCCGTGAACGAGCTGGGTTGCCGGGCGCCATTTATTGCTCATGTGATCACCTTCAAAACAAAAAAACCGGCCGCAAAAGCAGACCGGTTCCAAGCACCCGGTCTTTTTAGCCACTTGTTTAACGTGGCTGCAAGCCGACCGGCCAAATCACCACGGGATAAGCTTGCCATACTGCCGTTATCGGCTTGCGTCAATGCTTTCCTTTTGGTTTTGTCGCCGTAAAAAGGAATGATGACCATGACGAGAACCACGGGCATTTTGGCGGATGGCGCTATCCGGGCGCTGTTTGCGGGCGGCAAGCTGAAAAGCGAGGCCAAGCTCGATGTTGACCAGGTGCAGCCCGCCAGCCTCGATTTGCGGCTGGGCTCCAAAGCCTATCGCGTTCGTGCCAGCTTCATGCCCGGCCCCGGAACCCGCGTCATCGACAAGCTCAATCGCTTCAGCCTGCACGAAGTCGATCTCTCTGAGGGCGCCGTGCTGGAAACCGGTTGCGTTTATATCGTTCCGCTGATGGAAAGCCTGGAGCTGCCGGGGGAGATGTCGGCTTCAGCCAATCCCAAAAGCTCGACCGGCCGCCTTGATATCTTCACCCGCGTGATGACCGACAGTGCGCAGGAATTCGACAAGATTCCGGCGGGATATGCCGGCCCGCTTTATCTGGAAATCAGCCCGCGCACCTTCCCCGTGGTGGTGCGCCGCGGCTCGCGCTTGTCGCAGATCCGTTTCCGCATCGGCCATTCGCTGCTCAACGAAAGTGAGCTTCTAAAGCTGCACGAAACGGAAACGCTGGTCGCCAGTGAAACCCCCAACGTGACGGGCGGCGGCATCGCGCTCTCTATCGACCTGAAGGGTTTCGGCGATAACGGGCTGATCGGTTATCGCGGTAAGCATCACACGGCAGTGGTGGATGTCGACAAGAAAGCCCAGCACGACGTTCTCGATTTCTGGGAGCCGCTTTTTGCCCGCGGCCGCGCCGAAATGATCCTTGATCCCGATGAGTTCTATATTCTCGTTTCACGCGAAGCAGTGCACGTGCCGCCGCTTTACGCCGCTGAAATGACTCCTTTCGACCCCCTGGTGGGCGAGTTCCGTGTGCACTATGCCGGCTTCTTCGATCCCGGCTTCGGCCACGCACAGGCCGGCGGCACCGGCAGCCGTGCCGTGCTGGAAGTGCGCAGCCACGAGGTGCCCTTCATCCTCGAACACGGCCAGATCGTTGGCCGGCTGGTTTACGAGCACATGCTGCAAAAACCGGAAGGCCTCTACGGCACAGGCCTCGGCTCCAATTATCAGGCCCAGGGCCTGAAACTCTCCAAACATTTCCGGGCGGAATAATGAGCGTACCGGGTGCTTGACACCCGTTGCGAACTGTCCGATGTCTTGTCTTACGGTGCGGGTGTAGCTCAATGGTAGAGCAGCAGCTTCCCAAGCTGAATACGAGGGTTCGATTCCCTTCACCCGCTCCATTTTTCCAATATAGCTGAAATCTTTTCTGGCCCGCGGGCAGGTCGTGCGTGGCCGCCGCAAGGCGGCAAGTACATCTCTACAATTTAGCTTGACTACGATTAAATTGCACGTAATAGTTGACGCAGTCGTAACATTATGGGGAAGTGTTATGAGTCGCAAACTTCTTTCGGAATTTCTGGGAACATTCTGGCTTGTCTTCGGTGGCTGTGGCAGTGCGGTTTTCGCTGCCGGGTTTCCAGAGCTTGGCATTGGTTTCCTCGGCGTTGCTTTTGCTTTCGGCCTGACGGTGCTGACCATGGCCTATGCGGTCGGAGGCATTTCCGGCGGTCATTTTAATCCGGCGGTTTCCGTTGGTCTGACGGTGGCCGGCAAGTTTCCGGTATCGAACCTCGTTCCTTATATTGTGGCGCAAGTTCTGGGCGCGATTGTTGCGGCAGCTGCGCTTTATGTCATCGTCACTGGCAAGGCGGGTGCCGAACTTGGTGGTTTTGCTGCCAATGGTTATGGCGAACATTCACCGGGGGGGTATTCGCTCGTATCAGCGCTGCTGATCGAAGTGATCCTGACCGCATTTTTCCTGATCGTCATTCTGGGATCGACGCATGGCAGGGCTCCTGCCGGTTTTGCGCCAATTGCCATCGGTCTTGCCCTTACCCTTATCCATCTGATTTCCATTCCGGTCACCAATACCTCGGTCAATCCGGCCCGCTCGACGGGACAGGCATTGTTCGTCGGTGGATGGGCGCTGCAGCAGCTGTGGCTATTCTGGCTTGCTCCGATCCTCGGCGGTGCCATCGGTGCTGTGGTCTGGAAACTTTTCGGCGAGAAAGAAGAGTAAGGTCCAAGGCCAGCTCCTTCTTGCCCGCGCAGACATGAATGGGAAGTTTGTTTTCCCGAATGGTCGGGGAAACCATTGAGGAGGATGACATGGATCTTGCTTCGATATTGGCCCAGGTGATCGGTGGTGCGGTTGGCGGCACGGCTGGCGGGAAGATAGTCAAGGATTCCGATCTCGGCTCGCTTGGCAACCTGATTGCAGGCGCCATTGGCGGCATTGGCGGTGGAACCGTACTTGGCTCACTGCTTGGAGCGGCGGGAAATGCGGCGGCCGGTGGTGTGGATATCGGCGCTCTTGCGGGTCAGCTGGTTGGCGGCGGTGTCGGTGGTCTGATCGTTCAGATCATTGTCGGTCTGATCAAGAACAAACTCGTCGCCAAATAGGGCAGTTGGTCACCCGCGTGGTGGCGTGACAGAGCTTGCCGGAGGAGAAGTCTCATTCGGCAAGGCTTCTGGTGTATTCCGTATCGATAACGGCAACGCTGCTGAAACCGGATTTTTGCGAGATGCAGTAGCACGTCTGCAATGGTGAGACTTGTTCTGCGGTTGCCGGAAAGGCGTGTAAGAACTGCATTCACCGATATTACGGATGCCGCGTCAGGCCGAATTCTTGACGGCCGGCATATGTGGCGTCTTGTTCCAGACGAAGGGTCTGGTTTTCAGTTCCACAACCGCGCGCCATGCCGCAAAAGACAACATCAGCCAGTAAACCGGTATCGCCAGCCAATATTGTCCGACCTGTTGCTTTTCATAGGCTATCATTCTGTTTCGGCCCATCAGCACGAAGATGGTGTAGCTCCCGAGAATATTCAGCGTATCGATGAAGAACAGAATGCCCTGCCAGGAAAACAGCATATCTGTGCCGCTTTCCAGGATCGCCATGGCCATAACGGCGAAGGAAAGAAATAGCAGAGGGTGGGTCAGCGACGATAAAAGCATGCCGCCGATCAACAGTTGAAAGACGATATAGTCGATCCATCCCATCTGGCGTGCAGTTGTAAGGGGCGCACGGGTCATCACCAGCCAGCTTTGCAGCCAGCCCTTGTACCAGCGCGCCCGCTGGCTCAGCCACACGGAGAGCGAGGTTGGCGCGTCTTCCAGCGTCTGTCGTCGGATGACACCGCAGCGATAACCGAGCCTGTGCAGCCTCAGGCCCATATCGGCGTCCTCGGTCACATTATAAGGGTCCCACGCACCAACGCGGCGCAATATCGCGGTGCGAAAATGGTTTGAAGTGCCGCCAAGTGGCAGCGGCAGCCTGTGCGCGGCAAGAACGGGCAACATGCAGCGAAAGAGGCCGGAATATTCCAGCGCGAAACAGGCGCTGAGCCAGGAGGAGCGTCCATTGCTGATAATAAGCGGCGCCTGCAGGCAGGCCACTTCGTCCGGCTGGCGGCGAAAGGTGGCATGGGCTTCGCGCAATTGTTGCGGATGGGGGCGGTCTTCCGCATCGTAAACGACAACGAAGGCGCCCCGTGCCCCGGCGAGTGCATAGGTCAGCGCCTTGGGTTTGGTGCGCGGCAGGGATGGCGGCACTTTTATGAGCTCAATATGCGGGCCGGGATTGACGCGCCTGATGGCGGTGATCGTCGCGTCATCATCCGCTTCGCAGATGAGTTTGATATCCAGTCGGGACCTGGGCCAATCCAGACGCTCCAGCGCGCCGATGAGCTGCTCGACGACGGCCTCCTCGCGATAGAGCGCCACGAGAACGGTGTAGACCGGCAGGTCGCTGTCGTTTTGGAGAGCGGGGAGGGTTTGTTTTTCGTTTTCCGTCGGAGCGTGCGGAGCATTAACAAGCGCAAACAGCCTGAAAAGCAGTGTGAAGAAATAGAGCATCGTCAGGCTGACGTGGATGTAAGCCAGAGCCGCTTCCGTATAAAAAAGTAACGACAGCGTCAGCAGCGTAACCAGAATGCCGGTGTAGAAACCCTGCTGGCCCTGTAATGTAATCCTGGCGGAATGGCCCGGTGCCGCGTTGAAAAGCCGCTGTTGCGCCTCCTGGCTGCGGCGCGTTTCACCTGCCTTCCAGATTGCGCTGCGCATGGCCTGCGGCGTGGTAACGGCAAGTTCGTCAAAAAGATGCGGATGCCGATCAAGCATGGTCTTCAGCAATTCAAACCGTCCCAGTTCCGGCACGATCAGAAGGAGCGGCCTGCCGTTCAGTGGCTTCAACCGGAGTAACTGTGGTTCAGCGAGTTGCGTATCGAGGGTTTTGATATCCTCGACCCGTTCCGGATCGATTTCCGGGAAAAACGGCAGCCGCAGAAATCTGGCAAAAGCACCGAAATAAGCGTCCGGCTGGACAAGGCCGCTTGCCAGCAACTCATCTTCCACCTTCGCGCCGTTTTTAAGAGCCCGCTGCTCGAATGCGTCGATATAGGGTTTGCCGAAGCCCAGTGAAGCGAGGAACTGCGCCTGTCCGGGTTCGGCTTGCCCGGGTTCAGCCTGTTCGGCTGCGCTCCATTGCCGATCATCGCCGGTGAATGAAAATGCAATTTTCCGTTCCATTGGCGTCGTGCGAAACGATTCTCGTGTATAATGGCTAGATTGATCCATGCATCGCCGCCGCCGTCATGGTAATGCCCCACATCCTGCCACGGACAGTATAGATGAGAATGACGAATGTAACGCGAAATATAGGTATTGGTTTTACTTTAGCTTTCGCTTTACAATTTTTTGGTGTTATTGGCGAAGCTCGTGCCGAAGGTCTCTCGGACGGAAACCGTATGCCCGTGCTGTTTGATGCGCAGGAGCGATTTCCGGGCGGCGATCTTTCGTCCGTGCCGCGGATCAGGTTTTTGATGTCGGTTGATTTTCCGCCGTTCAATTTTACCGATCAGGAGGGCCGGCTCGCGGGTTTCCATGTGGATCTGGTGCGTGAAATCTGCGCCCAGCTGAAGGTGGAAAGCAAATGCCAGGTGCAGGCATTGCCGTTTGACGAGCTGGAGGCGGCCCTGGAAATGGGGGAAGGCGAAGCGGTTATTTCCGGCATCGCCACCACCGCTGACCTGCGCAAGAGTTTTACCTTCTCGCGCCCCTATCTGCTGTTGCCCGCCCGTCTTGCGGTCAACAAGGCCGCGAAGTTTTCCGGGTCCGGTGCTGACGCCCTGTCGGGAAAAAAGGTGGGGGTCGTCGCCGGTTCGCGGCATGAACAAATGCTCAAGGCATTTTTTCCCAAAGCCGCCCCTGAAGGTTTCGAGGGTTATGAACCCATGTATGAAGCCCTGAAGACGGGCAAGGTGGACGCCATCTTTGCTGACGGCCTGCGCCTGCCTTTCTGGATTTCGGGAAGCGCCGCCGAAGGCTGCTGCGCGCTCTTTGGCGGCCCTTATATGTCGGACAGGTTGCTTGGCGAAGGCCTTTCCATCATGGCCGTCGATCCGGATAATGTATTTGTGCCGGCCTTCGATCAGGCGCTTGCCGCACTTTCCCGCAACGGCCGGCTGGAAGAAATCTACCGCCGTTATTTCCCCTATGGGCTTTATTAGAGCATTCGGGAAAACAGTGTAGCGGCTTAACGCTTTGCGGATGGCGATAGTTTCTTTGTCGATCCGGTTCAGATCGCCTGTGGCGTTACATCCTATTTCGCGGGGGCAAACGCCTCGTCATTGCGGCGCAGTCGCAAAAGCGCGATCCACACCGCAGCGGCAATGGCGGTCTCCACCATGAAATAGCTGCCAATCGTTCCTGAAATGCTGAAAGACCAGGTGGCAAGCGCGACGACGACGGAACCGATGAGGTTACCGCTGTTCCATATCTTGGCGCGAATATCCTGCCGCCCGGATGCGCCGAGCGCTTCAAGCGCCGTTGCCGCAACAGCCATGGGTATCACCGCCCAGCAGAGAACCCGGGTGATGATGGGCAGCGAAACATATTCGTCGCCGAACAAGAGGGGCAGGAATGGTGCGATGATGAAGATCGCCAATGCGCTGCCGGCCGCAATGACAAGGGCAGCCTTCAACACATTATAGGCACGTTCTATCGTCTTGCTGATACCCTGCAGGGCGGCAGAGGCCGAACCCGGATAGATCAGGCGGTTAAGCGCCTCAACGGAGAGGTAGGAACTGTCGAGAATTCGCCTGGCAATGGAATAGCTGCCCAGAACCTCGGCGCTGGCAATAGCGCCGAGAACCAGAATGTCGGCATTGCCGCGCACGGCCTTGAACAGGAACTGCGTGGAAAACAGAATGCCGATGCGGATTTCATCGCGCACGATCCGGAATACCGGCCTGCCGAGCCTGCTGATCGCCTTCACGGAAATCACCGCCGCAATGGTGTGGGCGGCGAGGTTCCACAAGGCCCAGGCCTCCACCGTTTCCACCTTGAAAACGAGACAGGCGACCACGGCGGCAATCGTGCGCGCCACGGCGAACATCACCTCCAGCTTGTTGGCCGAGGCGAAGTCGGAATGGGCGATGAAGCTCTGTGTGGAAAGCGAAATGACCTTCAAAAGAACGAGGTTGGTGATGAGGATGAGGAAGGTGGTGATAAGCGTGTGCAGTAATGTTTCCGAGGTCGGAAAAAACACCGGGATCGTTACCATGCCGATAATGGTCAGGACCACACCGGTCGCCGCACTCAAAAGGTAACTGTGGCCAAGCATGACGGGAAACATGCTGCGATCCTGCGCCACGCGGCGAATGAGCGATTCCTGCGAGCCAATGCCGCAGATCTGCACACCCAGATTGGTCACGGCGGTAATCGAGGCGTAAAGCGCGAATTGTTCGACACCGAGATGGCGGGCGAGCAGGGCAAACGTCAAAAGCTGGGCGGCGCTGGACATCAGCAATGCCCCGCCGGATGCCATGTAGGTCAATCCCAGTCTGACTAGATGGCCGAACCGCGGCGTATTCAACGACACCTCATTCTCCATGTTTTTTCGACATTGCCGGGCAAGTTCAACAATGACCGCCCTGCCTTGCAATATTTCGCGAACTGAAAAAGCCGGTGATCGGCCAGTAATCTGAATGCCAATAACCCGAATGAATGGCAGTTTCTCCTGTCTTAGCCTTCTTGAGGTAAGAGAGGGTTAAAGCAATTGCACAATAATGATGATAATGACCGTTTATGGTTATTTGGACATGGCCCGGTTTCACAAGGGTTTTGTTGTTCGTCACAAGGCAGGCCAATGATCCGATTTTCCGCTCCCGATGCAGGCGACCATGCCGCGTTTTGCTGATACGCAGTCCATTTCTGCGGAAAGCAGCGCCATGTCCCTTTCGGGCGGCCGTCGCGACGCGATTTTTTTCGTCGTCACGATGCTCTATATATGGATTTCGGTAGCGCCTTTTGAGAACCTTGCCGCTCCGCCTGTGCCGCACGCCGCTGCAAACCAGCTGACTGGACTGGTGATCGCGCTGATTTTAGGGGTGTTTGCCCTGCGCCACCGGCTGACGGGGCTTTTGCTGCGGCCGCGTCTGCCCATCCTGTTGCTGTTTGCCTGGCTGGTGATCTGCTCGGTGCTTGGGGCGGGGCCTGGCACCTCGCTGCAACGCCTGATCTTCACGGCGCTTTTGTGCTTCATCACCAGTGTCCTTGTGGTCATGCCAAGGGACCGGCGGCAGTTTGACCGGATGATGGCCGTCTTCGCCATCATTCTGCTTGCGCTCTGCTATTTCGGGGTGATCTTCCTGCGCGCGCGCGCGGTCCACCAGCCTTATGATCTTGAGGAAAAAGCGCTTGCTGGCGACTGGCGAGGCATCTTCAACCACAAGAACGCCGCCGCGCCCGCCATGATCATTCTTTTCATGGTCGGGCTTTATCTGCGCAACGCTTGGTCAACGGTCGGCGGCATTGCGATCACGCTGCTGGCAGGGTTCTTCCTCTGGAAAACCAACGGGAAAACCGCCGCGATGCTGCTGCCCGTCACCATCGCGCTGATCTGGATCATGGAAAGACATGCCGGCCGGACATTGCTGATGATCGGCGGCCTCCTCACATTTCTCAACATCGTCGCGGTCGGCTCCACCTATTTTCCAAGCATACAGAATCTGGTCGAAAGCCTAGGCATCGATTCCACCTTCACCGGACGAACGGACATATGGCGCCTGTCCTTCGACACCTTTGCGCAATCGCCGATCTTCGGCCAGGGTTTCCAGGCATTCTGGACGAGCGACCGGCTTTTATCGCAGGCCGATATTGCCGGCACCTGGGCGGTCACGGCCTTTCACGCCCATAATGGTTATGTCGAAAGTCTGCTGAATGGCGGCCTGCCGGCTTTCATCCTGACAGTCATATGGCTCGTCATCATTCCCGCAAATGATTTTCGCACGGCGGTGGACCGCGGTACGGACCCGGCTTTGACGCGGCTTTTTGGACGAATCTGGGTGTATGCCTTACTTTCTTCGTGTCTTGAGAGTAATTTCTTTACCGGAACCGGGCCTATCTGGTCGTCTCTTCTGATCGCAATTTATTGTCTGAGGCATCAGGCTTACGACATACTTGAACAGGGGCAGTAATTCGTTGACAGGCCGGGGGGCTGGGTATGACGCAAAAAATCGGAACGATTGCAGACCGGGTCAATAACCGGCTCGTGCGGTATTTTTCGCGACCGGCGGTGCGGATCGAAACATCGCAGCCGATCGTCTCCTTCACATTTGACGATGTTCCGGCGAGTGCCTGGACGAGCGGCGCCCGCATTCTGGAGGATGAGGGTGTTCGCGGGACATTTTACATCGCGGGCGTTTTTATCGACGGACATTATGAACAGCAGGAGATGATTTCCGCAAAGGGCTGTTCCGAGCTTGCAGCCGCCGGCCATGAGCTTGCCTGCCACACCTATTCCCACCGCAAACTGTCGAGTTTTTCACGGCGCGGGCTTGAAGAAGATTTCGACCGCAATGACCGCGTGCTCGGATCATACGACAAAAAACGGCACAGGCAGAATTTCTCCGTTCCTTTCGGCATGGCCTCGCCAATCATGCAGCCCCTGTTGCGGCGCCGGTTCAGAACCGCCCGCGGCATCATGCCCGGCATCAATCGCGGCAGCGTCGATCCGCATAATCTTGCCGCCGTCGAATTGCGGTCGGATCAAAATTATCTCGATGCCGCTGACCACTGGCTGCAGGACGCTCTGCAAAATGGCGGCTGGCTCATCATTTTCACCCATGATGTTTCGACCACGCCGAGTTTTTACGGTTGCCCGGAAGAGAGGCTTCGGAGTCTTGTGCGCCGGGCGATGTCCGGAGGGGCGAAAGTCATGACGGTGGATGCCGCCGCAAATGCGCTCGGTCTCTGAATAGGTATTGTCCGCGGTATGGCGTCAGCTGTTCGTTGTCCGCGCGCTTACTGGCTGGCCCAGATGATGCGGGCGATCCATTCCACATCGGCCATGTCGAAGCTGCGGTTCGGGTGTTCGGGATTGAGTGAAAGAAGCTCGATGTTCTTGGGGCTTTGCCGCGCCAGCACCTTGGCCATCACCTCACCGTCGCGACTTTTCAGCACCACACGGTCACCGCGCCGCACCTGCGCGCCCGGTTCCACGATGAGGATATCGCCGTCGCGGTAAAGCGGCATCATGCTTTCGCCCTGCACTTCCAGTGCATAGACGCCCTGTTTGCGTTCGGGGGACGAGGGGAATTCCACCACATCCCAACCTTGACCCGCTGGAAAACCGCCATCGTCGAAAAAACCGCCGGAACCGGCCTGCGCAAAGCCGAGAAGCGGAATGGCATTGTCGGCACCGGAAGGCTGCATGGTCTGCGCCTTGCCGAAAGCGTAGCCGAAAAACTGATCGACACTTGCCCCCGTGGCCTCCAGCACCTTTGATACGGATTCCGTCGAGGGCCAGCGCTTGCGCCCGTCCGGGCCGAAACGCTTCGACTTGTTGAACGAGGTGGGATCGAGACCGGCACGTTTTGCCAGTGCTGATGGTGTCAGCTCATGACGCTTGGCTAGCGTATCGATGGCGTTCCAGATCGTCTCGTGTGAAAGCATGATAGAAAGCCCGCAGATGGAGCCGGTGGCGGAAAAGCTCCTGTCGTTTACCCACCGGAATCTAGACTATATCCAGCCTGGAGTAAAGAAAGGAAAGGAATAAAATCCTTGGTTCACGCCACCATGGCCGATGTATTTATCTTGGCGAGCTGGATGACGGCCTGCGTGCGGCTGTCGACCTTGAGCTTCAGGAGGATTGCCGAGACATGCGCCTTGATGGTGGCTTCCGAAACATTCAGCTCATAGGCGATCTGCTTGTTCAGTAACCCTTCAGCCAGCATGCCGAGAACCCGGCTCTGCTGCGGCGTCAGCGTTCTGAGCCGGGCGATGAGATCGGCGACGTCCGAATCCTGTTCCTTTTCACCTTGATGACCCGCCGGTATCCAGACATCGCCTTCCAGCACCGCGCGGATGCCATCGCGGATATCATCGATACCGGAAGATTTGGAAATGAAACCGGAAGCGCCGAGCTCGATGGATCGGCGGATGGTGGTTGCGTCGTCCGTTGCCGAAACGATGACGATCGGCAGGCTGGAAAATTCCGCCCTGAGCGCCATCAGGCCGGAAAATCCGCTAACCCCCGGCATGGCGAGATCGAGAAGCATCAGATCGGCGTCGTGGCGTGCCGTTGCAGCGCTTCGGGCGGCTTCGAAATCTCCCGCTTCCACAATGGTCTGCTGCCCATCAAGACCGGATACGGCCTGTTTGAGGGCACCGCGAAAAAGCGGGTGATCATCTGCAATAATAATGACAAGTTCCGACATTCTGGCCCCCTCCCAAGGGCGTTATGCGGTTCTTTCGCGGGTACTGGTGCACTCCCTTGCCGGCGGTCGAAACGCGCCCGGCTCCTCCGCTCAAGGTTGCGCCAATCGCTTGCGCATTACAAGAAAAAGCTTGTGGGGAGGTGGCCTTTGAAGCTCTCCGCAATAAAAATGCCGTGGAAACTGTGGACAATCTTCGAGCTTTGCGGCAAATCCCGCTGAGTGGAAAGCCTTGGAGAGCCCTATGCAGGAAACGCCCGCGATCATCTATAAAATCGTGCCGGAGACGTTGTGGAGTGCAGCCAGGGCAAAAGGCGTGTTCGAAGGTGCGGCCATCGACCTGACCGACGGCTTTATTCATTTTTCGACGGCGAAACAGGTGGCCGAGACCGCCGCGCGGCATTTTTCCGGCCAGGTCGATCTGCTTCTGATTGCAGTCGACGGCGCAGCGCTGGGCGACAGGCTGGTCTATGAGCCCTCCAGAGGCGGCGATCTTTTCCCCCACCTCTATGCCCCGCTTCCCTTGAGCGCCGTGCTTTGGGAAACGCCGCTCTCACTCGATCATGATGGCCAGCACCAGTTTCCGGAGATTTTATGATGAGCGGATTATTTTCCTCTGTTGGCCGCAAGGGCCTGTTTCTGGTCGATCCGGAAAAGGCGCATGGACTGTCCATCGCCGCGCTGAAAAGCGGCTTTCTGCCCACGTGCATGGTGCCACATGATCCGCGTCTGCAACAGACCGTTGCCGGTCTCGTCTTTCCCAATCCGCTCGGCATGGCGGCAGGTTATGACAAGAACGCCGAAGTGCCGGGACCGCTTCTGCGGCTCGGTTTCGGCTTCACGGAAATCGGCACCGTCACGCCGAAAGCGCAATCCGGCAATCCGAAACCCCGCATCTTCCGTCTGGTTGAGGATGAAGGCGTCATTAATCGCCTCGGTTTCAACAATGAAGGCCATGCCGCAGCGCTGGAGCGCCTGAAGCAGGCGAGCCTGCGGGGCATCGTCGGCGTCAATATCGGCGCCAACAAGGATAGCGAAGACCGTATTGCCGATTACGTGCAGGGCATCGAGGCGTTTTATTCGGTCGCATCCTATTTCACCGTCAATATTTCTTCGCCCAATACGCCCGGCCTGCGCGACCTGCAGGCGCGTGAAAGCCTTGCCGCACTTCTCGTTGCGGTGCTGGACCGTCGCAAGGCGCAGGCTGAGCGCTTTGGCAAACGCATTCCGGTCTTTCTCAAGATCGCACCCGATCTGACTGAAGAGGGAATGGATGACGTCGCCGAAGAAGCGCTCGCCCATGATCTCGATGGTTTGATCATCTCCAACACCACGCTCTCCCGCGAAGGCCTGCGGCCCGGTCCGCACAAAGGCGAGACCGGCGGCTTGTCCGGCAAGCCGTTGTTCGAGCTCTCGACCACGGTTCTCGCCAAGATGCGCCGTCGCGTCGGCGACAATCTGCCGATCATCGGTGTCGGCGGTGTCTCATCTGCGGAAACCGCGCTGGAAAAGGTGAGGGCAGGGGCCGATCTGGTGCAGCTCTATTCCTGCATGGTCTATGAAGGCCCGGGCCTGCCATCTGCCATCGTCAAAGGCCTGTCGAAACTGGTCGCCCGTGAGGGTGTGCAGTCTATTCGTGACCTGCGCGACAGCACCGTAGACCGCTGGGCCGACCGCAAGCTCGGCTGATTCCGGAGCGGGGTAGGGGCGCGGCGACTTGGCTGCCCGTGAACCCCGCTTCCGTCATCTGATCAGGCGCAGAGCACCATTGCCCAATAGGGCCGGTTGCGGCTGGCGGCATCATAGGCAACCGCGACGCCAAGGCCATTATAAGGCCCGAGCATGTTTTCAAGATGGTGCTGCGAGCCGATCCAGGCCTTGACGACACGCTCGACGCTGTCCTGTCCGGCGGCCACGTTTTCCGCTGCTGGAAGCGGCACCTTGCCATCCTTCATGCGGATGAGGAAACTGTCGGTGAGGCCAATCAGATGCGCCATCTTCTGCGCCTTGACCATGCGGCCGGCCTGATAGGCGGCTGCACCGCTTGCCGCGCCATTGATCGAAAGCGGTGAAAGCCCCTTCGAGCGGCGCAGGTCGTTGACCATCGGCAGCGCCGCCGCCGTCTCATCGCGGGTGCCTGATGGCATTCCCTTGTTGGTGGGCATGGAAACGCAGGCGGAAAGAACGGAGCCGGCGGAAATCAGCACGAAGCCGCGCCGGGAAAGCGTCTGAAGTGATGATGTATTGGTCATGTCAGCGGCGATAGCTCAGCAGGCGCAGGATGATGAAAACGGGAATGACGATCGTGGCCCCGAGGATCAGATAGTCGCCGATTGCGCCCAGCGCATGGAAACCGCTTCGCCACAGGTCGACGACGAAATCACGCGCGCTATAGATGATGTTCCACGGCGTCAATCCGAAGATCGCCATCAGAAAACCGACGAGCAGCGAAACCACCAGCAGCTTCACCACGGTGCGGGCCACCGTATCACCCAGCATTTTGTTGACCTCACCGGCCATCAGCAAGTCTCCTGTTTTATCCTGACATATGAAACGGACCGCTTCGATGCAAGTTTTCGCGCATTATATCGCGCCATATCAGTCAATTCCACGCGGGTGCCATGAAATAGGACTTGAGTTTTTTTATGGCTTGATAAATGACAGCCGGCATCTTCTCAGGAATCATTGATGGCCCCAAACCAGTTTTCTTCCGGTGACGTCATTGCCGACCGCCGGGCCGACTATGCCCGCATGTTGGCGGAAGGCGGTGATTATCCCGCCGCCGCCGAACTTATGGAACAGGCGCTTGAACTGGCGCCACGGTGGACGGCGGGATGGTTTCGCTTCGGGGAATATCACGAAAAGGCGGGCGACACCGCAAAAGCGGTGGCAGCTTACGAGAAAGTCGCCGAGCTGGATAGGGAAGGGCTGTTTGCAGCCGAACTGAAACTTGCGGTTCTCGGCGCCGCGGAAACACCCGAGCAGCCGCCGAGCCGTTACGTGGAAGGGCTGTTTGACGATTATGCCGACCGCTTCGAAACCTCGCTTGTTGAGAAGCTGGATTACAGCGTGCCGCAAAAACTGGCGGAACTGATCGACAGGCAGGCGAAAGGCGGCGTCTTCGACACCATTGTCGATATCGGCTGCGGTACTGGTCTTCTTGGTGTCGAGATCCGCTCCCTCGCAAAACGGTTGGAGGGGTTCGATATTTCGCAGAACATGCTGGCCAAGGCCGAGGAAAAGGATCTCTACGATCATCTCGACCAGGCCGATCTTTCATTGGATGAAGAGACCTCCGGACTGTTCACCCCGGCACTTGCGCGCCACCGCGCCGATCTCGTCGCCGCCGCCGACGTCATGATGTATCTCGGCAGCCTCGAAACCGTCATGCCGCTCGTTTCCGCCCTGCTCAAGCCATCGGGCTTTTTCGCCTTCTCGGTGGAGGATGCGGGAGATGAAGAAGGGTTCATCCTGCGGGAATCCCTTCGTTACGCCCATTCCAAAAGCTACGTGACCGACCTTCTGGAGCGGGCGGGCTTTTCACTCATCGAAATCCGCAAAACCACCATTCGCAAGGATGCCGGAAAACCCCTTTCCGGCATTCTTTTTCTTGCACGCGCCAGAGCCTGAACATTCCGTTTCTTGCCTTTTTCGCGATAGGTCAGCCTTGCTTACATATCCATCTTGATCCGGTATTTTTTGCAGTGCAAAATATGCCGGAAACCTGAGGGAAAAGCGTGAGCAGAACGAGAAGCGTTTACAGCATGTGGAGTTCCGATCCGGCCAGACATGCGCCGGTGGAAGACGTGCAGGGCATCGTTACCGGTGCCATTGTCTCGGCGCTCGGCTTTTATCTCCTGAACAAGGTCGGCCTTTTGACCGGCGGCACCGCTGGCGTCGCCTTTCTCATTCATTATGCCTTCGGCGTCAGTTTTGGCCTCCTGTTCTTCCTCGTCAACCTGCCCTTTTATTACCTGTCTTTCCGCCGTCTCGGTCTCGCTTTTTCGTTCAAGACTTTCATCGCCATCGGCCTTGTTTCTGTGCTGACGGAGGTGGAGGCGCGCTGGATGGTCATCGACAGCATCAATCCGCTCTGGGCGGCGCTGCTTGGCGGTCTGCTTCTGGGCTATGGGCTGCTGGCGCTTTATCGCCATCGCGCCAGCCTCGGCGGCATCGGCATTCTCGCCATCTATATTCAGGACCGCTTCGGCATCCGCGCCGGCCTCATCCAGCTGGTTTTCGATGCCTTTGTCATGCTTTGCGCTTTTCTCGTCATCGATTCGGCCACCGTGGTCTATTCGATCGTCGGCGCTTTCGTTCTCAACATATTCCTCGCCATCAACCACCGCTCGGACAGATACATCGTCGTGCGTTAAGCAGAACGCTTGAAATTCGTCGGGCTTCGGCGCAATAGCTGGGCAAGGTGGGGCCAGATCGGGCCATATCTGGCAAGTCAGGGGAAAATGCATGGACGATACCAGCGCGCGCAGGCGATTGAACCTTTGGACGTCGGCGCCCGATCGCCATTCGCTGCTGGAAGATGCGCAGGCCATCCTGGCGGGCAGCATGCTGATTTCACTCGGCGTCACGCTGTTTTCCGCTGCGGGTCTCCTCACCGGCGGTGTGGTGGGTCTCGCATTTCTGGCGCATTACGCCAGCGGCTTCAGCTTCGGCGCGCTGTTTTTTCTCGCCAACCTGCCGTTTTATTATCTCGCCTTCCGCCGCCTCGGCCTTGCCTTTACCATCAAGACCTTCTGCGCCATCGCCATGACGGCGCTGCTGTCCGAATACATGCCGGGCTTTTTCGCTTTTGAGAGCATCAATCCGATTGCAGCTGCACTCTTCGGCGGATTGACGGTTGCCGCCGGCATGCTGGCTCTGTTTCGCCACCGCACCAGCCTCGGCGGTTTCGGCATATTGGCACTTTATCTGCAGGATCGTTTCGGCTGGCGTGCCGGCCTCGTGCAGCTCGCTTTTGATGGCATGGTGCTGGCCTGCTCGTTTTTCGTCGCGACGCCTTTCGTCATCCTCTGCTCCATCCTCGGCGCGCTGGTCATGAACCTTACCCTTGCCGTCAATCACAGAAACGACCGCTACATCGCCATGTAGCGGTCGTTCTTTTTAGATCGAAGGGTCAGGCTGCTTTCGCAGCCGCATCCACCGGGTGCTGCGAGCGGAAGCCCACGGCGATGCGGTTCCATGTATTGATGGCGCCGATGGCAACCGTGATCTTTACGATATCTTCGTCCGAGAAATGCGCCTTTAGGGTTTCGAAGGCATCATCCGGCGCGCCGGTTTCGGCAATCTTGGTCACCGCATCCACCCAGCCGAGCAGCGCCCGCTCCTGTTCGGTATAAACGGTGGATTCCCGCCAGACGCTCATCAGGTTGATCCATTGTTCGGCAAGACCGTCATGGCGGCTTTCCTTGACATGCATGTCCACACAGAAGGCGCAGCCGTTGATGATCGAGGCACGCAGCTTGATGAGGTGAACGAAGCGGCGCTCAAGGCCGCTGCTCTGGACGTAGTTTTCCAGCGCCATCACGGCCTTGAAAGCTTCGGGGGATGCTTTGGCATAGTTGATACGGGTTTTCATCGGTCTCTCCAGTGGTTGGGGTCTATTTGAGGGTATGCAGTATCTGTCCGGAAAGCTGTCGGGCTCACCGGTATTGGCTTGGCAGGTTTGTCGGTGGTTCTGTCTTTTCGGGTTTCAGCGCGTCATCGTCTTGCGCTCGTTCAACTCCAGAAAGGCGCAGCCGCGCGCGGCAATCCCGCCATCGTCATTGGCAGCAAGATCACCCAGAATGTCGGCGATGCTGGTCTTGGCAAGTTCCGCCCGGTAGACCTTCTCCGCTTTCAGCATCGCGGCATTGATGCCGCAAGGCTTGGTAAAATATCGTCCCGGCAAGGGGTTCGGCCCGCGCTGGCGGAGTTCGGCGCAGCGGAAGGCTGGCTGCGGCCCCTCGACCGCCAGCACGATATCGAGCAGCGTGATCTTGTCGGTTGCCCGGGCCAGACGATAACCGCCCTTCGGCCCCGGCACGGTGGCGACAATTCCCGCGCTCGACAGTGATTGCAGGTGCTTCAGGAGGTAGCTCGTGGAAACGCCGTGGAATTCCGCGAGCGCCGCTGCGGACAGCACGCCGCCTTCGGAAAGTCCCGCCAGCATGCCCACGCTGTGAATGGCCTGTTCCACGCCATCGCCGAGTTTCATCGGTCTTTCCCATATCCTGTTGCTTCAGTATCGTGGATATTATTTATCCATGATTATGGTTTCCTGTCAAGCGGCTATGTTCCGCCCTTCTTTTTTGCTGCTTTTTCACTACCTTGAAGGTGTGAAACACACCGAGTCTCCCACTTCCGGCACGCATGTCGGCACCTTGCCCCTTCCATTCCAGAAATGGTTTGCAGAAAAAGGGTGGTCTCCGCGCGCGCATCAATTGGAGCTGATGGCGCGGGCGCGGGGTGGTGAAAACATGCTGCTGATCGCGCCGACAGGTGCCGGCAAGACGCTCGGCGGCTTCATGGCCTCGCTCACGGATCTGGCGGAACGTGGCAAGGTGCCGGCGGGCGCCGGTTTCGTCGGTGTGCACACGCTCTATATTTCGCCGCTGAAGGCGCTTGCCGTGGATATCGAGCGCAACCTCACGAAGCCCGTCTTCGAAATGGGCCTGCCGATTTCCATCGAAACGCGCACGGGTGACACGCCGCAGGCCAAACGCCAGCGCCAGAAGGTCAAGCCGCCCGATATTCTGCTGACCACGCCCGAGCAGGTATCGCTGCTGCTTGCCAACAAGGAGGCTGAACGGTTTTTCCGTGACCTGAAATATGTGGTGCTGGACGAGCTGCATTCACTCGTCACCTCCAAGCGCGGCCATTTGCTGTCGCTGGCACTCGCTCGGGTGCGCCGACATGCGCCAGATGTGCGCTTCATCGGCCTTTCCGCCACGGTGGCGGAGCCAATGGATCTGCGCCGTTACCTCGCACCGCAGGGACAGGGCGAACCGCCGGCCGGTCTCATCACGGTCGAAGGCGGCGCAAAACCGGATATCGCCATTCTGCAGACGGAAGAACGCATCCCATGGTCGGGCCATTCGGCAAGCTATGCCATGAAGGATTTGTATCCGGCGCTGAAAGAGCACCAGACAACGCTGATCTTCGTCAACACCCGCTCGCAGGCGGAGAGGATTTTCCAGGAACTCTGGACCATCAATGACGACAATCTGCCCATCGCGCTGCATCACGGCTCGCTGGATGCCGGCCAGCGCCGCAGGGTGGAAGCGGCCATGGCGGAGAACAAATTGCGCGCCGTCGTTGCCACATCCACGCTCGATCTCGGCATAGACTGGGGCGATGTTGATCTCGTTGTGCATGTCGGCGCGCCGAAGGGCGCAAGCCGCCTTGCCCAGCGCATCGGCCGTGCCAATCACCGCATGGACGAGCCGTCAAAGGCGATCCTTGTGCCCGCCAACCGTTTCGAGGTGATGGAGTGCCGGGCAGCGCTCGATGCCAATTACATCGGTGCGCAGGATACGCCGCCGATTGCTGAAGGCGCGCTGGATGTCCTCGCCCAGCATGTACTCGGCATGGCCTGCGCTGAACCTTTCGATGCCGACGAGCTCTATCGTGAAGTAACAAGCGCTTCGCCCTATGCCGACCTGCCGCGCGCCACCTTCGACCGGGTGGTGGATTTCACCGCGACAGGCGGTTATGCGCTGCGTACCTATGAGCGTTACGCCCGTATTCGCCAGATGAAGGATGGCCGCTGGCGTGTCTCCAATCCGGCGGTCGCGCAGCAATATCGCCTCAATCTTGGCACCATCGTCGAGGCGGCGGAACTGAATGTCCGCATGGTAAAGCGCAATGCCAAGGGCACGGTCGGGCGCGGCGGCATGTCGCTCGGCAAGGTGGAAGAACATTTCCTCGAGCAGCTGGTACAGGGAGATACGTTCCTTTTTGCTGGGAAGGTGCTGCGGTTTGAAGGCATCAGGGAGAATGAATGTCTGGTGTCGCAGGCCTTCTCCATGGATCCAAAAATCCCCTCCTATGCCGGCGGCAAGTTTCCGCTTTCCACCTACCTCGCGGATCAGGTGCGCTCCATGCTCGCCGATCCTGCCCGCTGGCATGCGCTGCCGGATCAGGTGCGCGACTGGCTGGCGATCCAGAAGGAAAAATCGATCATTCCGAAGCGCGACGAGTTGCTGGTTGAGACCTTCCCCTTCCGCAAGCGCTTCTTCATGGTCATGTATCCCTTCGAGGGGCGGCTGGCGCACCAGACGCTGGGCATGCTGCTGACCCGGCGGCTGGAGCGGGCGGGCGCAAAACCCATGGGTTTTGTCGCCACCGATTATTCGCTCGCCATCTGGGCCATGGAGGATGTCGGCAGGCGGCTGAAATCCCGCCGCCTGTCGCTGGCAGATCTTCTCGATGAGGACATGCTGGGTGACGATCTCGAGGCATGGCTGGATGAATCCTTCATGCTGAAGCGCACCTTCCGCAACTGCGCCGTGATTTCCGGCCTTATCGAGCGCCGCCATCCGGGCAAGGAAAAGACCGGCCGGCAGGTCACGGTCTCCGCCGATCTTATTTATGACGTTCTTCGCAGCCATGAGCCGGATCATATCCTGCTGGAAGCGACACGGCGCGATGCGGCGGCGGGGCTTTTGGACATTGGCCGTCTTGGCGATATGCTGAAGCGAATCAAGGGCCACACCACCCACCGCGCGCTGGAACATGTTTCGCCGCTTGCCGTTCCGGTCATGCTGGAAATTGGTCGCGAGACGGTGGCGGGCGAGGCGATGGACGATGTGCTGGCCGAGGCCGCCGACGAATTGATCGCCGAGGCCATGTCCTGAAACATCGGACTGAATAGAGGAACAACGATAAGTGCTGAGCCGGCTGACACTGAGCGACCGATTTTCGAACGGCTTCGAATGTCTTGGCAGCGAAACCGCCATCAATGGCGTCGCCGCCTGGTGCGATCCGCTCGGCGGACTTTACCTGCCGGACCTGTCGCTGCTCGTCGTCTCCGACCTGCATCTGGAAAAGGGTGCGGCCTTCGCCCGGCGCGGTCGCATGCTGCCGCCCTATGACACCATTGCGACGCTCAAGATCCTGTCATCCCTTGTCAGCCGCTATGATCCGAAGATCGTCGTCAGCCTCGGCGACAATTTCCACGATCGCGTTGGTTCGCAGCACCTGCCGCTGATGCTGCGCGAACTCATCCGCGACATGGCGCGTGGCCGCGAATGGATATGGATCAACGGCAATCACGATCCTGACGGTACCGTCGATCTGCCGGGATCTTCGGTGGACGAGATGTTTTACGGCAATCTCACCTTCCGCCATGAACCGAAGCTGGGCGATGCCACCGGGGAAATCGCCGGGCACCTGCATCCCTCCGCCACAGTCCGCCGCCGCGAGAAGACGGTGCGGCGGCCCTGTTTCGCCACGGATGGGTCGCGTCTGCTGATGCCGGCATTCGGGGTGATGAGCGGCGGGCTGGATTTGCGCCACAAGGCCATGCGTGGCCTGTTCGATCATGCGGCGCTGGTCGCGCATCTGATGGGACGGGACCGCATCTATTCGGTGCGGTTCTCAAATCTGCTCGGTTGAGCGTATCATCGCCGTTATGTCTTCGCTTTTACGCATCCTCCGGACGTAAAACCGCTACGCACTTTTGACGGAAATGCTCTATTGCCGGTAAACCAGCACCGGTATCTTCGAATTCTTCAGCACCTTTGCCGTGACGCTGCCGAGCAGCATCTCGATGAAGCTCCTGCGCCGGTGCGAAGCCATGGCGATGAGGTCGCAGCCGGTCCTGTCGGCGATTTCGATGATCGCCTCGTCCGGCCGTCCCGCTCGCGCCAGCAGCGCCTCGCAATCCAGCCCCATGGCGGCGGCATGCGCCTGCGTATCGCGCAGCAGATGCTCCGCCTCCTCGCAACGGTGGAATTCCTCTTCGGCAATGGCGGCAATGTCTTCGACGTCGCTCGCAATCACGTGAAAGGGTTCCGATACCGTCACGACGGTCACCTTTGCGCCTGCCTCCCTGGCGAGAGCGAACCCTTGGTCGATTGCGATCTGCGCCAGCGGCGAGCCATCGGTGGGAATGAGAATGTGCTTGAACATGACATTTCTCCTTTTCATCCCGGTCACAACCGCGCTGGCCGCCACTGTCTGGGTGCGTGGTTGTAACGCCTTGAATTTTACCGCAAACCGTTAAAGGAAGCGAATGCTATCTTTGCCGCTGCGGGTGGCAAACGCTCTCTTTTTCGCGATGAAAAAGCGGTCAGTCCTTGCGGAAGATGATGCTGGCGCCCCAGCCGGTCACGACGGCCAGCAGAACGCAGAGCGCGCCATAGGCAAGCGGCGTCTGATGCGCCGCATCGGTGATGGCCTGTTCCATGCCCGTCTTGACGACACGCAGTTTCAGCTCGCGCTGGGCGATGAATTTTCCGCTCTTGAACAGATAGGCGCGCGCGGTGTGCACACCGTTCGGCACGTTGGCGGGCAGGCGAAGCGTCGCCCAGAACAGGCCGGTGCGCTCAAGTCTCACCCCGGTCGTGTCATTGCGGTAGATGCCGCTGGAAAGCTTCAGGCGCCGGTATGCCTCCTGAAAATCGAAGACATTGTCCGGTACACCGGAAAACACCGCGCTTTTGAGCGACAGATGATCGACGCCCAGTCCCATGGCCCGCAAGGTGCCGGGCGAGGCGATATCCGTGATGTCACGCGTGCTGGCCATGGAATAGGATTCCGGCAGCGGTGTGAAGGTGATCGCACTGGTGTTGATCCAGATGCCCGCCACGCGCTCCTTCTTGCGCACGGTCATATAGTCGGTCGGCCCTTCGAGCGTGACGACAATGTCATATTGGCCGATCGCCAGCAGCAGCTGGTCGGTATTGTTCAGTGCGCCGAAGAGAGTGAAATCCGCACCGCGAAAATCGGAGGCGATGGGAATTTCCGTCGTTGATGCGCCGATTTCGATATTTTCCAGCAATGACCGCTGCTGCGTGCCGGGAGGCAGGGCAAGCGGCGGTGTCTGGGCGGAGGCCATGCTGCCAAAAGCAAGGCACGGCAAGAGCAGAAGGGCGGCGATGAGCAGGCGAGAGGTCAATAGCCCAGCCCTCCCACGGCAACCGAAAACAGGTCTTCCGGGCGCACCACCAGCGAGACTGCAAGACGAAGGGCAACCGCGAGGACAAGAAGGGCAAGAAGTGCGCGCAACTGTTCGCCGCGCAATTTCTGTCCAACGCGCACGCCATATTGCGCGCCGATGACGCCCGCCACCATCAGGATGAAGGCCAGCACCACATCGACGGAATAGTTGGTTGCCGCCTGAACGATGGTCGTATAGGCGGTCACGAAAATGATCTGGAACAGCGATGTGCCGACGACGACATTGGTCGGGATGCGCAAAAGATAGATCATCGCCGGCACCATGATGAAACCGCCGCCGACACCCATGATCGAGGTGAGGATGCCGATGCCGAAACCAAGGGTGACGATCGGAATGATGCTGAGATAGATCTTCGATTTCTTGAACCGCATCTTCAGCGGCAGGCGGTGCACCCAGTTGTGATGGCCCGGCCGGCGCAGCGTTACGGTTTCGTTGCGGGCGGCGCGGCGCAGCGCTGAAATGCTCTCCTTCAGCATCAAACCACCGACGGTGCCGAGCAGGATGACATAGAGCAGCGAAACGATGAGATCGAGCTGGCCGATACTGCGCAGGAAAGAGAATATCCACACGCCGACCGTCGCCCCGACCAGGCCGCCGACAAGCAGCACACTGCCGAGCTTGATATCCAGCGTGCCGCGCCGGAAATGCGTGATCGAGCCGGAGACCGAAGAGGCAACCACCTGGTTGGCACCCGTCGCCACGGCCACTACTGGCGGGATATTGTAGAAAATCAACAGCGGGGTGATCAAAAAGCCACCGCCCACGCCGAACATTCCGGAAAGAAAACCGACGGCCGCGCCCATGCCGAGAATGATGAAAATGTTCACCGACAGTTCTGCGATCGGCAGATAGACAGTCACGGCTCGGACCTCGGGCAAATGGTTCCGGGCGGCAGGGCTTGTCCGGGTGAGGGGGCCGCGCCGCGATTTACACTTTCTGTCTGAAAAGACCGGGCATGCCCAGCCTTCATTCGTCATGCCCGCGAGGGCCTGACCTGTCAACATTCAACGGTAAATACGTTGATAATTTGGAAAGATAGCGGCTGTGTGTCGATGGGCAGCCACATTCCTGCGCCGAGTGGTGCGAAAGCGGCCAAGGCGGCCAAGGCGGCCGCTTTACCGGTTCGGGAAGGCTTACTTGTTGCGGGCAAGCAGCGCAGTCACCAGTTCGTTGGTGATGCGCCCGTCGGGCGCCTGACCGACGGATTTCTGGAAATCCTTGATGGCGGTAACAGTGTTCTTGCCGAGCTTGCCATCCGGCTGGCCGGCATCGAAGCCGTTCTTGTTCAGGATCGCCTGAATGTTGCGGATCGCTTTTTCCATGTCCACGGAGGCGGTCTTCACACCTTCCTTGCCAGCCCATTCTTCAGGCGGGTTGACGCTGTTGGTGTCTTCCGAAAGCGGTTTGACCTTCCATGCGTCCACCTTGGCCTTGGCGCTCTGAAGCTGCTGCGGGTTCATGGCGCCGGCAACTTCGTCACGCTTCTGGGCGGCGTCCGCATCGCCATCCTTGGCGGCAATCGCGAACCATTTGTAGGATTCCTCGATATCCTGCTTAACGCCGCTGCCGCGGGCATAGAGAATGGCGAGGTTGAACTGGCTGTCGCGCACGCCAAGTTCCGAAGCCTTGATGAACCATTGCGCTGCAGCGGTGAAATCCGGCTGGCCGGCCGCGTCGGATGCGAGCAGGACCGCGAGATTGTGCATCGCGCCGGCATTGCCCTGTTCAGCGGCCAGCGTGTAATAGCGCTTGGCCTCGGAAAGGTTGCGCTCCACACCGTTCGCCTTCTCGTAAAGATTGGCGAGACGGTATTGCGCAGGCGCCAGGCCACGATCCGCCGCAAGCTTGTACCATTTCGCCGCTTCCGCACGATCGGCGGTAACGCCACGACCTTCGGTGTAGCGTGCGGCGATCTCAAACAGCGCCTGCGTTTCGCCCTTGGCGGCCGCTTCGGCCAGAGATGCGGGTTCGATGCCGGCGGGAACTGCGATGGCGTCCTGTGGTGGAACAACGGTGGTGACAGTTTGCGTCGGAGCCTGCGGTTCGCTCTTTGCGACCGTGTCTGGCGTTGCCGGGTCTACGACCGGCGCATCCGCAACCGGCGGCTCGTCTGCGAGCGGTGCGCCGCCAATGGTGCGGGCATCAATGCTGTTCTGCGCCGGCGCATTATTCTCGATGCTGTCGGCCGATGCCGCCTGCTCGGGATCGATGGCGAGATCGGAGGGAATGGTCACGGCCTTGTCGCCGGTTTCGGGAAGTGCCGAGACCGGTGCATTGTCCATCTTCTGCTCGATAACAGGTGCCGGGGCTTCCGCGCCGCCGATCAGCGTCTTGACGAGTGGCATGGCCATCATGGCGAGAAGAATGGCGCCGATACCAAGCAGTAGCGGGCGACGATAGCGCGACAGCGCCGAAGCGTCGGCCTTGCGGCTCTTCTTGCCGGTTTCGAGCTTTTCCGGCGATGTTTCCATGGCCGCAGCCTGTGCTGCGCGGCGGGCGGCGGCAATGAAATCCGTGCGTCCTTCGGCATCTACGGCCTTGCCGCTGGCAGCCACCTGGCTGGCGCGTACGCGTTCCAGTATCTTCTTGATGTCAGGTGCGCCCGAACCCGGTTCCAGAAGTTCGTTCTCCTGGCCTGCCGGCAGCACGTCGATCGGGTCGAGCGACGGGGCGGGTTCCACCTGCGTGCGGGTAGAAGAGGCCGGGACCGGCTCTTCAGCAGCTTTGACGGTTTTTGCCGTGCTGGTCTTGAACCGTTTCGTCAGGCCGGCAAGCAGGCTCTTCTTTTCCGCCTTGGCGGGTTTTGCAGCGGCAGGCGGCACAACGGCCAGCGCATCCGCTTCGTTTTCGTCGGCGTCGAGAATGGCCTGTTCTTCAGCGATATAACCTTCTTCCGGGAAGATGGCGGCTGGCATCGCCACTTCTTCGCGGGCGGGCGTGACCATATGCTGCGCAACCTTGCGGGGCGCGGCCTCTTCGCGGTAGGCGGGAGCGTTGTCCAGGCTGTCGAGACGGCCGGCAATCTGCACCAGCGTTTCATGCAGCGCCTCAAACGTGCGGTGCGTGCGCTCTTCGGTATTGCGGCTCAAGGCTTCGAGGCTGCGCAGATCGGTTGCGAGATCGGTCAGCATCGTCATGTCGGCAAGGTTTGCGCCGGCCGAGAGATTGTTGCGGGTATAGGCGTCCAGAACCGCTTCGGCGGCCTGCCGTGCAGCTTCGATGATATATTCATCGTTGGACGCCATATAATCCTCGATCGCCGCCATGCGGGCATCGAGTTCCGGCGACATGCCTGCTGCCTGCATCTGCACCGGCTGGCTGATCAGTGTCGAAAGATGGGCGATCTGGTTTTCGAGGCTCGTGAGCGCGCCGCTATCGGCGGGGGCCGCATGGGCGGTCTCGTCGAGACGCGCCGCGATATTGCCGAGCCGCTCTTCCAGGCGCGAAAAGGCGCTTTCGCTGAGGCCCGATGCCGGCTGCGGCTGGCTGTAGCGATAATCGAGGTCTTCAATGCGGCGCGATAGCGTATCGAGCCGTTCTGCCAGACCGTCATTGACGGCGCCATGATCCAGCGCGTCGATCTTGCGGGAGATATCGCTGAGGAAGGATGTCAGTTCCGCCTGCTGCGAGGGGCGCTGCGACCGCTCCAGAAGCAGCGAAAGCTGGTCCAGCCGATCATGCAGCTGGGCGGCGTCGCGGGCGGTGCTGAGTTCGTCGATCTTGCCGGACAGCGCTTCAAGGCGGGCAGTCAGGTCCATCGCCGGCTCGGGCTTGGCGGCGGCAAGGCGGTTGATATCGCCGAGCTGTTCGGCAAGGCCGTTCAGACGGGTTTCCAGCCGCTGCGCCAGCGCATTATCCGTGGCCTGCGTGTTGGAGCGGGTATTGGTCGCGGCAATGGCGCGGCTGATTTCGTCCAGCCGCTGGTCGAGACCGGAAAACTGTTCGGTAAAGGCGGCCTCATTGGGCTGCATATGCTTGCCGAGCTGCTCCACGGCGCTGGCAATCGCAATCAGCTTTTCCTCGAGCACGCGCACGGCCGGATTGTTGCTCATGCCGCCAAGCTGGGTCTTGATGTCATCAAGACGATAGGCGAGCGCCACGATCTCATCCTGCAATGAGGTCGCATCGAAACCGCGTAACGTGTCTTCCACATTATTCCAGCGGCTTTCGATCCGGTGCACGCTGTCTTCGCGCGCCAACTGGTCAATGGTGAGGCGCAGGTCTTCGAACTCGTTGCGCAGCCCGTAGGCGTCAGGAGATGCAAGGTTGCCGAGCTGGTCGATGCTGCCGGCAAGCCTTGCGATGTCATCGCGCAGGTCGCCGATGAACTGCTGGTCTTCCGCCACCGCACGGATATTGCGGATTTCTGCACGCAGGCCCTGCGCTTCGCGGGCCACGCCCTCGGAAATATCGTGCTTCAGCTCATGGCGAAGATTGACGAGCGCCTGCGCGATCTCCTGCAGGGCGGCGTCATTGCGCTGCGGTTCCTGATAGGGCGGAATGGACCGTGCGCGCGGAGCGGGGTTGGCCGCCGTGTTCTGAACGTTGGGCCGATATTCCGGTGCAAGCGGGCGGGTAATTGTCCGTTCCGGGCGCGCAACGGGTTCCTGCGGGCGCTGGAAGCTCGCCTCGAGAAGGCGCTGGCGTTGGCGGATTTCGTTGACGGGGTCAAGTTGCGGCGGGGTGACCGTGGTGCGTGGCTCGCGCGGCGCGGCGTAAGCCTCGCCTTTCGGCTCGGGCGCGGGGCTCGGGCGCGGCTCGCGCGGAAACTTCTGGCTCATCAGCCCCTCGATACGGGCTTCAAGGCCTTCAATGGTGCGATTGAGAGCATCAAGAGACGACCTGTCGCTTGGCTGTTGGTTATTCGATCGCAATCCGTTCATCTTCTCGCTCGCTTCGCTTCCGCCCGCTATGCCCGGTTGTTGTCGCGACGTTGCCTGCCTGTGCATGCCGTCGCTGCAACATGCAGCAATTCCAGAGCCGGTATTCGCCCCCTTGGAGGAAAATGCGCCGATGAACGAAGCAGTTACCTCTTGTCGGAGAATTCACGAAACGTGGTAAAGAAGTGGTTAACTATGGTTGGAATTTTTTAACTTTTGTGGCGCGGGGGCAGACTGCACCGGGCTGAGCAGCCATTTGGGAGAAAGGATCAGCGACATTCCGCTGAAATTTATTTGACGTTTACGCGCACGTCAAATATTGTCATCCCATATCCGCCGGATGTCTCCGGCACCACGATGCGGAGGAACATCGGTAATGCCTGTTTACAAGGCCCCAGTCAAAGACACGCTTTTTATCCTGAACGACGTTCTCGGCCTCGAGCGGTATAACAACCTGCCCGGCTTTGAAGATGCAACCCCTGACATGATCGAAGCCATTACCGGCGAGGCGGCGAAGCTGGCCGAAGAGCGGCTTTTCCCGCTCAACCTTTCCGGCGACCAACAGGGTTGCAGGCGCGCCGATGACGGTTCGGTTTCCGTGCCGGACGGTTTCAAGGCAGCTTATGACGCCTATTGCGAAGGCGGCTGGATCGGTCTTGCCGTTCCCCAGGAATTTGGCGGGCAGGGCCTGCCCTACACGCTGCATGCGGCGATCGGCGAATATATGTCGTCTGCCAACCTGTCGCTGATGATGTATCCCGGCCTGACACAGGGCGCGATTGCAGCAGTCCTCGTGCATGGTACGCAGGAGCAGAAGGAAACCTATCTGCCGAAGATGGTGGAAGGCACATGGTCCGGCACCATGAACCTCACCGAACCCCATTGCGGCACCGATCTCGGCCTGCTGCGCACCAAGGCGGTGCCGCAGGGCGACGGCACTTACAAGATTTCCGGCCAGAAGATCTTCATCTCCGCCGGCGAACATTCCATGACTGACAATATCGTGCATCTGGTGATCGCCCGCATCGAAGGCGCACCGGAAGGCACCAAGGGCATTTCGCTGTTCATCGTGCCGAAGTTCCTGGTGAAGGAAGACGGCACGCTGGGCGAGCGCAACGGCGTCACCTGTGGTGCCATCGAGCACAAGATGGGCATTCACGGCAATGCCACCTGCGTCATGAACTATGACGAGGCGACGGGTTATCTGCTCGGCGCGGAGAACAAGGGCCTTTCGGCCATGTTCGTGATGATGAACGAGGCTCGCCTCGGTGTCGGCCTGCAGGGGCTTTCGGTCGGCGAGATCGCCTATCAGAACGCTGTCGAATATGCCCGTGAGCGCATTCAGGGCCGCTCGCTTTCCGGCGCGAAATTCCCGGACAAGAAGGCCGATCCGATCATCGTGCACCCGGATATCCGCCGTACGCTGATGACCATCAAGGCCTATAATGAGGCAGGCCGTGCCTTCCTTCTGTGGACCGCGCTGCAATCCGACATTGCCCACCGCGCCGCCGACGAAAAGCAGCGCCAAGTGGCGGACGATCTGCTCGGCCTCGTGACCCCGATCCTGAAAGGCGTGCTGACCGACAAGGGCTTCGACCACGCCGTGATGGCGCAGCAGGTCTTCGGCGGTCATGGCTACATCGAAGAACATGGCATGAGCCAATATGTCCGCGATGCGCGTATCACCATGATCTACGAAGGTGCCAACGGCATTCAGGCGCTCGATCTGGTCGGCCGCAAGCTTGGCATGAATGGCGGCCGCGCCGTCATGGCGCTGTTCAAGGAAATCGGCGATTTCTGCGAGGAAAACCGCGCCGATGAAAAGCTCGCCCTTTACACCAAGGGCCTGAAGAAGGGCTTGAACGACCTGCAGGCCGCAACCATGTGGTTTATGCAGAACGCCATGGCCAAGCCCGACAATGCCGGTGCCGGTTCGACCGACTACATGCATCTCTTCGGCATCGTGGTGCTGGGCTACATGCAGGCGCGCATGGCGAAAGCCGCCAGCGAAGCGCTTGCGGCAGGCAGCGCTTCGGACGAGGATTACCTCAAGACCAAGCTTGTCACGGCGAAGTTTTATATGGAGCGCATCATGCCGGAAACGGCGCTGCGCAAGGCCCGCATCGAAACCGGCGCGGACACCATGATGGAACTGGCTGCGGAAGCATTCTGAGAAGGTTGGCGGTAAACACGCCGCAGGGAGAGAGTTTATGACCGACGTTTACATTTACGACCATGTCCGCACCCCGCGCGGACGCGGCAAGAAGGATGGCAGCCTGCATGAGGTGCCTTCCGTTCGCCTGGCCGCCAAGACGCTCGAAGCCATCCGCGACCGCAACGGGCTCGATACGTCCGCTGTCGATGACATCATCATGGGCTGCGTCGATCCTGTCATGGATGCCGGCGCGGTGATCCCGAAGGCTGCCGCCTTCGAGGCGGGGTACTCCAACAAGGCGCCGGGGATGCAGATCTCGCGCTTCTGCGCCTCGGGTCTGGATGCCATCAATTTCGCAGCCGGCAAGGTCAAGGCCGGTTCGGACGATATCGTCATTGCCGGTGGCGTCGAAAGCATGTCGCGCGTCGGCATGGGCATGTCGGGCGGCGCCTGGTATATGGACCCTTCGGTCAACTTCCCGGCCTTCTTCATGCCGCAAGGCGTGTCGGCCGATCTCATTGCGACGAAATATGGTTTTTCCCGTGACGATGTCGATGCCTATGCAGTCGAGAGCCAGAAGCGCGCGGCGCATGCCTGGGAAAAGGGTTATTTCAACAAGTCGGTCATTCCGGTGAAGGATTCAAACGGCCTGACGATCCTCGACCGTGACGAGCATATGCGCCCCGGTACGGACATGCAGGCGCTTGCCTCGCTCAACCCTTCCTTCCAGATGCCCGGCGAAATGGGCGGCTTCGAAGCCGTCGGCATCATGGCTCACCCGGAAGTGGAGCGCATCAACTACGTCCACCACGCCGGCAATTCGTCCGGCATCGTCGATGGCGCTGCCGCCGTGCTGGTTGGTTCGAAGGCGGGCGGCGAGGCGATGGGCGTGAAACCGCGTGCCCGTATCAAGGCTTTCGCCAATATCGGCTCCGATCCGGCGCTGATGCTGACCGGCCCGGTGGATGTGACCGAAAAGCTTTTGAAAAAGACCGGAATGTCGCTTGCCGATATCGATCTTTTCGAACTCAACGAGGCCTTCGCCGCCGTGGTGCTGCGTTACATGCAGGCTTTCGATATCAGCCACGACCGGATGAACGTCAATGGTGGCGCCATCGCGATGGGTCATCCGCTGGGCGCAACCGGCGCGATGATCCTCGGCACGGTGCTGGATGAGCTGGAGCGGCGCGATCTGAACACCGCGCTCGTGACGCTTTGCATCGGCGCGGGCATGGGCACGGCGACGGTTATCGAGCGCGTTTAAGGCAGAGGCAACACGCGCTTCCGTCATCCTCGGGCTTGACCCGAGGATCCATGCCAGAGGTGCTGGATGGTCGGGTCAAGCCCGACCATGACGGAAAGGCAGAGTTAGCCGCGTCGCGAAATTCAGGGAAGAGGAATCCCAAATGAGCACTTACACCAATTTCACCATCGAGACGGACGCAGACGGCATTGCCCTCGTCACCTGGGACATGCCGGAAAAATCCATGAACGTCTTCACCTCTGAGGTGATGGACGAGCTGAACGCCATTCTTGACGCGACTGTCGCAGATGGCGCCGTCAAGGGCGTCGTCTTCACGTCAGGCAAAAGCACCTTTTCCGGCGGCGCCGATCTTTCGATGATCAAGTCGATGTTCTCCTTCTACAATGACGAGAAGGCGAAGAACCCGGATGAGGCGGCGGCAAAGCTGTTCGAACTCGTGGGCCGCATGACCGGCCTGTTCCGCAAGCTGGAAACCAACGGCAAACCGTGGGTCTCGGCCATCAATGGCACCTGCATGGGTGGCGCGTTCGAGCTGTCGCTCGCCTGCCACGGCCGTGTGGCATCCAATGCCAAGAGCCTCAAGATCGCCCTGCCGGAAGTCAAGGTCGGCATCTTCCCCGGTGCCGGCGGCACCCAGCGCGTGCCGCGCCTGACGGACGCGCAATCCGCACTGCAGATGATGACGACGGGCCAGTCGCTGACCGGCGCGCGCGCCAAGGCCATGGGGCTGGTTCATCAGGTGGTCGAGCCGGATCAGCTGGTCGCAACCGCGAAGCAGATGATCAAGGACGGCCTGAAGCCCGTCGCACCCTGGGATGAAAAGGGCTTCAAGGCCCCCGGTGGCGGCATCTGGACGCCGGCGGCTGCCCAGCTGTGGCCTGCCGCACCGGCCATCCTGCGCCGCGAAAGCGCCGGCAACTATCCGGCCGCCCTCGCCATCCTCAAATGCGTTTATGAGGGCCTGCAATTGCCCTTCGATACGGCGCTGAAGGTGGAGCAGCGTTATTTCACCGAAATCCTTCGTTCGAAGGAAGCCTTCGGCATGATCCGCTCGCTGTTCATTTCCATGCAGGAACTGGGCAAGGGCGCGCGTCGCCCGGCCGGCCAGTCGAAGACGGAGTTCAAGAAGGTGGGCGTCGTCGGCGCGGGCTTCATGGGTGCCGCCGTCGCTTATGTCACCGCTGCCGCCGGCATTCCGGTCACGCTGGTGGATCGTGACCAGGAAGCCGCCGACAAGGGCAAGGGCCATTGCGAAGAAAGCGTCAAGGCCGCCATCGGCAAGGGCAGGCTGACGCAGGAGGAGGGCAAGGCCCTGCTCGACCTCGTCACCCCGACATCCGATTACGCCGCACTCGCGGATGCCAATCTCGTCATTGAAGCCGTCTTCGAAGACCGCGATGTGAAGAAGGCCGTCATCGAGGCCGTGGAAGCGGTGCTTCCCGAGGGCGCGATTTTCGCCTCCAACACGTCCACCTTGCCGATCACGGGCCTTGCGAAGAACTCGAAGCGCCCGGCGGATTTCATCGGCATCCATTTCTTCTCACCGGTCGAGAAGATGATGCTGACGGAAGTCATCCTCGGCAAGGAAACCGGCGACAAGGCGCTCGCCGTCGCGCTGGATTACGTCGCGAAGATCAGGAAGACGCCGATCGTCGTTAATGACACGCGCGGCTTCTTCGTCAATCGCTGCGTGCTGCGCTACATGGCGGAAAGCTACGACATGCTGATCGAAGGCGTGCCCGCCGCGATGATCGAAAATGCCGCGAAATTCGCCGGCATGCCGGTCGGCCCGCTGGCGCTGAACGATGAGGTGGCGATCGATCTTTCCTACAAGATCCTGAAGGCCACCGTCGCCGATCTCGGCGAAAAGGCCGTCGATCCGCGCCATATGGAGCTGGTGAAGAAGCTGGTGGAAGGCGAGGGCCGTTTTGGCCGCAAGAACGCCAAGGGCTTTTACGATTATCCGGAAAAGCCCGCCAAGAAGTCTCTCTGGCCCGGCCTGAAGGACCTCTATCCGCAGCAGAAGCCTGAAGACGTGGACATGGAGGTGCTGAAACAGCGCTTCCTCGTTACCGTGGCGCTGGAAGCCGCCCGCACGGTGGAAGAAGGCATCGTCACCGACCCGCGTGAGGCCGATGTCGGCTCCATCCTCGGTTTCGGTTTCGCGCCCTATACCGGCGGCGCGTTGTCTTACATTGACGGCATGGGCGTTAAGAACTTCGTGGCACTCGCCGAGAAACTCAGCGAGACCTATGGCCCACGCTTCAAGCCGACACCGCTCCTGAAGGACATGGCCGCCAAGGGCGAAACCTTCTACGGTCGCTTCGATCCCTATGCCAGCGCCGCCAAGGCGGCCTGAAGCTTCAAGGCAGAACAATAAACAGGCCCTTCGGGGCCTGTTTTTTTGAGCCGAATATACAGCGCTGATCGCTTTATGTGCATCCTTTGCCCGGCTGGGGCGTTGAAAAGGCGAGACCGGGCAAAGACGCCCGCCGCCGCAATTCAGCACGCCTCAGGAGACAGCGATGAAAGCACCACTGCGATCCCACGGTTTTGACAAGCCCACGGACCTCGACGACCACCTGGCAGAGCTGGACGAAGAGGCTGAGGCGACAGCCGCGGAAGCAAAGACGGAAAAAACCACGACGAAGAGGACGCGTGCTGCAAATACCGTTGATCCGTCACTGCGCGCCGAACTGGAAGAGCTTCGCAGAGAGGTCGACAAGATCCGCCGTGATGTCAAACGGCTGGAGGCGGCCCGGCATTCACGCCACAGGCCTGCACAGACGCATCATGAAAGAGACCGCGAGAATTCCCGCCTGATGACGGTGGTGCGCTCGGTTGCCGTTACCTCGCTTGCCAGCCGCATCTTCGCTTCCTCGCCCGTCATGGCGGCGCTGGTGGCCGTGGTGCCCTTCGCGCTTGGCCTTGCCGCCCGCCGCGACGAAACGGCCTAGCTGCCGCTTTCCATGCCGTTATGCCGGGCAGGATTGGCTGCTGCCGAACCCGGGTAGCGGCCCGATGCCGCAAGGCGCGGCAGATGCCCGATAACGGGTTTTCCGCCGCAATCCGGCCTGCGCCGGGCAGACATTCCAGCCATCCACAGCCCTCGTGAAAAAACTGTCAAAAAACTTCGCGATGGCGCTTGCCATGTCCGAACAAGATGTTATAACCCCGCTCACTTTCGGGGCACCAAACAGCCCCGCCCGCCAAAAGCGGAGGTTCTTCAAGGACCTGAAGTGCCCGGATAGCTCAGTTGGTAGAGCAGCGGATTGAAAATCCGCGTGTCGGTGGTTCAAATCCGCCTCCGGGCACCATTCTTCTCAATCTCATTGGTGACGAATTTTGTGCGTGGCGACTTGTCCATTTGCGGGCAAGTTTCGGTGAGTAGCTACCGCCATCATATGCTTTTGACAGGCCCGGTGTAGCCATGGTTCAACCCTGTTTGTTGCAGGCAGTTGGAGAGCAGCCCGCGAATGGATCGTGTCACAAGCCCACCTCTTTTACCGCCCGGCATTGTCTATTTTGACGGCTTTCTCTCTCCAGAAGAGGAGGCCGCCGTCGCTCACAGGCTGGATACGGGTGTGTGGAGTACGGAGTTGAAACGTCGTGTGCAGCATTTCGGTTATCGCTACGACTATAAGGCGCGCGCTGTTACCGAAGATGCGTATCTCGGGCCATTGCCGCTCTGGCTCAGCGTGGTCGCGGAGCGGCTGGTTGCCGCAGGATATTGCCGGGATTCGCCCGATCAGGTTATCGCTAACGAATATATTCCGGGGCAGGGCATTAGTGCGCATGTCGATTGTGTGCCCTGTTTCGACGATGGGATCGTATCGATAAGCTTTCTATCTGCCTGCGAGATGGTTTTTCGTGATTTGCGCGGACCAGCCACATGCGGCGTCTTGCTTCAACCTCGCTCCGGCGTCTTGCTGAGAGATGCCGGCCGCTACGGCTGGACCCATGAAATTCCGGCTCGCAAATCGGATATCGTCAACGGAGTTAGGACAGCCCGAGACAGGCGAATTTCCCTCACTTTTCGCAAGGTTATTGCTTCGAAACAGTCTTGATCAGAGAGGAACGCCTCGTTCCTCCATTCTTGTGAGCAACAGCTGAAGAAGCGCGGTCGGGTCTTCGCCCATTGCGGCCGACAATTTTGCAAATTCAACGACGTCTATTCGTCTTTCAGAGCCTTCGGCCTTTGCGACATAGGACTGTGGCTTGCCCAACCGATCCGCGACCTGCTGTTGTGTCAGGCCCGCTTTTCGCCGCGTATCGGTCAGTATCTCAACAAGAAGCTGGTACTCGGGTGTATGTGTAGACTTCGTCACGAGCTCCAGAACCCTGAAATTTTAGGAGCTCACGGATTAATCCTGATTTGGAATTATCCCATTATGGGATAACGTCTTACGGAATAGCCATGGAGTGCAGTCATGGAACTATCCGTATCGAGCTGGTTTTCAATCGTGGTGATTGGAGCGTGTGGATTTTCCGCTTTTATGTATGTCATTTGGCAGCAAGCTGTGCGGCCCATGCTTGTCCCGCGCGCCGAGATAACGCGCATCGCCGATGTCTTAAGCAAGACATATGGGAATGCTGCCGAGGAATTCGTGGTCATCGAGGAAGATCGCGCTTGGCGATATTCTCAAAATTTCGAACAAGGCAAATGGCGGCGGGTGCGCGCAGAACTTCGTCGCCGAAAAGAGCTTTAGCCTAAAGATGCTCCCGATTATCCGTATTCTGCTCCGCCCGGTCGCGATAAAGTGCTGCCCGTCCCAACAGCATCAGGGAAACCGGCGTCGTCACTGTCATGAAAATGCCGATGAAAATTTCGTGGAAGGCGAAGCGGTCGCCGGAGACGGAGAAATAGATGATCGAGGCCATGACGATGCCGCCGGTGCCCCAGCTGGTGCCGAGTGTGGGCGCGTGCAGGCGTTCATAAAAGCTGTTCAGCTTGGCAAAGCCGATGGTGCCGATCAGCGTCAGCGAAGCGCCCAGCAGCACGAAGAAAGCCACGAGGATGGCGGCCCAGAGCGGAAATTCTGCAGCGTTGTTCATTCGATCACCTCGCCGCGCATCATGAATTTTGAAAGGGCAACGGTGGAGACGAAGCCGAGGATGGCGATCAGCAGCGAGGCCTCGAAATAGATGTCGTTGCCGGTGCGCAGGCCGAAAGTGAGGAGAAGCAGCATGGCGTTGACATAAAGCGTATCCATACCCAGCACCCGGTCCTGGGCGCGCGGGCCGATGGCGATGCGATAGACTGATATCGTCATGGCAATGGCCAGCATCAGCTGCGCCAGCGAAAAGGACCAGAAAAGGATAATCGAACTCATTCGAATATCTCCATCAGCAGTTTTTCATATCGGTTCTTGATGAGGCTTATCCACGCCGCCTCATCCACGTCGTCGAGAACGTGGAGGAGGAGCGTGCCCTGGCTGGAATTATATTCAAGCCAGGCGCTGCCCGGCGTCGAGGTCAGGATCGTCGCCAGAATGGCGAGCGCCATGGGATCGCGAATATCGAGCGGCACCGCCAGGAAGCCGGATTTGCGGTCTCTTTCGCGCTTGAACAGAATGATCTTCACGACCGAGATATTGGACCTGATGATATCGTAAAGCACGATCAGGATCAGTTGCGCGAGCCGGTGCCAGTTGCGGATGCGCGGCTTGGCTGGCCTGAGCGACGCCATCGCCCAGGAGGCGATGAGTGCGACGCCAGTGCCGAGCAGCAGATGCCCGGGCGAAAAGCTGTTGATCGTCATCCAGAAGAAGATCAACGAAACCGTCAGCAGCGGATAAGGGAGGAGACGGCTCATCATGGTTCCGCCTCCGGGTTGCTGCCCGCTCGCGGTGCGGAAATGACGCCCTGAATATAGCTTGCCGGCAGATCGAGGATACGCGCGGTTTCCTGCATGTAGCGCATCACCGGACCCGCCTGCACTGTCATGGCAAGTGTCAGGCCGAGCAGAAGCATCACAGGTGCGATTTCGATGACGAGAACACGTGGCACCGTTCCTTCGATGGAGGCCCAGAAGGTGCGGATACCGGCACGCGTCATCGAGATCAGCGATGCGAAACCGGCAAAGACGATCAGGAAAACCAGCCACCAGGAAAGCATGGAAATGCTGTCATTGGCGCCAAGCCCGGAAGGGTTGAGAATGGCGGTCAGCATCGAGAACTTGGCGATGAAGCCTGAAAGCGGCGGCAGGCCAGCCAGAAGAATGCCGCAGGCGGCAAAACAGGCGCCGAGCACCGCCATGGTGGCGGGCATGGTGACGCCGACTTCCTCCTCTTCTTCTTCCTCGTCGCCCTCGCCATAAGCTTCCATGGTCACGGCCAGAACGTTCGCGCCCGCATCCTGCCCGCGTTCAACGAGCTCGATCAGCATGAAAAAGGCGCTGATGGTGAGGGTGGAGCTGACGAGATAATAAAGCGCCCCGGCCGCCACCGTCGGGTTGCCGGTGCCCATGGCGGCGAGAAGCGTCCCCGACGATACCAGAACCGAAAAGCCGGCAAGTCGCCCGAGCGCCTGAGACGCCAGAACCCCGATGGCCCCGAAGATGATGGTGGCGATGCCGCCGACGAGCAGGGCATCATGGCCGAAACCGGCGGATTCACCGGCCGTCTGCCCAAAGAGCAGGAAGGACAGGCGGGCAATGACATAAATGCCGACCTTGCTCATGATGGCAAACAGGCCGCCCACCGGGGCAGAGGCCGAGCCATAGGCGGAAGGCAGCCAGAAGTTCAGCGGCCACATGCCGGCCTTGACCAGGAACGCAATGCCAAGCACCGCAGCCCCGGTTTCCAAGAGCATGCGCTGGTCCGGGTTCAGCCCCTCGATGCGATGGGCAAGATCACCCATGTTCAGCGTGCCAGTGACGCCATAGATGAGGCTGACACCGATCAGGAAGAACAGCGCAGCGACGAGGTTGATGGCGATGTAATGCAGGCCCGCCTTGACGCGCTGCTGGCCGGAACCGTGCAGCAACAGACCGTAGGAGGCAGCCAGCATCACCTCGAAGAACACGAAGAGATTGAACAGGTCTCCGGTCAGGAACGCGCCGTTGACGCCCATCAGCATCATCTGGAACAGCGAATGGAAATGCGCCCCGGCCTTGTGCCATTTCGCCATCGAATAGATCAGCGAGGGTATGGCAAGCAGCGCCGTCAGCAGCACCATCAGGCCGGAAAGCCGGTCGGCCACCAGCACGATGCCAAAAGGTGCGGGCCAGTTGCCAAGCAGATAGACACCGCTTGAGACCACGGCGGCGATCTCGGTATTAACGGTCGAGTTCACCTCGCGGAACAGCAGGATCGCAACCACCAGCAACAGCACGGTGGAGGTGAAGCTGATGGCGGCCTTTGCAACACGCTGGCGCTCGTCGAAGAACAACAGCAGGGCGGCGGTGATGAGCGGCAGCAGGATCGGCGCAATGACGATGTGGAAGGGGAATGACATCATTTCGTCTCCCTCCCGTCCACATGGTCGGTGCCGGTTAGGCCGCGGGCGGCAAGCAGCACCACGAGGAACAGCGCCGTGGTGGCAAAGCCGATGACAATCGCTGTCAATACCAGCGCCTGCGGCACGGGATCGGCAAGCGAAGAGCTGTCCACACCGTTCACCAGCACCGGCGGCGCATTGGTCTTGATGCCGCCGACGCCGAAGATGAACAGGTTGACGGCGTAAGACAAAAGCGAAAGTCCGACGATGACCTGATAGGTGCGTGGGCGCAGGACGAGCCAGACGCCGGAGCCGGTCATGATGCCGATGCCGATTGCAAGAATGAGTTCCATTACACGTCCTCCGCTTTTGCGGCTTCAGGCGTGCGAACGCGGTAGTTACGCAACGATTGGTGTGCCAGTGCTATGAGAATAAGAACGGTGGAGCCGACGACCGTCGCAAAGACGCCGAGATCGAACAGCAGGGCGGATGCCGTGGGCATTTTGCCGATATAGGGTATCTCCGTATACTGGAAATACGAGGTCAGGAACGGGTAGCCGAAATACCAGGAGCCGATGCCCGTCGCCGTCGCCATCAACAGGCCAAAGCCCATCCAGCGCAGCGGCAGGATGCGGATGCGGTCCTCCGCCCAGCGCGCGCCGCCGGCGAGATATTGCAGCAGGAAGGCGATAGCCATGGTGATGCCGGCCGCAAAGCCGCCACCGGGCAGATCGTGGCCACGCATGAACAGGAAGATCGAGAAGGTGATGATGACCGGGAACATCCACTGCATCACGATCGATGGCACGTAGAGGTAGTCGCGGACGGTATCGCCCTTGGTGCGGTCCGGACGCTCGGCATCGAAGGCATTCTGCATCTGCTGCTGTTCCGGCAGCCCGATGCTTTCATGCGCGGGACGGAAACGGCGAAGCAGCGCGAAGACGGTGAGCGCCACGATGGCCAGCACCGCGATTTCACCAAAGGTATCGAAACCACGGAAATCGACGAGGATGACGTTGACGACATTGGTGCCGCCACCTTCCGTATAGGCGCGCTCGAGGAAATAGGTGGCAATCGCGTTCGGCACCGGCAGGGTCATGACGGCATAGGCGATGACGGACATGCCGATGCCGCTGGCCGCTGCCAGCAGAAAGTCGCGGGCACGGCGAAGCTGCGCCGGCAGCTCGTCGCTGCTATCAACCTTCTCGAAACGTTTCGGCAGCCACCGGAGACCAAGCAGGATGAGAACCGTGGTCACGATTTCGACCAGCAGCTGGGTGATGGCCAGATCCGGCGCGGACAGCCAGATGAAAGTGAGGCAGGTGACGAGCCCGGAAACACCAAGCATGACGAGGGCGGCAAGCCGATGATATTTCGCCTGCCAGGCGGCACCCAGCGCGGCAATCATGCCGATCAGCCAAAGGATGGCGAAGATCGGATCGAAGGTCGTCACGCGCGGCAGTGACAGGGAAAATTCCGAAAGGAACAGGGGTGAGAAACCGGCGAGAAGCGCCACGAGGATGAGAAGTCTCAGCTGCGGCTGCAGACGCCGCGTGCCGAGCGTGCTTTCCAGCCACCGCGCCCACTTCCAGGACACGGTGACGAGAATGCGCTCGAAGATGCGCTGGCCCCGCAGATGCCGGAAGACGGGCGGACCGTCATCGCAGCGTGAGAAATAGCCGCCAAGCAGCGCATAGATCGTCACGCCGCCGATCAGTGCCGCGATACTCATGATCAGCGGCAGGTTGAAACCGTGCCAGATCGACAGGCTGTAGACGGGCGTCTGGTCGCCGAGTACGGACAGCACGGCCGAATGCAGGAACGGGCCGATCGACAGGCTCGGAACGATGCCGACGATCAGGCAGGCGAAAACCAGGAACTCGATCGGGAAACGCATCCAGCGCGGCGGCTCGTGCGGATGTGGGTTCGGCAGATCGACGGGCTTGGGGCCGAAGAAGACGGTGTGGATGAAGCGCAGAGAATAGGCGACGGCAAATGCGCCTGAAAGCGTCGCGACATAGGGCAGCGCCCGGTCCAGCAGTGAATCGGCATGGGTCTCGACGGCCTCGGCAAAGAACATTTCCTTGGAGAGGAAGCCGTTGAACAACGGCACGCCGGCCATTGCCGCACTGGCCGCCATGGCAAGCGTCGCTGTCGCCGGCAGATAGGTGTAGAGCCCGCTCAAGCGCCGCATGTCGCGTGTGCCGGTTTCATGGTCGATGATACCGGCCGCCATGAACAGCGAGGCCTTGAAGGTTGCGTGGTTGACCATGTGGAAGATGGCCGCAACCGCCGCAAGCGGGCTGCCGAGGCTGAGCAGCGTGGTGATGAGCCCGAGATGGCTGATGGTGGAATAGGCGAGCAGGCCCTTCAGGTCCTGCTGGAACATGGCGAAATAAGCGCCGAGCAGCAGGGTGATGATGCCGGCCACGCCCACCAGCCAGAACCATTCCGGCGTGCCGGCCAGCACCGGCCAGAAACGCGCAAGCAGGAAAACCCCCGCCTTCACCATGGTCGCCGAATGCAGATAGGCGGAAACCGGTGTGGGTGCCGCCATGGCGTTGGGCAGCCAGAAGTGAAACGGAAACTGCGCGCTCTTGGTCAGCGCGCCGCCAAGAATGAGAATAAGCGCCGGCAGATAGAGGGAATGGGCGCGGATCGCCGCACCGGCCTCGATGATCTTGTCGAGATCGTAGCTTCCCGCCATGTGGCCGAGGATCAGAAGTCCGGCCAGCAGGCTGAAGCCGCCAATGCCGGTCACGGTCAGCGCCATGCGCGCACCATCACGCGCACCGGCGTTCTGGTGCCAGTAGCCAATCAGCAGGAACGAGAAGATGCTGGTCATTTCCCAGAAGATCGACAGCAGGATGACGTTGCCGGACAGTACCACGCCGAGCATCGAGCCCATGAAGGCGAGGAAGAAGGCAAAAAACCGCGGGATCGGATCCTTGGCCGACATGTAATAACGGGCGTACAGCACCACGAGCAGGCCGATGCCGGTAATGAGGATCGCGAAGATCCATGCAAATCCGTCCAGCCGCAGGGTGAAATTCAGCCCGAGCTGCGGCAGCCATTCCACATCATATTTCAGCACACCGCCGCCGCTGACGGTGGAATAAAGAAAGATGCTGCTGACGAGACCGAAAAGGGCGACACCGCCCGCAACGGAGGCGGGGCCGGCGGCTGCGCCATCACGCGGCATGAAAGCCGTTAGAATGGCGCCGACGAAGGGCAATGCGACGATAAATGGAAGAAGGGTTGCAAATGTCATATGCAGCGGCGGTTTTTCTCTGGAATTGGAGTCTACGGCGGGTTTCCGACGACTCCGATCCCTCAAGGCTCACGAGAACCGAATGATGAGGACCGCCGGAATGACTAATAGATAATATGCGGGGGCGCTCTTGGAACCACGCTCGCAAAGTCTCGGAAAGCTTGTGGCGCGATGGCAACAGATGCAACGGCCGGCCCGGCATCAACGCTGATCCGCAAAGCGGGAGTGGGGAAGTTGCCGGGGCGAAGACCCGAGCTGGCATCCCCGGCCTTGCAGCCGCTATCGCAATCCCTATCGCGAAGAGTGAGGGAACGGCTGAGATCGACGGTCTGCAATCTCTCCAGGCGGCTGGTCTTGGAAAGGGTCTTGATGCCGGATGGTGCCTGAAAGCCGATCATGACGAGCAGGCTTGCGACCATGATGCCGATCAACACTTGCGGATGGCGCCTTGAACGGCGGCATTTCTCCATCCATAACAAGTTGGCATCTCCTTGATCGTAAAGGTCTCTTTAAAGCATCACCGCTCAGCGAATATCCCGTTGATTTGTTTTAGGGGAAGCTGCACGCGCTTGTCCAGCGCACAGGCCGGAAAAACCGCCCGCGATGGCCGATTCCTTTTCGTTTTTGCCCGTTTGCGGCAAAGTGAGGGCAGCAATGGCTAAAAGCTTTTACAAATTTTACCGTTTGACGCTGGAGCTGATGTTTCTTAACTTTCAAGCAAGGAATTAACCATAAAGATTGATGGTATTTCCACGGCGGAATGGGGTTCTCTCCCCTTCCAGGCATGACGCCGCACTGCCGTACCGGTGCCGATCCGGTATTTCGTTTCTTGGTTCAAGAAGGTCAGGCAGGCGTCGATGCCGCATCGTCCGCGATGGGTATGTTCGTTCAAAAATCCCCTTTAGGGTACTGGCGTTCTGAACCTTGGCCAATTGGCCGGGTTTTACCGGCCGTCATGTTGTTGGGGACGTCGGTTGGGGCAGGACTTGCCATCAGATCAAGCGCGCAGATCGGCAGGTGCAAGCCTGGCGGGACGGCTTCGCTTTGCCGGCCTCGACGAGACGCAATCCGATTTCCTGCGCAATTATCGCGGTATGCTCGAGCCTTACGTCAAGGCCGGCCTGCGCGACGTGATGAACCGTTTCCAGTCGATGCCCGACTGTTCACCGTCCTTCGAAAGCGAAAACCAGCTTGATCGCCTGCACGACCTGCAATCCTCGCACTGGAGTGTGCTGACGGATGCGCGTTTCGATGCGCTTTATGCCGAGCGGGTGAAGGTTCTTTCCGACAATGCCGGCCGCATGGGGCTCGATCCCCGCTGGCAGATCGCCAGCCATGCCATCGTTCTGGAGCATCTGCTTGGTGGGCTGGTGGCCGAACACGCGCCGCGCTCCATCCTGCCCGGCAGCCGCAAGAAGAACCGTGAACTGGCCGAGGCCGTGAAGAACATCGTCCGTCTGGTGATGGTCGATACCGAGATTGCCGTCTCGCTGCGTTTCAACGAATTGCGCCTGCGCCACGGCCGTGAACTGGCGGAACAGCGCGACAATGACCGTTCGCAAGCAGCGACACTGCTGGGTGCGGCCCTGACGGCCTTTGCCGCCGGCGATCTTAAGGCGCGGATCGGCGGCGATCTGCCGGAAGCCTATCGCGATGTTGCCGCCTCGTTTAACGCGGCACTTGAAACGATCGGCGCATCGCTGACATCCGCGCAGCAGGGTATCGGTGACGCCGAGACACTCAGCGCCCGTTTCGCCGATATCGGTCGCTCCATCGCAGAACGTTCCGGCCAGCAGGCCGAAGCCCTTGCCGAGACCTCCCGTGCGCTTCAGGCGATGATCGGGAACCTGGCGGAAAACGGCGCCCGCATATCGGCGACGGAAACGGCGGTTTCCCGCGCCCGCGACGCGGCTGTCGAAAGCGGCAAGGCCATTGGCGAGGCGATCGACGCCATGTCTGACATTGAGCAGTCCGCCGAACACATCGGCAGGATCATCGGCACGATCGACGAGATTGCTTTCCAGACCAACCTTCTCGCCCTCAATGCCGGCATCGAGGCGGCGCGCGCGGGTGAAAGCGGCCGCGGTTTCGCCGTCGTCGCACAGGAAGTCCGGGCGCTCGCCCAGCGTTCCGCCGACGCCGCAAGGGAAATCAAGAGCCTTGTCGGCACCACCAAGACGCAGGTCGAGGGCGGTGTTCGCATGGTGAACCGCACGCAGGAAGCAATCGGCGGCGTCGTCCGGCAGGTGTCCGGTATCAACGACATGATCGCCGAAGTCTCCCGGCATACGTCTGCACAGGCCGATGACCTGAAAACGGTTGCCGCCGATATCAGCGAACAGCAGCGGCAGGCCGGCCGGATCGCAAACGAGATCGGCGAAAGCTCCTCCGAAGCTGATGCGCTTCACACTGTCATTCTGCAACTCGGTCGCACCATTCGCGAGTTCCGCATCGCCCGTCAGGGCCAGGCGGCGGCAATGGCCGTGGCAGACCGTCAGGACACATCATTTATGGCCCGTGCGGATAACCGCACGGATTACGGCCAGGATTACCAACAATTCAGACGCCAGGGAGTCATGTAATGGCAGCCAGAAAAGCAGCTGAGGCGACGCTGAAACTGTCACCGGTGCTGGATCTCAACGAAGCATCGGCGCTGCACGGCAAGCTGATGACGCTGAGAGGAGCACCGTTGTCGGTCGATGCGTCCGAGGTGGAGCGCATTGGCGCGCTTTGTGTCCAGGTCCTGATGGCCGGCGCGAAATCCTGGGAAGAGGACGGCAAGCCCTTCGGTTTTGCCAGGGTGTCCGATGCATTCGACAAGACCATGAAACTGATAGGCGTCGATATTGACCATTTGCTCCCCAAGGAGATGCAAAAGTGAAGAAAAAAGTTCTCACCGTGGATGATTCCCGGACGATCAGGAACATGCTCCTGGTCACGCTCAACAATGCCGGTTTCGAGACCATTCAGGCCGAAGATGGCGTTGAAGGCCTCGAGGTGCTGGAACAGAGCAACCCCGATGTCATCGTGACTGACATCAACATGCCCCGTCTTGATGGTTTCGGCTTTATCGAGGGCGTGCGCCGCAACGAGAAATACCGGGCTATCCCGATCCTCGTTCTGACGACCGAAAGCGATGCAGAAAAGAAGAACCGCGCCCGCCAGGCCGGTGCGACCGGCTGGATCGTCAAGCCGTTCGACCCTGCAAAACTCATCGATGCCATTGAACGCGTAACCGCCTGATACGGGACATTTCACGATGGATATGAACGAAATCAAGGAAATCTTTTTCCAGGAATGCGAGGAGCAGCTCGCTGAACTGGAATCGGGGCTTCTTAAATTGAATGACGGCGACCGTGATCCGGAAACCGTCAACGCCGTTTTCCGTGCCGTTCATTCCATCAAGGGCGGGGCGGGTGCCTTCGGTCTCGATGATCTCGTGGCCTTCGCCCACGTTTTTGAAACGACCCTCGACTGCGTTCGCTCCAACAAGCTGGAGCCCACACAGGATGTTCTGAAAGTCATGCTGCGCTCCGCCGACGTGCTGGCGGACCTGACCAATGCGGCGAGAGACGGCGGCAGCGTCGATGAAAGCCGCACCCGTGGCCTCGTCAAGGAACTGGAAGCGCTGGCAAACGGCGAAACCGTGCAGGCCTCTGCGCCGGCGGCGGCACCAGCGGCCATCAAGGCGCCGGCAGCTGCTGCGCCCAAGCCGACGGATGAGAGCGGTTTCCAGCCGGTGCTGTTCTCTTTCTCGGACTTCGCCGACGACACGACACCGCTGATGGAAACGCCGACGTTCCAGATCACCTTCAAGCCGCATGCATCGCTTTATTCAAAGGGCAACGAGGCAGCGCTTCTCCTGCGCGATCTCTCGCGTATCGGCGAGATGAGCATCAATTGCGACCTGTCGGAACTGCCCACGCTCGACAAGCTCGATCCTGAAGCATCTTATCTCTCCTGGACGGTTTCGATCACCACCGACAAGGGTGAAGAGGGTATCCGCAGCGTCTTCGAATTCGCCGAATGGGATTGCGATCTCGAAATCACGCCGGTTCTTTCGGATGCCGCTGCGGAAGAGGAAGAACTTCCGATGATCCCGGTTCCGTTCGATCTCTCGGCGCTTGATGGCGGACCGGAAGCGGACACTGCCGTTGAAGCAGCTATGGTGGAAGAGCCTTTTGTTGCCGCAGCCGTTGAAGCGGCCGTCGCCACGACGCAGATCGCCCAGAGCGTCAATGCCGCCATCGAAAAGCGTGAGGCGGCGGCAGCGCCCGCCGCAGCGCAGGCGAATGCCAATGCGGCCGCCAATGCAAGCGCCGGCCAGACCATCCGCGTCGATCTCGATCGCGTCGACCGCCTCATCAACCTCGTTGGCGAACTCGTCATCAATCAGGCGATGCTGTCGCAGAGCGTCATTGAGAACGATGCGAGCGGCACGTCCGCCGTCAATATGGGTCTGGACGAGCTGCAGCAGCTGACGCGCGAAATCCAGGACAGCGTGATGGCCATCCGTGCGCAGCCGGTAAAGCCGGTCTTCCAGCGCATGTCGCGTATCGTCCGTGAAGTCGCAGACATGATCGGCAAGCAGATCCGCCTCGTCACCGAAGGTGAAAACACCGAAGTCGATAAGACGGTTATCGACAAGCTGGCCGAGCCTCTGACCCACATGATCCGCAATGCCGTCGACCACGGCATCGAAACGCCGGAAAAACGCGAAGCGGCGGGCAAGAACCCGGAAGGCACCATCAAGCTTTCGGCAAAGCACCGCTCGGGCCGTATCCTCATCGAACTGCAGGACGACGGCGCCGGCATCAACCGCGAGCGCGTTCGACAGAAAGCGATCGACAATGATCTCATTGCCGCTGATGCGAACCTGACCGACGAAGAGATCGACAATCTGATCTTCGCGCCGGGCTTCTCCACGGCGGACAAGATTTCCGACATTTCCGGCCGCGGCGTTGGCATGGATGTGGTCAAGCGTTCCATTCAGGCGCTTGGTGGCCGCATCAGCATCTCCTCGCGCCCCGGTCACGGTTCGACCTTCACCATGAGCCTGCCGCTGACGCTCGCCGTCCTCGACGGCATGGTGGTGACGGTGGCCGGACAGACGCTCGTCGTGCCCTTGACTGCGATCGTCGAAACCCTGCAGCCGGAAGCGAAGAATATCCACTCCTTCGGTTCCAACCAGCGGCTGATCTCCATCCGCAATTCCTTCTGCCCGCTGGTCGATGTCGGACGTGTTCTGAACTTCCGCCCGACCCAGGCCGATCCGGTCGAAGGCGTGGCGCTTCTGGTGGAATCGGAAGGCGGTGGCCAGCGCGCCCTGATGGTCGATGCGATCCAGGGACAGCGTCAAGTCGTCATCAAGTCGTTGGAAGCCAACTATACCCATGTTCCGGGCATTGCCGCCGCCACCATTCTCGGTGACGGGCGCGTTGCGCTCATTCTGGATGTCGATGCCATCGTCAGCGCTTCGCGCGGACAGCCCCTGAAGCAGGAAATGTCGCTTGCGGCGACAGGTTGAAAGCGGATCGTTCATGGCAGCACTTAATCTCAGCGACCAGCGCCAGTCTCCGGACGACGTTCTTGCCAGCGGTGAATATCCGCTGACGAGACGCGATCTGTCGGAGATCGCTGCGATGATCTATGCGGATGCGGGCATCTATCTCAACGACACCAAGGCGTCGCTGGTCTATTCCCGTCTGTCGAAGCATATCCGCAATCTCGGCCTTTCCGGTTTCCGCGAATATTGCGCGCTGGTCTCCTCAACTGAGGGCGCGCCGGCGCGGCGCGAAATGCTGTCGCATCTGACGACGAATTTCACGCGCTTCTTCCGCGAGAACCACCATTTCGAACATCTGCGCGACGAGGTCCTGCCGGGCCTTATCGCAAGGGCCAAGAGCGGTGGACGCGTCCGCATCTGGTCGGCGGCCTGTTCCGACGGGCAGGAACCCTATTCGATCGCGCTTACCGTGCTCGCCATGTTCCCGAATGCGGCGGATTACGATTTCAAGATTCTGGCGACGGACATCGATCCCAAGATTTTGGCGCAGGCCCGCGCTGGCGTCTATGATGACAATGCGCTCGAAACCGTCTCCCCCGCCATGCGCAAGCAATGGTTCACGGAGGTCGATGCCGGCGGTCGCCGCAAATTCCGCATCGACGACAAGGTCAAGCGCCTCATCACCTTCAACGAATTGAACCTGATGACGCAATGGCCCTTCAAGGGCAATTTCGACGTGATCTTCTGCCGTAACGTCGTCATTTATTTCGACGAGCCGACACAGACGCGCATCTGGTCGCGTTTCGCCGGCCTGCTGCCGGAAGGTGGTCATCTCTATATCGGCCATTCCGAACGCGTCTCGGGTGATGCCAAGAACCTGTTCGATAATACCGGCATCACCACCTACCGCTACATTGGACACGCATCCGGGAGGAAGGCATGAGCGCGCTCGCACGGGTACTCGTCGTCGATGATAGTCCAACGATGCGCGGCCTGATTTCGGCTGTCCTCAAAGCTGATCCGGAAGTCGAGGTGGTCGGACAGGCCGGCAACGCCATGGAAGCACGCGCCGCCATCAAGCAGCTCAACCCCGATGTCGTGACGCTCGATATCGAGATGCCGGAAATGAACGGCCTCGAATTTCTCGAAAAGATCATGCGTCTGCGGCCCATGCCGGTGATCATGGTCTCGTCGCTGACCCATCGCGGCGCGGACGCTTCGCTTGCGGCACTCGAAATCGGTGCCTTCGATTGCGTCGGCAAGCCGGCTCCGGGCGATGCGCGTCCCTTTGGCGATCTTGCCGACAAGGTGAAGGCCGCTGCCCGCTCCCAACACGCCGCCTATCGCACGGCTCGTCCGGAAAGCGCCGCGGCTGTGCAGCCTACGCCGGTCAGCGATTATCGCGCGGGCCGCAAAGTCGTGGCTATCGGTTCGTCCACGGGTGGTGTCGAGGCGCTGATCGCCGTGCTGCAGAAATTTCCGGCCAATTGCCCGCCGACCGTCATCACCCAGCACATGCCGCCGACCTTCACCCGGAGCTTCGCCGAACGGCTGAACCGGATTTGCGCGCCCGTCGTGGAAGAAGCCACCGATGGCGCACGCCTGCAGACTGGCAAGATCTATCTTGCGCCGGGCGGTGAACGCCATCTGCAGATCGCCAACCGGGCAGCACCCTGCTGCCGGCTCATCGAGCGCGATCCGGTGAACGGCCATCGTCCCTCCGTCGATGTGCTGTTTGATTCGGTGGCCGAGCTTGCCGGTCGCAATGCCGTCGGCGTCATTCTCACCGGCATGGGCCGCGATGGCGCGGCCGGACTGCTGAAAATGCGCCATGCCGGTGCGCGCACCGTCGGCCAGAATGAAAAAACATGTGTCGTCTACGGCATGCCCCGCGTGGCCTATGAGCTCGGTGCTGTCGAACAGCAATTGCCGCTGGCCTCCATCGGCGAAGAAATCCTGAAACTAACCACTGCCCGCAAAGAAGGTGCTGACTAATGTCTCTCGCAGAAAAGATCAAAGTTCTGATCGTTGACGATCAGGTGACCAGCCGGTTGCTCCTCAGCGATGCGCTGACACAGCTGGGCTTCAAGCAGATCACTGCCGCCGGCGATGGCGAGCAGGGATTGAAGATCATGGAGCAGCAGCCCCATCATCTCGTCATCTCCGACTTCAACATGCCGAAGATGGACGGTCTTGGTTTCCTGCACGCCGTGCGGGCCAACCCGGCCCTTAAAAAGGCGGCCTTCATCATCCTCACCGCGCAGGGCGACCGCGCGCTGGTGCAGAAGGCGGCGCAGCTCGGCGCGAACAACGTGCTGGCCAAGCCTTTCACCATCGACAAGATGCGCGCAGCCATCGAGGCGGTTTTCGGATCGCTGAAATGATTGAAGCTGCGGCCAAGCGCGTACATATCATTCAGGGCGAGTATAAGGTTGTCAACGATCCCGACGTGGTCATGACGACGATACTCGGTTCGTGCGTGGCCGCCTGTCTGAGAGATCCCGTTGCCGGCATTGGAGGCATGAACCACTTCCTGCTGCCGGGAACGGGCAATGTGACCGGCGGAGATGCAACGCGTTACGGCGTGCATCTCATGGAACTTCTGATCAACGGCCTTCTGAAGAAGGGCGCCCGCCGCGACCGGCTGGAGGCCAAGGTTTTCGGCGGCGCGAAGACGATCGCCAGCTTCTCGAATGTCGGTGAGCAGAATGCCATCTTCGCCATGCAGTTTCTGAAGGATGAAGGCATTCCGGTCATAAGCTCCTCCACGGGCGGAGAGCATGGCCGCAAGATCGAGTTCTGGCCGGTCTCGGGTCGCGCGCGTCAGCATCCGCTCAGCGGCGCGGAAACCCAGAAGACGGTCGCCATGGAAACGCGTCCGGTGCCGGCACCCAAGCCCGTCGCCAACGACATCGAATTTTTCTAGTCACGGAGTTTCCAATGCAGATTGCAGACCACGCCGGCACCGCTCCGTTCGAAGAAGCACTGCCGGATGTTCTCATGCGCGTGGTGTCGGAGTTGCATGATGTCGCCTATCTCATAGAGCGCATCGAGCCGCAGTTGCTGGAAGTGACCAGCGGTCAATTGTCGGGCGATGGCATCAAGCTGCTGCAGGGCATTGATCTCGCCGTTCAGAAGACCCGCGGTCTTGCCGAATTCATCGACACCATCACCGGTTCCATTCCCGGTGAATGGATCGTGGATGTCTCCACGGCGCTCAGCCTCGTCAAGCTTGCCGAAATGCAGAAGGCGCTGGGCGCTGCCTTCCGCCACGGCCATTCCCAGCCGCTGGACAAGGCTTCCGGCGACTTCGACCTGTTCTAGACCATATTCCCGCCGACGTTCCTTTCCTCGCTGAATGCGGAGAAAGGCAACGCTCGCGCAAGCTTCGCACCCTATTGTCATTACGGGGCCAAAAGGTCTCGGATTCTATGAATGACGGTGCGGAACAGAATGAATCTGTTAAATCAAATCCCTCAGGTCCTGAAGAATATCGCGGCGCTGGGTCAGACACGGCTGCTGATGCTGGGCGGCGTGGGCGTTGTGTCCATGGCCGTTATCCTTGCAGCAGCGCTCTACGTGAACCGTCCCGCTTACGAGACCCTTTATGTAGGGCTTGAAAAAAGCGACCTCAACAAAATCAGCATTGCGCTTGCCGAATCGGGGCTGGACTTTCAGGTCGGAACCGACGGTTCGAGCCTTCAGGTTCCCGTTGGACTGACCAGCAAGGCAAGGCTGCTTCTGGCCGAGCGCGGTCTGCCTGATAGCGCCAATGCCGGTTACGAGCTTTTCGACAATGTCGGTTCTCTCGGCCTGACCTCTTTCATGCAGGAAGTGACGCGCGTCCGCGCCCTCGAGGGTGAGATCAGCCGCTCCATCCAGCAGATCGACGGGATTGCCGCCGCACGCGTCCATATCGTCATGCCTGACGTCGGCAATTTCCGCCGTGGCGAACAGAAGCCCACCGCATCGGTCATGATCCGCGCCAGCGCCACCGCAGGTCGCAAGGCGTCCGCCTCCATCCGTCACCTCGTCGCCTCGGCCGTTCCCGGCCTCGAAGTCGATGACGTCACCCTGCTCGATTCCACCGGCCAGCTTCTGGCTTCCGGCGACGATGTCACCAACGCCGCAATGAACCGCTCGCTGACACTGGCGCAGAATGTCCAGCAGGAAATCACCACCAATATCGACAAGGCGCTGGCGCCTTTCCTCGGCATGGACAATTTCCGCTCGAGCGTGACCGCGCAGCTGAACACCGACAGCCGCCAGATCCAGGAGACCGTTTATGATCCGGAATCGCGCGTCGAACGCTCTGTCCGCACGGTAAAGGAAGACCAGAAGTCCCAGGAAACGCAGCCGGATACCGCAGCGACCGTGGAACAGAACGTACCGCAGGCCGCCCCGCAGGGTGGCGGCGGTGGCCCGCAGTCCTCCGACCAGTCGGCCAAGAAGGAAGAGCAGACCAATTACGAGATCAACTCGAAAACGGTCGCTACCGTCAAGAACGGCTACACTGTCGAGAAGATTTCGGTCGCCGTGGTCGTCAACAAGGGTCGCATTGCCAAGATGGTCGGCGAACCCGTCGATCAGGCCAAGATCGACGCCTATCTTGCCGAAATGCAAAAGATCGTGACGTCGGCGGCGGGCATCTCTTCCGATCGCGGTGATATCGTCACGCTGACGGCAATGGACTTCCTCGAAACGCAATTGCTCGACGAGGCCGCCAGCGGTCCGGGCGTCATGGAAGTGTTGAGCCGCAATTCGGCTGGCATCATCAACTCGCTCGCCTTCGTCGCTGTCGCCTTCCTCGTCATCTGGCTTGGTGTGCGTCCCCTGGTCCGCACGGTGGCCGGCAATGGTGCGGCCGCGGGTCAGCTCAGCCAGGAGACCGCCGGTCTCGAACTGCCGGATTTCTCTCCCGGCATGGATGCAGGTGCTGGTGGTCTCATGGAAGGTTTCGGAGCGGATTTCGGCTTCGACAGCACCGACGATCTTCTGGCGGGTGGCGACAGCGAAGGCACCTTCAACCGCCGGGTTCGCGAAGGACCGGAACGCAGGCTCTCCCGCATGGTGGAAATCAGCGAGGAAAGAGCAGCCAAGATCCTGCGCAAATGGGCAGTGGAAAAGGCAGCGTGATTTTGAAAAGGCCGGTTTTACCCCGGCCTTTTTCGCATTTTCGGGCTTTTTACTATCCTTGGTCGTCGGGCCGTGGCATTCTCGTTTCAGGACAGTGTTTACAAAAAATTCATCAACGATACAGTTTGCTGGGAATAGGCTGAGAATGCCGTTTATGAATTGGCCAGCTTTTCAGTATGTTTTTTTAGCAATAGACGAATGAGGAAATACGTGGAAAGGCTGTTGTCAGGTAATGGCAAATTCCGGTCGGTTCCATAAAATGAAGTGATTCGGTCTCCGGGGGCGTGCCATTCCATTTTGGTAAGCTTCTTGAATGGAATGATTCCATCCCGATGTATAATCTCCCGCTGGGAGCAAGAGGGCGTAGGCGATTGAAAGTCGATGTTGATATCCGCAGGCTGTCTGCCAAGCCTATGGAGGGCATGGGTAAGCCCTTGCCGCGCGATCAGCTTGCCAAGAACGTCGCAGCCACGGCCGCTGCCGGCAACGTTGCAGGCGCACTGGATTTGCTCGTAACCTACGCCGGCGCCTCGCATTATCTGCTGGCGCGGGATGATCTTCTCGAAGAAACCGGTCTGAAATTCATCGTCACATCCGACTGGCCGTTCGATCTGGTACGCAGGCTCGGCATTGAGCTGACGAACAGCCAGAACAGATCGAGCGAAATGGAGAAATGCCTTTCGCTTCTGCGGCCGCGATTATTGTTTCTTCCCGACGATGTTTCTGTTCCCTACGGTATCGACCGGCAATATTCCGCACTGTCTTTCTGCGTGGGCCGCATCCGCCTTTCCCTTCTTCTGCTGTTTCCCGAACATGCTGTTCCTTCACCGGAACGTCTGCGCGAAATCGCGCTGTTGACGGGTTATTGCGTCAGCTTCGGCATCGCCAGCGAAGCAAAGGCCGTGCGTGATATCGATCTTACCGAGCGCGAGCTCGAATGCCTGTTCTGGATTGCAGAGGGCAAGACAAGCGACGAAATTGCGATGATCCTTGGCATTTCGCGCAATACGATCAATAATTACATTACAAGCGTGATGCGTAAAACCGCGACGAAAACCCGCTCGGAGGCAATTGCCTACGCCGTGCGCAACAACCTCGTATAATGGTCGGACGGATGGTACAGACGAAAGACAATGAGGGTACAGGTCAGACGGGCATGTTTTACCGCAGCCCTGTCGCAACGAGCCGGTCGGATCTGTTTCCGAAGCTCGTCGCCATGCAGAAGCTGGTCGGCGCACGAAATTTCGTGGTGACGAAGGCTGCCGCTTCCGGTTTTCCCAACAAGAAGAAACTGACCTGCGAGCTGGAAAACTGGGGCATGAATGCCGCAGAACAGAGCACGCAGTTCATCCGCGCCGTCGGCGATATTCTTCTTGATCATATCGAGACGTCGCTGTTGCCGGTCATCTGGCGCAACAAGAATGCCGGCGGCTTTGCCGATCTTCCCGATGTTCCGGCGTTGCTGCGCCGGATTGAAAACGACACATTGCCCTATGCCGGGCTGGCCATGCCGGTGCGGCTCGGCACCATCGGTAATGGTTACATCGTTTTCTGCGGCACCAATCTTGTTCTCGACAACGAGGTCGTCATCGAACAGCACATCAAATGCTGCGAGATCATGGTGGACATGCTGGCGCTCGACGAGCGCAAGGCGGCTCCCTCGGAAGCACTGAGCGAGAGGGAAATCGCCTGCCTGCAACTGGCGGGTGACGGCCGGATCAGTGAAGAGATCGCTGTCAAGCTCGGGCTTTCCGTGCACACGGTCAATGCCTATCTCGGTTCCGCGACGATCAAGCTTGATTCCGTCAACCGTATTCAGGCGATCGCCAAGGCCATCCGGCTCGGCTATATCCATTGATCGCGGACGGGGCTTTCCCGTCCCGTCAAGCCACGCTGGCTCAGCCCTTGCAATTGCACCCCTAAAAGGTGCCATCGGCACTTCGCGCTTTTTTAACAGTTGCCAACTAGAACTTTTATAAGTTTGGCTTTGGGGAACTGTTTCATGCACAACCGGCTCTTTAAGACCGTTGCGAGCAAGGTCGTCGCGCTGACAATCGGCTTGATCATGCTCAGTGTGGCCGCAGTTGGTTTTTCCACCTTCATGCGCCTGAAAGACAATATCATCACCACGGCGCTGCGCGATACCAACAGCGCGATGCGTAGCATGGCTATCCTTTACGAGATGAAGGTTGGTGGCGTCACCCTCGACATGGGCGATGGAGAGCTGAAGAGTGTCGGCCGCGCCAGCATCGGGACATTGCGCGACAACGACCTCGTCGACCGCACGGCAGCTGGCAACGGCGGTATCGCCACGGTTTTTGAAACCAAGGCCGGTGAATATGTCCGCATGACCACCAATCTGAAAAATGAAAAGGGCGAGCGCGCGGCGGGCACCAAGCTTGCCACCGATCATCCTGCTTTCGAAAAAGTCAGCAAGGGTGAAGCCTATTTCGGCCCTGCCACGCTTTTCGGCACCAACTACATGACCGGTTACATGCCGGTTACCAACAAGTCCGGCGCCACCGTCGGTATTCTCTTCGTCGGCGTTCCCATGGCCGTCTACGAAGCCCAGATATTCGGCCTGCGCGACCTGATGCTAATCTGCGGCGCGCTGGCCATGGTTGGCGTCGGGCTGCTCGCCTATTTCGTCATCAGGCGCACTCTGAAGCCGCTGGGCAAGCTGACCGATGCGGTAAAGTCTCTTTCAGACGGTAATCTCGACACGCCAATCCCCTATGCCACCAACACCAACGAATTCGGCAACATCGCCCGTGCGCTGGCGATCTTCCGCGAGAACGCGCTTGAGAAACTGGCCATCGAAGGACGAAGCGCCGATGAACGCTCCGTGGCGGAATCCGAACGCCACCGCAACGACGCTGAAAAGCAGGAGCTGGATAGCCAGATCGAATTTGCGGTGAGTGAGATCGCGTCCGGTCTCGGCAGGCTTTCGCGTGGCGATCTCAGCCGTACGATCGAGACACCTTTCACCGGCCGTCTAGACCGGCTGCGCACGGATTTCAACGGTTCCCTGCTCAACCTTCGCGATGCGCTGGGGCAGATCCGTGAGCGCACGCTGATCATCCAGCATAGCGGCTTTGAAATCGAGCAGTCGTCGGTTGACCTGTCGAAGCGCACCGAAAATCAGGCAGCCTCTCTGGAAGAGACCGCCGCCGCCGTCGAGGAAATCACCGCGACGGTCAGATCGTCGGCCGAGCGGGCACGGGAGGCCAATGAGGCCGTTCGCATTACCAAGCAGAGCGCCGATAGTTCCGGCTCGGTCGTCAGCAATGCCGTTGATGCCATGGGCCGCATCGAAGGCGCTTCCCGTAAGATCGAGCAGATCATCGAGGTCATCGACGATATCGCCTTCCAGACCAATCTCCTTGCGCTCAATGCCGGCATCGAGGCGGCGCGTGCGGGTGAGGCGGGTAAGGGTTTTGCCGTAGTGGCGCAGGAAGTGCGTGAACTGGCGCAACGTTCCGCCGATGCAGCCCGCGAAATCAAGCAGCTCATCAACCAGTCGACGCACGAAGTCAGCACCGGATCGAAGCTGGTGCAGGAGGCGGGCACGGTTCTTTCCGCCATCAGCCAGCAGATCGTCACCGTCAGCCAGCACGTCGAAACCATCGCAACGGCGACGCAGGACCAGTCATCCGCGCTTCACAACGTCAACGGTTCCGTCAACCAGATGGACCAGATGACGCAGCAGAATGCGGCCCTTGCCGAACAATCCAGTGCGGCAAGCCGGGTGCTGTCCGGCGAGGTGGAGGCCTTGCTTGATCTCGTCCAGCGTTTCCAGATGGAGCAGGGTTCGGCGGCAGGCAGGGATCGATTGAACCGGGCCGCCTGATATCCCCAATTCGCAAAATCAAAAACTCCCGGATCGCAAGGTCCGGGAGTTTTTTATTCCGCCGCTGCCCGTGCCGTGCTGGATATCTGGTTGATATAGGCGCGCAGCGCCGCCGGTTTGACCGGCTTGTGCTGAACGGAAATCCCGTATTTTTCGGCATCGCTGCGCACCTCCGGGCTGCGATCCGCCGTCACCAGCAGGGCAGGGATCGTCTTGCCGTAGAAAGTCCGGATGAGGCGGATGGCGCTGATGCCGTCACCATCATCGAGATGGTAATCGGCGATGATGACATCAGGCGCTGCCGTCAGTTTCAGGAAGGGTTCCTCCAGCGTCGCCACCGAACCTGCCGGCAGAACCTCACAGCCCCATCCCGTCAGCAACAATGTCATGCCCTCGAGGATTTTCGGCTCATTATCGATGCACAGGACCCGCACCCCCTGAAGGCGGTCGCTCGCCGCCGCATTGCTGACCGCGCCACCCGATTTGGACGGCGCAACGCGGTCTGATTCACGCGGCAGATGAATGCGGAAGGTCGTACCCTTGCCGGGCGTCGATATCAGCTGCACGGGATGGTGCAGCATACGCGACAGCCGGTCGACAATGGAAAGGCCGAGCCCGAGGCCGGATGCCGTTTTTGCGCCTTCGTCCAGCCGGGCGAATTCCTTGAAGACGGTGCGGAATTTGGATGCGGGAATACCGATGCCGGAATCCGTCACCTGAATGACGACTTCGCCGCCCCGGCGGCGGGCACCGACAACGACCTTGCCTTTCAGCGTATATTTGATGGCGTTCGAGACCAGATTCTGCACGAGCCGCCGCAGGAGATTGGGGTCGGAACGGACCGTGAGCGAAGTGGGCATGACTACGAGGTCGAGGTTCTTTTCCTGCGCCATGGGTGCGAAATCGGTTTCGATGCGTTTCAGCAGTTCATTCAGCGGCACCGATGTCATGCGCGCTTTCATCGAGCCGGTGTCGAGACGGGAAATGTCGAGAACAGCGCCGAGAATGGTTTCGACCGATTCCAGCGCTGAATCGATATTGTGGACGAGGTCACTTTCTCCCGAGGCGCCAAGCCGTTCGACAAGTGAGGAGGAATAGAGGCGTGCTGCATTGAGCGGCTGGAGAATGTCGTGACCGGCGGCGGCGAAGAACCGCGTCTTGCCGATATTCGCCTCGTCGGCCGATGCCCGTGCCTCCGCCAGTTCGCGGTTGACGCGGGTAAGTTCGACGGTTCGTTCCGCCACCCGCTGCTCCAGCGTCTCGTTGGCCTGTTTCAGCGCCTGATCGCTCGCCACTCGCTGCGTAATGTCCGTGAAGGTGGCGACGATGCCTTTGTCCGGCATGGTGTTGGAGCGCACTTCGATGATGCGCTCGCCGCCGGCCAGCACCAGCGAGAAGGGCAGGTCCATGGTCAGGAAACTGGTGATCAGCTCGTCCGTATCGCCTGCCGGCATGTCGCCACGCTCCTGCAGCATCGAGACGATATCCGTCAGCGGCACGCCCACCTGGCCGAATTGTTCCGGCAGATCCAGCAGGGTGCGGAAGCGCCGGTTCCAGATGGTCAGCTGCTGCGAGCTGTCGAAAACAGCGATGCCCTGGTCCATCTGCGCCAGCGCCGTTTGCAGCATGTCCTGATTATATTGCAGGGCTTCACTCGCCTGATCGAGCAGCCAGGCCGTGTCTGCGCTGGTATCTTCCGCCTTCTGGAGAATGATGGAAAGCACAAGGCGGGCTGAGGAGGAGCCGATGGCGCTGCCCAGCAATTGTTCGGAAAAATGGATCAGCGCCATATCCGCTGGCTGGTCGTCATTGAGCTTCCGGCCCGCCGTCTTCTCATAGGTCGCGAGTGAACGCAGCATGCGCTCTTCGCCGAGATAACGGGCAATCGCGCTTTTGAGGTCGCCGACACTGACCCGGGTTTTCCAGCCGCGTGTGGCGAATTGCGATTTCGAGTGGCGCTTGACGAAAATGCCGGACTGGATGCGCTCCACCGGCCGCGGGTTGCGCGACAACGAGCCGAGCACGAAGGCCATGCTGTTGACGAGCAGGCTGAGGATGACGGCATTCACGAACGGATCGGCTTCCGGTCCGTTGAAGACGGTGCTGCCGGAAAACAGGAAGCCGAGAATATTCGCGGCCACTTCGGAATTGTCAGGCCCGCCGAAGCTCGGCAGAAACAGCAGATAGGCCCAGACGAAAAAGCCTGAACTGAGGCCGGCAATTGCGCCGCGCGCATTGGCCCGCCGCCAGAACAGGCCGCCGAAAAGGGCAGGGGCCATCTGGGCGATGGCGGCGAATGCCAGGAAGCCGATGGAGGCAAGCCCTGTCGCGCTGTCGGCGGCGCGATAATAGAAGTAACCCAGCAGCATCACCGCGAAGATCGCCGTTCTGCGGATGTTGAGCAGTGTTTTGGCGAAATTGTCCCGGTGCGGCGAGCGATTCAACAGCTTCTGCCGCAGAAAGATCGGCATGACGATGTCGTTGGAAATCATGATCGACAGCGCCACCGAGGCGACGATAACCATTGCGGTCGCCGCCGAAAACCCGCCGATGAAGGTAATGAGAGATACGACCGGCATCTGATGCGTAAGCGGCAGTTGCAGGACGTAGAGATCGGCGCTGCCGTTTGCGCCGAGCGTCAGAATACCGGCGAGCGCGATCGGCAGCACGAAGATGTTGATGGCGATGAGATAGAGCGGCAGCAGGAAACCCGCCATGCGCAATTCTTCCGGCGTGCGGTTTTCCACCACCGTGACGTGGAACTGGCGCGGCAGAAGGATGATGGCGAAGCCGGACAGCAGGGTCATGACGATCCAGCGGCTGACGGGCGTGTGATAGGATATGGCCCGCATGGCCTGTTCATTCTCCGTGGCGAGCCGCCACAGATGCACAGGCCCGTCGAAAAGGACAAACAGCACGTAGAAGCCGACGGTACACATTGCGACCAGCTTGACCAGCGATTCCATCGAAATCGCCAGGATGAGCCCGTCCTGATGTTCTGTCGCATCGGTGTGGCGGGTGCCGAACATGACGGCGAAACCGGCCATGACGATGGTGACGACCAGCGGCAGATCGAGGAAATAGAGATTGCCGCTGCCGATGCCGTAGTCACCGGGATCGACCATCGTCGCCACCGAATTGGAAACGGCTTTCAACTGCAGGGCAATATAGGGAATGGCGCCGACAAGCGCGATGACGGCGACGATCATCGCCACGGTGGAGTTCTTGCCGTAACGGGCGGCGATGAAATCCGCAACCGATGTCAGCTTTTCCGTTTTGGCCAGCTCGACGATTCGGCGAATGATCGGCATGCCGATCGTGAAGGCAAGGATCGGCCCGGTATAAATGCCGAGGAACTCCAGCCCCTTGTCCGCGGCAAGCCCGACGCCGCCGAAATAGGTCCAGGAGGTGCAATAGATCGCCAGGCTCAGCGCATAAACGAACGGCCGCCCCTTCTTAGGGGCGTTTCTTTCCCGGCTGTTTCTATCCCCGAAGCTTGCAACCGCAAACAGCAGCAGGACATAAGCGAAGGCCGAACCGAATATGATCCACCCAGGAAGCACGCATCCTCCCCATGCAAGAATTCCCTGATATGAGCATAGGCGAATTCCATGCCGTTGAGAATGAGCGCGGTCTGATCATAAAGTTCAAGACGAGCGTGCAAAAAAGCTAACAAATGCAATCTTGACGAATTCCAAATGCGAAGGGGAACCTATATGGTTGAGCGTGTAGGGACAGTCACATAGCTTCAGCTTTCGAAGCAGGAGAGAGGGACAATCTGGATGCTAAACGAATTTAAAACCTTCATTGCCCGCGGCAATGTCATGGATCTGGCCGTCGGTGTCATCATCGGTGCGGCTTTCAGCAAGATCGTCGATTCCGTCGTCAACGATCTCATCATGCCGATCGTCGGCGCAATTTTTGGCGGCTTCGATTTCTCGAACTACTTCCTGCCGCTGAGTTCCGGCGTCACCGCCCCCTCGCTTGCCGCTGCCCGTGATCAGGGTGCCGTCTTTGCTTATGGCAACTTTCTGACCGTTCTCATCAACTTCCTCATCCTCGCCTGGATCATTTTCCTGATGGTCAAGGGCGTCAACAGGCTTCGTGCCTCGGTGGAAACCAAGAAGGCCGAAGAAAAGACGGAAGCGGCGCCGCCGCCGGAAGATGTCAAGCTTCTCACCGAAATCCGCGATCTGCTCAAGACGCGCTGAGACCGACATTATCCCCGGCCTGGTTTTGCTGACCTGCGCGGACGGCTCACTTGCGCCGGGGATCGATCCATAAAGAAAATCCATGTTCGCCTCACGGAATATCATGCATATGGCCGGTTCGATGCGATAAGAAGGCACCAAACGGAGTGTCTTTAATGTCCATTTTGAACAGTCTGAGTGCGCGCTCTCTGGCGGCTCCCGAGAGCGGCATCGTCGAGGTTGTGAATTATGCCCGGGGGCGGGATAATCTGCTGCCGCTCTGGGTCGGCGAAGGCGATCTGCCGAGCCCGGACTTCATCAATCAGGCTGCGATTGATGGGCTAAAGAATGGCGAAACCTTCTACACCTGGCAGCGCGGCATTCCCGAACTGCGCCAGGCACTCAGCCGCTATTACGAACGGCATTTTGCGGCATCGCTGCCGCCGGAGCATTTTTACGTCACCGGTTCCGGCATGCAGGCGATTGTGCTTGCCGTGCAGGCGCTGACTTCGCCGGGCGACGAGATGGTGTATCTTTCACCCACCTGGCCCAATATCGTCGCCGCCATCGGCGTGGCGGGCGCAAAGGCGGTTCCGGTCGGTATCGATTTCCGTGACGGTCGCTGGGACCTCGATATTGGCAAGCTGGAAAGCGCCATCACCGGCAAGACCAGGGCGCTTTTCATCAACACGCCTTCCAACCCGACCGGTTGGACCGCGACGCGCGACAATCTTCGCGATGTTCTGGCGCTTGCCCGCAAACACGATCTCTGGATCGTCGCGGACGAGATTTACGCGCTCTATCACTATGCCGGCACCCGCGCGCCTTCATTCCTCGACATCATGGAGCCGGACGACAAGATCATCTTCGCCAATTCCTTCTCGAAGAACTGGTCGATGACCGGCTGGCGTGTCGGCTGGCTTGCAGCACCGCCGGCGATTGGCCAGGTCATCGAAAACCTCATTCAATATTCCACGTCGGGCGTCGCGCAGTTCATGCAGCGTGGCGCAGTCGCAGCCCTCGATCAGGGTGACGGCTTCATCCGCGAAAACTACGAACGTGCCCTGGCGTCCCGCGATATTCTCTGCGATGCGCTGATCGCAACGAACCGGGTTGAAACGCTGAAGCCGGATGGCGCTCTTTACGCCTTCCTCAAGATAGACGGTGTCACGGACAGCCGCGCCACGGCGCTGGATATCGTTGATAAAACCGGCGTAGGCCTTGCACCCGGCACGGCATTCGGCCCGGGTGGAGAGCTGTTTCTGCGCGCCTGTTTCCTGCGCAACCCCAGGCAGATAGAAGATGCAGCCGATCGGCTGGCGTCTTACATCCTCGGCAGGTAGGTCTCGGTCTTCCCTGCAATGTTTGCCTGTCGCGTTGGTACATCCCCGCGACAGGTGCATTTGCTCAAAAAATCACAGTGAAGCTCCAAAACTACAACCCCACGGCGTAACCATCGACGTGCGGGCTTTTCTGTGCTATGCGCTTTCTGTTCCTTTTATGAGAACATTTTCATCTAATAAATAAAAAGCACTTCATTGCGCTAACCAATCGTAAGCCACCTTTTCAGAGGGCTGAGGGCTGGGTCGCGTATTTGCTGTGCAAGTAATCAATGATGAAGAATTATTGGCTTTGATGGGCTCAAGAAAAGCAAACAGGGAAGTAAAGTCATGGCTGTTCTGGTCACGGGTGGAGCAGGTTACATAGGAAGCCATATGGTGTGGGCTCTGCTCGATGCCGGGGAAGAGGTTGTTGTTGTCGACCGGCTTTCCACGGGGTCTCGCTGGGCTGTTGCACCGGCTGCGCGTTTCTATCTGGGGGATGCGGCCGATCGCACCTTGCTCGACCAGATTTTCGAAGAAAACCAGATCGAGACAATTTTCCACTTTGCCGGTTCCCTCAGCGTTCCTGAATCGATCAGCCGGCCGCTCGAATATTACGAAAACAATACCGGTACGACCCGCGCCCTTGTCGCTGCAGCCGTCGCCCATGGCATTCGCAATTTCATCTTTTCGTCGACAGCCGCCGTCTATGGCAACCAGCCCTTTGATGGCCCGGTGCCGGAAACGGCGATCCTGAGCCCTGAAAATCCCTATGGCCTGTCGAAACTCGCCTCTGAAATCATGCTGCGCGACGTCGTGCAGGCGCATGATTTCAATTATGTGGCGCTGCGTTATTTCAATGTCGCCGGAGCCGATCCGCAGGGTCGTGCTGGTCCTTCTCCAACGGGCGTGCCAAACCTCATCAAGGTCGCCTGCGAGGCCGCAACCGGCCGTCGGGCTCGGGTTGAGGTCTATGGAACGGACTATCCGACCGCTGACGGCACGGGCGTTCGCGACTATATCCATGTTAGCGATCTCATCGATGCGCATATGCTGGCCATGGCGCATCTGCGCGCCGGTGGCGGCACCCGAACCTTGAATTGTGGTTATGGTGTCGGTTATTCGGTGCTGGATGTGCTGCACGCGGTGCGGCAGGAATCGGAGCAGGATTTCCCGGTTATCCATTGTCCGCGCCGGCCGGGTGATATTGCGGCCATGGTAGCGGATTCCACCCGTATTCAGTCGGAGCTGGGTTGGCGTCCGCGTTTCAACGATCTGGCGATCATCGTTCGCACCGCTCTTCAGTGGGAAGCCAAGCGCCAGGCGCAGCAAAGCGACAGAATTCCCCCGGTCCGGCGCAAGCTGGCAGCGATAGGCTGAGCAGGTTCCGCATCAGCGGATAGCGTTGTTCTTGACGGAAGGATAGGCGACCGGCCGATCCGAAGTGCTGGCGGTGGGAAGCCATCGCCCCCTGTCGAAAAAACGGCGCGTCAGCTTCAGCCCTGGCGACTGTTCATTCGCGAGCAAAATCACGTTCATGCGATGCGGTGCGGTCGACTCCGGCTTGACGGAGACCGAAATGCCGAAATGCTGTGCCTGATAGGGCTGCATTCCGCGTGCCGGTTCAAGCATGGCGGCAAGGTCGCTCCAGCGGGTTTGCCCGATAATCAGGGCCAGCGCATCGTCAAGCTTTGCTTTAATGGCGGCACCGTCAGGCGTCTCAGGCGCCACGGCCTTCATTCGGATGGATCTGATTTCGCCGGACGGCTCTCCCCTGATCTCAAGGAACAGCGATGCCCGTTCGACGGGCGTTGCCGCATTCCCCTCGCCAAGGTCGGCCATGCATTCGAAGTTGCGGATATTCACCGGGCTTGCGTGCCAGCCTTGTCGGTTGGAAAAACCCTCGGCGGCGAAACGGTCACAGAGGTCCTTGCCGGAAAGCACGAAATCGCGTGCGAAAGATGCCCTGTCGCCGGTTTTCTCGAATTTCAATAGATGAGGCGGCAGATAGATCTTTCTGGCCGCGAGCTTTTGCCGCTTGACGGGTTTCACTTTGGGCGGCGGCTCGGCGGAATAGATGGCAGGCGCCAGATTGAAATAGGTCAGCAGGCTCCTGAGGTGCTTCTTATCGTTGGCAAGCAGTACCGTCGCCAATATGGCGAGGCAAACGGCCAGCACCGCAAACAGCAACGCGCCATGGCTTACTCTTTTTTGCAGGCTTGCGTCCATCGCAGGACCCTATGGCTACCGGGGCAGGGCGGCAGCCTTTCTTGATATGGATTTTCGGGCCGTTTTTTGCCCTGTGAATATGGATGTAAGTGGAAGCTCAAAAAAATATATCATGCAATCCACCGCCGGAATCTCCGGCGGTGTGTGGTGTTATTCGGATGTATTTTTACCCGTGTCCTGCCCGCCGGCGCTGCTTTCATCGTCTGCGACCGGAATGGCGTAGGAGCCATTCAGCCAGCGGGCAAGATCGAGCGAGCGGCAGCGATCCGAACAGAACGGATAATCGTCGCGTGTCGAGGGCCGCCCGCATTCCGGGCACGGCTGGGATTTACGGAGCGGCGTGACGTTACCGGCGCCTTCCGTGGAGGGTTTTGCCATGGTCTATCCCTCGAGCCAGCCCGACGTCACCTCAAATCCTTCACCGGACAAAAGCGACATGGTCTCGTAAAGCGGCAGGCCGACGACGTTGGTGTAGGAACCGGTCAATTTCTGCACGAATGCGCCGGCAATGCCCTGAATGCCATAGGCGCCTGCTTTACCGCGCCATTGCCCGGAGGCGATGTAGGCGTCGATTTCGCGCGTCGAGAGGCGTTTGAAGCGCACCTTGGTTTCCACCACCTTCTGACGGATTTTGCCGCCGGGTATCACAAGGCAGATGCCGGTATAGACCCAATGGCTACGTCCCGAGAGAAGATGCAGCGCTGCCGAGGCGTCTTCGGTATATTCCGCCTTGCCGACGATGCGACGGCCTACGGCCACGACGGTGTCGGAGCCGAGAACATAGGCGTCTTTCCACGTCTGCTCGCTCTTCAGCGCCGCATGCGCCGCTTCGGCCTTCTGCAGCGACAGACGACGACACAGCGTGCGCGGATGCTCAAGCTTCGCAGGCGTCTCGTCGATATCCATCGGCATCAGGCGTGCCGGCTCGATGCCGATCTGATGCAACAGTTCCAGACGCCGCGGTGAGCCGGATGCCAGAACGAGCTTTTGTTTTGAGTTTGTCATTGCGCTGCCCGGGCGTCCGATGCCTAAAACGGATTACTTGAAGCGATAGGTGATGCGGCCCTTGGTCAGGTCGTAAGGCGTCATTTCAACCAGTACCTTGTCGCCGGCCAGAACGCGGATACGGTTCTTGCGCATGCGGCCCGCGGTGTGGGCGATGATTTCGTGTTCGTTCTCAAGCTTCACGCGGAATGTTGCGTTCGGCAGCAATTCGGTTACGATGCCCGGGAATTCAAGGACTTCTTCTTTTGTCATGTAAGGGTTTTCTTCCTGTTGATAGTGCCGGACATGCCCTGTCCGGGAAAATTGCGCGGAAACTACACAATCCCGGCACATTTGTGAACCTCTAAAGCATCGGCATGAAAATCAGTAATGATTTTCATGAGGCAGCGGCCATTTTCACTCTTTTGAAAGCGTATCCGCCACCGGCTGCTGCCGCCCCGGCAGGCGTTCCGAAATAAGTTTCGACAGATGGTCCCGCACTTCGCGATAGGCGTCGAGAATCTGTTCGCGTGTGCCTGTGATGACCGTCGGATCCATTGTCGGCCAATAGACCACATCGAGCGAATTCGAGCGCGTCAATTCAAGCGCGGCGTGATGGGCTTCCGGCGTTAATGTAATGATCAGATCGAAAAAATCATCCTCGATCTCGTCCAGCGTGCGCGGTTTGTGTTTGCCGAGCGAAAATCCCTGCTCTTCCAGCACTGCATCCACGAAGGGGTCGCGCTCTCCGGCCCGCACGCCAGCCGACTGGATGTAAATGCCGGGCGCTACCAGCCGTTTGGCGATGACTTCCGCCATGGGGGAACGGATGGAGTTCATGCCGCACATGAAGAGGACCGATTTGGGCGCTCGTCCCTCGTTTGGCGCTGCGGCAGGATCGCTCATCTCTAACCCCGCCAATAGAGCACGCAGACAAGGGTGAAGAGGCGGCGCGCCGTATCGAAATCCACCGTGATCTTGCCGGACAGCCGGTCCATCAGGGTCTGCGAGCCGTCATTGTGAATGCCGCGCCGGCCCATGTCGATTGCCTCGATCTGACTGGGCGTGGAGGAGCGGATCGCCTCATAATAGCTTTCGCAGATCAGGAAATAATCCTTGATGATGCGGCGGAACGGCGTCAGCGACAGAATATGGGTCGAGACGTCTTTTTCGTCTTCGGTTTTGATGGCGAAAACCAGCTTGGCATCAACAAGCGAAATATGCAGCCGATATGGCCCGCCATCGTGGCCCGCCGGCTCAAAGGTGTTTTCTTCGATCAGGTCGAAAATGGCGACGGCGCGTTCATGCTCCACGTCAGGCGTGGACCGGCCGATGCTATCGTCCAGAACCACATCGCAGAGCCGGAAATTGCCTGAAGCCATCGCTTAACTTTCCGGATTGAGGCGAATGGAGACCGAGCGCGCGTGCGCATCCAGCCCTTCCGAACGCGCAAGGGTGATTGCTGCCGGTGCAAGCTGGCGCAACTGCTCTGGTCCAAGGCGCAGGATCGAGGTGCGCTTGACGAAATCCAGCACCGAAAGCCCGGAGGAGAAGCGCGCCGAGCGCGCCGTCGGCAGAACATGGTTGGAGCCGCCGACATAATCGCCGATCACCTCAGGCGTATGACGCCCAACGAAGATGGCACCGGCATTGCGGATGTGGGCCATCAGCGCATCCGGATCATCGACCGCAAGTTCCAGATGTTCGGCGGCGATGCGGTTGGCCAGCGGAATGGCGTCGGTGAGCTTCTCAACCAGAATGACCGCGCCGAAATCGGCCCAGCTCGCCGCCGCCGTCTCGGCGCGCGAGAGGCGCTTCAACTGCCGTTCGACGGCTGCTTCCACCGCCTTGCCCAGTTCGGCATTGTCGGTGATGAGGATGGATTGCGCCCCACGATCATGCTCCGCCTGCGCCAGAAGATCGGCGGCCAGCCAGTCCGGATCATTGTCCCTGTCGGCAATGACGAGCACTTCGGAAGGTCCGGCGATCATGTCGATACCAACGGTGCCGAAGACTTGCCGCTTTGCTGCGGCCACATAGGCATTGCCGGGGCCGACGATCTTGGCGACCGGCGCGATGGTTTCCGTGCCATAGGCAAGGGCTGCGACGGCCTGCGCGCCACCGATGCGATAGATTTCCTCAACACCGGCAATACGCGCCGCAGCAAGAACCGCGGGGTTTATCACGCCGCCATTGGCCGGCACGACCATGACGATGCGCTCCACGCCGGCGACCTTTGCCGGTACGGCATTCATCAGGACAGAGCTGGGATAGCTGGCGGTACCACCAGGCACATAAAGGCCGACAGCCTCGATGGCCGTCCAGCGCGAGCCGAGACCCACACCAATATCGTCTTCGTAGATGTCGTCCTTCGGCATCTGCCGCGCGTGGTGTTTTTCAATGCGCCGGGCCGCGAGTTCGAGGGCTTCGATGATGTTTTTGTCGACCGCTGAATAGGCGGCATCGATTTCATCCGCCGTTACCCGCATCGACACCTTGGTAAAATCGAGGCCGTCGAATTTCTGGGAATAATGGGCAAGGGCCGCATCGCCGCGCTGACGGACATCGTTGATGATGTCGCGAACCGTCGCATTGACGTCTTCGGAAACTTCCCTCTTGGTTGTCAGGAAGGCTGCGAATTTCTGTTCGAAATCAGCCGATGCCTGCTCCAGCCAGATTGCCACGCCATTACCCTTTCATTGTCCCCGCGGACGATGCCGCAAGGTTCACGAACTCGCCGCGCAATAATCGCGGCTCTGGTATGTGGCATAAATCGAAACGGTCACGAAAGGCAACCGTTGCGACGGTATGGAGTGTTTATTCGCTATCGGGATGATGCGGTTTGGCGGCGGTTTCCCATGCGCCGCTCACATCGGTCAGCTGCGCCTCGATGCATTCGACATCGAGCGCAATGGCGCCGCCGCCCGAAAGCGTCAGCTCAACGGCTCCATCTGGCCCTTCGCCATTCTGCACGAAGCGTATGGCGAGAAGCGACAGGACCTGCTCCTTGTCGGTGCGGTTGATGCCATAGGAGCGCACGGCGGAAACCCGCTTGAGGAAAACCACGCTGCGGCAGCGTTCCGGCGGCAGGTTCTTCTTGTCGGCGCTTTCCCATACGAAACGATTGGCGGAAAGCGTGAACTGGCCGTGTTTCGGCTCGAAGGCAACGTCTTTCAGTTTGAAGACGCTGTCCTGCATATGCGTCGAGATGACGGAGAGATCTTCAGTATCCAGCGCGAGCAATTTCAGGCCGCTCATCATTTTTTCCTTTTCCGCGGGCCACGGGCCGCAATGTCTATTTCTTGTACTGGAAATAGGCAGTCGAGGCCCGCTCTGCAACGGGTAGGAACCGGATGAGCGGCAATGAAAGGATCAATCGCTGACGCGTTCGACCAGTGCGCCGCAGCGGGTAAGCTTTTCTTCGAGGCGTTCGAAACCGCGATCGAGATGGTAGACGCGCGAAACCATGGTCTCGCCTTCCGCCACCAGACCGGCAATGACCAGCGAGACCGAGGCGCGCAGATCGGTCGCCATGACAGGCGCACCCTTCAGGCGGGAGACGCCCTCGATGCGGGCCATCTGGCCGGAAAGTGAAATCTTCGCGCCGAGGCGGGCCAGTTCCTGCACATGCATGAAGCGGTTTTCGAAGATGGTTTCGGTAATGTGGGAAACGCCCTGCGAGCGGGTCATCAGCGCCATGAACTGCGCCTGCAGATCGGTGGGGAAGCCGGGGAAGGGCTCGGTGACAACATCGACCGGCTGGATGCCATTGCCGTTGCGCACCACGCGAAGGCCGGTCTCGGTCTCGCTGATCGTCACACCCGCAAGCCGCAGCGTATCGAGCGCATTGTCGAGCAGCGAAGCGCGCGTGCCTTCCAGCACCACGTCACCGCCGGCCATGGCAACCGCCATGGCATAGGTGCCGGTCTCGATACGATCAGGCAGAACCCGGTGGCGCGCGCCGGAAAGCGAGGTGACGCCCTCGATGGTGATGGTCGAGGTGCCCGCACCTTCGATCTTCGCGCCCATGGCGGTGAGGCACTGCGCCAGATCGACCACTTCCGGCTCGCGGGCCGCGTTGTGAATGACGGTGGTGCCGCGAGCAAGGCTTGCGGCCATCAGCATCACATGCGTTGCGCCGACGGAGACTTTCGGGAAGGTGTAAACCGCGCCGATCAGGCCACCCTTGGGGGCTGTGGCGTTGATGTAGCCGCCGTCGATTTCCATCGTCGCGCCGAGCGCCTCGAGGCCCTCGATAAACAGATCAACCGGGCGCGTGCCGATGGCGCAGCCGCCGGGCAGGGAAACGCGGGCGCGGCCTTCACGGGCCAGAAGCGGGCCGATGACCCAGAAGCTGGCGCGCATCTTGGAAACCAGCTCATAGGGGGCCGTCGTATCGACCACGGTGCGGCAGGTGAAATGGACGGTGCGGGAATAGGCTTCGCCCTGGCTTTCGCGGCGGCCATTGACGGAAATATCGACGCCGTGATTGCCGAGAATACGGATGAGCTGTTCAACATCGGCCAGATGCGGCACGTTTTCGAGCGTCAGCGTGTCGCTGGTCAGAAGCGATGCGATCATCAACGGCAAGGCAGCGTTTTTTGCGCCGGAGATGGGGATGATGCCGTTAAGCTTGTTGCCACCCGTAATTCTGATGCGATCCATGCGTCCCTACGGGCCTGTGCCCGCCTTTCTTATCATGCCTTGCGGAAAGGCGCGTCCTTAGACGAATTTCCGCGGCGTTTCAATTTATGCTGATGAATTCTCTATGAGGATGATTCGTCCGTTTTTGCGGCAGGCAGACCGATTGTATCGTCCGCATCGCCGGCGCGGCGCGCACGAACCTGCTGTTTACGCTTCAGAAGGTTTTCACGAAGCTTCTTGGCCGCCCGCGCCTTGCGCTCCGCTTCGCGCTGCCGCGCCTTCTCGCCAGGGCCAGCCTGCACATTGCCGTTCGCCGTCAAGGCGGACGGCTCTGCGGAAGCCTCCACGGAAACCCCCGCCTTCGCCTGTTTGTCATGATGTTCGTTCATAAATTCAGCAATATCCGAAAAATGCATTTTTCAACAGGGGGAACGCTTTTTTGGCCCGCTTGATGAAGAATATCGTTTTGCGACTTGCGCTCATCAAAAACCTATGGCAATAGGCCGCCACGCTTGATGCTGAAGCACACGCTTCGGCACCGGATGCTGCTATAGCTCAGGGGTAGAGCACTCCCTTGGTAAGGGAGAGGCCGAGAGTTCAAATCTCTCTAGCAGCACCATTTCTTCCATAAATTCAAGAAATTACGCACGTTCCAGAGCCGCGGCATTGGCCTGCTGCGCACTGCTTGCGCACTTCCCCGAGCGCTCCCCACAAGCCCTGGAGAACAGAGATCCAGACGAACGGAAAACCGCGCCTCTTGCGAAGCGCGGTTTCCATATCCGAATATTCTGTTGCTGCCAGAGCGGGACGAAACCGCCCGTAGCCAACGGGCGCCGCTTACTGGCGGAATAGCGACAGGATATTTTCGGAGCTGGTATTGGCGATGGAGAGCGACTGGATCGCCAGCTGCTGCTGCGTCTGGAGAGCCTTCAGTCGGGTGGATTCTTCGTTCATGTCGGCGTCAACGAGGCGGCCGATGCCCTTGTCGATGGAGTCGGTCAGCTTCGAGACGAAGTCTTCCTGCAGATCGAGACGCATCTTGATCGAACCAAGATCGGCACTTGCGCTGATGAGCGATTCCAGCTGCGTGTTGACGAACTGGATCATGTTGTCGAGACCGTCATTCTCTGTCAGCGGCTGGCCCTTGGCATCCGTCAGGCCGCTGAGGTCCTTGGTGATGTCCAGATCGATCAGCGAATAATCAAGTTTCTGTGCCATCTGCGACGTTGCCGCAGCGGTTTCGAGATAGATGTTGTTGTTGGAAGAGCCACCGGTGCCAATTGCCGTCACCATGGTGCCAGCAGGCGTCGGTGCCGTATTGTTGGCCTTCACATAAAGTGCTTCGCCAGCTGCGTTTTCACCGATCTTGAAATAGGTGCCGTTGTTTCGTGCAGTGGTGGCGGCGGCAACGGTTACGAGGCCGGTTGTTGCGTCTGCAGCGGAAACCGTGGTTGTCGTGCCCGAGGGGAAGCCCAGAAGCTGAGATTGGGTAAATACTTTTGCAGTGGAAGGCGTGGTTGTTGCGACACCTGCAGGCGTCGTCGTCGTGATCTCGAAATCGCGCAGAACGCCGGTGTCGGAGTAATAGGCAGAGCTGTCGAGAATGCCGTTTTTCGTCGCGCCGGTGGACGTATCGAAAAGCGCCGTCTTGTTATCGACCTGAATGTTGATGGTCTTGACGGCGACATTACCTGCGCCATCGCGGATGAAGGAGCCGACGACCTGTTTGGTGATGGGTGTCAGGTTACCGGAGGCGTCGCTGATCTTGCCTTTCAGCCAGTTTTCGCCGGAGAAGGAGGCGGATTCGCCGATGCTCTTCAGCTGGTCCTGAAGCTGGCGGATTTCTTCCTGGATCTTGGCCTTGTCGACACCTGCTTCGCGGGCGGCAACCAGCTTCTTGCTGATTTCCTTGACGACATCGACGGTGGTTTCCATGGCGGAATAGGCGGTATCGACCTTGGCGGCGCCGAGGCCGAGCGCGTCCTGCACGGCGGACAGAGCGCCATTATCGGAACGCATGGTGGTCGCGATCGACCAGTAGGCGGCGTTGTCGGATGCGGTCTTGACGCGCAGGCCGGAGGAGACGCGCGACTGCGTTTCTTCCATGCTGCTGCCGATGGCGCGAAGGGTCTGCAGGGCGGCCATTGCCGCGACGTTCGTCAAAATGCTGGTCATAATTATTTGCCCCTTGATTGGCTGAAATGAAAAGGGACATTCCGGATTGCCGCCGGGAACGATCGAGCGGCTTGATGCCTGTTAACCTCTTTTTCGTCTTGGTTAACCAATCGTTTCGATGACTAGGTTTTAGGCGGCGAATGGTTAACAAAGCCTAAATCGCTATTAATAAAAATTAGGAAATAATAATTTCTCTTAACCATAATGAAAAAGCCGCGCTCGAGGCGCGGCTTTCCATTTTGAGTGATGTCGCTTGCGATTAACGGAAGAGCGAGAGAATGCTCTGCGAGTCGTTGTTGGCGATCGACAGGGCCTGAACAGCCAGCTGCTGCTGGGTCTGAAGAGCCTTGAGGCGCGTGGATTCCTCGTTCATTTCAGCGTCCACGAGGCGGCCGATACCCTTGTCGAGCGAGTCGGTCAGCTTGTTGACGAAGTTTTCCTGCAGTTCGACACGCATCTTGACTGAACCAAGGTCGGCGGAGGCGGAGATCATACTCTGGAGCTGCTTGTCGACGAATACGATCATCGCGTCGAGATACTGGTTCGCAGAAAGTGCGGAACCGTCCGCATTCGTCAACGTTCCGACGAGATCCTTGGTGATGTTCAGAGACGTCAGAGAGTAGGAAAGCGCTTTCGCCAGCTGGTTACCGGTTCCTGTTTGAAGATAAACGTTCTGACCATCCTTGGACGTGCCGATCGCGACAGTGCCGAGCGCTTTCTGAGCCGTGTCGATGGCGGCAGTACCCGTTGAAGCGGTGGCTGCCGTGCCATCACCCATGACTTTGACATATTGATCGTCGCCGATCTTCAGGTAAGCGCCGTTCTCCGTTGCCGTCGAACCCAAAGTGACAACATAGAGGCCGGTGGTAGCGTCAGGGGTAACAGCGACCGGCGTTCCCGCCGTTGCAGGCGTCAGAGCCTTCAGCTGCGCTTCATTGAACACTACTGCTGCCTTGACCGTAGTCGCCTTTGCAGCGCCGACGCCCGTCGTGATTTCGAAGTTCTTGTACGACCCCGTCGAGGAATAGACGGCGAAAGAGTCGAGAATGCCCTGCTTGTCCTTCGCAGCGCCGGAAGACGTATCGAACAGGACGGTGTCATTGCCGAGCGCGACATTGATGGTCTTTACCGAAACGTTGCCGCTGTTGTCGCGGATAAAGGAGCCGACAACTTCCTTGGTGATGTCGGCCAGTTTACCCGTGCCATCGCTGATCTTCGCCTGCAGCCAGTTCTCGCCGGAGAAGGACGAGGAGCTGGAGATCGACTTCAACTGATCCTGCAGCTGGGCAATTTCTTCCTGGATCTTTGATTTGTCGACGCCGGGTTCGCGGGCGGCAACCAGCTTGTTCTTGATTTCCTTGACGACGTCGATCGACGATTCCATGCCGGAATAGGCGGTATCAACCTTGGCAGCGCCGAGGCCGAGAGCGTCCTGGACAGCGGACAGAGCGCCGTTGTCGGAACGCATGGTTGTCGCGATCGACCAATAGGCGGCGTTGTCGGAAGCTTCGCCGACACGCTGACCGGAAGAGACGCGGTCCTGTGTGGCTTCCATGTTCTGGCCGATGGAACGCAGGGTCTGGAGTGCAGACATGGCTGCAACGTTTGTCAAAATGCTGGTCATAATAAATTGCCCCTTGAATGGCTGATTAGAAAAGGGACATTCCGGTTTCACCGGGAACAGCGCGCAGCGTCATGCCTGCTAACCGGCTGATTTTTAATGGTTAGCTCGCCGTTTCGATGGCTCTAGCTAACCGCTTCATGGTTAATAAATACTTAAAGTAGTAAAAATGTGATGGTGAAATTTTTACGTGTAAATCATCTAAAAAAGTTAAAAATAATATAACCGCACCTGTCTCCGGATGCGGCGTTCCAAATGGCAATACGCCATGGCTGGTGCTTCGCCCGCTTTTTACTGGATAATCTCGAGGTGAACTCAATTTTGCCGTCCGCGGAAAAACGGAATGCCAGGTAAATTTCAATTCCCTTCGAGGGGGCGATAAACGAAAAAAAGCCGCGCTCGAGGCGCGGCTTTCCATTCTGGGTGATACGCTTGCGATTAACGGAAGAGCGAGAGAATGCTCTGCGAGTCGTTGTTGGCGATCGACAGGGCCTGAACAGCCAGCTGCTGCTGGGTCTGGAGAGCCTTGAGGCGCGTGGATTCCTCGTTCATTTCAGCGTCCACGAGACGGCCGATACCCTTGTCGAGCGAGTCGGTCAGCTTGTTGACGAAGTTTTCCTGCAGTTCGATGCGCATCTTGACCGAGCCGAGGTCGGCGGCGGCGGACGTCATGCTCTGGAGCTGCTTGTCGACGAAGGAAACCATGGCGTCGAGGGACTGCTCGGCGGTCAGGGTCACGCCGGTCGGGCCGACGAGATCCTTGGTGATGTCGAGCGACGTCAGCGAGTAGTTCAGGGCTTTGGCGAGCTGGTTGTTGGCGCCGGTTTCAAGATAGACGTTCTTGCCATCCTTCGTCGTGCCGATTGCCACGGTGCCAGCCGTAACCTGTGCCGTGTCAACAGTGGTGGCGTTGCCGGTGGTGCCGTCACCCATAACCTTGACGAACTGGTCGTCACCGATTTTCAGATAAGCGCCGTTCTCGGCTGCCGAAGCGTTGGCCACGACGACCAGGCCGGTTGTCGCATCCGCGACGGCAGTAACCGGAGTAGCAGCAGCAGCGGGCGTCAGACCCTTAAGCTGTGCTTCGGTGAATACCATTGCAGCCTTGACTGTGGTGGCCTTGGCAGCGCCAACACCAGTCGTAATTTCGAAGTTCTTGTAAGCGCCGGTCGAGGAGTAGGAAGCGAAGGAATCGAGGATGCCCTGCTTGTCCTTTGCAGCGCCGGAAGACGTGTCGAACAGGACGGTGTCGTTGCTAAGGGCAACGTTGATCGTCTTGACGGAAACGTTGCCACCGGAATCACGGATGAACGAACCGACGACCTGCTTGGTGACGTCGGTCAGCTTGCCTGTGCCGTCGCTGACTTTCGCCTGCAGCCAGTTTTCACCGGAGAAGGACGAAGAACTGGAGATCGACTTCAGCTGATCCTGCAGCTGGGAAATTTCTTCCTGGATCTTGGACTTGTCGACGCCGGGTTCGCGGGCGGCAACCAGCTTGTTCTTGATTTCCTTGACGACGTCGATCGACGATTCCATGCCGGAATAGGCGGTATCAACCTTGGCAGCGCCGAGGCCGAGAGCGTCCTGTACAGCAGAAAGAGCGCCGTTATCGGAACGCATGGTGGTTGCGATCGACCAGTAGGCGGCGTTGTCGGAAGCTTCACCGACGCGCTGGCCGGAGGAGACGCGATCCTGCGTCGTTTCCATGTTCTGGCCGATAGAGCGCAGGGTCTGGAGCGCAGACATAGCTGCGACGTTGGTAAGAATGCTTGTCATGGTAGATTTGCCCCTTGAATGGCTGATTAGAAAAGGGACATTCCGGTTTCACCGGGAACAGCGCGCAGCGTCATGCCTGCTAACCGGCTGATTTTTAATGGTTAGCTCGCCGTTTCGATGGCTCTAGCTAACCGCCTTATAGTTAATGAAGACCTAAGGATTCTCACGTCTCACGATAAAATCTTAATATGCGAATAGTCTGAAAATATCAGAATGAAAAAAGCCGCGCTCGAAGCGCGGCTTTCCGATTTGAATGATGTTGCTTGCGATTAACGGAAGAGCGAGAGAATGCTCTGCGAGTCGTTGTTGGCGATCGACAGGGCCTGAACAGCCAGCTGCTGCTGGGTCTGGAGAGCCTTAAGGCGCGTGGATTCTTCGTTCATTTCAGCGTCTACGAGGCGGCCGATGCCCTTGTCGAGCGAGTCGGTCAGCTTGTTGACGAAGTTTTCCTGCAGTTCGATGCGCATCTTGACCGAGCCGAGGTCAGCGGCGGCGGACGTCATGCTCTGGAGCTGCTTGTCGACGAAGGAGATCATGGTGTCGAGTGCCTGCTCGGCGGTCTGGGTCACACCGGTCGGGCCGACGAGATCCTTGGTGATGTCGAGCGATGTCAGGGAGTAAGCAAGCTTGTCTGCAGTGCTTGCAGCGCCCTGATCGAGATATACAGCGACGCCGCCGACAGAGCCAATCGAGGTGTTTACGACCGGGGCCGTCGGGCCGTCGGAGGCGGCGGGGGCGCCGGCAGCTGCCGAGATGATTTTTACATACTTGTCATCGCCGACTTTAAGGTATGTGCCGGTTGCGGCAATCGGGGAACCCGCCGCTGCGTTTTTGATGACCGCCAGGCCGTTTGCCATCACTTCATAGTCGGCAACCGCAGCGCCATTTCCAAGGGCGCTCGCCTTGAGCTGCGCTTCGGTATAGGTCTCGGCAGCTACGACCTTGGTCGTTGCTGTTGCGGCGGTAGCGCCGGCAGTCAGTTTGAAGAGATCATAGGTGCCGGACTTGGAATAATAAGCGAAGGTATCAAGGATACCGGCCTTGTTCGCGGCGGTGCCCGAAGATGTATCGAACAGCACGGTGTCGGCTGTCAGCGCGACATTGATCGTCTTGACGGAAACATTGCCGCCAGCGTCGCGGATGAACGAGCCGACGACCTGCTTGGTGACGTCGGTCAGGTTACCGGCGCCATCGCTGATCTTCGCCTGCAGCCAGTTTTCACCGGAGAAGGACGAAGAGCTGGAGATCGACTTCAGCTGATCCTGCAGCTGGGAAATTTCTTCCTGGATCTTGGACTTGTCGACGCCGGGTTCGCGGGCGGCAACCAGCTTGTTCTTGATTTCCTTGACGACGTCGATGGACGATTCCATGCCGGAATAGGCGGTATCAACCTTGGCAGCGCCGAGGCCGAGAGCGTCCTGTACGGCGGACAGAGCGCCGTTGTCGGAACGCATGGTGGTCGCGATCGACCAGTATGCGGCGTTGTCGGAAGCTTCGCCGACGCGCTGGCCGGAAGAGACGCGGTCCTGCGTCGTTTCCATGTTCTGGCCGATAGAGCGCAGGGTCTGGAGCGCAGACATGGCTGCGACGTTGGTAAGAATGCTTGTCATGATGAATTTGCCCCTTGAATGGCTGATTAGAAAAGGGACATTCCGGTTTCACCGGGAACAGCGCGCAGCGTCATGCCTGCTAACCGGCTGATTTTTAATGGTTAGCTCACCGTTTCGATGGCTTAGCTAACCTTCATATAGTTAATTAACATCTAATAACTCGCTAAAAAAGTGCATTCTGACTATTTGGTTCGCAACCTTTGCGCGCGTGCGCGTGTAACCGGAAATGCTTAAAAAACCATAAAGCCGCACCCGTTTCCGGATGCGGCTTTGGTAGAGGAACAATACGCTCGGGTCAGCCTCCGTCGCGTTTGCTTTTTCACCTGATTGCAAGACGGTCAGCCACCGCTTGCGATCCTGTGTTTCATGTCATTCCGGACAGCGGCTATCCGCTTGTCCATGCGTAAAATCTGACAGCCGGTACTTGCCAATTTCCTAATTTCAGAGGGTATACGGCCCCTCGTTCAAATCGTGGTAAATGCTTTGAAAGCAGGGATGGTAAACGAAATATTGCGGTTTGCGGGCCGCTCCATAAAGCAAAACCGCGCCCTTTCGGGCGCGGCTCGTTTTTGTCGTTTGGGTCCGATTAACGGAAGAGCGACAGGATGTTCTGCGAGTCGCTGTTGGCGATCGAGAGGGCCTGAATTGCCAGCTGCTGCTGCGTCTGCAGAGCCTTGAGGCGGGTGGACTCTTCGTTCATGTCGGCGTCAACCAGGCGGCCGATACCCTTTTCCATCGTATCCGACAGCTTGGAGACGAAGTCTTCCTGCAGGGAGATACGCGAGGAAAGAGCACCAAGCTTTGCAGCTGCGGAGTTCATGCCTTCCAGCTGACCATCGACATGCGAGATCAGGCTGTCCAGTACGTCTTCGTCCGTTGCCGTGGCGGCAAGGCCGAGGCCGGTCTTGATCGTGCTTAGCTTGGTGATGTCGACCTTGGAGACGGAAGTGTCCGTTACGAACACGGCAGCCGTCGTGGTCAGAGCGGTCGGTGTGCCAGCGAGCGCAGTACCGGTTGCGTCCGTTACTTCCAGGAACTTGTTCGGTTCAACTTCCTTGAAGAACTTCGGAGTAGCGGCACCGTCCGTCCAGACGCTGTCCGATACCTTGGAAGCGGTCGCAGCAGCGGGCGGGGTCGTCGTTGCGGTGTAGTACTTGCCGTCCGTCCACTGAGCAACGGTTGCCTTCGTAGCGTTCTTGTCCAGAAGGCCCTGGTTTTTGCCGCTGGAGTCGACCAGTACGTTCGTGCCGTCAAGCTTGATATCAACAGCCTGCGTCTGGACATTGCCAGATGCGTCACGGGTGAACGAGCCAACGATCTGCTTGTCGATCGATACGCCGACTGCCAGATCGGCAGCAGCAGCACCGGCCTTGCCGATCGAGCCCTTCAGCCAGTTTTCACCGGAGAACGATGCGGAAGAGGTGATGGACGTCAGCTGATCCTGGAGCTGGGTGATTTCAGCCTGGATCTTTGCCTTGTCGGCGGTGGATTCCTTGGCGGTGACGAGCTTCTGCTTGATCTGGTCAACGACCTTGATCGCAGATTCCATACCGGCATAGGCAGTGTCGATCTTTGCGGCGCCGAGACCCAGAGCGTCGGAAACCGAGCCGAGGGCTGCATTGTCGGAGCGCATCGTGGTCGCGATCGACCAGTAAGCGGCGTTGTCGGAAGCCGTGCTAACGCGTTGGCCAGTCGAGATGCGGTTCTGCGTCGATTCCATGTTGTTGCTGATCGTGCGCAACGTCTGGAGAGCGGCCATAGAAGAAGCGTTGGTAAGAATGCTTGCCATAATAAATGTGTCCCTTGTTTTTACGAGATACTGGAGTGGGGACATTCCGGACTTGGTATTACCGGCCACAACGTTTCGGCTTCATGCCACTCGGTTCAGAATTACTATGTTCTGGAAACCAAACCCGCTGCGTGTGGATTGGAGTTTCCCAGCGAAAAATTGCACAATTCTTAATTTTGGCGGTTGCTTTTGTGATGAATTAATTATGGTTATTCAGGAGTTATTCAAAATGGTTACCCATTGCCTGATGATTATAGTTATCCTACCCCTAGCAAATTTGGTAACCAAAGCCTTAAAACGCGAAAACCCCGCTGCCTTGGGGCTGCGGGGTTAACAAACAGGATTAATGAAGTTTATTTCGGCACAAATACCGTCAGTTGAACGATCTGACGAGGCTGCCGACAAGCAGGTTCCAGCCGTCGATCAGCACGAAAAACAGGATCTTGAACGGCAGGGAAATGGAGGTGGGCGGCAGCATCATCATGCCCATGGCCATGGTGATGGTGGCGACGATGAGATCGATGACCAGAAACGGCAGGATGATCAGGAAACCGATCTCGAAACCGCGGCGGATTTCCGACAGCATGAAGGCCGGAACGAGCACGCGGTAATCGACGACATTGTCGGTCATCACTTCCTGTCCGCGCTCGCGGGCGATATCCACGAACAGCTTCAGGTCCTTGTCACGCGTATTGGCGTTCATGAAGGTGCGGAAGGGCTCGGCGATGCGTCCTATGGCCTGCTGCTCGTTGATCTGGTTCTGCAAAAGCGGCTGCACGCCGTCCGTCCAGGCTTTGTCGAAGGTGGGCGACATGACGTAGAAGGTCATGAACATCGCCATCGACAGAAGGATCATGTTGGACGGGGTAGAGGCCAGTCCCATGCCGGAGCGCAGGATCGAAAAGGCGATCACGAAGCGCGGAAAGCTCGTGACCATGATCAGGATGCCCGGCGCGACGGAGAGAACCGTCAGAAGGCCGAAGGTGCGGATGATCCATGCCGCAACGGATCCGTCTATCTGTGTATTGAACAGATCGGACGGAAATTGCTGGGCGTTGGCAAGGCCCGGCAAGGCGAGGAGGACGGCGATGGTTACAAGAAATCGAATCATTCGATGACAAAGGTCCGGAACATGACCTTGGATACGCGCCCTTGCGAGCGCAGGTCAACTCGTTCCTGAATGTCATCCTTAAGATATTGAAAGCCGCGCGGCCCTTCCAGCTGCTGAAGGGAAACGGTGCGCACATAGGCCATGATATCCTGGTGGATATCCTCCGCCAGCCCAACTTCCACCGGCCCCTTGAACATCAGCGCCACTTCCAGCCGCACCCAGTTGGTCGAAGGGTAGGCGAGGTTGGTGGTGATGGGTTCGAGCTGGACGATGCCGTTCGCTTCGGCCGAGATTTTCTCGATGCCCTCGGCGGCCTTGCCCTTTTCACCCGAAGCGGCCGGTGCGTGCGCTGCGGCTTCCGCGCCGGCGATTTTCGGGGCGATCATGCCGCCCACCAGCCAGCCACCGCCCGCACCGAGCAGCGTCAGGATCACAACCCCGGCGATGGTCATGACCACCGGGGAGGACTTTTTCTTGCTCTCAGCCTGTTCGTTTTCCATGGTCAGTCCCGTTCCCGCAAACCGGCGTCAGAGCGGCGAGAACAGGTCGACGACCTGCTGACCGACCGGGGGCTGCTGCACTTCCGTCAGGCGGCCACGACCGCCGTAGGAGATGCGGGCCTCGGCGATACGCTCATAGGAAATCATGTTCTGCGCATCGACATCCTGCGGCCTGACGATACCGCCGACATTGAGGATGCGGATTTCATGGTTGACGCGCACTTCCTGCGAACCGCTGATAATGAGGTTGCCGTTTTCCAGAATGCCGGTCACCACGGCGGCCACCATCAGCGTCAGCTTTTCGGAACGCTTGGTCTTGCCCTTGGCCTGGGTGTCGGTGTCCGATCCGTATTTGATGTTGGAGTCCGCCTCCGGCGTCCAGCCGAAGATTTCCGCCTTGGCCTTCCAGTTCAGACCGCTGGAATTGGTGCGGTTGCGCTCGGTTTCGTTGTCGAAATCGGCCTTGTCGTTGATCTGGATGTTGACGGTCAGGATGTCGCCGATATTCAACGCGCGCAGATCCTTGAACAAGGCGCCCTGGCTGTCGCTCCACAGCGAATAGCCGCTCGCCATATGTTTCGGCTGCTTGGGATACATGCCCATCTGCGGCGTCTGGCTGAATTGCAGACCGCTGCCGATCGGGCTCATCGCGGGTGCGTTGCCGATTTCCTTCAGGGTCTGGTTGTTCTGGCAGCCTGCCAGGAGAGCGAGCGGCAGGAGGAGGGCCGGAAGACGACGCGTGCTCATGAAGGATCCTTCGAAGTGTTTTTGTCGGTTGCCTGCGACATGATGCCGGCGACAGTGGCGGCTTTCTGCGCATCCATCTCGCTGAGGATGAGGCCGGACTGGCGCGGCGGCAGCTGCATGATGATGGCGGCCGCAATCTCCACATGCATCTTTTCGAGCTGGGGTGCGGCGGCATCGGGCTTCATCGTCTTGTAGACATCGACGAGATTGGCTTTCGCCTGGGCGAGGAAATGTTCGCGGCGCGCCAGCCAGTCCTCATATTCCGCCTTGCGGTCTTCCAGCACCGAGATGCGCTCGTTGACGTCGGCCTGGAGCTTTTCAAGCTCCTGCTTCTGCATCAGGTAACGCTGGTCGCGGGCCGCATCGGCAATGTTGGTGCAGAATTTCTGGATTTCATCCTGCGTGCTCAGTTCCGACACCACATTCTGCTGGCTTTCGGCGCCGGCGGCCGGCAGCAGGAAAAGCAGGGAGGCAACGGCTGCGAACCGGACAAGACCATTCGGCAGGGCTTGGTTTTTAAGAAGTTCCATCATTGCAGCACAAGCTCCGCCTGAAGGGCACCGGCGGATTTGATGCCTTGCAGGATGGATATGATGCCATCCGCCTTGAGCCCGATGCTGTTGAGACCGGCAACCAGCGTGCGAAGGTCGGGACCTTCGACGATGGCGACCTTGCTGCCTTCCTGCAGCGCCATGATGTCCGTCTGCGGCTGCACGGCGGTCTGGCCACGCGAGAAGGGCGCCGGCTGGATGACCTGCGGTGATTCCGTCACCTGCACGGTCAGAGTTCCATAACTGACGGCAACGCGGGAGATGCGCACATCCGCGCCGATGACGATCGTGCCGGTGCGTTCGTTGATCACGACCTTGGCGGGCGTATCCGTCTCCACGGTCAGGTTCTCGATTTCCGCCATCAGCCGGGTGAGGTCAGCGGTGCGGGGTTTCTGCACTGCGATTTCCTGCGAATCGCGCGGCTCGGCGATACCATCGCCGTAACGGGCGCGGGCAAAGGCGTTGACAACGTCCGCAACACGCACCGCAGTCGAAAAATCGGGATTGCGCAGCTGAAGGACCAGATTGACCGAATCCTTGAATTTGGACGGCAATTCACGCTCGATGATCGCGCCGTTTGGCACGCGTGCGGATGTGGTCACGCCCTGCGTCAGCGTCGCGGCATCGCCCTGCGCCGAAAAGCCGTTGACGATCAGCGCGCCCTGGGCAACCGCATAGATCTGCCCGTCCGCGCCGGAAAGCGAGGTCATGATCAGCGTGCCGCCGCGCAGCGAAGAGGCGTCGCCGAGCGAGCTGACCGTTACGTCGACACGGCTGCCGGGGCTGGCAAACGGCGGCAGATTGGCCGTCACCATCACCGCGGCGATGTTCTTGGCATTCGACTGGCCGCCCTGCGTGGTGATGCCGAGGTTCTGCAGCATCGCGCGCATGGATTGTTCGGTGAATGGCGAGGAGCGCAGGCTGTCGCCCGTGCCCTGCACGCCGACGACGAGACCGTATCCGATCAGCTGGTTGTCGCGTCCGGCCTGCAGCGATGCGATATCCTTGATGCGGGATGTATCGGCATGGGCTGCGGGTACGGGAAGGAACGGCTGGGCCGAAAACAGAATGGCCGCGGCCAGGATACGAAGCAATCTCATTTCGCCATCACCTGAATGGTTCCGTCCTTCATGACCGTGCCGCTGACCATCACGCCGGAATCGATGTTGCGCACCCGCACCACTTCACCCAGTGAGCCGTCGGTCATCGGCGTTCCCGACGCCATCAGCGTCATGTTGCCGATGGTGAAAACGAGCTTGACGCTGGTGCCGCGCACCACCAGCGATGGTTCGCGCAATGCCGCAACCGGAATGGTGCGGCCGGGAAGCAAGGTCTGCTTGGAGATCATGCCCTCCACTTCGCTGATATCGGTCGCGTAACCTGAGGAAATGTTGGGATTGGTCACTTCCACCGGTTTCACCTGCTCGGGCGTAATCGCCTCGCCCGGATAGATGGTGCGGGTGGGAACCAACGCCATCGGCGCCTGGGCGAAAGCCGGCGCCATGGCAACCAGTGAAAAGGCAGACGCCAGGCACATACGGACGAGCGCCGTTCTGCAGCTGTTATTTTTTCGGCCAAACCTCATGTCCGCCTGCCTTTCCGTTCTTACTTCAGGTTCTTGCTGACAATCGATGCCATTTCGTCAGCGGTGGTGATGACCTTGGAATTCATCTCATAGGCGCGCTGCGCCGTGATCAGGTCGGTGATTTCCTTGACGGCGTCGACGTTCGAGCCTTCAAGATAGGATTGCTTGATGTAGCCGTAGCTCGGATCGTCAGGCACGCCGATGACCGCGTCGCCGGAAGCCGGTGTCTGGGCAAAAAGGTTGTCGCCGAGCGGCTTCAGGCCGGCTTCGTTGGCGAAGTTGGCGATGGTCAGCTGGCCAAGTTCGGTGAAGTCAGCGGCATTGCCGATACGGGCCGTCACCTGACCCGTGCGGGTAACGGTGATGTCCTGCGCGTCGGTCGGGATGTTGATGTTGGGAATGACATTATAACCATCGACCGTCACCAGATTGCCGTCGGCGTTCTTGTTGAAGGCGCCGGCGCGGCTGTAGAGCGTCGAACCGTCAGCCGCTTCGATCTGGAACCAGCCCTGGCCGATGATCGCCACGTCGAGTTTGTTGCCGGTCTCGATCAGGTTGCCCTGGGTGTGAATGTTGCGGACGGCGGACGTCTGTACGCCGAGACCGATATTGGCACCTTCCGGCACGATCGCCTGGTTGGCGCGGTTCGGCACGCCCTGCATGCGCTCGGTCTGGTAGAGCAGATCGGTGAACTCCGCACGCGCGCGCTTGTAGCCGGTGGTGTTGATGTTGGCGATGTTGTTGGCGATGACTTCCAGATTGGTCTGCTGGGCGTCCATACCGGTGGCGGCGATTGCAAGAGCTCTCATATCAATATTCCCGCTGGGCTAGATCTGCATCTTGGTAATGTCGAGATAGGCCGACACGATCTTGTCGCGCAGCGCGATGGCGGTCTGCAGCGATTGCTCGGCCGAAAGCACGGCATCGACCACTTCACGCGTGTTCGCCTTGCCCTGAATGCCTTCGAAGGAAGCGACTTCCGCCTTCTTCAGGTTGTTCATCGCATCCAGCGATACGTTGCCGAGAACGCTCGCGAAGCTTGCGCCCGTCTGCTGGGCGGGCGTCGTCTGCTGGCTGCCGAAAACGCTTTCCGTCAGCGAGGAGATGTCGCTTGCGCCGCGCGTGAGCGAAAGGGAACTGAGTTGCTTGATGCCGTCGATCATTGCGATGCCTTCAGAAGGTCGATGGTGGAGGCGACGAGGTCGCGTGTCTGGCGGATGACCTGAAGGTTGGCGTCATAGCTGCGGTTTGCTTCGCGCATGTCGGCCATTTCAATCAGGATGTTGACGTTCGGCATCTTCACCATGCCGTTGGTGTCGGCGGCCGGGTTGCCGGGATCGTATTCGTTGACGAAGTCACCACGGTCGACGCCGAGCTTCTTCACCGTCACGCGCTCCACGCCGCTGACGCGGTCGAGCTCGGAACCGAAGGTAACGGTCTTGCGGCGATATGGGTCGGCGCCGGGGGTGTCGCCGGTCGATCTGGCGTTGGCGATGTTTTCGGACACGACGCGCAGTCGGGTGGACTGCACTTCCAGGCCGCTGCCCGCGATCTTGCTCGCCGCACTCAAGGGATCCATGGTTTACCTCTTAACCGTCATCAGCATCATGCGATGGAAGGATTTGACGAGATTGGCGTTCAGGTCGTACTGCCGCTTGATCTCGCCGGTCTTGGTCATTTCTTCCGCAAGCGCGACCGAATTGCCGGATTCCTGCATGCCGATCTCGTTATTGACCGGGTTGTCACGCACGGCGATATTTTCGCTGAGGTTGCTCGCGCCAAAATGGGCGGGATGGGTCTTTGCCATGCCGACCTGCTGGCTGGTGGCCTGCATGACCGCTTCGAAAGGGCTGACATCCTTGGCGTGGAACTTGGGGGTGTTGGCGTTAGCGATGTTGGTCGCCACGACTTCCTGCCTCACGCTCAGCCATTCCGCTTGGCGGGATGCCAGATCGAACAGTTGAATCGGTTGCATAGACTTCTCCATCTCGTATGGCCCGAACCTAAGGGGCTAATCTTGCGTCAGACTTGCGGGGAGGGGCGAAGGCGTCGAACGGCGGCAGAACGGTCATCCGTGAAACAAAAAAGGCGCGTCCGCAGAGGCGGCGCGCCTTTTTTCAGGAAAGAAAATTCGTCTATTTTTCAGGACGATATGTTTTACCCGCGGATGTTTCGATCTGCCATTCGCCGCCGCGTTGCTCGATCTTGGTCAGAAGCGCATTGTCGGGCAATGTCGAGCCGACCCGCACCATATACATGCCCGATCCATCCTCGATCAGCGCCCGACCGTTGGAAACATGCAGCAGGCGGAACGACGTCTGGCCGGGGAAGGGCTGATCTTCCACTCGGGCGGCGAGATCGTTCTGCTTTTCCTTGCCGCTGGCGTTGACTGTCGCCGTCGTCAGCATGTCAGGCAGTTCGGCCGGTGGCGGCATGTCTTCCTTGTTGCGGTTGGTCATGGCCATCGGCGAAACGCTGAAGACTTCGCGGGGGCCGGTGTGGGGCAGGTCGCGTGTGCGGTCACCGCCCGCCACCTTTATCCCAAACTTGTCTTCATTGAAGAACACATACCAAGGGAAAAAGGCGGCCGCTGCGGCAAGCCCAATTCCCGTCCAGGCCAGAATGCGGTCGAGCGTGAAGAAAGGCGGCTGCGGCCGTGCATCCTCGACGTCGCCATTGTCGATCTTTTTCTTTTTCACGGCGTCAGCCTCTCATTCTTGGGTTTACCTGCGGCTGATTGTTCTGCACTCCGCCCCGCAGCGCCGTCGCGAGATCAGCATAGGCGTCCTGCGCCGCCGGTTCGTTCGGAAGCTGTTTCAGCGTTTCGTAGATGATCGGCACCTGCTTTACCGCCATGTCGAGATCGGGATCGGTGCCGGGCCGGTAACCGCCGATGAGCCGCAGATCCCGCGTTTCCTCGAAGCGATGCACCAGCGCCTTCAGGCGCGAGACCAGTTTTTCCTGATCCGGCGTCCATGCCTTCTTGGCAAGACGCGAGATCGAGGCGAGCGGATTGATCGGCGGATAACGGCCTTCTTCGGCAAGGCTACGATCCAGCACGATATGGCCGTCGAGAATACCGCGGGTCGAATCGGCGATCGGATCGTTGTGGTTGTCGCCATCGACCAGAATGGAGACGATGGCGGTGATGGTGCCGGTGCCTTCGGCACCCGGTCCCGCCCGTTCCAGAAGGCGCGGCAGTTCGGTAAAGACAGAGGCCGGATAACCGCGCGCCACCGGCGGCTCGCCGGAGGCAACCGCCACTTCGCGGATCGCATGGGCAAAACGGGTGACGCTGTCGATGATGAGAAGGACGTTGTCGCCCTTGTCGCGGAAGTGCTCGGCAATGGTGACGGCGGAAAGCGGCGCCATCTTGCGCAGCATCGGGCTTTCATCGCTCGTCGCAACCACAGCGATGGACTTGCTCATATTCTCGCCCATCGTGTCTTCGATGAATTCGCGCACTTCGCGTCCGCGTTCGCCGACCAGCGCAATCACTACCTTGTCGAAAGCGTCGGCCTTGGCGAGCATCGACAGCAGCGTGGATTTGCCGACGCCCGAACCGGCGAAAATGCCGAGGCGCTGGCCGAGGCACAAGGGAGAGAAAATATCGATTGCCCGCACGCCGGTCTTGAAAGGCGTCTCCACACGCTTGCGCGTCATGGATGGTGGCGCGTTGTTGGAGATCGACCGGCGCTCTGTACCGGAGGAAAGCGGCCCCTGACCGTCGATAGGTTCGCCAAGTGCATTGATGGTGCGCCCGCACCAGCTGTCGTCAGGCGCGACGCGGAAAGCGCCCTTGCGGATGACGGTGTCGTGGATGCCGATCGGTTCACCGGGTTCGATGGGGCAGACATAGCAGATATCCGGCTCCACGCGCACGACTTCGCCGAGATGGATGCCGGTCGTGCTGCGATGGGCGACGAACTCGCCGAGCCTCACATGCCGCGACAGACCGGAAACCGTATAGTGTCCGGCGGCGATGGTGCGGACATGGCCGCCCGGCGCCACCGAAAACTCCGGATCGGCATAGTGCCCGGCGAGGCTCGCCAGCTGGGCAAGCTTCGGTGAAATAGCCTCAGCCGAGAGCATGGTTTCCGGCATTGTCATTGCTCAGTTCCTTAACGCGCGCCGCCAAGCGTCTTGATGCCTTCGCCGAAGGTGGATTCGGTATCGCGCATCAGCGAGGAAATGCTCTCAAAGGCCCGGTTGACCTGAATGAGCTGCGTCATCTGGGAAATGCCGTTGACGTTCGACTGTTCGAGATAGCCCTGAACGACGCCGACCTCGTGATCGTTGACGACCGGTGTCGGCTGGGCCACGGGCTTCACGCCGCTATTGGGATGCCGCAGGAAACCTTGCGAGAAATCCGCCCTGAAGATGCCGAGCGTGGCGACGATATTCTCGTTCTGTCTGATGGCACCGTCGAGGCCTACGGTGATCGGTCCGCCATTCGGGTTGAGCTGGATGGGACCGCCGCCGGCGTCAAGGACGGGATAACCGTTCGACGAGATCAGCGCGCCGTCCGGGCGCATGGTGAAACGGCCGTCGCGGCTGAGAATCTGGCCATCAGGCGTTTCCATCGAGAACCAGGCATCGCCCTTGATGGCGAAGTCGAAGGAATTGCCGGTCTGCTCGAAAGCGCCCTGGCGGGTGGAGAGATAGTCGTTGCCCTGTGAAACGAAGGCCACCTTGGCATTCATGTCATTGTGGTTCTTGGCGACCATTTCGTCGAATTTCACTTCGGAGCCGCGGAAGCCGACCGTGTTCACATTCGCCATATTATCGGAAATGGTGGTGAGACGGCGCTCCAGCGCGATCTGCGAGGACAGGGCGACATATAGTCCGGATTGCATATCATTTGCCTCCGAGTTTCAGGGAGTTGATGGAAATCAGCAGGTCCGGGGAAATGCCGTAGCCGCTGGAGGAGCCGAAGACGGCCAGGGGGTCGTAGGTCGTTGAGGGGTTTTGCATTTCCCACATGATGGTGAAACGCTCCAGCAGCTTGCCGACCTTTTCAGGATCCTGCAGATCCTTGATCTTGATGGATTTTTCGATGAGAGCGGCCTGTTTCTCGACACTTGCAGCGGCAAATTCGTCAGGCAGGTTGAAGGCTGTGCGGAACACCTGCGCGAGCGCGTCATCGGCGAGGAAATCCATGCCTGATTTGATCGTCGGCGCCTTGCGCTCGAAATAAAGGGCAAGCCGGACGCCGTTATTGTCATCGCCGGCTGTCTGCTCCAGCGTCTGGCGGGCATATTTCTCGATGGTGCCCGATTGTGCCGCCTCGGTCGTGGTCGCAGCTTTTCCCAGCTCGGCAAAATTCAGCGATTTCGCCAGATCCGCATAACGATTGTCGGAAAGCTTGTTGGCGAAGGCATTCTTGTCCGAGGTGCCTTCCGTCAGCACCTTGCGGATGAAGGCTTTCGCATAGGCCATGTCCTCAAGGCCGTGGGCTTTCAGCGCGTAATTATAAAGGCGTGTATCGGCCATGAAGTCGTCGATGGATTTCACATCGCCGATTTTTGCCCGGTAATATTCGGTTTCGCGCGCCACGTCAGGCTGCTTCGACACGCGCTCAAGCGACTTGCCGATGTCCTGACTGATCAGTCTGTAGCTGGTGTAGGTGGAAGTCACTGAACCGCCGCTCTCGTTTGATCCCGATCTCAAGGCGCACGTCCGCCTTTGCCGGCATATTGCCGTAGCTTGCTTGTGCGAAACTGGTTGCCGGAGGAGCATGAAAGAGGCGTAGCGGACAGGTTCACGCAAGCCACATTTTCTAGAGATGGCGGCATGGAACACTGTTCGGGCGTGGTCGATCAATGAATATTGTAATTGGACTTATAATCACCTTCGGCTGCATCATCGGCGGCTACATGGCGATGGGCGGCCATCTGGACGTCCTCATTCAGCCGTTCGAACTGTTGATTATCGGCGGAGCGGGGCTTGGCGGCTTCATCATGGCGAACCCGATGAAGGTCGTGAAAGATTCGGGCAAGGCGCTCGGCGAGGCCTTCAAACACTCGGTCCCGAAGGAGCGCAACTATCTCGACGTGCTGGGCGTGCTTTATTCGCTGATGCGCGACCTGCGCACGAAATCGCGCAACGAGATCGAAGCGCATATCGACAATCCGGAAGAATCCTCGATCTTCCAGTCGGCGCCCTCGGTTCTGAAGAACAAGGAACTGACCTCGTTCATCTGCGACTACGTTCGTCTCATCATCATCGGCAATGCCCGCAGCCACGAAATCGAGGCGTTGATGGATGAAGAAATCGAAACCATCCTCTACGACAAGCTGAAGCCATACCACGCGATCACCACGATGGGCGATTCTTTCCCCGCCATCGGTATCGTCGCGGCGGTTCTCGGCGTCATCAAGGCCATGGGCAAGATCAACGAATCGCCCGAAGTGCTGGGTGGCCTCATCGGCGCCGCACTCGTCGGCACCATGCTCGGCATCATCCTGTCCTATTCGATCTGCAACCCGCTCGCATCGCAGGTCAAGATCGTCCGCTCCAAGCAGCACCGCCTCTATATCATCGTCAAGCAGACGCTGATCGCCTACATGAACGGCTCGGTGCCGCAGGTCGCGCTTGAATATGGCCGCAAGACCATCTCCAACTACGAGCGGCCGTCCATCGACGCCGTCGAGCAGGAGATGATGAATCCCGGCGGCGAAAACAAGGCGGCATGACCATGGCAAAAGCTGCAGCGCAAAGAGCCCCCGCCATCGACACCGCCCTGCTTGCGAAGCTGACGGGAGGACTTTCCGACCGCAAGACGATCGCCAGGATCGGCTCCGATATCGGTCATCTCTACAGCGAATTCCTGCCCGATATCTTTCACAGCGAGACCGGCATCGCGATCGACGTCGAATATATCGGTTCCGAATCGGGGCTGATGACGGATCTCATCGCCAATGTCGGGCAGAATGTCTCTGTTGCCGATTGTTCGCTGCGCAACTGGTGCCCCAATTTCATGATGGCGGTCGGCAACGGCTTTGTCATCGCGCTCATGGAACGCATGCTGGGTGCGGCACCCGACACCATCGGCGAACCTGACGAGCGCAACCTGTCGCATATCGAGCTTGACCTTGCGGCCATGGTTCTCGGCCGCATCGCGGGCGTACTGCGTTCGGGCGTGAACGCGCCGGGCGGTTTCGAGGCGACAATCGACCCGCCGTTCAGTGCCAATGGAAAAAGCGCCTTCGACGAGATGATTGCCGGCCTTTACGGCGTCACCATCCGCATGAAGATCGATATCGGCAAGGTTTCGTCGGAGTTTTCTCTCATCGTGCCGCAGCGGCCACTGCTCAAGACCTCCATCGTCGCACCCAAGGCTTCGGCCCAGGCGCTGAAGAAGCAGGAGGAATGGATGGAGATGATCTCGCAGCAGGTGAAGAGATCGCAGGTAACGCTCGAGGCGCGCATCAAGCTCGAAACGCTGACCTTGCGGACGATTTCCAAACTGGTGGCCGGCGATGTCATTCCGTTTCAGGACCTGAAGCAGGACGATATCGGCGTCGAGGTCAGCGCCAACGGCTCCAAGCTCTATAATTGCGAATTCGGCAAGTCCGGTGAGCGCTACATGGTTCGGGTGAAGAACAATGTCAGCACGGACGACGAGATTTTGCGACATCTGATGGGTTAAATCCTGCCCGCCCTTTCGGGGGCTCTGGGCAGGCTGACGCAAGTTTCAAAGGGAATAATCAGCGCATGGCTACGAAGAAAACACCTGTGACCGATGATGCGGAGCTGCAGTCGCTGGAAGATGCCGGCGACCTCGACCAGGCTATCGGCGATCTGCGTGGCGTCCTCAAGACGGATGCAGAAGGTTCGCTGTCCGATTTTGGCGACTTCGGCGATTTCGGAAGCACGGATGATGCTTCCACGGACACCGACCTTTCCGCCTTCGGTGGCGGAGCGGCCGATTTTGGAATGGATGATTTTGCTGCCGCCCCGCAGGTCGCGGGTGTGAAGGCGCCGCTTGGCAGCGGATTGTCCGAAAACATGGAACTGATCATGGACATCCCGATCGATGTCCAGATCGTTCTCGGCACCAGCCGTATGCTGGTTTCGGGGCTGATGAGCCTTGAAGAGGGTGCGACGATTGCGCTTGACCGCAAGATTGGCGAGCCGGTCGAGATCATGGTGAATGGCCGCCGTATTGCGCGCGGTGAGATAACGGTACTTGAAGACGACGATACGCGCTTCGGCGTAAAATTGATTGAAGTAATGAGTACCAGAAAAGCCTGATCCCTGTGGGGACGGAGAGGAAAGACCATGATGGACTTCGAGGATTTCGGTAACCCCCTTGCGGGCAAGCCGTTGTCTCAGGCCGACAAGGCGGCCGCGGTGCTGCTTGCCATGGGCAAGGGCGTCGCCGGCAAGCTGCTGAAGTTTTTCACGCAGCACGAATTGCAGATGATCATTTCCTCGGCCCAGACCCTGCGCGTCATTCCTCCGGATGAACTCGCGCAGATCGTGGCGGAGTTCGAAGACCTGTTCACCGAAGGAACGGGTCTCATGGACAATGCCAAGGCAATTGAAAGCATTCTCGAAGAAGGACTGACCCCTGAAGAGGTGGACAGCCTGCTTGGCCGCCGTGCCGCCTTCCAGGCCTATGAAGCCTCGATCTGGGATCGCCTGCAGGAAGCGGAGCCGGAATTCGTCGGCAAGTTCCTGCTGCGCGAGCATCCCCAGACCATCGCCTATATCCTCTCCATGCTGCCCTCGTCCTTCGGTGCCAAGGTTCTCCTGACCATTCCCGAAGAGCAGCGCGCCGATATCATGAACCGCACGGTGAACATGAAGGAAGTGAGCCCGACGGCTGCCCAGATCATCGAGAAGCGTGTGATCAATCTGATCAATGAGATCGAGGCGGAACGCAATGCGGGCGGCTCCACGAAGGTTGCCGATCTGATGAACGAGCTGGAAAAGCCGCAGGTCGATACGCTGCTCAGCTCGCTCGAGACGCTCAGCAAGGAAGCCGCAAACAAGGTCAAGCCGAAGATCTTCCTCTTCGACGACCTCATGTTCATGCCGCAGCGCAGCCGCGTCATGCTGCTCAACGATGTTTCGGCCGACGTTCTGACCATGGCGCTGCGTGGCGCCACGATGGAAATCAAGGAATGTGTGCTGTCCAGCATCAGCCCGCGCCAGCGCCGCATGATCGAATCGGATCTCGCCGTACCGCAGGCCTCGGTCAACACCCGCGAAGTGGCGATTGCCCGCCGCGCGGTCGCCCAGGAGGCGATCCGTCTGGCCAATTCCGGCCAGATCCAGCTGAAGGAAGCCGGCGCGGAAGAACAATCGGCCGCCGCTTGAGCGGAAGCCGGTTGATAACCCGCGCTTTGGACAGAACCGGCCATTGCGATGGCCGGTCTCGGGCGTTAGTTTCGGGATGACGGCCTGCCGGGATCGGCGGGCCTTTTTTTGACCCCGGGAACGTGCCTTGGCAGACGATGAGGACAAGGACAGTAAAACAGAAGCCCCGACGGAGAAAAAGCTCCGCGATGCGGCTGAGAAGGGCAATCTTCCCTTCTCTCGGGAAGTGCCGATCTTTGCCTCGTCGCTCGCCTTTTACTGTTATCTGGTCTTCTTTTTGCCCGATGGCGCCGGCCGGCTTGGCGTCACGCTGAAAGACCTGTTCGGTCAGCCCGAACAATGGGACTTGAGCACCCGGCCTGATGCCCTGTCGCTGCTTTATTTCCTCGGCACGTCCATGGCCTATCTGCTCATGCCGGCCATGATCATGTTCATCGTCTTCGGCCTTGCCTCGTCGTTTCTCCAGAACCTGCCATCGCCAGTGCTTGAGAGGGTGCGTCCGCAATGGTCGCGCATCTCGCCGGCAAAGGGGTTCACGCGCATTTACAGCAAGCAGGGCTTCGTCGAATTCGGCAAGTCGCTGTTCAAGATATTGATCGTCTCGATCATCATGTTCATGTCGCTGCGCGGCGATTTCTACAGTCTCATCGACCTGATGTTTTCCGATCCGCAGGTGATTTTCGTCAGGGTCGTCGAGATCGTCAAAAAAATGATGATCGTGATCTTGCTTTCGACCGCACTGCTTGCCGCCGTCGATCTCTTGTGGACGCGCCACCACTGGTTCAGCCAGCTGAAGATGACGAAGCACGAGGTAAAGGAAGAATACAAGCAATCGCAGGGTGACCCCGTGGTCAAATCCCGCCAGCGTTCGATCGCCCGCGATCGCGCCCGCCGCCGCATGATCAACAATGTGCCGCGCGCAACACTCGTCATCGCCAATCCGACACACTTTGCGGTGGCGCTGCGTTACGTGCGCGAAGAAGGTGATGCACCTGTCGTTGTTGCCAAGGGCCAGGACCTTATCGCATTGAAAATCCGCGAGATTGCGGAAGCAAACAATATCCCAGTTTTTGAAGACCCACCGCTCGCACGCTCCATGTTTGCGCAAGTCTCGATCGATAGTGTGATTCCACCAGCCTTTTATAAGGCTGTGGCTGAGCTCGTTCATCGGGTTTACGCCATGAAGTCATCGAAAATACGGGTTCAATAAAACCAATGAAAAAATCCGCCTATTCTGAACAGCGGGAAATGATCGTCGCAGAGGCGATCAACCCGATCGCTACCGAATTACGATTGCTAGACCCGGCAGACCTGATTTCGCTGCTCCGATTCGAGTGCTATGGCAGCATCGCCGACCTCGTCTCTTCCGCCGCTGAGCTTTATTATCATCCCGGCACGATCAATTTTGGTGCGGGCGGCGAATACAAGCTCGAATGGGAAGGCGCCCCCGAGATCGTTCTCGATCTCGAAATCAAACCGAAGGGTGCCACGGTCTACGCACAATTGATCCTCGCCAATGAACATGCGGCGGTCGAGATCAATCATGTTTCGTTTCAGAACCCGTCGGAAAACCCGGATGAGAATACCGAGTTCCTGCGCAGAAGCCTGATGGCGGCCCGATTCGTTGCGACCCGCCAGGGCGAAGCGGCCTGAATATCACCACCGGATGATTATCCTTTGCGACTGCCGAAATGGCGGTCGCAAAGGTTTTGTTTGATCGCTTTTTCGCCCGACCTTGCCTGAAGCCTGCCGCTTTGCGCAAAACCGACTGGGGAAGCGAGGAACGCCTTGCAAATCAGCGTTGTTGTTTGGTACCTATCGAATTAACGATTTGTTAACGAACGGCAGGTCGCGGTGGCTCATTTCAACCATCGCCGATGCGCATGATGCTCCTGCTCGTTTTCGGCGCTGCGCCGGATTTCTTCTGACATTTTGAATTGGGTGGAACCCATGACCAGCATTATGACCAATGCGGCGGCAATGGCCGCGCTGCAAACCTTGCGCATGATCGACAAGAGCCTCGAGACAACGCAGGCGCGTGTCTCTTCCGGTTACCGTGTCGAGACTGCGGCGGATAACGCGGCCTATTGGTCTATCTCCACGACCATGCGCTCGGACAACACGGCGCTTTCGGCCGTTCAGGATGCGCTGGGTCTGGGAGCCGCCAAGGTCGATACCGCCTTCGAGGCCGTTGAAAGCGCCATCGAAACGGTCAAGTCGCTGAAGGCGAAGCTCGTCGCCGCCTATGGTGTGGGCAGCAACCGAACGAAGATCCAGGAAGAAATCAAGCAGCTTCAGGATCAGCTGAAAAGCATTTCCGAATCGGCGTCGTTCTCCGGTGAAAACTGGCTCCAGGCGAAAATCGGCGATGGCAAGACGCCGGCGGCCGAAGAGCCGACCATCAAGAAGATCGTTGCCTCGTTTACCCGCACCGCTGCTGGCGCGGTGGGCGTAACGACGGTCGATTATTCGCTTGATTCGAGCACGGTGTTGTTCGATCTGAGCGGCGGAAAATTCGGCATTCTCGACACCGAGGCCCGCTTCCTCCGCAAGAACGAAACGTCGGTGACGATGCGCACGACGGACACACCCGCGTTACCCGCACTTCCTACAGTGACCGACAAGAATTATGTGGTTGCTACGTTGAAGGATAGCGAAGTCGCTGCTTTGGCCGGCTTCAGTCTCAAGTCAACGGGCATTTATACGAATGCTGGCAGTACCCAGGGATATTTGAAGATCGGTGACGACGTCTGGGTAAAACTTACCTCTACGGATCCGGCAAGTGCCGCTGCGCCAACCACCGACAGCACCACTCCGGTCGCAACGACGACATCGCCGAACACCAACTGGTACTACGACATTTCCTCGGCAGTCGATCCCGACACCCGTAAACTCGGCATCTCGGTATCGACGCTCGACATCAACAAGCTGACCGACCTCGCCCAGAAAATGGGAACGATGACCGGAGAGCAATATACCGAAGCCGATGTGCTGGACGCGATGATGTCCTTTGTCGACGGACAGCTTGAAGCGATGACCAGCGCGGCATCCAGCCTTGGTTCGCTGCAGAGCCGCATCGATATGCAGGAAAACTTCGTTTCGAGCCTGATGGACGTGATCGACAAGGGTATTGGGCGCCTCGTCGATGCGGATATGAACGAGGAATCGACTAGGCTGAAGGCGCTGCAGACGCAGCAGCAGCTCGGTATCCAGTCGCTTTCGATCGCCAATGCCAACGCGGAAAATATCCTCCAGCTCTTCAAGTAACGGGTTTGGCCCGGCGTGGGCAGGTGCGGAGACAAGGCGCGGGCTTCCGGAACAGGCCGCCTTCATCCTCGCACAAGTTTGAACACCTAACGTCGGGGCAATATCGGCTGGATCGCATGGCGTGATCCGGCCGGAGTAATGGAAGAGACGGACAGGGTAGCAAGGATGACGGTGGTGCCGCCAAACGGCTTAAATCGCAGGCAAGGAAACATGTCTCGCCTCTCTGGCCAGTTTTGCCGGGGGCGTACATGAGCGCCTCCATTGCAAGATATCTCAAGGATTTCGGTGACAGCCAGCCCGCCGGGCTGGCGTTTGGCGATCCACTGGCGGATGCCGAGGGCATGTCCGGTTTCGGCGATGTCGCGGCCGGTTTCGATGAATTCGAGACCGTCGATGTCGAAAGCGAAAAACAGGCTGCCTATGCCCGTGGCCGCGACGAGGCGACCCGCGAAATCACTGAGAAGATGCAGGCCGAGCGGGATGCTTTAGTGGCTTCCCATGCGGCCGAACTGGAGGCCCTGCGTTCCGTCTATCTCGAGGAGATCGCGGTTTTCCTGTCCCGTGGTCTGCGTGAGGGCATCGATGCGATCGCTTCCAATCTCAGCGAACAGACGGCCGGTATTCTTGCCTCCGTTTTGACGGAAGAGCTGTCGCTCAAGGCGGTTTCGGCGCTGGCGGATGTGGTGCGCGCTTCCATGCCGGATGGCGAGGCTGTCACGATTGTTGTCAAAGGTCCCAGAGATTTGTTCGAACATTTGAAGGCCCAACCGGGCTTCGAAGAAGAAACGATGAAATTTACCGAGACCACGGACATCGACCTTTCCGTCGAACTGGGTGAAAGCGTGTTCGTGACCCGCATGTCGGCCTGGGCGTCCAGTCTTCGCAAGGTGATGAAATGAGTGAAGGCGAAAATCACCACCACGGCAAAAACGAGATCATCATCGTCAAACGCCACAAGGGTGGCCACGATGGCGCCCATGGCGGCGCGTGGAAAATCGCCTATGCCGACTTCATGACGGCGATGATGGCGTTCTTCCTCGTCATGTGGCTGGTCAATGCCGCCAATGAGGAGACCAAGGCCTCGGTCGCCAGCTATTTCAATCCGATCAAACTGTCCGATGAAAAACCCTCGTCCAAGGGGCTGGAAAAGCCCGTGGACAAGGAAGAGGGTGTCCAGAAAAAGGACCAGTCGAATATCAAGGCGGAAAAGGTAACCCAGGGCTCTGCCGCGGCGACGGGTGAGGACCTGACGTCCCAGACTGGCGAACAGTCGAATTTCTCGGAAGCCGACTTCTTCGAGAACCCTTATTCGGTATTGGCGGAAATCGCCCAGCAGGTTGGGCAGCAGGCCAATGTCAGCGCCAAGGGCGAAGGCGGTGCTGCCGATTCCGGCCCGGCGACGGGCGCAAGCGGTGGTGAAGCCTATCGTGATCCCTTCGATCCCGATTTCTGGACCCAGCAGGTGAAGATCACCCGCGCCGACCAGCAGCAGAACCCGACGGAGCCGCAGCAGACGGCGGAGAAGCAGCAGGATGCGGACAAGGATGCCGAAGCGGTGTCAGCTGCAGCGTCTCAAAAGCCCGCTGATCATTCGCAAGACGGCAAGCCGATGGAAATTGCCGCCGTTGTGCCGCAGCAGCGCCCGGACGCTACCGAGCAGGCCGCGCTCGTAAAATCTCAGCCGGATGAGAAGCAAGCCGCGGATGAGAAGCAACCCACTGACGCCGAATGGCAAAAGGCCGACACGCTGCGCGAAGAAATTGAAAAGCAGATTTCAGGCATTACCGGCAGGCTCTCTGAAGGCCTGGTGGTGACGCCGGCCGAAGGCGGGTTGCTGCTGACCATTTCCGACCAGTCGGAGACGCCGATGTTCAACGTCGGGTCGGCCGTACCCCGGGGTGAAATGGTTCTGGCCATGGAAAAGATCGGCAAGTTGCTTCAGGAGCGTGGCGGCAGCGTGGTGATCCGCGGCCACACCGACGGACGGCAGTTCAAGGGTGAAGCCAATGACAACTGGCGGCTCTCCATGGATCGCGCGCACAGCGCCTATTACATGCTGGTGCGTGGCGGCCTGTCGGAAGAGCGGGTGAAGCAGGTTTCGGGCTTTGCGGATCGCAGATTGCAGGTGCCGGCAGACCCTCTGGCGGATGCCAACCGCCGTATCGAAATCCTGCTTGAGGCTGATCGGGGGTGAGTGTGACGAATTCCTCGAAACGCTGGCTTTTTCTCGCGGCGACGCTTTGCGGCCTTGGTGCCGAGCCGATCAAGGCATTCTCGCAATCGCAAGACAGCCTCATGCCCTATGCCATGTTGCGCTCCCTGCAATTCGTGCAGGATTCGGTTGCCATGGGCGACCATTCGGCAACGGAAATGCAGCGCTTCCTGCTCCAGACGATCGATGAGCGGCTTAAAAGTGCACCGTCGGCGATCTTCAAGGACCCGCGTAATGTCGATGCGGCGCTTGTCTATGCCATGAGCGGCGGTAATCCGGCGACGCTGGAATTGCTGGTCGCGCGCGATGTGGACGGCAATTTCGACAGTCGCGTCGCCGATATCCTGCGCAAATACCTCTCGGGCAAGGGAACGCTGGTGGCGCAGAGCATTGCAGCCATGGTGCCCGAATATCGCGGCACCCGGATCGGCGCCTATTTGGCACTGATCGGCGGTAATGTGACGATCCCGCGTGATCCGCTGGCGGCCCTCGGTTTTTACGACATAGCCCGGCTCGAAGCGCCAGGCACCATCGTCGAGGAGGCCGCTCTTCGCCGCTCTCTGGCGATTGCGGTTGAAGACGGTGATGCGGCGCGCGGTGTTGATTATGCGCAGCGTTACGCGCGGCGCTTCCTGCATTCCCCCTATGCCAGCCAGTTTGCAGATCTTCTGGTCTCGCTGGTGGTCAAGCGGGCGGATTCCATCAGCGAGGAAGCGATACAGGAAACATTCGCCATGATGGACACGGAGAGGCAGAAGGAAGCCTATCTGCGTCTCTCCCGTGTGGCGGCAATCAGCGGCAAGGACGGGCTGGCACGCATGGCGGCGCTGAAGGCGAAAGCTCTGTCTCCCGCCCTGCCGGACCAGCCGGAAGCGCAGGCAAATCTTTATGAAAGCCTTTCCAACATCGGCACGCCCGATGTGGTGAGTGCGATTGAGACAATCGTGCAGATCCCCGAAGGGCAGCTTTCGGATCGCGACAGGGCGCTGCGGGATGCAGCAAGGGCGATCGCCGAGCAAGTGGTTCGCCCACCCTCGTTGCAGCCGGGGCAGCCCGGCGCCGAGGTCGGCGCTGCGATTACCCAGCAGGATGCCAGACAGAACCCATCCTCGAATGGGGCAGCTGGCACTGGCGAAAAGAGCATATGGCGGGTTGAAACCCACAAGGCTGACGATGAGGGCGAGGATGTGCGGCAACTCGTAACGAGCGGCCGCAGCAAGCTTGATGAAATCGACAGCCTGTTGAAGAAAGGCGAGGGGGCACCATGATCGACGGAACCATCAACGCGATAGTGAATGCGCCGTATAATGATCCGCGTGCCGGCAGCGCCGCTGTCAGGGACGATGCCAAGGGCGGAAGTTTCGGCGAGGTGCTGTCCACCGTTCGCGATGAGCGCCCAACGCAGGCACCGCATTCCCGCCATCAGCAGGAAGCAGGTTCGGCTGAGGAGCAGCACGCGCAGCCAGAAGGTGGCGAAGAGGAAACAAAGACGCCGGTCAAGCGGCCTGCGACCTTCCTGAATGTAATCGGCAACGACCATTCCGCAGAAGGCCGCAGCCATGAGATGGCAGGCGAACTTCAGAACGCGGGGAAACCGGCGCGCACATCGGTCGAAAACGGCAAGACCGGCAAGAAGCTCAAGGACGACGCCGACAAGGATACGGAAACGACGGCGGATGCCATTGATCCGAAACTGGCGGATTTGAATAAGATCGCGACCAGTGTCGGCGATATCGCAACAGCCAAGACACCGCTTGAGGAAATCGCGCAGGCGATCGCCGGCAAGGCCGATCCGGTCAAGTCCGACAGGACCGAGACTGTCCGTGGCAAGACGGAGCCTTCGCCCAAGGACATGCCGACACGAGCCGAGCTTGCTGGCAATGAGGCCGAATCCGGCTCGGATAGTGAAAACGGTGCTTCGGCATTCCGCTTCGCCTCCGCGCGCTCCGGGACGTCCCGTGCACTCGATATGAGCACGGTTCAGCGTGAAGGCCGCGTTGAATTTGATGCCCGGGAGAGCACCGGCAAGGCGGCCGATACCATAACGGTGCTCGATTCACGGCGGTTTATCGGCCTGGCGCCATCGACCAACGCATCGGCACTGACCGGTCTCATCGCCAATGATCCGGAATGGGTCAGCGCCATGCAGCCCGGCTCGTCGTTTTCCAACGCCGCTGCCCAGAGCAGCACAGGCAAGGTTGTCCATACGCTGAAGCTGCATATGACGCCGATCGAGCTTGGATCGGTGACGATGTCACTGCGTCTGGCCGGTGACGAGCTCGCCGTTCACATGACGGTGGAGAGCGTTGCGGCCTATAAAAAGCTTCAGGAAGACAGCAAGAGCATTCTTGATGGCCTGAAAGCGCAGGGTCTGACGGTCGATAACATCACCATCAGCATCTCTTCTTCCGACAAGAGTGACCAAACGGGCACACAAGGCAATAATCAGCAAAATCAGCAGGCGCAGCAGCAGGGCCAGCAGGCAGCTGCGGGCCGCAACCGTGACGAGTCCGGCGCACGCGATGGCCGGCAAGGCAATGGTGATAATTTGGGGGTGCATAATGAAGGCATGGATGGCGCTCTCGGCTCTGGCCGTTCTTCTGCTGACAATGGCGTCTACCTCTGAAAAAGCCTCGGCTTCGGCAACATCAGGTGTCTGTGAAAGGGAAATCCAGTCCGCCGCCCGCAAATATGGCGTGCCGGAGGGAATTCTCTATTCCGTTGGCCTGACCGAGACGGGCCGTAAGGGGCGGCTTGACCCCAATGCCATGAATATTGAAGGAAAACCGGTATTTGCCGCATCCACGGAGGAGGCATTGACCACTTTCGAGACGGCGAAGCGCAATGGCGCCAAGCTGATCGACCTCGGATGTATGCAGATAAACCACTATTTTCACGGCGAAAACTTCACGTCCGCGCGCGAAATGTTCGATCCGCGCCGCAATGTCGAATATGCCGCCATGTTCCTGCGCAACCTCCATAACAGGCATGAAACCTGGACCATGGCGGTTGCCCGTTACCATGCCGGTCCGAACAATGACCCCGCGCAGAAGAAATATGTCTGTCGGGTCATCGCCAATCTGGTGGCGACCGGTTACGGAAAATGGACTGCCAACGCGAAAAATTTCTGCGACGGATAACAACCTGAAATTGTCTTTAAGGGTCGTAGGACTCGTAATTTGAAATGTGGCGATAGATTGATCAAAAAAAGGCGTTGCAAGCGGTTTTTTCGGATTTTTAAAATTTTTACACAAAAATTTTGTGCCATATATGGTTAACAACCACTATATATAGATCAAATCGGCACAAAATAGTTAATCAATTATTAATAACTATCGATGATTTCCTACAGTTGTCGCTGAATCCCCCGATTCTTATCAATGCCTCATTGGAAAACACCACACTGATTCGGAGGCGGACGAATGATCGTAGTGGTTGATGAGCGCGAGCTCGTTAAAGACGGCTATACATCTCTATTTGGGCGTGAGGGCATCCCCTCAACCGGGTTCGATCCGGTTGAATTCGGGGAATGGGTCTCGACGGCGGCGGAAAGCGATCTTGCGGCCGTGGAGGCCTTTTTGATCGGCCAGGGCGACCGGAGCTTCTCTTTGCCGAAGGCGATCAGGGATCGCACGACGGCGCCGGTTATCGCGGTCAGCGACCAGCCCTCGCTGGAATCGACGCTGGCACTGTTCGACAGCGGCGTCGACGATGTCGTGCGCAAACCGGTTCACCCCCGTGAAATCCTGGCGCGTGCGGCGGCGATCCGTCGCCGGCTGCAGGTCATCTCCAACTTCACCGATGCCGGACCTATCCGGGTTTTCTCCGATGGCCGTGATCCGGAAGTCGGTGGTGAAGTATTTCCCTTGCCGCGCCGCGAGCGCCGCATCCTGGAATATTTGATCGCCAATCGCGGACGCCGCGTCTCCAAGACGCAGATTTTCAATGCCATCTACGGCATCTTCGATGACGACGTCGAAGAGAATGTCGTCGAAAGCCACATCAGCAAGCTGCGCAAGAAACTGCGCAAGAAGCTCGGCTACGACCCGGTCGATTCCAAGCGGTTCCTCGGCTACAGCATTGATTGGCAATGATCTTCATTGACCCGCGTGGTCTTTTTCAAACGCGGTATTTCAGACAGCTTCACGCAAGCCAAACGCTTTACCTTCTCCCTGAAAGATGACCACGAGGGTTTTTGAATGAGTATTTTCGGCACTATGCGAACCGGTGTGTCCGGCATGAATGCGCAGGCGAACAAGCTGGGCACCGTGGGCGACAACATCGCCAACGCAAGCACCACCGGCTACAAGCGCGCATCGACGTCGTTCTCCTCGCTCGTTCTGCCCTCTTCGTCGGGCAGCTATGCCTCCGGCGGCGTGCAGTCCAACGTACGCTATAGCATTTCGGAGCAGGGCAACCTCTCCTACACCACCTCGAGCACCGATCTTGCCATCCAGGGCAACGGGTTCTTCGTGGTTCAGGATGGTGCAGGCACGCCTTACCTCACACGCGCCGGTTCCTTCGTGAAGAATGCCGAAGGTTATCTGGAAAACGCAGCGGGCTTCCAGCTGATGGGTTACCCCTACGGCTCCAACCCGCCGGCTGCCGTCGTTAACGGCTTTACCGGTCTTGAGGCCATCAACGTCAACAACTTCGGTCTGACGGCGTCGCCCTCGACGCAGGGTAGCTTCCCGGCCAACCTTAATCGTGACGAAGCAATCGTACCGACGGGTTCGCGCCCCAGTGACAACGTCGCAACCGCAAAGATCGGCGCAAAGACATCGCTGACGGCATTCGACAGCGGTGGTGCCAAAGTCCTTTACGATTTCTATTATACGCGCATCGACAATGACACGTCCGGCAATCCGCAATGGGAAGTGTCGGTCTATCGTCAGGATCAGTCGACGAATGGCGGTTTCCCGTATACGGCAACACCGGCTGCAAATCTGGTGCAGGAGAAGGTAACGCTGGTCTTCGATCCGGCGACCAACAAGCTGAAAACCGGAACCCCTGCATCTCCGACATCCATCACCATCGACGACCAGGTCAGCGGCGTAGCGCAGTCGATCAAGATCGATCTGTCCGAAATGACGCAGTTCTCCTCGAAGTTCACGCCCGGCACCGCGATCCTGAACGGTAATGGTCCGAGCCAGATCAAGGATGTCGAAATCGGCAAGGACGGTGTGGTGACCGCGGTTTACCAGGATGGTGGCCGCCGCAACATCTACCAGCTGGCGCTGGCAACCGTGCCGAGCGTCGACAACCTCAGCCCGCAGAACGGCAACGTCTATCTGCCCAGCAACGAGTCGGGCGTCGTTACCATCGGTTTCGCGCAGACGGGCAGCTTCGGTTACATCCAGAAGGGTGCACTGGAAGGCTCAAACGTCGATATCGCCAGTGAACTCACCGACATGATTGAATCCCAGCGTATCTATACCGCGAATTCGAAGGTCTTCCAGACTGGATCGGATTTGATGGATGTCCTGATCAATCTGAAGAGATAGTAATTCCTACGAGGACAGATGAATGTCGCTCACGTCAGCAATGAATACTGCGCAGTCGATTTTCAATAATACAGGTAAGCAGACAGACGTTACTTCGAAAAATATTGCCAATGTCGGCAATGCGAATTACGTCAAGCGAACCGCCATTCTCGGCACGACCATGGCCGGAGCGAGTATCGTCTCCAATGGCCGTGCCCAGAATGAAAGTCTTCTCAGGCAGACGATCTCCAGCGCCTCGCTGGCCACCGGTCAGAACACCGTTCTGACCGGCCTTGAGGAGATGAAGAGCATTTTCGGCGGCAACAATTATGAAAGTTCGCCGTCCACCTACATGAAGGAATTGCTGAAGAGCCTGAGCGGTTACGCCGCCAAGCCGAGCAATGCTGCCCTTGCGGCAACGGCTGTGACCTCGGCTGCGGATGTCGCCAGTTCCCTGAACAAGGCGTCTTCCGAATTGCAGGCGATGCGTCTGCGTGCCGACAAGGAAATCTCCCTTCAGGTCGACAAGCTGAACGGCCTGCTCGCAAAATTCGAGGAAGCCAATAACGAGGTCAAGGCGCAGACGGCGATCGGCGGTGATCCGAGCGACGCCCTTGATCAGCGCGAGACCCTGTTGAAGGACATTTCGTCCATCATCGGCATCAATGTCGTCAATCGTCCAAACAACGATGTGGCGCTTTACACGACGGAAGGCGCGACCCTCTTCGAGGTGGTGCCGCGCAAGGTCACCTTCAAGGCGCAGCCGGGCTACGATGCGACGACCACTGGCAATGCGATCTATGTGGACGGCGTGGCGCTCAAGGCCGGCAATGGCAGCAACACGACAGCAGAAGGATCACTGCAGGGTCTGATGCAGGTCCGCGACGATCTGGCGCCGACCATGCAAAGCCAGCTCGACGAAATCGCCCGTGGCCTGATCTCCATGTTTGCGGAAAAGCCGATCACGCAGCCGGCACCGCCCGCGACGCCCCTGACGGCGAAACCTGGCCTCTTCACATGGGCGGGAGCAACGGCCACAAGCGAAATTCCTCCCGCTGGCGTTATCGTTCCGGGACTTGCTGCCAGCATCAACGTCAACTCCGCGTTAATTATTTCGAAAGGTGGAAACCCGGAATTGTTGCGCGACGGCGGCATCAACGGTACCGCTTATATTGTCAATACCACAGCTACGGGCGGCACTGGCTTTTCCGCCCTGATCGACAGCTATGTGACCGCATTCGACGCGCCCATGAATTTTGCCGCGTCGACACGTATCGATACGAATACCAGCATCTTGAAATACGGCACCAACTCGATGGGTTGGCTCGAACAGGAACGATCCGGTGCGACTTCGGCGAACGAAGCGAAAAGCGCGCTCTATGAGCGCTCCGCCGCCTCCTATTCGAACAACACGGCGGTGAGCCTGGATGAGGAGCTGTCGCTGCTCATGGATATCGAGCAGTCTTACAAGGCAGCCACCAAGCTGGTGACCACCGTCGATGAAATGCTCAAGTCCTTGATGGACATGGTGAGGTAAAAGATGAAAACGTCATTCATTTCATCGCTGGCGATGCAGAACAGCATGCGCAGCACCATCCTCAAGGCCCAGCTTGAGATGACCAAGCTCAATACCGAACTGACAACGGGCAAGCATGCGGATCTCGGCGTCACGCTCGGCGCCAACACGGCCCGCAGCCTCGATCTCAATCGGGATGTGGAGCGAATTTCGTCGCTTGTCACGGTCAATTCCTTTGCGACGCAACGTCTTGAATCGTCGCAGACCGCATTGGACGGCATGGCAAAGGCCGCCCAGGAGATCCTCGGCGTTCTGGTGCCGAATACCAGCAGCGCGCAGCCCACGCTTGCCACCGTCAACCAGAAAATCACCAATGCGCTCAACAATTTCACCAGCTTCGCGAACACTGCCGTTGATGGCGAATATCTGTTTTCCGGTACGAATACGGATGTGAAGCCGGTCGATGACTATTTCGCCGATGGTTCGACGCTGAAGACCGCTTATAATGATGAGCTGAACCATTTCATGGCGACGCAGACGCCGCCGGTCGGAAGCATCGCCAACCTGTCCAAGGATCAGGTCAATGCCTTCATGACCCATATGGAAGGCGTATTCAACGGCACCACGACGGTCACCAATCCGCCGCATAGCAGTCTTGCCACCGGTCAGAACGTTGATTTCTGGACGACGTTCGGCTCCAAGGCCAGCGACACCAACATGACGAGCCGGATCAGCCAGAACGAAGTGATCGAGACATCGACCAACAGCAATTCGCAGGGCATGCGTTATTTCGCGATGACGGCAATGACGGCGATGACCTTCCTCGATGACAAGGTTCCGAGCGATGTCCGTGAAGCTGTCGCCACCCGCGCGGTTACGACAATCGGTACCGCAATCGACGGTTTGAACCAGCAGGCCAGCGGTCTCGGTCTCTCTCAGGAACGCGTCAAGAAGTCGAACGACTCTTTGGCGGCGCAGAAGAAGATCATCGAGACGCATCTGCTGGATATCGAAGGTATCGATACCTACGAAGCGAAGACCCGTCTCGACCTGCTGCAGCAGCAGATCGAAATCGCCTACAGCCTGACGTCGCGTCTGCAAAAAATGAGTCTGGTGAACTACCTCTGATGAACAGGGGTGGCGGCAGATAAAGGATACATGAATGTACCAGTTTTCCTACGCCGAAATCATGGAGGATGGTGTCGCAGACGCGAAGGATCGCGAGCGACAGGCGTTGACAAAATCGATCGAACTGCTTGTGGAAGCGAAGGATTCGTCTTCCCAGCGCCATACGATCGAAGCACTTTTTTACACTCGGCGGGTCTGGATCCGCTTCATTGAGGACCTCAAGCAGCCGGACAACCAACTGGCTATGGAGCTGAGGGCCAATCTGATCTCGATCGCGATCTGGATTTTGAAAGAGTGCGAACTGATCCGGAAACGTCAGTCGACGAATTTCCAGGGCATAATTGACGTGACAACCATCATCAGGGATGGACTGAAATGAAAAGTACACTTCGAATCTCGCTGAAATCAGGCGAAAAGATTTTCATCAACGGCGCGGTCTTGCGGGTGGATCGCAAAGTGGCGCTCGAATTCCTGAACGATGTCACGTTCCTGCTTGAAAACCACGTGCTGCAGCCGGAGCAGGCGACAACGCCGCTGAGGCAGCTTTATTTCATCGCGCAGATGATCCTCATCAACCCGGAAGGGCGTGAACAGTCTACGAACATGTTCCGCAAGTCCGTGAGCATGCTGCTGAACTGCTTCCAGCATGATGAGATATTGGCGGAACTCAAGCGGATCGACGGGCTGGTTGCCTCGGGCAAGGCTTTTGAGGCGCTGAAGGCCATTCGCGGTCTTTATCCGACCGAGGAAAAAATCCTCAACAATCAGGAAATGACCCCCGCAACGATCGAACAGATTCGCAAGGAGATCGCACCATGGCGGTAGATGCAGTCAACTCGGCAGCCTCTAACCCCTGGGCCAATGCCGGGGCGAGCAGCAATGACAAGAACGCAGCTTCGCTGAACTACGACAGCTTTCTGAAGCTCCTCATCGCCCAGATGAAGAACCAGGATCCGACCAGCCCGATGGATGCCGGTCAGCAGATGTCGCAGCTGGCAAGCTTCTCGCAGGTTGAACAGACGATCAAGACCAACACCCATCTGAAGAGCATGCTGCAGGCCGAAGCCCTAACGCGCGCTTCCGATCTGGTCGGCAAGACGGTCAAGAGCGCCGACGACAAGGTCACCGGTGTGGTGAAGGAAGTCGAGGTCTATTCGGACGGCGTTGTCGCCATTACCGAAGCTGGTGACAAAGTGCTGCTGCAGGCCGGTGTGAGCTTCTCGAACGGCCCGATCGAGACTAAACCTGAAGGTGGTACCGATTCGGATAAGCCTGCCGATTCGTGATAATGTAGGGGCGGTATGATGCCGCCCTTCTGAATAAAGGATGCGACGATGAACGAGGCCGATGCGCTTGATATCATGCAGGCAGCAGTCTGGACTGTTCTCGTCGCGGCCGGTCCGGCCGTTCTGGCCGCCATGATCGTCGGTGTCGCCATTGCCTTCATACAGGCCCTGACCCAGGTTCAGGAAATGACGCTGACATTTGTTCCCAAAATCGTCACGATCATGCTCGTGCTTGGCATTGCCGCCCCCTTTGTGGGTGCGCAGATCGCCCTTTTTTCCAATCTCGTCTTTTCGCGCGTCCAGTCCGGCTTCTGATATCCGCGCGCTGCGGATGCCACCCTCGCGCAAGCTTCAGCGACTAGTGATAGGCTGAAGCATCGGACCGAATTGCGCGCGCAATTTCGAAAAGCCGGTGCCGCGAACCGTGCGGCGGCTTTTCCGTCGCCCTTCTCATGAAGAGACAGGACGATTTTATGGCGCAACCACCAGTCATCTCCTTGCCCAAGGTAAGTCCGAGCATGCGGGATATCGGTTTCGCATTGGGCATCATTGCGATCCTTTGCGTTCTGTTCCTGCCCATTCCGGTCATGCTGGTGGATATCGGGCTGGCCTTTTCCATTGCGCTCTCCGTCCTCATCCTGATGGTGGCACTGTGGATTCAGCGGCCGCTGGATTTCTCGTCTTTCCCAACCGTGTTGCTGATCGCGACCATGATCCGCCTGTCGCTGAACATTGCGACGACGCGTGTCATTCTTTCGCATGGTAACGAGGGGCCGACGGCGGCGGGTGGCGTGATTGCCGGCTTTTCCAGCCTTGTCATGTCGGGCGACTTCGTCATTGGTCTGATCGTCTTTCTGATCCTGATCACCGTCAACTTCATCGTCATCACCAAGGGCGCGACGCGTATCGCCGAAGTTGGCGCCCGCTTCACGCTGGATGCCATTCCCGGCAAGCAGATGTCGATCGACGCGGATTTGTCCGCCGGCATCATCGATGAAAAGGAAGCGCAGCGCCGTCGCCGCGAACTGGAAGAGGAAAGCTCCTTCTTCGGCTCGATGGACGGTGCCTCGAAATTCGTCCGCGGCGATGCGATCGCCGGCCTCATCATCACCGCGATCAATATTTTCGGCGGCATCATCATCGGTTACTTCCGCCACGGCATGCCGATCGGCGAAGCGGCGGATGTTTTCGTCAAGCTTTCGGTCGGTGATGGTATCGTCTCGCAGATCCCGGCCCTTATCGTCTCGCTGGCGGCCGGCCTTCTGGTGTCGCGCGGCGGTACCGCCGGCTCCACGGATCAGGCCGTCGTCAATCAGCTCAGCGGCTATCCCCGCGCTTTGATGGTCTCGGCCATGCTGATGGGACTGCTGGCGATTATCCCGGGTCTTCCCTTCCTGCCCTTCATCTTCCTCGGCGGCATCATGGCCTTCGGCAGCTGGTATATTCCGCGCCAGGCCGAAGCAGAAAACGCGCTCCGCCGTCAGGAGGAGGCGAACAAGGTCCTCCAGACCACCGAAGCGGAAAAGGATTCGGTCAAGCAGGTGCTGAAAACCGCCGAGATCGAACTGGCGCTCGGCAAGCAGGTTTCCACCCGCCTTCTCGGCGCGCATCAGGAACTGGCCTTCCGCGTCGGCAAGATGCGCAAGAAATTTGCGACCCAATACGGTTTTGTCGTGCCGGAGATCAAGGTCTCCGACGACATCATGATCCCGGAAAAGGCTTACCAGATCCGCGTCCACGGCACGACCATCGCGTCGAGCAATCTGCGTGTCGGCGATGTTCTCGTGGTGACCGGGGCAGGACGCAAGCCGAGCATTCCCGGCGACGAAATCCGTGAACCCGCCTTCGGCATGCCGGCTGTCTCGATCCTCGAGACCTTTACCGAAGATTTGAAACGCGAAGGTTTCCATCCGATCGACAATGTCTCTGTCGTGCTGACGCATCTGAGCGAAGTCATCCGCAACAACCTGCCGCAGCTTCTGTCCTACAAGGACGTCAAGATCCTGATCGACAGGCTCGATCCGGAATACAAGAAGCTGGCCGACGAAATCTGCTCGTCGCATATGTCCTATTCCGGTCTGCAGGCGGTTCTGAAACTGCTGCTCGCCGAACGCGTGTCGATCCGCAACCTGCATCTCATTCTGGAAGCCGTTGCCGAACTTGCACCACATGTGCGCAAGACGGAACAGATCGTCGAACATGTGCGGGTGCGTATGTCGCAGCAGCTCTGCGGCGATCTCGCCGACAATGGCGTGCTGCGTGTTCTGCGCCTCGGCAACAAGTGGGACATGGTCTTCCATCAGGCGCTGAAGCGCGACCAGAAGGGCGAAATCGTCGAATTCGATATCGATCCGCGCCATCTTGAGGAGTTTTCGGAGCAGGCTTCGAAAGTTATCCGTGAATTCATGGATCGCGGACTGCCCTTTGTCCTTGTAACCTCGCCGGAAACGCGGTCCTATGTGCGCATGATTATCGAGCGACTCTTTGCGACCCTGCCGGTTCTTTCACATGTGGAACTGGCCAAGGGGCTGGAGATCAAGATCCTGGGCGCCATTTCATGATAACCGACCCGCAAGGGACAATTATCGCATTGTTCCTTGCCATTTGCCGTATCGGCGCCTGTTTCATGACCATGCCGGGCTTTTCCAGCTCCCGCATATCACCACAAATCCGCATGCTGCTGTGCGTTGCGGTGTCCATGGCGCTTCTGCCGGTGCTGTGGGATACGATCTATCCGAAAGTCTCCGGCGCAAGCCAGGCCACGGTCGTCGGCCTCATCTTCACCGAGGTCGTCATCGGTGCGATGTATGGCCTGATCGCGCGGTTTTATACGCTCGGTTTCCAGTTCACGGGTGCGCTCATCGGCGCCTCCATCGGTCTCAGCGCCCCAGGCGGTGCGGATGTCATCGAAGAGGTGCAGGAAAACCAGATATCCAACTTCATCACCTTCGGCGGCCTGCTGGTGCTGTTCATGCTGGATTTCCACCATATCGTCCTGAAAGCGCTGGTTGATTCCTATACCGCCACGCCGGTCGGGGCGCTTATCAGCGGCCAGAAGATGCTGATCACGCTCACCGATACGCTCAGGGCATCGTTCTCCATCATGCTGCGGCTTGCCAGCCCTTTCGTGATCTACGGCCTGATGTTCAACGTTGCGGTCGGTCTCATCAACAAGCTGGCGCCACAGATTCCGGTTTACTTCATCTCGACGCCTTTCGTTCTGGCGGGCGGTCTTTTCATGCTTTATTTGTCGGTCGCGGCCCTCATCCGTCAGTTCGTGGACGGTTTCGGCCCGGTCTTCATCGGTTTTTGATCTGGAGAAAGCCATGGCTTCGGACAAGCGCTCGGCAAAACTCAAGCGTCTGGTAACGGTCCAGCGCCACATGGAAAAAATGGCCGAGGTGGAGCTTGCCGATACCACCCGCGTGCGTACCGAAGTGGCGCAATCCATGGATAACGTGCTGGAGGCCATGAGTTCCATGGAGCCGGTACATCAGACATTTTCCAGACATTATTCGGATCGTTACGGCCGCCTTGTCGTCAAGGACCGCCAGCTTGCCGGCGTGCAGCAATTGCAGGAAAACAAGGTGCTGAAGGAAAAGACCAAGGCAGACCGGCTTGAGGACAGAATGCACATTGCCCGCGATCTCGAGGACCGCGAAGCCGACGACAATGCAATCTATGATCTGCTTGAAATGACAAACGCATCCCGGACACCAGCCTCCAGCAAGGTTGGCGATCCATAGTCCGTTCCATTGTTGCATCGCGGGCGTTCGAAAGACGTCTCCGGCGATGTTTCTTGATTGAACGGACGCGTCGGTTTTCATACCGCACGTTCGTCAGCTCGGGAGATCGGGACGTGGCGATATCGGTTATAAGTGATCTGGTGATGGATGTGGTGCGCGCTGCGGACCCCCAGGAAGTACAGATCGCCCAGGAAAAACTCAAAGCGAACAAGGCGGCTTTTGCCGCAACCAGCCTTGCAGATGCGGGCAAGGGCTTTGGCGCCGCCGTTGATATGCTGGATGGCGCCTCTTCGAAGGCGGGCCTTGGCGACACCAATATTCGCTCCGCGCGCACGGAGATTCCTGAGACTTACCGGAAATATGAAGCCTCGGTTCTCCAGACCTTCGTTGCCAACATGCTGCCGAAAGACAGCGAGGAAGTGTATGGCAAGGGTAATGCCGGCGAAATCTGGAAGAGCATGATGGCGGAACAGTTTGCCGACACGATCTCCAGAAATGGCGGCGTCGGCATTGCCGAACAGGCCTACAAGGATGCGTTGAGAAAAGCCGAAAGCAAAGGCATCACCGACGTATCGATGAATGAAAAAGACCATAATGCTGCAATTCGGATGGTGGCGGAGTTCGAGCGGCAGGTCCTCGGCGTTTCCAATGATAAAACGGACGAGGCTTGAGAATGAAAAACCTTAACGAGGAGACAAGCATGGACCTTATGTCGAACGACCACCGTATCCAATCCGTTCTCGGCCGCCTTGAGATGATCATCGACAATGAGAACGATAATATCGGTAAGGATCCGCAATTCGACTTCAAGGTTTCCAACGCCCATAAAAGCCGTTGCCTGTATGAACTCACCATGCTGTTTCGCGATACACCGCGCGAAGACATCGCCGGTGGTTATCTGGAGCAGGTGAAGGGCATCAAGTCCAAGCTCGCGACCAATGCCAGCCGCGTCGAGGCGCATCTGAACGCGGTTCGCGCTGTTGCGGACCTGCTCAAGAACGCCATCCAGGAAGCCGATACGGACGGCACCTATTCGCAGGAACAGTTCATGTACGGTGCCGCCTCCTGATGTTGAAGCTTCTTCTCACCGGCGTCTGGGTTTGCGCCGTCACGCTCGGCGCGGTGTATTTCTCCGTCCAGATGGCGACGGCGCCGGGAGATGAGGCGGGCGAGAAAAAGACCAATCTGCAATTGGTCAAGGGTGAAAGCATCACCATTCCCGTCATCAATGATGGCGGGGTGAACGGCTATTTCCTCAGCCGTATTTCGCTGCGTGTCGACAAGGACAAGATGGCGAAGATCGAATTGCCGGCCACGCAGCTGATGACCGACGAATTGTTCACGCTTCTGGCGGGCTCCTCCATGGTCAACATCGCCAATATTTCCACCTTCGATCCCGAGGCTTTCAAGCAGCGCATCCGCGAGGGGCTGAACAAGAGGCTCGATGACGAGGTGGTCGAGGATGTGCTGATCGAGCAGCTGGATTATCTGTCGAAGGCAGATATTCGCGAGCAGAATGGCAATGGCACGCCCCGTTCGGTCAAGATCGTCGAGGGCGAGAAGGCCGAGGCTGGAAAAGAAGCGGCTGCCGCGCCCAGCCACTGACGTCGCAGGGCGCGGCTCACGCGTCCGCCGACGGGCGGTTTTCTGGTCTGGTTAACCGTTCCTTGTCACGCGCCCGAATATTCGAGCGATTGCTTTCAGCATAACTTCAACCTGCACCTGTATAAACAAATCCATGAGCCGCCGTCCCGCCACCATGCGCCGGATCGGTGGAGATGGATTTGGCATTCGGGGGTTGGCAATGAATTTCGCGGCAGGTTTTGCGCGGCCGGGATCGCAACGGAATATCCACGGGCTGCGTGTCTGTGATCTCGATTGGAATGGGGCGCTGGAACTGGTCAGCGGCCGGGCTTCGGCTTGCGAAGGGCACACGATGCTCTCCTTCCTCACCATAGATAAAGCCAAGCTGTCTCTCAAGGATATCGCTTACCGCGAGATTCTGGAAAGTTGCCTGCTTCTGCCACAGGGCAAGGCGATGAATGCCGCCGCCCGTGTGGAAAATGGCAAACCTCTGTCCGCTGCGATCGACGACGTCGCTTTCGTCATGGCGCTTCTGACCTATATGGCGGTGCCGAAACGGATCGGTGTTGCCGGCGATGATGCGGCGCAGCTCAGTGAAGTGCTGGCAAAGCTGCGTGCCCACGCGCCGTGGCATGATTTCGTGATGCTGGGTCGGGATGCCTCGGGGGTTAAGGTCGATGTTCTGCTTGCCGGCATGAGCGGTGAAAATCAGGAAAAATGGTTGCACCGAACCGTCAGCCGTCAGGATGTGCGCGTCGCAATCGCGGTCGGTTCATTGTTCAAGGTCTTGTCGTCCGAAGTGGCGGGCATGCCTGAAATCTTCCGCAAGCTGCATATGAGCTGGCTTTACAGCCTCTGCGCCGAACCCTGGCACATTGCACTCGGCAAAGCTGAGACGGGTTCGCGGAGCCCGCGTTAACCATTTGTTTGCCACGATCCTTTAACCTCTCGTAAGGTTTTGACAGTCGCCCGTTGCGGGCGGCACCGAGGGTGGCAGACGGCTTCAGATGGTTGATAACAGTCCGGACATGATGGCGACCCGTCCCGACGAGGACGATTTTGCCGTGCCCCCGTCGCAATGGCGCAGGCATTGTCTGCGGCTTCTGACGGCTGGTTGCGTCGCTGCCGCCACCGTTACCGGCGCGGCTCTTCCGTTGCTGCTGATCGATTCCGGTTTTCGCGGATATGTGTCGCAGGCCCGGATCGAGATCACCCAGACGTCCTATGACGCGCCCGATGCCGCCCGTTTTCTGGCGATGGCACGACGTACCCTGTTATCTCCCGCCGGGCTTGACCGGGTCAGCGGCGATCTGAAGCTGAAACCCTCCGATATGGTGGGCGTTCGTAATCAGGGTGAGCTTGGCCTGCTCGTTGATCTTTTGACAGGCGCGGACACACGTCCGCTTTCACCGCGAGAAGCATTGAATGGCGCAGTGGGTGAGGCGATCCGGCTGGAACTGACGCCGGATGAAAATACGCTGATCGTGACCGCAAAGGCCGCGACGCCGGAAAGCGCGATGCGGCTGACCGATTATCTCTCGATGCGGGTCATGGCGGATGGCAAGGCCGGCACCATGACGCCCGCCATGCGTGAGACGGAGCGAGCGCGCAAAAGACTGGACGAAGCGGAAGCGGCATTGAACGGTTTCCAGATGCGCCATGGCGATGCCGTTCTCTCTGATGTGCACGATCTCGAGCAGCAGTTGCGTGACGTAAACGACAGCCTTGCGGGCAGCACGCAGCACCAGCAGTCGCTTCAGGCGGATTTGGCTGTGGCCTCCGCCCTCAAGCCGAATGACATTTTGTCGAAGCCCTTGCCGTCCGGCGTGGCTTTCGCAGCGCTTGAGGATATCAGGCAGAAACACGCGACCGCCAGCATGGCGCTTGCCAGTGTCTCGGTTGATTATGGCCCGAAACACCCGCGCCGCATCGCCGCCCAGAATGCGGTGGATGCCGTACAGGCGCTGGCAGCTCCCGCATTGCGCCAACTGGTTGAAGGTTTGCGGGTGGATGAAAAGCGCATCGCCCAGGAGATTGCGACCGCGAATGGCGAGCGTAAGAACCACCTTGACCGCTTAGAGGCTCTGGGCGTCGCCCCCGGTGAGCTTTCGCGATTGCAGGCTGAGCTTGAGACGGCGAGAAATGCCTATCTGGAAGCGAGCGAGCGCCGCGATCTGTCCTCCTCCACTACGCCCGCCATCGAGACCCGCCTTGCAAAGAAGGCCGGACCGGGCGAACTGTCGCGTGATCTGACGCAGGCGGCGATGATGGCAGGTGGCGGCGGACTGATTGGTCTGCTGGGCGGCCTTTATCTCCTGAGCTATCGGCGCCATGACGAGGAGCAGGAGGACGCGCTGGTCGTCGAAAATGAAGCGCAACTTCCCGTTTCCATGGACGGGCCGGAGCAATCGCTGCAATTTTCCGAATTCGAGCAAATCGAGCCGGCGGTTTTCGACGATCTTGAAGACCTTGCTGCGGAAGATCATGTCCAGCCTGAAGACGCCTTCGCTGACTATTATGGCGAGGCTGCAAATGATGCCGATGATATGCCGCTGGACGAGCGCGTGCGGCAGGTGCTGATGGGTAACCGAACGGTCAGAAGCGCCACTCAAATGTCGCCTGAACTTCCGCCATTGCTCAGTGAGGCCCTTGCAGGGCACTTCGATCATGAACAGGCCGAAGCCGAGGAATTGGCGGAATTGAGACGCGAGCTGGCGCATCTGAAGGAGCGTCTCGCCGATTACGCCGATCATCAGGACGACTACCGTAAAACTGCCTGACGAGGCTGTATTTTTGCTTGCATTCCTGCAAAGGGGGCACCATACGGGGCCAACGTAATCCAGCAGGAGCAAGACGCATGGCAGTTGTGATTGACGGGAAGGCGAAGGCGGCTTCGGTAACGGAGGCGGTCCGCATATCGGCAGAAGCGCTCGAGGCGGAACGGGGCGTGAAGCCCGGTCTCGCAGTCGTCATCGTCGGTAATGATCCGGCCAGCCATGCCTACGTGAACTCCAAGAGCAAGATGGCCAAGCAATGCGGCTTCAACTCCATTCAGCACACGCTGCCGGAAGAGACGACGCAAGGTGAGCTTCTGAAGCTGGTTGGCGAACTGAACGCCGACGCCTCCATTCACGGCATTCTGGTGCAGCTTCCGCTGCCGAAGCATTTCAATTCCGATGAGATCATCCAGTCTATTCTGCCCGAGAAGGATGTGGATGGCCTCAGCGTGTTGAACGCCGGCAAGCTGGCGACGGGCGATCTCGCCACCGGGCTTATTTCCTGCACGCCTGCCGGCGCCATGCTTCTGGTGCGCAGCATTCACGGCGACGACCTTTCCGGCCTCAATGCCGTGGTCATTGGCCGTTCCAACCTGTTCGGCAAGCCGATGGGCCAGCTTCTGCTGAATGCCAATGCCACGGTGACCATGGCGCATTCGCGCACCAAGGATCTCGCCACCGTCTGCAAGACGGCCGATATTCTCGTGGCGGCCGTTGGCCGCGCGGCGATGGTGAAGGGCGACTGGGTGAAGCCGGGCGCAACCGTCATCGATGTCGGCATCAACCGTATTCCTGCTCCCGAAAAGGGCGAAGGCAAGTCGAAGCTGGTCGGTGATGTCGCCTTTGACGAGGCAAGCGCCGTGGCCGCTGCCATCTCGCCGGTGCCCGGCGGTGTCGGCCCGATGACGATTGCCATGCTGATGGCGAATACCGTCATCGCCGCCTATCGTTCGCTGGGCAAGACCGCGCCGACGTTCTGACGGCCTCTCGCGCGCAGTTAGGCTTCGTGTTACGCGGCGCAGAATTTGAGCCGCCGTACCCTCACTTCCGTCATTCCGGCCTTAAGTCGGAATCCAGTCGACGCGCCTCTGCACGGCGGAGAGAGTTGTTTCAGTCCAAGGACTTGGGCTGGCTGGATACCGGCTCAGGGCCGATATGACGGGAAATGGTGGGCCTCAAGGACGCAGCGAATGTTGAGTCTGTCTTGTCGTTCGCTGTTTGCGTGGTTCACTCCTTTGGAGCCGGTCCCGTCGAAGCGCGTACCACAAGCTCCGCCTTCCAGAGCTCCTGATGGGGCTCCATCTGCTCGAACTTGATCCGGTTGATCAGGCGTTGGCCGACGCGCACGCCAGCGGCCCGCAGCGATGAGCGTGTGGTCGTCAGCGGCACGGAAAAATTGTCCGGCTTCAGCAGCGGCAGCACGTCGTCATGGGCGATCAGCGAAATGTCCTTGCCGGGTTTTAACCCCCGCTGGTTCATCGAGCGGATCGCGCCCAGCGCAAGCGCGGTACTGGCGCAGAGAATGGCGGTCGGCTTTTCCGGTTGAGACAGCAGCGCCTCCATGCCGAGATAACCCTCCTCGTCCGTCATGCTGCTGTGCCGTTTATTGGCCGGGTGCAGGGCGAGGCCGCTTGCATCCAGTGCCGTCTCCACCCCGAGACAGCGCCGATAGGTAAAGTCGTAGCCCTCCGGGCCGTTCAAAAGCCCGATGCGTTTATGGCCGAGCTGGAGGAGAAGCTGGGTCGCATCACGAAACGCGCCCTCATTGTCCACATCGAGATAGGGATAAGTCTCCTCCACGCCGACAGATCTGCCATGCACGAGGAAGGGCAGGGAGAGCGACTGCATCATGGCAATGCGCGCATCGTTCTTTTTCATATAGGCGAGATAGATGCCATCAACGCTGCCGCTTGCGGCGAGCCCACGCAGGGCTTCACGTTCTTTCTCCGGTTCCGTCGGCATGATGACGAGGTGAAAACCGCTGCGTGAGGCTTCTTCGCCGAGACCACTTAAGAATTCGCCGAAATGCACATCGGAACGGTGGTGCTCGCCAATCGGCATGACGAGCCCGATGGAGCCGACCTTGCCGGTTGCCAGCCGCTGCGCCGCCGCGTTCGGGCGATATCCCGTCTTCTCGGCGGCCTCCATGACGCGGCGGCGCGTCTCCGCGCTCACCTCCGGGTAGCCGTTGAGCGCCCTGCTGATGGTGGTCTGCGAAATGCCCAGCAGTTGCGACAACTGTTTCAGGTTCATGTCTTGAATTTCCTCCATGCACGCGCTTCAGGAACCGGCAAAGCCTCTCCTCATATTCCCAAAGCGCTTTAGATTTTTACCAGCCTCCTCTGCTTTTCTCAATCGAAAACGATAGCCGCCTTCCTAAATAAATATGACTATTCACGCGGTGCGGCAACGTTTCCTCGGAAACAGCCTCTTGACTCCATCTTGATGACAATGAGATGAATAGGCAGCCAAAGCGCTTTGATTGAGAGAGGACGCTTTGAGCCTTTTATGTGATGGGAGGTAAATCACATGCGGAAGACTCTTTTGGCGACGGCGGCCTCAATGGTGCTGCTGTCGGGTGCGGCCTTTGCCGCTGACCTGAAATTCGCGCCCGGCCAGGATGCCAAGTTCAACTGGAAAAGCTACGAGGACTTTAAGGCGGCCCATGCCGACCTGAAAGGCCAGACGCTGACGATTTTCGGGCCCTGGCGCGGTGAGGACGAGGCGCTGTTTCAGTCGGTGCTTGCCTATTTCGCTGACGCGACCGGCGTGAACGTCCGTTATTCCTCGTCGGAAAATTACGAGCAGCAGATCGTCATCGATACGCAGGCGGGTTCGCCGCCCAATATCGCCATCCTGCCGCAGCCCGGCCTTCTGGCCGATCTCGCGGCCAAGGGTTTTCTGGTGCCGCTCGGTGACGAGACCGCCAATTGGGTCAAGGAAAATTACGGCGCAGGCCAGTCCTGGGTCGATCTCGGCAGCTACAAAGGCAAGGACGGCAACAAGGCTTACTTTGCGTTCCCCTTCAAGGCCGATGTGAAGTCGCTCGTCTGGTATGTGCCTGAGAACTTCGAGGAAGCGGGTTATAAAGTGCCCGAGAGCATGGAAGACCTGTTCAAGCTGACGGACCAGATCGTAGCCGATGGCGGCACGCCCTGGTGCATCGGCCTCGGCTCTGGCGGTGCGACCGGCTGGCCGGCAACCGACTGGGTGGAAGACCTGATGCTGCGCACGCAGCCGCTCGACGTTTACCAGAAGTGGACGACCAACGAGGTGAAGTTCACCGATCCGGCGGTGGTCGAGGCGATCAACGAGTTCGGCAAATTCGCCAAGAACGAAAAATATGTCAGCGGCGGCGTTGCGGCCGTGGCCTCCACCGACTTCCGCGACAGCCCCAAGGGTCTCTTCGACATTCCGCCGAAATGCTACCTGCACCATCAGGCGTCGTTCATTCCGTCCTTCTTCCCTGAAGGCACCAAGGTCGGAACGGATGCGGATTTCTTCTACATGCCGACTTACGCGTCCAAACCTGACCTCGGCAAGCCGGTTCTCGGCGCCGGCACGCTCGTCACGGTCACCAAGGAAGCACCGGCGGCCAAGGCATTCGTCGAATTCCTGAAGACCCCGATCGCCCACGAAGTATGGATGGCGCAGTCCAGCTTCCTGACGCCGTATAAGGGTGTGAATGTCGACACCTATGCCAATGAGCAGATGAAGCGCCAGGGGGAAATCCTCACGACCGCGACAAGCTTCGGCTTCGATGGTTCCGACCTGATGCCCGGCAAGATCGGTGCCGGCGCGTTCTGGACCGGCATGATCGATTTCGTCGGTGGCAAGTCCGCCGATCAGGTCGCCGCCGATATCCAGAAGGCCTGGGACGGCCTGAAGTAACAATCGGATCAGGCCCGGCGGCACGCTGCCGGGCCTTTACCAAGTAGAACTGCCCAGACGACCGTATAAATCAGCGCGGCGCGGAGAGGATCAGGGAGGGAACATGGCTCAACAACTCGTGTCTGCCATCGGCGTCATGGTAGCGGGCGTTTTTGCCTGCGCTGCCTATTACTGGCTATCCGACAAGGCGCTGCAGGTGATTTTTCCCGTCCGCTCGGGAGATGTCATTCACGCATCCCGCAATCTAAACCGCCGCGCCGCCGTCCGGCCCTGGCTGTTCATCGGCCCGGCGCTGATCCTGCTGCTGGTCTACCTGGTCTATCCCGTCATCGCCACGCTGATCCTGTCCTTTTATGATCGCACAGGCAGCGAATTCGTCGGCCTCGCCAATTATCGCTGGGCGTTTTTCGATGCCGGTTTCCGCCAGTCGATCTTCAACAATATCCTCTGGCTTGCCGTCGTGCCGGCCGCCTGCACCTTCTTCGGCCTCGTCATTGCCGTCATGACCGACCGCATCTGGTGGGGCAACATCGCCAAATCCATCGTCTTCATGCCGATGGCGATCTCCTTCGTCGGCGCATCGGTCATTTGGAAGTTCATCTATGAGTATCGCGCCGAAGGTCAGGTGCAGATCGGCCTCTTGAACGCCATCGTCGAGTTTTTCGGCGGTAGCCCGGAGGTTTGGATTTCCATGCCCTTCTGGAACAATTTCTTCCTGATGGTCATCCTCATCTGGATCCAGACCGGTTTCGCCATGGTCATCCTGTCGGCGGCTTTGCGCGGCATTCCGGAAGAAACCATCGAGGCGGCTGTCATAGACGGCGCCAATGGCTGGCAGATTTTCTGGAAGATCATGGTGCCGCAAATCTGGGGCACCATCGCCGTCGTCTGGACGACGATCACTATTCTCGTGCTCAAGGTCTTCGATATCGTGCTGACCATGACCAATGGCCAGTGGAATACCATGGTTCTCGCCAACCTCATGTTTGACTGGATGTTCCGCGGTGGCGGCGACAGCGGCCGAAGTGCTGTTATCGCGCTCATCATCATGGCGGCCGTCACCCCGATCATGGTCTGGAACATCCGCCAGGCAAACCGCGAGATGGAGGGCCGCTGAGATGAATATCGTCAAACGCCTGCGCCGCGTCGGCCTGCCGCGCCTCATCGTCCATGCCAGTGTTCTCGTCGTCGTGCTTCTCTGGCTCTTACCCACGCTCGGCATTCTCGTCAGCTCGCTGCGCGACAAGGACCAGATTACCGTGTCAGGCTGGTGGACGGCCTTCTCCAGCTCCGAACAGACCTCGGCAGTGCGCCTCGCCGATGCTTCCGTGCAGAAGCAGGACGGCAGCCGCTATGTGATATCAGGCAATGTCTTCGAAAACGGCGCGGGCGGAAAAGTCTCCGCCTTCGGCGTGCGCGTTCAGGAGCCGAGAGCATTCAACGCCGGCGAACCGGCCGATATCGGCGATGGCGAAACCCTGCTCGTCAATACGGACGGCACTTACGAATATAGCAAGGCTTCGAGCTTCGAGGGCGCGCGCGGCAAGCGCGTCTATATTTCCGTCGCGACGCCGCCCGTCTTCACGCTCGACAATTACCGCACGGTTCTGACCTCGGAAGGCATCGGCCAGTCCTTCGTCAACTCACTCACCGTCGCCGTGCCGGCAACCGTCATCCCCATCCTCATTGCGGCCTTCGCCGCCTATGCGCTGTCATGGATGAGCTTTTCCGGCCGCAATCTGCTGATTGCCATGGTGGTGGGCCTCATCGTCGTGCCGTTGCAGATGTCGCTGATCCCGCTGCTGCGGCTCTATAATGAAATCGGCACCATCTTTGGCGTGCCGTCCAAGACCTATGCCGGCATCTGGCTGGCGCACACTGCCTTCGGCCTGCCGCTCGCCATCTATCTGCTGCGCAACTATATTTCCGGCCTGCCGAAAGAGATCATCGAAAGCGCCCGCGTGGATGGTGCCAGCGATTTTGAAATCTTCGTCAAGATCATCCTGCCGCTCTCCTTCCCGGCGCTTGCCTCCTTCGCCATCTTCCAGTTCCTGTGGACCTGGAACGACCTGCTCGTCGCCATGGTGTTCCTTGGCACGCAGAAGGACGAACTGGTATTGACCGGTGCGCTCAACGCGTTGCTCGGCTCGCGCGGCGGCAACTGGGAAATCCTCACCGCCTCGGCCTTTGTCACCATCATCGTGCCGCTTTGCGTCTTCTTTGCTCTTCAACGTTATCTCGTGCGTGGCCTGCTTGCAGGCTCCGTCAAGGGAGGCTGACATTCCATGAACGCCCATACCAGACAGGACACTTCCATGACCGCTTCGGTGACTTCCGCTTTGACGCCCAACAAGGACTGGTGGCGCGGCGCTGTTATCTATCAGATCTATCCGCGCTCCTATCAGGACTCCAATGGCGACGGCATCGGCGACCTCAAGGGCATAACCGACCGGCTGGCGCATATTGCCGGCCTCGGTGCCGATGCGATCTGGATTTCGCCCTTCTTCACCTCGCCGATGAAGGATTTCGGTTACGACGTCTCGAATTATGTCGATGTCGATCCGATGTTCGGCACGCTTGCCGATTTCGACGGGCTGATTGCCGAAGCCCACCGGCTTGGCATCCGCGTCATGATCGATCTCGTCATGTCGCACACGTCTGACCAGCACCCATGGTTCGTGGAAAGCCGCGCCAGCCGCAACAATGCGAAATCCGATTGGTATGTCTGGTCGGATGGCAAGCCGGATGGCACGCCGCCCAACAATTGGCTGTCGATCTTCGGCGGTCCGGGCTGGCAGTGGGACCCGACGCGCATGCAATATTACATGCACAACTTCCTGACCTCGCAGCCGGACCTCAACCTGCATAACCCTGAAGTGCAGGAAGAGCTGTTAAACATCACCCGTTTCTGGCTGAAGCGCGGCGTCGACGGTTTCCGCCTCGACACCATAAATTTCTATTTCCACGACCTTGAGCTGCGCGATAACCCGGCGCTGGCGCCGGAGCGCCGCAATGCCTCCACGGCACCTGCGGTCAATCCCTATAACTTCCAGGAACATCTCTACGACAAGAACCGCCCAGAAAACATCGCCTTCCTGAAGCGCTTCCGCGCCGTGCTGGACGAGTTTCCAGACATCGCCGCCGTTGGCGAAGTGGGCGACAGTCAGCGCGGCCTCGAAATCGTCGGTGAATATACTTCCGGCGATGACAAGATGCAGATGTGTTACGCCTTCGAATTCCTCGCACCCGATGCGCTGACCCCGCAGCGCGTCGCCGATGTGCAGGCGGATTTTGCGAGAGCCGCACCGGAAGGCTGGGCCTGCTGGGCTTTCTCCAACCACGATGTCGTGCGCCATGTCAGCCGCTGGGGCGAGCATGTCGAGGATAAGGACGCTTTCGCCAAGGTTCTTTCGGCGCTGCTGATGACGCAGCGCGGCTCCGTCTGCATCTATGAGGGCGAAGAACTCGGCCTCACCGAGGCCGATATCGCCTTCGAGGATTTGCAGGATCCATACGGCATCCAGTTCTGGCCGGAATTCAAGGGCCGCGACGGTTGCCGCACGCCGATGGTGTGGGATGCCGGCCACGCACAGGCCGGTTTCTCGACAGCCGACAAGACATGGCTGCCCATTCCGGCCGAGCACAAGCAGCGCGCCGTCAGCGCCCAGCAGGGCAATGAAGCTTCGGTGCTGGAACATTACCGCCGCTTCCTCGCTTTCCGCAGGCAGCACCCGGCCTTCGCAAAGGGTGGTATCGAATTCCAGCCGGTGCAGGGTGAGGTGCTGAGCTATACCCGCAAGCTGGGCAACGAAACCGTGCTTTGCCTCTTCAACTTGTCCGCAACGCCGGCAAAAGCCACGCTGCCGGAAGGGAACTGGGAGGTTCTCGAAGGTCATGGCTTTGCAAGCGGCCTTGAAGGCAGAAGCGTAGAACTTCCGGCATGGGGCGCATTCTTCGCCCGTTACGCCTGACAGAATAGGGAGGACCACCCATGACAAGTCTCGTTCTCAAGGATATCCGCAAATCATACGGGCAGGTGAAGGTCCTGCACGGCATCGATCTGCAGATCGAGCAGGGCGAATTCATCGTTTTCGTCGGCCCGTCCGGCTGCGGAAAATCGACGCTTCTGCGGATGATCGCCGGTCTGGAGGAGATCACCGGCGGCGAGATGTTCATTGATGGCCAGCTCGTCAATGAAATCCCGCCCTCGCGCCGGGGCATCGCCATGGTGTTCCAGTCCTATGCGCTTTATCCGCATATGACCGTCTATGACAACATGGCCTTTGGCATGAAGATCGCGAAGGAAAACAAGCAGGAGATCGACCGGCGCGTTCGTGCCGCTGCCGAAATCCTGCAGCTGACGCAATATCTGGAGCGTCTGCCCAAGGCGCTCTCCGGCGGCCAGCGCCAGCGCGTCGCCATCGGTCGTGCCATCTGCCGCAATCCCAAGGTCTTCCTGTTCGATGAACCGCTGTCGAACCTTGACGCTGCCCTGCGTGTCGCCACCCGTATTGAGATCGCCAAGCTCAACGAGCAGATGGCCGATACGACGATGATCTATGTCACCCACGATCAGGTGGAGGCGATGACGCTGGCAGACCGCATCGTCGTGTTGAATGCGGGTCGTGTGGAGCAGGTCGGCCCGCCGCTCGAACTTTACGAAAGGCCGGCCAATCTTTTCGTGGCGAAGTTCATCGGCTCGCCCGCCATGAACATCATCTCGGCGAAGATCGCCGGAACCGGCGAACGGACGTCGATCGAACTGGCCAGCGGCAAAACATTGGCCGTCAATGTTCCGACCCCGGCCACCGAGCAGGGCAAGGCTGCGAGCTTTGGTGTGAGGCCGGAAGACCTCAGCGTCGTCACCGGCGACGACTATCTTTTCGAAGGCAAAGTCTCGATCGTCGAGGCTCTGGGCGAAGTGACGCTGCTTTATCTCGAGGCTCCGAAGGGGCAGGAGCCGATCATCGTCAAGATCCCGGGCATCCTTTCCGTCTCCAGGGGCGAAACCCTGCGGTTTGCAGCACCGCAGGAAAAGCTCCATCTCTTCGATGCTGACGGCAAGACCTACCGTCCATAATCGCCGGCAATATCGTAAAACACGCCCCGGAACCTTTACCGTTCCGGGGCTTTTCGTGCGTTTTTGCCCCTGTGGAAAAACATCGGAAATGTCCCGCTTCCGGTCTGTTTGAGGCAAGTCTGATATGAATTGTTAAAGACTATGGCCTAGTCTCGATCTGTTAAGAAAGCATGGGAGTCCGGGCGTGCAGAGCAGTGCGGGTGTCATCAGGAACCATTACCTGAGCAAGGAAGAATCCTTCATGTATGACCGCGAAAGCCGGTTTCGCATGGAAGATACCATGAATGCGGCACGCATCGAATATACCGAAAAGGCCGTCATGCACATGGCGGCGCGGCGCTGTGACGTCATCCGCATCTCCCAGACCGAAGCGGTGCTGGCACTGCTGACGAAATATAACCTGCCCAACCAGTTCTATCTCGATATTCCCGACGCCCGCATCACCAAGATCGGCTGCGTGATGTTGCGCGTCAACGCCAACAACACCATCCACGTCCGCTTCCTGCGCATGTTGACGCAGAAGGAACTGGACCGCATCTTCGTGTTCAGCACGCACCCGGCACACAGGGACCGGAAGCTCGATATCCGGTCTTTCTGAAATATCCAAATCTGCCGAAGGGACTTAAGAAAGCCCGTCCACAACCGTCTGCTTCAGCTTCACTTCAGGCACCTCCGTGAAGGCAAGATCGCTGCGGCCGAAATAGGATTTCTGGTTGGTGGCCGACCAGTCGTTGCAGACCAGCTTGTAACGTTGTTTCGTTTCCAGTTTTTCCGGCATGGCGTAGAGATAATCGCCGGTGCGCGCAGCAAGCGGAATGTCGCCGTCCTGGTTGCATCGTTCAAGGATTTCAGCAAGCGCTTCGCCATCCACTTCCGTCACCATCAGCTTGCCGTCGAAACGCAGCGAGGCGTTGAAATCATAGCGGCGAATATCGCCCTGCGGCAGACCGGCGCCGAGTGACGTGTGGCCGATGAAACCGACATCCGCGCCGGTTTTCGCGGCGATAAGCTGCGCCACATGGCGTCCGGCCTCATCGACAGTCATGGCCTTGGCGGATTTACCGATAACCGCCCGTTCTTCTGCCGTCAGGTGCTTTTCGAGCGTCTGCTCGATCAGGCTCTTGAGGGCCGGGGAGGCGGGGGCGTCGCTATCGATCGCGATCGTTTCAATGGCCGGAGCCTTGCCGGGGGCGGAGATCGTTGCCACCGTCATGGAGGTGCACCATGAACCGGTATGGAGATAACGCGTGGCACCCTGCTCGTGCACGAAGTTCAGGTGATCGTGACCGCCGACCAGCAGCGTGCCATCCGGCAGCAGGGGCAGGATGTCGCGGTCGGCAACGACGCCGGCATGGCTCAAGACGATGTTGATAGCGCCCGACTTAACGATGCCGGGCAGATTGGCCTTCGCCCATTCGACGGGCTGCGGGATGTCGAGCATCTCGCGCGTCGCCTTCGGATAGGTGTTGATTGCATTGGTGGCAAGACCCGTGACGATGATCTGCCGCCCGCCGACGCTCACCTCGGCGCTATCAGGCGCATAGGGCTTTCCGTTGCGCTTATCGATAATGTTGGACAGAACGGTGATGCCGAGCGCCTGGGCGCGACTGACGAAATTGGCAAGATCATTGTCGATATCGGGCTCATGATTGCCGATATTGATGACGGTGGGGGCGAGCTTGGCGAGTGCAGCGAGGAACGTCCACTCGATTTCGCCGGCCGAACGTGTGGCCACCGCATTGCCGAGTTCGAACAGGTCGCCATTCAGCAGAATGATATGCGGCGTCTTGTCGGCAACGACGCGCGTTTCTATGGCCGCGAGAAGCTGGCCGATGCGTTCATAAGCCGAATGCAGGTCGGAGATCACGATCGCACGCAGCGCGACATCCTGCGCCATCGCTGGCGTGGCTAACGCAATCAACGGCAGCACGGCTGTGCCAGCCATAAGCTTCAGCACATCGCGGCGTTTGCTTGAGAAAATCGTCATGTCCTGGCCCCATCATCCGAAACTGCACCGTCGTCCCACGGTTGCTGGAGAAGGCCCTATAGGGCGATCATCACAGCCGCATGACAAGTGTGACTTTTACGAATTGGGAAATAAAGCTGTTTCTGCGCCGGATTATCAGGTGCGAGAAAGTACAGTCGAACGATACCGCAAAGCAGGGTTGAAAGGCGAAAGCCGTATCGACCTTCGCCTTTCAAAAGATCAATGGAAGAGCACGCTCGCGCCCTGATCGGCCGGGCCGGCATTGCGGCGGAAGGGGGCGAAAAGTTCGCGGCCCATGCCCCATTCATTGCCGGAAAGATCGGCGCGTGCCGGTTCGCGTTTCGCTAGTTCAGCGGCGGACACCAGCACTTCCAGCGTTCCGGAAATGGCATCGAGACGGATGATGTCGCCATCGCGGATGAGCGAGATCGGGCCACAATCGGAAGCTTCCGGCGTGACGTGAATGGCGGCCGGCACCTTGCCGGATGCACCGGACATGCGCCCATCCGTCACCAGCGCCACCTTGAAGCCGCGATCCTGCAACACGCCGAGCGGCGGCGTCAGGCGGTGCAGTTCCGGCATGCCATTGGCCTTCGGCCCCTGGAAGCGGACGACGGCGATGAAGTCGCGGTTGAGCTTGCCGTCCTTGAAGGCATCCTGAAGTGCCTGCTGGTCGTCGAAAACGATAGCGGGCGCTTCGATGATGTGGCGTTCCGGCTTGACGGCGGAAATCTTGATGACCGATTTGCCGAGATTGCCCGTCAGCATCTTCAGGCCGCCAGTCGGCTGGAACGGCGTTTCGATACTGGAAAGCACCTTCGGATCATGGCTCTGCTCGGGGGAGGGCTCACGGGTTACCGCGCCCTTTTCATCGAGTTTGGCATCCACTGTATAGGCTGCAAGACCCTGTCCGAAGACGGTGCGCACATCGTCATGCACAAAGCCCTGCTTCAGGAGCTGCTTGATGAGGAAACCCATGCCGCCGGCGGCGTGGAAATGGTTCACATCGGCAAGCCCGTTGGGATAAACGCGGGCGAGCAGCGGCACGATGTCGGAAAGATCGGAAATATCCTGCCAGGTGAGGATGATGCCGGCGGCGCGCGCCATGGCGATCAGATGCATGGTGTGGTTGGTGGAACCACCCGTTGCATGCAGGCCGACAACGCCGTTGACGACCGACCGTTCATCGATCATCTCGCCCGCCGGTGTGAATTCATTGCCCTGCGCAGTGATTGCCAAAGCGCGCTTGGCAGCTTCACGCGTCAGCGCATCGCGCAGCGGTGTGCCGGGATTGATGAAGGAGGAACCGGGCATATGGAAGCCCATGATTTCCATCAGCATCTGGTTGGAGTTCGCCGTGCCGTAGAAGGTGCAGGTGCCGGGACCGTGATAGGATTTCGATTCCGCCTCCAGAAGCTCGGCGCGGCCGACCTTGCCTTCGGCATAAAGCTGGCGGATGCGTGACTTCTCGTCATTCGGCAGGCCTGATGTCATGGGCCCGGCGGGAACGAAGACGGCCGGCAGATGGCCGAAGGCCAGTGCCGCGATCACGAGGCCGGGCACGATCTTGTCGCAGACGCCGAGATAGACGGCGGCGTCGAACATGTTGTGCGACAGGCCGATGCCGGCAGCCATGGCGATGGCATCGCGGGAAAACAGCGAAAGCTCCATGCCGGGCTGCCCTTGCGTCACGCCATCACACATGGCCGGAACCGCGCCCGCAACCTGGGCGATGCCACCGGCCTCCTTGGCCGCATCGCGAATGATCGCCGGGAAGGTCTCATAGGGCTGGTGCGCCGACAGCATGTCGTTATAGGCGGTGATGATGCCGAGGTTTGGAACCCGGTCGCCGGCAAGGATGTCCTTGTCGGCGGGGGAACAGACCGCAAACCCGTGCGCAAGGTTGCCGCAGGAAAGCACGGAACGATGAACGCCTTTTGAGACCTGCAGCCGCAACCGCTCGAGATAGGTCTCGCGGTAAGGCTTGGAACGTTCGACGATACGGGCGGTGATGGCCTGAATGCGGGAATCGGCGGACATGGGCGTTCATCCTGTTCGTTGGTCGGCAACCGGCGTTCCGGGAGGTGAACGGCCGGTTGTCGTGTTTCTGTCTTCATGTCTTCGGGGCGCTTGTCGCCGGGCCGCGTGTGCGGCGGTACTTTCGGCTTACGGCGCCCAGTATATATCCACGAGCGTTTCTGCCCGGTTCAGCACGGCACGAACAGGCATTTCGTCCTCATCCTCACCTGACTGAGCTTTTTCAAGCGTCGCCTTCTTGGCCGCACCTTCAATGTGCAGCACCAGAAAATCGGCATCATGCAGGCTGGAGAAATTGAAGGTCAACCGCTCCTCTCCCGCATTCTCCGCCGCCATGGTCAAGACGCCGCGTGGCTCATCAAGGTCCAGCGCTTCGTAGAGATTGTCTCCACCGGGGAAGAACGATGCCGTATGGCCATCCGTTCCCATACCCAGAATGACCACATCGAAAGGATCGCAGATCGCTTCGGTCTTGACGGTTGCGAGCGTCGCCGCATCCTCCGGCGAGGCCGCCGACTGGAAAAGCGGCACGAAATAGGCCGCCTTCGCCTTGTCCTGCAACAGGTTCTCGGCGACGAGGCGATGGTTCGAACGGTCGCTTTCCGGCGGCACGAAACGTTCGTCCACCAGCGTCACGCTGATATTGGGCCAGTCGAGATCGTGTTTGGAAAGCGCCTGGAAGAACAGTTTCGGCGTCGAGCCACCGGAAACGGCGATGCTCGCTGTGCCGCGCTCCTGCGTTGCGGCCGAAAGGCGGCTGGCAACTTCTGTTGCCAGTGCAGAGGCGAGGTCAGCGGCGCTGTCGAAGACATGCAATGTCTCACTCATCTCCGTCATCCTCAATCTCCATCGTGCCAGGTGCGACCGTCACGCTCGATAAGCGCAATCGAACCGCTCGGACCCCAGGTGCCGGCCGTATAACCCTGCACGCCCTGCGCCAGTTCTTCCCAGCTCTTGAGAATGGGGTCGATCCAGTCCCACGCGGCCTCGACTTCGTCGCGGCGCATGAACAGCGTCTGGTTGGAGCGGATGGTGTCCATCAACAGCCGCTCATAGGCATCGGGGCTGCGCACGTTGAAGGCTTCGGCAAAGCTCATGTCCAGCGACACCTGGCGCAGGCGCATGCCGCCCGGGCCAGGGTCCTTGATCAGGAGCGACTGCTTGACGCCTTCATCCGGCTGCAGGCGGATGACCAGCTTGTTGGCCTCGATCTTGCCGGCCGCATCGTCGAAGATCGAATGCGGGATCTGCTTGAAGGTGACGACGATTTCCGAAACGCGGGTCGCAAGGCGCTTGCCGGTGCGGATGTAGAAAGGAACACCGGCCCAGCGCCAGTTGGCGATTTCGGCCTTGATGGCGACGAAGGTTTCGGTGTTGGAAACGCCGCCTTCCAGCTCTTCCAGATAGCCCTTCACCGGGCCACCGGCGGAAGCACCGGCACGGTACTGGCCGCGAACCGTCTGCTTTTCGACATTGCTGGTGTTGATTGGCTTCAGGGAGCGCAGAACCTTGAGCTTTTCGTCACGCACGGCTTCCGCATTCATGGATGCGGGCGGCTCCATGGCCACGAGGCAAAGCAGCTGGAGGATATGGTTCTGCACCATATCGCGCAGCGCGCCAGCCTTGTCGTAATAACCGGCGCGGCCTTCAAGGCCGACGGCTTCGGCAACGGTGATCTGCACGTGGTCGATATGGGCGGAGTTCCACAGCGGCTCGTAAAGCGCATTGGCGAAACGCAACGCCATCAGGTTCTGCACCGTCTCCTTGCCGAGATAGTGGTCGATGCGGAAGATCTGCTCTTCCTTGAAGACGTGGCCGATGGTGTCGTTCAGTTCCTGCGCGGAAGCGAGATCGCGGCCGATCGGCTTTTCAACGACGATGCGGGTCGAGCGGGTGATCAGCTTGTGCTCGCGGATCTTGTCGGCAATGTCGCCGAAAATACCCGGCGCGACGGCCAGATAAAAGGCGCGTATGCGATCCTTGCCCTCATCGAGCAGCTTCTTCAGCACGTCCCAGCCATTGCTGCCCTTGGCATCAACAGGCACGTAGAAAAGCCGGTTGAGGAACAGCGTGACCTGCGCGTCGTCATATTCGCCGGCCTTCAGGTGCTCCTTCAGCGCGTCCTGCGCGAATTTGCGATATTCCTCATGGCTCATGACCGAACGCGACGCACCGATGATGCGGGTCGGCTCCGTGAACTGGCCTTCGACCTGCCGGTGATAAAGGGCCGGCAGAAGCTTGCGCTCGGCAAGATCGCCCGTGCCGCCGAAAACGACACAATCAAAAGGTTCAACAGGAATGATCTGACTGCTCATATCGATTCTCTCGATCTTCAAGGGTTGGGGCATCAATAATCTAATCGATTTAAAAATGCCAGACTCAGTTATGTGAAATTATGAATTTTGGCTTTTTTCGCCCGTCCTGTTTCGGTAAACGGCTGTAAACATTATCCTAAAACCTGTCTCGCAACGCATACCAGGAAAGCGCCAGGAAAAGCAGCGGCGCGCGCAGTGACGCTCCGCCGGGGAAGGAGGGCACCTTCAGGCGTGCAAAGGGTGCCAGCATGTCCTGTCTGCCGAGTACGAGATCGGCATAGAGTTTGCCGCAATAATTCGACAGCATCACCCCATGGCCGGAATAACCGCCGATGGAGGTGACGCCGGGCATGACTTCGCGCACGAACACCTGTCGCGGCAGGGTGATGCCGACGGAGCCGCCCCAGGAATGGGTGATGTCGATATTCTTCAGCGCGGGATAGATTTCCGCTATTTGCCGGCGAATATGAGTGGAAATGTCGCGCGGCGTATCGGCCGTATAGGCCTCACGTCCGCCGAACAGCAGACGGTTGTCGGCCGTCTTGCGGAAATAGCGCACCACGAAACGCGAATCCGCCACGGCTTCCCGGCCTGGGATGATGTCGGGAAACGCATCGAGCGGTGCCGTCGCGCCAATGAAGGAGCGGATCGGCATGATATGGGCGGCCGTTACCGGCTCCAGATTGCCGATATAGGCATTGGTCGCGATCAGCACCTTTGTCGCCGTCAGATTGCCGAAGGGCGTTTCGATGATCGTCTTGCCGCCGGACTGGCGGATGGATTTCGCCGGCGTCATTTCATGGATGGCGGCACCCGCAGCTTTCGCCGCCCTTGCCAGCCCGACCAGTAGCTTCAACGGATGGATATGGCCGGTGCCGGTATCGCGCGTGCCGCCGAAATAATGGGTGGAGCCGACACGTTTGCGCGCTTCGCCCCGTTCCATGTAGGAAATATGCGGATAGCCGTAGCGATTGTTCATCGCATCGACGCTTTTGCGATAGTCGTCCTCGTAAGCGGCCTTGTGCGCCACATAAAGCTGCCCCGGCAGATATTCCATGTCGATGCCGCGATTGACGGCGAAGCTGCGCACGTAGTTCTTGGCATCCTCGGCAATATCGAACAGCAGCTTGGATTGCTCAAAGCCGATCTCATGTTCCATCTCGTCGGGAAACGAGCGCTGGCCGGTGCCGAACTGGCCGCCATTGCGGCCGGACGCGCCATCGCCGAACCGATGCGCTTCGATGAGGGCGACGGAGACGCCATTTTCGGCGAGGTTACAGGCGGCCTGAAGACCGGTGTAGCCGCCGCCGATAATCGCGACGTCCACTTCTTTCGATCCGTCGAGAGCGGGATAGTCCGGCCGCTCACCGACGGTTGCCTGATACCAGGAAATTCCGGGCGCAATCGGGCTTTGCCATGTCATGCTTTAACAACCCCTCACACGTTGAGAAGCAGGAATTCCCGCTCCCAGGGGCTGATGACCTGCATGAAGGTCTCGAATTCCCCGCGTTTCAGGCCGGCATAGAGGCCGACAAATTCATGGCCGAACACCCGGTCGAACTGCTCTTCGCCTTCCAGCAGCGCCACGGCTTCAAGCAGGCCACGCGGCAGGTCGATGGAGCCTTCATTGGCCGTCTCGGCGGTCGGTTCGGTCGGCTCGATATTGTTGACGATGCCAAGCCAGCCGCAGCCGAGTGACGCGGCAAGCGCGAGATAAGGATTGGCGTCGGAACTCGGCAGTCGGTTTTCGACACGGCGCGCCTGCGGGCTGGAAATCGGCACCCGGAAGGCGGTCGTGCGGTTGTCGTAACCCCAGGCATTGTTGACCGGGCAGGCCATGTCTGGCGTCAGGCGACGATAGGAATTCACGTAGGGCGCGAGCATAACCAGTGCATTCGGCACATAACGCTGCATGCCGCCCACGAAGGAGAAGAACTCCTTGGAGGGGCCGCCATCCTTGTTCGAGAAAATATTGCGGCCGCTGTCGATCTCCACGACCGACTGGTGGATATGCATGGCCGAACCGGGCTGGCCCTGCATCGGCTTGGCCATGAAGGTGGCGTAGATGCCGTGTTTCAGTGCCGCCTCGCGGATGGTGCGCTTGAACAGAAACACCTGGTCGGCGAGCTGGATCGGGTCGCCATGGCGCAGGTTGATTTCCAGCTGCGCCGGGCCTTCCTCATGGATCAGCGTGTCGATCTCGAGACCCTGTTTTTCCGAGAAGTGATAGATGTCGTCGATCAGTTCGTCGAACTCGTTGATGCCGGCAATCGAATAGCTCTGCCCGCCGACAATCGACCGGCCGGAGCGCCCCTTCGGCGGATGCAGCGGATAGTCCGGGTCGTCGTTCATGGCGACGAGATAAAATTCGATTTCCGGCGCAACGACCGGCTTCCAGCCTTTTTCGGTATAGAGCGAAAGCACGTTCTTCAAAACGTTGCGCGGCGTGTAGGGAACGAAATTGCCCTCGGCATCCACCACATCGCAGATCACCTGCGCGGTCGGGTCGCTTTCCCACGGCACGACGGACAGGGTGGAAAGATCAGGCACCAGCTTCAGGTCGCTGTCGCGCGGCTCGTAACGGAAATTCGCCGTCTCGTCAGGGTATTCGCCTGATATCGTATGGCGATAGAGCGCGGATGGCAGGGCGAGCGATGTGTCACCCGTGAATTTCGCCGTCGGCATCATCTTGCCGCGTGCAACGCCGGCAAGATCGGGCGTGATGCATTCGATATCCTCGATACCGCGCGCCCGCAGCCATTGCGCGGCTTCGCGCCAGGAGGAAACGCCACGGGTTGAGGAAAGGTCGAGGGGAGGTGTCTTTGCCATGGTTGCCTGTTTCTTCGGGCGGAGCATGGTTTTCTTCGGGGGCATGTATCACCGGGTCTGTGTTTCGACTGGCGCCATCATAACCGTAGTTTGGCAATTGGCGAGGGGGAAAGCGCCATTGACAATGGGCGGCACTTCGAAAAGAGGAAAGGAAACGGATCGGATGGAATGATGACAGAGAAATGTGACGTGCTGATTTTGGGGGCGGGCGCCGCTGGCATGATGTGCGCCATCCGCGCCGGCCAGCGCGGCCGTTCCGTCATCATTATTGACCATGCCAGGGCGCCGGGGGAGAAAATCCGCATCTCCGGCGGCGGTCGCTGCAATTTCACCAATATCCATGCCGGGCCGAAGAATTATCTCTCCGCCAACCCGCATTTCGCCAAATCCGCGCTCGCCCGTTATACGCCGCGCGATTTCATTGCGCTGGTGGAAAAACACCGCATCGCCTGGCATGAAAAGACGCTCGGCCAGCTGTTTTGCGACGATAGCGCCAAGGACATCATCCGCATGCTGCTTGGCGAAATGCAGGCGGTGAATGCGAAGCTGCGGCTCGAAACTGCCGTCTCGACCGTCGCCCATGATGGCGGGCGTTTCCGTGTGACCACGTCTGGCGGCGTCATTGAGGCCGAAAGCCTTGTCGTGGCGACAGGCGGCAAGTCTATCCCGAAAATGGGCGCGACGGGTTTTGCCTATCAGATCGCCGAACAATTCGGCCTCAAACTCATCGAAACGCGTCCCGGCCTGGTGCCGCTGACGCTCGATCCCGCAGCGCTTGAAAGGCTGAGCCCGCTTGCCGGTGTCGCCGTTCCAGCTGAAATTTCGCACGGCAAGACGGTTTTCAACGAAGCACTGCTGTTCACCCATCGCGGTTTGAGTGGTCCCTCGATCCTGCAGATTTCCTCCTATTGGCGGGAGGGTGATGTCATCCGTCTGAAACTGGAGCCGGGGCGCGATATTGTTGCGTTGCTGAAAGAGGCTAAACAGAAGAACGGCCGTCAGTCCGCGCAAACTGCTCTTGCAGAAATCCTGCCGAAGCGGCTCGCCCAGCACGTGGTCGAACAATCCGGCCTGACCGGCAATCTCGCCGATATGTCCGAAAAGGCTCTTACAAAGCTGGCCGCACAGGTGCAGGACTGGCAGATCAAGCCTGCCGGTTCGGAAGGTTATCGCACGGCGGAAGTCACGCTCGGCGGTGTGGACACGACCGGCCTCGATTCCCGCAGCATGGCAGCGAAATCGGTCGCCGGCCTCTATTTCATCGGCGAATGTGTTGATGTGACCGGCTGGCTCGGCGGTTATAATTTCCAGTGGGCCTGGGCATCCGGGCAGGCGGCAGGCGAATTCGCGTGATCGTCTCTGGCCGTGGAAAAATTCGGACCTCTCTCCTTCGCCATGCCGGACTTGATCCGGCATCCAGCCACGGCGCGTCTGCGACGTGAAGAGTCTTTCGCGATCAAGGACTTGATCGCGCTGGACCCCGGAACTCGTCCGGGGTGACGGAGTGCGGATGTGACCTGTTCGCCAACTCAATTTCAGTTCGTAAAGTTGTGGCCCTTCCTCGCTCTTTTAATAATCTGTTAACGGGCGCGGAGTCATCCTGACCAAATGCCAGCAAAGCGGATCGCTCGATGATCCCGCTGCACATGAAGTCATGCTGGAGGCTCTTAACAGGGCATGGGTCGGTTGAGTTTTTCGTCAGGAGCCCGCGCATGAACAGATCCGCACATCGCCGCCCTCGCGCAATTGCCATCGCCCGCGCCGAAAGCGAGAGCCGGCAGCTGGCTCTTCGACTGACCGTCATCGCCGCCGGCGCTATCGCGACCCTGATTGCCCTCTTTTACTGATCTGCGGCCCTTCGCCTTCATCAAGCCGATAAGCGCGCTGACAAGCCGCGATGGGCGCGATGCGTGCGCCATATCGACATAAAATTTCTCTTCCTGCTGAATGGCCTCGCGCCGCGTGCGCGGCTGCTGGTTTTCGATGATGGCCCGGGCTGCAAAAATCGCGTGCATGTCACTCTCCTCGTAATGCGGAGGGCCATGATGCGCGCCGTTTTTTGATTTATCTGCGCAAGAAAATGCGCTACGTTTTTCACCAATGAAAAACGTCACCTGGGATTCCTATCAGCTTTTCCTTGATGTGTCACGCAGCGGCGGTCTGACGGGCGCCGCTGCGCTGACGGGTTTGAGCCCGGCAACCGTCGGGCGGCGCATGGTCGAGCTGGAGGAGCGCATTGGCAAGGCCCTGTTCCAGCGCAGCCAGACGGGATATGCCCTGACGGCGGATGGTCGCGCATTGTTCGACCGGCTTCAGGCGATGGAGCATGCAGCGAAGGATATTGAGGGATGGCAGAAGGCGTCATCGGCCTCTTCCGTCGTGCGTATTGCCGTCGGCACCTGGAACGCCTGGCTGCTGACCGGGAACTTCTCCGCCATCTGTACAGATCGCGATGATTTTCGCATCGATCTCTTCATTGCGGAACAGAGGGCGTCCCTAGCCCATCGCGAAAACGACATCGGTATCCGCGCTTTCGAGCCGCAGGAAAAGAACCTTGCCGCCATCAAGACGGGGGAGGTGGCCTATGCGCCCTACAGATTGCGCAACGCAACTGCATCGGTTGCCGACCGCTTATTGGCAGTGACGGACGAAAATGCCATTTCCGCCTATCTGCGCTGGCCGCACGAAAACCGTAGTGGTGATATCGTGGTAACGGTGAACCGGCCAACCGCGCTTCTTGATCTGGTGCTATCAGGGGCAGGCGTCGCCGTTCTCCCCTGTTTCGTGGGCGATGCGGATGCACGGCTCACACGCGAGGGCGGCGAGATCGAACCTCTCCGCCATAATCAGTGGATCGTCATGAACAATGACGATCGCCACCGCCGCGATATACGGACGGTGGCGGACCGGATGACCCGTCTGATCAAGGGGCATTCCGATTTATATGCCGGGCGCAAGAGCCGTCCGGCGTAAAGGGTTGGGGCCGTTTCAGGCCGCAGCGCCCTGCGCGACGATGACCGGGATCAGCAGATCGCCCCAGTTGCCGCCGCCGCCATGGTGGCGGGCCGAGCGGACCAGCTCGACGGAAACACCGGCCTCAACGGCTTTCATGACAGCCTGGTTAAGGCGGTGCAGATCATTGGCCAGCATGCGGATGGCGGCCTGCTGATCCTGCGTCATGGCGGAGGACTGCTCCTCGGCGCGTTCCTTGACGTGGGTCTTGATGGGGTTGTGGGCATTCATGGCATTTCTCCTCTCTTTATTGGTCGGGGTTCTTGATCCGGTTTGCAAGCCCTTCCCGAAATCGGAAAGGGCCGTTTTGCCTGTTTATTCGGCCGCCGGGCGGAACTGGTCGTGCTCGGTGGATTCCTTCATGGCGGTGGTCGAAGACGTGCCGCCGGAAATGGCCAGCGACACGGCGTCGAAATAGCCGGTGCCGACTTCACGCTGATGTTTGGTGGCGGTGTAACCATTGGCCTCGGCTGCGAATTCCGCTTCCTGAAGCTCGGAATAGGCCGCCATCTGCCGGTCCTTGTAACCGCGCGCCAGTTCGAACATGCCGAAATTCAGCTGGTGGAAACCGGCAAGGGTGATGAACTGGAACTTGTAGCCCATCGCTCCCAGTTCCCGCTGGAACTTGGCAATCGTCGCGTCGTCGAGGTTCTTTTTCCAGTTGAACGACGGCGAGCAATTGTAAGCGAGCTTCTTGCCGGGATGCACCTTGTGCACGCCTTCCGCAAACCTGCGCGCCTGCTCGAGATCCGGCTTGGATGTCTCGCACCAGATCAGGTCGCAATAGGGCGCATAGGCCACCGCACGGGCGATGCAGGGTTCAAGACCGTTCTTGACCTGATAGAAGCCCTCAACAGTGCGGCCGGCATCGTAATCCACGAAGGGCTGATCGCGCTCGTCGATATCGGAGGTCAGAAGTTTGGCGGCTTCCGCATCCGTGCGGGCGATGACCAGCGTCGGTACGCCCATGACGTCAGCCGCAAGCCGCGCCGCCGTCAGGTTGCGAATATGCGCCGCCGTCGGGATCAGAACCTTGCCACCGAGATGGCCGCATTTCTTTTCCGATGCCAGCTGGTCTTCATAATGAACACCCGCCGCACCCGCTTCAATAAAGGCCTTCATGATCTCGAAGGCGTTGAGCGGGCCACCGAAACCGGCCTCCGCATCGGCAACGATCGGCGCAAACCAGGTATCGACCGAAAGGCCCTTGCCTTCCGCCGTCTCGATCTGGTCGGCGCGCTGCAAAGTGCGGTTGATGCGCTTTGCAAGCTCCGGTGCGGCATTGGCGGGATAAAGCGACTGGTCCGGATACATGGCCGACGCCGTGTTGGCATCCGCCGCAACCTGCCAGCCGGAGAGGTAGATCGCCTTCAGCCCGGCACGAACCATCTGCATGGCCTGGTTGCCGGAGAGCGCGCCGAGCGCGTTGACGAAATTCTCCTCGTTGATCAGCTTCCACAGCCGGTTCGCGCCCATTTCGGCCAGCGAATGGCGGATTTCGACGGAGCCGCGCAGCCGCTCCACGTCGGCGGCGGTGTAGGTGCGCTCAATGCCGTCAAAACGCCCCTGCGGTGCACCCGGAACAAGCTTGTAAAAATCCGTCATACTTCTCTCTCCCATGACAAATGCAGTTTCGGAAACGGCTCTCTTTCGATTTCATGAAGCGCCGTTCGATGTGACTACATTTACATTTTTCGAGATTTGAGCGCCAGAACAAACATAAAAACAGTGACTTGAAAGAGGTTATCCTGTAGGATGCATGACAGGGAAGAGCTGTAAAATTGTAAATTTTGTAAAAGACCTTAAGTCGACGATTTTGTAACAGGCTTGTATGAGTTGACGTGGATGGAGGGGCGACGCTGTGTCGGAAAACAAGATTTTTGCGGGCCCGCGCGTGCGCCGCATTCGCAACGGTCTCGCGCTGACGCAGACGGCCATGGCCGAGGCGCTGGCGATCTCGCCCTCCTATCTCAATCTCATCGAGCGCAACCAGCGGCCGCTAACGGTGCAACTGCTGCTGAAGCTCGCCTCGGTCTACAAGGTCGATCTGGATGACCTGCAAGGCGAAAGCGCCGGTTCCGCTGGACAGCTGCGCGAGGTCTTTGCCGATCCGCTGCTTGCGGGCGAGGTGCCGTCGCCGCAGGAACTGATCGAAGTCGCCGATGCCGCGCCCAATGCGGCAAGCGGTGTCCTCAAGCTCTACCGGGCCTATCGGGAGCAGGCGCAACGCCTTTCCGACCTCTCCGATCTCCTAGCGCGCGAGGGGCATGAGACGGCGCTTTCCTCCACCCGCCTGCCGATCGATGAAGTACGGCACGTCTTTGAAAACCGGCCGGCCTATTTCCACACCATCGATGCGTCGGCGGAAGAACTCCATAAACAATTGTCATCAGGCGATGATCTCGCCTCCGGTCTGCGCGCGTGGCTCCAGAAAAACCACGGCATCGTCGTCAGAACCCTGCCGGTCCATGCCATGCCCAATCTGCGGCGGCGTTATGATCGCCATTCCATGCGGCTGTTTTTATCCGAGCGCCTGTCGCAGCCGGATCAGCTGAGGGAAATGGCTATGGAGACCTGTCTTCTGGCGCTTCGCGAAGAGATCGGTGCGGAATTGGAGGCGCTTGGCCTGAAGGGCGAGGAAGCGCGGCGCATCGCCCGTTTTGAACTGGCGCGTTATGCCGCCCATGCGCTGATGATGCCCTATGGTGCATTCCTTGCCGCCGCCCAGCGCGCAAAATATGACCTTGAGGTTTTGCGATCGCGCTTCAATGTGTCGTTTGAACAGGCTGCCAACCGCCTCGTCAGCCTGCAACGACCGACGGCTGCGGCAATTCCGTTTTTCCTGATGGAGATAGACAATGCCGGCAACAGGTTCCGCCTCGCAGGCGCCGGCGGTTTTCCAAGGGCGCGTTTCGGTGGGCTCTGTCCACGGCTCAATATCCATGCAGCCTTCGCCCAGCCGGGGCAGGTGCTGGTGGAAGCGGTGGAAATGCCTGATGGTGACGCCTTTCTCACTGTTTCGCGCACACTCGAAGGCCCGCAGGCGGGTTTTGGCGAAAGGGTAAGGCGCACGGCCGTGCTGGTCGGCTGCGATCTCGCTCAGGCGGGAGAGACGGTCTATGGTCCCGCCGCCTCGGGTGCTGCGCCTGTCGCCGTCGGTCCCTCCTGCCGGCTGTGCGAAAGGCAGGGTTGTCTGTCGCGGGCCGAAGCGCCGCTGACGCGGCCCCTGGGGCTGGATGAAATGGTCACCGGTCTCAGTGTTTTCGACTTCCAGTAGGTGTTTCCATTCGCTTTTTTGTGACTGGAAAACATTCGGTTGAAAATGCTGTGCTGCACATTTCCCGCTTGCTCCCTTTTGTTTTCCTTTCTAGTCTCTCCAAAAAAAGGGGATCACGCTCCCACCGTGAGGATGCGTTAACAGGAGACATCATGAAAAACCGTTCTCTCCGCCTGACCTTGGCTCTCACCACCGCGCTCGTTGCAGCAGGCTCGGCAATGGCCCAGGAGAAGGTCGTCCACGTCTATAACTGGTCGGATTATATCGACGAATCAGTGCTTGCCGATTTCACCAAGGAAACCGGTATCAAGGTTGTCTATGACGTGTTCGACAGCAACGAGCTTGTGGAAACCAAGCTTCTGGCCGGCAGCTCCGGTTATGACGTCGTGGTGCCAACCGGCCCCTTCCTCGCCCGTCAGATCAATGCCGGCGTGTTCCAGAAGCTCGACAAGTCCAAGTTGCCGAATCTGAAGAACATGTGGCCTGAGGTCTCCGAGCGCCTGGCGAAATACGACCCCGGCAACGAATATGCCGTGAACTACATGTGGGGCACCACCGGCATCGGTTATAACGTCGCCAAGGTGAAGGCTGCTCTCGGCGATGTGCCTGTTGATAGCTGGGATGTTCTCTTCAAGCCGGAAAATGCCGAAAAGCTGAAATCCTGCGGCATCAATATTCTCGATGCGTCGGATGAAACCTTCGCCATTGCCATGAATTATCTCGGCAAGAACCCGGACAGCAAGGAAACGGCCGATCTGGAAGCGGGCGGCGAGGTCTACTCGAAGATCCGCCCCTATGTGAAGACGTTTAATTCCTCCGCCTATATCGATGAACTCGCGAATGGCGACAGCTGCATCACCATCGGCTGGTCGGGCGATATCCTGCAGGCGAAAAGCCGCGCGGAAGAAGCCAAGAACGGCGTTGAGGTGAATTACGTCATCCCGAAGGAAGGCACCTATATGTGGTTCGACAACCTTGCCATCCCGGCGGATGCCAAGAATGTCGAGGAAGCGCATGCCTTCATCAACTATCTGATGCGGCCGGAAGTCATCGCCAAGGCGTCGAACTACGTTCAATACGCCAATGGCAATCTCGCCTCGCAGGCGCTGATGGATGAGTCGGTTTCGAAAAATCCTGCGGTCTATCCCGATGCCGAGACGATGAAGAAGCTCTTCACCATCTCGCCTTACGGACCGAAGGAACAGCGTGTGCTGAACCGCGTCTGGACGCAGATAAAGACCGGCAGCTGACATTTCCGTCCGCTGGTTGAGGAACGGCCGGCGGGCCTGTTTCTCTGATAGCTTTGCCGGCAGGTCACCTTACCTGCCGGCGCTGCCCGCCCCGAAGCATCGATCGAAAGACCAACGGGATTTGAGGGTAGGGTGAATGGCGAAAACTCTGGGGCCGGTCAAACGCAAATTCAGCCCGTGGGACAACCCCGATGCGGTTCCCTTCATCCGTTTTGAAAATGTCACCAAGCGTTTCGGCGATTTTGTCGCCGTCAATAACCTGACGCTCGACATTTACGAGCGCGAGTTCTTCTCACTGCTTGGTCCCTCTGGCTGCGGCAAGACCACACTGATGCGCATGCTGGCCGGTTTCGAAGAGCCGACCGAGGGCCGCATCCTGTTGCAGGGCAAGGATATTTCCGGCGTCCCGCCCTATAAGCGTCCCACCAATATGATGTTCCAGTCCTATGCGCTTTTCCCGCATATGTCGGTGGAAAAGAACATCGCCTTCGGTCTCGAACAGGACGGCTTGCCGAAAGCGGAAATCTCTTCCCGCGTCGAGGAAATGCTGCGGCTCGTCAAACTCACGGAATTCGCCAAACGCAAGCCGAGCCAGCTTTCCGGTGGCCAGCGGCAGCGCGTGGCGCTCGCCCGTTCGCTCGCCAAGCGCCCGAAGGTGCTGTTGCTCGATGAACCGCTCGGCGCGCTCGACAAGAAGCTGCGCGAGGAAACCCAATTCGAGCTGATGGACATCCAGACCAATCTCGGCCTCACCTTCCTGATCGTTACCCACGATCAGGAAGAGGCGATGACGGTGTCGGACCGCATCGCCGTCATGGACAAGGGCATCGTCGTGCAGGTGGCGACGCCTGCCGAGATTTACGAGGCGCCGAACAGCCGTTACGTGGCTGACTTCATCGGCGACATCAATATTTTCGACGCCAATGTCGTTGCCAATGCCTCCGATATCGGCAAACCGGGTCTGGTGACGCTCGATTGCGACGGGCTGAAAGTGGCGGTGGAGCAGGAATGCGCGGCGGCAACCGGCAGTCAGGTGGCTTATGCCATCCGCCCGGAAAAGGTTCGCATCTCGCTGGATGAGCCGGCCGACAGCTCCGTCAATTCCGCCTATGGCGAGGTCTGGGATATTGGTTATCTCGGTGACTTTTCGGTCTTCATCGTCAAGCTCGCCGATGGCCGTGTCCTCCGTGCGGCGCAGGCGAATGTGTCCCGTCTCGTTGATCGCCCGATCACCTTCGGCGACATGGTGTGGTTGAACTGGAAATCGGATTCAGGTCTTGTCCTGACGCGCTGAGGGAGGCTTTCATGGCGATCACCACTCCCGAGAACCGGCAAAGCCCCTGGCGCTGGCTGGTCGTTGCGGTTCCCTATTTCTGGCTGCTGCTGTTCTTCGCAGCGCCGTTTTTCATCATCTTCAAGATTTCGCTGTCGGATACGGCCATATCCATGCCGCCCTACACGCCGGTCTTCGAAGGCTTTTCGAAGCTCGGCGCGTTCTTCTCGCAGCTTGATTTCGAAAATTACCTGTTCCTGACGGAAGACCCGCTCTACATCGACGCCTATCTGTCGTCGCTGCGCATCGCCTTCATCTCCACCTGCCTTCTGCTGTTGATCGGTTATCCCATGGCGCTGGCCATGGCGCGCGCGCCTTCAGCCGTGCGGCCGACACTGGTGATGCTGGTAATCCTGCCGTTCTGGACCTCGTTCCTGATCCGCGTTTACGCCTGGATCGGCATTCTGAAGCCGGAGGGCCTGCTGACGGTACTGTTCCAGTCGATCGGTCTTCTGGGGCCTGACCAGCAGGTCAACATCTTCCGCACCGAGACGGCGATCTTCATCGGCATCGTTTATTCCTATCTGCCCTTCATGGTGCTGCCGCTTTATTCGGCGCTGGAAAAACTGGACAACACGCTTCTTGAAGCGGCGGCCGATCTTGGCTGCCCGCCATGGAAGGCCTTCTGGAAGATCACTTTCCCGCTGTCGCTGCCGGGCGTGGTTGCCGGGTCGATGATCTGCTTCATCCCGATAACAGGCGAATTCGTCATTCCCGATCTGCTCGGCGGCGCGCAGACATTGATGATCGGCAAGACGTTGTGGACGGAATTCTTCGGCAACCGCGACTGGCCCTTGGCATCGGCGGTGGCCGTGTTGCTCCTGCTGTTGCTGGTGGTGCCGATTGCCATCTTCCAGAACCAGCAGAAGAAGGTGGGGTGAGGCCATGAAGCGCGGAAAATTCGACATCACCGTCCTCACCCTCGGTTTTGCCTTTCTTTATATCCCGATCATCATCCTGATCGTTTATTCCTTCAACGCCTCCAAACTGGTGACGGTCTGGGGCGGCTTCTCGCTGCAATGGTACAGGTCCATGTGGTCGAACCAGGGGCTGATGGATGCCGCCTGGGTGACGCTGCGTGTCGGTATCTTAAGCGCCACCATCGGCACCATCCTCGGAACACTGGCGGCCCTGTCGCTTACCCGTTTTGCCCGCTTCCCGGGGCGCGTGCTGTTTTCCGGCATGATCTACGCGCCGCTCGTCATGCCTGAAGTCATTACCGGCCTGTCGCTGCTGCTTTTGTTCGTGGCTGTCGGGGTGGATCGTGGTTTCTGGACGGTGGTCATCGCCCACACCACCTTCACCATGTGTTATGTGGCAATCGTCGTGCAGTCACGCCTGCTCACCTTCGACCGCAGTCTTGAGGAAGCCGCACTTGATCTTGGCTGCCCGCCGGTGAAGACTTTCTTCCGCATCACCCTGCCGTTGATCTTCCCCGCCGTCATCGCCGGCTGGATGCTGGCGTTCACGCTGTCGCTCGACGATCTGGTGATCGCCAGCTTCGCCACAGGCCCCGGCGCAACCACGCTGCCGATCAAGATTTACTCGCAGGTGCGTCTCGGTGTGACGCCGGAAATCAATGCCATCTGCACGATCCTCATCGGCCTTGTGACGATCGGCGTCATCGTCACCTCCATCACGTCCAAACGCACCGAACTGCAGCGGATGCGGGACGAGCACGCTGCCGCCCGCAACTGATTATCGGCTCTGCTTCGATTTCCTCACGTTACTGTTGAAATCGCAATAAAATTAGAAACCTATAATTTAGTTTTGGGACTTTACGGTCTCAAAATAGGAATTATCGTCGGTAATTGCTCGATTTTGGTTTTAACCGCTTGTTAATAGGAGTTGGCGGAAAGTAAACCTAACGCAGGGCTGTCAAATTTCTGACGGCCGGGATTGATAATTTCCATATGGCGAGGTTGTCCCCCTTTCTCTCGTTAAAAAAAGCACAACTAATACAGGCGGCCGAAAGGCCGCCTTTCTTTTTGCCGAGATACCAGGCGCGGCTCAGCTGTTTTCCGGATGATTCATGGATTTCGAGACGAGAAGCACGGGAATAAGCCCGGCGATGATGATGATGATCGCCGGCACGGCGGCATCCTGCACCCTGGAGCGGGATGCATCCTCATAGACTAGTGTGGCAAGCGTGTTGAAACCGAAAGGCCTGAGCAGGATGGTCGCCGGCAGTTCCTTCATGGATTCGATCAGCACGAGCAGAAAAGCAGTCAGAGCCGCCGGCCGCATGTTCGGCAGCAGCACCTTGAACAGCGTTTGTAAACGATTGCGCCCAAGCGTTCGCGAGGCCATGTCGATATGCGGCGAGAGCTTCTGGAAACCGGCATCGAGCGTGCCTTCCGCCATGGTCATGAAGCGCACGCTATGGGCATAGATGATGGCGAAGGCGGTGCCGGAAAGCAGCAACCCGCTTGAAAACCCGAAATGCGACCGAATGAACCCGTCGACGCCATTGTCGAGGCCGGCGAGCGGAATAAGCACGCCGATGGCAAGCACCGTTCCCGGCACGCCATATCCCATGGAACCGAGGCGGGCGACGACTTTCGAGGTGCGCGAGCGCTCGGTTCGAATGGCGTAGGAAAAGATGAAAGCCGCGATCAGGGTGACGAAAGCGGCGGAGAGGGAGACCTCGAGACTGTGGCCCAGCGCTTTCAGAAGTTTCGGCGCAAACAGCGCATCCAGCCGCTTGGCCGCGTAACCGCCGAGCACGATGACGGGAATGAAAAACCCGCTTGCCACCGGCAGGAAACAGAACAGGCTCGCACACCAGCGCCGCCAGCCGGTCAACATCTTCAGCCGGTGGCGCTGCGCCATGCTCGTCGCTTTCGGTGCACCGAAACGCTGTTTCTCACGCGCATTGCGTTCGATGAAGATCAGCGCGCCAACGATGATGAGGATGACTGCGGCGATCTGCGTCGCATTGGCAAGATTGCCGCGATTGAGCCAGGTCTCGTAAATGGTGAAGGTCAGCGTCTGGACACCGAGATATTCGACTGCACCGATATCGTTCAGCGTCTCCATCAAGACGAGCGAAAGCCCGATGGCAATCGCCGGTCGCGCCATCGGCAACTGCACGGAAAAGAACACGCTGAGCGGCTTTGCGCCAAGCGTGCGGGCCGCTTCCGCCGCAAACCGGCCTTGCATGGAAAAGGCGGCGCGGGCCGAAAGATAGACATAGGGGTAAAGCACCGAACTCAGGACGATCACCGCGCCGCCAAGCGAGCGTATGTCAGGAAACCAGTAATCGCGGATGCTGTGATAGTCGAAGGCGGCGCGAATTGCGCTCTGCACCGGGCCGGTGAAATCGAGGAACTCGCCGAAGGCATAGGCGGCAAGATAGGAGGGAATGGCGAGCGGCAGCACGAGTGCTGCAGACAACAGACGCCGCAGCGGAAATTCGAATGTCGTGACGAGCCAGGCGCAGGCAATGCCGAAAAACGCCGTCGTCGCGGCCGTCATCCCCAGCAACATGAACGTGCGAAACCCCGCACGCGGCAGAACATTGGCGAGAAGATGCTGCCATCCTTCCGTGCTGCCGGTGAGCGCCAGCCAGAAGATCGCCAGAATGGGCATGGCGGCAATGGCCGCGACGATGACCGCCGCGACAGGCAGTATCGAAACACGTCTTGTGGCTGGAAGGGAAACCGTCATGGGCATGCGGGCCTGTCTTGCGAAAGCCTTGATCGGCGATCATTACGCCGGTGGCTTTCGCATTGCTACGCCCGCATGACCTCAGTTGGCAAGAACCCGTTGCGACGGAAAGGTGATTTCCACCAGCGTGCCTTCATTCGGCGTCGAGGTGATGGAGAAATTTGCGCGGTTAGCATCCACCATCGCCTTCGTCAGTGGCAGGCCAAGCCCGGTGCCGTCGCCACGCACGCGCTTGCTGGATGATGCCACCTGCCGGAATGGCTTCATGGCCTGTTCCAGCTCCGCCCGCGTCATGCCGATGCCGGTGTCGCGGATGCGCAGCGAGACGCTGCCATTCGCCTCATAGGCCGTAGACACCACGATCTGGCCGCCGGAGGGCGTGAAGCGGATGGCGTTGGACAGGATGTTCAGCACGATCTGCTTGATCGAGCGCAGGTCGGCAACGATCTGCGGCACGGATTGCGACAGTGCGGTGCGGATGATGACACGCTGATTGTTGGCCTGCGGCTGCACCAGCGAGACCGCTTCGGCCACCGTCTCGTTCAGCGGCACGGCGATGAAATCCACATCCATCTGCCCGGCTTCGATCTTGGAAATGTCGAGCAGATCATTGACGATATCGAGCACATGCCGGCCGGAACGGCCGATATCATTGGAATATTCCGCATAACGCGGATGGCCGATCGGCCCGAACCGTTCGGTCGCCATCATGTCGGCAAAACCGATAATGGCGTTGAGCGGTGTGCGTATTTCATGGCTGACGCGGGCCAGAAAATCGGTTTTGTGGGCATTGGCGGTTTCCGCCGCGCGCTTGGCGTTGCGGAGTTCCTCTTCCGTGCGCTTCCACTGGGTGATGTCGCGAATGACGGCGCAATAGCCATGCGAGGATTTAAGCCGCCCGATGGTCATGAACAGCGGCAGGAACCCGCCGGATGCTTCGCGGCCGATCACCTCGCGGCCATCATTCAACACGCTGGCCACACCGTTATTGGCGAGGCCGGAGAGATAATCCAGCACGGCGCGCTGGCTCTCATGCGCAAACAGGGTGACGAAGGGTTTTCCGGCGATTTCGCCATTGTCATAGTTGAACAGCGCGCTGGCGGAACGGTTGAGCGAGCGGATTTCACCGCTGTCTCCCAGCAACACCACGCCGTCGGTAGCGGTTTCCAGAATGGAATGCAGTTCCTCGACCTCGCCCTGCAGCACGGAAACGCTGCCGGCTTCTGCACCCGCTGTCGCTGCCGTATTTTCGTTGGCCGCTGCAACAGGCGTCTGTTTTTCCTCCAGCGGAACCAGCGACAGCATCAGTGCCTTGGTTTCTTCCCAGCGGATGGACTGTAACCGCGCCTTGACCGGAATGATGTCGTTTTCGGCACTGACCACGACCATGCCACCCTCATTGTCAGGCATCTCGTCCAGCTCCTGCCGCTGCAGCAGCGCTTCCAGTCCGCCCACGTCCTGAAGCTCCTCAAGCGAGGTGTAGCCCGTCAGCCGCAGGAAATCCGGGTTGGCGTGGATCAGCCTGTCGCCGGCATGGACAAGAAGCGCCACCGGCATCTGATCCAGCGTCTCGGCCGTCAGTACGCCGGCGGGGCGAGGGGGAGGGCTGACCATCGCAGCGGCAATATCCGCCGTCGGCTGCAGGTCAGTTGCGGTGTCTTCCTTTTCGCCGGTGTCTATTTCAGTCGCCGGCGTGGGGGCAGCAGCCGGCCGCTCACCGCGAACATAGTCAGCGAAAAGGTCGTCCTCTTCCGCCATTTCGGTTGCCTTGGCAGCCTCTTGAAGGTTCTGCGTTTCGTCCACCGGGATTTCCGGCGTGATATCTTCGCGGCTATCCTGTGGAACCGGCTCGGCGGAATGCACCTCTTCGTCCGCTTTGCGGCTCTCGTCCGCAAGCGAGTCGATGGGCGCAAGTGTCCGGCCGATTTCCCGGAAGGCGGCCTGTTCGCCTGCGGTCAGACCCTCGCGGGAGCGTGAGCGGCGCTCTTCCAGATGAACGACCTTGTCGGAATAGGAAGGCTCCGTGTCCGAAGCGGGTGCCGGCGCCGGCGCTTCGAATTCCGCCGGGCTGTCATCGTGACGCTGATCTTCGTTCGTCACCTCGCCAGTGGTGTCGTCAGATTCGACCGGGGTCTCATCGTCACCGGCGGAAACGGCTTCGTCTTCGGCAACGTCATCCTCATCGATAAACGCCAGCAATTCGTGGCTTTCATCCTCGGCATCCGGTTGTGGCGAAGTCTCGGTCGGAAAAACCTCTTCCCCTTCCAGGAAGGTCAGGCCGGTGGCATGTGGATCTTGCGCGGCGTCGGCAAGCCGCACGATGCCGAAACCACGGAAACCGTCGAATTCGCGCGAGCGCGTATAGGTGGGCAGGGCGGCGAGGTCGATCGGCACCATCAGGGAGGTGCCTTCCACCGGCCAATAGATCGTCTTGCCCGACCATGTGTCGCGACGACCGAGTAGTTCGCGAATCTTGCCATCCGGATCAAGGTTAAAAAGTGCGGCCACATCGGCAAAGCCCATGCCTTCGACAGCCGCCGCCTTGGCGCCGACAGCTTCTGCGAATTCATGCGAAATCGAGCTGAAGCGTCCTTCCGCATCGATTTTCCAGACGAAACGGGAGGCGCGCGCGCCGGCATTAAACACAAAAGCCGGTGCTGCTTCTACGGCGTCCGTTTCCGCCGGAATCTCCTCTGCCGCCGGCGCAGCGTCCTGCGCAGTCATGGTTTCGGTGATCTCTTCCGCTGGTACGCTTTCAGCGTCTGCCAATGTCTCTTCAGCATGGTCGTGACCGGCGGCACGGTCGATTACCTGCGCCTCTGCCTCATCCGCATCGAGTTCGAAGAGATCGGCAATATCGTCGGTCATGGCCTCATGCGCGGCGGCATCGGCGTCTTCGACAGGGATTTCCAGCGGGGCCTCGGCCTGCTCTTCTACCGGCAAGGGAAGGGCGTCCAGTTCCTGTTCCGCCACAATCTCGTCTTCGCCATCGGCAGGCAGTTCCGGCACCTCCTCCACATCCTCGATACCGGCAACGGCATCCAGCACGGAATCAAAGGAGGCTGCTGCTGCGACAACAGGTGCGGCCTCCGCAACTGGCAAATCGGGCTGAACGGCAGCCGGGGTTTCCTGCGGCTTGTCTTCAGCAAAGCCATTGACAGGATCGAGCGTACCGAGCGCGGTCTCGACCACGAACATCAGGTTGAGTTCGGGCGACGCCGTGATCTGGCCGGTAGCCGCCGGCAGATAACCCTTGCCTGTTGGCACGGGACGTTTGACGAGATGGCCGGACTGGCCCGCGGCCATGCGCACCAGCGTCCTTGCCGTATGCGGCGTAATACCCAGTGACGAGAAGCGCGGCGAAGCAGCGATAATCTCGTTTTCGCCATTCAGAACCGCCATATGAATATCGGGGTCGTCAAAACCTTCGATCATGCGCCGGGCGCATTCCGCCGTGTCAGGTGCAGTCTGATCGGTAAGGGCGGAAAACAGTATTGCGGGCTGGCCCGGTTCTGCTTCAATGATTTCCGCCCTGGCGGTCACCGCAATGCTGCGGAAACCGGCATTGATGCGAATGGTAAACGGCAGGCTGTCGCCCGCCCGGGAAAGCCGCGCCGCCGTTGCCGCCAGCTGCCGGAAGGTCACATCCTGCCGCTTCGGGCCCTGTTCCAGAAAATCGTAAACCATCGGCGTGCCGAACAAAGCCGCACCCCGGCCGTTGGCCCAAAGGGCGCTCTGAAGGTCGAGCGAAAACAAAGCCATCGCCTCGCCGCGCCCGAAACCTTCACGCACCCGTTCATGCACTGCTATATCGATAAAGGGATACTGGACGGCGGGCATGTCGAAACCTATTCTGGCACTACCGGACCTTACGGGCTTTTCAGCCTCCTCATGAAGCTGAAAGGTAAACCCGCTATGGCACCACGTTAACAGAATTTTAAATAACTTCACAGGCCGGCGGGGTCCACCATCCGGCGGATGAATCGCCAAACAGAGTTAACATGAACAGGCCTCGCCTTCGCCCGTTATCAGTCTCGGTGCAATGAAAGCGCTTGCCTTTCGATGCCTTTTTTCGCAAAATTCACTGAGGCACTTGCAAATGGGGGAAACACCTTTTATGTCACCCCCCGTGACGCCGCTTCGGCGTTTCATGTGCGGTTGTAGCTCAGTTGGTTAGAGCGCAGGTTTGTGGCACCTGAGGTCGGTGGTTCGACCCCACTCAACCGTACCATTCCCTTCTCCCGATAAGTTCAAATGCTACAAGGACTTACCGGGAGATGGGAGTAATTTTTCTCCCAGTCTGATATCCCGGTTTTAAAAGTAGCCGAAAATAATCACAGCGATTGTGGCCGTCGCGCCCGCCTTTTTTGTCGCATGTGAACCCTTGCCGTTTTCGGTTCGGGAAAAACCATTTGGCTAAAATCTCTTGCGCTGGTATTGTCTGCCCAACGAAACCTTATGAAAGCCAGCAGCATAGCGTCTTCGCTTGTGCGCGGCGAAATGGACAAGACAGTGATCGACCCCGGAAACGGCCCAAAGCCGTCGGACCAAGGGGCATCGGTGGCGAACAAAGGGAAAGCGAAGCGATCCCGTCGTGGCAAGAAACACAAGCGTGACGGGAAGCCCCGTGACGCCGCTGTGCTGTCGCATGATGTTGCCGCGGATGTTCCGGCCGGTTCTCCCTACGTGTCGGCTCTCGAGCCGGATGCCGAACCGCGCAAGAGAAAGCGCCGGCGGCGTTCTCGCGGCAAAGGCACGTCCTCCCAGCAGAGTGTGCCTGCATCTGGTGAGCAGGCGCAGGCTCCAATTGTAACGGACGCCACAAATCCATCCTCAGCACCGCCCGGCGGTGTTCGCAAATCGCGCAACCGCAAGCGGGCTCATCGCGATCCGCGTGGTCGTGATCCGCAGGGCCGCCCGCTGGTTCCTTCCCAGGCACCGCGACATGTCGGCAAGCAGAACGGTCGCGTTAACGGGGCTTCACAGGAGCCGCACCGCCAGCAACTGGATTCCGCACGTCAGGCGGGTCGCCAGCACGAGCACGGCCAGGACACGCCGGCGGATATGTATGCGGCGCTCGATCTCGGCACCAATAATTGCCGCCTGCTTATCGCGCAGCCCACACGTCCCGGCCAGTTCCGGGTCGTTGATGCCTTTTCGCGTATCGTCCGGCTGGGCGAGGGGCTGGTGTCCAGCGGCCGGCTTTCAGACGACGCGATGGATCGCGCCGTCGAGGCTCTGAAGGTCTGCTCGGCGAAACTCTCCGGCCGCCCGATAAGGCGCATGCGGCTGATCGCCACCGAAGCCTGCCGTGCCGCCGCCAATGGCGAGGAGTTTTTGGCGCGTGTTACGCGGGAAACGGGGCTGAAACTTGAAATCATCAGCCGCGAGACGGAAGCCCGGCTTGCGGTTTCTGGCTGCGCATCGCTTGTCGGGCGGGAAGCACGCTCCGTTGTGCTGTTCGATATCGGCGGCGGATCTTCGGAAATCGCCGTCATCAAGGTCGGTGAAAACCGCTCGAACCGGCTTGCCAACCACATCACCCACTGGACCTCGCTGCCGGTCGGCGTAGTCACGCTCTCGGAACGCCACGGTGGCCGGGATGTGACGCCCGATGTCTTTGCCGCCATGGTGCGGGAAGTTGAAGGGCTGCTGGACGCGTTCCATTGCCCGCCACTGGCGCCGCATTTGCATCACGAGGATTTCCACCTGATCGGAACATCCGGCACGGTGACGACGCTTGCGGGTGTCCATCTCGATCTGCCGCGCTATGATCGCCGCAAGGTGGATGGCCTCTGGCTGTCCGACGCCGAGGTGACCGCAATGCAGGATAAGTTGCTCGCATGGGATTTCGCCGGCCGCGCCGCCAATGCCTGCATCGGTCCTGACAGGGCCGATCTGGTTCTGGCGGGTTGCGCCATTCTTGAGGCCATTCGCCGCCGCTGGCCGTCACGCCGCATGCGGGTGGCAGATCGTGGCCTGCGCGAAGGGCTTTTGACGGATATGATGGCGGATGACGGCGCATGGCGGCGTAACCGCATAAGGCGCATGCAGATGGTACGGCAGGACAGAACGGAAGGTTTGACATGAGCAAGGCGCCGACAAGCACCAATCGTACCGGCCGGAAGATCGGCCAGAAGGTCAAGAAGACCAAGCTCAAGGCCTCGTCGCGCCGCTGGCTGGAGCGTCATATCAATGACCCCTATGTGCAGCGTGCGAAGCTGGAAGGTTATCGCGCCCGCGCCGCCTTCAAGCTTTTGGAAATCAACGACAAGCATCAGATTCTGAAAGGTGCGACCCGCATCATCGACCTTGGCGCCGCACCCGGAAGCTGGTCGCAGATCGCCTCCAAGGTGACGGATTCGACTGAGGACGATATTCGCGTCGCCGCCATCGATTTCCTCGAAATCGATCCGATCCCCGGCGTCAAGATACTGCAGCTCGACTTCCTCGACCCGACCGCACCGGACCAGCTGATGGAAGCCGTCGGCGGCACGCCCGATCTTGTCCTGTCGGATATGGCGGCGCCAACCACGGGCCACCAGAAGACCGACCACATCCGCACCATGCATCTGTGCGAAGTCGCAGCCGATTTTGCTGTTCAGGTGTTGGCGGAAGGCGGCCATTTCCTGGCCAAGACCTTCCAGGGCGGCACCGAAAAGGCGCTGCTGGATATGCTGAAGAAGAACTTCAAGCAGGTCCTGCACATCAAGCCGGCGTCGTCACGCTCGGAATCGGTCGAGATGTTCCTGCTTGCCAAGCACTTCAAGGGCCGCAAGAACGAGCCCGCTGTCGATGCGGACGCGCAAGAGGCTGCCGAAGACTGATCACTCCGCCGGTTGCGAAACCTTGCCGCGGTGGCCGGAGACGGCCGCGCCTGCCTGTGCGTCCATGCGGATGATCGGCACGACGGCGAACAGCGATACCAGCGCCACGATGGTGAAGGCGATGTGGAAATCGGCAAGTTGCAGATGCGTGCCGGACATCATGCTGCTGACTTCCAGAATGGAGGCGGCGAAAGCCACGCCCAGCGCCAGGCTGATCTGTTGCAGCACCGAGGCCATCGAGGTTGCCTGGCTGGCCTGACTGTCCTCGATATCGGAATAGCTGAGCGCGTTCGATCCGGTGAAGAAGAACGACCGGGCAAATCCTGCGGTGACCAGAAAGATCATGATCAGCGGGTAGGGCGTATCAGGCGTGAAGAAGCTGTTGGCAAGCGTCGTGCAGGCGCCGACAATGCCGGCCCCGATCAGCGTTGACTTGAACCCGGTTGCCGCAAACACCCGCTTGGCCATGAATTTCGTGGTGATCGCGCCAATCGCGCCGGCAAAGGTGATCATGCCCGACTGGAACGGATTGAGTCCGAAGCCGATCTGCAACATCAGCGGCATCAGGAAGGGAATGGCGCCCGTTGAAATACGGAAGATTGTGCCGCCGACGGAAGCCGCCCGGAACGTCGCATTCTGAAAAATGCGGAAATCCAGAATTGGGGCGGGATGGCGCGCGGCGTGGCGCATGTAAAGAAATCCGCAGATGAAACCGATTATCGTCGAGGCGATACCGATGCTCGGCGGCAGGGCCGGAAGGCTGACCACCGACACGCCGAACACCACGCCCGAAGCGGCGATGCCTGACAGCACGAACCCCTTGCCGTCCATCGGCGGCGGGTTGGTGGTCTCGATTTCCGGCAGGAAGATGGTCGAGAGCCAGATGCCGATAATGCCGATCGGGACGTTGATCAGGAAAATCCAGTGCCATGAAAAATAGGTGGTGATGAAGCCGCCAATCGGTGGGCCGGTGAGCGGCCCGACAAGCCCCGGTATCGTCAGCAATGCCATGGCGGAAACGAGTTCACTACGCTTGGTCGTGCGCAGCAGCACGAGGCGCCCGACAGGCGTCATCATCGCCCCGCCCATGCCCTGCAGGAACCGCGAGACGACGAATTCGAACACCGAAGACGAAACCGCGCAACAGATTGACCCGACGACAAAAACGCCGATGGCGAAACGGAAGATTTTCTTCGCGCCGTATTTGTCGGCCATCCAGCCGCTGATGGGAATGAAGATCGCCAGCGCCACCATATAGGCCGTCAGCGCCAGCTTGAGCGTGATCGGTCCGACATTGAGATCTTTCGCAATCGCCGGAAGCGAGGTGGCGATGACGGTGGAGTCCATCTGCTCCATAAAGAGAGCGACTGCCAGGATGAGGGGGATGATGCGGTTCATGGGGCTGCCTGCGGCTTTCCGCTGCGACAAAGGTGTCGCTTGTTCCTCCTACGCCTGATGGGGCCGCTTGCCAACATGTTAATTGTCTATTTCTAACGCTCCGATCAAACCTGCGTGAGGCCGGTTTTCTTGAAACTTTCTCGCTCTATTGTCCGTTGGGTGAGTTCAGTTGGTGATAACGGCCAGTTGGCGAAATCGGAGACAAGATGATGACCCAATCCTTGAGCATGAGCAGACGCGGCCTCATCGGTGCGGCCGGCGCAACCGTCCTCGGCGCGCCGCTGTTGATGGCGCGCACCGCAACGGCCCAGACCAACCAGCCACAGACCTCCATGGAGATAAAACACGCCATGCCGCCGGAAACCAACCGCTTCAAGCTCGGCAATTTCGAGGTGCTCGTCGTGAAGGACGGCGCGCGCGCCGCACCCAATCCGGGAGAGACCTTCGGCACCGACCAGTCGGCGGAGACGGTCGGCAAATTGCTGGAAGACAATTTTCTGCCGAAGGAACAATTCGTCAATTCCTTCTCGCCGGTTCTCGTCAATACCGGCTCAGACCTTGTGTTGTTCGACACCGGCTTCGGCGAGGCCGGCCGTGGCGCCGGCAATGGCCGCCTGATCGAAGGCATGGCGGCGGCCGGTTACACGCCTGAAGATGTGACCGTGGTGGTGCTGACCCACATGCATGGCGACCACATCGGCGGGCTGATGGAAAAGGGCGCACCGGCCTTTTCAAAGGCGCGTTACGTGGTCGGCCAGGCGGAATATGATTTCTGGACGGATGAGAAGCGGGTCGGAACACCTGCCGAGGGTGGGCACAAGGGCGTTATCGCCAACGTCAAGCCGCTGGCGGAAAAAACAACCTTCATCGGTGACGGCGACAATGTGGTGTCCGGCATCACCGGCATTGCGGCCTTCGGCCATTCGCCGGGGCACATGATCTTCCGTATCGAATCGGAAGGCAGGCCGCTGATCCTGACGGCCGATACCGCCAACCACTTCGTCCTGTCGCTGCAAAGGCCGGACTGGGAGGTGAAGTTCGACATGGACAAGGCAGCGGCCGCCGCAACCCGCAAGAAGGTCTATGACATGATCGCCACTGACCGGTTGCCTTTCCTCGGCTATCACATGCCTTTCCCGTCCGTCGGTTATGCGGAAAAGCTGGATACGGGTTATCGTTTCGTGCCGAAATCCTACCAGTTCGACATCTAATGCATGTCGCGCAAAAGTGTTAAGCGGTTTTGCGATAACGACATGCATAAAAACAAGCAGTTAAATCGCGTCTTGTGGAGCAGGGATCCACAAGACGCGCTTTAATATCTGCTGCAATGCAGCAACAGAGAAAGCCCGGAAGTCCATTCCGGGTTTTTTCTATTCCCTTCCTGTCATGAACGTGTTACCAGCCCTCGCCAACTTCCAAGCAATCCTTGCAGGGCGCCGGGGTGAACTTTTCGTTCCGGAACGGCCACGCATTTTCAGTATGAAGGAATTTGGTCATGGCACGCATCATTCAAACACCCACTGGTTTGGACGCTCTCACATTTGACGATGTGTTGCTGCAGCCCGGGCATTCCGAAGTCATGCCGGGGCAGACGAATATCGCCACCCGCATCGCCCGTGATATCGATCTCAACCTGCCGATCCTGTCTTCCGCCATGGATACGGTCACCGAAGGCCGTCTCGCCATCGCCATGGCGCAGGCCGGCGGCATCGGCGTCATCCATCGCAACCTGACCCCCATTGAACAGGCCGAAGAAGTCCGGCAGGTGAAGAAGTTCGAAAGCGGCATGGTCGTCAACCCGGTCACGATCGGCCCGGATGCGACGCTTGCCGAAGCACAGGCCTTGATGAAGGCGCACGGCATTTCCGGCATTCCGGTGGTTGAAAACGGCGGTGCCGGCGGCCACAAGAACGGCCGCCTCGTCGGCATTCTGACCAACCGCGACGTGCGGTTTGCCTCTGATCCGCAGCAGAAAATCTATGAGCTGATGACCCGCGAAAATCTGGTCACGGTCAAGGAAAGCAGCGTCGACCAGCAGGAAGCGCGCCGGCTCCTGCACAAGCACCGCATCGAAAAGCTGCTGGTTGTAGACCCCAAGGGCAATTGCGTCGGCCTCATCACCGTCAAGGATATCGAGAAGTCGCAGCTGAACCCCAACGCCACCAAGGATGCGCAGGGCCGCCTTCGCGCCGCCGCCGCCATCAGCGTTGGTGCCGATGCCATCGAGCGCGCCGAGCGCCTCATCGATGCCGGTGTCGACCTTCTGGTCGTTGACACAGCACATGGCCATTCGCAGCGCGTGCTGGATGCCGTCTCGCAGGTCAAGAAGATGTCGAACTCGGTTCGCATCATCGCCGGTAATGTCGCGACCGCCGATGGCACCAAGGCGCTGATCGATGCCGGCGCGGACGCCGTCAAGGTCGGTATCGGCCCCGGTTCTATCTGCACGACGCGCATCGTCGCCGGTGTCGGCGTGCCGCAGCTGGCGGCCGTCATGGCTTCGGTTGAAGCGGCCAATGCCGCTGATATTCCCGTCATCGCCGATGGCGGCATCAAGTTCTCGGGCGATCTGGCCAAGGCCATCGCCGCCGGCGCGTCCGCCGTCATGATCGGCTCGCTGCTCGCCGGCACGGATGAAAGCCCGGGCGAAGTGTTCCTCTATCAGGGCCGTTCCTTCAAGGCCTATCGCGGCATGGGCTCCGTTGGCGCCATGGCCCGCGGTTCGGCTGACCGTTATTTCCAGGCGGAAGTGCGCGATACGCTGAAGCTCGTGCCTGAAGGCATCGAAGGTCAGGTGCCCTACAAGGGGCCGGTCTCCGGCGTTCTGCACCAGCTGGCCGGTGGCCTGAAGGCCGCCATGGGTTATGTCGGCGGCAGCAACATCAAGGAATTCCAGGAGCGCGCCACCTTCGTGCGTATCTCCAGCGCCGGCTTACGTGAAAGCCACGCCCATGACGTGACGATCACCCGCGAAAGCCCGAACTATCCCGGCGCGGTTTGATCTTTCGAACCGAATCCGTAAAAAGATAGACTGAGTATTTGGCGCTCCCCGATTCCAGCCGGATCGGGGAGCGTTTTCACGATTGGGAGAGAAAGCATGTCACCAACGACCGCAATGTTCTGGCCGATGATCGCCCATGTCTTTCTCGTTTTCTGGCTCTACGGACTGCTGATCGTTCGGCGCAACAAATACACCTTCAAGGATCGCGAATCGGCGATCAAGCTGCGCGACCGGGGCGAAGAGGCGCGCGAGAGCTATCTGGTGAACCGCAACATCGCCAACCAGTTCGAACTGCCTGTCCTGTTCCACATCGCCTGCCTGCTGCTTTACATCACCGATGCGGACAATATCGTCACCATCGTGCTGGCCTGGCTGTTCGTGCTTTCGCGTTACGCCCATTCCTATGTTCATGTCACCAGCAACCGCCTGCGTCAGCGCGGCGCATTGTTCGGCATCGGCTTTGCGCTTGTGGTCTGCCTGTGGGGCTGGCTCGCCATCTGGTTGGCTCTGGAGTGAAACAGCATCGTCAGGTTGCTCCATAAGTGAGACAGTCGACGCCTCCAAAATAAGCCGATTTGCGATGGGTCAATTCCATGACGCCCCATCCCCGCTAATCTCTGCCCGCCGTCGAGGATTTCAGGCGAGCAGAGATTGAGGAGTATGTCATGGCAAAAACAATGAAGGCAGCCGTCGTCCGCGCGTTTGGGAAACCGCTGACCATCGAGGAAGTGGCGATACCGGATCCCGGCCCCGGTGAGATTCTCATCAACTACAAGGCGACGGGCGTTTGCCACACCGATCTGCACGCCGCAACGGGTGATTGGCCGGTCAAACCCAACCCGCCCTTCATTCCCGGCCATGAGGGTGCCGGTTATGTCGCAAAAATCGGCGCTGGCGTCACCGGCATCAAGGAAGGTGACCGCGCTGGCACGCCCTGGCTCTACACCGCCTGCGGCTGCTGCATCCCCTGCCGCACCGGCTGGGAAACCTTGTGCCCGAGCCAGAAGAATTCCGGTTATTCCGTCAATGGCAGCTTTGCCGAATATGGCCTTGCCGATCCGAAATTTGTCGGCCGCCTGCCGGATAATCTCGATTTTGGCCCGGCCGCACCCGTGCTTTGCGCCGGCGTCACTGTCTATAAGGGTCTGAAGGAAACCGAAGTCAGGCCCGGTGAATGGGTGGTCATTTCAGGCATTGGCGGCCTTGGTCACATGGCCGTGCAATATGCCAAGGCAATGGGCATGCATGTCGTTGCCGCTGATATTTTCGATGACAAGCTGGCGCTTGCGAAAAAACTCGGAGCCGATGTCACCGTCAACGGCCGTGCGCCTGACGCGGTGGAGCAGGTGCAGAAGGCAACCGGTGGTGTCCATGGCGCGCTGGTGACGGCGGTTTCGCCGAAGGCCATGGAGCAGGCTTATGGCTTCCTGCGCTCCAAGGGCACCATGGCGCTTGTCGGCCTGCCGCCGGGCTTCATCTCCATTCCGGTGTTTGACACGGTGCTGAAGCGCATCACGGTGCGTGGCTCCATCGTCGGCACACGCCAGGATCTGGAGGAGGCGCTGACCTTCGCCGGTGAAGGCAAGGTGGCCGCCCACTTCTCCTGGGACAAGCTGGAAAATATCAACGATATCTTCCATCGCATGGAAGAGGGCAAGATCGACGGCCGTATCGTCGTGGACCTCGCCGCCTGAGGCAAATGACAGGGCCTGCGGCGCTCACGCAAAAGTGTGGCGCCGCCGCCGCCCGCTGCGTTCCCCGCAGGACGATCTGCGTTATCCTGCCCGTCACATCCGCGTTCAAGGAGGACAGGCGATGGACAAGCCCAAGATTACGCAGGCCATGATCGACGCTTACGATGAATACACCCATCTCAGCCTCGACCGCCGCAAATTCATGGAAAAGCTCACCTTGCTCGCCGGCTCGGGCGCGGCTGCGGCGGCCATAGCACCGCTCCTTTCAGCCAACAGCGCCCACGCCGCCATCGTCGCGCCTGACGATGCGGGGATCGTCGCGGAGGACGTGACCTATCCCGCTCCCGGTGGTGAGATGAAGGGTTATCTCGTCACGCCGAAATCGGTATCGGGGCCGATCGGCTCCGTCATCGTCATCCACGAGAACCGGGGCCTCAACGACCATATCCGCGATGTAGCAAGGCGTGTAGCGCTTGCCGGTTTCCGGGCGCTGGCCGTCGATTTCCTCTCGCCGCAGGGCGGCACGCCCTCGGATGAGGAGAAGGCGCGGCAGATGTTCAGCGGCCTGGATATGGACGCGACCGTCGCCAATGCCGAAGCGGGCCGGGTCTGGCTTGCGGCAAGGCAGGGGGCCAACGGCAAGGTCGGCGCGGTCGGCTTCTGCTGGGGCGGCGGGCTGGTCAACCGTCTCGCCACCAAATCGGCCGGCCTCAATGCCGGCGTCGCCTATTACGGCCAGCAGGCCCCGGCGGCCGACGTGCCAGCCATCAAGGCGCCCTTGCTTTTGCAATATGCGGGTCTCGATGAACGTATCAATGCCGGCATCGATGCCTATAAGAAGGCACTGGAGGAAAACGGCAAGACCTTTGAGATTTTCGTCTATGACGGCGTCAACCATGCCTTCAACAACGATACGTCCTCGGCGCGATATGATAAGGCGGCGGCTGACCTCGCCTGGGGGCGGACGGTGGAATTTTTCAAGAAATATCTGGCGTGATTGGTTTTTGGCGGCGCCGGTTTGAAGGCGCAGGATGTTGGTCATCGTCAAGGGCGCGTGGGGCTTTACCCCCCTCTGCCCTGCCGGGCATCTCCCCCTCAAGGGGGGAGATCGGCAGGAGGGGCTACCGCCACTTCACTCTCAACGTTGAGATTGTCTAGACCTAGCCGCGAGTCGATCTCCCCCCTTGAGGGGGAGATGCCCGGCAGGGCAGAGGGGGAGTGAAGCCCCACGCACCTTTGGTCCAATCTCAGGGGATGCTCTAAACCCCACCACCCCCACGCTTCAAATGTTCATCCAGCCTCGGCATGATTTCCACGAAATTGCAGGGCAGGTGGCGATAATCGAGCTGGGCTTTCAGAATGCCGTCCCAGGCATCCTTGCAGGCACCCGGCGAGCCGGGCAGCACGAAAATAAAGGTGGCGTTCGCCACGCCGCCGGTCGCGCGTGACTGGATGGTGGCGGTGCCGATCTTGTCATAGGAAATGCGATGGAAAAGCGCGGAAAAACCGTCCATGCGCTTTTCGAACAGCGGTTCCAGCGCCTCGGGCGTCACGTCGCGGCCGGTAAAGCCGGTGCCGCCGGTGGTGATCACCACGTCTACGCCGGTGGCAAGCGTCCAGTCCCGCACCGTGTTGAAAATGGCTTGCCGGTCATCCGGCACGATGGCGCGGGCGGCGAGGCGGTGTCCCGCTTCCTCAAGCCTTGCAACGAGCGTGTCGCCGGATTTGTCATTTTCCAGCGTGCGGCTATCCGACACGGTCAAAACCGCAATGCCAAGGGGAATGAAGGGTCTTTCGCCTGCCATGACCTAATCCTCAAATGGTTCGAGTCGCCTGAAAATACCAGCCGGGGCGTTTCTTCCTAAGCGATGTTTCCGCCTTGCGGGCGGCATCGAAGGAATGGAAAATCCCAAAGCAGGTCGCACCCGAACCGGACATGCGGACAAGCGCGGCACCTTCCTGTGACAGCATGCCGATGATCTCGCCGATCTCCGGCAGCAATGTCTGCGCGGGCGGTTGCAGATCGTTGCGGCTTTGCGCCAGAAAATCCACCCAGCCAATTGTCGCATGTGCCGGCAGGCGGGGATTGGTTTTGTTTTGCAGGCGTCGGAATATATCCGGTGTCGCGACGGCTTTCAGCGGATTGGCGAGAACCAGAAACAGGCAGGGCAGATCGGAGACCGGTTCGATCTCCTCGCCAATGCCGCGTGCGATGAGGGGCTGGCTTTCAAGGCACATGGGAACATCCGCGCCGAGTGTGAGCGCGAGCGATGCCAGCCTTTCCGGCTCAATCGTAACCTGCCAGTGTCGCAACAACGCCCGCAACGTCGCCGCCGCATCCGCCGAACCGCCGCCGATGCCGGAGGCGACCGGAAGGTTCTTCTCGAGGTGAATGGCAACCGGACGGCCTGGCTGACCCGTGGCCGCAAGCGCATCACGCAGCCTGTCCCGGGCGCGGGTGACGAGATTGTCGCCGCGATCGTCCGTGCGCAGGAGATCGCCAAAAGGGCCGGAGATCGAGAGGGTGTCGGTATCGGCGTCACGAATGAGAATGGTGTCGCCGGCCTGGGTAAATGTCACCAGCGTTTCGAGCAGATGATAACCATCCGCCCGCTGGCCGGTCACATGCAGTGCCAGATTGATTTTTGCCGGGGCCGCCTCGATGGTCTCGGCCGCCCCGGAAACCTCATGCACACGCATGCGGCATCAGGATTTCTTGTCCGGGGCAGGCACAGGAGCCGGTGCCGGAGGAGCCGGTGGTTGCGGCGCGACGTCCTTCTTGGCGGTATTTTCGGCATCCTTTTCGAGAGGCGGCAGGCCGTTGGCGATCTTTTCCTTCACCTTGGCCTTGTCCACGTCATCGCTGTCGCCGATCAACGCACGGTTCCACTGGTAGACCGCTTCGATCTTGCGGCCCACGCGCCAATAGGCGTCGCCAAGATGGTCGTTGATGGTCGGATCGCCGGCCTTGAGTTCGATTGCCCGCTCCAGTTCGGTCACCGCGTCATCAAAAGCGCCGAGACGATAATGCGCCCAGCCAAGCGAATCGACGATATAACCGTCATTCGGGCGAAGCTCGACGGCGCGGCTGATCATCTTCATGCCTTCGTCGAGATTGATGCCCTTATCCACCCAGGAATAACCGAGATAGTTCAGCACCTGCGGCTGTTCCGGGTTCAACTCCAGCGCCCGCTTGAAATTCGGTTCGGCCTTGTCCCATTCCTTCAGGCGCTCATAGGCGATACCGCGCTGGAAGAACACCGACCAGTCGGATTTCTGCGGCACGGCGCCGATCACCTCGATGGCCTTGTCGTAGTTTTCGGCCATGGCCTTGTAGTCCTTGGCGTCCGAAAGCACGCTGCCATAAGCGAGGTAGGAGCGAACGTCCTTCGGGTCGGATTCGAGCAGGGATTTGAGGTGCTGGCGCGCCTCATCCACCTTGCCGGTCTGCGCCAGCGTTAGTCCGAGCTGCAGCTCGGAGATGCGATACATCGGCGAATCCTTCGGCACATCGCGGTAAAACACGATGGCGCGTTCAGGCTGCTTCATGGCTTCAGCAAGCCCGCCGAGAAGAATAAGCGTATCGGGGCTTTTCTGATCGAGCGCGCGTGACGTCTGCAGATAAAGCGTGACGATTTCCTCGGCGCCTTCACGGTTCAATGCCCCGGCAATCGAGAACATGACGCTGGCGGCGCCTTCCACCGCATTGGTGATCTGCTGTTCCGGCTTCTCACCCTTTTCGATTGCTTCGCGAAGCGCTTTCAGCGGCGCGTAATTCGGCGCGAAAGTGTCGCCGACCGCAATCGCGTCCAGCGCCTTCTGCCTGTTGCCGGCGGAAGCCTCGAGGCGTGCCAGCGCCATCACCGCGCGCATATAGGTATCGGACGCCGTTGCGCCGCCTTCGCGATCGGTCACCGCTTCGTTGAGGCTTTTCCGGGCCGCATCGATATTGCCGCTGACAAGGGCGATGGCCGCCGCATTGTATTTCTGGAAGATCGAAATCCAGCCCGGGCCCTTCATGTTGTTGACAAGCGCCAAAGCTTCCTTCGGCTTGCCGGAACCGGCACGCGCCCATGCGGTCAAAAGCGTGTTGACCATGCGGTCAAGATCGTTCGGGCCGGTATATTTCAGGATTTTCTCGGCCTTGGTGAATTCCTTGTCCTTGATGGCGTCAAGGCCACGCACGATGGTCGTCACCCGCTCGACGGACGTATCGTCCTTCATCGAATCGGCGATCTTGGCGCCAGCCTCGAAGTTGCCGCTCAGAAGTTCGGCGATCATCAGCCGCTGGCGGATTTCCGAATTGGCCGGATCGAATTCCAGGGCCTTCTTGTAGAGCGAAATCGCGGTGGGATAGTCCTGATCGACATCGGCATTGCGCCCGGCAAGGAAAGCGCCGGAGAAGGTGTTCACCTTGGCCGGATCGAACGTAACGGCCTTCTCTTCCGTTTTCGCCTTTGTCTCCGCAAGGCCGGGGCTTGCGCCCGCGCCGATTGCGAGAGCAGCGGCAAGAGCCGCGCTGCAGAGAAGACGGAGTGCTGGTTTACGCCGCATGAGGGAACCTTTGCCTTTGTGCGAATGCACGGAAAAATCAGTTTCCATTGTTTGGTCACGATAGAATGGCTTTTTTGAAGCAACCCCGCAAGAAATTATGGCCCGGCCACAATCGCGCCTTGCGAAAAATCCGACCCGAAACATCGGGCGGACGGTCCTGTCCATCCGCCGTTTGCGTGGGCCTTTAGCCTCAGTTCAGACGCTCGATGCAGAAGTCGATCACTTCCAGAAGCGCATTTTTCCACGGGCTCTGTGGCAGCGGCGCCAGCGCATCGCGGGCAATGGTGCCGTAATGTGTGGCGCGTCCGATCGTGTCGCCAAGACCATTATATTTGGTGATCAGGCCCAGCGCCTTTTCGAGGTTTTCATCGCTGCTTTCGCCCTTTTCGATGGCGTTTCGCCAGAAGGCGCGCTCGTCCTGCGTGCCGCGACGATAGGAAAGGACGACCGGCAGCGTAATCTTGCCTTCGCGGAAATCGTCGCCGGTATTCTTGCCGAGATCGGCGGACTTGCCGCCATAATCGAGGACGTCATCGACGAGCTGGAAGGCGAGGCCGAGATTCATGCCGTAGGATTTGAGCGCGCTGCGGGTTGCCTTGTCGGTCTTGGCGACAATCGGGCCGACTTCCGCCGCAGCCGCAAACAGGGCCGCCGTCTTGGCGCGAATCACCTGCAGATAATCGTCTTCGGTGGTTTCCATGTTCTTGGCGACCGAAAGCTGCAGCACCTCGCCCTCGGCGATGACCGAAGCGGCCGTGGACAGCACATCAAGGGCATCGAGCGAGCCGACATCCACCATCATGCGGAAGGCCTGGCCGAGCAGGAAGTCGCCGACGAGAACGCTTGCCTGGTTGCCCCAGATGGTGCGGGCGGTGGATTTGCCGCGGCGCAGATCGCTTTCATCCACCACATCGTCATGCAAAAGCGTCGCCGTGTGCATGAATTCCACGCTGGTGGCGAGCTTGATGTGGTGGTCGCCCTCGTAACCGAACATCGAGGCCGAAGCGAGCGTCAGCATCGGCCGCAGGCGCTTGCCGCCGGACGAGATCAGATGGTTGGCCACCTCGGGTATCATCTGGACATCGGAACCCGCCTTGGAGAGGATAAGCTGGTTCACCCGTTCCATGTCGGGGCGGGTCAGGTCGACAAGCGGCTTGACGGATGCGAGTTTGTTTTTGCTTTCTTCAAGCGGTATGACGACGCCCAAGGGACAGGACTCCTGTTCGAATTTGAATTCGACAATAAAAACTGGCGCCTTGCGCGGCAAGGGGCGAATTGCCGCTAGCCATTCAAAAAGATGGGAATTTAGGGCTTATCCATGCGTGAACTGATCCGTACCAACGATGCCGTGCTGCTCTCCTTCGCTGAAAGCCTGATGAAGGACGCCGGCATCCACTGCCTTGTTGCCGATCAGGCGATGAGCATTCTGGAAGGTTCGCTCGGTCTTTTGCCCCGAAGGTTCCTTGTGGAAGAGGATCGTGCCGATGAGGGCCGACGCATCCTCATCGATGCCGGGCTGGGGGACGAGTTACGGGGCGAAGAGGCTTAAGGCGACGTGGGCGACGATATTTCCGAAACGATTGACGCCTTTCACCGGGGCCGGTTTCACATCCTTCAGCCGAAGGGCAGGGGGCACCGCGCCGGCATGGACGCCATGCTTCTGGCTTCGCTGGTGGCGGATGACCGCCCCTGCCGGATAGCCGATCTCGGTGCGGGTGCAGGTGCGGCGGGTTTTGCGGTTGCCGCCCGGCTGGAGACGGCCGAGGTAACGCTTTACGAACGCTCGCCGGAAATGGCGGATTTTGCCCGCCGCAGCCTGTTGCTACCGGAAAACGCTGCTTTTTCCGCTCGGGTAAGCGTGCGCGAGGCCGACGTGACCCTGCGGGCGAAAGCGCGCGTCGAGGCAGGATTGCCCGATGACTATTTTCACCACGTCATCATGAACCCGCCCTATAATGATGCGGGTGACCGTCGCACGCCGGATGCTCTGAAGGCCGAAGCCCATGCCATGACGGAGGGCCTGTTCGAGGACTGGATCAGAACCGCAGGGGCGATCATGGTTTCGGGCGGGCAGCTGTCGCTGATTGCACGGCCGCAATCGGTGGCGGACATCATTGCCGCCTGCGGCAGCCGCTTCGGCGGCATGGAGATTACCCTCATCCATCCACGTCCTGGCGAGGACGCGGTGCGCATGCTGGTTACGGCCATCAAAGGCTCGCGGGCGAGGCTGTCATTCCGCTCGCCGCTCATCATGCACGAGGCCGACAGCCACGCCTTTACCCCCTTCGTGGACGACCTGAACAATGGCCGCATCGCCTATCGCCGTAATGTAAAGGCAATCAGAGCCGGCTTATAAATATCGTCGTTCCGCCGGCCGCACCATTGTGTTTTCCCGGGCGATACATACATGCCTGACGAACAGGCAAATGCTGCGAGGATTGAGTTGTGGGTTTTTTGAAGTATCTGATACCGAAACGCTTTCGCAAAAAAGAACTCGTCATCCCTGTCGTGCGCATGCATGGCGCGATCATGGCGGGCGGCAGCCAGTTTCGTCCCGCACTTAATCTAGCCTCCTATGCGCCACTGCTTGAAAAGGCCTTCGCCATCAAGGACGCGCCGGCCGTCGCCATTTCACTCAACTCTCCCGGCGGCTCGCCGGTGCAGGCGCGGATGATCTATAATCGCATCCGCCAGCTGGCCGAGGAAAACGACAAGAAAGTCCTGATCTTCGTGGAGGATGTGGCGGCCTCCGGTGGCTACATGATCGCGCTTGCCGGTGATGAGATCATTGCCGACCCCACCTCCATCGTCGGCTCGATCGGCGTCGTCTCCGGCGGTTTTGGTTTTCCGGAAATGCTGCGGAAGATCGGCGTGGAGCGTCGCGTCTACACGGCCGGCGAAAACAAGGTCATCCTCGATCCCTTCCAGCCGGAAAAGGAAGGAGATATCGACTACCTGAAGTCGCTTCAGGTCGAAATCCACAATGTTTTCATCGATATGGTGAAGATGCGCCGCGGCGCGAAACTGATCGACGATGAGACGATCTTCTCCGGCCTGTTCTGGACCGGCATGCGTGGCCTCGATATCGGCCTGATCGACGGGCTGGGCGACATGCGTGAGGTGTTGCGCCGCCGTTACGGCGAAAAGATCAAGCTTCAGCTCATCAGCGGCGGGCGCACCCTGTTCGGCAAAAAGGTGCCGGGCGTGAATGCGGCACTCGGCCTGAATGGCGAAAGGCTCGCGGCAGGCGCAGTCTCGGGACTTGCGGAGGTTGCCGAAGAAAAGGCATTGTGGTCGCGTTTCGGTCTTTGATATCGCGGGAATAGGGCCTTATGGCGCAGCTGATTACAATCATCCTTCTGGTGGTGGGATCCATCATCCTTTACCGCCGCTTTGTGCGCGACGCGCAAAAGCTGTCCGCAAAATCGAAACAGCGCGAAAAGGAACGCGAGACCGGCGCCATCGGCACGCTGATCAAGGACCCCGAGACGGGCGAATATCGCGTCAAGCGCGAGGATGATGCGTAACCGCGGGCGCGAAGCGAGGCGTTTCGCCGGCATCGGGGCTTAAGTCACAAGTTAACCCAAAAAGCAGCTTGTTCAGATATACCCCAATTTCTGCAAGTATTTTTGCCGGATTTATGCAACTACTGGTCCCCGATATTTGAGATCGATCTGCAGCGCTTCGCCCAAAGCTGGCTGAAGCCGCGCACGAGCTTGCTGGACGGGGTATTTTTTGCAGAAAGTTCATTCCATTCAGTTTTTGCGAGCAGTCGCAGCGCTGGCAGTCATGTTTTTCCACATTGCCGGCACGCCTTTCACGATCGGCGCAGCCGGAGTGGATGTTTTCTTCGTCATATCCGGATTTGTCATGGGGCTGGTCGCTGACAAGTCGCCACCCGGCAAGTTCCTGCGCCATCGTCTCTTCCGTATCGTGCCACTTTACTGGGCCATCACATTCGTCATGTGCCTTGGCGCACTGGCCGGGGTGTTTTCCACCTTCACTTTCACGATGGAACATCTCTGGAAATCACTGCTCTTCGTCCCCTATGTCAACGCTGCGGGCCAGGTGACGCCGCTGGTGCTGGTGGGCTGGACGCTGAATATGGAGATATTCTTCTATCTTGTATTCGCGCTGGGTCTTGCATTGCGCGCGCCGATCGCCGTAACCGTCGTCATCCTGTCGGCAATGGTGGCCGTGGGGCAGCTGGCGGACTGGCAATCGCCATTCATGCAGATTTGGGCATCGCCCCTGCTGCTGGAATTCCTCGCGGGGCTTATCCTGTCTCGGATTGCCTTTGCGAGCATGCGCAGTGGCATCGCTGCTCTCGCCCTGTCTTTAGTCGGGTTTGCTTTCGCGGCGGGTATCGGTGAGCAATTTGGACTTTTGCGTATCGTGAGCTGGGGCTTGCCTGCCTTCCTGCTCGTCGCGGGTTGTGTCTGGATCGAAAGAGCCGGTGGCTGGCCTGAAGCGTGGCTGAAGCCTTTCGAAATTGTCGGCGACGCCTCCTATGCGCTTTATCTCCTGCACGGGCTGGTTATTTCGATCGTCCTGAAGGTCATAGCACCGGGTTTTGCGGCGAGCATCGTGATCGTTGTTGTTGCGCTGGCTGTGTCTATTGCGGCGCATATTCTGTTTGAAAAGCCGGTCATCAGGCTTTTCAGAAAGTTCGCAGATCGCGGCATCGCAAGTTCACGGGCGGCGGCGGCGGGCTGATCCCCCACTGCTGCGGGTCGCCGTTTCGCATAAAACCTTGACCCTCAGGCCATGCCGTGGCACCAGTCCGCATCCGAAGTAAGTCAGTGCTTACTTGTCCTCCTAACGCCGCGATGACTGCAATGACCGATATTCCAGACCATATGAACCCGAAGCGTTCCTTTCAGGCGCTGATCCTGACGCTGCATAATTACTGGGCCGACAAGGGCTGCGCGGTGTTGCAGCCTTACGATATGGAAGTGGGCGCGGGTACGTTTCATCCGGCAACGACGCTGCGCGCACTCGGCCCGAAGCCGTGGAAGGCCGCTTATGTGCAGCCATCACGTCGTCCTTCCGACGGCCGTTACGGTGAAAACCCCAACCGTTTGCAGCATTATTACCAGTATCAGGTCATTCTGAAGCCCAACCCTTCGAACCTGCAGGAACTCTATCTCGGTTCGCTGAAGGCGATCGGCCTCGATCCCTTGCTGCACGATGTGCGCTTCGTTGAGGACGACTGGGAAAGCCCGACGCTCGGCGCCTGGGGTCTTGGCTGGGAATGCTGGTGCGACGGCATGGAAGTGTCGCAGTTCACTTACTTCCAGCAGGTTTGCGGCATTGAATGCTCGCCGGTCGCCGGCGAACTGACCTACGGTCTGGAGCGTCTGGCCATGTATGTTCAGGGCGTCGACAATGTCTACGACCTGAATTTCAACGGCCGCGAGGGCGAAGAGAAGATTTCTTATGGCGACGTCTTCCTGCAGGCCGAGCAGGAATATTCCCGCCACAACTTCGAATTTGCCGATACGGCCATGCTGCATCGCCATTTCATCGACGCCGAAAAGGAATGCCAGGCGCTTCTCGCCGCCGGTGCGCCCGGTGACAACGACAACCAGCGCCTGCACAAATGCGTTTTCCCGGCCTATGACCAGTGCATCAAGGCAAGCCACGTCTTCAACCTTCTAGATGCGCGTGGCGTGATCTCGGTTACCGAACGCCAGAGCTATATTCTGCGCGTACGCACGCTGGCGAAAGCTTGTGGCGAAGCCTTCCTGCTGACGGATGCGGGCGGGCTGAACTGGAACAGGGCCGCCTGACGATCTATCTAAGGCGGACAACAGTCTAACGTGCGGACGCCGCTCATGGCGTCCGCGCCTCTTGAGGAGGGGTCGGGAATGTTCATCACGCTGGCAATCATCGCGGCAATCGCGCTTTATGTCGTCTTCATCTATAACGGCCTCGTCAAGGCGCGGCAGATGAAGGAAGAGGCGTGGTCGGGCATCGACGTGCAGCTGAAACGCCGCGCCGATCTCATTCCCAACCTCATCGAGACCGTAAAAGGTTATGCCGCGCATGAAAAAACCACCTTCGAGGAGGTGATCGCCATGCGCAACCGCGCGCAGGCCGTGCCGGCGGGCGATGTCGAGGGTCGTGCACAGGCGGAAGGGCTGCTGTCGCAGGCGCTCGGTAAACTCTTTGCACTCGCCGAAGCCTATCCCGACCTCAAGGCCAATACGAATTTTCTGGAATTGCAGCGCTCGCTTGAAACCATCGAAGGCGAGCTCCAGATGTCGCGCCGTTATTACAATGGTGCGGCGCGCGATCTCAACGTCAAGGTGGAGAGCTTCCCGTCCAATCTGGTCGCCGGCCAGTTCGGGTTTTCCAAGGCACCTTATTTCGAGATCGACAATCCAGCCGACCGCGCCGTGCCGACGGTGAAATTCTGAGGACGCCGTTCCTCTGACGGTTTAAAAACCTCCCGCTCAAATTCCGATAATCCGGCTCCGTGCCGCATTCTTTGACAAGACGACGATCATGATCGAACTGACCATTACCCCGCCCGACCACCCGCTTTCCGGCAAGGTCGAGCCGCCCGGCTCCAAGTCCATCACCAATCGTGCGCTTCTCCTGGCTGGTCTTGCCAAGGGCAAAAGTCGGTTGACCGGCGCACTGAAAAGCGACGACACGCTTTATATGGCCGAAGCCCTGCGTGAGATGGGCGTCAAGGTAACCGAGCCTGATGCCACCACCTTCGTGGTCGAAGGCACGGGCGTTTTGCAACAGCCGGAAAAGCCGCTTTTCCTTGGCAATGCCGGTACCGCCACGCGCTTCCTCACCGCCGCTGCCGCACTTGTGGATGGTGCCGTCATCATCGATGGTGACGAGCACATGCGCAAACGTCCGATCATGCCGCTGGTGGAGGCGCTGCGCTCCCTCGGTGTCGAAGCGGAAGCGCCGACCGGCTGCCCGCCCGTCACTGTCTGCGGCAAGGGCACGGGGTTCCCGAAAGGCAGCGTCACCATCGATGCCAACCTCTCCAGCCAATATGTGTCAGCGCTTCTGATGGCCGCCGCCTGCGGCGACAAGCCGGTCGATATCATCCTCAAGGGTGAGGAAATCGGCGCGAAGGGCTATATCGATCTCACCACCTCGGCCATGGAAGCCTTCGGCGCCAAGGTGGAGCGGGTCAGCAACGCCATCTGGCGCGTGCATCCGACGGGTTACATGGCAACCGATTTCCACATCGAGCCGGATGCTTCCGCCGCCACCTATCTCTGGGGTGCGGAACTGTTGACCGGCGGCGCGATCGACATCGGCACGCCCGCCGATAAATTCACTCAGCCGGATGCCAAAGCCTACGACGTCATGGCCAAGTTTCCGCACCTGCCCGCCGAAATCGACGGCTCGCAGATGCAGGACGCCATTCCGACCATCGCGGTCCTCGCTGCCTTCAACGAAACACCGGTGCGCTTCGTCGGCATCGCCAACCTGCGCGTCAAGGAATGCGACCGCATCCGCGCCGTCTCGCTCGGGCTCAACGAAATCCGTAACGGTCTGGCGCATGAGGAAGGCGACGACCTGATCGTGCATTCCGATCCGGCGCTGGCGGGCCAGACGGTGAATGCCTCCATCGATACTTTCGCCGATCACCGCATCGCCATGAGTTTTGCGCTGGCGGCGCTGAAGATCGGCGGCATCGCCATCCAGAACCCTGCCTGCGTGGGCAAGACCTATCCGGCTTACTGGAAAGAGCTCGCCTCGCTCGGCGTCGAGTACACGGAAAAGGAAAGCGCTGCCGAACCGCAGCACTGAATGTATTGAGGAAGGACCGCCCCGTGAAGACCATCGCCGCAAGACTTCTCGCGCTGTTCGTCTTCCTGGGCGCGGCCTTTCCGGCCCTAGCGGAAGAATTCATCCGCTCCTACCATTCCGTCGTCGAGGTGGCGGCGGATGGCAAGCTGGCGGTGACGGAAACCATCACCGCGCGCGCCGAAGGGCAGAACATCAAGCGCGGCATCTTCCGCGATTTCCCGCTTTATGCGCTGGATGCGAATAACCGCCGCACCAAGGTGGATTTCAACGTCGTTTCTGTGGAGCGCGATGGGGCGCCGGAAAACTGGCGCACCGAAACTATCGATGGCGGCATCCGCATCTATACCGGCAGCGCCGACCGTTTTCTGCCGACCGGCGAGCATATCTTCCAGATCACCTACACAACCGCCCGGCAAATCCGTTATTTCAGCGATTATGACGAGCTGACCTGGAACGTCACCGGCAATGGCTGGCAGTTCCCGATGGGCGAGATTTCCGCGACCGTGGTTTTGCCTGAGGGCGTTAAGGCGACAGACACCAACGTCTTTACCGGACCACTCGGTGCAAAAGGCAAGGACGCCCGCATCCTCAGCGAAGGCAACGAGGTGTTCTTCGCCTCCACCCGCCCGTTTACGGTGGGCGAGGGCATGACGATTGCCGTCAAGCTGCCGAAGGGCGCAATTGCAGCACCCGATACCTCGCAGGAGGCGGGCTGGTGGCTACGTGATAATCTGGCCATCCTGCTTTCGGGCGGCGGGCTTTTTGTCGTGCTGCTTTATTATCTGCGGGCGTGGTTCGCGGTGGGCCGTGATCCCGCAAAGGGCGTGGTGGTGCCGCGCTGGGATGCACCGGAGGGGCTTTCCCCCGCTTTGGTCAATTATGTCGATAACCGCGGTTTTTCCGGCGCGGGCTGGACGGCGCTCTCCGCCTCGGCTCTTGATCTCGCGGTCAAAGGCTATGTCGTTCTGGAAGATCTGAAGAATTCCATCGTCATCCGCCGCACGGAAAAGGCAACCGCCGCGGATCTGCCGACCGGGCAGAAGACGCTGCTCTCCGCCATCGGCGGTGCGGGCAAGGTGTTGACCATCGACAAGGCCCATGGGGCGGAAGTCGAGAAGGTCGGCACGCAGTTCCGTGCGGCGATAGAAAAGGAACATCGCGGCAAATATTACCGCAGCAATGCCGGTTATATCGTTTTCGGTATCTTCCTCAGCATCGCCATCATCATCGCGACGCTGGTGTTTGGCGATCTTGATGAAAGCGCCATTGCCGCCATACTGGTGTTCGGCTTTTTCTCTTTCTTCTTCAGCATCCTGTCGATCGGTATCGGCCGGCAGTTTTCGCGTGGCGCGCCACTGCGCAAGCGCATCGGCGGCATCGTCATGCTGGCCTTTGCCGGTTTCGTCGCCTTTTCAGCCATTGGCGGTATTGCCACGCAAATCCTGCTGGATGTCACGCATGATACCAAGTCGCTGGCGCTGGCGGCGATTGGTGGCATCGTGCTCACCAATGCGCTGTTCCTGTTTCTGATGGGCGCGCCGACGCCGCTCGGCCGCAAGTTGATGGACGGCATCGAAGGGCTTAGAACCTATCTCACGCTGGCGGAAAAAGACCGGATGAACATGGCGAGCGCTCCCGCCATGTCGCCGCAACATTTCGAGACGCTGCTGCCCTATGCCGTGGCGCTGGGCGTCGAAAAGCCCTGGAGCCGCACCTTCGAGACCTGGCTCGCGACAGCCGCCGCCGGTGCCGCAGTGGCAAGTTATGCACCCGGCTGGTATTTGGGCAGCAATTACGGCAGCTTCGGCGACAGGATCGGCGGCTTTTCCACCTCCATGGCAAGCACCATCGCCTCCACCATCCCACAACCCGTCAGTTCGTCCAATTCCAGCTTTTCGGGCGGTGGCGGCGGCGGCGGTTTTTCGGGCTCCGGCGGCGGCGGCGGTGGTGGCGGCGGCTGGTGATGCGCGCTGGCGGTAATTTAACCGATAGCTGGTGACTTTTGCCGCTGGTCTTGCTAAGTCCGCGACACTCTTTTGCAACAGATTAAAGTCCTTATCCCATGCCCGATCTTCTGCTTGAACTTCGCTCCGAGGAAATCCCCGCCCGCATGCAGCGCAAGGCGGCGGGCGATCTGAAGAAACTCGTCACCGATGCCTTGGTGGAGAGAGGGCTGACCTATGAGGGCGCGCGCGAATATTGGACGCCGCGCCGCCTGACGCTGGATATTCGCGGTCTCAACGCCCGCTCCGCCGATGTGCGCGAAGAAAAGAAGGGCCCGCGCACCGACGCCAATGAAAAGGCCATCGAAGGCTTTTTGCGCGGCGCCGGCCTCAATGATATCTCGGAAGCCCAGGTCGTTTCCGACCCGAAGAAGGGCGATTTCTACGTCGCCATCATCAACAAGCCCGGCCGCCCGGCAGAAGAGATCATTGCCGAGGTGATGCCCGGCATCATCCGCTCCTTCCCCTGGCCGAAATCCATGCGCTCCGGCCCGGCCTCCATGCCGAAGGGTTCCAGCTATGCCGGCATCGAAGGCAAGGGCTCCGAAAGCCTTCGCTGGGTGCGCCCGCTGCAATCCATCGTCTGCCTGTTCGGCCCCGAGCATGACGAGACGCAGGTCATTCCTTTCGTGATTGACGGCATCGTCGCCGGCAACGTCACCTATGGCCATCGTTTCCATGCGCCTGGCCCGATCACCGTGCGCCGTTTCGAGGACTATGTCTCGAGCCTTGAAAAGGCGAAGGTCATTCTCGACGCCGAGCGCCGTAAGGATATCATCCTGCATGACGCCAAGGATCTGGCTTTCGCCAATGGTCTCGATCTGGTGGAAGACGAGGGCCTGCTGGAAGAAGTCTCCGGCCTTGTCGAATGGCCGCAGGTGCTGATGGGCACTTTCGAAGAGGATTACCTGCAGATCCCGGCGGAAATCATCCGCCTCACCATCAAGACCAACCAGAAGTGTTTCGTCACCCGCAATCAGGGTGCGGAAGAAGGCCTTTCCAACCGCTTCATCCTGATCTCGAATATCGAGGCGAGCGATGGCGGCAAGGAAATCATCCACGGCAATGGCAAGGTCGTGCGCGCCCGCCTGTCGGACGCCCGCCATTTCTGGAACCGTGACCAGGGCGATCTGCCCGATCTCGACACCTTGAAGGATTCGGCCGCGAAATTCGGCCTCGATCTTAAGAAGCCGCTCGACCAGCGTATGGCGAAGCTCGATGCGCTGAACGTGACGTTCCATGCCAAGCTCGGTTCTCAGGGCGAACGCGTTACTCGCATCCGTGAACTGGCGAAGGCGCTGGCCCCCGTCGTTGGTGCCGATGAAGCGCTGGTGGACCGCGCCGTCGTGCTGGCCAAGGCTGACCTGCGCACCGAAGCCGTCGGCGAATTCCCTGAGCTTCAGGGCCTGATGGGCCGCAAATATGCGGCGCTGCAAGGCGAAAACGAAAGTGTAGCCGCGGCCATCGAAGACCACTACAAGCCGCAAGGCCCTTCGGATCGCCTGCCGGCCGACAAGGTGGCGATCACGGTCGCGCTGGCCGACAAACTCGATACCCTCGTGGGTTTCTGGGCCATCGATGAAAAGCCCACCGGTTCCAAGGACCCCTTCGCTCTGCGCCGTGCGGCTTTGGGCGTGGTGCGGATTATTCTGGAGCGGAATGTTCGGCTGCCAATAGCGGACATTTTCGAACCATGGCTAAAGCACGTTACGGAAAACGTGACTTTCGCGAAAAATCCGGATGACGTCATGTTCGAAGTGGAGGCTGATCTTCTGGCCTTCTTCCATGATCGCCTGAAAGTCTATCTCCGCGACCTCGGTGCCCGTTACGATCTGATCGACGCCGTCCTGACGCCGGCATCCGATGATCTCCTGTTGATCGCCCGCCGTGTCGAGGCGCTTACCGCCTTCATCACCGGCGAGGATGGCCGTAACCTGCTGGCGGGCGCCAAGCGCGCCACCCAGCTTCTGGCCGCCGAGGAAAAGAAGGGCACCGTGGTTGCCGATGGCGTCTCTGAAGAGCTGCTGAAGCTCGACGCCGAAAAGGCGCTTTACGCGGCGATCAAGTCTGCCTCTGCCGATGCCGCGAAGGCTGTCGAAGGTGAGGATTTCCGCTCGGCCATGCAGGCGCTTTCGACGCTTCGTGCGCCGGTCGACAAGTTCTTCGAAGATGTGCTCGTCAATGACGAGGATGCGGCCATCCGCGCCAACCGTCTGGCGCTGCTGAAGGCCATCCGCGAGGCAACCGGTACGGTTGCGGATTTCTCGAAGATCACGGGGTGAGGGGATTTCGGGGTGGCTGCTGAGTTAGCGTCTGCGGTTTACCCCCCTCTGTCCTGCCGGACATCTCCCCCACAAGGGGGGAGATCGGCAAGAAGAGCTCTCCCCATAAAATTCGCGACGTTGCAAGTGGTCGAGAGGTTGCCACGATTCGATCTCCCCCCTTGTGGGGGAGATGCCCGGCAGGGCAGAGGGGGGTAACTTAGGCCTCCGCTCGTGCAGGATGATATTCGATTGACCCAAACGCCTCCCAAAATCCTCATCAGTGCCTGCCTCCTCGGCCAGCCCGTCCGCTATGACGGCCAGGGCAAACCCCTGTCCCACCCCGCAATAGAGCGCTGGCGAAGTGAGGGCAGGCTGGTGACGATCTGTCCGGAAATGGCGGGTGGCATGTCCGTGCCGCGTCCACCGGCAGAAATCGAGAGGGGTGCGTCCGGTCTCGATGTGCTGGAAGGCCGCGCCCGCGTGCTGGAAGTCACCGGCGGCGATGTCACGGCGCAATTTATCGCCGGCGCGGAAAAGGCGCTGGCCTTCGCCAAGGCCAATGGCTGCACCCACGCGCTTTTGATCGACGGCAGCCCGTCCTGCGGATCGCTTGCGATCTACGACGGTTCGTTTTCCGGCCTCAAACATCCGGGCAACGGCGTGACGGCGGCGCTGCTCGAAAAAGCCGGTATTGCCGTATTTTCACCTGCTGATATCGATCGCCTCGATGCCCTGACCCGCTGAAATGAGTCGCTGCAACTACGGCATCGCCTGCTTCCCGACGTCGCAAATACTCTCTGCCGTCATCCTCGACCTTTAGGCAAGGATCCACAATGCAATCTGGCCATGGGTCCTCGGGTCGAGCCCGGGGATGACGCCGAATATGTAGGGAACGTTTTGGAGAGCATATAAAAATGCCGGGTCTGTGCCCGGCATTTTTGTTTCAATCGCATGAGACCGTTCGGGGTCACCCTGCCATACGCATCTGCTCTGCCATGCCGTGAAGCTGGTGGCCGGAGGAGACGCGGAAGCCGCGGATGAGGTTCAGCAGTTCTTCGGTGTCCACGGCCAGCGCTTCGGCCGAAGCCGTGGTTTCTTCCGCCATGGCGGCATTGTGCTGGGTGGCGACGTCGAGCTGGTTGAGGGATGAGGAGATCGAGCGCAATGTCGTGTCCTGTTCGGCGGCCGAATGGGCGATCTTGCTGACGATCTCGTTTGCGGATTTGATCTGGTCCGAAATGCGTTTCAGCGCATCGCCGGCCTCTCCGACAAGACGCACGCCGTTTTCCACCTGGGCAGAAGAACGGGCGATCTGGTCCTTGATTTCCTTGGCAGCGGCGGCGGATTTCTGCGCCAGTTCGCGCACTTCCTGCGCCACCACGGCAAAGCCCTTGCCAGCCTCACCGGCACGTGCTGCCTCCACGCCGGCATTCAGCGCCAGAAGGTTGGTCTGGAAAGCAATGTCGTCGATCACGCCGATGATGTTCGAAATCTGGTCGGAAGATTGTTCGATGCCGCTCATCGCTGATATCGCCTCTTCCACCACCCGGTCGCTGCGCATGGTCTCCGAGCTGACCGTGGTGACGCGTTTGGCGGCGTCGGCAGCGCCTTCGGCCGTCTGGCGCACTGCAACGGTCAATTCGTCCAGCGCCGCGGAGGTTTCTTCGAGGTTCGCGGCCTGCCGTTCGGTGCGCTGCGAAAGCTCGTTGGAGGCCTTGCGGATTTCCTCCTTGGAACCGCCAATATCGATGCTCTTGGAGTTCACCTTGGCCATGGCGGCGTCGAGATGGGTCAGGGCCTCGTTGAAATTGTCGCGCAGCGCCGCATAACGGTTGCCGAGATCGCCGCAACGCACGGTCAGATCGCCGCCCGCCAGCTTCTCTAGCGCCTCGCCGATGGTGGTGACGACGCGGGCCTGCAATGCGGCTTCGTCGCGCTGCATGTCGAGATTGTTCTGGCGCTCGGTGTCGAGCTGGTTCTGCTGTTCTTCCTGCCGGCGCTGCATGGCGTGGCGCTCGCGCACCTTGTCCTGCAGCGAAGCGGTGGCCTTGGCCATCATGCCCACTTCGTTGGTGAGACCGGTGTGAGGAATGGTGAGCGAGACGTTTTCATTGGCCACTTCACCAAGCGCACGGTGAATATCGCCGAGCGGTTTCGAAATGCCACGGATGACATAGAAGGCGGCGGCAAGCGCCAGCACGAAGATGGCGGCACCGATGGACAGCGCCTTCATCACCTCGCCGCGAACCTGCGCATTCAGATCATCGATATAGACGCCGGTCGCGACCACCACCTGCCAGGGTTCGAATGCAAGCGCATAGGAACTTTTGGCGTAGTCATTGCCTTCCATGCCGGGCTTCGGGCCATAAAAACTCGTCTGGCCGCCGCCGTTGCGGCCAAGCCGCACCAGCTCGTCACGATAAGCGAAGCCCTTGCTGTCTGGTTTGCCCTTGTAGTTTTCGCCAACCCGCTTGGCATCGGGATGAAACTTCATCGTCACGTCATAGTCGTAACCGAACAGATAGCCATCAGGGGTGAACCGCATGGCGCTGACGGTGGCGTAAGCCTGTTTCATGGCTTCTTCCCGCGACAGCGTTCCGGCCGTTTCCTTGTCATGGAAGGATTGCAGAATGGAAATGGCCGATTGCACCTGCGTCCGCAGCATGCCGTAGCGTTCCTCATAGATCGCATCGGTGGCGGATTTCAGCTGGTAAAAGGTCGCTACGGAGAAAGCGGCCATAAGGGCCACCACGAGCACGATCAGTTGACGGGAGATGGAGAGATTCTTCATGGGCGCTCACAAACGTTTTGCGTCGCGGCCTTGAAAGGCCGCGAGCTGCCGAAGTTTCGGAAATGGAAAGGGCGCCTGATGCGCGGTGATGGACCTGAAAAGCGAGCGTCCGCCCCAGGCCTCATATTGTGCTGCATTGCACCATGAAGTCACTTAGCGACCAAAAATTTGAATAAATATTTAATTAGCGAAAGCTTTATCAGCTTGGCTGACAGAATAACGGCCGGAAAATATATTATTCCCCGAATGGTTGCCGAGACTTACGATAAATACAGCAATGACGCGATTATTTGACGTTTGTCAGGAAGGTGCGCCTAGTGCTGCCGTCAGTTGCCACGCAATTTGAAATCCGGGAATTCGGGTGCGGCGACCACCGAAGCGCTGGCTGGAGCTGCGGCATTATCGGTAGAGATTTCCTTGACGCCGGCGGTCGTCGTCGTCACGTCGATACCGGCAGGTGTCGAAACCGTTTCTTGAGGATGCGCCACGGGTTCGGCATCGTCATAGGTTGCGATTGCGGAGCTGGAGGTTTCCGGCATCCATGCGGGATTGGTGCTGACGAAGGTGACCGGCGCACCGCCGAGCCATGCCTCGGTGCGGATGAGTGTGCGTTTGCCATCGACTTCGCGCATTTCGGTGTGTTGCGTGCCCGGCTCGATCGAAGGAATGGCATAACCCTGCGCTGTGGTCTTGTCTTTAACCGGTTCACAGTCCGTGCAGTCACGGCGAATGAAGCTGCCATTGCTGGTATGCACGCCATTGATATATTCGATGGAAGACGCCATGGCCGACCCGCTGGTCAGCGCGATAATGGCTGTCAAAAGAAGACGACGCATCGAAAAACCCCCGAAATAACCGCAAAACCCGTGGCTCAGGCACGGCGCGTCATTCAATATTCGGGCAAATATTACTGGTCTTTCGTTTCCATCGGGTCAGCAAACTTGGTAAAAATTGAACGAAATATTCGCTCCATCACCGTTTGCTGCAAGTATCAGGCCTTTTCCCGGGCCACGGCCTGCCAGCCGATATCGCGGCGGCAGAAGCCGTTTTCCCATTCGACCCTGTCCGTGAGTGCATAGGCGCGTGCCTGCGCCTCCGTCACGTCTTTTCCAAAAGCGGTGACGTTCAGCACACGTCCGCCGGTTGCGACGAGTTTGCCGTCCTTCAGTGCCGTTCCGGCATGGAAGACCTTCGCCTCCGCGCTGGCCTCGGGAACATGGGCAATCGGCGTGTTCTTGTCGTAAGCGCCGGGATAACCTTTGGAAGCCAGAACGACAGTCAGCGCCGCATCATCGCGCCATTCCGCCTGCACCTTGTCCAATGTGCCGGTGGCGGTGGCGTAGAGGATCGGCAGAAGGTCGCTCTTGAGGCGCATCATCAGCACCTGGCATTCGGGATCGCCGAAGCGCACATTATATTCGATCAGTTCCGGGCCTTTGGCGGTGATCATCAGGCCGGCGAAGAACACGCCCGAGAAGGGATTGCCGTCCTTGGCCATGCCTGAAATCGTCGGCTCGATGATCTCCTTCATGGTGCGCTCCACCATGGCAGGCGTCATGACGGGGGCGGGGGAATAGGCGCCCATGCCGCCGGTATTCGGGCCGGTATCGCCATCGCCGACGCGTTTGTGATCCTGCGCGGTTGCAAGCGCCAGCGCCGTCTTGCCGTCCGAAAGGCAGAAGAAGCTCGCTTCCTCACCATCGAGGAAGGCTTCCACCACCACTTCGGCGCCGGCCGTGCCGAAAGCGCCATCGAAACATTCGTCGATGGCGGCAAGCGCTTCCGCTTCCGTCATCGCCACGGTCACGCCCTTGCCGGCGGCAAGCCCGTCCGCCTTGATGACGATCGGCGCACCCTGTTCACGAACATAGTTCCTGGCCGGTTCGGCGGATTTGAAACGCTGGTAAGCGCCGGTCGGAATATCGTAACGGGCGCAGAGATCCTTGGTGAAGCCCTTCGAGCCCTCAAGCTGGGCAGCGGCCTTCGAAGGTCCGAAAGTGGCGATGCCGGCGGCACGCAGGTCATCCGCGAGACCCGCCACCAGCGGTGCTTCCGGGCCGATAACGACGAAGTCGATCGCCTTTTCCTTTGCAAAGGCGATGACGGCGGCGTGGTCTTCTACGTTCAGCGCCACCAGCGTCGCGTGGTCGGCAATGCCGGGATTGCCGGGGGCGGCATAAAGCGCATCGAGCAGGGGAGACTGGGCGATTTTCCACGCCAGCGCATGTTCGCGTCCGCCGGAACCGATCAACAGAACTTTCATGGTCAACACCCCTGCAAATTCGCCAGTAACCTTGTGTCAGGGGCGTTAAGGGCAGGGGGGCGAAAGGTCAAGACGAATATATGGCGATTGTCGCGCATTGAGCCTGCGAATAGAGGCTGCAAATCCCTCCTGCGTCATGCCGGACTTGATCCGGTATCCAGCCACGGCGCGTCTGCGCCGTGAAGGGAGTCTTTTGCGATCAACGACTTGGTCGCACTGGACCCCGGGTCAAGTCCGGGGTGACGGTGTGCGGATGGTGCCGTTCTGCCGCAGAAATCGCTTTTCGAGACGCCGCAGTCACTACGAAGAATCGCCTGTCTTTCCCCTGAAGCCAGCCTTTCCTGTGGAATCGTAGATGCCTCTTGTTGTCACGCCACAATCAGACATTATGTTCGCCGCTCCAGACGCCACATCAGAGAACCTCATGACCGCAGATAATGCCCGCCTCGCCACGCTCATAGCCTCCGAAATCAACGCCCGCCCCGATCAGGTGAAGGCGGCGGTGGGCCTGCTGGACGAGGGCGCGACCGTTCCCTTCATCGCCCGTTACCGCAAGGAGGTGACCGGCGGCCTTGATGACACCCAGCTTCGAACGCTGGCGGAACGCCTTGTCTATCTGCGCGAACTGAATGCGCGCCGCGCCTCCATCGTCGAGACCATCAACGGTCAGGGCAAGATGACCGACGCGCTGATGGTCAAGATCATGCAGGCGGGCACCAAGGCGGAACTGGAAGACCTTTATCTGCCCTATAAGCCGAAGCGCCGCACCCGCGCAGAAATCGCTCGCGAACGGGGTCTCGGTCCGCTGGCGCAAGCCATCTGGGATAACCGCGCCAGCGACCCGGCAAAGCTTGCGGAGGCCTATATCAAGGGCGAGGTAGCCGATGTGAAGGCAGCGCTTGAAGGCGCGCGCGACATCGTCGCGGAAACCATGACGGAAAACGCCGATCTCCTCGGTCGGCTGCGCGACTATATGCGCCAGAACGCCATTTTCCGCGCCAAGGTGGTGGATGGCAAGCAGGCGACCGGCGAGAAGTTCTCCGACTATTTCGATCATTTCGAACGCTGGGCAACCGTGCCGGGCCACCGTGCGCTCGCCATGCTGCGCGGCTGGAACGAGGAAGTGCTGACACTGACGATCGATGTCGATGCTGATGATCCGTCGCCGGTCAAGCCGGCTCAGCGCACCGTCGCTGCCGCCTTCGATATCCGCAATGCCGGCCCTGCCGATCAGTGGCTGATGGAAGTGGCGGGCTGGACCTGGCGCGTGAAGCTCTCCATGTCGCTGTCGCTCGATCTCATGCGTGAAGTGCGTGAGCGGGCCGAAGAAGAGGCGATCAATGTTTTCGCCCGCAATCTGAAAGACCTGCTGCTGGCTGCACCGGCGGGTTCCCGCGCCACCATGGGTCTCGATCCCGGCATCCGCACCGGCGTCAAGGTGGCCGTGGTGGATGGCACCGGCAAGCTCCTGGAGACCACGACGGTCTATCCTTTCCCGCCGAAGAACGATGTGCGCGGCACGCAGGCGGAACTCGCTATGCTCATCCGCAAGCACAATGTCGAGCTGATTGCCATCGGCAATGGCACCGGCAGCCGCGAGACGGAAAAGCTGGTGGCGGATCTTCTGGCGCAGATGCCCGCTTCGGCTTCCGGCACAAAACCCACCAAGGTCATCGTTTCGGAAGCGGGTGCATCGGTCTATTCCGCTTCGGAACGGGCGGCGGCGGAATTCCCCAATCTTGATGTTTCCATCCGCGGGGCCGTCTCCATTGCGCGCCGCCTTCAGGATCCGCTGGCGGAACTGGTGAAGATCGAGCCGAAATCCATCGGTGTTGGCCAATATCAGCACGATGTCGATCAGGGCCGCCTCAGCCGCTCGCTTGATGCCGTCGTGGAAGATGCGGTGAACGCCGTCGGCGTTGATCTCAATACGGCCTCGTCGCCGCTTCTGGCGCGTGTGTCCGGTCTTGGCAGTTCGATTGCCGACGCCATCGTCGCCCATCGCGATCAGACAGGCCCCTTTTCAAGCCGCAAGGATTTGCTGAAGGTACCGCGGCTTGGCCAGCGCACTTTCGAACAATGCGCCGGCTTCCTGCGTATTCCGAACGGCAAGGAGCCGCTGGATGCGTCTTCGGTTCACCCGGAAGCCTATGGTGTGGCGAAGAAGATCGTTGCCGCCTGCGGCCGCGATCTGCGCACGTTGATGGGCGACAGCGCCACGCTGAAGGGTCTCGACCCGAAGCGCTTCATCGATGAACAGTTCGGCCTGCCGACCGTCAAGGACATCATCGCCGAGCTGGAAAAACCCGGCCGCGACCCGCGCCCGAGCTTCAAGACCGCGACCTTTGCAGACGGTGTGGACGAGATCACCGATCTGAAGCCGGGCATGTTGCTGGAAGGCACCGTCACCAACGTTGCTGCGTTCGGTGCGTTCGTGGATATCGGCGTGCATCAGGATGGGCTGGTGCATGTCTCGCAGCTTGCCGACCGTTTCGTGAAAGACCCGCATGAGGTCGTCAAGGCGGGCGATGTCGTTAAGGTCCGAGTCGTTGAAGTGGATGTGAAACGCAAGCGCATCGGTCTCACCATGCGCAAGGATGGCGGTGAGGCAGCGCCTCAGCCGATGCGTGAGAAGGGCAATGCCAGCGCCATGCGCCACGCGACATCCAAGCCGAAAGATCGCAACGAGGGGTCGCAATCCGGTGGTGCTCTTGCCGCCGCCCTGGCTGAGGCAATGAAGCGACGCTGACCTAGGGTTGAAATGATTTTTTACCGAAAAGCCCTGCCGGATACCCCGGTGGGGCTTTTTATTTGATGAAATCGTTCAATTTTTTTGAAATAAGACTATCTTGAAACTTGTGCCGAAAGGAATACGGTCAGCAAAATTGATAAGTGAGACTTAGCAATTGGGGGTGCCATGGCGTCGTCTCTGCATGTTCTTCTCGAAAAGATAATCAAGATCGGTGATCTTGCCGTCCACAGCCCGCAGGGTAGCCGCACATTTGGCGACGGCACTGGAAAACGGGTGGTTCTGAATTTCACCGACGAAGCCGCCATGCAGGAGATCGCTGCCGATCCTGCATTGAAACTCGCCGAAATTTATATGGAAGGCCGTATGACCATCGCCGAGGGCGATATTTACGACTTTCTGGCGCTGGTCAAAGGCAATACGCTGAGCGAAGCCTTGTCCTTCGGCATGGTCTGGCGCGGCATGGCGCGCATCATCGCCGCCCGCATCAAGATGCATCTGCCGGTCAATCACAACAAGAGCAACGTCGCCCATCATTATGATCTCAGCGCCAAGCTGTTTGACCTCTTCCTTGATGAGGACTGGCAATATTCCTGCGCTTATTTCAACCCGCCCGGTATCAGCCTCTATGAGGCGCAGGTTGCCAAAAAACGGCATATCGCTGCCAAGCTGATGACCGAACCGGGCCAGAGCGTGCTGGAGATCGGTTCCGGCTGGGGCGGCATGGCGATGTATGTCGCCGAAAGCGCCGGTGCCGATGTGACGGGCATCACGCTCAGCGAAGAGCAGCTGCGTGTTTCCCGCGACCGGGCGGCAAAACGCGGTATCGCCGGCAATGTCCGCTTCGAATTGCAGGATTACCGTTATCTGCCCGCCTCGAAGAAATATGATCGCATCGTCTCCGTCGGCATGTTCGAACATGTCGGGCCGACGCATTATCGCGATTATTTCGACAAGGTGGCGGAGGTGCTCGATGACAAGGGCGTGATGGTACTGCACTCCATAGGTCAGCCCTATCCGGCACTGGCGACCAACCCCTTCATCGAAAAATATATTTTCCCCGGCGGCTATATACCTTCGCTTGCCGAGGTGCTGCCGGCGATCCAGAAGTCGGGGCTGCTGGTGAAGGATATCGAAATTCTGCCCATGCATTATGCCCATACTCTGCGGCACTGGCGAGAACGTTTCGTGGCGCGCAAGGCCGAGGCGATCGCACTTTACGACGAGCGCTTCTTCCGCATGTGGGAATTTTATCTTGCGGGGTCGGAAATGGCCTTCACCCATGAAAATTTCCATATTTTCCAGATCCAGCTCGCCAAGGATCGCGATGCCGTGCCGCATAATCGCGATTACATCGCCCGCAATGAGGCGAAGCTGCTGGAGTTTGAAAAGACCCGTCCACCGTTGGAGAAGGTAACGTTCTAGGGCTTGGGCATTCTCCACCGTCATGCCGGACCCGATCCGGCATCCAGCTAGGGGAAGTCCTTGGGCTGAAAAGTGTCTTCCCGCCGCGCCGACGCGTGTCGGCTGGATTCCGGCTCAGGGTCGGAATAACGGAAGAGGTAGTCGCCAGTTTTCTTCCTGCGCTGGTTAATGGAATGGAAAGACAATCCCTCTAATTCTACGGGCACCTGTCTGTATTGCGTTTCTGGGGTTCTTTTCATGTTCAAGCCATCAGCGGCAGTCGCCGCCTGTGTCCTGTCGCTTTTTGCTGTGGGCAACGCCCATGCCGAAGGCTGGTTTTCCGGCGACTGGTATCTGAAGCTCGGCGGTGCGGGTTTCACTGCGCCGAAATATCAGGGCGATAACAAGAATGAATTCGGCTTCTCGCCGATCATTTCACTCGGACGTCAGGGGCAGGGCGCGCGCTTCACCTCCCGCAACGACAGCGCCTCGATCTCGCTTCTGGACAATGGTCCGATCAGCATGGGTCTTGCCGGCAAGCTGGTTTCTCCGCGTGACGAAGGCGACTCTTCCGATCTGAAAGGCATGACCCGCATCAAGCGCGGTGGCGAGCTTGGCGGTTTCGCCGAAGCCTATCCGACCGACTGGCTGCGCGTTCGTGGTGAAGTCCGTCAGGGCATCCGCAGCCACAGCGGCGTGGTCGGTGATGTTGCCGTTGATGCCTTCACCGATATCGCCCCTGGCATCCAGATTTCCGCCGGCCCGCGCGCCACATGGGTGAGTAGCAAATATAACGAGCGCTATTACGGCGTCAGCGCGGCGCAGACAGCTGCCGGCGCGCCTTCGCCCTATAGCCCGGGCGGTGGCCTTCATTCCGCCGGCATCGGCGCCGCCATCACCTGGAAGGTTACCGAGAACGCCGAAGTCGGTTCGTTTGGGGAATATCGCCGCCTGACGGGCGACGCCGCCGACAGCTCGCTGGTGCGCGAGCGCGGTTCGAAAAACCAGTTCATCATCGGCGTTCAGGCAAGCTATAAATTCAATTTCTCGCTGCCCTGAGGTAGATGAACGCGTTGTTTGGAGATTGAAAACCCGCAGCATTCTGCTGCGGGTTTTTTCTATCCAAATAATCGGTGTCATCCTCGGGCGTGACCCGAGGATCCATTGATTTCAACGGGTGGTGGATCCTCGGGTCAAGCCCGAGGATGACAGTGGAGAGGTGAGGCGCTTTGCCGGTCGCCCGAGGGCAAATCACCAAAAACCGCGCATCTTTGCACTTTGAAAACCGTTCCGATTTTCCCGCCAATGCTGTAGAACCATCCCATGGTTCACCACAGCGATTTATCAGGCCGCGTTTCCGACGCGCCATCCAATAACTGGGTCTATCGGATTTTGCCGAGGTCCCTCTGGCCCTATGCGCAGCTCGCAAGATGGGATCGCCCCATCGGCTGGCAATTGCTGATGTGGCCGTGTTTCTGGTCCGCCGCCCTTGCGGCCAATGCTGCGACGGTGAGCGGCGGCTTTTCCTGGGGCACGCTGATCTGGCACCTGGTGCTGTTTTTCATCGGATCGGTGGCGATGCGCGGTGCCGGTTGCACCTATAATGATCTGGCCGACCACAAGATCGACATGGCCGTGGCGCGCACCCGTTCCCGGCCGCTGCCATCGGGCCGCGTGACCCGGCTGCAGGCCAAGGTCTTCATCGTGTTGCAGGCGCTTGCCGGATTTCTGGTGCTCTTGCAGTTCAACAGCTTTGCAATCGCGACAGGCATCTTCTCGCTGATCTTCGTGGCGATCTATCCTTTTGCCAAGCGCTTCACCAACTGGCCGCAATTTTTCCTCGGCCTTGCCTTTTCGTGGGGCGCGCTGATGGGCTGGGCCGGGCAGTTCGGATCGATCGCCTGGCCGGCTGTCCTGCTTTATGTCGGCTCCATCGCCTGGACGATCGGTTATGATACAATCTACGCCCATCAGGACAAGGAAGACGACACGGCAGTCGGCATCGGTTCGACCGCCCTGCTGTTTGGAGAAAACACACATCGCTGGCTGGTTTTTCTTTATGGCACAGCCCTTGCCATGATCGCCCTGTCCTTCTGGGGCGCGGGCGTTAACGTCATTGCCTATAGCGGCCTTGCCGCTGCGGCCATCATGTTGTTCCGCCAGGTCTGGGTGCTGGATATCGACGACGTCGAGCAATGCCTCGTATTGTTCAAATCCAACAACCGTGTCGGCGTGATGATTTTTGCCGGCCTCATCCTGCCGCTTCTGCTGGTGTGAACCACCGGAATAAAGATACGAAAAAAGCCCGGCCGCATTGTTGCGCGCCGGGCTTTTGATTGTCTTGCTGAAGGTTATCAGCTGCGGGCGATGATTTCCTTGCCCTCGATCTTCATGCTCATGCCGAGCGAGCCGGTGGAGCGACGAACGAGGAAGCGCGGGCGGCGATCGGCGAAATAGGAATGGCGGCGGCGCGGGCGGGTATTCTGGGTGCGCACCTTGCCGAGATGTTCTTCCAGCGGGCGGGCAACGCCATCGGCTTCCACCATCAGCATGGGAATGCGGTAGGCTTCAGACCAGCTGCGCCAGTCGGCGGCGATATCGCAGAGATCATGGGCGACCAGCAGCGGAACGCAGAGATCCGGATCATCATGGTGAAGTTCCAGCGTCACGGTTACCTGGCCGTCGCCATGGTCGATGGCGCGGGCGGCAACGCCCTTGAAGGCGCGGGCTGGCAGGGCGAAAGACAAAGGCAGGCCGGAAGAGGACAGAACCTTTCTCAGAACGGCGCCCCGTTCATCGAGCGTCACGGCGACGTCGGTCGTGCCGTTACCTTTTCCATAGGTGACCTGTTGCGGAAAACGTGCCGGGTCGAGTCTGAGTGTGGCAACGGCCCAGTCGGGCTTCAGAACGGTCTTGGTCATGTTTAATCTACCCTTGTTTTACCTGAGAGCCGGTTTCCGGTCTTCTCATCGGGACTTTTCGTCCTCTGATGTCAGGAGATTATCCGCCGCATGTTCGAGACTGCTTAAAAATCGCGGTTAAGAAAACTTTGCATTCCCAAATGGTTAGCAAAACCCACTGTGGCATGGTTTCGTTTGCGTAAAGCCGATTGAGACAATGCGGTTTTTATCATCCCTGAAAATGTGCTCTTTCAAGCTCCGGGCAAGCAGCGTCATGCATAGTCCTGCCAAGGCTTGCCGTGCGTCCGGATGGGGCGTGATGGGTGGATTTAAAAACCGGAACCTCGATGCTCCCGAAGGGATGCGCGATGTTCCAGAGGACATTCAGATGGTATCGACGTATCTCAGCTACGACCTCATCAACCGCGATATGAAGACGAGCATCTCGCGCGTGGCGCAGCAGGGTCTCATCGAGCGGCAGACGAAATATTACAAGGAAAACATCGGCAATGTGAAAAGCGTTGACGAGTTCCTGAATAATTATCAGCTCTATTCCTACGCCATGGATGCCTTCGGTCTCGGTGAGATGACCTACGCCAAGGCCTTCATGAAGAAGGTTCTGGAAAGCGACCTGAACGACCAGAACAGCTTTGCCAACAAGCTGACCGATGAGCGCTACCGCGAATTCGCCGCAGCCTTCAACTTCACGGCGTCGACGAAGACCGTCCAGACGGAGGCCCAGCTCGACAAGATGATCGGGCTTTACGGTACGTCGATATCTGATCTCGATAACAGCCTTTCGGAAGAAACGCGTTATTACAAGGCGATCATCGGCTCTGTCACCAATGTGGATCAGCTGCTGCAGAATGACAGGGCCCGCGCCTATATTTTCCAGGTCTTCAGCATCGACGAGAAGACCTTTACCTATGCCCATATCCGCGGATTGATGACGAGTGACATCGCCGATCCCGATAGCTATCTCAACCAGAAATTCGGTGCCGCCTATAATGACGCGGTCGAAAAGCTGGCGATGAAAGGCAATATCGAACTGCACGGGCAGGTCACGGCCCGCATCACCGCCATCGACACCTCGCTTGCGGGGACAGATCTGACCACCGAGCAGCGCACGGCGCTCGAGGCGGAAAAGGTGACGAGGCAGGATCAGCTGACGCAGCTTGAAGCCGTGTTGCCACCGAAGAGCGAGTGGCAAGCGAAACTCGCCGCAATCACGGCGGAGCAGACGAAGCTGTCGAACACCGTCACGCAATATAACAAGATGGCGCAGCTTGCGGCCGCCTTCGAGTTCAAGAACGACGGCACCGTGGCCGCCGGCGGAGCGCAGAAGGCCGACAACGTCAAAGTGATGACGGATGCCTATATCGCTAGCGCGCCGCGCGTGACGCCGACGGTCGCCACCCTGCACAGGGATTATTTCGAATCGAAGATCGGCTCTATCAAGACGGTGGCCGAACTGACCTCGGATGCACGCCTTCTCAACTATATAAAGGTTGCTTTCGATCTGAACGATGTGACCATCGTCAAGGCGACGATCGAGAATATTCTGACCAGCGATCTGAGCGACCCGAACAACTACATCGCGACCTTCGGCAAGAACGACAAACGCTACATCGCCATGAGAAATGCGTTCAACTTCCAGGCGGACGGAACGCTTGCCGCCGGCACGACGCCCCAGACGACGTTGCAGACCGCGACCACCACCAACGGCTATATGACCCATTATAACGACAAGGATGACGCGGCCGACGCGAATGCGCTCAAACTGTTCAAGAGCGACATAAAAAGCGTCACATCCGTCAAGGACTTTCTCGACAGCAGCGCGGTCTATAACTACGCGCTGAAGTCGGTCGGTCTCGATCCGGCCAAGGTGAATGTTTCCGATATCCGCAAGGTCCTTACCAGCGACCTGCAGGACAAGAAGAGCTACGTCTATACGCTGAAGGACGAGCGCTACGTCAAGCTGGCGGAGCTTTTCAACTTCAAGTCCGACGGAAGTTTGGGGTCTCCCGTTCTGGCCCAGTCGGAAATCGAAATGCAGACCATGTCGGCTGACTATATCAAGAAGAAGTCGGCTTTCGGCACGGAGAAGGACAAGGAAGCGGCCAAGAAAGAGGCGGCATATTTCACCGCCGAGATGCAGAAGGTCAAGACGCTGAAGGACTTTCTGGCCAATGATCGCCTGACGAAATTTGCGATGGAATCACTGGGCATCGATCCGAAAACCGTGACGAAGGAGCAGTTGGGAAAGATATTCTCGTCCAAGCTGGATGACAGCGAAAGCTACGTCAACAAGGAGATGGATCCGGTCTTCCGCCGTCTCGTCACCGCCTTCAACTTCGATACGGACGGTAATATCCTTCGCGAAGACCGCAGCTTGATCCAGACGCGGCGTGGCCTTTACGAGACGCTGGACAATTACCTGACCCAGACGCTGGAAACGCAGGCGGGTGAAGAGAATGCCGGCGTGCGCCTGGCGCTCTATTTCAAGCGCATGGCGGCGGGAACGACGTCCTATTACTCCATCCTCGCCGACACTGCGATCCAGAATTTCATCAACACCACCTTTGGTATTCCCGATGAACTCGGCAACGCCCCGGTCGATACGCAGGTGTCGATGATGAAGAAATATTTCGACATCGAGGATTTTCAGGACCCGGAAAAGGTCAAGAAACTCGTCGCCCGTTTCACCATCATGTACGATAACGCACAGAATACCATGGATCCGATCATGATGCTGTTTAATGGCAGCGGCTCGGCGGGTATCAGCGGCGAAACGCTGCTGGCGGTCGCGTCCCTGCGGGCGCGGTAAGGGGATCACGCAAACGCGCAACAGAAAGGCCGGAACTTACCCCGGCCTTCGTATTTGTATTATGCGTTCACCACCCCGGCAGCATGTGCCCGGCGCGCAGGCGCGGCATCTTCGGATAGGTCTTCACGTCACTGTCCATCTCGTCGGCGACGTTCATCGGCGAGATATTGTCGAGGCAGGCGGTGATGTGGTCGGTAATCGCATTCACCAGCGAGGGGGAGAGGCCCGGCCGTTTCATCAGGCCGATCTGCACCGGCGGTAGCGGTGGGAAACCGTCGGCGGCGGTCAGAACCTTCATGCCGGTGCGCAACGCCGATTCCGGCAGCACCGAGACGGCCATGCCGGCCAGCACGGCGGCGGCCACCACCGTGGAAGACCAGCTGGTGAACAGAACCTGATAATCCCGCCCGTCGGCATCAAGCGCCGAACAGGCAAGCTGCCGCCAGTGGCAGTCGCGCCGGCCGACGGCAAGCGGCACCGGCGCGTCATCCTTCAGCGGATGGTTGGCGGAAGCGACCCAGCAGAGCGGTTCGGTGCGCACCACATCCGAAGAGCGGGCGCGGGGATTGTGGGTGACCAGCGCAATATCCAGCTCGCCGCGCGCCATTTTTTCGGCAAGGCTGACCGAAGGTTCGCAGACGATGTAAAGCTCGACATTCGGATGGGTCTTGGCGAAACGGCCGATGATTTCGGGCATATAACGGTCGGCATAGTCATCAGGCGTGCCGATGCGCAATGTACCTTCGAGCCGGTTGTCGTCAAAGGCGGCGATCGCCTCGTTGTTGAGGCGGATGATACGACGGGCGTAATTCATCAATTTTTCGCCTTCCGCCGTCAGGCGGTTGCCACGCCCGTCCTTGGCGAAAAGCTGTTTGCCGATCCGCTCCTCAAGCCGCCGCATCTGCATGGAGACGGCGGATTGTGTCTTGAAAACGCGGTCGGCGGCTTTGGTGAAGCTGCCCGTATCGACGATGGCGATGAAGGTGTGCAGCTGATCTATATCGAGAGGTGCGGACATGGATGGTCATCCATCAGAATGATTGATGTCTTACATTAGAAACATTCGTTGGACTGATCAATAGTCTTGCGACATTTTGACTTCAAGCAAATCAATCTCAACCACGGGCCGGCGAAACGTCAGGCCCCAACCCAAGGCAGCTTCTCGCGCGTGGTGCGTCGGGGGCGGTGCCGCATCGTGCCGTTACGGAAGGATAAGTGTCATGCGCACGGCAGAACGGAGAATGGAACTGGAATTTGCAACCACAAGGCAGAGCGACACCCTGCGTCGCATCGTCTTCGGTGGTGCTTCGGCCGTGAAAACGTTTTTGCAGCGCATTTACAATCGTATCGTCGCCAATGGGCTGACCGAGCTTGACGACCGCCTTCTCGCCGATATCGGTCTGGCGCATTCGGACGTGCGGGACGCGCTTAATACCGGCCTGTTCGAAGATCCGACCGCTCATCTGACCCGCGCCGCACGCAAGCGGGCAGTGACACGGTTCAAGACGCCGTAAACCAAGTTTGCGCAGTTCCAGCGGGCCTCCAGCGGCTAGAACTGCTTCGAACCGAAGAGTTTTCCCCGCAGGGTGATTTGCCAATAGCCCTGCCTTTGCCCGGTGTCAGGCCCCTAGGCCGCGCCGGGCTTTTTTGTGGCTGCGCTTTGCCTGCTTTTACGCGGCTCCCTGACCCCACAATGGGGTTCGCCGGGATATCTTAATACTGATATTCCTCGAACACCGGCAGCACGGAGCCGCCCCAGCGTCCGTTATAGAGCGCCAGCAGGTCTTCGGCGAGCGTGGTCTTCTTGGCCAGCACCTCGTCCAGCGACGAAAGGAACACGGTCTCGTCCTGGCCTTCGCCATTCAGCCTGTTACGGTTTTTAAGGCCGGTGCGGGAAATATCGACAACCTCGCGGGCGATACCCAGCAGCGGCTTGCCGGCGATCTCGGCGGAAAGGCCCTTGACCGGCACGGCGTCGCGAAGTGCAATCACCTCGTCGAAGCTCCAGCCGGCGGTCAGCGCATCGGCAGCGTCAAGCGCTTCCTGATTATAAAGAAGGCCAACCCAGAAAGCCGGCAGGGCGCAGATGCGCCTCCAAGGGCCGCCATCGGCGCCGCGCATTTCGAGGAAACGCTTCAGGCGCACATCCGGGAAGAGGGTGGAGAGATGGTTTGTCCAGTCACCCATGGTCGGCTGCCAATCGGCGATTTCGCCCTTCAGCGCACCGTTCATGAACTGACGGAAGGTAACATGGGTGCAATCATGATATTTGCTGTCGCGCACGATGAAATACATCGGCACATCAAGCGCCCATTCGACATAGTCCTTGAAGCCGAAATCGTCGTTGAAGGTAAAGGGCAGCACGCCGGAACGCTGATTGTCGGTGTCGCGCCAGATATCGCCGCGCCAAGAGAGAAGGCCGTTCGGCTTGCCTTCGGTAAAGGGCGAGGAGGCAAACAGTGCGGTTGCCAGCGATTGCAGCTTCATGGAAACGCGCATCTTCTGGCGCATATCCGCTTCGGAGGAAAAGTCGAGGTTCACCTGGATCGTACAGGTGCGATACATCATGTCGAGACCCTTGGTCCCGACCTTCGGCATATAACGCGTCATGATCGCATAGCGTGATTTGGGCATATGCGGTGTTTCGTCATAGCTCCACAGCGGGCTGCCGCCGATGCCGAGGAAACGGATGCCCATCGGCTCGGCCACTTCGCGAAGGGTCGCCAGATGCTGGTTGGATTCCTTGCAGGTCTGGTGCAGGTTTTCGAGAGGTGCGCCCGATAGTTCGAACTGGCCGCCCGGCTCGATGGAGATGGCCCCCATGCCGTGCTGTTCGCCAAGCCCGATGATGTTCTCACCATCCATGATCGGCTCCCAGCCGAGCTTGGCCTGCATGCCCTTCAGAAGGGCGGAAATGCTGGCCTCACCGAAATAGGGAACGGGGCTGTTGTCCTCACGGAAGAATGCAAATTTCTCGTGCTCGGTGCCGATGCGGAAATCGGTTTCGGCTTTGTTACCGCCCGCCAGATAGTCTGTAAGCTCCGTGATGGAGGAGAGGGGGGTCTGGTCGGTCGTGTCGCGTGCCATGGCTTACCTTGTTATGACGTCTCTGTTGCGGCGAGGCATATGATTGGCAGATAGAGCCGGATCGCATCCGGAGGCAAATGAATTTCTTTTAAAGATGCATCAAGCGTAATATTCCACCTCAGTTCCAGTCGCCGATGGTCGCCTGAATGACCGCCAATGCTGCGACGGCGGCCGTATCGGCCCTCAGGATACGCGGCCCGAGCGGAATGGGGGTAACGAAGGCAAGACTGCGCAGAAGTTCCCGTTCTTCCTCGGAAAACCCGCCTTCCGGGCCAACCAGCAGGGCAATTTTACGTTCCTTGATGGATTGCAGAACCGGTAGCGGGTTTTGCCCCGCATCGCCTTCGTCGCAATAGATGATGCGCCGGTCCTGCGGCCAGTTCTCCAGCATGTCCTTCAGCTTCACCGGCTCGGCGACATCAGGCAGAGACAGAATGCCGCATTGTTCGGCGGCCTCGACAGCGTTGGCGCGCAGTTTCTCGGTGTTGTGGATTTTCCCCTGAACATGCTGCGTCATCACCGGCTGCAACAGGCCGGCACCCATCTCAACAGCCTTCTGCACCAGATAATCCATGCGCCCGACCTTCAGCGGCGCAAAGAGATAATGCAGATCCGACGCGTCCGGCTGTGGCCGCGTCTGTTCCAGGGGGACGAGAACGATCTTCTTGCGGCTTGGAAAGGACAGCTTCGCCTTCCACTCGCCGTCGCGACCGTTGAACAGCAGAATTTCCGCGCTATCCGTCATGCGCAGCACATTGGCGAGATAATTGAACTGTTCGCCTGTCGCCTCCAGTGCCACGTCCGCAGCAAGCGGGGCTTCGATAAACAGACGTTGCATCCGGAAATTTGCGCGCATGGGATTTGGTTTCGGTTTCACAGAAAGAGGAAAGACATCAGCCAGTAGAGCAGCGCCGCAAGGGTGGCGCTTGCGGGAACGGTGACCAGCCAGGCAGCGATGATCGTCATGAAGTGGGAACGACGGACAAGGTAGCGGCGGCGCACCTCGGAAGGATTGTCGGCAAACCGTGCGGTCCGGCGGATATCCCCGGTGCCCGCATTGACGAGTTCCTGCCGCCGGCGCGATGACTGTGTGTACCATTCACGGAAGAAACCGACGCCGAATACCGCGCCGATTGCCGTATGGGTGGTGCTGACCGGCAGGCCGAAGCGTGAGGCGACAAGAACGGTGAGCGCGGTGGCCACGGAAACACAAAAGGCGCGCATGGGGTTAAGCTTGGTGATCTGCTCACCGACCAAGCGGATGAGGCGCGGGCCATAAAGCAGAATACCGAAAGAAAGGCCAAATGCGCCGACCAGCATCACCCAGAGCGGTGCGCGGGCGGACGTCTCTACCGCTTCGTTGTGCAATGCCCGAACGATGGCCACCACCGGGCCGATGGCGTTGGACACGTCGTTTGCCCCGTGCGCGAAGGACATCAATCCGGCGGCGAGCACGAGCGGCCATTGGAACAGCGTTCGCAGCGACTGGTTGCGGTTCTCCAGCCCTTGCGATTGTTTGCGGATGATCGGCACGCAGAGACGCCAGGCAACGAGGCCGGTCACGAGCCCGATGAGGCTGGCATGGCCCAATGACACATGCATGAGCTGCCGCAGCCCCACCCAGATGAGATAGGCGGCAAAAACCCCGGCCATCAGGCCGATAAGAACAGGCACCCACAGCCGCGCGGCTTCGATCTTGTCCTCGCGGTAGATGATGCATTCCTTGATGAAGGCAAGGATGAGGATGGCGATGGCGGCACTGATGAAGGGTGCCAGCACCCATGCGAAGGCAATGCTGCCGAGCGACAGCCAGTCGACTGCACCAATGCCATAGGCGGCCATGCCCGCACCCGCAACGCCGCCAACCACCGTATGGGTGGTGGAAATCGGCGCTTTGGTCCAGGTGGAGAGATTGACGAGAAGGCCGGCGGCGAGAAGTGCCGACAGCATCGCCCAGGAAAATGCGGTCCTGTCGGGAATGGTCTGGACGTTGATGATCCCGCTGGAAATGGTTTCAACCACATTGCCGCCGGTGATGAGGGCACCGGCGATCTCGCAGATGGCGGCAATGATGAGTGCTGCGGCAAGCGGCAGGGCCTTGGCGCCAACCGCCGGGCCGACATTGTTCGTTACGTCGTTCGCGCCGATATTGATCGCCATATAGGCGCCAATGGCGACGGCGGCGATGATGATGACAGAGCCGTCGGTGCCTGTGACGAAGGCACCGGCAAATATCGCCGCCAGGACAACGAACATGAACCCCGCGCCAAGGCCGGCAAGCTGCTGCGTGACGTGCAGCGTCGCCTCTTCGACACGGGTGATCTTGTCGAGATCCTTGTCGAGCGTCGGTTTCATGTTCGATGGTGGCTTTATTGCCAATTCAGACCTCGTTTGCCAACATTCCCTCTCGTCCGGCAATGTCGCAGGTTGAAGGCAATTTTACAGAAAGACTGTTACATCTCGCACATCTTTCCAAAATGAAAGACGATAAAAGCCATGTTGGAAAAACAAACTGCACATTGCCACGCTTCGGGCGTCGGCGCTATTTCGAATGCGCCATCCGCTTGTCGAAAGCGAGCATCAGCGCCTTCAGTTCCGGCTCATTAACCCGCCTGTTCGCTTCCTGCGGAGTGACCCATTCCAGCTTTCTGGAGTCTCTTTCGGGAAAGCTCTCCTGCATTTCCGAGACTTCGAGCAGATGCACCTGAACCCTGCACGGCACGTTGACGCCGCTGTTCAGTTTTTTCTCATATTCATAAAAGCCGAAGGGGGCCTTCTCCACCGTGCCTTTGACACCGGCTTCCTCATAGGCTTCCTGTTCGGCCACCGCGTGGGCCTTCTTGCCGCCCATCGGCCAGCCTTTGGGAATGACCCATCGTCCGGTATCCCTGCTGGTCAACAGCAGAACTTCCGGCTCCGGATGTTTTTTGGACAATCGATAGCACAGCGCCGCATATTGCTGTCGCGGCGGTCTGCGCAACATCAAGCCAACGTCTGTCGCCAATCGATTCAAAATCTTCAATCCGTATAAATCCTTGTTTGCCGGGTAGTGATAATTGCTAATATAGATACACTGTATGTTCCGCCAATCCCCCTTCATCCATAACCCACTATTGTCTTCATGCTGATGAAGATTAAGGGGCACAGATGGAGGCGAACGGAAGCTTGCCGGGGTTGCCGGTTCAACAGCCGATTGCGGAATTCCGTATCTGTCTGCTTCAGGTCATTCGGAACGCAAACCGCTCAACGGTTACGGCCGGAATTGCGCTGGCCCGCATCCAGTCCCCAATGTCGGAGACCTTCCATCACACCATCCGCTTCAGTCGCGCCCGAGAGGTAAAACCGGCTATTGCGGTTTGCCAGGGAAACAAGTTCCGGCAAGGCATTGCCAACGATCACACCGCGAACGTCATTTAAATCGAACATCGCTCGATCATTGCCAGTATCGCCCGCAACGACCGATTCGTCGAGACCGATATGCAGTTGTCCACATAACCACGCCAGTGCGGCACCCTTGTCGGCGGCCTTTGGCAATATGTCGAGGTCGCGACCGCTGGAATAAACGATGCGGGCATCGATATCCGCTGCCAGCAGCGCGTTTTCAATATCAGCAAGCGCCTTCTCATCGGCATCATGCAGGAACCAGCTGGATTTGAGGCCATGCTGATATTGCTCTTCCTGCATCGTCACATCGGATATGCGGCCCATGACATCGGCAATCCGCTTCGGATCGAAGCCGGTGCCGAGTGAGTGCCTGTAGGCGCTTTCCAGTTCGCTGCGCTCCTTGGCATGCAGCATGGTTCCAACACCGCCGATGATATAATCGGGCCGCGGCAGCGGCACCTCTTCCAACAGCGCAAGCTGGTCATCGACCAGCCTGCCGCTGTTAAAGACCAGAACCGGACGATGCTCGTCCGGCAATGATTGCCAGAAATCGCGGAACCGGCGCGTGGCATCGTTGTTGCCGACAACGGTTCCGTCGAGATCGGTGGAAAAAAGGCGAAGCGGTCTCAATCGCCGTCATTCCACGGTTCGGCCCAGTCCGCCTCTTCGAGAACCGGCATCATCCTGCCTTCAACAAGCGCCAGCAATTGCTGGGCAATGCCCGTCCAGGTGAACAGGCTGCGCGCCTTGTGCGCGCCCATGCGCGAAAGTCGCCCGTAGAGACGCTCGTGCTTGAAGGGTTTCATCATGGTTATGCCGAGGTCTTCCTTGTCGAAAGGATCGGCAAACAACGCATGGCGGCCATAGCTCACAGCCCGGAACAGCCCGCCATGGATGGTAACGACGGTCGGCGTGCCGCTGGCCATCGCTTCGATCGCCGTCATGCCGAAAGGTTCGTAACGGCTGGAAAGCACGAAAAGATCGGCGGCGCGGTAGATATCCGGCAGGTCCTCATCCGCGACGTATCCGGAAAACGCCACCTTGTCTTCCAGTCCAAGCGCTTTAACGCGGTCCTTCAGCTGGTTAAGTATGGTGGTTTCCTGTTCGTCCATGTTCTCGCCGCCGACGGCCAGATGCAGGCGGGCTTCCGGTTCGCGCTCGGCAAGGACGGAAAAGCCGTCGATCAAGAGGTCGTAACCCTTGTTGGTGGCCAGCCGCCCCAGCGCCAGCACCACCTTGCCCTCGAAACCGAAACGCTGGCGGATCATCTGCCGCGTCGCATCCGAAACCGGGAAGAAGCGGTTGTCGTCATAACCCGGCGGGATCATGTGGATGTGTTTGCGCTTTTGCCCGTAATCTTCAATCAGCACGTCAAGCTGCACCGGCGTCGTGGCGATCACCATGTCGCAGCTGCGATAGATGATCAGCTCGTGCTGGATACGTTCCTTGAAATTGAATTCCAGTTCGAACGTATCGGCCTTTTCCGGATAGTCGGTCTCCATCTGGCGTTTTTTCCAGATGCCGAGCGAATGCGGTGTGTGAAGATGCGGAATTTTCAGCGCTTCGGACAGTCGCTGCCCGGCCACGCCCGCATCCCAGTAATGGCTGTTGATGAAGGAGTAATTGAGGTCGTTTTTCTTGATGAAACGCAGTGCGTTTTCGCACCATTCCATCAGGTGGCGATGCAGATATTCCTTGGGAATGAAATCGCGCCCGCCACAGGGAATGCGCACCACGCGGACACGCTCGTCAACCTCGTCGAATTCCGGCTGGTCTTCGAAGCGGCGGGTATAAAGATCGACAGTATAACCGAGCTGGCCGAGTTTGCGTGCAAGCTCAAGCACATAAACCACCTGTCCACCGGTGTCGGCAGCGCCCAGTGGCGGGTGCGCGGCGACATAGCCATGCGTCGATATGAGAGCTATCCGCGGATAGCGTTCAGTTTCGCTCGTGGTTGTCATGGGTCCCATCTTGGTAAATTTTTCCAATTAACCCGATAAAAAGACCAAAGAGCACAAAAGGTTCCATAAAAACCTGAATAAAATAGGTGCTGTATTTCGCCGGATAGCGTTTTCAGACGCTGCGCTGCTGCTGCCTCAAACGGGAAATCCGGTCCCATTCACGCGCCTGATGCGCCCTGGATGTCGTCTCCACGATGAAGTCGATATGAGCTTCTGCCGCAGCCCTTGCCGCCGCCGGATCGCCGCTCGCGATGGCGTCATGGATGGCGATATGCTGTCTCAGCACCTCGTCATGGGCGCCCGCGACGGTGAAGATGAGATGGCGATTATAAAAGATGTCATCGCTCAAAAGCCGGTAACATGACCGCAACGTGTGCATCAGCACGATATTATGCGCCGCCTCGCCAATGGCGTTGTGAAATTCCACATCGCCGGAAAGCTCGTCGTCGAAGCGGCCGGCCTCATGGGCTTCCCGCATCCTGTCGACGATAGCCGTCAGGTTGCGCCTGTCCGGCTCTGTCGCCCGTTGCGCAGCAAGTTCGGCGGTCATGCCTTCGATATAACGGCGATATTCGAGAAAATCCCGCGTTGCCCGGCTGTGGCGGGTGATCAGCGCACTCAGGGGGTCGGAAAACACCGGGCCGACAATATCCGCGACGAACGTGCCGCCGCCATGTCTGCTGACGAGAAGGCCACGGGTTTCAAGCTCCTTCAGTGCTTCCCGAAGGATCGGCCGCGAGACGTCCAGCTTTTGCGCCAGTTCACGCTCGCCGGGCAGGCGGTCGCCATCCCGCAATATGCCGTCGAGGATCAGTTCCTCGAAGCGTAGGATCACCTCCTGCGATGTGCGGCTGTGCTCGATGCGCGCAAAAAGCGTTTCATCCATCGCAGAAGTCTCCGGCGAAATCCCGCCCCTGATTTTGATATTGGGCAAATTATCAGCCAAGCATTGCACTGGTCAAATATTCTGTCCAGTTCCGAGCGAGCCGGCCTTGTCCGCGCCAGCGGCATCGCGGTGCCCGCCTGTTTAAATCAGCTTCGGCGCTTCAGCCTGCTCCCAATAGGGTGAAGGCCCATAAAGCCCGGCCAGATAATCGATGAACAACCGTACCTTCGCTGGCAGAAACTGCCGGCTTGGATAAACCGCCGAAAGCGTGACGTTGCGCGACCCTTCATAGCCAGGGAGAACCTGTACCAGTTTGCCGGCGCGCAATTCATGGCCGATATCCCAGGTGGAACGCAGTGCAATGCCAAGTCCTGAAATCACCGCCTCGCGGATCACTTCGCTGGAATTGGTGACCAGCATGCCTTCCGGGCGAATACTGAGCGCGCCGCCCGGTCCTTCCAGTCGCCATACATCATTATTATGTGCCGGCAGGCAGCGGTGCTTCTTCAAATCCTCGATTGTTGCAGGCATGCCGTGCGCGGCCACATAATCTGCCGAGGCGCAGAGCACCCGGCGCACCGGCGCCAGCCTGCGCGCCACGAGGCTCGACGAATTGAGGTCGGCGATACGGATCGCCAGGTCGTAGCCACCCTCGATGATGTCGATAAATTCGTCGCTGAGCACCAGATTGACCGAGAGGTCCGGATGCCGCTGCATGAACGTCTTCAGATGCGGCGCGATATGCATGCGCCCGAAGGAGGTCGGGGCGGAGATTTTCAGCGTGCCGTTGACGGTGTTGGCCCGGCCGGACACGAAATCCTCGGCCTCTTCAAGCCCTTCCAGCACCGCAAGTACCCGCTCGTAAAATCCCTGTCCGGCCTCGGTCAGCGAAATTTGCCGCGTGGTGCGCTGGAAAAGCCGCGCGCCGAGCTTCTCTTCCAGTCGCTTGATGCGCTTGGAAATGACGGCCGGCGAATAGCCAAGCTCCTTGGCGGCAAGCGACATGCTGCCGGAGGCGACAACGCTTGCGAAGACTTCCAGATCACCCAGATTTGTCACAGTTGCCCTCAATTGTTTCCAGAATGGAAAAAATCCATAACATTTGATTGCGCCGTTTCAAAGTGGTAAAGAAAGAATACCAGTTGGCAGGACATGCATGGAGGAGAGGGCGGTGACGCAGCCGATCAAGTTTCTGGAGCCGCGTGCGAAGGTCGTCGCAAACCGTGACCGCATCATATCCGACCTGAAGGATGTCTTGCCGGAAGACTGCCTTGTGCACGAGCCTCGCGAACTCGTGCCTTTCGAAACCGATGCCTTCGTTTCCTACCGCCGTCTGCCGCTCGCGGTCGCACTGCCGAAGACGACGGAGCAGGTAGCGGCAGTGATGAAATATTGTCACCGCTACGGCATTCCGGTCGTGCCGCGCGGCGCCGGCACCTCGCTGTCTGGCGGCGCTATCCCGCAGGAGGATGCGGTGGTGATCGGTCTTTCGAAAATGGCCTCGATCCTCGATCTCGATTTTTACAATCGCACCGCCCGGGTGCAGGCGGGCGTCACCAATCTTTCCATCTCGGATGCGGCCGGCGTGGAAGGTTTCTTTTATGCGCCGGACCCAAGCTCGCAGCTTGCCTGCACCATCGGCGGCAATATCGGCATGAATTCCGGCGGCGCGCATTGCCTGAAATACGGCGTCACCACCAACAATCTGCTCGGCGTGAAAATGGTGCTGGTGGATGGCACGGTGCTGGAACTGGGCGGCAAGCACCTCGACGCCGCCGGTTACGATCTGCTCGCCCTCGTCTGTGGCTCGGAGGGCCAGCTTGGTATTGTGACGGAAGCAACGGTGCGGTTGATCGCCAAGCCGGAAGGCGCGCGACCGGTGCTGTTCGGCTTCGAGACATCTGAGGAGGCCGGCTCCTGCGTTGCCGATATCATCGGTGCGGGGATCATTCCAGTCGCCATCGAATTCATGGACAAGCCGGCCATCGAGATCTGCGAGGCCTTTGCCAAGGCGGGGTATCCGCTGGATGTTGGTGCGCTTTTGATTGTCGAGGTCGAGGGCTCCGAGGCGGAAATGGACGCCATGCTGGCCGATATCGTCACCATCGCCAGAAAACACGGCGTAAAGACCGTGAAGGAGTGCCAGTCGGCCATGGAGGCGGCGGCGATCTGGAAAGGCCGCAAATCCGCCTTCGGCGCGACGGGCCGTATCGCGGATTATATCTGCATGGATGGCACGGTGCCGCTTTCTCAACTTTCCCACGTGCTGAAAAAGACGAGCGAGATTACCGACCGGCTCGGCCTGCGCGTCGCCAATGTCTTCCATGCCGGCGATGGCAACATGCACCCGCTGATCCTGTTCAACGCCAACGACCCTGATGATGCCGCCCGCGCCGAGGAGGCGGGCAATGAGATATTGAAGCTCTGCGTCGATGCCGGCGGCTGTTTGACCGGCGAGCATGGTGTGGGCATCGAAAAACGCGATTTGATGCGCCACCAGTATGGTGAGGCCGATCTTGCCCAACAGATGGCGGTGAGGGCGGCTTTTGACGAGGGGTGGTTGATGAACCCGTCGAAGGTGTTTCCGCTGGAGGGGAGGGGATGATGGGTGTGGATTTTGTGATGTTTGCGGGTGTGGCTCACCCCCCTCTGCCCTGCCGGGCATCTCCCCCTCAAGGGGGGAGATCGGCAAGACGCTTGCGGATCGTTCCAATCGCAGCGTTCGAGAATTGATCGAGAGGTGGCCGCTTGCCGATCTCCCCCCTTGAGGGGGAGATGCCCGGCAGGGCAGAGGGGGGTATCTCTTGCTCAAAGGCCTCGACTCTATGCTGACCCCATACTCAGAAACACAGGCCGCCGATATCATCCGCGACCACGCAACCCGAAAAACCCCGCTGAAAATCATCGGCGGCAACACCCGTTCCGGTTTCGGCAACGCAGTCGCGGCAAGTGATGCGCTCTCTTCCCGCGCCATGAACGGCATCGTCTCTTACGTTCCCGCCGAAATGGTCATGACCGTAAAGGCCGGCACCCCGCTTGCCACCGTCGAAGCCGCGCTTGCTGAAAACCGCCAGATGATGGCCTTCGAGCCGATGGACCATCGGCCGATCATGGGAACTGCGGGCGAGCCGACCATCGGTGGCGTTTTTGCCGCCAATGTTTCCGGCCCCCGCCGTTATGTGGCGGGTGCGGCCCGCGACAGCCTGCTCGGCATCCGTTTCGTCAATGGCGGCGGAGAGATCATCAAGGCAGGCGGCCGGGTGATGAAGAATGTCACCGGGCTCGACCTCTCCAAGTTTCTGGCCGGGTCTTTCGGCACGCTCGGTTTCCTAACCGAGGTGACCTTCCGCGTGTTGCCGAAACCGCCGGCTGAAAAAACCGTGGTCGTGTCCGGTCTCGATGACGAGGCGGCGACACGCATCATGGCGGCGGCGATGGCAATGAGCGTCGAGGTATCAGGTGCGGCGCATCTGCCGGAAAGTGTTCGCTCCCGTTTTATCGATGGCGGATTGCCGGATGGTCCCGCAACCATCCTGCGGCTGGAGGGGCTTGCGGCATCAGTGGAAGCGCGCGTCCGCAAGCTTTTGTCGGTCATGGACCGGGTCGGGCCATGGGCACTGCTGGAGAAAGAAGAGAGCTGCCTTTTATGGCGACAGGTGCGTGATGTCGCGCCCTATGCCGGGCAGGGCGCTAAGCCGCTCTGGAAAGTCTCCGTCCCACCCGCCGCGGGCCATCGGCTTGTCGCGGCGCTGCGCATGGAAGCGGGCATCGATGCCTTTTACGACTGGCAGGGCGGCCTTGTCTGGATGCAGATGGAGGCCGACCCCGAGGCGGATTTGCTGCGCGGCGCCATCCGGGCGCTCGGCGGCGGTCATGCAACGCTGGTAAGGGCGAGCGATGCCGTGCGCGCCACGGTCGCGGCATTCGAGCCGCGCCCGGCGGCAGAAGCCATCCTGTCGGCACGGATCAGGGAAAAGCTCGATCCGGCGGGTATCTTCAATCCCGGCAAGATGGCCGGAGCGATATAAGGGCGGTCTGAACCATGCAAACATCCTTCACGCCGCAACAGCTGGCCGATCCGCATGTGGCGGAATCCGAAAAAATCCTGCGCAAATGTGTGCATTGCGGTTTCTGCACCGCCACCTGTCCCACCTATGTCACGCTTGGCAATGAGCTGGACAGCCCGCGCGGCCGCATCTACCTCATCAAGGACATGCTGGAAAACAGCCGTCCGGCCGACCGCGAGGTCGTCACCCATATCGACCGCTGCCTCTCCTGTCTTGCCTGCACCACCACCTGTCCCTCCGGCGTGGATTACATGCATCTGGTCGATCATGCCCGCGCCCATATCGAACAGACCTATAAGCGCCCCTTCATGGATCGGCTGTTCCGCAATCTTCTGGTTGCGGTCCTGCCCCATCCCACGCGTTTCCGGCTGGCCCTGCATCTGGCCCGGCTGGCGCGGCCCTTCTCAGGCCTGCTTGCCAGGGTTCCGGCGCTGAAACCGCTGCAATCCATGCTGGCTCTCGCGCCTGCCGCCGTGCCTTCCGCCTCCGCTGCCGCCCGTCCGGGTGAACGGCCGGCCGAAGGCGAAAAGCGCGGGCGTGTCGCCATTCTCACCGGCTGCGCCCAGCCGGTGCTCGACCCTGGCATCAACGAGGCGACGCTGCGCCTGCTTGCGCGGCTCGGCATCGAGGTCGTGGTGCCGAGGGGCGAGGGCTGCTGCGGTTCGCTGGTGCATCACATGGGCCGGGAGGAAGAAGCACTCGCTTCAGCCCGGCGTAATGTCGATGCCTGGACGCGGGAGATGGAGAGCGGCGGCCTCGACGCCGTCATCATCACGGCTTCCGGCTGCGGCACCACCATCAAGGATTACGGCCATATGCTGCGGCTCGATCCGGCCTATGCGGACAAAGCCGCGCGGGTCTCGGCGCTTGCAAAGGACATCACTGAATATCTCGCCACCCTCGACCTGCCACAACGGCAAAGCCAGGGCCTGACGGTTGCCTATCATTCCGCCTGCTCCATGCAGCATGGCCAGAAGATCACGCTTGCGCCGAAACAGCTGCTGAAGGCGGCGGGTTTTACCGTTCGCGATCCGGCGGAGGGGCACCTCTGCTGCGGCTCGGCCGGAACCTACAATATCCTGCAGCCGGAAATTTCCGCCAAGCTCAAGGCGCGCAAGGTGAAGAATATCGAGGCCACCCGCGCGGATGTCATCGCCACCGGCAATATTGGCTGCATCACGCAGATCGGAACCGGCACTGATATGCCGATCCTGCACACGGTTGAGCTGCTGGACTGGGCCTATGGCGGGCCGAAGCCGGCGCGGCTTTCGGTTTAGAACGTGGTGCGCTCATAGGGCAGTGATCCAGAGCGCCATAACGTGTGCCGCAAAGATTGGATCGTGAGTTTTCTTTGTTCTCCCTCATCCCTGTGCTTGTCACAGGGATCCAGCCGGCCCAAGTCCTTGGGCTGAAAAGGCTTTCCCGCTGCGCAGACGCGCGTCGGCTGGATTCCTGTGACAAGCACAGGAATGAGGGAAGAGAGCTAGAACTTATACGCCACGCCGAAATTCACCGCATTGGTGATGATATCGGTCTTCAGCGACGCGCCATTGTCGATATCGACGTCGATAAAGGAATAGGTGCCCTTATATTCCACGAAGGTCGACCAGTTGTCGGTGATGCGGTAGCTGAGGCCGGCCTGCGCCTGCAGGGTGGCGCCGCCAAACTGGTATTCGAAGGTCTTGCCCGACGGACGGTTCACTTCCACATGCGGCACGTTGATGCCGACGCCGGCGCCCACATAAGGGGTGATCGGCAGGGATTCCAGCGGAAAGCGATAGAGCGCGTTGAGCGTCAAAAGGTTCAGGCCGTCGGTGAATTCGAAATGCGACCAGCCGGAGCGGGCAAGCGCCTGGTCGTCGGCATAAACCTTGTCATGGGTGAAATCGAGCGAGATACCGAAGTTGTTGAGCCGGCCCTCTTCGAACCAGTAGGTGCCGCGCACGCCCCAATAGGGCGGGCTGGAAAACGACTTGCCTTCCCATCCGGCCCGGAAATCCGGTCCGTCGGAAACCGTCACATCGCTGTGCGGGGCGCTTTGCCAGCCGCCATAACCGGAAATTTCGAATTCGCCTGCGAGTGCGGCAGAGAAGGAAACGCCGCTGAGGAGCAGGGCGCAGACAAAAGAAGTGTGGCGCGGCATGGAGAGAATCCAGATTGATATCAGAAATCCACCAAACCGTTTTTTGATAACATTTGAATGACAGAAACGAAAAACGGGCGGTCAGTTGACCACCCGTTTTAAGGCCGTTCCATCATCCCCTTAGAGAGGTCCGGCGCCTGGCGTCCCCCGCCAAGTCTCGTCGAATGCTTCGTTCGATTGAATTGTGCCGGATTGTACCGCGCAAAGGCGGCAATTCAAGCGGATAGGCGGCCACGCCGGCCATGGAGCGACCGGAATGGCACAACCGTTGCCGTCATATCACAATGACCCGCGTTCCGACGTTTACGCGCTCATAAAGATCGGTGACATCCTCATTGCGCATGCGGATGCAGCCGGAGGAGTTGTTGCTTCCGATCGTCCAGGGCTGGTTGGTGCCGTGAATGCGGTAAAGCGTGGAGCCGAGATACATGGCGCGTGCGCCCATCGGGTTGGCCGGGCCACCTTCCATGAAGGCTGGCAGGTAATGTCCCTTCGCCGCCTCGCGGGTGATCATTTCCTTCGGCGGGGTCCAGCTCGGCCATTCTGCCTTGCGGGTCACCTTGTGGGTTCCGGCCCATTCGAAGCCGGGTTTGCCAACGCCGACGCCATAACGCCGCGCCTTGCCGTCGGCGAGCACGAGATAGAGGAAGCGGTTCGGTGTATCGATGACGATGGTACCGGGTTTTTCATTGGTCTGGTAGGCGACGATCTGCGGCAGGAACTGCGGCGCGATCTGCGTACGCACCGGTGCATTGGGTCGCACGGCGGCATTCTGCACCCGCGCCGGGCGCTGCGATGTGACGCCGGAGCTGGGGCGCTGCGGCATGGCGACCTGGCGCTGCTGGAAGAATGGCTGGCGTGCGGCAGGCGCGCGTGGATAAACCACCGGCCGCACATTGCCGCGGCCACCCAGCTGCGTGACCCATGGTGCGGAAAGGTCCGGGCTGACGACGATCGGCGGGCGCTCGCGGTAACGCTCATTGGCCATGGCGGCCGGCACGGCGAGGGTGGAAACGAGGCTCAGCGCCAGAAAAACGGACTTCATCGTCATCGGGTGGACTCTCTCTGCGGTATGCCGCAACAATGGAAATGGCGGGGAATATTGTCCCGCATTGCCGGACACGTTCGCACCTCGACGCCAGCGAATCGTAAATGGCTGTTCATTAAAAAGCCCTTGATTAGGGAAAGCTGGATTTAAGGTTAGCGCCCGGTTTTGAAACGTGGTGAATGAGTGGTAAGTGCGCAGCTTCCAACGGTCACGGGCGGGAGCGGAAAAGGGTTGTTGCGGAATGAGCGAAGCGGGACTTGAAACCGGCCCGGATGGCCGGGTGCGGTGTTTCTGGCAGCAGGGGCTGGAGGATTACAGCCGATATCACGATGAGGAATGGGGTTATCCCGTCACTGACGATCGCCGGCTGTTCGAGAAAATCTGTCTGGAAGGTTTCCAGTCCGGGCTTTCCTGGCTGACGGTTCTGCGCAAGCGGGAAGCTTTCCGGCTTGCCTTCGCCAATTTCGAATTCGAAACAGTGGCGGAGTTCGGCGAAACCGATATTGAGCGCTGCGTTGCGGACAAGGCCATCATCCGCCATCGCGGCAAGATCGTTTCCACTATCAACAATGCCCGCCGCGCTCTGGAATTGCGGGACGAATTCGGCTCGCTTGCCCGATATTTCTGGGGTTTCGAACCCGCCGCCGCAGAAAGGCCGCAAAGGCTGGACTATGCGACGTTAAGGGCCAACCCCACCAGCGCCGCCTCTATCCGCCTTTCCAGGGATTTGAAGAAGCGGGGCTGGACCTTCGTCGGCCCGACGACCGTCTATGCATTCATGCAGGCCATGGGTATGGTCAACGACCATATCGAAGGCTGCCATTGCCGCCAGCCGATCGAGGCCCTGCGGCGGGAGTTCATACGTCCATGAAGGCAACGTCCCTTCTTCTGGCTTTCACCATGACTGTGGCCGCCGTGCCGCATCCGTCTTTTGCGGAAAGCCGCAATGTCGATGGCATCTGGCTCGATGACGGTGAAAGGCTGAAAGAAGTCGCCCTGCCGCCGGCCGGACCGCTGACGCTGGATGGCTGGACCCGGCGTGGGCGTGGCGATGTCTATCGCCTGAAAGTGAAGGCCGGGCAGACGGTGAAGATCGAGCTTGCCGCTTCCAGTGAATTCGTCCTGATGGCGGTCTTCGATTTTTCGACGCCGGAGGAGGATGCGATCTTCTTCAGCGATTCCGGCGGCAAGATCGCGACGCTGACGCCGAAGGCGGATACCGAATGGTTGATCCGCCCGACCCTTATTCTGGGATCGCCGCGCCGTGGCCTCGGTGCGCATTACACGTTGACTGTCAGCACCGGGACATAACGGCGCACCCTCAGGCCGCCTGTGTCAGCACGATCAGGCCGAAACTCAGAACACCCAGCAGCACCAGCGACAGGCTGGCGGCGAGAATGACCTTGCCACCGGCATGGCGAAGGCTGCGAATATCGACCGAAAGACCCAGCGCCGCCATCGACATGATGGTGAGGATGTTGGAGAGCGAGGCGACGGGGGAAAGCAGAACTTCGGGGATGAGACCGAATGAGCGGGCCATGATCATCAGCACAAAGCCGATGATGAACCACGGAACCATCTGCTGCAGCTGCAGGCGTCCCTTGCCGGACTGGCCATGGATGACGGAAAGCGTGGCGATGACAGGCCCCAGCATCAGCACGCGGATGAGCTTGACGATGGTGCCGGTTTGTACGGCCACGGCTCCAAGCGGTGCGGTGGCGGCCAGAACCTGCGGCACGGCATAAACAGTAAGACCAGCGAAGATGCCATATTGGGTGGCATCGAGGCCGAGGAGCTGCGGCAGGAACGGCATCAAAAGCACGGCGGCGACGCCGAGAACCGCAGTGAAGGCAATCGACGCGGCGACATCTTCCGGCTTCGCACCAATGGCAGGCGCGGCGGCAGCGATGGCGGAATTGCCGCAGATGGAATTACCGCAGGCGATCAGCGTTGCGAGTTTGGGCGGCAGGCCCAGCATTCGCCCGGCGGCATAGCTGACGATCAGCGACAGCGCGACGATCAGCGCGATGCCGCCGATCAGTAGCCCGCCGGCACCCTTGAGGATGGCAAGGCTGAGGGATGCACCGAGAAGCGCCACGGCGATTTCGAGCAGGGTCTTGGCACTGAATTTGATGCCGGCAGAAGCGACCGCCGGCAGCGACACCAGCGACCGCAGAAGCGTCCCGATCAGAATGGCCAGCACCAGATCGCCAAGCCATGCATGGCCGGCCAGCCGCACCTGAAAACGCTCGGCCAGAATGGCGGCGCAGCTGACGGCGGCGCAGAGCAGGATGCCCGGCAGAAGCGGGGTGAACCAACGTAGGGAAAACTGAAAGGGATGGGTGAGGGTGCGATGCTGTGCCATGGCCAGACAATGCCGTAGCCGCCTGTTTTATTCTATCAAATAATATGGCATATATTATTCGATAAAATCGAATGAAAAGCCATGACCTTCGAACAACTCCGCATCTTTATCGCCGTCGCCGAACGCGAACATCTGACAAGGGCCGCCGAAGCCATCGGCCTGACAGCTTCCGCCGTCAGTTCCGCCATCAAGAATCTCGAGGCCTTTTATAATGTCGAGCTGTTTCATCGCGTTGGCCGCAACATCGAACTGACCGAAAGCGGCCGGGTGTTTCTGGGCGAAGCAAAGGCGACGCTGGCGCGTGTGCGCAATGCGGAATTGATTCTCTCCGAAATGGGCGGCCTGACGCGTGGCGAAATCACCGTCTGCGCCAGCCAGACCATTGCAAGCTACTGGCTGCCGCCGATCCTGATGCAATTCAAGAAGCTCTATCCCGGCGTGACCGTTCGGCTCGATATCGGCAATACCAAGACGGTCACGCAGGCGGTGCTGGATGGTCTGGCAGAGGTCGGTTTCATCGAAGGCAGGATCGACGAGCCGGCATTGATGGTGCAGCCCGTCGTGTCCGACAAGCTGCTGGTCGTCACCGGTTCGGCCCATCCCTTTGCTGATGGCCGTTATCTCACGGCACTCGATATGCTTTACGGAACCTCATGGGTGTTGCGTGAGCAGGGCTCCGGCACCCGCTCCGCCTTTGAGGCGGCGGTGCGGCAGATGGGCGTCGATCCCGGCGAGCTTTCCGTCATGCTGGAACTGCCGTCCAACGAGGCGGTGGTGATGGCGGCGCGCTCCGGCGGGGCCGCGACGGCAGTTTCCGCCTCGGTCGCGTCACTGTTTTTGCGGCAGGGTTTGCTGGTCCGTTCGGGCATCGATCTGCCCGCCCGCAACTTTGCCCTTTTGCGCCACAAGGAACGCCACACCAGCCGGGCGGCCATGGAGCTGGAGCGCCTCAGCCGGGCGGCATCGGAGGACTACAAGGCCGGTCTTGCGGGGTTGTAATGGAGTGTCGCAGCCGGGCCGGGCGGCGTTCACACGTAGTCGTTGGATAGGAAGGCTGCCGCTTGTTTCTTCTCCCCGCCGGGGAGAAGTCCGAGGCAGCGGGGTGAGGGGGCAAGGGTAGATTTATTCGGCAACGTTGCCCCCTCATCCGACCCTTCGGGCCACCTTCTCCCCGCCGGGGAGAAGAAAAAGCGGAGCGCCGCAGCTGGCGCTCCGTTCGATTGCAGCAATCACTTGCCCTTGGATTTCAACCAGGCCTTCATCATGGCGATTTCGCCTTCCTGCGCCTTGATCACCTCTTCGGCCAGCTTGCGGATTTCCGGGTCCTTGCCATATTCGAGCTGGACCTTGGCCATATCGATCGCGCCCTGATGATGCGGGATCATGCCGCGCACGAAATCGACATCGGCATCGCCGCTGTAATCGATGGCCATATCGCCATGCATCTTCTTGCTGGCTTCCATGAAAGCCTTGGTGGAATCGGTTTCGCTTGCGGCAGCCTTGGACATGCTGTGCCCGGCATGGCCGCCCGCTTCCTGTGCGAAAACGGGCATGGCGAAGACGACCGCGAAACCGGCGGCGAGGGAGATGGTCTTGATAGACATGGATTATCCTTCCTGTGTCTGACGGCTTTTTCGATGGATTGACTGGAAAAATCTGGTGTCAGGTGCGGGGAGGCGGCAGCAGTGGCGCGAAAGCCTTGCCATTAAAGAGAATGCCACGCTGCGGCTTGGGGTAGTCGAAGATCATCCGGCCGGCATCGGCGAAGATGGTTTGCGGAACCACGATCAGGCAGGCAGCGCAGGATCCGGGATGCGTAGCGTCATCGCCATGTGGGCAGCAATCGCCCATGCTGGATTTATGGGCTTTGGATATGTCCTGCCCATGGGTCTCGGCATTGATGTCCTGATTTCCGGCATGGTTTGAATGGCCATTGTCATCGCTCATCGCGGGTTGCGACGAAACGGCCATGCCCGCGCCCACCGGCATACTCATCGCCATCTGCGCCGGCATTGCACCGTAAAGCAGGCAGGCAAGGAACATCAAAGTGCGGATCATCAGGCGCATGGTGCGAATTTACCGCGAAAATTGTGGAATAAGCATGACGGTCAGGTGAGTTCACGCGCGATGACGTGATGCATGATGCGGTAGTCCCTGCTTTCCTCGCCGAACGGGGCAAGCGGCCATTCCCACGCGGCGGCGGGTGAGGGAATCTCGATGCCATGCAGCAAATCCTCGTGCTGCCGCAGGCTGCCATCCCTGCCGATGACATCGAAGGATGTGTCCGTTACCAGGCAGGCCTTGCAGGGCAGCCCGGCCAGCGCATCGAGATGCGTCTGAATGAGTTTCGCCAGCAGATCATCCCGCGCATTCGTGATCTTCTCCCGCTCCAGCCGGTGGTGCGCGCCGGTGCCGATCTGCGACAGGAGATTGGCTGAAACGACGAGATCGAGATAGGGCACCCGCCGCAGGAAATCGAGAGGTTCCGCCTGTCGGCCAGCGAGAACGTCGTCAAAACCGGAAAGATCGCGGTTGGCGATACGGACGTTCTTTTTGGCATTGAGGCGCAGTTTTGCCTGCACGCTGGCGAGATGCACTAGATCAATCAGAACGACGGTATCGAACATCGCCACCAGCGCGCCATAGGGCACATCGCGCAGCAGGCCGGATCCCAGCACCACTGCCGTCCGCTTTTGCCGCAGCTTTCGGGCGGATTGCAGCACGAATTGCCGGCTGTTGTCCTCATGCTCCGCCCATGCCCTCGCGCAGCGGTTGGCGCGTGCCCACAGATTGACGGAGTAGCGGATATGCGGCCGGAATTCTTTCGGCGTAACCGCGCGGGTGGCGGCATATTGCAGGGCTTCGAGGATCATGGATGCCTAACGGTAGATTTCACGGCGATGACCGATTTCGACCACCAGCACGACGAGCTTGTGGTCCTGTATATCGCAGATGATGCGATAATCGCCTACCCGGTAACGCCAATAATTGCCGAGTTCGGAGCCTTGCAGGGCAGCACCTGTCTGCCGGGGATTGTCAAGCGCCGCTACTCTCTCTTGAAGGAAAGCGCGGATACGCTGACGGGTCTGCGGATCGATTTTCCGCATCTCTTTTTGGACAAGAACATCGTATTCAATTGTCCAGATCACGCCAGAATTCCTCGGCGCTTATTACCTTTGATTCACCGCGCTGGATGCGCCGCGTCGCCTCTTCGGCGAGATAAAGATCTTCCATATCCTCGATATGCTTCTCGATCGCCTCGCGGATATAATAGGCGGAGGTGCGGCCGGTGCGCTCCGAAAGCGCTTTCAGCCGCTCATAGGTCTCATCGGGGAGGCGAATGGCCGTCTGTTTGCTCATTGCTTGCGTCCTTTTCGACCAAAATGGGATACATGCATCCCATATAGCATCGCTTACCCTGCGCTGCCAGTAAAACCAAAGCCTTTGCGGCTTGCCGCACCGGGCTTCATCCTCTAATACACCGGCATAATTTCAGGAAAATATCGGATCGGCATCATGAGCGAAAAAGCAAAAAAGCCTCAGAAACTGAAAGCCCGCCTGCCGCGTGGCTTCGTGGACCGCTCGGCTGCCGATATCCATGCCACCAATGAAATGATCGACAAGATCCGCAGGGTATACGAGCTTTACGGGTTCGATCCGATCGAAACCCCGCAGTTCGAATATACCGATGCGCTCGGCAAGTTCCTGCCGGACAGCGACCGTCCGAATGAAGGCGTGTTTTCCCTGCAGGATGATGACGACCAGTGGATGAGCCTGCGCTACGATCTGACCGCGCCGCTCGCCCGTCATGTCGCGGAAAACTTCAACGAAATCCAGCTGCCATACCGCACCTATCGCGCCGGTTACGTCTTCCGCAATGAAAAGCCCGGCCCCGGCCGCTTCCGGCAGTTCATGCAGTTCGATGCCGATACGGTGGGCGCCGCCGGCGTGCAGGCGGATGCCGAAATGTGCATGATGATGTCCGATACGCTGGAAGCACTGGGCATTGCGCGTGGTGACTATGTCATTCGCGTCAACAACCGCAAGGTGCTCGATGGCGTCATGGAAGCCATCGGTCTCGGCGGCGAAGACAATGCCGGCCGTCGCCTCAACGTGCTGCGCGCCATCGACAAGCTCGACAAGTTCGGCCCTGAGGGCGTGAAGCTGCTGCTCGGCCCTGGCCGCAAGGACGAGTCCGGCGATTTTACCAAGGGTGCGGGTCTTGGCGACGAGCAGATCGAAAAGGTGCTGTTTTTCGTCGGCATCAAGGATTATACGGCAAGCGCCGATGATCTGGCGAAACTGGTCGCGGGCACCTCGAAAGGCGAGGAAGGCGTTGATGAGCTGAACATCATTGGCGCCCTGGTCACCAGTGCCGGTTACGATGCGACGCGCATCAAGATCGACCCCTCCGTCGTGCGTGGTCTCGAATATTACACCGGCCCGGTCTATGAGGCCGAACTGACCTTCGATGTCACCAATGAAAAGGGCGAAAAGGTCATGTTCGGCTCGGTCGGCGGCGGCGGTCGTTATGATGGCCTCGTTTCGCGCTTCATGGGCCAGCCGGTTCCGGCGACCGGCTTCTCCATCGGCGTCTCGCGCCTGATGACGGCGCTCAAGAACCTTGGCAAGCTCGGTCAGGTCAAGCCGCTTGCTCCGGTTCTCATCACCGTCATGGATGGCGATGTAGAAAGCATGGGCCGTTACCAGCGCTTCACCCAGGCGTTGCGCGCTGAAGGCATCCGCGCCGAAATGTACCAGGGCAACTGGAAGAAATTCGGCAACCAGCTGAAATATGCCGATCGCCTCGGCTCCCCCATCGCCATCATCCAGGGCGGTGACGAGCGCGCCGAAGGCGTGGTGCAGATCAAGGATTTGATCGAAGGCAAGCGTCTGTCCGGCGAGATCGAGGACAATGCCAGCTGGCGCGAGGCGCGTGTGGCGCAGGTCAGCGTGCCGGAGGCCGAACTGGTGGCGAAGGTCCGCGAGATTCTGGCCGCGCAGGCTGAGGATGTGCTGCGGGCGCAAGGCAAGTAACGTGGAGCCAGCCGCTTACCCCCCTCTGCCCTGCCGGGCATCTCCCCCACAAGGGGGGAGATCGATGCGCGGCAGGGTCTCGCCCATCTCGGTGTCTGTAATTGAAGTGGTGGTATCGCCCCTTGCCGATCTCCCTCCTTGTGGGGGAGATGCCCGGCAGGGCAGAGGGGGGTGTCCCACGGTTTCGACAGGAAATGTCCCATGCCCCTGATCGACATGCCGGAATTTTCCGGAGAGCTACTGGAAGAATTCGCCGCGCGCCGCACAAGCCGTGTGAACACGCCGGTCATCCAGCCCGCCGAACCGTTTCTGGATATGGCCGGCGAGGATCTGCGCCGCCGTATCTTCATGACGGAGAGCGAAACGGGGACAAGCCTGTGCCTGCGCCCCGAATTCACCATTCCGGTCTGCCTTCGCCATATCGAGACGGCGACCGGCACGCCGAAGCGTTACTCCTATCTCGGTGAAGTCTTCCGCCAGCGTCGTGAGAGCGCCAACGAATTTTATCAGGCCGGTATCGAGGATCTCGGCGATACCGATATCGCCGCCGCCGATGCCCGTGCCGTAATCGATGCGACAGGCATTCTGCAGCGCCTTCTGCCGGGCCGCTCGCTCGCCGTCACGCTGGGCGACCAGCAGGTATTCGAGGCGGTGGTTGCTGCCCTCGGTCTGCCGCTCGGCTGGCAGAAGCGGCTGGTGCAGGCCTTTGGCGACATGGCGCAGCTGGACGCGCTGCTGGAAAGCCTCGTGCATCCAAAGCCCATGACGGGGCTTGACGCCCGCGTCGCCGGCCTGCTGGCGACGGGTGACGAGGCCGTGCTGGTCGATTATCTCGATACCGTGATGCAGGAGACGGGTTATTCCACCAATGCCAGCCGCTCGCCGCAGGAAATCGCCCGCCGTCTGCGGGAGAAGCTGGCGCTCGCGGCCACGCGCCTGCCGGATGAGAGTTTCGAGCTGCTAAAACAGTTTCTGGCCCTGCAGGCACCCTTGCCGCAGGCCTCGAAGGTCCTTGGCGATTTTGCCGCAAAGGCGAAGCTGAAGCTCGACGGCGCGCTCTCCGCTTTCGACAAACGTGTCGCGGCGCTCGCCAATGCCGGCGTTGATCTCCAAACCGTCACCTATGGCGCGGCCTTCGGTCGTCCACTCGATTATTACACCGGTCTTGTCTTCGAGGTGGTGGAAGCGGGCGGCGACAGCGTGCTGGCCGGTGGTGGCCGTTTCGACCGGTTGCTGACCCTGCTGGGCGCGCAGGAAAAAATCCCGGCCGTGGGCTTTTCGCTCTGGCTGGATCGCATCGAAGCGGTGCGCGGGAGCGATAAGCCATGATCACCATCGCATTACCCTCCAAGGGCCGGATGAAAGAAAATGCCTCTGCCGTTCTGGAACGCGCCGGGCTGAAAGTCGCGCCTGTCGGCAATGACCGCTCCTATCGCGGCCGCATCGAAGGACGCGATGATATCGAGATCGCCTACCTGTCGGCCTCGGAAATCGCCCGCGAAATCGGCGCCGGCACGGTGGATTTCGGTGTCACAGGTGAGGACCTTGTGCGCGAGGGGCTGACCAACGCCGATGCGCAGGTGGAATTCTGTGCCCGCCTCGGTTTCGGCCATGCCGACGTCGTGGTCGCGGTGCCGGAAATCTGGCTGGATGTGGACAGCATGGCCGATCTTGGCGATGTGGCGTCTGAGTTCCGCGCCCGGCATGGCCGGAGACTGGCGATCGCCACCAAATACTGGCGGCTGACGCAGCAGTTCTTTTCGCGCCAGCATGGCATCCAGCTTTACCGCATCGTCGAAAGTCTTGGCGCCACCGAAGGCGCCCCGGCTGCAGGCCAGGCGGATATCATTGTCGATATCACCTCCACCGGCTCGACGCTCAAGGCCAACCACCTGAAAATCCTCTCGGACGGCATCATCGTTCGCTCGGAAGCCTGTTTCGTCCGCGCCCGTAAACCGGAGCATGAGAATGATGCGGCGGTTCACGAGATTGCCTCGCGCATAAAAGCGGCACTTTGAGATTGAAAATAAAAAAAGCCGCCGGATCGCTCCGGCGGCTTTTTTGTTGGTTGTTTTAATTGGCTCAGGCGTGGGCCAAAGCCGCGCCGCGCTTGGCGTCGACGGAATAGGCGCCCGGGCCGAAGGCGGCGAGCAGGATGTAAGCACCGGCAAGGGTGATGTTCTTCATCAGCATGATGCCGTTCAGTGCATTGATCCAGCCGAGAGCCGGGTCAGGCCAGCCGGGAACGGCAACGGTGCCGCTGTGGAACACCAGGCCGGTGAAGACGCAGAAGGCGGCAAGCGCCCAGGCGGCGATCTTCGTCTGGAAGCCGGCGAGGATGGCAAGGCCGGCCAGGAGTTCGAAGAGACCTGCGAGATAGGCTAGTATTGCGGCGGCGGGCAGGCCTGCACCGGCAATCATGCCGGCGGTGCTGGAGGCGTCGGTGAGTTTGCCGAAGCCGGAATAGATGAAGATGAAGGAAAGCAGAATGCGGGCGATGAGAACGAGAACGTTCTGGCTGCTGGTCATGGATATCTCCGGTAGATGATCGGCGTTTCGCCGGTGAGCTGCAAGGCAATGTCTGGAAATATCAATGGCCGAAATTCATCCGCCCATAAAGATGAACAATAGGAGACAAATTGTCTTCATTTTGTGAACGAAGCTCGGTCGCGTGATGTTACTGTTTAGGCGGCGAAGCGAATATCTTCGAAACGCGGAAACAGGAACAGCCCGGAAATCCGGCCCTGCTGACCCTCTTCGAAACCGGAGGATTCGCCCATGCAGATGACCGGCTGCCGCATTGTGGGCAGGATGGAGACGCCGGTCGAAAAACAGAAACGTGAGGCTGCGGTGGAAGCCTGCTCGAAAAGCTCCAGCACACGGGCATGGTCGCCGCGATCATAACAGCGGATCAGACTGAGCAGACCGCATTCGCCCGGCGGCAGGCCGTGCATGAAAGACGCGTGTTCACCAAGCCGGAGGACGCCGCTCGAAAGATCACTGTTCCATTCTTCTGAAATGAAGAAATGCGACAGGGTTCGCGGATCGGGCATGGTCGCCGCGGCCATAGGCAGAGCATCGTTGCGTCTTGATATTTCGAACAAATCGCGCCCCCGCATGAACATCGTGCCGGCGCCGCTGTTTCCAAGCTTCGCCGCCAGGTCGAATTTTCACCGCCATCCGCAGTCGGACGTTTTGCCAGGCATTGAAACCCCTTCAATGCTTGCATCCAGTCGCGGCACCCTTATGGGGGGTGACTTATAGTTTATTTTCTTCCACCTACAACAACCGCTTAGTGAGAAAATCAAAAATATTATGTATTCCTTCATCGTAATCGCGAAATATATGAAAAAAGACAACTAATCGTCGCACTTATAGGCTTGATGAAGCGGAAATTCCGCCTGTCGGCGATGGTGATTCGCCTTTCTTGATGTCCGATTATTGCATGGGCCATGGAAAATAATTCGGCTAAATTAGCCGCTGTCTCAAAAAGAGACAATATTTTTAGCCAGTGCCGGACATCCCGCGCGAGAATATATACCATCCCGCATGACAGTCTTTCCTATGAAATTTTAAGGGAAGAGAGCGATCCGAAGGCCGCCCTTTCCTCATTCCGGTGACAGGACTGATTGGAAGTCCATGCCGCCCGGCCGGTGCGCTTTCGACACCGGGCTTTCTAAAAGCATGGGCGGCAACGAAAAAGGGCGATCCGAAGACCGCCCTTTCCTCATTCCAGTGACAGGACTGATTGGAAGTCCATGCCGCCCGGCCGGTGCGCTTTCGACACCGGGCTTTCTAAAAGCATGGGCGGCAACGAAAAAGGGCGATCCGAAGACCGCCCTTTCCTCATTCCAGTGACAGGACTGATTAGAAGTCCATGCCGCCCGTCCGGTGCGCTCGCGACGCCGGGCTTTCTAAAAGGCATTGGCGGCAACGAAAAAGGGCGATCCGAAGACCGCCCTTTCTTAATTTCAGTGACAGGACTGATTAGAAGTCCATGCCGCCCATGCCGCCGCCCGGCATTGCCGGCATCGCAGCTTCCTTCTTCGGAAGTTCAGCGATCATGGCTTCGGTGGTGATCAGCAGGGAAGCAACCGAAGCTGCGTTCTGCAGAGCCGTGCGAACAACCTTGACCGGGTCGACAATGCCGAGCTGGATCAGGTCGCCATATTCGCCGGTCTGGGCGTTGTAGCCGTAGTTGTCTTCGTTCTTGTCAAGGATCTTGCCAACAACGATGGAAGCTTCGTCACCTGCGTTTTCTGCGATCTGGCGAACCAGAGCCTGCAGAGCCTTGCGCACGATGTTGATGCCGGCTTCCTGGTCGTCGTTCTCGCCCTTGGCGGAGATCTTCGTGGAAGAACGCAGCAGGGCAACGCCGCCGCCCGGTACGATGCCTTCCTGAACGGCAGCGCGCGTCGCGTTGAGAGCGTCGTCGATGCGGTCCTTCTTTTCCTTGACTTCGACTTCCGTCGAACCGCCAACGCGGATAACGGCAACGCCGCCAGCGAGCTTGGCAAGACGTTCCTGCAGCTTCTCGCGGTCGTAGTCGGAAGTGGTTTCTTCGATCTGGGCCTTGATCTGGGCAACACGACCTTCGATGTCGGACTTCTGGCCGGCGCCGTCAACGATCGTGGTGTTTTCCTTGGAGATCGAAACCTTCTTCGACTTGCCGAGCATGTCGAGGGTAACGTTTTCGAGCTTGATGCCGAGGTCTTCGGAAATGACGGTACCACCGGTCAGGATGGCGATGTCTTCCAGCATGGCCTTGCGGCGGTCGCCGAAGCCCGGAGCCTTGACGGCAGCGATCTTGAGGCCGCCACGCAGCTTGTTGACGACGAGCGTTGCAAGAGCTTCGCCTTCGACGTCTTCAGCGATGATGACGAGCGGCTTGCCGGTCTGAACGACAGCTTCGAGAACCGGCAGCATGGCCTGAAGGTTCGAGAGCTTCTTTTCGTGCAGGAGGATGTAGGCGTCTTCGAGGTCCGCAACCATCTTTTCCGGGTTGGTCACGAAGTAGGGCGACAGGTAGCCGCGGTCGAACTGCATGCCTTCGACGACTTCGAGTTCGGTTTCAGCGGTCTTGGCTTCTTCGACGGTGATGACGCCTTCGTTGCCAACCTTCTGCATTGCTTCAGCAATGTCGAGACCGATCTGACGTTCGCCGTTTGCAGAGATCGTGCCGACCTGTGCAACTTCTTCCGAGGTGTTGATCTTCTTGGCCTTGGCCTGAAGGTCCTTGACGACTTCAGCAACGGCGAGATCGATGCCGCGCTTCAGGTCCATCGGGTTCATGCCGGCAGCAACTGCCTTTGCACCTTCGCGAACGATGGCCTGGGCCAGAACGGTTGCGGTGGTGGTGCCGTCACCGGCGATGTCGTTGGTCTTGGAAGCGACTTCGCGAACGAGCTGTGCGCCCATGTTCTCGAACTTGTCTTCCAGTTCGATTTCCTTGGCGACGGAAACGCCGTCCTTGGTGATGCGCGGAGCGCCGAAGGACTTGTCGATAACGACGTTACGACCCTTCGGGCCGAGGGTTACCTTCACTGCATCAGCAAGAACGTCGACGCCCTTGAGCATCTTTTCGCGCGCTGTGCGGCCGAATTTTACTTCTTTGGCTGCCATGTTCAAAACTCCTGGTTTCGAATGGCCGGAACGGGTCCGGCTTGAAATTTAAGGAAGGACGGGTTCGGCCAGATCAGCCGATGATGCCCATGATGTCGGCTTCCTTCATGATCAGAAGGTCTTCGCCGTTGAGCTTGACTTCGGTGCCCGACCACTTGCCGAACAGAACGCGGTCGCCAGCCTTGACGTCGAGAGCGACGACCTTGCCGGACTCATCGCGTGCGCCGGAACCGACGGCGACGATTTCGCCTTCCTGCGGCTTTTCCTTGGCGGTATCGGGAATGATGATGCCGCCCTTGGTCTTGGCTTCGGATTCAACGCGACGAACGACGACGCGATCGTGAAGCGGGCGGAAATTGGTGCTTGTCATTGCCTAATCCCTCGATCAAATGACTTCACGAACCTTCAGAGGCTCGCGTGATGGGTGTTAGCACTCTTCTTGTTTGAGTGCCAGCGAAGCCGAGATAAGGAGGCCTTCTGCCTGAGTCAAGAACGGCCCGTCGGAAAAATTTCATGGCTTATGGTTATCAGCGTTCCATGACAGAAATTTCCCAGGCGCTGACCGGCGGGTGAAAACCAACCCTTTTGGCAACGCCTCATTGTTTCGGGCCTAGCTGGGTTTTATGTCCGCACGGTGGCGGGTGGATTGCAGGCAGGCTCGACACCGCTTTTTTCCTTGCCATCGGCGTCCTGCTTTGCCATGTCACGCACACCCTTTTCTCGCATCCGGAAAGCATTCTCATGGCCCATCGCATTCTCACCCTCGGCGAAATCACTGATGGGTTCGACGTTATTCTCTCGGATGTATGGGGCGTGCTGCACAATGGCGTCAACGCGTTCCCGGATGCCGCAGTTGCGCTTCAGGACGCGCGCAAGGCCGGAAAGACGGTGGTTCTCATCACCAATTCCCCGCGCCCGGCTCCCGGCGTTATCGCCCAGCTGCGCGTGCTCGGCGTGCCGGATGAAGCCTATGACCGCATCATCACCTCAGGCGATGTCACCCGCGGGCTGATTGCGGAAGGCCCGAAAAAAGTCTTCCTGCTTGGCCCGGAGCGGGACATGCCCTTGCTGGAAGGCCTCGATGTCGAACGGGTGGGTGAGGCGGAGGCGCAATCCGTTGTCTGCACCGGTTTCTTCGATGACGAGACGGAAACGCCCGAGGATTATACCGAAATGCTGAAGGGCTTCATCGCCCGTAAAGCCCCGATGATCTGCGCCAATCCCGATCTGGTGGTGGAGCGCGGCGAGCGCATCATTCCCTGCGCCGGCGCCATGGCCGCCTATTATGAACAGCTCGGCGGCGAAGTCCGCATTGCCGGCAAGCCGCACACGCCGATCTATGAAGCCTGCCTTGCGGCGGCCAGGGAAGTTCGCGGCACCTTCGCCAAGGATCGCGTGCTCGCTATCGGTGACGGCATGCCGACAGATGTGAAGGGCGCGATTGCGAGCGGTCTCAACCTTCTTTATATCAGCGGCGGAATTCACGCCGCCGAATATACGCTGAACGGCCAGACGGACGAGGCGCTGCTGAATGCCTATCTCAAGGGGCAGGGCGCCGCTCCCGGGTGGTGGATGCCCCGCCTTGCCTGAGAAACATCTGGCCTAAGCTGGCGAAAACAATGGATCGAATGCCATGACCGTCTTTCATCGCAATGAAAAAAAGGAGCCGCTGCCGGACAATCTTCGCGGCGGCGTCATCGCGATCGGCAATTTCGACGGCGTGCATCGTGGTCATCGCGCCGTGCTGGACCGGGCACTGGAACTTGCAGAAGCCCGTGGCGTGCCCGCGCTGGTTCTGACCTTTGAACCGCATCCCCGTTCCGTCTTCCGTCCTGATACGCCCGTCTTCCGCCTCACGCCCGCGCCTTTGAAGGCGCGCATTCTCGAGGCCATCGGCTTCCGCTCCGTCATCGAATATCCGTTCGACCGGGAATTTTCGCAGCGTTCGGCAGAAGAATTCGTTCAATCCATTCTGGTCGACTGGCTGGGCGCCAGCGCCGTCGTCACCGGTTTCGATTTCCATTTCGGCAAGGGCCGCGAAGGTGGTCCGGCATTCCTGATGGCCGCCGGCAAGCGCCACGATTTCGACGTGACGCTGGTGGACGCCTTCCGCGACGAAGGTGCCGATGTCGTCTCCTCCAGCCGTATCCGCTCGCTTCTGTGCGAGGGCGATGTGGCGGGCGCTGCCGGGCTGCTCGGCTATCGTTTCACCGTTGAAAGTGAAGTGATAGACGGCAAGAAGCTCGGCCGCACGCTGGGTTATCCCACCGCCAACATGGCGCTGGCACCGGAGACGGAACTGAAGGCGGGCATCTATGCCGTGCGGTTCCGCCGTCCCGATGGTTCGATCCGTGATGGCGTCGCAAGCTTCGGTTACCGCCCGACCGTCACGGAAAACGGCGCCGCCCTGCTTGAAACATTCGTCTTCGATTTTTCGGGAGATCTCTACCGCGAAGTCTGTTCGGTATCCTTCTTCGGCCATCTGCGCGACGAGCTGAAATTTGACGGTCTCGAACCGCTGGTGGCGCAGATCAGGCGCGACGAGGAAGAGGCAAGGGCAATGCTGTCAGGCGTGCGGCCGTTGAGCGAACTGGACGCCAAGATCGCCTTTTGAGCTGAAAGGGTCGACGGACCCTTAATTCCGGCCCCGATTGCTGTCGCTTTTCTCTTCCTTTTTACTGGAAAACCGCATAAACAATCCGCCATGTCCCAATACCGGTTGATGTTTAAAACTCAGATTGGCCGAATTATTGGCCCGGCTTTCCGCCCGCTCTGACGAGCCGGAAGGTCCGGGATTTTGGCGCTTGTCATGACATTTGTCATGGCGCTTTCCGTATTTGCCCTGTTTTGAATTGAGACGGCGCGACCGACACGGCGCGCAACAACGGTACGATTATGAGCGACACCGCAGAAAAACTCGACTATTCCGCCACCCTCTATCTGCCGCAGACGGATTTTCCGATGCGCGCCGGCCTGCCGCAAAAAGAACCGGAAACGGTGAAGCGCTGGCAGGAGATGGGCCTTTACAAGCGCCTGCGCGCCTCCGCCGCCGGCCGCGAAAAATTCGTGCTGCATGACGGCCCGCCCTATGCCAACGGCAACATCCACATCGGCCACGCGCTGAACAAGATCCTGAAAGACGTCATCACCCGCTCGTTCCAGATGCGCGGTTACGACGCCAATTACGTGCCGGGCTGGGATTGCCACGGCCTGCCGATCGAATGGAAGATCGAGGAAGCCTATCGCGCCAAGGGCAAGAACAAGGACGAGGTTCCGGTCAACGAATTCCGCAAGGAGTGCCGTGAGTTTGCGGCCGGCTGGATCAAGGTTCAGTCGGAAGAGTTCAAGCGTCTCGGCATCGAGGGCGACTTCGAAAACCCCTATACGACGATGAACTTCCACGCCGAAGCGCGCATCGCCGGCGAGTTGCTGAAAATCGCCCGCACCGGCCAGCTCTATCGTGGCTCGAAGCCGATCATGTGGTCGGTGGTCGAACGCACGGCGCTGGCGGAAGCCGAAGTCGAATATGCGGATGTCGAGAGCGACATGATCTGGGTGAAATTCCCGGTCAAGGATGCGGTTCCCGGTCTTTCCGACGTCTCCGTCGTCATCTGGACAACGACGCCGTGGACCATCCCCGGCAACCGCGCCATCGCGTTTTCTTCGCGGGTCGAATACGGCCTGTTCGAAGTCGAAAGCGCGCAGAACGATTTTGGCCCGCAGCCGGGTGAAAAGCTGATCTTCGCCAAGAAGCTTGCCGATGAGGCAGCGGCCAAGGCGAAGCTGACCTTCAAGCTTGTTCGCGATGTCAAAACCGAAGAACTGGCCGCCATCACCTGTGCCCATCCTTTGGCGTCGCTCGGCTACGATTTCCCGGTTCCGCTTCTCGATGGCGATCACGTCACCGATGATGCCGGTACGGGCTTCGTTCACACCGCGCCAAGCCATGGCCGTGAGGACTTTGATGTCTGGACCGCGCATCAGCGCGAGCTGGAAGCGCGTGGCGTTTCGTCGGCCATCCCGTTCCCGGTTGGCGATGACGGTTTCTACACCGAAGACGCTCCCGGTTTCGGCCCGTCCGCCGAGGGCGGTGCTGCCCGCGTCATGGATGATAACGGCAAGAAGGGCGATGCCAACGATCGTGTCATCAAGGCGCTGATCGCTGCCAATAACCTGTTTGCCCGTGGCCGCCTGAAGCACAGCTATCCGCATAGCTGGCGCTCCAAGAAGCCGGTCATCTTCCGCAACACGCCGCAATGGTTCGTTTATATGGACAAGGAACTGGGCGACGGCACGACGCTGCGTTCGCGTTCGCTTGACGCCATCGACCAGACGCGTTTCGTTCCGGCCTCCGGTCAGAACCGCCTGCGCGCCATGATCGAAGGTCGTCCCGACTGGGTTCTGTCGCGCCAGCGCAGCTGGGGCGTGCCGATCGCCGTTTTCGCCGACGAAAAGGGTGAAGTTCTGGTCGATGAAGCCGTCAACGCCCGCATCCTCGAGGCCTTCGAGGCCGAGGGCGCTGACGCCTGGTTCGCTGAAGGCGCCAAGCAACGGTTCCTCGGTAATGACCACGACCACGACAAGTGGCTGCAGGTCATGGATATCCTCGACGTGTGGTTCGATAGCGGCTGCACCCACACCTTCACGCTGGAAGACCGCCCGGACATGAAGTGGCCGGCGGACGTCTATCTCGAAGGCTCCGACCAGCATCGCGGCTGGTTCCATTCGTCGCTGCTGGAAAGCTGCGCGACACGCGGCCGTGCGCCTTACAACGCCGTTGTCACCCATGGTTTCACCATGGATGAGAAGGGCGAGAAGATGTCGAAGTCCAAGGGCAACGTGGTCTCGCCGCAGGAAGTCATGAAGGACGCCGGCGCCGATATCCTGCGCCTGTGGGTCATGACAACGGACTACTGGGATGATCAGCGCCTCGGCAAGGCCATCATCCAGACCAATGTCGATGCCTACCGCAAGCTGCGCAACACCATCCGCTGGATGCTCGGCACGCTCGCCCATTATGAGGGCGAGGAGGTCGCCTATGACAATCTGCCGGAGTTGGAAAAGCTGGTGCTGCACCGCCTGTCCGATCTGGATAAGGTCGTGCGCGAAGGTTATGACGGTTTCGAATTCAAGAAGATCGCCCGCGCATTGGTCGATTTCTCGAATGTCGAGCTTTCGGCCTTCTATTTCGACATCCGCAAGGACACGCTTTATTGCGACGCGCCGTCGTCGCTGAAGCGCCGGGCCTCGCTGTCCGTCATCGCCAAGCTGTTCGACTGCCTTGTGTCCTGGCTGGCACCCATGCTGCCTTTCACGACGGAAGAAGCGTGGCTGTCGCGCTATCCGGATGCGGAATCGGTGCATCTCGTCCAGTTCCCGGCAATCCCGGCGGAATGGAAGAACGATGCTCTTGAAGCCAAGTGGGACAAGATCCGTAAGGTTCGCACGGTTGTGACCGGCGCCCTGGAAGTCGAGCGCCGTGAAAAGCGCATCGGTTCCTCGCTCGAGGCTGCTCCCGTCGTGCACATCGCCGATGCCGATCTTCTGGCGGCGCTGAAGGGGCAGGATTTCGCCGAAATCTGCATCACCTCGGCCATCTCGGTGGTGGGCGATGAAGGCCCGGCCGATGGCTTCCGTTTGCCGGAAGTGGCGAAGGTCGTGGTCGAACAGAAGCTGGCGGAAGGTGCAAAATGCGCCCGCTCCTGGCGCATCACCACCGATGTCGGCTCCGATCCGCAATATCCTGACGTATCGGCCCGCGATGCGGCGGCGCTGCGCGAGCTTGCCGCCCTGGCATGATTTCAAGCTGCGCATCGTTCTTTCGAAACCGATTTCGGTTTCGGGCCGGTGTGCGAGGAAAATAACCGGATGAATTGCGCTTTGCCTCTTCATCCGGTACACCTGCCTGAAAATGGCCGGATTTGCACGGCAATGCGGGCTGCTGCCTGCCGAAAGACGATGTCTGGCAAAGTGGGACGGACGGCTGGAAGGGTTCAATGAATATGATGCAGGGTAATGCGCAGGGTTTGGGCATGTTTCGCACGGTTGTTGGCATCATCGCTATAGGCGTGTTGCTCGGCGCCTGCACCAGCCCGACCTACGGTACAGGCAAGACGGCGGCGGAACAGCTTGTCGACGATCTCGGCAACGCGACCTCGATCACCGGCAACGACCAGGAAAAGCGCAACCTTAAATACAGCCCGCGCCCCGGCCTCGTCGTTCCGGCCCAGTCCCGTGCCGAACAGCTGGCCTCGCCGCAGCAGAACATGGCCAACCGCGAATCCAATCCGCAATGGGTCGAATCGCCGGAAGAAACCCGCGAACGCCTGCGCGACGAAGCGGATGCCAACAAGAACAACCCGCATTACCGCTCGCCACTGCTTGCCGGCAACGGCACGGCCGGTCAGATGACCGAAAGCCAGAAGTGGGAAGCCTTCCGCAAGGCCAAGGCCGATGCCCAGGGCGGCTCTGTCGTCAACGCCCAGCGCCGGTTCCTCACCGATCCGCCGGCTGAATATCGCAGTGTTCCGCAGGATCAGCTGACCGATCTTGGCGAGCCGGAACAGAAGAAGGAAAAGCGCCGCAAGAAAGAAGCGGCCGTGGCAAACACCGGCAAGAGCTGGTGGAACCCTTTCCAGTAAGAGCTGGCCAGTAAAAACTGGCCAGTAAAGAACGGCTGATGGCTGGCGGGGAGTTTTGTCTTTCCCGCTCGCGCTCAATCCTCAAGGCGTTTGTCGCGAAAGAACTGCCGCAGAATGTCAGCGCTTTCGCTTTCCGCCAGTCCCGAATAAACATCCGGCGCATGGTGGCATGTCGGCTGGCTGAAGAAGCGCACGCCACTCTCCACCGCGCCGCCCTTCGGGTCCTGCGCGCCGTAATAGAGACGGCGAATGCGAGCAAATGAGATCGCCGCCGCGCACATGGTGCAGGGCTCCAGCGTTACGTAGAGATCGGCACCGGGCAGGCGTTCCTGTCCCAGCGCCTCGCATGCCATGCGGATCACGGCGATTTCGGCGTGCGCCGTCACATCGTTCAATTCACGGGTGCGATTGCCGGAACTGGCAATGACCCGGCCGTCCAGAACCAGCACGGCGCCGATCGGAACCTCCTGCCGCTCAGCCGCGGCACGGGCTTCCGAAAGCGCCAGTTCCATGAAATGCGTCCTTTCGGCCATTGCGTTTCAATTTCCTCTTAACCCTTGTGCTTGGACCTGATAGGACAGCCCAAACAACAGGCAAACAGCAAATGACTTTTAAAGACAAGCCGAAGCGTGACGGCGGCAAGACATTTAGCCGCGACAACAAGCCGAAAGGCCCCGGCAAACCCGCTGCAGAGCGCGAAAAGAAACCGGTGGAAGCCAAGGCTGCGCCGGCGCAGGAAGCCGTCCTCGGCACCAAGCCCGAGCGTATTTCCAAGATCATGGCGCGCGCTGGCGTCGCTTCGCGCCGCGATGTCGAGCGCATGATCATGGAAGGCCGCGTGTCGCTGAACGGCGTCAAGCTGGATAGCCCCGTGGTCAACGCCACGCTTTCGGACAAGATCGAAGTGGACGGCATGCCGATTCGCGGTGCCGAGCGCACGCGCCTGTGGCTTTACCACAAGCCCGCCGGCCTGGTGACGACCAACTCCGACCCGGAAGGTCGCCCGACCGTTTTCGACAATCTGCCGGGTGAATTGCCGCGCGTGCTCTCCATTGGCCGTCTCGATATCAACACCGAAGGCCTGTTGCTGCTGACCAATGACGGCGGCCTTTCCCGGGTGCTGGAGTTGCCGACCACCGGCTGGCTGCGCCGTTACCGCGTGCGCGCCCATGGTGAGGTCGATCAGGCCGCACTCGACAAGCTGAAGGACGGCATCGCCGTCGACGGTGTGCTTTATGGCGCGATCGACGCGACGCTCGACCGTACCCAGGGCCACAATGTCTGGATCACCATGGGTCTGCGCGAAGGCAAGAACCGCGAAATCAAGAACGTGCTCGGCGCGCTTGGTCTCGAGGTCAACCGCCTGATCCGTATCTCCTATGGTCCGTTCCAGCTTGGCGATCTGCCCGAGGGCAAGGTGCTGGAAGTGCGCGGCCGCATGCTGCGCGATCAGCTCGGCCCGCGCCTGATCGAAGAGGCCGGCGCCAATTTCGACGCGCCGATCTACAATACATCCGTCGATGACGAGGACGAAGCTCCGGCCAAACGCGCCAAGTCCGAATGGGCAAAGAGCGATGTGCCGGAAGGCAGGCCGCGTTTCGACAAGGCAGCCGGAAAGCCGGAAGACCGCCGCGAAAAGGCGCTCGGACGTCTGGACACCAAGCGTGGCGACAAGCCTGCGGGCAAGTTCGGCGCAAAACCTGCCGGGAAATTCGGTGGCAAGGGCCGCAACGAGGATGATGGCGAAGAACGCCGCAGCCCCCGCCAGCCGGCGGGCACGAACCGGACGGCCAATGTCTGGATGGCGCCCGGCGCAAGGCCAACGCGTGACGGCAAGGAGCGCAAGTCGTCCGCCCGTGCCGAAGCCGAGAACCTGTTCAAGAAGCCGTCCGCCCAGGAAGAGGCGCGCCGCAGCGTCGTGCGCCATGCCGATGACGAGGGTGAATGGATCCGCTCCGAACCCACCCGCGAGGATGATCGTGGCCACGGCCGCGGCGAACGCCCGGCACGCGGTGAAAAGAGCTTTGGCGATCGCGGTGGACGCGGCGGCAAACCCTTTGGTGGTAAACCATCCGGCGACCGGCCTTTCCGGGATCGTCCCCGCGAAGATGGCGACCGCCCGCGTGGCGAGCGTCCTGCCCGCAGCGGCGCAAAGAGCTTCGGTGATCGTCCCGCGCGCGGCGACAAGCCCTTCGGTGACCGTCCGTTCCGCGACCGGCCCCGCGAAGATGGTGATCGCCCACGCAGCGACCGTCCGCGTGGCGAGAAGAGTTTTGGCGATCGTACTGCGCGTGGTGAAAAGCCATTCAGTGAACGTCCGTTCCGTGACAAGCCGCGCGAAGAGGGGGATCGTTCCGGCAGCGATCGTCCACGCGGCGAGCGGCCTTTCGGCGACAAGCCGCGTGGCGGAAAGCCGGGCGGCAGGCCCGCATCGGGCAAGCCGTCCTTTGGCAAATCGGGCGAGCGTGGCGAACGTTCGGGTTTTTCGGGTAAAGGTAAAGGCCCCGGTGGTAACGGCCCCGGCGGCGGCAAGCCGGGTGGCAAAGGCCCGGGTGGCAAACCTTCTGGTGGCAGGGGAATGACACGTAATGCGGATCGTAGGCGGTGAGTTCCGCGGCCGGAATCTGGCCGCGCCGAAAACAAATTCCATTCGTCCGACCATCGACAGGACGCGGGAAAGCCTCTTCAACATTCTGAGCCATGCCTATCCGGAAAGTCTTGACGGTACGCGCGTTCTGGATGTTTTCGCTGGAACCGGGGCGGTTGGGCTGGAAGCCCTGTCGCGCGGCTGTCGTGTGGCGCTTTTCGTCGAAAATGGCGTCGAGGGCAGGGGGCTGCTCTGGGAGAACATCGATGCGCTGGGACTGCACGGCCGCGCCCGCATCCTGCGGCGTGACGCCACCAAGCTGGGCGGCGTCAACAATATCGAGCCCTTCGATCTGCTCTTCGCCGATCCGCCCTATGGGCAGGGCCATGGCGAAAAGGCTTTTGCCGCAGCCCACGCCGGCGGCTGGCTGACACCCGGCGCGCTCGCCATTCTGGAAGAGCGCGGCGATGTTGCAGTAACCGTCGATGCGGCGTTCAAATTGCTCGAAAGCCGTATCTTCGGCGACACGAAAATGCATTTCTACCGCTACGAACCCTGACGGGAAGGCCTTCCCGTCACGCCACGGTCTTGTCTTGTTTGCGCAATAGGCAGGATTTTTTCTGCGAAAAGAATTTGGGTATTCGCATGGACCAGGGTGTAAACGAGAGTGTCACGATCTTGCGTGCCGGGGAGGATGTCCTCGAAGGCGACGGCGCGGGTGGCCATGAGCCGACATTCGGACTGGCGCTTGGCGGTGGTGGCGCGCGTGGCATCTGCCACATCAATGTCGTCGAGGCCTTCGACGAACTCGGCATCCGGCCGGTGGCGTTGTCCGGCTCCTCCATCGGCTCCATCATCGGCGCGGGCATGGCGGCCGGCATGAGCGGCCGGGAAATCCGCGAATACACGCTGGAACTCATGGGGCGGAAGGGCTCGGTGGCAAACCGGCTCTGGAGCCTTGGGCCCGCATCGATGCGCCATGCGGTTGATGGTTTTCGCCTCGGGCAGTTCAATCTCGAACTTATCCTGCACGCCCTGATGCCGCAGGCCCTGCCGAAGGATTTTTCGGAACTTGCCATACCATTGAAGGTGATCACGACGGATTATTACGCCCAGACCGAAGTGGTGGTGGAAAGCGGCGAGATCATCCAGGCGCTGGCGGCGTCCGCTGCCATTCCGGCGCTGTTCATGCCGGTGCGTATCGATGGCCGCATCATGATCGATGGCGGTATTTTTAATCCCGTTCCTTACGAACATCTGCTGGATAAGGCCGATATCGTCATCGGCGTCGATGTGGTTGGCGGCCCGGAAGGAGACGGCACCACCATGCCGAACCGTCTGGACAGCCTGTTCGGCGCCAGCCAGCTGATGATGCAGGCAGCGATTGCCCTGAAACTCAGATTACGCCCGCCCCATATCTTCCTGCGTCCGCCGGTGCACCGCTTCGGCGTGCTGGATTTCCTGAAGTCCGAGGAGGTGCTGAACGCCTCCGCCAGCATCAAGGACGATCTGAAACGGCAGATTGAAATGCAGGTGGAGCTGTTTCATCGCGGGCAGGGCGTGGAGGCCTGAGCGCTACCCCCTGAGTTTTCGGGAGCGAGCGGGTGCCACGTATTTCTTCTCCCCGCCGGGGAGAAGGTGGCCCGAAGAGTCGGATGAGGGGGCCAGCTCTCCGGATAGCTCGATCCTTGCCCCCTCATCCCGCTGCCGCGGACTTCTCCCCGGCGGGAGAAGAAACAAGCGGCGCGCTCCCCGTCACTGGCTTGAAGCGGAAATCACAACGACACTTCCGTCTCGCTGTCCTCCATATCCTCTTCTTCCTCCTCGCGTTTCTCCGCCTTGTTTTTCGGCTTCATCAGCGGCTCCGGTTTCACCTCGCGCACCGGCTTGTTGTGCAGCATCTGCCGGCCGGCAGCGAGGCCTTCAACGGCTTGAAGCTGCAGCCGCTCCTCGTCACGTTCGCGAATATCGTCGGAGATCGCCAGCGCCCGCTCGCCGTCCATGTCCAGCCCCTCCAGAATACGCCGCCCGAATAGCAGGCCGGATTCCAGCGTCTCGCGCAGTTCATATTCCACGCCCTTTTTTCGGAGATCGAGGGAGTGCACGCGATCATACGAGCGGGCATAGATGCGCACGCTTGGAAATTCCGACTGGATCATGTCGATGATGCGGTCGGTCACTTCCTTCTTGTGGGTGCAGACCGCCACCAGATCGGCCCGTTCGATGCCGGCGGCGATCAGCACATCCTTGCGGGTGCCGTCGCCGAAAAAGATGCGGAAACCGAAACGTGCGGCCTGACGCACGCGATCGGCGGAACTGTCGATGACCGTCACGTCACGCCCGCCGGCGAGAAGGATCTGCGAGGCGATCTGGCCGAAGCGTGAAAAGCCGATCATCAGCACATCCGCGCCAGCCCCGTCGAAATCTTCGTCCAGCGTGTCTTCGGCGGCATCCTCCGCCGTCAATCGGCGCGATATCACCGCCAGAAGCGGCGTCAGCGCCATGGAAAGCGTGACGACGGCGACAAGGATCGAGGCAGTCGCCTGTGGAAACAGTCCGGAAGCGGCGGCCGTGGTGAAGAGCACGAAACCGAATTCGCCGCCCTGCGCTAAAAGCAGTGCGATGCGGCTCGATGCATAACACGAAGAGCCGGCAATGCGGCAAAGGCTGTAGATCACCGCCGCCTTGACCGCCATCATTGCCGGTACGGCGATCAGGATGAGAACAATATGCTCATAGACGATGTTGACATGCAGCGACATGCCGACAGCCATGAAGAACAGCGCCAGCAACAGCCCGCGAAACGGCTCGATATCGGCTTCCAGCTCATGCCGGTAGGAGGATTCCGACAGCATCAGTCCCGCCAGCAGCGCCCCCATGCCCATGGAAAGCCCGACAGCCTCCATGATGGCGGCAGCGCCGATGACGACGAAAAGGGCCGCCGCGATCATCACTTCGCGCGCACCCGTGCGGGCGATGATCTGGAACATCGGGGTCAGCAGGAAGCGCCCCGCCAGCACCATTCCGGCCACCGCAACGACCGAGGCGACGAGATCGTAAACCATCGAATCCGACGCGACATCCGGCCGGTTGGAAAGAATGGTGACGAGGGCAAGAAGCGGCACGATGGCGAGATCCTGAAACAGCAGGATCGAAAACGAGCGGTTGCCGTGCCGCGTGTTCATGTCGCCGTCGTCTTCGAGGATTTGCAGCGCAAAAGCGGTGGAGGAAAGCGCAAGGCCGAAACCGGCGACAAGGCTGCCGCGCGCATCGATCAGCCCCGCCCACCAGGCAATCGCCGCCAGCACGCTGCCCGTCACCAGCACCTGCGCCAGCCCGAGGCCTAAAATATCGCGGCGCATCTGCCAGATACGCGATGGCTTCAGTTCCAGACCGATGATGAACAGCAGGAAAACCACGCCCAGTTCCGAGACATTGAAGATGTCCTTCGCATCCGTGACCAGATGCAGGAACGGCCCGATGACGATGCCGGCCACCAGATAACCGAGCACGGTGCCAAGCCCGAGTTTGCGGAAAATCGAGGCCGCGATGACCGCTCCGGCCAGAAGCAGCAAGGGTTCGGAAAAGAGAGCGTCGTGCTCGGTCATGCGGGCGGACTTTCGAATATGGTGGCGACAGAGCCTTGCCGATGGAGAAAGCGGCGTTTCGCCCTTGATGCGGGGTTGCTGGCACAATAAATGGAACAGGAATGAAAGGCCAACTCATGTCCTCAGAAATAGATTCTTCCAAACTTCTCGATCGCGCCAGCGAACTTGTCGATCTTGCCCGTGCCGCCGGCGCGGATGAGGCGGATGCTGTTGTCGTGCGCTCCCGCTCGCAATCGGTCGGTGTGCGGCTTGGCAAGGTGGAAAGCACCGAATCGTCCGAAAGCGACGATTTTTCCCTGCGCGTCTTTGTCGGCCGCCGCGTGGCGAGCGTTTCGGCCAATCCGGGCTTTGATCTGAAGACGCTGGCCGAGCGGGCGGTGGCGATGGCCAAGGTCTCGCCGGAAGACCCCTTTGCCTGCCTTGCGGACAAGGAACGGCTGGCGACCTCCTATGACGATCTCGAACTTTTTGACGCCACCGAGGTGTCGTCCGATCAGCTGCGCGAGGCGGCTCTTGCTTCGGAAGAGGCAGCACTTGCCGTCAAGGGTGTCAGCAATTCCTCCGGCGCTGGCGCATCAAGCGGCATGGGCGGCCTCGTGCTCGCCACATCGCACGGTTTTTCCGGCAGCTATATGGGCAGCCGTTTCAGCCGCTCCGTCAGCGTCATCGCCGGCGAAGGCACGAAGATGGAGCGCGACTACGATTTCGACAGCCGCCTTTATTATGCCGATCTGGATGCAGCCGAAGAAATCGGCCGTCGTGCCGGTGAAAAAGTCGTGCGGCGCGTCGGCCCGCGTCAGGTCGATACCGGCAGCAACATCACGGTGGTGTTCGATCCCCGCATCGCCCGCGGTTTCGTCGGCGCCATCGCCGGTGCGATCAACGGCGCCTCGGTTGCCCGCAAGACCAGCTTCCTGCGCGACAAGATGGGCCAGCAGGTTCTGAAAAAGGGTCTTTATCTGACCGACGATCCGCAGATCGTTCGCGGCCCATCCTCGCGTCCCTTCGATGGCGAAGGAGTGAGGGGCGAGAAGATGACGATGATCGAGGACGGCGTGCTGAAACACTGGTTCCTGTCCACCTCGGCGGCGCGGGAACTTGGCCTTGAAACCAACGGCCGCGGCGTGCGCGGCGGCACCTCTGTCTCGCCGGCCTCCACCAATCTGGCGCTGGAACCGGGCGATATTTCGCCGGAGGATTTGCTGAAACAGGTCGGGTCAGGCTTTTACGTCACCGAACTGATTGGCCACGGCGCCAACATGATAACGGGCGAATATAGCTGCGGCGCGAGCGGTTTCTGGATCGAGAACGGCGAAAAGACCTTTGCGGTTTCCGAGGTGACGATCGCCTCGAACCTGAAGGACATGTTCATGCGGGTCACGCCGGCCAATGATATCGACCGCAAATATGGCGTCGCCGCATCGACGCTGGCGATAGAAGGCATGACGATCGCAGGCAAGTAACCCAGCCTGCGGGTTGTTTTCGCCGGCACTTTATGTGCAAGTGCGAAGAGAAAAACAGGCGCGCCGTTTGAGGCGCGCGGAAAAGACGGCAAAATGAACGATATGGCTGAGGCCCGCTGGGCCTCCGATTTGCGGCTGGTGCTTGAAGCCGCGCGCAAGGCGGGCGAGACGGCTCTCGGTTTCTTCCGCAAGGACCCCGAGGTCTGGTGGAAGAATGGCGGGCTTTCGCCGGTCAGCGCGGCCGATTACGCCGCCAACGAAATTCTCGAAACCATCCTGCGTTCCGCCCGGCCGGATTATGGCTGGCTTTCGGAAGAGACGGATGACGATGCCGACAGGCTGTCCCGCTCCACCGTTTTCGTCGTTGATCCGATCGACGGGACACGCGCCTTCATTGGCGGCCGGGATACCTGGTGTGTCAGTGTTGCGGTGGTGCATGAGGGGCGGCCGGTCGTTGCGGTCCTTGTTGCCCCGGCGCTTGCCGAGGAATTCACGGCGATTGAAGGCGGCGAGGCGCTGAAGAACGGCCAGGCCATTTCCGTCGCGCGCGGAAATGCCGGCATCTTCCATCTGGCGGCGCCCGAAGATGTGATCGCTTATCTGCCGGAGGAGGTGCGCGCCGGCGTCAAGCGCATTCCGCATGTGCCTTCGCTCGCCTACCGGCTGGCCATGGTGGCGGATGGCCGTATCGACGGGACGCTGGTCAAGGCCAATTCCCACGAGTGGGATCTGGCGGCTGCCGACCTCATTCTGGAAAGGGCAGGCGGGCAGCTTGTCGGCCTCGATGGAAAACCTCTGATGTATAATCGCCGGGAGGTGAACCACCCCGCATTGTGCGCCGCAGCAGATTATGCGCTGCCCGCACTTTTGAAAGCGTTTTCACACGTTTCCGACGGTTGACGTTTGCCCGGAAATCCCGCAGATGAGGGCCTCTCTCAGCGTTTAAGAAAGAGATAAAGACATGACGGAATCCGGCAAACCGAAACAGCTGCTGCACCTCGTCTTCGGCGGCGAACTTGAAAACCTTCAGGATGTTCAGTTCCGGGATTTGAATGCGCTCGATATCGTCGGCATCTACCCGGACTATGCTTCTGCCCTTACGGCATGGAAGTCCAAGGCGCAGATGACGGTCGATAATGCCCATATGCGTTATTTTATCGTGCATATGCACCGTCTTCTCAATCCCGACGACAAAAATTGAGTCCTTTTGCCCTTGCGTTGTAATACTATTGGGTGAAGGCGAGCTTTTCCGTGATTCCTGCCGTTCAACGCAGGCCGGTAGCTCCGGCACGAGAAAATGTGATCGCGCTTTCGTTTCCGATGATAAAAAATGACGCAATTTAAGAAGAAGTAGGCGGCGACAACAACAAGAACAGGGGCAGGCTTTGCGCGGAATGATCAAGGGCAGAATGTCATGAGCAGCCGTATCGCACGTTTCGCTCTTTCGGGTTACCGGATTGCCGGTATCGCCGCCTATCCTTTTGCCCGACCCTATCTTTCCTATCGGGCTGCGAAGGGCAAGGAAGACAAGCGCCGCCGCTTCGAACGTTTCGGTTATGCCAGCGCCGAGCGCCCGCGTGGGCCGCTCGTCTGGTTCCATGCCGCAAGCGTGGGCGAAACACTTGCCCTCATTCCGCTGATCCGCGAAATCCGCAAACGCGATATTTTCGTGCTGCTGACCACCGGCACCGTTACCTCGGCCGAACTGACCCGTACGCGGCTTGGCGACGATGTGATCCACCAATATGTGCCGCTCGACATCAAGATCGCGGTCAACCGCTTCCTCACGTATTGGGCGCCGGATGCTGCCATAACAGCCGAATCGGAAATCTGGCCGGTGACGATGATGGAGCTTGAGCGCCGGCATATTCCGCAGATCCGGGTCAATGCCCGTCTGTCCGACCGTTCCTTCGACCGCTGGAAAAACCGTCACGATATTGCGGAATCGCTGTTTTCCAAGCTGGCGCTGGTGGTTGCGCAATCTGATCTGGATGCCGAACGCTTCCGCGATCTCGGCTCCTGGCCGGTGGTGATATCGGGTAATCTCAAGGGTGATACCGACCCGCCGCCCTGTGACGAGGCGCTGCTGGAGACCTATCGCAAGCAGGTCGGCAATCGCAAGACCTGGGCGGCGATCTCCACCTTCGACGGCGAAGAAAAGGCCGCCGCCACCGTGCATGCGGCGATCAAGTCGCGTAACGGCCAGTTGACCATCATCGTGCCGCGCCATCCCGAGCGTGGCGATGATGTGGAAGCCATGCTGAAGGGCATGGGACTGACGGTGGCGCGCCGTAGCCGCAACGACGTGATCACGCCGGAAACCGATATTTTCCTTGGCGATTCCATCGGCGAAATGGGGCTTTACCTGCGGCTGACCGAGCTTGCCTTTGTCGGCCGGTCGCTCACGGCGGAAGGCGGGCAAAACCCGCTGGAGCCGGCCATGCTCGGCTGCGCCGTATTGTCGGGCGCGCATGTGCAGAATTTCCGCGAGGCCTATCAGAAGCTCATCCGCGCCGGCGGCGGTCGTATCATCCGTGATGTGGAGATGCTGGCCAAGGCGGTGCATTATCTGCTGGTCAACGACAATGAGCGTTACAAGATGATCGATGCCGGCAACCGGGTCATTCAGGATATGCGCGGCGCGCTGTCCTCCACCGTCAAGGCGCTGGAACCCTATATCAACCCGCTTACCGTTTCGGCCAAGCTGCAACCGCGGAGTGCCATCGGTTCATGGTAGCGGATATCGAAGTTGATGCGACGCCGTCGATCGCCGCTGTGCTTTTCGACAAGGACGGAACCCTTTTAGGTTATGACGCCAGCTGGGGACCGGTGAACCGCGAACTTGCGGCGATCGCTGCCAAGGGCGACGCGGCACTTGCCGACCGGCTTCTCATCGCTTGCGGCATGGACCCGATCACCGGCCACGTGGTGCCGGACAGCCTGCTCGCCGCCGGCAACACGGCGGAAATCGCCGCCGGTCTGGTCGCCGCCGGCTCGCCCTGCGATGTTGTCGAACTGACGCAGCGCCTCGACCGGCTTTTCACCGAGGCCGCCGATAAATCCGTGCCCGTCACCGATCTCAAGGCGTTTTTCGCAAGGCTGAAGGCACGCGGCTACAAGCTCGGCATCGCCTCCAGCGACAATGAAAATTCCATCCGCCAGACGGCCATCCGCTTCGGTTTCGAGAGCGATGTCGATTTCGTCGCGGGTTATGACAGCGGTTACGGCACCAAGCCGCAGCCCGGCATGGTTCTCGGTTTCTGCGAGGCGATCGGATTTCCGCCGGAACGTGTGGCTGTTGTCGGCGACAATAACCACGATCTGCATATGGCGAAAAATGCGGGGGCGGGCCTGCGCATCGCCGTTCTGACGGGAACCGGTTCACGCGAAAGCCTCGGTGCGGATGCGCATTATTGCTTTGATGACATTACCGGGCTTGAGGCGCTGCTGCCGGAACGGGTTGTTTAAGAAGGCCCCCCATCTCTTCCGTCATTCCGGCCTCGAGCGGGAATCCAGACAGCCCAAGTCCTTGGGCTGAAAAAAGACTCTTCCCGCCGCGCAGACGCGCGCCGGATGGATTCCGGCTTGAGGCCGGAATGACGGAGAGCTTTTTTGCAATTTACGGTTTTTTCTGGCAAACAACCCCTGACGTATAACATCCGAACGAATGCCGTGGGCGACGCGGCCGGGAGCGGGCATAGATGGTTTCTGAAGCGCCGCCATTCTGGTGGCAGAAAGCGGGCTGGCAGGCATGGCTCCTGTCGCCTTTCTCGCTTCTCTACGGCAAGATCGCCGGACGGCGGATGCGGACGGCAAAGCGGGCAAGCGTGTCCGTTCCAGTGATCTGCATCGGCAATTTCACTGTAGGCGGAGCGGGCAAGACACCGACAGCGATGGCAATCGCCCGGGCTGCTACCGCTAAAGGCCTCAAACCCGGTTTCCTCAGCCGCGGTTATGGCGGCACGCTTGATGTCACCACCCTTGTTGATCCGCAGCACCATCGCTCCGCCGATGTCGGCGATGAGCCGCTGCTTCTGGCGCGCGAGGCGGTGACGGTGATTTCGCGCCGACGCGTGGAAGGGGCTCACCGGCTGGTGAAAGAGGGTGTCGATCTCATCATCATGGATGATGGTTTCCAGAGCGCCCGCCTGACGCTGGACTATGCGCTTGTTGTCATTGATACGATGCGTGGCATCGGCAATGGCCATCTTGTGCCAGGCGGCCCGGTGCGTGCGCCGCTTGTCGAACAGATGCGGCAGATGACCGGCCTTTTAAAGGTGGGCAACGGCCATGCGGCCGATCCACTGATAAGGCAGGCGGCAAAGGCTGCCAAACCCGTCTTCGTTGCGGCGATTACGCCGCAGGAGCCGCAGGATTTCAGGGGAAAGCGCGTGCTGGCCTATGCCGGCATCGCCGATCCGGCCAAGTTTTATCGCACCGTCGAGGCGCTTGGCGGCGACATCGTGCAGCAGCGCTCCTTCCCGGACCATCATCATTTCAGCGACGACGAGGTGGCGGATCTCCTGCAGGATGCGGGCAAGGAGAATTTGCAGCTGGTGACGACGGCCAAGGATGCCGTGCGTCTCAATGGGCATCACGGTCGGGCAGAGGAACTGCTGTGGAACAGCCAGGTTATCGAGATCGACATGGTGTTCGACGACCCCAATGCGGCCTCAACGATCATCGATGCCGCGATCCAGCATTGCCGCGCCCGCCTGCTGCGGGAAAATGCGCGGTCGTCATTTTAGAGGTTGTCGGCAAGGTCCGGAAACCTCTCCTCCGTCATGCTCGGGCCTGTCCCGAGCATCTGCAACCTATCGACTTATGAGACATTAGCAGATCCTCGGCACAAGGCCGAGGATGACGTCGAGTGAGGGTGTCAGTCGTCTCTGCAACTGCTGCTGAGAAAGCCGCTTAACATGGAAACGCGTCAGTACGCCGTTTCCGGCTCATGCCGGCAGATTGCCAGCCTTCTGCTCAGCCGCGAGCGAAGCGGCCGCGTCCACATAGGCCTCCTGCCGCGCCACGCTCCAGTAGCGCAATTCGTCGAGCGGAATGGTCTGGGCGGTGATGGCACAGACGACATGTGAGCCGGTTTGCACGATCCGGAAGTCTCCGTCGAGATATTCGATGACGGCGAGACGGTTGCCGCCTCCTTCAAATCTGTTCATCCGTTTTCGTCTCCTGCTCTGTCCTGTCAGCGCACCCAGTCCGAAACGGCGTAGCGTTTTCCTGAACAATCCGGATGCTCCAATGTCCTAGATTTATATCGTTCGGCGCGGCACAAGGCCAGCCCCGGCCGCTTGCGGCTGGGTGAACACGTCAGCTTCGGCCGAAGAGCCGTTCTATATCGGAAAGTTTCAGTTCGATATAGGTCGGGCGGCCGTGATTGCACTGTCCCGAACCCGGAGTGTTTTCCATCTGCCGCAGAAGCGCGTTCATTTCCTCCGGCCGCATGCGCCGGCCGGAGCGCACGGAACCGTGGCAGGCCATGGTGGCCGCGACATATTCCAGCTTGTTGGCAAGCGTGGAGGCGGCGTCCCATTCGGCAATCTCGTCTGCAAGCTGGCGCACCAGCCCCTGCACATTGACCTCGCCCAGCATGGCCGGCGTTTCCCGAACCGCAACAGCGCCCGGCCCGAACCGCTCGATGACAAGCCCCAGCGCGTCGAACCCGGCCGCATGATCCATCAGCCGGTCGCAGTCTTCCTCGGGCAGATCGATGATTTCAGGGATTAGCAGCACCTGCGACGGCGGACGCCGGGAATGCAGGGCATTGCGCATTTCCTCGAATACCAGCCGTTCATGTGCGGCATGTTGGTCGACAATGACGAGGCCATTTTCCGTCTGCGCGATGATGTAGTTCTCGTGCAGCTGCGCCCGTGCCGCTCCAAGCGGATACAGTACCGGCTCCGGTGTAGGGCTTGCGGAAGGCTCATAGGTCTCACGCGGTTCGGACCGCGCCGTCGGCATGGTGATGTCGGAAAAGCGCGATTGCACCGCTTCTGCAAATTGCATGTTTCCGGAAACGGCGAGCGGCCTCGACGGGGATGTGGCGGCAGACCATGGCGCGGAAGCCGGCATGGAAGGCGAGGGCCGCAGGCCGGACGGGCTGTAGCCGGGACGAAAGGCGTTCATCATCTGGCTCGCGCCCGTCGTCGCTGCCCTGTCACCGTCACGCGTCAGCGCCTGGCGGATCGCGCCGACGATCAGCCCGCGAATGAGGCCGGGATCGCGGAAACGTACGTCGGATTTCGCCGGATGCACATTCACATCGACAAAAGCGGGGTCGAGCGTGATGGACAGCACCGCAACCGGATATCGCCCATGCGGCACGGTTTCGGCATAGGCACCGCGAATGGCGGATAAAAGCAGCTTGTCCTGCACCGGGCGGCCGTTGACGAAGACATATTGATGCGCCGAGTTGCCGCGGTTGAAGGTCGGCACCCCAGCGAAACCGGTCAGCGTCACATCCTCGCGTCCGGCATCGATCTCGATGGCGTTGTCCTTGAAGTCTGCACCGAGAATCTGCGCCATGCGGGCGAGATGGTCATCGCCGGTCGAGGGGATTTCGAGCGTCGAGCGGTCGGTGCCTGATAATACGAAGCGGATATACGGAAAGGCGATCGCCATCCGCTTGACGACCTCGGTAATGGCGGCCGCCTCCGCCCGTTCCGTCTTCAGGAATTTCAGCCGCGCGGGTGTGGCAAAGAACAGGTCGCGCACCTCGACGATAGTGCCGGCATTCGAGGCGGCGGGCCGCACCTCCGAAACTTTGCCGCCGGTAACCGAAATCACCGAACCCTGTTCCGCGCCCTGTTGACGGCTGGTGATCGAAAGCTTGGCGACCGAGCCGATGGAGGGCAGCGCCTCGCCGCGGAATCCAAGCGTGCGAATATCATCCAGCGTCGTGGATATTTTCGAGGTGCAATGGCGCCTCACCGCAAGCTCCAGATCGGTGGGTGACATGCCGGAGCCGTTATCGGTAATGCGCACCAGCCCCTTGCCACCGCCCGCCGTGGCGATCTCGATCCGGGTCGCGCCGGCATCGATTGCATTTTCCACCAGTTCCTTCGTGGCGCTGGACGGTCTTTCGATGACCTCGCCGGCGGCGATCTGGTTGATGAGGGTTTCTGAAAGCTGCTTGATGGCCATGATCGTCATTTTCGCGGATTCGCCATGGCTTCGAAAGCAAAAAACGCCAATTGCGGCAATTTGCACATGTTTTGTGGACTTCCGCGCATTTGATCATTTCCGTCAACATCTGGGTAAGCGTTAATCCGCTTTTAATCGGCCTTGATTATGGTGGGGCGGCTTGAAATGACCGCAGGCAAGAGGCCCCCCTTTCCGGGTGGTGTGTGACGTCGACTTTGGGTGAACGTCATCTTCTCCTCAAGACTGCTTCAAGTGGCGAACCCTGATGTCTCTTTATCGGAATTTGTCGTTTCATCCCGGCATCTGCCCAGAACGATTCCAATAGAAACATAAGCCTGACCCATTAACAGGCGGGAGTTTGCAGTTGAGTGATTTGGCGTCCTCTGGCGCGGGCGTTCATACGGTGATGCTTGATGCCCTTTGCGACGCGCTTGGCGCGGCGATCGTCGTTTACGACCGTAACGATCACATTATTTTCGCAAGCCGGAAACTCTTGAATTTTTTCCCGCTGGAAGAGGCCGTTGTCGGTCCCGGTGCGCGGCTGCGCGACTATCTGAGCGCGCTTTACGATTGTTATCTGCTGGAGACGGAAAACCTCGCCGCCAATGCGCGCCAGCTCGGGCGGGACGAATGGATCGGCGAGCGGCTGGCGCTGCACTGGAAGGAAAGGTCGGAAAAGACCGAACGGCTGAAGGGGGAGCGCTTTCTGCGTTTCGTCATGAACCGCCTGCCTTCCGGGCTTGGCATCAGCGTCGTCGCCGATATTTCCGAACAGAAGAAAAGGGAAGAACAGTGGCGCATCGACCTTGAACGGGTGCAGCTGATCGAGGACATCCTCGACAATCTGCCATTCCCCGTTTTGGTCAAGGACCGCAACATGGCCTATGCGGCCGTGAACAAATCCGCCTGCACCATGGTTGAAACCAGTGCGGAGAGCATTCTCGGCAAGACGGTTTTCGATCTGCATTCACGCAAGGTCGCAGCGCAGATCGATGCGGCTGACCGGGCGGTAATGGACAGCGGCACGCCGAGCCTCATTCCCGAAAGAGTGAGACGCATAAACGGCGAGGAAGTGCTGACGATTACCCGCAAACAGCGTGTGGGCCGCCCGGGCCGGCATTTTCTGGTGACGACGATGGAGGATGTCACCGCACTTGCCACCGTCGATGCAAGCGGCAGGCCCATTATCCCCTCGCTCGAACATGTCGCCTTCGTCGCCTCCACCTATGGAAAGGACGAGGATGACGCGCCGGCCAAAGACCTGCTGAAAAGCAAGGCGGTGCTGGTCGTCTCCGAAAGCGTGCGTTTCGCCGAAGCCGCCGGCCGCCGGTTGACCGCGGGCGGCATGGATCATGCGGCGGTGACGAGCGAGGAAGAGCAGCAGGCATTCATCGATATCGCCATCTCCGCCGGCGTTGGAATCGATGTCGTCGTCGTCGATTCCCAGATGAGCGTCGCATGTCTCGATATCGCTGCTGCGCATGACCTGCCGGTCGTCACCATCGAGGAAGAGGAAATCGATGCATCGCTGCTGCATTACGTCGCCGTTGGTCTCAGATCGTCTCCTGGCGAGAAATCGACGGAGGAAGACTGGGAAATCATGACCGAGGACCTGCCCAGGGTCCTCAAGACGGGCGGCGTCGGCGAGATACTTCTCGTTGAGGACAACCGGGTCAACCAGATCGTCTTTTCGCAGATACTCGAAGGCCTTGGGCTTTCGTGGCGGCTTGCCACCTCGGGTGAGGAAGCCTTGCAGCTTTTTGCGCAGCAGGCGCCCTCCGTCGTCCTGCTCGACACGACACTCGCCGATATCGACGGTTTCGAGGTTGCCCGCCGCATGCGGGAACTGGCCGGGGACGAGAACATTCCCATCGTCGGGGTCATTACCCACGCCTTCGAGGGCGATCTCGACAAATGCATGGCGTCCGGAATGAACGACATGCTGCTGAAACCCGTCAGCCCTGACATGGTCGAGGCAGTTTTCCTGCGTCTTTTTGGCACGGATGCGGTGCGGCTGCAGGCCTGAAAGCCCAACAAATGGGCCGTTTTTCCCGAGCGGTAGACTTTCCGAAAATGCCGCCGCATTTTTGGTTCGCGGCTCTATGGTTTTTTTAATACTTGCCCTGCATTGTGAGCGCGTTCACACAGGATTAACGAGATGCAGGAATGAAACGGGCAGAACCGCAATCGTTGCAGGTCAGCCAGAACGAGCTGCAGGCCATGGCTTACAGCGACCCTCTGACGGGGCTCGGCAACCGTTACCGTCTGCGGGACAAGATCCGTATGCTGGCAAGCGAACGCTCCAGCGACCCCGCGCCGTTCACCGTCGGCATCGCCAATATAGACGGTTTCAAACCCATCAACGATCTTTTCGGTGTTCAGGCGGGCGATGAAATCCTGTGTCAGGTGGCGCACCGGCTGAAGGCCTGCATTCCCGATGGCGCGGTCGTGACGCGCCATGATGGCGACGAATTCGCCTTCGTGCTGCCGCTGGTGTTTGAGCGCACCGGTGCGGAGCGCATCGGCAACATGATCAAGGACGTGCTCTCGGCCCCTTACGATCTCGGCGATCGTAACGTCCGGCTTTCCTCCTCTTTCGGTTTTGCCATCTATCCCTTTGCCGGCGATGACTTCGAGGATCTGCTGAAAAGCGCCGAGACGGCGCTTTATCGCTCCAAGCGGCGCGGACGTGGTCAGATAACGGTCTATTCGCGCGAGATCGCGCAGGAAATGAAGCGCGCCACCCAGCTGGAGCAGGCCTTGCGAAACGCCATCATCACCGATGCGATCGATGTGCATTTCCAGCCCATCGTCCGGCTGGAAGAGGCGAAGGTCATCGGCTTCGAGGCGCTGGCCCGCTGGAACGATCCCGATCTCGGCTTTGTTTCGCCGGCCGTCTTCGTGCCGCTCGCCGAAGAACGGGGTTTCATCGACGCGCTGTCGGAAGCCCTGCTGCGAAAGGCGGCGGAAGCCGCCCTGTTCTGGCCGCGTGAGCTGTTTTTGTCCTTCAACCTGTCTTCCGCGCAATTGATGGACCCGAGTACGGCGGACAATATTCTCTCCATTCTGGCCCGTGTCGGCCTCGACCCGCACCGGCTGGAGCTTGAAATCACCGAAACGGCCGTCATGACGTCCGCCGATACCGCGCAGCGCATCATCAGCGAATTGCAGAGTGCCGGTGTTCGCATTTCGCTCGATGATTTCGGCACCGGGCAGTCGAGCCTCGGCCGCCTGCGCGATTTCACCTTCGACAAGGTCAAGATCGACCGCGCCTTCGTCTCGCGCATCAGCAGCGACCGCCCTTCGGAACACATCATCAAGGCCATCGTCGCCATGTGTGACGGACTTGATCTTGAAGTGGTGGCCGAAGGCATCGAGGAGCAGGTGGAAGAGGAAAAGCTGCGCGCGCTTGGCTGCGCCATGGGGCAGGGTTATTTCTACGGCCGCCCCGCCGATGCCGCCGCGACCCAGCGATATCTGCACGAAAATTATCGCGAAATCCTGTCGGATATTCCCTGAAGCGATGCGGTCTGGCGGTGACGTTTCCCCACAACCCTCATTCCTGTGACAGGCACAGGAATGAGGAGAGAGCGGCATGTACCTCGCTTCACAACCGGTAAAGCGGCTCGAACCTGCCCTTGACGTCGATACCGAGATCGAAGGTCAGGCCATGCTGCGGATTGGCGGCAAGGGCGTCCGCGTCCAGATTTTCCCGTGCGGAGGTGACGAGAAGGCGCGATGCGTCGGGGCCGATGAAGGCCGGGCAGGTCGTCTGGCCCGCAGGTACTTCATATCGGGCGAGGTGATTGCCGTCCGTATCGTAGCGATCGACCGCCCCGATGCCCCAGCGAGCATTCCAGATATGCCCTTCGGCATCGCAGACCGACCCGTCAATACCACCTTCGACGCCGGCGGAATCGATGAACACCTCGGCCCTGCCAGTGGGAAGGCCGGTCTCAGCGTCGAGCGGCACCCGCATCAGCCTGTTCACCTTGGTATCGACGTAATATCCCGTCGCGCCATCGGGTGAAAAGCAGATCGAGTTGGGGATGCTGACTTCGGCAAACAGCTTAGTCACGGTTCCCCGGGCGACGTGATAGATGCTGCCGGCGCCTGTCTCCGCCTTCCGGCCCATGGTGCCGATCCAGAGCGCGCCGCAGGGGTGCATGCGCCCGTCATTGGAACGGTTGCCGGGCAGGTCCTTTTCCAGTTCCGCATGCAATGTCAGCACGCCGGTTGCCGTATCGCGCAGGAAAAGCCCGTCATCGGAGGCGATCAACTGTTTATGTTCGCTGACCTTGGCCAGCGCGCTGCCCATGAAGGGCAGAGCGTACACCGTCTTGCGGCCGGAAGCGAAATGCAGCTCGTGCAACTCGCGCTCGACGATGTTGAACCACCAGGCGGTGCCTGTCGCAGGGTCGAAGGTCGGGCCTTCGCCAAGCATCATCGGCGTTTCGTCAAGCACATGTCCGGCAAAGGGAAAAACAGTTGCCAAGCTCTTATCCTCCGATGGCTGCGTCATAGGCCGATAGCGTGACGGTAGCGCGCTCGCGCACCTCGGCCGCCGTCATGCCCGGCTTGTAGAGGCTGGTCCCAAGCCCGAAAGCGGTAATGCCGGCCGAAGTATATTCGGCGAAATTCCTGTCCGAGACGCCACCGACGGCGGCAATGATGAGGTCCTTCGGCAGGATCGTCCTGATAGCATTGATGCCGGCCGGTCCGATGATGCTGGCGGGAAAGAATTTCAGCCCCGTCGCACCGGCCTTTGCGGCAACCAGCGCTTCGGTGGGCGTGAGAACGCCGGGCATCGTCACCATGCCCTTGACGCGTGCGGCGATGATCACTTCGGCATCGGCATTGGGGCTGACCATCAGCTTGCCGCCGGCGGCATCCAGTGCCTCCACGTCTTCTACGCTCAGCACCGTGCCGGCGCCGATCAGGCAATCGGCAGGCGCCATCTTCGCGGCGATTTCGATCGAGCGGAACGGATCGGGCGAATTGAGCGGAATTTCGATGGCGCGGAAGCCGGTCTCGATCAGTGCGCCGACGACGCCCTCGGTTTCCTCGGGTTTCAGACCGCGCAGGATGGCGACTAGCGGATATTTCATGGCAGGGAAGGGGATACGCATGGTGGGTCTTTCTTTTATGACCAGATGGTATTGGCGGCGGCCAGCAATCCGCGCCGCACGGCCTCGTCTGCATCGATGACCGTATATTGGATATCGAGGGCCGTGAAGGCGCCTTCGTAAAGCGCACCGAGCGCGCCGGAGCCGATCAGCACGACAGGCGTGTCCCGCCGCGCATTGGAATGCGCGCCGGCAATTTCCAGCCCGATCATGATGCCGGAAAGCTTGGCCTTGGCATCGGTCGCGGTGAGGCCATGCAGCAATTGCCCGGAGCGCAGGGTAAACAGCCGGTTGGTGGCGAGCTGCGGATTGGCGTAGATGTCGCGCACGGCAGCCCTGAAGGTCTCGTGTTCACCGGTGAAGGCATCAGCTTCGGCCACCGCATGCGAAAGGATCGTCTGCCTGGAGATGACTTCGAACAGTTCGCCGGTCATGAAGGTGGCAAAGCCGGTCACGTCGCCGCCTTTGACCGTCACCCATTTGGAATGGGTGCCCGGCATGCAGACCAGCTTTTCACCGGCATCAGTGGAGGCGAGTGCGCCGAGCAACTGCGTTTCTTCACCACGCATCACGTCGGGTGCATTTTTATCCCGCTGCGCCAACCCCGGCAGAATGCGGACATCCCGCGCCTGACCCGGCACGCGGACCGCGCCGTCAAGAACCGCTGAAAGCGACGCCGGCACGTCGATGTAACCGGCCTCGACCCAGCCTTGCCGAGCCCCCGCCATGCCGCAGACCAGAACCGGTAGATTGTCAGGTGCGCCGATGGCATCGAGATGCGATTGCAGCACCTCGGCAAAGCCGGTACGCATGGCGGTCGTCATGCCTTCCGCGCTTCTGCGCTCAGCCAGAACAGCGCCAGAACGGCTCAGAAGCCAGAGCCGGAAACTGGTCGTGCCCCAGTCGACGGCGATAAAAGCGGGTTCGGACATTATAGAAGGCCTCCGTCTACGATGATGGATTGCGCCGTGATGGCGCTTGATGCTGAGGATGCGAGAAACAGGCTCGGCCCGACCAGATCGGCGGCGACGAGCGTGCGCTTGAGACATTGCCGCGCCGTGGTTGCGGCGATGCCGTCGTCGGTCAGCCACAGGTCTTTCTGCCGCTCCGTGACGATCATGCCGGGCAGGAGCGTGTTGACGCGGATATTGTCAGGCCCCAGCCTGCCGGCAAGGCTCTTCGTCAGTCCGATAATGCCTGCCTTGGCCGCCGCATAGGAGGGTAGTTCACCCATGTTCAGCAGAAATGAGATGGATGAAAAATTGACGATGGATGCGTTCTTCGCCTGTCTGAGATAGGGCAGCGCGGCCTGAACGGTGAAGAACATCTGTTTGAGATTGACGGCCTGATTGGCATCCCAATAGGCTTCCGTCACCGTGTCGATGTCGTGGCGGTCATCCCAGGCGGCATTGTTGACCAGCACCTTGATGCCGCCGGTAGCGGAGGCTGCCGCATCCACCGTCCGCCCGATTGCGGGAATGTCGCTCAAGTCGGTCTTGAAAAAATGCACCGGATGGGGAGCCACCCCTGCGAGCCGCTGGACAAGTGCGGCGCTGGGCTCCTCGGCGATGTCGATGAAGGCGACCTTCGCCCCCTGCATCGCGAAGGCTTCCACCAGCGATGCCCCAATGCCGGAGCCGCCGCCGGTAATGAGCACGCCCGCATCCTTGAGGTCGGGAAATTGGGCTTGCGTCATCGACATCGTCTCATCCATGAGGGCTTGATTGTTCCAATATATGGAACTAGATTTTACTAAATGGAATTATTCTCTTGGCGTCACACTTATGTCAAGGCAGATGACGGTGGATGTTGCCATGCCCGATAATAAAGCCCCCAATGCTCAACAGCATGAGCCCGTTCCCGGTCACGCCCGAAAAACGGAAAGCGAGACCGGCACACTTGGAAAGGCCGTCTCGCTTCTGGAGCTTATCGCCTTTGCGGAAAAACCGATGCGTTTTACCGATGTGGTAGAGGCAAGTGGCCAGCCGCGCGGCACGGTCCACCGCCAGCTCGCCCATCTTCTCGCCGAAGGCCTGATCGACCATGCCAACGACCAGACCTATGCTGTCGGCCTGAGATTGTTGCAATTTGCGGCCAAAGCCTGGAGCGGCAATGATCTGCGCAGCGTCGCCGCGCCGCATCTGGCGGCGTTGCAGGAGGTGACGCAGGAATCCGTGCATCTCGCCGTTCTGAATGGCGGGCAGGTCACCTATCTCGACAAGATCGAGGGCAGACATACCCTGCGCATGCATTCGCAGGTCGGCAAGACCTCGCCGGCCTATTGCACGGGCGTTGGCAAGGCGGCGCTGTCCCTGCTGTCTGCTGATGCGCTGGCAAACCTCGCCGCCGGGCTGGAGTTCCACCGCTTCACGGAAAACACGATCGTAGCGCCGGAGGCGCTCATAACGGATGTGTCGGCCATCCGCGTGCAAGGTTACGGTTTCGACCTTCAGGAACACGAGATCGGCATTCATTGCGCCGCCGCGCCGGTCCATGCGCCGGGACGCAATTTCCTCGCGGCGATTTCCGTCACCGGTCCCGCCTATCGCGTGAATGTGGAACAGCTTTACAAATGGGCGCCGCTGGTGCGCGAAACCGCTGATAAAATTTCAGCGGAGCTTGCCTGCCGGTTATCGCCGGTTGCCGATGGTTGAGGAAAAAAGCGGGCGCTGCTGCGTCGAATTTCGCGACCTGGTAGACGGGTCTGGCGTCAAATTGCGCGAGTTAAATCTTATTTTCGACTATTCTGAATTAAGTTTTCAACTTTTGTTTGCATGAATCATTTTGGTGAGTAACATCCCCGGCAATTTCCGGGCAAAGGTGGCCTTTGCGGCGGTATTTCTCATTCTCGAAGAACAGCTTTCATGCAGAAAACAGAGACGGCCGCCGTTCAGGCGATTGGTGTTGATTGCGTTCGCGAGATCGCCGGCCTGAACACGCAATTCGACATATTCCGGTTCTTGAAACGGTTGACGGAGGCCTGGGAGTTCAGGGCCTTCATGGTGCTTGACCTGTCATCCGAACTGGCGAGCGAGCTGTCGCAATATACCATCATCACCAGCTGGCCGGCCGAGCTTCTGCAGCGTTACGACGAAGAGGGCATGCTTCAGAACAGCAAGGTGATGGCACAGCTTAAAAAATCGACGGTACCCTTTTCCGTTGCCATGGATTTTCTGGATGGAGGTAACGAACCGATCGCCAAAAAGAACGTGATCGGCCTGTTCGAGCGGTTTGAGATGATCAACTCCGTATGGTTTCCCGTTCACGATATCACCACAACCCGGGGCGCGGTGTCTTTCTCCGGCAACAAGACGATCTTGCCGGCAAGCCGGCTGGCGGAACTGTTTTACATTTCCAGCCATGTCTTTGCCCGGCTATCGGAAATCCGTCGTCTTGATCTCAGGGTTCCCGAAACATTGAGCGAGCGCGAGATCGACTGTCTGAACTGGACGGCGGCCGGAAAAACCAGCGCCGAAATCGCTGAAATCATGATGTTGTCGGAACATACGATCAATCATTACCTCAACCGCGCGACGAAAAAACTCGATACGGTCAACCGCACCCAGGCCGTCGCCAAGGCGCTGCGGGTTGGTTTGATAAAATAGCGAAATCGTAATTTTATCATTGTGATAAACCCTTTCCTGGGCGATCCTTCTTTCGAATCACCGGAAAGGAGAAATCGTTTGCCGGAGCGGCATAAGGTAAAAGCGGGATTTTCTCCGACTGTCGATTGCGCCGTGCTGATAGTCGCTGCCGAAAAAGGCTTTGCTGCCGATGAAGGCATAGAACTGCAACTCGTCCGAAAACAATCCGCACGCGGTGTCTTGACCGCGCTTGCCGAGGATGAGGTTCACATAGCCCATCTGCCCGCTCCGGTGCCGGTCGGTTCCGCAGTCGGCCTTGATGAGCTGCCGGCCGATATTATCGGCGTTTTCACACTTTCCCTCGGCGGATCGGCAACCACCGTTTCGCACGAATTTTACGACGAGCTTTACCGTGAAGGTTTGAAGCTTCCGGACCCTGCGGCCTTCGGGCGGGCCATGGCCCGCGTCTGCGCGGCACGCCGTGCTGCAGGTAAAAACCCGCCGGTCTTTGCGGTCGAGGATATCGTGTCCACACCGTTTTATATGTTGCGTTATCTGCTTGGAAGCTGCGGTGTGCTGCTCGGCCGGGACATGGAAATCGTCGAAGCCCTGCCGAAAGCCATGCCCGGCCTGCTGGAAAACGGCAAGGTCGATGCGCTCTGTACCGCCGAACCGGCGGGCAGCGCCGTGGTGCTGGGCGGCGCCGGGCGGATTGTTACGACCGGGGCGCTGATCTGGCAAAATGCGCCGGAAAAGATACTGGCCGGGAAGCGGCAGTGGACTGAGGAAAACGCCACCCTGCTGGAAGGGCTGCTGCGAGCGCTCTACCGCGCCGGCGAATGGTGCGCCAATTCCGCCAATATCGAGGAACTGACGGGTATCCTCGCCGCCCCTCATTATATGGACGAGAACGGCGAGTTCCTGCTGCCGGCGCTGACGGGCTATATTTCCACTTCGCAGAGGGACATGCGGCGTTTTCAGGAGTTTTTCGTGACCAGCGCCAAAGCCGCAAATTTTCCGTGGCAGAGCCAGGCGTTGTGGTTCTTCAGCCAGATGTTGCGTTGGGGCGAGGTTCCCGCAGAATGTCGGTTCGACGCGGCCGTGGTGGAGGCCGCGCGCAACGCCTATCGGCCGGATATTTTCCGCAAGGCGATGAAGCCGCTTTTCGTGCCGGTGCCGGGCGCCAACCTGAAACTCGAAGGCACGCTCAGGGAGCAGGTGCATGTCGGCGCGTCGCGCACGGGCCTCGTCCTCGGCCCGGACTGTTTTTTCGACGGCCGGGTCTTTGATCCTGAAACGCTCGATATGGACGACGAAATCTGAAATGGCAGCGGTTAATCGTCGCTAATCTCTCCTGTTTGCGCTTTGGCATTGGCGAAGCGCTCCCGCTTGTCTATGGATGGCGCGGAAGAGTGCCCATATCCAGCCGGACCACGTATACGGAGTAAGACAATGGCAGACGTCAGCAAGAACCAGGTGGAAAAGGCTCTGGAAGCCGTCATCTATCCCGGCAGCGGCAAAAGCATCGTGGCGCTCGGCATGGTCTCGGAAATCTTCATCGCCGATGCGAAAGCCTATTTTTCGATTACCGTTCCCTCCGACAAGGCGCAGGAGATGGAGCCGTTGCGGCTTGCCGCTGAAAAGGCGGCGAGGGGCGTTCCGGGCATTGTCGGCGCCGTGGTCGCGCTGACGGCGGATCGCAAGCCCGGCCAGCAGCAACAGCCGCCGCGCCCCGCCGCTGCAACCGGCCGCCCGGCTGCGCAGCCGCGCTCCTCCAAGGTGGGCGTGCCGGGTGTCGGCGCCATCATCGCCGTCGCCTCTGGCAAGGGCGGGGTCGGCAAGTCCACGACATCAGTCAATCTGGCGCTTGGTCTGCAGGCGCTTGGCCTCAAGGTCGGTATGCTCGATGCCGATATTTACGGTCCTTCTATTCCCAAACTCCTGAAGATTTCCGGCCGCCCGCAGCAGCAGGAAGACCGCATCATCCTTCCCATGGAAAATTACGGGCTGAAGGTCATGTCCATGGGCTTCCTGGTGGATGAGGAAGCGGCGATGATCTGGCGTGGACCGATGGTGCAGTCCGCCCTGATGCAGATGCTGCGCGAAGTTGCCTGGGGCGAACTCGACGTGCTGGTGCTGGACATGCCGCCCGGCACGGGCGACGCACAGCTGACCATCGCCCAGCAGGTGCCGCTTGCCGGCGCCGTCATCGTCTCCACGCCGCAGGATCTGGCGCTGATCGATGCGCGCAAGGGCATCACCATGTTCCGCAAGGTGGAAGTGCCGCTGCTCGGCGTCATCGAGAACATGAGCTACTTCATCGCCCCGGATACCGGCGCGCGCTACGATATTTTCGGCCATGGCGGCGCGAAGGCCGAAGCCGAGCGGATCGGCGTGCCGTTCCTCGGCGAAGTGCCGCTCACCATCTCCATCCGTGAAATGTCGGATGCCGGCACGCCTGTTGTCGTCGCCGAGCCGGATGGTCCGCAGGCCGCGATCTATCGCGATATCGCCGAAAAAGTCTGGGCGCGCATCGGTGCGGGTGAGAGAAAAGCCGCGCCGAAGATCGTTTTCGAATAACGCAACGGCTTTCGGCATAAACCGAAAAAGCGTTTCTCGGTATTGAATAGTCTTTTTAAAACAGAAGATTAATCGTCAGTATCAGGCAAGTTTTCTGGATGTGAACACCGAGAAATGCTTCGCCTGCAATGCTGTCGAGAAAAAATATTGCTTGATTGCATCTCGCTTTGGGCGCATACGCCTGCGCCGTTTGGCTCTTGGTCCATCGGGCTGGCGAGATATAAAATCCCGCTCGTTCCGGCGTGCCCTGAAGTGTTGTCCAAAGGTTTGCCGACCGCAAACAGGATATGTTAAGCAGCATTGCGGCTGAAGCTTGCGATGTGGACCGGAGAAGCGGATTGATAAAAGCCTACCGCGCCAATTGCGAGGCGATCAGCCTGTCGCCAGACGACGGCTCCGGACAGATTCCCGACGACATCGTCTGGATCGACATTGTCAATCCCGACAGGGCGGAAGAGCAGCATGTGGAAAAACTGCTGGGGCTCGATCTGCCCACCCGTGAGGATCTGAAGGATATCGAACCCTCCAGCCGCCTGTATATGGAAGACGGCAATGTCTTCATGACCGCCTCTCTGGTGTGGAAGGCGGATTCGGACGATCCGCGCCTCACGGATGTCGCTTTCATTCTTGCCGGCAAACGTCTCGTGACGATCCGTTATGCCGAGCCGAAATCCTTCCACCTCTTCATCGCCGCCATCACCCGCGTGCCGCACGAAATGCGCAGCGGCACGGCCCTGCTTCTGAAGCTCTTGGAAACCATCGTCGACCGCACGGCGGAAATTCTCGAAAATTCGGTCACCGGCATCGACAATCTCGCCGCCGACATACTCGGCAGCCAGGCACGTTCCAAACGCAAGGCGCCGCGTTATCTCGAAGACCGTCTTACCAACATCGCCGCCTATCACCGGCTGATCTCCAAGGTCCGCGTCAGCCTCGCATCGCTGGCGCGGCTGCAGACCTTCCTCTCCACCAGCGATCAGGCGCGCGGGGATAAGGAAGCGCGGGAACAGGGCAAGTCGATCGGCCGCGATATCCAGTCGCTGAACGAACATGCCGCCTTCGTTTCCGGCAATCTGACGTTTCTGCTGGATGCCTCTCTCGGCATCATCAATATCGAGCAGAACGGCATCATCAAGATTTTCTCCATCGCTTCGGTGGTGTTCCTGCCGCCAACGCTGGTGGCCTCGGTTTATGGAATGAACTTTCAGCTCATGCCGGAGTTGAACTGGACATTTGGTTATCCACTCGCGCTCGTCATCATGCTGATGTCCGCAATCATTCCGTTTCTCTTTTTTCGTTGGAAGGGCTGGCTCTAAGGAGCCAGGATCATCATGTCTCAAATCGTCGATAAGGACGTTGCCGAGAAACCGGACGCGGATGACAAACATCAGAACAAGGGGCTTTACGCCGCGATCCTTGGTTCGATCGGTGTCGTTTATGGCGATATCGGCACCAGCCCGCTTTACGCCTTCCGCGAAGCCCTGCGGCCGATCGCCTATGATGGCGTGACGCGGGAAGAGGTCATCGGCCTGACCTCGCTGATGATCTGGGCCCTGACGATCATCGTGACGTTCAAATATATCACGCTGCTGCTGCGCGCCGACAATGACGGCGAAGGTGGCACGCTGTCGCTGCTGGCGCTGCTGATGAAGACGGCAGGCACCCATCGCGGCGTTCTCATCGTGCTCGGCCTCATCGGTGCCGCCCTGTTCCTGGGCGATGCGATGATCACGCCGGCGCTGTCGGTGCTCTCAGCGGTGGAAGGTCTGAAGCTCGTCACGCCGGCCATGGATGACTTTATTATTCCGATTTCCGTCTGCATTCTTATCGGCCTCTTCGCCATCCAGTCGCACGGCACGGGAACGGTGGCGAAATTCTTCGGGCCGATCACGGCGGTCTGGTTCCTCGTCATGGGTCTCGCCGGCCTCATTCATATCGCCGATGATTTCGGCATTCTTTTTGCTTTCAACCCGTGGCATGCGGTGGAGTTTCTGGCCAATGAAGGCTTTTACGGCATCGTCGTGCTCGGCGCGGTCTTCCTGACGATCACCGGTGCCGAAGCGCTTTATGCCGATCTTGGCCATTTCGGCCGCCGCCCCATCCAGTGGGCATGGTTTTGTCTGGTTTTCCCGGCTTTGACGTTGAATTATCTAGGCCAGGGGGCGCTGGTGCTCAAAGACCCGGCGGCGATGTCCAATCCGTTTTATCTTATGTTCCCGCAATGGGCGATCCTGCCGGCCGTCATTCTGGCCACCGCCGCCACCATTATCGCCAGTCAGGCGGTCATCACAGGCGCGTTTTCGCTGGTGCGTCAGGCCATCCATCTCGGCTACCTGCCGCGCATGGAGATCCTCTTCACGTCTGAAACCAATACCGGGCAGATCTATCTGCCGGCCGTCAACACCATCCTGCTGTTCGGCGTCGTCGCGCTGGTGCTCACCTTCAAGAGTTCCGATGCGCTGGCCACCGCCTATGGTATTTCCGTCACCGGCGCGATGGTCGTCACCAGCCTGATGTTCTTCGAATTCGTGCGCAAGCGCTGGCAATGGTCGGTCTGGCTGGCCCTTGCCGTGCTGGCACCGCTGCTGCTGCTGGAACTGGTGTTCCTCGGCGCGAACCTGCTCAAGATTCATGATGGCGGCTACGTGCCGGTGATGCTGGCGATCGCCTTCACCATTATCATGACCACCTGGCAGCGCGGTTCGAAGATTCTCTTTGCCAAGACCCGCCGCAGCGACGTGCCGCTGAAGGCTTTCGTCGCCTCGGTGGAAAAGGAAAGCGCCCATGCGCCGGTGCGCGTGCCCGGCACCGCGATTTTCCTGACCGGCGATCCGGAAGCCGCCCCGGCGGCATTGCTGCACAATCTCAAGCATAACCACGTCCTGCATGACAAGAACGTCATCCTGACGATCCGCACTGAAGACCAGCCCCGCGTTCGACCGGAGAACAGGTACACGCTGACGAAACTCAGTGATCGTTTCGCGGTGGTGGAACTGCATTTCGGCTTCATGGAAACCCAGAACGTCACCCAGGCGCTGGGTTATCTGAGACGCACCGGCTACAAGTTCGACATCATGTCGACCTCATTTTACCTTGGCCGCCGCAAGCTGGTGCCGGATCCGAAGTCCGGCATGCCGGGCTGGCAGAACCGCCTGTTCATCGCCCTTGCCGAAACTGCCGCCGACCCGTCGGATTATTTTCGCCTTCCGGCCAACCGTGTGGTGGAACTGGGTTCTCACGTCGTCGTGTGATGACGCGGGCATGCCTTCAGTTAGCTGAGCGGCCTCCTTCTTTCCGTCATACCGGCCTTGAGCCGGTATCCAGCCAGCCCAACTCCTTGGGCTGAAAAGGGGTCTTTACACCGCGCCGGCGCGCTTCGGCCGGATTCCGGCTCGAGGCCGGAACGACGGATGTGGAGATGGCCTGCGGGACATTTATGATCGGCACATGCGAACTCGACTCCACGCCATGCGCATTAGAAGGCGCGCACACATTAACGTGAAGCCACGTCCGCTCGCCGCGTTAACCAAGCATCAAGGTTAATAAGAGATTCTTCAACACCTGTAGCAAATATGGTTGTCGGTGTTCGGAGTGCTGGTTTTGCGTTCGAAAAGTGTAATGCGTCGTCGGTCCTCCGCGTCCCTTCAGGCATGGACCTCCAGATGGGCCTCACCCGTCGTCTTCGGCCTTGCCGCCTGGCTCGTCTTTCCTTCTCTCGCCGCGCGTGCGGATCTGGCCTCGCTCTTGGCCGGGTTGGACAATGGCGGCGAACAATGGCGCATGGTGCTGACGGCCTCTCCGGCGGGGTCGGTGCACAATGCCTCGCTCACTTTTAATGATGCGGCAGGCGAGGCGGCGCTGCATGGCAGCGGCATGACCCTGCCGAATGGCAGCAAGGTCGCCTTCGTCACCAACAAGAAGGGCGAGGCCACGACGCCGGACAGCGAGCGTGTCAATCGCGCCGCCAAGAAGGGCCGCATCGTCGCCACCGAAATCATGCAGCCGCCAAAGGCTTTCACCGCCGGCTCCGTCCTTCAACGCACCAGCATGCTGGATATAGAGCCGCTGAAGCGCAAGGACCGCACGGCTTTCGTGAAGCCGAAGCGCGGCAAGGATGTTGAACTCGCCTCCTTCTATTTCCGCCGCGATGAAAAGAAGGTGGACAAGAGTGTGTCGCCGATGTTGGCGGAACTCATCACCAACCGTACCCCGGATATTCTCGCCACGGCCTACGCGCCGGCCGCGCCTGACTTTGCCCGCGAATCGCCCTTCGACGCCATTCTCAAAAAACCGGAAGCTGGCCGCTTTGTGCCGCAGATCAGCCCGGAAGACCATGCCTGGGCGGCGACCCCGCTGCCGGCCGAGGTTTTTTCCGCAGCCGAACAGCAGTGCCTGGCATCCGGCATCTATTTCGAAGCGCGCGGAGAATCGGTCAAGGGACAGGCAGCGGTGGCGCAGGTCATCCTCAACCGCGTGCGTAACCCGGCCTATCCGAAAACCATCTGCGGCGTGGTCTATCAGAATAAGGACTGGCGCAACCGCTGCCAGTTTTCCTTTGCCTGCGACAATATCAAGGACCGCGTGAATTCCGAACGCCATTGGAAAATGGCGCGCGAAGTGGCCATGGCCACCACCGCCGGCAAGATCTGGCTGAACGAGGTGGGTTCCGCTACGCATTATCACGCCGTTTATGTTCGCCCCGCCTGGGGCAAGTCCATGAAGAAGGTTGGCCGCATCGGTCTGCACGTGTTTTACCGTACCTATGGTGGCGGCTGGAGCTGATACCACCGCCAATTCGTCGCATTTTGCGTGTCAAAAATGCCGATTCCCTCGCGAAACATCGCCGCCAAACGGTGATTTGGCATCAAGCTATTGTTTTTCAATGATTAATTTGTGCTGAAACAAGCTGCCTCAGTGCCTTGACTAGAGAAGCCCCTAAAACTATGTTGCGCGCGACTTCAGAGCGGGCTGGAACAGGCTTAATCCGTCACCGTTTACAACTCCAAAGGGTTCTGGCATGGCTGGAACGGAGAAAATGGGTGGGATTTTAAGATGACTGGCAACCGTGACGATAGTCTGGACGAGCGTCGCAAACGCCTTGCTGATGAGTTGGCAAAGGTGAAAGCGGAGGATGAGGCGGAAGTGAGGGCGGAGACCAACGCTGCGGAAAACCGGAAAGGTTTTGCGATGGCGGTCAAGCTCTCATCGGAGTTCATTTCGGCCATCGTGGTCGGCGCTATGCTGGGTTATCTTCTGGACTATTTTGCCGGCACGACGCCGTGGGGGATGATCGTTCTTCTCCTTCTTGGTTTCTGCGCAGGCGTATTGAATGTGTTGCGCTCGACGGGTGCGGTGGCCAAGCCGCCGTTGCTGGAGAAGGCGGGCAGGCGAGACGAGGGTGGAAAAGACGGCGTTTAAGCTGTTTTTTCTTGCAGTTGAGATGCCGCCAAGCGCGGCGACAGGTAAAGAGGGCAGCCGGTGGCAAACGATCCGACCCATCAGTTCTTGGTGCAGCCGATCATTCCGATCGAAATTGGCGGCGTCGATTTTTCCTTCACCAATGCGTCGCTTTTCATGGTTGCGACCGTGGCCGCCGCTTCCGGTTTCCTTTATTTCGCAACGTCGAACCGCGGTCTGATCCCGACCCGCATGCAGTCCGTTGCTGAAATGTCCTATGAGTTCATCGCCTCCATGCTGCGCGAAGGCGCCGGCAAAAAAGGCATGGTATTCTTCCCCTTCGTCTTTTCGCTGTTCATGTTCGTGCTGACGGCAAACCTTCTCGGCATGTTCCCGTATTTCTTCACGGTCACCAGCCAGATCATCGTCACCTTCGCGCTTGCCTGCCTCGTCATCGGCACGGTCGTCGTTTACGGTTTCTACAAGCACGGTCTGCATTTCTTCGGCATCTTTGCCCCCTCGGGCGTGCCCAAGGCGCTTTTGCCGCTTGTGGCGTCGATTGAAATGATCTCGTTCCTGTCGCGTCCGATCAGCCTTTCCGTTCGTCTCTTTGCGAACATGCTGGCCGGCCACATCACGCTCAAGGTTTTCGCAGGCTTCGTCGCCTCCATGGGTGCGCTCGGCGCGCTCGGCATCGGTGGCGCCGTTCTGCCTCTCATCATGACGGTCGCAATGACCGCTCTCGAATTTCTCGTTGCCTTCCTGCAGGCTTATGTGTTCGCGGTACTGACTTGCATGTACCTGAACGACGCCGTGCATGGTGGTCACTGAGAAGTAAAGTCGCTGGCCCCGGAAACGGGCGTCAAGAATAGCCGCAACAACCAATATCTCAAGGAGTCTCACATGGAAGCGGAAGCAGCAAAGTACATCGGCGCAGGTCTCGCATGCCTCGGCATGGCTGGTACGTCCCTCGCACTCGGCCGTATCTTCGGTGATTACCTGTCCGGCGCACTGCGCAACCCCTCTGCTGCCGACAGCCAGTTCGGCCGTCTGGTATTCGGCTTCGCCGTTACGGAAGCTCTGGGCATCTTCTCGCTGCTCGTTGCTCTCCTTCTCCTGTTCGCTGTCTGATAACGGCATCAGGTCTGGATCACGGCCCGCGAATGGCGTGCCGTGATCCTTCGCATTTGCAGTCCCCCTGGAGGTGAGCATGTTCGTGACCGAGGCTTATGCCCAGTCAGCACCGACCGTAGGTGAAACGCATACGGAAACTCCGGCCGTTGGCCAGCCGCAACCGGAAGCCACGCACACGGAAACCGGTGTAGCGCATGGTGCCGAACACGGTGCTTCCGGCGTTTTCCCGCCGTTCGACCAGTCTACTTATGCATCGCAGGTCCTTTGGCTGGCGATCACGTTCGGCCTTTTCTATCTGCTGATGCAGAAGGTCATCGTTCCGCGCGTCGGCGGCATTCTCGAAAACCGTCACGGACGCATCGCACAGGATCTCGACGAAGCGGCACGGCTGAAAACCGAAGCTGACGCAGCCGTCGAAACCTATGAAAAAGAACTCGCGGCAGCCCGCGCCAAGGCAAGCTCGATCGGCTCTGCGGCACGTGACGCCGCCAAGGCCAAGGCTGACGCCGACCGCGCCGCCATCGAGGCAGGACTTGCTGAAAAGCTCGCCGCCGCCGAAAAGCGCATTGCGGGCATCCGGGACCAGGCTTTCGCCGATGTCGGCGCCATTGCCGAGGAAACCGTGACCGCGATCGTCGACCAGCTGGTTGGCGCCAAGGTCAAGGACGCCGACGTCAAGGCCGCCATCGCCGCCGCTTCTAGCGTGAAGGGAGCCTGACATGGCATTTGATGCATCATTTTTCGCTCTTGTCGGTCTCGTCCTTTTCTTTGTCCTGATCGCCTATCTCAAGGTTCCGGGCATGCTCTCCAAGTCTCTGGACGAACGCGCCCAGAACATTCAGGACGAGCTGGCCGAAGCCAAGCGCCTGCGTGAAGAGGCCCAGCACCTGCTGGCCGAATATCAGCGCAAGCGCAAGGAAGCCGAAGCAGAAGCCGCCGGCATCGTTGCCGCCGCTGAACGCGAAGCCGCTGCCCTGACGGAAGAAGCCAAGCAGAAGACGGAAGAATTCGTCGCCCGCCGCACGGCTCTGTCGGAACAGAAGATCAAGCAGGCCGAAGAAGACGCCATCGGCGCCGTCCGCGCCGCTGCCGTTGACATCGCCATTGCCGCTTCCGAGAAGCTGCTGGCCGAAAAGACCACGGCTGCCGCAAAGGCCAAGCTTTTCACCGCCACGATCGGCGAAGTGAAGTCGAAGCTGAACTGAGATTTATCTCGGTATTGTTCAAAACCCCTCCGGCGCGAGCCGTGAGGGGTTTTTTCGTCTGGGCCCCAGGGATTGGTTAGAAATATGGCACCGGCAGGCCTGTCGAAATGCTGTTCCTTTAGTAGGCCACCCATACAAACGGTCAGCTTGCAGGGGGCAGGTTAAAGGGACGGGTATTGGCAAACTTTGGGGTTTGGCTTTCTGGACCCTAAATATTCGATGGCGCGTCCGCGTTCACCGGCAACGATTATTGCCGCAGCAGCAGATTTCCCTATTCTACGGAGCAAGCGACTAGGTCGCGATGCTGAGACAGCCTCATGAAGCTCCGCAGGACATAGCCAAATGATCGACTTTTATCCGCTGTATTCTACCCCACAGAGTGAAGCGATCGAAGATTTTATCAATCGGCACTACGAACTAAAGCAACCTGTATCCTGTAAGCTGCTTCAGCGTGGATTTAACGACGTTTATCTCGTCACCGTGAACGACAGCGAGCGTTATGTGTTTCGGCTTTCCCACCGTCGTTCCCGTGGCGCAGCCGACGTCAAAAGCGAAACTGCATTTCTGTCCCATCTCTCGAAATCAGGAGTTCCAGTTGCCGGGCCAGTTCCGACACGTGACGGCGCTTTCTTCGTCCGAGGCCAGGCGCTGGAAGGTGCGCGCGAGGGCGTGCTTTTTGACGCGCTTGGTGGGCGTGAAGTGCATGCCGCTGATGCTGGCGATGCCCGGGCTAATGGAAAGACCCTTGCTCTTGTGCACAACGCCGCAGAGACATTTTCCATTGGCGAAACGTTATATCGGCTTGATCTCGAACATTTGTTGCATCGGCCTCTCGCACGAATACGCGACAGCGGAATTGTGGATGATGCGCAGGTTCTCGTTGATCTTCAAGACATCGCCAAGCGCGCAGCAACGGCGATCGAGGCGGCCGGTGATCTGACTTGGACATATTGTCATGGAGATTGTCACGGTTTCAATTCGCGTATCAATGAGGCTGGTGAAGCTGTATTCTTCGACTTTGATGATGGAGGTCCGGGGTATCTCGCTTATGATCTCGCTGTCTTCCTCTGGGCTCAAATCTCCTTTGGCCGGGAACAGATTACCGTCTGGCACGCCTTCGTGGACGGGTATCGGGCAATTCGGCCGATATCGCCTGACGACTTCGAAGCGGCGCTGAGGTTTGTGACGGTTCGTCACCTATGGCTTATGGGTGAACACGCAAGCCGAACCCACGAATGGGGAAGCAACTCTGTCGAATGGATTCCGAGGCAGGTTAATTTTCTCACCAAGTGGGAGATCGATCGATTTTCCGATCGTCTGTTCTGAGGCTGACGCCAGCACGCCATGCTGAAAAGACTGGCCGCTCTCTGTTTCAGACAAAGTGGCGTCCTGACTTGCACCCGCTTCCAGATTTTATCCGTGTCGATGTATTTTGCATTGCGAAGGTGCTGATCGAACAAATTTATCTGAATCACGAGTTGCGTCCGTCGCGCCACGATCAATCCCGCTTTAGCGGCCTGAAACTCATCCTGTGCAGCGGGCAGGGGCCATGGCTTTCGATAGCGCGCAGATGGGCCGGTGTGCCGTAGCCGGCATGGCCCTCAAAGCCATAGGACGAATGCACCAGACCGGCGCGCTCCATCATCCGGTCGCGGGTCACCTTGGCGATGATTGAGGCGGCGGCGATGGAGAGGGAGCGGGAATCACCCTTGATGACGGCTTTGGCCTCGCAGGCAATGCCCGGCGGCCTGTCGCGGCCGTCGGCCAGCACGAGGGCGGGGGAGGTTTCGAGGCCGAGTACGGCGCGGCGCATGGCGTCGAGGCTGGCGCGCAGGATATTCATGCTGTCGATCAGGCCGGGGCCGGAGGAGGCGACCGATACGATCGATGTTTCCATGATCTGGATGAAGAGGCTTTCCCGTTTCAGCTTCGTCAGCTTCTTGGAATCGTCCATACCCTCAGGAATATTGTCCGGATCGAGAATAACGGCTGCCGCGACCACCGGGCCGGCGAGCGGCCCGCGGCCTGCCTCATCCGTACCCGCCACGGGCCAGAGCCCCTTCTTTTTTGCTTCAAGTTCGAAGGAAAAATCCGGGCCGGTATCGGCGAGATCGAAGAGGACAGGAGAATCGGGTGGTGCGCGGCGTTTCATGCGGCGAAACTTGCACACACACCCGATCTCCTGCAAGCCCCCGGAGGCGGGCGATGACAGGCAGGGTGAGCCGGGTCGAGGGGGCGTGGCTCACTATGCCCTTCAGGTCATCATGACCTTTGATCCTCCAACGGGGCGGCGGAGGAAAAACGATCGCACGCGAGGCGGCGGTTCCGGGGGGCAATGTCCGGCTGGCCAGGGAAAACCCGCCGGGCATTTCTTGGGGAGCGTGGCCGCCCGAAGGGAAGAGGCCAGCGCTCCTTGTCGTGTTCTGCCTGATATCGTCGCACCCGCTGTGTGGCGCTTCGATCAGGCAGGATGTTTTCAGCGTCGGTTTTTTAAAGCAGCGACAATTGCACCCCTGCGCCGCCCGGCGGCACGAAGAGATCATCGCGCAGATGAATGCCGCGGCGGATGAGGCCAAGCCGTTTCGTTGCCATTTCGAAACGCCTGCCGATCTGCCAGGCGTAAGGGCCGGCGCCCTTCATGCGTTTCCCGAACTCCGCATCATAATCCTTGCCGTCGCGCATGGAGCGCACCAGCGACATGACGTGACGATAGCGGTCCGGATAGTTGCGCAGCAGCCAGTCGCGGAAGAGCGGGCTCACCTCCAGCGGCAGGCGCAGCAACACGTAAGATGCTTCGCTCGCACCGGCGGCCTTGCCGGCTTCCAGAATCCGTTCGATCTCATGATCGTTGAGTGCCGGAATGACAGGTGCCATCATCACGGCAACCGGAATGCCCGCTTCCGTCAGCGCCTTGACCGCTTCCAGCCGCTTTTCCGGGGTGGCGGCGCGTGGCTCCATGTTGCGCGAGAGCTTGCGGTCCAGCGTCGTCACGGAAATGCCGACCTTGGCGAGACCCTTTTTGGCCATGGGGGCCAGAATGTCGATATCCCGCTTGATCAGCGCCGATTTGGTGACGATGGCGACGGGATGGTCGGCCTTGGCCAGCACTTCCAGTATCTGCCGCATGATGCGCCATTCACGCTCGATTGGCTGATAAGGATCGGTGTTGGTGCCGATGGCGATCACCCGCGGCTTGTAACCCGGTTTTGCCAGTTCTCTTTCCAGAAGCTTTGCCGCATCCGGCTTGGCAAACAGTTTCGATTCGAAATCCAGCCCGGCCGAAAGACCCATATAGCTGTGCGTAGGCCTTGCGAAACAATAGATGCAGCCATGTTCGCAGCCGCGATAGGGGTTGATGGAGCGGTCGAACGGGATATCGGGCGATTCGTTACGGGTGATGATGCTGCGCGGCTTTTCCACCTGCACCTCGGTGCGGAATTCCGGCATGTCTTCGAGTGTCTGCCAGCCATCGTCGAAAACCTCGCGCTGCAGGGCCTCGAAGCGGCCATCCGGATTGATCCCGGCGCCACGGCCACGACGACGGTCGATCTCGATCCGCAGGCCCGATGAATCGGCCAGCGCATTGGCAATATCTGGCATATGGCTCGGCTGGAAGGCAGCCTGCCCCGAAAGCGTATGGTTTCTCATCTGGATGCTCCCGGGCGCCGCGCGCCTGAAGGCCCGCCAAACACCCTAAACCGTTTCCGTTCGAACAGGCTTTCTTCCCCTCTTCGATGATTAAATTCCTAACGCAAAAATGAGAACAATACAAGAACAAAAATGCAGAACCGATATTTGTCCACATCCCGGCAGGGAAAGGTTGGGGGAGTGATTTCGTCGCGGGGCGGGGGTGCCGATTCGCACCGGGAATGGCGGATTTTACCACGATGGGAATAGTGGCAATTTATTGTGCGATGCGTTAGAGCTATGCATATGTTGACAGTCATGATGGAATGCCGGGATCAGGAACCGGAGCTGGCGCATACCTTGTCTGCGCTTGTAACCGGTGCCGTGGAAGGGCTTGTAAGCGATGTGGTGATCCTTGATCACGGCTCGCGCGATGGATCGTCGCGTGTCGCCGATGCCGCCGGCTGCCGCTTTTATGGGCAATGGGACATTGAAGATGTCATGCGTTCTGCGCGTGGACAGTGGATATTGCTGGTGGAGCCGGGTGCGCGGCCGCAAAGCGGCTGGATTGAGGAAATACTGGAATATGTGACGGTATGTGCGGAGCCGGCGCGGTTTTCGCCCTCCCGTTACCACAAGCGTCCATTCTTCAGCCGAATCATGCGTCGTCCGCCGCCACTGGAACATGGCTATCTGATGCCGAAGAAACATGCGGTGGCGATTGCGAAATCCGGCATGGGCCTGACGCAGTTCGTCCATGCGCAAAAGCCGCGCCGCCTGAATGCGGAACTGGTTCCCGCCTGGACCACGCGACCTTCGAACTAAGCTCGAGAATGATGCTCGCTCCCGTTTAGCCGGCGGCAAGCACCTTGCCGGGGTTCATGATGCCGGCGGGGTCGAATGCGTGCTTGATACGGCGCATCAGGTCCATTTCGATACCGGGCCGAATGGCGGCCAACTCGTCGCGTTTCAGCTGGCCAATGCCATGTTCGGCGGAAATGGAGCCGCCGCGCGACAGAACGATACTGTGGACGATCTCGTTCATGTCCCGCCAGCGGCCGAGGAATTCGGCTTTGTCGGCACCCACCGGCTGGGAAATATTGTAATGGATGTTGCCATCGCCAAGATGGCCGAAGGCGCAGACGCGGGCGCCGGGAATAGCGGCAATCACGGCCTTTTCCGCCGTCGCCATGAATTCCGGTATTTTCGACACCGGCACGGAAACATCATGCTTGATCGAGCCACCTTCCGGCTTCTGCGCATCCGACATGCTTTCGCGCATGTGCCACAGCGCCTGCCGCTGGGCTTCTGACGCGGCAATCACCGCATCCGCAACCAGCCCGGCCTCAAAACCGCGCTCCAGCAGCGATTGCATCATCGTCTCGGCTGTCTCCGCCGAATCGGAGGTGGAGATGTCGATGAGCGCGTACCAGTCATGCGGCGTCTGCAGCGGGTCGCGCACGCCGGGAATATGTCTGGTGGTGAATTCGACGCCGATGCGCGGCATCAGTTCGAAGCCGGTCAGCGCCGTGCCGCAGAGGTTCGAGGCCATTTCGAACAGCTTCAATGCGTCTTCGGTGGAACCGAGCCCGGCAAACGCCACCTGATGACCGAGCGGCTTCGGGAACAGCTTCAGCACCGCGCCGGTGATGATGCCGAGCGTGCCTTCCGAACCGATGAAGAGGTCGCGCAGGTCGTAACCCGTATTGTCTTTTTTCAGCCGGCGCAGCCCGTTCCAGATCTCACCGGTCGGCAGGACGACTTCAAGCCCGAGGCAGAGCTGACGCATATTGCCATAGGCAAGCACCGCCGTGCCGCCGGCATTGGTGGCGAGATTGCCGCCGATGCGGCAGGAACCTTGTGAGCCGAGCGACAGCGGGAACATCCGTTCCACCGTCTCCGCTGCCTTATGGATGTCATCGAGAATGCAGCCGGCATCGGCGACGATGACATTGGCGACCGGATCAATATCGCGGATGCGGTTCATGCGCTCCAGCGACAGGATGATGTCGGTGCCTTCCGCCCGGGGCGTCTGGCCGCCGACAAGCCCGGTATTGCCGGTCTGCGGCACGATGGGGGTGCCGGTCTCGCTGGCGAGCTTCAGGATGGCGGCAACCTCTTCGACCGAACCGGGCTTGATGAGCAGCGGCGAGGCGCCGCGATAAAGCCCGCGATTTTCCACCAGACGAAGCGCCATTTCCGCCGGGTCGCGCACCGCATTTTTATCACCGACAATGGCGGTGAAGCGGTCGAGGATGTCGGAGGAGGGAATGGCGGTGGTCGTCATGGGCGGCGTCTCGCTGTCGTTTGAAACATGGGCGAAAGGGGTTTAAGTGGCGTCAGCCTCTCGGCGCGGCGGCGCGGGAAAGGCGGTCGTTGATCGCCTCTCCGAGACCATGCGTGGGAATGGCGGTGATGGCGATGGTCTTTGCGCCGGTCGCATCGGCGGCTTTCAGATAATCGAACAGATTGGCGGCGGCCTCGGCAAGATCGCCGGCGGGGCTGAGATCGAAAACGGCGCGGGCCGCTTCCTCACCTTTAGTAGCGACGCTGCCGAAACGGATCAGCGCCTCGCCCGGTAAAACAGATGTGGCGTCGAGGCGCACGGATGCACCGGGCGCATAATGCGACGCCAGCATTCCGGGTGCTTCAATGGCAGCGGAGGCCTTTTCGGGCCGCTCCAGCCGCAGGCCGGTAACATGCTCGATGTTCTCGGTAACGATGCCGCCGGGGCGAAGCAGCCGCACGCGGCCATCCTCTTCCACCTTGACGATGGTGGATTCGACGCCGACCGAGGCGGCCCCGCCATCAAGAATGAGATTGATCTTCTGGCCGAGATCGGCCTCCACATGGGCGGCACTTGTCGGGCTGATCTTGCCGGAACTATTGGCGCTGGGGGCGGCCAGCGGCCTGTCGAACCGGCGGATCAGGTCGCCGGCAAAACCCTGCGGCACCCGGATGCCGACCGTATCAAGCCCGGCCGTCGCCAGCGAATGAATGCCGCTGTCCGGTTTCAGCGGCAGAACCAGCGTCAGCGGGCCGGGCCAGAAGGCCTGCGCAAGCTTCAGCGAAATGGGGTCGAAGACCGCATAACGCTCCGCCATGGCAATGTCGGCCATATGGCAGATCAACGGATTGAACTGCGGCCGGCCTTTCGTCTGGTAAATGCGGGTGATGGCCGCCGGATTGGTGGCGTCGGCGGCAAGGCCATAGACGGTTTCCGTCGGCAGGGCGATGGGCTGGCCGTCCGCAAGCTCCGCCACGGCTGCCTGCAACGCGGTTTCCCGCTCGTTTTCGATGTTGATATGACGCGCCATGATGCTGCCTTTCAGCGCGCTCAATAGCGTATTTCTGGCCGGGATGGAAAGCGCTATCGTTTATATCGCCTTGATGATCCTGCGCATCTCTTCCGAGCGCGCGCCGAGCAGCAGCACATTTTTCAGCGCCACGCGTGGATCATGGGTCTGGAACAGCAGGCCACCGCGATGGAAGGAGGTATCGACGGCGAATTCCTTATCGGGAAGCGCATTGATGGCGACGGCAAAATACATCCGCGAATAACGCGCATCGATATTTTCGAAGAAGTTTTCGGCACCGCTCAGCTCGGCGAAAAAATTCGCGAAATAGAAGGACCAGAGCACGTGGCGTTCCGCGTCGAAGCTGGTTTTCGCTGCCGTGACATGACAATAGCCGAGATGTGGCCGGTCGTTGAGCAGATGGTGGGAGACCATCTTGGGAAAACGGATGGACTGGTGAAAGGTGTTGAGGCGGTTATGGGTGGCATCGGCGGCGGCTTCCAGCTTGCGCCCGGTCATCGCCGCCACCTCCTCGTGGCTGTAATAGACACGCTCCCTCGGCAACCAGCGTTCTTCATAACGGCTGATCCGGCCGGTGCGCAGGAAATCCGAATGCGCGGTCTTCGACCGTATCGGCATGATCGAATGTCTGGCCGCATCGAAATAACGTATGCGTGTCGCCTTCTCCACCAGGAACGCCCTCGTTGCTGTCGATGCGGCAAGATAATTTAGTTCGCGTTAATACTCCGTTGCGTCGCACCCCCTGTTTTCTGACGGGTGGACAGGCAATCGCGCTGTATCATGCGTCATATTGCGACGTGGTTTTTCTCACCGAGTAGCTGCCGGATTTCGCAGCGGAATGGGCTGTGACAGGCATTTGCGGATGTCGCAATTTGTCGCCAATGCGGAAGCCGATGTCGCTGTCTGTGCTGCTGCAAATGACCGCCGGTGTTTAGATGTGATCATGCTTCCGCAGCCCGGTAAATGGTGCCGGGCAGGGCGGTTTGATCGAGGATTTGGCCATGGAATTGCGTGATACCGTATTGCGCCAGCTGAAGAACCGCCGCGAAGGCTTCAGCCTGGAACAGCCCTTCTACACGGACCAGGATTATTTCAAGCTGGATATGGAAACCATCTGGTATCGCGACTGGCTGTTTGTCGGCCATGATTGCGAAGTGCCCAAATCCGGCAATTATTTCACCGTGCAGGTCGGCTCCTATTCCGTCGTCATCGTCCGTGGACGCGACGGCGAGATCCGCGCCCTTCACAATTCCTGTCGCCATCGCGGCTCCCGCGTCTGCTCTGCCCACAAGGGCCAGTCCGCTCGTCTCGTCTGTCCCTATCACCAGTGGACCTACGATCTCGACGGCAAGCTTTTGTTCGCGCGTCATATGGGCGAGGAGTTCGACAAGGCGGAATTCGGCCTGAAGCCGGTCGCCTGCGAGACCGTTGCCGGTTACGTCTTCATCTGCCTTGCCGACCAGCCGGCGGATTTTGCGCCCATGCGGGCCGAAGTCGAGAGCTATATGGCCCCGCACCGCATCTGGGAAGCCAAGGTCGCGCATGAAAGCACCATCATCGAAAAGGGCAACTGGAAACTCGTCTGGGAAAACAACCGCGAGTGCTACCACTGCGCCGCCAACCACCCGGAACTCTGCCGCACCTATCCTGAAAACCCGAGCGTGACGGGAACGGATGGCGGTGCCAGCGACCCCGACATCGGCGGCCACTGGGCGCGCTGCGAGGCCGCCGGCCTGCCAAGCCGTTTCAAGATCGATCCGCAGGGCCAGTTCCGCGTCGCCCGCATGCCGCTGATCGGCGAAGCGGAAAGCTACACCATGTCGGGCAAGCGCGCCGTGCGCCGGCCGCTGTCCGAAGATGTCAGCATCAGCCATATCGGCGCTTTGCTGCTGTTCCATTATCCGACGACCTGGAACCACTTCCTTGGCGACCACGCCATTTCCTTCCGGGTGCTGCCGCTCAATGCCAATGAGACCATGGTCACCACCAAATGGCTGGTGCACAAGGATGCAGTGGAAGGCGTGGATTACGATCTGGAAGACCTGACCCACGTCTGGAACGAAACCAACGATCAGGACCGCCGCATCGTCGAGGAAAACGCCTTCGGCATCCGGTCGCCTGCGTACCAGCCCGGCCCCTATTCCATGGAAGACGAGGGCGGTGTGATGCAGTTCGTCAACTGGTATTCCGATTTCATGATCGACCGGCTTTCCGGCGACAAGGCCCGGCTTTCGGCAGTAGCGTGATGCGAAGATGAATATGGTTGTGACCTACAAGCACATAGACGAGATGAAGCCGTGGAGCGACAAGCTCCAGCTGCTGGAGTGCATTTCGGTGACACCCGAAACGCAGGATGTGATGACGTTCCTGTTCCGCTCCGAAGACCAGAACTGGTTCCGGTATCTGCCGGGCCAGTTCGTCACGCTGGAACTGCCGGTGGGCAAGGAGCCGCTCTATCGCACCTATACACTGTCCTCCAGCCCGTCACGGCCCTATGCGCTTTCGGTCACGGTAAAGGCGCAGGCCAACAGCATCGGCACGCGCTGGATGTTCGACAATCTGAAGCCCGGCATGAAAATCCGGGCGCTCGGACCGCTCGGCGATTTCTCCTATGTGCGGCACCCCGGTGACAAATATCTGTTCATCTCGGCAGGATCCGGCGTCACGCCGATGATGTCGATGGTGCGCGACATGAGCGACCGTGCGCCGCAAAGCGATATCGCCTTCATCAACTGCTCGCGCTCGCCGTCCGATATCGTCTTCCGCCACGAGCTGGAATATCTCGCCCGCTTCATGCCAAACCTGTCTCTCGGCTTTATTGTCGAGAAATGCGGTCGCACCGATCTGTGGTCGGGGCTCAAAGGCATGGTCGACAAGGCCAAGATCGCGCTGCTCGCGCATGACTTCATGGAGCGCACCGTCTTCTGCTGCGGGCCGGAGCCGTTCATGGCCGCCGTCCGCTCCATGCTCGATGCGTCCGGCTTCGACATGAGCCGTTACCATCAGGAAAGCTTTTCGCCCGCCGCCCCGGTCACGGTCGGCGAGAGCGTTCTCACCGATGTGGATGGCGAAGCGCTGTCGATGGTGGGCTTTACGCTGTCCGGAAAAGAGATGGCCTGCCAGCCCGGCCAGACGGTACTGATGACGGCGCGTGCTGCCGGTGTGCGCATCGGGGCCGCATGCGAATCGGGTATCTGCGGCACCTGCCGGGTGCTGAAGCTGTCCGGCGAGGTGGAGATGAACCACAATGGCGGCATTCTCGATGACGAGATTGAGGAGGGTTATATTCTCGCCTGCTGTTCGCGGCCGTTGACCGATGTGAAGGTGGAAGCCTGACGAAGGCGTTCCCCGGAAGTGCCGTTGGTTCCGGGGAAAAAGGCCTTCGTAAAACAAATAGCTAGGTCGTTCTGGCGCGTCGCGGAAAAGCCAGGGCGATCTGGCGGACGCGTCGTCCTTGCCATCTTCTCCGGATGGTTGTCATGGAACCAAATCTCCCTAAACTCGTTTGCACGTCATCGAATTCTTTTCGGGTGTAGAAACGGGGGCTTACCCTTATCTCCGACAAGAGCGCGTGGGTGAAGAGGCGCGGTCCAACGCGCTGAAGCAAACGGAGGAAGATCATGATGAATTTCCGGACAACGAGCGTCGCAACGGCGATGATCGTGTTCCTCACAAGCTTTACGCCGTCGCAGGCGTTCCAGGTGCCTGTTCCGATGCCGAAGCCGGTGGTTTCGACTGACAATGTCGTGCCGGTTCAGTATCGTGAATGGGACCGCAGGTATGACCGTCGTTATGACCGCAGGCACGGCGACCGTATGTATCGCCCGCGCCCGCCGCGCGACGGTTATTATAACGGTCACCGCGGTTATCGTGATCGCCGTCCGGGCTACCGATACCATAATGGCTACTGGTTCCCGCTGGCAGCCTTTGCGGCCGGTGCGATCATTGGCGGTGCCGTGCAGCAGCCGCGCCCGGCCTATGGCGGCAGCCATGTCTCCTGGTGCCAGAACCGCTGGCGTTCGTATCGCGCTTACGACAACACCTATCAGCCGAACAGCGGTCCGCGCCGCATATGCGTATCGCCTTACAGCCGCTGACAGGATTTTCGAAAGCCCGGATTTTCATCCGGGCTTTTGTTTTCCGGGCCGCCGGATTGGGTAAACGAAGCGTGATTGGGTCGTTAATGCTGGGTTCAGGCGAAACCGCCTAGCCTGCAACCTGAAATGTTTAAGCCAGACTGAAAACTGGCCGAGTGAGAAGAAAAAACTGCTATTATTCACGTAGAGCGGCCTGTTGACCGTCGTGAATGGAGGAAGTCAGATGAGAAACTATATGAAGAATATCTTGGCTGTCGGTCTTTCTGCGATCGTGATTGCAGGAGCGATGGTTCCCGCAGAAGCGGCAATGCCGTTGCCGATGGCACCGAAAAGTGTCGAGGCAGGCAACGACGCCGGCAATATCGTCAATGTCCAATATTGGCGCGATCGTGACGGTCGTGGCTGGGGCGGCGAACGTCGCGGCTGGTATGGCGGCCATCGCGGTTATCGCGATTATCGCCCGGGCTATCGTCACCATGACGGTTACTGGTTCCCGCTCGCAGCCTTTGCGACGGGTGCAATCATCGGCGGCGCCCTGTCGCAGCCGCGTGAAGTCTACCGTCCGGTGCCGGAATATCGTCCGCGCCCGGTCTATCGCGAATATCGCCCGGTCCGCCGTGGCGGCATGAGCCAGGCGCACGTAAACTGGTGCTATGGCCGTTATCGTTCCTACGATGCCTATAGCAACACGTTCCAGCCTTACCATGGCCCGCGCCAGCCCTGCTATTCGCCTTACAGCTGATAGAATGCCAGGCTGAAATTGACAGAGCCGTCCGGTCATCACCGGGCGGCTTTTTTATTACAAGATCCGTGCCCGTTTGAGCACGAACCAGGCAAGCACGACCGAAATCACGATAAAGACGCCGGCCGACAACGTGCCGCCGGTGCCGACTGTGAACGGCAGCTCATCAGTATTCATGCCGAAAAAGCCTGTCACCAGCGATGGCGGCAGCAGGAAGGCTGTCATCAGCGACAATATGTAAAGGTGCCGGTTGGTTTCCGACGAAAGTTTGGAATCGATTTCTTCGTGCAGCAGCCTTGCGCGTTCCTGCAGGGCATAGACGTCGTGATCCACCGCTTCGAGGCGACCCATCAGGCGTGAGGCGACATCTTCGAAACCGTCAGGCATCTCGTCCTCATCAACGGCCGAAGCGCGTCGCATCAGGGTGAGAACGGTGCGCAGATGCCGGTGCAGGCGAACCACCGTGCGGCGCAGTGGCGCAAGCCGCCGCCGCTCGTCACGGTTTTCGCTGTCATAGACCAGATCTTCGATGGCGTTCAGTTCTTCCGTCGTCTCCATCACCAGATTGATGAGCGAGCGCTGGAATTCCGCCACCAGCCCCTCGAACACATGCGATGGCGTGAGATAGCGGTTGGAATTCTTGTCGACCGCCGCTTTTAGCCGGTCCACCGAATGCAGCGGCTGCAGGCGCGTGGTGATGATGAAACGGTCGCTCACCGCAAAATGCAGCCAGCCGAAATCCCGTGTTTCCTTGTCGAATTCCCGCTGGAAATCGACCAGCGTGCCATAGAGCGATTTTTCGTCGACCACGATGGAAGGGTGCGTCTCATGGGTGGTGAGGCTTGCCCGCGCCGCCGGGTCGAGACCGTCGATGGTTTCGAGAAAAGCCGCTACGCGCTGGTCGGCGAGATTGAGATGCAGCCAGAAGAAACCTTCGCACTCGGCCACCTCGTGAAAGCGCGCATCGGCCGCCAGCCGCCGGCACGGGGCTGTGCCGGGGTGGAACTGATAGGCCCAGACGAGGCCGGGAATATTGGGCGTTATGAGATCCATCGTGGCAGTCCTGACCGGCTGGATGGGAGGAGGGAAGGCGTCTGTCGTTCTGGTGCGGGAGCGGCAGTGGTGGCACGGCGCCTTTCAGCGCATGCTGAGCAAATTCATATGACAGTTTTATAACAATCCCGCTGAAATGGCGGGAATTTTCAAATTGACGTTTACGTAAAAATCATTTAGCCCGAAGGCAGTAGCAGGATACAAAAGCTTCGGGAGGAGGCAGCATGTATAGCGCGCCGGTGGATGATATCGCCTTCACACTCAAACATGTAGCGGGTCTTGAAGACGCGCTGGCAAAGGGTGTGCTGGGTGATCTCGGTGAAGATCTGGTGGATGCCATTCTGCAGGAAGCCGGCCGTTTCGCCACGGAACAGGTCGCCCCGCTCGCCGATATTGGCGACCGCCAGGGCGCGAAGCTTGCCGACGGCAAGGTCACGACGCCGGATGGCTGGGCCGATCTTTACCGCCGCTGGGCGGAAGCCGGCTGGAACAGCCTGACGGCGCCTGAGGAATTCGGCGGTCAGAACCTGCCGCATATGCTGAATGTTGCAGCCCTCGAAATGTGGAACTCCGGCTCCATGGCGTTCGCACTGGCGCCAACGCTGACCATGGGCGCGGTGGAAGCCATCGTCACCCACGGCAGCAATGATCTGAAACGCACCTATCTTCCCAAGCTCGTTTCCGGCGAATGGACCGGCACGATGAACCTGACCGAACCGCATGCGGGATCGGACCTTGGCGTGTTGAAGAGCCGGGCGGAGCGCAATGGGGACGGCACCTACCGCATCTTCGGGCAGAAGATTTTCATCACCTGGGGTGAACACGACGCGGCTGATAATATCATCCACCTCGTTCTTGCTCGCCTGCCGGATGCGCCGGCCGGAACGCGTGGCATTTCGCTATTCCTCGTCCCGAAATTCCTGCCCGATGAAAACGGCGCGCCGGGCAGCCGCAACGACCTTTTCTGCCATTCGCTGGAACACAAGCTCGGCATTCACGGCTCGCCCACCTGCACGATGATCTTCGGCGACGGCAGGTTTGGTGAAGAAAAAGGCGCTCTGGGTTGGCTGATCGGCGAGGAGAACAAGGGCCTCGCCTGCATGTTCACCATGATGAACAACGCCCGCCTCGCCGTCGGCATGCAGGGCGTGGCGATCTGCGAAGCGGCGACCCAGAAGGCTATCGAATACGCAAAAGAACGCACGCAGGGCAAGGCGCCCGGCTGGCAGGGCTCCGGCATGAGCCCGATCATCGAACACCCTGATATCGCCAGAACGCTTTTGACGATGAAGGCGCTGACGCAAGGGTCGCGGGCGATTTCCTTCAGCTGCGCCCATGCCATCGACATGGCGCATGCCAGCGAAGACGCCCGGCAGCGCTCTCACTGGCAGGAGCGCGCTGCCCTTTTGACGCCGATCGCCAAGTCCTTCTCCACCGATGCCGGTGTGGATGTTGCCTCCATGGGCATTCAGGTACATGGCGGCATGGGCTTCATCGAAGAGACGGGCGCGGCACGTTACCTGCGGGATGCCCGCATCGCTCCGATCTACGAAGGCACCAACGGCATACAGGCCATCGATCTGGTGCTGCGCAAGCTGCCGCTTTCCGATGGCGCGCAGGTGCGCGGTTTCATCGGCGAATTGCGCGAGATCGCTGCCCGGACTACCGCTTCGAACCGTGATGATCTGGGCGAGACCGCCGGTTATCTCGACGCCAGCCTCAACGATCTGGAAACGACAACCGACTGGCTGCTGGATCGCATCAAGGCCGGGGAAACCGAAACCGCACTCGCCGGCGCGACACCCTATCAACGTCTCTTCGGTCTGGCGCTGACAGGCGCCTATCTCGCCAAGGGCGCATTGGCCTCCGTCGATGATGGCAGGGGCGCACATCGCGCCGCACTTTGCCGTTTTGCGGCGGAAAACCTGCTGGCGGAAACGGCTGCGCTGAAGGATCGCGTTATATCAGGCGCGGCAAGCCTTGCCGCAGCCCGCACCGTATTGGCCTGAGGAGGTTCAGATGTCGGACGATCATATTCTTGTCGAGCGGGTCGGTCATGCGCCTGACGTTCTGACCATCCGCTTCAACCGGCCGGAAAAGAAAAACGCCATCACCGATGCGATGTATCTGCGTATGGCACAGGCGCTGCAGGCCGCCAATGACGACCCGGAGATTCGCGTCGTTGCCTTTCTCGGCACGGAAGGCTGCTTCTCCGCCGGCAACGACATGGCCGATTTCCTTGCCTTCGCCATGTCGGGCGGGAAAGGCAAGCTCGCCGCACTCGAGCTTCTCAAAGCACTCGTCGCCTTCGACAAACCGCTGGTATCCGGTGTGGACGGGCTTGCCATCGGCATCGGCACGACACTGAACCTGCATTGCGACCTGACGGTCGCCTCCACACGCAGCCTGTTCAAGACCCCGTTCGTGGATCTGGCACTGGTGCCGGAAGCGGCCTCCAGCCTGCTCGTGCCGAAGCTTGTCGGTCATCAGCGCGCCTTTGCACTGCTTGCCATGGGTGAGGGATTCTCGGCTGAGCAGGCAGTGCAGGCTGGCCTGATCTGGAAAGTCGTCGCCCCCGAGCATGTGGAGAGCGAAACGCTGGCGCTTGCCACCCGGCTTGCGGCCAAACCGCAGCAGGCGCTGAAGATCGCCCGCGATCTGGTTCGCGGCAACCCGGCCGATATTCTCGCCCGCATCGAAGAGGAAGGCCGCCATTTCATCGCGCAGCTGCAGAGTGCCGAAGCCCGCGCCGCCTTCGAGGCATTCATGCGCCGCTAGTCGTTTCGGGGGACTAGGGACGGTTGCTCACCGTCTGGGAGCGCGCCACTTGTTTCTTCTCCCCGCCGGGGAGAAGTCCACAGCAGCGGGATGAGGGGGCAAGCTCCCCGAAATCCGGCAACGTTTCGCCCTCATCCGACCCTTCGGGCCACCTTCTCCCCGGCGGGGAGAAGAAACACGAGCGGCATCGTTAGGCGCTGGAAGCCGCTGTGCTTGTGAATGCGGATTATGTATGGTCCATCAAATCGGTCCGGAAAACGGATCGCACCAACTCTCCGTCCGAAGGCACCCGCATGCGCCACCTGGTTTTCGCCCTGTCCGTCTTTCTTTCCGCCGCAACCGTTGCAGAGGCAGCAGCGATCACACGCTTGCCGGTTTCGGGCAGCAACATCATTCTGGCGCAGTCAAGCGATGACGACAGCCCGGACTACAATTCCAGCAACAGCCGCAGTCACCAGCGCCGCGCGCGCTTCGTCTGCGTCATCACCCCGCCGGAAAGCGCCAATCGCCGCCGCCCGTATATCTGCCCGATCGAGCAGGGTCGGGTTGGCGGTGCCTGCCGCTGCTCGGGCGTGGTCGGCAACGGCACCGTCGATACCGCCTGGTGATTATTCCTGATTATTTCTCCAGCACCGCCACCGCTTCCACATGCGGCGACCAGAGGAACTGGTCAACAGGTGTGACGCGGGTAACGCGATAGCCGCCCTCGACCAGTAGCGCCAGATCGCGCGCCAGCGTCAGTGGATTGCAGCTGACAGCAACGATTTTCTTCACCGTGCTGCGGGCCAGTTCCTTGCACTGGACTTCCGCCCCGGCGCGTGGCGGATCGAACACGACCGCGTCGTAGTTCTTCAATTCGCTGGTCATCAATGGCCGGCGGAAAAGATCGCGTTTTTCGACGCTGATCGGTTTCAGGCCCTGCGTGTTGCGGGCGGCGAAATCCAATGCCTTCAGCGCCTTGTCTTCGGCTTCCACCGCATGCACCTTGCCGATGCGCGCCAGTCTGAGCGCAAATGTACCGGAACCGCAGAAGAGATCGGCAATACGCTTGGATTTGCCGATATGGGCAAGCACCAGTTCCGCCATGGCGTCTTCGGCCTGTTTCGTCGCCTGCGTGAAACCGCCGGCGGGCGGTGAGACCGGCACGCCGCCGAACTCGATGATCGGCTTTTGCGGTTCGATCAGGATTTCACCCGACAGCGAGACACGCGCGATGCCGCGCATGGCAAGCACCGTTTCCGTCAGCGTCCGCCGCTGCTTGTCGTTGACAGACTTGATACCCTCGACGGAAATATCCAGACCGGAAAGCGTTTCAAGAACGGTCATGCGGAACGGCTCGGCATTCGCCGTCATCGAAAGCCCGATGGCGCGGATGGCATCGAGGCGTGAGACGATGCCGGGCGAGGTGACGGGACATTCCTCGATGGCGACGATGTGGTGGCTGCTCGCCTGGCTGAAACCCAGCAGCAGACCCTTCTCCGTCCTGCGGGCGGCAAACACCGCGCGGCGGCGCTCACCGGGGCGACAGATGACGAGATCATCCACATCAGGTGTCAGGCCCTTCGATTTCAGTGCCGAAACCACCAGCTCCCGCTTGAAGGCGTGGTAGGGCTGGTCGGCCAGATGTTGCAGCGAACAGCCGCCGCAGGTGCCGTTGACGCCTTCAGGGCCGAAGTGACGACAGACGGGTTCACGGCGGTCCGCCGAAGCTTCCGCAATCGACATGACCGTGCCGTGGTCCTTCACCTTGGCGATGGCCACCGTCTCGCCGGGCAGGGCGAAGGGCACATAGACCGGGCCGTCGGGACAGTGCGCGATACCGTCGCCCTGTGCACCAAGGCTCTTGATGGTCACGGTCTGGGTGCTCATGGCTTTTCGCCTCCGAGAAGAAATTCGATATTGCCGTCGCCGCCGGAAATCGGCGAAGGAATAAGCCCGAGGCTTTTCCAGCCCATGTCTTCGACGAGCCAGCGCTCCAGCTCGGCAGCAACTGCGGGCGCGGTTTCCGGCTCCTTCAGAAGCCCGGCCTTGCTGATGGCATCACGCCCCGCTTCGAATTGTGGCTTGACCAGCAGGATAGCCAGAGCACCCGGCTCCGCAAGCTCAAGTGCCGGGGCAAGCGCAAGCTTCAGCGAAATGAAGGAGACGTCGGAAACGATGAAGCCGATGGGCCGGTCATCGATATCATCAGTGGTGAGGAACCGCGCATTCAGCCCTTCCAGACTGGTGACGCGCGGATCGTTCTCGATCCTTGGATGGATCTGCCCGTGGCCGACATCGATGGCGACGACATGTTTCGCGCCGCGATGAAGCAGAACCTCGGTGAAACCGCCGGTGGATGCGCCGACATCGAGACACTCAAGGCCCTTCGGATCGAGCTTGAAATGATCGAGCGCGGCCGCAAGTTTGAGGGCAGCGCGGGAGACGTAAGCCTGCGCCGGATCGGTAATCGTGATCTTGACGTTTGCAGCGACGGTCTGGCTCGGTTTGGTGACGATTTTGCCGTTCACGCTCACGGTGCCGCGCGAAACCGCGTCGCGCGCACGCGAGCGGCTGGCAAAGTGGCCGAGCGACACAAGAAGCTGGTCAAGCCGTTCATTTTCAGATGTTTTGGACATGGTCCCGTTCAATGACCGCCAAACCCCGCCGATGCAAGCGATTTATCACGGAAACGGCCCCGAATGCCGCTGCCCCCGGCCATGTTTGTGTTGCACCGCAAAGTCAGAATGTTCGATTAATCCAATATAAAGGCTTGTATTGCACTTTGTGCCCAAGGCCCGTGCGGCCACCGGAACCTGCCATGACGGCATCTCCTCCTATCCACAAAATTGCGACCGTTGCAGCGCAGACGCTTGCTCCGAGGCATCGGGTCGCCGAGAGAGTTTGCGATGTCGCTGAAAAATCTCCCTATCAACCTGAAGCTCATAGCCACCTTCTGTGCCTTGATGAGCGTGTGCCTGCTCGCCTCCGCGGTCGTATTCTGGCAGACGCTGGGGAGCGAGCGTGTCACAATCGACAACAACCGGACCAAGGATATCATCCAGGCGGTGGACGGCGCGACGGCCGCCATGCTGGAGCAGGCCGTCAACCAGCGCGGCTTCCTGCTGTTTCGCAGCGACAGCACCTATAATGATGTTTTCGCCCAGCGCGACCTGATGCTGAAGAAGCTTGACGAAGCCCGCGCGCTTGCCGCCGGCCAGCCGGATATCCTCAACTCCATCGACGACATGCAAAAATCCGCCACCGTCTTCTTCAAGGAACTGGCGGAACCGCAGATCGCTGCCCGCAAGACGACGGAAGCGCCGATTTCCGAAATCATCGAGATCGGCCGCAATCAGGCCAAGGGCCAGCTCGACGGCTTCCGCGCCGCCGCCGCCAAGATCAAGGAACAGCTGAACGGCCTGTCCACGGCCTATGCCGCTGAACAGCAGGCAGCGGCGCTGAACCTGAAATATGCGCTTCTGGGTGGCGGTGCCGTTGCCGGTCTTCTGGCCGTTGCCCTCATCTGGGCGCTGTCACGCTCGATCGTCACGCCGATCGTCGGCATGACTGCGGCAATGAGCCGGCTTGCCGATGGCAATCTGGACACGGAAGTTCCGGCCACGGATCGTGGAGACGAAGTCGGCAAGATGGCGAAGGCCGTTCTGGTCTTCAAGGAAGCCGGGCTGGAAAAATCCCGCCTCGCCGGTGAGACCGATCGCATGCGTTCCGCGACGGAGACTGAACGCCGCCGCAACGAGGAAGAACGGGCGAAGGACGAGGCCGCCAGCGCTTTTGCCAGCGCCGAGCTTGGCAAGGGCCTTGCCGCTCTCGCGGATGGCGATCTTTCCTATCGCATTGAAACGCCTTTTGCGCCCGCCATTGATCCGGTTCGTGTGAATTTCAACAGCGCCGTCGAAAAACTCCAGCAGGCCCTGCGCACGGTTGGCGAGAACGCTGCCGCAATCAATGCCGGCGCTTCGGAAATGCTGTCAGCCGCCGACGACCTGTCGCGCCGCACCGAACAGCAGGCTGCCTCCATCGAAGAAACCGCCGCTGCACTGGAAGAAGTCACCACCACGGTGCGTGACAGTGCCCGCGGCGCGGAAGATGCCGGCAATCTGGTCCAGCGTGCGCGCACCGGTGCGGAAAAATCAGGCACCGTGGTCCGCAAGGCGGTTGCCGCCATGCGCGAGATCGAAAAGTCCTCGGGTGAAATCGGCAACATCATCGGTGTCATCGACGATATAGCCTTCCAGACCAACCTGCTGGCGCTGAATGCCGGCGTGGAGGCCGCTCGCGCCGGTGATGCCGGCAAGGGATTTGCGGTTGTCGCGCAGGAAGTCCGCGAACTCGCCCAGCGTTCCGCCAACGCCGCCAAGGAAATCAAGACGCTGATCAGCGCTTCCAGCCGGCAGGTGGAAAATGGCGTGAGCCTCGTCGACGAGACCGGCAAGGCGCTGGAACTCATCGTTTCGGAAGTCGAAGAGATCAACGCCCATGTCAGTGCCATCGTCGTCGCGTCACGCGAACAGGCGACCGGCCTGCAGGAAATCAACACGGCCGTAAACACCATGGATCAGGGCACGCAGCAGAATGCCGCCATGGTGGAGCAGCAGACCGCCGCCAGCCATTCGCTTGCCCGCGAAGCGGAAGCGCTGAACAGCCTGCTTGGCCAGTTCCGGGTGGGCGGCGCACGTGCTGCCGTTGCGAGTGCCGGTGGATATTCTGCACCGCGCCAGTCTTCGGCCAAGCCCGCCTTCCAGCCGGCACCTGCCGCACCGGTCCGCAAGGCTCCGGTAAAATCGGCCTCCGCAACCGCAAGACCGGTGGCTTCGCCGGCCCGGGCGCTTGGCCAGAGCCTCGCCCGCGCCTTCGGTGGTGCTGCGGAAGCACCGGCTGCGAAAGATCAGGACTGGACCGAGTTCTGAACCGGATTTTCCGGATTGGATGCAAAAAAATCGGGGGCCGCGAGGCCCCCTTTTTGCATCAGCTTTTTCAGATGGGTAGCGCCGCTCACGTGCTCCGAAGCCGGAACATCCGCGCAAAAAACATTTCATCCGACAGGCGGTGAAGCAGTGCGGCGATGACGGCAGTTGCGGCAATGGCGAAAATCAGCCGTCCGACCAGAACGCCATAAACATCGGCCCCCAGCGACATTACCACAAGGGTGTCTTCGATCACGCTATGGGCAAAACCCATGAACACGCAGGACAGAAACACCTGACGTGGCGAGATCGCTCCCGATTGCGCCTCGCGGATCAGGAAACCCGCGCCGTAGGAAATTCCCAGAAACAAGCCGATGGCGGTGAGATGTTCGGCCTCGCCGCGAATGCCGGCAAGCCGCAAAAGGGGCGAAAGCGCCTTCATCATCAGTGCCAGAAGCCCGGTCAGCCTGAGGATTTCGAGGCCGAGGGACAGCACGAGAAGGATGACGAACATCCAGATCATGGTTTTACCGAGACCCAGGAGATAGACCGCCCATTCCGGCGTGGCGCTCATGGCAATCCAGGCAGGGTTCACCGGCCCAGACAACCACCCCGTTGCTTCCAGAACCTGATGCAGGAGAAGGGCATAAATCAATCCGCCGCCGATGCGCAGCGCCGTTGTGACGAGCATGCCGGGTCCTGCTTTTTCAATGATCTTCTGCTCGATGGGCAGGCCGTGCGCGAAGAGGATAAGCGCCGAAAAGACCGTGATATCCGCGCCACTGAGCGAGGAGGCGGGAACGAGTGTGAAGATAAGCGGCACGGCGCCCCAGATGCCGACCAGCATCGCTGTCAGCCAGGCGAGACCAAGCTCCGGCGGCAGCCCGACGAGGTTCATGACAGGCGCGAAGGCCGGCGCCACCGCCTCGATCGCACCCATCCTCGACAACAGCTCGGTGAGGATGGCAATCGGAACGGTGATCCGCACCAGCACCCAGTAGATATCAAGCGTTTCCCGGGTTTTCTGCCAGATGGTGACGAAAATGGGCATGTGAGGCTCCTCGAAGGTTGTCCTCATCCTCTAGGCCGAACCCATTCGCATTTGTGGTCAAAGATTGCAACTTCATGCAATTTTATTGCAAATCCATCCGCAAGAGATATGCTGATGGCATGGATCGGATCGACCGGAAACTTCTGAACCTTTTGCAGGGCGATGCATCGCGTACCAATGTGGATATGGCCGATGAGGTGGGGCTGTCTCCTTCCAGCTGTCTGCGCCGCCTGCAACGGCTGCGCAAATCGGGGGTGATCGACCGTATCGTCGCGATCCTCAACCCCGCAAAGGCCGGGCGCGTGATCAAGGCGCTGGTGACGGTGGAGCTGAAACTGCACGGCGAGCAGCATATGCGCCGCTTTCTGGATATTGCCATTGCCGAGGAGGCCGTGTCGCATGCCTATGCCGTGACAGGCGCAAGCGATGTCGTGCTGATGCTGCGCCTGCGCGACATGGAGGAATTCGATGCCCTGTGCGACAGGCTGTTCCGGGACCAGCACAATGTTGCACGCTTCTTCACCATGGTCGTCATCAAGACGGCGAAAGAGGAAACGGCCATCAGGCTTTGAGCGATTTTCAGGAAAGGTAATATCCACATGGCACCGCGCGTTAAATTGCAGGTTTTGGATGGCTCATACGGGGTGGCGCGGCTTCAGGCGTCTGATCCCATTCCGGCGTGGGCCGACGGCGGTGGGTTTGTCAGCATCAGCCGAACCGATGACGAACTTTCCATCGTTTGCCGGGAAGATCGCATACCGCAGGATGTGCGGGTCGATGCGGGCTGGTCGTGTTTCAAGTTTCAGGGGCCATTTGCATTTGATGAGACGGGCATCGTCCTGTCCGTCATCGCGCCTTTGTCGACCAACGGTATTGGAATATTTGTGGTTTCGACGTTTGATGGAGACCACCTGCTAGTGAAATCGCACGATCTCGAAAAAACACGCGGTCTGCTGGCGGATGCGGGACATTCGCTCATTTAAAAATCCATGTCGCCACAATGATTTTCTGAAGAGGTACGTTTTGAAGAGTGAAATTGAACTGCCGGTGCAAAAGCAGCTCGAGGCCTATAACGCCCGCGACATTGATGCATTCATGGGCTGGTGGGCGGATGATTGTCAGTATTACGCCTTTCCGGCGACGCTTCTGGCAGGAAGTGCTGCAGAGATCAGGGTGCGCCACATCGAGCGCTTCAAGGAGCCTGATCTGCATGGAAAATTGCTGACACGCATTACCGTCGGGAATGTCGTCATCGACCACGAAACGGTTACGCGGAACTTCCCCGAAGGCAGGGGAGAGATCGACGTTGTCTGCATCTATGAAGTTGAAAACGGAAAGATTGCCAAGGCGTGGTTCAAATTGAGCGAACCGCGGATATTGTCTTGAAAACTCAGGCGTTCCGGAAATAAACGCTCGCTGCGATGGATTGGGACCATAAGGAGGTCTTAACCGGACTTCTGACCCCGCGCCGTCTGTGCGGGGCCTGTCTGTTCCCCTCTTTATGCAGCGTGATCGGCCCGCATGGGATGCCAGACGGAAATATCCCGTGGGGCTTCCAGAAGCTCGGGCAGGGCATCATGCCACGCCTGACGATAGGGGCGATGAATCTGGACATCGATGACGTCCTGATGGTCGCTCCAGGTCTCATGCAGCAGGAAGCGGTTGTCGTTTTCACCGTCTCGATGCAGGGTGGCATTCACGAAGGTCTTTTCGTGCCGCATGGCGTCGAGAAGCGCATTCAGCAATTCAAGAAAGCGCTCGCGCTGGCCGTCGCGGACCTGGAAGCCGATGAGATAGGTGGTGTGCACGGGTCTTACTCCTTTGCGCCTGGCATCAGGGCGGCGCGGGTTGCCGCATCGGCGGGGTAGAAACATTCCAGCACCAGTTCGGACAGCGTGACATCGGTTGCGGTTCCGAAAACCGTGGTGGTGGAGATGAAGCTCAAAACGGCGCCCGAGACCGGATCGCGCAGTTGCAGCGGTATGGCCAGTGGATCGGCCCCGGCGGCATGGGGTGAGGCCTTCGGCGCGGGATAGGCCGAAAGCTCCGCATGCAAGTGGCAAAGCATCTCGTCTCCCGTTTCCTCGACCTGACGGCGCAGGCGCTCCAGCAGGTGATGCCGCCATTCGGCGAGGTTGACGATGCGCGAACTCAAACCCTGCGGGTGCAGGCTAAGCCTCAGGGCGTTGAGCGGCGGGCGAAGCAGTTCTTCGGAAACACCGGCCAGAAGCGACGTGATCGCCTCATTGGCGAGAACGACGTTCCAGTGCCGGTCGACGGCAAGGGCGGGGAAGGGCATATGGCCCTGGACCACGGTTTCGACGGCCTGCCGGGCCGCCGCCATGTCGGGCGCATCCAGCGAGCGTTCGGAATGAACAGGCGCATAACCCGCCGCCAGCATCAGCCGGTTGGCGGCGCGGGCGGGCATGGAAAGCTGCTCCGCCAGTTTCGCGAGTATCTCGCGGCTGGGGGATGAACGCCCGCTTTCCACAAAGCTCAGATGCCGCGCGGATATGTCCGCCTCTATCGCCAGATCGAGCTGGCTCAACCTGCGGCGGGCACGCCATTCCTTCAGCACCTGGCCGACATGTTCTCGATGATGTGTCATGCCTCGCAGCCTAGCAGAACATATCGGCAATGCGATTACCTCCGAGGTAATTGTTCCGCTTCCCGACCGCCGGCATGTTTGGGCCGTCAACCAGAAGGAGCGCAATCATGACGCAACATCTCACAATCGCCCAGACCTATCTCGCAGCGTGGAACGAAGAGGACAATGAACGCCGCAGGCATCTCGTCGTGCAGGCATGGGCAGAAAATACGCGCTACGTCGATCCGCTGATGCAGGGCGAAGGCCAGCAGGGGATTGCCGCGATGATCGAGGCGGCGCGGCAGAAATTTCCGGGATATCGTTTCGTTCTTGCCGGCACCCCTGACGGACACGGCAACTTCACCCGTTTCTCATGGCGTCTCATTTCGCCTGATGGGGATGATGTCGCTGGCGGAACCGATGTCGTCAGCCTGAATGCCGAGGGACGGATCGAAAATGTCGTCGGTTTTCTCGATGGCGCGGCATCCTGAGAAAGAGGCGGGATGGTCCGGCCTCCTGTCCCGGCAATCTCGTCAGCCGGCGAAACCGACGCCGGCCTGACGCTGGCCGAGTGCATTAAACACCGTGGAAACGATGCCGGCCCGGTCAAGGCCGGCATTGGCATACATGGTTTCGGGCTTGGCCTGCTCCACCCACTGGTCGGGCAGGGTCAGCGTCCGGACTTTCGGGCCATGGTCGAGCAGGCCGGCGCTGGCCATGAAATGCAGCACATGCGCGCCGAAACCGCCGACGGAGCCTTCTTCGATCGTCACCAGAACCTCGTGATGGCTGGCCAGCTGGCGGATAAGGTCGAGATCGAGCGGCTTGGCAAAGCGCGCATCGGCAACCGTGGTGGAAAGGCCAGCCGCTTCAAGGTCTTCGGCCGCCGCCAGGCATTCCGCCAGCCGCGTGCCGAAGGAAAGCAGCGCAACCTTGGTGCCTTCCTTGATGATACGACCCTTGCCTATCTGGAGAATCTCACCACGTGCGGGCATCTCGACACCCACGCCTTCACCGCGCGGGTAACGGAAGGAAATCGGGCCTTCATCATAGGCTGCCGCCGTGCGCACCATATGTTTCAGCTCCGCCTCATCCGAGGCCGCCATCACCACCATGCCGGGCAGGGTGGCGAGGAAAGTCGTGTCGAACGAACCGGCATGGGTCGGCCCGTCAGCACCGACGAAACCGGCGCGGTCGATGGGGAAACGCACCGGCAGGCTCTGGATGGCCACATCATGCACCAGCTGGTCGTAACCGCGTTGCAGGAAGGTGGAATAAAGCGCGCAGAACGGCTTGTAACCATCAGCCGCAAGCCCCGCCGCAAAGGTAACGGCATGCTGCTCGGCAATGCCGACATCGAAGGTGCGGGACGGGAAAAGCTCGGCCATCTTGTCGAGGCCCGTGCCGTTGGGCATGGCGGCGGTGACGCCGATGATCTTTTCGTCGAGCGTCGCTTCCTGGATCAGGGCTTCGGCAAAGACGCTGGTATAGCTCGGCGCATTCGGCTTGGCTTTCGCCTGCGCGCCGGTGATGACGTCGAACTTGTTGACGCCGTGATATTTGTCGGCTGCGGCTTCCGCTGGCGCGTAACCCTTGCCCTTCTGCGTCACCACATGGATGAGGACGGGGCCTTTCTGGTTGTCGCGCACATTGCGCAGCACCGGCAGGAGGTGATCGAAGGAATGACCGTCGATCGGGCCGATGTGATAGAAACCTAGCTCTTCGAACAGCGTGCCGCCGGTCACATAACCGCGCGCATGGGTCACGGCGCGGGTAATGGCGCGGTCGATGGTCTTGCCGAGATAGGCCGTCAGTTTCTTGCCGAAATCGCGGAAGCCCATATAGGTGCGGCCGGAGGCGAGACGTGCCAGATAAGCGCTCATCGCGCCCGTCGGCGGCGCAATCGACATATCGTTGTCGTTGAGGATGACGATCAGCCGCGCATCGAGCGCGCCGGCATTGTTCAGTGCCTCAAACGCCATGCCCGCCGACATCGAGCCGTCGCCGATGATGGCTACGACCTTGCGGTCGCTGCCATCAAGCCCCGCCGCCACCGCCATGCCGAGACCGGCGGAAATGGAGGTGGAAGAATGGCCGGCGCCGAAATCATCATATTCGCTTTCGGCCCGGCGGGTGAAACCGGAAAGCCCGTCTTCCTGTCGCAGCGTGCGGATGCGATCACGCCGGCCGGTCAGGATCTTGTGCGGATAACATTGATGGCCGACATCGAAGATCAGCCGGTCCTCGGGCGTGTTGAACACCTTGTGGATGGCAATCGTCAGTTCCACCACGCCGAGGCCGGCACCCAGATGGCCACCGGTCTTCGACACGGCGTCAATCATCTCGTCGCGCAGTTCCCGTGCCAGTTCCGGCAGGTCGCGATCATCGATCTCCTTGAGATCGGAGGGAAAATTCACCCGGTCGAGCAATGGTGTCTGTGGCATTCCGGTCAATCGTTCGGCCTTTTCTTGTCGTCAGCAGGGCGTGCCAGAGCGTCTTTCATGTCGAAAGCCGACGGTGCAGCCCTGCATGTCGTACACTTCTATAGAATTTCAACCTTCCGGCAAAGGGACAAACTCTTCTTCGTCGCCGGGAACGATGTCGAAGCGTCCGGTTCTCCACTCCTGTTTGGCCTGCTCTATGCGTTCTTTTGATGACGAAACGAAGTTCCACCAGATGTAACGGCGCTCATTCAGCGCCGCCCCGCCAAAGATCATGATGTGACAGCCATTGCTGCCGGCCTGCAGCGTGATGTCGTCGCCGGGCCGGAAGACGAGCAGCTGGTCGGCGGCGAAGATATCACCGGCAACATCCAGCGAACCGGACAGAATATAGATCGCCCGCTCCTCATGATCGGCGGAGAAGGGGAATTTTACCCCCGGCTCCAGCGAAAGATCGACATAAAGCGTATCTGTAAAGGCCGAAACCGGGGAGGTGAGGCCTTCGAATTCGCCGATTACCACCCGGCCGGTCGCGCCCTTGAGGTCGATCAACGGCATGTCTTCCTTCGCCGTGTGGGCAAAGGCGGGGGCGATTTCTTCCATGTTGTCTGGCAGGGCAAGCCAGGTCTGCAGGCCGGACATGGAAAGCGGATGGCCCCGCAGGTTTTCCGGCGTGCGTTCCGAATGCACGATGCCACGCCCGGCCGTCATCAGGTTGATGTCGCCGGGGCGAATGACGAGTTCGGTGCCGAGACTGTCCCGGTGCTTGATTTCGCCGTCGAACAGATAGGTAACGGTGGAGAGCCCAATATGCGGATGCGGCTTGACGTCGAGCGCCTCGCCCGCCTTCAGGATCGCCGGGCCCATGCGATCGAAAAAGATGAACGGCCCCACAAGCCGCCGTTGCCGGGTCGGCAGGGCGCGGCGCACGGCAAAGCCGCCAATATCGCTGGTGCGGGGAATGATCAGGTTCTCGATGGCATCGCAGGCAAAAGCATCACCCGCGACGGGATCGTTGCCGGGAAAGAAGGACATCGCAAGCTCCTCGTATCGTCTGGCGGGAGTTTAGCACAACCGAGCGGGAGGGGAGCATCGCGATATCGAACGCAGCGTCAACGATCCTAGTTAACACGACATTGTGAGAACACCTTACGGCCGGGGAAAGTTTTCAAACCTCTCCTCCGTCATCCTCGGGCTTGTCCCGAGGATCTAAACACGTCAAGAAAATCAATGCATTGCCGATCCTCGGGACCAGCCCGAGGATGACGTCGAGTGTTTGAATCGGGAGGTGGCTACCTTATCGAATCACGTCCAAACGCTCCCGCTAAACGCAGTCATTCCCCATCGAGCGGTTCCACACCCTGCGGCTTGCCCGCACGATCGAGACGGATTTTTTCGATTCGTTTTTCGGCAGCGTTCAACAGCGTCTCGCAGTGTTTCTTCAGGGCTTCGCCGCGCTCATAGATGGCGATTGATTCGTCCAGCGCCACGTCTCCGCGTTCCAGGCGTGCGACAATGCTTTCCAGCTCGGCGACGGCCTTTTCGAAGGAATAACCGCTGACATCGGCTGTGTTGGCATTTTCCGTCATGTTCAACCCTTCATCATTCTCAAAATATGCATGGCTGCCGATTCCGCCAGCCCTTCCAGATCATAACCACCTTCAAGCAGGCTGACGACCCGGTTCGAGGCGTATTTGTCGGCCATCTCCAGAAGCCGGCCCGTGGCCCAGTCGAAATCCTCTCCCACCAGATTGATCTGTGCCAGCGGATCGCGGTGATGCGCGTCGAAACCGGCGGAGATGAGGATGAGATCAGGCGAAAAATCGGCAATCGCCGGCAGCACGCGGGATTTGAACGCCTCGCGAAAATGGTCGCTGCCGGTGTTGGGCGAAAGCGGCGCGTTGACGATATTGTTCTTCGCGCCGGTTTCGTTTTTATCGCCGCTCCACGGGTAAAGCGGCATCTGGTGGGTGGAACAGAACAGCACTGATGTGTCGTTCCAGAAGATATCCTGCGTGCCGTTGCCGTGATGCACGTCCCAGTCGATGATGGCGACACGCTCTGCCCCATGTTTTTTCTGAGCATGGCGGGCAGCGATGGCCACATTGTTGAAAAGACAGAAACCCATTGCCTTGGCGGTTTCCGCATGGTGGCCGGGCGGGCGGGCGGCGACGAAGACATTGTCGGCAGCGCCGGTAAACACGTCATCCACCGCAGCCATCGCCGCACCGATGCCGGTCAGCGCCGCCTGCAGGCTTTTCGGCGAGGCATAGGTATCCGCCTCGATGCGGTTGATCTCGCCATCCTCTTGCGGGATCTGCCGCATGACGGCAAGCAGATGCTCTTCCGGATGCGCCAGCAGCACCGCATCCTCATTGGCCTGCGGCGCTTCCTTCCGTTCCAGCCGCTCGAAATTCGGATGTTCGAGCGCGATGTTCAGCGACCGCAGGCGGTCTGGCCGCTCGGGGTGGCCGGGAGGCGTGATGTGCTCCAGGAAGATCGGGTGTTCGTATAAACGCGTCGCCATGCTTTTCCTCCCGAAGAAAGTCTGTTCAGGCGCGCTGCGGCAGAAGCGGATAACCGGCCATCACGGCACGGCCGGCCAGTGCGGCAAGAACGGCCTTCAGCGCATCGCCGGGAATGAAGGCGAGCGAACCCATGAAGGCCTTTTCGAAACCAAGCCCGACGACCAGCGCCAGATAGGTGATGCCGAAAGCATAAAGCACCACCACGCCGCCGATGAGGCTGGCGACGAAGAAACCGATGCCCTGCGCCAGAGCGGACTGGCTGCGATTGACGAGTTTTTCCGAGAGCGTGCCGGTGATGAAGACAGCTGCGATCCAGCCGATCAGGAAGCCCGTCGTCGGCGTGGTGAAGATGGAAAGACCTCCGCGTCCGCCCGACAGGACCGGCAGGCCGATGGCGGCAATCAGGATCGTCAGCAGAACCGCGAGCGTGCCGCGCTTCGCGCCCAGCACGACGCCGGCCAGCATGACGCCGAGCGACTGCGCGGTGATCGGCACGGGAACGAAACCGAGCGTGATCGGCGGCAGAAGCCCAAGTGCGATGATGATGGCGGAAAACAGCGAAATCAGCACAAGGTCGCGGGTCGTCATGGCGCTCAAAACTCCGGATGGTTATCTGGCGCCAAGCTTTGGCCTCTGAAACCGCGCGCGTCAATGGCGTCGGCAATGGCATCGGCATCCTTCAACGTCATAATGACGAGTGGCACGATGATGGTGGCCATGCGCACGGGCAGACCGCGCGCCCGGTGTGCGTCACGCACCGCATGATACCGGTTGACGATCTCAGGCACGAAACGCACGACGAGCCCGACCGCAAGCCCGATATCGGCAGCCTTGACCAGCCCGAGCCTTTCGAGAGGGGCGGCGGCAAGCGTGATCTCATCCATGAACTGCGAGATGCTGACGGTGATTGTGACGGCGGTGGCAAGCAGCGCCAGCGCCGTCAGCCGCAAAAGATTGACTGTCGCATCATGGGCCGGGAGCAAAAGATAGCTGAAGGCCGCGACGAGGAAAATGGTCAGCATCACCGGCCGCAGCCGCAGGCCGATCTCCCGCAAGGGCAGCCGCGTCTCGCGCAGGATAGCGGCGGCGAGAACCACGGCGCATCCCAGCAACAACAGATCGCGGGTAAGGAACAGTGCGATGCTGAAGCCCATCAGCGTCAGGAGCTTGAGGCGCGGCGAGACGCGGTAGAGCCAGCCCGTGCCTTCAACGTGCAGCGATTTCATTGCGCCACCGCCGCGAGATATTGCGCCCTTGCCTCTTCAGGCGCGGCGTCCGCAATCAGCGCGCCGCCGTGGAAAACCAGCACACGGTCGAAGCCTTCAAGCAGCGGCAGATCATGGGTAATGACGATGAGCGATTGCGACAGCGTCGCCATGGTCTTTTCCACGACAGCCCGGTTTTTGAGATCAAGCTGGTTGGTCGGTTCATCGAGAATAAGGATGTGCGGTTCGGTAACCAGAAGCGCGGCCAGCGCCGCAAGCTGCAGCTCCCCGCCGGAAAGCTCATGCGCGCGTCTCTCCTCAAGATGGGAAATGCCAAGCCGGGCAAGCACGGCCTTCATCCGGGCTTCGGTTTCCGCCTTGCCGAGACCGAGCCGTTTCAGCCCGAAGGCGACATCGTCGCGCACGATCGGCAGGATGATCTGGTTCTGCGGATTCTGGAAGATGAAGCCAACCGTCTGCAGCACCGCCTTGGCGTCCGTCACGGTGTCGAGACCGTTTACCGCAACCTTGCCCTCGCTCGGCTTGTTCAGCCCGTTGATCAGCCGCGCAAAGGTGGTCTTGCCGGAACCATTAAGGCCGATCACGCCGATACGCCGCTCCGTCAATGTCAGAGACAGCGGCTGCAGGGCCTGCCGGCCCTCGAAAGCGACACCGGCGGCGTCGAAACGGATTTCCAAGCTTACATCCTCGCGCTCGTTTTCCGGTTCTATACCCCGTCATCAACAGAAGTGAAACAAGGAACAAAAAAAGAACATTGCAATCCTGAAAAAGCCGTCATACCTTCTGCTCCATGGTGATCAAGGTTTCAAACGAAGCGGCAAGACGAATTTTTCTGGCGCGGCAAGGGCTTTCCTCGCCGCCCGGCAAGGCGCTTTCCAAGAGCGACCTGCTGCAGCTGATAACCGATATCGGTTTTGTGCAGGTGGACAGCATCGGCACGGTGGAGCGCGCCCACCATCAGATTATCTTCTCCCGCAACCAGACCTACAGGCGTGATCATCTGACCACGCTTTTGGAAAAGGACCGGGCGCTGTTCGAGCACTGGACACATGACGCTTCCATCGTGCCGACGGAATTTTATCCCTATTGGAAGCATCGTTTCCGCCGCCGCGAGCCGATCATCCAGGAGCGCTGGCGCAAATGGCACGGCGAGGGTTTCGACGCCGCTTTCGGCGAAACGCTGGAGCGCATTGCGGCAACCGGCCCGGTTCTGGCGCGGGAGTTGAAGGAAGAGGGGCACCAGTCCGGCGGCTGGTGGAACTGGCATCCGTCCAAGACCGCGCTCGAATATCTCTGGCACACCGGCAAGCTGGCGATTGCCGGCCGGGTGAATTTCCAGAAGGTCTATGACCTCGCCGAACGGGTCATTCCCGGCGAGCATCACGAAACCGAGGTGGAACACGTCGAATTTGTCGACTGGGCCTGCCGCGAAGCGCTGAAACGGCTGGGTTTCGCCACCCACGGCGAAATCGCCGCCTTTTTCGATCTCGTCACCCCGCAGGAGGCGAGGGACTGGGTCAAAAGCCATCGCGATGAACTCTGCGAGGTCTCGCTTCTTGCAAGTGACGGCGACACTGCCCGCCCGTCCTATGCCTTTGCAGGTTTCACCGCCGACCTGACCGACGTGCCGGAACCCTCATCCCGCGTCCGCGTCCTCAGTCCGTTCGATCCGCTGTTGCGTGATCGCAACCGCACGGAGCGGCTGTTCGGCTTCTATTATCGCATCGAGGTCTTCGTGCCGGAGCCGAAAAGGCAATATGGCTATTATGTCTTCCCGCTTCTGGAGGGCGACCGCGTGATCGGTCGCATCGACATGAAGGCGGATCGCAAGCGCAGCACGCTGGATGTTCGGCGCCTGTGGCTGGAAACGGGCGTGCGTGCCTCGGCGGGTAGGCTGGAGAAGCTCGACGCCGAACTGGCGCGGCTCGCGAAATTTACGGGGGTGGAGAGCGTGAATTATCTGGAGGGCTGGCGGGAGGAAAGCTGAAGTTTTTCGCTCTGGACACTGTGAGAGTGACATCCCACCACGCGACGCCATCTTCGCAGCTGAGGTAGCCCGGCGTCGCCGCGTGTTTCTTCTCCCCGCCGGGGAGAAGGTGGCCCGAAGGGTCGGATGAGGGGGCAAGCTCTCCGAAATCCGGCAAGGGCGCCCCCTCATCCCGCTGCCGCGGACTTCTCCCCCCCTCGGGGAGAAGAAACAAGGGGCACCCACTCGCTTCACAATTGCCCTGGAAAACCAAGGCAAACCCCAAAATCAGCAGATATCCGTCGCCGAAATCTGGATGCCGAAGCCTTCAAGCCCGACATAATGACGTTCGCGGGTGGTCAGCAGCTTGATGGAGCTGATGCCGAGATCCTTGAGAATCTGCGCGCCGAGACCGATTTCCAGCCATTCGTTTTCGCGCGAACGGGCCTGGGCATGCGCTTCGTCCGGGTCACGCGCCTTGCGGCGTCCGGCCACCTGGCCGACACCGACGGAGCCTTCGCGCAGATAGACGATGACGCCGCGTCCTTCCTCGGCGATCTTCTGCATATAATGCCGCACCGGCTGGCGGTCCCCGAACACGTCGTCGGCGACGTTTTCGGGGTGCAGGCGAACGGGAATGTCAATGCCATCGCGGATATCGCCGAAAATCACCGCCATGTGCTGCATCGGATCCCAGGGCAGGGAATAGGTCTGCGCCTTGGCCGGCCCGAAGGGCGTCTCGATGGTGAAGGAGGATTCCATTTCCACCAGCGTTTCCTTGCGCTGGCGATAGGCGATGAGATCGGCGACCGAAACGTGTTTCATGCCGTGTTTGTCGGCGAAATCCAGCACCTGCGGACCGCGCATCACGCTGCCATCGTCATTCACCAGTTCGCTGATGACGCCGATGGGCGGCAGGCCGGCGAGACGGCAGAGATCGACCGCCGCTTCGGTATGGCCGGAGCGCATCAACACGCCGCCCTCACGGGAAATCAGCGGGAAGATATGGCCCGGCCGGGTGAAATCGGATGCGCCGACATTGGGATTGGCGAGATTGCGCACCGTCAGCGTGCGGTCATCGGCGGAAATGCCCGTCGTTGTGCCGTGTTTGAAATCAACGCTGACGGTGAAGGCCGTCGTATGGGCGCTGTCATTTTCCGCCACCATGGCGTTGAGGTTCAGCCGCTTGGCCTCCTCGCGTGGCATGGGCGCGCAGACGATACCTGACGTGTGGCGCACGATCAGCGCCATTTTTTCCGGTGTGCAGTGAACCGCCGAAATGATCAGATCGCCTTCGTTCTCGCGGTCGTCATCGTCGGTCACAACGACGATTTCACCGGCTTCGAAAGCGCGGATGGCGTCGACAACGCGTTTCTGGTCATAGGCCATGGCGATATCCCCTCACTTCAGAGCAACGGTTCGTTGCTCTTTTTGTTTCTTTAGCGGATTGTCCGAAAACCGCTTCACACTTTTCGGTCCGCTAAAGCCGGCCGGTCTGGCCGCGGTCCCTCAGATAATGGTCGGCAACGGTGCAGGCCACCATCGCCTCACCAATCGGCACGGCGCGAATGCCGACGCAGGGGTCGTGGCGGCCCTTGGTGCGCACATCGACATTGTTGCCGTCGGTATCGATCGACAGGCGCTCCGTCAGAATGGAGGAGGTCGGCTTGATGGCGAAGCGGGCGATGACAGGCTCACCGGTCGCAATACCGCCCAGAATACCGCCGGCATGGTTGGACAGGAAAATCGGCTTGCCGTCATTGCCCATGCGCATCTGGTCGGCGTTTTCTTCACCGGAAAGCTCGGCCGAGGCGAAACCTTCGCCGATCTCCACGCCCTTGACGGCGTTGATCGACATCAGGCTGGAGGTGATATCCTGATCGAGCTTGGCATAAATGGGCGCGCCGATGCCGGCCGGAACCCCTTCCGCCACCACTTCCACGACCGCGCCAATCGAGGAGCCTGCCTTGCGAATGCTGTCCAGATACTCTTCCCAGACAGGCACCATCGCAGCGTCCGGGCAGAAGAACGGGTTCTGGTCGACCTGATTCCAATCCCAGTTATCGCGGTTGATCTTGTGCTTGCCGATCTGCACCAGCGCGCCGCGCACATTGAGGCTTGGCACCACCTTGCGGGCGATCGCACCGGCGGCGACACGCGCCGCCGTCTCGCGCGCGGAAGAACGCCCGCCGCCGCGATAATCACGAATACCGTATTTCAGGTCATAGGTGAAATCCGCATGGCCCGGGCGGAACCGTTTGGCGATCTCGCCATAATCCTTCGAACGCTGATCGGTGTTTTCGATCAGCATGGAAATCGGCGTGCCCGTCGTTATCATCGTCTCACCGTCCTCATCCAGCATCACGCCGGAGAGAACCTTGACGATGTCGTCCTCGCGCCGCTGGGTGACGAAACGGCTCTGGCCGGGTTTGCGCTTGTCCATCCAGTGCTGCACTTCGGCAAGGGTAAAGCGCAGGCCGGGCGGGCAGCCATCCACCACGCAGCCAAGTGCCGGCCCATGGCTTTCTCCCCAGGTGGTAACGCGAAAAAGATGACCGAAGCTGTTATGCGACATAGTTCTCAAAACCGGAAAACAGGGCGCCTGCGGGTAGCGCCGTTTAAAACAAGCGGATTTGTCTTAGTGTAAATCCCGACAAGGCAAAAGCCTTTCTTTCGCTGCGGCAGGATAAGTGCCGAACACGACATCGACAGGCGTCTTCCCCCTCCCGCCGACAGGCGCCGGTTTGAGAGTGGGTGGCGATTCGGGCCGGCGAGCGCGGTTTTTCGAGATGACGGAAATGTAAATGCGCCGCCGTTTTCCACGTTTATCCGCAGTTTTCCAATATTGCCGCGAAATGCGGTGTAAAAATCACTAACGGCTTGAACACGATCCCAAATCCGTTCATCAATTGGGCCGAAAATGTCATGGTTGCGGGCAATTTCCGCCACATTCGAAAGGCAATTCTTCATGCATGTAAGGTTTTCACGCAAATCCACGAAAGCTAGATCGATGCGTATGATGATTGCCGCCCTTCTGGCCACCGCCAACCTGCTGATGCCGATCAACAGCTTCGCCCAGAGCGTTGACGTGGAAGGCACGATCAGCAAGATCGATGCGAACGGGCTGAGCATTACGCTCAACGACGGCAAGACCTACCGCGTGCCGGAAGAGTTCAACTTCGAAGGTTTGAAGGCGGGCGTGAAGGTCGTGGTTTTCTACACGGAAGTGGATGGGAAACGCGTGGTCGACGATCTTCAGGTCGTTGAGTAAGGCGGCCCGGGTTTACGCATCATCATCCTAAAACCGCCGTTGTGAAATGAGCGTTTGCACCTTGTTTCTTCTCCCCGCCGGGGAGAAGTCCGCGGCAGCGGGATGAGGGGGCAAGCTCTCTCATCTGACCCTTCGGGCCATCTTCTCCCCGGCGGGGAGAAGAAATATGCGGCACCGTCCTGCGAATATACAAGCGTCTCAAAGACGCCGCCGAGGGCTATTCCCGGTGCTCCCTCACGACACCCACTCCGCACTGTTCCCGTCGATCTCGACCTTCAAAATCCGGTCCTGCGGGATTTGCGTGCGTGACGCCTCATCCTTGTCCATGCCGGACACCAGCCGGAAGATTGAGCGGATGACGCCGCCGTGGCAGACGCAGACTGTCGGCCTGTCCACGGAGGAGAGCCATGCGCCGATGCGCCAGGAGAGGATTTCGTAGCTTTCGGCGTCCTGGCCGGGGGGAATGAAATCCCACTTGTTGGCCTTGCGCGCCTTCACCCGGTCAGGAAACTCTTTTTTGAGTTCCGGCAGGGTCTGCCCCTCCCAGTCGCCGAAGGAAACTTCGATCAGGCGGTCGTCGGTGCGGTAGGCAAGGGGATCGAGACCCATCGCGCCGCGCATCAGTTCCATGGTTTCGCGCGTGCGCCCAAGCGGGCTTGCCACATAGTCGAAATCCGTGGCCTGCTCGCCGAGCAAATGGGCGAGCAGCCTGCCATTGCCGACCGCCTGCTGGCGGCCGAAATCATTGAGCGGAATGTCTTTCTGGCCCTGAAGCCGGCGTATCGCATTCCAGTCCGTTTGTCCGTGCCGGATCACATAGACGAGCAAGGCGATACCCCTGTTTCAAGCATTCCTGATGGTTAGTCCTTCACCACCGAAATGTCAGGCGCATCCACCGCCTTCATGCCGATGGTGTGATAACCGGAATCGACATGGTGGATTTCACCGGTCACGGCGGTCGAAAGATCGGACAGCAGGTAGAGCGCCGATTTGCCGACTTCCTCGATGGAAACGGTGCGCTTCAACGGCGCATTATATTCGTTCCACTTGAGAATATAACGGAAGTCGCCGATGCCGGAAGCGGCAAGCGTCTTGATCGGGCCGGCGGAAACGGCGTTGACGCGGATGCCGCGATTGCCGAGGTCAACGGCTAGATAACGCACGCTGGCCTCAAGAGCGGCCTTGGCCACGCCCATGACGTTGTAGTTCGGCATCACCTTCTCGGCACCGTAATAGGTGAGCGTGATGATCGAGCCGCCATCATTCATGATGGGCTCCGCACGCTTGGCGACAGCGGCCAGCGAAAACACGGAAATATCCATGGTGCGGTTGAAATTGTCGCGGCTGGTGTCGAGGTAACGACCCGTCAGCTCGTCCTTGTCGGAAAACGCAATGGCGTGCACGACGAAGTCGATCTTGCCCCAGTGCTTTTCCAGAGACGCAAAAACGTCATCGATCGTCCCGAGGTCCGTCACGTCACAGTGGCCAGCCATGAAGGCGCCAAGTTCCTGTGCGAGCGGCTCGACACGCTTCTTCAGCGCGTCACCCTGCCATGTGAGTGCGAGTTCCGCACCTGCATCCGCGCAGGCCTTTGCAATGCCCCAAGCGATTGAACGATTATTGGCGACGCCCATGATGAGGCCGCGTTTGCCAGCCATGAGGCCGGATGCCTGAGCCATTTTATGCTCCCTGATACTTTCGATTGATCCTGCCTATGGCATAGGCTGCAATCCGGTTCAAGATTGCCAAAGATCATCAACTGTTAGGGAACGTAACAAAGGGTGCGTTGTCCCGGCTATTCGCAAAACTTTCACAAATAGAGGCCTTCGCGCATGTGGCGCATGAGGTCGGTCACCTTTTCATCCGGCTTTTCGAGCAGGACAATGCGCAATTCGATGACGAGATCGCCATATTCACCCTTGCCATCGGCAAGGCCCTTGCCGGCAAGCCGCAGCACGCGGTCCGAGCCGGACCAGGCCGGAATGCTGATATTTTCTTCGCCAAGCGGAGTGCGGACTTTCGTTTCGCAGCCCAGAACCGCATCACCGAGCGAGATCGGCAAAGTCGTGTGAATATCGAATCCGCGAATGGAAAAGGCGTCGTCGCGTGCGGCAAGCAACGTCACGGCAAGATCGCCGCGCGCCATGCCGGGAAGTTTCAGCCCCTGTCCCTTTAACCTCACCACATGGCCGTCGGTCATGCCGGGTTCCAGCTGGAAGCGGGCTTCCCGCTCTTCGGCAAGCCCGATGGTAACCCATTTGCGCTCCAGAAGATCGGCAACCGTGATGGTGGCTTCGGCCGTAATATCAGGTGCCTTTTCCGCAACCGGCTGCGGCGTGCGGAACCGGCGCACGAGGGCGCTGAAGAGATTGCCGGCAAGCGAGGCGGGCGTGGATTTGTCGTCAGCAGCGGCCGGTTGTGCCGTTTCACCCGTCCCCGGAATGTCGCTTTTTGTGCCGCTGGCCGCAGCCTTGGCCGCTTCCGCCGCCTGTTGCACCTTGGGGTCGTTCTGTGCATCGGCCCCGAAAATACGCTCGACGATATCCTCGGCCGTCTCAGGTTTCCCGTCGGTTTTCTGGCCGGTTTGCGCCCGGTTGCGGACATCGGCGCGGGCCAGTTCCTCCATCAGCTTCTCAGCCGCCTTGGCGCGTTCGGCAGCCTCGCGCGCCGCTTCACGCTGCTGCATGATGGTTTCGCCGCGCTTCTTCTTCTCGGCCGCCTGGCGGGCCTGATCGTAAAGATCGCGCTTCTTGGGGTCTTTTAAAAGGTCATAAGCCTGCCCGACTTCGGCGAATCGCGCCGAAGCATCGGGATCGTCGCGATTGGCGTCCGGATGGACGGTTTTCGCCTTCGTGCGCCAGGCAGCCTTGATTTCCTCATGGCGGGCGTCACGTTTCACGCCGAGGATCGAATATGGATCGCGCATGCGAAACACCAGTTACGTTGGCTCAGTCTGCCGCCGTTCATGGCGCAATCCTGAAACTAACCCCTCCGAAAAGGGATGCCGCGATCATTCACGTACACGCCCTCGGTTTAATCAACGTCGACTGTTGCAATAAGTTGCTAATCACTCCTTTACGCAGGAAGCGCGGCGCGGGGTGGCCGGGCTTATTCCATGCGCCAAGGTAAATAGATTATTTCTGCTCGAAGCGGGTCATCAACCACTCGCCGGTTTCCGACAGGCAGGCCTGTCCGGAATAAGCGGCCACACCTTCGAAGGAGTGGCGCGTCGTCCTGAAATCGCGGCAGACGAAACCGCTGGATTTGTCTTCGTGAATGGCGGTCACGACGCCGGCGCTGCCGGTTGAGGCATTGGCCCAGGGCAGCGGCTGGTCGGCAAGTTTGGCAAGATCGGCCGATGTCACCGCGTTGCGGATGGTCGCATCATCGGTCTGCTGGCCATTATTTTGCTGGTTGGGAACGGAGGCCGTGGAGAGCGAGCGGTCGACCTTGTCGCCGCCGAACAGATCGAGGCTGACACAACCGCTCAGCACCACGAGCATGGACACGACGGCGGAAACTTCCGCGATCGACGAAAGGAGGCCCTTTGTTCGACTGTTCGACTTTGCTATGACGGTCACCATCTTTCGCCAGAAATCATCTCTGGGGTCCAAATCAGCTCGGGAGCATTTTAGTCAATATGTCGGAAACGGGGTTAACATCCAGTGACTTCACGGAAGAAAATGAACCTTTCACCCTTTTTGCCGAATGGCTGAAGGATGCGACGGCTTCCGAAATCAACGATCCGAACGCGGTAGCGCTCGCAACCGTCGATGAAAATGGCCTGCCGAATGTGCGCATGGTGCTGTTGAAAGACGTCGATGATCGCGGCTTCGTTTTCTATACGAACTTCGAAAGCCAGAAGGGCCGCGAGATCCTTGGCCAGAAAAAAGCGGCCATGTGTTTCCACTGGAAAAGCCTGAGACGACAGGTGCGTCTGCGCGGCGAGGTGGAGATCGTCACGGATGCGGAGGCGGATGCCTATTACGCTTCCCGCCCGCGCGGCAGCCGCATCGGCGCCTGGGCGTCCAAGCAGTCGCGACCGCTGGAAGGCCGTTTCGCGCTGGAAAAGGCGGTGGCCGAATATACCGCCAAATATGCCATCGGCGATATTCCGCGCCCGGCCCACTGGTCCGGTTTTCGCATTCGCCCGGTCAGCATCGAATTCTGGCACGACCGCAAATTCCGCCTGCATGACCGCGTCGAATTCCGCCGCGAGACGCCGGATGCGCCGTGGTCTAAGGTTCGTATGTATCCTTGACGGCGGCGGGGGCAGGCCGGTGCGGCCTGCCTATTTCAACAGCGAATCGAACAGCGGCAGGCCGATGACGGCGGAAATGGCGATCAGGCCGTAGCAGATGCGTCTGAATGCGGCCTCATCGGCAAATCCGTGCAGGCGCGCGCCGGCATAAAGACCCGCCCCGTAAAACGGCAGGGCCAGCAGGAAAAAAACGAAGACATCGGCGGTGAAAAGACCACCGAAAAAATAGCTTGCCGTGGAAATCACGGTCGAAACCGCGAAATAAAGAATGACATTGGCGCGCACGAAGGCGCTTTTGAGCGCCCCGCCAAGCCAATAGGCAACCACGGGCGGCCCACCCAGTTGCGCCGCACCCGAAAACAGCCCGGCCAGAAACCCGGTAAAGAGTGTCAGAGGCGTCTTCGGCCGCCCGCTATACCGCCAGCCGGACAGCAGAAATAACAGAAGCACAACGACCACGGTGGAAATGATCCAGCGCAGGGTCAACGGATCGCCATGGGAAAGCAGCAGGGTTCCAAGCGGCACGCCAACAAGTGCGCCTGCCGCCATGGTGAAAACCTCACGCCGGTCCGCCATGCGAAACGCTGGCGGTATCATGCCAAGCGTCAACACGCCGTCCACCACTAGCAGAACCGCTGACGCGATGCGCGGTCCGACGATCGCGCTTGCCAGCGGAATGAAGATGAGTGCTGCGCCGAAGCCGGAAAAGCCGCGGGCGAGACCGGCGAGAAATGCCGCACCCGCAAACATGGCCAGCAGCGACGGGCTATGGGCGGTGATGAGGGACGAGAAAAAATCGAGATAAGGCATGGGTGACGGCACTGTTTCGAATGACTGTTCCTATCGCGACGGCGGGCATCTGTCGCGGAGATTTCCGTTCAGGGTCGCGAAACATCCTTTCGGATCGACGCGGCCGGAGAATCGTGGTTAGAGTTGTAACTCACGAACAAAGGATGAACAAATGTTTGCTGACACGATGCGTCGGTTTGAAGAGGCCTCGCAAAAATATGCCGCCGAAAACGGAATATTCCGCGATCCGGACTGGTACATGCTGAAGCTTCAGGAAGAGGTTGGCGAAGTCACGCAGGCCTGGAACCGGCTGACGGGGCGCGGGCGCATCAAGGGCAGGAGCAAAGAGGAGATGAAGCGGGATCTGGCCGACGAAACCGCTGATCTCCTCGGCCATGTGCTGTTGCTGGCCCATTATAACGGTCTCGATATTGAAGGAGCGATCGAGCGAAAATGGCGTTTCAGGCCCGGGAGCTGACGATCCGCTGAGAAGGCCCGATCGTTGCGGCATCGTGCCTTTGGTCTGGTGTTTTTATGACAGCGAGACGATAAAGAACAGGATCGCAAGAACGGCGGCTACCGGGGTCATGACCAGCCGTTCTGCGCGGCTCTTCGACATTGCGTTCAATCCAATGCTCACCGCAAGATAGCAGGCGATGATCCAGATACCGGGTTCGATCCAGCTTGCCGGCCAGATCGTTGCGAAGCCTGCCTTTTGCAGCGGAAAAGACGCCATAAGGCCATAGATCGCAAGAGAAGCGACACTTGCAATTCTTTGCCTGACCGGCAGCACACGGCTTGCGCCGCCCCAGGCTAAACGGCCGAAAGGCGCACCGGCGGCGAGGGTGATCTGAAACGCGGAGAGAGCGAGCAATATAAGCGTCGCGAGCGACACGGCGACAAGCAGCATGACCACTCCGGTTAGGGATGCGCCGACGGAGGCGCCTGACCAATATCGGCGTTCCGGCCGTTACGACCTCCGCTATAAGTCTAAATGGCGAAAGGCGTGTGACGCGCATTCACACCATGGCCCACTTTTCAGATCCGTAAAAGCCGTGCGTCTCGCAGCATGTCTGCCACCGCATGGAGATCGCCCATGACGGCAACGCACTTTTCTCGCATTTCCTCGGTCGGCGGCGCCACGTCCGGCACCATGATTGTCATCATGCCGGCCGAAGAGGCGGAGCGGACGCCGGAATAGGAATCTTCCAGCGCAAGGCAGCGGCCCGGCTCGAGGCCGAGGCGCTTTGCGGCGGTGAGATAGGGCATGGGTGCGGGTTTCGGTTCGGTATAATCGCCGCGTGCCACGATGGTGTCGAAGCGCCTGAGAAGATCGTAAGGGCCGAGATGGCGTGTAACCGATGTGTGCTGCGAAGATGTCGCGATGGCGCGGCGGATATCCAGCCGGTCGAGAAGATCGAGGATTTCGGCGACGCCGGGTTTCAGCGCCACACCCTCCGCCATCATCACACCGAGATGCCGCAGCCACGCGTCGCGAAAAGCATCCATGGGAAAATCCGCGCCGTAGTCGGCAAAGATGGTGCCGGTGATGACATCCCAGGGACTGCCACAGACCTTCTGATAGGTCTCGACCTGCATTCCATGGCCGCCTTCCTCCGAAGCCGCCAGAAATGAATCGCGATAAAGCACCTCGCTTTCAATCAGCAATCCGTCCATGTCGAAAACAACCGCATGCGGGCGAAAGGGCAACATGGGCTCAACCGAACCGGAAGGGGCGTTCGCCCAGGCTCTCGAACGGGCGGATGAGATAACCGTCCGGATCGGCGACGATGAATTGCCGATTGCCGACCTCGACCGTGCCGCGCCTGTACCACTTCTCTTCCGGTGCCAGGACGAGGTCGATCGAAGACCGCTCCAGTCGCGTCAGAATGGGTTGCAGGGAAGGAACGGCGAGCTGCAGGTTCATGCCGCGGCCCAACGGAAATTCCAGCCCGGCATTATCAGCCACGAAGGTCCGGGTCGCACCGATCTGGTCGATCATCACCTGTGCCTCATCGAGCGCAAGATAGGCGAAGCCCTCTTCGGGCCGCTCATAAACCACATGAAAACCGATCAGGTCGCAATAAAAGGCGCGGCTTTTCAGCCAGTCGGTGACGGCAAGTTCCGGGACGAGGGCATTGCGTATGATGGTCATGGTCTCCTTGTGCCGCGCAGGCCCGGCGGTGGGAGGAGGGCCTGCCGTGAGGGTGATCTTATCGTCTTCTCGGTGAGGTGCCAGAGGAAACCTCATCATGGCAGCCATGTGCAAGGTTATGGGCTGGGATTGCTGCGGCAGGCTCAACATTTCGCGTGACCGCAACTCTCTCTGCCGTCATGCCGGACTGAATCCGGCATCCGGCCAGCCCAAGTCCTGGGGCGGACAAGACTCTTCTCGCCGCGCAGACGCGCGTCGGCTGGATACCGGCTCAGGGCCGGTATGACGGAATTTGGGACAGACCGCAGCGATCCAAACTCCGAATTCCTTACGCCTTCGTACCGCCAACGGTGATCTGGTCCATGCGCAGATGCGGTTGGCCAACGCCGACCGGCACCCACTGCCCGGCCTTGCCGCAATTGCCGATGCCCGTATCGAGTTTGGAATCATTGCCGATCATCGAGACGCGCTTCATCGCATCAGGTCCGTTACCGATCAGCATGGCGCCCTTCACCGGCGCGCCGATCCTGCCGTTCTCGATGAGGTAAGCCTCGGTGCAGCCGAACACGAATTTGCCCGATGTAATATCCACCTGTCCGCCACCGAAGGAAACGGCATAGATGCCCTTCTTGACCGAGGCGATGATTTCTTCCGGCGTCTTGTCGCCTGATAACATGTAGGTATTGGTCATGCGCGGCATCGGCACATGCGAATAACCCTGTCGGCGGCCGTTGCCGGTGGCCTTTGCGCCCATCAGCCGGGCATTCTGGCGGTCCTGCATATAGCCCACCAGCCGGCCATTCTCGATCAGCACATTATAAGCGGATGGCGTGCCTTCGTCGTCGATGGTGAGCGAACCGCGACGGCTGTCGATGGTGCCGTCATCCACGACGGTGACGCCGGGGGCGGCCACCATCTCGCCCATCAGGCCGGCAAAGGCCGAGGTCTTCTTGCGGTTGAAATCGCCTTCCAGACCGTGACCGACGGCCTCATGCAGCATCACGCCCGGCCAGCCGGAGCCGAGCACCACATCCATGGTGCCGGCCGGTGCATCGATGGCGGTGAGGTTGACGAGCGCCTGGCGCAGCGCTTCATCCGCGCCACGCTGCCAGCTTTCCGTTGTAATGAAGTCGCCGAAGCCAACGCGACCGCCAATGCCATAGGAGCCGCTTTCCTGCCGGTCGCCTTCGCCGGCAACGACGGAAATATTAATGCGGGTCATCGGGCGGATATCGCTGACGCGATGCCCATCGGCGCGCAGAATATCCACCACCTGCCAGCTTGCGGAAATCGTCGCCGTCACCTGCCGGACGTTTTCGTCCTTATCACGCAGATAGGCATCGATATCGGTGAGGAGCTTCACCTTTTCCTCAAAGCTCGGGCTGCCGATCGGGTTTTCGTCGCCATAGAGCTTCTTGTTGGTGCGCTGGGGTGCGGCGGCATAGGAGCCGGAATAACCGCGGGTGACGGCGCCCACCGCATCCGAAGCGCGCTTCAGCGCGCTTTCGGAAAGCTCGCCGGCATGGGCGTAACCCACCGTCTCGCCGGCAACGGCGCGCAGGCCAAAACCCTGATCGGTGTTGAAGGAGCCGCCCTTGAGCCGGCCATTGTCGAAGGTCAATGATTCGGCCTGGGCATGTTCGATGAACAGCTCGCCATCGTCAGCGCCGACGAGCGCCTCTGCGACGAGCTTGCGCAATTGCGTTTCATCGCAATCGAAGAGTTTTACAAGATCGTCGGTCATGGGAGGCTCCAGTCATTATCGTTCAATGACCGATTTAGGCACTGGAGCGGGCAGACGCAAGGCTGCCCGTTGACGACGAGACGTTACGGCAGTGCGTCGTAGCCTTCGGCAAAGCCGGTCAGCTCGATCGGAATGCCGACACGGTCCTGATCGACGGATTCACGCAGCGCAAAAACGGCGGCCTTGCCAGCGCGCAGAACCTTCAGCAACTCGTCGTCAATATCCACTTCCACATAGCAGCCTTCGGAGAAGCAGCGGGTGAAATAGGCGCGGCCGATATTATTATTGTCGATATAGAGCTCCATGCCATCCTTCAGCAGAACGCCAAGCGGCGCGAGGATACGCAGGATGCGCGACTTGCGGTCGGCGGTCTTCAGCACCACCACCGAAAGCCCCACTTCCGGGCGGTCGTCGGCAATGACGTTCTGCATCAGGGCGCATTGCTCTTCCGACGCGCCGGCCGGCTTGTCGCAGATGACAGACCATGCGCCATGCGTCGACTTCGGCGTGCCGGGCGGCTGCTGTTGCGCCAGCGCCGCAGCGGCGGGGGCGATGATGGCAAGACCGGCGGCGGCAAGAAAAGTGCGCGCGAGCGGGGAAAGACGCATGGATACCTCTGGGATTCGAATCAGTGCGGCTATTTTGACGCCATAATCCGGAAAAAAAAGCCTTGGAACCTCAATTCCAGCGGAGTTGGGCGGAAATAGGACCTTTCCGCTTTGTTCATGTGCGTAATTTCTCCGCCCGCCACCCCACCTCCGGCCTGGGCTGGCAGGCTGCAAAACCCTCTGAAAGAAGGGCCTGTGCCGCATTCTGACTGTTTGAAAGCGGTCGCGGCCTATCCATCGTGGTGCGGAGTGCGGGAAAGTCGACCGCCAATTGACCAATGGCAAAATTGGCTGACATCCGTGTCCCGACGCATATTGCGGCAGAGGACAAACTGTGGTTTGAAGTTAGTACCATTAGCATGGATTCTGCGTCTGTGATTGATCTAGATCAGACGCGTGAGGGAGAGGGTACCGTGAGGAATAGGATTTACGCAGCATTGGCGGGGATGACCTGTCTGCTCACGGCTGTCGGCGCCCACGCCGATCAGCCGGTGCATTGGCAAATGGGCATGCAGGAGGCCGCCACGCCGATCATGCACGAAATACGCTGGTTCGAACAATATACGCTTTGGTTCATTGTTCCGGTTACGCTTTTCGTTCTTGTGCTGCTCATCATCGTTGCCCTGAAATTCCGCGCCGCGAAAAATCCGGTGGCTTCCAAGACCAGCCATAATACGGCGATCGAGGTTGTCTGGACGCTGGCGCCGGTGCTCATTCTCCTGTTCCTTGCTTTCCCTTCGTTCAATCTTCTGAACGCGCAGCTGACCCAGCCGGAAAACCCGGATCTGACGCTGAAGGCGACCGCCACGCAATGGCTGTGGAGCTATGAATATGCCGCCGCTGAGGGTGCAGAGCCGCTCTCCTTCGACAGCTATCTGCTGAAAGAGCAGGATCGCGCTGCTGCGGGCAAGGAGGACAAGGCCCGCTATCCGCGTCTTCTTGCGGTAGACAATGAAATGGTCGTTCCGGTCGGAAAGACCGTTCGCCTTCTGGTGACGGCGGCTCCGACCGATGTCATCCACGCCTTCGCCATGCCCGCTTTCGGCGTCAAGATCGATGCCGTTCCGGGTCGTCTCAACGAAACATGGTTCAAGCCGGAGAAGGAAGGCCTTTATTACGGTCAGTGTTCCGAGCTTTGCGGCAAGGACCACGCCTTCATGCCCATCGCCATTCGGGTGGTTTCCGAACAGCAGTACAATGCCTGGCACGCCGCCGCCGCTTCAGATCTGAACGGCGCGAACCGGGCGCTGATGGCCTCTGTCGACGGCGCTCCGCGCACGGTTGACGTTGCCACCAACGAAACCAACTGACGACTGGAGTGACGACAATGGCTGGACCTTCCGCACACGACGATCATCACTCGCATGGTCAATCCGAACACGATGCGCATGCGCATGACGATCATTCGCATGATCATTCCCATAAGCCGGGCTTTTTCGCCCGCTGGTTCCTGTCCACCAACCACAAGGACATTGGCACGCTGTATCTGATCTTCGCCATCATGGCGGGCATCATCGGCGGCGGCCTTTCGGTTGTCATGCGCATGGAGCTGCAGGAGCCTGGCATCCAGATCTTCCACGGTCTGGCGTCCATGGTTTACGGCTTCGAGGGCGATGCCGCCATCGACGGCGGCAAGCACATGTTCAACGTGTTCACCACGGCGCACGCGCTCATCATGATCTTCTTCATGGTCATGCCGGCGATGATCGGCGGTTTTGCCAACTGGATGATCCCGATCATGATCGGCGCTCCTGACATGGCTTTCCCGCGCCTCAACAATATTTCCTTCTGGCTGATCGTTCCGGCCTTCATCCTGCTGCTCCTGTCGCTCTTCGTTGAGGGCCCGGCGGGTGCTTATGGTGTGGGCGGCGGTTGGACCATGTATCCGCCGCTATCGACCAGCGGCATGCCGGGACCGGCGGTGGATCTGGCGATCTTCTCGCTGCACGTTGCCGGCGCGTCTTCGATCCTTGGCGCCATCAACTTCATCACCACCATTCTCAACATGCGCGCCCCGGGCATGACGCTGCACAAGATGCCGCTGTTTGCCTGGTCGGTTCTCGTCACCGCATTCCTGCTGCTGCTGTCGTTGCCGGTTCTGGCGGGTGGCATCACCATGCTTCTGACCGACCGTAACTTCGGCACGGCATTCTTCTCGCCGGAAGGCGGCGGTGATCCGATCCTCTACCAGCACCTGTTCTGGTTCTTCGGCCATCCGGAAGTGTACATCCTGATCCTGCCCGGTTTCGGCATCATCAGCCACATCATTTCCACCTTCTCCAAGAAGCCGGTCTTCGGTTATCTCGGCATGGCCTATGCCATGGTCGCCATTGGCGCGGTCGGCTTCATCGTCTGGGCGCACCATATGTATACGGTCGGCCTGTCGCTCGAAGCGCAGCGTTATTTCGTGTTCGCAACCATGGTCATCGCGGTGCCGACAGGTATCAAGATCTTCTCGTGGATCGCGACCATGTGGGGCGGTTCGTTGACCTTCTCGACCCCGATGATCTGGGCGATCGGCTTCATCTTCCTCTTCACGGTCGGTGGCGTCACCGGTGTGCAGCTCGCCAATGCCGGTCTCGACCGCTCGCTGCATGACACCTATTACGTCGTGGCCCACTTCCACTACGTTCTGTCGCTCGGCGCGGTCTTCGCGATCTTCGCCGGCTGGTATTACTGGTTCCCGAAGATCACCGGCTACATGTATAGCGAGTTCATCGGCAAGCTGCATTTCTGGGTCATGTTCGTCGGCGTGAACCTGATCTTCTTCCCGCAGCACTTCCTCGGTCTCGCCGGCATGCCACGCCGCTACATCGATTATCCCGATGCCTATGCCGGCTGGAATCTGGTGTCGTCTTACGGTTCCTATATCTCGGCCGTTGCCGTGGGCATCTTCCTCTTCGGCGTCTGGGAAGCCTTCGCCAAGAAGCGGATCGCCGGCAACAATCCATGGGGTGAGGGTGCAACGACACTCGAATGGCAGCTGTCTTCGCCGCCGCCTTACCACCAGTGGGAACAGCTTCCGCGCATTCGCTGAATGCCGGACCGGAAGGCGCGGGCGCTGCTCGCGCATTCCGGTTGCTGAAAAAGGGGACGGCGTGGTTGCGTCCGTGCCGTTTCCAAAGGCGGGTGGGTCCACTGCCGCGTGACATTTTGTCCAAGCGAAGCCTGACGTCCGACATGATACATGCCCGGATGTGATAAATGCCAAGTTTGGCCTTTATGAATGAGCAGGCGCAGACGAATGGCGGGGTGGGCGCGGCGACAGGCCGGGCGAATGGTACCGGTTTTGGCCGATGCCGCCCATGCCGAAACGTTCGGACCCAATGAATTGACGCATCGCGCATGCCGGAAATCACCTTCGTTTTCGGGCGGGTGCAAGGGATGTCGCGGCAAGTGGCATCTGAAGGAAAACAGGACAAGAAATGACCGTTATCGACAATCGCGACATGCTGGGTGTTGAAAGCTCCGAACTCTCGGAAGCCGGCGCGCGCGATTATTTCGAATTGCTGAAACCGCGTGTCATGTCGCTGGTCGTCTTCACGGCCTTTGCGGGCCTCGTGCTGGCGCCGGGTGAAATCAACCCGGTGCTTGGGCTGATCGCCATTCTCTGTATCGCCGTCGGCGCCGGCGCATCCGGCGCGCTGAACATGTGGTACGATGCCGATATCGATGCCGTGATGAGCCGCACCGCAAAACGGCCGATCCCTTCGGGCCGCATCGCGCCGCGTGAGGCCCTGGCCTTCGGGCTGACGCTGTCAGCCTTTTCGGTGGTCATCCTCGGCCTTGCAGTCAACTGGTTCTCCGCCGGCCTGCTTGCCTTCACCATCTTCTTTTACGCCGTCGTTTATACGATGTGGCTGAAGCGCTCGACGCCGCAGAATATCGTCATAGGTGGTGCTGCCGGCGCTTTCCCGCCCATGCTCGGCTGGGCCTGCGTCACCGGCGGCGTTTCGCTTGATAGCGTCATCCTGTTCCTCATCATCTTTTTGTGGACGCCTGCGCATTTCTGGGCGCTGGCGCTGTTCAAGATGCGTGATTACGGCTCCGTCGGCATTCCGATGATGCCGAATGTGGCGGGCGAGCGCTCCACCAAGAACCAGATGATCGTTTACGCCGTGCTGACAGCGGCCGCTGCCGTCGCGCCGTATTTCACGGGTCTGGCAAGCGCCGGTTACGGCATTTTCGCCGCGGTGCTGAGCGCTATCTTCGTTTATTGTTCGCTCGATGTCCGGCGCATGCCCGAGGGTGACGAGAAGATGCTGCCCGCCAAGAAGATGTTCGCCTATTCGGTGCTTTACCTCTTCGCCATCTTTTCGGGCCTTCTGGCCGATCATTTCGCTCCGGCCCTGAAGGCCGTGATTTCGGGAGTTCTGTGATGGAAACGGTGGAACTGAGCGCGGCGCAGAAAAAGTCGAGGCGTGGACGCAACATCGCGCTCGGCGTCCTGCTCGCCGGTCTGGTGGTGCTGTTCTACATCATCACCATCATCAAGATCGGCTCGCATTAAGGGCTGATCGAGGGGAGAGGAGGAGGACATGGCGAATATGGAAACGCAGACGGTGGGAACCGGCAGGCAACGGGTGAGCAATCGCTCCATCCTGGTGCTCTGTCTCGTATTTTTCTGCGCCATGATCGGCATGGCCTATGCTGCCGTGCCGCTCTACACCCTGTTTTGCCGCGTCACCGGTTATAACGGCACGACCCAGCGCGTCGAGCAATATTCGGACGTCATCCTCGACAAGACCATCAACGTCACCTTTGATGCCAACACGTCGAACGGCCTCAACTGGGATTTCCAGCCGGTCGACAGGATGGTCAAGCCGAAGATCGGCGAAACGGTGCAGGTCACCTTCAAGGCCACCAACCGCTCGCCCGTGGCGACCACGGGAACGGCGGTCTTCAACGTCACGCCGATGGAGGCGGGCGCCTATTTCAACAAGGTGGAGTGTTTCTGCTTTACCGAAACGACGCTGCAGCCGGGCGAAACACTGGAAATGCCGGTGGTTTTCTTTGTCGATCCCGACATCGCCACGGCGCGCGAAACCAAGAGCATTCATACTTTGACGCTGTCCTATACGTTTTATCCGGCCAAAACCGAAAAACCGGTTGCGTCCTTGCCGGTAAAGACTGAATCTGGCGAAAGCAAATTGTGAGAGGAGATCTGGCCTTCTTGAGGCCGGATCAGGGAAGAGATACCAGGGGATTGTCGCAATGGCAGACACGCATCAGAAGAACCACGACTACCACATCATAGACCCAAGCCCCTGGCCGCTTCTGGCCTCGATCGGCGCTTTCATCCTGACCTTCGGCGGCGTCTGTTACATGCGTTACCTGTCGGGCGGCTCGTTCAAGCTGTTCGGTGCGGAACTCGCCAACCCCTGGCTTTTCTATATCGGTCTCGTCATCGTGCTTTACACCATGTATGCGTGGTGGGCGGATACGATCAAGGAAGCCAATGAGGGCAGCCATACCCGCGTCGTGTCGCTGCATCTGCGTTACGGCATGATCATGTTCATCGCTTCGGAAGTGATGTTCTTCGTGGCGTGGTTCTGGGCCTATTTTGATGCCAGCCTCTTCCCGCATGAGGCCATTCAGGCGTCCCGTCTTGAATATACCGGCGGTCAATGGCCGCCCAAGGGCATCGAAGTCATCGATCCCTGGCACCTGCCGCTCTACAACACCGTCATTCTGCTTCTGTCGGGCACCTGCGTCACCTGGGCGCACCATGCGCTGCTGCACAATGACCGCAAGGGCCTGATCAGCGGCCTCGCGCTCACCGTGGCGCTCGGCGTGTTGTTCTCCACCGTGCAGGTTTACGAATACATTCACGCCCCGTTCGATTTCAAGAATTCGATCTATGGCGCGACCTTCTTCATGGCCACCGGTTTCCACGGTTTCCACGTCTTCGTCGGCACGATCTTCCTTCTGGTCTGCCTGTTCCGCGCCATTGCCGGCGGTTTCACGCCCAAGCAGCACTTCGGCTTCGAAGCGGCTGCCTGGTACTGGCACTTCGTTGACGTCGTCTGGCTGTTCCTGTTCTTCGCCATCTACATCTGGGGTGGCTGGGGCGCGCCGGTCCACGGTTAAACGACGTCGGATCGTCTACCACGTTGCTTCTGAATCGAGCGGGTACCGCACATCTCTTCTCCCCGCCGGGGAGAAGTCCGCGGCAACGGGATGAGGGGGCAAGGGTGAAGATAGACCGATAGCTCGCCCCCTCATCCGACCCTTCGGGCCACCTTCTCCCCGGCGGGGAGAAGAAAGTCGCGGCGCCGGCTCGCAACAAACAAGTGCCCGGGTTCTGAGGCAAGCTTCCAGGAGATTGGACGTCATTCTCGGGCTTGACCCGAGGATCCATAGCCCGCTGAAATTGTGGGTCCTCGGGTCAAGCCCGAGGCGGACGGGCGAGGGGTTAGGCAACTTCGCGGGAGGTCATCATGTCTGAACCATCAAACGGTAATTTTGCGCCTGTTGATCCCATCAAGGTGGGCTTGAAAGGCTGCTGCCCGCGTTGTGGTAACGGCCGGCTGTTCGACGGTTTCCTGACGCCGAAACCGGCCTGCAGCGCCTGCGGGCTGGATTATGGTTTCGCTGACGCGGGTGATGGTCCGGCGGTCTTCGTCATGTTGATCGTCGGTTTTCTGGTTGTCGGGCTGGCGCTGTGGTTCGACCAGCGTTTTGCGCCACCCGTCTGGGTGCATGTCATGCTCTGGTTGCCGTTTACGGTGATTGTTTCGCTCGTGCTGCTGCGCAAGCTCAAGGGCATCATGATTGCGCTGCAATACCGCAACAATGCAAGCGAAGGCAGGCTTGATCGTGAATGAGGTTTCCCACATGAAGGCGGCGGACAGACGGGTCTGGTTCGCCGCGCCGCTGGTGCTGCTGGCGCTTGCCATCCTTCTCGGGCTCGGTACGTGGCAGGTGAAACGGCTTTACTGGAAAGAAGCGCTTATGGCCGATATCGAGGAGCGGCTGAGCGCGAGCCCGGTTCCGCTTGCCGATATCGAGGCAATGGCGAAAAGCGGCGGCGATATCGAATATCGCAAGGTCAGGCTCTCAGGCACGTTCGATCACGGCCGCGAGCGCCATTTCTTCGCCACCCATCAGGGCCGGACAGGTTATTACATCTATACGCCGCTGACGCTTGCCGATGGCCGCATCCTTTTCGTCAATCGCGGCTTCGTGCCCTTCGAGATGAAGGAACAGGCCAAACGGGCGGAAGGACAGGTAACCGGCGAGGTGGTAATAACAGGACTGGCACGCGCGCCCCTGGTCGCAAAACCCTCCTCCCTGCTGCCGAATAACGATATCGCCAAGAATATCTTCTACTGGAAGGATCTGGCGGTGATGGCCTCGAGCGTCGATATTCCCTCCAACCGGCTGGTCCACCTCTTCGTGGATGCCGACAATGCGCAAAATCCCGGCGGCTGGCCGCAGGGCGGCGTGACGCTGATAGATTTGCCCAATAATCACCTGCAATATGCGATAACGTGGTATGGCTTGGCGCTGGCCCTTGTCATCGTCGTTGGTTTTGCCTATTTCCGGAACCATAAGGCGCGCGACGAATAATGTGCGCCCCGCCCGGCAAGGGGCAGGCTATCGGGCAAGGCATGGAGCACGCCAAGAAGCAGGCCAAGGAGCACGAATGAACATCGCCGTTTCCAAACCCCCTTTGACGATAAGGCTGTGCGGACCGCGCGGCTTTTGCGCGGGCGTGGACAGGGCGATCCAGATCGTCGTGCTGGCGCTGAAGGCCTATGGTGCGCCGGTCTATGTCCGCCACGAAATCGTGCACAATCGCTATGTGGTGGAAGGGCTGGAAGCCAAGGGCGCGGTTTTCGTCGAGGAACTGCATGAAATCCCTGCCGAACATCGCGAGCAGCCGGTGGTTTTTTCCGCCCATGGCGTGCCGAAATCCGTGCCTGAGGATGCGCAGGCGCGCAACCTGTTTTATCTCGATGCCACATGCCCGCTGGTCTCCAAGGTTCACAAGCAGGCCATGCGCCATCAGCGCCTTGGCCGCCATGTGGTGCTGATCGGCCATGCCGGTCACCCTGAAGTCATCGGCACCATGGGCCAGCTTCCCGAAGGAACCGTCTCACTGGTCGAAACGGTGGAAGACGCTGGCACATATGAACCGGTGGACCGTGAAAATCTCGGTTTCGTCACCCAGACGACGCTGTCGGTCGATGATACCGCCGGCGTCATTGCCCGTCTGCAGGAACGGTTCCCCGCCATTCAGGCGCCTGCCGCCGACAGCATCTGTTACGCAACCACCAACCGCCAGGATGCGGTGAAACAGGCAGCACCCGGCTGCGACCTGTTCATCGTTGTCGGCGCACCCAATTCCTCCAATTCCAAGCGACTGGTGGAAGTGGCGCTGCGGGCCGGGGCAAAGCACTCCGTGCTGGTGCAGCGGGCGGCGGAAATCGACTGGGATGCAATCGGCGATATCCGCACCGTTGGTCTTTCGGCTGGCGCATCCGCGCCTGAAGTTATCGTCGATGAAATCATCGAGGCCTTCAAGGCACGGTTCGACACCACGCTCGATCTTGCCGTGACGGTTGAGGAAACGGAACATTTCCTCGTCAACCGCGAGCTGCGCAGCATCGAGCTGACGACGGATGACATGGCGTTCGTCAACGGTAATGCCAGCAATGCGCTGCCGCCGAAGACCGCCGCCGGTGCCTAGAACAGGGTGATGGCGAGGTGAGCGCTTCTCACCTTGCATCCGTTATTTCCACACCCCGGGATTCTCATTCCATCCTTCATCAAGAGATTTTAAATTGGCAGTTTATACTGATATCACCGAAGATGATCTGAGGAATTTCCTCACGCAGTACGACACCGGCAGCCTCACGTCTTACAAGGGCATTGCAGAAGGCGTCGAAAACTCCAATTTCCTGCTGCACACCACCAAGGAACCGCTGATCCTGACGCTTTATGAGAAGCGGGTGGAAAAAAACGATCTGCCGTTTTTCCTCGGCCTCATGCAGCATCTGGCCGCCAAGGGCCTGTCCTGCCCCTTGCCCCTGCCGCGCAGGGATGGCGAATTGCTGGGGGAATTGTCGGGCCGACCGGCGGCGCTGATTTCCTTCCTAGAGGGCATGTGGCTGCGAAAGCCGGAGGCCAGACATTGCCGCGAAGTCGGAAAGGCGCTGGCGGCTATGCATCTGGCGGGTGAGGGGTTCGAAATCACGCGCCCCAACGCACTGTCCGTTGAAGGCTGGAAGGTGCTGTGGGACAAGTCGGAAGACCGCGCCGATGAGGTGGAGAAGGGTTTGAGGGACGAGATTCGCCCTGAGCTCGATTATCTCGCCGCCCATTGGCCGAAGGACCTGCCGGCCGGCGTCATCCATGCGGATCTGTTTCAGGACAATGTGTTTTTCCTTGGCGACGAACTGTCCGGCCTGATTGACTTCTATTTCGCCTGCAACGACCTGCTCGCCTATGACGTGTCGATCTGCCTCAATGCCTGGTGCTTCGAAAAGGATGGCGCCTATAACGTCACCAAGGGCAAGGCGCTGTTGGAAGGTTACCAGTCGGTGCGGCCGATGAGCGAGGCGGAACTGGAAGCGCTGCCGCTGCTGGCGCGCGGTTCGGCGCTGCGCTTCTTCCTGACACGGCTTTACGACTGGCTGACGACGCCGGAAGGCGCGCTGGTGGTGAAGAAAGACCCGCTGGAATATCTGCGCAAGCTGCGGTTCCACCGCTCGATCGCCAATGTCGCCGAATATGGGCTGGCCGGCGAATGAAACATGTCGATATTTTCACCGATGGCGCCTGCTCCGGTAATCCCGGTCCGGGTGGCTGGGGCGCCGTGCTGCGTTATGGCGAGGTGGAGAAGGAACTGTCCGGCGGCGAGGCCGAGACCACCAATAACCGGATGGAACTGCTGGCGGCGATTTCGGCACTCAACGCGCTGAAAAGCCCCTGCGAGGTCGACCTTTATACCGACAGCGCCTATGTCAAAGACGGTATTACCAAGTGGATTTTCGGCTGGAAAAAGAAGGGCTGGAAAACAGCCGATAACAAGCCGGTCAAGAATGTCGAGCTATGGCAGGCGCTTGAGGCGGCACAGGAGCGTCACAAGGTTACCCTGCACTGGGTGAAGGGCCATGCCGGCCACCCCGAAAACGAGCGCGCCGACGAATTGGCGCGCAAGGGCATGGAGCCCTTCAAACGCCGGTAATGCAAGCCTGCTTTATTGCCGCTTGGCTGGGTCAGGGGCGATTTGACCCGGGCCGCATTTATCGGGGTTGTGAAAACCGAAACCCGACTTATCTTGTCGTCAAGGGCGCCTGCATTGCGTCCAGCGGAGGAGAGGAATCCGGATGATCCTGCATTGTGTATTTCTACGCTTCAAGGCTGCGACGGCATCCTCTGAAAAACACGCGATATTCGAGGCGATTGCTGCCCTGAAAGACGTGATACCCGGCATCATCGATGTGAAATACGGCCAGAATGTCTCGCCCGAAGGCCTGAACGGCGGTTTTGTCGACGGCTTCATCGTGACGCTGGAAAGCCCCGAGGCCCGCGACGACTATCTCGCCCATCCGCAGCATGTGGAAGTGGGCGAGCGCCTGGTGTCGCTCACCGATGGCGGTCTGGCCGGTCTTCTGGTGTTTGATATGAATGTTTGAGAGGGCGGCGGGGCCGCTCTTCAATGTCTGGTCGCTCCACTCGCGACGTCATCCTCGGGCTTGACCCGAGGATCCATAACCCCCTGTTGAGCTGGTGGATCCTCGGGTCAAGCCCGAGGATGACGCCTTATCTTGGGCCAAGAGGCCATCTTCTTAACGTCAAAGCTGCTCGATCATCGCCGCAGCAGCGGAAACCGTCGCCTGACCGGGATTTTCTTCCACGTTGAGCGACTTCACCACGCCGTCTTCAACCAGCATCGAATAACGCTTGGAGCGCACGCCGAGCCCGCCGCCGGAAAGGTCGGCATCGAGGCCGAGCGCCTTGGTGAAGGCCGCGTCCCAGTCGGCGAGGAAGTGGATCTTGCCCTGGCCGCCGGAGGATTGCGCCCATGCGCCCATGACGTGCCAGTCATTGACGGCGATCACGGCAATGTCATCCACGCCCTTGGCGAGAATGGCGTCGCGGTTTTCGAGGTAGCCCGGCAGGTGGTTCAGCGAGCAGGTGGGGGTGAAAGCGCCGGGTACGGCGAAAAGAACGACCTTCTTGCCGCTGAAAAGCGCGTCCGTCGTGGTTTCCACCGGGCCGTCGGCCGTCTTTTCCTTGAAGGTTGCGGAAGGCAGTTTTTCGCCGATCTTGATGGTCATGTCCATGCTCCTGTGGTCGTTCGGTTGGCGCGACTATAGAGCATTTCCAGTAAAAGTGCGTAGCGGTTTTACGTCCGGATAATGCAATAAAACAAAGAAATAGAGCACGTCCGGACAACTCCGTTCAGACGTGCTCCAGAGCACGAAAATGAAATCTGTCATGCGGTTTTCGAGGTAAATTCCAGAGTTGAGCCACCGGTTCGGGGACAACACAAGAAGCGCTCAGGGTTTCGGAAAATTCAGCATCGTCTCCATCGCCCGATCGCCGGATTTGACCAGAATGGGCCAGCTGTTGCCGGGCACCTGATAGGTTTTCGGCAGGCCCTTTATATTCATGTAGAAGGACAGCTTGCGCTTGTCGCGCACCATGTTCTGCGGCTCGTAATAGGCAAAGCCAGAGGGGCCGGCGATGAAGATTTCCGTCTCCTTCGGCGCGTTTTCCGGCAATTGCAGCTGCACGCCGAGCATGGTCTTGTCGGGCGTGATGTGGAAATCGATGACCTTGAAATCGTCGGAGGCGGCTTCGGGCAGCGTTTCGCGGGCTTCCTCCAGCAGACGCCGTTCCTCGCCGTCGTCGTCACCCGCATTACCGCGGTCGATCGAGAATGTCGCCTCGAAGGGAATGCAGATATTCTGGCACACGCCGATAAAGGCGGTGAGGTCGATCTTTCCGCTGGCCGCCGGGTCGGTGGCTTTCAGCTGAAAAGGCAGGCTGACGGCATGGTCGTAGCCGATATCGGTAATGTCGCCATTTTCGATGAGCTTGGGAACGGGATAGGCCATGGTGGTGAGCGTAACACCGCTTGCCGGATCAAGCGTGATTTGCGGCGGTATGCCGGCTTCGCCCGGCTCGCGCCAATAGGTTATCCAGCCGTCCTTCGGCTCGATCTGCAAAACGCCTCGCACCACGCCGTCCGCATCCATGGCAAGGCTTGCCACGCGCATCTGGCCGCCTTCGCTCCTGGCCCAATCGGTAATTTCGGCCCGGGCGGCTTGCGCGCCGCCGAGGAGAGCGGCAAACAGGGCCGCGAAACGAAGATGTGAAAATCGGAAGAATGTCCTGGCGCTCATGCTTCCCGTCTAACCCAACATTGCCCGGCCGACCAGTTACGAATTCGTGGGGTTCATCATTTTCGGTTGATTGATGGCACGCTATGCCGCATCCTGTCCCTTGTCGAAGTGCGAACGCCGTTTTCCGTTCAATCACGGAATTCGGTCTGCTGGAGGCGCCGGTGAGCTTTTCAACCCTGATGGACAAACGCGAACGTGGCTTTCTCGACGGTCAGTTCCTCATGGCGATGCCGGGGCTGGACGACGGTAATTTTGCCCGTGCGGTGATCTATATCTGTGCCCATTCGGATGCCGGCGCCATGGGCTTCATCATCAACCGGCCGCAGCAGATCACGTTTACGGACATTCTGCTGCATCTGAAACTGGTGGACAGCAACGACGCCATCATGCTGCCCAACCGTACCCGCGAATTTCCGATCCAGTGCGGCGGTCCGGTCGAATCCGGCCGCGGTTTCGTGCTGCATTCCGATGATTATTTGAGCGAATCCAGTATTCCGGTCAGCGACGATATTTCGCTGACGGCGACGCTGGATATCGTCCGTGCCATATCCAACGGCCGCGGCCCGCAAAAGGCCACCATGCTGCTCGGTTACGCCGGCTGGGGGCCAGGGCAGCTGGAAAACGAGATCGCCAATAATGGCTGGCTGAACTGCCCGGCGGCGGAAGATCTGATTTTCGACCGCGGGCTGGACAATAAATATGAGCGGGCGCTGGCCCTGATGGGCGTTGATGCCCGCATGCTCTCCACCGATGCCGGCCACGCGTAAACCAGGAACGCCGGAATTTGGCGAGCGTATATTTTCTGCCGCCCACTTATCATTATAGGTGGGAACCAAATCCTGCCCCCTCACGTTACTCACCCGGAAAGCCGGACAGACAGTACGGCTCAACTAGGGAGCAGTAAGATGGGTAGCACATCAGACAAGATTTCCGGTACGGCAAACGAAGTTGCTGGCAAGGTCAAGAAGAGCGTCGGCGAAGCCACCGGCAATAACGAGCTGCGCGCCAAGGGTGCCGCCCAGGAAACCAAGGGCAAGGTACAGAAGAGCGTCGGCAAGGCCAAGGATGCCGTCAAGGGCGCAGTTGACCGGATGTAATACCGCCTGACGATCTTCCGCCTCTCAGACGAAGCGGCGCTTGGAGCGCATGTGTTACCGCACATGCGCTCTTGTCGTATGGGGCGCGGGAACGACGGGTTTGTTACGCCGTTCATGCTGACATCGTATGTTTTCCTTCGTTCAACTGATCCATCGCAAGGGTTTCATCAATGAGACTTTTCTCCTGCGCATCCTGCGGCCAGCCGGTCCATTTCGACAATCGTTTCTGCGTTTCCTGCGGCCATCGCCTTGCCTTCGTGCCGGAGCGCCTTTCCATGGAAGCGCTGGCGCCGGCCGGCGAACCGAACTGGCAGATCGTCGCGGAGCCGCAAAAACAGGTACGTTTCTGCGCCAATGAAGTGAATGACATCTGCAACTGGTCGGTACCGGCGGAAAGCGACAGCGCCTTCTGCCCAGCCTGCAGCCATAATCGTCTGGTGCCCGACATTGCGACGGAGCAGGGGATCGAACAATGGCGCCGCATCAGCCAGGCGCAGCGGCACCTGTTTTATTCGATCCTGCGGCTCGGCCTGCCACATCCCAACCGTGATGTTGATCCGGCCGGCGGACTTGTCTTCGACTTTCTGGTCGATGAGGTGGCGCCCGATGGTTCGGTTATTCCGGCGATGACCGGGCATGATGAAGGCCTGATCGCAATCCGCGCGGCGGAAGCCGACGATGTGACGCGCGAGCAGGTGCGCGCCAACATGAATGAGCCGTATCGCACCCTGCTTGGCCATTTCCGCCACGAGGTCGGGCATTTCATCTGGAACAAGCTGGTGCGTGATGCAAACCGGCTGGAGGCCTGCCGCGCAGTGTTCGGCGATGACCGCGAGGATTATGGCGCGGCGCTGCAACGCAATTACGATGGGGGACCGCGTCCCGACTGGCAGGAAAGCTTCATAAGCTCTTACGCCTCAGTCCACCCCTGGGAAGATTTTGCCGAATGTTTCGCCCATTACCTGCATATCGTCGATACGCTCGAGACCGCCCGCGCCTTCGGCGTCGCAATCGATCCTGATGGACATGAGGAAATGGCGGCCGAGGTGACGTTTGATCCTTACAACGCCCGCAGCGCCGCACAGCTGGTCAAGGCATGGATCCCCCTCAGTGTCGCCATCAATTCCATCCAGCGCAGCATGGGGGAGGCCGACCTCTACCCCTTCGTGCTGACACCGCCGGTGGTGGCGAAAATGGAGTTCATTCACGACCTGCTGCATGGGAAGGTGGCGGCGGATGGAGCGCCGATGGCAGGGCAGAATTCGGCAGTGCAGTGAATGCCTGGAGGCGGAGAGTCCTGGTCAGGGGAAGCATCGTTTCCTTCTCCCGTCATACCGGCCTTGAGCCGGTATCCAGCCAGCCCAAGTCCTTGGGCTGAAAAGAGTCCTTCCCGCCGGACAGACGCCCGCTGGCTGGATTCCGGCTCAAGGCCGGAATGACGGAGGTGGCGGGGCATCAGCCTTCATTACCTCAGGTCGGCCCCTTACGAAGCCCGCTTCGTCGGCTGGAACCGCTCCCGCAGCAGCTTCAGCGCCGCATCGCCCGAGACCGGGGTGCCGAACAGGAAACTCTGGCCGAAGTGGCAGTTCATGCGGGAAAGCTCGGCCGCATCTTCTGGCGTTTCGATGCCTTCCGCAACCACCTGCATGTCGAGCGCCCGAGCCATGGCGATGACGGAGCGCAGGAGCACATTGCGTTTGTCGCTGGTATTGGCAACCAACGCCTTGTCGAGCTTGATCGTGTCGAAGGGGAAACGGGTCAGATAGGCGAGTGACGAATAACCCGTGCCGAAATCGTCCATGGCGAGGCTCAGGCCAGTTTCCTTCAGCTTGGAAAGCACAAGCCGCGCCTGTTCCGGGTTTTCCATGACGACGGATTCCGTCAGTTCCAGCTTCAGCTGCTGCGGATTGCAGCGCGTGCGGGTCAGCATGCCGCGCACGTCGTTATACAATTCGTTGTTCAGCAATTGCGCGCTGGAAATATTGACGGAGATGAAGATCGGCATCTTCTCGATGGCATGTTGCCAGTCCATCAGGTCGGTCGCCGCCCGTTCCAGCGCAAACATGCCGAGCGGCTCGATCAGGCCGGAGGCTTCCGCGATGGGGATGAATTCGCTTGGCGGAATATTGCCGCGCTTGGGGTGTTCCCAGCGCATCAGGGCTTCAAAGCCGGCCAGCTCACCGTCATCAAGCTTGACGATCGGCTGATAGGCGAGCGACAGCTCCTTGCGCTCGATGGCGCGGCGAAGGTCGCTTTCCATCTGCAACCGGTCGGTGCCTGACGTGCGGAAGGCGGGGCGGAAAGGCTCGACGCGGTTGCCGCCGGCGCGCTTGGCGCGGTACATGGCCAGCTCCGCATCGCTGAGCAGACCGGCCGCACTTTCCTGCTGGTCGATCCAAGAGACGAGACCGATGGAGGCGGTGAGGATGATTTCGCGGTTGGCGAAATTGATCGGCACCATGATCGCCTTGTTCACCGCATCGGCGAAATCGGCGACACGCTGCGGATCGCGCTCCGAGGTCAGGATAAGGCCGAATTCATCACCACCAAGACGCGCCAGCGTATCCTGCGGTTTCAGCAGCCGGCGCAGACGCCGCGTCAGCGCGATGAGAATATTGTCGCCGGCGGCGATGCCCAGCGTATCGTTGACCAGCTTGTAACGGTCGATATCGATCGCCATCACCGTCGGGCGTACGCCCTCGCTATCGGGCGAGAGATTGAGGATCGATTGCAGGCGGTCAAGGAAGACCTGCCGGTTCGGAAGCCCGGTCAGATTGTCGTTCATCGCATCCTGCAACAGCCGCTCGACCGAATTTTTCTGCTCGGTAATATCGGTGATGGTGCCGACGCAGCGGATGATTTCGCCGTTGGAGCCGAGAACCGGGCGGGCGCGGATTTGCAGCCAGTGGAAATGCCCGTCTTCGGCACGAATGCGGAATTCGTGGTTGAGGCGGCCCTTGCGATGGTCGAGCAGCACGTCGAGCGTCGCCTTGAACCGGTCGCGGTCATCAGGATGCAGGCGCGGCAACCAGTTGCGCGCGGCACCATGCATGGTGCCGGGCTCCAGCCCCAACCGGTTGGAAATGTCAGGCGTGGTGACGATGCGGTCGCGCGTCACATCCCAGTCCCACACGGTGTCGCCGCTACCCGTCAGCGCCAGCGATTGCCGTTCGAGATCGGAAAACAGACCTTGTTGATAGGCGCTGCCGGCAAAGGCGTGCTGGATGACGGTAAAGCCGATCAGAAGCACGATCAGCACCAGCCCGCCGCCGAGCGCCGGCTGCACGATGTCGTTGTCCAGCTGTCCCGTCACCGTCAGCCAGCTGCCGAACAGCCAGACGAGGATCAGCGCCCAGGAGGGAACCAGCAAGATGGCCCGGTCATATTTGTTGAAACCGAGATAGATGATGAGCGCGATGCCGGCGGTCGCCGTCAGCGCGAAAGATACGCGGGCAATGCCTGATGCGACCGAGGGATCGTAAATGGCAACGCCAAACAGCAGCGCCAGACCCACCACCCAGGCAAAGGTCGCATAACCCAGATGCGCATGCCATCGGTTGAGATTGAGATAGGTGAAGAGGAAGACCACGAAGCTGGAGGCGAGCGCCACTTCCGCGCCCGCCCTCCATATTCGCTGATCGCTTGAGGTGACGGTGATGAGCTTTTCGAGGAAGCCGAAATCGACGCATATATAGGCGAGCACCGCCCATGCGAGCGCGGCCGAGGCCGGCAGAACGGAGGTTCCCTTGACCACGAACAGGATGGTGAGCAGCACGGCGAGCAGGCCAGCAATGCCAAGCACGATGCCGCGATAGAGCGTAAAGGCGTTGATCGTGTCCTTGTAGGCTTCCGGTTCCCAGAGGTAAAGCTGCGGCAGCTGCGGCGTGGAAAGCTCGGCAACGAAGGTGATGACGGAGCCGGGATTGAGTGTGATGCGGAACACGTCGGCGTCAGGACTCGGCTGCCGGTCAAGCGCAAAGCCCTCACTCGGCGTGATCGCCATGATGCGCTGTGAGCCTAGATCGGGCCAGAACAGCTTGGAATTCACGAGGCGGAAATGCGGGGCGACGATGACGCGCTCCAGCTGCTCTTCTGACACGTTGGCGAGTGCGAAAACCGCCCAGTCGCCCTGGTGGTCGGTGGAACTGGCGCGCACCTCGATACGGCGGCGGATGCCGTCGGGGCCGGGCGCGGTCGAGACCTGAAAGGCTTCGCCCTGATTGGCATAGATATCGGTTGTGGCAGTCAGATCAAGCGCCGTGTCGTCACGGGAAATTTTCACCGGCTCGAAGGCGTAGGAATAGGAGGAGAAAAGCAGAAACAGCAGGAAAAACGGCACGGCCAGCGCGATTGCCGCCAGACGTTTCGTGAGGCATGGCTCATGGTGAATGTAGGTCATGTATCGTACTTCGTTCCGCCGGAGCTTTGCTTGTCGGCAAGAAGGGAAAACATCATATGATCCCGCCATTGGCCATTGATTTTCAGATATTCCCGCAAGAGGCCTTCCCGCTGGAAACCGGCATTTTCGAGAAGCCGGATGCTTTTGAAGTTTTCCGGAATACAGGCTGCCTCGATACGGTGCAACTGAAGTCCGTTGAAGATGTATGGTATTACCAATTTTAATGCGGCAGACATATGGCCTCGTGCCGCGTGCCGTTCGCCCGTCCAATAGCCGATCATGCAGCTCTGCGCGGCACCCCGGCGGATATAACCAATGGTGATGCCGCCGACGAGCAGGGTCTCTTTTTCGAACAGCAAGAAAGAGACGGCGGTGCCGGAGGAAAACTCCTGTCCGTTGCGTACCACGCGCATCCGAAACGAGCCTTCGGTCAGTTCATCAGGGCGCCAGGTGGGTTCCCAGGGCTGAAGAAACTGCCGGCTTTCGGAGCGCAGCACATGCCATTGCTTGAAATCGCTGTAGCGCGGCAGTCTGAGAAGATGGTCGGCGCTGCGCAGTTCAGGCGTGTCGTTATGTCGGGAAAGAAAACGCAGCATTCACCATCCCTGTGCGGAAGAAACCGCCATGTCTCAGCCGTTCGCCTTTATCCTTGCAGGCTGCTGCGCAGAAAGCGCGGCAGTGATGTCTGAAAGAGGCGGCAGATGTTCAAGCGGGCCAATTGCGGACAATGTTGGAACTGTATCGAAAAACAGCCGTCCCGCAAGATCGGTCAGGCGCTCACGCGTGATGTCGCCGAGGCGCTCCATCATCTCCTCATTGGGAATGGGACGGCCGTAAAGCATCATCTGCCGGGCCATCTGGCCGGCACGGGCGGCCGGGCTTTCCTGACCCATCAGCAATTGCGCACGGATCTGCGCCCGGGCACGGTCAATTTCTTCCTGATGGATGGTCTGCGACGATTTGCGCAGCTCATCGAGTATGACGGGCACCAGTTCCGGCAGGTCGTTGGCGCCTGTCGCCGCATGCACGCCGAAGATGCCAGTATCGGAAAAGCCCCAATGGAACGCATAGACGGAATAGCAGAGGCCGCGATATTCGCGCACTTCCTGGAACAGGCGGGAGGACATGCCGCCGCCGAGAATATTGGCAAGGATCTGCGAGCAATAAAAATCGCGGGCGTGATAGGCCTTGCCCTCGAAGCCCAGCAGTACCTGCGCGTCCATGAGGTCGCGGGTTTCGCGGATTTCGCCACCGGTATAGATCGCTTTTTCCATAACCGGCGTGGCAATGGGCAGCTGCGGCAGTGAGGCGAAACGTTCTTCCACCTGCTTGACGAAGCTCTCATGATCGACAGCACCGGCCGCGACGACGAAGATGCGATCCGTCGTGTAATTGCGGGCGAGATAATGCCTGATCTGGCCTGTCGTGAAGGATTGCACGGTGTCCGGCGTGCCGAGGATCGGCCGACCGATCGTCTGGTCGCGATAGGCGACACCGGAGAAATTGTCGAAGATCACGTCGTCGGGCGTATCGGTCGCAGCGCCGATCTCCTGGAGGATGACGTTTTTCTCCCGCTCCAGTTCCTCTTCGTCGAAGAGCGATTCCGTCAGGATGTCGGCAAGGATATCGACGGCGAGCGGAACATGGTCCTTGAGGACGCGGGCGTAGTAGGAGGTGGTTTCCGTCGATGTCGCGGCGTTGACTTCGCCGCCGACATTTTCGATCTCTTCGGCGATCTGCCGGGCGGTGCGCCGCGCCGTGCCCTTGAACGCCATATGCTCGAGTAGATGGGCGATGCCGTGTTCGGCAGTCGTCTCGTTGCGGGACCCGGATTTGATCCACACCCCAAGAGCAACGCTTTCGAGATGCGGCATTCTTTCCGTCACAACGGTCAACCCGGACGAAAGCCGGGTCACATTAACTCTCATACTCAACGTCTTTCCGCGTCTCTATTTGCCGGCGCGTGCATGTTGGCCGATGAAGGTTTCCACGGCTTTCAGCTCTGCGTCCAGAATGTCGAAACGCTCCTCCCGGTTCATAATGTCAGCTAGCCATACTGGAAGCGCCGGGTCGATTGCGCAAGCGGATTTTACAGCGGCCGGGAATTTAGCCGGGTGGGCGGTAGACAGAACCACCATCGGGCTTCCTGCTTTTTCGTGCTTTTCCGCCACGAAAACACCGGTCGCCGTATGCGGGTCGATCAGGTATCCGGTTTTCTCAAGCGTCTCGCGGATGGTTGCCGCCACCTGCTTTTCGGTGGCGCGGCCGGCGCGGAAGTCCTTCTTGATGAATTTCAGTGCCTTCGGCGGAATTTCAAACGCGCCGGACTGCTTCAGACCGTCCATCGATGCCTTCACCGCCGCGGAATCGCGGTCATAGGCTTCAAACAGCAGGCGTTCGAAGTTGGACGAGATCTGGATGTCCATCGAAGGCGAGGTGGTGGGCTTGACGCCGCGCATCTCGTAACGGCCGGTCTTCAGGGTGCGCGCCAGAATGTCGTTGTCATTGGTGGCGATGACCAGCTTGTCGATCGGCAGGCCCATCTTCTTGGCGACGTAACCCGCAAAGATATCGCCGAAATTGCCGGTCGGAACGGTGAACGACACCTTCCGGTCAGGGCCGCCGAGCGACAGCGACGCGGTGAAATAATAGACCACCTGCGCCATGATGCGCGCCCAGTTGATGGAGTTGACGCCGGAAAGCTTCACGCCGTCGCGGAACTTCACGTCGTTGAACATTTCTTTGACCAGCGTCTGGCAATCGTCGAAATTGCCGTTGATCGCCAGCGCATGCACGTTGGAAGCGGTGGAGGTCGTCATCTGGCGCTGCTGCACCGGGGACACCTTGCCGTTCGGGAAAAGGATGAAGATGTCGGTGCGCTCGCGCCCGGCAAAGGCGTCGATAGCAGCACCTCCGGTATCGCCCGAGGTTGCGCCGACGATGGTGGCGCGTTCGCCGCGCTCAGTCAGCGTATAGTCCATCAGGCGGGCGAGAAGCTGCATCGCCACGTCCTTGAAGGCGAGCGTGGTGCCGTGGAAAAGCTCCAGCACGAAAGTGTTCGGGCCGGTCTGCGTCAGCGGCACGACGGCCGGATGGCGGAACGTCGAATAGGCGTCGTCGATCATCGCCCTGAACTTGTCGGCCGGAATTTCGCCGCCGGTGAAGCGATAGAGAACCTCGAATGCGACGTCCTGATAGGATTTACCGCGCAGGTTGCGGATTTCCTTCTTTGTCATGGAAGGCCACTCACGCGGCACGTAAAGCCCGCCGTCACGGCCAAGGCCCGCCAGAAGCGCGTCGCAGAAACCAAGCGAAGGGGCCGCACCCCGGGTCGATACATATTTCACGAGATAGTCCCCTGTCCTTAACCGGCCTTGTCCTTAACCGGTATGTCCGTCGCCGATCTTCGGCATCTTTTCCAGCAGCGTCTCACGGAAATGAGGCGATTGGCGAGGTAATGAAGGGCTTTTTTGAAAATTCAAGCAAAACCGAACATGCCAATCGATTTTTTCCGGCGTCGCTGCTATAGACCATCGCCAACCTGCGTGAAAGGTCAATAAACAGCGTCTCCGGTTCGGTTCCGGGACAATGGAGAGGGAATTAGAAGAGTGTCAGGGAATTTCTTGCGTTTGTCCGCCGCGATGTCGCTTCTGGCCGTCGTTGCAGGGTGCAATTCCTCCAATCCAGCGGACTCGCTTGCCGTCAACCCTCCGGCGGCGCAGGCCAATGCCGTTGCCCCCGTGGTGCAGGCCAACTGCCCGACGGTCACGGTTCTCGACGCCAGCGCCGTCCACCGCGTTTATGCCGGCGGCGCCAAGGATGATCCGCAGAAGCTTGCCTATCAGGTCTCGCTGTCAGATACGACGCGCTCCTGCACCGCAAACGAAACGACGCTGACCGTGAACGTGCTGGCCCAGGGCCGTCTCGTTCCCGGCCCCTTGGCCAAGCCCGGCCGCGTCACAGTTCCGATCCGCGTGACGGTGAAGGACGGTGACGGCGAAATCTACGGCGAAACAACCAATTTCGCCATCGATGTCCCGGCAGGCGCCGCCGGCACGCAGTTCATCTTCAACAATGACCACGTCGCCATTCCCAATGGACCGGGCGGCGCACCGAAGTCGGTCAACGTCTATATCGGCTTCGGCGGCGAGAGCGCCAAGGCAAAGACCAGGCGCCGGTGATTTGACGAGCTGGATGAAAAAAACCGGAGGCTGCTTTTGCAGGCTCCGGTTTTTTATTGCTTACAGACCGCCCAACATTCGCAACGTCATCCTCGGGCCTGTCCCGAGGCTCCACCTTCGCGCGGTTTTTGGATCTTCGCCTCAAGGGCGAGGATGACTTGAAGGTGGGGGCTCTCCTCCAAACTCAAAAGGCGCCTTCCCACTCCGCCATTGCCGCAATCACGGCCGGTAGATCCTGCATGCGCGAAATCACCGTTTCGGCGCCCGCATCGGTCAGCCGGTCGGCGTGGCTCGGATAGGTGTGGGATGCGCCGGTAAAGCCGATGACGCGCATGCCTGCGGCCTTCGCGCCATGGATGCCGTGTACGGAATCCTCGATGACGACCGCGCGATCGGGCGAGACGCCGAACTGGGTGGCACCATGCAGGAAGATGTCGGGCTTCGGCTTCACGCGGTCGGCGCCGAGGTCCTTGGCAGAATAGATATGCGGCGCGAAATAGGGCTTCAGGCCGACTTTCGTCAGCATCATGTCGAGGCGGTGGCTGGAAGAGTTCGAGCAGATGCAGCGCGGTGTCGTCAGGCGCGACAGCGCGAATTTAACACCCTCGATGATCTTCACGTCGCGTTCCAGCCGCATGTCGAGCAGCTTTTCCGACTTGTCGAGCAGCGACGCGGAGAGCGGAATGCTGGCTTCGCTTTCCACCTGCAGAAGAATGTTCTTCCAGGTCATGCCGGCAAAGCGCTCGCCCATTTCTTCGACGGAGATCGGATAACCGGCCTCGGTCAGAAGGCGGGATTCCACCTGCGCCGCGATGATTTCGGAATCGACCAGAACGCCGTCGCAGTCGAAAATAATGAGGTCGAAGCCGCTCATGGGCGCTCCCTGTATCGAATGTGCCTGGAAAAAGTGATGCCGGGCTTTTAGACCATGTCCGCGTCAAGCTCAACCGGCTCACCCGCAAGGGTCGGTCCCGCCGGGCTCATAGCTTGCCTGTGCCGGACACGGGGAACGCATAAGCGGCTAAGGGATCTAGAATATTCGCCATTGCTTTTTCCCGCCTGCAAAAACCGCTACACAGTCGCGCGGCATATGCGTTATGGGATATTATGCCCAAGCCAGTAAAAACCGCACCTGAAGACACCATTGCCGCACGCATCAGCCGGACGCTCGCCGACCGCATCGTCCGCGGTGAACTGTCGCCGGGCGAACGGCTGCGGCAGGATCACATCGCCGCCGAATTCGGCGCGTCGCACGTGCCGGTTCGCGAAGCGTTTCGCCGGCTGGAAGCGCAGGGGCTGGCCGCCAGCATTCCGCGCCGGGGTGTCCGGGTGGCGGATTTCGGCCTTGACGATGTGCGCGAAGTGGCGGAAATGCGCGCCGCCCTTGAGGTTCTGGCGCTGCGCCACGCCATTCCCAACATGACGTCAGCCATTCTCGATCAGGCCGAGGCGGCGACGCTGGAAGGTGACAGCGCCGTTGACGTGCAGCACTGGGAAGAGGCCAATCGCCGCTTCCATCGCCTCATCACGGCACCCTGCAACATGCCGCGCCTGATGGAGGCGATCGACGGCCTGCATGCCGCAAGCGCCCGTTTCCTGTTTTCCGCCTGGCGGGCCGGCTGGGAGCGCCGCACCGATACTGACCACCGCGCAATCATCGACGCGCTGCGCGGCGGCCGCGCGGAAGAGGCGGTACGCATTCTCGACGGACATGTGCAATGGATCGGCCGCAAGGCGATCCGCACCTCGTCCGGCTCGGTGCGCGACGCCTTCGCGATTGTCGGATAGGCGGCGGCGCTTGGCTGTCCGGCTCCGCCCCCACCATCTTCTGTGTATGCTGACCTATGTCGGCAAGGGCTACACTTCCGGCTTCGTCGAAAATTACGACCGTGTCGCCGCCCGGCTGAATGCGGGCGAAGAGGATATCGAGCTGGTGGATGGACCGGATGATATCTGCACCGGCCTCCTCTGCGAAAGCCATGCGCACTGTTTTAACGAAGGCGTGGTGCAGCGGGACGAGACGGCCCGGGCTTCAGTGTCGACGCTCTTGAACGAGACGCTTGCCCCGGGAAAACGGCTGCGGGCAACGCCGGACTTTCTTGCAAGAATGCGTCTCGCCTTCGCCGCCGGAGACATCCGGCAGGCCTGTCGTGGTTGCCAGTGGATAAGGCTTTGCGACCGTATCGCAGCATCAGGCTTTGCCGGGGTGAAGATAGGGGAGCCGTTGCAGACAGTGCCGAAGGATGCGGCGCGTTTCTCGAAGCATCCGATGCTCAGTCCCAAATATGGGTCGGATGGCCGGAAATTGTGACGCCTTCTCTTTCCTTATTCCTGTGACAGGCACAGGAGTGAGGGGGCGGGGAGGTGAGAGGGCTACTCCGGCACATTCGTCTCGGTCCGCTCTGCCGCCTTCACCGTTGCCTTGATCTCCTTCGGGTCGCGCCCGGACTTCTTGTCGTAGCTCACCTTCACCGAATAATCGCCGGGATGCAGCGTTTCCTGATGCTGTGTGCCGTAGCGACCGGAAATTTCCTTCTGCGTGCCCTGCAGATCCTTGGTTGTCTCGACGATATCGATCCGTTCCGCACCGGGGGCGGTGATGGCAAGAACGCCGGCATCGAGATCAAGGGTGATTTCCGAGCGTTTTCCGGCGGTCACCGTGAAAGGTTGTTCCACTGTCACCTTGCCCAGACGCGCCCGCATGACGAAATCGCCTGCCGGCATTTCCATCATCTTGCCCGTGCCGTAAATGCCGTTGATGGTCTGGCGCGTGCCATCAAGGGTTTCCTTGGCTGACATCGCCTCGAAACGAATGTCGTCGGTTTCAACCGCCTTGCCGCCTTGGGCATAAACCGCCTTGGCAATCACCACGCCGCTCGGGATGACAAGGTCGTGGCTGATCGTTTCGCCCGCCTTGACGGCAAGTGTTTCCTGCACCCGCGCCGGACCGATGCTGCCGGTGAGAACAATCTCGCCAGCCGGCACGAAGACGGCATTCTGGCCATAGACGCTGTCCTTGAAATCGCCCTTGGTGATTTCGGTTTTCGCCTGAGTTTCTACATCGCCATCCGGGCTGCGTTTCGGCACGACAGTCAGTTCCGCCGCATCGAAATTCACCTTCGGCCTTGCGACGCTGCCATCCTTCACCTCGAAGGCAATTTCGCGGGTCACATTGCCCAGCGCTGCGACACCGACATATTTGCCGGCCGGCAGTTTTGCCTCGAAGGTGGCGTCATAGGAGCCGCCGGCATTCTCATCGGTTCGCGCTCCAGCCCGGTCGGTCTTGTAGAAATCCCAACGCACCTTGTTGCTGTTGCCAAGCGAGGGACCGCCATCAAACAGCACCGCATCCGTCACCACGTTAAATTGCGCCGAGGGCGCCTGCGCCCGCAATGGTGACGGCAGCGCCGCAACGACAAGCGCAGCACATGCGACATTTACGGAAAAAGAAGCCATTTTCATCATCGACCCCATTGCGGATCACCCCTTGCCATTGCCGTCTTCCTGTCGCGTCGATCTGCGCGACAGACTAACCCGTTGTGCACAACGTTTTTGTGCCGCTTCGGGTTCCCCGCCGGTCGCCGCAAATCCCACATCGCGGCCGCTACAGCCATTTATTTTGCGTTTTCCGTGACTTGTTCAGGCTTTGATAACCATCTTCGGTAACCATAAGCATCAGTAGAGAGTAAGCGTATGGAGCGAGTACCAATGGCAGCAGTTTTTCCGCTGGCCGATTTTCGGCGTGCCGGTTTTGATCGTGCGGGCGAGAGTGACGCCTGGAAAGACAGCATCATCAAAGGTGATTGTGTCGCTGCCTTGGATGCCCTCCCGAGCCAGTCGGTGGATGCGATTTTCGCCGACCCGCCCTATAATCTCCAGCTTGGCGGCACGCTTCACCGGCCCGATCAGTCGCTGGTTGATGCCGTCGATGACGAATGGGACCAGTTCGCCTCCTTCGATGCCTATGACGCCTTCACCCGCGCCTGGCTGCTCGCCTGCCGCCGCGTGCTGAAACCGAACGGCACCATCTGGGTCATCGGCTCCTACCACAATATCTTCCGCGTCGGCGCCATGCTCCAGAACCTCGATTTCTGGATCCTCAACGATATCGTCTGGCGCAAGACCAACCCCATGCCCAATTTCAAGGGCCGCCGTTTCCAGAACGCCCATGAGACCATGATCTGGGCAAGCCGTGATCCGAAAGCCAAAAGCTACACCTTCAATTACGATGCCCTGAAGGCCTCCAACGACGATGTGCAGATGCGCTCCGACTGGCTGTTCCCGATCTGCAGCGGCCATGAGCGGCTGAAGGGCGAGGACGGCAAGAAGGTACATCCCACCCAGAAGCCGGAAGCCCTGCTGGCGCGCATCATCATGGCGTCCACCAAGCCGGGTGACATCGTGCTCGACCCGTTCTTCGGCTCCGGTACCACAGGTGCTGTCGCAAAACGTCTCGGCCGCCACTTCGTCGGCATCGAGCGCGAACAGGATTATATCGACGCGGCATCCGCCCGCATCGCCGCCGTCGAGCCGCTCGGCAAGGCGGAACTGACCGTCATGACGGGCAAGAAAGCCGAACCGCGCGTTGCCTTCAACACGCTGGTCGAAAGCGGCCTCGTCCGCCCCGGCCAGGTTCTGACGGATGCAAGACGCCGTTATAGCGCCATTATTCGTGCGGATGGTACCCTGGCATCCGGCGGGACTGCCGGCTCCATTCACCGCCTCGGCGCGAAGGTGCAGGGTCTCGACGCATGCAACGGATGGACGTTCTGGCATTTCGAGGACGGCGACGAACTGAAGCCGATCGATGATCTCAGAACCATCATTCGCAGTGAAATGGCAAAGGCCGAATAGTCGAAAGCCCGAAAGGCTGAAGACGGACGATCCACCGCCCGCCCTTGTCAGAATACGTCTCTGTCCGGTTTAGTACCTTCAGTCCCGGATGGAGAACGACCAACGCCCGGCACCCTGGTGTCGGGCGTTGGTATTTTCGAATATAAAACTTTAGCCAGACAAGTTTCGCGCAAGAGACGGCCCATACTGTCTGGGTCAAAGCAGTGGTTGTGGAAATCCGGTTCGGACAGATCACGAAAACACTGCTGTCCCATGCCGCTTGCGGCAGGACTGGCGCAGGCCGGAGACCGCCATTTCCGCCTGCGCCAATTTTCTTTTTGGGGTTCCCCAGGCTTTCCGGCGCCCCCAAGTAACGGCTCTACGTCAAAAAAATCATGAGAACAGGGCAATAAAGCACGCCCTTGATTCCGTTTAGTCAGGATGTGCTCTGGTGACCAAGTCTTAACAATAGATGTCCGGCGCGTTACGGAAGATTAACGTGACGCTACACATGGCGGGGAGTACATATTCTTCCAGGCTGAGTGTCGCCGGCGACCAAAAACGATCGCGACGCGACGATGCGAGACAGCCGGATTCGCGGGCCATTGCCTGCGATGAACAAGGAGGCGTGCCATGCGCTCGCTTTTAAAAACAGTCACAATAGCATCCTTCATTCTGGCGGTTGCCTCGGGCGGCGCGTTCGCGGCCGAGCACGGTGGTCACGGTGGCGGTCATGGTGGGGAGCACAGTGACGGGGGCCACGGTTTCCATGACGGCGACCGGGGTGGCGGTTTCCCTGGTGACCGTGATCGGGGTTTCTTCAAGTCCGACAACTATGTCGACTGGAGTGACCTTGCCACCGGCTATTATAATGCCCCTCCGATGAGCTACAGCTATCAGGGACCACATCATCTGGCCCGCGTTCTGAATGAAGTGCGCGTCGCCGATCACCGGATCGATCTCGAACGTCAGCAGGGCAAGCTGACGGCCAGCTCTTTCAACAGGCTGGAAAAAGAGGCCGCGGGCATCAGCACGCAGGCCTTGAGAGCAGCCGACATGCATCGCGGCGGCATCCCTTTCAAGACATTCGCCACGCTTCAAGGTGAAGTCCGGCAACTTGATCGGAATATCGTGCGCATGAGCTGACCGGGACGTTTCGATCCTCGTTTCCGAGGATCGGGCTTCCCCTCGGAAAGCAAAGCATCAGGAGGGCGCGCCGGTGAGACCCGCCCTCCCTCACTCCAGGGCCCGGTAGGGAAAACCTGCCGATTTTCTAGAGACATGTAACACAAGGCACCGTGCGTCCCCATCGGGATGCACGAGGATTTGGCATAGCCCATCTTATGCGCAGCCGGAATCTGGTTGCCGAAAGGGCATCGTATAGCGACGGCGCGGTTTCGGCTGCGCATGTCCTCACAAAGGAGAAACGTCATGTCCGGCATTCTTCGCAGATATCGTATCGCAGCTTTGCTTGGCGCAGCCTTTGTCGCCGCACCGCTTGTGCTGCCCGTCTTTCTGCATAACACACCCGCTTTTGCCCAGGCCGGATTATCGGCCGTTCCCGGCCCGGTGACGTCGGGCGGTTCCTTCGCCGGGATCGTTGCCGCCGACAAGCCGGCGGTGGTGACCGTCACCACCGAAATGAAAACGCAGGAACAGGCGACCGATGACACCACGCCGTTTGACCAGCAGTTTCGGCAGTTCTTCGGCGAGCAGGGCATTCCCCTGCCGCAACAGCAGCCGCAGCAGCGCCAATCCCAGACCGCGGAAGCACTGGGTTCCGGCTTCATCATCTCGCCGGACGGCTATATCGTCACCAATAATCACGTCATCGACAATGCCACTTCCATCAAGGTGACGCTGGATGACGGCACGGAGCTTCCCGCCACGCTTGTCGGCGCCGATCCGAAATCGGATCTGGCCGTCCTCAAGATCACCGCTTCCAAGCCTCTGGCAGTGATTTCCTGGGGAGATTCCGACAGGCTGAAGGCCGGCGATCAGATATTGGCGATCGGCAATCCGTTCGGCATCGGTACCACGGTCACGGCCGGTATCGTCTCGGCCCGCGGGCGTGACCTGCACAGCGGACCCTATGACGATTTCATCCAGATCGACGCGCCGATCAATCACGGCAATTCCGGTGGTCCGCTGGTCGATGTCGAAGGCAAGGTCGTCGGCATCAACACGGCGATCTATTCGCCGAATGGCGGCAGCGTCGGTGTCGGTTTCGCCATCCCCTCCGATCAGGCGCAGAATGTCGTCGTCCGCCTCATGAAGGATGGGTCGATCCACCACGGCTTCATTGGCGTTCAGATACAGCCGGTGACCCCTGACGTGGCCAACGCCATCGGCCTTGCCACGCCGGAAGGCGCGCTGGTCGCCAAGGTGGAAACGAGCACACCCGCAGGCCGCGCCGGCATCAGGACCGGCGACGTGATTACCGCGCTCGGCGGACAGACGATCAAGTCCCCGCGCGATCTGTCGCGCATGGTCGCAGATCTGTCGCCGGGCCAGAAGGAACACGTCACGGTCTGGCGTCAGGGCGAGACCCGCGACCTGCTTCTCACCGTGGGTGGCAATGATGGCCAGAGCGCACAGGCATCCCCTGACAATGGCCAGCAGAAGGGCGATGCCTCATCGCAAGCCCTGCCAATGATCGGTATCGGACTGGCGGATATCACCCCGGCGATCCGTGAAGCCCTCAATCTCCCGCAGAATGAAAAGGGCACGATCGTCGAAAGCGTGACACCCTCCAAACCCGCCGCCGAGGCTGGTTTGCAGGCAGGCGACGTGATCGTTTCAGTCAATCAGACGGCGGTGAAATCGGCGGGTGATGCCAAGGCGGCCATTGCGCAGGCGGGCAAGGCGGGTCGCAAATCCGTTCTGCTGCTCATCCAGCGCGGCGATTCGCAGACCTATGTCGCCGTGCCCTTCGCACAGGGCTGAACCCCGGTTTTCCGGTGAAATCTCAAGGAACGGGCAACTCCATCGGAGCTGCCCGTTCTGTCATTTTCAGACATCCACCCCATAATCCCGCAGATCCTGCCGCAGCTTTTCCGCGCCGGTGAAGTGCACCGCCTGCCAGCCGGCCTGCTTTGCGCCCTCCACATTCGCCAGCGTATCGTCGATGAAGATGCTGGCCGCGGGGTTGAGGCCGAATTCCTTTGCGTGCAGATCGTAGATCGCCACGTCAGGCTTCAGGAGCTTCACATCGCCGGAGACCGTCACGCCGCGCGGCAGGGTGAGGAAGGGGAACATCTTCTGCGCTTCACGAAAGGTGTCGGAAGCGAAGTTGGTCAGCATCGTGACGTCGTGGCCGCTGTCGATCAGGCCAACCATGATCGCGACGCTCTCGTCATAGGAATGCGAGACCATTTCGTGCCAGAACTTGCGGAAGGCGCGAATATGCTCTTCCCGCTCGGGAAATTGCTCCAGCAACAGCGCTTCGGCATCCTCCCAGCGGCGACCGCGATCCTGTTCGAGGTTCCAGTCATGGGTGCAGACATTCTCGAAGAACCATTTGCGCTCGTCGGCATCGGGAATGAGGCGACTATAGGGAATATGCGGATCGTAATGGATCAGCACCTTGCCGATGTCGAATACGATATGCTCAATCTTGGTCATCGAAACTTCCTGCTTTCATCGAACATCAGCGCGTCTTTCAAACGCTCTAAATCTTTGAGTTGCATCGTCCCTGTCGAAAATCAATTTCGATTTTCGGGCCGATACGCGGATGGAATAGCTTGGATGATGACTTTTTTCATCACCGTTGGCAGCGCCTGCACGTCAAGATTTGTAACCGGCTCCCACCATCCGTCATCCGGGCCGGTTTTGAAGCTATCCGGCACCTGCGCGCGATAGACGGTGAGCCGCAGTTCGAAATGGGTGAAGACATGCACGATGACGCCCGCCGCCTGCCAGCCGGCGGCAAAGGGCGCGTGGCTCGCCTCCGTGCCGCCATCCACACGGGCGGTCCATGCCGTTGTCGGCACCTCGGTCATGCCGCCGAGAAGCCCGCTTTCGATGCGCCGCCGCAGCAGGATTTCGCCGCTCGGATTCACCGCCACGAAGGCCGCGCCGAGCCGCACGGGTTTGGCCTTCTTCGCCGCCTTCACCGGAAAACGCTCCGGCTCGTCACGCGCAAGCGCCAGACAGGCGCCATTGAACGGACAGAGTGCGCAGGCCGGCCGTTTCGGCGTGCAGATCGTCGCGCCGAGATCCATCATCGCCTGGGCGAAATCACCGGGCCGATCAACGGGCGTCAGCTCGGCCACCTTCGCTTTCATGGCCGGTTTGGAACCGGGCAGGGGAGCGTCTATGACAAAGAGCCGGGAAATGACGCGCTCCACATTGCCGTCCATCACTGCCGCCTGCCGGTTGAACGCGATGGCCGCCACGGCGGCGGCAGTATAATCGCCGATGCCGGGCAGCTCTTTCAGGCCCGCCTCGCTGTCCGGAAAAACCCCGCCATGGTCGCGCGCCACGGCTTCCGCGCATTTCTTGAGGTTGCGGGCGCGGGCGTAATAACCAAGCCCCGCCCAGGCCGCCATGACATCTTCGACCGGTGCTGCCGCCAGATCGCTGACGGTTGGCCAGGCGGCGAGAAACTTCAGGAAATAAGGCTTTACCGCCTGCACCGTCGTCTGCTGCAGCATCACCTCCGACAGCCAGACGTGATAGGGATCGGCGCGTTTTCCCTGTGCCGCCATGGCCGGAGACGTGCGCCACGGCAGCTCGCGATGGTGCCGGTCGTACCATGCCAGAAGTTGTTCCGCCGTCGGATGTGATATTTGTTGTCGCGCATATGTGTTCATCGCCGCTGAACATAGAGACGGCGCGGCAATCTGCAACAGCAGCCTGTCGTGGCGAGGCGGAAAACCGCATCCGGCGGTGAACGCCATGACATCGAGACCCACCATCTGTTTCAGGAGGACCAACCCATGCCGAACGCGCTGCTGGAAAACATACCTCAACCGCTCCTTCATATTGTCGGAGCTCTTCTCGCATTGTGCCTGATCATCAGCCTGCTGAACCGCATCGGTCGGCTGTGCTTTGGCACGCAGAACGGGGTCGCCCTGGTAACGGCGCGGGTAATCCGGCACATTCGTGAGCTGGAAATGACGCGGGAAAAACCGTCACGCCGCTTTCGGATTTTTGAATCGGGTTTCTGGGCGATTTTTTGCCATGGCCTGTGGATATATCTGTTCGTCGTTCTGGCCTGCATGTTGGTGATTGCTTTTATCTCGGATAAGCCGGGCATCCTTCATCTGAAGATTTTGGCTGCGGGCTATTTCCTCTTTGGATGTTGGGTGGCGGGAATGATACGCTTGGGCGCCCGCCGGGACTGGCGACGATTCCGTGCGCTGTTGCGCGGCGAAGAAGGTGACGACGGCGCGACCGCTTGAGGTCGTTTGCCTCTGTCGAGGAGAGCATGAAGAAACCTGCAGATTCGTTCCGCAAGGGCGTCGTACAGATCGCCGAAGTCGCCAACGGCATCATGGATCCCGTGCTGTCGAAGCGGGCGGGCATCAACACGGCGTTGCTCGGCTCCTGGGACGAGATCGCCGGCGACGACTTTGCCGATTGCACCCGGCCGGAAAAAATCACTTGGCCGCGCCGCGACGAGGGGCCGGATCGCGGCGGTTACCAGCCCGGCGTGCTGACCATCGCCTGCGAAGGCGCGCGCGCCTTGTTCCTTACCCATGCACAGGGCGAACTCATCGCCCGCATCAACGGTTTTTTCGGCTTTCCGGCGGTGCGCCAGATCCGGATCGTGCAGAAGCCGGTTTCGCAAACCATTGCCCGCAAAAGAAAACCGCCGCCGCTGCGTGGCGATGCGGCAAAACGTCTCGATGACATGATGCAAGGCATCGAGAGCGAGGCGCTGCGCAAGGCGGTGGAGCGGCTTGGCACGGCGGTGTTGCAGAAAAAGCCGCCGCGCAGGACGATTTGATGAAAGGCGCTGTCCTTGACTGGTCACAATTCTTTGACAAGAAGAGTTCAAAACCCCGCTTGTGATGAACAGGCCGTCGCTATATCGGAATCAACAGACAATAGAGTCTATTACCAACAGGTGCTTTCATGCATTTTCCCGAACTGACCATTTCCCGTCGCGGCCTTCTCGGCGGTGTTGCCCTTGCTGCCGTTGCTGCGGCCCTGCCGTTTGCCTTCACGCCCGGTATTGCCGAGGCGCAGGAATTGCCTGAATCCACCGGCGACGTGGATATGGCTGCGGTGATGAAGCCCGGCCCGCTGCCGGAAGCAGCGCTCGGTGATGCCAACGCACCCGTCAAGATCGTCGAATACATGTCGATGACCTGCCCGCACTGCGCCAACTTCCACAACAAGACCTTCGAAGAGATCAAGAAAAAATACATTGATACCGGCAAGGTCTATTTCGTGCTGCGCGAATTCCCGTTCGATCCGCGCGCTGCTGCCGCCTTCATGCTGGCGCGCTGCGCCCCTGAAGGCCAGTATTTCCCCTTCGTTTCCATGCTGTTCAAGCAACAGCAGAGCTGGGCTGTAGCCCAGGATGCGCGCGCCGCCCTGCTGCAATTGTCGAAAATGGCCGGTTTCTCACAGGAGTCTTTCGAGGCCTGCTTGACGAACCAGAAACTTCTGGATGATGTGAACGCAACCATGCAACGCGGTGCGACGGAATTCGGCATCAACTCCACGCCGACTTTCATCATCAACGGCAAGAAATACGCGGGAGACATGTCGGTTGAAAACATGTCGGCTGTCATCGACAAGCTGCTCTGATCGCCGAACCCTGAAAGAAACGGGCGGCGGATACTTCCGTTCGCCCGTTTTTTATTGCCTGTCTTGCGGCCGGAGCATGACGGCATGAAGTTCAACAAGCTGCGCGTTGTCGGTTTCAAATCCTTCGTTGAACCTTCCGAATTCATCATCGAGCCGGGGCTCACCGGTGTCGTCGGCCCGAATGGCTGCGGCAAGTCCAATCTGGTGGAAGCGCTTCGCTGGGTGATGGGCGAAAACTCCTACAAGAACATGCGCGCCTCCGGCATGGATGACGTGATCTTCTCCGGTTCCGGCAATCGCCCGGCGCGCAACACCGCCGAAGTTGGCCTCTATCTCGACAATTCCGACCGCACCGCGCCCGCCGCCTTCAACGATGCCGATGAAATTCAGGTGACGCGGCGTATCGAGCGCGAAAACGGCTCGGTCTACCGCATCAACGGCAAGGAAGCCCGCGCCAAGGATGTGCAGCTGCTATTTGCCGACGCCTCCACCGGCGCGCGCTCGCCCTCCATGGTGGGGCAGGGCCGTATCGGCGAACTCATCAACGCCAAGCCGCAAGCCCGCCGCCAGCTGCTGGAAGAGGCGGCCGGCATTTCCGGCCTGCATTCCCGCCGCCATGAGGCCGAGCTTCGTCTGCGCGCCGCCGAGACCAATCTGGAGCGGCTGGAAGATGTGACCGCCCAGCTGGAAAGCCAGATCGAAAGCCTGAAACGCCAGGCGCGGCAGGCGAACCGTTTCAAGATGCTGTCCGCCGATATCCGCGCCCGCGAGGCGACCCTTCTGCACATCCGTTGGGTGGAGGCGAAGGAAGCCGAAGGCGAGGCGGAAAGCGCGCTCAATCAGGCGACCAACATCGTCGCCGAAAAGGCGCAGGGGCAGATGGAAGCGGCCAAGCAGCAGGGCATCGCCAGCCTGAAACTGCCGGAACTGCGCGAGGACGAGGCCCGCGTTGCCGCCGCCCTGCAACGCCTGCAAATCGCCCGCACCCAGCTGGATGATGAGGCGAACCGCCTGCTGCGCCGCCGCGACGAGCTGGCGCGCCGTCTGTCGCAGCTTGGCGAGGATATTGTCCGCGAGGAACGGCTTGTATCCGACAATGCCCAGATACTCGCGCGGCTGGATGAGGAAGAGGCCGAACTCCTCGAAATCCTGTCCGATTCCGGGCGCCATGCCGACGAAATGCGCGAAGCCTTCGAAGCCGCCGCCGTCAAGCTGGCGGAAAGCGAAGCCATCTTCACCGCCATCACCGCCGAGCGCGCCGAGGCCGCTGCCGGCCGTCAGCAGCTGGAGCGGGCGATCCGCGATCTTTCAGACCGCAAGCTAAGGCTCGAACGGCAATCGCAGGAAGCAACGGCCGAGATCGAGGCCATCGACGAAAAACTCTCCGGCCTTCCCGACCCCGCAGAACGGCGTGAAGCGGTCGAGGCAGCTGAGATCGCAGTCGAAGACGCGTTGATCGTGGCGGAGGAGGCCGAGGCCGCCGTTGCCGAGGCACGTTCGGCCGAAGCGCTGGCGCGCGGGCCGCTGGAAACGGCGAAGAATCGGCTGAACGCGCTGGATACCGAAGCGCGCACCATCACCAAAATCCTCGCCTCCAGTGCCGCTGCCAATGGCAGTTTCACGCCGGTGGCGGAAGAAATGACGGTGGAACGCGGTTATGAGGCCGCCCTTGGTGCGGCGCTTGGCGATGACCTCGAAAGCCCGCTCGATGCCGCAGCACCTGCATATTGGGGTGGCAATGGCGACGGTGCTGGTGATCCCGCCCTGCCGCAGGGTGCAAAACCGCTTCTGGATTACGCCAAGGCGCCTGATGCGCTTAGACGTGCCCTTGCACAAATCGGCGTCGTTGCAGACGTATCGGAAGCCCGGCGCCTGTTGCCTTCGCTCAAAGCCGGCCAGCGGCTGGTAACGCGCGAGGGCGCCCTGTTCCGCTGGGACGGCCACATCGCCAGCGCCGATGCCCCGGGTGCTGCAGCACTTCGCCTGTCGCAGAAGAATCGCCTCGCCGAAATCGAAACCGAACTGGATGAGGCCCGCTCCATTCTGGAAGAGGCCGAAGACCAGCTTGCCGTGAAAACCGAGGCCATCAGAAGCAGCGAATTGCAGCTTTCGGACGTGCGCGACCGGAGCCGGCTCGCGACCCGTCAGCTTGCCGAGGCACGCGAGGCGCTGACATCAGCCGAACGGGCCTCGGGCGATCTTTTGCGCCGCCGGGATATCGTTTCCGAAGCGCTGAACCAGATCGGCGCGCAGATCGACGAGATCGCCGTTCAGGAGGAAAACGCCCGCATCGAAATGGAAGACGCGCCGGATCTTTCCGTGCTCGATCTCAAGCTGCGCGAAAGCCAGCTCGAAGTCGCGACTGACCGCGGCCTTCTGGCGGAAGCCCGCGCCCGCCACGAGGGCGTGAGCCGCGAGGCGGAAAGCCGCCAGCGCAGAATACAGGCAATCGGGCAGGAGCGTTCCACCTGGCAGTCACGGGCGGCAAGTGCGGCCGATCACATCGCCACGCTGCGCGAACGTGAGGAAGAGGCGCGCGAGGAAATCGCCGAGCTTGACATAGCGCCGGAGGAGTTCGACGAGAAACGCCGCAACCTCCTCAATGAATTGCAGAAGACCGAGGACGCCCGCCGCGAGGCCGCAGACCGGCTGGCCGAGGCGGAAAACCTGCAGCGTGCCGCAGACCGGGTGGCCGCAACGGCGCTTTCCGAACTGGCCGAAGCCCGCGAAAAACGCGGCCGTGCCGAAGAACGTCTGGTTTCCGCCCGCGAAAAGCGGCAGGAGGCGGAACATCGCATCCGCGAAACACTGAATACCGAGCCGCATATGGCCCTGCGCCTGACCGGCCTTGGCCCGGACCAGCCGAAGCCCGATATTCGCGACGTCGAGCGTGATCTCGACCGGCTGAAGATCGAACGCGAAAGGCTTGGCGCGGTCAATCTGCGTGCCGAGGAAGAGCAGGCCGAGCTTTCCGCCAAGCTCGAGGCGCTCATCAAGGAGCGCGACGATATCATCGATGCCGTGCGCAAGCTGCGGGCCGGCATCCAGAACCTCAACCGCGAGGGCCGTGAGCGGCTGATCGCCGCCTTTGATGTGGTCAATTCGCAGTTCCAGCGACTGTTTACCCATCTGTTCGGCGGTGGCACGGCCGAGCTGCAGCTGATCGAATCCGACGATCCGCTGGAGGCGGGACTGGAAATTCTCGCCCGTCCGCCGGGCAAGAAACCACAGACCATGACATTGCTTTCCGGCGGCGAGCAGGCGCTGACAGCCATGGCGCTGATCTTTGCCGTCTTCCTCACCAATCCCGCGCCGATCTGCGTGCTGGACGAGGTGGATGCCCCGCTCGACGACCACAATGTCGAGCGCTACTGCAACCTGATGGACGAGATGGTGGCCTCTACGGAGACCCGCTTCGTCATCATCACCCACAATCCCATCACCATGGCGCGCATGAACCGCCTGTTCGGTGTCACCATGGCCGAACAGGGTGTGTCGCAGCTTGTATCGGTGGATTTGCAGACCGCCGAACAGCTGCGCGAAGCCGTCTGAGGCGGCTTGTTCGGGATCAGCCCGGACTTTTGCTCAATGTGAATTTATCTGGCCGTATCACCCATTCGGGTGAGCGACATCACGCGACATTTTGCTATGTTTTCGAAACAACCAAGGGCTCTCACCAGACCCCACCATCCGGTTTCCTGTACCGGATGGAATGCCTTGCGAGGCCGCTGCCGTGGCCTCGCAAGGCTTTCTTTTCCGGGTTCAGAGGGCGATGTGGCTGCATGGCTGGTAATCGTTTCCGGGGCGCAAACCTCCTCCGTCATTCAGGCCTTCAGCCGGTATCCAGCCAGCCCAAGTCCTTGGGCTGAAAAGAGTCCTTCCCGACGCGCAGACCCGCGTCGGCTGGATTCCTGCGCAAGGCTACTGCCGTCCCGTTTAAATTTATGGATACCTTATATGGCTTGGAAGCTAGCGGTGAACGTTGCGCATTTTCTCGACGTCATCCTTGGGCTTGTCCCAAGGATCCAAACACGTCAAAAAAATCAATCCGTTGCAGCTCCTCGGGACAGGCCCGAGGATGACGTCGGAGTGTTTGGCGAGGTTTGCCATTTATAGGACGACGGCCATACGTCATTCCTGTCCCAATGCTCGAGATTTAAACCGGACAGTAGCGTTTCAAGGCCGGAATGTCGGAAGGAGATGATGCTGCGAAGCCCTCTAAACGCTTAACCCGCCGTAACCTTCAATCGCGCAGTGTGCTCCGCGCATGATACGGAGACCCACGACCACTCACCCCGGCACCAGCCGCAGCCGCGTGCCCCATGGGTCGATTGCCTCCACGACATTGTTCTCCATCTCCACCAGCACATAAGCGGCGGCCCGCAGCCGGGTCTTCTGCGCCTCAAGATCGTCGGGATTTCTGACGGTGAGGGAAAACCAGTCGAGGCCGGTTTCGGTGGCGTTGCGTTCCTTCGCGCCACGGCTGTTCCACGTATTCACCGCCAGATGATGATGATACCCGCCGGAGGAGAGGAACGATGCGTCCGAACGCGCATCCTGCGTCGGTTGCAGGCCGACGGCCTGCTCATAAAAGCCACGGGCGGCGGCGATTTCTCCGACCCGCAGGTGAATATGGCCGATGCGCATTCCGGCCGGGGCAACCTCGTAATGGTCGGTTTTGGTGTCGGTCAGCGCCACGAGATTATCGACATCCAGCGGTTCGGTGCCCATTTTCACCACCCGGCCGCTCCAGACCCATGCGTCTTTCGGGCGGTCGCTGTAAACCTCGATGCCGTTGCCTTCGGGATCGTTGAGATAGACCGCTTCGCTGACATTATGATCGGCGAAACCCGATAGCGGCACCTGCCGGAGCGCCGCATGCACCAGCCAGCGGGCGAGATCATCGCGGGTGGGCATCAGATAGGCGATGTGGAACAGGCCGGCGGAAGTGGGGCTTTCGAAATCTGCCGCCGGTTTGTGGACGAGATCGAGCAGCGGCACACTTCCGACGCCGAGCGTCACGCCTCTTGCCGTGCGTCCCACCTCGTTCATGCCAAGCACCGAACGGTAATAATCGATCATCGGATCAAGATCGCGCACCCGAAGTGCGGCCTGGCCGATATGTATGGGTGTCGTTAGGGCAAAGGGCAGGGCGGTGGCGGCATTTACGGCGGGCGGGCTGCCCTCGGCCTTGAGCGCACCGGCCAGCGCCGTGGCGGCGCAAGAAATTCCGGCAAATTTCAACGTGTGGCGGCGAGTAAATTGCATGAATAATCTCTTTGTCGGCGATGATAATGGCTTAGGGAACACTCCGTTTCTGCGCACTACACGAATGCGTCAGTCCTGCTGTTATTTTGTGTTTGCGGCAATTCTGGCGCGCAATTTGCCGCAATTATGCTGCACTGCGATGTAAACTGCACGTTGCGGCGTTCCCAACATGCTGGCAATGCTGTAGATGATAGAAAAATGACAACGCTTCTGGGTGGAGAGCGTGGAATGAAAAAATGGGTTTATACCTTCGGCAATGGTGCTGCCGAAGGCAGGGCAGGTGACGTTGCAATATTGGGCGGCAAGGGCGCGAACCTTGCCGAAATGGCAAGTCTCGGCCTACCCGTTCCCCCTGGCCTTACCATCATTACCGATGCCTGCGCCCTTTATCACAAGAACGGCCGCGATCTTCCCGAGGAATTGAAGCTGCAGGTCATGGCCGGCCTGCACGGCATGGAAACCGTGACCGGCAAGACCTTCGGCGGCAGCCAGTCGCCGCTGCTTCTTTCCGTCCGCTCCGGCGCGCGCGCCTCCATGCCGGGCATGATGGACACCGTGCTTAATCTCGGTCTCAATGATCGCACCGTCGAGGCGCTGGGCCACGATGCCGGCGACGCCCGTTTTGCCTGGGACAGCTACCGCCGCTTCATCCAGATGTATGCCGATGTCGTCATGGGCCTCGATCACGAACTGTTCGAGGAAATTCTCGAGGATGAAAAGGGCCGGCTCGGCCATGAATACGATACCGACATGTCGGCGGTCGAATGGCAGCACGTCGTTTCGCTTTACAAGAAGCTGATCGAGGACGAGCTGGGCGAAGCCTTCCCACAGGACTGTCACGTGCAGCTCTGGGGCGCCATCGGTGCTGTTTTCGCCAGCTGGACCAACCACCGCGCCGTGACCTACCGGCATCTGCACAATATTCCGGGTGACTGGGGTACGGCGGTCAACGTTCAGGCCATGGTCTTCGGCAATCTCGGTTCGTCTTCAGCAACCGGCGTCGCCTTCACCCGCAATCCTTCCACCGGCGAAGCGGAGCTTTACGGCGAATTCCTCGTCAATGCGCAGGGGGAAGACGTGGTGGCGGGCATCCGCACGCCGCAGTCGATCACCGAGGCCGCGCGGCTGGCATCGGGTTCCGACAAGCCGTCCATGGAAAAGCTGATGCCGGAGGCGTTCAGTGAGTTCCTGGCCATCTGCAAGCGGCTGGAAAACCATTATCGCGACATGCAGGATCTGGAATTCACCATCGAGCGCGGCAAGCTCTGGATGTTGCAGACCCGTTCCGGCAAACGCACCACCCGCGCCGCCATGAAGATTGCCGTCGATATGGTGGAAGCAGGCACGATTTCGCAGGAGGAGGCGGTCTGCCGCATCGAGCCCTCATCGCTCGACCAGCTGTTGCACCCGACGATTGATCCGGGCATTTCCCGCCCCGTCATCGGCTCCGGCCTGCCGGCCTCTCCGGGAGCTGCTACGGGTGAGATCGTCTTCACCTCGGAAGAGGCGGTTGCAGCGGAAGCCGAAGGCCGCCGGGTCATTCTGGTGCGCATCGAAACCAGCCCGGAAGATATTCACGGCATGCACGCCGCCGAAGGCATTCTGACGACGCGTGGTGGCATGACCAGCCACGCCGCCGTGGTGGCGCGCGGCATGGGCATCCCCTGCGTCACCGGTGCCGGTTCCATGCGCGTCGATATGCGCAACAAGGTACTGATCGGCGTCGGCTGTATGCTCAAGCGCGGCGATATCATCACGATCGATGGCTCTTCCGGCCGGGTGCTGAAGGGCGAAGTGCCGATGACGCAGCCGGAACTGTCTGGCGATTTCGGCAAGCTGATGATCTGGGCCGACAATCTGCGCCGCATGACGGTGCGGACCAATGCCGACACCCCGGCCGACGCCCGCGCCGCCCGTGCCTTCGGTGCCGAAGGTATTGGCCTCTGCCGCACCGAACACATGTTCTTTGAGGGCGACCGTATCCATGTGATGCGCGAAATGATCCTCGCCGAAAGCGAAAGGGGCAGGCGGGCAGCGCTTGACGAGCTTCTGCCGATGCAGCGTTCGGATTTCACCGAACTGTTCCAGATCATGCATGGCCTGCCGGTGACGATCCGCCTGCTCGATCCGCCGCTGCACGAATTCCTGCCGAAGACCGATGGCGAAATCGTCGAGGTGGCGGCCGCCATGGGCATGCCGCAGACCGTGTTCCGCCAGCGGCTGGATGCGCTGCATGAATTTAACCCCATGCTCGGCCATCGCGGCTGCCGTCTCGCCATTTCTTACCCCGAGATCGCCGAAATGCAGGCCCGCGCCATTTTCGAAGCCGCCGTTGAGGCAGCGCGCATCACCGGCGCGCCCGTTGTGCCTGAGATCATGGTGCCGCTGGTCGGCCTGCGCTCTGAGCTGGATTATGTCACCGAGGTCATCGATCGTGTCGCCGCCGCGGTGGCGCAGGAAACCGGCATGGAGATCGAATATCTGACCGGCACCATGATCGAACTGCCGCGCGCTGCACTGCGCGCCCATGTCATCGCCGAAGCCGCGGAATTTTTCTCCTTCGGCACCAACGATTTGACGCAGACGACCTTCGGCATTTCCCGCGATGACGCGGCGCGCTTCATCAACACCTATCAGCGCAAGGGCATCATCGAGCGTGACCCGTTCATCTCGCTCGATTTTGATGGTGTGGGGGAGTTGATCCGCATCGCCGCCGAACGCGGCCGCCAGACACGACCGGAACTGAAGCTCGGCATTTGCGGCGAACATGGCGGCGATCCGGCCTCGATCCATTTCTGCGAGGATGCTGATCTCGATTACGTGTCCTGCTCGCCCTTCCGCGTGCCGATTGCCCGCCTTGCCGCCGCGCAGGCAACGCTTGCTGCGCGGGCGAAGGAGGGGCAGGTGGCAAGCAATGTCGCCTTCATTCCCGTCAGGGGTTCTGTCGGACGATGATCTGACGCTCGACCACGACCGGCCTGTAGAACATGTCGCGGTTCATCTGCGCCTGCCATGCACGGTTATCGGCGCGGCGATCCATTTCCAGATCGAGAAGGCAACCCGCCATCGGGTCGGTGCCGGGGCGGAAACCATAACCCCGGCAAGTCGCCTCGTCCCGCGCCCGCCGCTCTTCCGGCGTCAGCGTCTGGCAGGCGGTAAGCGCCAGAATAGTGGCAAGCGAACCGAGGACGATGGAAACACGCATCTTGTTTCTCCCTTGAACATGACAGCCGTACGGCACTTATTGCCGCGATTGATACGCCTGTTTTCATATGGGGAAAAGCCGCATTGGTGCGGAAAGTTGCGTTTGCAACGAGAACCCTCTGCACTGTCATGCCGGCCCCTGGCCGGCATCCAGACCGCGCTCAGCGTCCAGAGTGTTCGGACCTCGCCATTTCCGCGCGCATCCAGCTTGAGTCCCCCCATGTCGAGAGCCAGATCATCAGATCGGTGAGAAAGCCGATAATCGGCAGCAGAAGCTTGTGGCCCAAACCGCGTGTCGTCTGGTTTTTCTCGGCTTCCTGCAGATGGGCCAATTCCTGTTCCTGAATTGAAGCGATAAGCCGGTGAAGCGCGGGATCTCTTGCTTGCAGGAAGGCCAATTGATCTTCCAGATGGCGGTGAACGGTGCTCTCAACGGCTTCGGTGCAAATCCAGACCATGTTGCGTCCGCCGAGTGCGGTGAGAAAGCCGAGAACGAGACCTCCAAGGCTCCAGAACGACATTATGCGACAAGGTTTTGCGTTTCTGTCTGGCATGGCCTCCCGGAACAGGCGGCAATGATCAATCTCGTCCTCCCGCATTTCCTGCAGAGCGGGCACGATGTCCGGAAACAACCAGCGAGCTATCCATATCTGCGCTCCGTAGATGCGAATGGCGCCAAATTCACCGGCGTGATTGACCTTGAGAATGCGGCGAATGGTAAGAGCTGGGTCATGTTTGCCGGAACTGCCAGACATTCGAAGCATTCTCAAAGCGTGTTCCAGTCCAGCCGAATTTAGCAGATTTTACCGGCGCGGTGCGGACTGTTGTCACCACCATTGATAAGTCCGTTTTTGCGCCGGGAAAACCCCGTCTCGGTGGAAAATGAGGTACGGCGGGCAGAAGATGCGGATCTGGTCGCCTCCGTCGATCGCAAAACAAAATGCTCTGGTTTCGTTTAAAGGCCGCGAAGAAAAGAGGGAGGGAAAAAGCCCTGCAGAATGAGCCAGTCACTCAATAACAGCGTGAGGATGGCGGCGAGAAAGATGCCACCCATGAAGGCGATGAGGCCAAGCGTGGCGCGTGTCCACCGGCGGGTCTGATAAAGATAGATGGCAAGGCCAACAGGCGCGAGCAGAATGGTTGCGACTTTGGCGGCAGAACTGCGCCGGATGTCCCGCTTTTCGGCATCTTCTATCTGCCACCAGGCAAACAGCGTGATGATGCCGATCATCTGGACGAGATCGTTTGCGGTAAAGGAACTTGGAGGTCCGGCGGGCCAGATGGCGGCGTCGATCAAGAGGCCGAGGGAGAGGAAGGCGAGCAGGGCGACATAAATCCAGTTGCGTTTCGCCATGCACAGGTCCCGCCGAAAGATGCATTGTTGTCTGTGCCGATATTGCTATCGACGAAACCATCGCCGTCAATCCCAAACTCTTATGGAGCAACGGAAGTGGCACACGTGGGGCGTTTCCTTTTCACCGGAAACGCCCCACGATTATCGTGATCAGGCCGGCGCCACTTCCCGGTCGTCGAGTGCGTCGATATCCTTGGCATTGTTATAGACGGCCTCATCGAGAATGCCTTCGCGCTTGGCGACGATGGTCGGCACCAGCGCCTGACCGGCAACGTTGACCGCCGTGCGGCCCATGTCGAGGATCGGGTCGATGGCGAGCAGCAGGCCCACGCCTTCGAGTGGCAGCCCAAGCGTGGAGAGCGTCAGCGTCAGCATCACCACCGCGCCTGTGAGACCCGCTGTTGCAGCCGAACCCAGCACCGAAACGAAGACGATCAGCACATATTCCTGAATGCCGAGCGGCACCTGGAAGAACTGCGCGATGAAGATCGCCGAAATCGCCGGATAGATGGCGGCGCAGCCGTCCATCTTGGTGGTGGCGCCGAGCGGCACGGAGAAGGCGGCATATTCGCGCGGCACGCCGAGGCTCTTTTCCGTCACGGTTTCGGTGACGGGCAGCGTGCCGATGGACGAGCGCGAAACGAAAGCGAGCTGGATGGCCGGCCATGCGCCTGCAAAGAAACGTGACGGCTTCAGGCCATGGGCGATCAGCAGCGCCGGATAGACCACGAAGAGCACCAGCGCGAGACCAATATAGACGGCCGCCGCATACCAGCCGAGCTGCGAAAGCGTCGTCCAGCCGTATTGGTCAACCGCACGGCCGAGCAGGCCGATGGTGCCGATGGGGGTGAGGCGGATGACCCACCAGAGGATCTTACGCACGATGGCAAGCAGCGACTGGTTGAAGGCAAGGAACGGCTCTGCCGCCTTGCCGGCTTTCAGCGCTGCAACACCAAAGGCAATCGACACTACCAGCAGCTGCAGAACGTTGAAGTTCAGCGAGGTGCTGCCGGAACCGTTATTGATTTTGGTAGACGCTTCAAGGCCGAAGACGTTGGCGGGAACGAGACCCTTGAGGAAGTCCAGCCAGGAGCCGGTGGAGGAGGGGGCTGCCGCTGCCGTATTGGCAATCGCCGTGTTGACACCCGGCTGAATAACAAGGCCGAGCACGATGCCGATGACCACGGCGATGAGCGCCGTGATGGCGAACCACAAAAGCGTCTGCCAGACGAGCTTTGCCGCATTGGAAAGGTTCTTGAGATTGGCGATGGAGGCGACGATGGCCGTGAAGATCAGCGGCGGTACCAAAGCGCGCAGGAGCTGCACGAAAATGCTGCCGATGGTCTGCAGCGTCACGGAAAGCCCGTTCGGGCTGCCGGCGGCATCGGGACCGATGTTGCGCGCAACGAGCCCGAGCAGCAGGCCGATGACCATGGCGATCAGAACCTGAAAGCCGAAATTGCGATAAAAGGGTTTAGGCCCGGAGGGGCCGGCGGACGTCGTTGCCTGTGACATGACATGTCTCTTTATTGTGCAAGAAAACGAGAATGTTGCACTTTTTACACGCATTCTCGAGGGAGGTCGCTGAGGATACGCCGATTTCCTCAGCAATTAAGGGATGAGCTTGCGTATTTGTTGCATTGTCGGGGAATTATTCTCTTAAGCGGCGACAATGCGGAAAAATATTCCCGTTTCCTGTTGCTGTGGCCGCTTAGTCTACCGGAGCGATGCCGGAGGCCGGGGGAGCGTCTGCATTCGGCAGGAGCGTTGCGCACCCGGGCCACGTCCACTGCTGTCCGGTTTAAGTTTCTGGATGAGGCACAAGACTCTCATTCGAATAGGCTTTCCGGATTTTTGCCTTAACCGGACACCAAAGAAGAGCAGCGTCGTCCGATGGGAAGGAAAGTCATGCCAATTGCGCCGACGTCATCCTCGGGCCTGTCCCGAGGATCTGCCAACGTATTGATTTTATTCAACGTGGTTAGACCCTCGGCACAAGGCCGAGGATGACGTCGAGTGAATGTTCACCCTTCATCATCGACTTTAAGGCGACAGCGACCTGCCCGGAAATTTAACCCGACAGCAGTGGATCATGTCCGGCATGATGGAAGAGAGGTCTTCGGAGGTTGTGAGCACGCTTTACCCGCAGATCGGCTCCCTCCTTTGTTTTCCTCGCCGCAAATCCGGTCTATGACATCATATGCAGGTGATTCCCTTGCCAGATTTCGGGTGCAACGCTTTTACGCCAATGCGATCTTACGGATATCCGCTTCCATGACTGTGCGTTTCGTCCGGCCTTTTTCGGTTGCAGCCTATCTTTCCCGCTATCTCGGTCTGGCGGCGCTGGCGCTATTTCTGATTGCCGCCTGTGTCCACCGGTTTGGACCACTGACGACGCCTGACCTCGTGGGGTTGCTGATAATTGCCGCCGGCATCGCGTTGGCGGCGGTGCTTCTGGCGCTGATCGGCCTTGAGCGACTGTGGACAAAGGGCGCGCGCGGCGGACTTTCGGCGCTTGCCGCTCTTCTCCTGTCGGCCCTGCCGCTCGGTGTGGTCGGTTACGGCGCATATCTTTATTGGCAGCAGCCGAAGATTTACGACATCTCGACCGACCTGACCGACGTGCCGGAATGGCTGGTGACGCCGGTGGCGAACCAGCAATGGCTGGCAAGGCCCGCCATGGTGGCAAAGGAAGACCGGGACGCGCAGGCGATTGCCTATGCCAGCCTCGCCGGCCGCCGTTATGAAGGCGCGATCGACCGCATCTATGCCGCCGCCAAGAAGATGGCCGCTGCCCAGAATATCCGCATCAGCCACACAAGAGGCGTCATCGGCGCGGAAGAAGCGCCCTCCACCGGCATTCCAGAACAGGACAAGACGCCCCCGGCTGAAGAAGGCCCGGTGGAAGACCTGCCCTCCATCGTGCCGGTGCCCACGGCCCGGCCGGCCGAGGCGCCGCAGCCCACCTTCTTTAATGGCAGCGGCGTGGTGTTGATGCAGGGCGAAACGCGCACCCGCATCTGGGGCCTGCGTTTTGATATCCTCATCCGCCTCAGGGAAGAGGCGGAAACCACCATCGTCGATATCCGCGTCGCCTCGCGTTATGCCCCGCATGATCTCGGCATGGGGGCTGCTATCGCCGAGGCCTATCTTGATGCGCTGGATGCGGAAATGCAGGGGTTGAACGACAATTGAGGTGTAGTTGACGCTACGCGTCGTCTTGATGGAGGACGAGAGGTCGCCACCTCTTTCTTCTCCCCGCCGGGGAGAAGGTGGCCCGAAGGGTCGGATGAGGGGGCAACGTTGCCGAATCCCTCTACCCTCGCCCCCTCATCCCGCTGCCGCGACCTTCTCCCCCTCGGGGAGAAGAAACAAGCAGTACCCGCTCGCCCACGGCGAAAGACGCGGCAAGAGATGAGGCTAAACGATCCTCGAAAGCCCCCCCGTCAGGCCGGAAAATACTCACCCAAGAGCGAAGGCGTACCATCCGTCCGCACCTCGCCCTTTTCGATCAGGTCTTCGATATGCGCCAGCACGGAAAGTGCGGCTGCCCCGTGCAGGCGCTTGTCGGTGCTGGCATAGATCACCTTCACCATGTCGGCGATCAGCCTGTCCCCGTCCCGGATACGCTTCAGAACCGCCTTTTCCCGCATGCGGCGGTGGGCGCGTAAGCCCCGCATGAAGGCGGCGGGGTCGGTGACCGGCCCGCCATGGCCGGGCAGGAACAGCCGGTCGTCGCGGGTAAGCAGCCGCTCCAGCGAGGTCATGTAATCGCTCATCGCCCCATCCGGCGGTGCAACGATGGTGGTGGCCCAGGCCATCACATGATCGGCGGAAAAGACGATGCCGCTGCCATCAAGCGCAAAGGCGGCGTGATTGGCGGTGTGGCCCGGCGTATGCAGCGCGGTCAATGTCCAGCCATCGCCGGAAAGGCTCTGCCCGTCGCCAAGCGCGATATCGGGCACGAAAGCCGTATCGGAGCTTTCGGCAAATGGGTTGGTTTCACCCGCATAGAGCGGCCGGGCGGCGCGGTGCGGACCTTCCGCCACCGTCAGCGCGCCGGTCACCTGCTTCAGCCCCCGGGCAAGCGGTGAGTGATCGCGATGGGTGTGGCTGACGAAGATATGGGTCACCTCACGGCCGTCAAGCGCCGTCATCAGCGCCTGAAAATGCGCCTCATCCTCCGGGCCGGGATCGATGACGGCGACGGAGCGGTTGCCGACGATATAGGAATTGGTGCCATGGAAGGTGAAGGCGGAAGGATTGTTGACGGTGAGGCGCTGGACCAGCGGGGCGACAGGAACCGCCTCGCCATAGGCCGGCTTGAAATCGAGATCGAATGCCGGGTCCGCCATCAAGACCTCCTGAATGAATGCCATGCCGCCAGTGCAGACGGCGCCCGCCGCACAATCGCCAAGCCCTATCATGCCGTCTGCGGCACGGCATCCAAAAAGCTTGGATTTTGTGAAAAAATTGGTCGCCGGGTCATTGCCGCGCCGGTCCGGCTTTGCTAATCAGGCGCGGTTCAGGCAGCGGCGTTTTTCTTTCGCTGCCCTGTTGGGGCGTCGCCAAGCGGTAAGGCACCGGTTTTTGGTACCGGCATTCCCAGGTTCGAATCCTGGCGCCCCAGCCATCCATTCCAAAGTCAGAAGAATGTTCGCAGGTCCCGGCGACCATCGATCACGCGAATGATTTCCACAAAATATATTTCGCCGTCATCGGTATCCGGCACGGTTTCGTAGAGAATGACATAAGGTGCTTCGACGAGCATACGGGCAGACGGAAAAATTTCCGGATGGCGTTCGCCAAGATGGGGATGGTCGACCAGACTCTCCGCCTTGGCGCGAAACCGAGCGAAGTATCGTTCTGCGGCAAGAGGCTGTGATTTGCCAATATCGAGATAGATTTTCTTCACATCGCTGCGTGCGCGGGGTGTCCAGACAAGCTTAATGGTCACGATTTTTCAGCGAAGCCAGTTCTGCACGCGCTTCATTCAGCGCCTCGTCAAAATCCACTTCGGTTGAACTGCCGCTGGCTTTGCCCTCAGCCCACAACGCGCGCAGCTTGGCGATGTCGTCGCGTCGTTGGAGCCATTTTGCAGACCAGTCTCGCATCGCTTCACGTATGACTTCGCTGCTGCTGGCATAAGCGCCGCTTTCCACGGCATCACGCAAGATTTCGACGTGCTGGGGTGTCATCGAGACACTGATCTTTTCAACGTTGGCCATGCGTCATCTCCGTTGATCTGGTAGGAATTATTACTACCAAATTGCTTTGGGCACCAGATATTTCAGTATCGACTCGCTCGATGGTACTAGATGCCGGGGAGCCTGAAATCCTATCCTCCGTCATCCTCGGGTCAGGCCCGAGGATGACTTCGTGTGTGGAGATAGTTGTCTTTCAACAAAAAACGCCGCGCATCCAGAGACACGCGGCGTCCAATCTTAAATCTCGCGACGATGCCTTACAGCGCGATATCCGGCACCTTCTTCACCGGCTCACCCGCAGGCGCCGCGCCGGCGCCCTTCAGCGCATCAAGGTCGATCTGCGGTGGGGCCGGCAGTTGCAGGTGCTCGGCGGTGTAAGCCCATTCCTCACATACCTTTTCCGGATCGTCATTGAGCTTGGTGCCGTAGCTCGGCACGATCTGGCGGATCTTGGCCTGCCATTCCGGCGTTGCCACCTTGTCCTTGAACACCTTTTCCAGGACGCTGAGCATGATCGGCGCTGCGGTCGATGCACCCGGCGAAGCGCCGAGCAGGCCGGCGATGCTGCCGTCCTGTGCGGAGACGACTTCGGTGCCGAGCCGCAGCACGCCGCCCTTTTCTTCGTCGCGCTTGATGATCTGCACGCGCTGGCCCGCCTGCCACAGGCGCCATTCGCCCTGCTTGGCATTCGGGAAGTATTCCTTCAGCGCGGCAAAACGGTCGTCATCCGACATCATCAGCTGGCCGGCGAGATATTCCACCAGCGGATATTCATCGATGCCCACCCGCACCATCGGCCAGGCGTTGCTGGTCGTGACGGAGGAGACGAGATCGAAATAGGAGCCTTCCTTCAGGAACTTGGTAGAGAAGGTGGCGAAAGGTCCGAACAGGATGACGCGCTTGCCACCCAGCACGCGGGTGTCGAGATGCGGCACCGACATGGGCGGCGAGCCGACCGAGGCCTTGCCATAGGCCTTGGCCAGATGCTGCATCGTCACATCGGGGTTTTCATTGATGAGGAACGAGCCGCCCACCGGGAAGCCGGCATAATCATCGGCTTCCGGAATGCCGGACATCTGCAGCAGATGCAGCGCGCCGCCGCCGGCGCCGATGAACACGAATTTCGCATCCACCACCTGTTCGGCATCGGTCTTGGTGTTGGCATAGGTCACGCGCCAGCTGCCATCGGCATTGCGCTGAATATCGGAGACTTCGCTATTGACCTGCAGGTCGAAATTCTGGTCACCCTGCAGATGCGACACGAACTGGCGGGTGATTTCGCCGAATTCCATGTCGGTGCCGAGCGGCGACCAGGTCGCGCCGATCTTCTGGGAGGGATCGCGGCCTTCCATCATCAGCGGCACCCACTTCTTGATCTGCTCGGGGTCGCTGGAATATTCCATACCGGCGAACAGCGGGCTGGCCTTGAGCGCCTGATAGCGCTTTTCCAGATAGGCGATGTTCTCATCGCCCCAGACGAAGCTCATATGCGGCGTGTGGTTGATGAAGGAGCGCGGGTTCTTCAAGACGCCGTTGCGCACCTGCCAGGCCCAGAACTGCCGGGAGATCTGGAAGGACTCGTTGATGTTGATCGCCTGGGTGATCTTGATGTTGCCGTTGTCGTCTTCCGGCGTGTAGTTGAGTTCCGCCAGTGCGGAATGGCCGGTGCCGGCATTGTTCCAGCCGTTTGAACTTTCAAGAGCCACGCCATCCAGCCGCTCCAGCATCTGCATCGACCAGGTGGGCTCCAGTTCGCGCAGCCACACACCGAGCGTCGCGCTCATGATGCCGCCGCCGATCAACAGCACATCGACCTTCTTGGCGGTCGTGTTGGCGAGAAGCGGAGAGGAGGGCAGTGCGGCTGCGGCAATCCCGGCAAGCGCGCCACCCAGAACCTGTCGACGGTTCATTGGAAAAGCGTGGGAAAGGGAAGTGTCCTGGGAGAGATCAGTGAGCTGGGATTTGTCTTGATTGATGGGAGTCACGGCCATACCTGATTCTTGTTTTGTGTTAAAAACATTCCTCCCGACCGCCCCGTTATAGCAAAGCGCAAAGCGGCACAACCCGGACTCTTTCACTCCAGTTCAAGCACTTTTGCAGGTGGCTGGTCGGGACATATGGTCGCAACGGCATTTTTTACGGTCTTGCGGATTGTCAGTTTTATGGATGCGAAGATCAGACAGGTCTTTCAAACGGTTGAAAGCGGTCTCTGGGCCAAATATCGCGAAACGGCCCACAATCCAGTGCCTGTGGGGCGCAATGGAACGAGCCACGTGATTTTAGGCAAAAGTTTTTTCAGGAAAATGACAATAATCCCGAAAAAGTGAAAAGGCCCGCCGTTGCGGGCGGGCCTCGTTCGTTCGGTTTCGGGCCGAAATCTTAGTTTGCGGCGAGGAATTCCGCGCAGTAGCTGGGGCCGTTGACGCCGGGGCGGTCGGAGACCGTGCGCACCGAGGTGATCGTATAATTGCTGGAAACGACCAGCTGCACCGTGCAGGAGAGCGAGGCGGTGCGGGCGGGCGAAATCTGGCGACCCTTCTTGCCGTCCTTGCCTTCTTCGAACTTCGCCGGAATTGTGGCCTTCTTGTAACCGCCGCGCCAGTTATAGACGGTGGAGCTGCCCGATTCCGTGTCGCTCAGCGGCGGGCCAAATTTTGCGAAGAAAATGCCTGCCGACTGACCGACCCAGCGTGTTTCCACGGGGCTCTTCTGGGTGAAGGAAGGCACGGAGCCTTCCGATGTCGTGCAGGCGGAGAGCGCAATGGCGAGCCCTGCGAGCGTTACGCTGCGAAATAGCATGGTGAAATGTCCTTTGTGCCGTGTCCGGCATCCCGCCGGTCATTCCGTTCCCCTAGCAGATTTGGCGGCGGCGGGCAGGGGAGGTAAGCGGCTTGACGAAAATTTCCTGCCACAATTGCTTTTTTGTAACGTTTTTCAGCCCTGCGCCCCTTGTCGCAAGCGGTTGGCGAGGCTGCCTCACTGCGGGGAGGAAACTTGTCATAAAAAATGCAATAAGCCGCTTGTCGAATGCCGGAGGCTGGTCTATAGAAGCGCCGCTGGTCACGGAGTGTAGCGCAGTCTGGTAGCGCACCACGTTCGGGACGTGGGGGTCGGAGGTTCGAATCCTCTCACTCCGACCAGCTTAAACAAAGATCCCGAAATTTTTTCAAAATTTCCCGAAAGTTTAGGAATTTCTATCTCATCCTAACGGACCGCTTAGAAAGCGTTCGCTGCTTGAGTCTGAAAATCAGGGCTGGCGTGCGAATAGATCCAATCGAACTCTTCTGAAGTCATCCCCAAAGATGCGGTTGCCTGTTCGATTTCAACACCTGCTTGAGCAAGCCAGGTTGCCCCGTATGGCGCAACACATGCGGCGTCATGTCGTCCAAACCTCAGCGCGAATCGTCCAGAAAGCTTTATGCGGCTTGACGATCTTCTATGCGGCATAGTTCACGACATAGTGGAGAGTGACTTCGCGCCCTTCCTAGTCCTTCGCCGTATCGGCGGTGTGCCAGTAGCGCAGGAAGCGGAGAAGGCGAGGCGGGACATTAAACGGTGTCTTGCGCTCGTTATGGACTATGACTGTCATTTCCTAAAGAGTTCATTCACACGCCCAAGCATGGCCATGTCTCTTTCGTCCGGGCCGTTTTCTGGGCGCTCTCCTCGGCATAGACGATAACGATATAGTCAATCGTCGCTTCAGACGAACGACTTCCGCGCTCCGGTCGGTACCTGGCTGCGAGGTGTTCAGATCAGACGCTATTCAGGACGCAGGCCGAGAAATCGACGCAGCAGGTCGCCCACTAGTTCAGCCGTCTACGCCATTCGAAACGCGCAGCAAGCGAGGGCTGATAAAGATCGCATCGGCCCAGCACAGTTCGTTCGATCGCTTCAATCCGTATTGCCAATCATAGACGCGGTACAGGCGATAGCCGAGTGAGTTGAGGTAGGTCGCGATGTCCCAGAAGAGCGGTTGGCCTTCATAAAGGTGCTCGAACTCGACCTCAAGGCAGAGCAAATCGATAGCTCCGGCAGCCAGCAAGGCTGCCCCACCTTTCAGGGCGGCCAATTCAGCCCCCTGAATGTCCATCTTGAGAATGTCAATACGATCCCACCCCTTGCTTGCCGCCAGGCTGTCCAGAGTGGCGGTTTCGATGTCAACTTGCTCAACTTCACTCGCTTGACCATGCCAATACGACAGGTCGCCAATCGGCAGTAGAGAATGCGTGCCGTCATGCGAGTTAATGTGAAGCGAGGCTTTGCCGGCATGCTCGGCTAGCCCCAAGCGTGACAAGCGGACACGATCGCCATAAGGGCGCAATAGTTCTGCCGCCTGACGATTGTTGGCTTCGTCTGGTTCAAAAGCAAAAATGCGGGCAGATGGGAAAGCATCGAGATATTCGATCGTAGAATGCCCGTGGTGAGCGCCAACATCGAGGATGATGGACGGCGTCGGCACCAAGCGGCGCTGGTCATCAAGCATGCTTGGTTGGACGGGCGGTAACGCCACTGAGGCTGCGCCTTGCCTGAAGGCATCGTCTACCGAGTTTTTAAGACCCTCGATCTCATCCCGCATCAAATCCAGCCGAGAATACGCGGATCGAGCGAATGGGACGCGCCGCAGACAGCTCTCAACGAGCGCGCGGATCGCCTTGTTCTTATTGTTTTCGCCCGTCAAACATCTTCCCCCTCAAAGCTTCCGAACAGCAGCTTCATAGCCTTAGCCTCGTATGACGAGCATTTCAATCTTTGCTCGATCTCTGATTTGCGGACCGCTTGGATAGAAGCGGAACAGGCGAGAACAAATAGAGTGCGCCTACCCCAGAAATCTTGGGTTTTCCCAAAGCCTTCATCGTTCCGGACGTGGAGGTCGGGGGTTCGATCCCGATATTTCCTGAAAATCCCTGATGCAAAGTCTCGTGTCGGACCGACGCTTGAGACCCCGGCCGTTTGATGTTCAGTCGCCGACTGCTCGGTACCGACGCCCGCTTGTGCCCTCAATTAGCAATTGCACGAGCGTTTCTCATTCTCGTCATTGCGAGGATGAGAAAGGTAAACAACGGCCGGACGCCGGTAAGAGGCAGTAGGACTAATCCAGTCGACCATTAGCGGTAGCGGTGGTCACCACGCCATTCGCGACGATCACGCCAATCCCTCCGGTCGCGCCAGTCGCGACGATCATAGTCGCGGTAGTGGCGATCGCGGTCATAGGTGCGGTAATACACGCCAGTCGTATAATATCCGCCGCTCCGGTATCCTCTGTCGTCAACACAGCCGCTCAGGATGCCAACCGAAACCAGACAGATCGCTGCAGTCAAAATTTTCATGATCTTCATCTCCCAATAACGGACCCCAACGCGTGCTGGAGTACGTAGTTCCATGGTTGAGAGAGTGACGTGTCGGCCATTAACCGGGCCTGAACGCGGTTCCACGGGATTTCCTGAGGATAGGGTTGTCGCTACGCGATGGGTGACGGCGCAGGCTCCAGCGCCGATTTGGCGGGGTACCATGGCGAGCCATCTTCTCGATTTTTCCCGCCTTCGCAAACCTGATGCTTTTGACGTTATCAACTGCGAGGAAGCCAATGTCGGCTCAGCCGAAGGGAACGCAAAAGCACTTCAGCCGTTATCCATTCACAACAACGATGGAGGATAATATGCTGAAGGGTATTGCATTGTGGGCTATGGGCGTTCCGATCTTCGTGATCATTCTGCTTTATATGTTCGTGTTTTAAGCGGCGCCTCACACCAACGGCACGCAACGAAAAAGGCGACCGCACTGCGGTCGCCTTTTTTGTTTGCATCGGAAACTTTCTCAGTCCAGATCGCTGATCAGCCTTGAGGCCGCGGCCACATCGGTGCGGCGAATGTCGATCTCGTCACGGTGTCTGGCCAGCAATTCGCTTGCCAGCAGCTTTTCCGCAAGATCGGCGGGCAGCGAGAGAATGACCCGGTCGCCCTTTTCTTCCGTCGCACCAACGCTGCGTTTACCGGCGATCATGCCGCCTGCAACCGTGTTGTTGGTGTCGGGGTCGATCAGGATGAAGGAGCCGGTCGCCCGGTTCTGTTCATAGGCATCGAAAATCGCCGTCTCGTCGAAGGAGAGCCGCACCTTGCCGATGGCGTTCATCGGCAGCGAGGTCTCATGCGCCTGCCATTCGCCTTCCTTCAGGTTCAGCTGGCTGATTGGCTGCACGCTGACGCGCTGGCGGCGGCTGCCGCTTTTCAGCCAGTAGCGCTTGCCGGCCTCGATGCCGCCGGGCTGCAAGGCCACGATCTGCGCATCGAAGGCAAGGCCCGTCTGCGGCTGCGCCTCGATGGAAACGATCATGTCGCCGCGCGATACGTCCACCTGACGGTCAAGCACGAGGGTGACGGCATCACCGGCGACGGCAGCGTTGCGTACCAGATCGAAAGTGACGATCTGCTTGACATTGGCGACCATGCCAGAGGGCAAAACCACGACGCTGTCGCCCGGTTTCACCGAACCGCCGGCAACCGTACCCTGATAACCGCGGAAGCTCTCGCCCGGCCGCGAGACGCGCTGTACGGGCAGGCGGAAGCCGCCGGACTGCGCGGAGCGCACGGTGGCAAGCTCCAGCGTTTCCACCAGCGTCGGGCCTTCATACCATGGCATGGAGGCCTTGCCTGATAGCACGACATTTTCGCCCTTCAGCGCCGACATCGGAATGGCGGTGATCTGCTTGATGCCGAGATTGGAGGCGAATTCGCGGAATTCGTGGGCGATCAGTTCGAAACCGGCCTTGTCGTAATTCGTCAGGTCGATCTTGTTGATCGCCAGCACGAATTGCCGGATGCCCATCAGCGCCGCGATGGTGGCGTGACGGCGGGTCTGTTCGAGAATGCCGGTGCGTGCGTCGACGAGCAGCACGGCGAGATCGGCTGTCGAAGCGCCGGTCGCCATATTGCGGGTATATTGCTCATGGCCGGGGGTGTCGGCGACGATGAAGGCGCGGCGGTCGGTGGCGAAATAACGATAGGCAACATCGATGGTGATGCCCTGTTCGCGCTCGGCCTGCAAACCATCCAGCAGCAGTGCGAAATCGGGCAGGCCGAGATCGTTCTGCTTGCCGCTGTCGCGGTGCAGGGTGGCGGCCTGGTCTTCCTTGACGGCCTTGGTGTCCCAGAGAAGACGGCCGATCAGGGTCGATTTGCCGTCATCCACGCTGCCGCAGGTGATGAGGCGCAGCGGACGCGTATCGCGTGTTGCCTTCGAATGTTCGGCAAACGGCAGAATGGTGGCGGAAGAGGGGGGATTGATGGCGGCGGCACTCATCAGAAATACCCCTCGCGCTTCTTTTTCTCCATCGAGCCGGACTGGTCGCGGTCAATCGCGCGGCCCTGCCGTTCGGAAACGGTGGCGATTTCCAGCTCGGCGATCACGTCCTGAAGCGTCGCCGCCTCGGAACGGATGGCGCCGGTCAGCGGGAAGCAGCCGAGCGTGCGGAAGCGGATCGAGCCGTGCTTGATCTCTTCGCCGGGCAGCAGTTCCAGCCGCTCGTCTTCGGCAAGGATCATCATGCCGTCACGCTCGATATAGGGGCGCTCGGCGGCGTAATAGAGCGGCACCAGCGGAATGTTTTCCGCCTCGATGTAACGCCAGATATCGACTTCGGTCCAGTTGGACAGCGGGAAGGCACGCACGCTTTCGCCCTTGCGAACCATGCCGTTATAGATGTTCCACAGTTCCGGGCGCTGGTTGCGCGGGTCCCATTTATGATCGGGCGTGCGGAAGGAGTAGATGCGCTCCTTGGCGCGGCTCGCCTCTTCGTCGCGCCGTGCGCCGCCGAAGGCGGCATCGAACTGGCCGGCATCCAGCGCCTGACGCAGCGCTTCGGTCTTCATGATGTCGGTGTAAAGCGCCGATCCATGCGAGAAAGGCGTGACGTTCTCCGCCGCACCGCGCGGATTGGTGTGGGAGATCAGGTCAAGATCATATTCCTTGACGATATTGTCGCGGAATTCGATCATTTCCTTGAACTTCCAGCCGGTATTGACGTGCAGCAGCGGGAAGGGAATGCGACCCGGGAAAAACGCCTTGCGCGCGAGATGCAGCAGCACGGACGAATCCTTGCCGATGGAATAGAGCATCACAGGGTTATCGAATTCGGCGGCGACTTCGCGGAAAATATGAATAGCTTCGTTTTCAAGCGCCTTCAGATGGGGATCGAGCGGCGGCTTGGATGCGACAGTATTCTTGCTGTCCGTCTCGTGGACTGCGTTGGACATTGTGAACTCCGGGAGATGTACTGAATGATTATCGTTGCGGGATGGCGGAAATGGCGGATGTCTGCTCCGCACCGGCGACGTGAAGACCGCATTCGCGCTTCTCGTCGTTTTCCCACCACCATCGTCCGGCGCGCTCAGGCTCGCCGGGCTTGATGGCGCGCGTACACGGCTCACAGCCGATGGAGGGATAACCGCGCTGATGCAACGGGTTTACGGGGATGTTTTCCTTGGCGACATGCGCCCGGATAAGGTCGATATCCCAGTCCGCCAAAGGATTGATCTTGATGAGATTGCGATCTGCATCAAATTCGGCGAACGGCGTCGTGGCGCGATTGCCGGACTGGCCGCGACGAAGACCCGTGATCCAGAAGGCGGCGCCATCAAGCGCCTTGCCGAGCGGGATCAGCTTTCTGACATGACAGCAGGCGTGGCGGGCTTCGACGCTTTCGTAAAAACCGTTCAGGCCGTATTTTTCGGCATAGGCGTCGATATCGTCCTGCTCCGGGCGGAAGCGGCGGATTTCGATGCCGAAACGCTCTTCGGTTTCATCGATGAGATCGACGGTTTCCTTGAACAGCCGGCCGGTCTCCAGCGTCACGACATCGATCGGCAGGCGATGTATGCCGATGGCAGCCGTGATGACCTGATCCTCGATGCCGAGGCTGGTGGTGAAGACGGCGCGCCCGCCAAGACCGGCGATAAACGAAAGCCGACCCGCAAGATCGAGCCCGGCAAGCGTGACATCGAGGGAGGCGGTATCGGCTAAGGCATTTGCTGAATTGATCGTCATTGTCACGTCCGGGATTTCCATGGCCGATTATTGTGGAAATTCGGCCCTGCGAACAGAAATGACAGTCTTTGTGCGCTGCACTTCAGAGCAAAAATGCCTCACGTGTGCAGGGTATGAGCAAAAGATACCCGTTCACCTTCTTCGCAGCTTGGATTTGAATTGTGACAACTTCTACGCTAAGCCGGAATTGCCGGGTTTCCGGGCTTGTGGTCTACTGGTTTTACAATGATTTCGCAGAAGGCAAAATATGCGCTGAGGGCGCTCCTTTCGCTGGCTAAGGCCGACGGCGCCTGTCCTGTGCAGATTTCCGACATTGCCCGTGAACAGGCCATCCCGAAAAAGTTTCTGGAACAGATCCTTCTCGAAATGAAGAAGGAACGTCTCGTCGAAAGCCGGCGTGGCAAACAGGGCGGTTATCTTCTGGCGCGCCCGGCCGCAGACATCACCTTCGGCGAGGTGCTGCGCCTCATCGACGGGCCGCTTGCCCCCTTGCCTTGCCTGTCGCAGACCGCCTATCGCCGCTGCGAGGATTGCGATGGCGAAAAGCAGTGCGAAATCCGCCACGTCTTTGCCCGCGTGGCCGACGCGACGCGCAACATCCTTTTCAACACCACCATCGCCGATGCGGTGGCGGGGGTGGACGTGCCCGAGCTTTTGACGGCCTAGCACCACACCATCCGCGACCTCCACCCACGAACTCCACCGTCATCCTCTGGCTTGACCCGAGGATCCATGGTCAGGCTGGGTTGTGGATCCTCGGGTCAAGCCCGAGGATGACCGGGGGAGAGGGATACCAGCCTGTCGGCACATGGTCCTGCAACTTGTGACACGAGTTTCGCAGTGGTGGATGCTCAAACAACGAAACAGGCGGCAGAGCCCTTAGCTGTCGCCCTCCTGCGTCCCCCAAACGAAAAAATCGTCTAAAACCCCATAATATTTTTCGCCATCGCGGCAAAAAATCGGCAAAAATGTGAAACGGTTTTGCATTCAGCAAAGTTTTACACGACGCTTGTTGCGCCTTTCGCTTATGCTGCGCTGTATTTGTTGCCCGGGAAAACGCTCTCGGGAAACACTTTTTCGATCGTATTCGGCCTCATTGACCAACTCTACTCAACCGGTAGAGTTAAGCCATCGCAATCAGGAGGGAATACCGATGTCCAAGCTTCTGTCCGGTTTGAGCGTTGTCGCGCTTGGCCTTTCACTGGCACTTGGCGGCGCTGGCTCGGCCGCCGCGCAGACCAAGCTGCTCAACGTGTCCTACGATCCGACCCGTGAGCTCTACAAGGATTTCAACGAGGCCTTCGCCAAGAAGTGGAAGGCCGATACCGGTGAGGATGTCACCATCCAGCAGTCGCATGGCGGCTCCGGCAAGCAGGCGCGCTCGGTCATCGACGGTCTGGAGGCGGATGTGGTGACGCTGGCGCTGCAGAGCGACATCGACGCCATTGTCCAAAATTCCGGCAAGATCAACAAGGACTGGCGCACCCGCCTGCCGCATAATTCCTCGCCTTACACCTCGACCATCGTTTTCCTGGTGCGCAAGGGTAACCCCAAGGGCATCCATAATTGGGGTGATCTGGTGAAGGGCGATATCCAGATCGTCACGCCGAACCCCAAGACTTCGGGCGGCGCACGCTGGAATTATCTTGCTGCCTGGGCCTGGGCCAATGAAGAATTCAAGGGCGATCAGGAGAAGATCAAGGCCTATGTCGGCGATCTCTACAAGCGCGCTCCGGTTCTCGATACCGGCGCCCGCGGCTCCACGGTAACCTTTGCGCAGCGCCAGATCGGCGACGTGCTGCTGGCCTGGGAAAACGAGGCCTATCTCGCCGGTCAGGAATTCGGCGCTGATGCCTTCGATATCGTCGTGCCGCCGATCTCGATCCTTGCCGAACCGCCGGTTGCCGTGGTTGACGCCAATGTCGACGCCAAGGGCACCCGCAAGGCGGCGGAAGCCTATCTGCAATATCTCTATTCCGACGAAGGACAGAATATTGCGGCCAAGCACTTCTACCGTCCGTCCAACCCCGCCGTGGTCTCCAAGGACCTGCTGAAGCAGCTGCCTGACATCAAGCTCGTCACCATCGATGATCCGATCTTCGGTGGTTGGGCCAAGGCGCAGCCGGAACATTTCGGCGATGGCGGCATCTTCGACCAGATTTACAAGCCCGCAAAGTAAGCGGATGATGGGGTGAAACGCGATCACCCGTCCGCAGGGACAAGACAATAAGAGCCTGATCGACCGGACGCCGTGCCGGTCGATACTTTATAATAAACGCCGGGGAACGCCGGCTCCCAGAGGGCATTTCCAGGAAAAGTGGACCCCGGTTTCCTCTCCTGGAAATGTACAAAAACAAAGATTATCCGGAGCCTTGATGAGCAATAATACATCCGGAAACAGGTGGAAATGGCGGCAGTCGAGCGTCATACCCGGCTTCGGTCTGACGTTTGGTTACACCGTCACCTATCTGTTTCTCATCATTCTTATTCCGCTCGGCGGCCTTGTCTGGTCCACGGCGAAACTTGGTTTTGCAGATTTTATCGCGATTGCCACCGATAGCCGCACGCTGAATGCGCTGCGCGTCAGCTTCGGCACCGCCTTCATCGCCGCGCTGGTCAACGCTGTTTTCGGCGTCATCGTCGCCTGGGTGCTGACACGGTATCGTTTCCCCGGTCGCCGCTTCGTGGATGCCATCGTCGATCTGCCCTTTGCCCTTCCGACGGCGGTGGCCGGTATTGCGCTCACCACGCTTTATGCCAATCGCGGCTGGGTCGGCTCGCTGTTCGAACCCTTCGGTATCAAGATCGCGTTCACGCCGACCGGCATCGTCATCGCGCTGATCTTCATCGGCCTGCCCTTTGTGGTGCGCACGGTGCAGCCGGTCATGGAAGAGATCGACCGGCAGGTGGAGGAGGTGGCGGCAACGCTCGGCGCCAACCGTTTCCAGACCATCACCCGCGTTCTGCTGCCAAGCCTCACGCCCGCCATCCTCACCGGTTTTGCGCTCGCCTTCGCGCGCGGCGTCGGCGAATATGGCTCGGTCATCTTCATCGCCGGCAATATTCCTTACGTCTCGGAAATCGCCCCGCTCCTCATCGTCATCAGGCTGGAGGAGTTCAACTATGCGGCCGCGACCGGCATCGCCACCATCATGCTGATCATCTCGTTTGCCATGCTGTTCCTCATCAATCTCATTCAGGCCTGGAGCCGCAAGAGGTACGGTTATGTCTGAGACCGCTTCCCGCACCTCGCCCCGGCCGTTCCGTGATCCCGCCAGCGAAAGCCTTCCGGCCCGGCTGGCGCTGATGGCCGTGGCCTTCCTGTTCCTTGCGGCCTTCCTCGTGCTGCCGCTTGTCTCGGTGTTCTTCGAAGCCTTCCGCAAAGGTGGGGACGCCTTCTGGGAAGCCATCGTCGAGCCTGATGCGCTGTCGGCCATTCGCCTCACACTGCTTGTCGCCGCCATTTCGGTGCCGCTCAACGTGGTCTTCGGGGTTGCCGCCGCCTGGGCGATCGCCAAGTTCGAATTCAAGGGCAAGGCGTTCCTGATCACGCTGATCGACCTGCCATTTTCGATCTCTCCGGTTATTTCAGGTCTGGTCTATGTCATCCTGTTTTCCGCCCACAGCGTGCTTGGCCCATGGCTCAAGAGTTACGGCATCGAAATCCTGTTTGCGGTGCCGGGCATCGTGCTCGCCACCATCTTCGTCACCTTTCCCTTCGTCGCGCGTGAGTTGATCCCGCTGATGCAGGATCAGGGCAACGGCGATGAGGAGGCGGCGATTTCGCTTGGCGCTTCCGGCTGGCAGACCTTCTGGTATGTCACGCTGCCGAATATCAAATGGGGCCTGCTTTACGGCGTGCTGCTCTGCAACGCCCGCGCCATGGGCGAGTTCGGCGCCGTTTCCGTCGTGTCAGGCCATATTCGCGGTGAGACCAACACCATGCCGCTGCACGTGGAGATACTCTATAATGAGTACAATATCGGCGCGGCCTTCGCTGTGGCGACGCTGCTTGCCGGTCTGGCACTGGTGACGCTCGTTCTCAAAACCATTCTCGAAATACGCTTTGGCGCGGGCAACGCAGCCGGCAAGCATTGAAAGGCATCTTCATGGAAGTGAAAGTTTCCGGCATCACCAAGCAGTTCGATCGGTTTCCGGCGCTGAACGACGTGTCGCTCGACATTCGTTCCGGTGAGCTGATCGCGCTGCTCGGTCCTTCCGGTTCCGGCAAGACGACGTTGCTGCGTCTGATCGCCGGCCTCGAACAGCCGACGCAGGGTCAAATCTTCTTCGGTGATGAGGATGCGTCGCACCGCACGGTGCAGGAGCGCAATGTCGGTTTCGTGTTCCAGCACTATGCGCTGTTCCGCCATATGACGGTGGCCGACAATATCGCCTTCGGCCTCAAGGTGCGCCCCTCCGCCAACCGCCCGCCGAAAGCCGAGATCCGCAAACGCGTATCCGAACTTCTCGACATGGTGCATCTCTCCGGTCTTGAAAAGCGCTATCCAACCCAGCTTTCCGGCGGCCAACGCCAGCGCGTGGCGCTCGCCCGCGCTGTCGCCATCGAGCCGAAGGTCCTGCTTCTCGATGAACCCTTCGGCGCGCTCGATGCCAAGGTGCGCAAGGAGCTGCGCCGCTGGCTGCGCGAATTCCACGATCGCACCGGCCACACCACCGTTTTCGTCACCCACGATCAGGAAGAAGCACTGGAACTGGCCGACCGCGTCGTCGTCATGAGCCAGGGTAAGATCGAACAGGTCGGCACGGCCGATGATGTCTATGATACACCCAACTCCCCCTTCGTCTTCTCCTTCATCGGCGAATCCTCCAGCCTGCCGGTGACGATCCGCGATGGCCATGTGCTGTTCCAGGGCGAAAGCATCGGCATCGATGAGAGCGGCACGGGCGAGGGCGAGCTGTTCTTCCGGCCGGAAGATGTGGTGTTGACGGATGAGAAGGACGCGCTTTACGGCAAGGTCACCACCTGTCGCCGCCTTGCCGGCACCCGTATCGCCGAAATCGACATCGCCAATAACGGCCACGAGCCCTATCACCTCGAAATCGAGGTGCCGCTCAACGCCGCCGTTGCCGTTGGCGCGGAACTGCGCTTCCGTCCGACGCGGTGGAAGGTTTTTGGGAAGAAGTAGGCAGAAGCGGCTCGATTGGCGGCGTTGGTTCTGCAGTCGCCCTCAGTTCCCCGTCATACCGGCCTCGAGCCGGTATCCAGCCAGCCCAAGTCCTTGGGCTGAAAGGGATCTCCCCGCCGCGCAGATGCGCGCCAGCTGGATGCCGGGTCATCTTCGGGCTTGGTCCGGGGACCGGCATGACGGGAAAGATGTAACCAGCAACACAAGACGCCGAATTTATAGCGCCAAATTACCCACACCCTCATTCCTGTGCTTGTCACAGGAATCCAGCCGACGCGCGTCTGCGCGACGAAAAAGACTCCTCCAGCCCAAAGACTTGGTCTGGCTGGATCTCTGTGACAAGCACAGAGATGAGGGAGGGGATGCACACAGATAGGGGGGAGAAGCTACACGGAGGTGAGCCAGGCACACGTACCGGCCCCACAAATGCAGAAACGGAAAAGGGCCGCCTAAGCGACCCTTCCATGAGTTTGGTCCTGTTTACAGACCCGGGACTGTTTCTCAACGTTCCGAAGGCAGAAGAGGTTTACAACGAGGGTTGCCCCGTCGAAAACACACCCTTTCCATTGCCTGCACCAGAGACCGAAATCTCACTAGACATTGGATCACCTCCTTCCGATACGTTGAACATAACTAGAAGGTAGTACGATTCGTGAGTAATGCAAGAGGTGTTGCTTTAATCTGCCGCCGGACAGTTATGCCGCATCTGCAGCCTTCACGTCGAATTCGAAGTGGATGCTGTCATAGGGAAACTCCACGCCGGTCTCGTTCCGGTCGATAATGCCGGCATGGAGGAGCGACGTCACATCGCGATGAACGGCCTGCACGTCCCGCCCGACCCGACGGGCAACCTCCCGGATGGAAAGCGGTCCCTGTCCGGCGAGAGCCTTAACGATGGCAAGGCGCAATGGCGCGAGAATGCGGTGCAAATCCTCGTAACTGGAAAATTCGACTGATGGTTTCGCCTCCATCGGCTTTCCAGACATCGCCAGATTTCCGGCGGTAACAAAGCGGCTCTTTATGTCCTTGATCGTGCTGAGACGGACAGTAAGCGCTGTCATGACAAGATCCTTTCCATATCCGCTTCAAAAGCGTCGAACAGGGCTTCAAGCGAGGTGAATGTGATTACGTCTTCACGTCCATCCATATGACGATGATCGCCTTTGCCGCGTTCATTGTCATAACGCAAAACACATTTCCCTTTGATCACCAGCGCGAGCCGATATTTGAACGGATGGAGACTTCCGGGAACAGGCTCAGGCAAATGCCACAGGACAACCTCAAAGAAGGCCGTTTCATCGATCACTTTACGCGTCTTTTGGAGCAAAACAGCCTTCATGTTGTTATTCATGACAACATGAAGGCTTGTTGTCAATGAAAACAACACATGTGGTTCAAGACACTCGCATCACGATCTTGCCCATATGATTGCTGCTTTCCATCAGCCGGTGCGCTTCCACGACCTCATCCAGCGCAAAGACCCGGTTGATGACCGGCGCGACCTTGCCGCTTTCGACGAGCGGCCAGACAAGTTCGGTGAGGTCGTCGCGGATCGCGCGTTTTTCGTCGGCGGTGCGTGGCCGCATGGTGGAGCCGGTGACGGTGAGGCGTTTGACCATGATGGGGCGCAAATCGACTTTCTCGGCCGTCGTGCCACCCAGAAAGGCGATGATGGAGAGGCAGCCGTCCCTGGCGAGTGCGGCGATGTTCTTTTCGAAATAGGCCGCACCGATCATGTCGAGAACCACATCCACACCCTTGCCGCCGGTCTCGGCCTTGATGACGGCGGCGAAATCCTCTTCGCGGTAATTGATCGCCCGTCTGGCGCCAAGCTTGACGCAGGCGTCGCATTTTTCCGCGGATCCGGCCGTCGCATAGACCTCAGCACCAAAGGCTTTGGCAAGCTGGATGGCCGTTGTGCCGATGCCGCTGGTGCCGCCGTGGATCAGCACGCTTTCGCCTTCGGTGAGGCCCGCCATCTGGAAGAGATTGGCCCAGACCGTAAAGAATGTTTCCGGCAGTGCCGCGGCTTTGATGGCATCGTATCCCTTGGGAAAGGGCAGGGCCTGCCCGGCCGGCACGGTGCAATATTCCGCATAGCCGCCGCCATTGGCGAGCGCGCAGATTTTATCGCCCGGCTTGAATTCGGTCACACCTTCGCCGAGCGCAACCACTTCTCCGGCAATTTCCAGGCCAAGGATCGGGCTTGCATCTTTGGGCGGCGGATAGATGCCCTGTCTCTGCGCGACATCGGGGCGGTTGACGCCCGCCGCCTCGACCTTGACCAGAATTTCGCCTTTGGCCGGTTTCGGCAAAGCCATCTGCGAAAGCCGCATAACCTCCGGGCCGCCATGGGAGGGAAGGTCGATGAAGCGCATTGTTTCGGGCAGGGTCGTGGGATCGGACATGGGCGAGGGCAACTCCCTGAGGATTGGCGTTACCGTAAAATGTAGGCCGGATGCGTTCTTTAGGGAAGGCGGCTCTTTGACGCTGGGACGTGCTGCACGTTTTCGGAGTATACGGGCTTGGAGTGTGCCGCCACCCCCCTCTGTCCTGCCGGACATCTCCCCCTCAAGGGGGGAGATCAGCAGGAAGCACTAACGTCACTTCATTCTCAAACGTTGAGATGGCCGAGGCCTTGCCGCTTGTCGATCTCCCCCCTTGAGGGGGAGATGTCCGGCAGGACAGAGGGGGGGGAGCGGCGCGCACAGAGGCGAACGCATCCCACGCCCAGTGTCTATTTCTCAATTTGTCTCGCCGAACACCCGGATAACCAGCCCGCCTTCGCTTTCCTTGGCGGCGGTTTTCACGCTGGCGATTTCGCTGCCGATACGCTCGGGATTGGCGATGATCAACCCTTTCGGCAGGGTGAGGACCCCGATCGAGCAGCGCAGCAGGGCGAAATCCCGCTCATTGCCGCGACGGTCGAGCCCGACCATGTGGCCGGCCTCGCGGTCCTCGGGCGAATAGAGTTCCGCCACGTCGTCGTGAAAATCGCTGAGCAGACGTTCGAGGATTTCCGTCAGCTCTTCCACCGTCCAGTCACGCACGCCAACGAAGAAATCGTCGCCGCCAATATGGCCGAGAAAGCAGTCGCCGGCGAAAAAGTAGCGGCGCATCAGTGCTGAAAACAGGGTGATGGCGTGATCGCCGGCGTTGAAGCCGTATTTATCGTTGAAGGGTTTGAAATTGTCGAAGTCGCAATAGCAGAAGAACCGCGTCTCGTCGCCGTCGCCGCAGCTGTCGGCAATGAAGCCACCAATGGCGCGGTTGCCGGGCAGCGCGGTCAGCGGGTTCTGATCCTGCGCCATCTTCAGCTGTTTTTCATTGATGACCTTGATGAGCGAGGCCGCCGAGACGATGCCGGCATAACGCATGTTCTCGGTCAGGATGATGCAGGCGCTGCCGCCCATGCTGGCGAACATGTTCATCAACTGGTCGGCATCCGCATCAAGGCCGACGATCGGCGCGGGATCGACGAAATGGGAAATCGTGCGCTCATAGATCTTGTTCTTGAGCAGGTCACGGCCGAAAGGCCGGTAGATATATTCCTTCAGGTGATATTCGTTGATGACGCCGCGCGGTTCGCCATTGGCGTTGAGAACCGGGAAAAATGCCTGCTGCGGGTTTCTCCGAAACAGCTCGAAGACATTGTCGACGCTGTCATGCTCATAGACGGTGGGAAGACGCTCGATTTCCCGGCGGATCAATATTTCGTCCAGCGACTGGCTGCTGCGCCGCGCCACACCCATGCGGTTGAGGTGCGGAAAGCTCTCCGGCAACTCACTGGTGAAGACCGTCGGCCTGGCGATCAGCCAGCCCTGCACCAGATCGACGCCGAATTCGCGGCAGGTCAGGAACTCTGCTTCCGTTTCTATGCCTTCGGCAATCACCCGCACACCGAGAACATGGGCGATGTTGACGATGTTGCGCACGAGGTGCTGCTTGCGCGGAAGATGATCGACGCCACTGATGAAGTGCCGGTCGATCTTCAGGTAGTCCAGCGGATAGTCGCATAAAAGCTTCATCTCGCCGTGACCGGCGCCGAAATCATCGATCGCCAGCTTGAAGCCTTCCTTGCGCATGCGGGCAATCAGCGCCGTAAATTCCGGCACGCTGGTATTGTCGAAACGTTCGGAGAGCTCAAAACAGATGGAGGAGGCCGGAATGCCTGCCCGCGCCAGATGGCCGACCAGCTTGTCGAGAATGGCATCGCCATGCGGGATCAGCCGCACATCGAGATTGAGGAACAGCGTGGTGGAGGAAAAGTCGGGCAGGGTGGAGAACTTTGCCAGCGCCCGGCTTGCCAGCATCTGCTCGAAAGCCTTCAGTTCGCCATCGGCAGCAGCCTGGTCGAGTAGCGCCAGCGGATTGGAAAAGCCAAGCCGGTCATGGCCGCGCATCAGCGATTCATAACCGAAGATCGTGCCCGTCGTCGCCTCGACAATCGGCTGAAACGCGGTTTCGAGCACAAGCTTTGCCATGGGAAACATATGCCCGGAGGCAAATCGCCTTATGACATCATTCTCCATCGTGACGGCCTGCATTTCGTTCTCCGCAATTGGCCGGCCCCCGGTTATTGCATGGCGTGAAAATCCGCCACACGGGGCCGTTTCTTTTACGGCGAACAATTGCAGATGACAGGTCAACAAAAGCTTTCACGACTGTGAAGCTTTGATGAACGTTTTGTCACGACCCCCTCAATATAAGGGGTTGCCGGGCAAGGCCTCAGGCCCGGCGTGCATGCCCGGTATGAGCGGCGTAAAGTTCCGCAACATTCATGCGTTCCCGGTCCGCTTCAACCGGGGCGGAAGGCCTTGTTTCGTTATTGTGTTGGGCAGAGGCCGCCCATAGCCGCAGCGCGGCCCTGACGACCTCGCTGCCGGATGCGTAAGCGCCGCAATTCACGGCTTCACGCATTCTTGCTGCCTGTTCCGGGGAAATCGATACTGTTACCATTGGCATGATATCACTCCCTTCTTTAAACGCTGCGATCGAGCCCTTGATGTCCAATTTGCGGACCGGGTACCGTCGTGGTCTATGGCGGGCGTTTTTATCGTTTTTCGTCTGGCGCCGCTTCCAGCGAAATTTGTATCACTTCCCATATTAGCACGAAACGCGTTTCATTCCCAATTCGCAGTATATCACGGTTTAGTTTTTCCCCTGTGAGGAGGGAAAGCGAGCCGCGCCGCAGCGCAAGGTTCATCAGGTTGCTCGGTATTTATGAGATTATCGGAACAAGGCGGCGGAAAATATGATCCATCGCAAATCCGCGACATAAAATGGCGCATTTTTTATTGATTGATCGATCAATCAAGAATAATTTGCCATCCGTCAAGGAGACGACTATGCCCAAGATCGGAATGGAGCCTCTGCGCCGCAAGGCGCTTGTGGATGCGGCATTGCGCACCATCGGCCACCATGGTTCGCTGAATGTGACGATGTCTGACATTGCCCGGGAAGCGGGCGTGTCGGCGGCCCTTGCGCATCATTATTTCGGCAGCAAGCAGCTTCTTCTTCTGGAAACCATCCGCAGCCTGCTGCGCGACCTCAGGCGCGATGCCGTGGCGGCCCTGACCCGCGCTTCCGGCCCGCGCGAGAGGCTGAGCGCCATCGTCCACGTCTCCTTCCAGAGCGACCAGTTCACGCCGGAAACGGTGGCGGCATGGCTTGCCTTTTATGTCGAGGCACAGCGTTCGGAGGAAACCCGGCGGCTGCTGGTGATTTATTCCCGCCGCCTGCGCTCCAACCTCATGGCAAGCCTCTCCCGGCTTTGCCCGCCCGATGACGCGGCGCGGATCGCCGAGGGGGCAGCGGCCCTGATCGACGGGCTTTATATCAGGCACAGCCTGCGTTCGGCCCCGCTTGGCATCGCCTCCGCGCCAGCGCTTGTCGAGGATTATTTCGACATGCAGCTCAAACCCTATCCAGATGGACAGCGCCCCAAGCCGTCCATCCGCGTTCTTTAAGGAGACTTCGACATGACCATCGCGACGCCGCTCAAGGCGCAGCCCAAAGCCTCGCATTTCATCGACGGCGCCTATGTCGAAGACACTGCCGGCACAGTGATCGAGAGCATCTTTCCGGCCACCGGCGAGGTTATCGCAAGGCTGCATGCGGCAACCCCGGCGATTGTCGAGCGCGCCATTGCGTCCGCCAAACGCGCCCAGAAGGAATGGGCGGCAATGAGCCCCATGGCCCGTGGCCGTATCCTCAAGCGTGCCGCCGATATCATGCGTGAACGCAACGATGCGCTTTCGACGCTGGAGACACTCGATACCGGCAAGCCGATCCAGGAAACCATTGTCGCCGACCCGACGTCCGGCGCGGATGCCTTCGAATTTTTCGGCGGCATCGCGCCTTCCGCGCTGAACGGCGATTACATCCCGCTCGGCGGCGATTTCGCCTATACCAAGCGCGTGCCGCTCGGCGTCTGCGTCGGCATCGGCGCATGGAACTATCCGCAGCAGATCGCCTGCTGGAAGGCGGCGCCCGCGCTGGTCGCCGGCAACGCCATGGTCTTCAAGCCTTCGGAAAACACCCCGCTCGGCGCATTGAAGATCGCCGAAATCCTGATCGAGGCCGGTCTGCCCAAGGGCCTGTTCAACGTCATTCAGGGCGATCGTGATACCGGTCCGCTATTGGTCAATCACCCCGATGTCGCCAAGGTCTCGCTCACCGGCTCGGTGCCGACCGGCCGCAAGGTGGCCGCCGCCGCCGCCGGGCACCTCAAGCACGTGACCATGGAACTCGGCGGCAAGTCACCGCTGATCGTCTTTGACGACGCCGATATCGAAAGCGCTGTCGGCGGGGCCATGCTCGGCAATTTTTATTCCTCCGGCCAGGTCTGCTCCAACGGCACGCGCGTCTTCGTGCAGAAAAAGGCCAAGGACCGTTTCCTCGAAAATCTGAAGCGCCGCACCGAGGCAATGATCCTCGGTGATCCGCTCGATTATGCCACCCATCTCGGCCCGCTGGTTTCCAAGGCCCAGCAGGAGAAGGTTCTCGCCTATATCGAAAAGGGCAAGGCGGAAGGCGCGACGCTGGTGACCGGCGGCGGCATTCCCAACAATGTCTCGGGCGAGGGTGCCTATGTGCAGCCGACCGTTTTTGCCGACGTGACCGACAACATGACCATCGCCCGCGAGGAAATCTTCGGGCCGGTCATGTGTGTGCTGGATTTCGATAACGAGGATGAGGTTCTCACCCGGGCCAACGCCACCGAATTCGGGCTGGCCGGCGGCGTCTTCACCGCCGATCTCGCCCGCGCCCATCGCGTGGTCGATGCGCTCGAGGCGGGCACGCTTTGGATCAACACCTATAATCTTTGCCCGGTGGAAATCCCCTTCGGCGGCTCGAAACAATCCGGCTTCGGGCGGGAGAATTCAGCGGCTGCACTCGAGCATTATAGCGAGTTGAAGACGGTTTATGTGAGCACGGGGAAGGTGGACGCGCCTTATTGACGGTTGGCGGGTGGGGCTTACCCCCTCTGCCCTTCCGGGCATCTCCTCCACAAGGGGGGAGATCGATCTGCGGCGAGGTCCCGCCCATCTCCACGTTTGAGATTGAAGTGACAAACGCGCGTCTTGCCGATCTCCCTCCTTGTGGAGGAGATGCCCGGCAGGGCAGAGGGGGGTAAGCCCCACCCAAAACCGGAACCCTTGGGAAAGAAACGGTAATGCAAGCAGATTACATCATCGTCGGCTCCGGCTCCGCAGGTTCCGCCATCGCCTACCGCCTGTCGGAGGACGGTCGTTATTCCGTCATCGTCATCGAGGCCGGGGGGTCGGATTTCGGCCCCTTCATCCAGATGCCGGCCGCACTCGCCTGGCCGATGAGCATGAAACGCTACAATTGGGGTTACCACTCCGAACCCGAACCCAATCTCAACAACCGCCGCATCACCGCACCCCGCGGCAAGGTCATCGGCGGCTCGTCCTCCATCAACGGTCTCGTCTACGTGCGCGGCCATGCCGAGGATTTCAACCGCTGGGAAGAACTCGGCGCGCAGGGATGGGCCTATGCGGATGTGCTGCCTTACTTCAAGCGCATGGAACACAGCCATGGCGGCGAAGAAGGCTGGCGCGGCACGGATGGGCCGCTGCATGTGCAGCGCGGCCCGGTGAATAATCCGCTGTTCCACGCCTTCATTCAGGCCGGCGCGCAGGCCGGCTTCGAGCTGACCGACGACTATAACGGCTCCAAGCAGGAAGGTTTCGGCCTGATGGAGCAGACCATCCACAACGGCCGTCGCTGGTCCGCCGCCAATGCCTATCTTCGGCCGGCGCTGAAGCGCGGCAATGTTACGCTGGTTGGCGGTTTCGCCCGCAAGATCGTCATCGACAATGGCCGCGCCGTAGGTGTGGAGATCGAGCGCAAGGGCGTGGTCGAAACCATCAAGGCCAATCGCGAAGTCATCGTGTCCGCATCCTCATTCAATTCGCCGAAACTGCTGATGCTGTCGGGCATCGGCCCCGCTGCGCATCTGAAGGACATGGGCATCGAGGTGAAGGCGGATCGTCCGGGTGTCGGCGCAAACCTCCAGGATCATATGGAGTTCTATTTCCAGCAGGTCTCCACCAAACCGGTCTCGCTATATTCCTGGCTGCCATGGTTCTGGCAGGGCGTGGCCGGCGCGCAATGGCTTTTGTCGAAAGGTGGGCTTGGCGCCTCCAACCAGTTCGAGGCCTGCGCCTTCCTGCGCTCCGCACCGGGCCTGAAGCAGCCTGATATCCAGTATCATTTCCTGCCAGTCGCCATTTCCTATGACGGGAAGGCGGCGGCGAAAAGCCATGGTTTTCAGGTGCATGTCGGCTACAACCTGTCGAAATCACGCGGCAATGTCACGCTGCGCTCAGCCGATCCGAAGGATGATCCGGTCATTCGTTTCAACTATATGAGCCACCCGGAAGACTGGGAAAAATTCCGCCATTGCGTGCGTCTGACCCGCGAAATCTTCAGCCAGAAAGCTTTCGACGATTTTCGCGGACCGGAAATCCAGCCGGGTGAAAAAGTGGCGAGCGACGATGAGATCGACGCCTTTTTGCGGGAGCATCTGGAAAGCGCCTATCACCCCTGCGGCACCTGCCGGATGGGCGACAGGGACGATGCGATGGCTGTCGTTGATCCCGAATGCCGGGTCATCGGCGTGGAGGGCCTGCGTGTCGCCGACAGTTCGATCTTCCCGCATGTGACCTATGGCAACCTTAACGGCCCGTCGATCATGACCGGCGAAAAGGCCGCCGATCATATTCTCGGCAAAACCCCGTTGCCGCGTTCCAATCAGGAACCGTGGGCGAACCCGCGTGCGGCCGTCAGCGACCGGTGAGGATCAATGGTAATCGTCCTCGCGCTGGTGGCGGATCGCGAGGATGGACACCGTTTCCGCATCTTCGATTTGAATGAGGACGATGTACCCGGAGGATCCGAACGGAACGATCAGTTCCCGTAAGAGTGCGTTTTCCCCAGGCGCCTTGCGCGTTGCGAAAGGAAACTCGCTCAGTCCCTCAATCGTCGAAATAATTCGGTCCACGGCTTTTTCTGCCGTTGAAAAATCCATTTCCAGTAGAAAATTATATAGCCGGGTTATGTCTGCTCTGGCTGCAATCGTATACCGGAGATTGAAACTCACTGGCCACGCTCAGCTTTCTTGGCTGCGAGCATTGCCCGCAGTTCCGCATGGACCTCTTCGGCGGAATAAAAGATCCCCGTGCGTTTGGATTCTTCGAGCGATGCCAAACCGCGTGCGATAAACTCCGCCTGTGATTTGCGGATCTCCACCTGCCTGCGTACGGAATCTTCAACGAAGGAGGAGAGCGTCTCGCCGTCCTTCAGCACGCTTTCCGCCGCCTCGCGAAAATCCGCCGTTACGCGCAGCGAAGGCAATGTTGCCGTTTTCATGTCGCATCTCCATGCGTTGCAATTGCGATGCGAAGGATGTCTCAGTTATGAGGTGGAGTCAATTTCAAACTCGGCAGAGGTGCCGTAAAGCCCGCTATTTCAGGCCTCCGGCCCCGCCACCCCAAAGTAACCCAACCCCGGTATCTTCACCCCCGGCCTGCTGAAATCGACCCCGGCGACCAGACCCAGAAAATTGATCTCGAAACCGCTGCGCGCACCCGCCGAAACGCCAAACAACCCACCGAGTGACACGCTCGCATCCTTCCAGTCGTCGGCAATGTGATAGAACGCGCCGTTCGGCAGGTAGTCACGCCCCACCGCATCGGGTGGCAGAACGACGCCGAGTTCCGGCACGCTGCGCAGCACATGGGCAACGAAGGTGTTGGAGTTCGGGCCGGGATAGATGCGGTAGCCGCCCGGCTTGGCATAAGGGTAATCGGCAATCGCCTGTTCGATCCTGGGGATCAGCTTTTCCGCTGCCGCGCCGTGAATGGCCACCACCTGGCGCGGCGTGTTGGAATACCAATAGGCATCGGCCGCATAGCCATTGCGGCGAATGGGTGTTCCCCAACCTACCTTGTCGTAGCGATCATAGGCCGTCGCACCCGGCTTTTTCAGCACGATCCAGGCATGGCTGGCGACGGAACCCTTGAAGCCGCCGGTCATGGCGGAAAACACGTAAACCGCAGCCTGCTTGTCGGCTGCGGCTTGCGGAAGCGTGCCGGAGGAGGACCAGCGGGCATCGCGCCAGCCCTGCGGATGTTCCCGCATGGCCCACAGCCCGGCGGATGCCAGAGCGGGAAGCAGATAGATAATGGCAATCGCCAGCAGCAGACGTTTTGCAAATTTCACTGATAGCCCCGTGCATCGAAAAATCAATTGCGGTATCAACGGCATAAAATCAGAACTTTTTGAGGCTGCGAACATGAACAATTCCGTTACCGTCGAAGTCACCAGGGGCAGCCTTGTCGAAAGCCGCCATCAGGGTCTTGTCGTGGTGGTGGATGGCGATGGCGGCGTTGTGTTTTCCGCAGGTGATGTAGAGCGCGGCATCTTCCCGCGTTCCGCCTGCAAGGCCATGCAGGCGCTGCCGCTGGTGGAAAGCGGGGCTGCGGATGCCTATGGTTTCGGCGATCGTGAACTGGCGCTTGCCTGCTCCTCCCATTCCGGCGAGGACGCGCATGTGGAACTTGCCGCCGCCATGCTTGCGAAGGCCGGCAGGGATGTCGATACGCTGGAATGCGGTGCGCACTGGTCATCCGACCAGAAAACCATCATCCATCAGGCCCGCACGCTGGAAAAACCGACGGCGCTACACAATAATTGCTCCGGCAAACACTCCGGCTTCATCTGCGCCTGCTGCCACACGGATACCGATCCCAAGGGCTATGTCGGTTATGATCACCCACTGCAGAGGCAAATCCGCGCCACGATGGCAAGCCTGACGGGCGCGGCGCTCGGCCATGATAATTGCGGCGTCGATGGTTGCTCCATCCCCACCTATGCGGTGCCGCTTACGGGGCTGGCGCATGGTTTCGCCAGGATGGCGACGGGCAGGGGGCTGGAAGAGGGCCGCGCCAAAGCCTCGCGTCGTCTCATCGAGGCCTGCATGGCGGAACCCTTTTACGTGGCAGGCAGCGGCCGCGCCTGCACCAGGCTGATGCAGATCGCACCGGGCAAGATTTTCGCCAAGACCGGCGCAGAAGGTGTCTTCGTGGCGGCCCTGCCGGAAAAGGGCATTGCCATGGCGGTGAAATGCGAGGACGGCACGACGCGCGCGGCCGAAGCCATGGTCTCGGCATTGCTAGCCCGCTATTTTGATGAGGGCAGCGCCGAGCAGCAGGCTCTGACAGGCATGGCCAACCGGCAGATGCGCAACTGGAACGGCATCCATGTCGGTGATATCAGAGTCGTCGGGCTGTAAAATCCGGCGTTAAAAAAACACGATAAAACCTTTGACGCCGCCGGTTGCCGGCACGATGATGGCTTGCCCTGCGCGTGACGGCCGAACCCCGGCCGCCGGCAAGGCCCGGCGTCCGCAGCAAGAGGAAGTGGGCGCCTTCATTGTCCTGGAGGTCGCATATCCATGTTTACCCTGTTTTTCTCCCCCGGTTCCTGCTCCCGCGCCAGCCATATCGTGCTTGAGGAATCCGGCCTGCCTTACACGGCCCACCGCGTCAATTTCGCAGAGGGCGAACAGCGCTCCGAGACATTTCTGAAGATCAATCCGAAAGGCCGCGTGCCGGCGCTCGCCACCGCAAGCGGCGTGCTGACCGAGACGCCCGCCATCCTCGCCTTCATTGCCCAGATGGCGCCGGAAAAGAAGCTCGCACCGCTTGACGATCCCTTCGAATTCGCCGTCATGCAGTCCTTCAACGCTTTCATTTCCTCCACCGTGCATGTCGCCCACGCCCATGGCCGGCGCGGCAGCCGCTGGGCGAGCGACGATAGTTCGCTGGCGGATATGAAGGCGAAGGTGCCGCAGACCATGGGCGAGTGCTTCGAACTGATCGAGCACGGCCTCTTGCATGGCCCCTGGGTCCTGGGCACGGCCTATTCGGTGGCTGATCCCTATCTTTTCGTCATGTCCGGCTGGCTGGAAAGCGATGGTGTGGATATTGCCCGTTTCCCGAAAGTGCACGACCACTTCCGCCGCATGAACGACCGCCCGGCGGTGCAGCGGGCGCTGGCGAGCGAGAGGGGTTGAGCAGATCGCGCCTCCCGTCATTCCGGCCTTGAGCCGGAATCCAGCCAGCCCAAGTCCTTGGGCTGAAAGGACTCTATCCGACGCGCGCTCGCGCGCCGGCTGGATACCGGCTCAAGGCCGGTATGACGAAAGTGGGAGTGGTCATCCAATCAGCGCTTACGCGCTCAAGCCGCCTCGGCCGCGCGCGTATCCCACATGGTCTTGAAGGCCGTGCGCGCCTGGCAGCGGGTGAGCCAGGCTTTCACCGCCGGATGGGCATCAAATAGCGGCTGGTGACCCTGCGCATAACGAACGATTTCCGCCGCATTGAGATCGGCGACGGTGAAACGATCCCCCACCAGATAGTCATGTTGGACAAGATGCTGCTCCAGCACCCGGAACGGGCGCTTCAGCAGCCGTGCGGCAACATCGATCACCGCTTTGCCGCTGTCGCTCTCCGACAGGCCTTCGGCGATGGCGGAGGAAATTTTCAGCGAATTGGTTTCGATTTCGGTTGCGGCAAAGAAAGACCATTGCAGCATCGCCGCATCTTCCTTCAGATCGACCGGGGCGAGCGGCCCGCCATATTTGCGCACCAGATAGAGATTGATGGCCATGGATTCATAAAGCACCATGCCATCATCCTCGATGCAGGGAATGGTGCCCATCGGGTTGACGGCGAGAAATGCTGGAGACAGCGTGTTGAGCGGCGCGTCAGTGGCGAGCGGATCGGCAAGACGGCGGGCCTGTATCACGGGCACGTGCTTGAATTCTATGCCCAGTTCACCCGCAAGCCACAGCGTGCGCGTGGCGCGGGACCGGTAGACACCGTAAATCGTCAACATCGAAATTAACCCTTGAACCTGTTCGATGGCGGCACGTTACGGTCTCGCCGCTTTAAAGTGAAGTTGCAGATATCAGGGGCAACTATGATTTTTTCTGATCCGTCAGGAAGTCCGTATCCGGCGATAGCCGGTATTCGAAACGGTCGATGAACCGCTCGAACAGGCGGGCGAAAGTCTCCACATCGTCGGCCGGCCAGCCATCCATCACATCTTCGATGACGCTCATCTTGGTGCGGCGCATTTCCTGCAGCAGGCTGGTGCCGAGCGGCGTGATCTCGACGATGCTGCGGCGGCCGTCTTCCTGCGAGACGCCGCGTTTCAGCAGGCCGCGCCCCACCATGTCCGCCACCACGCGGCTACCGCGTGAGGGATCAATGCGCATGCCCTCGGCAATCGCACCCACGGTGACATCACCTTCGGCGCGCCGCAGAATATCCAGGACGTCGATATGCGAGAGTTCGAGACCCGGAGCGAGCTTGGCAAGCGCCATGCGGCCGATGATGCGGCGACCGATCATGATGCGCATGCGCGTCATCGTATTGCCTATCCGCTTGATGTCCTCGGGCAGATCCTCGTTCCAGTTTTCCTCGCTCGCCACTCTCGGTCGTTCCTTTTCTTGCGCGTTCGCGATCACATTTAGCGCGAATAGCATGGATGTCAAAAACTTGCCATTGACATATATATGCTGATAGCACACAAATTGTCGCAGCAAATATGCCGGAACTCAACGAGATTTTTCATGGATATGTCCGCAGCCCCCGTGGCGCCGCTTGTGTCGGATCATCGGCGCAGGCTCATCGTTTTCCTGTTTCTGATGCTGGCCATGTTCATGGCCACCCTCGACAACCAGATCGTATCGACAGCACTGCCCACCATCGTCGGTGAGTTCGGCGCGCTGGAACGCTTCGGCTGGATCGGTTCGGCCTATCTTCTGGCAACCAGCGCGGTCATGCCTGTTTATGGCAAGCTCGGCGATCTGTTCGGGCGCAAATATGTGATGATCGCGGCGGTGGTCATCTTCACGCTGGGCTCGCTCGCCTGCGGTCTGGCCTGGTCGATGGATAGCCTGATTGCTGCCCGTGTGTTGCAGGGGCTTGGCGGCGGCGGCATCATGGTGTCGATCTTCTCCGTCAATGCGGATCTGTTCGAACCGCGCGAACGCGCCCGTTACCAGAGCTATTCCAGCCTCACCATCATGGCGTCGGGCAGTGTAGGCCCGATCCTCGGCGGCACGATGAGCGACCTGTTCGGCTGGCGGTCGATCTTCCTCATCAACCTGCCGCTCGGCATCATTGTCATTGCGGGCCTGGCGCTGATGTTGCCTTATCGTCGTCCGGCGCGCCAGCCGAAGATCGACTATCTCGGCGCGGTTCTGCTGGCGGCCACCATTGCCAGCGTGGTGTTCTGGGCCGATAGCAGCGAATTGTTCGGCTCGCTGATCGCCGCCCCGAGCCTCGGCATCATCGCCTTCGCCGTCATCGCCGCCTTCCTCTGGGTGCAGGTGGAGCGCCGTGCGCCGGAACCCGTCGTACCGCTCAGGCTGTTCAAGGATTCGACCTTTCCGCTCTTGATGATCGTGTCGCTGACCAGCGGTGGCATCGGCATCGGCATGGTCAATTATTACGCCCTGTTCCTGCAGACCACGACCGGCCTTTCCCCCTCCCATGCCGGCCTGTTCTTCATCGCCGTCACCGGCGGCATCGTCATGGGCTCGCTATCGGCCGGCCGGCTGATTTCGATTACCGGCGTCTACAAGCCGTTCTCGGTGGCGGGGCTCACCATCAACGTCATCGCCATGCTGCTGTTCACGCAGATGCATGCCGGAACGCCGCTTTGGGTGATTGCGGTCCTTATGTTGGCACAAGGCTTTGCAGTCGGTCTCGGCCAGCAGGCGCCGATCATCGGTGTGCAGAACTCCGCGCCTAAGGCGGATATCGGTGCGGCGAGTGGCGCGGTGACGCTGACCCGCATGGGCGGCGCCGCCATCGCCATCTCGGTCTATGGCGCGATTGTCACCTCCAGCCTCAAGGGCGTGGCGGTGGATATTCCCGGCGTCGGCAGAATAGAGGAACTGACGCCGAAAATGCTCGCCGAACTGCCCGCGGCCTCACAGGCCGCAGTCGCCTCGCTTTACTCGGACGCCTTTACGCCGCTATTCTTCGCGGCCGCCGCAACCGCTGCCATCGGCCTTGCGGCGGCGCTGATGTTGAAACCGGTGCGCCTGCCAGCCGCGGTTGAGGCGAAGCCGGCTGAAGCAGCGGGGGAGTAGGCAGGTCGGCAGGCAGTTGTGAACGCTGGTTTTGTGCTGAAACCTCTCCTCCGTCATACCGGCCTTGTGCCGGTATCCAGTCAGCCCAAGTCCTTGGGCTGAGAGAGCTCTTCCCGCCGCGCAGACGCGCGGCTGCTGGATTCCGGCTCAAGGCCGGAATGACGGGAGATGCTTACAAAACAAAAACACCCCTGCGGGAAATTTAACGCCCGTTCCGCGTTATGCTCGCAGCACTTTACATTCGCGCGGGCGGCCCTATCTCAATGAATATGAAGCCGGAACAGCTCCTGAACTCCACGCCCAAGGGCCTTTATTGCCCGGCGGGCGATTTTTATATCGATCCCGTGCGTCCCGTGGCGCGGGCGCTCATCACGCATGGCCATTCGGATCACGCCCGTGCCGGCCATGGCGCGGTGCTGGCCACGCGCCAGACGCTCGATATCATGCGCATTCGTTATGGCGAGGATTTCTGTGGCAGCGAGCAGGCGGTGGCATTCGGCGAGAGGGTGGAGGTGAACGGCGTCACCGTCGGGTTCCATCCGGCTGGCCATGTGCTGGGCTCGGCGCAAATCTCCGTCGAGATGAACGGCATGCGCATCGTTGCATCGGGGGATTACAAGCGCGGCATCGATCCCACCTGCGCGCCGTTCGAGACGGTGCCCTGCGATGTCTTCATCACCGAGGCCACCTTCGGTCTGCCGGTGTTTCACCATCCGCTGCCGCGCGTGGAAATCGGCAAGCTGCTCACCTCCATCAAACAATTTCCCGAACGCACCCATCTGGTCGGCGCCTATTCGCTCGGCAAGGCGCAACGTGTCATCCGGCTATTGCGCGATAATGGTTATGCCGAGCCGATCTACATCCACGGCGCGCTGGCGCGGCTTTGCGATTATTACGTCTCGCAGGGCATCGATCTCGGCGATCTCAGGCCCGCGACGCTGGAAAAAAGCAATCCAGCCGCCTTCAAGGGCGCGATCGTCGTCGGCCCGCCCTCGGCCTTTCAGGAACGCTGGGCGCGGCGCTTCAACGAGCCGCTGATCGCCTTCGCCTCCGGCTGGATGATGGTGCGGCAACGCGCCAAGCAGGGCGGCGTGGAACTGCCTCTGGTCATATCAGACCATTGCGACTGGCCGGAACTGCTGGAGACGATCAAGGAAATCGGCCCGCAGGCCGTCTGGGTCACCCATGGCCGCGAAGAGGCGCTGGTGCGCTGGTGTCAATTGCAGGGCATTGCCGCAAAGCCGCTGCATCTTGTCGGTTACGAAGACGAGGGGGATTGAGATGAAAGCCTTCGCCACCCTTCTCGACCGCCTCGTCCTCACTCCGTCGCGCAACGGCAAGCTGAAGCTTCTCACCGATTATTTCCGCGATACGCCCGATCCCGACCGGGGTTACGGTCTGGCGGCGATTGCCGGCACGCTGGACCTCAAAAGCGTCAAGCCCGCCATGCTGCGCGAGCTGGTGCTGGAGCGCATGGACGAGGTGCTGTTTCGTTATTCCTATGATTATGTCGGCGATCTCGCCGAGACCATTTCGCTGGTCTGGGGCAATATCGGCGGTGCTGATGATTCCGAGGCGCAGGACCCGCGTCTCGGCGACGTCGTGACGCTGATGAATTCGCTTGGGCGCACCGAAGTGCGCGGCGCGGTGCGCGATCTGCTGGACCGGCTCGATACCTCCTCGCGTTTCGCCTTCCTCAAACTCGCCACCGGCAGCCTGCGCATCGGCGTTTCGGCCCGGCTGGCGCGGCAGGCGCTGGCGGATTTTGCGGGCAAGGACATCACCGAAATCGAAACCCTCTGGCACGGTCTGACGCCGCCCTACACCACACTTTTTGCATGGCTGGAGGGCAAGTCCGACCGGCCGGTACTGGCCACGCCCGCCATCTTCCATTCGGTCATGCTGGCGACGCCGGTGGCCGAAGGCGACCTCGATGGGCTGGACCCGGCCGATTATGCCGCCGAATGGAAATGGGACGGTATTCGCGTGCAACTATCCCGCGCCGGGGAGACGCGAAAGCTTTACTCGCGCTCCGGCGACGATATTTCCGGGGCATTCCCCGATGTGCTCGATGCGCTTGATTTCGAAGGCGTGATGGATGGTGAATTGCTGATCGGCGGGACAGTGCGCTCCAACAATCTCACGCGCACTTTTTCCGACCTGCAGCAGCGGCTGAACCGCAAGACGGTGACGGCAAAGATGATGGACGACTACCCCGCCTTCATACGCGCTTACGACCTGCTGTTCGATGGCGAGAACGACATCCGTGCAAAAACCTATCTGGAACGTCGGGGGCGGTTGTCCGATATCATCGAGCACGCCCCGCATGACCGTTTCGACCTGTCGCCGCTGATCGGCTTCTCCACATGGCCGGAACTCGACACGCTGCGCGCCGCGCCGCCCGATCCGGTGATCGAAGGCGTGATGATCAAGCGCCGCGACAGCGCCTATCAGGCCGGCCGCGCCAAAGGGCCATGGTTCAAATGGAAGCGCGATCCCTATAATATCGATGCCGTCATGATGTATGCGCAGCGCGGCCACGGCAAAAGGTCGAGCTATTATTCCGATTTCACTTTTGGTGTGTGGGCGGAAGGCGAGGGTGGTGAACAGCTTGTCCCCGTGGGCAAGGCCTATTTCGGTTTCACCGATGCGGAACTCGAAGTGCTGGATAAATTCGTGCGCGACAATACCGTCGAGCGCTTCGGCCCGGTGCGGGCGGTGCGGGCCACGCCGGATTTCGGCTTCGTGCTGGAAGTGGCCTTCGAGGGCATCAATCGCTCCACCCGCCACAAATCCGGCGTCGCCATGCGATTTCCGCGCATTGCGCGGCTGAGAGCCGACAAGCTGCCGGCCGAGGCGGACCGGCTTTCGACGCTGGTGGCGATGATTGACGGTGTCGAGGGATCGGTGTGATGGTCCGCGCCAGTCTCGACATTTACTGTAGCTCGCCCTGCCTCTAGTTCCGTCATTCCGGCCCCGAGCCGGAATCCTGTGTATTGGATTTGTGCTATGTAGAGTGCGGGCGGAAGGCCGTCGGAATCCTGGTCGTTAGAGACCGCCTGCTGGCTTTTGGACCTCCGCCCGCTCTGATAATCCCAACCTGAACAGTTGATGGAGGCCGTGAGCGCGGACCTCGTAGCACAGGATGAGGCTTGCCATGGTACACCCTGTTTACATCGGATGCGACGTCTCAAAGGCACATCTGGATCTTTTCGATGCCGCAACACAAAAAGCCGTCCGCATCGCCAATACCGGCACCGCCATCGATGAATGGCTTGCCACCCTTGATGGACGCGAGGCGCAGGTCGTTCTGGAGGCGACCGGACGTTATGACCGGCTGTTGTGCTCGGCGCTCGAAAGGTGGCGGCGGCCCTATTGTCGGGTCAATCCGGCCAGGGCCCGCGACTTTGCAAGAGCCACCGGCCAGCTTGCCAAAACCGATACCATCGATGCGCGACTTTTGGCGCGCATGGGCGAAACACTTTCACCACCCGTTACGACACCACCCGACCCGGTCCGTCAGCAGCTGGAAAGCCTGCATACAAGGCGTGATCAGCTTGTTGCCATGCGCCAGCAGGAACGTGCGCGCCTTCATACGGCCGATCCGTCGGAGCGCGACAGCATCGCGCGCCACCTCGGCTGGCTCGATACGGAAATCGCCGCGATCGAACAACAGTGCCAGTTGCTTGTACGGACAAATGTGACGCTGAACGAGCAAAGCACCAGACTTCGCTCGATCCCCGGCATCGGCCAGATCACGGCGTTCACCCTGATGGCCCACATGCCGGAACTGGGCGATAGTTCGCCAGGCAGCATGGCGGCGCTTGCAGGCCTTGCCCCCTTCAATGCCGATAGCGGCATTCATCGCGGCCAGCGCCATATCCGCGCCGGACGAAAGCGCGTGCGCGATGCCCTCTATATGGCGGCGCTGGTGGCCTACCGGCTAAAGTCGCCCTTCGCCCGCATGGTTCAAGCCATGCAGGCCAAAGGCAAACCGTTCAAGGTCATGATCATCGCCATCGCCCGCAAACTGCTCGTCATTGCAAATGCCATTCTCAGGGATAAAACCACATTCGAAGCAGCTTAAAACAACATGCATTAATACAGTTGCCAGCAGCCGCGGGTCGGCGCGGCGAGAGGGGTTTTTACGCCCAAGGACTTGGGCTGGGTGGATACCGGCTCGAGGCCGGTATGACGGAGAGGGAGCCGGTTATCAGGCAGGAAACATTGCACCGTCCAGAAATTGCCACGATGGCTGCGAATACATTGTTGTCATTCGCGAATCCGTGATTGGACAGTCTCCCGCCGCAGTGCTGAACTGCTAGTACCTCCATCCCCGTCCTCAGAGTGCACCCATGGCCGATAAACGCTTTCTTTCCTCAGCCTTCGGACAGGAAGAGAGCGGCGTGATATGCCAGGGCCTGACGCGGCGCGGCCTGCTTGCCGGCGCCATGGGCCTGTCGGTGGCAGCGCTTCTGCCGCAGGGTGCGAAAGCCGGCATTGTCGCCCCCGAGGTTCTGCCGCTGGAACGGCAGGATTACGCGGAGGCCCGTCAACATTTTCACACTCGCTTGCTGCGAAAGATGGCCGCGCCGGAAAAATCCTCGGCGCTTGGCACGCCGCCCGGCGCGGAACGCGTCACCTATCCCGGCGGGCCGGATGGTTCCATCGAGCTTGTCGCCTGGCTCTCCCACTATCAGCCGTCCAAAACACCAAAGCCGGCAGTGCTTTTCCTGCACGGCGGCAATGCCACGGGAGACGGCCACTGGGCACTGATGAAGCCCTATTGGGAGGCTGGTTTTGTCGTGCTGCTGCCGTCTTTCCGCGGCGAGAACGGCCAGAGTGGCAATTATTCCGGTTTTTACAACGAAACGGCGGATGCGCTGGCGGCAGCCACCTATCTGGAAAACCTGCCCGGCATAGACAAAAAGCGCTTTTTCATCGCCGGCCATTCCAATGGCGGCACGTTGACATTGCTCGCCGCCATGAGCCGCAAATTCCGTGCGGCGGCCCCCATGTCGGCGGGCGTCAATTCATGGCGATATTTCAACCGGTATTCGGACGAGATCTGTTTCGACGAAACCGACGAGCGTGAATTCATCATGCGCTCCTCGGTCTGTTTCGGCCCCAGCCTCAAATGTCCGGCCCTGTTGCTGCGCGGCGAAGAGGAGCGGCCTTTCGATGCCGATCACCAGCTGTTCGTGGATCGTGCCCTGATGTCCGGGTTCAAGGTGGACAAAAAACTGCTGCCCGGCACCCACAATGGCGTGGTTCCGGGCGCAGTGGTGGAAAGCATCCGCTTTTTTAACGGCTTCGCCTAAAACGCGTTATTCTGCCGCCGGGGGCAGTGCGCCCTGATTTTTGACGATCGACGTCTTGGCCTGCTCTTTCCACCATGCGCCATCTTTTTTATCGGCATATTGGGCACGCTTGTTGGTGAATTGCCCTTGGGTACACATTTCCCGGTAATTGCGAACAGGCACTCCGAGTTCCTTGACCACGGCATGCACCACCGTCGGGCCGGTCATGTCATAGACGCTGACGAGGGTGCCTTCTTCGATATTCTGGGCAATACGATCGGCAATTAGTCTAAGCACAGGATGACCCGGTCTGGAGGCCATGAAGTAATTCGTCACTTCGCCGTCTTTCATGGCGATGAAAACGGCTTCTTCGTCTGAGCTGATCGCATCTTCCGGGCGCGCCGCGAAATTGGAATCGATATCAAGATAGATGCCGCCGTCCTGCAAAAGGACCAGAATACGCCAGAAATCCGCCTTTGCGGCGCCGACTTGCAACCGGCGGAAGGCATCGGCGTAACGTCCGGGAAAGTGGCGGTCGATATAGGCCTGGCACGCCTCGTCATCATGGTAACGATATTCGAATTCCGGGGTCAGCAAGCGATTGAACAGGAAATTCGCATAGATCGGCGTTGTGACGCGGTTGGAGTAATTCGTCTGCCAGATGATGCGCGGAATGGCTTTTTCCGATTTTGGCTGGCGTCGCGCAGGCCGATGATCGGGAAGTGTTTTTCTTCTGCCCGGCCGGAGAAACAAATCGATGGAAAAGATAACCTTGACGATATTTCCGCCGATCTTGATCGCACGATAAGCAATGCGGTTATAGCCATGCTTTGACAAGTTCAGCGCTCCTGCGTGTGGAATCGACTATCACGCGCGTGGGAACGGCGGTACGCCGTATTTATTGTACGCAATTAGTTTGTCAATATGCTGAAAGTTGGACCGGCCGAGCCCGAATGAGGAGGCTCGGCCGGTTTGAACTTGGCTGTGGTCAGGCTTTGCTGCGATTGAAATAACCGAGCAGCCGCATGGCATTGGCGGTCACCAGCACCGTGGCACCTGTATCGGCAAAGACGGCGAGCCACAGGCCGGAAAGGCCGGTGACGGTCGTGACCAGAAACACAGCCTTCAGGCCAAGCGAGATCGCCACGTTCTGGCGGATGTTGCTCATGGTGGCGCGTGAGAGGCCGATGAGGCGGGCGGCATCGCCGACATTGTTGCGCATCAGCGCCGCATCCGCCGCTTCCATTGCCACGTCCGTGCCGGAGCCGATGGCGACGCCGACGCTGGCGGCGGCAAGCGCCGGTGCATCGTTGATGCCGTCACCCACCATCACCACGGTCTTCTTTGCGGCGAGTTTGCGGATTTCCTCGACCTTGTTCTGCGGCAGCAGTTCGCCGCGTGCTTCAAGACCCAGCTTGTTGCCGATGGCACGCGCCGTGCGGGCATTGTCGCCCGACAGCATCAGAGAGGAAATGCCCATCTCCTTCAGCGCCTTGATGCCTTCGGCCGCATCCTTGCGCGGTTCGTCGCGCATGGCGAAGAGACCGCTCGCCGCACCGCCGGCCATGACCACGGCCACCGTCTTGCCTTCGCTTTCAAGTGCCGTGATGCGGTCGGCCAGCTCCTTCGAGAGGGTGCCGACTTCGGTTGCAAAGCGCGGTGCGCCGATGAACAGGCGTTTTCCGCCAACGGTGCCCTGCATGCCGCGACCGGAAATCGCCTTGATGTCGGAACCGGGCAGCGGCTTCACACCGGCCTTTTCGGCGTGGTTGACGATGGCTCTGGCAAGCGGATGGCTCGATTCATGCTCGATGGTGGCGGCTTCGGCGATCAGCCCTGCCTCGTTGCCGTCAAGCGCCACCACGTCGGTCACCACAGGTTCGCCGAGCGTCAGCGTGCCCGTTTTGTCGAAGGCGACGGTTTCGGTGCGCGCCAGCATTTCGATGACGGCGCCGCCCTTCACCAGCATGCCGTGGCGGGCCGCAGCCGAAAGGCTGGAGGCTATTGCCGCGGGAACGGAGATGACCAGCGCGCAGGGGCAACCGATCAGCAGCAAAGCGAGACCACGGTAAATCCAGGTATCCCAGTCACCGAGACCGGCAAGCGGCGGCACGACGATGGTCAGAGCCGAAATCGCCACGATCAGCGGCATGTAATAACGCGAGAAATTCTGGATGAAGCGCTCCGTCGGCGCGCGCGCATCCTGGGCTTCCTCGACAAGCGTGATGATACGGGCAATGGTGTTGTCTTCCGGCGCGCGGTCAACACGGATGCGCAGCGAACCGTCATGGTTGATCGAACCGGCAAAGACGCGGGCGCCTTTTTCCTTGGCAACCGGGATGCTCTCGCCGGTCATCGGCGATTCATCGACGCTCGATTCTCCCTCCATTACTATGCCATCAGCGGCGATGCGGTCACCGGGACGGGCCACGACCACCTGGCCGATGCGGACCTGATCGGCAGCGACCTGACGGAGCGCACCGTTTTCCTCGACCAGCGCCGTTTTCGGCAGCAATGAACCAAGCGCCTTGATGCCGGAACGGGCGCGTGCGGCCGCAAAGCCTTCAAGCAGTTCGCCGATCGAGAAGAGCAGCACGACGATGGCGGCTTCTTCCGCTTCACCGATGAAGATCGCGCCGATGGCGGCAATGGTCATCAGCATCTCGATGGTGAAGACCGCGCCGAAACGGGCGGCGTTGAAGGCATTGCGCGCAATCGGAAACAGCGTCACCAGCGTGGCGATGATGAAGGCATAACCGCCCCAGGCAGGAAAGGTGACTTCCGCCGCATAGGCGGCCGCGACCAGAATGGTGCCGGTGAAGGTGTTTCGGGCCTTGGCCGTGCGCCACCATGCACCCTTTTCATCCGCACCATGGGCGTGTCCCACCTCGGCGCTTGGCGTGACTGTCGCGGGCTGTGCCTTTGCATGCGAATGCCCGGCGTGATCATGGTCGTGGCCGCCGCAATTGGCGTGGTCATGGTCCGCATGATCGTGCCCGGAATGGTCATGGCCCGAGTGGTCATGGCCAGAGTGATCGTGGCCTGAATGATCATGATCCCCGTTGCAGGACCCGTGGTCGTGCCCGTCATTTTCCACCTTGCCCCGCGCCGATTTGTCTTGCGCCAGCAAGGCGGGTTTGAAGCCGAGCTTGCGCAGCGTATCCTCGATTTTTGCGGTCGGGGTCGTGTTTTCGACAAGCGAAAGGTTCAGTTTTTCTCGCGCAACCGATACCTTGACGTCGGCCACGCCGGGCAGGCGGGAGAGCGCGGTTTCGATCTTCGCAGCGCAGCTGCCGCAATCCATGCCGCCGACCGAAAAGGTCAGGGCATTGTTCTGCTCAACGCTGGGGGCGGCTTCCGCAGGGTGGTGACCTCCGCACGATGAATGGTCGTGGTCATGTTCATGGTCGTGAGGTTCCGCTGCGATCTTTTCGCGCGGAGCCTTCTCCTGCGGCAGCAAAGCGGGCTTGAAACCGAGCTTGCGCAGCGTATCCTCGATCTTTGCGACCGATGTCTTGTCTTCCGCCAGCGACAGGTTCAACCTTTCGCGTGCAACGGACACCTTGACGTCGGCAACGCCGGGCAGGCGGGAGAGCGCGGTTTCGATCTTCGCCGCACAGCTGCCGCAATCCATGCCGCCGACCGTGAAGGTCAGGTCTCCCGATTCCCCGTTCAGATTGCCGCGTGTCGAAATATTCATGGTTTTCGCTCCTGAATTCCAGTCGACAGCCAATCTGGCACCTCTAGCAACTAGAGGTTCAAGGGCAAAAATGCGATTTTCCGATTTTTTTTGAAAAGCGCACACCAGCTTCGCGCCAGCCGCGCGGTTCATCATGCAGCCATATTGGATTCCATGAAGCGGTTCAGATGACAGCACTCTTTATGAAACACTGCCGCCGGGCGGCCTCTCTGGCGGGTCTTGTGGCTCTGCCGCTCCTCAGCGGCTGCCTTTTCGTGACGGATACCACCCGGATGGATCCGGATGTCTTCGTGCGGGAAACGGCGCCGGTCTTCAACTTCAATTCCGTCAGCTCGAACCGCCAGCCGGAACTGCCGCCGCAGCCGGGCCAGCTTTCAACGCGTCCGCCGGATCTGTTCAGAACCCGCTTCCATCAGGAATACGGCCCGCCGGTGCGCGGGCAGGGCCTGAGCGCGCCGCAGGTGCAGGGTCAGGCCGCACCGCTCGCCCCGGATCGCATGGTGACCTATGGCCTGCCGGTTTCTAATCCGCTGCATCGGGTCATGTATGGCCCGATCCGCGACGAGGACCGTTCGCTGCCGGCTATTCCCTATGGTCGCATAGACCCGCGTTATCTGCGGCAGGAAGTAAGCTATCAGACGGCGGAAGCGCCCGGCACCATCATCGTCGATACCAAGCAGCATTTCCTTTATCTGGTGCAGCCGGGCGGCAAGGCGATCCGTTACGGCGTCGGCCTCGGGCGCGATGGTTATGCGTGGTCGGGCCGCGGCAAGATCCAGTGGAAGGCGAAATGGCCGCGCTGGACGCCGCCGGACGAAATGGTCAAGCGCCAGCCGGAGCTTACCTCCATCTCGGCGGCCAATGGCGGCATGACCCCGGGTCTCAACAATCCGCTCGGCGCGCGTGCGCTTTATATTTTCAAGGACGGCAAGGACACGCTTTACCGCGTGCACGGCACGCCGGACTGGCAGTCCGTCGGCAAGGCGACGTCCTCCGGCTGCGTGCGCATGCTCAATCAGGATGTCATTGATCTTTACGAGCGTGTGCCCAAAGGGGCGCAGATTGTGGTTATCTGACCACGTTCTAAAAGAAAGAGATGCGGGCTCCAATCCACCGGCGCCTTGTGACTGGCTTTTAGCGGTCGGTTAACTATTTTCGCAATACGCATGATACGGAACAAATGACGTACAACGGCGATATAGCCGTTCGAAATGTGGGACAAACCGGCCTTATGACAAGCACCGACACAGATCTTTCCAGACGCACCTTTCTTTCCCTTATCGGCATCTCCTCCGCTTCGCTTCTGGCGGGCTGCGCTTCATCCGGCACGGGAGACGCCATCCGCCAGCAGGCGAGCGCCATCGGCAGCGATTTCCGCCAGATGTTCTCGCCCGGCGTCAGCGATGCGGAACTGGCCGTCATGTACGGCTCGGTTGAAGATGGCGGTTACGTCATTCCCGCCGTACCCTATCAGAAAATCGACCGGCGTTATTACCGCCAGCGGGTCGTCGACCCGACCGGCGAACGCCCCGGCACCGTCGTTGTCGATACGCGCTCGCGCTTCCTCTATGTTGTGGAGCAGGGCGGCAGCGCCATGCGTTACGGCGTCGGCATCGGCCGCGATGGTTTCGCCTGGTCGGGCGAAGGCGTCATCCAGTGGCGTCAGAAATGGCCGAAATGGACCCCACCGGACGAAATGGTCGCCCGCCAGCCGGAACTCACCAAATATTCGTCCAAGAATGGCGGCATGCCGCCGGGCCTGAAGAACCCGCTCGGCGCTCGCGCTCTTTATATCTTCCAGAACGGCAAGGACACGCTCTACCGCCTGCACGGCTCGCCGGAATGGAACTCCATCGGCAAGGCCGTCTCTTCCGGCTGTGTGCGCTTGATGAACCAGGACGTCATAGACCTCTACGACCGCGTGCCGCAGAAGGCACGTGTGGTGGTTTGGCAGTAGGTCTAACTGGACGCTTTAATAAGGCATCCGGTAAATGAATTGACGAATAATGGCTGCAACACGAAGCGTGTTGTGGCCATTATTTATTTCTAATATATCAATATTGTTTTTAGTGTTGATAATCAGTTCTATAGTATATTTATAAATAACGTGACTCTTGTTGGTTTTTTATTATAATAAACACGGGTTGTTCATGATTATTTACGGAAATGAATTTCCTGTATTGCAATCATTCTAATATCTCTGTCGTTAATCGGGGAGTGAATGGCATGACTCTTTATCTCTCAAATAGTTGGCAGGTAGGTACACGTCCCTACGAAATCTTTTACGGTGATCGCTATGGCGTAGCGAGAAACGACGTATTTCAGCTTGGCGGCAGCGAGACCGGCACTCTGGGCGGCATTCGAAATGGTTGGGAAAAGTTTATCGGTGGAGCGGGTGAGGACACGATTTACGTCGCTCCGAAGTACTACTATTCTTGGACTGCTGTGATGATTGACCACAACGGTTTGGATAGTGTCGAGCGCATCGACTTTAACGCCTCTAATTACTGGCCGGTAAAACCAGTTTATTTCGCTGGAATGGCGGATTTTTCGAGCGTGACATACATTTCGCCCGGCGTGACGATCTATGGCCGTGAGAACACCAATATATTCGTCGGGAGTCAGCTTGCGGAACGAGTTGAAGGCGATGGCGGTGATGACTTGCTTTTTGGCAACGCCGGAGACGACGTGTTGTACGGCGATACCACGGAGGTAAATCCTTGGCCGGCGCAATTGAATGCCGCTGGCAATGACTGGCTGTTCGGCGGCACCGGCAATGACTATCTGGATGGTCAGGGCGGTAACGACAATCTGTCCGGTGATGCGGGCGATGACAATCTTTACGGCGGACCCGGAAGCGACCAGCTTAACGGCGGAGACGGCTCAGACAAGTTGTTTGGTGAAGCCGGAAATGACCAGGTGCGCGGTGGGTCTGGAAACGATGAGCTATTTGGTGGAGATAATGATGATCTTCTTGATGGGGGAGCGGGTAGAGACATTCTTTGGGGCGGTGTGGGCGCGGACACTTTCCAATTTGTGACGCAAGCTGCCGTGACTTTGGTTGAAGACTTTGAAGTCGGGATCGACAAGTTACGTTTTCATAACGCAATCGCCGATGACTTCAGCGACTTGACGATTATCGATAACTCTGCCGGATATGCGAGTATAACTGTCGCCGATGTCGAAGTTATTTTGAACGGGGTTTCATCAGCCTCGTTGAACAATTCGATGTTCGAGTTTGGCGTGTACGCATAAACTACCAGGCTCCTCCGTCACCGGCGGCGGAGCCTGACTGAATTTTTATCAAATGCTGCAGAAGTAGCATCGGTTTTGTGTTTGGAATAAACGTCGAACATGTAGACTGAGAACATACAGCTCACACTTGTTGCAGCAAGCACGCTAGTAAGGTTGAAGTTCTGATTTTCTATAATTTTTTGTCATAATTCCATTTTCATCAAATATTTCCAGCTCACCGTTTTCTTTATAATCAACCATTTTCTGCCCGTTATTATAGTAAATAATACCTGGAGTTACGGATACTTGTCCGTTTTCCCCAAATTTGAGGGCTATGGCAGAGCCGAAAAATTCTTTTAGAGCTTTCTCGCTATAATACATATCGCTGCGTGATGCTTCGCTGTAATAGCCGTTGTTCGCTGTTCTCAGGGCAGCTAAATCCAGCCGGGCCTGATAGGCGCGATCGCTGGTGAAATATTCGACTTGCTTGTTAACCAGAGCTTCGTCTTCACCATTCGCGATGCGTTTTGCGCCCCATTCAGCATACTGCGCATTATATTCGTCACGCGGCGGCACAATAATTTCAGGTACATAACGGGGGCTTGCCCGCGCAGCTCTTGTGATCAGGTTGGTTACGATGAACTCCGCGTTTTCCGCGGTGCGCTCGATCGGATTGACGTAATAGGACGACATCATATTCGTGGCCGCGGCGTTCATGGCGCTCATCGTCGCTTGCGGAATGGCGGCGGAGACGGTCTCTTTTTTTGCGGCGGTTTCCAGCTTTGCTTTGGTAGCCTGCGAAGCGAGCGTCAAAATCGTTTCGATGGCTTGCGCAGTTTTTTGCTGACCTCCGGCTACCATTCCGAGGATCGGGGTCGCGGCGTCGTTGCCTGATATTTGGGGGACCGAAAAAGTTTGATTGAGAATGGTCAGCGCCATTGAATTTGCAGAGATCAAAGTCATAGCTATGCCTTTTGAAATCTGCCGCAAAAGGCCTTCACCGGCTTTTGAGGCTGGAAACGCTGCTAAAAGTCATTTTAGCTGCATAAAATATAAATACAACTTTATCGGGAATTGGTAAATAAATACTTTCGACACCCCAGATTTTGAGGGGTATTAAGACTTCGAAAGACCGTCCTTCAACGCGTTCACCCGATCCCGCAGCTGTGCCAGCTCCTCCAGCCCGCAGCCGGTGGCGCCGCCGATGGCCGCCATGATCTTCACGCCCTCTTTTTTGAGGTCGGCGCCTTTTGGCGTTAAGGCCACCAGCACCTGCCGCTCATCCACCGTGCCGCGCTTGCGGGTGATCAGGCCCGCATGTTCGAGCCTTTTCAGCAGCGGTGACAGCGTGCCGGAATCCAGCCCCAGCATTTCGCCAAGCGCCTTGACCGTGGAGGTCTGTTTTTCCCACAGCGCCATCATGACCAGATATTGCGGATAGGTCAGTCCGATCGGGTCAAGCAGCGGTTTATAGGCACGTGTGAAAGCGTGCGCTGCGCCATAAAGGGCAAAGCATATCTGCTGGTCCAGCCTCAACAGGCTTTCCATCTTCGTGTCGTTGCCCTCTGCGCCCATAGTCCTGCTCCAAAATAAAACCGGGGAGGGAACAATCGGCCCCCGCTTTCGGTTCCTGCCACATGGATGTGCGGCGAAATTTCGTGAAAACTATCGCAAAAAACAAAATTTCATTCAACGTGCAAAATCATATTGCGCACAATTTAATTGTTCGCTATAAACCACTCAACACCAACCCGAAGGGAGTAAATGCCATGCCTATTCTCTACACGACCAAAGCATCCGCCACCGGTGGCCGTGCAGGTAACGCCAAGTCGGAAGACGGCGTTCTCGACGTCACGCTGACCGTTCCGAAGGAACTGGGCGGTGACGGTGCCCGCGGCACCAACCCGGAGCAGCTTTTCGCCGCCGGTTATTCCGCCTGCTTCCTCGGCGCGCTGAAGGCGGTCGCCGGCAAGCAGAAGGTAAAGATCCCTGAAGACACCACTGTGACGGCAACCGTCGGCATCGGCCCGCGCGAAGATGGCACGGGCTTTGGCATCGAAGTGTCGCTGAAGGTCAACATTCCCGGCCTGGAGCGCGAAAAGGCAGAGGAACTGGTTGCTGCCGCTCATATTGTTTGCCCTTATAGCCACGCCATGCGCACCTCCACGGAAGTACCGGTTTCTGTGGCCTGATATTGCAGTCATGAAAAGCAGGGCCGGGGTTCATTCCCGGCCTTCTTGTTTGTAGAAATAAATATGCTATATTCTTTCCAAGGAAAGGATGTGTGCCATGAATATTCACGCCAAGACTGCCATGGATCCTGCAGCGCAGGGCAGGGTCGTCACCAAGGCCGTTATCGCCGCTGCCGAGCGGCTGGGCCTGAATGCCGCCCGCATGGCGGATATTCTCGGCGTTTCCGCCCCCACCGTCTCGCGCATGAAAAGACTGGATTTCCTGCTGGAGCCGGGCGCCAAATCGTTCGAGCTGGCGGTGCTGCTGATCCGGGTTTTCCGCTCACTGGACGCGATTGCCGGCGGTGATGAGGCCGTTGCGAAAAACTGGCTGCGCAATCACAATGTTGCGCTGAACGCCGTACCTGCTGAAAAGCTGACCACCATTACCGGATTGATCGATGTCCTCTCCTATCTGGACGCCCGACGCGCTCCTGTCTGAAAAACGCGCCACATCGGGAAAGTACTGGCGGCTGGTGGAAGCACAGCATCAGGTTTCCACCATGAAGCTGGTGGATACGGTGGAGGAGCAATCGCTGCTGGAAGATATTCTCGAGACGAGCAAGCGGCCGTTTCCGCCCGAATGCGCCGGTCTTGATTATCTTCTCGCCACGCCTTTCCGTTATGGCGCCGCTTATCCCTATGGCTCGCGTTTTCGCCGGGCGGGTTTCACCGAGGGTGTTTATTACGCCGCCGCCAGGGTGGAGACGGCGCTTGCCGAAATGGCCTTTTACCGGCTGCTGTTTTATGCCGAATCGCCGGGCACACCGCTGCCCGCCAATCCCGCCGAATATTCCGCCTTCGCCGCCAGCGTCGCCACCGATGCCGCACTTGATCTGACGAAACCGGAGCTGAGCCGTAACGAGGCGCTGTGGACCGATCTCACGAATTACGAGCCGTGCCAGGCATTGGCAGAGCAGGCGCGCGAGGCAGAGGTTGAAGCCATCCTTTATCGCTCGGTGCGCGATCCCGCAGGTGGCCTCAACATCGCAATTTTGTCGCCAAAGGCCTTTGCGGCCAAAACGCCGGTAGAGCGGATGAGCTGGCGCATTCACCTGTCTAAAACCGGGGTGCAGGCCCTGTGCGAATTCCCGATGCGCCGCACGGGGTTTTTGGCGTCGGATTTTGCCAATGACCCGCGTCTGGCCGGCCTGCTGGGCTGAGGTGGCGCTCCGTTTTCCTCTCCTAGGCGGGGAGAAGGTGGCCCGAAGGGCCGGATGAGGGGGCAACGGTAGAGATTTACGGAGAGCTTGCCCCCTCATCCCGCTGCCGCGGACTTCTCCCCGGCGGGGAGAAGAAACAAGCGGCAGCGTTCAGGCCCAGCGGTAAGCCTGAGCCCCGCTACTGCTTGCCCACACGGGCGCGCAGCTCTTCCACATGCGCAGCGATTTCCGGCGTTACGACATCGCCAAAGTCTTCCATTTCGAACAGCGGACGGATTTCGATTTCGCTGCGCTCCAGCATCGGGTTGGGGCAGCGCTTCACCCAGGCGACCGCCTCATCCATGTCCTTGACATTCCACAGCCAGAAGCCGGCAACCAGCTCGTTGGTGTGCGGGAAGGGGCCATCAACCACGGTGCGGCTGTCGCCATCAAACACAACCCTCTTGCCCTTGGAGGAGGGGTGCAGCCCGTCACCGGATTGCATGATGCCGGCATTGACCAGTTCCTCGTTGAATTTTCCCATTGCCTCCATGAGTTCAGTCGTGGGCATGACGCCATCTTCGCTGCTCTTGGTGGCTTTTACAAAAACGATTGCACGCATGATCTTTCCTCCTCGATTGTATTTTCCGGGTCGTCGGGTCCTTAGTCTGGTTTTCCAGCACGACGGCGCGATGACATTCTGGCCGATAAAAGTGGCGTCATGCCGTCGTGCGGTCAGCCTAGATCGATAAGATCGCGGCGCAGCCGGTCGGGGTCACCGCTGCCAATCCTCGCTTCGATTTCCGCATGGGTCTGTTCCCAGATGGGAAAGGCTGCCGCCAGCACTGCCATGCCATCCGTCGTCAGTCGCAGCCGTTTGCCGCGCCTGTCTTTCGGGTCCTGTTCGATGCTGACCAGCCCGCGCCGCTCCAGCGGCTTCAGCGCCGCCGTCAGCGTCGTGCGGTCCATGGCCAGAAGATGGGCGACCGGCCCCATCGGCGGCGGCTCCGGCCGGTTGAGCGACATCAGCAGGGAGAACTGGCCGTTATTGATGCCAACAGGCTTCAGCGCATTGTCGAACAGCCGTGCCAAAGCCCGTGCAGCGCGTTGCGCATGCAGGCAGAGACAGGCGTCCCGCACGAAAAGAGTTGTCGAAAAAGGAATCACGCTGGCGTTTGACATGCGATAAATATGTTGATATCAACCTAATTAGTCAAGCGGAACTTGATGCTCCGCTGATGGTTTAAATGACTTTCAATGCAGAAATAGGCGGCGCCCTCCGGAGGAGCGGAGTGGTGCCGTGGTGAAAGACGGATCCAAGGAGGAAAGATCATGTCTCATCCTGTTGTTTCGAATGAAGAGTGGCTTGCGGCCCGCCGCGATCTGCTGGTGAAGGAAAAGGAACTGACCCGCGCCCGTGATCGGCTGAACGAGGCGCGGCGCGCATTGCCCTGGGAAGAGGTGACGAAAGACTATATTTTCGATGCGCCTTCCGGCCCGAAATCGCTGAAGGAATTGTTCGGCGATTGCAGCCAGCTCATCGTTTATCACTTCATGCTGGCACCAGACTGGGAGGAGGGCTGCACCGGCTGTTCCTTTTTCGCCGACCATGTCGATGGCGCGATGATCCATCTGAAACATGGCGATGCGGGTTTCGTCGCGGTTTCCCGCGCGCCGCTTGAAAAGATCGAAGCCTATAGAAACCGCATGGGCTGGAAGTTCCCGTGGGTCTCCGCAGCGGACAGCGATTTCAACTATGATTATCAGGCTTCCTTCCGTGATGAGGATATCAAGGGCGGGGCCATCACCTATAATTACCGTGAAATCGAACCGATGGGCGATCTGAAGGATCTGCACGGCGTCAGCATTTTCGCCAAGGGCGAAGATGGCAAGATTTATCACACCTACTCGGCCTATGCCCGCGGCATGGAGCAGGCGCTCGGCACGCTGATGCTGCTCGATCTGGTGCCAAAAGGCCGTAATGAAGACGGCGTAATGGATTGGGTGCGCCGGCACGATCAGTATGAGGACGCGCCGAAAGCGGCAGCCTGCTGCCACTGAAACGGACAGACGAGGAGGAGACAACAATGGAAATGGAAAGCGTAAAGCCGCAGAAGGAACATGAATTCCTGTCGAGGTTGGTCGGCGACTGGGTGATGGTTGCCGGCCATGAGGGATATGATCCTGATGATCCGAACCAGCGTTTCACCGAAACCGTGCGCTCCATCGGCGGACTGTGGATCATCGGCGAGGGCACCGGCAGGATGCCCGACGGCGACCAGATGACAGCAGTGATAACGGTCGGTTTTGACCCGGCAAAGGGCAATTTCGTCGGCACCTGGGTAGGCTCGATGATGACCCATCTCTGGGTCTACAAGGGCTGGCTGGAAGATGACGGCAAAACCCTGACGCTGGAAGCCGAAGGCCCCGCCTTTGACGGTTCCGGCCGCATCGATACCTATCACGATGTGCTGGTGCTGCATGACGACAATCATCGCAGCTTTTCCGGCAGCGTCCGCCAGCCGGATGGCACGTTCAAGACCTTCATGACATCGGAGTTCCGCCGCAAGGGGTAAGGCCCTGCCGGAACTTGCCGCAACGACAAGCGCCGCCGCGTCCTGCGGCGGGCGATCCCAAATATAGACGCCCAAACCTCCTGAGGAGACGAAGATGTCCGATACACATGGAAAATTCATCTGGGTTGAACTGATGACGCCTGACATGGAGGCGGCCGCCCGCTTTTATGGCCATGTCGTTGGCTGGCAGACCAAGGATTTCGGTTCGCCGGAAATGCCCTATCTGGTACTGGAAGCCAATGGCAAAGGCATGGGCGGCGTCATGGAACTGACCGAGGAACTCAAGGGGCAGGGCATTCCGCCGAACTGGACCGCTTATGTCGCCGTTGACGATGTTGATGCCTCGGCCAGGCAGTTCGAGGAAAAGGGCGGCTCCGTCATGCGTCAGCCGCAGGATATTCCTGAAATCGGTCGGTTTGCGGTGGTGACAGACCCCTATGGTGCGGTTCTATGCATCATGACGCCACTGCCGATGGAAAGCGGCGGTTTTCCCGAAGACGCGCAAAGCCTGCCCGGCCATGTCGGCTGGCATGAGCTGATGACGGGCGATGTGGATGGCGCGACCGCCTTTTATGGCGAGGTCTTCGGCTGGACCAAGGACCATGATTTCGACATGGGCGAAATGGGGCCGTATCGCATCTTCGCTGAGCACGGCAAGGCCATCGGCGGCATGATGAAGCGTATGCCGCAGGCGCCCGGCTGTTATTGGGGTTATTACTTCAATGTCGACGGCATTGATGATGCCATCACCCGTGTTAGCACCGGCGGCGGCAAGGTCGTCAACGGTCCGATGGAGGTTCCCGGCGAAAGCTGGATCGTCAATTGTGAGGACCCGCAGGGCGCTTTCTTCTCACTTCTGTCGCAGAAGAAATAATGATGCATGCCCCTCCCGCCGCTGCATTGGCGGGAGGGGCCTTCGTTTTGAGAACAGTCATGCCGAGGCGAAAAATGCTTCCGCATCGTCGACTTCCACCAGCCGGCGTTTGTCGATCATCCAGAACCGTGTTCCAACCGCCCGCACGAAACTCCGGTCGTGCGAGACCAGCACGCAACTGGCCTGACGGCCGGTGATTTCCGCCTCCAGCGCTTCCTGTCCCTCAATGTCGAGATGGTTGGTCGGCTCGTCCAGCAGATAGAAATTCGGCTCGGTCAGGCGCAGCGCCAGCATGGCAAGCCGTGCCTTCTGCCCGCCGGAAAGCGTCGCGATGCGACGTTTCTGCATTTCCATGTCGATGCCTGCACCGGCCAGCAACCCGTGCGCGCGCTGGTCACCTATGTCGAACCGGTGTGTGATGAGTGTCAGCGGCGTGCTGGCATCATCGATTTCGGCGAGCGACTGGTCGACATATCCAGCCACCAGCGAGGGGGTGGCCTTGATGCCCTCCGCCACCGGCTCGTCAGCCCTTATTGCCGTCTTTAGAAGTGAAACCAGCCGCGTCTTGCCGACGCCATTATGGCCGAGAATGACGATGCGGTCGCCCTGGCGGATGAATTGCTGGCCGGTGCGGAACAGCAGGGTGCCATCCGGTGTCGAGACAGGAATATCCTCCAGCGTCACCAGTACCTTGGCGTGTGTGCCGCGATTGGCAAGCTGGATCTTTCCGGCAGATCGATCCTGATGGGCGGGCCGGGCTTTTTCCTCCAGCTTCTCGGCGCGCTCGCGCAATTGCTTGGTCTTGATGGTTAGAAGATCGCTGCCCGAGTTGATGCCGATATTGTTGAGCTTCGCCGCCTGCCGGCGCAACTGCTGCACGGTCTTCATGTCACGCTCGAAACGCCGTTCATCGGCGGCATCCTCCTCGTCCAGCGCCCTTCGCGCATGGCCATAGGGCAACCGGAAGAGCGAGGAATTTTCCGGCCGCAGGAACAGCGTGGTTTTGGTGACATTATCGAGAAAGGCGCGGTCGTGGCTGACGATGACCACCGCGGTATCGCGTGGCAATTGTTGAAGAAAACCCTCCAGCACCTTGATTTTTTCAAGGTCGAGATGGTTGGTCGGCTCATCGAGCAGCAACAGGTCCGGCTCGGTGATCCACGCCCGCGCCAGCATGGTAAGCCGCTGCCAGCCACCGCTCAGCGCCTGCAGCTGCCGATGGCGATAACTTTCCGGCACGGCCATCTCGTCGAGGATGATGTCGGCCCGCCAGCTGTCGCTGTCGATCACATCCGCCGGCAGGGCGGATAATACCGCATCCCGCATTGTCTGTTTGAGAAGGGCCGGGGGCAGATGCTGGTGGACGATGGACTGCGTCAACCCGCGCAACCGGGTGATATCGCCGCTGCTGGCATCCAGTTCGCCGGCAAGGCAATTGAGCAGGGTGGATTTGCCGCAGCCATTCGCAGCGACGATGCCGATGCGGTCTCCCGCATGGATGGTGAGGCTGAGACCGGAAAAGAGCGGCTTGCCCAGAATGATTCCGAGGTTTCGAAGCGTGATAAGGGTCATGATGTATCTCTGGCGAAACGGATCAACGACGAAGCTGGCTGCCACATGCGGGCAGGGTTGTTCGGTCGCGATGATCCGTCATGAAAACATGCGTAATGGCAGACGAGCTGCGTTCCGCGCGGCCTTTTGGGCAAACCAGAGTCTTGGAAGTTCCGGTCAGCCCTGCAAACGCATCTGCAGGGCAGAAAGGTGGCGGATCTGGCGGTAACGCCAGAAGCAGGAAATATCCATGCGAAGCCTCCTTTCTTGATACGAGTTGAACGGTTTGATGATTAGCAGCGCTGGTGACGGGAGGCAATGGGTTTTGCGCAGGTGCGGCCGTTACAGGATGGCGCCACGGTGCGGCATATTTCTTCTCCCCGCCGGGGAGAAGGTGGCCCGAAGGGTCGGATGAGGGGGCTACGCTAGCGATATGCGGAGAGTTTGCCCCCTCATCCCGCTGCCGCGGGACTTCTCCCCGGCGGGGAGAAGAAACAAGCAGCACGCGCCCGGCCCCATAGGTGCTTCAACCCATATTTACCGCTTCAAACTACCCAAAATCCCGCGCACGATCGCCCGTCCCACCGAGGTCGCCACCGAGCGGGCGGCACTTTTCATCGCCGCCTCGATCACCGTTTCGCGCTGATAGCCGGTCTTGCGCGTGCCGCCATTTCGCGAGCCGGTGGAGGCCGGTGCGGGCTCCTCGTCGCCGAAGCCGGGCAGGCGCCAGCGTCCGGAAGCGTTGTCGGACTGGTTGGCGGCATTTTCCTCTTCCGCGCGCTTGGCGGCTTCGGCTTCCGCCGCCTTCTGGGCGCGGGCGGCGAGGATTTCGAAGGCGGATTCCCGGTCGATATCCTTGTCATATTGGCCGGCGACGGGGCTGAGATCAATCAGCGACTTCCGCTCCGCATCGGTGAGCGGCCCGACGCGGCCGGAGGGCGGCCGCACGAGGGTGCGTTCGACGATGGAAGGCGCGCCCTTGTCATGCAGGGTGGAAATCAACGCTTCACCCGTGCCGAGCGTGGTGATGGTGTCGGCGGTGTTGAAGGCCGGGTTCTGGCGGAAGGTGTCGGCGGCGGTGCGCACAGCCTTCTGCTCGCGCGGCGTATAGGCGCGCAGCGCATGCTGCACGCGGTTGCCGAGCTGGGCAAGAACGGTTTCCGGCACGTCGAGCGGGTTCTGCGTCACGAAATAAACGCCCACGCCTTTGGAGCGGATGAGGCGCACCACCTGTTCCACGCGCTCGACCAGCACCTTCGGCGCATCGTTGAACAGCAGATGTGCTTCATCGAAGAAGAACACCAGGCGCGGCTTTTCCGGATCGCCCACTTCAGGCAGTTCTTCAAACAGTTCCGAAAGCATCCAGAGCAGGAAGGTGGCGTAAAGGCGCGGGTTCATCATCAGCCGGTCAGCAGCAAGAACCGAAACCGTGCCGCGTCCATCCGCGCCGACGCGCATGATGTCGGCAATCTTCAGCGCCGGCTCACCGAAGAAATTGGCGGCACCCTGCTGTTCGAGAACCAGCAGCCCGCGTTGCAGCGAGCCGACCGAGGCCTTGGAAATCAGGCCGAACTGGCTGGAAAGCGCCGATGCGTTTTCGCCCATATAGTTCAAGAGCGATTGCAGGTCTTTCAGATCGAGCAGCGGCAGCCCACCCTGATCGGCGATCTTGAAGGCGATGTTAAGCACGCCTTCCTGCGCTTCCGATGCGTCCATCAGCCGGGCAAGCAGCAGCGGTCCCATCTCGGCGATGGTGGCGCGTACGCGATGGCCTTTTTCACCGTAGAGATCCCAGAAGATGACCGGCGACTTGCCATAGGAGAAATCGGTAAAGCCGATCTGCTCGGCGCGTTTCTGCACCCAGTCTTTCGCCTCGCCCTCGGCCGCGATGCCGGAAAGGTCACCCTTGATATCGGCACAGAACACCGGAACGCCGGCCTTGGAATAGCCTTCGGCGAGAACCTGCAACGTCACGGTCTTGCCCGTTCCCGTCGCGCCGGTGATGAGGCCATGGCGGTTGCCGAATTTCAGTTCCAGATATTCGCCCTTGTTCAGGCTGTCATCCGGATTGCGGCTGGTCCCGATATAGAGCTGTCCGTCCTGCAACATCGACCAATTTCTCCTGCGGCTGATGCATGACCCTTAAAATCACCCTGGATTTCACAAAAGTCATGTCCGAATTAAAAGCGTAACGAGCGTGCCTTGACCGCTGATGGTAAACGCGGCCTTTTCATAGTTTGGTTGTGATGATCTTATAAGGACAGTTTCAAGGCGCAACAACTGCTTGATGGCGATGAATAAAAAGCGCTTGATGAAAGTTGCCGCACCTATCCTTGGCCGCTTGAATGCGGCATGAGATTGTTTTACGTTGACGTTAACGTCAGTTATTCGATGTTGGCGTCGTTTTTCAACAGGAGGCAAGAATGAACGAAATCGTTGATCAGATCGCTGCGAAGGCGGGTATCGACCCTCAGCTGGCCGAAAAGGCCGTTGGCATGATTCTCGGTTTTCTCCAGCGCGAGGCGGCCGACGGCCCGATCGCCAAGATGATCGAAGCCATTCCGGGCGCCAGCGATCTCGTGGCGCAGTATAACGGTGAGGGCACCGGGAATGGCGGCGGCGGTCTGCTGGGCGGACTGATGAGCGCGATCGGCGGCGGCGGCATCATGGGTCTTGGCCAGCAGTTGATGAGCCAGGGCATCGGCATGAGCGAGATTTCCACGCTCGCCAAGGAAACCATCGCCGTTGCCCGTCAGCACGCCGGTGACGAGACCGTTGACCAGGTGATCGCCTCGGTTCCGGGCCTCAGCCAGTTCGCGTGAGACGACATTAATCCATTGCGGGGCGCGGTGGCTGTTCTTTGAACCGCCGCCGCGCCTCTTCTATGTCCGCATGGTGCGTTTCCGCCCAGATCCACACGCCGCAAAAGGCGCTGCCGAGGGTGCGGCCGAGATGGGTAAGATCGTAATCCACATGCGGCGGGATGACGGGATGCACGGTGCGGCGCACCAGCCCATCGCTTTCCATCTGTCTCAGCGTTTTTGTCAGCATCTTCTGGCTGATGCTGCCGACATGTTTGCCGATCTGCGTGAAACGCAGCGTGCCGTGCTCTTCCAGCACCTCCAGAATGAGCATCGTCCATTTGTCCGCCACCTTGGCGATGATGTCCTGAACTAGCGCCTCGATGACCGGATCGGTTTCCGTGGGCGGCGGAACCTTGCGCTGGCTCTCGATGGCCGGGTCGGCGGCGTGCCGTTTCATCTTACACTCTCCTTTGGGTAAGTATAAATCTTTCGGGTGCCTACTTTCGATTGGAGAGTATCATAACTAACTTCCTTTCAGCCAACAAGCAAAGGATGCTGCAATGAAAATCACCGACAACACCATTCTCATCACCGGCGGCGGTTCCGGCATCGGCCGGGCGCTGGCAGAGGCGTTTCATCAGGCCGGCAACAGGGTCATCATTTCCGGCCGCCGTAAGGCCGTGCTCGACGAGGTGACAGCCGCCAATCCCGGCATGGCCTCGATGGTCATGGACGCGACGGACGCCGCAGGCATTCGCGCGTTTGCCGAAGCTTTGGTGAAGGCCCATCCAAGCCTCAACGCCGTCATCAACAATGCCGGCATCATGCAGCCGGAAGAGATCGTCGCCGCGCCGGATTATCTGGATACGGCCGAAGAAACCATTGCCACCAATCTTCTCGCGCCCATCCGCCTGACGGCGGCGCTTTTGCCGCATTTCCTCAAGCAGCCCGCCGCCACCGTGTTGACGGTCTCCTCCGGCTTGGCCTTCGTGCCCATGGTGCTGACCCCCACCTACAGCGCCACCAAATCGGCCATCCACGCCTATTCGGTCGCGCTGCGCGAGCAGCTGAAGGAGACGCCGGTGGAGGTCATCGAAATCGTGCCGCCCTATGTGCAGACGACGCTGATGGGCGAGGGGCAGGCCAATGACGAAAGGGCCATGCCGCTCGACGCCTTCATTTCCGAGGTGATGGATATCCTCAAGAACCGCCCGGATGAGAAGGAAGTCGTGGTGGAACGCTGCAAGCCTTTGCGTTTTGCCGCGCAGAACGGCAATTTCGATCAGGTCTTCGCCATGATCAACCATATGCATCCTTAAGCGTCGGCGTCTGTCGCACAAGGACATCCTGTGATAGCGTCGCGCTCTTTCCCGCGGAGCGCGCGCTTTCATGGCCCAAGGCCAGTTTCTGATGCCGAAAACCAGCATGCCCGGTGTCGCCGCCGTGGTGGCGGATAGCGATCGTTGCTTTCCGCGCCATATGCATGATCAGTTCGGCATCGGCCTCATCGAGCGCGGCGCGCAGAAATCGCTCTCCGGCCGTGGCATGGTGGAGGCGGGCGCCGGCCATGTCATCACCGTCAATCCGGGCGAGGTGCATGACGGCATTCCGCTCGGGGAGGGTGGCCGCGCCTGGCGGATGCTCTATCTCGACATCGATATCGTTCGCGATGCAATTGCCGATGTCTGCGAGAAGGATCACGGCGCGTTCGAATTTGCCTATCCCGTGGATGCAAGGCCTTTGGCTGATCGGTTCAACGCTGTCTTTTCCGCCGTCACTGCGACGGAACGACCGGGCGAAACCCTGCATGGCGATGAGACCTTGCTGATGCTTCTGGCCGCCGCGATGGAAACGTCCGCGAAGCCGGGCGAAATCGCCGCACCCGAGAATATAAAGCGCGCAAAAAGCAGCATCGATGACGACCCTGCCCGCCCGTTCCGCCTTGCCGATCTGGCAGGGGAGGCCGGCATGAGCCAGTTCCGTTTCCTGCGCGCTTTCGCCAAGGTGACCGGCCTGACACCGCACAATTATCTTCTCCAGCGGCGCGTGCATGTGGCACGCCATGAGCTGGCCAGAGGCACACCGCCCGCCGAAGCGGCCTTCATCGCCGGTTTTGCCGACCAGAGCCATCTGAACCGGTTCTTCGTGCGGCAATTCGGGGTGACGCCTGCGGTTTACCGGGCGGCGCTTTCGTAGATGCTTTCTCCGCCCTCATTCCTGTGCTTGTCACAGGAATCCTGTGTATTGGATTTGTGCTATGTAGAGTGCGGGCGGAAGGCCGTCGGAATCCTGGTCGTTAGAGACCGCCTGCTGGCTTTTGGACCTCCGCCCGCTCTGATAATCCCAACCTGAACAGTTGATGGAGGCCGTGAGCGCGGACCTCGTAGCACAGGATGAGGCTTGCCATGGTACACCCTGTTTACATCGGATGCGACGTCTCAAAGGCACATCTGGATCTTTTCGATGCCGCAACACAAAAAGCCGTCCGCATCGCCAATACCGGCACCGCCATCGATGAATGGCTTGCCACCCTTGATGGACGCGAGGCGCAGGTCGTTCTGGAGGCGACCGGACGTTATGACCGGCTGTTGTGCTCGGCGCTCGAAAGGTGGCGGCGGCCCTATTGTCGGGTCAATCCGGCCAGGGCCCGCGACTTTGCAAGAGCCACCGGCCAGCTTGCCAAAACCGATACCATCGATGCGCGACTTTTGGCGCGCATGGGCGAAACACTTTCACCACCCGTTACGACACCACCCGACCCGGTCCGTCAGCAGCTGGAAAGCCTGCATACAAGGCGTGATCAGCTTGTTGCCATGCGCCAGCAGGAACGTGCGCGCCTTCATACGGCCGATCCGTCGGAGCGCGACAGCATCGCGCGCCACCTCGGCTGGCTCGATACGGAAATCGCCGCGATCGAACAACAGTGCCAGTTGCTTGTACGGACAAATGTGACGCTGAACGAGCAAAGCACCAGACTTCGCTCGATCCCCGGCATCGGCCAGATCACGGCGTTCACCCTGATGGCCCACATGCCGGAACTGGGCGATAGTTCGCCAGGCAGCATGGCGGCGCTTGCAGGCCTTGCCCCCTTCAATGCCGATAGCGGCATTCATCGCGGCCAGCGCCATATCCGCGCCGGACGAAAGCGCGTGCGCGATGCCCTCTATATGGCGGCGCTGGTGGCCTACCGGCTAAAGTCGCCCTTCGCCCGCATGGTTCAAGCCATGCAGGCCAAAGGCAAACCGTTCAAGGTCATGATCATCGCCATCGCCCGCAAACTGCTCGTCATTGCAAATGCCATTCTCAGGGATAAAACCACATTCGAAGCAGCTTAAAACAACATGCATTAATACAGTTGCCAGCCAGCCCAAGTCCTTGGGCTGAAAAGAGTCCTCCCGCCGCGCCGATGCGCGTCGACTGGATACCTGTGAGAAGCACAAGAATGAGGGCGGAGTGGGCTGGCCGGTGCTCTGACCCGCCACTTCGGCGCGCGCCGACGAGCGTCTGTGCTGCAATTTCATCCAAGACACCCACCCCACGGACCATCATGCTTCCGTCCTCCACCCACAGGACACACCCACATCATGACACCCGAATTCCTCATCACATCCTTCATTGTCGCCGCGTCTCCCGGAACCGGGGTGGTCTACACGCTGGCCGCCGGTCTTTCGCAGGGGGCGAGGGCGAGCGTCATTGCGGCTTTCGGCTGCACGCTCGGCATCGTGCCGCATCTGCTTGCCGCCATCACCGGGCTTGCCGCCATTCTGCACACCAGCGCGCTGGCCTTCGGCATCGTCAAATATCTGGGGGTTGCCTATCTCCTCTACATGGCGTGGAACACGCTGCGGGAAGACGGTGCGCTGAAGATCGACGATACGAGGAAGCCCCAGAAGGCCACCCGTGTCATCGGCGAGGCGATCCTCATCAATCTGCTGAATCCGAAACTGTCGATCTTCTTTTTCGCCTTCCTGCCGCAGTTCATCGCGCCGGATGAGGCTTTGCCGACATGGCGCATGGTCGATCTCGGGCTGATCTTCATGGCCATGACGTTTCTGGTCTTTGCGCTTTATGGCTGCTTTGCCGCCTCTGTAAGGCGTCAGGTGATATCACGCCCGGCGGTCCTCGCCTGGCTGAGGCGCAGCTTCGCCGCCGCTTTCGTGGCGCTGGGTGCGAAGCTGGCCCTGACCGAACGATAAGACGGGACCGAATGGCCCCGTCGCCTCAGTCGTCCCAGTCGGGCGCGAGGTGGCCGGGGCTGACGATGCGGCCATTCGGCTTGGCAAGCGCGTGGATCGCCCGCATTTCCTCTTCCGAGAGCGCGAAATCGAAAATATCGAAATTCTCTTTCAGGCGGCTTTCCGTCGCCGTCTTGGAAAGCGCCACGATATCCGGCTGCTGCACCGCCCAGCGCAGGGTCACCTGCGCGGCGGTCTTGCCGTGTTTTGCGCCGATATCCTTCAGAACGGGATCGTTCGGCACCTTGCCGTCGGCCATCAGATAATAGGCCGTCACCGACATTCCGTGCTTGCGTGCGGCCGAAATCACCTTCGTCTGGTCGAGATAGGGGTGATATTCGATCTGGTTGGTGGCAAGCGGCGTATCGGACAGTTTCACCGCCTCGTCAGTCAGCGCCACGTTGAAGTTGGAAATGCCGATATTGCGCGCCTTGCCGGCCTTGCGCACCGCGTTCAGCGCGCCCATGCGCTCGGCAAGCGGCACGTCGCTCTTCGGCCAGTGCAGCAGCAGCAGATCGACATAGTCGGTCTTCAGTTTCGCAAGGCTTTCATCAACCGAGGCAAGAAAATCGTCGTGACGGTAGCGATCCACCCAGACCTTGGTGGTCAGGAAAATATCGTGCCGGGAAATGCCTGACTGAGCGATGACCTCACCGACGGCGCCTTCGTTCTTGTAGATCTGGGCGGTATCGACATGGCGGAAGCCGAGCTTCAGCGCCTCCGGCAGAATGCGCCTGATATCGTCTTCCGGAATGCGGAAGGTGCCGAAACCGAGGGCGGGAATATTCGCGCCATTCGCGCTGACGTCATACATGGGATGTCTCTCCTGTTTGCTGAAAACATGGCCGGCGGCGGACGCCGGGCGGGAAGCGGTCTTTCATTAACTGGTATCCGCGCGATCGGTTTCAACCCGGCGGGACGATATCACATCAGCACATAATCCACCGGGCGGGGATCGGCCGGCAGATCGGTCTCGCCCATCGCCTCGCGCAGATTGATCTCGATGGTGGTGGCAAGCGCATTGATCGGCAGCGCGTTGAAGCCGGTGCCGAAGGGGTCTTCCAGCTCGTCGGACAGCGCGTCGAGACCGAAAAACGTATAGGCGATGAGCGTGCTGGTGAAAGGCGTGGCCCAGCCGAGCAGATCCGTGAAACCAAACGGCAGCAGCAGGCAGAAGAGATGCGCAGTGCGGTGAAGCAGCAGCGAATAACCGAAGGGAACCGGCGTATGGCGAATGCGCTCGCACGATGCCTGCGCGGCCGTCATCTGCTGCACGGTGGCATCCAGCATCTGCAGCTGGATATCGCTGATCTGCCCCTTCGCATTGGCGGAAACCAAAGCGCCGGATATTTCGCGCAGCAGCATGTCCGGTTTGTTGCGGCTGCGGGCATAGGCTTCCGAAATGTCCTCGGGAATGAGGCGGGTGGCGGTGGCGGTCGCTTCACCGGGGCGCAGATGCGAGACCAGCGCGTGGCAGAAGGCGATTGCAAGATCGATGATCCGCCGGCGGGCAACGGGATCGGCAATATCCTGCCGGCTCTCCAGCATGGTGCTCTGGCGTGTCAGCGTGCGCGCCACGGTCATCAGCACGCCCCATTGCTTGCGGGCTTCCCACCAGCGGTCGTAACAGGCATTGGCGCGAAAGCCGAGGAACACCGAAAGCGCGATACCAAGCAGCGAAAATGGCGCGCCATTCAGCGCCGGCACCAGATCCGGCCGGTCTTTGTGCGCCCAGACCACCACCGTCGACAGCAGGAAAACGGCAAGCACCTGCGGAAAGATGCGGACGATGATGGAGCCGCGCAGGATGGTAAAAAGTTGCAGCAGGTTCGGTTTTGGACGAACGATCATGGTGGAGACTCAAAATGCCTGTGATGGTGGCGGGGACGCGAAAATCCCCGCGCATATTTACATGATGGCAGGTCGGACTTGTCCACTCCTTTTTGCGCGGTTGCGCCCGGCAGCGGGCGGCGTTACCCCTCGAGTGATGTCGGCGAAATGTCGGCGACACGATCAAAATGGGCGGATGGAAGGAAATGTCGCATGTCACGCTCACAACGGTTGCTTGATCTGTTGCAAATCCTGCGCTCCCACCGCATGCCGGTCAGCGGTGCGGCCCTTGCCGCCCAGACCGGCGTCAGCCTGCGCACGCTCTACCGCGATATAGCGACGCTTCAGGCGCAGGGCGCGGATATCGAGGGTGAGGCGGGCGTGGGTTATGTGCTGCGCCCCGGCTTCCTTCTGCCGCCGCTGATGTTTTCCGGGCAGGAAATCGAGGCGCTGGTGCTGGGTTCGCGCTGGGTAGCAGGCCGTGCCGATGCGGGGCTGGCCGAGGCCGCCCGCGCCGCGCTCGTCAAGATCGCCGCCGTGCTTCCCGATGCCCTGCGCGAAGAACTCGACAATTCCACGCTTCTCATCGGCCCCGGGCAAGCCGTGGCAACCATCCGCATCGATCTTGGCGAAATTCGCGATACGATCCGTAAGGAGAGCAAGGTCGTGATGACCTATCGCGATGAAAAGGGAGAGTTGACGGAGCGGGTGATCTGGCCATTCGCGCTCGCTTTTTTCGATCTGGTGCGGGTGGTGCTGGCATGGTGCGAAACGCGGCAGGATTTTCGCAGTTTCCGGGCCGATCGCATCGAAACTTTCCGGCTGATGGGCAGCCGTTATCCCCGCCGCCGGCAGGCTTTGCTGAAAGAATGGCGCGAGCGCGAAAAACAGCGGCGGCGGCCGGATCATGCTGACAAAAACTGACAGCAGACGGGTCTAGACCTCGTTCATCCGCAACACAGGAGAACGACCATGACCCACCCCGATTTCACCATCCTCTATGTCGATAACCCGCCCGCCAGTACGCAGTTTTACAAGGCCCTGCTGGGTACGGAGCCGGTCGAATCCTCGCCGACATTCTCGCTCTTCGTTCTTCAGAACGGCATGAAGCTCGGCCTCTGGTCGCGCCACACGGTGGAACCGAAGGCATCGGTGACGGGCGGTGGCGGCGAGCTTGCCTTCCGTGTCGAAAACGATGCACAGGTGGATGAGACTTTCGCCGGATGGCGGGCAAAAGGTGTCCCCATGCTGCAGCAGCCCGCGAAAATGGAATTCGGCTACACTTTCACGGCTACAGACCCCGACAACCACCGTCTCAGGGTCTATGCCTTCGCGGGCTGACGCTACTTCTTCACCGCCACCACAAACAGCCGTGGAAAGCGCAGCAGCAGGCGGCCGTCCGTCATCGGCGGGTAGGCCGCCTTGATGCGCTGCGTATAATCGCTGAGGAAGGCTTCGCGGTTTTCCTCACCGGCGGCGGCGAGATAGGGGCGCAGCCCCGTGCCTTTCACCCATTCGACGATGCTTTCCGCATCCTTCATCGGGTGATTGTAGATGGTGTGCCACACATCCACACGGGCGGATTTCGGCGCCAGTGCATTGAAATAGTCGGATGGCGCGGGCAGGGGTTTGCGCCGCAGCCTGCCATCGACAAAGGTATCCTTCCAGGAGCCGTTGGCGCCGGTGTCCTCCATGGCGCGATGTGTCGGTTCCTGCAGATTGTCCGGCATCTGCACCGCCAGAACCCCGCCGCTTTCCAGCTGATCCATCAATTGCGAAAGAACGGCAAGATGATCGGGCACCCACTGGAAAACCGCATTGGCGTAAAGCAGGTCGGCCTTCTGGGCCGGCCGCCACTGCGAAAGATCGGCCTTGCCAAAACGGGTATTCGGCAGCCGGTCGGCGGCCTTTTCCAGCATGTCGTCATCGCTGTCGATGCCGGTGATGACATTGACGCCGTAGCGGTCGGTTAAAAGCTCGGTGGAATTGCCCGGCCCGCAGCCGAGATCATAGCCGTTCAGCACCCGCTCCAGCGGCACCTGCGCCAGAAGGTCCCGGGCGGGACGTGTCCGCTCATCTTCGAATTTCAGATATTGCTGGGCGGACCATGCCATGATTTCCTCCTGCCAGAGAGCTGTAAGACCGTGAGCATCGCATGGGCGAAATGACGCCGCCATCATCCGATGCATGAATTATGTGATGAACCTATTCAACAACCTTTTGTTTCGCCTCATAAAACATCTTTATCGGGGCGTCGCTTTGTTATTTTCCATCAAAATCTGAAATCGCGGCAATTAAAACTTGACCTCCTCGGGCGACAGGCATTCACTCCGGCCGATTTCCAGAGCATTTCCAATAAAGTGCAAAGCGTTTTGCGCCGGGAATTGCGCCAAGACAAAAAGACGGAGCGTTTTCGCCGTACGGAAACGCTTGAAAACAGGAGCCCGCCATGAGCGTCGATACCGCACCCCGATCAACCACCTGGACCTATGTTGACGGTCAATGGCTGCCCGGCAACCCGCCGCTCATCGGCCCGACCTCGCATGCCATGTGGCTGGCCTCGACGGTGTTTGACGGCGCGCGCTGGTTCGATGGCGTGGCGCCCGATCTCGATCTGCATTGCCAGCGCGTCAACCGCTCGGCCGTTAATATGGGCATGAAAGCAACCATGACGGCGGAAGAGATCGAGGCCCTAGCGCTGGAAGGCGTCAAGAAATTCGACGGCAAGATGGCGATCTATATCAAGCCGATGTACTGGGCCGAACACGGCATGCCCGGCAGCGTCGTGGCACCGGATGCCAGCTCCACCCGTTTTGCGCTCTGCCTGTTCGAAGCGCCGATGGATGCCGGCAAGCCGCTAACACTTACCGTTTCGCCGCTGCGCCGTCCTTCGCCGGAAACCGCGATGACCGACGCCAAGGCCGGCAGCCTTTACCCCAATAGCGGCCGCGCTATTCTTGAAGCCCGTTCGCGCGGTTTCGACAACGCCCTGATGCGCGACATGAACGGCAATGTCGCCGAATCGGCCTCCGCCAACATCTTCATGGTCAAGGACGGCGTCGTCCTCACTCCGGTACCGAACCGCACCTTCCTTGCCGGCATCACCCGCTCGCGGGTGATTGGCCTGCTGCGCCAGGCCGGCTTCGAGGTTCGCGAGGCGACCTTGTCGGTCGAGGATTTCCGTGAGGCCGATGAAATCTTCTGCTCGGGCAATTATTCGAAAGTATCGCCGGTCGTGAAGCTCGATGATCACGAGCTGCAGGCCGGACCCGTGGCGCGCAAGGCGCTGGATCTCTACATGGATTGGGCGCGTCTCGGCGCGGACGTCTGAGCCTTCAATAACCCTGTTTTCAGAAGCCGTGACGGGGCGTCCTTGTCGCGGCTTTTATTTTGAACTGCTTGCCTGAGCGGTCTCACCGTTTCCGCACATCCGGCAGGGCAGCGGCAAGCGCCCGCAACGGCGCGGTCATATGTTTGTCGCGCCTGAGCGCCAGCGCGATCCGCCGCTCCAGCGGCGGGTCGAGCGAGCGCCACTCAAGCCCGGATGCCGCATCGTCATGCTCCATGGCCATGCGTGGCACGATGGCAAGGCCAAGTCCTGCACCCGCCAGTTTCTTGATGGCCTCGACACTGCCGAGTTCCATGGCCGGCTGCACGGTGCGGCCGCTCGCTGCAAACCATTGATCCACCAGCCTGCGCGTATTGCCGCCCTCATAAAGCAGCAGTGGCTGCCTCGATAATGTTTCGGCATTCAGTGTCTTTTCGCCGGTGCCGCGTGGAAAAACGGCGACCAGTTCGTCGAGATGGATGTCGCTGATATCAAGGCTGCGGCCGCTGGCGGGCAGGGCCACCACGGCGGCATCGATGGTGTTGGCCTCCAGCAGCCGCAAAATATCGTGGGTATTGCCGGTCTGTACGACGATGTCGATACCCGGCATGGCCTGGCGGATTTTACCCAACACCGGCGGCAGCAGGTAGATGCAGGCGGTGGCGCCCGTGCCGATGCGCAGCCGCCCCGTCACCCCGCTGCGATGCGGCGCAACCGTCTCGATGGCATGCGCCACCTCTTCAGCGATCCGTCTTGCATGGATGAGAAAATCCCGGCCCGCAGCCGTCGGCTGCGCCCGCCTGCCGACCCTTTCGATCAGTCGTACGCCGAGCTGCTTTTCCAGCAACCTTATATGCAGGCTGATGGCCGGCTGCGTCAGCCCCGCCTTGTCGGCGGCGGCGGAAAAGCTGCCGAGATCGGCCACATCCATGAAGCTGCGCACCTGCCGCAGATCGAGGTCCATCATCAAAGAAAACCTTATCGTTTGTATAAGATAGATAATCTTTATTTTGATTGCGCCGCAATGCACAATGATGGCGTGAATGATCCGCAGGACAGCAAGAATGACCCCTTCCACCGTTTCCAGCCTTTCGATCCGCCCCTGTGAAGAGGCGGATATTCCAGCCATTACCGAAATTTACCGGGATGCCGTGCTTTATGGCCGCGCGAGCTTCGAGATCGATCCGCCGACCGCCGAGACGATGGCCGAGCGCCGCCGCCTTCTGGTGGAAGGCAATTATCCCTATTTCGTCGCCGAAGTCGGCGGAAAGGTAGCCGGATATGCCTATGCCGGCGCATATCGTGCGCGCCCGGCCTACGGCGCGGCGGTTGAGAATTCCGTCTATATTGATCCGGCCATGAAAGGCATGGGTATCGGCCGCAAGCTTCTCGATGCGCTGATTGAGGAAGCGACCGCGCGCGGCTTCCGCCAGATGATCGCCGTCATCGGTGACAGCGCCAATGCCGCCTCGATCGGCGTGCACCGCGCCGCCGGTTTCGAGCATGTCGGCACTTTCAAATCCATCGGCTGGAAACATGGCCAATGGCTCGATACGGTGCTGATGCAACGATCACTGGGCGAGGGTGACACCACGCCCCGTTTCTGACCGATCAGGGTTTGGTGGAGCCGGGAATTTCCACCTTCAGCGTATCGCCGGCAAGTTCGCTGCCCAGCTCCACGGCCTTGGTCTTCTTGTCATAGACGCAGATATGGCTGACCGTCGCATCCGCGCCCTTCGCCTTGCCGGTGAGGATGGCAAGGCCGTAATTCTCGCTGCCGACGGGATCGACCACCGCCTTGGCATCCTCGATCATGTCCTTGGCGCCCGCAAGGCAGGCGGTCTGCACATCCGCCACGAATTCCTTCCACGCATCATCAGAAGATGCAGCGGCAGGCAGTGTCAGCGATGCGAAGGCGGCGACGAAGAGAATGTTTCGGGTGGTGAAGCGCGTCATGGAATTTCCTTCCTGCATTTTCGGCAAAAGCGAACCGATAGGGTGGAAAACGGTACGCCAGGGTTGTGAAACAAATGTGGTGGCGGCTGGCCAGAGACGAATTTTCTCTTTTGTCGGAACATTTTGATATTTCGCAGGTTGCCCAAACAGAGGTTCGCTCCTATGGTCCGCTCACACGGTTTCTAGGAGCGGTAACCCGCTGCAAAAAGGAGTAAAAACCATGGCCTTCGAACTTCCCGAACTCCCCTACGACTACGACGCGCTTGCACCTTACATGTCGCGCGAGACGCTCGAGTTCCATCACGACAAGCACCACAAGGCATATGTCGACAACGGCAACAAGCTGGCTGCCGAAGCCGGTCTTTCCGACCTGTCGCTCGAGGAAGTCGTGAAGAAGTCCTTTGGCACCAATGCCGGCCTCTTCAACAACGCTGCCCAGCACTACAACCACGTTCATTTCTGGAAGTGGATGAAGAAGGACGGCGGCGGCAACAAGCTGCCGGGCAAGCTGGAGCAGGCGATTGCTTCCGATCTCGGCGGCTACGACAAGTTCAAGGCTGATTTCATCGCTGCCGGCACCACGCAGTTCGGCTCCGGCTGGGCATGGCTCTCCGTCAAGAACGGCAAGCTCGAAATCTCCAAGACCCCGAACGGCGAAAACCCGCTGGTTCACGGTGCAGAGCCGATCCTCGGCGTCGACGTCTGGGAACATTCCTACTACATCGACTACCGCAACCTGCGTCCGAAGTACCTCGAAGCCTTCGTTGATAACCTCATCAACTGGGACTACGTCCTGGAGCGTTACGAAGCCGCTGCCAAGTAAGGCTTGGCGAACGGAATTTTTTGAACACCCGGCCTTTGTGCCGGGTGTTCTGCTTTCGGGGCATGCCGTTCCGGTTCTTTGTCACAAGCCTGTCATCAGCCGGGTTTATCGCGGCGCATCATGACTGAAAAAAGCAAGCCTCTCTTTTCCTTCGGCATCGTCGCCGACCCCCAATATGCCAATGCCGATCCCCGTCCGGACATGGGTCGCTATTACGCCGAAAGCCCGAAAAAGCTTTCCGAAGCGGTGGCCGCCTTCAATGAAGAGGACCTCGCCTTTGTGGTGACGCTCGGCGACATCATCGACCGTGGTTTCGAGAATTTCGATGCGATCCTCAGCGTTTATGACGGGCTTCGCCATCCCTCGGTCCTGTTACCGGGAAATCATGATTTTTCAGTTGCGCCTGAACATCTGACCGCCATCCATGCCCGCCTTGGCATGCCGGCCCCCTGGCATGACTTCGCCATCGGCAATGTCCGCTTCGCCGTGCTTGATGGCAATGAGGTCAGTCTCTTCGCCCCGCCGCCCGGCGATCCGCGCCGTGCACTTGCGCAGGAGCGGCTGAAGCACCTGCAGGAAGCGGGCGCGATCAATGCCCAGGACTGGAATGCATCGCTGAGCGATGAGCAGTTCGAATGGCTGCAAAGCGTCCTGCAAAAATCGGATGCAGCCGGAGAAAAAGTGGTCGTGCTGTGCCACTATCCGCTTTATCCGGAAAACGCTCACAACATGTGGGATGCGCCGCGCATTCTTGATCTTCTCGGCGCCCATGTTTCGGCCGTCGCATGGTTCAATGGCCATAATCACGAAGGCAATTACGGTGTGCTGGGCAACACCCACTTCGTCAATTTCAAGGGCATGGTGGACACGCCCGACCAGAACACCTTTGCCATCGCAGATGTTTTCGAAGACCGGATCGTCATTCGCGGTTTCGGCCGCGAGGAGAATCGCCTCTTACGGCTGTGAGGATGGATTGCCCGGCTGGTTGCTCTGCCAGCCGCTCATCCACAATTGCCGCAGCTTTTCACCTTCCAGCTTGAAAAAGCTGCCGGTGCTTTCGCAGGTCAAAACCCGGTCAGAGCGGAAGTTGCGGATCGCCTGCCGTAATTCGCACCAGCCGACGATATTCACCGTCTCCGAATAATAGATCACGGCAATGGGCCGGATCTGCCGCCGGGTCTCTGCCCCGGTTTCATCGCGATAGCTGATCTCCAGCCGCTCTTCATCGCGCACCGCCCGCCGCACGGTGGCAAGATCGATGCCGACAGGTGCGGGCGCGATGCTGCCCCAGGCATGCAAGGCATTGGCCGACAGGGTTTTGGACAGGGGTTCGGGCAGGGAAGCGGCAATCTTGTCGCTCGCCTTTTTCGCCGCCTGACGCAATTCGATATCACTGGAACGGCCAACCATGGCGAGCGCCAGCACGATCGCCTCGGTCTCTTCGATGGAAAACATCAGCGGTGGCAGGCTGAAGCCGGGGCGCAGAATATAACCGACGCCGCGCTCGCCTTCGATGGGCACCCGCATGGTCTGGAGGGCGGCTATATCGCGATAGACCGAACGCGCCGTCACTTCCAGCTTTTCGGCAATCATCTGGGCGGTAACGGGCCGGCGGGCCAGCCGCAGGATCTGAATGATCTCGAACAGTCTCGAGGCCTTGCGCATTGACATTTCCCCGGCGTTTTTTCAAGACAACTGACATAATGCTGTCAGTTGGCTTTTTCTATAAACGGCAAAACACATTGAGAAACATGCATATTCCTAAATGTGCCATGAACCGTCTGGGGAGATACTGACATGAGTTATGCCGAAAATCTCTGGCTTTTCTTTCTGGTCCTGTTCGGCATCATCATCCTGCCGGGCATGGACATGCTGTTCGTGCTGGCAAGCGCGCTGACGGGCGGCAGGAAAACCGGCCTTTCGGCCGCAAGCGGCATGAGCGCCGGCGGCATCGTGCATTCGCTTTATGGTGCGGCCGGCGTTGGCCTGCTCGCCACCTGGATGCCGTCGCTCTTCCTGCCGCTTCTCATTGTCGGCGCTGCCTATATGGTCTGGATCGGCATCGGCCTGATGCGCAGCGCAATTGTCGTGAATGGCGATGAGGCGCAGGCGAGCGCCTCGTCGAAAAAAGCGTTCTGGCGGGCGGTGCTGACCTGCCTTTCCAACCCGAAAGCCTATCTGTTCATGATGGCGGTCTATCCGCAATTTCTAAAACCAGCCTATGGTCCGATCTGGATGCAGGGGCTGGTGATGGGGGTGATGGTGGCGGTAACGCAGTTTACCGTTTATGGCGCGCTGGCGCTGACGGCGGATAAAAGCCGGCAATGGCTGGTTTCTTCACCCGGTGCCACGATCTTCATCGGTCGCGCTGCCGGTTTCATGCTGGTTGCCGCAGCCCTGCTGACATTTTGGGAAGCTCTGTCCTGGAGCCTCGGTGAATAAGAGGAACAGGCCCCGCCGCTTGAGGGAGACCATTCCTCGGCAAGCCGCCGAATGCTCTCCTCAGCCCCGTTGTTTTGTCACGGGTTCCTGCGGGAAAACCTCCGGATACTTTTCGGCCTGATACTCTAGACTTCTGTTTTCACGGCGGAATTCACCGCAATGTGACTTCTTTTCGCCATGCGGAAAGGGCATCCTCGCGCCGTTCCATCAAGCGTCCGGCACCCGGCCGGAATCAAGGAGAGAGTGTATGAAACTGAAAACCATCGCGGCGGCCATGCTTTTCGGCTGTCTTTGCGCCGGAGCGGTCTTCGCTGCCGGCGAAGTCGAAAAACGCGAAGGCATGATGAAGCAGATCGGCGGCTCCATGGGGGCGTTGGCTGCCATCTCCAAGGGCCAGAAGCCCTTCGACGCCGAGGCCGTCAAGGCTGCCGTGACGACCATCAGCACCAATGCCAAGGCTTTCCCCGAACAGTTCCCCGCTGGCACCGAGACCGGCAGCGCGGCTGCTCCCGCCATCTGGGAAAATTTCGAAGACTTCAAGGCCAAGGCTGCCAAGCTCGGTGCTGATGCCGACACGATTCTTGCCAATCTCCCCACCGATCAGGCGGGCGTCACCACCGCCATGCAGACGCTCGGCGCAGATTGCGGCACCTGCCACCAGACCTATCGTCTGAAGAAATAATCCCGAATTTCAAAACGCCGCTTCCCGGCGGCGTTTTTTCACTTTGAAAGACACCTGATCAGCTCGGGTGAGAATGGGGAGAGGGGTATGTCTTCCATTTGGACGAAGCTTGTGGGCGGGGCCGTGATCGCAGCCGTTGCCGGCTACGGCATTTTCGCCTGGGTCACCGCGCCGCAGCGTCAGGCGCCCAGCCACTGGGTCAGCCTCGGCGAGCCGGATCTGGCCAATGGCGAAACGCTGTTCTGGGCGGGTGGCTGTGCAAGCTGTCATGCCGCACCGGATGCCACGGGTGACGCGCTGCGGACGCTTGCCGGCGGGCAGCCGCTGAAAAGCCCCTTCGGCACCTTCCACGTTCCCAATATTTCCTCTGATCCGCAGCACGGTATCGGCGGCTGGACGCTGGCGGAATTCGGCGATGCCATGACGCGCGGGGTGGGAAAGAACGGCGAACATCTGTACCCGTCCTTCCCCTACGCTTCCTATGCGCGCATGACGCAGAAGGATGTGAACGACCTCTTCGGTTATCTGAAAACCCTGCCGGCCAGCCAGAATGATGCGCCGGATCACGACCTGCCGTTTCCCTTCAACCTGCGCATGGCGCTCGGCGGCTGGAAGTTCCTGTATTTCGACACCTCCGCCCCGCCGCGCGTCGAGCTTGCCAATGCCAATGCCGAATTGCTGCGCGGCCAATATCTGGTCGAAGGGCCGGGCCATTGCGGCGAATGCCACACCCCGCGCGATGCTCTCGGCGGTTTCCTGAAAGACAAATGGCTGGCCGGCGGCCCCAACCCGGAAGGGGAGGGCCGTATCCCCGATATCACGCCCGGTTCTGCGAGCATCGGCGCCTGGACGGCGGCCGATATTGCCGGCTACCTGGAAACCGGCTTCACCCCGGAATTCGACAGCGTCGGCGGCTCCATGGTCAAGGTGCAGCAGAACATGGCGCATCTGACCGCCGAAGACCGCAATGCGATTGCCGCCTATCTGAAGGCGATCCCGTCTCGGTAGGGAGCTTGAAGCTCCCCTCCGTCATACCGGCCTTGAGCGGGTATGCAGCCAGCCCAAGCCATTGGGCTGAGGGAGCTTTTTAGCCGTTCAGACGCACGTCGGCTGGATTCCGGCTCAGGGCCGGAATGACGGGAGATTGTTTTTTCGTTCCGGTTTCTCTTCCCAGTCTAAAACCCACAGCCATGGGCTAAACTCCACGATGACGTTGACTGAGGTGCGCTGCCGGCAGTGCCAAGATCTCGCCGCCATTGACTCCCGCACCCACCCGGCAGATAACATCTGCGTGATGGTTCCTTCCGGGCGTTCCGGAAGGTGAAAAGGGAACACGATAGGGAGCAATCCTCATTCGTGGCTGCCCCCGCAACTGTGAGCGGAGAGCCTGAAACGAAATGCCACTGGCAAGCCATCTCGCCCCCATTCAAGGCGAGGGCGATGCCGGGAAGGTGTTTCAGGTTTTGACCCGCAAGCCAGGAGACCTGCCATCGCGGAAATGTCCATGCCGGCGGGGTGTCCGGAAGAGCGGAATGTCAGGGTCGTCGGTTCGGTACCCCTGTTTCAGTCTCGTATCCCCGTGGTGAAGTTTATCATATGCAGCTGCGCGGCTTTTTTGCCGTTCGGCTGTATCTTATGGCGCGGGGTCGCGCCGGGAGAGGGGTCACCATGTCCATCCAGCAGAATACGGCCAATGCTGCCGTTTCAGCAAAAACGGGCAGCTTCGCGCAATCGCTGACGGCGATCGTGCTGGGTCTGTTCGTAGTCGGTTTTGTCGGCTTTTCGCATGTGGAAGCCGTTCACAACGCCGCGCATGACACGCGTCATGCCAATGCCTTCCCCTGCCATTGAGGGGAAACGGCATGTCATTTTTTCGCAATATCGTTTTTACCGCCGTTCTGGTCGGTATCGTTGGCGGTTTAGCCGTCTCGGCCATGCAGGCTTTCGGCACCACGCCGCTCATCCTTCAGGCGGAAACCTTTGAAAGCGCCGGCGGCGAAGCGGCCCACAGCCATGATGCGGCAGCACCCGGCGCTGCGGTTCCCGCCCATGAGCACAATGACGAGGCATGGGCTCCGGCCGATGGCTTCGAGCGCACGGCCTATACCGTTGCCGCCAATGTGCTGACGGCCATCGGTTACGCGCTTGTTCTGACCGGTCTCATCTCGCTGCGTGGCACCGATGCCGGCTGGCGCGAAGGTCTTCTGTGGGGCGTTGCCGGTTTTGCCGCCGTCATGCTCGCACCGATGATCGGCCTGCCGCCGGAATTGCCGGGAAGCCCGGCCGCAGCACTTGAGGCACGGCAGATCTGGTGGCTCTCGACGGTTGTCGCAACCGCGGGCGGCATTGCGCTGATCGCGTTTCGCCGCGAGCCCTGGGCCATCGTTCTGGCTCTGGTGTTGATCGTCGCACCGCATGTGGTGGGCGCACCGCTGCCGCCGGAAGGCGAACATGCGCTGGCGCCGCTGCCGCTGGAACGGCAGTTCATCGTTGCCGCCACCATCACCAGTTTCGTTTTCTGGGCGCTGCTTGGTACGTTGAGCGCGTTTTTCCTGAAACGCTTCCAGTCGGCTTGAAACCATGCAGGACGCAGCGGAGTGGAGTGACGAACTCGATGCGCTGCGTTTTGCCGTTCCCGGTCACGGCGCTTTCTGCGCCGTGCACCGCCTTGCCTTCAAGGCCGCTCTGGGCAAAAGTCCCGATCGTGATGCGGCGCTTGCCTATTTTCAAGACCACGAAACTGCCTTTGCCGCTGCGGCACTCGCCAAGATCAAACGCTCAAATTTGCCCGCCGGCCGCAGCCTGCATTTGAACAGCCGCGATATCCGCCGCGCGATTGCCGGCGAGGGGCCGGAGTTTGCGGCGCGTGTGTGCCGGGTGCTTGATCGGCACTGACTGGCCTGATGCTCCCCCTTCCGTCATGCCGGCCTTGAGCCGGTATCCAGCCAGCCCAGGTCCCTGGGCTGAAAAGACTCTTCTCGCCGCGCAGACGCGCGTCGGCTGGATTCCGGCTCAAGGCCGGAATGACGGGGAAGTGGAGAGATTGTACGGCATCAAGATGGCGACGCCTTACCGATGCTCCGCCGCGAAAATTCCAAGTTCCGCCTCGGCTTCCGGACCAAAGAGGCCGAGGTTTTTCAGAATTTCCACCGCGAAGCTCACCGGTGCGCTGCCGGCGGCCGTGATGACGCCGCCATCGCTGACCGCCTTCGGCTGGTCGCGATAAAGACCATCGCCACGATAGGCCGGATAGGCCTTGTGTGACGCGAGCGAATTGCCGGTATGGGCGACATGGTTCAGGATACCCGTGCTTGCCAGCGCGCTTGCCGCCGCACAGATACCGGCAACCAGCCGGTCCTTTTCGCGAAAGCGCTGCACCAGCCCGCCAAGATCGGCGGCCGTGCCCTTTTCCCAGCTGAGACCGCCGGGAATGACGAGCGCATCGATGTTATCAGGATCAAGCGCGTCATAGGAGGTTTCGGGCGTCACATTCAGCCCGCCCATCGACGTTACCGGCCGCCCGTCCGGGGTGGCATGAACGATTTCGACGCCGAGATAGCTGCGTGCCGCCGCCGCAAGCAGCGCCGGTTCCCAGTCCGCAAAATCCTGCGCCAGCGCAATGGCGATCCGTGTCATGGCCGTCTCCGTCGGTTGTGATCAGGCGATGGACTGCATGTAGCGCATGCCGGTGACCGGACGCGGCGCGAAATCCATGTTTTCGTAGAAACGATGTGCCGCCACATTGCCGGTCGTGGCGCTGACGGAAAGATAATCGCAGCCCAGCCGCTTGGCGATATCGCGGGCGCGGGAAACCAGATGCTGGCCGGTGCCGTGGCCGCGATGGCCGTCACGCACGAAGAGATGGTGCAGTTCAAGCCCGCGCCGGCCTTCCTGCGCCCTGTAGAGCGGCAGAAGCAGCGCGTAGCCGATCAGCGCGCCATCGGCTTCGGCGACAAGACCATGCACCCAGGGCAGGGGGCCGAACAGGTCGCGCTCAAGCTTGGCGGGCGTGATTGCCGCCGCATCGCCGTGGTAGGAGGCAAGCAGCGTGATCATCTCGTTAAGCTCGGGCAAATCCGTCTTGCGGGCGCCGCGAATGATGACGACGGGCGGTCTTTCCAGTGTAAGGGAGCTATCTTCGGTCATTTTTTCGGTCCTTTGGTCTTATCTGTGCCGTCAGGACGTTTGAAAACAACAAAGCCGCCTGACGGCGGCTTGTTGACAATATGATCTGTCGAGCCGCCCTTAAAGGTAGGCCCAAAAGTACGAGCAGGAGATGGGTGCGCGTTCGTTGATCATGTCATTGCAATGCGCCCGAATCCGTAATCTGTCAAGCGGCTTCAATTTGCAAATCGTGCGATTGCTGAAACAATCGCATCTTCCATCCCGGCATCACCGGCGGAATGCCCGGCTCCACCTATGGCAATCAGTTCGCTTCCCGGCCATGTGGCGGCAAGTTCGTAAGCGGTGACGGGCGGTCCCTGCAGGTCGCGCATGCCCTGGATGAGCATGCCGGGAATGCCGGCAAGCAGGCCGGCATTGCGCAGAAGCACGCCGTCCTCCAGCCAGGCCGCATGGTGGAAATAATGGGCGCAGAGACGGGCGCGGGTCAGGATATAATCGCTGTCGCGCCATTTTTCCGGAAAGGCCGAGCTGGCCTCCGCACTGATCGAGCCCGCCTCCCACAAATGCCATTCAAGCGCCGCCATCTGGCGGATGGCCGGGTCAGGATCGTTTAAAAGCTGCAGATACGCGCCGACGGGATCTTCCTTCGGCAGATGATCCGGGATAGCCGCGATGAAACGCTGCCATTGTTGCGGCAGAAACATCGCCAGCCCCTTGTAAAGCCAGTCGATTTCCTTTTGCCGCGTGGTGGTGACGCCGGCCAGCACCATCGCGCGCACCCGCTCCGGGTGGCGCTGGGCATAGGCCAGCGCGAGTGTGGCGCCCCAGGAGCTGCCGTAAACCAGCCAGTCATCCACCGAAAGCGCGCAGCGGATAGCCTCCATGTCATCGATCAGGTGATGTGTGGTGTTATGCGCGAGGCTCTCGCTAGCATTCGGCGTGCTTTTGCCACAGCCGCGCTGGTCGAACTGGATGATGCGGTAATGGGCGGGATCGAAATAGCGTCTGGCCGTCGCCGAAAGCCCCGAACCGGGGCCGCCATGCAGCAGGATCGCCAGCCGCCCCGCCGGATTGCCGGCAATCGTCACATGCAGCCGGTGGCCTTCTGAAACCTCAAGAAAAACAGTCTAGAACGGAGTGATTTCGGGAAATATTTCGGCCATCCGGCATCCCTTCTTCAAGCAGGAGAGAGCGCATACAGGGCGCGGATGACAGTGGAATGTCAGCCCTGTTCCGGGTCGGCCCTAGTGTTCGCCGCCGCACATGCCGTGGTCGGAGAGCGCACGGATAACGTAGCAATCCTCGATCGAATGGCCATCGCAATGGGCGACGATGCGTTCCAGCTCGTGCTCCAGTTTCCTGAGCTTGGCGATTTTTTCGCGCACATCGGCCAGATGTTCGGCGGCAATGCGATCCGCTCCCTCGCACGGCATCTGCCGGTGCTGGCTAAGCGCGATCAGCTCGCGGATGGCATCGATATTCAGCCCGAGATCGCGGGCGTGGCGGATGAAGGCCAGCCTTTCGAGGTCGGATTTTTCATAACGGCGCTGGTTGCCATCGGAACGATCCGCCTCGCGGATGAGGCCCATCTGCTCGTAATAACGGATCGTCGGCACCTTGACGCCGGTGCGTTTCGACAGTTCACCGATGGACAGCATGGCTTTCTCCATATCGCGGACGCTGCAGAGTGGCGGAATAGTTCCGCCGCTCATCATCCGATGCTCTAGTCTCTAGAGATATGGCTTTTTTGCCCGCTGTTCAATGGGGTCAGGCCGCTTCGTTCACACCCAGCGCCTCAGCCAATGCCTTCAGAACTTCGTTCTCAATATTGGCTGCGGCTTCAGGCTGGGCGGCGGTTGCCATTTCAAAGGCCGGCTTGGCTGCGTCGGAGACGCCGCTGTCGAGATTCCACAATGCGGCGGCAAGGCCGGCCGATACGCTGGCGGCAGCCGGCGCGACCGCGGTGGCGACGCTCTCGGCGCTCGAGATGGCGCGGTGTGCGGCGCGGGTCAATTCCAGCAGGGCTTCGGTGGTGGAGTGGGTTTCCTTGTTTTTCGTCGGCTCAAGGGTCCGGACCGGAGATGCATAATAGCTGGTGGTGGTTGCTGCGATAGTCGTCATGACTGAGTCCCCAAGTTCTGATGGGGTATTTTTAGGGGCCGAAACATTCGCGAGGATTGCGTCGCGCAGGACTTGAACGAAAAATCGACGTAATATAGTATACCCCCCTATCCTATATGAGGTGCTTATGTCCCATACGATCCGCAACAAGGAGAAGCTGCTCGCCCGCATCCGCCGCCTGAAAGGGCAGATGGAAGCGGTCGAGCGGGCGCTTGATGATGCCAAGCCCTGCGGCGAGGTGCTGCAATTGCTGGCTTCGGTGCGCGGCGCGCTTTCCGGCCTGACGGGGGAGGTGATGCAGGAGCATCTGCACGAACATGTGGTGCATGCCGAAAATGAAGACGAGCGGGCGCGGGCAGCGGAAGAGCTGGCCCAGGTGCTGAAGACCTACATCCGCTAGCAGGCCCTCCAAACTGTCCGCGACTTTGGGAAAGGCCATGCGTGGAACGACTAGCTTGAAGATCGAACAGGATTAGCGACATGACGACGACATCCGAATTCCCTGCCACGACCGGCCACGACCATGTTTTTCTCGGCCAGAACCATGAGCGCAATGAAAAGCGCGTGTGGATGGTGATTGCGCTGACCACGGTGATGATGGTGGCCGAGATTGTCGCCGGCCACTGGTTCGGCTCCATGGCATTGACGGCTGACGGATGGCACATGTCCACCCATGCGGGCGCGATGCTGATTTCCGCGCTGGCCTATCTTTATGCCCGGCGTGAAGCGCGCAACCCGCGCTTCACTTTCGGTACCGGCAAGTTCGGCGATCTCGCGGGTTTTGCCAGCGCCATCGTGCTGGCGGTGGTGGCGCTGCTGATTGCCGTTGAAAGTGCCATGCGCCTCGTCAATCCGGTTGAAATCGACTTCAACCAGGCGATCCTCGTCGCCGTCATCGGTCTTGCCGTCAATCTCGTCAGCGCTGTGCTGTTGAAGGATGACCATCATCATGATCACGGGCATGGGCACGGCTCGCATGCCCATCACGGCCATGGCAGCCACGCGCATCATGGAGACCATGGCGCGGCAAAGGGTGGCAGGGACAATAATCTGCGCGCCGCCTATCTGCATGTGCTGGCGGATGCGTTGACCTCGGTTCTCGCCATTGTCGCGCTGCTGCTCGGCAAATGGAACGGCTGGTCCTTTCTAGACCCGCTGATGGGCATTGTCGGCGGTCTGGTCATCGCCCGCTGGTCATGGGGTCTCGTGCGCTCGACGGCAACAACCCTGCTCGATGCCGTGCCGCAGACGGAAGATCTGCCGCAGGAAATTCGTGAAAGCGTCGAGACGGAAGAAGATCGCATCACCGACCTGCATGTCTGGCAGGTGGGGCCGGGGCATCACGCCGCTATTGTGGCGATCCAGTCGCAGGCACCGAAGGCGCCTGATTTCTACAAGCGGAAACTTGCAGCCATACATGAACTGTCGCATGTGACGGTGGAGGTCAGCCCGGCAAGGGCCTGAGAAGAATCGCCTATTCGTATTCGGAATAGGCGCTGCGCACCCACTCGGCCTGTGCTTCCGCCTTGTCCTCGGCGGAAGCCACTGCGGGCGTATCCTGATAGGCCGGCGCGCTGCCATTGCCCACGGCCCACAACACGTTGGCCAGCGAATGCGAAAGAATGGTGCTGGAAACGGTGGGGTTGCCGGGGCCGCGTTTAACGGCCTGCTCCTCCGGCGTGCTCTGCGCGCTGCCGGTTTTTTCGATCTCGCGGATACGTCCCTGATAATTGTATCCGCCGATATTGCTTTCGATCTGCATGTCGGTGATTCCGCGTTCAAAAGTTAACGAAGGGTTAACGGCGGCGACTTGTCTGAAACTTGCGCTTGTTGCGTTGCAGCGACTGTCCCGGCTTGACAGGCGGTGAAGTGGTGCTTCGTTTTGGCGGGAAGAGGCGGGAAGAGGCGGGAAGAGGCGGGTAAGGGGAAGTGGTCCTTCATGATCGCGCAACGAAGACGAATAAGGTCACATCATGCCGACATTGTTACAGGCCTCGCCCCAGCCTCCGCGTCATCCTCGCCCTTGAGGCGAGGATCTATTTTCAAGCCCCATAGCGTCCAGCCGTGGATCCTCGCCTCAAGGGCGAGGATGACGCGGAGTGCGGGGTAAGGGGTGAACACGAGAACTTATCAGACTATGCCGTTTCCTTCTCCACCGGCAAAACCGCCTCCCGCACCTTCGCAGGCTCCTCCACCATCTCGGCCTTCTGCGGCGCGGGTGTCACCACCTCAACCGCCGCCTCCGCCTCCTGCGGGGCGGGTGTCACCATGGCCGCCACCAGCGTATCGAGGCCGATCGAGCCGACAGCTTTGCCGTCCTCATCCACCACATGCGCCTGTGTCTCGTTGGCTTCCGACATATCGCGGGCAATGGTCTCCAGCGTCGCGTTCACTGGCACCGGCATGCCTTCCGGCTTGCTGTCCAGCGGCTCCATGACCGTGGTGGCCTGAAGCACGCGGCCGCGATTGACGTCGCGCACGAAGTCGGTGACGTAGCCATCGGCAGGGGAGAGAATGATGCTCTGGCCGTCGCCCTGCTGCACCACTTCGCCGTCCTTCAGAATGGCGATGTGGTCGCCGAGCCGCAAAGCCTCGTCCAGATCATGGGTGATGAACACCACGGTCTTCTTCAGCTCCTGCTGCAGATCGAGCAGCATGGTCTGCATATCGACGCGGATCAGCGGATCAAGCGCCGAATAGGCTTCATCCATCAGCAGAATATCGGCGTCATTGGCAAGCGCCCGGGCAAGGCCCACACGCTGCTGCATGCCGCCGGAAAGCTGGTTCGGGTAATAATCCTCGTAACCGGCAAGGCCGACACGCTCCAGCCAGTAACGCCCCTTTTCTTCGCTTTCCTTGCGCGGCACGCCCTGGATGTCGAGACCGTAGACGCTGTTTTCCAGCACCGTGCGATGCGGCAGCAGCCCGAATTTCTGGAACACCATTGCCGTCTTGAGACGGCGGAATTTCCTGAGCGCCGAGGTGCTCATGCCGCAGATATCCTCGCCGTCATAAAGAACCTCGCCGGCGGTCGGGTCGATCAGCCGGTTGATGTGGCGGATGAGCGTCGACTTGCCGGAGCCGGAAAGGCCCATGACGACGGTGATCTTGCCGCCCGGCATGGTGATGTTGATGTTGTTGAGGCCAAGCACGTGGTTGTGTTTGTCGTTCAGCTCCACCTTGTCCATGCCGGATCGCACCGCTTCGAGATATTTCTCGGGATGCTTGCCGAAGATCTTGTAGAGGTTGCGGATTTCGATGCTTTTAGCCATGGGAGACCTCGCGGTATTTCTGCAGGCGCTTGCCAAAAGCCTGGCTCGCCCGGTCGAACATGATGGCGATGGCGACCAGAGCGAAACCGTTCAGGAAGCCCACCGTGAAGAACTGGTTGTTGATGGCCTGCAGCACGTTCTTGCCGAGCCCGCCGACACCGACCATGGAGGCGACGACGACCATGGCGAGCGCCATCATGATGGTCTGGTTGATGCCGGTCATGATGGTGGGCAGCGCCAGCGGCAGCTGCACGTTGAACAGCTTCTGGCCATTGGAGGAGCCGAAGGCGTCGGCCGCCTCAAGCACTTCCCGGTCCACCAGGCGAATGCCGAGGCTGGTCAGGCGAATGACGGGCGGAATGGCATAGATCACCACTGCGATCAGGCCCGGAACCTTGCCGATGCCGAAAATCACCACCACGGGGATGAGATAAACGAAGCTGGGCAGGGTCTGCATCACGTCGAGCACGGGATTGATGAGGCGTTGCAGGCGTTCGGAACGACCCATCAGGATGCCGAGCGGCAGGCCGATGACGATGGCGATCAGGGTGGCGATGGCGACGATGGACAGTGTCGTCATGGCGTCTCGCCAGAGGCCGACCGCGCCGATCATCAGCAGGGAAATGGCGGTGCCGCCGGTGATCTTGAAGCTACGCCCGGCCAGATGCACGATGGCGAGAATGACCAGCATCGTGATGATCCACGGCGTCTGGATGAACAGCCGCTCCGAGGAATTGAGGAAGAGCTGCAGCGGATGCACGACGACGTCGATCGCATCGCCGTAATTGCGCACGATGTCGCGAAAACCATCGTCGATGGTCTTGCGTGCCACACGCATCGTGGAGTTGTCGATTGCCGGGAACTTGCAGAGCAGGTCCGGCAGATAATTGCAGAGGGCCATTATTGTTGTTTTCCCTTTGGGTTTTGGGGATGGGGGGAGGTTGGAGTGCGCGGGCACCCCCCTCTGTCCTGCCGGACATCTCCCCCTCAAGGGGGGAGATCGACCTGCGGCAAGGTCTCGCCCATCAAACACGTTGCGGATTTGTGAGAAGGGTGCGCCCAGCCGATCTCCCTCCTTGAGGGGGAGATGCCCGGCAGGGCAGAGGGGGTAAGCGGCTTGCGCGGACTCCCCCATCACCCAATCACATCGAAGCCTTGATCTTCTCCGCCACCTCGGCCGGAACCCACTTCGTCCAGATTTCCTCATGGTTCTCGAGGAAATATTCCGCGCCATCCTCGTTGGTGCCCTGGTTCTCATCCATCCAGGCAAGGATTTCGGCGACCATCTTGTTGTCCCAGTTGCGGGCCTTGATGTAGTCCATCGTCACCCCGGCCTTGCCTTCGAAATCCTTGGTGATGACGGTAAAGACATCGGCCACCGGATAGGCGTTGACCTTGGGATCGGCGCAATCGACCTTGGCGGTGCATTCGTCGAAATGGGCGCGGTCAAGCTCGACGCCGTCATCCAGCTTCACCATCTCGTATTTGCCGAGAATGGCGGTGGGCGACCAGTAATAGCCGAGCCAACCCTGCTTCTTTTCGAATGCATTGGCGATCGAGCCATCGAGGCCGGCGGCGGAGCCGGTATCGACTAGCGTGAAGCCCTTTTTGTCGCCTTCGCGTGCCTTGTAGAGATTGGTGGTGGTCACCTGGCAGTTCCAGCCGGAGGGGCAATTGTGCACGGCGCCCTTGCTGGCGTCCTCCGGGGCAGGGAAGAGCTCGGGATGTTTCAGCGCATCCTCGACGGTCTTGATATCGGGATGTTCATCGGCGATGAATTTCGGGATCCACCAGCCTTCGATACCGCCTTCGGAAAGAATTTTCGATGCCTCGATCATGCGGCCGTCCTTGACGGCGGCGTCGAGGGGCTCGCGTACGGCATTCACCCACAATTCGGGTGCCATGTCCGGCTGGCCCTTTTCGTTCATGGAGGCGAAGGTCGGCATGGTATCGCCGCTGACGACATTGACCGTGCAGTCATAGCCGTTTTCCATGATGAACTTGTCGACGTAAGCTGCGACACCGGCTGATGCCCAGTTCATTTCGGCGATGGAGATGCTGCCGCACTCTTCGGCGGCATTGGCGGAATTTGCTGCACCGGCAGCGATGATAAAGCCCGTTACGAGAATGGTCGAGGCGAGGAGTTTCTTCATGTGTAAGACCCCCAAGTCTGATGCAGTGTTTTCAATTGGCAAAGCGGGAGCACTGCAAAGCCCGGATTGCCAAGGGCGAACTGACATGGCGCATGGAAAAGCCGAAAAAAACCGGCGTCAAGAATATCCGCAAGACGTGCTGCAGGATTGCCGCGAGAAACGCGGCGGAAAGGCGCATGAATATGTCAACGACCGGCATAATACGGCCAAAAAGTGATATTGCAACGCAAAATGGCGCATCGCAGCCATGCGTTCGATTTTCGGAACATTTTTTCCGGTGGCGTAATACATGAAATGTATTTGAGATTTACTCAAGTCTATTATGATTTTTAGTAATACGAAATAAAAATCCACGCATTCGTAAAGTGAAGTTAAAGGAAAAGCAAGTGATGCGTTTTTGTGGAAAAAATATTCAGAAAGAGGTTTTTTGAAGGTATTTTCATACTGTTTTGGCTCGGGCGGCGGCTCCGTCGCCGCCCGTTTCGCAATCAAGGTCTCATACTGCGTCCTTGCCGGCCACTTTCAGCGCGAAGGCATATTCGAAGGCGATTTCTTCCAGCCGCTGGAAACGGCCGGACTTGCCGCCATGGCCGGCGGCCATGTTGGTCTTGAGCAGGATCGGCGCTTCCCCCGTCGTCTTTTCGCGCAGCTTCGCCACCCATTTGGTTGGTTCCCAATAGGTCACACGCGGGTCGGTGAGGCCGGATAGCGCGAGGATCGGCGGGTAAGGCTTCGCGCCGACATTGTCATAGGGGCTGTAGGCAGCGATCCAGCCATATTCCTCTGCCGATTCCAGCGGATTGCCCCATTCGGGCCATTCCGGCGGGGTCAGCGGCAGGGTGTCGTCAAGCATGGTGGTCAGCACGTCCACGAAGGGAACAGCGGCGATGATGCCGGCGAATTTTTCCGGCGCCATATTGGCCACAGCCCCCATCAGCATGCCGCCGGCCGAGCCGCCTTCGGCGATGATGCCCTCATACGAGGTGAAACTCTCCTGAACCAGATGATCGGCAGCGGCGATGAAGTCCTTGAAGGTGTTCTGCTTGTCTTCCATCTTGCCGGTTTCGTACCATTCGAAACCCTTGTCCTTGCCGCCGCGAATATGGGCGATGGCATAGATGAAACCACGGTCGGCGAGCGACAGTGTGGTGGTGGAGAAGGAGGCGGGAATGGTGATGCCGTAAGCGCCGTATCCATAGAGCAGGCAGGGGGCGGAACCGTTAAGCGCCACATCCTTGCGGTAAAGCAGCGAGACCGGCACCAGTTCGCCATCATGGGCGGGCGCCATGATGCGGCGCGTGATGTAATCATCAGGATTGTGGCCCGAGGGTACTTCCTGCGTCTTCAGAAGCGTACGCTCGCGCGTCACCATGTCGTAATCGAACAGCTGGCTCGGCGTCGTCATCGAGGAATAGGAAAAGCGGATGACGTCGGTGTCATATTCCGCCGCGCCATGCAGGCCGAGCGAATAGGCCTCTTCGGCAAAGGCGATGGAATGTTCCTCGCCCGTGCGACGATCGCGGATGACGATGCGCGGCAGGCCGTCGCGGCGCTCAAGCCAGATCAGGTGGCGGGCATAAGCATCGACGGAAAGAATGAGACGGCCCGGCTCATGCGGGACGATCTCTTTCCAGTTCTCTTTGCCCGGTGCTGTGACCGGCGCTTCCACGATGCGGAAATCCTTGGCGTCGCCGTCATTGGTGAGGATGAAGAAGACATCGCCGCCTTCGCACATCGAATATTCTATGCCCTCTTCGCGCTCTGCCACGATAGCAGGCTCGGCCGTCAGGTCGCTGGTGGAGAGAAGGCGATATTCGCTGGTTTCATGGTCGTGAATGTCGATGAAGATGAAATCGTCGAGAACCGACGCGCCGACGCCCATGAAGAAGCCGGGATCCTTTTCCTCATAGACCAGACGGTCGGACGATTGCGGCTCGCCGATAATATGGTGGAAGACCTTGGAGGGACGGTGGTTCTCGTCCTGCAGCGTATAAAAGAAGCTCTTGCCATCAGGCGCCCAGGCCCCGCCGCCGCCGGTGTTTTCCACGACGTCGGCAAGATCTTCGCCGGTTTCGAGGTTGCGGATGCGCAGCGTGAAATATTCCGAGCCCTTGTCGTCGTAACCCCAGATGCCGTGGCTGTGGTCGGAGGACTGGTCGAGGCCGGCAAGCCGGAAATAATCCTTGCCCTCGGCCTCCTTGTCACCATCAAGCAGCACGTGTTTTTCGCCGCCGCCGCGCGGGGTGCGGAAATAATGCGGCTGCTCGCCGCCGGTCACGAACAATGTCCCGTAAGCATAAGGCCCGTCATTGACGGGCACGGAGGAATCGTCCTGCTTGATGCGGCCCTTCATTTCCGTAAACAGCTTTTCCTGAAGCGCCTTGGTGTCACCCATCGCGGCTTCCATATAGGCGTTTTCCGCCTCCAGATGGGCGCGGATGGCCGGGTCGAGCAGGGTGGGGTCCTTGAACATGGCCTGCCAGTTATCGGCCCGGAACCATGCGTAATCGTCGGTGCGGGTAATGCCGTGATGTGTATCCTGAACGGGCCGTTTTTCGGCGGTCGGGGCGGCGGGCAGGTTCTTGAAAATCGGCAAGGGAAACTCGCTTTCCTGTAAAAATCCATGGGCAATACCAGGGTGTGGCACCAAGATGTAGAGTGACCCTACCGGCCGATCAAGTTTCAAATCTCCACAGGCGTAATGCGGCTTGGGCACAATTTGGTCAGCTTTCGATCACATTTTGGCAATATCCGGCAAATCAGCGATGATGGATGCAGGCCACCCGGCCTGCCGCCCACCACAAGAACAAACGAAAAAACTGACAGGATCCCATGCGAAAGCTTCTTCCCGCTGCCCTTTCTGCCTTTTTCCTTGGCTTGCAGGCCTTTACTCCCGCTTTCGCGATCGACGCCAGCGTCATGCGGCAGCTGAATGCGCTTGCCCCGGAAGAGCGCCTGGAACAGCGTTGCGATATCGAGGCGATGGAGAGGATAGCGACGGAGCAGAAGGGCATGCGGCCGGACAAGGTCATCGCTTATACCTTCGGTGATCCGGAAGTGGGCAAGAACTCCATCAAGGCGCCGGGCGCTGTCTTCAGGAGCGCGGGTGAATGGTACAAGCTGAAATACAAATGCCAGCTGAAGAGCGACAGCCTCAGCATCCAGTCCTTCGATTACCGCGTTGGCGACCGGATTCCCGAGGAGCAGTGGAAGAAGTTGTATCTTTATGACTAAGCAAGGATTTTTTCGGTTGCGGGCAGGGGTTTAGCCGCCGCTTTTCTTGCCGCTCCGCCACCGGCTCTGTAACCCTGCTTGCCGATCAAAGCGAGGGAGACGGGCATGGCGACACGATTCAAGGGACTTTCGGCTTTTCCGATCACGCCGGCCGATGAGGCCGGGCGGGTGGACACGCAGGCCTTCTCCGCGCTGATCGAGCGGCTGGATGTGGCGGCGGTCGATTCCGTCGGCATTCTCGGCAGCACCGGCATCTATATGTATCTCACGCGGGAAGAGAGACGCCGCGCCATCGAGGCGGCAGCCGCCATCCTCAAGGGCAAGCGCATCTTGATGGCCGGCGTCGGCGCATTGCGCACCGATGAGGCGGTGGCGCTGGCGAAGGATGCGGAAGCGGCCGGCGCCGATGCGCTGCTGCTCGCACCCGTCTCCTACACGCCGCTGACGCAGGAAGAGGCCTATCACCATTTCGCCGCGGTGGCGGGTGCGACGGCCCTGCCGCTTGCCATCTACAACAACCCGACGACGACGCGCTTTACCTTCAGCGACAAGCTTCTGGTGCGGCTTGCCTATATCCCCAATATCCGCGCCATCAAGATGCCGCTGCCTGCCGATTCCGATTATGCCGGTGAGCTCGCGCGGCTGAGACCGAAGCTGTCGGATGATTTCGCCATTGGTTACAGCGGTGACTGGGGCTGCGCCGACGCCACGCTTGCCGGCGGCGACACTTGGTACAGCGTGGTTGCCGGCCTGCTGCCAGTTCCGGCCCTGCAATTGATGCGCGCGGCTCAGGCCAAGAATGCGGAAGAGGCAAAGAGGATCGATGCGGCCTTCCAGCCGCTCTGGGCGCTGTTCAAGGAATTCGGCAGCATCCGCGTGGTTTACGCCGCTGCCAACATCCTGCAACTGACGGCGTGCGAACCGCCCCGGCCAATCCTGCCGCTCACCAGCGCGGAACGCCAGCGGGTGGAAGAGGCGCTGGACGCCCTGTCCGCGCTGGAAACCGCGCCATAATTCGGGCGCTTTGCGGGCGGATTGCCACGTCCTTACACTTCGGAAAACCAAAAATGCTGCGTCGCCTCTTCATTGCCGCCCTGTTAGTCTCTGCTTCATCCGCCGCATTCGCGGGCACCGGCCTTGTCGAGCCGACGCTGAAGATGACGCCGCAGCATGACGGCAAGGTGCGGGTGGCGATGACGCTGGATGCCTGCATGGGCAAGACCGATCACCGCATTCTCGATACGCTGGTGAAGGAGCGCATTCCGGCAACGATCTTCGTTACTGCCCGCTGGCTGAAACACAATGGCGAAGCGCTCGCCGTGCTCATGGCGCATCCGGATCTGTTCGAGATCGAAAACCACGGCGAAAACCATGTGCCGGCAGTGGACAAGCCGGTTTCCATCTACGGCATCGCCGCCGCCGGTTCGGAAGCGGCGGTCGAGCGGGAAGTGGAGGGCGGTCGCCAGGCCATCGTCGCCGCCACCGGCCTGCAGCCGCAATGGTTCCGTGGTGCGACGGCCAAATATACCAATTCGTCGATGTCCACCATCACCCGGCTCGGCATGCGGGTGGCCGGTTATTCCGTCAATGGCGATGGCGGCTCGCTGCTGGGTGCGGCGATGACGGCAAAACACATCGCCTCGGCAAAAGATGGCGACGTCATCATCTCCCACATCAACCAGCCCACCCATGAGGCGGGCGAAGGCGTGGTGAAAGGCCTTCTGGCGCTGAAAGCCCGTGGCGTCATCTTCGCCCGGCTGGACGACCCGTCCTTTGCACCGCCGGGGAACTGACCCGCAACGTTGCCGCCCATTTCTTCTCCCCGCCGGGGAGAAGATGCCCGAAGGGCAGACGAGGGGGCCAGCTCTCCGCATATCTCTGCCCTTGCCCCCTCATCCGGCGCTGCGCGCCACCTTCTCCCCGGCGGGGAGAAGAAATGGGCGGTGCTCGCTCACTCCGCTGGCAATGTCTCTCCCGAAGAAACAGGAAACATCATCTACATCCACGCCCGTTTTTCGGCGGTGCAGACCGGAAAATTGCGCTAGCATCCTCCCATGATGCTGTTCAAACGCCCCGACACCGAAACCCTGTATTCCGCCCTTGTGAACAAGGACCCCGCCTATGAAGGCGTGGCCTATGTCTGCGTGACCTCGACCAAGATCTTCTGCCGTTTCACCTGCACGGCGCGAAAGCCGAAGATCGAAAATTGCCGGTTCCGCGAGACCATCGCCGAATGCCTGGAGGCGGGCTTCCGCCCCTGCAAGCGCTGCAAGCCGATGTTGTCCTATGGTACCGCCGACGAGACCGTCACTGCGCTTCTGACGGCGCTGGAAAGCGAACCGGCGCGGCGCTGGTGCGAGGAGGATGTGGTGGCGCTGGGACACGATCCTTCCACCGTGCGCCGCACCTTCAAGCGTCGTTTCGGCATGAGTTTTCTGGAAATCGCCCGGCTGCGCCGGCTGGGAGACGCGGCGACGAGCCTTGCCTCCGGCGAGGCGGTGATCGGCGCTCAGATCGATGCGGGTTACGAATCCGGCAGTGGCTTTCGCTCGGCGATCAACCAGTTCTTCGGCACCTCGCCCGTCGCCATGAAGGGCAAGGGGTTTTTGAAGGGTGACTGGATCGATACGCCGATCGGCCCGATGCTGGTCGTTGCCGACGATCATGCCCTGCATCTGCTCGAATTCGCCGACCGGCCGGCGCTTGCCGCCGAACTGAAGCGGCTGAAGACCCGCACCGGCGCGGATATGGTGCTGGGCCGCACCGCGGTGACCGGCCAGATCGAAGCGGAACTCAAGGCCTATTTCGCCGGCAGTTCGGCTGCCTTCGAAACCCGCCTTGCCGGCCACGGCACGCCCTTCGAGCGCGATGTCTGGCGCAACCTGCGGGAAATCCCGGTGGGTGAGATCGTCAGCTATTCCTCACTCGCAACCAGCATGGACAGGTCATCCGCCGTGCGCGCCGTGGCCCGCGCCAATGGCGCCAACCAGATCGCCATCGTCGTGCCCTGCCACCGGGTGCTGGGGGCGGATGGCAGCCTGACCGGTTATGGTGGAGGCCTGTGGCGGAAGAAATGGCTGATAGAGCACGAGCGTCGCATGGCGAGCGTGCTGGCGCAGGCGCAGGGAATGCCGCTCGCTTCCTGAGCGGCGTGGCTGTTGGGTTTTGAGAGGGTGTCCGTTGACGGGGGCGCGTGTGGCTTACCCCCCTCTGCCCTGCCGGGCATCTCCCCCTCAAGGGGGGAGATCGGCAAGAGGCGCAATCATCGCTTCATTCGCAAACATTGAGATGGGCGAGACCTAACCACGAGTCGATCTCCCCCCTTGAGGGGGAGATGCCCGGCAGGGCAGAGGGGGGTAAACGCCACACGCCCCCCGTCAAAGGACAATCTCCTGACAGCTCAAACCCGGGGGCGCTTCGCACTTCCGCCAGCAAACCGCCGGTCAATCCGGCAGTTTCGGCACAACCCGGCGCGAGGGAAACAGCTCGCGCGTCACCGTCATGGCAATCAGCGACAGCGGCAGGGCCAGCATGGCGCCGGCCGCGCCCCACATCCATGTCCAGAAGATGATCATCACGAAGACGAGGAACGGATTGATTTCCATGTTGCGGCCCACGACAGCCGGAAAGGCGAGGTTTTCCATCAACAGGTGAATGGTGAAGAAGATAGCCGCCGGCATGAGTGCGAAAATCATGTTATCATGGGTGATGATGCCGGCCACCGTCAGCGATATCGTCATGGCGGTGATGCCGAGAAACGGCACGAAGCTGGAGAGGAAGGCGAACAGCCCCCACAGAAGCGGCATGGCGAGCCCGCCGAAATAGGCGATAATCACCATCGTCACGCCAAGCCCGGCATAGATCAGCGCTGCCGTGGCGAAATAGGTGCCAAGCACTTCTTCCACCGAGCCGATGATGCGGATGGTTCTGAGCCGCTGGTGGCGGGCCGGAAAGGCCATGATGATCGCCTTGCGCAGCCGCAGCCGGCTATAGAGAAACATCAGCAGCGCGGCGAGGAAGATCAGCCCCTGAATGACGGCGGGGGTGATGTTAGCGCCGAGCACGGAGATGATCTCGCCGCTGCGCGAAATCAGCGACTCCATCGACATGGATCCCATGCTGAAACTGGCTGCCGAGATATTCAGCCATCTGAGACTTTGCAGATAGGGCAGGAAACGGTCGATGCTGCGCTCCACCAGCGCCGGCCCTTCCGAAGCGAGCAGGGAAAGCGGCTCGCTCAGTGAATTGACCACGAAAAACATCACCGCCGCCACCAGCGTGGAGAGGATGAGCGCGACGCCGAAGCCGGGAATGCCGTAAGAGCCGAGTTTTTCGGCGGCGATGCCGAGGATCATGCCGACCACGATGGCCATCACCACCGGGATGAGGATGAGCGACAATTCGTGAATGACCGCCATCAGCATGATGAGGAAAATGCCGATCACCGACCAGGCGACAACGACATCAAGCGCTTCGCGGCCAAGCGGCTGCTGGCTGCGCGCATCGTCGCGACGTGAAGCGAAGGCAGGGGTTTCCAGCGGATCCGCCCTTGTCACCGGCGCGGCGCCGCCGCCGGCCACGTGATGGCCCAAAGTGCCGGTCTTGTCCGGTCTGGCATTTTCATTCATCGAACTGTCCCCCAATAAGGGCACAAACGTTCGAAAAATATGGCGGTTCCGGGGCGGCGCAAATTTTGGGCCGCCCCTTTTTACGTTTATGCGGAAAGCTTTAGTCCGATGCCCCATGGGTCTTTCAGAACGATGCCATCACTTTGCCGCTCGGTCGCGATTTCCAGCCTGTCGAGCGCGGCAACAGCCCTGTCGAGTGCTTCAGGCTCGTTGAATTTCAGCGAGTAACCGGAAAGCCCCGTCATATTGTCCTTGCGTGCCGCAGCACCCCGGCTGTTCCAGATATTGGCGGCCACATGGTGGTGATAGGCCCCGGAGCCGAAGAAGCTCGCGCCCGGATAACGCGCCATGATGTTCAGCCCCAGCACATCACGATAAAATTCATCCGCCTGCGGAATATTGCCGACCTGCAGATGAATATGGCCGATGGCCGTTCCCTCCGCAGCACCTGCGAAAGCGGTTTTCGGCGCGCTGTCGTAAAGCGCCTGAAGATTGAGGGCGAGGGTTGCCATTTCCACCGTACCATCAGGCTGGTAGGTCCATTCCGATGGCTGCCGGTCGCGATAGACCTCGATGCCGTTGCCTTCCGGGTCGGCAAGGTAGATCGCCTCGCTGACCAGATGGTCGGACGCGCCCTGAAGCTGCACGTTGTTATGGGCGGCATGGGCCAGCCATAGCGCCAGATCATCGCGGCTCGGCATCAGGAAGGCGGTGTGGAACAGGCCGGCGGCATTGCGCGGCGCGCGTTCCGCCGCATTGGAGGTGGAAAGCGTCAGGAGCGGCTGGCCATTCACGCCCAGAACCTCGCCGCTCTGGTTCTTTTCAAGGACCGAAAGGCCGATGATCTTCTGGTAGAAATCCGAAACCCGCGGCAGATCGTGGACGACGAGATGAGCCTGACCGACATAGGCCGGTCGCGTCAGGGCGAATTGTTTGATTTCACTCATCATAATCTCCATATTGAATATGACGCGCCGGAAAGCGGATCGGCGGTCACCGGCATTGGCCGACGCCGCTTTGCGGCGTTTGTCTGTGGTGAATATGGGCGGATTTCGTCGTTCAGCAAAGATCGCCGTCTGGCGATTGACCGTCCACTATTCGTTGACAATGCCCTGTCGCGAGACCCGCACAGCCTTGACTTCGATCAAGGCGGATCAGGCGATAGCAGGCAAATATGAGCTTGAACACGACACGCGAAACGGCGGAATAAGCCAAAGGAGACAGCCATGTACAAGAAGATCATCGTACCGGTAGACCTCAGCGCCACCGACAAGGGGGAAAAGATCCTCGCAAAAGCCAAGGCGCTGCTGGACCCCGATGGCGAGATCGTCCTCATCAACGTGGTTGAGGAACTGCCTGGTTACATGGCGATCGACCTGCCGGTCGACCTTATTGAAAACGCCATCAAGGACGCCAAGGCGAAACTTGCGGAGCTGAAGGTAAAGAGCGGATTTAACGGCAGCCAGGAAATCAGAAGCGGCGCACCGGCGCGTGAGATCATCGCCGCCGCCGAGGACCACAAGGCCGACCTCATCATCATCGCGTCGCATACGCCGGATTTCAGCAATTATTTCATCGGCGCCACCGCCGACCGCGTGGTGCGCCACGCCAAATGCTCGGTGCTGATCGACCGGTAAAAAGCGGCCATCAAAAGGGTTGCGGGCGAATGGCCGCCCGCATCGGCTGGAGGAAAACACCATGAATGTCGAGAGTTACGAGAAAATCCTGCGCGACCGACAGCGTGAGCTTTACCGCCGCCTGCACCGGATCGAGTTCGATTTCGAACAGCCGCGCAATCCCGATGACGAGGAACGCGCCACGGAGCGCAACAATGACGAAGTGCTGGACGAGATGGGGCAGGTGGGGCAGGACGAGCTGCGCGCCATCGACGCAGCCCTCGACCGCATCGCCAGGGGCACCTTCGGCACCTGCGTGAAATGCGGCAAGACGATCTCGGAGGAGCGGCTGAAGGCGGTACCCTATACGCCGTTCTGTCAGGAATGTGCTGCGGCTTTGTGATACGCAACTGAAAAGGGCTGCGAGGTCACCGCGAGTTTCTTCTCCCCGAGGGGGAGAAGGTGCCCCGAAGGATCGGATGAGGGGGCAACGCCAGCGATGGACCGCACCCTTTCCCCCTCATCCCGCTGCCGCGGACTTCTCCCCGGCGGGGAGAAGAAACAGGCGGCAACCGTTCGCTCCATCGGCGATTGCTGTGGCCGCAGAACGACCCGCACCTCTCCTTTCGCAACAGCCTCGAACGCAATTTGATCGACGTTAACCGGCTGCTGTCTTGTTCCTGTCTAATATTGTCTCCATGCTTTGGTGGAAGCACGCAGACGGGAATGAACTATGAGTGATTTGTGGCGGTTCGGGCGCAAATATGATTTTCACGAGATTGTCGCCGATGGCATCGTCCATGGCGTCGGCATTGTTTTTGCGCTGGTCGGCGCCACGGCGCTGATTTTTTACGCTACCGTCTGGGGTACGCTGAGCGCGATTGCGGCCGCGTGGATTTATGGTCTCGGTCTGGTCGCCTGTCTCTCCGTCTCCTTCACCTATAATATCTGGCCGCATTCCCGGGTAAAATGGTTCCTGCGCCGGCTGGATCATTCGGCGATCTTCATCCTGATCGCGGCCACCTACACGCCCTTCCTGATGCGCGGCATCAACGATTCGCTGATCGCCACCATGCTGGGGCTGATCTGGCTCACCGCGCTCTGCGGCATCTTCCTCAAATGTGTGTTTCCCGGCCGATACGACCGGGTGGCCATCGGTCTTTATCTCGCGATGGGCTGGAGCGGAATCATGGTGGTCGAGCCCCTGTCGTCGCATCTCGCTCCCGTCACACTCTGGCTGATCGTCGCCGGCGGCGTCATCTATTCGCTTGGCGTGATCTTCCATGTCTGGGAAAAGCTGCGCTTCCAGAATGCCATCTGGCATGGTTTCGTCGTCACCGCCGCCGCCATTCATTATTTCGCCGTGGTCACCGCTTTCAGCCTCGTTCCGATGGCATCCTGAATAGCCTCCCCATATCACGCCGCAGACACTGGAGCAGACACTGGACAGGCCGCCGCGTCATCGCTTAAGGCTCGTGAGGATCGCGACCGCAACAGGGCCGGCGCGTATTCCACAATGAGCGAGGGCGAAGCATAATGACCGTGGAACTGCGTGACGCGACCGTGGATGATCTCTCCGGCATCATGGAGATTTACAATGATGCGGTCGTCAATACGACGGCGATCTGGAACGACGTGCTGGTCGATCTGGAAAACCGCAAAGAGTGGTTCGCTGCGCGCAAGGCGCGGGGCTTTCCGGTCATCGTCGCCATCCTTGACGGCAAGGTTGCCGGCTACGCCTCCTATGGCGACTGGCGCGCTTTCGACGGTTACCGCCACACCCGCGAACATTCGGTCTATGTGCACAAGGACGCGCGCGGCCACGGCATCGGCAAGCGGCTGATGCAGGCGCTGATCGACCACGCTTCCGGCAATGACGTGCATGTGCTGATCGCCGCCATCGAAGCGGAAAACACCGCCTCCATCCGCCTGCATGAAAGCCTCGGTTTCAGGGTCGTCGGACGATTTTCGGAAGTCGGCACCAAGTTCGGCCGCTGGCTGGATTTGACCTGTATGGAGCTGAAGCTCTGAGCTGAAAGCCACCTGTAGATCGGGCGAGTGCCGCCTTGTTCTTCTCCCCGTCGGGGAGAAGTCCGCGGCAGCGGGATGAGGGGGCAAGCTCTCCGAAATCCGGCAAGGTTGCCCCCTCATCCGACCCTTCTGGCCACCTTCTCCCCGGCGGGGAGAAGAAACTCGCGGCACCGTTTGCGACACAAAGTCGATTAAGAGGTTCTAAACCCCTTCAAACCGGCTCGAACACCATCGAGTGGCCGTTGATACAGTAACGCAGTCCGGTCGGCTTCGGGCCGTCGGGGAAGACGTGGCCGAGGTGACCGCCGCAATTGGCGCAGCGGATTTCGGTGCGCACCATGCCGTGGCTGACGTCGCGGAGTTCCGTCACCGCATCCGGTTTGATCGGCTCGAAATAGCTCGGCCAGCCACAGCCGGCATCGAACTTGGTGTCGGAGAGAAACAGCGGCTCGTCACAGGCGGCGCAGCGATAGAGGCCTTTTTCGGTCGAGTTCCAGTAGGGACCGGTGAAAGGGCGCTCCGTGCCGTGCTCGCGCAGAATGTAATATTGCTCCGGCGTCAGCTGTTCACGCCAGTCGGCATCGCTCTTGTTGACTTTGGGGGGTGTCAGATCGCTCATGGAATGATCCTTTCTGTTCCTGCCAGAAATAGTCATCGTCGTCACGGATTGAAAGAGGACACATCTCAATAACGAGTCCGTTATGCTGCGAACAGGGTGCCGATTTGGGTTGAGATGGCGTTGCCTATGCCTTAACTGAAAATTCGATTTGAAAAAGAGAACGCCAGCCATTGGCGCACGGGGTTGGGGACACCCCAGGCAGATGTGTGGGGGACACCCCGGGAGATGTTAATGACACCAGATGTCACGCCGCTGACATTCCTGTCGCTGTTTCTGCCGTTTCTGGCAGCGCTTGCCGCACCGGTGCTGGTGAAAAGGTTCGGGCACAATGCCGCCTGGCTGCTGGCGCTTGCGCCGGGACTGGCCTTTATCCATTTCGCGCTGATGCTGCCTGACATTGCGGCGGGCGGTGTGGTGACGGGCGGTTACGCCTGGGTGCCAAGCTTCAATCTCAGCTTCTCCTGGTTCATCGACGGCCTGTCGCTCACCTTCGCGCTGCTAATCACCGGCATCGGCCTGCTGATCGTGCTTTATGCCGGCGGTTACATGAAGGGACATCCGCAGCAGGGCCGCTTTCTGTCCTTCCTTTTGCTTTTTATGGGCGCGATGCTGGGCGTCGTGGTCTCCGACAGCCTGCTGATGCTGTTCGTTTTCTGGGAATTGACCTCCATCACCTCCTTCCTGCTGATCGGCTTCGATCACCAGCGTGCCGCCTCGCGCCGCGCTGCGCTGCAGGCGCTGGTGGTGACGGGTGGTGGCGGCCTGCTGCTGCTTGCCGGGCTGATCTTCATCTGGGACATGAGCGGCATGACGCAACTGTCGATGCTGGTGCGCGGCGGCGACATATTGCGCGACAGCCCGTTTTACCTGGCGGCACTGCTTCTGGTCCTCGGTGGCGCTTTCACCAAATCAGCGCAGTTTCCCTTCCATTTCTGGCTGCCAAACGCCATGGAAGCACCGACGCCGGTATCGGCCTATCTGCATTCGGCAACCATGGTTAAGGCCGGCGTCTATCTTTTGATGCGCCTCAATCCGGTTCTCGGAGACACGGCCGCATGGCAGATCCTGCTGCCTTTCTTCGGCGGCCTGACCATGCTCACCGGCGCGTTGCTGGCCGTGCGCCAGACCGACCTGAAGCTGATGCTCGCTTATACCACCGTATCGTCGCTCGGCCTTCTGGTGATGCTCACCGGCTTTGGTTCGGACCACGCCATTGAAGCTGCGGTGCTTTATCTGGTGGCGCATTCGCTGTTCAAGGGCGCGCTGTTTATGGTCGCCGGCATCATCGACCACGAGACCGGCACGCGCGATGTCACGAAGCTTGCCGGCTTGCGCAAGGCGATGCCCATCACCTTTGCAGCGGCGCTCGCCGCAGCGATTTCCATGGCCGGTCTGCCGCCGTTTTTCGGCTTTCTCGCCAAGGAAGAGATTTATTACGCGCTGGCGCATGGCAATCCGCGGGCCGTGCTGTTTACCGGCATCGCCATTCTCGGCAATGCGCTGATGTTCGCCGTCGCCTTCGCGGTGGGGCTGAAACCCTTTCTCGGCAAACCGGTGAAAACCCCGAAACATGCGCATGAAGGCCCGCTGCTGCTCTGGCTCGGCCCGGCGCTGCTGGCACTGAAGGGGCTCACCATCGCTCTCTTTTCCGGCGTCGCGCATTTCTACATTTCCATCCCCATGGCGAGCGCCATTACCGGTGAGCCGCGTCCGGTGGAAATCTCGCTCATTCCCCATATCGGCGTGCCGCTTGGCCTGTCGCTGCTCACGGTCGCGATCGGCATCGTCCTTTATATGCAGCTTGTCCCGCTCCGCGGCCTGATGGACCGCACGTTCAAGGCGCTGGGTGCCGGGCCGGACAGGGGTTTCGATGTCTTCATAGACGCGCTGGTGAAAATCTCCTTCCACGTCACACGGCTCATTCAGCCCGGCCGGCTGGAATTTTACGTTACCGCCACCTTCGCCGTCATCGCCGCCGTGCTGCTTGCGCCGTTGTTTCTTTATGGTGAACTTCCGGCGATGCCAGCGTGGCCGCACGATATTCAGATCCATGAACTGACCTTCATTGCCATTGCGGTGGTGGGGCTTCTTGCGGTGCTGACGGCATCGAGCCGGCTCACCGCCATCATCGCGCTTGGCATTCAGGGCTTTGCGGTGGCGGTCATTTTCCTGCTGTTCGGCGCGCCCGACCTTTCCTTCACGCAATTCATGGTCGAGACCCTGTCGGTGGTCATTCTGACGCTGGTCATGACGCGGCTTCGCCTGTCGCCGTCGGACCATCGCGGGCTTGGCCAGAAGCTGCTGGACGGCACCATCGCCATTGCCTGTGGCACCGGCTTTGCCCTGTTCCTGATGCGGGCGACGCAAGCGAGTTTCGATAACCGCCTGACGGACTTCTACAACACCTATTCCAAGGTCGTCGCCCATGGCGCCAATGTGGTCAACGTCATCATCGTCGATTTCCGCGGTACGGATACGCTGGGCGAAATCGCCGTGGTGATGATAACAGGTCTCGCCATCCTCGCGCTCATCCGCATCCGCCCGGCCGCCGCCGTCAAGGGCCCGGCAAAGACGCCGAAGAAGAAGGGAGTGCGGGCATGAATACGCTCATTCTGCGCACCGTCGCCCCTGTCATCACCAGTCTCATGGTGCTCTTCTCGATCTTCGTTTTGCTGCGCGGCCACAACGAACCGGGCGGTGGTTTCATCGGCGGGCTGATCGCGGTTTCGGCGCTGGCGATCTATGGTATCGCTTATGGCGTGGCGGCGGTCAGGCGTGCCATCGTGTTTCATCCGCTGTCGATCGCAGGCGCGGGGCTGCTGATGGCGATGCTCTCCGGCCTCGTTTCGATTGCTGCCGGCGTGCCCTTCATGACCGGGCTCTGGGTCTATCCAAGCCTGTTCGGCATCGAGGTGCCGCTCTCCACCGTCATGTCCTTTGATATAGGGGTTTACCTCGTCGTGGTCGGCGCCATCACCTCCATTGCGTTGGCACTGGAAGAAAGGGAAAGCGACTGATGGAAGCGGTCTTCTCCATTCTCGTCGGCATCTTCTTTTCGGTGGCGATCTATCTCATGCTGTCGCGCCACAGCATCCGCATGCTGCTCGGCATCGCCATTCTCGGCAATGCGGTCAATCTCCTGCTGTTCACGGCGGGCAGGCTGACGCGCGAAGTGCCGCCGATCATTCCCGCGGGCATGAATACGTTGCCGGCGGGTGCTGCCAATCCGCTGCCGCAGGCGCTGATCCTGACGGCAATCGTCATTTCCTTTTCCTTCTTCTGTTTTCTTCTGGTGCTGACCTGGCGTGCCTTCCAGGAGTTGCAGACCGACGACACGGACGAAATGCGCACCGCAGAACCAGCAGGCGAGCCAATGCCGCCGCTCGGTTATTGAGCGGGCGGAGCATAGACAGACATGGCCTCATCCACCCCTTCCGCAGTTACCGATCTTTCCGCAGCGTTCGTCATGGCGCCCGTGGCGCTGTCCGACTGGCTGATCATCCTGCCGGTCGCGCTCTGCATTGGTGCGGGTGCCGTGCTGATGATGATGCGACACGCCATCCGCCACCATGCGGCCGTTGCCATTGCGTCGCTTTTCCTGCTGGTGCTGCTTGATGCAGTGCTTCTATGGAAGGTCGCGACGCAGGGCCCGTTCACCATGGTGATGGGCCGCTGGCTGCCGCCTTTCGGTATTGCCTTTACCGCCGATCTGACCGGCGCGCTGCTGTCGCTTGCCGCTGCCATCGTTGCGCTTGCTGGCGCCATCCATGCCGCCGGCGATATCGACGCCAGCGCCAGGCGTTACGGCTTTTATCCGTTCCTGATGCTGCTGATGGCGGGTGTTAGCGGCGCTTTCCTGACGGGTGATCTGTTCAACCTCTATGTCTGGTTCGAGGTGCTGCTGATCTCGTCCTTCGGTCTCATCGTGCTCGGGTCGACACGCGAACAGATCGACGGGGCGCTGAAATACGCCATATTGAACCTCATCGGCACCACGCTGTTCCTGATCACGGTCGGTTATCTCTACGCTATCTTCGGTACGCTCAACATGGCCGATATCGCCCTGAAGGCGAACGGGCTGCGCGGAACCGCGCCGCTGATGACGCTTGCCAGCCTGTTTGCGCTGGCTTTCGCCATGAAGGCCGCCGCCTTTCCGGTGAACTTCTGGCTGCCCGCTTCCTATCACACGCCGCGCATCGTCGTATCCGCCCTGTTCGGCGGGTTGCTCACCAAGGTCGGCATCTATTCGCTGCTGCGCGTCATGGTCATGCTGTTTCCTGTCGAGCGGGAGGAGCTCAGCATCGTCATCGCCGTTTCCGCAGCGCTGACCATGGTGCTGGGCGCGATGGGCGCACTCGCCCAGAACGACATCCGCCGCATGCTGGGTTATATCGTCATATCGGGCATCGGTTACATGATGGCGGGCATCGCCATCGGTACACCGTCGGGCGTGTCAGGCGCGATCTTTTACGCGCTGCATTCCATGGTGCTGATGACGGCGCTTTATCTTGCCGCCGGCCATGCCGCCCGCCTCGGCGGCAGCTTCAGCCTGACGGCGCTGAGCGGTCTCTATCGGCAGGCCCCGTGGTTTTCGGCGCTGGCGCTGGCGTTGTTTTTTGCCGGCTCCGGCCTGCCGCCGTTTTCCGGCTTCTGGCCGAAGGCGGTGCTGGTCAAATCGGCGATCGATATCGGCGCGTGGTGGCTCGCCGCCGCCATTCTCGCCTCCGGCTTCATCGCCACCATCGCTTTCGGGCGGATATTCCTTCTGTGTTTCTGGCGCCCGGCGGCGTCGGCAGGCCAGCCGTCATCACCGGCACCGTCCTCTCCGGCGCTGCCCTCCGTCGTGCCGCTGGTCGGGCTGACCTTGCTCGTGGTATTTTTCGGCCTGTTCCCGGAAAGCCTGCTCAGTCTCAGCCAGCAGGCAGCCGTGGGGCTCGGTGATCCCCAGGCCTATATCCAGTCGGTCTTTTCGCGGGGAGGCAAACCATGAGCCTCTATATCGTTCTGTCGATGTTCCTTGCCATCTGGCTTGCCATAACCGGCAGCGTCACGCCGGCGAACATTGTCTTCGGCGTCATCGTCTCGGCACTGGCGCTCGGGCTTATCCGTCATCAGATACCCAGGGGCAATAATCACTGGCTGCGGCTGACGCGGATACTGTCGCTCGTGCTGCTGTTCTTCAAGGAACTGGCGCTGTCTGCCTGGAAGGTGGCGGTGCTGGTGACGCGGCCGAATCTCCACGTGCAGCCCGGCATCTTCGCTTATCCGCTGACGGTGACGACGGACTTCCAGATCACGCTGCTCGCCAATCTCATCACGCTCACACCCGGCACGCTGTCGGTCGATGTATCCGGGGACAGGAAAACGCTCTACGTCCACGCAATCGACTGTAGCGATATCGAAGCCGCCAGAAACGACATCCGCAACGGCTTTGAAAAAAAGATCATGGAGGCGTTTCAGCAATGACGCCGGAACAAATAGTTTCATTTGCAACTATACTTGCCTCGGTTGTACTCTCGGCAGCCTTTTTGCTGACAGTATATCGTGTCGTTATCGGGCCGACCCTGCCGGACCGGATCGTCGCGCTCGACATGCTGGTCGGCATCGCCATCGGCTTCATCGCGGTCATCGCCATCCGCACCGGCTTCACCCTTTATGTCGATATCGCGATTGCGCTGGGGCTCGTCGGTTTTCTCGCAACGGTGGCCTTTGCCCGTTTCGTTCTGGCGCGCGGCGCAGATGGCGGGCGAAAGTCGAAAGCGGTGCTGGATGGCGAAAGAGCGCGAGAATCTGAAAAAAAATCGCAGAATCAAATGGTTGGCGGAAAAAGAAAGGGCGGAAAATGACCGGCTGGCTGGTGGCTATCCTCGTTGCGGCGCTGACGGTCTCGGGAGCCGCCTTTTCACTGATCGCCGCAATCGGGCTCAGTCGCCTGCCTGATGTCTACACCCGCATGCATGCGGCCTCCAAGGCGGGAACGGTGGGGTCCGGGCTGTTGCTTTTGGCGGTCGGCATTCATTCCATGGATATGTCGACGCTGGCACGGGCACTTGCCGGTTTCTTCTTCTTCATTCTGACAGCACCTGTCTCCGCGCATCTTCTGGCTATGGCCGCGCATAAGGCAGGTTATCCGCTTCACGACAAATCGGTAGTTGATGACCTCAAGAAAATTTGAAGTTGAAATTACCCCCAATAATAGGGGGTATTCATTTTCAATTACCACTTGGCATAGTATTTTATTACCCGTAATTTTTTGTATTGCGATTAGACTGTTTTGAACTGAAAAATTCACAATAGGAATTTGACTTTTGCTGTTTTGCTGTTATCCAAATTAAGTGTAAAGTTGCTAATCGCGATTTGCATCTAGCCTCTTCATAGTCGGCATAGGCATTTTATTAATGTCTAATCTATGACCTCTCGGGTCATTGCTGCCCATGTCGCGGGCCATAAGTTGAATCTCGGATCAATACGTTTCCGGTTTTCGCTTGAAATCTAGGGGTAGATTTCATGTTGGTTTCAACAAAGCGAAGGTGGGGCACCGGGTAACTTCACATCGCTCGAAGCGGCGTTCGCTCGCTTCCGGAGATAAATAAACAGGAGATACTTAAATGACGGAAACTGCATACGGTAACGCCCAGGATCTGCTGGTCGAACTGACGGCGGATATTGTGGCTGCCTATGTTAGCAACCACGTCGTTCCGGTAACAGACCTTCCCGGCCTTATTTCGGATGTTCACACGGCACTCAGCGGCACCTCGGCACCGGCATCGGTGGCGGTCAATGTTGAAAAGCAGAAGCCTGCCGTCTCGGTTCGCAAGTCGGTTCAGGACGATCATATCGTCTGTTTGGAATGCGGCGGCTCGTTCAAGTCGCTGAAGCGCCATCTCACGACGCATCACAGCATGACGCCGGAAGAATATCGCGAAAAATGGGACCTGCCGGTCGACTATCCGATGGTTGCGCCCGCCTATGCCGAAGCCCGCTCGCGGCTCGCCAAGGAAATGGGTCTCGGCCAGCGCCGCAAGGCCAGCCGCTAATCGGATCTGCCTGTTCTTCTCCCCGCCGGGGAGACGATGGCAGGAAGGGTCAGATGAGGGGGCAAACTCTCCGCATATCGCCGACTAAGCCCCCTCAATCCGCTGCCGCGACCTTCTCCCCGGCGGGGAGAAGGCGGCAAGCGGAGCCCACCCGCCTCACATGTTTCCTTTGAAGCTGTCTTTACCGTCACATGAATGTCCAGCCGGTCCGTCGACCGGCTTTTTTATTGTCGCGTCGAATCTCGTGTGAGGAAAAAAATCCTTTATCGTGCACGGCATTTCTGCAAAAATAAAACCATATCAAGCGCATATTCTTCGCGGCCAAATTCACGCTTCCCCGGGCGAGCTCTCAGGTGTATGAATTAATTCCTATTCGTAGAGGAGTTGCATATGCCGTCGGATATATTGCCCCTGCCTGTTGCCGCGCGGCCATGTGTGCCGGTCGCCGATCGTCATTTTCGCCGTTTTCCGCCTGCCGCCGGGCGGGATGAGATTGCCCGCATCTGCCGGCTGATCCGGCAACTGACCACTGAAATGGTGCAGTTGACCGGTGAGCGGCTGGGCGCACGCCGTGACAGGCGGCGCAGCGAATGCCATGTGCGCCAGATCGCCATGTATGTGTGCCATGTGCAGCTCGGCATTCCCATGTCGGATATCGGCCCCTGTTTCGGCAGGGACAGAACGACGGTCGGCCATGCCTGCCAGGTTGTCGAGGACCGCCGTGACGAGCCGGCCTTTGATGAATTCATCGCTGCACTGGAACGATTGGCCGGCAGTATTTTCAACCTGATGAAAGGGGTGCGGGATGAGTGAGGCAAAAGCCACTCCGGTTGATCCGGCCCTGCTGCGGCTTCTGCGTTGCATCGCAGCCGGCCCGGCTGAAATCCGCGACGAAGGCGGCGATATCCTCCTGCACCCAATGCGGCAGGAGCGTTCGGCACTGCGATTGCCGGCGGCCTTGATGCAGCTTGCGCTCTCTTCCGGGCTGGTCGAGAGGCGGGAAGACACGCTGTCTGCCGCACCGCCACTCGGCTCTTATCTCAAGCGCGCGATGGCGAAGGACCGGGACGAGGTTTTTCAGGCGCAGCATCGGGATTTGCAGAACGTTGTCGTTGATGTCGATGGCGATAAACAACCGGCCCGGCAAAACCTCAACACATCACCACTCATGGCCTTTTCCCGTCTGAAGGAACGGGATGGCACGGCTTTTTTCCCGGCGGAAGCCTTGCAGGCGGGCGAACGCCTTTCGGCTGATTTCCATCGCGGCCATCTGAGCCCAAAGGTGACGGCAACATGGGAACCGCGAATAGCGAACCGAACCAAAGGGGAGGCGGGCGGCGCGCTTGATCTCACCGAGGCAGCGATGGCCGCACGGGTCCGGTTTGCCCGCGCAGCCGATGCCATGGGGCCGGAGCTTTGCGGCGTCGCCATCGATGTCTGCTGTTTTGAAAAGGGGCTGGAGGCGGTGGAGCGGGAGCGGCAATGGCCGGCGCGCTCCGCAAAACTCCTGCTGAGGGCTGCACTTCTGTCACTTGCGAGACACTACGCACCGCCGCCCGGTCGCGCCAGACGCACAAGCCACCATTGGGGCGAAGCGGATTATCGCCCGCCGATGGCGGCAATGACGGTGACACGGTAATGGGTCAGGCGGGTAGTGGTCAGCCGGGTAGTGGTCAGGCGGCGAGCAGCCTTGCTTCTTCACGAATGCGCTTGACCATGGAGCGCAGGCCATTGGCGCGCTGCGAGGAAAGATGCTCCACCAGCCCGATCTTGTCGAACACTTCGATGGCATCGAGACCGGCGATTTCGGAAGCCTTTTTACCGGAATAGACGGCAAGGACGATGGCAACGAGACCGCGCACGATATGCGCATCGGAATCGCCTTCGAAGGTCATGAGAGGGTCTTCCGCACCATCGCTATGGCTGACGAGCCAGACCTGGCTGGCGCAACCCTGCACCTTGTTTTCAGCGCTGCGCTTGTCCTCCGGCAGATCGGGCAGCGCCTTGCCGAGTTCGATGACGTAACGATAGCGATCCTCCCAGTCGTCAAGGAAGGCGAAGTCATCAAGGATCGTTTCGAGAGAGGCCATTTGCGCGCCGTATCGTCCATTATTGCATGTCTTTGCTACGATATAGGGCAAGTGTGACCGGTTTTGAACCGGGCAGGCCATGAAAAAGCCCACGGAAAACAGGTTTCCGTGGGCAAGTTTGGCAGGCAGTCACGCAGACGGACATATCCGGCTGCAGAGAAGGGGCGGCGCGGCGATGCGCGTCCGGCAAATAATCAGGGGGCAGGGCGCTTCTGCGGCAGGGGGATGACGGTGCCGGTCTTCAGCATGTCGCTATTCCCAGGAAATTCGACGCTGATGGCAGGCGCTTCGGCCAGTTTTTCAGTCTCGGCAGCCACTTCAGCGGCGGGCGCGGTCTTGTCACCGGCGGCAAGCTGCGCGTCGAGCAGTTCATAGGCAACCTTGGCGCCTTCCTTTGCCCGCTCACCGAGCGCGTGGAAGGTTTCGGCGCCCTTGACGCAGACGTCGGGCTTTTCAATGCAGATGGCGCTGACATAACGATAGGCCTCGCCGGCGGCCGAAACGGCGCTGGGAAGATCGAATGCCGAAGGTTCCTTGGTGGGGTCGTTGTAGCTACCGAAATAGGACAGCGCCACCAGCACCAGCGAAAACCAGAATGTTCCTTTGATCAGAAACCACATTGTCAGACACCCTGCCAGATGATCTTTGTTTTGAAGCCCCGCCCGGTTTCGGGTCATTGGCCTTTGTCCCGTTTTTCGGGCTTGGGGAGAAGCTACAGGCGACCGGCGAACAGCCAATTGCAAAAAGCGGCGCAATTTAATTCAAATTGTATCTATTCTCCTCGCATCGGGACGCCTGCCATCAATTCATTCGCATTTTAACAGTCCATGTTAAGCATAATTGCGACAGAGGCCGTGCGTTCCGGGGCAAAGAAGCGGCATGCATTGCCACAAAGGTTAACGCGATGGCAAAAATGAAGCGAAATCCGTCGCTTACCCGTCATTAACCATGATTGGCAAAGCTTCGAATAAATGCCCCGTAATGGGACTGCGGCGCATTTGAAGGCCGTTTGCGGCCATTCTTTTTATCCATTCCTTAAGCCGCCGCCTTCTATTGTCGGGACCATAAGATCCGCCTCAGGGATTCGGTATTGGTATTGCGTAATATGAGAGAAAAAGCGGTCGCACTGGTCGACCATGCCGCGGGCAGATGGCTTGCGCGCATGGAAGAGGACGCCGAAAGGCGCGCCGGAACCGTTGCGCGCCTGCGCCGGCTGATTGCCTTCGGTGCCGTTGGCCTTCTGGTTGTACCCGCCCTCTTCAGCCTCGTTTTCAGCCCCGCCATCGCGCTGCCCATCGGCGCAGCCCTGGTGCTGGCGCTGTTTCTGTCCGCCGCCGCCCTGTCGATTGCTTTTTCCCGGCCGCTGCGTGGTGCAGCATCCTTCTCCACTCCTGCGGCTGATGACGACCTTGTTGCAGCGTCGCAGGTGCCGGGCCTCGTACTCACCATCAATGAAATCGGCCTCGTCGAACGCGTCTCCGGTCGTGACCGTGAGAAATTTCCGGTCGAGCTTCAGGCCTGCAAGGACCATGTCTTTGCCGAATATGTTTATGTCTCCGATCGTATCGAGCTGATGCAGGCCTTTGATCTTCTGCGGCAGGGCGAGGACAAGGCCAGCGCGGAGCTTCGGTTCGAGACCGGCGCGAAATCGCGCCCGGCCCAGTTCATGCATGCCCGTATCGAGATGACGGCGATCCGCAGCACGTCCGGCCGGCTGCGCCGTGTCGTCGCCCAGCTTTCCGATGTCACCGAGATGGAACTGCTGCGCCGCGATGTCGCCCGCAAGGCGGCAGAGGCGGAATCGGCCAATGACGCCAAGTCGCGTTTCCTTGCCGCCGTCAGCCACGAGCTGCGCACGCCGCTCAACGCCGTCCTTGGTTTTTCCGATATTCTGGCCGGTGAATATTTCGGCCGGCTGGAAAATGATCGTCAGCGCGAATATGTCGGCTTGATCCGCCAGTCCGGCGCGCATCTCCTGTCGGTCGTCAACACCATGCTTGATATGAGCAAGCTGGAAGCCGGCCGCTACGAGCTGCTGATGGAAAGTTTCCCGATTGCCGAAACCATCTCCTCCTGCGAGGCGATGCTTGGCCTGCAGGCAAAGGAAAAAGGCCTGACTTTGACGAGCCGCATCCAGCGCGGCATCGGCGAAATCTCGGCCGACCAGCGCGCCATCCGCCAGGTTCTCATCAATCTGGCCGGCAATGCCATAAAATTCACCGATGCGGGTGGTGTTGTGTCGATCGACGCCGCGCGCGAAGGCAAGATGCTGAAACTGACGGTCAGCGATACCGGCATCGGCATCGCGTCCGACAAGATTGACCTGCTGGGCCAGCCCTTCATGCAGGTTCAGAATGAATATACCCGTCGCTATGAGGGCACGGGTCTTGGACTGTCCCTGGTCAAGGGGCTGGTGGCACTGCATGGCGGCACCTTCGTCATCGCCAGCCAGCCCGGCGAGGGGACGGTCGTAACGATCATGCTGCCTGCCGACGGCTCCGGCATGGCGGGTGGCGAAGACGCTGAAACTGAACGCATGGTGGAATTTCCGCCGCGCATCCGGCAACTCGGCGAAATGGCTGCGATTATGAAGAAGGATGGTGACGATGGCCCCGCGAAAGCGAAAATCGCCTAAGAAAACAACGGCCCAGATTGGCGCCGGGTTTGTTTCCTTGGTGGTTGCGGCCATCGGGCGCGAAGTCCTGCGCCATCCAAAACTGGTTGGCGGCTGCGGTGCTTTCGCGGTCGTCTTCGGCTTTGTCGCGGCTAATGCGCTCTGGTACCAGCCGGGCATTCACCCGTCTCCCTTCCTGCGCACGCGTGATGCGGAAAACCCGAACGGGATCGCCGGTTATCGCCCGGCAGAGCCGCTCGGCACCCACGGCAACGTCACCACCTTTCGCATAGAGCGGCCGGACGAGACGGAAGCGACGCAGCCACCCGCCGCCGAGACCGCGGCGCTGCCGCCAGCGGAAAGCCAGAAGCCGCAGCAGATCGTTGCCGATATTCAGGGCGAACTCAAAAAACGCGGGCTCTACGAAGGCGACGCGGATGGCCGCATGGGGCCGAAGACCGCCGCCGCCATCATGTTCTTCGAAGAAACGCTCGGCATGGAACAGACCGGCGAGCCGACGACCCGGGTGCTGGCCGCCCTCAGGATCGACGGCGCCACCGTTGCGGCAATTCCAAAGGACCGGCCGTCCGACGCAAACACCGGCGGCGGAGTGGAAATCGATCCTGTCGCCGCCGCCATCCGCAAGGCGGAGAAGCCGCAGGTCAAGGCCGAACCCGCCTCTCTCAACAGCGCGACCGCTGGCGCAAAACCGGCAAGCAGCGCGCTGATCGCCAAGATCCAGCAGGGGCTGATCAACATCGCCTATGCCGACGTGAAGGTGGACGGCGTGGCCGGCCAGCAGACCCGCAACGCCATCCGCGCTTTTGAAAAACACTATCGCCTGCCGGAAACCGGCGAACCGAGCGAAGCGGTGCTGAAGAAACTGAAGTCGATCGGGGCGATTTGAAGGGTAGGGCAGGAGGTTGCCGCTTGTTTCTTCTCCCCGCCGGGGAGAAGGTGGCCCGAAGGGTCGGATGAGGGGGCAACGCCAGCGATAGACCGCACCCTTGCCCCCTCATCCCGCTGCCGCGACCTTCTCCCCGGCGGGGAGAAGAAGCAAGCGGCAACCTCCTTGCTCTAGTCACCAGTCTGGAAGGCTGCCCATGCGCCTCAAATCCGAAATCTTCGTCTCCGCCCTTATCCGTCGCGTTTTCGCCGCCGGCGGATTTGCGGCCGTCGAAAAGAAGGGTGCGGAGGAGGCGGGTGCGATCTTCATCCGCCAGCGTCTGCGCGATGGCCGTGAAAATCTCTATGGACCAGCGCCGCAAAGTTTTGCCGAGGACGAGGAAATCCGCGCCGAGCGCCGTTTCGAAACGCGCCTTGCCGGTGCGGAGGGTGAGGAAAGCGCCGCTCTTTTGGAAAAGGAACGGCGCTTCGACAGCGATCTGTGGATCGTGGAGATCGAGACGGATGAGATCGGCACTCTGCTGACGCTGGTGGATCAGCCGCCGGCTTAGACGGCCAAAGGCCGTTTACTCCCTCACGTCCCGGTTTTGCGGGGAACGACGGTAATACGGCTCGGCCGCTCGCGGCCATGGGTATAGCTATCGGCCCTGCGCCAGCTTTCCACCCGCTCTTCGGACTCGACGATGTCGAGACGGTCGAGCAGGGCCTCGGCGCGGCTCATGTCACCTTCTGCGGCGGCAAGGTGCGGATAAAAGCACTGCAAGACGAAAGCGGCTTCGGAAAACTCCATGCCAAGCCCGGTGAGCGTGGTCGCAAGCTGCGCGCCGGAAATATCAAGCATGATACGTTCCGACAGCCAGTAACTGGATGACAGCGAATCCGCCAGCGCCACCGCGAACTGCCGGGCGTTACGCTCACGCGCGAAACGCACGAGCAGCGCTTCCTGCACTTCGCTCAGGCGGCGCAGACCAAGCACGTCCCCTTCGGGGCGGTTGAGGTGGCGGGCCATCTGCTTGATCCGCTGGCGCATTTCTTCTTCGAGCGCGGATACTGCATCAATTTTCGTGGTGGTCTCTGGGGTGGCCACGTCCGCCACTTTCGGTTCGACGGGGGTTGCCACCAACTGCGGTTCGGCGGCAGTCGTCGGCTCATCCGGCCGCTTCAGATCTTCGGCATGCCGCAGGCCAACCAGCGCGTCGATGACGGTGGGGGAGAGGTCTTCGCGGCGCACGATGGCGCGGGCATGCGCGGCACCCTGCGTGCGCGCAATGGTGATCAGCGTTTCGTCAGTGAGGCACTTCGACGCGATAAGGAAGGGCGCCGCAAGCGAAATCGGCTGGCAGGCGATGAAGAACGCGACGGCCGAAGGCACGCTCGGATGCTGCGACAGGGCGGCAATCGCTTCCCGCTTGGCTTCTTCGGTGGAGGCGTTGAAAAGCGGCATGAAAAGTTCGGCAAACTGCCGAAGGTCCGTTTTTGACGGATGGGAAACATTCTCGAAATTCGTCACCGTGGCCATAAGCACCACATCTTTCTTCCTCACGGCTCTTGGCCTCTCAAGTTCTCGAAACCGGTCGGTCAACGCACTACCCAACAAACGCAAACACAATATCGGCTCAAATTAGAGCAAATCCGTTGACGTCCTGTTAACTATGGGGGGTGGCAAGAGATATTCTGCCTCTATCAACAAGGAAATTTTAAAACCTTCATGACGGAAAAAATGTCATGGAACTTTGCCGCATCGCCTTTGTTTTCAACGGGTGTAGCCCTGTCGGCGATAAATTGCCGTCCAGCGATTAGGGTTAACGGATCATTAACCTCTGTCTGTTTGTAATTTCATGGGCAGTATTAGGATTCCATGTTATTCTGACGTTCGGAATAAAAGCCAAAATGGCGGCGAAATGCCTGAATGTCCGCATAGTCCCGCGCTAAAACCTTCTGCGGTTTTAGGGACATGCGAAAACCAGCCTGTGGGCTGGATTATGCGCAATGTGATGGTGATGAAATTCCCGACGCAAGACGAGGCTTGCGCGGTTCCCATAGGCAACATTGACTCCCGAAGAGGAGAGAAGCATGGCAGACATTATTCCAATTGGCGACGCACGACGAAGCCTGCGTCCCGCCGGCATTGCAGCCAGGGTGATCGGCCCCGCAAAGGTGGTGCTGTTTACCGGCGTGCGTTATGAAAAGCGCGAAACCGAGCCCGCGGGCAAGGTCGTGCGCAAGGGCAAATCCGCACCGGAAACTGCTCTGAAATCCTGATTATATGTAAAAGACCGGCGTTATTTCCACGGCGTCGGCTGGCATTTCGCTTCGTTCAGAAAACGTTCTGCCTCTTCCCCGAAGCTTGGCTGCGGCACCAGGGTCCGCAACACCACATATCCTTCCGTCTGATCCGATTCCGCCAGAATGGCCTGTGAGAGCGATGGCGGCTGCGCCTTGCGGATAGCGGCGATCTGCACCGCATCGGCAACCAGAATATCCATCACCCCGCCGGCAGACGTGCGGTCGTTCATGCTGAACACCTCGTTCGAGGCCTTGTCGTAAACCGCGACCGACCAGAAGGGCACAACGCCCACTGCAGTGAGCCGGACGGGCTTTTCCTCAATATTGAACGTGCAGACCGCGACCCGCATGAAGGGATCGCCGCTGGCCAGCGTGTTTTTCTCCGTCGTCTCTTCGAGCAGATGAAACAGATGCGGCTTTCCTTCCGCGACGGCGCGGGTATAGGCATCGCGATTGCTGAAATGCGGTATCGCCAGAAGAATGATGACGTGGAGCACGGCGGCGGCGACAAGGCCGGTGAGGATGGCGAGCAGGACCCTAAGCATTGCCACACCCCAGCTTGCGGATCTGCGGCATGGCGATGTCGATCAGGCCGGAACTGCCGGCAACCGGCGTGTCGAGCAGCGTCATGACCAGCTTGAATGTCTGGCCCTGCGGCACCGCCAGCCAGTTATAGGTCTGGGCGTCGGGGGCGATGGTGATGTCGATGCCGCCATCGGCGCTGCGCAGAAGCGTGCGGGAATTCAGTGCAAACGGCCGCCCGGCATTTTCCGCCAGCACATTGCCCTGCTGATCGGCGGTATAAAGCGTCCAGAATCGCGAAGGCGGCACGGCGCCGGCCAGCCGGTAACGGCATTCGCCGCTGAGCCGCTGGCCATCGCTGTCGACGGAGGCGGTAAAGGCCAGCCCCTCGGTCGTGCCATAAAGCAGCCTGCCGGCATCGGCACGGTGCGATTTGGCGTAGGGGTCGGCCTCGATCGTCTGCGCTTCGGGAAACGCATCCCAGGAACCAATGCGGATCGATCCGAAACCGGATGTCGCCTCAAGCGCCGCCAGTGTCACGGCAATACCGCCGCCAAAGGCGATCAGAAGGGCAATGCCGACAAGGAATGGAACTCGGAACACGCTGTTTTCCCGTATTTGAACAGGTCGAGGACTATCACTGATTCCCCGTTTGGAAAATGGTGCCCTTTGTTTAGTCTTTGTGAAAATGAGTGGAATTGCGAATTCCGGTTCTCACGCGCCCATGACCAGCTTGAAGGCGATGGCCCACATGGTGACCGCGATGACGCCTTCGAGAATGCGCCAGGCGGAGGGTTTTTCGAAGATCGGCCGCAGCCAGCGCGCGCCATAACCCAGCGAAAAGAAGAACAGCACCGAGCCGGTGGCCGCACCTGCCGCAAAGGTCTTTTCGAAGCCGGGAAATTGCGTCGAGATGGTGCCGAGCAGCACGACGGTATCGAGATAGACATGCGGATTGAGGAAGGTGAGCGCCAGACAGATCGCCAGCGTCTGCCACAGGCTCGCCTCCTGCCGCTCGGCCACCGACAGTGCTTCGGAAGATCGCAGCGCCGAATGCAGGCTTTTGGCGCCATACCAGATGAGGAAGGCAGCCCCGGCATAACGCATGATGGGATCGAGCACCGGCATGACGGCGCTGATCCGCTGAAACCCGAAAACGCCTACGGTGATCAGCAGCGCATCGGCAATGGCGCAGGTGGCGCAGACCGCAAATACATGCGAGCGGGCCAACCCCTGCTTCAGCACGAAAGCATTCTGCGCGCCGATGGCAACGATGAGGCTGAGGCCCATTGTCAGGCCGGTGAAGAAGATTTGGATGTCCATGCGTGTCGCGGCCCCTGCCTCTTTCCATGTGTAATGGCCGAAGGCGCTGCTTTCGGACCGACTGCTTGGATATTTGGGTGGAATGGTTTAATCCAGTTAAATAAACTCAATCCAGATAAGTCTGGCTAATGCGCTACACGTTATTCAACGGACAGATCTCATGAGCGGTCTTCTCACCTCCATCCTCATTCCTGTGCTCGTCACAGGAATCCAGCCGACGTGCGTCTGCACGGCGAGGGAGTCCTTCCAGCCCAACGGCTTGGGGTGGCTGGATTCCCGTGACAAACACAGGAATGAGGGCGGGGATGACCAGCGCCGATGGTTGAAGTCCTCATATGCGCTGTGTCAAAATCAGCCTTTACATCGAGTATCGTAATGCTCGATTACCCTTCCATGCGCGCCGTGGCGCTCGTTGCCCAGACCGGCAGTTTCGAAAAGGCGGCGCAGGTGCTGTGTGTGACGCCTTCGGCCGTCTCGCAGCGCATCAAACAGCTGGAGGAGCGGCTGGGCGTGGTGCTGATCGTGCGTGGCAACCCTTGCGTGGCGACGGAAAAGGGCGAGTGGCTCTGCCGTCATATGGACCATGTCGGCATGCTGGAAAGTGAATTGTTCCGCCAGCTGCCGGCATTGGCGGAAGCGGGATCGGGGCAGGAGCGCGTAACGCTCAACATCGCCACCAATGCCGATAGCCTCGGCACCTGGTTTCTGGATGCGGTTTCGAAATTCACCGGCAGCAACGATTATCTCGTCAATATCGCAGTGGATGATCAGGATCACACGGTGGAATGGCTGCGCGGGGGCAGGGTGCTTGCCGCCGTCACCGCCCATGCCAAGCCTGTGCAGGGCTGCCGCGTCACACCGCTCGGTGTGCTCAGATATCACGCGACCGCCAGCCCGGATTTCATGACCCGTCATTTCGCCGATGGCGTCACGCCCGCAGCCCTTGCCCACGCCCCGGGACTGACCTTCAACCAGAAGGACAGGTTGCAGGCGAGCTGGATCAGGCAGGCGCTGGGAGAAGACGTCTCCTATCCCACCCACTGGCTGCCCTCGACCGATGGTTTCGTGAAGGCAAGCCTTGCGGGCATGGGCTGGGGGCTTAATCCGGTGCAACTGGTGGCGGAGCATTTGAGGGAAGGCCGGCTGGTGGAACTCGTTCCCGGCACGCCGCTCGATATTCCGCTTTACTGGCAGGTCAATCGTCTGGCCGCCGACCGTTTGGACGCGCTGACGTCGCATATGGTGGAGACGGCGAGGGCGGTGTTGTTGCGGTGAGCGCTGGGTGCTCGATTTGCAGAGAAGGGGGCTATGGATTGTGTGGCTCACCCCCCTCTGTCCTGCCGGACATCTCCCCCACAAGGAGGGAGATCGGCAAGACGCTCTACCACTACTTCAATCTCAACGGTTGAGATGGGCGAGACATAGCCTCGGGTCGATCTCCCTCCTTGTGGGGGAGATGTCCGGCAGGACAGAGGGGGGTAAGCCACACACTCCAACAGAACTTTTCAGGCAATGCGCCAGACCTCACCGCCGCGTCGCATCCTCCGCGCCTTCCCGTAGCGACGCATCCGCCACCTTCTGCGTCGTCACGCTCAACGCTGAAGCATCCTTCATCTTTTTGGCGATGGAGCGAATGACGCGTGTCGCCTCTGCTGAAAGCGAACGTGGGCGAGTGAGTGCCGGCATGGCCGGTGTGCTGGCGGATGCGGATGCGACTTCTGCCGAGGGTTGCGGGCGCGCGCCCGTCGGCAGCGGGTTCTGGATGCCGGGGATCGGGCGCAGTTCCATGCCCTGATGGGCGTAGTCCATCAGCCGCTTGTAGGTCATGGCGGGAAGCGCGCCGCCGGTCATGTTGTTCATCGGCGTGAACTCGTCATTGCCGAACCAGACGGCGGTCGTATAGTTGCCGGTAAAGCCCACATACCAGGCGTCGCGATAGGCCTGCGACGTACCGGTCTTGCCGCCGGAGACGATGCCATTATCCAGCGCGCCGCGCCGGGCCGTGCCCATCACCGGGATGGTCACCAGCATCTGGTTCATCTTCGAATTGGCGTCTTCGGAAAGCACCCGCCTGGCGGGCGGCTCGTCATGGCTGAAATCGTAGAGAACGTTGCCCTCGTAATCCATCACCTGCTCGATGCCGTGGCGGCGCGACTGCATGCCATCGGCCGGGAACACGGCATAGGCGGTCGCCTGATCGAGAACGGTGACCTCCGAAGTGCCGAGCGGAATGGTCTTGTCGCTGCGCAGCGGCGTGGCCACGCCCATGGCCTTGGCCGTATCGACGATCACCTGTGTGCCGAGCACATCCTTGGCGAGCCGCACAGGTACGGTATTGTAGGATTTGGCGAGCGCCATCTGCAGCGTCACCTTGCCGGCATAGGAACGGCCGTAATTCTGCGGCGACCAGCCGCGCCAGGTCACCGGTGCGTCGGAAATCAGCGTTTCCGGTTTCATGCCTTTTTCCATGGCGGCCGAGTAGGTATAGACCTTGAAGGAGGAGCCCGGCTGGCGAAGGGCTGCGGTGGCGCGGTTGAACTGGCTTTCGCCATAGTCACGGCCGCCGACCATGGCACGCACGCCGCCGCCGTTTTCAATCATCACCATTGCGCCCTGCTTGACGCGGTAACCCTCGCCATATTCACGCAGCTCCATTTCCATCGCCTGTTCAGCCGCCTGCTGCAGGCCGGTATCGATGGTGGTGCGCACGACGACGGTGTGGTCCTTGAACTTGCCTTCGGCGGCAAGCCGCTGCACCTCGTCGAAGGCCCAGTCGAGGAAATAATCCGGAGCCTTCACATCGGCGCGGTCGATGACGGTGGCCGGGTTGCGCCGCGCGCCGATCACCTGGCCCTCGGTCATCAGCCCGCTCTGCACCAGGTTGGAAAGCACGGTATTGGCGCGGGCGCGCGCCGCCGGCAGGTTGACATGCGGCGCATATTTGGCCGGCGCCTTGAACAGACCGGCGAGAATGGCGGATTCCGAAAGCGTCACGTCGGTCAGGTTCTTGCCGAAATAAAACTGCGCCGCCGCAGCAGCACCAAAGGTGCCGCCGCCCATATAGGCGCGGTCGAGATAAAGGCTGAGGATTTCCTTCTTCGACATGTTGCTCTCAAGCCAGAGCGCGAGGAAGGCTTCCTTGATCTTGCGCTCCAGCGAGCGCTCATTGGTGAGAAACAGGTTCTTGGCAAGCTGCTGCGTCAGCGTCGAGCCGCCCTGCACCACACCGCCGGCGCGGGCATTTTCGCTCATGGCGCGGGCAAGGCCGATGAAGTCGATGCCGAAATGATCGAAGAAACGCCGGTCTTCGGTCGCCAGAACCGCCTTGATGAAATGATCAGGCATCTGGTCGATCGGCACGCTGTCTTCATGGATGATGCCGCGGTGGCCGATGGTGTTGCCGTAACGGTCAAGGAAGGTGACGGCGAAATCGCCGCGATAACGCCAGTCCTTCTTGGTCTCTTCGAAAGCGGGCATGGCCAGCGCCAGAAGCACGACTGCACCTGCCGTTCCGAAGGTCAGCGCATCACAGGTCAGGTTGACGACAAGTTTCTTCCAGCCGCGCACATGCAATTTGCGCGAGGCGATGGTGACGTCTTCCCAGAAATCCACCAGCCGTGCCGCAGCCGTCCACAGGCCGCTATCGATAAAGCTATCGATCCGGAGCAGGATATGCCGCTTTTTGCGGCCGTTTTTATCGTCTTTTTCTTCCTGCACCTGGCGATGTTTTCCTGTTCAACGCAACGCGGCCCGTCGATATGCCTGCCCGATATTCCCGCTCCAACCCATTCCCGACGCAAAAGCGTGGCATGGTTATGTCGGAATTGCTTGACGTGGCGACTTCTTGCGGGCCAATGACCCTCAGCCGCCGCCAATATGCTAAAATATCGTACAAACCAGCCCTTGGCGATACGATATAAAGGATTAGGGACCGGTTAAACACTCCCGTCCAAGAGATCAAAATGAAACGGAAATGTTAACGATGAATGACGCGCCGTTCTGGAAAACCAAATCGCTCACCGAGATGACCGGCGAGGAATGGGAAAGCCTGTGCGACGGCTGCGGCCTGTGCTGTCTCAACAAGCTGGAAGACTGGGACACCGGCGAAGTGGTGTTCACCTCGGTACGCTGTGTGCTGCTTGACGGTGAAAGCTGTCGATGCTCCGACTATGAAAACCGCCGTGCCACCGTGCCGGACTGTATCCAGCTTGACCTGAAGAAGGTGCATGAGATCGGCTGGTTGCCGCCCACCTGCGCCTATGCGCTGGTGCGTGACGGCAAGGATCTGTACTGGTGGCACTATCTCGTCTCCGGCGATACGGACACGGTGCATCAGGCCGGCATTTCGGCACGCGGCAGAACCGTCAGCGAGGCCGATGTGGATGTTGACGACTTCGAGGATTATGTGGTCGATTGGCCCCTGACAGTGGGTGAGAGGGCAGGCGAAAAGCAACGGACTTGACGGAAAGTGTGATTTTTCGTTTTGGTCCTATTCCTGCCCCATCAGTCACCTAAGGCATATCGCCCGAAAGTGTTTTGCGGTTTCGGGAAAACGATACGCCTCAAACAATGACCGCTCTCACCATTCAGGCAAATGATCCGCAAAATGCGGACGAGGGACATCAAAACGCATGCGCTACCGGCTGCCCGCCATCGTTCTTTCGTGCCTTGCCCTTCCGGGCTTCCTGCCGCTTTCCGCCTCCGCCCAGCAACAGCCGCACGCGTTTGAATGCACGCTGGTCACCTCCATCGAGACGGGGGCGGTCATCAACCAGCAGGGCGCCTGCGACCAGCGCGTGGCGCCGGCCTCCACCTTCAAGGTACCGTTGGCGCTGATCGGCTATGATGCCGGCATCTTTCAGGATGAGAAGTCGCCCGCCTGGGACTGGAAACCCGGCACGGAGGCCCGCGCTTCGGACCGCAAGACGGTTGATCCCACCATATGGGAGCAGGATTCGGTGCTGTGGTACTCACGCGAAGTCACCCGCCGTCTCGGCCCGGAAAAATTTGCCGCTTATGTGAAGCGCCTCGGTTATGGCAATGCCGATGTCTCCGGCGAACCGGGCAAGAATAACGGGCTGACCCATTCCTGGCTTGGTTCGTCTCTGACCATCTCACCGGTGGAGCAGGTCGGCTTCATCCGCCGTTTGCTGGCCGGCAACCTGCCTTTTTCCCGCGATGCGCAGGCAAAGACCCGGGCGATCGTGCCAACGTTCGATGCGCCGGAAAGCTGGGCAGTGCATGGCAAGACCGGGACCGGCTACATGCGCGATGAAAAGGGCAATCCCGACCGCAACCGTCCTTTCGGCTGGTTCGTCGGCTGGGCGGAGCGGGAAGGCCAGCACATCGTTTTCGCAAGGTTGCGCGTTTCCGACAAACCATCCAACGAACCGCTCGGCCCCGCCGTACGCGACGCCTTCCTGCGCGATATTCCGCGGCTGGCGGTGCATCGGTAAGAACGGCGCGGCCGAAATGCCCTGAAAAAAGGACATCAGGAAATGTCGAACGCCTCCCGCGATGTCATCGGGCTTTATACCGAACACGGCGCTGATTTCGACAGGGAGCGCGGCCGGTCCCTTGCCGAAAAACCATGGCTGGACAGGTTCATCTCGCTTTTGCCCGACGGCGGTTCCATTCTCGATATCGGCTGCGGTTCCGGCGAACCGATTGCCGGCTATTTCATCGCCAATGGCTATGACGTCACCGGCATCGACGCGTCCCTGCCGCTGATCGAACTTTGCCGCAGCCGGTTTCCTGAAAATCTCTGGGCGGTTGCCGATATGCGCGAGCTGGCTCTCGGTCGCCGTTTCGACGGTTTGATCGCCTGGCACAGTTTTTTCCACCTGAAGCCCGAAGATCAACGCCTGATGTTCGGCATTTTCCGCCAGCACGCCAATGACGGTGCTGCCCTGATGTTCACGGCCGGGCCGGAGCAGGGCGAAGCGATAGGCACGTTTCAGGGCAAGCCGCTTTATCACGCCAGTCTTGCACGCGAGGATTATGGAAGCCTGCTCGCCGCAAATGGGTTCCGGCTTCTCGATCACACCGTCAATGACCCGCAATGCGGTGGGGCAACGGTTTATCTCGCCAGACGCGTGGCGGCCTGAGAGGAGAACGCGCGATTACCGGACACAAAGGTAAACGACGGAAATCCCTGCTTTTATGGCTGGTGCCAGTGCTCACGATTGTGTGTTCAACAAAAAGCTTGCCCACACCTTGACCTTCCCATCATGGGAAGCCCTACATAGGGTCTCGAAAGGGGATTTCCCATGAACGAGACAGTCAGACACGCCCATTCGAACCAACCGGTTTCCATTCCCGTGGAAGGCATGACCTGCGCGTCATGCGTGCGGCGGGTGGAAACGGCCGCGGCCAAGGTGCCGGGCGTTGCATCAAGCTCGGTGAACTTCGCCACGAAGAAGCTCACCGTCGAGCCCGCCGAGGGCTTTTCTGCCAGGACGCTCGGTGCCGCCATCAAGAAGGTCGGTTACAATATCGCACCGGACCGGCATGAATTTGCCGTCGAAGGCCTGCGCAATGACGCGGATGCCGGACGGTTGAAAATCATTCTGGACGCCGTCGCCACTACCGTCGACGTGAAGGTGGACGCTGCGGCAGGCAAGGTCGCGGTGGAAACCATCGGCGGCCGGCGTGAGCGGGATGCGCTGGTGGAAACGGCAAAGCTCGCCGGCTTTGCCTTGACGACGCGCAAGCCGCACGATCATTCCGCCCATCAAGACCCCAACCAGCACCAAAGCCAACACCATGGACATCATCAGGGCCACAGCCAGATGGCGACGGCCGGCGAAAGCGGCGGCCATGACCATATGCAGCATGCAGGCGAAGAGGGCGCGCTGAAACGCGACCTGACGATTGCCGCGATCCTGACCGCACCGCTTTTCGTGCTGGAAATGGGCGGCCATCTCTATGAGCCGATGCATCACTGGCTGATGGGCATCATCGATACGCAGAACCTCTGTTACATCTATTTCGTGCTGGCGACGGCGGTGATCTTCGGGCCGGGCCTGCGCTTTCTCAAGACCGGTTTTCCGGCGCTTTTGCGCGGCGCGCCGGAAATGAACTCGCTGGTGGCGCTGGGTGTCACGGCGGCCTATCTCTATTCCGTGGTGGCGACCTTCGCGCCCGATCTGCTGCCGGCAGAGGCGCAATTCGTCTACTACGAGGCGGCCACCGTTATCGTGACGCTGATCCTCACCGGACGGCTTCTCGAAGCCCGCGCCAGCGGCCGTACGGGAGACGCCATCCGCAAGCTGATGAGCCTGCAGGCAAAGACCGCCCGGGTGGAGCGCGACGGTGCGACCATCGATATTTCTCCTGACGATCTGGTGACGGGCGATATCGTCGTCATCCGTCCCGGCGAAAGGCTGGCGGTGGATGGCGAAGTCGTCGAAGGCTCGTCCTATGTCGATGAGTCCATGATTTCCGGCGAACCCGTGCCGGTGGAAAAGACGGTCGGCGCAGCGATCGTCGGCGGTACCATCAACAAGACCGGCGCCTTCAAGTTTAGGGCAACCAAGGTCGGCGCGGATACCATGCTGTCGCAGATCATCCGCATGGTGGAGGAGGCGCAAGGCTCCAAGCTGCCGATCCAGCTGCTGGTCGACCGTGTTACCGCGCTGTTCGTGCCCGTTGTCATCGCGATTGCCGTGCTGACCTTCATCGTCTGGGCGATCTTCGGTCCTGAGCCCGCCTATACTTTCGCGCTGGTCAATGCGGTCGCGGTGCTCATCATCGCCTGCCCCTGCGCCATGGGTCTCGCCACGCCGACCTCAATCATGGTCGGCACCGGCCGGGCAGCGGAGCTGGGTGTGCTGTTCCGCAAGGGGCAGGCATTGCAGGAACTGCGCTCTGCGCAGATTGTCGTGGTCGACAAGACCGGCACTGTGACCAAGGGCCGCCCGGAACTGACCGATCTGGTGGTTGCGGAAGGGTTTGCCGATAACGAAGTGCTGGCGCTCGTCGCCGCCGTCGAAGGCCGTTCGGAACATCCGATTGCCGAAGCCATCGTGCGGGCTGCGGAAGAAAAGAAGGTGGCGACCCCTGCAGGGCTAGAACCTGCGACCGTCGAGAACTTCGAAAGCGTCACGGGTTATGGCATCGCGGCCACCGTCAATGGCCGCAGGGTCGAAGTCGGCGCGGATCGTTACATGGCCAAACTCGGCCATTCCGTGGAGATTTTCGCTGAAGCCGCCGCAAGGCTGGGTGACGAGGGTAAGACGCCGCTTTATGCCGCCATCGACGGCAGGCTGGCGGCTGCGATTGCCGTCGCCGATCCGCTGAAACCCTCGAGTGTGACTGCCATCAGGGCGTTGCAGGCGATGGGCATCGAAGTGGCGATGGTGACGGGCGACAATGAACGCACGGCGAATGCAATCGCCCGGCAGGTCGGCATCTCCCGCGTGGTGGCTGAAGTGCTGCCCGAAGGCAAGGTGAAGGCGATCCATGAAATGCGCGCCGGCGGCAAGGTGCTGGCTTTCGTCGGTGACGGCATCAATGACGCGCCGGCGCTGGCCGAGGCCGATATCGGCATCGCCGTCGGCACCGGCACGGATGTCGCCATCGAAAGCGCCGATGTGGTGCTGGTCGGCGGTGATCTTCTCGGCGCGGTCAATGCCATCGAGATGAGCCGGGCGACCATGCGCAACATCAAGGAAAACCTGTTCTGGGCCTTTGGTTATAACGTGGCGCTTATACCGGTCGCAGCGGGCGTGCTTTATCCCGCCTTTGGCATCACGCTGTCGCCGATGATCGGCGCGGGCGCGATGGCGCTGTCCAGCGTCTTTGTTCTCGCCAACGCGCTGCGGTTGAAACGGGCGAAGGTCGCTCACAGGGAGGTGACGTCGTGAATATCGGCCAGGCATCGGAAGCATCGGGCGTTTCCGCCAAGATGATCCGTTATTACGAGCAGATCGGCCTCATCACCCCCGCCGCCCGCACCGGCAATAATTACCGGGTTTATGGCGAGCAGGACGTGCACAATCTGCGCTTCATCAAGCGGGCGCGCACGCTCGGTTTCTCGCTGGAAGAAACCGAGACGCTGCTGAAACTCTGGCAGGACAAGAGCCGCGAGAGTTCGGCGGTGAAGGAGATCGCGCTCGTCCATATCGCCGATCTTGAGCAGAAGATCGCCGAGATGAAGAGCATGGTGAAGACGCTCTCCCATCTCGCCCATTGCTGCGGCGGCGATAACCGGCCCGATTGCCCCATTCTCGATGATCTCGCCGGCGCTGAAAAGAGCGTCGGCGAGCCCGCAAGAACCCACTGAACTGCAATGACAGCCGGCGCGACCATATCGCTACCGGTCAAAAGGAGAAAAAACCATGAGTGCAACCACCTTCCTCGTGTCAGACATGACCTGCGGCCATTGTGAAAAGACCCTGCGTGGCGCTCTCGCTGACGTGCTGCCCGACGCGTCCGTCAGCATCGATCTGGCTACCCACAAACTCACGGTAACGGGCGACGCCGCAACGGCGGAAGCGGCGATCCGCGATGCCGGTTATTCGCCGGAGCAGGTGGGCTGAAAGGCGGCTTCCGTTTGCGCAAAGGTGAAAATGTGCTACATATGTTGCACAAAATTGGAGTGCGAACAGATGACGGTAATCACGAAAATAAGACGGCAGGGCGGGGCTGCGGTGATGACCATCCCGCCCGCTCTTTTGAAGATGCTTGGGCTGGAGATCGGCGAGCAACTGACGCTCGCCGTCGACAATGGCACTTTGGTCGCCAGCCCGGTTCGACCGGAAAAGAAGCGCTTCACGCTCGCTGAGTTGCTGGAGGGGGCTGATGAAGTCGCTGCGCTGAATGCCAGGGAGCGGCAGTGGGATGAAGCGCTGCCGGTTGGCAAAGAGGCGCTTTGATGGTTCGCAGCCAGATCCCGAAGCGCGGCGACGTCTATCTGGTCGATCTGAACCCGGTTATCGGTAGTGAAATCAAGGACGAACACCACTGCGTCGTCATCACGCCGAGAGAAATCAATGCGGTCGGCCTATGTCTCGTCGTTCCCGTAACCACCGGCGGGATGTTCACGCGCAAAGCAGGGCTTGCCGTGAACATATCCGGCCACAGAACGACTGGTGTCGCACTTTGCAATCAGGTGAGAAGCATGGACATCGTCGCCCGTGTTGCCCAGAAGAAAGCGAAATATCTTGAAACTCTTGATGATGCGACGATCGACGAAATCGCCGGGCGTATCATCAGCATTATCGATCCTGCCTGAGTCCCGCCAATGCGAGTTTCCTAAACCTCGTCGAAAGCCCCGCCTTCCCGCGAGGGATTACGGTTGATCACCCGTTCTTCCGCGTCGTCGGGAAGAGCCTCGTCGCTTTCCTGATAGGGATCATCCTCGCTCTCGGCCTCTTCCTCCTCGATTTCGTGTTCGATGGATTGCGGGATTTCTCCCTTGGCCGGAAGGGCGTCGATATCGAGATCGAGTAGATCCTCGTCCATGGCGTCTTCGTTCAGCGGCATGATTTTCTTGCGGTCCATGACGATATCCTTTCTATCGGTTCTTCAGCAAACGGCCGGGCGGGCGCGGGGTTCCTGCCGCCCGCCGATTCCTTCAAAGCAAATTGCGTGAAAAAGCCGTCTTGACCTCAATGGTGCTTGAGGTTCTAGTTTGCCCGCCGTATCGCAAAAATGGAAAGGATACGGCTTTGACGAGTATGGAAATGACGGAGAAAAACGGCTGGGGTGAATTACTGAGCGGAGCGAACCTCTCGCTTCTGACCGTCATTTCCTCCGGTATCGGCCTGCATGCCTTCAACCAGTTCGCGGTGGTGACGGCCTTGCCCGTCGCCGTCAACGAAATTGGCGGTGCTGCCTATTACAGCTGGGCCTATAGTCTCTATTTCGTTGGTTCCGTGGCGGGCGGTGTTACCGCCGTGCTGTTTCGGGAGCGTTTTGGCGCCCGCGCCGTTTTGCTTCTGTGCTGCCTGATCTTTTCTTTCGGTTCGATTCTCTCCGCAATCGCCGGGGATTTCTTATGGGTGGTCGTCGGCCGGGCGTTGCAGGGGCTGGCCGACGGGCTGATCGTGGCGGTTTGTTACAGCCTTATACCCGCCGGTTTCCGCTCCGGCCTGTTGCCGAAGGTCTTTGCCATCGAGGCGGCGATCTGGGCGGTTGCTTCCTTCATCGGCCCGCTGACCGGCGGTTTCGCCACCGAACACCTGTCCTGGCGCGCCACCTTCCTGCTGTCGGCGCCGCTGATCGTGCTGCTGCTGGCCTACACGACCATCGCCGTTTCCGCCGAGCGTCCGGTGGCGGCGACGCGCAAACCATTTGTGCCGCTGGTTCTGTGCCTGGTTGGCGCACTTGCCTTTTCCGCGCCTTCCGCCTTCGAGGATGCGAGCCTGCGGGCAATCTCGCTGCTGGCAGGTGCTGCGCTGTTATGGGCCTCGCTGCGGGTGGGCATCCGGCCTTCTACCGGCCTGTTCCCGAAGGATTCCTTCCGGTTGAAAACGGTGCTGGGCAGCGGTTTCTGGGTATTGTTCCTGATGTCCTATGCCCATGCGCTGGGCAGTGTCTATCTCGCTTATGTCGCCATCAATCTGTGGCACTATGAGCCAACCTTCGCCGGTTTCATCGTGGTGACGATGCCGCTAGCCTGGAGCTTCGTGGCGATGCTGATCGGCAGCCTGCGCTCGATCCGCCTGAGAGAAATTTGCCTGCATTATGGCCCTTACCAGATGGTACCGGGCTGCGCCCTGCTGGGGCTGGGGCTTGCAAGCGGAAACTGGGGTGAAATGCTGCTCGGGCAAATCCTGATCGGGTCTGCCTTTGGCATGTCATGGGCCGGTATCAGCCAGGCCGCCATGGAGGCAGCACCAGAGGAAGAGCGCAAGATGACGGGTGCATTGCTTCCCACGGTCGCGACGCTGGGGGCGGCGGCCGGTGCGGGTGCGAGCGGCACCGTCGCTGCCGCCACCGATCTCGTTGCGCAGATCGAGCGGGCGGATGTGACGATGCCGATGGCCTATCTTTACGGGCTGGGTGCTGCCGTCTCACTCATTGCGCTCCTTACCGCCCGCGGGCTGCGAAGCGCACGCGGCTGAGCACCGGTTCCGGAGAGGGCGAGGGGTCAGGACTGCGTGGCGGCGATGGTGATCGCCGCCAGATAAACGACGAAGGACATGATGGCGATCGCGCCGATAATGACGACGATGCCTTTGCCGGCACGTTTTTTCTCCGCCTTGTTTTCATTGGCTTCGGTCGGAAACAGAATGGGGTCGCTGGTATCGCGGATTTTGGTCATGCCGTTTCTCCTTTTGGCGAACTGGTCGGCTGTTGCTGGTCTATCAACCGCCATATCCGCCAAAAGGTTCCTCAGGGTTTGAGCGCCCAGCTGGTCGCGTGCACCACCGCGCCGGCAGCCGCCTTCAGCAGCGCCGAACGCACGGGTTCGAAACCTTCGATGCGTTTTGTGCCCACATATCGGCCGCGATTGGCGAAGACTTCGATAGAGCCGTAATCCAGGAAAATACGGATACGTGAGGCCCGTGCGCTCTTGGCGATGTAATGCGGCGAGGGACCATCGCGCCCGTCTTCATGACGAATCCAGAGGCCGGTTTCATCGGAAACGAGACCGAGCGTGACCGTCGGATGCTCAAGCGCCAGTTCGAATGGCGCGCCAGCCTCGGCAAGCTCGATCAGAATTTCCACCGCGCCGTTGATGAAGGTCACACGTTCGCCGGCGGCAAGGCGCGTGCGGTCGAGAATATGGCTGCGCAGGCTTTCCGCAGCACCGATGGGCGGGGTCAGAAGCTCGCCGTTGACGTAATGAATCCGGCGCGGCAGCGTCATGGAAGTGGGGAAATCGATCTCGGGGCTGGCATCCGCCCAATTGGCGAGCCAGCCGATACCGATGATGCTGTCGCCATCCAGAAACGCCTGAAAGGCGTAATTATCGGTGCCGAAATCCAGTTCCTGACCGGATTCCTTGGTGAAGGCCTTGCCGTCAAACCAGCCGACATCGGCCATGGTGAGGTTCTTGCGGCCGGTTTCCGGGTCTTCCGAATGCATCAGCCCATAAATCAGCACCCAGCGGGTGGAGCGGGCATTGGCCGGACCGTCCAGCGGCAAAAGGCAGGGGCATTCGATCGCCGTGGTCTTGTAGCGCGTTTCCACCCACAGCTTGCCGACATAGGTCCAGCCGGATGCGGCGGTGGGGTCCAGCGTCTCGTAAAGCAGAATGACGCCACCGCCATCGCTCTGGCTGCCAAGCAGCATTTTCCACAATCCATCGGGACCACGAAAGACGTAAGGATCGCGGAAATCCGGCGTCAGCCCCTGTCCGTCCGGGCGTTGTGCGAGAACGACCTCTGCCTGCCCGGCCATGATGAGATCGGCGGAGGTGGCGGTCAGCTGGATCTGCTGTTCGGGAATGCGGTCCTGCACCTGTTCGGTGAAGAAGACGCGGATGCCGGTGCCTTCAACCAGCGGAATGGTGGAGCCGGAATAGGCCCCGCCGCGCTTGTCCGGCCGCGTCGTCAGGTCTTCGGAGGGAAACAAAAAGATCGGCAGATGCCGCCACCGCAGATAATCCGAAGAGACCGCATGGCCCCAATGCATCGTGTTCCAGCGCAGCCCATGCGAATAATGCTGGTAGAACAGATGCGGGCGGCCTTCGAAACGGCCAAAGCCATTAGGATCGTTCATCCAGCCAAACGGCGGGCGGAAGTGATAGCTATCGGGCAGCTCGGGAGCGGCATTGTCGGGCTTGGTATGAACGACAGTGATGCCGGTTTCGAGCACATCGGAAGCGGTAAACCAGTAGATGACGGAAACGGCTGTCGTCACGGTATCGTAACTCAGTTCCACATGGCCGCCGCCGAACACCTGATAGATTCGAAAACCGAACTCTTCGGTATTGACGCTTGAAACTTCAGCGAATTTTCCATTCTGGTTGGAGAAGGAGACGGCGCCGGGTTCAGCGGTCTTTTTCGCCTTCAGCCAGACATGGAAGGTGGCGTTGACCGGCAGGTCGGTGTGGAGCGTGCGGATGGCGCTTTCCGATACTTCCGTCACGGTTTCAACGACGCTCATTGCTGTTCCTTTCATTTCGGCATTCTGCGGGTCAAGCATAGGAACGATGATGGCGCTGGAAAGTTCATTGCGCAAAATACAATGATTGGCGTTATAGGCACGGTGTGACGGCATTGTCGCTCGCAACTGCGGCCTTGCCGCCCCATATAAAGGCAAAAGCAGGGAGTTTAACCGTGATCAGATTCGACAATTCCTATGCCCGCCTGCCGGAACGGTTCAGCGCCGCCGTGCTGCCGACGCCGGTGAAAGCGCCGCGCCTCATCGCCTTCAATCGCAAGCTTGCAGACGAACTCCTTCTGGATGTTTCCGGCCTTGACGATGAAAGGCTGGCGGCGATCTTTTCCGGCAATGTCGTGCCGCAGGGGGCAGAGCCGCTGGCCATGGCCTATGCCGGTCACCAGTTCGGCGGTTTCGTGCCGCAGCTGGGCGATGGCCGCGCCATTCTTCTCGGCGAAGTCATCGACAAAAACGGCAAACGGCGGGATATCCAGCTGAAGGGCTCAGGTCCTACGCCCTTTTCGCGCCGCGGAGACGGGCGTGCGGCGCTCGGCCCGGTTCTGCGGGAATATATCGTCTCCGAAGCGATGCATGCGCTTGGCATTCCCGCCACGCGGGCATTGGCGGCCGTCCTCAGCGGCGAAAGGGTGCAGCGCGAAGTGGGCCTGCCAGGCGGCGTTTTCACCCGCGTCGCGGCGAGCCACATCCGCGTCGGCACCTTCCAGTTCTTCGCCGCGCGCGAGGATGACGAAGCGATCAGGAACCTCGCGGATTACGTGATCGACCGGCACTATCCCGAGGCGAAAACCGCCGATAATCCTTACCTCGCTTTGCTGCGCGGCATCGCTGAAAGGCAATGCGACCTCATCGCCCGCTGGATGATGGTGGGTTTCATTCACGGTGTGATGAATACCGACAATATGGCGGTATCCGGCGAGACCATCGATTTCGGCCCCTGCGCCTTCCTTGATGAATACCACCCCAACAAGGTGTTCTCCTCCATCGATGCGCAGGGCCGTTACGCCTATAACAACCAGCCGGGCATTGCCCAATGGAACATCGCCAGGTTGGCGGAATGCCTGTTGCCGCTGCTCGATCCTCAAGTGGAAAAGGCCGCCGAACTTGCCAACGCCGTGCTGGCCGATTTCGCCGCTGCCTTTCCCAAACGCTGGCTGGCCGGCATGCGCGAAAAACTCGGCCTGACGCTGGAAGAAGAAGGTGATCTCGATCTCGTGCAGGCACTTCTGGCTCTGATGCAGGCATCGGAAGCGGACTACACGCTGACCTTCCGGCGTCTTTCCCACGCTGCGAACGGCGATGCCGAACCATTTCGCGGCATGTTCATCGATATTGCCGGTGCGGACGAATTTCTCGCCCGCTGGCGGGAGCGCTCCGGCCGCGAGGATATTTCCGATGCCGACAGGTCACGGGCGATGTTATCAGTCAATCCGGCGGTCATCCCGCGTAACCACCGTATCGAGGAACTGATCGAGGCGGCGGTGGAGGACGATGATTTCGAGCCGTTCCACGCCATGCTGACGGCAATCGCGACACCCTTCGAGGAGCGGCCGGACAATTTTGTCTATATGCAGCCGCCGATGAGCCATGAGCGGGTGTTCAGGACATTTTGCGGGACGTAGGGGCAAAGCTGATCCGGGACGCTGGAACGAGCGGATGCCGCCTGTTTCTTCTCCCCGCCGGGGAGAAGTCCGCGGCAGCGGGATGAGGGGGCAAGCTCTCCGAAATCCGGCTACGTTTCCCCCTCATCCGACCCTTCGGGCCACCTTCTCCCCGGCGGGGAGAAGAAACCCAGCGGCAACGCCGCGCCCTATAAATACTGGCTCTTCACCCCACCCGGGCCAGCGGCTCATGCGAGCCATAATACCGGCCGAACCGGTTTTCGAGGAATTTCGGCAGCGCTACTTCTTCCTGCCGCACGAAGCCCTTCTGCGGCAGGGAACCCTCGGCAAGCAGGTCGAGAACCGTGCAGATGCCTGCTGCGGTGGTGATCTGGATGGCGCTCATCATCCGGCCGGAAACAGGGCCGGCATAAACCTTGTTGGCATAGGTTTCCTGCAGGAAACGGCCATTGCGGGTGCCGCAGACCGTGACGAAGACGATGACCACATCCTGCATGGTGCCGGGCAGGGCGTTTTCGAACAGGTCCTTCAGCACGTCGCGGCGGTTGCGCAGGTTGAGGTCGTTCAGAAGCGCCTTCATGATTGCCACATGGCCGGGATAACGGATGGTGCGGTAATTCATCGTCCGCACCTTGCCTTCCAGCGTGGCGCACAGGGTGCCGAGACCGCCCGAGGTGTTGAAGGCCTCGTAGGTGACGCCGTCGAGCGAAAATTCCTCGCGCTCTTCCAGCGCCGGAACGGCGGTGAGGCGGCCTTCGACGATGGCTTCGCAGGGCTCGATATATTCGTTGATCAGCCCGTCCGTGCTCCAGGTGAGATTGTAGTTGAGCGCGTTGGACGGATATTGCGGCAGTGCGCCGACACGCATGCGTACGCTGTCCAGCTTGTCGAAGCGGGCGGCGAGATCGGCGGCGACGATGGAGATGAAGCCGGGCGCCAGACCGCATTGCGGAATGAGCGCGGTCTCAGCCGTTTCCGAGAGCGCCTTGACCTTGCGGGTGGATTCCACGTCTTCGGTGAGGTCGAGATAATGCGTGCCCACAGTGACCGCCGCCTCCGCAATGCCCGCCGTCAGGTGGAATGGGGCGGCGGAAAGCACGGCGAATTTGCCCTTCAGCAGTGCTTCCAGCGCCGGGCGATCGGCGATGTCGACGATCTCGGTATCGACGCGCTCATGTGCCGGCACGTTGGCCAGCTGGTCGGCCGAGCGGTCGGCAACCGTGATGCGATAATCGCCTGTTGCGGCCAGCATCCAGGCGATCGCTGAACCGATATTGCCCGCGCCGATGATGACAATGTTTTTCATGTTTTTGTTCCCCGCAGTAAATTCGCATGTCTTTGCGCAACGAATGCGCCTCAAAGACAGAATGCCAGCTTTTATTGACGATTCGCAGCTTCATTATGTGCAGATAGCGGTCTATTATTGGACAGTTAGACGACAGGATTGATCATTATGACGATCGCCGACAAGGACCGGGCGCTATTGGCCCTGCTTTCCGAAAATGCCCGCATGCCGGTGGCGGAACTGGCGCGCAAACTCGGCCTTTCCCGCACCACCGTGCAGGCGCGCATCGAGCGGCTGGAGGCAGACGGCGTGATTGCCGGTTATGGCCTCAGGCTTTCGGAAAGCTATCTTTCCGGGCTGGTGCGCGCCCATGTGCTGATTACCATTGCACCCAAGGCGCTGCCCGGCGTGACGGCCGCACTTGCCGCCATCAAGGAGGTCACGACGCTGCATTCGGTGAGCGGCACATTTGACCTGATTGCGATTCTGGCCGCCCCTTCGATCCTCGATCTCGACCGGCTGATCGACCGCATAGGCGCGCTTGACGGTGTGGAGCGCACGCTGTCGTCGATCATTCTGTCGACGCGGATTTCGCGGTAGGGATGTTTTGGGAAGTGTAAGGTACGCAAAACCCACTTCCGTCATGCCGGACTTGATCCGGCATCCAGCCGCAGCGTCTGCGCGGCGAATAGAGTCTTTTCAGCCCAAGGACTTGGGCTGGCTGGATACCGGCTCAAGGCCGGTATGACGGAAGCAATGTTCTACGAAACGAAGCGGCAAAGGTGCTTGTCTCTCCTGTCGCCACGCGAGGGCGAAGACCATCTAAGCCACCGCCCTCTCGTCATAAGCCCTCTGTGCCGCCATCACCGCATCAATATTGCCCTCGGCCCAATGGGCGAGCGCCGCCACCGTGTCGGTCAGCGTCCGCCCCAGCGGCGTCAGCGAATATTCGACCGTGACAGGAACCGTCGGAAAGGCCTGCCGGGAAATCAGCCCGTCACGCTCGAGCTTCTTCAGCGTCTGCGACAGGACCTTCTGCGAAATGCCCTTGATCTCGCGCCGCAGCAGGTTGAAGCGCACGGGATCTCGCCGCAGCTTGTCGAGGATCAACAGCGCCCATTTGTCGGCGATCCTGTCCAGCACCATACGTGTCGGGCAGCGGTCCTCATAAACGTCATAGACATTCGCCATCGATTTCACCCCATTGTTTCAAGGCCATGCCGGTTTCCGCAAGGAAACCAGATAACCGAAAAGTGCTCTCTTTTCATGATTTCGCAAACGCAGTACCTGTATTTCCGAAACATGGTTTCCATTAGATACTAAGGATATTTAAGATGACAGGCAAGATACTCGTAATCGGTTCCACCGGGACCATCGGCACGCCGCTGGTCAAGGCACTTCTGGCAAAGGGCGAAAGCGTCAAGGCTGCCTCGCGCAGCGGCAATGCGGCAGATGGCGCCGAAGGGGTGCGCTTCGATTATACCGACCGGGCGACTTACTCCGATGCATTCGACGGCGTGGACCGGCTGTTCCTGATCCTGGCGGGCGGGCGTCTGGACGCCATCGACGCGCTGACGCCCGTTGTCGAGGAGGCGGCTCGTCGCAAGGTGAAGATCGTTTTCCTCAGCGTCCTCGGTGTCGATGCCGACGATTCCATTCCCTATCGCCAGATCGAACTGAAGATCATCGCGTCGGGTACGCCTTACGTCATCCTGCGCCCCAACTGGTTTGCCGATAATTTTCACAGCTACTGGAAGGCCGGTATTGAGCACGGTCAGATCGCCGTGCCGGCCGGCGAGGGCAAGTCGAGCTTCATCGACGTGCGCGATATCGCCGACAGTGCGGCCGCCGCGCTGACCTCCGACGCCTTTAATGGCAAGGCCTTCAACCTGACCGGGCCAAAGGCCTTCGGTTACGGCGAGGCAGCCGCGGTGATTTCGAAGGCGATCGGCAAGCCGGTGTCTTATGCCGCCGTTTCGGACGAGGTCTTCATCGGCATCCTCACCGGTGCGGGCGTGCCGAAGGATTACGCCTCTTTCCTCGCCTCGATCTTTTATCCCGTGCGTGAAGGCTGGACGGCGGTGGTAACCGGTGATGTCGAGACCCTGACCGGCCACGCGCCGCGCTCGCTGGAAACCTATGTGGCCGACCATCTGGACGCGCTGAAAGGCTGACGCCGGCAAGCGATAGGCCCGCCGCGCTCACGCCGGATCGGTGGAGCCGCGGCGGGCCTTGAAGAACATCTTCAGCCGCTGGATCTCCTCGGCGCTCCAGCCCTCTGGCTGCGTCACCTCCGTCCATGCATCGATGTAATGTTCCGGCGCATAGACATGGCCGTAACCGATCGGTGCGGTGGTGGCGGAAGCGACATCGAGGCCGAGCTGCAGCAGCGTCACCACCGGGAACCAGCGGAACGACGTGGAAACATCAGGCCCGTGATGTGCCATCCACTCTGGACGCCGGTAGAGCGAAGCGGTTTCGAAGAAGGTGATCGGGTCGCTTGCATATTGCAGATAGACGATCCGCATCGGCCCCCATTTCGCATCGGGCATATGGGCGGTGGTATACTGGTTGGCAAAACGGATGACGGAGGAATCGCGGAAACGCGGCAGCCATTCCGGCGTGCCCTCAACCCGGCCATTGGTGGCCATGCGCCATGTGGGGCTGGAGAAGGGCGGGCCGCTCCACAGCGCGCCCTGGAACGGGTCTGACAGCACATCGTAAAGATCGGAGGATTTCTGCGAGTTGAGCGAACCGAGGCTCAACCCATGCAGATAAAGCTTCGGTCGGGTTTCCTTCGGCAGGGTGGTCCAATAGGCGTAGACGGCCTGAAACAGCGCCCGCGCCGTTTCCACACCGTAGTCAGGTTCGGTCAGCAGCGCGATCCAGCTGGAGAGATAGGAATATTGCACGGCGACGCTGGCGATGTCGCCATCATGTAGATATTCCACCGTGTCCAGCGCTTCGGGATCGATCCAGCCGGTGCCGGTGGGAATGACGACCAGCAGAACCTTGCGTTCGAAACCGCCGACCCGCTTCAGTTCCTCCAGCGCCAGTTTGGCTCTTGCTTCGGGTGTCGAAGCGGAATTCAGGCCGGCATAGACCCGAAGCGGTTCGCTGGCCGGACGGTGGGTGAAGGCGGTGATTTCCTGCGCTTCAGGCCCGCCTGCCACGAATTCCCGTCCGCGGCGGCCAAGCGATTCCCATGTCATGAGCGACGCGCTGCTGCCGGTCTTCAGCGGATCGGACGGGCGCGGCACGTCAGGCTCGATCAGCGCATCCACCTGTTTCAGCGAGGAATCGGCAAATTTCAGGCCGATATCGAAGATCAGGCCATTGAGCAGCATCCACGACAGCACGATGGCAGCGGCTATGCCGAGAACATTGGCGAGCCGGCGCGGCAGGAAATGCCGGCTGCGCGCGGCAAAGAACCGGCGGATAAGCTGGAAAAGCCGGCCGGCGCCAATGAGCACCGCGGCGACCAGCACCGCGATGCCGCCAGTCTTGGTCGGATGGGCGCTTGGCAGCGGATCGAGTTCCATCAGCACGCGGATGGAATTCTGCCAGTCCTTCGCCTGCCACAAAAACGCAATGGCCGTGATGGCGGCGGCAAGCGCGATGAGAAAACGAATGCCGCGCGTGTTGTGTCGCGAGGGTTCAGGCAGTTCCAGATAGGCCCAGACGGCGTGCAGGGCGACACCGATCAGATAACCGATGGCAAAGGAAAACCCGCACAGAACCCCCTGCATCAGCCATGTGCGCGGCAGAAGCGAGGGGGTGAGCGAAGCGCAGAACAGGACCGTGCCGAAGACGATGCCGGTTGCCGAAAGACCCGCAAACAACCGCTCAACCCATTGTTTCACCAACTTGACCTGCCCCTTCTGCTCATTGCCTAGCGCGGAGTGTAATATGCGGCGGGCGAGGGTGCAAATCATGTTGGCAGGATAAAAATCATTAAAATAGGAAAATAATCCTTTACACCGTGACGGTGGTTTGGTAGTATTTGGCTACGGTCGGAGATTTGCGGCTGACGGCAGAGGCCGGTTCGAAGGTTGCCTTCGGGTTTGATTGCAAACGTCCGGCAATTCTCGATGTCATCCTCGCCCTTGAGGCGAGGATCCATAACCGCCGAAGACGTGGATCCTCGGGTCAAGCCCGAGGACGACGACGGAGCTTGAGGCTTGCCTGCAATTTGAATCCGTTCCGTGTGGCATTTCCACCAGACGGTGCGTCCTATCGCATTCACATTATTTTCTCTCAGGCCGATCCCATGACGAATTCTGACACTTGCGACCCGGTGCTCTACAGCGCGTGGCCGGAACGGCCTGCCTATGTCGGTGACGACATGCCGGATACCGCGCCTGAGACAAAGTCGCAGGCTGACAAGCTGGCTGCCGAGGATGCGGCGCGTAACGGCGAGCTAAGGCAGATGCTGAACGAGATGACGAAAGAGATGCGGGATCAGTTCCACCTGTACCGCACCCTGCGGCAGGAGAGCGAGGCGGCCCTTTTGGGGGCTGCGGATGACGCTCCCGGCAAACAGGCGCGTGCCGATGTGAAGGCCGCGACGGATCAGCTTTCGCTGATCGTACGCACGCTGGAGCGGATCGACGCCCTGCAACGGGTGCTGGCGGAAGAGAGGGAAGCGCTTGCCGCTGAGGACGAAACCGATACCGAAGACTACGAGGCCGCAGTGGCGCATTTCCTCAAACGCATCGACGAACTGGCCGACCAGAAATGCCGCGCCAAGCTTGAGGCGACGCTGACACCGGTTGCACCCCGGGAACCTGATGCATGACGGAGCTTTCGTCCGACCCTCATATCAAGGATCAGGTCTTTGCCCTTTCGCGCGATTGGCGTTTCCTTGGCAACCTGCCGCAGCAGCCGCCTGGGGGCGACTGGCGGACATGGCTTTTGATCGGCGGGCGCGGTTCCGGCAAGACGCGGGCCGGTGCCGAGTGGGTGCACGGCATTGCTTCCGCCGGCAAACAATCGGATTTGCGCATCGCGCTCATTGCAGAAACGCTGGGTGACGCCCGTGAGGTGATGATCGACGGTATTTCCGGTATCTGCCGCATCGCCCGCCGTCGCCGTCCCGCTTTCGAGGTCACGCGTCGCAGGCTCCTCTGGCCGAATGGTGCGATGGCGCAGGTGTTTTCTTCGGAAGACCCCGAAAGCCTGCGCGGCCCGCAATTCCACATGGCCTGGGCGGATGAGCTGGGAAAATGGAAATATCCGCAGGAAACCTGGGACATGCTGCAATTTGGCCTGCGTTTGGGCGAAGCGCCGCGGCAACTGGTAACGACGACGCCGCGGCCCATTCCGTTGTTGAAGGCGTTGCTGGCCGATCCTTCGACCCGGGTTGCGCGAATGCCGACCGCCATGAATGCGCAGAACCTGTCGCCCGGTTTCCTGAAGGCCATGCAGGACCGTTATGGCGGCACGCGGCTGGGGCGTCAGGAAATCGGCGGCGAGCTGATCGACGAGCGCGAGGGCGCATTGTGGAAACGCGCCGATCTGGAAACAATTGTCGAGGTGACGGATGAGCCGCTCTCGCGGATCGTGGTGGCGGTCGATCCGCCTGCCGGCGCTGGTGAAAATTCCTGCTGCGGCATCGTGGTTGCGGGACTTGGCATGTCGGGCAAACTCGCCGTGCTTGCGGATTGTTCGGTGGAAGGCGAAACGCCGGCCGGCTGGGCCCGCGCCGTGGTCGCCGCCTTCCGCCGGCACGAGGCTGACCGGGTGGTGGCCGAGGTCAATCAGGGCGGAGAGATGGTGCGGGCGATGCTGCAAAGCGTGGACGCCGACCTGCCGCTCACTCTGGTGCGGGCCAGCCGTGGCAAGTTTACCCGCGCCGAGCCGGTCGCCGCACTTTACGAGCAGGGCAGGGTGCGTCACGCGGCGCGGTTTGAGAAGCTCGAAGACCAGATGACGGATTTTGGGCCTGACGGCCTGTCATCCGGTCGCTCGCCCGACCGGCTGGACGCACTTGTCTGGGCGATAACGGCGCTGACGACAATGGTGGTGAATGAGCCGAGGGTGCGCGGGATGTGAGGCGATGTTGGCCCACGTTCCGGCGTCACGGGTATGATAGGCAAACGGGTGCGTCTTGCGTTCTTCTCCCCGAGGGGGAGAAGGCCGCGGCAGCGGGATGAGGGGGCTACGGTCAAGATATTCGGAGAGGTCCCCCCCTCATCTGACCCTTTGGGCCATCTTCTCCCCGGCGGGGAGAAGAAATTTTGGCTCCGTATCCGCCCATATTCGGGCGTCGGACAGGTCTTACTTCTTCGGAGATTGCGCCGGTTTCGGCTGGGAGCCGGTTTCGCGCATCTGGCGCCACTCGTTTTCGAGACGGTCATAAACGGTCTGGGGGATTGTCGCTGTCATGGTGGCATTCCTCCTTGAATTGTTAACGCAGCTGGATTGCGCGGTGAATGGAGTTAGCGCGCCAAGGTTCCGGAACTCAAGGAATTTTTTACCCCAAAACCACGGCCTGCGGATTAAAATCGATTAAGGTTTTTTCAAATCGATTTAGTCCTGACGGCCGTCATGTGGAAAAACCGGGCGTCATATCGCCTCTCATTTTCAGGAGCCGGCTATGGCCTATGACGAGGCGCGATTCTTCGCGTCGGTGCGGGTTTCGATGTTTGGTGGCCGCCTGCGTGCCGCGCAACTTGCGGGGACGAAGACGATACTTGCCGGATGTGCAAAGGCTATGCCGCAAAGCGAAGCGCGCTGGCTGGCCTATATGCTGGCGACCAGCTTTCACGAAACGGCTGCCACCATGCAGCCGGTGCGCGAGACCCTGGCGGCAAGCGATGCGGAGGCGATTGCGCGGCTGGACCGTGCCTTTGCGGCCGGCCGCCTGCCGATGGTTCGCAAGCCTTACTGGCAACGGGACACGGACGGAAAAAGCTGGCTGGGGCGAGGCTTCGTGCAGCTGACACATCGCCGCAACTACGAGGCCATGTCGGTGCTGACAGGCATCGACCTTGTGGAACGGCCTGAGCGGGCCATGGAAACGGAGGTGGCAACAGCCATCCTGATCCACGGCATGATCGCCGGCAGCTTCACCGGCCGCCGGCTTGCCGATTTCTTCGGCGCGCAGCGGGAGGACTGGGAGGGTGCACGCGCCATCATCAATGGCAGTGACCGGGCGCGGCTTGTGGCTGGCCACGCACGCGCATTTCATCGCGCCCTTGTCGCGGCGCGGATTGAACCGGGGCGGGCCAGATGATAACCCGTTACGCGCGCCCAGAAGGCCGCCTTCGAATTTTGCATGACAGGTGACACCGTGATCCGCCATATCGTTTTTTTCACCGTTCCCGAGGAAAACCGCGACGCCGTGCGCAAGGGGCTTTCCGGCCTCACCGCGATCCCGCATGCGCTGACCCTGGAAATCGGCGAGAACGTGAAGAAGGACCAATGGGGCAACTCGGTCGATTTCATCGTTTACGGCGAGTTCGAAAACGAGGCGGCGCTGGCGGCCTATAAGGCCGACCCCGCCTATGATCTTTCGACCCGCACCGTGAAGCCGCTGCGCGAAACCCGCGTTGCCGCTGATTTCAACAGCGACACGGCGGTGAAAGCGCCGATCCGGTAAACGTCCGCTTTCGGCTGCGAAAGTGACGTGCATCCGCACGTAGTCTGCTGAGAACGCGAGAAAACCTTTCCTCCGTCGTAGGGCTGACGCCCCCGGTACCCTCATTCCTGTGCTTGTCACAGGAATCCAGCCGACGCGCGTCGGCGCGGCGGGAAGAGTCTTTTCAGCCCAAGGACTTGGGCTGGCTGGATCCCTGTGACAAGCGCAGGGATGAGGGCATCGGGGCCTGAGCCGCCATTAAAACAAGGACAACTCCATGCGATTTCCGTTTTCCCTGCCGTGGCTGCGCCCGGCGGATGGCAAAGCCGTGCCCGAAAGCAAAATGGCGTCGGGTGCCTTCATGGCGGTGGCGAGGCAGGGCGGGCAGGCCTTCTGGTCCGGCCGGTCCTATGCCGCACTTGCCCGCGAAGGCTTCATGAAAAACCCGGTCGCCCACCGTGCCGCCCGCATGGTGGCGGAAGCGGCCGCATCGGTGAACTGGCTGCTTTATGACGGCGACGAGGAAATCGGCGATCATCCGCTGCTGGCGCTCCTGACGAAGCCGGGCGCCCATATGGGCGGGCCGGATTTTTTCGAGGCGCTTTATGGTCACCTGATGCTGGCCGGAAATGCCTATGTCGAACCTCTGATGATCGGCGGGCGTTTAAGGGAATTGCATCTGCTGCGGCCGGATCGGGTAAGTATTGTCGAGGGAGCGGATGGCTGGCCGGTGGCTTATGACTACCGCGCCGAAGGGCGTGCGTCGCGCCGCATCGCCGCCGAGCGCGACGGGCTGGGGCTGCTGCATCTGAAACTTTTCCACCCGCTGGATGACCGGGCGGGTTTTGCGCCGCTGGCTTCCGCTGGTGCAGCACTTGATCTGCACAACGCCGCGAGCCAGTGGAACAAGCGCCTGCTGGACAATTCCGCCCGGCCTTCGGGCGCGCTGGTCTATCAGCCGAAGGAAGGCGGCAATCTTTCCACCGAGCAATATGAACGGCTGAAACGCGAGCTGGAGGAGGGGTATCAGGGCGCGATGAATGCCGGCCGGCCGCTGCTTCTGGAAGGCGGGCTGGACTGGAAGGCCATGGGCCTTTCGCCGCGCGACATGGATTTTCTGGAAGCCTGCAACGGAGCTGCCCGCGATATCGCGCTGGCGCTCGGCGTGCCGCCGATGCTGATCGGCATTCCCGGCGACAATACCTATGCCAATTACCAGGAGGCGAACCGCGCCTTTTATCGTCTCACCGTGCTGCCGCTCGTCAACCGCACGGCGGCAAGGTTGTGCGGCTGGCTTGCACCGGTCTTCGGCGCGGGGCTGCGTCTGGAGCCGGATCTCGACAAGATCGCCGGGCTCGCCGGCGAGCGGGATGCGCTGTGGAGCCGCATCGGCGCGGCCTCGTTTCTGAGCGACGAGGAAAAACGCGAAGCCGTCGGTTACTGAGGGGGCTAACCGCGCTTTCACAGCCGTCTGTTTCTGCTGAACCATTTTCTGAAGTGGCGGATTCTCTTTGTGAGGCTTTCCGCCCAAGCTTTTCCGAAGACTCGTGAAATCACCCACCGCAGGCGCGCAAACAGCACCTGCGGGCGACGCGGTGCGTTCGCCCGATTGCAACATCCTAAACCGGAATGATTACCCATGTCTGAATTCGCCAATGAGGCCGGCATCTGGGCCGCCCGCATCACCGGTGCCGTCGCGGGTGCCGGCGTGTCGCTTGTCTATCTGCTGCCGAAAAGCAAACGGGAAGCGGCGAGCCGTTTCATCACCGGGGTGTCCTGCGGCATGATCTTCGGCGGGCCTATCGGCCTGTGGATCGTGCAGCAGCTCGACATTGCCGGCGCGCTTTCCGGCCGGGAAATCATGGTGGCGGGCTCCGCCGCCGCAAGCATGATGGCCTGGTGGGGGCTGGGCGTGATGGTGCGCGTGGCCAGCCACTACGGCACACGCCCGTGCAGCTGAACCCGCGCCGCAAGGCGGCTTCATTTTCACATCGCAGGAGTTTCCCATGCACGCCTATCGCGGGCCGCGTCCCGCCACGCGCAAATTCGCCAGTCTGGAACTGCGCGGCATCGCCGGCGACGGCACGTTTTCCGGTTATGCCAGCGTCTTCGGCGAGGTCGACCTCGGCCGTGACGTGATCGAGCGCGGTGCTTTCCGCCGCTCCATCGAGGAGCGGGGAGCGGCCGGCATCCGCATGCTCTACCAGCACGATCCGGCCGAGCCGATCGGCGCCTGGCGCACCATCCGCGAGGACGAGCGCGGGCTTTATGTCGAGGGCGTTCTGGCACCGGGTGTTGCCCGCTCGTGTGAGGTGCATTCGTTGATGAAGACCGGCGCGCTGGACGGACTGTCGATCGGTTTCCGCACGGTTCGCTCGGGCAAGGCCGAACGTTCCGGCGTGCGGCGCATTCTGGAGGCCGATCTCTGGGAAATCTCGGTCGTGACCTTTCCGATGCTGCCTTCGGCGCGGGTGTCCGACGTCAAACATGCCCGCTTTTTCCGTGACCGCGAGACCGAACTGGCGCGCAGCATGCGCCGCGCCGCCCGTTCGCTGTTCGACACCGCCTTCAAACGCTGACTTCCCGACACGTATTTCCGAAACAAGGATGGCGACATGACAGACCAGATGACAAAACCGGCCGCAATGACCGTTGCGCCGCAGGTAAAGGCCGTGCCTGACACGATGACGGCGGCCTTCGACGAGTTCATGGAGGCCTTCGAGGCTTTTCGCGAAACCAACGACCAGCGGCTCAATGACATCGAACGCAAGATGGGTGCGGATATCGTGACCCGCGACAAGCTCGATCGTATCGACAGGGCGCTCGACGATAACAGAAAGATCATGGACGATCTGGCGCTCAGGAAGGCGCGGCCTGCGCTTGGCCGCAAGGATGCGCCCTCGCACGATGCCGAAGAGCATAAGGCGGCCTTCGAGGCCTATATCCGCCGGGGCGAGGAGGGTGCGCTGCGCGATCTGGAGGCCAAGGCCTTTGCCGGATCGAGCGGTGCCGATGGCGGCTTTTTGGTGCCGACCGAGACGGATGGCGAGATCGGCCGGCGCATGACGGCGATTTCGCCGATCCGGGCGCTCGCCACCGTGCGGCAGGTGTCCACGGCCGTGCTGAAGAAACCCTTCGCCGCCGGCGGACTGGCGACGGGTTGGGTCTCCGAAACCGCGGCCCGTCCCGAGACGGCGACACCGAAGCTGTCTGAGCTTTCTTTCCCGACCATGGAACTCTACGCCATGCCCGCCGCGACCCAGGGCCTGCTGGACGACGCGGCTGTTGATGTCGAGGCATGGATCGCCTCGGAAGTGGATATCGCCTTTGCCGAACAGGAGGCTGCCGCTTTCATCGCCGGTGATGGCGTCAACAAACCGAAGGGCTTTCTCGCCTATACGCCCGTTGCCAATGACAGCTGGAGCTGGGGCAATATCGGTTATGTCGCGACCGGCGTTTCGGCCGGCTTCGCTTCCGCCGGGCCGATGGATGTGCTGCTCGATGCCATCTATGGCCTCAAGGCCGGCCACCGCCAGAATGGCGCGTTCCTGATGAACCGCAAGACGCAAGCGGCGCTGCGCCGCTTCAAGGATACGACCGGCGCTTACCTCTGGCACCCGCCCGCCGCCGCCGGCCAGCCCGCCTCGCTGATGGGCTTTCCGGTAACGGAGGCGGAAGACATGCCGAATGTCGCTGCCAACAGCTTCGCCATCGCCTTTGGCGATTTCCGCTCCGGTTATCTCGTCGTCGACCGCACCGGCGTGCGCATCCTGCGCGATCCCTATTCGGCCAAACCCTATGTGCTGTTCTACACCACCAAGCGCGTGGGTGGCGGCGTACAGAATTTCGAGGCGATCAAGCTGGTGAAATTCGGGGTGAATTGACCCGCAGATTTAGCGGCGCATTTCTTCTCCCCGCCGGGGAGAAGATGCCCCGAAGGGGCAGATGAGGGGGCAAGCTCTCCGTATACCTCTGCGCTTGCCCCCTCAACCCGCTGCCGCGACCTTCTCCCCGGCGGGGAGAAGGCGAAAGACGTACCCGCTCGCTCCCTCTGTGATTTCTTCTCCGGAGACCCCATGACCTATGCCCTCATAAATCCGCCGCAGGCGGAGCCGCTGACCCTTGCCGAGGTCAAGGCGCATCTGCGTCTCGACGGCAGCGACGAGGATGCGCTTCTTGCAGCGCTGATCCGCACCGCCCGCGAGCATCTGGAGCGCGTGACCGGCCTCTGCCTGCTGCGCCAGACATGGCGGCTTTATCTCGACCAATGGCCGCAGACGGGTGTGATTCCGATTGCCAAGACACCGGTGCAAACCATCGAAACGATTCTGGTTTTTGGCATCGACGGGCGCGAGACCAATATCACCGCCGCTGATAAGTTACTGGACGGCGCGGCCCGTCCGGCGCGGCTGTGGCTGCGCGATCCGCCGGCCCCCGGACGGGTGATGAACGGTATCGAAATCGACTTCATCGCCGGTTATGGCGAGGCCGGGGCGGATGTGCCGGATACGCTGAAACGCGCCATGCTGATGCATGTGGCGCAGATGTTTGCCTTTCGCGGCGCCGTTGCCCCGGAAAATCAGCCCGCAGTGGTTCCGGCCGGTTACGAGCGGCTGGTGGCGCCCTTCTGCCGCATGGGGCTTTAAGCCATGAACCTCGTTTTTCTCGACCCCGGCAGGCTGACGGCGCGGCTGGAGCTGGAAATGCGGACGGAGATGCCGGACGGGCAGGGCGGTACGCTGGAAAGCTGGGCTGTCCTGCGCTCGCTCTGGGCGGCGATCGAACCGGTTTCGGAGGCGTTCCATGAGCGTGCCTCGGCCGAGGGCGTGACGATCACCCATCGCGTCTGGCTCACCTGGCGCAGCGATATCGCGGCCGGCATGCGCTTTCGCAAGGGCCGGCGCATTTTGGGCATCCGCACGGTGATGGACCCGGACGAGACCCGCCGCTTCATCGTCTGCCGCTGCGAGGAGGAAAGCCTGTGAGCGCTGCAAACGCACTTCTGAAGGCGGTTTTTGCGCGGTTGACAGGCGATGCAGTGCTGATGGCTCTGACATCAGGCGGCATCGTCGACCGGCTTTTGCCGCGCGCGCTTATGCCCTGCATCGTCATCGGCGAAATTGACAGCCGGGATTATTCTACCGCGACGGAAAAGGCCGAGGAACATGTCTTGTCGCTGGAAATCTGGAGCGATGCCGCCGGCCGCAAACAGGCCGGCGAAATCGCAGAGCGGGTGAAAACCCTGCTCGATGATGTCGCCCTGCCGCTTGCCAATGTCTCGCTGGTCAACCTGCAACTGCGCTCCTGCCGCTCGCGGCGCGAAGCAAAGTCGCGGAATTTCATCGCGGACATGCGTTTCCGCGCGGTAACGGAATGAGCCTCTTTCAGGAACCCTGCCTGCGCATGGTCTTCCAAAGTACGAGCAGCAGCACAAATGAAATGCCGATCAGCACGGAAGCGATGGTCAGCATGGCCGAGACCCCGCCACGATCCAGCGCCAGCGTGAAGATAACAGGTGCAAAGGCGATGGCGAGGTTCTGCGGCAGGGAAATGCGCGCGGCCTGAAGGCCATATTCTTCCGGCGAAAACACCGCCAGCGGCAGGACCGCCCGACTGACGGTGAGCACGCCTGCGCCAAAACCGAAGAATACGATAAAACCGATGAAAGCCGGCATGGCCGGCGCAAAGGCCAGCAGCAGCAGGAGCGACACGAGCAGTAGACAGAGGCCGATCATGGCGGTGACGAACGGGTTGCCGTGTTTGCCAAGCAGGAAATCCAGCCCGCGCGCGGTGATCGCAAGCACGCTGCGGGCGGATGCCAGCTGCACGGCCAGCGATTGTGTCGCCCCCGCCTGCACCAGCAGCAGGGGCAGCAGCGGCGACAGGCCGAAGGTCGTAAACGCGCTGATCGTCGTCATTGCGGCCAGAAGCATGAAGGCGCGGCGTGTATCGACGGGCGGGCGCGAAGCCCCGGCCACCTCCCGCGACCCCGTGGCCTTGCGGGCCGGCCGCCCGGGAAGCACGAAGACGTAGAGGGGCAGAAGCACGAAGAGCTGCAGACCGGCATAGGCGACAAGCGTGCCGCGCCAGCCGAGATGCTGGTCGGCAAGCGCGGTGACCGGCAGGAAAACCGCCGCCGAAAGCCCGGTAAACAGCATCAGCAACGTCAGCAACCGGCCGCTTTCCGCCCCGACACGTTCCACGACGGCGGCATGGGCGGCCGTCGTCAGGCCACAGGTGGCAGCAAAACCGATCACGGCCCAGCCGAGCAGATAACTTGCCACGCCGCCCGCAAAGGCGAGCACGGCAAAACCGGCGGCAAACAGCAATGAACCCGCCACAAGCACGGGTGCCGCGCCGTGGCGCACCAGCGTTCTTCCCAGAAGCGGACCGCAGAGCGCGCTGATCGTCATCATGACGGTGAGGCCGGCGAAAACCACCTCGTTGGCGATGGCCAGTTCCTGCCCGATCCGTGGGCCGAGCACGGCCAGCATGTCGAACCCGCTGCCCCAGCTGATGATCTGCCCAACCGCAAGCACGCCGATAAGGCGCGCGCGGGACGGGAAGGGAGCGGCTTCGGACATGATGAAAATCAGGGGTGCGGAATGCGGAGAAACAATTGGTAGCAGGCCCATTGCGGCCCGGCAACATCAATCGAAACGGTAAGGAGAACAACATGGTGGCGCAGAAGGGCAAGGACCTGCTGCTGAAGATCAACAGCGCCGGTTCCTATGTGACCGTGGCGGGGCTGCGAACAAAGCGGCTGGCCTTCAACGCGCAGGCCGTGGACATAACCGATGGCGAAAGTGCGGGGCGCTGGCGCGAGCTTCTGGCCGGCGCCGGCGTACAGCGGGCTTCGCTGACGGCATCCGGCATCTTCAAGGATCAGGCGAGCGACGCATCGGTACGCGGCGCGTTTTTTGCCGGCAGCATTCCGGGCTGGCAACTCCTCATCCCCGATTTCGGTGTCGTGACCGGGCCGTTCCAGATCGTCGCGCTCGAATATTCCGGCCGCCACGATGGCGAGGTGCAATTCGAGATCGCGCTGGAATCTGCCGGTCTCCTTAATTTCGGAGCGCTGTGATGCCGCAAGGGTTACGCTACGGGCGGGCGAACCGCCATCGCGGCGAGATCGAGGCTTTGATCGACGGTGAAAGGCGCATTCTCTGCCTGACGCTCGGGGCGCTGGCCGAACTCGAAACCGCCTTTCAGGCCGATGATCTCACCGCGCTCGCTGAACGTTTTGCGACCGGCCGCATGAAGGCCGCCGATATGATCCGGGTCATCGGCGCCGGCCTGCGCGGCGCGGGCAATGTGTTTTCCGACGAAGACGTGGCTGCGGCAACCGTGGAAGGCGGCATCGCCGGTCATGCCGCGATCGTCGCCGATCTTCTGACCGCCACCTTCGGCGGCCCGAAAGGAGAAACACAGCCGGACCCTTGAGTGCCGCAGCAGGCGAGGCGAGACCCCGCCCTTTCCCCTGGGAGGCGGTCATCCATGCCGGCTTCTGCCTGCTGCGGCTTTCCTCCGAAACCTTCTGGCGGCTGACGCCAAGGGAGTTTTTCGCGATGACGGGTGGCGCACGTGCCATCTCCCGCAGCCCCGATCGTCAGGCGATGGAGGCGATGATGCGGCTGTTTCCTGATGGGTGACGGTATCAGGGTATTTTTCGCGGACGGCCACCCTTCGCGCCATTGGCACGGCTGGCCGCTGCCTTTGCCGGCGAGCGGGATTGGCCGCCCTTGCGCTGCGCTTCCATGAATATACGGCTGCCGAAAATGCCGTTCATCAGCCCGCTGATCGTATAGTCGACATCGAGACTTTCCCAATGCAGCCCGGTCTCGCCGAGAAGCTCGACTTCAGCCAGCTGTTGCGCGGTAGCGTCTTGCAAACCTTCCAGCGCCCGGGCCGGAAACATGAAGCAGGCGCCATTGGTGAAATCGACGATGACGCGGGCCGATGCCGCTTCGAAACGCACGGAGACCGGAATAGGGCGTTCCGCACGTTCCTGCTGCCAGCGCTCCCTGGCGGCGGCAAGTTCGGCATCGCTGACGTCAACCATGATATCGTCTCCAGGTTTGCATAAACAGCATCCGGTTCTCCTCGATCACTGTAACGGCACGTCGTACATCCCGGTCCGACATGCCGCCCTGCGTGAGAACGGTGAGGCTGACGAGGTCGATGCGGGCTTCACCCTCTCCATAGACATGCGCATGCGGCGGCTCGTGATCGGCCGTGTAGATGACAAAACGCATGCCATGCTGTCGCAGAACCGTGACCATGAAAACCATAACCCAACAAGCCGGGTTTTTAAAGAGCGTTGGCTGAATAGCTGCTTTTTGAAAGCTGTTTCAGCAGCATGCATTCCCCAGTTGAATCAGAAAGGCAAGCGCGATGGCAGGCGAAGGATCGATTGCGGAGAACCGCGAGGAGGCGGAAGCGCTTGCGGATGTTATGGGCGATCTCGAAAAGCGCTCCGAGCGGTTCGGGGCGGCGCTGACCAGCGCCCTGCAGGCCGCAACGACGGGTGGCAAGGGGCTGGATGATGTGCTGCGCGGGCTCGGCGAACGCCTGTCGGGCATGGCACTTTCGGCCGGGTTGAAGCCGCTGGAGAATATGATCGGCAATGCCGTTGGCGGACTCTTGAACGGTGGCGGTTCCTTGTTTGCCTTTGCCGATGGCGGGGTGCCGGGGCGCGGCATCACGCCTTTTGCCGATGGCGGCGTGGTTTCCAGTCCCACCTTTTTTCCGATGGGCGGCGGGCTGGGCCTGATGGGCGAGGCGGGAGCGGAAGCGATCCTGCCGCTGAAGCGCGGTTCGGATGGTGCTCTGGGTGTCGCCGCACCGGCGGGCGGTGGTGGTGCGCAGATCGTCTTCAACGTGACGGCCACCGATGCGGCGAGTTTTAGAAAAAGCGAAGGCCAGATCGTCGCCATGCTGGCCCGCAGTGTCGGGCGCGGCCAGCGCGGTTTGTGACGCATCGACCTTTCAACACAGCAAAAAGATTCGTGGAACAACGACATGGCGGCATTTCATGAAGTGCGGTTTCCGCTGCGACTGGCGCTTGGTGTGAGCGGCGGGCCGGTGCGGCGGACCGATATCGTCAATCTCTCCAATGGCCGCGAGAGCCGCAACCAGCGCTGGAAGAATGCGAGGCGCGCTTATGATGCCGGCTCCGGCATCCGCTCGGTGGCTGATCTTTACGAGGTGCTCGCCTTTTTCGAGGCGCGGCGCGGTGAGCTTTATGGTTTCCGCTTTCGTGACCCCGTCGATTGCAAATCCTGTCCGCCGGGCGGGACACCTGCCGCCACAGATCAGAGGATCGGTACCGGCGATGGCACAACCGCACAGTTTCAGCTGGTGAAGACCTATGCCGATGCCGGCGGTGCCTTCATCAGGCGGGTGGAAAAGCCGGTCGAGGGCTCTGTCCTCGTTTCGGTCGAGGGGGTGAAGGTGCCGCCTTCGGATGTGTCGGTGGATCATCTAACCGGCACGGTGATGTTTCGTGCCGGCAAGGTGCCACCTTCAGGTGCGGCGATCCGGGCGGGTTTCGAATTCGACGTGCCGGTGCGCTTTGCGATCGATCGCATCGACGTCAACCTCACCGCCTTCGAGGCCGGCCGCATTCCCTCCATTCCCTTGATGGAAATCCTGCCATGAAGACCGTTCCTCCGACCCTTGCCACGCATCTGCAGGGCGATGCCACCACCACCTGCCATTGCTGGAAGGTGACGCTGAAGGATGGCGCCGTGATCGGCTTTACCGACCACGATGAGACGTTATCCTTTGCCGGCACGGCCTATCTGGCCGCCAGCGGTTTCGGGGCGAGCGACAGCGACAGCGAAACCGGGCTGGGTGCGAGTGCGGGCGAGGTGGCCGGCGGTTTTTCCAGCGAGGCGATCGCGGAGGATGATCTGGCGGCCGGTCGTTTCGATGGCGCACGGGTGGAGCTTTTTCTCGTCAACTGGCAGACGCCGGATGAGCATGTGCTGCTTTCCATGCGCGAGATCGGCGAGGTGACGCGGGCGGGCGGGGCGTTTCGCGCCGAGTTACGCAGCCTTGCCCATCGCCTCGGCCAGCCGCAGGGCGGGGTCTATGGGCGGCGTTGCGATGCCGCACTGGGTGACCGGCGCTGCGGCGTCGATCTTTCGCGGTTCACCGGCAATGGCCGCGTGGCGGCGGTGGATGCGACGGGCAACCTGCTGGTCTCGGGGCTTGATGCTTTCGCCGATGGTTTCTTCAGCAGGGGGAAGTTGCGGTTTTTGAGCGGCGCGCTCGCCGGCAGGGGTTTCGATCTCGACGGTCATGTGCGACGCGACGGCGGCGCGCTTCTGTCCTTCTGGCTCGCGCCGGAACGCATGCCATTGCCCGGAGACGGTTTTTCCATCACCGCCGGCTGTGACAAGAGTTTCGCCACGTGCCGAACGAAATTCGCCAATCACCTGAATTTCAGGGGCTTCCCGCACCTGCCGGGGGCGGATTTCGCCTATTCTTACGCCAGCGGCGGCCAGACCCATGATGGCAAGGCACTGTTTCCATGAGTGATACCGTAGAAAAAGTGCTGGCGCTGGCCCAGGGCTGGCTAGGCACGCCTTACCGGCATCAAGCCTCGTTAAAGGGCGTCGGCTGCGATTGCCTCGGCCTGGTCAGGGGCATCTGGCGTGAATTATACGGCGCCGAGCCGGAGCTGTTGCCGCCCTATGCGCCTGATTGGGCCGAACGCGGCGGTGAAGACCGGCTGATGGCGGCGGCGAAGCGCCATTTTTTGGCGGTGCCTGATATGGATGAGGCAAGGCCGGGCGACCTCTTGCTGTTTCGCTGGCGGGCCGATGCAGCGGCGAAACATCTCGGCATTCTCGCCGGGCCTCAGCATTTCATCCACGCCTATGAACAGGCCGCAGTGGTGTGTTCCACGCTGGTGCCGGGCTGGAAGCGGCGCATCGCCGGTGTTTTCCGGTTCCCCGATCCCTGAATTTTCGAGGCAAGCATGGCGACCATAGTTTTTCAGGCGGCGGGTGCGGCGCTCGGTGGCATTTTCGGCCCCGTGGGTGCCATCATTGGCCAGGCGGCCGGTGCGCTGGCGGGCAATACCGTCGACCGTGCCCTGCTTTCCAGCGGCCGCACCGTATCGGGCGCAAGGCTTTCGACGGCGCGTATTCCGGGAGCGGATGAGGGAGCGGCCATTAACCGGCTTTACGGAACGGCAAGGATCGGCGGTACGCTGATCTGGGCGACGCGGTTTGAGGAAAGCGTTGAGGTGGAGCGGCGGGGCGGCAAGGGCAATCGCGGCCCGAAGGTGGAGACTTTTCGTTATTTCGCCAATCTCGCCATTGGCCTCTGCGAAGGCGAGGCGACCATGGTGCGGCGCATCTGGGCTGACGGCCGCGAAGTTGATCTCACCGGCATCGAGATGCGGTTTTATCCCGGCAGCGAAACGCAATTGCCGGATCCGCTGATTGAGGCGAAACAGGGCAGCGGCAATGCGCCTGCCTTTCGCGGGCTGGCCTATGTGGTCTTTGAACGCCTGCCGCTCGACGACTATGGTAATCGTATTCCGCTGATGCAGTTCGAAGTCGTGCGGCCCGTTGGCCGGCTGGAAAAATCGATCCGCGCCATCACCGTCATTCCGGGGGCAACGGAGCATGGTTACGCCACGGTGCCGGTTTCCGAGCGCACCGGCATGGGACAAAGCCGGGTGATGAACCGCAACGGTCTGACTGCAGCGACCGACTGGCAGGCGGCCATCGACGAATTGCAGGCGCTGTGCCCCAACCTGCAAACGTGGCGCTGGTGGTGAGCTGGTTCGGCACGGATATGCGGGCGGGGGAATGCCGCATTCTGCCCGGCGTGGAAGTGGCGGCCCGCGATGGCGAAACGGCGCCATGGTCGGTTGCCGGCCTTTCGCGTGGTGAGGCGCATCCGGTCAGCCATCATGGCGGCGGCCCGGCCTATGGCGGCACGCCTGATGATGAAAGCGTGCTGCAGGCGATAGCCGACCTCAAGTCTCGTGGATTGAAGGTCTGCCTTTATCCCTTCGTGATGATGGACGTGCCCGCCGGCAATGGTCTGCCGGATCCCTATGGCAAGGGTGAACAGGATGCTTATGGCTGGCGCGGGCGCATCACCTGTTTTCCCGCACCCGAAAGGCCCGGCTCTCCCGACCGCAGCGTTGCGGCGCGCCGGGAAGTCGAGCGGTTTTGCCACCGCGATGAGGGTTATCGCCGTATGGTGCTGCATTATGCGGCGCTTGTGGTGAGAGCGGGCGGGGTGGATGCTTTCCTGATCGGCTCGGAGCTGCGCGGGCTGACGGGCCTGCGCGATGAGAACGATGCCTTCCCCTTTGTGGAGGAGCTGGTGCGGCTGGCGGGTGATGCGCGCGCCATCATGGGGCCGGCGGTGAAACTTACCTATGCGGCGGACTGGAGCGAGTATTTCGGCCATCAGCCGGCGGATGGTTCGGGCGATGTCTTTTTCCATCTCGATCCACTCTGGGCGAGCCCCGATATCGACGCCATCGGTATCGACAATTACATGCCGCTGTCCGACTGGCGCGACGAGGATGCCGCAAACGGCAATCCGGATGGCATGACTGGCCCGGATGATGTTGACGCTTTCCGACGAGCGATCACGGCAGGTGAGGGTTTCGACTGGTATTATGCCAGCGATGCCGATCGCGCCGCGCGGCGACGCACGCCCATCACCGACGGGCTGAAGGGCAAGCCATGGGTTTTCCGCTACAAGGACATCAGGAATTGGTGGGGAAACCGCCATTACGACCGGGTGCGGGGCGTGGAGAAATCGACACCCACCGCATGGGTGCCGGGCTCGAAACCCATCTGGTTTACCGAACTCGGCTGCCCGGCGGTGGACAAGAGCGCCGCGCGCCCGAATGTCTTTCCTGATCCAAAATCGGCGGAAAATGCCTTTCCCTATTTCTCCGGCCGGAACCGGGCAGACAGCCAGCAACGGCGGTTTCTGGAAGCGCATCTCGACCATTGGGATCAGGGCGATACGGCGATGGTGGATAAAAACCGGGTCTATCTCTGGACCTGGGATGCGCGGCCCTATCCCGCCTTTCCGCAGAATGGCGCGGTGTGGAGCGATGGCGGCAACTGGCGCACCGGCCATTGGCTGAACGGCCGGCTGGGTACGGCGACACTTGCCGATACCATCGCCGCGATCCTGACCGATCATGGCTTTTCCGCTTTCGACGTCTCCGCCGTCAGCGGCGACATGACCGGTTATGTGCAGGGTGATGTGACCTCGGCCCGCGCCCTGCTGGAGCCGCTGATGGCGGCGTTTCAGCTGGATGTGGCGGAGGACGGCGGCACCCTGCGCTTCCGCTCCCGCAATATGGCGGTTTTACCCGTCAAAGATATTTCCGTGCTTGCCGATCTCGATGACGAGCCGCTCTGGGCGGAAAATCGCGGCCATGACAGCGATTTCGCGGCTGAAGTCATGCTGACCTCGTTCAACCCGGCGCTCGATTACGAGCAGGCCGGCGCGCGTTCCCGCCGCATCGACAATGCCGGCAGCCGGGTGATGCGGCTCGACCTCAACGCCGCCTTGCCGGCGGAAACGGCGGAAGCCGCCGTCGAGGCAGCCTTGCGCGACAACCGTCAGGCGCGGCGCACAGTGCGTTTTGCCCTGCCGCCCGCCGATATTGCCCTCGAACCCGGCGATTGTATCCGCCTGCCGGACGGCGCTTTTCCACAGGCGCCGGCAGGCCGGTTTCTGGTCAGCCGCATCGAGGATGGCGCGGTGCGGCAGGTGGAGGCACGCGCCTTTTCCGCTGCCCTTTCCGCTTTTACCGGCGTGGTGGATGAGCGGCGCGTTGGCAATGCAAGCGGTGCCGAGGGTTTCGCGCCGGAGGTGCTGTTTCTCGACCTGCCGCATCATGATGGCGTCGCGCCGGAGCATTCGGCGAGGATCGCAGCCTTCGCAAGGCCATGGCGGCCAATCCTCGTTTCCGCATCCTCTGGCACGGAAGGTTACCGGCAACGCGCCGTGCTCGACCAGCCGGCCATGATCGGCGCGCTGGCGAAGCCGCTTTTACCCGGCCCTTCGGGCCGTTTCGACCGGACGAATGCTGTCCTGATCGACCTTGCTTTCGGCGGGCTCGCCTCGGCAAACGAGCTGTCGGTGCTGAACGGTGAAAACCGCATCGCCATCAAGGCCGCAAACGGCGTCTGGGAGATCGTCGCTTTCGCAAAGGCCGAAGAAATTGCGCCCTCGCGCTGGCGGCTCTCCAGCCTCCTGCGCGGACTTGCGGGCACGGAAGATGCGTTGGCTGCCGGCGCGCCGGCGGGCGCACCGGCGGTGATGCTGGATGCGGCGGTGCAGTCGCTCGGCCTTGCCGCTGGCGAACGGGGACGGCGGCTGAGCTGGATCGTCGAGGCGGCGGGAAAAGCCGGCGCTTCGGCCGGGCCTTTCGCCTTCGAGGGTGGATTGCGGGCGCAGATGCCGCTTTGCCCGGTGCATCTTTCCGGCAAGCGGAAAAAGGATGGCGTGCTGATCCGATGGAAACGCCGGAGCCGGATGGAGGCCGATGGCTGGGATGCGAGCGACATCCCGCTGGACGAGCCTTTCGAGCGATACCGTGTCGAGGTGCTGGAGGGAGAGGCCGTCAAACGCGTGTCGGAGGTTTCCGAACCCCTCTGGTTTTACCCTGTCGCAGCCGAACTCACAGATTTCCCGATCCTGCGGGATCACATTTCCGTGCGTGTCCGCCAGCTCGGCCGCGCGGTGCCTCTGGGAGTGGTGGCGCAAGCCTTTCTCCCGCTCTGACAACTGCCTGAAAAACAACGCAAAGGATGAGAGAATGGACAGTACCAAGGCATGGTATCAATCACGCACCATCTGGGGCGCGCTGATTGCGGTTTTTGCGCCGCTTTTCAGCATTGCCGGCCTCGACCTGCCGGCTGGCCTGCACGGTGAACTGGCGGAAGGGCTGGTAACGGTGGCGGGCGGAATTGGCGGCCTGATTGCACTTTATGGCCGCCTTTCGGCAACCCGCGCCATCCGCTGACGATAATCGCAGCAGCAGAACCCCCGCCGCGGCTCCTGGCGGCGGGGGCAGCATTCATTTGCCATTCAGACGCTTTGCGCTACATATTCGGTCACAATAAGGTTCGAGACGCACCCGGTTTTTGGAAGTTTGTAGAATGGCATCACCTCTCATCATCGCGACGCTTGCAGCCGGGCTTTCCGGTTTCACGGCGCCCGAGGCTGATCAGCAGGGCCACTACATTCTGGCTGCCAGCGATTGCGGCGCAGCCGTCGCCCGTGTTGTACGCGAAACCGGTGGCCAGCTTCTTTCGGTCTATCCTTCCGGCGACGGCCAGTCCTGTGTCGTCACCGTTCTCGTCCAGGGCAATGGTGAGCGCCCGCGCAAGGTAACGATGCGCGTGCCGATGTAGCTTGCCCGCATCGCCGAAATATCGGAAAACAATCCGAGACACTTAGCATGACCGGAACGCAGGCGGGCCGGGACACAGGAAAGGGCGGACAATGCGTATTCTCGTTGTTGAGGATGATGCCAATCTCAATCGTCAGCTGACCGACGCGCTGAAAGAGGCCGGTTATGTTGTCGATCAGGCATTTGACGGCGAGGAAGGGCATTATCTCGGCGATACCGAACCCTATGACGCCATCGTCCTCGATATCGGCCTGCCGCAGCTGGATGGCATCACCGTCGTTGAAAAATGGCGTGCGGCCGGCAAAGCCATGCCGGTCCTCATCCTCACCGCCCGTGACCGCTGGAGCGACAAGGTGGCTGGCATCGATGCCGGCGCCGATGATTACGTGACCAAGCCTTTCCATGTGGAAGAAGTGCTTGCCCGCGTGCGCGCGCTCATCCGCCGTGCCGCCGGCCACGCTTCCTCCGAACTGGTCTGCGGTCCGGTCCGGCTCGACACCAAATCCTCCAAGGCGACCGTCAACGGCACGACGCTGAAGCTCACCTCGCACGAGTTCCGCCTTTTGTCCTATCTCATGCATCACATGGGCGAAGTCGTCTCGCGCACGGAACTGGTCGAACATATGTACGATCAGGATTTCGACCGCGATTCCAACACGATCGAGGTGTTTGTCGGACGTTTGCGCAAGAAGCTCGGGGTTGATCTGATCGAGACGATCCGTGGTCTCGGTTACCGGATGCAAGCGCCGGCAGATGCGAAGTAATTCTCTCACCGCCCGCGTTCTGCTGCTAGCGTCCGCCTGGTCGGCGCTGGCGCTGGTGGTGATCGCCGTCGTCATTTCGACGCTTTACCGGCAGGGCGTGGAGCGCAGCTTCACCGATCTTCTGCGGGCGCAGCTTTACAACGTCATCAATTCCGTGACGATTTCCAACGAAAATACGCTGGCCGGCAGCCCGCAGCTCGGCGATCTCCGGTTTTCGCAGCCCGATACCGGTTGGTACTGGGTGGTGGAGCCGCTCGGCAATTTCCAGACTGCGCCGCTGGTGTCTTCCTCGCTCGGCGTGTCGACGCTGCCGGTGCCGAGCATTCTCGACGCCCCCTTCGACAACAGATACGAGCGATTTTATGCCGTTACCGACGAGGCCGGCAACAAGGTGCGTGTTGCGGAAACGGAAGTCGTGCTGGACGGTGAGGGCCGGGCGGCCCGTTTCCGCGTTTCCGGCAATCTGAATGTCGTCGAAGACGATGTGCGCGATTTTTCCAACAGCCTCTATCTGGCGCTGGCGGTCTTTGGCGTCGGCAGTCTGGTCGTCAACGGCCTTGCCATTCTCTACAGTCTGCGGCCTCTTGATCAGGCCCGTGTCGCGCTCGGCAAGATAAGGGGCGGGGAGGCGGAAAGCCTCGAAGGTGAGTTCCCGCGTGAAATCCAGCCGCTCGCCAATGAGGTCAATGCGCTGATAGACAGCAACCGCCGGCTGGTGGAGCGCGCCCGCATGCAGGTCGGTAATCTCGCGCATTCGCTGAAAACGCCGATTGCCGTGCTTTTGAACGAGGCCCGCACGCTGGAGCCGCAGCATGGCGATCTGGTGCGCGCGCAGGCCGATGCCATGCAGGCGCAGGTGCAATCCTATCTCTCCCGCGCCCGCATCGCCGCCCAGCGCGGCTCCATCCTTGCCCGCGTGGAAGCGGAACCGGCGCTGGAACGGCTGGTGCGTGTGATGCGCCGCCTGAACCCCGAAAAGCAGTTCGTGCTGAACTTCGAGCAACCGGGCGCGGTGCTCGGCATGGAGCAGCAGGATCTGGAGGAAGTCGTCGGCAACCTTCTGGAAAATGCCGCGCGTTTTGCGCAGACCAGAGTGGTCGTCACGCTTGCCACCGGCACGCACCCTTCCTCCGATGCCGAAATCGGCCGCCGGTCCTGGGTGGAGCTGACGGTGGAGGATGACGGGCCGGGGCTGGAGCCGGAACAGATCAGCGAAGCGATGAAGCGCGGCCGGCGGCTGGACGAGAGCCGTCCGGGCACCGGGCTCGGCCTGTCGATCGTTTCCGAGGTGGTGTCAGAATACCATGGCCGCTTTTCGCTGTCGCGCAGCGCCATCGGCGGGCTGAAAGCCGATCTGATTTTGCCGGGCCTTTCAAAAGAGCTTGCGTGAGGCAAGAAAAAAGGCAAGAAATTCAATGGCACCATATTGGGTGCAATGCGGTAGAAAAGAGGACAGGGTTTGGTTGACGTGTATGATGGCTGTCGCTCCGTGACGATGCGTTCGCTGGTGTCACGCCCGGCACTTCTCTCGATCCTGTGCGTTTCGATGCTGAGCGCCTGCACCACCACGGGCACGCGCCCGGCGGGCGGCGGCCTGTTCGGTCGCTCGGCACAGCCTTCGACGCCTTTCCTTGCCAATCTTGAGGGCGGCATCGTCGGGCGAAGCGGCGTGCAGCTCGACAGGGGCGATCAGACCAAGGCGCTGGAGGCGGAATACAAGGCGCTGGAAACGGCGCCTGTCGGCACGCCCGTTGCCTGGAACGGCGATGACGCCAAGGGCCAGGTGGTTGCCAATGCGCCCTATCAGGTGGGCAATCAGAACTGCCGGCAATATTCGCACAGCCTCACCGTGGATGGACGCGAAACCAAGGTGCGTGGCGCGGCCTGCCGCAATGCCGATGGCAGCTGGTCGCCTTTGACCTGACGGGTTTGACGTAAATCAAGGCCACCGACCTCCGGCAATGACAAGAAGAGGCACGGCGGAACGGCCGAAACAGGGCTTGCGGTGCGGCGTGATGTCTCAAATTCACGTCATCCCCGCGCTTCATGTTTCCATGTGCCGCGCATTCGAGTAATTGAGCCTTATGTTCTGGATTGTCGTTGCGATATTGACGGCGGCTGTCGCCGTCGTCCTGATGTACCCGCTGATGCGGAAGACCGAGGCGCCTGAGACGCGCCGCGACGGTGAGGTTGCCGTTTACCGCGACCAGCTGGCGGAACTGGACCGTGAACGTGCGGCGGGTCTGATCGGCGAAACCGAGGCGGATTACGCCCGCGCCGAAATCGGCCGTCGCCTGCTTGCCGCCGCCGAGGCGGAAGAAGAGCAGGACAAGCAGGACCGGCCGCGCCGGCACAATCTCGCCGCAAGCCTCATCACCGTTCTTTTGCCCGCACTCGGGCTCTGTCTTTACGTCTGGAACGGCAGTCCGGAAGTGCCGGACATGCCGCTCGAGGCGCGTCTTGAAAAGCCCGGCAATGACATGAACCTGCTGGTCGCCCGCGCCGAAAGGCATCTGGCGCAGAACCCGGATGACGGCGCCGGCTGGGATATTCTGGCCCCGATCTATTTCAAGACGCTGCGGCTTGGTGATGCCGAGCTTGCCTATCGCAATGCGCTTCGTATTCTGGGGCCAAGCGCCGAACGGCTGACGGGCCTTGGCGAAACGCTGGTGGCTGGCAATGACGGCATCGTCATCGAGGCAGCGCGTGACGCCTTTGCTGAGGCCGAGAAGCTGAAACCCGGCAATCCGCGCGCCCGCTTTTACTTGGCGCTGTCGCTGGAACAGGCGGGCAAGGCGGACGAGGCACGTGCAGCCTTTGCGGCGCTGGAGGCCGATGCACCGGCTGGCGCACCCTGGCTGCCGCTGGTTCGCGAACATATTACCCGCACCGGCGGCGAGACGGCCCCAGCCGCGCCCGGCCCGACCGCGCAGGATATGGCGGCTGCGAATGACATGACGGCCACCGACCGGCAGGCGATGATCGAGGGCATGGTGGCAAGCCTCGACGCCAAGCTGAAGGAAAACCCGGCCGATTTTGAAGGATGGATGCGGCTTGTGCGCGCCTATGCCGTGCTGAAGAATGAAGCCAGGGCCGGTGAAGCCTTGAGGGCCGGCCTGCAGGCTTTCCCGCCGGAGGGTGAGCAGGGCCGGCAGTTGCTGGCGCTGGCGAAGGAACTGGGCGTTTCCGCCGGACCGATCCGCACCACCGGGCAACAGGATGCCGCGCCGCAGGGAGTGACGCAATGACCCGCAAACAGAAACGTCTGGCAATCATCGGCGGCGGCATGAGCTTCATCGTCGCAGCCGTGCTGCTCGTCATGTTCGCTTTCGGCCAGTCCATCGCCTATTTTTACATGCCGGCCGATCTGGAAAAGACGCCCGTCAATCCCGGCACCCGCATCCGCCTTGGTGGTCTGGTGGCGGAAGGTTCGATCAAGCGCGGCGAGGGCCGCACGGTGAGCTTCACCGTGACGGATGGCGAGGCGAATGTACCCGTCAGCTATACCGGCATCCTTCCCGATCTTTTCCGCGAAGGGCAGGGCGTGGTGACCGAGGGCGTGTTCGATGTCGCGACCCGTGGCTTCGTGGCCGACAGCGTGCTGGCCAAGCATGACGAAAACTACATGCCGAAGGAAGTGGCCGACCGGCTGAAAGACAAGGGTCTGTGGCAGCATGGCGGAGAAGGCGAAGAGCCGTCCGCCGCAACGCCATCGGCCGGTGCCGTCTCCACTGACAAGACCGGAGCGACAAAATGATCAACGAGATCGGCCATTATGTTCTGGTTCTGGCGCTTGGCGTGGGGCTCATCGTCTCGACGCTGCCGGTCATCGGTGCGCGCCGCAACGACCGGGCGCTGATGGATGTCGCCTCGCTTGGCTCCGTCATGATGTTCCTGCTGGTGGGGTTTTCCTTCGCGGCGCTGACGCGGGCCTATGCGGTCTCGGATTTCTCCGTGCGCAACGTCTGGGAAAACTCCCATTCGCTGATGCCGATGCTCTACAAGCTGACCGGTGTGTGGGGCAATCATGAAGGCTCCATGCTGTTATGGCTGCTGATACTGGTGTTTTTCAGCGCGCTCGTCGCCGCCTTCGGCCGCAATCTGCCGGAAACGCTCAAAGCCAATGTTCTGGCCGTACAGGCCTGGATTTCCGTTGCCTTCCTGCTGTTCATCCTGCTCACCTCCAATCCGTTTCTGCGTCTGTCACCGGTGCCGGCCGAGGGGCAGGATCTGAACCCCATCCTTCAGGATTTTGGCCTCGCCATCCACCCGCCGCTGCTTTACCTCGGTTATGTCGGCTTTTCCGTCTGCTTTTCCTTTGCCGTTGCGGCGCTTTTGGAAGGCCGCATCGACGCCGCCTGGGCGCGTTGGGTGAGGCCGTGGACGCTCGCCGCATGGACCTTCCTGACCGCCGGCATCTCCATGGGTTCCTACTGGGCCTATTATGAACTCGGCTGGGGCGGCTGGTGGTTCTGGGATCCGGTGGAGAACGCGTCCTTCATGCCGTGGCTGGCTGGAACAGCCCTTCTGCATTCGGCGCTCGTCATGGAAAAGCGCGAGGCACTGAAAATCTGGACCGTGCTACTGGCGATCATGACCTTCTCGCTGTCGCTGCTCGGCACCTTCCTCGTCCGCTCCGGCGTCTTGACCTCGGTGCATGCCTTCGCCACCGATCCGAGCCGCGGTATCTTCATTCTCGGCATTCTGACGATCTTCATCGGTGGAGCCTTCGCGCTCTTTGCATGGCGCGCGCCATCGCTGAAGGTCGGCGGCCTGTTTGCGCCGATCTCGCGCGAAGGGGCACTCGTCCTCAACAATCTCATTCTCACGGTCTCGACTGCCACGGTGCTGATCGGCACGCTTTATCCGCTCATTTTGGAAACCCTGACGGGCGAAAAAATCTCGGTCGGTGCACCCTTCTTCAACCTCACCTTCGGTCTGCTGATGATCCCGATCCTGATCGTCACGCCGTTTGGGCCGATGCTGGCGTGGAAGCGCGGCGATCTTCTCGGCGCCTTCCAGCGGCTTTATGTGGCCGCCGCCATTGCAGCCCTTGCCGGGCTGACGCTCTGGTACGTGGAAAATGGCGGCCCGGTGCTGGCGGCTCTCGGCATCGCCGCCGGTTTCTGGCTGATTTTCGGTGCGTTTGCCGATCTCTGGTATCGCGCCAATTTCGGCAAACTGGCCTTCGGCATCGCATTCCGCCGTTTGAAGGGCCTGCCGCGCTCTGCCTTCGGTACGGCGCTGGCGCATATGGGCGTCGGCATCACCGTGCTCGGCATTGTCATCGTCACCACCTATGAGACCGAAACCGTCCTGGAAATGAAACAGGGCATGGTGGCGGAAGCGGGCGGTTACAGCCTCACCTTTGATGGCATCCGCCACGCTGTCGGCCCCAACTTCACCGAGGATCGCGGCCATTTCACCGTGCGCAAGGCGGGGGTCGAGGTGGGTGACTTCTGGTCCTCGAAGCGGCTCTATACCGCGCGGCGCATGCCGACGACGGAAGCCGGTATTCTGACCTTCGGCCTCAGCCAGCTTTATGTCTCGCTGGGTGACCCGATGACCGATGGCGGCATGGTGGTGCGCATCTGGTGGAAACCCTTCATCCTGTGCATCTGGGGCGGCACGCTGTTCATGATGGTGGGCGGCTTCATCTCGCTCTCCGACAGGCGTTTGAGGGTGGGGGCACCAAATCGCAAGGCGAAGCCAGTCCGACCGGCGGCAATGCCGGAGGCGGCGGAATGAGGGAGCTTGTGGTAACGCTCGGGCTTCTTTTTACCCTCATCTTCGCTGCAGCCTCGCCCGCCTTCGCCTTCAACCCCGACGAGGTTCTTAAAGACCCCGTGCTGGAACAGCGTGCCCGCAGCCTGACGTCTCAGCTGCGCTGCATGGTCTGCCAGAACCAGTCCATCGATGACAGCAACGCCGAGCTTGCGCGTGACCTGCGCGTTCTGGTGCGCGAGCGGCTGGTTCAGGGTGATAGCGACAAGGCCGTCATCGATTACGTCGTGTCGCGTTATGGCGAATTCGTGCTGTTGAAACCCCGTCTCAGCCTTCGCACCGTGCTTTTGTGGGGCGCACCCGTCGGCCTTACCCTTGCGGGCATTTTCGCCGTTTTCGTCTTTTCGCGCCGTCGCGCAACGCAGGAGCGGCCACAAAAACTGAGCGCGGACGAAGAAGAGAGAATCCGTAATCTCATTGAAAAATAACCGGTTTCCATGTCGGCCCCCGGTTCTTTTTCAACATTACGGATTTTTCATTCGTCAGACACTTCGCCGTAAGGTGTTGCCTCCTATATCTTCATCATCCACCGCTTCTCCCCCGGTCAAACGGGCTCCAGTGTGAATGAAGAAAGAAGGTACCAATGTCTCACTCTCAAAACGGACGTTTCTCGCTGAAAACGGCTCTGAAGGCCACGACCGTCGGCGGCCTTGCCGCGCTGATGCTGTCAACCGGCATCGCCGCACCGATCGCCCATTCGCTTGCAGCACCCGTCGAAGTAACCGCGCCGCAGGTTCCGAGCTTTGCCAATGTGGTTGATGCGGTTTCGCCCGCCGTCGTCTCCGTTCGCGTCCAGTCGAACGTGCAGCCCGCTTCCGATGATTCCAGCAACTTCTCCTTCAACTTCGGCGGCCGTGGTCTCGACCAGCTGCCGGACGATCATCCGCTGAAGCGTTTCTTCAAGGAATTCGGCGGCCCCAATCAGGACCGTTCCGAGCGTGGCCCGAACCGCCACCGTGACGGCAAGGGCCCGCTGCGCCCGGTCGCCCAGGGCTCGGGCTTCTTCATCTCCGAAGACGGTTATGTCGTCACCAACAATCACGTTGTCGATGACGGCTCCGCCTATACGATCGTGATGAATGACGGCACCGAACTCGATGCCAAGCTCGTCGGCCGTGATCCGCGCACCGATCTGGCGCTGCTGAAGGTCGATGTGAACCGCAAGTTCACCTATGTGAAATTCGCCGATGACACCAAGATCCGCGTCGGTGACTGGGTCGTCGCCGTCGGCAACCCCTTCGGTCTCGGCGGTACGGTGACCTCGGGCATCATCTCCGCCCGTGGCCGCGATATCGGCTCCGGCCCCTATGACGACTACCTGCAGATCGACGCTGCCGTGAACCGTGGCAACTCCGGTGGCCCCGCTTTCAACCTCAACGGTGAAGTGGTCGGCATCAACACCGCCATCTTCTCGCCTTCCGGCGGCAATGTCGGCATCGCCTTCGCCATCCCCGCATCGGTGGCCAAGGACGTGATCGCCGACCTGCAGAAGGACGGCAAGGTCGAGCGCGGCTGGCTCGGGGTGCAGATCCAGCCCGTCAGCAAGGATATCGCCGAATCGCTCGGTCTTTCCGAAGCAAGCGGCGCACTCGTTGTCTCGCCGCAGTCCGGCTCGCCGGGCGACAAGGCCGGCATCAAGCAGGGTGACATTATCACGGCCGTCAATGGCGAGCCGGTCAAGGATGCCCGCGACCTGTCGCGCCGCATCGGTGGCATGGCCCCCAACGCCAAGGTTGAAATCTCGCTCTGGCGCGGTGGCAAATCGCAGTCGGTAACCGTGACGCTCGGCGATCTCGCAAGCGACGACGCTTCCAAGGCGACGCCCAGCCAGAACGACGACAAGGGCGGTCAGTCCTCCAGCGAGAAGGTGCTCTCCAGCCTCGGCCTGACGGTTTCGCCCGCCGATGACGGCAACGGCCTTGCCATCACCGATGTCGATCCCGACAGCGATGCTGCCGCCCGCGGCCTGAAGACCGGTGAGAAGATCACCTCGGTCAACAACCAGCAGGTCGCTTCTGCCGCCGATATCGAGAAGATCCTCGAGCAGGCCAAGAAGGACGGACGCTCCAAGGCGCTGTTCCAGATCCAGACGGACGACGGCAGCCGCTTCATCGCTCTGGATATCGACCAGGGTTGATAGGTTGACAGGCGATGCCGGTTCTTTGTGGAGCCGGCATCGCATCTCGCTCTCGAGACGGGGCGATTGAGTGTGGCAGGGCGCTACGGCCCGTTTTCTTCTCTCCGGCGGGGAGAAGAAAGGACCGGCAACGCCGGTCCAGGCAGTATCGCGGAGGAAACCTCATGGAAAACAAGGTTCAGGAAATGTCTGTCGCATCTCTTTCCGGTTGTGCGGAAAAGGGCGAGGGCGCTATTGTCCCGCACATGAAGATTCTTGTCATTGAAGACGACCTAGAGGCTGCGGCCTATATGACCAAGGCGTTCCGCGAAGCCGGGATCGTCGCCGATCACGCGAGCGACGGTGAGAGCGGTCTGTTCATGGGCTGCGAGAACGCCTACGACGTCATGGTGATCGACCGCATGTTGCCGCGCCGCGACGGGCTTTCCGTCATAAGCGAGCTGCGCCGTCGCGGCATCGAGACGCCGGTTCTGATCCTCTCCGCGCTGGGGCAGGTGGATGACCGCGTCACCGGCCTGCGTGCCGGCGGCGATGATTATCTGCCGAAGCCCTATGCCTTTTCCGAATTGCTTGCCCGCATCGAGGTGCTGGGTCGCCGCAAGGGCAAGCCCGAGCAAGACATGGTCTACCGGGTCGGTGATCTCGAACTTGACCGCCTGTCGCATGATGTCCGTCGCGGCGGCAAAGAGATTTTGTTGCAGCCGCGTGAATTCCGCCTGCTGGAATATTTGATGAAAAATGCCGGCCAGGTGGTAACCCGCACCATGCTCTTGGAAAACGTCTGGGATTATCATTTCGACCCGCAGACCAATGTTATCGACGTGCATGTCTCCCGTCTGCGCTCGAAGATCGAGAAGGACTTCGAGAAGCCGCTGCTGAAGACCATTCGCGGTGCCGGTTACATGATGAAGGACGAGGGCTGATTGGCGAAAATGGCCCGCCTCAGAATATTGTTCCGGTCGACCGCGGTGCGCCTCTCGGCGCTCTATATCCTTTTATTCGCGCTCTGCGCCGCCTTTCTGGTCTTCTACGTCACCGCACTTTCCGAAAAGCTGCTGAACCAGCAGACGCGTGATGCCGTCTTGCAGGAAGTATCTGATGTGCAGCGCATCTATAATCGCGGCGGCATCAACCCGCTGCTCAGGATGATGGAGCGCCGCGCCCGCCAGCCGGGCGCGAGCCTTTACGTCATTGCCGGCCCGAACGGCGAAATCCTTGCCGGTAACGTTGCCTCCGTGCAGCCCGGTGTCTTCGACAAGGAAGGCTGGACGGGCTTTCCCTTCCGTTACGAGCGTTATTCCGAAAGCGGCGACAGCGTGCAGCACCTCGCCACCGCCAATATTTTCCTGCTGGATAATGGCCTGCGCATCCTGATCGGCCGCGACCTTGGCGAGCCGACCAAGTTCCGGGCGCTGGTGCGCAATGCGCTGATGGTGGCGCTGGCGATCATGAGCGGCGGCGCGCTGCTCATCTGGTTCGGCATCGGCCGCAATGCGCTGAAGCGCATCGATCGCATGTCGGCGGCGACCAAGAAGATCATGGCCGGTGATCTGTCGCAGCGCCTGCCGCAGGGCCGCTCGGGAGATGAGTTCGACCGGCTGTCCGGCTCGCTCAATGCCATGCTCGGCCGCATCGAAAAACTGAACGAGGGCCTGCGGCAGGTCTCCGACAATATCGCCCACGACCTGAAGACACCGCTGACCCGGCTGCGCAACAAGGCCGCCGCAGCACTTGACGACGATGACGAGACCAAAAGGCGCTCAGCGCTTGAGGGCATCATCGCTGAGTCCGATCAGCTCATCCGCACCTTCAACGCGCTGCTGATGATCTCCCGCGTCGAGGCCGGCTCGATCGCCGCTGAAATGACCGATGTGGACGTCTCGGCAATCGCCGCAGACAGCGCCGAACTTTACGAGCCGGTGGCCGAAGATGCCGGCCTTGTGCTGGAAACCCAGATAGAGCCCGGACTTTCGGTGCAGGGCAACCGCGAACTGATCGGCCAGGCGCTGTCGAACCTCATCGACAACGCCATGAAATATGCCTGTGAAAGCGAAGGCGACAAAAAGCTCGTCATTCGTCTGGCGAGAGAAGAAGAAGCAATCGTGCTTTCCGTCGCCGATAATGGCCCCGGCATTCCCGCCGACAAGCGCGGCGAGGTGCTGAAACGTTTCGTGCGGCTGGATGAAAGCCGTTCCAAACCGGGCACCGGCCTTGGCCTCTCCCTGGTGGAGGCCGTGATGGAACTGCATGGCGGATCGCTGCTGCTGTCCGACACCGATGCGTCGAATGCCGCCTGCCCGGGGCTGACAGTTTCGATGGTATTTCCCGTCTCAAAACCATAAGCCAAGCCATACGGCGATCTCGTCCCTGCAAGCGATGGCGTTGCCTTGCGTCAGCGCGGGTAACGGTTAGGCGGATCACCGAAATTTGCGCAGACATTCTTTCCCGGTCGGAAAAATAGCTCCCATCCGAGATTGAATTGACAGGTGATCGGAAGAATATTCATGGGGATGATTGCTGCACTTTATGCGTCGGTCTGATGGCGATCGACAAGAGGACTTGGCGACAGATGGCAGGCACCACTCCCACAGCCAGCGACCGGCATGGCCCGATCATTCTGTTCGATGCCGAATGTGTGCTGTGTTCGGTGAATGCGCAATTTGTGCTGCGGCACGATAAGGCAGGGTACTTCCGGCTGGCGTCGATGCAGGGAGAGGTCGGTGCGGAAATCTATCGGCGTCACGGCATGGACCCCACCAATCCGGCAAGCATGCTGGTCGTCGAAGGCGACAGGGTGCGGCAGGACAGCGACGCGGTGCTGAGCATCTATGAGGCGCTTGGCATGCCGTGGCGGCTTGTTGCCATAATGCGCGTCATTCCCGCCTCCTTACGCGATCCCCTTTATCGCTTCGTTGCACGCAATCGCTACCGGTGGTTTGGAAAGCGTGAGCAATGCTGGATAGCGCCGCCGGAATACAGGGACAGGATCCTTTGAAGATGGCGAAGCCTCTCCACTCACAGCATGCTGTAATCCCGGCATTGAGGCAGATGTGATCGGCGGTTCGATGAAGATACTCATCCTCGGTGGTTATGGCGTTTTCGGCGGCCGGCTGGCGGAGTTGCTTGCCGATATTTCCAGTATTGAGATTCTTGTCTGTGGCCGCAGCCTCGCGCGGGCGCAGACCTTCTGTGAGGGTTGGCGCGGACAAGCGCAACTGCGGCCCCTGATGCTTGATCGTCGCGATATCGTCGAAGCACTGCGCGTCCATAAACCCGATCTCGTCGTTGATGCTTCCGGGCCGTTCCAAAACTACGGCAATGAGTGCTACGCAGTCATAACAGCGTGCATAGATGCTCGAATCGACTATCTCGATTTCGCCGATGCCGCCGATTTCGTTTTCGGCGTCAGCCAGTTCGATGAGCGGGCAAAAGCCGCCGGTATTTTCGTGCTGTCGGGCGTCAGCAGTTTTCCGGTGCTGACGGCGGCTGTCCTGCGCCAGATGGCGAAAGACATGGAGATCGTGACAGTCGAGGGCGGCATTGCACCGTCTCCCTATGCAGGGATCGGTCTCAACGTCATGCGTGCCGTCGTGGGCTACGCCGGTACGCCGGTCAAACTCTTCCGGCATGGCGAACCCTCCCACGGCATCGGTCTGGCGGAAAGCAGGCGCTTCACCGTTGCAGTCCCCGGCAGGCTACCGCTGCGGAACATTCATTTTTCGTTGGTCGATGTGCCGGATTTGCAAGTGATCCCGCCAGAGTACCCATCCATGACGGATATATGGATGGGCGCCGGTCCGGTGCCGGAATTTCTGCACCGCATGCTGAATGTACTGGCGAAAGCGCGTGCGCGGTTTGCCCTTCCCTCATTCGCACCGCTGTCGCCACTATTTCATGCGGTATTGAACCGGTTGCGTTTTGGCGAACATCGCGGCGGTATGTTTGTTCGGGCAGGGGGTCTTGCAGCCGGCAAACCCATGGAGATGAGTTGGCACCTGCTGACCGAAGGTGATGACGGGCCCTATATTCCCTCCATGGCGATCGAGGCTCTTATCCGCAAGATGCTGAACGGCGAGCGCCCGCTTCCCGGTGCACGCGCTGGCACCGCTGCGCTGGAACTGGCGGACTATGATGGGCTTTTCCGCAGCAAAACGATCTTTACGGGTTTCCGTCGAGATGAGCCCGACGCTCCATTGTTTCGCAGTCTCCTCGGCCCCGCCTTCGATGCATTACCGCCCCGCCTGCGGCAGCTGCACGGCAGCGGACATACACGGGAATGGCGCGGCGTTGCAGAGATACGGCGCGGAGAGGGCGTGCTGGCTCGCATGATTTCCGCTGTCCTCGGCTTTCCGAAGGCAGGAAAGCAGGTGCCCGTCAACGTCAACTTTACACTGGAAAAGGGTAAGGAGCGCTGGACGCGGAATTTCGGCGGCAGGCGTTTCTCGTCCACCCTGTCGGCCGGAACGGGCAAGGATCAATATCTGCTGGCGGAGCGGTTTGGTATCGTCACGGTCGCCCTGGCGCTGGTGCTGGATGGCGGCCGGTTGGCTCTCATCCCCCGGCGATGGCATGTTTTGGGCATGCCCTTGCCCGGCATTCTTCTGCCGAAAGGCGTGAGCTTCGAGTCCGAGGCGGAGGATCGCTTCTGCTTCGACGTGGAAATTTCCCTGCCATTCGTGGGGTTGGTTGTCGCTTATAAGGGTGCTCTGGAACCTGACGGCCCCGGTGAAGCGCCATGTCGCGCTTCACCGGGAGAGATGCAAACGCCGGAACGCGTTTCGTCATCATGAATGTCAGTCGGGTCTTGCGGGCGATGCCGCGCATTCCCGCCAGCCTCAGAACGTATAGGCCACGCCCACCATCGCAAATGGCTGTATGTCTTTTTTCACCACCGGGCTGTCCTTGGCGTCGCCCAAGAGAAAACCGACGCCGCCGGTGCCGGTGATCGTCCAGTTCTCCGTCATCAAGTAAGAGACCGAGGCGCTGGCGTCGATGCGTTTGAAGCCGGCTTTGGCGTCGTAGCGGCGCAGGCCGGAGCGGGCCGATTGGGCTGAGGTGACGCCGAAATAGGATTTCATGTGCTTGTCATCCGCCCAGGTGGCGGAGAGGTCTGCGCCAAGAATGAACTGGTCGACCTTGTGCGAGACGCTGGCACCGACGGTGGCGGTCAGGCCTTCGCTGCCGCCAATGGTCTTGTCCACCTTGGCGTAGATTTCGAACGGGTCCATGCCGTAGGCGATGACGCCGCCGACCACGCCGCCGGCCTTGATGTCGCCCATCCCGCGCAGGTTCTTCCTGTCGTCCTTTTCCTTGCGACCGCCTTCCCAGCCGCCCTTGATGCCCAGTCTGAAACCGTTCTGGTTCAGGACATTAACGGTGACACCGCTGAAATCGATGCTCAGCGTATCGCCATATTGCACGGAAACCAGGGGAACGGCGCCGGCTTCCAGCTTGTCGGAGCCTTCATATTTGGGGGCATAGGCCGCGCCGACGCCGAGCGTGATCTTCCAGGCGCTGGAGCTGCTGTAGCGGGCATTGTCGAAATTGCCCTGCGGATCGGCGAGCCTGTCCGATTTGCCGATATCGGCGGCAAAAGCGGGCGTGGAAATGATCTGCGCCATGGGCAACGCCGTCAGGCACAATGCCATCGCACGCAGGTTCTTTTGCCATTTCACCGTAAAAAATTGTTTCATGATCATATCCGTTGCAGCATCGAGCGTTGGAAAACCGGGGAGTCGGGTTTCGTTGAGGAGGACGCTACGCGGGCACAGTTGCGGAGACATTACGTGGTGCCGGGACTTGCACTTCGGAGCGAAAAACCGGGGCGCGGCCTTGGAAAACATCGCCGGAAACGGTTTTCCTCATCGCAAAGCGCCTCGCATTTGTTACAACGCCAAGTCTATGCGCCCGAAGGCTTCGGCAGAGGATGGCGGCGGAACGGTTTGCGGGGAGCGGCCCGTTCCTGAAAATGCTGCAGGCGGAAGAGCGCGGATGCGAAAGCGGCAAGAGGGAGAGAGACAGTGACGAAACCCCAAAACGCCGAAAGGCGGCTGAGCGAGGTTCTGCCGGGCGTGATCCGCCCCTATACGCAGACGGAACTGAAATCCGTTCTTTCGACGCTGAAGGACATCGGCAAGGTTGAGCCGGCGGTGGCGGCGTTGCTGGCGGACGAAAGCCCGCTTAAGGATTTTATCGCTGCGGCCTTCACCCTGTCACCCTATCTGCGCGATATGGCGGCGGCGGATGAGGGGCTGCTGACGCTGGCGATTTCCAAACCGCTGACGCTGCTGCTCACCGATCTCGTTCGTGACGCGCGCGATTGCTGGAAACCCGGGCAGGAAGGCGGCTTACCCGTCGAAAACGAGGTGATGTCGCGGCTGAGAATCGCCAAGCGGCGGCTCTCCTTCGTCGCGGCGCTTGCCGATCTGGCGCGCATCTTCACCGCCCGCGATACGACGCGCTGGCTGAGCGAGATGGCGGATGCATCGCTTTCCGCCGCCATCGATCACCTGCTGCTTTCCGCCCATGAGAGCGGCAAGCTGAAGCTGAAGAACGTCGCCGCGCCAAGCGAAGGCTCCGGCCTGATCGTGCTCGGCATGGGCAAGCTCGGCGCGCGCGAACTCAACTATTCCTCCGATATTGATGCCGTGGTGTTCTTCGAACCCTCGGCTGGCATCATGGACGACCCCTATGATGCCACGGAAAATTTCGGCCGCATGATGCGCCGTCTTGTGCGTATCATGCAGGAGCGCACGGCGGATGGTTATGTTTTCCGCACCGATCTCCGGCTGCGTCCCGATCCCGGCTCGACGCCGCTTGCCATCCCGGTGGAAGCGGCGCTGCTTTATTACGAGGGCAGGGGCCAGAACTGGGAGCGCGCCGCCTATATCAAGGCGCGGCCGGTGGCCGGCGACATCAAGGCGGGTGAGAATTTCCTGCGTGAGCTGACGCCTTTCATTTTCCGCAAATATCTCGATTATGCGGCGATTGCCGATATCCACTCCATCAAGCGGCAAATCCATGCGCATAAGGGCCACGGCGCCATTGCGGTGAAGGGCCACAACGTCAAGCTCGGGCGCGGCGGCATTCGCGAAATCGAGTTCTTCGCGCAGACGCAGCAGCTCATAGCAGGCGGCCGCATGCCGCCGCTCAGGGTCCGCGCGACGGAGGAGGCGCTTGCGGCGCTGACGGAAGCGAAATGGATCGATGCCGAAACGCGTGACAGCCTGACGGAAGCCTATTGGTTCCTGCGCGAAGTGGAGCATCGCATCCAGATGGTGCGCGACGAGCAGACTCATGTGCTGCCGGACACCGAAGCCGAACTGAAGCGCATCGCCTTCATGCTCGGTTTTGCCGATACCAAGTCCTTTTCCGAGAAGCTGGAGGAGGTGCTGCGGCTGGTGGAGCGGCGTTATTCGGCGCTGTTCGAGCAGGAGACGAAACTGTCAGGCGAGGCCGGCAATCTGGTCTTCACGGGCCAGAAGGACGATCCCGATACGTTAAAGACGCTCTCCACGCTGGGCTTTGAGCGGCCGGAGGATATTTCCCGCGTCATCCGCACCTGGCACAATGGCCGCTACCGGGCGACACAATCGGTGGAGGCGCGCGAGCGGCTGACGGAACTGACGCCGGATTTGCTGCGCGCCTTCGGCGAGAGCAAAAGGGCCGATGAGGCATTGCTGCGCTTCGACAATTTCCTCTCCGGCCTGCCGGCCGGCATCCAGCTGTTTTCGCTGCTTGGCAACAATCCGGCGCTTCTGTCGCTCCTGGTAACGATCATGTCTTCGGCCCCGCGTCTTGCCGAAATCATCGCCGCCCGCCCACATGTCTTTGACGGCATGCTGGACCCGGCGCTGATGAGCGACGTGCCGACGCGCGAATATCTCGCCCATCGCATGGGCAATTTCCTCTCCAATGCCCGCCATTACGAGGATATTCTCGACCGGCTGCGCATCTTCGCCGCCGAACAGCGGTTCCTGATCGGGGTGCGGCTCTTGACCGGCGCGATCCGTGGCGAGGTCGCCGCCCGCGCTTTCACCCATCTTGCCGATCTGGTGATAGAGGCGGCGCTGAATGCCGTGCTGGCGGAAATGGAAGCGGCGCATGGGCCTTATCCCGGCGGGCGTGTCGCCGTCATGGGCATGGGCAAGCTCGGCTCCTTCGAACTCACCGCCGGTTCGGATGTCGATCTCATTCTGCTTTACGATTATGATGATAGCGCCCAGGAATCCACCGGCGCCAAGCCGCTCGATGTTGTGCGGTATTTCACCCGCGTCACCCAGAGGCTTATCGCGGCACTGTCTGCCCCGACGGCGGAAGGCGTGCTTTACGAGGTGGACATGCGGCTGCGTCCCTCCGGCAACAAGGGGCCGGTGGCGACGCGGATTTCCGCCTTCGAGAAATACCAGCGCGAGGAAGCCTGGACCTGGGAACACATGGCGCTTTCCCGCGCCCGGCTGATCTGCGGCGAAGCCTCGCTGATGGAAGACGCGCGCCGCATCATCGCCTCCATCCTTTCGCAGAAGCGCGACGTGGCCAAGGTTTCCGCCGATGTGCTGGAGATGCGAAACCTTATCGAGCAGGAGAAGCCACCGGAGAACATCTGGGACTTCAAGCTTATCAATGGCGGTTTGGTTGATCTGGAATTCATCACCCAGTACCTGGCGCTGGTCGGCCCCGTAAAAGGCCTTGTCCCTCATGAACCGGGCCGCAACACGGCCGAGGCGCTGCAGGTACTGGCCGCACCCGTGATGGAGCCGCAGGCGTTCGACGACTGCATGGCGGCGATGGGGCTCTATACCGAAATCTCGCAGATCGTGCGGCTATGTATCGACGGCGCCTTCAATCCGAAGGAAGCGCCGGCCGGATTGACCGACCTCGTCTGCCGGGCGGGGGATTGCCCTGACATTGCGACGCTGGAGGGTGAGGTGAAGCGGCTGGCGAAAGCGGTGCGGAAGGTGTTTGTGGGGACGGTGAAGAATGGTGGTTAGGGTTGGTGGGTGTGGTTTACCCCCCTCTGCCCTGCCGGGCATCTCCCCCACAAGGTGGGAGATTAGCCAGAAGGATGCTCCCCGGCAAATTCGCAACGTTTGAGATGATCGAGCGATTGCAGCTGGTCGATCTCCCTCCTTGTGGGGGAGATGCCCGGCAGGGCAGAGGGGGGTAAACCACACCCACCAATATTACCCAATCAATGCACCGTCCCGCAATGCCCCGCCACATGCGGAATAATAATCGTCACCACCGTGCCACGACCCTCACACGAGCGGATCTTCATCGTCCCGCCATGCAGCTTCACGAGCGAGCGGGAAATGGCAAGCCCGAGGCCTGAGCCGCCCTGGCTCTTGGCATATTGGCTCTGCACCTGCTCAAAGGGCTGACCGATCTTTTCCAAAGCCTGGGTGGGAATGCCGATGCCGGTATCGGCGATGGTGAGGATCATCGCGGCCTCGTGCACATGGGTGCGCAGTGCGATGCGGCCGCCATCACCGGTGAATTTCACGGCGTTTGACAGCAGGTTGAGCATGATCTGCTTCATGGCGCGGCGGTCGCCCTGCATCGTCAGCCCGGCGCAGACCTTCTGCTGCACGGTGATGTTCTTCTGTTCAGCCTGAATGGCGGTCAGACGCAGGGTTTCCTCGATCAGCGGCGCGAGATCGATGGTCTCGCGGTTGATGCGCATATGGCCCGCCTCGATCTTCGACATGTCGAGAATATCGTTGATGACGTTCAAGAGGTGCTTGCCGCTGTCATGGATATCGCGGGCATATTCGGAATATTTCGGCGAGCCGACCGGCCCGAACATCTCGTTTTGCAGGATTTCGGAAAAGCCGAGAATGGCGTTGAGCGGCGTGCGCAGCTCATGGCTCATATTGGCGAGGAATTCGGATTTCGCCCGGTTGGCGGCCTGGGCGCGCTCTTTTTCGGCAAGGTAATTGGCGTTGGCGTCGGAAAGCTCGGTCTTCTGTCGCTCCAGCTTGTGCTGTGAAGCGGAGAGGTCGCCGATGGTCGCCATCAGCCGGCGCTCGGAATCGCGCAGCCGTTCCTGATGGCGCTTGAGCAGCGTGATGTCGGTGCCGACGGAAACGAGGCCGCCATCATGGGTGCGGCGCTCATTGATCTGCAGCCAGCGCTCGTCGGCCAGCTGCACTTCCGTGGTGCGCGACAGACCGGACTGGTCGGCATCGGCAACACGACGCTCCACCACGGGGCGGGCTGCGGCCGCATGCACGGTGCTTTTTTCGGTGCCGGCGACCAGCACGCTGTCAGGCAGGCCATAGGCCTTCTGATAGTGGGTGTTGCACATCACCAGACGGTCATTCTTGTCCCATAGCACGAAGGCTTCCGAAGTGGATTCGATCGCGTCGGCAAGACGCTGGTCGGCCTCGGCGTAACGCTGGGCGAGGCGATGCTGTTCGGTGACATCCATGGCGATGCCGATGACGCGCGGGCCGTTATTGGTGCGGATGACCTGGGCGCGGGCGCGCAGCCAGACATAATGGCCCTTGGCGTGGCGCATGCGGAAAATCTGGTCGATCTGGCGCAGATTGCCGCAACCGACGGCGCGGGCCAGTTCATAGAGATTGCCGTCTTCGGAATGCATCATCCGGGCCGCGTCGGAGAAGGAGAGCGGTGCGGCCTTCGGCGGCAGCCCGAGAATTTCGTAAAGCGAACCGGACCAGAACATGCGCCGGGTGGAAAGATCGAAATCCCACAACCCGCAGCGGCCGCGCGACAGCGCCGTTTCCACCCGCAGGTTGGATTCGGCGAAGATGTCGTCGGCGTCGCGGGCGCGCTTCACCTGCATGTAATAGGCGTAGAGCACCACGAGTAGGATCGAGGAAATGCCGGCAAACAGCGTGACATTCATGGCGATTTCGCTGCGCCAGAAGGAGCGGATCGGCTGCAGCGAACGCGCCGCGATGACCATCGCGCCATCATCGCCGAAGGGGATCATCGTCGCATAATGCTGCTGGCCGTCAATATTGGTTTCGATGGTGCCGGGTGCGCCGGGAAAACGCTGCACGATGGCAATTTCCGGAAGCAAAGCGGGAAGCGACGTGCCGATGTAGAGCATCGCTTCCTTGCCAGCGCCGGCAAAAATCCGGCCATTACTGCCGGAGAGCAGCACCATGGTGCCATCGGCAAGGCTGCCGGAGGGCAGCGCCGAAACGAGGCTCGCTTCTGCGCGGGCGCGGTCCTGCGCGGGAAAGACGGTGCCGTTGTTGAGAAGGGCCGCCTTGGCGGTCAGCGCCGTCAGCGCCGTGGAATGGCGGGCGGCCTCTTCCATGCGGCTATATTCCGCGACGATGCCGAGCATGCGCGAGGCCGCGACGACGACCAGAAAGGCGAGAATGAGAATGGGTATCAGCCGCTTCAGCAGCGTCTCGACCTGCGGCGCCGGGCGGTCGGAGCCATTCATCAAACCCATCAGGTCGCTGGAGAGCTTCTCGCCCCAGGCCGCAAGATCAGAAAATTTGGCATACGGCCGCTCATCGCCCGCAGTCGCCCGCCGCACGTTCGTCATTGTCCCGCCTTTGTGATGTCCCCATGATTCGAAGCGCCGCCGCTCGAATATGGCTAGTGAATCAAATGCGATTCGCCCTGTCCAGAGGCAAAAGTTAAAAGAATTTTAACCCCTTGAACCGACTCCGTATTTTTTCGGGACGGTTTCTTCCAGCCCTGCCGAACTCGGGAATTATGAGTGAAATCAGTGAGCCGGCGCTAGAATACCGGCTGTCGCGGGAGGCGGGGGGAAGCGGTTTTCAGACGCCGTCGAAAGCGTCGAGAGCCGGGCCAAGCGCTCCGACGACGCCGTTTCCGGCGGCCGGCAGACCGGTCAGCACCGCGCTGATGATATCCTCACGGCTTGCGCCACGCGCCTTGGCTTCCATGACATGAAAGGCGATGCCGCTTTCAAGGCGCAGCGCGGCCAGAATGCCGATATAGATCAGGCTCTGGGTCTTCACATCGAGCGTGGATGCCACACCCAGTTTCTGCACGGCCTGAAGCCATGCTGCATTGTGGGCGGGAGCGTCCGTCATGAAGCGTTGAAACGAAGCGCTGGCCTTGGACATGTCGGTCATCTGCAATTCCTTTCTGCTGCCGGGCCGGTTTTGGCCCCTTGAGACCATCATGTTGCGCAATGCGATACGCCGCCTTGATGGATATCAAGACGGCGTATCGGCATGTTCGAAATGGTGGCGCAGCGAAAGCTTGCGGTTAGCCTTTCAGGATACGCCCGACAATGTCGCTCACATCCGCGGACAGGCCCTTGGCGTCGGAAATCGTCGACAGTGCGGCCTTCGCGTGTTCGGCGCGGCTTGCCTCCAGAGACCGCCATGAACGCATGGAGGTGAGAATGCGCGCGGCAAGCTGCGGGTTGCGCTTGTCGATGGCGATGATCTGCTCCGCCAGGAACCGATAGGCGGCGCCGTCTGCACGGTGGAAGCCGGTGGGGTTGGCAAAGGCCAGCGTGCCGACCAGCGAACGCACCCGGTTCGGATTGGTGGCGATGAAATGTTTCGATTTCATCAGCGCCTTGATGCGATCAAGCGCGCCGTCGCCGGGAATGGCGGCCTGCAGCGAGAACCACTTGTCGAGAACAAGCGCATTGTCGGCGAAGCGCGTTTCGAAAGCTGTAAGCGCTTCTTTCGTCTCGGCACTGTCGGGGAAACGCTGGGTCAATACGCTGAGCGCATGCGCGAGATCGGTCATGTTGGTGGCGTCGGCATAGGCTTTTGCCGCACGGGCAGGGGTTTCCTCGGCAAAGGCAAGGAAGCTGAGCGCGCCATTGCGAAGCGAACGGCGTCCGGCACTGTCCGCATCCGGGCTGTAGGCCTCGCCGTTACCTGCCGCTTCCGCAAGCTGCCTGAAGGTTTCAAGCCCGGCCGTTGCGATCGCCTTTATCGTGGCGTTGCGCGCCTTGTGAATGGCGTCCGGATCGGTATTGCCACCCAGTTCGCGGGCGATATCCGTTTCGCTTGGCAGCGCCAGCGCCTGTGCGCGGAAAGCGGACTCGAGCGAGGAATCGCCGACGATTTCAATAAGCGTTGCGATGAGCTCGGCGTCCGTGCGCACTTCACCGCCATTCTGCACCGCTTTGGTGGCGGCAATCAGTGCCGGCAAGGCAAGATCGGTCAGCGCCTGAAAACGGGCAAACATATCCGTCTCGTGCCGGGCGATCTGCACCAGATCGGCAGCATTCTGCTCGAAATGCAGATTGACCGGCGCCGAGAAGCTGCGATTGATCGACAGTACGGGCCGCGAGGAAATGCCGGAGAAGGAGAAGGTCTGGTTGCGCTCGGTCAGGTGCAGCACGCCATCCCGATATTCGCCGCCGGTGACTGCCTGTGGCTCGGCGATCTGACCATTGTCGAGAATAAGCGCCAGCGACAGCGGAATGTGCCGTGGCTGTTTTACCGGCTGGCCGGGTGTCAGCGCCACGGTCTGTTCCAGCGTCAGGCTGAACGTCGCCTTGCCGGCATCATAAGCGGAGGAGACGGAGACCAGCGGCGTGCCGGCCTCGGTGTACCATAGCGAAAACTGCGACAGATCGCGGCCGCTGGCATCGGCAAAGCTCTTGACGAAATCTTCAACCGTCGCCGCTTCGCCGTCATGACGTTCGAAATAAAGGTCCATGCCCTTCTTGAAATCGTCAGCACCGAGGATCGTGGCGATCATGCGGGTGACTTCGGCGCCTTTTTCATAAACGGTCGTCGTGTAGAAGTTGTTGATTTCGCGGTAAGTGTCCGGGCGCGGCGGATGCGCCAGTGGACCGGAATCCTCCGGAAACTGCTCCGATTTCAGATGGCGTACATCGGCGATGCGCTTGACCGGGCGCGAACGCATGTCGGCGGAAAATTCCTGGTCGCGATAAACCGTCAGGCCTTCCTTCAGGCACAGCTGGAACCAGTCGCGGCAGGTGATGCGGTTGCCGGTCCAGTTGTGGAAATATTCATGCGCGATGATGCGCTCGATATTGGCGTAATCCGCGTCAGAGGCGGTTTCCGGGTCAGCCAGCACGAATTTGTCGTTGAAGACGTTGAGACCCTTGTTCTCCATCGCCCCCATATTGAAATCGGATACGGCGACGATCATGAAGATATCGAGGTCGTATTCGCGGCCGAAACGCTCTTCGTCCCACTTCATCGAACGCTTCAGCGCGTCCATGGCATAGGCCGCACGCGGCTCCTTGCCGTGCTCGACATAAATCTTCAGCGCCACTTCACGACCGGAGACGGTGGTAAACGTGTCTTCCACCACGCCGAGATCACCGGCGACGAGCGCAAAGAGATAGCTCGGTTTCGGATGCGGATCGAACCAGGCGGCAAAGTGACGGCCCTCGTCGTAATTGCCGCCGCCGAGGAAATTGCCGTTCGACAACAGCAGCGGGTTGCCTTCCTTCGCCGCGATGATCGTCACCGTATAGGGCGCCAGAACATCCGGGCGGTCGGGGAAATAGGTGATGCGGCGGAAACCTTCCGCCTCGCATTGGGTGCAATAAACGCCATTGGTGCGGTAAAGCCCCATCAGCTGCGTATTGACCTGCGGATTGATGTAATTGGTGACGCAGATCTCGAAGGGCGTTTCCGCCGGCAGATCACGGATAGTCAGGCTGTCGGGCGTAGCGTCATATTGGCTGGCAGGGATCTCGACCTGATCGAGCAGCAGGCCCGAAAGCGTCAGCTCATCACCATCGAGAACAAGCGGTGCCTGGGAATCGGCGCCTTCGCGTCGGTGAAAGATCAGACGGGCTTCGACCTTGGTATTCTTGGGGTCGAGTTCGAAGGTGAGATCCACCCGCTCCAGAACGAAATCGGTGGGGCGGTAATCTGCCAGGTGAACGATCTGGCCCGTGTCTGTTCGCATGACTGTTCCTGAATAACTTAGCGTGGTCTTCCCGCCATCATGTCGTCATAAGGCCGGGATGTAAAATAGGTGGAGTATTCGTCACGTTCATGTGCGCATCGGAGGACATTCTGTCCCGCCATAAAGGCTTTACCGGCCATGCAGACGATCCTCCCCCGCCGCCGGACCCATGGACCATCGCAGCAAATGTTGAACGATTACTGAAATTATATTTTATTTTCTTCAAATTTTAGCGCATGTCGCTTTGATCTGACGCGAGGCCGAAAACGCGAAAGCAATTCTTTGCCGTCACCAAATCAACCGAATTCATGGGTGAATAACATTTTTTGATGTAAAGGCCGGGAGGAATGTTCTAGCCTTGCGCAAATCCAATTCCCCTGCGTCGTCCTCCCCGCATGAAAATTTACCGATGGCGTGTTTGCGCAGCCGATATGAGTAACTGCCAATGAACGCCGAACCGACCAATCCCTTCCGCGGGATCAGCATGAAGCTGGTTTCGGTTGGCTTTTTTCTTGTCATGCAGACCTGTATCAAGGCCGCCGGTCCCGATGTGCCGGCCGGCCAGATCACCTTCTTCCGCTCCGCCTTCGCCATTATCCCGATTGTCGTTTATCTCGCCTGGCTGCATGCGCTGACCAGCGCGCTGCACACCAACAATCTTCTCGGCCATTTCAAGCGCGGTTTTCTCGGCATCCTGTCCATGGCCTGCGGTTTTTACGGGCTGACCATGCTGCCGCTGCCGGAATTCATCGCCATCGGTTATGCATCGCCGCTGCTGGCCGTCGTCTTTGCCGCTTTCATCCTGCATGAGAAGGTGCGCGTCTATCGCTGGAGCGCGGTGTTCGTCGGCATGATGGGCGTACTGGTGATTTTGTGGCCGAAGATGACGCTTCTGCGCGAAGGCGGCTTTGCCGCCGGTGAGGGCCTGGGGGCGATTGCCGTGCTGTGTGGCGCGGCGCTGGGCGGCCTGGCGATGATCCAGGTGCGGCAATTGGTCGATACCGAAAAAACGCCGACCATCGTGCTCTATTTTTCGCTCACCGCCACCCTGCTGTCGCTGGTGAGCGTGCCCTTCGGCTGGAGCGCGCTGACGATGACGCAGGCCATGCTGCTGATCACCAGCGGCATCTGCGGCGGCGTTGCGCAAATCTTCCTGACGGAGAGCTACCGCCATGCCGAAGTCTCGGTCATCGCACCCTTCGAATACAGCTCCATCGTCTTCGGGATCGCAGTTTCCTACATTCTGTTCGGAGACATCCCCACACTCACCATGCTGATCGGCACGGCGATCGTCATCCTTGCCGGCATATTCATCATCTTCCGAGAGCATCAGCTGGGTCTGGCAAGACGGGCAGCCCGCAAGGCCTCTACGCCGCAGGGGTGAAGTCGCCATTCCCCCGATATGTTCCGTTGAAGTTGATGATCTTCTCTCGGCGTCATCCTCGGCCTGTCCCGAGGATCTGCCAACTTTTTTGATTTTGTTGAGGTGATTAGATCCTCGGGTCAAGCCCGAGAATGACGTCGCGGGAAACATTCGTCCCTTGCGCCCTCAATTTCGATGTCATGAGCGTGCAGAAATCTGAACCGGACAACACTACGAAAAGCCCGAGGATGACGTCAGAGTATTTGGCAAGGTTCTTAACCTCGCCGTCTCTCTCAGCAAAACCCACAAAAGCAAAAGGCGCCTTCCCGAAGAAAGACGCCAGCGCGCAATCATATATGTGGACCAGCTTGATACTGGCCTGAATGCTCTCAGCGCTCGCGGAAATCCGCAAAGACAGCCGAAGGACGCGTCACGCGGACCTGCTGCATGGCAGCGCGTGCGGTCATCTGTTCGTTAGCGGCAGCGCCGAAACGATGGTAACCCTGACTGGAGCGTGGGCCGAGGCCCGCCAGACGGAGCGTTTCAAAGCCGGAATGTACCGGACGGAAGCGAGTGGTCATTGCCTTGGTTCCTTAAACCGAATTCCTCCCAAGACACTGCGGTATATCGCAGCGCAGCATGGATTCGGCAAGCTGGCCAAATGCGTCGCTGTTATGCGAATTGCGCATGGCTTTTTTCATAATTCGTTTACACTGAGCAATAATAAGGCAATCAGCCTTGCGTAACCTTGGCCTGAAACGCCAATAAATCCTGCCATGCCAATGACTTGGAGGCAGGCGCGTTCAAAAGTTCCTGCGGGTGCAGGCTGGCCAGCGCCGGCAAAACAAGATGTCCGGCTGCGACATCACGCCACTGTCCGCGCAGCGTATGGATCGTTCCGGTGCCGCCGAAGAAGAAACGTGCGGTGAAGTTGCCAAGAAGCAACAGGTGTTTCGGCTCCGCCAGCGCGATCTGGCGCTCGATGAAGGGCCGGCAGATATCCATTTCGGCTTGAGTCGGCGGACGGTTGCCCGGCGGCCGCCACGGCACGACATTGCCGAGCATGATGTTGCCGCGTTCAAGGCCGATTGCCGAAAGCATACGGTCGAGCAGAAGCCCGGTCTTGCCTGCAAATGGCAGGCCTTCGCGGTCGTCATCGGCATCCGGCATGGGGCCGATGACCATGATGGCGGATGAGGGATCACCTTCGGTGAAGATCGTGCTGCGCGCGCTGTTCTTGAGATTGCAGCCGCTGAACCCTTCCAGCGCGGTTTTCAGCTCGGCAAGCGACCTTGCGCTCTCGGCGGCAAAACGCGCTGCCGCCACGGCCTGTTCGTCCGGCATCGCAACATTCTGCTGAACCGCGGGGGCGGGTGGCGCGCCGCGTGCCGGCGTCTGGCGTTTCGGCTGCTGCTGCGGCGAGTGTTGGGCTGTATCGCCGCCGCGTTCCATCGGCCGCTGGCTTGGCTGGCGCGCGGCTGCGCCCGTCTCCTGTCCCTGCATCGGCCGGGCGGGGCGGGCGGCGGCAAATTCGGCGAAACGGTCGAGCGGCTGGTCTTCCAGCAACCAGTCCACGCCCGCATCCGCATGGAAATGCAGGAGGGCGGCAAGTTCAGCCGGGGAAAGGTCGTGGGCGGCGATCATGAGTGGAAATTATCCCATGTTCCCCGCCCGGGGAACCCGTAAATCACGCTGTCCAGCGCTGAATGTCACCGCTTTCGCCGATCATCGCCAGACCATGGGCAATCGAGAGCAACTCGCCGCCGCTTTCGATCCGGTCAGCATCGAAACGCCGGGTGAAAAGCTCCCGCACCGCGGGTACGAAGGAGGTGCCGCCGGTCAGGAACACCTTGTCTATGGCTTCGGGAGCCACCTGCGTTTTTTCCAGCACCTCGTCCAGTGCGCCTTCGATCTTGGCGAGATCGTCGGCGATCCAGCCGTTGAAATCGCTGCGTTTCGCCATCTTGCGCCCGGCCTTGCCGAGCGGCGTGAAGTTGAACTCCGCTTCTTCCGCCGAAGAAAGCGCCATCTTGGTGGCGGAAATTGCCTGATAGAGCGGGTATCCCTCGTCATGGTCAACGAGATCGACGAAGAGTTCGAGCTTTTCCGGCTCCAGCGCCGAACGCACCAGCGATTTCAGCGCGGTGAATTCCTTGGAGGTCTTGAAGATCGACAGCTGGTTCCAGCGACCGAAATTCACGTAATAACCGGAGGGCACGTCCAGCACCTTGTCGAAGCTCTTGAACTTGCTGCCCTTGCCGATCTCGGGCGAGACCAGATTGTCGATCATCCGGAAGTCGAAATGATCGCCCGCCACACCGACGCCGGAATGGCCGATGGGGGTGGCGGAAAGCTTGCCGGCATGGGTCTCGAAACGGATCAGCGAATAGTCGGTGGTGCCGCCGCCGAAATCCGCCACCAGCACATTGGCGTCCTTCTTCAGGCTCTGGGCGAAATAATAGGCGGCTGCCACCGGCTCATAGACATAATGGATTTCCGGAAAGCCGGCGCGCGTCAGCGCCTCGTTGTAGCGGGCGAGCGCCAGCGCTTCGTCCGGATTGCTGCCGGCGAAACGCACCGGCCGGCCGGCGATGACGGTCGAGACGTCGCCTGGCCATTCGTCACCCGCATAGGTTTTCAGCTTGCGCAGGAACACCTCCATCAGATCCTCGAAGCTCTGGCGCTTGGCGAAGATCAGCGTGCCCTGAAACAGCGGCGAGGCGGCAAATGTCTTGATCGACTGCAAAAAGCGACAATCGCCGGCATTGTCGATGAACTGCCGGATGGCGGCATGGCCCGCTTCCACATGCAGCGCGGCGGCACCGAGGCCGGCATCCTTCATGAAGGAGAGCGCCGTGCGCATGCTGTCATCCGTGCCGGCGTTGCTGGTGAAACGCATGGAATGGCTGTCACCGCCACCGTTGGAAAGAGCCATGACCGTGTTGGTCGTGCCGAAATCGAGGCCAAGTGCCCGCTTTTGCGTCATCGCCATATCCTTGTCGCCGAAAAAATATTCGCCCGGCCCTTGGGTGGCCCGGCGTGAAAATAAGGGATGCCTTTGGCGTCCCGATGTCAGAGGAGGGCGGTTGATTGCACAGGGCAGATGGAATGGCAAGCGTCGGCCCGCCGTTTTTCGGCCAATTGCTGCCGGACGGCCCGTCCCCTTTGTCTGAAGGGGGCTGGGGAAACATCGACAGGGGGGGAGCGGGTGGTAAACGATTTGCTCATGCGCCAATGAAAGAATGCGATAGTTTTCGGCAATATCTTTAGGGGTTCGTGGTTATAATGGCGCAAATCAGAAGATTAGGTGGCGAGGCATATTTTATACTCAAAGAATATAAATCGAAGCTGCCTGTATTGCGTTTCACCTGTTGCCCTTCCCAACCCGGAAAATTTGATGTCCCGCAAGATAACCGACTCCCTCCTGGAAGACGTACCGTTGGACTGTCCCGAGTCGGTGCGGGGCGAGATTGCGGTTTTCAACCGGCAGCTTCTCAATCTCATGGAAGCATCGCAGCAGGGTTACGCGCTTTTTGACGGCAGTGATGAGTTGCGTTTCGCCAATACGGTTTTTCGCAAGGCGCTCGGCATCGGGCCGGCTGATTTCCCGAGTTGGGTGGACCTGATGCGTAGCGGGTATCGAAGCTCCACCGGCACCGCCATTGAAACCGCCGATTTCGAGCTTTGGCTGCGTTCCGCCAGAACACGGCGCGGCAAGCTGCCCTTCCGCACCATTGAGACCGGTCTCAATGACGGGCGCTGGGTGCTGACGACTGAAACGACGTTGCCGGGCGGCTGGATGCTGTGCGTCGTCACCGATATTTCCGAACTCGGCATCGAATTGCGCGATCTCAGACAGGAGCGCGACAGGGCGTTGAAGTCGGCGCTGAGCGATGAACTGACCGGTCTCGGCAACCGCCGTTATGCCATGGATAGCCTCAATCACATGCTCGGCCCCAACAAGGCGCAGGCACTTGCCGTCATCATCATGGATATCGATCACTTCAAGTCGGTGAATGATCGCTTCGGGCATGCCTGCGGCGATCTGGTTCTCAAGGATTTCGCCGCGCGGCTTTCCGCGAGCGTCGGGCGCGATGATCTCGTCGGCCGGATCGGCGGAGAGGAGTTCCTGCTGGTCCTCAGCGGTTCGCGGATGCATATCGCCGAGACTGTCATGCGGGAGCTGCTGTCGTCGCTGGCGGATGCGTCACCGCTCGGGGATATGCCGGATTTTCGTTATAGCTGTTCGGCCGGCATAGCCTTTGCCAATCCCGGCGAGAGCGCCAGAGATGTTCTGCGCCGCGCCGACACGGCCCTTTACGAAGCCAAGAACACCGGCCGAAACCGCTTCGTGATCTACGAAACGGTTTCCTGACGCATGTATGCGTGGCGGCTGTCAGTTCGACTTTGCCGCGCCGCCATCCACTCGCAGCATCGTGCCGGTGATATAGCTTGCCGGCACCGAGCACAGGAAAGCGCCGGCGGCGGCAAATTCTTCCACCGTGCCGAGGCGACCGGCCGGAATGCTCTTGACCGAAGCTTCACGGATTTCCTCGACGCTTTTGCCCAGGCGCTTGGCGTTGGCGCCATCCAGCTCGTCGATGCGGTCGGTGTGGATGCGGCCGGGCAGAAGCAGGTTGGAGGTGATGCCGAAACCGGCCACTTCGCTGGACAATGTCTTGCTCCAGCCCACCAGCGCGCCGCGCAGGGTGTTGGAGAGCGCCAGATTGGCGATGGGTTCGAACACGCCGGATGAGGCGACGGTCAGGATGCGGCCGAAACCCTGTTCCTTCATCTGCGGCAACAGCGCATTGGTCAGCGTGATGACCCGCAGCACCATCGACTGGAAGAAGGTGTCGAGCTTCTCGGTCGTCATTTCCTGAGCGAGACCCGGCGTCGGGCCGCCGGTGTTGTTGACGAGAATATCGATGCCGCCGAGCTTGTCCTTGACGGCTTCAACCATGGCCTCGACGAAATTGTCATCGGCCAGATCACCCCACACCCAGTCGGCCTTGCCCTTGCCGAGCGCGTTGATCGCCTTGCAATTCGCCTCCAGTTTTTCGCCGCTTCTGCCGACGAGAAGAACATTTGCGCCTTCCTTGGCGAGCGCCGTGGCAATGCCCAGCCCAAGGCCGCGAGAAGAGGCGAGAACGAGGGCGCGTTTGCCGGAAATGCCGAAATCCATGGGGTTTGTCCTGTCTTGTGAGGAGTGTCTGTGCTGTTTATAGGAAGGTGGCGTCCGCTTTTGAAGGTCAAATACACGTCATGACAGAACAATCTCTGCTTAAATTCTCCATTGCCGTCACGGTTCTTCTGGCCCTGTTCGGCATCAGTGCGGGTTTGTTCTCCGGCTCCTTCGCCGTGGTTTTCGATGGTGTTTATGCGCTCACCGATGCCTTCATGACGGTGCTGGCGTTGCTCGTGGCGCGGCTTATCGCAGCCTCGGCCGCGCCCAAGCCGGGTGGCCGGCTGGTGGAGCGTTTCACCATGGGTTTCTGGCATCTGGAGCCGATGGTGCTCGGCCTTAACGGCACGCTGCTGATGGGCGCGGCGATCTATGCGCTGATCAATGCCATCGACAGCCTGATGGATGGCGGCCGCTCGATCGAGTTCGACTATGCCATCATCGTCACCTTCTTCAGCTTTGCCGTTTCGCTTGCCATGGCATGGTTCGTCAAACGGCAGAACCGCCGGCTGAAATCCGCCTTCGTGGCGCTGGATGCCAAAAGCTGGCTGATGAGCGCGCTCTTGAGCATGGCGCTGTTCGTCGCCTTCGCCATCGGTTACGGGCTGACCGGAACATCGCAGGCATGGCTCGCGCCCTATGTCGACCCTGCCGTGCTGGCGCTGGTCTGCCTTGTCATCATTCCCATGCCGCTCGGCAATGTGAAACAGGCGCTTGCCGATATTCTTCTGGTCACGCCGCTGGAATTCAAGCAGCATGTGGACCGGGTGGCGACGGAGACGGTCGAAAAATTCGGCTTCGCCTCGCATTATTCCTACGTCGCCCGCGTCGGACGCGGCCGACAGATCGAACTTTTCTTCATCGTGCCGAAGAACTGGCCGGCCCGACGGCTTGAGGAGTGGGATGCCATCCGCGACGAGATCGGCGATGCGCTTGGCGGCGAGGGAGCCGACCGGTGGCTGACGATTGTGTTTACGACGGATGAAGAATGGGCGATTTGAGCGTTCCAGGCCACTGAAGATATCGGCCCAACGGTCTTTACACTTTGTTTTCAGCGCCTGAATTGCATGAGGGAGGCTAATCCATCGATCTGTTGGCGGCAGCCAAACGATTGCGCTCGACCTCGGCAATATTTTGCAGAACCCAGCCGGTTAGCCTTGTAAGAGGTTCCGCCAGAGATTGACCAAGAGCGGTCAAACTATATTCCACCTGCGGGGGAATCGTCGGATAGACTTTTCTGGAAACGAGGCCATCATTCTCAAGAGCGCGCAGCGTTCTTGTCAGCATTTGCTGGCTAATTCCCCCTATAAGTCTGCGCAACTCATTGAACCTCCTTGGGCCATCAAGCAGCATCGTAATCGTCATTATAGTCCATTTGTCACCGATGCGGCCAAGCATCTGGCTAATGGGACGGCAATCCGCACTCGTTCCGGGTTGTGATGGCGGGGTAGGTAGATTCATGTGACCAGGCCCTAAAATTATGCGTTCTTGTGTTGTTCCCAGTCTAACATACATAGCTAGTCACGAAAACATACTGCCATAGGAGATGTTATGACTGACCGGAAAACAATTGCAATTTTTGGATATGGAACCGGGCTCGGCGCGTCCGTCGCGAGACGTTACGGTACGGCTGGCTTCAGGGTCGCCCTTGTTGCTCGCAATGCTCAATCCCTCAGCGAGAGGGTAGACGAACTGCTGGCGCAAGGGGTGGATGCCAAGGCCTTTCCTGCCGACCTCAACGAGATTGAAGCAATCCCGGCTTTGGTCCGTGATATCGAAGATAAGGCCGGTCCCATTCATACCGCGATTTTTGCGCCTGTCGGCAATTTCCGGATGCTTCCAGCGGTCGATCTGACATCAGCTTCGCTGAGAGAACTCACCAATATCCTGACATTCGCACCGGTTGAGGTTGTCAGGGCAGTATTGCCTGGGATGCTCGCTCGCGGCGATGGCGCGATCGTCATTGCGGATGGTCTTTCGGCCGTAACACCAATGCCGGGGCTAAGCGGCCCGGGCCCCGCTTTTGCTGCCACACGCAATTACATTCTTGGCCTTCACGATGAGATCAGGGATCGCGGAGTGTTCGCCGGAATGCTTCACATCGGTGCGATGATTGACAACTCCACGGGACTTCGTGCGGCAGTCGCCAACGGCCTGCCTGTCGGTGACGGGCGTTTTCCAACGATCGATCCTGACACACTTGCCCAGGAGATCTGGTCGCTCACAACCGAGCGGACCCATGCCGAAGCGATCCTGCCTGCGCAACATCACCGGCATTGAAGTGATTTGACTATTGATCGTGGGCAGCGACGATGCTGCTGCCTGCGATCAAGACGAGCTTGGTGGCGAGGGAGCCGACCGGTGGCTGACGATTGTGTTTACGACGGATGAAGAATGGGCGATCTGAGCGGGACGCCCGAGACTGGCCGCACGCAGTGCTTGAAAATAAGGACATCGACGCCCGAAAATCGGCGGTCGCAACGCGAGGCCGGTGTTAGCAGTTTTCCGGATTGTTGCAGCGGCTTCGGCCGCCTGTAACGACTGATTGGATGAGCAAAAGCTCGGCAATATCGATCACAGGAGAGACCGCGATGAACAGTCAAATCGAACGTGCGGAAATATTCCGCAGCTTGCACATTCCGGGTGATCCCATCGTCCTCTACAACATCTGGGATGCGGGAAGTGCGGTGGCCGTTGCGCGTGGCGGGGCGAAGGCGATAGCCACCGGAAGCTGGTCTGTCGCCGCGGCACAGGGTTATTCGGATGGTGAGGAAATGCCGCTGGATGACGCATTGTCAGTCGTCGCGCGCATAACGAAATGTGTCGATCTGCCTCTCACCGTGGATTTTGAAGGCGGTTATGCAGATGATCCCGCCGCCGTTAGGCAGAATGTTGGCCGCCTGTTTGCCCTCGGCGTCATCGGATTGAACTTCGAAGATCAGGTGGTGCAGGGCAGGGGTCTGCATGACATAGGTCACCAGTCGGATCGGCTTCGGGCGGTCCGCAGCGCGGCAAGTGATGCCGGTATCCCGGTTTTCATCAATGCGCGAACGGATGTGTTTCTGAAGGCGGCGGAAGGGGTGGATCACGCAACCCTGCTGGACGACGTATTCGCCCGCGAGGCCGCCTATGCAGCAGCAGGCGCGGATGGCTTCTTCGTGCCCGGGCTGAAGGATAAAAAGCTGATCGAAAAAATATGCCGGCAGACGACGCTGCCGGTCAACGTCATGACATCGGGAGACACGGAAGAGGTTCGTGCGCTGGCAGAGATCGGCGTCGCCCGGATCAGTTTCGGACCCGCACCCTACGCAAGGGTCAGCCGTGACCTGGAAAGCAGCGCGCGTATTTTTGTCTGAAAAGAGGCGCGCGCTTCACTCAAAAATCCGGCTGTCAATCGGTATCGAACATCCGGCCGATCTTGTCGCCGACCTTGCCCTTTTGCTGGACAAGTGCTGACGGCTTCGGAGAGGAACAGTCCGGCAAGGCGAAAATGGCCACGGTAACAACCATACTGTGGCCGGCCGGACTACATTTGCGCGATCCCGGCAGGGGCGTAACTCGCCCTGAGCCGTCTTGCATCTGTCCGCTCGAAACCTACATGGGCGGGGTTATTGGCAAATGGGTATTCATGGACAAGTCAAGTTTTTCGTCGCTACAGACGCCACGTCTGATCCTCCGCACGTTCCGGGATGAAGATTTCCCGTCGTATGCCGACTATCACGGTCGCAGCGACGTCTACAGATTTCTATACGCCTCACCGCCCCGGAAGACGGCACTCGCGGCTCAGTTCGCCGAGATAGTGACGGGTTCATTCAAAGAGGATGGCGATACGCTGCGGCTTGCGGTAATCCGGCGCGATGATGACGCGCTGATTGGCGAGGTGCTTCTGAAAATCGCCAGCCGGGAAGCACTGCAGGCTGAAGTCGGTTATATCTTCAATCCGTCCTTCTCTGGAAAGGGTTACGCCACCGAGGCCGTGCGGGCGATGATCGGGCTGGGTTTCGACGTATTTGGATTTCACCGGATTTTTGCCCGGCTGGACACTCTGAACCGCGGCTCGATCGGGATCGTCGAACGTCTCAAAATGCGCCGGGAAGCACATCTCATTCAGAATGACCGCTTCAATGGCACGTGGGGTGACGAGTTCATCTATGCCGTTTTGAATGACGAGTGGAAAACCCTGTCGCAGGCCTCGCCAGAATAACGCCCTGGATGGAGGGTTGGTATCAGCTATCGACCCCTAACGGTCAAACGCCGAGGGCTGAAGTTTCCCGGACCGCAGAAGATGCTGAAGCGTGTAGGCAACCGACAGGGCATCATCCAGCGCATCGTGTCCTTTGAGAACGGGGTGATCGACACAAAAATAATCCGCTAGTTTGTTGCTTGGTGTTCGGGCAAGGTCTTCAAGGGGCATTCCGGCGGCAAGCAGCAGCTTGACGGCGTTATCGAACCGGGATGCAGGAATTGGCGGGCTTATACCGGCAATATAGCAACTGATCGCCATCATATTCAGTTCGTCTTTCCCCCAGGACCACAATTTCGCTCCTTGTGAGAACATCTCCACATCCGCCAGCGCCTTATGAAGGCTTGTGCCCTTCTCATCGATCTGTTCTTCGGTAATTCCGGTGAGGTTTGTAAAATATGGATCGAGCGCATATCTGTCGCCATACCGGTCAACAGGTGTGACATAGGATTTGAAGGTCTCCAGAACAGGGAAATCGGCTTCAAGGCCGATCCTCACGGCGCCGATCTGGGCGATGACGGGATCAGGATCGATTGCCGCACACCAGAACCGGCCTTGCGACCCCTGAATGCAGAGAAATTCACAGTCGAAGACGATAGCTGTTTTCATGTGTCTTGCCTGCCGATCGGATCGCTCGTCTTTGCCACACTAGTCCCGATCACCAGAATGGCAATGGTGGCTGCCAGCGCCTCGCCGGGGAGTAACTGGCGCTCGCCAAACGGTAAGGGCTCTTGACGCCTAAACATGTCACCCTTATTCTTGTATTACGTGAACGTAAAAGTAATAAAATAGTCATCAGGTTGTCTGACAATTAAGTGGCGTGCGACATGTTTTGCCGCTATAGAAGCTCGACAAAGGCGTCTTGCTTTGCGAAGACAGGGGAGGCGAACTCCTTGTTGCGCACGGGCTTTTTACCTCGCACCGGCAATGCCCTGCCGATGGTGGAAAGCGAATATAATAACAGCCGGATGGGACCGGCGATCTGAGAGGATGAGATGACGGAAGCGATGGAACTGCCCGAACGCGAAGCGATGGAATTCGACGTTGTGATCGTCGGTGCGGGTCCGGCCGGTCTTGCTGCCGCGATCCGGCTGAAGCAGGTGGAGCCGGAGCTTTCGGTTGTCGTTCTCGAAAAGGGTGCTGAAGTCGGCGCCCATATCCTCTCCGGTGCCGTGGTCGATCCGATCGGCATCGACCGGCTGTTGCCCGGCTGGCGTGAGGAGGAGGGGCACCCCTTCAAGACCGAGGTCAAGGACGACCAGTTCATGTTTTTGGGCCCGGCCGGCTCCATCCGCCTGCCGAATTTCATGATGCCGCCCTTGATGAACAATCACGGCAATTACATCGTCTCGCTTGGGCTGGTCTGTCGATGGCTGGCGGAAAAGGCGGAAGGGCTCGGCGTCGAGATCTATCCGGGCTTTGCCGCCACCGAAGTGCTTTATAATGACGAAGGCGCCGTCATCGGTGTCGCCACCGGCGATATGGGCATCGAGAAGAACGGCGAGCCTGGCCCCGCTTTCACCCGTGGCATGGAACTGCACGGCAAATATGTGCTGATCGGTGAAGGCGTGCGTGGTTCGCTCGCCAAGCAGCTGATCGCTAAATACGATCTGTCGAGGGATCGCGAGCCGCAGAAATTCGGCATCGGCATCAAGGAGCTCTGGCAGGTCAAACCGGAGCACCACAAACAGGGCCTCGTGCAGCATTCCTTCGGCTGGCCGCTGGGTTTCAAGACCGGTGGCGGTTCGTTCCTCTATCATCTCGAGGATAATCTCGTTGCCGTCGGCTTCGTGGTGCATCTCAACTACAAGAACCCCTATCTTTATCCTTTCGAGGAATTCCAGCGCTTCAAGACACACCCGGCCATTCGCGATACGTTCGAGGGCGGCAAGCGCATCTCCTATGGCGCGCGCGCCATCACCGAAGGTGGTTACCAGTCGGTGCCGAAGCTCACTTTCCCGGGCGGCGCGCTGATCGGCTGTTCGGCCGGTCTCGTCAACGTGCCGCGCATCAAGGGCAGCCACAATGCCGTGCTGTCGGGCATGCTGGCGGCGGACAAGATCGCCGCGGCGATTGCGGCCGGCCGTGCCCATGACGAGGTGGCCGAGATCGAGGCCGAATGGCGCGAAGGCGATATCGGCAAGGATTTGAAGCGGGTGCGCAACGTCAAGCCGCTCTGGTCGAAATTCGGCACGCTAGTTGGCGTCGGCCTTGGTGGTCTGGACATGTGGACGAACCAGCTGTTCGGTTTCTCGCTCTTCGGCACGCTGAAGCATGGCAAGACGGATGCGCAAAGCCTCGAGCCGGCTTCGAAGCACAAGCCTATCGCCTATCCGAAGCCGGATGGCGTTCTGACTTTCGACCGCCTGTCCTCGGTGTTCCTGTCCTCCACCAACCATGAGGAAGACCAGCCGGTGCATCTTCAGGTGAAGGACATGGAGCTGCAGAAGCGCTCCGAACATGACGTCTTTGCCGGTCCTTCGACGCGTTATTGTCCGGCAGGTGTCTACGAGTGGGTGGAGAAGGATGGCAGGCAAGTCTACGTCATCAACGCCCAGAACTGCGTGCACTGCAAGACCTGCGACATCAAGGATCCCAACCAGAACATCAACTGGGTGCCGCCGCAGGGCGGTGAGGGGCCGGTTTACGCCAATATGTGATGGTGGCTAAAAGGGGTGAATTCCCCTCCGTCGTTGTATTCGGGCCTATCCCGTTTCCGTCATTCCGGCCTTGAGCCGGAATGCAGCCGGCGCGTCTGCGCGGCGAGAAGGCCATTTCACGGCGCAGACGCGCCGTGGCTGGATGCCGGCTCAAGGCCGGCATGACAAAGGCGAAAGCGTTCTTTGCCCCCTGCCTATTTGTGGATTGCTCTTCGATTTCTTACATATAGGATGTTGGGGTGTCCTGCCGTCAACTGGCCCGTGGAATGCGGGATGGAAATGCGGTAACGCCTTGAATGTGCATATGGTCCCCAGGGGCGGCTCACGTTTGCGCCGTCGCTCCGGTGGCAGGGAGTAAGAGAATGCCCGGCTTTCAGAAGCTGAATATCGTGCGGAAGACAAGGTTTGGTGCCGCTTTGGCGGCCGGCGTGGTTATTGCCGTTTCGCTGAGCGGCGGTCCGCTGGTGGCTGCCAGCTGCCGCGCCGATGCCATGGCCGGCATAGACTGGCGCGAATGCAACAAGCGTCTCCTGATGCTGGGTGGCAGCAATCTCGATTCGGCGATGCTTTACGGAGCGGACTTTACCTATACCGACTTGCGCGGCTCTTCGCTGAAGGGCGCCAATCTCGAAAAGGCGAAACTCATCCGCACGGCGTTGGGAGAGGCGAACCTGCAGGGCGCCAATCTGACCAAGGTGGAAGCTTATCGCAGCGACTTTAGCGCCGCCGACGCCACCAACGCGAAATTTATCAACGCCGAAATGCAGCGCACCAAGTTCGAAAAAACCAAGCTCGACGGTACGGATTTCACCAAGGCCGAACTCGGCCGCGCCGATTTCGAGGGCGCGACGCTGAACGGTTCGAAATTTTCCCTGACCAACCTGTCGCGTGCCCGCTTCGGCGGCGCAACACTCGGCGGCCCGGTGGATTTCACCAGTGCCTTCCTGCTCCTGACGCGCATCGAGGGGGTGGATCTTTCCACCGCGACAGGGCTGGAGCAAAGACAGGTCGATATTGCCTGCGGTGATGCCAAGACAAAATTGCCGAGCGGACTGACCACGCCTGCATCATGGCCGTGCCCTGAAGATCCGGACGACGACTGACAAGACAAAAGCCACGCGAGTTTTTTCGGGCGTGGTGGTGGCACAGGGCGGAATTGGCGCGCCCGCACAGGCGGACGCGCTGTCGCGTCGGTTAGAAGCCCGAAAGCACGATCTTGCCCTTGGCCTTGTTGCTCTCGATCAGCGCATGCGCCTTGATGAGATTTGCGGCATTGATGGCGCCGAAGACTTCCGTCAGCGTCGTCTTGATCTTGCCGGCATCGACCAGTTTCGCAACATGGTTCAGCAGTTTGTGCTGCTCGATCATGTCAGGTGTCTCGAAGACCGCGCGGGCGAACATCATTTCCCAATGGATCGATACGCATTTGCGTTTGAAGGCCATGACATCGAAACCGCCGGCCGGATCGTCGATCAGCGCGAAACGGCCCTGCGGCGCAATGGTCGCCACGCTGTCGGCGGCGTGAATGTCGCTATGGGTGGTCGAAAACACGAAGCCCGGCGCGCCGAGGCCAAGCGCCTCCACCTGCGGGGCAATCGGCTTGCTGTGATCGACGACATGATGCGCGCCGAGGTCTTTCGCCCAGGCCATCGTTTCCGGCCGCGAGGCGGTGGCGATGACGGTCAGGTCCGTCAGCGCCCGCAAAAGCTGGATGGCGATCGAGCCGACGCCGCCGGCGCCACCGATGACCAGAACGGCGTTGGCCGCGCCCGGAACCGGATCCTTCACCCGCAGCCGGTCGAACAACGTCTCGTAAGCGGTGATCGCCGTCAGCGGCAGGGCTGCGGCTTCCTCGAAATTCAGCGATTTCGGCTTTTCGCCGACAATGCGTTCATCGACCAGGTGGAATTCGCTGTTGGAACCGGGACGGTTGATGACACCGGCGTAAAACACCTCGTCGCCGGGCTTGAACAGCGAGACCTTGTCGCCGATGGCCTTCACCACGCCCGAGGCGTCGAAACCGAGCACGCGAGTAGCACCATTTTCCGGCGACTGGTTGCGGCGCACCTTGGTGTCAACCGGGTTGACCGAAACGGCCTTCACCTCCACCAGAATGTCGTGCCCCTTCGCCTCCGGCTGCGGCAGGTCGATATCGACAAGCGCATCGCTGGCGGTGATGGGCTGGCTTGTCCTGTAACCGATGGCGCGCATGAACAGTCTCCTTTGCTTGTTTGCGTGCCTCTTACTTGATACATATGAACACCAATCGCAAGAATGCACATTTTGTGATGATACATACAAAAAGGATACTGTGATGTCGCGACCGCGCGCCAAGCTCACCGGCAATTTTCCCGGTTGCCCGGTGGAATCGACCTTGAGTTTTCTCGACGGAAAATGGAAAGGCGTGATCCTTTATCACCTCATCAACGAGGGCACGCTGCGCTTCAACGAGCTGCGCCGCCATATTCCAAGCGTCACCCAGCGCATGCTCACCAAGCAGCTGCGCGAACTGGAGGAGGCGGGTCTGATTTCGCGCACCGTCTTCCCGGTGGTGCCGCCACGTGTGGACTACGCGCTGACACCGCTTGGCGACACGATGAAGCCGGTGATTTCGGCGCTGAAAAGCTGGGGCGACGCCCATGTCGTCTGCAAGAATGGCGCGAAATACACACAGCTTCCCCAGGCCGAGGAAAAGGCCGCCTGAAAAATCACGGGTAAGACCACGTGCCGCTTTCCATGCTCGCGATGGTGCGATGCAACATGTATTTGCCCCGATTAATGCATAATGCTGCCATCGTGATTCGCAGCAGGGACATCAAAGCACATGAGCATGGGTTGGATGGAGGCCGGATTTCTCGGCCTTTTGCAAGGACTTACGGAATTTCTTCCGATTTCTTCAAGCGCGCATCTGAGGATAGCCGGGGAGTTCCTGCCCTCCGGCGCCGATCCCGGGGCCGCCTTCACCGCGATTACGCAAATCGGTACGGAAATGGCCGTGCTGGTCTATTTCTGGTCGGATATCATGCGCATTGCCGCCGCCTGGCTGCGGCAGAACCTGCGCCTCGGCCCCTATGACAAGGCGGATGCCCGCCTTGGCTGGCTCATCATCGTCGGTTCCGTGCCGATCGTGTTTCTCGGCCTGTTCTTCAAGGATGCCATCGAACATTCGCTGCGCAACCTCTATATCACCGCCGTGATGCTGATCGTCTTCGGCATCGTTCTTGGCATTGCCGACAGGATTGGTGAAAAACGCTACAAGCTGAACCAGCTGATCTGGCGCGACGGTATCCTCTTCGGTTTCGCGCAGGCCATGGCGCTGATCCCCGGCGTCTCGCGCTCGGGCGGCACCATCAGCGCCGGCCTGCTGCTCGGCTACACCCGAGAGGCGGCCGCCCGTTATTCCTTCCTGCTCGCCGTTCCCGCCGTCTTCGGCTCCGGTTTCTACCAGCTCTTCAAGAGCATCGGTGAGGACAACCCGGTCGGCTGGGGGCAAACGGGACTTGCCACCCTGATCGCCTTCATCGTCGGTTACGCGGTTATTGTCGTCTTCCTCAAGCTGGTCTCCACCAAGAGCTACATGCCCTTCGTCTGGTACCGCGTGGTCATCGGCTTCATCCTGCTGGGGCTTTTGGGGACGGGCGTCATCAGCGCCGGCGGGTGAGGGGAGCCGCACTCGCCGTCATCCTCGGGCTTGACCCGAGGATCCATCGTGCGTCGGGTTGTGGATCCTCGGGTCAAGCCCGAGGATGACAATGGCGAGATTTCGATTTGTAAAAGTGAGGCCCGCTCTTTCGAGCGGGCCTTTCGTCTTTTAGAGCAACGTGCCGCTCAAGATCACCAGCGCCACCGAGAAGTAGATGACGAGGCCGCTGACATCCACCAGCGTGGCGACGAAGGGGGCAGACGCGCTGGCGGGGTCAAGCCGCAGGCGCTGCAGGATGAAGGGCAGCATGGAGCCGGCAAGCGAACCGAAGGTAACGATGCCGACAAGTGCCGAAAACACGGTGGCGCCCACCAGCAGCCAGTGTTCGCCGTAGTCGTAAAAGCCGGCCTGCTGCCAGACCGTGAGCCGCAGGAAACCGATGGCGCCCAGAATGCAGCCGAGCGTCAGGCCCGTCGGGATTTCCCGAAGCAGCACCCGCCACCAGTCGGAGAGCTTCAGTTCGCCGAGCGCCAGCGCCCGGATGATGAGCGAGGTAGCCTGCGAACCGGAGTTGCCGCCCGACGACATGATCAGCGGAATGAACAGCGTCAGCACCACGGCCTTTTCCAGCTCGCCTTCGAAATGCTGCATGGCGCTGGCCGTCAGCATTTCGCCGAGGAACAGTGCTGCGAGCCAGCCGGCGCGCTTGCGGATCATGTCCGGAAAGCCGATCGTCATGTAGGGCTTGCCGAGCGCCTCCATACCACCGAACTTGTGGGCGTCCTCCGTTGTGTCGGCGATCATGGTGTCGATCACGTCGTCAACGGTGACGATGCCGAGAATATGCGAGCGGTCATCGACGACGGGCAGTGCCAGAAGGTCGTGCTTGCGGATCAGCCGGGCGACATCCTCCTGCGACATCAGGGGGCTGGCGCAGACGATGCCTTCCTTCGATGCGACAGAGAGGATTGAGGCGCCAGCTTCGCCGGTCAGCAGGCGACGCAGCGTCACGACGGTGGAAAGCGTTCCGTCCTGCGCCAGCACATAGATGGCATAGACCGTTTCACGCGACCGCTCGACGACGCGGATGTGCGAAAGGGTCTGTTCCACCGTCCAGTCATCAGGCACGCTGACGAATTCCGTGGTCATGATCGAGCCGGCCGTGCGCGGCGGATACCCCATCAGGTGCTTGATGGAGAGCGCCGTCGTGCGGTCCAGCCGGGAAAACAGCTTTGCGCGCGGTTCTTCGGCCATTTCCGCCATGACGTCGGCAACGCGGTCGTCAGACATCAGGTTGACGAAGCGGGCAGCCTGTTCGACAGGAATATGGGCGATGATCGCGGCTGCGCCGTGCAGTTCGGGCCTGTCGAGAATGGCGACGGCCTTTGCCTGCGGCATGGCGAGCAGGGCGGTTGCGGCTTCGCCGACATCAAGCGTATTGAGGTGCTCGACGCGTTCGGCAATGGTGGTGGAGCCGGCATTTCCGCTACGAAGAAGACGTGCGGCCTTGCTGGCCCTCTGGGAGAGGTTGTGGAAGTTCATGATTGCTCACCTTTCCGTCGATTCGCCGATAACGGCGAACGCGGTGGTGAGCCGACAGCGGTCGGATCAGTTCACGTTCGCCGGTCTCGGCAAAGGCAATCGACTGCTACTGTCGCTAGACATCTAATGATGCTCCGTTGAAATCCGCGCCGTGCCGCAAGGCATGCGCGTAAGGTCGTGTTGCGCCTGAAACCGAAAAGAGTCAAGCGCCCGATTGTGAAATTTCCGTAAGCTGCGATAGGGCCGGCTCAGGCCGCCTTTTCGCGCCGCTCGACGGTGACGGAAATGAGGAAAACGCCAAGCCCGAGAAGCGACAGAACCGCACCGACATAACCTGTCGAGGCATAGCCATAACCCATGGCGATGACCAGCCCGCCGAGCCAGGCGCCAAGCGCATTGGCGATGTTGAAGGCGGAGTGGTTGGAGGCGGCGGCCAGCGTCTGGGCATCCTGCGCCACATCCATCAGCCGCGTCTGCACAGCCGGACAGGCGGCAAAACCGCAGCCGATCAGGAAGACGCAGAGGCACAGCATGAACGGTTCATGCGCCGTCATGCCGAACACGACCATGACCAGCACGTTGAAGGCGAGCATGCCGCCAATCGTGCCGTTGAGCGAGATATCCGCCAGCCGCGAGCCGACCACATTGCCGACATTCATGCCGATGCCGAATAGCGCCAGCACCATCGAGACGGTGGAAACCGGCATCATCGCCACATCAGTGGTGGTCTTGGCGATATAGCTGAACACCGAGAACATGCCGCCGAAACCGACAGACGCGATGGCAAGCGTAAGCCACACCTGCACGCGGCGGAAAGCGCCGAGTTCGCGCCAGACGCTTGCACCTTCCTCCACCCGGTCACGCGGCTGGAACAGCCAGAGCAGGGCAACGGTCAGGAGCGCTATGCCGCCGACCAGCATGAAGGCGGCGCGCCAGGACAGCAGCTGGCCGAAGAAGGTGGCAAGCGGTGTGCCGAGCAGCGTGGCGATGGTGAGGCCGAGCATGACGCGGCCGACGGCGCGGGCGCGTTTATGGATCGGTGCCATAGAGGCCGCCACCAGCGCGGCAACGCCGAAATAGGCGCCATGCGGCAGGCCGGTGATGAAGCGCAGCACGGTAAAGCTCAGGAAGTCAGGTGCGACGGCGCTCAAGATATTGCCGGCTGCAAAAAGCCCCATCAGGCCGAGAAGCAAAGCACGCCGCGTCATGCGCGCGGCAAGGATGGCGATGATCGGCGCGCCGATGACGACGCCGAGCGCATAGGCCGTGATGACGTAACCCGCCTGTGGCACCGTCACGCCATAGGTCGTGGCGACGTCAGGCAACAGGCCCATGATGGCGAATTCGCCGGTACCGATGCCGAAGCCGCCGGCGGCCAGCGCCAGTTCGATAAGCGCGATGGCAAGCGGCGAGAGCGCCACGGCCGGAGTGTCCGTGTAAACGGTTTCATTCTCCGCTGCGGGACGGGCTTCGGAAATTTTCGACTGGCTCATGATGACCTGAGAAGGGGGAGGACCCCACAGAAAAAAGGGCAAGACCGTATGGGAGCGGTCTGCCCTGACTGGAGATGCGCGGTCATGAAAATGACCTTAAGTGATCCCTAACATGAAATGATGCGTTGCGGTAGAGCGATTCTCGGTAAAAGAGCATCTTCACGCGATGGTGTTCGGAACTCTATATGAAGCCAGGCATTTACGCGCGGCTGCGAACGTTACGGGACCGGGTTGGACATGAAGCTCATTGCAATTTTCAATCGTGATGGCGGCACCTTTCGCACCACTGATATGGACGCCTATTGCGACCACGCCCGTGCGGTCTTTTCCCGGGCGGGGCACCAGATCGAATGCCGTCTGGTTTCCGGAAAGGACATTGTCGAGGAAATGCAACGCGCTGCCGATGAGCCTGATATTGAAGGCATCATTGCCGGCGGCGGCGATGGCACCATTTCGGCCGCGGCCGGCATCGCCTGGAAACAGGGCATTGCACTCGGCATCGTGCCGGCCGGCACCATGAACCTGTTTGCCCGCTCGCTGAAACTGCCGCTCGACATTCGCCTGGCGCTGGAAACGCTGGCAAATGGCGAGATCGCCAGCGTGGATATAGCCAGTGCCAACGGCCGGCTTTTCGTTCACCAGTTTTCCGCCGGCCTGCATTCGCGCATGGTGCGCTATCGCAACAATCTCGCCTTTGCCTCGCGTCTCGGCAAGATCAAGGCAAGCATCCGCGCCGCCATCAGCGTCATCCTCAATCCGCCGGTCTTCGAGGTCGAATATACCGTCAATGGTGAAACCCAGCACCGCAAGGTATCGGCCATTTCCGTCTCCAACAATGAATTCGGCCAGAACTCGCTGCTGGTGGCGGATAATGTATCCGGCGGCCATCTCGGTTTTTACCTCACCGATCCGCTGCGCCCTTCCGGTGTCGCAAGGCTTGCCTTCGACATTCTGCGCGGCAGGCTGAAGGAAAACGCCGCCGTGACAGCCATGACGGTGACGGATGTGGAGCTGCATTTTCCGAAGAAACGCCACGATGTGCGCTGCGTCATCGATGGCGAATTGCTGCCGATGGAGCGGGATGTGGCGCTGGAGGTGCATGCCGGCGAGTTGAAGGTGCTGGTGGGGCGGGCGTTTTTCGCATAACGCGAACGGAGTATGTTTGGATTGAGTGATCGCCGCTTGTTTCTTCTCCCCGAGGGGGAGAAGTCCGCGGCAGCGGGATGAGGGGGCGAGCTCTCCGAATTCCGGCAACCTCGCCCCCTCATCCGACCCTTCGGACCACTTTCTCCCCCTCGGGGAGAAGAAACCCGGCCGCCTCCGTTCGTCCAGGCCGCCCCCTGAAAATCACCAGCCTTGCCAAATCAAAGCCGCCCGGCCATGTTCGGCAGGCGCGGTGGCTTGAGCGCCGTCGCCTTTATGGGAGTGCGATCTGTCATGAATGAAGTCTCCAAGCCGATATCCAACCTTGCCGCCATCGATGCCGCCCATCACCTCCACCCCTTTTCCGATATGGGCAAACTGAATGCCGCCGGCACCCGCATTATCGAACGGGCCGAAGGGGTGTTCATCTATGACAGCACCGGCAAGAAATACCTCGACGCCTTTGCCGGCCTCTGGTGTGTGAATATTGGCTATGGACGCCGCGAAATCGCTGATGTCGTTCAGAGGCAGATGAACGAGCTGCCCTATTACAACGCGTTTTTCGGCACCACCACGCCGCCCGCGACACTTCTGGCGCAGAAGATCGCCTCACGCGCCGGGCCTGGCATGAACCATGTATTCTTCACCAATTCCGGTTCGGAAGCCACCGACACCTGGTTCCGCATGGCGCGGGTCTACTGGAAGGCGCTTGGACATCCGACGAAGACGAAGGTCATTGCCCGCCGAAACGGCTATCACGGCTCGACGGTGGCCGGCGCCTCGCTCGGCGGCATGAAATGGATGCACGAGCAGGGTAACCTGCCGATCGAAGGCGTTGCCCATATCGGCCAGCCCTATTGGTATGCCGAAGGCGGCGATCTTTCGCCCGCCGAGTTCGGTCTGAAAGTGGCCCGCGAACTGGATGCGAAGATCGATGAACTCGGCGAGGAAAACGTCGCCGCTTTCGTCGCTGAACCCATTCAGGGGGCAGGCGGCGTCATCGTGCCACCGGAAACCTACTGGCCGGAAATCGCCCGCATCTGCAAGGCACGCAATATCCTGCTCGTATCGGATGAGGTGATCTGCGGTTTCGGCCGTCTCGGCTCCTGGTTCGGTTACCAGCATTTTGGCGTGGAGCCGGATTTCGCCCCCGTCGCCAAGGGCCTTTCATCCGGTTATCTGCCGATCGGCGGCGTCATCGTTTCCGACCGCGTGGCGGAAGTGATGTTGTCGGAAGTCGGCGACTTCAACCACGGCTTTACCTATTCCGGCCACCCCGTCTGCGCCGCCGCTGCACTGGAAAACCTTCGTATCATCGAGGATGAGGGTCTGGTGGAGCGGGTGCGCGACGATATCGGTCCGTATTTCTCCAAAGGCTGGAAAAGTCTTGATGATCACGAACTGGTGGGCGAGGCCGTGAATGTCGGCCTGATGGGCGGCCTGCAGATAACTGCCGACAAGGCAATCCGCAGACGTTTCGCCAAGCCCGATGACATCGGTACCGCCGTGCGCAACCATTGCCTTGCAAACGGCCTTGTCATGCGTGCGACTGGTGACCGCATGCTGGCCTCGCCGGCGCTGACCATCAGCCGTTCGGAAGTGGATGAGATCATCGAGACGTTACGCAAGGGGCTCGATCACCTGCGTGATACGCGAGAGCATTTCTAGGAAAAGTCGACACCGGTTTTCCGTTAGAGAATGCGAAAAAAGTTTCCAAGGGAGGAATAATCAGATGGCAGGACAGGAACATCGTTACGCCGTGCAGGTTAAATGGACAGGCAATCGCGGCAAGGGGACGTCGGGGTATCGCGATTATGAACGCGACTACACGATTTCCACCGCAGGGAAAGCCGATATCGCCGGCTCCTCGGACCCTGCTTTCCGCGGCGATCCCTCCCGCTGGAACCCCGAGGATCTGCTGGTCGCTTCCCTCTCGGCCTGCCACAAGCTCTGGTACCTGCATTTCTGCTCGGTCAATGGCATCATCGTTGAAGACTATGTCGACAACGCCGAAGGCACGCTTGTCATGGAAAAGGACGGCGCGGGGCAATTCAGCGAAGTGGTGCTGAAACCGATCATCACCATCTCGAAGGGCGATGCAGCCCGCGCGGATGAGCTGCACCATGATGCGCATGATAAGTGCTTCATCGCGCGGTCGGTGAATTTTCCAGTGCGGGTGGAGGGGACGGTGAAAGTGGTTTGAGACGGATGCGGCGCGCGATCTGCGCGAGTGGACCGCGGCGGGCAACTTCACGAGAGAATGTCCAGTAAAAGTGCGTAGTTGTTTTGCTGGACATCCATAAAAATAAAGGGATAGAGCGCTTCCAAAGATCTCGATTTGTCTGAAGCGCTATAGGCTCAGTCATAATTGTTGTTGTCCGCTAAATGCGTTATTTTGCTGTGATTGTATTGTTTCTTTCTCCGTCATTCCGGCCTTGAGCCGGAATCCAGTCAGCCCAAGTCTTTGGGCTGAAAAGACTCTTCTCGCCGCGCGGACGCGCGTCGGCTGGATTCCGGCTCAAGGCCGGAATGACGGAGGTTATGTTCCTTGATGGCAGTGAGAGCATTGAGTGAGTCAACTAGGACTCATCCGTTCTCCAGCTGTCGCGGATTCCATTGAGATTGCCTTCACGGCCGACGTCTCGAAGTTTCCGGTGTATGCGGATGAATTCTCTCAGAGCCATTTCAACCGCCGCTTCGGTGTTGGATAGCCCGGTAATTTCCATAATCTCTGCAATCAGTGCATCATCCAGATCGATCGTTACACGCAATTCAACGCCTCAAGGTGTCTGGGCTACATCAGCACCTTGAGGGCGAGGATGTGCAATCTTACTGGAACGCCGTCTCGTAAAAGCTTCGAAGCTTGCGCGAGTGCAGTGTTTCCGTCGGCATGGCGGCGAGTTTCTGCACGGCGCGGATGCCGATTTGCAGATGCTGGGCGACCTGGGTGCGGTAAAACTCCGTCGCCATGCCCGGCAGCTTCAATTCGCCATGCAGCGGCTTGTCGGAGACGCAGAGCAGGGTGCCGTAGGGCACGCGGAAGCGGAAACCGTTGGCCGCGATGGTGGCCGATTCCATGTCGAGTGCTATGGCGCGCGACTGCGACAGGCGCTTGACGGGACCGGCCTGATCGCGAAGCTCCCAGTTGCGATTGTCGATGGTGGCGACGGTGCCGGTGCGCATGATGCGCTTCAGCTCGAAGCCCTCGTAACCGGTGACTTCCGCCACGGCGCCTTCCAGCGCCAGCTGCACTTCGGCCAGCGCCGGGATTGGCACCCAGACCGGCAGGTCGTCATCAAGCACGTGGTCCTCACGCACATAGGCATGCGCCAGAACATAATCGCCCAGCCGCTGGCTGTTACGCAGGCCGGCGCAATGGCCGACCATCAGCCAGGCATGCGGGCGCAGTACGGCGATATGGTCGGTAATCGTCTTGGCGTTGGAAGGGCCGACGCCGATATTGACCAGCGTGATGCCGGCATGGCCCTTTTTCTTCAGGTGATAGGCAGGCATCTGCGGCAGGCGGGCGAGCACGGCGTCCGTTTCCGGCCTGTCGGAACCGGCATTCGTGATGATGTTGCCCGGCTCCACGAAGGCTGTGTAACCTTCGCCGCCATTCTTCATCATCTGCCGCGCCCATGCGGCGAACTCGTCGATATAGAACTGGTAGTTGGTGAACAGCACGAAATTCTGGAAATGGCTGGCGCTGGTCGCCGTATAATGGCTGAGGCGGGCAAGCGAATAATCGATGCGCTGCGCGGTAAAGGGCGCAAGCGGTGCGGGTTCGCCCGGCACCTGGTCATATTCGCCATTGGCGATGAGATCATCGGTATTGTTGAGATCGGGCGTATCGAACAGATCGCGCAGCGGCACGTCGGAGAGCGACGATGCGGCCGCCGCCTCGACATAGGCGCCTTCGCCAAAAGCGAAGTGCAGCGGAATGGGTGTGGCCGATTCCGACACCGTGACCGGAACGCCGTGGTTCTTCATCAGAAGCCCCAGCTGCTCTTTCAGATAATGGCGGAACAGCTCCGGCCGGGTGATCGTCGTTGTGTAGACGCCGGGCGCGGTGACGTGGCCATAGGAGAGACGCGAGTCGACATGGCCGAAGGTTGCGGTCTCCAGGCTCACCTGCGGGTAGCAGGCGCGGTAACGGCCGGCAATCGGCGCGCCCTTGGCAAGGTCGGTGAAGGAATTGATCAGGAACGCCGTATTGCGTTCGTAAAGCGCGGTCAAAGCCTCGACTGCTTCTTTCGGGTCCGTGAAGGACTGCGGCGCGAAAGGCTCGGGGCTGATGAAGGTGAAGGGCGGAATCGTTCGTTTTGCTATTGTCATGGCCCATTATAAGAGGGCAATTTCGACAGGCAAGCGACAGAAATACGAAGAAACTGAAAAGAAACGGAAAAAGCGGCTGGATCGATAAAGCGTGTGCTAGATTCAGCCGAGCGCGCCGCGCTGCAGGCTCATCAGGAGCACAAAACCGGCGCCCTTGGATGCCGGGCGGGGATCGGCTTTGTAAACCGCAAGTCCTGCCACCGGGCCGAGAAAGATCGAGGCCATCAGCACCAGCCGCAGGGCAGAGAACAGGCCGTTTGAAAAAGTGTTGGTCATCGGTCGGTCCTCAAAGTACGACGGGGCAATTGGCGGCGGGTGCCGGGCTGTGCTGGCAGGCAATTGCCGCACCGGCATTCACCCGCTGAAAACTGCGGTTCGGATTAACGACGAGCGAAGCGAAGGACATGGCGAAGATCGCCATGAGAAACGCGAAGATTGCCAACCGGCTGATCAACTTTGCCATGTCCATTCCCCTTTATTGGAGTTGATGGACAGAGTTTTGCCATACTCGGACTGAACGGACCCTGAGACCCCGGTTCATATGGTGTTCAGGGATGTTAACGGGTGGTGACAGGACAGATTGATGCCGCAATGGCCTCGCTGGAGACCTTGGTCACTCGTCTTTTGATCACGCGGAAGAGGCGGTCACGCGCGCGGCAAGATCGGCCATGAGGGTTTCGAGTGCTTGCGGTTTCGTCACATCGACGACCGGCACGTTATGTTGCTGCGCCGAGGCCAGCATCTCGGTATTCTCCCGCAGCGATCGCTCGACGAAGGCGTCCATGATCCGCCGCTGGCTGGCCGTTGCATCATCGTATCGGGCGTGAGAGCGCATCCTCTCGAGAAGGAAATCATTCCCGGCATGCAGAAAGACACCGGCGATCGCGCTGCCGAGCAGGGGTGATATGAATTCCGGGCGCAGGGCCGCACCCTCGAAGATCACGGGATTGCCGGTATTGCAGCTGTTGTCGATCCGCGAGCGGATCAGCGGCCAGATGTTCTGGTGATGAATCTTCAGAAACCAGTGGACCGTGTCTGCCGAAAGCTGCGTGTAATATTCCTCCACCGGTGCCGGTATGCCCGGCCAGGGCCTGCCGGGGTGGCGGGCGAGGCTGTCGGTCGATATCGCCTCACAGCCGAGCCTTTCATTCAAAAGACCGGCAAGGGTGCTTTTGCCCACATGCGAGGTGCCGGCAATCAGGATCGTCGAAAGGGGGAGGGGCATGCGTGGCTCTCGTTGGGGTGCGGCTGGGTGGCACGATACATCAACGGTCAGGGATGTTCCACGCGGCATCCGTTTGTGGCTCTGGGCGCAAAAAATCTCCCAATGCCGCGCTGGCTGGTCAGGCCGCGCCTGCTGGCTGGCGGGCAGCCGAAAGTCCACCCGCCGCCTATTCCGTTACAGGCGTGTCCAGGTCTGCGATTTGCACAAAACCTTCAGCACGCAGCCTTTCATGCTCAGTGAATTGCCGGAAACGGTGCCGGAACCGCTATAGGTCTTGTCGTTGGCGGGATCGGTGATCTCACCGGCATAGCTGTTTCCCTTGCCGGAAAGCTTGCCGATCTGTTTTCCGGCATGTTTGCCGGTCTTCAGCGTCACGCAAAAGGCCGTGCCGCAGGGGCCGATCACGGCGGTTTCGCCGCTGGCCGTTTTCCAGTTGCCCTCGATGGCTTCTGCGGCAACAGCAAGGTTGCTGCCCATCATGAGGGCAGCGGCAATCATCATTACGCGCTTCATAAAAACTCCTCCCGAAATTTGCGCAGACCCTTCCGAACCGCACCGGTCATGAAGAACGTATACGCATTAAACCCTGTCCTGCATTGCCGATGGTGTGGCGTCCTGCGACGCGGTCACCTTTGGGCCATGCTATCCTTTGCCTGCCTCATCCTCATAAAACAGACAGCCGGATACTATTTTACGTTAACGTAAAAGGAAACAGAAATTTGCCGCGCTAGAGAGGCGTTTGCGACTGTTTGCGCAGTGGAGACGGTTGAATTTGAAAATCGATGTTTTTATCGTGGTGAACGAAGGGTTTAAATCCAGATGTAAACTTTTCGTAAAAATCGCCTGAAAGTCCTTAATTTCCGCACCTCGTGATATTTAACAAAAACCCAATTTTACCAATCGTTTGCAGTTTGTTTGCGGCCCATTAATCATGCCTTTTAAGCGCCCGTTGAAAGGCTTGCGGCATAGTGAAGTCATCAAAAGCGCAGGGAAAACCTGCCGGCCCGAAGAACAAAAAAGCCGCATAAGACGGCGGTTCTGAAGGTTAGCCTCGGAAAGAAGGCGATTGATGAAACAGGCAGAAGACAGGGATTAAAACGATGGCACGCTTTGAAATTCGCGATATCGAAATGGCAGTTGCCGGTGGCGAAACCCGCGCCGACACCCTTTGCAATCTCGGCCTGGTCTATGCGACCGGCCGGGGCTGCACGGTGGATCTGGTCGCGGCCCACAAATGGCTCAACATCGCCGCGATCCGTGGATCGGAAAGAGCCGCTTCTTTGCGTGCGGATCTCGCCCGCAACATGACCAAGGCGGAACTGGCCGAAGCGCTGCGTGCCGCCCGCGACTGGATGACGATGCACTGATCCATCCAGTTTATCAGTGAGATTTCCGGTCCGGCTCCCTCCAGTCCCGATGACCGGTGCAAACGAAAGTAAACCCGAAGGGGAACGCGGCGAGGGCTTTGAAAAGAAGCTTTGGCGCTGACACATCAAACCGCGACCGGCAGGAACAAGGCCGGCGCGGTTTTCTTATGTCTGGACGTCTCGTCCGGAAAATGATTCGCAAACAGTGGTTTGCGGGGTGGCTTTGAATCGCATTCGCAGCCTATGGCTCGAGGCCGGCATGACGGAAGCGAGGAACCAGAGTTTACCCGATCGCCTTGATAACCTTCGGCAATGCCTGCTCGAAAAGATCGAGCTTGTCGTCCGGCCCGACACTCACGCGAATGCAGCGGTTGAGCGGCGCGACGCCCGGCATGCGGATGAACACGCCATGTTCCATCAGTCCATCGACAATGGCGCGGGCATAAGCGCCGTCGCGGTGGCAGTCGATCGTGACGAAGTTGGTGGCCGAGGGCAGCGGTGCAAGGCCGTTATCGCGGGCGATCGCGGAAATGCGGTCGCGGGCATCGGAAATTTTACCAACAACCTCATGCAGATAGGCCTGATCCTTCAACGCTGCCAAAGCACCCGCGACCGAAATGCGCGCCATGCCGAAATGGTTGCGGATCTTGTCGAAGGCTTCGACATTGCCGAGCGTGCCGATGGCATAACCGACACGCGCGCCGGCCAGCCCATAGGCCTTTGAGAAGGTGCGCATGCGCAGGATGTTCGACTGGCCGATCAGCGCATCGATTGCCGGCACGGCGCTGGCGGGCGCGGTTTCGCAATAGGCCTCGTCCAGAATGAGCAGGCAGGTTTCCGGCAGCGCGCGTGCAAAGGCAACGACTTCGCTCGCCTCCCACCAGCTTCCCATCGGATTATCAGGATTGGCGAAATAGACGAGCGGCGCATTTTCCCGGATGACGAGATCGAGAAGGCCATCGAGGTCTTCGTGATCGTCCACATAGGGCGTGGTCACGAGTTTCCCGCCAAAACCGTTCACATGGTAATTGAAGGTGGGGTAACCGCCAAGCGAGGTGACGACAGGCGTGCCGGGCTCGACAATCAGCCTTGCGATCTCACCCAGCAATCCGTCCACGCCGCTGCCGATGGCGATATTGCCGCGTGCAACGCCATGATGGATGGCAAGCGCTTCCTTCAATTCGAAATTTTCCGGGTCGCTATACATCCAGGTATCGGCTGCAGCATCCCGCAGGGCCAGAAGCACTGAAGGGGCGGGGCCAAAGCCGCTTTCATTGGCGCCGATCCGCGCTTCCACCTTCAGGCCGCGGTTCCGTTCGATGGCTTCCGGGCCAACGAAAGGAACGGTTGAAGGGAGCGAGACGGCAAGCGGGGTGAGGCGTGAAAAAGCGGACATTGGCTGAAAGTTCCGGTAGCTGTGTTTGAAAACCCGGCTCACAATAGGTGCAAAAAAACCGGACGCAAGCCGCGCCCGGTTATCCGATGACTGTTTTGGAACAGTTTTTCCGCCCCCGTGCCGCCCGTCGTGCCCGCTCAGGCGCTGGTTTCGAAACTCAGCCGGCGCACATGGTGCAGGAATTCCGCATCGATCAACATGTTGAAACCGATGGTGACTTTTTCCTCTTCCCGGCGGATCAGCGTGCAGCCGATCTCATCACGGATGCCCAGAATTTCCAGATAGAAATTGGCGGGCATTTCCAGGTGAGGGCTGACCTCGATCTCTGCGCCATAAAGAGAAATGGTGCGCACAAGGCAGCGCAGGGTGTCGCTGGCGCTGAGATGATGCCCGATAAAGGTGATCTTGCCGGGCCGGTCGATCTGAAATTTCTCGTACTTCTCGTCCTGGGGGACGTTCTGACGGGGATCCATATGCAAAGCCATGACAACCTCCCGGATTGCCTCTCCTGATGCTGATTTTAACGCGGCTTCCTTGCCAGGTCGTGAAGGAAATTCGCGCAATTGTCTGTTGTCCGTCTCGACATGGGCCAATCTTCCTTTCGCAAGCCGATGTTTCCCTTGATAGAATGCACTTGGCTCGGTCCGGTTGCAGGCGTGTCGCAGCCTGTGCTGATAATGTGTCATGCTTGCACCGGGCTGGCGTCGCAGCGTGGTTGACGCGGGCCGTACTTGGCGTTACGCCTGATCCGGCAATATGGCTTCGCGAGCATGGCAGGGTTGGTCCATCGCGATTCGTGTCTGGGAGTGGAACGTGACGGGAAGGCTGGTAATCGTCGGGGCGGGGCAGGCCGCTTTCGCGCTGGCGGCAAAGCTCCGGGCGCTGAAGGATGAGCGTCCCATCACCATCATCGGCTCCGAGGATGCCTATCCCTACCAGCGGCCGCCGCTCTCCAAAAAATACCTTCTCGGCGAGATGAGTTTTGACCGGCTGATGTTCCGCCCGCAGGAGTGGTACGCGGACAATAATGTCGATATCCGGCTGTCCACCTGGGTGGAAGATATCGACCGCAAGGCCAAAACGGTGCGCATGCAGGATGGCAGCACGCTCGCCTATGACAAGCTGGTGTTGGCAACCGGGGCCGCACCCCGCCTGCTGCCCGCCAGCATCGGCGGCGATCTGGAAGGGGTATTGACCGTTCGCGACAAGCGCGACGCTGACCGGCTGATGGAAGAAATGAAGCCGGGCCGCAGGCTACTGGTGATCGGCGGCGGTTATATCGGCCTTGAAGCGGCGGCGGTTGCCCGCAAGCTCGGCCTCGATGTGACGCTGATCGAAATGGCCGACCGTATTCTCCAGCGCGTGGCGGCGAAAGAAACCGCCGATATCATGCGCGGCATCCATCAGGCGAATGGCGTTTCCATTCGCGAAAAGACCGGCCTCGTGCGCCTTGTCGGCATGGATGGCCGGGTGGCCGCCGCCGAACTGTCCGATGGTTCGATGCTTGATGTGGATTTTGTCATCGTCGGCATCGGCGTGACACCGAATGACCGGCTTGCCCGCGAATCGGGCCTCGATGTCGGCAACGGCATTGTGGTGGATAACCATACCCGCACATCCGACCGGGACATTCACGCGGTGGGCGATTGCGCCCTGCTGCCATGGCGCGGCCAGCACGTGCGTCTCGAATCGGTCCAGAATGCCGTCGATCAGGCCGAGGCGACAGCTGCCGTGCTTGCCGGCACTGAAACCGCCTATGAGGCGAAACCGTGGTTCTGGTCGGATCAATATGAGGTGAAGCTGCAGATCGCCGGCTTCAATCTTGGTTATGACGAGACGGTATTGCGGCCCGGTGCCCGTGAAGGCAGCTGGTCGGTCTGGTATTTCCGCGACGGGCGTTTCGTGGCGGTGGATGCCGTCAACGATGCCAAGGCCTATGTCGCGGGCAAGAAACTGCTCGATACCGGTGCGGAACCGGATCGCGCCATCCTGGCGGACGCATCCGCCGATCTGAAATTATTGCTCTCCTGAGGACATCATGCCTGCTCCCGAAAACCGTTTCAAATCCGCCATCCATGCCGGCAAGCCGCAGATCGGCCTCTGGCTTGACATGGGCGAGGCCATCGCGGCGGAAATCGCCGGAACGGCGGGTTTCGACTGGCTGGTGATCGATGGCGAGCACGGGCCGAACGATCTGCGCAGCATCATCGATCAGCTGCGTGCACTTGCCACGTCGCCGGCAGAACCCGTGGTGCGCGTGCCGGTCGGCGAAAGCTGGATGATCAAGCAGCTTTTGGATGCAGGCGCACGCACGCTTCTGGTGCCAATGGTCGATTCGGCCGCGCAGGCGGAAGCTTTGGTCAGCGCCATGCATTATCCGCCGCGCGGCATTCGCGGCATGGGGGCAGCCGTTGCCCGCGCGTCGGCCTTCAACACCATAACCGATTACGCCGACAGCGCCTCCGATAGCGTCTGTCTGCTGGTGCAGGCCGAAACGCGCGCCGCGATCAACGATCTCGACAATATCCTTGCCGTGGAAGGGGTGGATGGCGTCTTCATCGGCCCGGCTGATCTCGCTGCCGACATGGGTTATCTCGGCAGGATCGACGAGCCGGAAGTGCAGGCGGTGATCGAAGCCGCGATCGTCAAGATCGTCGCGGCTGGCAAGGCCGCCGGCATTCTCACCTTCAATGAGACCTATAACCGCCGTTATCTCGAATTGGGCGCATCCTTCGTCGCCGTTGGTGCCGATGTCACAGAATTTTCGAACACGCTGCGCTCCCTGTCTGCCCGCTACAAGGGCGGGGCAACACCGGCGCCTTCCAGATCGGGCTACTAAGCCTCAATCGTCGTTGCTGGCATTCAGCTTTTCGGGCGGAATGCCTTCTTCGCCGGAAGCGAGGTAACCGCTGTTGATAAGGGCGGCGCGGACGATGCGCTGGAGGGCCTCGTCCCTGTCGATGCCATGATCTCTGGCAAAATGCCCCAATGCCTCTTCAAGATCGTCGCTGAACAGCATTTCTGGCCCCCATTCTGGTTGTCTTTAAATCAATGCAAAAAAGGCAAGGCGGGACTTTGCCGCCTTGCCTGAATTCTAACGCTCGTGCGGTATTCAGCGCCAGCGATAAAGGCTGCTGTTCGACGAGTTCTGCTGCGTGCCGGCACCAACCGCATAACCGATTGCAAAACCGAGTGCGCCGACGATCGTCAGCAGCGAGGTTGCCGTGCCGGGATTTTCCTTCACCGCTTCCACCACATTCTGGCCCTGGGCACGGACATTGCTCGCAGCCTTGCGAACACGGCCGCGCGCCTCATCCAGAAATTCGGATGCATCCTCACTCACGCCTTCCGCGCGGGCGGAAACGGACTTGGAGAGCGACGAGATTTGCGAGCGCAGCTCGGCAATCTGGTTTTCGATCGTGTCTTCGACAACATTCAGTTTGGTCTGAGCCATTAGAAACACCTCTTTTGTTACCGAAGCGAGAACGTGCCGGCCTTAAAGAAGTTCCCGAATTGCCCGCAAAGTTTCGCGCGTGGCTGTTCAGCCAACAGGTTTTTCGGCTTCTTGGCGAAAAACCCTTGCATTCATTTTTTTTACGCAATAATCAGGCCGCACCGGAGAGGTGGCCGAGTGGTCGAAGGCGCTCCCCTGCTAAGGGAGTATACGTCAAAAGCGTATCGTGGGTTCGAATCCCATCCTCTCCGCCATCAATTTCTATTAAGATGTTGATGGCGCTCTATAAATCGAGCTATCTATTTTCGCTTCCCCATTATCTTCCCCACTTTGCGCGCCGATTGGCCGTGAACTTTGGCGAACAACTGCGACCTTTATGCAATAGTTGGGGCAGGGGGTGTTGCGCCGAACGGCCTCACCTCTCGAATCATCCAATCAGAATTATCTCTTCAACATGCGCCGGGGCAGCACAGGGAGGGGTTACCCCCATGTTTGCGTTAGCCTCTTTGCCAACCCTTGCGCCATCCTTTCGTGCCGTGCATTCTTGAGTACTGGCATGGGTAACCTTGGGGGGACGAGATGAACTGGACGAATGACAACTGCCCGGTGTGCGATAAGCCTGCGGAAGAAGCGCTTCCACGCATGGGTGATTTTGCTGAAATCATCTGCGACGACTGCGGGCGATATCGGATCACAGGCACGGCACTTGAGACGATCCGAGCTTCGAATGTCCCGAACCGTCGGGCTATTCTCGATAGGGCGAAAGCGATTGCTGCCGAGGGCAACGAGATGCCAACAATTAATTCGTACCTATAACACTCTTCCGCACTTGCTCGGTGGTGGTCATGGGGTGTTCCAAACCTCCGTTATTCGGAGTTTTGCCAAATCCGGCGACAATCACTTTGCATCGCAGCGATGCAAAGCCGGTTTGATTTATTTTGATTAAATTCAAAGCCTCGCGTGCGCGAGCGTACTTGGTCCGGAATGCTGAGTGCGGAATGCCGATCTATTCGGTGTCTACTTTAGACGTGTTCAGCCGCACACTCGCCCCACGGCGGGGCGCTTACTGAAATTTTAGTAGCGGCAAATCCCGCTTCTAACCTTAGCATTTCTTAGCATCGCTCCCGGCGAAAATTCCCGGACAAAAGTCAGGTTTTGCTAGGTCCCCTTGGAAAATCGTTTCAAGCCACGGCTGGAAATCGGACGCCGAACTGAAGTTTTATCAAGTTGTCGGCAGAAGGGTGAGAATGCACACAGGGTTATGAGCCAAAAGAAAAGGCCGCACCCATAACGGCCGGCCAATCCTCTTGCGCCAGTTCATCCGTGGTTGCTGCGCACTCATAACGCATGATGATGGATGAATGCAACCGCATCAATTTTTGTGAGCATTCGGATACGTCCCCCAATGGGGATTGGATATCTACATTTGACAGTGCGACAGCAGGAAACGGAACTAGGCTTCCGGTATGCCTTCACTCATTTTCCCCAATCCTGAGGAAAACTCAGCCGGTGTCTGGGAATGCTTGCGACTTCAGGTTTCTTCAGGTTCTAGACTGACTGGAAAAAAGCCGGAAGCTACGTTTTCCTACCGCGCATACTGAGTCAAAAAAAGCGGGAGCCGGTATTTTCAGCCCCATAGACTGACGCAAAAAAAGCCGGAACATGCGTTTTCTTCCCATACTTAGCCACGAGAGGCGGCTCTTACGTCACGATTGCAAAATTGCCGAGGTGAGTGATGTAATCGGTATCGCATGACGCGGATGCATTGTAATTTCGCTTTAAATCCCAGGTGTTTTAATTCATGAAAAGAAATGCCATCGTCCTAACTTATGATAGTTCTTATGTAGGCCAGAATTGACCCTTCCTGATTATGTTCACGATAAGACGAGGCTCGCGGTCCTCGACAATTTTGCGATACTCGATACGTCACCAGAACAGGGTTTCGACGATATCGTATCGCTCGCCTGTCTTATCTGTGATACGCCCGTCGCATTGGTCAGCCTCGTCAGTGGAACTCGGCAATGGTTCAAGGCGAAGGTCGGATTTGAACCCTGCGAAACAGATTTAGACAGTTCCGTCTGCGCTTATGTTCTGGTCGAGCGCGATATCCTGATCATACCCGATCTTACAGAAGATCCGAGGACGGACAAAAATCCCTTGGTCACGGGCGAGCCGCATATTCGTTTCTATGCCGGGGCGCCCCTCCGGGATGAAGCGGGAAATGCGATTGGTAGCCTCTGCGTTATCGACAACAAGCCGCGGCCTGAAGGGTTAAATGCTCAGCAAGCCGAAGGTCTTCGTAATCTTGCGCGGCAGGTTATGACGCAACTGGAGTTGAAGCACGCCATTCACGCCCGCAACGAGGCGATCAAACTGCGGAATGACCATGATATCCAGAGGCGCGCTTCAGACACCCAATATCGGATGCTGTTCGAAGCCATTGAAGACGGCTTTTGTATTGTCGAACTGAAATTCGACGGTGAGCGTCCAGTTGACTACCGCTTTATCGAGATCAACCCTGCGTTTGCCAGCCAGACAGGACTTACCGACGCCCACGGCAAATGGATGCGTGATCTGGCTCCAAACCACGAGGAGCATTGGTTTGAGATTTACGGCCGCGTAGCTCAGACCGGTGAGCCTACACGCTTCGAACACTATGCAAAAGAACTTGATGGACGTTGGTTTGATGTACACGCTTTCAGGGTGGGCGAGCCTACTGATAAGCGAGTCGGTATTCTTTTTGCCGATAGCACAGAGCGCAAGAACGCTGCGCGCTTAAAAAAGAGTGCCGAAGACGCGCAGATGCTTCTTAATCAAGAGCTTAACCATCGCATGAAGAATATGTTCGCGATGATTCAAGCGATTGCCACTCAGACATTGCGCCCCATAACGCAGCGAGAGCCCGTGGATGCTTTCACCAAAAGACTTCACGCTTTGTCGACCGCGCACAATGTTCTCCTTCAGCAGAACTGGACCGAAGCAAAACTCCTCGACGTCGTTTCTTCTGTTATGGGCACTTTCACCGATAGTGCGCGGTTCCAGCTTGAGGGTCCAACCGTCAATCTTGGTCCAAGCGCAACACTTTCTCTATCGCTAATACTGCACGAACTTGCCACGAACGCCTTGAAGTATGGCGCTCTCTCTGTTCCAGAAGGCAGCGTATCCGCCAGTTGGGATGTAGTCACGCTAATAGAAGGATCGGAGAATTTGGTTTTCTCTTGGAGGGAATTGAATGGCCCCCCCGCTATTGAACCAACGCGAAAAGGGTTTGGTACCAAATTAATAAATATGGGTCTGGTAGGAACCGGGGGTGTTCGCCTGAGTTACGAACATTCAGGCTTTAGTGCAGAATTCAAAGCGCCGCTGTTACAGGTGCAGGCGTCTTAAGGAACCGAACATGCCAATGCAGAAAATCCTCGTAGTTGAGGACGAGCCTCTTTTGCGAATGGCAGCCGTGGACATGTTCGAGGAAGAGGGTTTCGAGGTTATAGAGGCCAGAGACGCTATTGAAGCCATCGAGATTCTAGAGCAGCGAACAGATATTTCCGTTGTCTTCACAGACGTAGATATGCCTCGCGGCATGGATGGTATGAAGTTGGCCGCCATTGTCCGGGATCGATGGCCGCCGCTCCACATAATCATTACGTCTGGTCATATGACACCCTCTGAAGAAAGCCTTCCTGCGGGCAGCAAATTCTTCTCGAAGCCGTACAGGGAACATGAGGTTATCGGCGAGATTCGACGAATGCCTACGTAGACGTTCTATTCTGACGGATGTCGCCCTGCAAAACCTGACGGCAACACGCAACGCAATATAACGGTTCCAAAATGGCACTGAAAGCGACGCTTATCGGCCTCATCATTTTAAACATTGTCGCCCTCGCACTTGGTATTGCGAACCTTGCGGGACTGCTGCCGCACTGACGGTTTTTGACCGGAATGGTTCTTTTCCGTCGAATAAACGAGCGTCGGCACTGGCTTCGGCGTCGTATCATAGATTTCTTTCGCCTGTGAACGGACCATGTCCAGAAGGTAGACGAGAAACTGGATTCGCTCGCTCGAAGGGCAAGCACTTACCAGAGATATCAATTCGTCTGTTTGCTCAGCAATGTACTGGGCAACCGCATTCTCAGTTAGAGGGTTATGCATAATACACCTCCGCAGTCTCCACGGCATGAGCATGATCGACAAACGCCTTGAGATAATTTCGATTAGTTGGGTTTAAGGTGTCCGCATCCAACTCCAGAACACTGCCGTTAATGCGCGCGCCGCGGTGATGAGATACCAAGGCGGCAGCAGACGGAACAGCATGGATCGGAACCACAAGAGCTCCATCGTAAACTATCGGCACTGCAAGGGGTGTCACATCCCAGAGATTGGACACGAGCAGGTTTACCAGCTTCGGATGCGTTTCAACAATCAGGGCTTCGATGCCGGCACTGAGGCAGAATTCGGCAACGCCAGCTAGCAGCATATGAGACGCTTCGACACCGCAAAGGCTAGCACCGGGCTCCGCTACGCATCGTGTCCATTCATAAACATTTGCCTGACGCGGATAATCGCTGCCACTCATAATTTCGGGATAAACATCGGAAAGAAGATGCGGCTCGCTGGTGGCCAGCAAACGCGAATAGCCTAAAACGACGCCTGCGTCTTCCAAAACGAGATGAACGGCCTCATCCGTGTCGAAGATGTCGATTTCTCGGCTATCCGTTTTTCGAAGCGCCTCCCACCCAAATCGCTCGACAAAATGTCGGTGACGGAACTCCCACACCCTTTCGGCAAAGCCGGATGCCTGGAGACATGAACCTTTGAAATATCGAAGCATTAAACCCCCCACAAATTTACAGGGGTAGGGATAATGCAGCGCGCCTTTGGGTAAATAGGCCGTTCTGCCTATTGTCAGCGAATGATACCTGTGCGGATGGCTTCGGCTATGAGCTGCGCACGATTGACACAATTCATCTTCCGCTGGGCGTTGTGAAGTTCATGCTGAACTGTTTTTTCTGAACGCCCGAGAATCTGCCCTATTTCCCAGTTGGTCTTGCCTTCAGCGCACCAGCGAATTACGTCACGTTCGTGCTGCGTAATATAGGGAGCATCCTTTTTACCAGCGCCGATTTGCTGCTCCAAAAGCGCTCTGAGGCGGTTGTGGGCGTAAATGGCGACGATGTGGAGGACGCCTTTTGCCTCTGTCGAGAGGTCGATTTTTTCCGCGCCAAATGTGACGATAGCCTGAAGTGCACCCGGCATGTGCAGCGGCACACTGTAGCCATCAATCATGCGGAACTCGGATGCTTCGTTCATCAGCTTCTTGGCTTCACGTCGGATAGGCTTCCCACCCAACTCTTCTGACCAAACAAAAGCGCTGTCCGAAATCTTGCTCTGGTAAATCACCGGATCGATGTGGACGTAGTCTTCTGCAACATAACGCTCAAACCAGCCTTCCGGCCACGCGCTTAGCAGAACGTATCTATCGATTTTTTCCCCGGGTAAGGGGATTCCGGAAATTGCGAAACAATCGAGGCCAAAGGTATTGGAGACTTTCGACAGGTCATTAATGATAGCGTTCGTATCGCTGGCCGCAGTCATTGCTGTAATAAAGTCAAACATGACGTTGGCGGCCTGCTGCCTATCGTGCGTATTCATGTTGCGCTCACTGCAAATAACGTCTTACGGAAATGAACAATGTTGTACGACAAAGCAATTATAAAACTATTGCTTCAAAGAGCCCGATCCGAATTCTGTAAAGGCACAAACGCTCAAGCTGCTCTGGAGATAGTGCGATTGATGGCCGAAAATAATCGATTGGCCGGCAATTCAGCCACCGCGATTTCTCAGAAGCAATGAGCGCGTGACCTATGCCTCCTCTTTTTCGTTGTCCTACTAAAAATTCTGGTTGAGTAGGCTCGACTCTAATCTCTTCGCGTGTTTTTGTTGCTGTGGGGACGTTATTGGGGGCTTTCTTGACAATTTTTTATTTGCGGGTGCTTGTCGCCCTGTTGATTTCGTGTGCCTTGAGCGCATGCACCACTTCGCGGGAAGCGTTCAACGCTAATCCAAAATCGATCGATAAGCCGACGCTCTGTAGGACCTACTTGCAGAGCCAAGATCCAGCGTTCCAGCAGGACCTCGCTAAAGAACTCAGCCGGCGGGGCGTGCAGTTTTATCAATGTCCAGAAATGGTGAAGAACCAGGATGCTGCAGCAGCGGCTTTGGTTGCAGTCGCGCTAGTCGGCACAGCAGTCGCGGTCTGCGCAAACAACAATTGTGGAGGGGGAGGGTAAGGTCAGCCAGATAATCGGCTACCTGCTGGATTTCATCAGCGGCAGCGGTCCCGTTCAGCAGTTGCGAAGAGAGCGAGGACGGCAGGACAGGCTTTCGAGAAATCTTGCTCATGCAGAATTCCTCCCAAGAGCAGCAAAGCTTTCAACGAAAGCCTCCGCAAACTCGAAGCCGAGGGCATGATTGGCATGCAGCGCTGCCAGATAGCGGCCCTTTAAAAGAATGGCTTCGGCTGAAAAGGCTGGGAAGGATGCCACCTGCATGAGGAGCGCAACTTCCTTTTGCCCTATTTCGCCGCCGCCGGCCTCGTCAAATTCCTCCGCTGTAATGGCTTCGGAAGCATCGAGCGTGGCGCGGTGTTCACTGATGAGAGCAAGAAGTGTTTCAAGCTCAATGAGTTGCGTCTGAAACGGCTCGGGATCGAATACGAATGGTTGAAGGGGCTTCATGCTGAAACCCTCCCGCCCATGGCAATCACCTGTTCGATGAAACGGGCCATCTCAGGAATGACCCCCTCGCTTCGCCGCAAGGCTTCGAAAATGCCGCTGGCGCTGATGGCGGCAGCCTTGATCACCAAGCCCTCGTGAGTGAACGCCGGTATTTTTGAGATTTTAGAGCTGATAAAGGCCACACGGGTCTCGGCCTCTTTGATGCGCTGTTTCGCAGCATCAACGCCAGCAGTCTCGCGCAGGATGGCGGTATTTGTCTCGTATTCCTGCGCCAGAACCAGTTTGCGTTCGAACCGTTCGATAGCAGCATCCAAGGACGCACGGGATTTGGCTAGCGTCTTCTCGCTTTTTCCGCCCGGCTTACGGTTGCGCAGCGTGTCAAGGGTCTCTTCCACCTCTTCTGGCGTCATCACGAAGAAACACGTCTTCGGATATTCCTGCTGTTGCTTCTTGCTGAACCTGTCGTTCAGAAGGGTTGTGTCCCTTACAAGGAACCGACCGAGAATATCCCTTTCAGCGCCATCCGAACGCCCCCAATTGTGAGCGTTTGCCCCCAGCAACAGTTCTTCGGGTGCCAGAGGCCATAGATGACGCCATTCGTCAGCGATCCACTCCAGCGCGTCCTTTGCATCGCGCAATTCGGCCCGGGCATCCTGCAGGCGGGCAGAGGAGCGGCCGCAATGGCGAGATCGCCAGGACGGAAGCGCAAAAGGAAAGCGCCTGCGTCAACAAGGTGCAGCCGGCGCTGAGAGCAAATCAGTTTGCCAAATCGCCGACATCTTCCGCTGCTCGAATCGTTATCAGGTGAATCAGTCGTCGGACGGAGGGTTTTTCCTGCCGTTTGCTGACAGATGCATCCGCGTGGTGTCATGTGCCACGATAGATCAAAGCAAAAATTTCTCCCACATGCCGCCGGCAGAGCAACGCATCACTGAAAAGGCCAGTGATTTAGAAAGACCTTGTTAACTGCGCTAACTAACGGATTTTCAAGGAAATTCTTAACGTATTGTAAAAGCCTCTGTCGGTCGCTGTGGCACTGTGTGTTGTTTCCGCAACAAACCGAAATGAAGCATATACGTAAATGCTATTTATCGGACGTTCGCGATTGCAAGCGGCGAAACCTTTTGTATTTTCACGACCAGAAGCGAGGCGGTGGATCGTTTGGCTTCTAAGAACACGGGAATGGGGCAGGGAATGCTGTCCTTCAGCGAAAGAACCCAGACCCTTTTAAAAACTTTGACTGGAGGTCAACCATGAACATCAAGAGCCTTCTGATCGGCTCCGCTGCGGCTCTCGCAGCAGTATCCGGCGCCCAGGCTGCTGACGCTATCGTCGCTGCTGAGCCTGAGCCCCTCGAATACGTTCGCGTTTGCGACGCTTTCGGCACCGGCTTCTTCTACATCCCCGGCACCGAAACCTGCCTGAAGTTCGACGGTTATATCCGTTTCCAGACGGACTTCGGTCGTGACAAGTCTGGCACTTCTGACTGGAACTCGTTCACGCGCGCCCAGTTCAACATCGACACCCGTACCGACACCGAACTTGGCGCTCTGCGCGGCTACATCGGTCTTCGTGGCCAAGCTAGCCATGATTCCAGCCGTGGCGTTGTTGTCGACCAGGCTTTCATCGAACTCGGCGGCCTGAAGGTTGGTTACTACTACAACTGGTGGGATGATGGTCTCTCTGGCGAGGTTGATAGCCTTTCTTCGAACGCTACCCGTCTGAACGCTATCCGTTACACCTATGACGCTGGCTCGTTCTACGTAGGCGTTGCTGTTGAAGAGCTGGAAGGCCCGCGTGGCGACTCCAACATCTCCGCAGACTTCTTGAAGGGCGGTTCGTTCGAACGTGCTAACAACGTTGGCGTATCCGGTATCATCGGTGCTAACTTCGGTGCTGTTAAGGCCAACTTGCTCGGCGGCTACGACACCGACGCTGAAGAAGGCGCAGTCCGCGCTATCGTAACGGCTGACATCGGCCCCGGTACCCTCGGCCTTTCCGGCGTTTGGGCTTCTGGCGCAAACCGCTACTACGAAGAGTCCGAGTGGACGGTTGCTGCTGAATACGCAATCAAGGCAACCGACAAGCTGACCATCACCCCCGGCGTTCAGTACTTCAGCACGATCGATCTTGGCGCTAACAACGACTGGGTTGGCGATCGCGATGCATGGCGCGCTGGTGTAGCTGTTGGCTACAAGATCACTGACGGCCTCTCCACGCTCGTTTCGGTTAACTACCAGGACGTCGACGGCACCGAAGGTGTTGACACCGGCGCTGGCGACAGCTGGGTTGGTTTCGTTCGCCTTCAGCGCACGTTCTAATCTGATCTGACATTGTCAGTGATGGAAAGCCCGGCAGAGATGCCGGGCTTTTTCGTTTGAGCAAGACTGAAAGGGAAACGCAGGAGAACGGGGACAGGCGTCCTTTGGTTCTGCACTCCGGTTGCTGCTCGGCATCATTTGCTGATTCGTTGAACGTTCGGCGGCTGAGTCGCCAAAAAACGGAAACTGAACAATCGCCCCCGAGTCGATTCTTTGTCGGAGAAAAAAGACCTTTCCTTGCCAGGTGCAATCGCTTTTCGGACATTTTGCTGTGGCCCGGTTATGTCAGGAATTCGGCGGCGAACGGAGCTTTCCGCCGGCGGATTAACCCGCAAGCTTATTAAGTGTCTGAAAACCATTGGTTATTAACGATTCATTAAGAAACGTGGGCCTGTCTGTTAGAATTGTAGCTATTTCGCAACATCTAAAAACTAAGGACACCTTACTGTCTTCCTCTTGTCATGATTGCGATTGCCTCTCCGTCCGGTTTTGGCTCTAATCAGCTTCATAAGCGGCACGCATTTATATGTGTTTCCCACTGGCTGCTTACGAAGATTAAGCGTTTGACTGGAGGTCAACCATGAACATCAAGAGCCTTCTCATCGGCTCCGCTGCAGCTCTCGCAGCAGTATCGGGCGCTCACGCTGCCGACGCTATTGTCGCTGCTGAGCCCGAGCCCCTCGAATACGTTCGCGTTTGCGACGCTTTCGGCACCGGCTTCTTCTACATCCCCGGCACAGAAACCTGCCTGAAGTTCGACGGTTACATCCGTTTCCAGACCGACTTCGGCCGTGATCAGTCCGGTACGTCTGACTGGAACTCGTTCACCCGCGCCCAGTTCAACATCGACACCCGCACCGACACCGAACTCGGCGCTCTGCGTGGTTACATCGGTCTTCGTGGCCAGGCCAGCAACGACTCCAGCCGCGGCGTAAACGTCGACCAGGCTTTCATCGAGCTCGGCGGCCTGAAGGTCGGTTACATGTACACCTGGTGGGATGACGATCTCTCCGGCGAAACCGATATCCTGTCTTCGAACACCACTCGTGGCAACGCTCTGCGTTACACCTACGACGCTGGTTCGTTCTACGCAGGTATCAGCGTTGAAGAACTGGATGCCGGCCGTGATGTTTCCAACATCTCTGGTGACTTCGTAAAGGGTGGATCGTTTGAACGCTCGAACAATGTTGGCGTAAGCGGCATCATCGGCGCCAAGTTTGGTGCGGTTACCGCCAACCTGCTCGGCTCCTACGACACCGACCAGGAAAACGGCGCAATCCGCGCTATCGTTTATGCTGACATCGGTCCCGGCACCTTCGGCCTCTCCGGCGTTTGGGCTTCTGGCGCAAACTACTACTACGAAGAGTCCGAGTGGGCAGTTGCTGCTGAATACGCCATCAAGGCAACTGACAAGCTGACCATTACGCCTGCTGCTCAGTACCTCGGCACGGTCGACATCGGTCTTGACAACGATTTCACCGGCAATCGCGACGCATGGCGCGCTGGTGTGACGGTTGACTACAAGATCACCCAGGGTCTGGATGCCAAGGTTGCAGTTAACTACCAGGACGTTGACGGCACCGAGGGTGTCGACACGGGCGCTGGCGACAGCTGGGTTGGTTTCGTTCGCCTTCAGCGCACGTTCTAATCTGATCTGACATTGTCAGTGATGGAAACCCCGGCAGAAATGCCGGGGTTTTTCGTTTGAATGCTTCACACATCGAAGCGTGCGCTACTCGGGTCTGGAAAATAAAAAAAGCACCGGGCCAGCCGGTGCTCGAATGCTCTGGGATGACCTTCGCCGGTTATACCGGTTTACCCCGCACGCCCATGGCGCAGGTCATCGACAATATCGGCCTGTTGTCCAAGCCGGGTCTTGTAGACCTGATAATTCTCCATCACCCGCTGCACGTAATTGCGTGTTTCAGGGAAGGGGATGCGTTCTATCCAGTCCACCACCTCATCGATGGGCTTGCCGCGCGGATCTCCGTAGCGGGCAATCCATTCCGGCACGCGTTTCGGACCGGCATTATAAGCGATGAAGGTGAGGATGTAGGAACCGCCGAAACTGTCGATCTGCTCGCCAAGATAATGGGCGCCGAGCGTGGCGTTGTAGCCGGCATCGCTGGTCAGCATTGCCTGTGTGTAGGGCAGGCCGTGGCGCCCCGCCACGCCCTTGGCGGTTCCCGGCAGCAATTGCAGCAGCCCGCGGGCATTGGCAGCGGAGACGGCGGAGGGGTTGAAGGCGCTCTCCTGCCGGGCGATGGCATAGGCGAGCGCCTTGCCGGAGCCGGCAATATTGGCGCTGGCGGGAATGACGCCGAGCGGGTAGGCAAGTGCTGCCGCATCGATGCCGCGGCTGAAGGCCGTCTTGCCGATCTGCAGCGAAACCTGATGATTGCCGTTGCCTTCCGCCCTTGCCGCCAGAATGGCAAGCTCGCCGGGGCTGTCCAGCTGGTCGGCCAGCGAGCGGTAAAGACTGTCGGCCCGCCAGCCATAACCGGCCGCCTCCAGCCGGTCGATGGCGCGCACGGCCTCACGACCGGCAAAGCGTTCCCGGTCACCGGTGCTTGGGCTCGGATAGGTGACGTTCAGCGTCGTGGTGCCGATTCGTGCGGCGGCCAGCTGGCCATAAAAGGTGCCGGGGTGGGCCGCAGCCTTGGTGAAGAAGTCACGGGCATTGCCCGGTCCGCCCGCTTCCGCCGACCGCCCGAGCCAGTAATAGGCACGCGAGGCGGAAAGCGGCCGGTTCGAGGTCTGCAACAATGTGTCGAAGTGACGTGAAGCTGCCGCCGGATCGCGCAGCGCTCTCAGCGCATACCAGCCGGCATGGAACTCCGCATCGGCGATATCGACGGGCGAGGTGGCCGAATGATTGGCGACGATGCGATAGGCTTCGGCAAAATCGCCGAGATCGGCAAGGCCGCGTGCGATGATACGCCGCTCATTCCACCACTCGCCGGCATTGACGAGTTTGGCCGCCTCTTTGGGGGCCTGCCGAAGAAGGGCGGCCGCTTCAGGATATTTCTGCTGGTTGCGCAGGTTTTCTATGCGCGCGAAGAGAAAAGCGGGATCGCTGCGCCAATTGGCGTCAACCTTGCCCAGCAATGCGCCGGCAGTGGCGGATCGCTGCAGAACGGCGGCCCATGCATTATAAAGCGACTGCGCCTTGCCGAGATCGCCGAAACGCTTCGCCTGGCCGATGCGGCTGCGATACATCAGATAATCCATGCGCGCCTTGTGATCGGCGGGCGTCAGATAGGCGGGAAACTCGGCAAGAACACGGTCTTCCATGTCCTTGTCCATGCCTTCGCTGACCCAGAGCTGGCGAATGAGGCGCTGGGAGTCCGCCACCTTGCCGGAGGAGGCGAGTGCCTTGGCGAGAACGACGGTGCCCTCGGCCGTTTCCGGCCGGCTGCTGCCGAAGGCGGCGAGCACCTGGGGTACCGGTGGATCTTCGCGATAAAGCGCTTTTTCAGAATTGGCCCGCAGGGTGGCGGCACCCGGCCAGCCGGAAAGCTCGCGCTGGGCGGCGGCAATTTCGGATGAAGGCACATCCTTCTGGCCGGAAACGGCAATTGCCCAGCTGAGAATATGCCGGTCCAGGCTGCCGGTCGGCATGGCGTTGCGCAACGCAATCGCCCGCGTCGCATCGCGGCTGGAAAGCGCGTCGAGGCCGGCCTTCAGCTGGGCTGCATCATCGGGGCGGTTGAGGCGCGGTATGGCGCCAGTGATTTCGGGTGAGGCGGGCATGAAGGCGGGAACGGTCGGCGCATTCGGCTTCACATAGGGAAGCGGCACCGCACCTTCCGGCAGCGGCCCGGCCAGCGCGTTCCAAACGGTTGCGGCAAGGCCCGCCGCCATCAATCCCCAAACTGTTTTTTTCATACCGTTCTTCATCGCCAGACGGAAACAATCGACCTTCTTGTACTGTCGTTCTTGTATTGTCGTTTCATTGCAGCGGGATTGCGTAAATCGCTCAAGGCCTCGCCTCGTATTCCGCTCTCGTGTTCTGCATTGAATCTACGGAGATTGAGATTAACGAAACCTTAACCGCCCCCCGCGCAATCCCATCAACTTTTATTCACCGGCCCGCGAGCGGCCTGCAATTTCACCGCCGCGATTTTTTAACTGTGGTGTGACGTTTCCGGACTGTCACACTTCCGACAATTTCGGACAAAATAGGCTGCCTTTGCGCTTGTCGGCGCCAAGGGCTGGCACTAATGTGTGCCGGTTTTAACCATCGAATGCGGCCGAAGCATGAACCGGCTCGGCGCCAGGAGCTTTGCATGTTCAAGGGATCAATTCCCGCCCTCATTACTCCGTTCACGGACAATGGTGCCGTGGACGAACAGGCCTTTGCCGCCCATGTGGAATGGCAGATCGCCGAAGGCAGCAAGGGCCTTGTGCCCGTGGGTACGACGGGGGAATCCCCGACGCTTTCCCACGACGAGCACAAACGGGTCGTTGAACTCTGCATCGAGGTTGCGGCGAAACGGGTTCCGGTCATTGCGGGCGCAGGCTCCAACAATACCGATGAAGCAATAGAGCTTGCGCTGCACGCGCAGGAAGCCGGCGCGGATGCGCTGCTGGTGGTGACGCCCTATTACAACAAGCCGACGCAGAAGGGCCTGTTTGCCCATTTCTCCGCTGTTGCCGAAGCGGTGAAACTGCCGATCGTCATCTACAATATCCCGCCGCGCTCGGTAGTGGACATGTCGCCGGAAACCATGGGTGCGCTGGTCAAGGCGCATAAGAACATCGTCGGCGTCAAGGATGCGACGGGCAAGCTCGACCGCGTTTCCGAACAGCGCATTTCCTGCGGCAAGGATTTCATCCAGCTCTCGGGCGAAGATGGCACGGCACTCGGTTTCAACGCCCATGGCGGTGTCGGCTGCATTTCGGTTACGGCCAATGTGGCGCCGCGCCTCTGTTCGGAATTCCAGGCGGCGATGCTGGCAGGCGATTACGCCAAGGCTCTGGAGTATCAGGATCGCCTGATGCCGCTGCACAAGGCGATCTTCATGGAGCCCGGTGTCTGCGGCACGAAATATGCGCTGTCGAAGACACGGGGCGGCAACCGCCGGGTCCGTTCCCCCTTGATGAGCACTCTGGAGCCGGCGACCGAAGCAGCCATCGACGCGGCGCTGAAACATGCCGGCCTGATGAACTGAGAGACGCCTGAAAGCCTTAAAGGCGCGCAATGGGTCCGCTTCGCGACAGAAGGGGTTCCGCGCGCCTTTTCTTTTTACGGCGACGATACTAAATAGAGCATGTCTCCCAAAAGTGGGCACCGGTTTTGGGACAAAGACGTGCGGAAAAGCAGGAACTATATCTCGAAAACCGCTCCGGCCGGCAGGCTGCGGCGCAATAAGAAAAACAAGGGATTGAAATATCATGGCCCCCAAAGGCAGCCAGCGCGTGGTGAACAAGATCGTTGCGGAAAACCGCAAGGCTCGCTTCAACTACGAAATCATCGACACCTATGAGGCAGGCCTCGTGCTGACCGGCACCGAGGTCAAGTCGCTGCGCGAAGGCAAGGCGAATATTGCCGAATCCTATGCCTCGGATGAGGGCGATGAAATATGGCTGATCAATTCCCATCTGCCGGAATATCTGCAGGCCAACCGGTTCAATCACGAGCCGCGCCGCCGCCGCAAGCTGCTTTTGAGCAAACGCGAAATCAGCCGCCTGCGGGCCGGTATCAACCGCGATGGCATGACGCTGGTGCCGCTGAAGGTCTATTTCAACGAAAAGGGCCGCGCGAAGCTGGAACTGGCGCTCGCCAAGGGCAAAAAGCTGCACGACAAGCGCGAGACCGAGAAGGAACGCGACTGGAACCGGCAGAAGTCACGGCTGCTGAAGGGCAACAACGCCTAAAATCTGCCTGCCTCATTCCTGTGCCTGTCACAGGAATCCAGCCAGCCCAAGTCCTTGGGCTGAAAGGACTCTCCCCGCCACGCAGACGCGTGTCGACTGGATTCCTGTGACGAGCACAGGAATGAGGAGAGGGAAGCGCCTGATGCCGCTTAAGCAGCCCGATACGTCCGCTCGACATGCGCCCTCGAAGCCGAGACGCTGAACCGGCTGACAAGTGCCGCCAGATTGGCGCTGACATCGCTCAGATTATGCGTGGCCGCATTGGTTTCTTCCACCATGGCCGCATTCTTCTGGGTCAGATTGTCCATGCTGTTGATCGCGGCGCTGATTTCCTGAATGCCGACGGACTGTTCCTGCGCCGCCTTGGTCAGCGAGGCGATATGTTCCTGAATGTGATCCACCTTGTTGCCGATCGTATTCAGGGATTCACCCGTCTTGTTGACCAGCGAGACACCCTGCATCACATCGTCGGAAGATTTGGCGATCAGCGTCTTGATTTCCTTGGCGGCGGTGGCCGAACGCTGGGCCAGTTCGCGCACTTCCTGGGCGACGACGGCAAAACCCTTGCCGGCCTCACCGGCGCGGGCGGCTTCTACGCCGGCATTCAGCGCCAGAAGATTGGTCTGGAACGAGATCTCGTCGATGACGGAAATGATCTGGGTGATCTTCTGTGACGATTCCTCGATGGCGCCCATCGCCTTGACGGCTTCCGTCACCACATCGCGGGAGCGCGCCGCCTCGACGGCCGAGCTTTCGACGATGGCCTTCGCCTCTTCAGAGCGCTGCGCCGAGAGTTTGGAAATGGTGGTGATTTCCTCGACGGCTGCGGCGGTTTCCTCAAGGGCGGCGGCCTGCTGTTCGGTTCTACGGGCCATGTCGTCGGTCGCAGAGGTCAGCTCGCGGGTGTTGCCGGAAATCTTGTTGGCCTCTTCGACGATCTGCCCAAAGGCGCCGGAAAGATTACCGACCGCGGCGTTGAAATTGGCGATCAGCCCTTCAAATTGCGGTGCGGTCTTTTCCGTGATGCTGGAGGTGAGGTCGCCATTGGCCAGCTTGTTCAGCGCATTGTTGAGCAGTTCGAGAACGTGCTCCTGTTCCTTCTTCATCTGCGCCTGTTCAGCCTCCACCTTCAGCCGCTCGGCGGCCAGCACGTCGAGATAGACGGAGATCGAATAGTCCATGTCGAGAAGAGCGGCCTTGATGGTGGCAGACAGCCCATCCTTCAGCTTCCTGGCCTTCTTCTCCATGAAGAGGCCCTTCAGTTCGGATTCGATGACCGCCTTGACGATGCCGTCAAGCATCAGCGCATAACCGCCAATATACCAGCGCGGCTCCAACCCCAGCCTTGCATGGGTGCGGCCGATGGCGGTGACGGCGTCGGTATAATCGTCGTTGAACGTGCCGGAGGCGATCCGCGCCCAGTGTTTCAGCTGCATGCTCTTGGCATGGTGGATATGCGCATCGTTGGCGAAGAACTTTGCCGTTTCCGGCACCGCGCGAACCTTGGCATAAAAACGGTCGAGCGAAGCATCGAGCGAGCCGGTGATGACACCTTTCATCTCGGAGAGATTTTGCCGCTGTTCGTGGCCAAGTCCCAGAAAATTCAGTCTTTCATCGAGCTGTCGGTCGGTTTTTGCTTGGCCATGCATGTCTAAACATCCTGATTTGGCACCCAAATCATATCGTTGGTGCCCTTATGTCTTTTAGACACGTCTAAAATTAACCAAGTTATAATTTCGACTTACCGAATTTGATGTTTGTTAATTCTAAAAAGAATTTTTACCTCGCCGGTGGAGCGCAAAGAGAAACGCGCCCGTCTTTTCAGGACGGACGCGTTGATGGTTTTGTCGCAGCAAAAACCGGGATCAGATCGTCTCGGGGCTCTCGACATGCCGGGCAGGGCGCTCGTTCGGGTCGCGCCCGATCTCTGCCTTCAGCGTCATCAGATCGATGAAGTGATCGGCCTGCCGGCGCAGATCGTCTGCAATCATTGCGGGCTGCGTCGCCATGGTGGAAACCACGGACACCTTGCGGCCCTTGCGCTGTAGCGCGTCCACCAGCGTGGTGAAATCGCCGTCGCCGGAGAACAGGACGAGGTGGTCAACCGTTTCGGACTGTTCCATGGCATCGACCGCGAGTTCGATATCCATGTTGCCCTTGATCTTGCGGCGTCCGAGCGCGTCGGTGAATTCCTTCGCCGGCTTCGTCACGACCTTGTAGCCGTTATAATCCAGCCAGTCGATCAGCGGACGGATCGAGGAATATTCCTGATCCTCGATCAATGCGGTGTAATAATAGGCGCGCAGCAGGTATCCACGCTTCTGAAACGCCTTAAGGAGCTTGCGGTAGTCGATATCGAATCCCAGGCTTTTCGATGCTGCATAAAGATTGGCTCCATCTATGAAGAGCGCAATTTTCTCCCGTGGATCGAACATTCCATCCCATTCCTTTTTTTGGAAAGGCCATTATCTGGCTTTTATATCCGGTCGATAACGCAAAAAAACATGTGGTATCAACGAGCTTTGCGCACCGCCGTTGCGTTTTAAGTAAGCTACCTTCCCCCGTATTCCAAGACAATTCTTCTAGACATTTTGTTCATCAGACGCCAAACATCGGCAATAAGGTGCCAAAAGACGCCAAAGACAGGAAAAACTTGAATTCCGCGGCCAATGGCTGTATCGGAAGCTGGAAAGCTTCGTCGCGAGAAATCCTGAATGTTTTTCGCAGGGCACGAAGCGCAGATTCAATAGGTTAGAGCATCCCTTGTGCATCCCGAAGAAAGCACGGCGCTCTGATCCACGACATTACGACACGCAAAGGACAGGCAATGGCCCGCGTCACAGTTGAAGATTGCATTGATAAAGTAGACAACCGTTTCGAACTGGTGCTTCTCGCCAGCCACCGTGCGCGCCAGATTTCCCAAGGCTCTTCCATCACGGTTGACCGCGACAACGACAAGAACCCGGTTGTGGCGCTGCGCGAAATCGCTGACGAGACGCTGTCGCCTGACGACCTGAAGGAAGACCTCATCCATTCGCTGCAGAAGCATGTGGAAGTGGACGAGCCCGAGCCCGATCCGGTCACGCTTGCCGCCTCCACTGGCGCCGATGGCGAAGACGACGACCAGCCGGAAACCGTTACTTTCGACCAGATGTCGGAAGAAGAACTGCTGGCCGGTATCGAAGGCCTTGTGCCGCCGGAAAAAAATGACGACTATTGATCTAAGTTTATGACGCCATTGGCGGGCGGTGGTTACCGTCTGTCAATATTTCCCGTCATAATCTGATCCCTATTGATGCAGCATTGTGCGCCGACCCCAAGGTTGGCGCGCTTTCTTTTTGTGGAATATCGCATGATGCGGCAATACGAACTCGTCGAGCGGGTTCAAAAATATAAACCGGATGCGAATGAGGCCCTGCTGAACAAGGCCTATGTTTATGCCATGCAGAAACATGGCCAGCAGAAGCGGGCCAATGGCGACCCCTATATCTCGCATCCGCTGGAAGTTGCCGCCATCCTCACCGAAATGCATCTCGACGAATCGACCATCGCGGTGGCGTTGCTGCACGATACGATCGAGGACACCACCGCCACCCGCGCCGAAATCGACGAGTTGTTCGGCGAGGACATCGGCCGGCTGGTGGAAGGGCTGACCAAGCTCAAGAAACTCGATCTCGTCACCCGCAAGGCCAAGCAGGCCGAAAACCTGCGCAAGCTGCTGCTTGCCATTTCCGATGACGTGCGTGTTCTCCTGGTCAAGCTCGCCGACCGCCTGCACAATATGCGCACCATGGAATATATGCCGGCCGACAAGCGCAGCCGCATTTCCGAGGAAACCATGGAAATCTATGCGCCGCTCGCCGGCCGCATGGGCATGCAGGATATGCGCGACGAGCTGGAGGACCTGTCTTTCCGGTATCTCAACCCGGAAGCCTATGGCACGGTGACGAACCGCCTTCAGGAACTGGAAACGCGCAATGAAGGGCTGATCAAAAAGATCGAGGACGAGCTGCGCGAGCTTCTCGTGGCGAATGGTCTGGTCGGCGCCAATGTCAAAGGGCGGCAGAAAAAGCCCTATTCGGTGTTCCGCAAGATGCAGTCGAAGTCGCTTTCCTTCGAGCAGCTTTCCGATGTCTACGGTTTCCGCATTCTGGTGGATGATATTCCGTCCTGCTACCGGGCGCTGGGTGTCGTGCATACCCGCTGGCGCGTCGTGCCGGGCCGCTTCAAGGATTATATCTCGACACCCAAGCAGAACGACTATCGTTCCATCCACACCACCATCGTCGGCCCGTCGCGCCAGCGTATCGAACTGCAGATCCGCACCAAGCGCATGCATGAGATCGCCGAATTCGGCATCGCCGCCCATGCGCTCTACAAGGATGGTGAAAACGGGGAGGGCGATCTGCTCTCGCCGGAATCGAATGCCTATTCCTGGCTGCGCCACACCATCGAATCGCTGGCCGAAGGCGACAGCCCGGAAGAGTTCCTCGAGCATACCAAGCTCGAGCTGTTCCAGGATCAGGTGTTCTGCTTCACGCCGAAGGGCAAGCTGATTGCGCTGCCGCGCGGCGCGACGCCCATCGATTTCGCTTATGCCGTTCACACCAATATCGGTGACACCACGGTTGGCGCCAAGATCAACGGGCGGATCATGCCGCTCGTCACCCGGCTCAACAATGGCGACGAGGTGGAGATCATCCGCTCCGGCGTGCAGGTGCCGCCGGCCGCTTGGGAAGAGGTGGTGGTGACCGGCAAGGCCCGCTCGGCCATCCGCCGTGCCACCCGCATGGCCATCCGCAAACAATATTCCGGCCTCGGTTATCGTATTCTCGAGCGCACCTTCGAGCGCGCCGGCAAGGCCTTCTCGCGGGAAGCCCTGAAGCCCGTACTGCATCGTCTGGCGCAGAAGGATGTTGAAGACGCCATCGCCGCCGTCGGTCGCGGTGAGGTTTCCTCGCTGGATGTGCTGCGGGCGGTCTATCCGGATTATCAGGATGAGCGCGTCACGGTGAAGATGACCGGCGACGATGGCTGGTTCAACATGCGCAGCGCTTCCGGCATGGTCTTCAAGATCCCAGGCAAGTCGCGCTCGGTGCTTGAGGACGATGGCGCGGCCGAGATGCTGGATGGGCCGGACCCGCTGCCGATCCGTGGCCTTTCCGGCAATGTCGATGTGCATTTCGGTGCCGCCGGCGCCGTTCCGGGAGACCGCATCGTCGGTATCATGGAAAAAGGCAAGGGCATCACCATCTATCCTATTCAGGCGCCGGCGCTGCAACGCTTCGATGATGAACCGGAGCGCTGGATCGATGTCCGCTGGGATCTCGATGAGGCCAACAAGTCGCGCTTCATGGCGCGGGTGATGATCAATGCGCTGAATGAGCCGGGCACGCTCGCCTCGGTGGCGCAATCGATCGCGACGCTGGATGTCAATATTCGCGGGCTGAACATGGTCCGCATCGGTACTGACTTCTCCGAACTGGCGCTGGATGTCGAAGTCTGGGATCTGCGGCAGCTGAACCAGCTTCTGTCGCAGCTGAAAGATCTCGACTGCGTATCAACAGTGGCACGTGCCTTCGATTGAGGCATTTTTAGTCGCCATCGTAACTCAAAAGGCCGCTGTTATGCATTCATTGCATGGCAGCGGCCTTTTCCTGTCTCTGGTCGCAGACAGGGTTTGAGACTATCTTCCTTTCAGAAATTGAAGACGGGAAACGCGGTGTGCCGGTGGGATTTACACCGATGAGAAACGCCACTCCCAAACCGAAAGGACCTAAAATCATGTTTACTCCGCTTCGCAAGATCGCCCGTGCCGTTCGTGGCAAGACCACGCAGGAACGCGAATTCGAATATCTCAGCGGCTCGGTATCGAATGTCGACCTCGAGTTCCGCCAGCGCGAAATTGACCGCGGCATGTTCCGTCGGTAATGCGCTCAGCGCATGGCAGCCCTTCGCCATGCGTATGAGACTAGGAGGGTGTGCGGCTGTTGTTGGCACGCTCGTCCCTGCATCTTGCAAAACTATGTGAATGCGCGCTTCAAGCGGTTATCCCAAACTGGTTGACCAATACGCCGCAAAAAATCCCGGTTCAGTCCCCTGTCGCAATAGACGACACTAAATTGGGACTGATATCGAAGGCTCGATATTCACTGTATTCGTGACATCCCGCGTCCGTCATGCCGGACTTGATCCGGCATCCAGCCCGCCCGAGTCCTTGGGCGGGAAAGAGTCTTCTCGCCGCGCAGACGCATGTCGGCTGGATTCCGGCTCAAGGCCGGAATGAGGGAAGCGGAGAATACACATGCAAAAGAAATCCCTGCGTCGTCTATGATGCTCTTGGCTGCGCCCGAGCGATGAAATAGACTGTCTCCATGCCGTTTCGCCGCCGTGAACCCGTTGGTTTTTCAGAAAAGATTCGTGACCTCTTCTGGCCGCGCACGGGTTTTTCCCGTTCGCTGCGCTATATGAAGCTGCGTCTGCTCAGGCTTTCCGCCTCTCCACATTCGGTTGCTGCCGGTGTTGCCCTCGGTGTCGGCGTGGCCTGGACGCCGTTTCTCGGCGTTCATATCCTCATAGCCATGGCACTCGGTTTCCTCACGCGCGTCAATCTGGTTGCGGCCGCACTTGGCACCACATTCGCCAACCCGCTGACATTTCCCTTCATCTGGGCGTCCACCTGGGAGATCGGCCACTTCATTCTCGGCCGGCAGAAGATGGAAAGTGCCGAACATGTGGATTTCGTGGCGCTGTTCAGTCATCTCGAATTCCGGCAGATATGGACGCCGGTGCTGGAGCCCATGACGGTTGGCGCGCTGCTTCCAGCCGCAATCAGCGCGGTCATCGTCTATTTCGCGGTTTATAGCCTGATCAGCGGCTTCCAGCGGCGCAAGATGGAAAATCTTGCCCACCGTGCCGCAAACAGGAATGCTTCTCTGGAGATGTTGAAATGATCATTGGATTGGGCAGCGACCTGATCGACATTCGCCGCGTTGAAAAGTCGATCGAGCGTTTCGGCGAACGTTTCACGCATCGCTGTTTCACCGATATAGAGCGCGCCAAATCCGACGGCCGCAAGAACCGCGCCGCTTCCTATGCCAAGCGTTTCGCCGCCAAGGAGGCCTGTTCCAAGGCGCTTGGAACCGGGCTTGCGAATGGCGTCTTCTGGAAGGACATGGGTGTCGTCAATCTGCCGGGCGGCAAGCCGACCATGCTTCTGACCAATGGGGCAGGGGAAAGGCTGGCGGCCATGCTGCCCGCCGGCCACCGCGCCAATATCCACCTGACGATCACGGATGATTTCCCTTATGCTCAGGCATTTGTGATTATCGAGGCGCTTCCCGTGAATGGCTGAGACCCGGTGCGGCCGCATTGGCTGCCTATTTGCACCCGTGTCATAGAAGCGCTTCCCTTCGGGCTGGAAAGGTTCTAGAGAAGTCGCAGAAATATGAAAGCGTTGCCGGCTGTGTGAAGACTGCTTCATGCGGCGCAGGCACGACAAAACAACGGCCCCGATGCCTTCGTCAAACCGAAGAAGCCGGGAAACAATCAGGCAGGTCTTTAAGTGTCCGAAAAAGCTGAGAAGAAGCAGAACGCCCTCTGGGAGAACGTCAAGGTCATCATTCAGGCGCTACTGCTGGCCATGGTCATCCGCACCGTTCTGTTTCAGCCCTTCACGATCCCATCGGGCTCGATGATGCCGACGCTTCTGGTGGGTGACTATCTTTTCGTCAACAAGTTCTCCTACGGCTATTCGAAATATTCGCTGCCCTTCTCGCCGAACCTGTTTTCGGGCCGTATTCTGGAATTCAGCAAGCCCAAGCGTGGCGATGTCGTGGTGTTCCGCCTGCCGCCAAATCCGGAAGTGGATTACATCAAGCGTCTGGTCGGCCTGCCGGGTGATCGCGTTCAGGTGACGAACGGCGTGCTGTTCATCAACGGCCAGCCGGTGCCGAAGCAGCCAGACGGCACCTTCACCTCGGATTACCGCGCCGATCCGGGCGCCAATGTCCCCGTCTTCCGCGAAACGCTGGATAATGGCGTCACCTATGACACGCTTGACCAGTCGCCCGACTCGCGCGGCGACAACACCCGGGAATTCCTGGTGCCGGAAGGTCATTATTTCATGATGGGCGACAACAGGGACAATTCGCTCGACAGCCGCTTCGATGTCGGCTTCGTGCCGGAAGAAAACCTGATCGGCCGCGCCAGCGTCATCTTCTTCTCGCTGGGCAATGACACGCCGTTCAGCCGCATTTGGGAATGGCCGGCCAACATGCGTTGGGATCGCCTCTTCAAGGTTGTGGAATGAGCAAGACCAAGCCGCTTTCGGCGGACGAGATTTCGCGTCTGGAAGCGTTGATCGGATATGAATTCAAGGACAAGGCCCGGCTGGACCGGGCCTTGACCCATGCCAGCGCGCGCTCCGCCGCCGCCGGCAATTACGAACGGCTGGAATTTTTAGGGGATCGTGTCCTCGGCCTCTGCGTGGCGGAGCTGCTGTTTTCGACCTTCCGCAATGCCACCGAAGGTGAATTGTCCGTTCGCCTGAACCAGCTCGTCAGTGCCGAATCCTGCGCCGCGATCGGTGACGAAATGGGCCTGCACAATTTCATCCGCACCGGGTCGGACGTGAAGAAGCTGACCGGCAAGGCGATGCTGAACGTGCGCGCCGATGTGGTCGAAAGCCTGATCGCCACCATCTATCTGGATGGCGGGCTGGAGGCATCCCGCCGGTTCGTTCTGAAATATTGGCAAAGCCGGGCGACACGCGTCGATGCCGGGCGGCGCGACGCCAAGACCGAGTTGCAGGAATGGGCGCATGCCAGATTTGCGACGACGCCCGCTTACCGGGTTGACGATCGCTCCGGACCGGATCACGATCCAAGCTTCACAGTGACGGTGGAAATTCCCGGTGTGAAGCCGGAAACCGGCGTCGAGCGCTCCAAGCGCGCGGCCGAACAGGTGGCGGCCACCAGATTGCTGGAACGCGAAGGCGTCTGGCAGAAAAGCCCCACCAAAAACTGAGCACCCACCATAGGGTGCCAAAATCGAGCGCATGGCGGACCCGCGGGCCGCATGTTGAATACCTCTGACCTTGATGGATAACATGACCGATCACGAAAACCCCGCCATTGAAGGCGAAGACAACAACCTTCCGACCCGTTCCGGCTTTGTGGCCCTTATCGGCCCGACCAATGCCGGCAAGTCGACGCTGGTGAACAGGCTGGTTGGCGCCAAGGTTTCGATCGTCAGCCACAAGGTGCAGACGACGCGCGCCGTGATGCGCGGCATCGCCATTCACAAGAATGCCCAGATCGTTTTCATGGACACGCCCGGCATCTTCAAGCCGCGCCGCCGGCTTGACCGCGCCATGGTCACCTCCGCCTGGGGCGGCGCAAAGGATGCCGATCTCATCCTGCTTCTGATCGACAGCGAGCGTGGCCTGAAGGGCGATGCCGAGGCCATTCTTGAAGGCCTGAAGGACGTTCCGCAGAAGAAGATCCTCTGCCTCAACAAGATCGACCAGGTGAAGCGCGAAGACCTGCTGAAGCTTGCCGCCGCCGCCAATGAGACGGTGGCTTTCGATCGCACATTCATGATTTCGGCCACCAATGGTTCGGGCTGCGAAGACCTGATGGATTATCTGGTGGAGGCGCTGCCGGAAGGCCCATGGTATTATCCGGAAGACCAGATTTCCGACTTGCCGATGCGCCAGCTCGCCGCCGAAATCACCCGCGAGAAGCTGTTCCTGCGCCTGCACCAGGAACTGCCCTATGCCTCGCATGTCGAGACGGAAAAGTGGGAAGAGCGCAAGGACGGCTCGGTACGCATCGAGCAGGTGATCTATGTCGAGCGCGACAGCCAGAAGAAGATCGCGCTCGGCAAGAACGGCGATGCGATCAAGGCGATCTCCACCGCATCGCGCAAGGAGCTTTCGGAAATCCTCGAGCAGCCGGTCCATCTCTTCCTGTTCGTCAAGGTGCGCGAGAACTGGGGCGATGACCCCGAGCGCTTCCGTGAAATGGGACTGGAATTTCCGCGGGGGTAACGCGCAGGCGCGATATGCGCAATGCGAAAACACACCCGCTTCCGTCATTCCGGCCTTGAGCCGGAATCCAGCCAGCCCAAGTCCTTGGGCTGAAAAGAGTTGTCCCGCCGCGCCGACGCGCGTCGACTGGATTCCGGCTCAAGGCCGGAATGACGGGCGGGAAATGTCGCGAACCGACGAGAACGTCGAGGTTGCCCAAGCCCTTCGCTTTTGTGTGTTCGAGGGGGGCGCGCGACGCAATCCTTGAATGAACTGAATATCTTCAGCCACCATCGGGAACCGAATGCGTTCGGGCGGGTTGTTCCAAAACAATTGGGCGCAACCTTTTTTCGATGACGGATATTCATGTCGCCAAAAAAACCGAACGGGATTTCCACAACGCCGTGCCAGCAATGTCCCCTGCGGGACCTGCCGCATTTCAGGGATTTCGCCCCTTCCGAACTCGATTTCGTCTCCCGTTTCAAGACGGGGGAGCTGGCGGTGGAAAGCGGCTCTGTCATTTTGATGGAAGGGTCGCACAGCGCCCATCTTTATACCGTGCTGCATGGCTGGGCCTTTCGCTACAAGACGCTGGAAGACGGCCGGCGACAAATCCTCAACTATGTCATGCCGGGCGATCTCGTTGGCCTGCAGGGCACGGTGATGGGGGAAATGCAGCATTCGGTCGAAGCGCTGTCACCGGTAACGCTGTGCGTTTTTGAACGATCGCGCCTCAACAACCTCTTCACCGATCATCCGACCCTTGCTTATGACCTGACCTGGATCGCGGCAAGCGAGGAACGCATGCTCGACAGTCATCTGCTCAGCATCGGCCGACGCACGGCGCTGGAGCGCGCTGCCTATCTCATCGCCTTTCTTTACAGCAAGGCGAAGGCGGTCGATCTCATGCGCGGCGAAACGCCTATTCCCGTCACCCAGCAGCATGTGGCCGATACGCTCGGCCTTTCTATCGTCCACACCAACAAGACCTTGAGAAAGCTTGTTGATCGCGGCCTCATCCGCTGGACGGACAAAGGCTGTCTGGTGCTCGACAACGCCGGATTGAGCCATGTGGCCGGCTGGGAAAGCGACGAAAAGCGGCAAAGACCCTTCATCTGATCTTCTTTTGACATGTCTTTTTTAAATGACGGTGGGGTCGCAATTTGCGACTGCTAAGCCATGGCGCTGGAACATCACGTTGAAGGGAGCAGCGCGCAGCCAGTTGGCTGCCCCTCCTGTTGAAAGAAGAAAACATATGGTGCCACAACGGGTTATCATCGTTGAGGATGAATATCTGGTGGCGCTTGATGTCGAAGCGGTCCTCCAGTCCATGGGTGTCGAAACCATCGTCATCGCAACGACGCTTGCGCAGGCAAGGCAGGCCGTCGAGCAGGACGGTGCCGATTGCGTGCTTCTCGATGTCAGCCTTTCCGACGGCATGAGTTATGATTTTGCGCGCCAGCTGCGCGAGGCCGGCATTCCCTTCGGTTTCGTCAGCGGTTACGGCGATACGACAGGGTTTCCAGAAGATCTTTCGCGGGCGCCTCTGCTCGGCAAGCCCTTCGGAGAAAATGAAATCATGGATTTCGTTCTCGACCTTCTCGGCGTTTCGAATGACGTCGTAAAAGAATAACGTTTCGCCGCCGGATCGGTTATGATCCGGCTTGAATCGAAATTCGGACAGGTTTCATGCAGTGGCAGGATGAGGCAATCATTCTCGGCGTAAAACGCCATGGTGAGACGAGCGTCATCGCCGAGGTGATGACCCGTACGCGCGGCCGCCATCTGGGCATGGTCCGCTCCGGTCGCTCCCGCAGCATGCAGCCGGTGCTGCAGGCGGGAAACCGGGTGGATGTCATCTGGCGGGCGCGACTTGACGACCATCTTGGCGAATACCGCATCGAGCCGCTGCAATTGCGCGCCGCACAGCTGATGGAAACGGCGACCGCCGTTTACGGCGTGCAGGCCATGGGCGCGCTTCTCAGGCTTCTGCCGGAGCGCGATCCGCACCCGCATCTCTATCAGGCGCTCGATATCATCCTCGACAATCTCCACGATCCGGCCGATGCCGGGGAATTGTTCGTACGGTTCGAACTCGCCGTGCTGAACGATCTCGGTTTCGGGCTTGATCTCACCGAATGCGCGGCGACGGGGCTGCGCACCGATCTCATCTATGTGTCGCCAAAAACCGGCAGGGCGGTTTGCCGCACGGCAGGCGCGCCCTATGCCGCCCGGATGCTGTCATTGCCCGCTTTTCTCGGTGAGGGCCAATCGAAAGCTGCCGATCCCGAAAGCCTCGCGGCAGCCTTTCGCCTGACAGCCCATTTTCTTAACCGGCATGTCTATGATCCGCGTGGCCTGAATGAAAACGCCGCCCGCGATGGTTTCGTGCAGGCGGCGCTGAAGGCGCTGCAGCGCAGGGCGTCACCGCCCGCGCTCGATGAAGCCGTGTAGTCTCAGGCCATGGCCGGGCGCGGCGCGGGTCGCTCCTGAATGGGCCAGTGCACGATGGCCGCAAAAATCCCCATGCCGACGCCAAGCCACCAGACGAGATCATAGGAGCCCAGCCGGTCATACAGAAAGCCGCCGAGCCAGACGCCGAGGAACGAGCCGATCTGGTGCGACAGGAACACGACGCCGCCGAGCATGCCGAGATGGCGTGTGCCGAACATGATCGCCACCAGCGCATTGGTGGGCGGCACGGTGGAAAGCCAGAGAATGCCCATGACGGCTGCGAAGAGGATGACCGAAAGCGGTGATTGCGGCAGGAGCAGGAAGGCCGTCACGACAACCGAGCGGGCAATATAGATATAGGCCAGCATATAGGGTTTCGAATAACGCTGGGCGATGACGCCGGCGGCCAATGAACCGATGATATTGAAGAAGCCGATGAGCGCCATGGCAATGACGGCGTAACGCGGTTCGATGCCGATATCGCCGAGATAGGCCGGGAAATGCGCGGTGATGAAGGCCACCTGGAAACCGCAGACGAAAAAGCCTGTTGTCAACAGGATATAGCTCTTGTGGCCAAGTGCTTCCCGCAGCGCTTCGCCCGCCGTCTGCTGGAACTGCGTCTGTGACTGGCTGCCGGAAGAGGAGTTGCCACGCATCGGGAAGGCGAGCAGCGGCACGAGCATCATCATCACGGCAAGCCAGACGAGGCTGTCCGACCAGCCATAGGCGGAAATCAGCCCCTGGCTGATCGGCGCGAACAGGAACATGCCGGCAGAGCCCGCCGCCGTGCCGATGCCGAAGGCAAGCGAGCGCTGCTGCGGTGTCACATGGCGTGCAAAGGCCGACAGGATAACGCTGAAGGAGCCGGCGGCGATGCCAAGCCCGACAAGCACGCCGCCGCCGAAATGCAGCCAGAAGGGCGAGGTGCCGAAGGACATGCAGATGAGGCCGGCGGCATAAAGAAAGCCTGAGAGCACAAGCACGCGGCCCGTGCCGTATTTATCGGCGATTGCGCCGAAGAAGGGCTGGCCGAGGCCCCAGAACAGGTTCTGCAGGGCCATGGCGAGGCCGAAGGTGGAACGATCCCAACCGGTGTCGGCCAGCATCGGCAGCTGAAAAAAGCCCATGGCCGAACGCGGACCGAAGGTCATGACGGCAATCAGCGACCCGGCGGCGATAATCAGCCAGGGCATGGTCTGGCGTGTGGCTTGCGACATGAAATTCTCCTGCTGCAGCCTGCGCCTTGGAGATGGCGCAAATCTTCTGCAGATTCCCTCTGATCGGGATGAATATTAGCTTTTGTCAGCCGTCCCCACTAGCGACTTTTCTTGACCCCCATTATTCATGGGATTGATGGGATGCCCGCACATTATTGCCGGAATTCCGGAGAGATGACGATGAAGCAGAATATTTACGACGACCCCGGGTTCTTCGAGCGCTACAGCGCCATGCCGCGCTCCGTGGAAGGGCTGCGGCAGGCCGGCGAATGGCACGAGCTGCGCGCCATGCTTCCGCCGTTGCAGGGCCGCAGCCTTCTCGATCTCGGCTGCGGTTTCGGCTGGCATTGCCGTTATGCGGCAGAGCAGGGGGCGGCCCGTGTCGTCGGCGTTGATCTTTCGGAAAACATGCTGCGCCGTGCCGCCGAAATAAATGGCGGCCCCGGTATCGAATATCGTCGGGCGGCAATCGAGGACATCGATTTTCCGCCGGAAAGTTTCGATGTGGTGCTGAGCTCTCTCGCCCTGCATTATGTCCGCGATCTCGACCTGGCATTCGCGAAAGTTTCCGCCGTGCTGAAATCCGGCGGTGAGTTCATCTTTTCCATCGAACATCCCGTTTTCACCGCGTTGGAAAAACAGGACTGGTTCTACGACGAGGAGGGCGAAATCCTCCACTGGCCGCTCGACAATTACCAGAACGAAGGCGTGCGCCATTCCAACTGGATGGCGGATGATGTGGTCAAATATCACCGCACGGTGTCAGGCATTCTCAACAGCCTGCTTTCTGCCGGCTTTGCCCTGACGCGTCTGGCCGAGCCGAGGCCCGATCCCGCCTTGCTCGCGGAGAGACCGGAGATGAAGCACGAAGATCGCCGCCCGATCTTTCTGATCGTCAGCGCCCGCAAGCCGTGATCGATTCCATCCTCTCCTCATCCCTGTGACAAGCACAGGAATGAGGGAGGACATCCGCGTCCCTTAGGCTCGATCTGACCTGGACCGGCCTACCGCCTCTTGATCGCCCAGCCTTCCGGCCGTTCCTCGACCACCTTGGCCACATCGCCGACCGACAGTCTGCCCTGACTGCGCGGCGTCACGTTCCAGCCGAACAGCGGGCCGGGCACGCGCCGATCACCCGACATGCGGACGCGGCCCATGGCTTTCATGGGCGAGGGCACATCGCGGGAGCCGGTTATCTGGTCCTGCGTGGTCATGATGCAGCGAGCACAGGGCTTGACCAGATCAAAACGGATGCCGCCGATCTCGATGGCCGCCCAGTGGTCTTCCGCCCATGGCTCGTCCGTATCCAGCACGATATTCGGCCGGAACCGCTCCATGCCGACGGCATCCTCGCCATTGGCGCGCATATTGTCGTTCAGTGCGGCAAGCGAGGCGGTGGTGGTGACGAGGATCTGGTAGCCATCCGCAAAGGTGACGGGCGTTTCGTTGCCGGTCCATTCGAGGCTTGCAACGCGTTTCGAGGCATCATCGAAGAATGCCAGCTTCACCTCGCGCCCTAGCCATGCCGAGAGCGTATCGTTGGTCTCGTCATCGGCGATATTGGCGCTGACGATCGATTTCCACACCGCCACATCCATGCGCTCTCCGGACGGTCTTGCGACGATCTCGTCGTCCTTTTCCCGCGCAAGCGCCATGCCGCCATCCTCATGCCGCGCCAGAACCGTGGCGAGAGCAGGCAATTCGCGCTGGGTGATGAAATGACCGGTGGGATCGATCAACATGGCGCGACGGTCGCCCGGCAGGCCCTCGGCCGAAACAGCGCTCTCGGAGAGGGGAATGCCGCGAGCACTTTTCAGCGGATAGATGTTGAGTTCGGTCACACGCATCTTGGATATCCTCAAATCTCGTCGAGAAACAGGTCGAGCACTTGTTGCAGCCGCTCATGGCGGGCTTTGGCCATCTGCCGCCCCGTTCCGGTGCGAAAGCCGTCCGCCAGTTTGAAAAGCTTGGTTTCGAAATGATCGATGGCAAAGGCGCGGTCGTCAAGCGGCCGGTCTTTCGCCAGCGGATCGGCCGGATCGTAAAGCGCCGAACCCATGCGTCCGGCAATATAAAAGCAACGGGCTGCCCCCACCATGCCGATGGCATCCAGCCGGTCGGCATCCTGAAGGATTTTTGCCTCCAGCGTCTGCGGCTCGATATTGGCTGAAAAGCTGTGGGTGGTGATGGCGTGTGCGGCGGCGTCGATATCTTTCTGCTGCCAGCCGAGCCCGGCCAGAATGCCGGCCGCCTTTTCCGCCGCAAGCCGTGAGGCCTGCGCGCGGAGCGGCGAGTTCTTTTCCACCGCCACGCAATCATGCAACAGCACGCTCGCCGCCAGCACGGTTCCATTGCCGCCTTCGCCCGCATGAATGCGCATGGCGTTGCGGAAGACGCGGTGAATATGGGCAAGATCATGCGAGCCGTCGCCGGCATCGGCGGCGTGCGGTATCAGATCCTGCGCAAGCGCCGCATAGGGCGCGAAAGCCTCGGCCGCGATCATGCCTGCGGCTTCCGGGCCAGGATTTTCTGGTAGAACAGGCCGATGCCGATCAGCACTGCGCCAAGCCCGATGAAGGACAGGGCTCTCAGCACGCCTTCAAGGTTGCTCATGTCGATCAGGAATGCCTTGGCGACAGAGATCAGCACGAAGGCGGCCGATGCCAGACGCAGGCTGCGGGCATTAAAGCGCGAGCCAAGCACCAGCAGCAGCACGCCGATCAGCAACCAGACCACCGAATAGCTGTAGGTCTCGCCCTGCATAAAACCCTTCCAGTCGGCGATGTTTTCGCCCTGCCAGAACCGGCGGACCGAAAGCGTTGCCCAGGCAAAACCGAGTGCAGCACCCGCCACCGCCAGCATGCTGACATAGGGCGGGGGACGTTTGCCGCGCGCGTAATAGGCAAGGCCGCCATAGGCGAGCGCCGGCAGGAGGTAACCGATCAGCAGCAGGTTGAGGACCGGAATGCGCCCGGTATTTTCGCCGGTGAAATAAGGGTTGAGCGTGAAGAAATGCATCGTCAACACGTTGATGACGGCAATCACGCCGGCAATCATCGAACCATAACGGAAGACGGGGCTGGGGCTCTTGAGATCCAGCGTCATCAGCACGCCCGAGAAGCCGATGGTCAGCAGCGTGTAGATCGACTGTTCGCCAAGCGTCGGTACGCTGTTATCAAGCGTGCCGCCATTCATCGCGTGGCGGATGAGGATGGCGACGGCGAGAAGCCCCATGACGCTGGCAATCGCCTGCAGGAAGTTTTTCGCCCTGACCCCCGGCCAGTCGCGCAGCAGCCAGGCCGAGGCGACGGCCAGCAGTGCGGGAATGCCATAACCCGGCAGAAGCGCGTTGAAGACTGGTGTGGTCCCAAGATTTTGCGGCCCGACAATGGTGGGTTCCCAGGCGATGCGGCCGAGAACGGCAACGCTTGCCACCGCCATGACCCAAGGCAGCACATCCCAGTTGCGGTAACGGCTGGCCAGCACATAAACAAAACCGATGACCGAAAGCAGAACGGTTGTCGCGAGCCCTTCCGTCAGCGTGTGCAGGCTGAGCGCGAAGGCGGCAAACGAGCCGAGCACGAGAATGTTGAGAGGCTTGCGATAGACCTCTTTGTCCTGCCGGTGCAGCCACTCGGCCCCGGCAATCAGCACCAGGCCGAGGCCGAGACCATAGGCGGCGTGCAGCCAGTCGCGGCCGAGATTGCCATATTCAACGAAGCTTGCGGTTGCCAGCCAGACCGGGAACAGCGCGGCAATACCTGCCCACAGCTGGGCAAAATCCGCATCGTCAGCGCCCTTGCGTTTCAGGAAGGAGAAGGCGCAGAGCACGAGGACAGCGCCAAGACCAAGCGCCATGGCGATTTCAGCCGTATAGCCTGTTCCGACGGGCGGAAGGGTTACGCCGGTATCGTTGATAAGGCCGATGAAATCGATGCCCTGCCGCGACATCAGCGCAACCGCCGTCTGCGCGCCGAGTGCTGCGATGATGGCCGGCCACACCGCGTAGTGGCGGGCGGCACCAAGGGCTGCAAGCGCTGCGATGAGCGCCGAGACGATGAGCGCCGGGTGGGTGTCGATGCCGCCACTGGCGAACAGGAAGCCGATGGCCGGCAGGATAACGGCCATCGATACCGTGAGGTTGATGGCAAGCGACGGGCGCAACAAGAGCCGCAGGGCACGGATGGCGCGCCGCTCAGGGGCGGCGGTTTCGCCGGTTTCTGCCGGCGGCGTATCGAGGTGTTTCCCGGGCCACAGGAAGATCGTGCCGGCCAGCATGACGAGCAAGGCGAGCGTCGGTGGTTCGGCATTGATCGTCTCGGAAAAGCCGATATAGCCGAGCGCCCAGAGGCCAAGGCCGGCATTGGCAAGGGACGGAACCACGGTCCAGCCCTGCCTGCGCGCTGCGGCCGCGGTCGCCAGCCACGAGATGGTCAGGAAAACGAACAGCGCCCAGATATTCGGCGTTTCGCTGGAAATCAGCGCCGGCGTCAGCATCGAGCCAAGAAGACCGAGACCGGCCAGCGCCTGCCCATGCAGAAGCGACAGGCCAATGGTGGCAAAGGCGACAAGCCCGAGCAGGATGAAGGCGGTTCCGGAGCCGATATAGTCATAAATTCCATAGGCCGCATAAACCACGCCGAACAGCGTTAATGCGCCGGCCGCCGTCAGCACGCCGGGTATCATCGCGTTGGAATAGGCGGTGGCGATGCCCGGCACCGCCTTGCGGCGGATCGCTTCGCCGGCAAGCCCGAGAACGAGGCCGAAAATGGCGGCAAGCGAAAGCCTGACCGCTGGGCTCAGCAGCCCCGATTCGATCGAATATTTGACGAGGAAAATGCCGCCCAGCGCCAGCGCCAGCCCGCCGGCCCAGACCGCCCAGCGTGCGCCGAGCAGGCTTTCGAAGCTTTCTTTCGTGGCCGGCGCGGACGCGGTCTCGCTGGCAAGCGCCGGCGGCGCTTCTTCACGGGCTACGTCCCCAGCTTCCACTATCGCGGCAGCTTCTTCCGGCTTTGAGGCATATTCAGCTTGGGAAGCCGCTGCTTCGGGCAAATCTCCATTTGTCTCTTCCGCCTCGAAATCCGTCTTTTCCGAGGATTCCGCGCTTTCAGCCTGTGCCGTCACGGGAGATGTGACCCCGGCAGCCATCAGCCGCTTGAGGCTGAGGACCTCACGTTCCAGCGACTTGATTCGGCTTGAATTACGGATGCTCGCGACCAGCGTGTAGATAAAGGCCGCGATGAGGGCGAGGATGAGAAACGGGATTTCCAAACGGGCTCTCCAATTACGAAGCTGTTTTTAAAGCCCTTTTGGCGAATTTATGCAAGGCCCGGTTGATGTATGGCAGGGGGTAACATGGAGCGAGCGGGTGTCACTTGTTTCTTCTCCCCGCCGGGGAGAAGTCCGCGGCAGCGGGATGAGGGGCAAGGGTGCGGTCCATCGCTAGCGTTGCCCCCTCATCCGACCCTTCGGGCCACCTTCTCCCCGGCGGGGAGAAGAAATGGGCTGCACCCGCTCGGCGCATGCCCATCTATCGAAAATCAGGAAGCATCCGCCAGCCAGCGTCGTGCCGCTTCTATATCGGCAAGCCCCAGTTCATGCCCGTCATCCAGCATTTCCACCCGTGCCTCTGCGCCGCTCGCCGCAAGCCGGCCTTGCAGCTCGGTTGCTCCGTCGCGATATTTGTCGCGTTCGCCGGCGACGAGCAGGAAATTCCGGCCGGAAAGATCAGTTTGCGGCCATGTGTCTAGAACCGGCATGGGCCGGTAGAGCAGGGCGTCTCCGCCAAGGTCGGGATAAAGTGCGGCAAAGGCCGCATAGAAATTTGCACCATTCGAATGGCCGATAAACCGCAGTTTCGAGCGATCAAGACCGTAGGAACGGATCGCGCCCTCAACAAAGGCGGCAAAGGCCTCTGCTTCTGCCGCAATATCAGTCTGGTCGAAGCTGAAATCGGGGAAACGCCGGAACCAGCGGGCGATCTCTTCTTCCGTGCTGCGGCCGCGCACGCCTAAAAGTGTCGCGCCGCGCGCGGCCCTGTGCGCCAGCGGCATCAGACTCGTTTCGCTGCCGCCAGAGCCGTGCAGCAGGATGATGGTGCTGCCATCCGGTTCCTCCGGCGTATAGAACCGGTGCACGAAGGGCAGGTCGCGATAGATGATGCGTTCCTCGCCCGGCATGGAAAATTGCGGCAGGGCAACGCGCACATCCGCCTCGTCCTTCATGAACAGCGGCGGAATGAACAATTGTTCGCCGAGCGCTTCCAGCGGTTCGTCGATCGTCATGCCGGGGCCGTCGGTTGCCATTTCGATCAGCACGCCACCCGGTTCGCGGACATAGAGCGAATGGAAATACTTTCGGTCATGGGCATTGGTGGTGCTGGAATTGAGCGATTTCAGTCCGGTGAGCACCGCATTCAGCTCATCGATATCCTGGGCGCGGAAGGCGATGTGATCGACCGTGCCGGTGCCCGGTGCGCTGGACCAAAAGCCGGTGGCATCACGCACGTCGATGATGTCGCCGCTGTTGGAGACGAGCCGGCGGATCGCGCCGGTCTGGCTTTCCTGCCGGTAGCCGAAATGTTTCTCCAGAAACGCCACGGTTTCTTCCGGTACCTCGCTCAGCATCGTCGCACCATAGATGCGGCGAATCGCGTCCTGCGCGGAAATATCGTCCGTCACATGTGGCGTCGCATCGGCAAAGGCATGGGTGCCGACCAGCTTGACGATCAGGCCGTCAGGGTCTTTCAGCCGGATGACCGGCTCGCCGAATTCGTCGGATGGCCCCTCGGCGCGGATGCCGAATTTCAGCGCCCGCGTCAGCCAGAAGCCGATTGCGGCGGGATCGATCGCTACCGAGACTTCCAGTGTCTGGCCGTAACCGACGCGGCCTTGGCCGCCATCTTCCCAGACGAGAAATGTCAGAAGCGAACCGGGCGAGGCGATGTCGTCGCCATAAAGCAGGTGAAGCTGCATGGCGTCTTCGAAGCCGGCGGTGCGCTTGACCAGCTTCAAACCGAGAAAGCCGGCGTAGAAATCCACATTCGCCTGCACCTTCCGGGTGATCATGGTGATGTGGTGTATGCCCAGTGCAGAATTCATCTTGCCGTCCCGTCGTTTCGCCTGCTGTTCGTGGCCCTATTTGTCCTACGCTGCGCCTGATCCGCAACCCCGGCAAATGAGAACGCTGTGTTCTCTGCGTGAACGATGTTGCTTCCGCTTCGTTGCACGCACGCTGCGCAGAAACCGGGCTTTTTGCCTCCATATCGATCCATAATGCACATAAAGTAAGCATACAAAATAATGGCTATTTTGTATGCAATTTTATCTTGCCTTGCGGGTGGGAATTGGCTCTTATGCAACCAATCCAACAAAACCATCAGGGGGAATAGATGATCTTAACGCGCAGGTTGTTGTCCAAAGCGCTAGTCATTGCTGCCATCGGCGTTACCGCCGGAATGGTGCTGCCGGTGACGGGCGCTTATGCCGAAACGCCGGTCAAATTCACGCTCGACTGGAAATTCGAAGGCCCCGCCGCCGGCTTCCTGCTGGCGCTCGACAAGGGTTACTTCAAGGCGGAAGGCCTCGACGTCACGATAGACAGCGGCAACGGTTCGGTGGAAGCCATTCCGCGCGTGGCAACTGGCGCCTATCAGATGGGGTTCGGCGATATCAACTCGGTGATGAAGTTCCTCGACGAGGATCCGAGCCAGAAGATCAAGGCCGTTTACATGGTCTATGAGCGCCCGACCTTTGCCGTCGTCGGCCGCAAGTCGCTTGGCGTCACGGGTGATCCGAAGTCGCTGGAAGGCAAGAAGCTCGGCGCACCGCCGCCGGATGGCGCCTTTGCGCAATGGCCGGCCTTCAAGCAGGTCGCGGGTCTGGATGAGAGCAAGATCAAGATCGAATCGATCGGTTTTCCCGTGCGTGAACCGATGCTTGCCAAGGGCGATGTCGATGCCGTCTTCGGTTTTGCTTTTTCTGTCATCCTCAACCTGAAGAAGCAGGGCATTGCCGATGACGACATCTCGACCATCCTGATGGCCGAGCACGGCTTGAATCTCTATGGCAATGCGGTGCTGGTAAACACTGATTTCGCTGAGAAAAACCCTGAAGCCGTCAAGGGCTTCCTCAAGGCGCTGGCCAAGGGCTTCGCCGATTCCGTCAAGACCCCGGAAGAGGGCGTGGCAGCGGTGCTGAAGCGCAACGAGACGCTCGACAGCGCCATTGAGCTGGAGCGCCTCAACATGGCCAACAGCATGAACATCAAGACGCCCTATGTGGTTGAAAACGGCATGGGCGGCGTCGATCCGGCCCGGCTTGCCGCCTCCATCGAGACGTTGAAGGTTTCCATGGGCCTGAAGGGCAATGTGAAGGCGGAACAGGTGTTCGATGCGACCTACCTGCCGACCAAGGAAGAACGCATGCTTCCCTGAAGGATAAAACGAGCGGGTGCCGCTTGTTTCTTCTCCCCGCCGGGGAGAAGTCCGCGGCAGCGGGATGAGGGGGCAAGCTCTAGGCCTATCGCTGACGTCGCCCCCTCATCCGACCCTTCGGGCCACCTTCTCCCCGGCGGGGAGAAGAAACAAGCGGAACGGTTTTGCCATGCTCTTGAAGCCGTAGCCTCCGCAGGACAATCGAATGGGCCGAGTGGGCGCCGCTCACTTCTTCTCCCCGCCGGGGAGAAGTCCGCGGCAGCGGGATGAGGGGGCAAGCTCTGGGTTTCTCGATGGCGTCGCCCCCTCGTCCGGCCCTTCGGGCCGCCTTCTCCCCGGCGAGGAGGAGAAACAAGCAGCAACGCTGCGGGATTAAACGGCCCGATCAGCAACTGAAAACGGGGACTGCGATGTCACATCTCGTGGAAATAGACAATGTCGACATGCGTTATGGCGGGTCGGCCGGCACGCTGGCCGTATCCGGTTTGAACCTGACGGTCGACAAGGGTGAATTCGCTGCCGTGGTCGGCCCGTCGGGCTGCGGCAAGTCCACGCTGATGAAGCTGGTGACGGGGCTGCATATTCCGCAAAAGGGCAATGTCATCGTTGCCGGGCGGCAGGTCACGGAGCCGGTCTCCATCGTCGGCATGGCGTTTCAGAACCCGACGATGCTGCCCTGGCGCACGACGTTGGAGAACATCCTGCTGCCGCTGGAAATTGTCGAAAAACACCGCCGCCGCCTGCGCGCCCACAAGGCGGAATATGTCGCGAAAGCAGAGCGCCTTCTGGAGATCGTCGGTCTCAAGGGCTTTGGCTCGAAATATCCATGGCAGCTTTCGGGCGGCATGCAGCAGCGCGCCAATCTCTGCCGCGCGCTGATCCACGAGCCGGATCTGCTGATGCTCGATGAGCCATTTGGCGCACTCGATGCCTTCACCCGCGAGGAATTGTGGTGTGTCATCCGTGACCTGCACGCCGCGCAGCGCGTGACCATCATTCTGGTAACCCACGATCTGCGCGAAGCGACCTTTCTCGCCGACAAGATTTTTGTGATGAGCGCAAGGCCGGGCCGCGTCCTGGCGGAGCATCGCGTGCCGTTTGCCCGTCCGCGCCAGCTCGATCTTATGTATGACAAGGGTTTCAACGACATGGTGCAGGCACTGCATGGCGAAATCGCGCAGGCGAGGGTGGCGGCATGAGCGCGATCATGGAAAGCACCGTCACGGCCGAGCCGCGCAAGCCGCTGATTGCCCGCGTCAACTGGGTGAAGGCCGCTCCCTGGCTTTATACGCTGGCGCTCTTCGTTCTGTGGGAACTGTTGGTCTACGCGCTGAAAATGCCGCCCACCATCCTGCCGTCGCCGGTAAGGGTAGGTCAGGCCATCCTGCAATATTGGTCGCCGATCTGGAAGAATTCGCTGCAGACGCTCTATACGACGACTTTGGGCTTTGCCATTGCTGTTGTCGCCGGCCTTGCCATCGGCCTGTTCATCGGCTGGTCGAAAACCATTTATGCCGGGCTTTATCCATTGATGATCGGCTTCAATGCCATCCCGAAGGTGGCGCTGGTGCCAATCCTCGTCATCTGGTTCGGCATCGGCACTGTTCCCGCGGTGTTGACCGCCTTCCTGATTTCCTTCTTCCCCATCGTCGTGAATGTCGCCACAGGCCTTGCCACCATCGAGCCGGAAACCGAGGACGTGCTGCGGGCGCTTGGCGCGAAGAAGATGGATATCATGCTGAAGGTCGGCATTCCGCGTTCCATGCCCTATTTCTTCGGCTCGCTGAAAATCGCCATCACGCTCGCCTTCGTCGGCTCGGTCGTCTCGGAAACCGTTGCCTCCAATTATGGCCTCGGCAACATGATGAGTTCGGCGCAGAGCCAGTTCAACGTGCCGCTGGTTTTTGCCGGCCTCCTGATGCTCGCCGTGGAAGGCATCGTCATGTACGCCATCATGGCCTGGCTTGAAAAACGCATGACCGGCTGGGCGCATCGCTCGACCATGGGACAGTGAACGGTTGTCGCTTGTTTCTTCTCCCCGCCGGGGAGAAGGTGGCCCGAAGGGTCGGATGAGGGGGCGACAGCAGAGATATGCGGCGAGCTTGCCCCCTCAACCCGCTGCCGCGACCTTCTCCCCGGGGGGAGAAGGCGAAAGAGGCACGCGCTCGGCATTCCTCGCGCTCCGGAAAGCCGTGAGCCTGCTAGGGCTCAATGCGCCGCCATTTCCTTGACGATATCAGCGCCGTCCATCAGGAAGGGATAATAGGTCGGCCAATTGGTGACTTCGTCCAGCAGTGCCTTGCGGTCATTCCCCCAGTAGAGGTGGTAATGGCCGGCCTTTACCGGGGCGATGGAGTGGTCGCTGAACTGGATGAACTGCGGAGCGGCCTCGTCGCCGGCGGTCTTCTTGAAGATGTATCTTACGCCGCGATTGCCCTTCTTGTAGGTCAGGATTTCCTGGCCGTCACTGGCATAAGTACCCTCGACCGGTTTGCCTTCCTTGTAGAAAGCCACGCTGTCGCCCTTGATGACGATGCGGTTCACATCCGTCTTGTAACCGATGTCGTAATAGGCGCGATATTCTGCGGCCGTCTTGTCGCCATGGGCGGCTTTTTCGGCCATGACGGAATCAAGCGAACCGTTCAGCAGGTAAGGATAAACAGACTGCCAGTCGCCGTCCCAGTCGGAAAGCGTGCGCGGCTTCACCTGGGCATCCTCGAAATAACCGCTGTAAATCTTCTTTTCCGCCTCGGTCATCTGGTGCCCGTGATCGTGCCCATGGTCATGGCTGTGGGCGGCGGATTTGTTGCCGCCGGCGGCCGTGGCAGCGGCTGCCACCAGCAGCATGGAACCAAGCGCGACCGCGCCTGTGACGCGGATGAGTGTCTTCTGCATTGTTTGGCCCTCTCATATCTGTCGTCGAAAAGTCAGTTACGTAATAACATTACAATCCGACCTATAGAGACGTCTTTTGCAGGACGCAAGGCCGCGAGCTGGCGGGCGGTGATGAAAAAAAGCGCGATGGCCGGGAAAGCCACCGCGCTTGAGACATGGAGGTTGGGAAGAGAGTTTCGAGGCCTCAGGCGGGCTGTGCGCTCACTTCCGCCTTGCGTTCATCAAAGGCAAGCTTCATGGCCTTCGTCACATCGCGGGTCGTTACGAAATAACTGTCGCTGCGCACCCAATAGCGCAATTTGACCGTCGCGCTGTCGGCGCTGACGGAATCAACGAAGGTGACGGGGGCAGGGTCCAGCAGCACCCGGCTTTCGGAGCGCACCACGCGCATCAGCATATCCTGCGCAGCAGCCAAGTCCTCGTCATTGTTCACCGTCAGGCTAAGCTCGTGGCGGCGCGAGGGAAAGCGGCTGTAATTGGTGATCGGTACATTCCAAAGGGTGGAGTTGGGCGCGAGGCGATAAAGCCCGTCACTGGTCTTAAGCTCGGTGGCAAACAAACCGATTTCCACCACGGTGCCGCTAACCGTGCTGGTCTCGATATATTCACCGACCCGGAAGGGACGCAGCACCAGAAGCATGATGCCGGCGGCAATGTTCTGCAGCGTGCCCTGCAGCGCAAGGCCGATGGCGAGACCTGCGGCACCCAGCGCCGCGAGAATGGAGGCCGTCTGCACGCCGAACTGGCCAAGCACCATGACCAGCACCAGAATAAGCACGACATAACGGATCGCGCCCGCAAAGAAACCGGCGAGTGTCGCATCGAAACCGCGAATGCGCGACAGGCCCTGAAAGGCCCATCGCTGCAGGAAGGTGGCAGCCAGCCAGCCGACGATCAGCAGCAGAAGCGCGCCGACGATCGAAAAGGAATATTGCACCGCCAGCGCGCTCGCCTGCCGCACGGCGGCCTGCGATGCGACGATGATATCCGTTGCCTGTTGTTCCATGAATTATCCCGTGATTTTCATTGCTGTTCAGGGTTGGTAACGAATGGGTGCCGCAGGGGTTCCGCCAAAAATCGGGCGTCAGCCGGCAAGCGGCAACACAAAAGGCACATTGCCGTCGGTATCCGCCCCTCTGCCGATCGCTTTGATCGCCTTGACCAGCCGGCCTTCTCGCGCCAGCAGCCGGTCGCCAATGGCAATGATGCGGGCATTGGGGGTGACATAGGGCGAGACGGCGCGCAGGCGAAGCGCAAGCGCCATTTCGTCCTGATCCGGATAAAGGCAAAGTGCGGCAATGACGGCGGCGGCCGGCGAGCGCGAAATCCCCATCCAGCAATGGATGAGCAGCGGTGCTGACTGATCCCATTCCCGGGCAAAATCGATGAGCTTCAGCACATGCGCATCATCAGGGGCGATAAGATCGCCGCTGCCCTTGAAGGCGATGTCGTTCATGGCAAGCGTCAGATGTCGGTCGGCGGCAATCACCGCCGGGCGGTGAAAATTCTGCTCCTTGGCAATCAGCGTCACCATTTCGCGGGCCTTGTGCTTCACGGCCATTTCCGCGATCCGCGACAGCGGCGATACCACGATTGCCGTCATGTCGTGCTCCCGGTCCTAGTTGCGCGCAGCGCCTCGATTGCTTCGAAACGTTCGATGAACAGTTTCTGTGCTTCCGTCGAGGGCAGGGGCGTGATGGTAAACATGTCGCGGGTAATGCCGCGCGGCAGGCCGAAGAATTTCTGCGCCTCGGCAGTGGAAAAACCGGCAAGCTCCGTCGCCTCGAAAAACGCGGCAACCGTATCGGCCTTCTTGATGCGGTCCTTCAAATCGCGCGATGCATGTGGCGGCAAGCCGAACCGCAGATGCACGGCGGCCTCCAGCCGCTTCTCGACGGTCTTGTAGCCGCCGCCGACCACGGATTTGAACGGTGAGATCATGTCGCCGATGACATATTCCGGTGCATCGTGCAGAAGCGCCATCAGCATGTCGCCGGGCGTCGCATCCGTGCACATGCGGCAGAAAATCGTCTCGACGATGAGGCTGTGCTGGGCGACGGAAAAGGCATGATCGCCGCGCGTCTGGCCGTTCCAGCGGGCGACGCGGGCAAGACCATGGGCGATATCGGCGATTTCCACGTCGAGCGGCGAAGGATCGAGCAGATCGAGCCGCCGCCCGGAGAGCATGCGCTGCCAGGCGCGCGGACTTTTTGCGAGCGCCACGCCTAGTCCTCCGCCCGCGCTGCCGGATCGGCGGCCGGGAAGGAAAGGCCACTCCAGGCCGGCAGGGCCACGGTTACGGTGGCATTTTCCGCAAGAAGCGGGGTGCCGGAGGCAAGCGCATCGGCAATACGATCGATCCGCACGATGGCGAGCGCTGTGCTGCCGCAAACGGTCCCGAGCGTGCCGACCGGTTTTCCATTGGCGGTAATCTCTGTCCCGCTGTCTGGAAGCCGACCTTCGGCCGAAACGGTAACGACGCGCCGCCTTGCCGTGCCGCGATGTTTCATGCGTGAGACGACTTCCTGGCCGACGAAGCAGCCCTTCTTGAAGGAAACGCCGTCATTCACATCCATCAGCACATCATGGGGAAATGCATCCTGCAGCGCATAGTCCCGTCCGGATTCGGCAATGCCATGTTCGACGCGCAGCGCCTCATAGGCTGCAGCGTCGCCGGCGGACGAGGCGCCCGGCAGGCGGAACAGATCAACGCCGGCCTTGGCAAAACGCTCATCCCGGATGCCTGCCTCGGGCGCGTTCTCGTTCCAGAAAACGCTGACGCCTTCGGTCGCTTCGGATTTCAGATCGACCGGCGCGCGCAGCTTGTACATGGTCAGGCGGCGCAGCAGCGCATCCTGCTCGGCAGCACCCGTCTCGATCAGGTAATCCGTTCCATCGCGCGCGATCAGGAAATCGAACAGGATCTTGCCCTGCGGCGTCAGCAGCGCCGAAGCGCGGGCTTCGCCCTCAACCAAATTTTCAACATCGGCGGTGATGAGATTATTCAAAAATTCCTCGGCGCCTGTGCCGGAAACTCTGATCAGGCGGCGGTCGTCAAGAAAGGCGGAAGGCATGGCGTCACCGTTCGGTTCATCGAGGCTGCGCGATCTCCGGCAAAATGCAGATGCACTTGCCGGACGGCTCATTCCGCACAGTTAGGATTTTTACCGGAGAACGGCAAGCACCGCGAGACGATCAATCACCGGCGGTGAAGAACTTCCACTTGCCATCAGGCGAAATGCCGATGCGGTAAAAGCTGTAATTGCCATATTCCTGCATATCCGCCAGATCGCCCGCCGTGATGATACGCAGCAGCTCCACCTTCTCCGGCGGTGTCAGCGTATTCAGCGGCTTCCCGGCGAAATAGGGAAAGACATAGGCTTCATCAGGCGTGCCGGCATCGATATGGGCATAACCGGTCGACAGCAGGTCGATGATGATCGCCAGCACTTCCAGCCCGTCGGGATCACCGGAATAGCTTTTCAGCGCCGCGATCGGGTCTTCGCTGTCGCTGCCGTCGATGCGGAATTCGTTCTGGCCGGCGGCGATGAAGGGCCGCAATTTTTCGATATCACCCGAAGCGGCGGCGTCGATGATCTGCTGGCGCAGCTTGCGAACGGCTTCCGGGGCCTTGGAAATGTCGTGCTCGATGACGACGGACATTTCCGGAGCATTGTCCGGCTTGGAGGATTGCTGTTTGGTCTGGGCAGCGGAACGGTCGACCAGGGGGTCGGGCAGGGGAATGCCTTCCGAATCGCCTTCGATTTCGTCCGGCTCCGCGGGCTGGGCCTGCTGCGGCTGGTCACCGTTCTGGGCCTGCGGCTCGCTTTCGGTGTTTTGCGCCGGTTTCAGCTCGGAAAGGGCGAAAGCGCGGTTCGGCAAGCCAATCGACCCGGCGGTCAAAGCAAGCACGATGGACAGCATGGCGGAAGAGCGCAAAAGCCCCTTGCTCAGGCAAGACATGATAGACCCCGGCTTTACTGTATCACCCGCTGCGGAGAAAATTCGCCTTCAAGCATACGCTGGCGCAGCGATTCCAGCATTGCTTCCGCACCGGCTTCGCCATGCATGCGGATGGTTTCGCGCATGGCCAGAGCAATGGCGGCATCGGCGATGATCTCAGGCTCGATGCCGTCGGCCATGCCGTCAGCCCATGCCTCGTTCTGGTGTTCCAGAGCGACCTGCATCTTTTCATGCACGATCATATCGTCGATTTCGTTACGGCTCGTCTGCATTTTTCATCCTCGACAGGGCGGGCAAGTCCTTACCACCCTGTTAACAACACTAGCAGCCTTTTATCAAAACGGCACGGGCTGCGGCGAAAAGAGGTTAACAATCCTCTAATTTCCGAACCTGGACGCAATTTCCTGAGCAAGTGTTGCCCCTTCGTTACGGTAGTTCTCTTCTGCCATGACGGCGGCGCGTGTGCAACTGGTGTGGATGGCCGCAAAGGAGCGGTATCCACGGTTGAATGCAGCCGTCATGCGCTGGCGTCTTTCGGGTTCGTTGGCCGTGTCCGCAGCCAGAAGATCGCTCATCGATCTGCGCCAGTCCTCCGGACCGGAAGACGGGCACAGGGTTCTCAGATATTGCACCGCGCCCAGTATTTCGGAAAGCCGTGCCAGCTTGTCGTCATAGGGCGCGGGTTTGGGCGGCGTCACTTCCGCAGGGCGGACTTCCTTGGAAGCCGCCTTTGAAGGCTGCGCATAAGCGATGCCTTCTTGCCCGGCCGGCAACATGGCCAGGAAAAGAGACAGGAAAATGGTTGATCGTATCAAAATTCTATTCTGCCCCACACATACGCGTGAACTGCTGGCTGGTGAACATCCGGCGGGCGGACATGCCCTAAATAATCGCGATTCTTGCTGGCTGGCAATCATGCAAGCAGGCGCTCGGCGCATTCGACGACGCTTTCAGGCGCCGGCAGCCGGCGGATTTCCGCCAATGTGTACCAGCCCGCATCCGCCGCATCGTCGGCCGCCGTCACTGCCGGATCGGCATCCGTTTCCACTGTGAAGACCGACAGGAAATAATGGCTGGTCAGCACGCCGTCTGCGTCGCGCGACGGCAGGTCATATGTCGCGAAAAGTTGCGGTTTGCGCGCGAGGATGCCGGTTTCCTCGTGAAGTTCGCGAATCGCCGTCTCCGCCGGTGTTTCCCCCTCTTCGCCGCGCCCGCCCGGAAAAGCAAACATGTCCTTTGACGGCGGATTGGCGCGGCGCACGAGAAGCAGCCGGTCGCCATTCCTGACGATGGCGGAGGAGGCGGGGCGGGGCTTGATGCGAAGGGTCATAAAGGGTTTCACTCGTTTCGGCCGTCTGGGGCCTGTCTGCATATTGTGGTGCGAGAGCACCGATGCGCCCTTTCGGATGAGGCGCGGAGGCTCTAACCTGTTGCGAACAACACGCCCCATTGTGCACGCAGAAGACGGTGGAATGAAGGTCTATCTTATCTATGTATTGGCGGCACTTGCGGAAATCGCCGGTTGCTTTTCCTTCTGGGCCTGGCTGAAACTCGGCAAGCCTGTCTGGATATTATTGCCGGGCATGCTGTCGCTTGCCGCTTTCGCCTGGCTATTGGCACTGGTGCCGACCGAGACGGCGGGCAGAGCCTATGCCGCCTATGGCGGGATTTACATCGCCGCATCGCTTCTCTGGCTCTGGGGCGTTGAAGGGCAATTGCCGGATAAATGGGATGTCGCCGGCGGCGCCGTTTGCCTCGCCGGCACGGCCATCATCCTGTTCGGTCCACGCGCCTGAGGAGAAGAAGATGTGCGGACGTTTTGTCCTGAAGGCGACGCCGGAAGAAATCGCCGATTATCTCGATTTGATCGGGCTTGAGGATTTTCCCGCCCGTTTCAACATTGCGCCCACCCAGCCGGTTCTGGTGGTGCTGGAAGGCGAGCGGCAGGAGCGCGGCAGCAACCTGCCCAACCGCCGGGCGGTGCTGGTCCGCTGGGGCTTTCTGCCGGGCTGGGTGAAGGACCCCAAGGATTTTCCCCTGCTGATCAATGCGCGCTCGGAAACCGCCATCGGCAAGGCCTCCTTCCGCGCCGCCATGCGCCATCGCCGCGTGCTCATTCCCGCCACCGGCTTTTACGAATGGCGGCGACCACCAAAGGAGGAAGGCGGCAAGCCGCAGCCCTATTTCATCCGCCCGAAAAACGGCGGCATCGTCGCCTTTGCCGGCCTCATGGAAACATGGTCTTCCGCTGACGGATCGGAAGTCGACACCGGCGCAATCCTGACGACGGCCGCCAATGCCGCAATCGGCCGCATTCACGACCGCATGCCTGTCGTCATAGCGCCCGAGGATTTCAGCCGCTGGCTGGACTGCAAGACGCAGGAGCCGCGCGAGGTGGCCGATCTGATGCGCCCGGCTCAGGACGATTTCTTCGAGATGATCCCGGTGTCGGACAAGGTCAACAAGGTCGCCAATGTCGGCGCCGATCTCATCGAGCCGGTGCCGGAAAGCGCGCCGCTGGCCAAGATCAAGCCGCCGAAGGACGAGGGGCAGATGTCGCTGTTCTGACGTGATTCCCAAGGACCGTGATTCCAAAGGCCAATGACTAGGGCCGGACGTTGCCGCATATTTCTTCTCCCCGAGGGCGAGAAGGTGGCTCGAAGGGTGGGATCAGGGGGCAACGCCAGCGAGAGACGGAGAGCTTGCCCCCTCATCCCGCTGCCGCGGACTTCTCCCCCTCGGGGAGAAGAAACAAGCGGCGTTCGCTCATTTCTAACATGGTGAAGCGGATTCGATTTGGCGACGCTGGCATTCATGGGACAGTAATGAAGGGGCAGGATATCGCCCCTTGTTTCTTCTCCCCGCCGGGGAGAAGGTGGCCCGAAGGGTCGGATGAGGGGGCAACGTTAGCGGTATACGGAGAGCTCGCCCCCTCATCCCGCTGCCGCGGACTTCTCCCCGGCGGGGAGAAGAAACAAGCGGCGTTCGCTCATTTCTAACATGGTGAAGCGGATTCGATTTGGCGACGCTGGCGTTCTTGGGACAGTAATGAAGGGGCAGGATATCGCCCTTGTTTCTTCTCCCCGGTCGGGGAGAAGGTGGCCCGAAGGGTCGGATGAGGGGGCGACGCCAGCGAGAGACGGAGAGCTTGCCCCCTCATCCCGCTTCCGCGGACTTCTCCCCGGCGGGGAGAAGAAACTCGCGGCACCCGCCCGCTTCCGATAAACGGCTATCTTCTTCGAAGGGCTCTCAGCCGTTCTGCCCCATCTTCTGCAGGCCTTCCTGGATCATCACGTCGGAATATACCCGGTTGCGGCCATTCGCCTTGGCGAGATAGAGCAGCTGGTCGGCGGCATTCAGCTGGTTGTCGAAAGGTTCGCCCTTTTCGATTTCCACCACGCCGAGCGAAATCGTCAGCGCCAGGCTGCTGCCGCTCAGCTGGCGGCCGTTACTTTCAACAGCGCAGCGCAGTTCCTCGCAGAACTGATAGGCGGCATGGGCATCCAGCCCGCGCAGGAACACGGCGAACTCTTCGCCGCCGAGGCGGGCGGGAATATGGCGCTTCTCATGGCACATGTCGTGCAGCAGTTCGGCAAGCTTCTTCAGCGCCCGGTCGCCGGCATCGTGCCCGAGTGTGTCGTTGATCTTCTTGAAATGGTCGATGTCGAGAATGGCGACCGCACCGTTTTCGTCATTGTCGTTGATGATATCCATCAACGCCCGGGTACGCTCGAAGAAGGAGCGGCGGTTCGGCAGGCCGGTCAGATGGTCGCGTTCGGCCAGTTCGCGCAGGCGTTTCAGCTGCTTCAGCGTTTCGATATTATTGTCGATACGGCACTGCAACTCTTCCGGCACGAAGGGGCGATAGACGAAATCGGATGCGCCTGCCTTGAGGAAACTGGCCGAAAGCAGCCGGTCAGTGGAGGATGAGATGCCGATCACCCGCAGATCCTCCGAGGAACGGCTGTCGCAGATGCGGCGCGTCAGCTCATAACCGTCCATGTCAGGCATATGATAATCGGTGATGACGAGCTGGATCGAGGGATCCTGTGACAGGATTTCCAGCGCCCGGTTGCCCGAATGGGCCTCGCTGACCTTGAAATTCTGCCGCTCCAGTATTTCCACCAGGCCGGAACGCGCCGTGCGCGCATCATCGACGACCAGAACGGAAAAGCGCCGGTTGGTCAAAATCCGATCGACGGTCTTGACCACCGCATCGACGGTGCGATGCCCGTCCTTGACGATATAATCGATGATCTTCTTTTCGGCGTAACGTTTGCGCGCCTCTTCATCCACCGTTGCGGTGAAGACGATCGCCGGCACCTTGCGTTCGGAAAGAAGGCCTAAAATCTCGCCCTTCGGCGCGTCGGGCAGATTGAGCCCCGTCAGCGCCAGTGTAAAATCATGGACGCTCAGAAGGGCATCGGCGGCAGCCATGCTGTCACAATGAATGACCTCAGCCTCGGTCTCTTCCGAGAGCCGCGACTTCAGCAGCATGGAAAGAGCAACGGAATCTTCAATCAGAAGGATTTTATCCTGCATGGCCGTCCCAAGCCCCCCTGGCCTGTCTTCACAATCTTTCCTGAACACCGGATATTCGTCATCCGCATGTCTGCGGATTTGGAAGTCGGCTTATGCATTGTTTTGGAAAAAACTGCGAAAAATAGAAAATTCTTTGTTATTCACTAGTCTATACGTTTGCGCTCGTACAGACGTTTCGTAGAGGCCGCGCTTTTTACTTCATTTTCGTTGCGGCTTCGTTACAAAAAGTTCCTGAATTTATGAATACCGGTCGTTCATGCTGCATGCCGGACAAAAAACGGCGCCGTTAAAGGCGCCGCGCGATTGCTGAAGTTCTGCCGGGGAATGTTGATTCTTGACCCGATGCACCAGATGATCCGAAAACCGCTGGCCAAAAAAACTTAATGTTTTCAGGCGGGTTTGACGGCTGGCTTGCGCTTCAGCATCAGGGCTGCGGCCGCGACGGCCTTCAGTCCAAGCGGGCGGTAGTGGCTTTTGAGGTCCGGCTTCGCCTGCGGCTGTGCCTTCGTCTCGTTCGTCATTTCTTTTCTCCATAATTCACGCCATTCGCCGGTGCGAAGCGTGTGAAGCCCCTTTCTCGGGGGTAATCTTGACGGATTCGAGGCGAAAAAAAATGAAGCCGGCTTTGAGGGATGCGACATTTTGTGCCACATCCGCCGGCAAGGTCCCGCAGGAAAAATAAACCTATGGTTTCAAATACCGCGATCGAGGCCGTTTCCGCCATTCGCCTCATCATGCGCGTCTTCTTCGATGGTCAGCGTGCCATAGCGGCGATGCCACAGGCGGGCGCTGATGGGAATGAAGACGAGATAAGCGGCAACGGTCAGAACCAGCACTTCCCAGGTGAAGCTCATCAGCATCGCCACGTAGAGCACGACGACGAGGATCATCGGCAGCACCAGATCGCGGCGAATGCGGCTGGTGCCTGATTTTCCCGACCAGACCGGCAGGCGGCTGATGAGGAGGTAACCGATCAGCACCGTATAGGCGGCGGCGACATAGGCGAAGGGCTTGTCCGGCTCCACGCCGAGGAAGCCGAGATAGACCGGCAGAAGCACCAGCATGGCGCCCATGGGAGCCGGAACACCCACGAAGAATTCGTTCTGCCAGGGCGCTTTCACCGGCCGTTCGATCATCACGTTGAAGCGCGCGAGGCGCAGGCCGGCGGCAATGACATAGATGAGCGCGGCGATCCAGCCGATGGAGCGCGCCTGATCGAGCAGATAGGCATAGACCACGAGGGCAGGGGCGACACCGAAATTGACGATGTCGGCCAGACTATCCATCTGTTCGCCAAATTTGGAGGTCGCCTTCATCATCCGGGCGATGCGCCCGTCGATGCCGTCGAGGAAGGCGGCGAGCAGCACCATGCCGACGGCCAGCTCAAAGCGGCCTTCGATGGCGAGACGCACGCCGCTCAGGCCCGCACAGATGGCCAGAACGGTGATGAGATTGGGTATCACGAGGCGGAAGGGAATTTCCCGCAGACGTGGTCCCCGGCCGCTATCCTTGCGGCCCTCCTGTTTTCCGTTCTGTTGCGGCTCGGCGATCGGCGTTTCCATGGCGCATGCCCTTCCTGATTGTCATCAGCCGCGGCGGCTGATGACCGGGCCTTTGGCGGAGCCGAATTCGGCAAGTACGGTTTCACCGGCAACGGCCGTCTGGCCGACGGAAACGCGTGGCTGGAAACCTTCCGGCAGGAAGATGTCGAGACGCGAACCGAAACGGATAAGGCCGAAACGCTCACCGGCATCAACTGGTTCATTCGGCTTGACCCAGCAGACGATACGGCGGGCAACCATGCCGGCGATCTGCACCACGCCGACCTTGCCATGCGCCGTCTCGATGACGAGACCGTTGCGCTCATTGTCTTCTGAAGCCTTGTCCACTTCCGCATTGAGGAAGAGGCCGGGGCGGTAAGCGACATTGACGATGCGGCCGCGTACCGGCGCGCGGTTCACATGGCAGTTGAACACGTTCATGAATACCGAGATGCGCACCATCGGCTCCTTGCCGAGTTCCAGCTCCAGCGGCGGAACGACGGTCTGCACGGCGGAAACCTTGCCATCGGCGGGGCTGATGATCAGGTCGTCATCCTGTGGTGTAACGCGCTCGGGGTCGCGGAAGAAATAGGCGCACCAGGCCGTCAGTACGAGACCGACCCAGAATAGCGGTTCGGAAATCCAGCCGAGCACCAGCGATGCGACGAAGAAGGCGGCGACGAAGACGTAACCTTCCTTGTGGATCGGTACGATGGTGTTGCGAATGGTGTCGAACAGACTCATGAGATTCCTTGCTCCGGTTTCCGTTGTCGCGTCTATATGTGGTCGTGATACGACACGATCCACACGGCAATGCGACAAATTTTGCCTAGCTGGTTACAGCCAAACGACCCGCCCGGCAATGGCCCGGTGGATCTGCGCCCCCGGTTATCAGGGGTTTATGCCCGTCAATGCGCCGGTTCGCCGCGGTCCACGACGCCGAGATCGTCGGTTTCGCGAACATGGCGCAGCATCTCTTCCGCCCGGATGGCTTCGCGCTGGCGGCTCCACATCGAGGCGTAGAGGCCGTTCTGCGCCATCAGCGAGGCGTGTGTTCCGCGCTCGGCGATCAGCCCCTCCTTCAGCACGATGATTTCGTCAGCGTGGATGACCGTCGAAAGACGATGGGCGATGACCAGCGTGGTGCGGTTTTTCGAGACGATGTCGAGCGCGCTCTGTATCTCCTGCTCGGTATGCGTATCGAGCGCTGAAGTCGCCTCATCGAGAATGAGGATCGGCGGGGCTTTGAGAATGGTTCGGGCAATCGCAACGCGCTGCTTTTCACCACCCGACAGTTTCAGGCCCCGTTCGCCGACCATGGTCGCATAACCCTCCGGCAGCTTGCCGATGAAGGCGCTGATCTGCGCCGCTTCCGCTGCGGCCATCACCTCCTCCTGCGTTGCCGAGGGGCGACCGTAACGGATGTTGTAGGCAAGCGTGTCGTTGAACAGCACGGTATCCTGCGGCACCATGCCGATCACCGAACGCAGGCTCTTTTGCGTCACGTTGCGAATATCCTGCCCGTCGATTGTGACGGCGCCTTCCTGGATATCGTAGAAACGATAAAGCAGCCGCGAGATCGTCGATTTTCCCGCACCCGAAGGCCCGACGATCGCCACCGTCTTGCCGGCCGGTACATCGAAGGAAACGCCCTTCAAAATCGGCCTTTCGGGATCATAGGCAAAATGCACGTCGCGGAACGAGATGGCGCCCGGTCCGGCGCCAAGCGGTTTCGCATCCGCCCGGTCGGTAACCTCGGCCTCAACCTCGAGAAGGTCGAACATCTGCTCTATGTCGGTCAGACCCTGACGGATTTCGCGATAAACGAAACCGATGAAGTTCAGCGGCACGGAAAGCTGCAGCAGCAGCGCATTGACGAAGACGAAATCGCCGATGGTCTGTTCGCCGCGCTGCACGGCGAGCGCCGACATCACCATCATGACGGTGGAACCGATGCCGAAGATCACGCCCTGGCCGAAGTTCAGCCAGCCGAGCGAGGTCCAGATCGAGATCGCCGATTTTTCGTAACGCTCCATCGCAACGTCGAAACGCTTCGCCTCCATCTCCTCGTTGCCGAAATATTTGACGGTCTCGAAATTCAGAAGCGAGTCGATTGCCTTGGTATTGGCGTCGGTGTCGCTGTCATTCATGGCGCGGCGGATGGAGATGCGCCAGTTGCTGGCCCGGACGGTGAACCAGATATAGGCCCAGACGGTGATGACGGTGACCAGCACATAGGAAAAACCGTAGGACGCCCAGAAAATAACCGCCGTCAGCAGGAATTCGATGAAGGTCGGCGCGGTGTTGAGAATGGTGAACCGGACAATGGTTTCGATGCCCTTGGTGCCACGCTCGATAACCCGCGAAAGCCCGCCGGTCTTGCGTTCCAGATGGAAACGCAGGGAAAGCCGGTGCATGTGCACGAAGGTTCGATAAGCCAGCTGGCGCACCGCATGCTGGCCGACGCTGGCAAACAGCGAATCGCGCAGCTGGTTGAGCCCGACCTGTATCAGCCGCGTCAGATTATAGGCGATGACCAGTGCGACTGCGCCGAGCAGGAAGGCCGGAACCAGCCCTGCCATGTCTAGTTTGCCGTTCAGTGCATCCGTTGCCCATTTGAAGAAATAGGGAACGGCGATCAACACCAGCTTGGCGACGACAAGGAACACGGTTGCCCAGATCACCCGCATCTTCAGGTCCCATCGGCCTTCCGGCCACATATAGGGCCAGAGATTGATCAGGGTCTGGGTCGGATTGCTGGAATCCGCCGAAATGGTTTTTTTCTTCGTGGCCATCATTCTCTCCGGTCACTGCCGGAAGCCGACAGCATGACGGCGGCTTTCGCCGCCGTGCTTGTCACAGATGGGATTGTCGCGGCTTAACCGCAACCTCTTCGGCGCTTTAGGAGCCGCCCTTCAGCCGTTTGCGGTGGAGTTCTTCCGCATTCGGCAGGGCCTTTTCCGGTACACCGAAAATCTGGCCGGGCTCGATGAGGTCAGGATTTTTGATCTGGTCCTCATTGGCGAGGTAGATCGTCGTGTAACGCACGCCCTGTCCATAAACGCGCCGGGAAATCTGCCACAGCGTATCGCCGCGGCGGATGATGACGCTGTTCTGGCTTTCGGCGAGCGGTGCCTGCTCGAAGGTCTGCGGGCCGGCAGGTGCCTGCGGCGCGGGCGCGGCTGGTGCGGTAATGTGCAGTTCGGTCAGTCGGCTTGCGAGCGATGCGATGCCCTTGCCGATGGCCGCCACATCATTCGGCCATGCCTCGACCGATGCCAGCAGATCACGCGCCTTGGCGGTGATGCCACCTGCAAAGGCGGTGAAGGCCGGCTCTGTTGCCGCGGCGGTGCGGAATTCGGAGAGCGACTTCAGGGCAATCACTACCGCGGAGCGACCGGCAATCGCCTGATCGAGCGCCGGTGTCGCCTGATCCCTGTAGAGATTGGAAAGAATGCCGAAAGCCTTGGAAACGTCCTCTCGCAGCTTTTCAAAAGCGGCGCGGTCGATTGCCGTGCTCTGGTTTTCAGCCGGTGCGGCTGTGGCGGCGGCGGGCGAAGCGGTCGTCGCCTGCATGGCAACGGTTGCCTGATCGGTCTGTGGCCGCTCGAAGGGAACACGCACGCGCAGCTTTACCGTGCCGTCGGCATTCAGTTCCTCGACGGTGATGATATGGCTGCCAACGGCAAGATCGACATCGCCCTCCACGACGAAATGACCGGAGGTTTCCGTAATGCTCTTGCCGATTTCCCGGTCATCGACCAGCGCACGCACCGTCGAACCGGCAGGTGCGGAACCGGCGACAAAAATCTTCGATCCCTCAAATTCCACGGCGGTGACCTGAACGGTCGAGGCAGCAGCCTGAGCTGGAGCGGAACCGGCCGCAGGGGGAGCCGTCACTCCGGCAACGGCTGCAGGGGGAGTGGCGGCATTGCCGGTTTCGGCGATTGCCGCTGCGGGCTGTCCCGATTGTGTGGTCTGCAGTGCTGGAGGTACCGCCTCCGGCATTGCCAGCACGCGGCTTGCCTCGCCGGGCTTGGAAACCATCGCCAGAAGTTCGCCGGCCTTGCCGTTGGGCACCGAGACGGTTGCCACTTCTTCGGATTGTGTCGCCTTGCCGCTGGTGTCGGTGGAGCGCAGCACCAGCTCATGGTCGCCCGGCGGCAGGGGATTGTCGAAAACCGCGGCAAAATCGCCGGTGCCGTCGATGGTCGTCTGGGCGATCACCTTGCCGTTGCTGAGAATTTCGAGTTTGGCACCCGGCTGCGCCTTGCCGGCGACCACGGCCGAACCATCCGGCTCGACGCGCAACACGTCAAAGGTCGGCACGCCGGGCGTTGCCTGCGCAGCCCCGGCAGGAGCCGTGGTGGCAGGTGCAGCGGCGGGCTGTGCCGGCTGCGCTGCGCCATCGTCGGTGCCGGCGAAAACACCTGCCAGGCGGCGGATCTGGGCCGCTGCCGCTGCCGCATTGTCGGGCAGACCGCGCAGGAAGGCCGTGGTGCGCTCGGCCGCCGTGCGCGCGGTGGTGATCAGCCGCGACGTCGTTTCGTCCAGCGATTCCGGGATTTCGATATTGGTCAGTTCCTTGAGCGAAGCTTCGACCTTTTTGCGCGCCGCTGCGAAATCCGCGTCGGAGGGAACCTTGCTGTCGGCGAAAAGCGTTGTCAGATCCTTGATCGACTGGGTTGCAGAGGCCGCCAGCCGCCCCACCTTGTCGGCGATATTGGCGGTTTCCTCTGCGGCGTCGGACAGGATGTCGCCCGCCTTGTCGCCACCCATTTCAACGCTGTTCTTCACCGCATTGCCGGCGTCATTGATGGCCTCGCCGATCGGTTTGCCGTCGTTGGAAATCCTCGGCAGGACGAAAAAGATCATGAGCAGGGACGCAATGCCCAGCACGATCAGCGCCAGCAAACCGGCTTTATTGTTTTTCATCCTGGAATCTCCGGGTATTTCAAGCTTTTCACACGAGTTGAGATTGCTAGCGTCTTACCTGGCGCCAGACAAGCGGCGTGTGGCCAAAAGGCCATATTTACAAGGGATTTCCCAAATTTTCTTGACGTGCAGCATCCCGCATAGTTCCTTCCTCTCATGACGGACAAAAATACAGCGATTCGATCCATCTGCGTTTATTGCGGCTCCCAGCCCGGACGTGATCCAGCTCACATGGAAGCAGGCCGCGCGCTTGGAAAATCCATTGCCGAAAACGGCATCCGCCTCGTTTATGGCGGCGGCACCAAGGGCATCATGGGCGCGGTTGCCAGCGGCGTTCTTTCCAACGGCGGCGAAGTGACGGGCATCATACCGGAATTTCTGGTCGATATGGAGGCAACGCGCCATTCTCTCGGACAATTGAACGAGCTTGTCGTCACCAAGGACATGCATGAGCGCAAACATATGATGTTTGAGCGCTCGGATGCCTTCGTGACCCTGCCGGGCGGTGTCGGCACCCTGGAAGAGATCGTCGAGATCATGACCTGGGCGCAGCTTGGCCGTCACGCCAAGCCGATGGTCTTTGCCAATATCAACGGTTTCTGGAACCCGATGCTGGAGCTGGTGCAGCACATGCGCGACCAGGGTTTCATCCATCGGGCCCACCTCTTGAACCCGCTTGTCGTCGACGAGGTGAAGGACATCGTGCCCGCCATCATCGACCGGGCGCTGGCGCAGCAGAACCCGGAAGGCGACCCTTCGGTCATTTCCCGCCTCTGAAACATGTTGCCCTGGAGCGTGCGGCGGTTTCGGGATAACGGCATGCATTCGCGCATTGGAAAATCGTTAATGAACCGCCGCGCGGTTCATTATAATTTTAAGTGTATATTAATACAGATTTAACAGCGGCATCGCCCAACCCGCTCTTTTCATGGCCCTGCGACTGATCCTGTGCCAGCGTCACCAGGACGTTGGCTGTCGCGGAATCTCTTTTCGCCGCCATGAGATTGGGTACATCAGGAAATGATTGCTTTTGTGGTGCGGCTTAAAAGCCGGGCGCATTTCATTATTCAGAGAAGCCCGCTGCGGGGCAGGGAAGGCGTGCTTGGTTCCGCCGCCCGCCGCCGGGTGGATACGCAAATGCGCCTCGGTATCCTGATCGCCGTTTTCGTCGCCATCTATGCCGTCGTGGCTGCGCGTCTTGTTCAATATGGGCTTGCGCAACCCGTCGCAACCGCGTGGATCAACACCGGCGCCACCGCCGTCGCGTCGCGGCCGGATATCGTCGACCGCAACGGCAAGCTTCTTGCCACCGATCTCAACATGGTGTCGCTTTATGCCGATCCGCGCCGGGTTGTCGATCCCGACGAGGTGGTGGAGAAGCTGGCGACCGTCATCCCCAATCTCGACTGGCGCGACACACATCGCAGATTGCGTTCGGATAGCGGTTTCCAATGGCTGCGACGCCAGCTTACGCCCCGTCAGCAGGCGGATATCCTCAATCTCGGCATACCCGGCATCGGCTTCCGGCCGGAAAAGCGCCGGTTTTATCCGGGCGGTCCGACGGCCTCGCATATTATTGGCCACGTGAATGTCGATAATCAGGGCCTTGCCGGCATGGAGCGTTATCTCGACCAGCAGGGGCTCGCCGATCTGCGCGCCACTGGTCTTGCAAGCGGCGTGGCGCTGGAGCCGGTGAAACTGTCGATCGATCTGCGGGTGCAGAACATCGTCCGTGAGGTCGTCATGAAGGCGAAAACCGACTATCAGGCGGAAGCGGCGGGTGCCGTGATCCTCGATGTGGAGACGGGCGAGGTGCTGGCCATGGCCTCGGTGCCGGACTACGACCCCAACGAACCGTCCCGTACGCTTGCCGATGGCAGCATCGACAGGGAGTATGAAAAGGGCTGGTTCAACCGCATGAGCAACGCCACCTTCGAGATGGGCTCCACCTTCAAGAGCTTCACGCTCGCCATGGGGCTGGAGGCAGGCGCGATCACGCTGAATTCGGTGGTTGACGCGTCGCGGCCGATCCGCATGGGCGGCTTCACCATCAAGGATTTCTGGGGCAAGAACCGCCCGCTTTCAATCGCGGAAGTGTTTCAATACTCATCCAACATCGGCACGGCGGCGGTTGCCGACATGGTCGGTGTCGAAGGCCACCAGCAGTTCCTGACGAAACTCGGGCTGCTGTCGCGCATGGAGACCGAGATGCCGGGCGTGGCCACGCCAACCCAGCCGAGGACGTGGAAGAAGATCAATTCCGTCACCATTTCCTTCGGGCACGGTATCGCCACCACACCGTTGCAGACGGCGGTTGCCGCCGCAGCGCTTATCAATGGCGGAAACCTGATTTCACCGACTTTCCTGTCGCGTTCAAGGGAAGATGCAGCCACGGTTTCCCGTGCCGTCATCAAGGGAAAGACCAGCGCCGATATGCGTTATCTTTTCAACTGGAATGGTATCAAGGGCTCCGGCAGGCGTGCGCAGGTCGAAGGATTTCACGTCGGCGGCAAAACCGGCACCGCTGACAAGGTCATCAACGGCCGCTACGCCAAGGATATCAATTTCAACAGCTTCGTCGCCGCCTTTCCGATGCATAAGCCGAGATATGTCGTGCTGTCGATGATCGATGCGCCAAAGACGGGTGAGAACGGCGGCCGCACGGCAGCCTCGACCGCAGCGCCGATGATCCGCGAAATCGTCGCCCAGACGGCAGCGCTCCTCGGTGTCAAACCGCGTTTCGGATACGAAGCGGATCCGCAATTGCTGATGGACTATTGATGTCCGCCTCTCCTCGTTCCCGCAGCGGGCACAGGAACGAGGGAAGGAGCCGGATTACCGCTTGAACCGCATCAGGCTTGAGCCGGTATAGATCGCCAGCGCCACCCAGATCATCGCAAACGCCGCCATCCGCACGGTGTCGAAGGGTTCCTTGAAGATGAAGATGGCGATGAGGAAGATCATCGTCGGCGCGATATATTGCATGATGCCGATGGTCGAAAGCCGCAGCAACTTGGCGCCATTGCCATAGAGAATGAGCGGAACGGCGGTGATCACGCCGCTTGCTGCCAGAAGCCAGGTGTCGGCGGAATTGCCGCCCATGAAATGCGCCTGTCCGCTGAAGCCCAGCCAGGCCATGACCAGCACGGCGGGAATGGACAGCAGCATGACTTCGAGCAGGAAGCCCTGCGTCGCGCCAATCGGCAATGTCTTGCGGAAAAAGGCGTAAAATCCCCAGGACATGGTAAGCGCGATGGACACCCACGGCAGGCTGCCCGCATGCCAGGTCAGGATCGCCACCGCTATTGCCACGAGGCCGATGGCGGCGATCTGCGCCGGATATAGTTTTTCCTTCAGGAGCACGGCACCCAGAAAAATGCTGAACAGCGGATTGATGAAATAACCGAGTGCGGCATCCAGCGCGCGGCCGGCGCCGATCGCCCAGATATAGATACCCCAGTTGATGCTGATGAGGGCGGCGGTGAGGCTCGCCATGGCCAGCATCTTCGGGCTTTTCAGTGCCGAGCGGATTTCCGTTGTCCGGCCGAGCGCAATCAGCACTGCCGCCGCGATCGGCACCGACCAGATGACGCGATGCACGATGACCTCGATCGGCGAGATATGCGCAACCGCCTTCATGTAGATGGGGAGGAAGCCCCACAAGAGATAAGCGGAGAGCGCGAAAGCAAAACCGCGCGCGCTGTCGCCGCCCTCTTGGGCCGGGAGCGATTTGTCGAGTGCCATGGGGAGTACCGCCAAAATTGTTCGGATGGCGTTTTATAGCGGATCGCCACAGGGGCGGCCAATTCATTTCCGTGAAGGGTTCATGAGAAAAACTGCATGAATAACAGGCGCTTTGCTCTTGAAATAAGCTGCCATCGTAACTGTCCGGATGCTCCACGCGGGAAGCCGCGCGTGGAGCCTTATCGGCATCCCCCATGAATCATTGTCTCATCCGGCCGTTTCAAGCCGCTGAAAAGACTCTTATTTCCCGGCAAATCGATCGTTGGCGCGGATCAGCTGGTCGAGAATGCCGGGCTCACTCATCGCGTGTCCCGCCGCCTCGATAATGTGGAAATCCGCCTTCGGCCAGGCCTTGGCCAGCTGCCACGCATATTTCAGCGGGCAGGGCATGTCGTAACGCCCATGCACGATGACGCCGGGAATATCCCTGAGCTTGCCGGCATCGCGCAGCAGTTGCCGTTCTTCCAGCCAGCCGGCATTGACGAAGAAGTGGTTCTCGATGCGCGCAAAAGCGATGGCATATTTATCCTCGCCGAAATCCTCGACGCGGTCAGGATCGGTAACGAGCGCGATGGTCGCGCCTTCCCACTGGCTCCATGCCTTGGCGCATTCAAGCTTCTTTGCCTCGTCAGTGCCGGTGAGATAGCGATTATAGGCCTGCATCATCTCACCACGCTCGGCTTGCGGGATGGGCGCGATGAATTTTTCCCACTGGTCCGGATACATTTCCGAAACGCCGAACTGGTAGTACCAGTCCAGTTCCGGCCGGGTGACGGTGTAGATACCGCGCAGGACGAGTTCGCTGACGCGGTTCGGATGGGTCTCAGCATAAGCGAGTGCCAGCGTCGAACCCCAGGAACCGCCGAAAACCAGCCATTTTTCAAAGCCGCAAAGCTCGCGCAGCCTTTCAATGTCGGCGACCAGATGCCAGGTGGTGTTGGCCTCCAGTTCCGCATGCGGTGTGGAACGGCCGCAGCCGCGCTGATCAAACAGGATGACGTCGTAAAGTGCAGGATCGAAAACGCGGCGATGCGTGGGGTTCACGCCGCCGCCGGGGCCGCCATGCAGGAAAACCGCCGGCTTCGCGCCGCGTGTGCCCACTCGTTCCCAATAGATCACGTGCCCATCGCCGACATCGAGCATGCCGGTCTCGAAAGGTTCGATCTCGGGGTAAAAGCCGCGCAATTCTTCGGTCATGGATTAATGTCCTCTGATGGCCATTTGGCCGTGTCGTGGTCCGGATGCTGCCGGCTGTTCACCGGCGCGGGCGCGTCATCCGTTGCAGGTTCCGGCTCGACCGGCAAGCCGTCAAGCTCGGAAAACCAGTGCATCTTGCTGGCAAGATTGGACTGCGCCTCCGGTTTTATCCGCTCTGGCTCATCCAGCGAACCAAGGGTGATATTGATGAAATCGGCGCCCGTAACGTCGTAAAAAAGCGGCGTGCCGCAGCGGCCGCAAAAACCGCGGCGCACATGGTCGGAAGACTGGAACCATGATGCTTCGCCGCGGGTCATCTCAAACTGCGAAAGGGTACTTGCCGCAAGCGGCATGAAATAATTGCCCGACGCCTTCTGGCACATGCGGCAATGGCACAGATGCGGATAACGCAACCCGCCCTTGACCCGATAACGCACTGCGCCGCACTGGCATCCGCCACTGAAGGCCGTCAGCTCGCCCATCAGCGGCCTTCTTCCGGCGGCCAGACCTGCGTGTCGTGATCCGGGTGCTGATAGGAGTTGATTTCCGCCTCGTCCACGCCCTGTTCCACGGCCGGTTTGGAAAACAGCTGCTCGATCCACGGCATGCGCTTGTGAAAATTGACCTGCACCTGCGGCTCGATCCGCTCCGGGTGATCGAAAGCGCCGATGGCGATCTCCACACCTCCCGGATAATGATAGGTCAGCGGCGTGCCGCATTTGTTGCAGAAACCGCGATGGATCTTGGTCGAGGAGCGGAAGAGGGCAGGCTGACCGCGTGTCCAGACCAGATGCGCCTGATCGGCGCTGACCAGCGCGCCGAAGAAATTGCCGAAATGTTTCTGGCACATGCGGCAATGGCAGATGGAGGCCCGGCCAAGCTTGCCGGCGTGAAAACGCACGGCGCCGCACTGGCAACCACCGGAAAAGCCCGCTTCATTCATTTTCCGCTCTCCGGTGGCCAGCTTTCAGTGTCGTGGTCGGGGTGCTGATAGGAGACGAGGTTGGTGAGATAATCCACCGAGGTCAGGTCGTCTTCCGTGGGAACGGCAGGCAGCGTGTGGATGCTGTCGACGAAATCGATCTTGCGCTCCACGCCCCACTGAATGGTCGGCGGCAGCGCCGCGGGATCGTCGAATGCCCCTGCTGCCACCGCCACGCCATCCGGCGCTTCATAAGTCAGCGGCGTGCCGCATTCCGGGCAGAAACCGCGCTTGACGACACTGGAAGATTGAAACCGTTTCGGCTCACCGCGCGTCCATTCGAATTCGACGCCGCGCACGGAGACCAGCGGCGCATAATAAGCCCCGAAAGCCTTCTGGCACATGCGGCAATGACAGACGGAGCTGTCTTTCAGATCGCCGGTCGCGCGAAAACGGATCGCGCCGCACTGGCATCCGCCGGTATGGGTGGTCATGCTTGGTTCTCCTTTACCGTTCGGATAATGTGGAGACAGACATTATCGATGTCTTTGAGGATATCATCGTTCCAGAAACGGAGGACGGTCCAGCCGTCTTTTTCAAGCCGCACGGTTCTTTCACGATCGTAGTTTAACGCTGCCTCAGATGTATGTTGAGAGCCATCGAGCTCGATAATAAGTCGATGATCCGAACAGGCGAAATCGACGATAAAACCGGCAATCGGCATTTGCCTGCGAAAACTCAATCCTTCAAGGCGATGGGCGCGAATAGCGTTCCAGAGCTTCAGCTCGGCATCCGTCATTACTTTCCGCATCTGCTTCGCATATTTGCGATGCATCGGGTCTACATCTGCATGCGGCATGCTCTGGTTCGCCGTTTAGTGCCTCGCCTTAGATTGGTTGAGGGAACTTAAAATCGCAAGCGGATTGTGGTGAGCGAGGATACCCCCCTCTGCCCTGCCGGGCATCTCCCCCACAAGGAGGGAGATCGGTATGACGCGCCTGCGTCGCTCCATTTCGACCGAAGAGAAATGCGGGGCCTAACCACGAGTCGATCTCCCCACCTGTGGGGGAGATGCCCGGCAGGGCAGAGGGGGTAAGCCGCGAATCGCAGCCCTACCGCTTCAACTCCCACGTCGTGGTCCGCTCGCCCGTTTCCTTGTCCTTGCCATCCTTCAACTGAATGCCCTTCTCCGAAAGCTCGTCGCGAACACGATCTGCCTCCGCAAAGTTCTTCGCCTTCAGCATCTCGAGCCGCAATTGCACCAGCGCATCGACAGCCGAAACGATGGCCTCATCCATTTCCGCCTTTTTCGGCAAGACACCGAGCAGTGCAGCGCTGGCGGCAAAGGCCGGCAGCCTGGAAGGGTCCAGATTGGCGGCGTGGGCCAGCGCGTGCAGCGCCTGGACGGCGGCAACCGTGTTCAGATCGTCCGCAAGCGCCTCAAGCACGGTTTCATCCGGTGCCGCATCGGAGGCATCGGCCGCGGGCCACTTGGCAAGCAGACGTTCGGCCTCTTCAAGACGCTTCACCGAAAAATCGATCGGTTCGCGGTAATGCGTCATCAGCATGGCAAGGCGAAGAACCTCGCCCGGCCATTGCCGGCCGCCGAATTTCTCCGTGTGCAGCAATTCGTAGATGGTCACGAAGTTGCCCTCGGACTTCGACATCTTGCGGCCTTCCACCTGCACGAAGCCGTTATGCATCCACACATTGGCCATGACATGCGTGCCGTGGGCGCAGCGCGATTGCGCGATTTCGTTCTCATGATGCGGGAAGATGAGATCGAGCCCGCCGCCGTGAATGTCGAACACCTCGCCGAGATAACGACCGGCCATGGCCGAGCATTCAATGTGCCAGCCGGGACGGCCACGGCCCCAGGGGCTTTCCCAGCCCGGTTCGTTATGCGAGGACAGTTTCCACAGCACGAAATCGCCCGGGGTCTTCTTGTGGGCTTCCACCGCCACGCGTGCGCCCGCCTGCTGCTCGTCCAGAGGCCGCTTCGAAAGCTGGCCGTAATCGGCCATCGAGCGGGTGTCGAACAGCACCTCGCCGCCCGCCGTATAGGCATGGCCGCGGGCGATCAGTTTTTCGATGAGATCGATCATCTCGGCGATATAATCGGTGGCGCGCGGTTCGACGGTCGGCGGAAGGCAGCCGAGCATGGCCACATCGTCGTGGAACTGGTCGGCGGTCTTTTTCGTCACCGCATGGATGGCGTCGTTGAGCGGCAGATGCGGATAATCGCGCAGCGCCCGCGCATTGATCTTGTCATCGAGATCGGTGATGTTGCGGGCATAGGTCACGTGGGTCTCGCCATAGACGTGACGCAGCAGCCGGTAGAGAACATCGAACACGATGACCGGGCGCGCATTGCCGATATGGGCAAAATCATAGACCGTCGGGCCGCAGACATACATGCGCACATTATCAGCGTCGATTGGCGCAAATTCCGCCTTTTCGCGTGTCAGGGTATTGTGGAGTTTGAGGCGCAAGGACATGCGGGTGTTCCCTAAAGGCAGTCAATTGTCCTGACCGGACCGTTTGTCTGTTGGACCTTGCGGGGAGACGAAAACGATCTGGCCGGCGGCGAACCAGCAAAATTTATTCAGCAGCAGGTGCAGATCGTTGTTTTCATGTCTTGCCTTATGGCGCGGCGGTGCCGTGCGGTCAAGAGCATCCGTGGTGACCGCATCGGCTGCCGAGGCATGAAACAGTCACTTCGGCTGGCGGTAGTCCACGAACTTCCTGTCACGCACGACAAAGAGCTTGCCGGTTTCGGTAAGCTCCGGCGAGGCAAGCGGAAGAATGGCGGCGGCGACCTCTGAGGGATGCGGCACGGTGGCCGGGTCCTCGCCGGGCATGGCCTGGGCCCGCATGGCGGTGCGTGTGGCGCCGGGATTGATGCTGTTGATGCGCAGCGCGCTTTTTTCGGTCTCTGCCGCCCAGGTGCGGGCAAGTGCTTCCACCGCAGCCTTGGAGGTGGAATAGACACCCCAGAAGGGGCGACAGCTATGGGCGGCACCCGAAGACAGGATCAGCGCGCGGCCGGCATCCGATCTCAGCAGCAGCGGCTCAACCGAGCGGATCAGCCGCCATGTGGCGGTGACATTGATGGTCATCACCCGCTCGAAAACCTTGGCCTCGATATGGCCGACCGGCGAGATGACGCCGAGGACGCCGGCATTGGCGACCAGAATATCAAGCTTGCCCCAGCGCTCGAAGATATTGGCGCCCAGCGCATCGATGGCGTTCATGTCGGAAAGATCGAAGGGAACCAGCGTCGCAGTGCCGCCAACGGCCTTGATGGCGTCGTCCAGTTCCTCAAGGCCGCCGACCGTGCGGGCGCAGGCGATGACATGCGCGCCGGCCTTGGCCAGTTCCAGTGCCGTGAAATAACCGATACCGCGCGAAGCGCCGGTGACGAGCGCGATCCGGCCCTTGAGATTGATGGTCATGTTGCCCCTCCGAAATGATTGCGCCTCCTTTTACGAAGCCACAGCGGCCGGCTGCAAGCGATTAAATCGTCGCATGGGACGGCCTGAACAAAAGGCAAGAAAAAAGCGGCCCCCGGAAGCCGGCGGCCGCTTGTTCATTCGGGCTATCAGCCGTTGCTGGCCAGCATGGAAATCTTGCTGCCCATCGCCTCGCCGTTCTGGTCGAGAAGGCGGGTCGGATAGTCGCCGGTAAAATAATGATCCGTGAACTGCGGCCGCGCATGGTTGCGGTTCTCGCCGCCGACGGCGCGGTAAAGCCCGTCGATCGACAGGAAAGCCAGCGAATCGGCACCGATGAACTTCGCCATCGCCTCGACATCGGCATATTGGTTGGCGAGCAGCTTGTCGGCGTCAGGTGTGTCGATGCCGTAGAAATCCGGATGGAAAATCATTGGGCTCGCAACGCGGATATGAACTTCCTTGGCGCCGGCTTCGCGGATCATCTGAACGATCTTGACCGAAGTGGTGCCGCGCACGATGGAATCATCCACCAGCACCACGCGCTTGCCTTCGATCATCGCCCGGTTGGCGGAATGCTTGAGCTTGACGCCGAAAGCACGGATCTGCTGCGTCGGCTCGATGAAGGTGCGGCCGACGTAGTGGTTGCGGATGATGCCGTATTCGAAGGGAATGCCGCTTTCCTGCGCAAAACCGAGTGCTGCCGGCGTGCCGCCATCGGGAACCGGGACAACGACGTCGGCTTCCAGCGGCGCTTCCTTGGCAAGGTTCATGCCCATGTTCTTGCGTGTCGTATAGACGTTGCGGCCGCCGACGACGGAATCGGGGCGGGCGAAATAGACATATTCGAACAGGCAGAGACGCTCCGGCTGCGGCTTTGAAGGCTTGCGCGCATCGATGGTGATCGAACCATCGGGCTGGATTTCGCAGATGATGACTTCACCGTTTTCAACGTCGCGCACGAATTTCGCGCCGATGATATCGAGAGCGCAGGTTTCGGAGCAGAAGATCGGCTTGCCATCAAGCTCGCCCATGACCAGCGGGCGGATGCCGATCGGGTCACGCGCGGCGATCAGCTTGGTTCGCGTCATCGCCAGCATCGAATAACCGCCTTCCATCTGCCTGATAGCGTCGATGAAACGATCGGCCGTGGAGGAGTGGCGCGAGCGGGCGATGAGGTGGAGAACGACTTCGGTATCCGATGTCGACTGGCAGATGGCGCCGGTGGCGATGATCTGGCGGCGCAGCGTCAGGCCGTTGGTGAAGTTGCCGTTATGGGCAATGGAAATACCGCCTTCTTCCAGCTCGGCAAACAGCGGCTGCACGTTGCGCATCGCCACTTCGCCGGTGGTGGAATAACGGGTGTGACCAATGGCGATGGAGCCGGGCAGGCGGGCAAGCGTTGCGGGATCGGTATAATGATCGCCGACGAGGCCCATATGGCGTTCCTGATGGAAACGCTTGCCGTCGAAGGAGACGATACCAGCCGCTTCCTGGCCGCGATGCTGAAGCGCATGCAGGCCGAGCGCGGTCAGCGCCGAGGCGTCGGCATGGCCGAGAATGCCGAAAACGCCGCACTCTTCATGCAGCGTATCGCCGTCGATCTCTTCCTTGAAAGTGGCCCCAGGGAACGGGGAATGCGAAAGCGGCTCAATCATCCGGCTTGCCCTTGCTCTCTACCGAGAAAAAAGAAAGACCTCTCCGGTGAGCGTGTCTCCCGGTTGGCCTGTCTGTGTCGTGCTTGATATTTAGCACAAATAGCGCGCCTTGCATGCATTGCAAGGCGCACCCTCGTGTCAATTATTCGTTGCTGGCGGATTTGTTGCCGGCACATCTTCCGCAGGGGCCTGCGCGGCCGTCGGTTCCTGCGGTTTTCCAAGGATACGGGCGCGAATCTGCGGCTCGATATCGTCAGGCAGAACCGCCTCCAGCTTGCCCACCAGCCCATCGAGGAAGGGCTTGGACTTGGCCTGCGTCACCCACTCCGGCTGCGTCTTCACATCCACCAGCCAGTTCCAGAAGGCGACCGCGACGACCAAAAGCAGAATGCCGCGCGCCGCGCCGAACAGGAAACCGAGCGTGCGATCCAGCGCGCCGATGCGGCTGTCGATGATGAAATCGGCAATGCGCGAGGTGATGAAGGAGATGACGATCAGCGAGACGAGGAAGACCACGCCAGCCGAACCGGCGATGGCGATCTTGTCGTCATCGGTATAGTTGCGCGCATAGGGCAGCAGAACCGGATAGAGATAATAGGCGGCGGCGACCGAACCGGCCCAGCTCGCGATCGACAGAATCTCACGGGAAAAGCCGCGCACCATCGCAAGAACGGCGGAGAAAAGAACAACGGCGATGACGATGCCGTCGAAAATTGTAATGGGCATATACCAACTCCGGAGGTGCGACGCCTTGTCAGACGCTGCCTTGCCAATTTTGCGATCCTCTTACACCACTGTTTCCCTTGGCGAAAGGATCAATATTCGTCGTCCTCAACCTGTTTGAACCGGTTGCCGGAGCCGGCGATGCGCGCCACGAGGTCCGGAAGGCTTTCAATTTCCGTCCAGCGACCTTTGCCCGCTTTCGGCAATTCAGCTGAACCAGACGGCAGAAGTGCGGCGGAAAAACCAAGTTTTTCGGCTTCTTTCAATCGCTGCACCGTGTGTGCCACCGGACGTACCGCACCCGACAGACTGATTTCGCCGAAATAGACGCAATCGGCGGGCAGGGCAAGACCGGCAAGCGAGGAAACCAGCGCCGAGGCAATCGCCATATCCGCCGCCGGTTCGGAAATCCGGTATCCGCCAGCCACGTTCAAATAAACGTCATGCTGACCGAGCTTCACGCCGCAATGGGCCTCCAGCACGGCAAGGATCATGGCAAGCCGCGAACTGTCCCAGCCGACCACGGCGCGGCGTGGCGTGCCCAGCGAGGTGGCGGCGACCAGCGCCTGCACTTCGACGAGTACGGGGCGGGTGCCTTCGATGCCGGCAAAAACCGCTGCACCGGGCGATTTTTCGTTGCGCTCCCCCAGAAACAGTTCGGAGGGATTGGAGACTTCCCTGAGGCCGCGATCGGACATTTCAAAAACGCCGATTTCATCCGTCGGTCCGAAGCGGTTCTTGACGGTGCGCAAAATACGGTAGTGGTGGCCGCGGTCACCCTCGAAATAGAGTACGGCATCGACCATGTGCTCGACCACGCGCGGACCGGCGATCTGGCCTTCCTTGGTCACATGGCCGACAAGCACCATGGTCGCGCCCGTCTGCTTGGCAAACCGGATCATCGCCTGCACGCCGGTGCGCACCTGCGTCACCGTGCCGGGCGCGGAATCGGCCGTGTCGCTCCAAAGTGTCTGTATGGAATCGATGATGATGAGATCGGGCCGTTTGCCCTCGGAAACCGTCGCCAGAATATCCTCGACATTGGTTTCAGCAGCCAGCAGCACATCGGTTTCCGCCGCTTCCAGACGCTGGGCGCGCAGGCGCACCTGCGCCACCGCCTCTTCGCCCGAGACATAGATGACGCGGTGACCGCGCCGCGACAGGGCCGCCGCTGCCTGCATCAGCAGCGTCGATTTGCCGATACCAGGATCGCCGCCGATCAGGACCGCCGAACCGCGCACGAAACCGCCGCCGGTCGCCCGGTCCAGTTCGCTGATGCCGGTCGGAATGCGCGGCGCTTCCTCGATCTCGCCGGAAAGCGAGGTCAGCGTGACAGGCCTGCCCTTCTTCGGCACCTTGCCCGGCCCGGAGCCGATGCCGCCCATCGGATCCTCTTCGACGATGGTATTCCACTCGCCGCAGCCTTCGCATTTTCCCGCCCAGCGGGTGTGAACCGTGCCGCAGTTCTGGCACACGAATTGGGTCTTGGCTTTGGCCATCTTATGTCAGTTTTCTTCTTGTTTGAAATCTTTGGCGGAAATGTCCTGATGGCCATGCAGCACGCGCAGAACGGTAAGCTCATTCTCGTCGACACGAAAGAAAATGACGCGCTCACGATAAGCGATGCTGCGAAGCCCGGCTCCATATCCGCTTCTTGAGACACCGGATAAGCCCAGTGCCGCTATCGATTCGATTTTATTGAAGATATCGAGGACGAGGCGATCGGCAGCAAGGGGATTTTCAGTCTCGATATAGGCGTGGTCTTCGGCAAGGTCGCGCCTTGCGCGCGTGGTCAAGGTTGGAGTCCGGATTTTAATGGCCGGTCCCCGTTTTTAGCTGCGCGGAAACTCTTTTGATATCGCTCAGAAACTCGTCCTGTGAGACATAACGGTGAACCCGGCCCGCCTCGGCGTCGTCGATGCCCTCCTGGATCAGCAACTGAAGCGCGGCTCTTTTACCTTCCTCACTGCTTAACAATTGCAGGCCCGCATGAATGACGGCGTCCGCGTCGCTGTAAATACCAGCCGCCACCTGCTCCTCGATGAACTTCTCGTCCTGCTCGCTCAAATGGATTTCGGGCATTTCGATCTCCTTTTGTTCTCTTTTAGCACAGGTCACGTCGGCTTTCCAAGAGCTAAAGGCAGCTCTCAGTCGTCGGCCATCAGATATTGCCGTTCGTAGCGCAGGCCAAGCCCTGTCAGCATCTCGTAGCCGATGGTGCCAGCCGCCCGTGCGGTCTCGTCGACGGGCACGTTCGGGCCGAAAAGCTCGATATAGTCGCCGCTGCGAATGGCGTTAACAGGCACATCCGTGACGTCGAAAATGGTGAGGTCCATTGTCACGCGGCCGGCAACGGGCACCTTGTAGCCATTCACAACGCCATAAGCGCCGCCATGGCCCATTTCGCGCAGCGGAATGCCGGAGCCGGACAGCGAACGCTGATAGCCATCCGCATAACCGACGGAAGCAATGGCAAGCCGGCTTGCGCGCTTGAGCAGGAAGCTGCCACCATAGCTGACGGTCTGGCCTTCACCCGCCTCGCGTATCTGGATGATCCGCGCTTCGGCTTTGGCGACGGGCCGCATGGGGTTGGCGACATTGTTGACCGCCTCGCCGCCATAAAGGGCGATGCCGGGGCGGGTGAGGTCGAAATGATAATCTGAGCCGAGGAAAATTCCGGCGGATGCCGAAAGGCTTGATTCGATACCTTCGAAAGCAGCGCTAACCTTCCGGAATGATTCGAGCTGAACCCTGTTCATCGGCGAGGATGGCGTGTCGGCGCAGGCGAGATGCGACAGAACCAGAACCGGGTCGAAACTCGCCGGTCGCGTCACGTCGTCGGCAAGGAACAGCGCGTCGTCGAGCGGCAGCCCGAGGCGATTGAAACCGGTGTCCACATGCAGCGCGCAGGGGTGGTCGCCCCGCTCGGTAACTGTCGCCATCCAGAAGGACAGCTGTTCCTCGGAGGCCAGCACCGGCACCAGATCATTGTCGAAGACCTGCCGTTCCTGGCCCTGCCAGATGCCTGACAGAACGAAGATGCGCGCTTCCGGGGCGTAGGAGCGCAACGTCGCGCCCTCGGCCACCGTCGCCACGAAGAAATCCCGCGCACCGGCATGATAGAGCGTCGCGCCGCAATCCTCGATACCGAGACCATAGGCATCGGCCTTGACGACAGCTGCTGTCCGCGCTTTGCCGGACCGCTTCTTCATGTCCCGCCAATTGTCGGCCAGCGCGCCGAGATCGACGGTCAGCCTCAGCGGCGCGTGTTCGAATGCGTCGGTTTCGTTTTCAGAAAATGTATCTTCGAAGTCGTCTGTCATGCCATGCGTCCGGTTGATTTTGGAACCGGCCAGACCCTAGCACTTTTGTTCAAGACGGTAAGGATCGAATGCTTTAAACTCGGCTCATGCACAATGTTTCGCAGGAACAGGCCATAGATGTCATGCCGATTGCCGCGGCGGAAACGACGCGTTTCTGGCGTGACCGGCGTTTCGGCGGCATGGAATGTCTGAGTGCGACGTTTCTCACCCATGAATATTCGCCGCACGCGCATGACACTTTCTCGATCGGCGCGATCGAAAGCGGCTCGCAAATCTCCACCATTCAGGGCACCACCGAACAGACGGGGCCGGGGCATCTTTATCTCATCAACCCGGATGAGATTCACTATGGTGCGCCGGGCGGCGGCGGTTATCGTTATCGGATGATCTATCCCGACAGCTTGCTGCTGCGTGACGTCATCGAGGATGTCACGGGCAGAGCCTTTCACGGCACGCCATCTTTCCCAAGGTTTCTGCCGCGCGACCCGCAGATGGCCGCAGCCTTCCAGATGGCGCACCGGCGGCTGGAGGCGAAATCCGGCGCTCTGGAAGCGGATGAGGGTATGTTTTCGGTTCTTGCAGCTCTCTTCGGCAGGCACGGCAGCGCCATTATTCTGCCCGTCGAAACCCGCGAAAAAACGGCGGTCTATACCGCCCGCGACTATCTTTCCGATAATTACGAAACCGATATCGGTCTTGAGGAGCTGGCGTCCATCGCCGGTCTCAGCCGTGCTCACATCATCCGGGCTTTCCGGAAGGAGTTTCACATTACCCCGCATGCCTATCTGACGGATGTGCGAATCCGGCAGGCGCGTCGCCTTTTGCGCGCCGGTGAGATGCCGGCCGAGGTGGCGGCACTGTGCGGTTTTGCCGATCAGGCGCATTTCACCCGGCATTTCAAGGCACGCACCGGCGTCACGCCGGGGCAATTCCGGACGGCTTGATCCGCTGCCCTGTTTTCCTGCCCGATGTCACTTTCATTCAAGACCGGATGACTTTCCAGGCGTAATCGCAGTCTTCTGAAAGGGAGGATGGGATGTCCGCATCGGAAAAACGTGCCGAATTTACCGCCGGGTTGAGGGCCGCTGCCCCGCTGCTGGTTGCCATGGTGCCGATTGGCGTCGTGTTCGGCGCGGTCGCCATCGCCAAGGGCCTGTCGCCGCTCGAAGCATCGCTGATGTCGCTGCTGGTCTTTGCCGGCGGCTCGCAATTCGTCGCCATGGATCTCTGGACCCATCCGGCAAGCTGGAGCGCACTCGGTTTTGCCGCGTTGCTGGTCAATCTGCGCCATGTGCTGATGAGCGCTTCGATCGCAGGCAAGCTCGATGATTTTACCGGCTGGCGAAAATATGCGGCCATGCTGGTGCTGACGGATGAATCCTGGGCGCTGTCGGAGTTTCGGGCGATGACTGCAAATTTGACCGCGGCTTTTTTTATCGGCGCGGCGCTGCCGATCTATCTCCTCTGGAATCTAAGCACACTTGCAGGCGCGCTGCTTGGCGCGGTCATGGGCGACATGTCGATCCTCGGTCTGGATTTCGCTTTCCCGGCCGTCTTCATCGTGCTGCTCATGGGCTTCTGGAAGGGCAGGGAGACAGGCTTCGTGTTGCTGGCAAGCGCAGCTGCTGCCTGTCTCACCCATGCGCTGGTTCCGGGCGCCTGGTATATTGCAGCCGGTGCCCTGGCGGGGCTTGCCGTCGCCGCCTTCAGTCACGAAGAACAGGCGGAGCAGCCGGCATGACGCTTGATGCAAATACCCTGCTGACGATCCTTGCCATGATGGCGGCAACAGTCGCCACCCGGCTAGGCGGCCTGCTGCTGGTCAGTCATTTCACCCTGACGCCGCGCCTGAAGAAGGCGCTCGGTGTGGTGCCGCCCGCCGTTCTGATGGCCGTTGTCACACCGACGGCGCTTGCGAGCGGGCTGGCAGAAACCATCGCCTGCGCGGTAACGGCGATTGCGGCGCTGCGCCTCAGCCTGCTGCCGGCAGCCACGCTCGGCGTCGTCACCGTGGCGCTGCTGCGCGGAATCGGATTGTAAGAAAATCCTGCCAAGACCCTGAAAAGACTCCATCCGTTCCCATACTGAAATGGGGGAGGTTGTGAGGGCGAAGACCGTTTCGCCCTCGCCATCCGGTTCGGATCAATGCTCTTCGTACTGGCTGAAGGACGGGTCGGCCAGATCGGCAAAGCGGGTGAACTCGGACTGGAAGGCGAGCTTCACCGTGCCGGTCGGTCCGTGACGCTGCTTGGCGATGATGACATCCGCCGTACCCTTCACCCGGTCGAAATGGTTTTCCCATTCGGCATATTTCGGGTCGGCCGGGTCGCGTGGTTCCATGTTCTTGACGTAATATTCCTCACGGAACACGAACAGCACCACGTCGGCGTCCTGCTCGATGGAGCCCGATTCACGCAGATCCGAAAGCTGCGGGCGCTTGTCTTCGCGGCTTTCCACCGCACGGGAGAGCTGTGACAGCGCGATGATGGGAACGTTGAGTTCCTTGCCAAGTGCCTTGAGGCCCGTGGTGATCTGGGTGATTTCCTGCACGCGGTTTTCGCCGCCCTTGCCGCCGCCGGTCATCAGCTGAATATAGTCCACGACCAGAACATCGAGGCCGCGCTGGCGCTTCAGACGGCGCGCACGGGCGGAAAGCTGGGCGATGGAGATACCACCGGTCTGGTCGATGTAAAGCGGCACCTTCTGCATCATCTGGGAGCAGGCGACGAGCTTTTCGAAATCCGCTTCGGTGATGTCACCACGACGGATTTTCGAGGATGACACTTCGGTCTGCTCGGAAATGATACGGGTGGCCAGCTGTTCGGACGACATTTCGAGCGAATAAAAGCCGACGACGCCGCCGTTTTTCGCCTTGAACGAGCCATCAGGCTGCACTTCCTGATCGTAGGACGCCGCAATGTTATAGGCGATGTTGGTGGCCAGCGAGGTCTTGCCCATACCCGGACGACCCGCAAGCACGATAAGGTCGGAGCGCTGCAGGCCGCCCATGCGGGCGTCGAGCGAGTGAATGCCGGTGGAAATGCCGGAGAGATTGCCGTCACGCTCGAAAGCGGCGCCGGCCATGTCGATTGCCAGCGCCACCGCATCGTTGAATGACTGGAAGCCGCCGTCGTAACGCCCGGTTTCCGCCAGCTCGAACAGGCGGCGCTCGGTGTCTTCGATCTGCGCCTGCGGCGGCATGTCCAGCGGCGCGTCGAATGCGATGTTGACGACATCCTCGCCGATCTGGATCAGCGCGCGGCGCAAAGCTAGGTCGTAGATCGCCCGGCCGTAATCCTCGGCATTGATGATCGATACGGCTTCTGCGGCCAGGCGCGCAAGATATTGCGCCACCGTCAGGTCGCCGATCTTGTCGTCGGCGGGCAGGAAGGTCTTGATCGTCACCGGATTGGCGGTCTTGCCCATGCGGATGATATCGCCCGCCACCTCGAAAATCTTGCGATGCAGGGCTTCGTAAAGATGCACGGGCTTCAGGAAATCCGACACACGGTAATAGGCGTCGTTATTGACGAGGATGGCGCCCAGCAGCGCCTGCTCAGCCTCGATATTGTTCGGCGCTTCGCGGTAATGCGGTTCTGCGGGGGTGATCTTTCTCACAGCGTCGTTCATGGTTTGCGCGATCTCCCTTGCCTTGTCCTTAAACCTTGGGTTTGGCTTCCTGGGGCATGGCAGTCAATGATATTGTTGCAACACTATACGGCAGGCTGACGTCCGCTCTGTAAAGCTGGATCACATCTTCAGTTGTCCCCAGCAATCCACAGGCGGGTGGGGACGGGGTGCCGGAATTTTCCGGCAACGTGATTCGCTGCCATGAGTTTACCGCATGGCAGACCCGGCATGAAAGAAACTTGAAAATCGTCAGGCTTACGAATAAGTAGGTAGTAAATAAGTAGTGTGCTAATTATAAGGCTTGCTGACATGTCCCGCGAGACCGACAAGGAACAGCTTCTCGATGAAGTCTCCGCTTTCACCCGCAAACTGCGCGCGTTTTTTGATGCGCGGGTAGGGGAAAGCGGCCTGACGCTGGCGCGTGCCCGTGCGCTTTTTGCCCTGTCGCGACGCGGCCCGCTGACGCAGACCGAGCTTGCAGAAGAAATGGAAATCGAAACTCCGACGCTGGTGCGGGTTCTCGATGGCATGGAAAAACAGAACCTCATCGAACGTCGCTCCGATGAAAACGACCGCCGCGCCAAGCGCATCCATATGACGGAAGAGGGCGAGAAGACCTCCGGCACGGTGCAGGCGGTGGCAAAGACGCTGCGCTCGGAAATCGCCGCCGATATTTCCTCTGAGGATCTGGCCATGGCGCTGGATGTGATGCGCCGTCTTTCGGCCAATCTGCAAAACCTTGCGGCGGGGAGGGTGCAATCGTGAGCACCGTGTTGCCGCAGACCACGGACGAGGCTGCCTCTGAAAAGGATGTGGCTGTTGCCAGGCCAGAGGAAGCCGTGGCTGCCTCCCAAACAGTGAGCGATGCCGATGGTGGCGAGATCGCGCCGGAACCTGCTGTTCCCGCTGCACCGCAGCCGATTGAGCGGCCGGTGTGGCTGCGGCTGTGTTTCATCTTTGCGGGCCTGTCGTTCTTCATAACCCAGGGTCTGGGCATGAACCTCGTCATGGCCAATATCTACCAGTTACAGGGCGAATTTTCCGCCACGGTGGCTGAGGTGGCATGGCTTTCCGCTGCCTATATGGCGCCCTATGCTACCTTCTCCATCGCGCTCTTCAAGATCAGGGCGCAATATGGCCTGCGGCCCTTTGCCGAACTCTCGATCATCGCCTTCGTGGTTGCCTCCTGTCTCAACCTCTTCGTGACGGACCTGCATTCGGCAACCGTGATCCGCTTCGTCAGCGGCATGGCCGCCGCGCCGATCTCGTCACTCGGATTCCTTTATATTCTCGAGGCCTTTCCGCCGGCGCGAAAATTCTCGCTCGGTTTCAGCATCGCGTTGACCGGTACGTTGCTGTCGGCACCCATCGCGCGCATCGTTTCGCCCTCCCTGCTGGAAATCGGCGGCTGGAATGCGCTCTATTCCATGGAGGTGGGTTTTGCGCTGATCTCCTTCGCCATGATCTATGTGCTGAAAGTCACGCCGCCGCCGCGCGCCAAAGTCATCGAGCGCGTGGATATTCTGAGCTATCTGCTGTTTGCCGGCGGTCTCGGCTGTCTGGCGGTCATGCTGACGCTCGGCCGGTTCTACTGGTGGTTCGAAACCTGGTGGCTGGGCGTGCTTCTGGCGACGTCGATCGCGCTTCTGACGCTCATGGCCTTCATCGAATTGCCGCGCAAGAACCCGCTGCTCGACCTGCGCTGGATTTTCTCGAAAACCAACCTGCATATCATCGCTGTCCTGCTGGTTTACCGCGCGGTTTCCTCCGAGCAATCTTCAACGGCAGTCGGCTTTTACCAGCAGCTTGGCCTGCTGAACGAACAGACGACAACGCTTTATGCACTGGTGCTGCTGGCGACTGTGCTTGGCGGCGCGGCCTGCGCCTTTCTGATGCTGACGAAATATGTCGATACGGCCCATGTGATCGCGCTGACGCTGATTGCCGCCGGCTCGTTCATGGACAGCCAGTCCACCAATCTGACGCGGCCGGGTGAAATGTATCTCAGCCAGATGATGATCGCCTTTGGTGCCGCCATGTTCCTGCCGCCCGTCATGTCCAAGGGTTTTGCCGCAGCACTTGCCAGAGGCGCTCCATATCTGGTGAATTTCATCGCCATATTTCTGTTCACCCAGATCACGGGTTCGATGCTGATGACCGGGCTGCTCGGCAGTTTCGTGACGCTGCGCGAAAAATTCCATTCCAATGTTCTGGTGGAAAATATCCTGCTCACCAACCCCATGGTCTCCCAGCGCGTATCCCAGCTTTCCGGTGCTTACAGCCATGTCATCACCGATCCGGCGCTGCTGAAGGCGGAGGGGCTGTCGCTTCTGGGACAGCAGGTCAGCAGGGAGGCCTATGTGCTCGCCTATAATGACACGTTCCTGCTGATATCAGTTGTTTCGGCGCTGGCACTGGCTGCGCTTTTGCTCCACCTTGCCTGGATACGCATCCGTCCATTCCTTCTCCGGGATAATGTCGATGCCGCACCGGCACCACAGTCTTGAACCTTCCAAGAGTGACAAAATGCTGAAGAAGTTTTTTACCCCCGTTTCCATTCTCGTTCTGCTCGGCGGTCTCGCCGGCATAGCACTCGTGCTTTACGCTTGGCGGCTGCCGCCGTTTCTCTCCACCGTCGAAATGACCGACAACGCCTTCGTGCGCGGTTACGTCACGACCATGAGCCCGCAGGTCAGCGGTTATGTCGTGGATGTGCCGGTCAAGGACTACCAAGAGGTCAAGCAGGGTACGTTGCTGGCAAAGATCGATGACCGCATCTACCGCCAGAAACAGGCGCAGGCGGCTGCATCGCTCGATACGCAAAAGGCAGCGCTCGATAATTCCCGCCAGCAGGAAAACGCTGCCAATGCCAATATTCTCTCCAGTCAGGCGGCAGTCGATAGCGCCGAGGCTTCGCTGAAACAGGCGCAGCTCGCGTCCGACCGGCAGGATAATCTCATCAAAAGCGGCGTCGGAACCTCCAGCCTGCAGGAAGAGGCGCATGCCGCGCTTGAAAAGGCCCGGGCCTCCCTGTCGCAGGCGAAAGCCGCGCTCGAAGTGTCGCGTCAGGACTTGCAGACCATCATCGTCAATCGCAGTTCGCTGCAGGCGGCGGTCGCCAATGCCGAAGCCGCTGTCGAACTCACCAGGATCGATCTCGACAATACCGAAATCCATGCGCCGGTGGACGGCAGGCTGGGTGAGGTCGGCGTGCGCACCGGCCAATATGTCACGGCCGGAACACAGTTGATGGCTGTCGTGCCGCATGATGTCTGGGTCATCGCCAACTTCAAGGAAACCCAGCTTGCCGGCATGCAGGTCGGCCAGCCGGTAACGATCTCGGTCGATGCGCTGCATCGCCGCAAGCTCAACGGCCGTGTCGAGCGGTTCTCGCCGGCCACCGGATCGGAATTCGCCGTCATCAAGCCGGACAATGCGACCGGCAATTTCGTGAAGATCGCCCAGCGCCTTGGCGTTCGCATCGCGATTGATGCGGATCAGCCGCTGGCGGCGGATCTGTCGCCGGGCATGTCGGTGGTGGTGCATGTGGATAAGAGCGCGGCGGTTGAGGGGGCGGAGACGGCGGCGAGGTAGTCGGTTGAGGTTGGAGGGTGCGGTTCACCCCCCTCTGCCCTGCCGGGCATCTCCCCCACAAGGGTGGAGATCGACAAGCGGCTACCGCTCGATCACCTAACGTTGCGAATGTAGCGATGCAATATCGCCTTGCCGATCTCCCTCCTTGTGGGGGAGATGCCCGGCAGGGCAGAGGGGGGTAGGCCTCTCCGCATACTCAACGCAAACAAAAAACCCCGGATGCTTCCATCCGGGGTTTTCCTATGGCCGTTAAGCCAGATCTTATTCGTCGTCGCCGTTGCCGTCAGCTTCCGGATCGAAGAAGTCTTCCGGACGCAGTGCGTCTTCGTCAACGCCGTAGATGGCGTCGGCGGAGGTGAGGCTTTCGCCCTTGGACTGGCGTTCGGCTTCTTCGGCGGAACGGGCAACGTTCAGTTCGACCTGAAGCTCGACTTCGGCGTGCAGGTGCAGGGTAACGTTGTGCAGGCCGATGGTCTTGATCGGCGTGTTCAGTTCAACCTGGTTGCGGCCGATGTTGAAGCCTTCTGCGCCGAGGATTTCGACGACGTCGCGGGCAGCAACAGAACCGTACAGCTGACCGGTTTCGCCAGCCGAACGGACGACGATGAAGGACTTGCCTTCGAGTGCTTCGGCAACCTTCTGGGCTTCCGACTTGCGCTCGAGGTTACGGGCTTCAAGCGTTGCGCGCTCGGTTTCGAAACGGGTCTTGTTGGCGGCGTTGGCGCGCAGCGCCTTGCCCTGCGGCAGCAGGAAGTTACGTGCGTAACCGTCGCGAACCTTGACGGTTTCGCCCATCTGGCCGAGCTTGTTGATGCGTTCGAGAAGAATAACGTCCATCTTCTTGATCCTTTCTAGTTGTTGGTTTCGTTCGAATTGTCGGTTTTCCGTGCAGGCGTCAGCGAGATCGTGCTTCGCACGTCGCTCAAGCCGAGCACGAGAATGATGAACAGCGGAAAGACAAAGACCGCCGAGAGATAAGCGAGGATGAGAACCGGCAGACGCCAGTCCTTTCCGCGCGCTTTTTTATGCAGCGAGGCATAACCTGCCATCAGGAAGCCCGCGCCGAAGGTGCCGCAGATGACCGCGCCAACCATGGCAGCGACGCCCCCGAAGAACATGGCGACGATGCCGCCGAGAAAGATGAAGATCGCGTTGCGGTGCATGCGCAGCGCCGAAGCGATATCCTCACGCGGGCGAAGACCCTTGCCGAAGGAACCGACCAGCCGGCTTGCAAAATAATAGGCCGCAAACAGCAGGATGACCCACAGGCCGCCCTGAACGATCGGCAGCATCAGCACCAGCAGCGATTTCGTCTGGGCCAGCGCCTCGGCATTGGGCTCGAACAGGGGTTCGCGGTTCTGCACCGAGGTCATCATGATATCGACCATGCGGGCAACGAGATCAGGGCCGTAGCCGATCATCCAGCCGAGAATGATGACGGCGATGCAGACCAGAATGCACAGATGCAGGACGATGCCGGACAGCGGATACCAGGCGAGCAGGTCATCCGGACCGCCGAGTTCGGAGGCCGGGCGCGCCAGATTGGCAAGATGCGACAGCCAGCCCGCCGGAATCAGCGTAAAAATGGCGATGGTCAGCGCGAAAAGCGGCGACATGACCAGCGCGCCGATGATGGCCGTGGTGATGATCGCGACGATGGCGGCGCGATTGCCCCAGCCCATCCCGGCGATGAAGATCGGCATGGCCGACCCGGCATAAAGCAGGAAGGAAAAGGACGACTGTGCCGTTGCGCCAAGCGTCAAAAACGCGGCGCATATGCCGGCGAGAACGCCGGAGATCAGCACTGTCTGGTTCAACTTTTGCACTTCGCTGTCCTGCTGAAACTTGAGCAGTTAGAGGATCGCTCCGAGAGCCTTATCCCCAACATGGGTTTTTAGAGTATCGATCCGCGCCCAACGCGGAAGGATTATAATTTTCGACCCGCTGATTAAGAGTCAGCTGATCGAGAAAAACGAGGCTGCACCAAAGCGCAGCCTCGCTTCAATTCATTACGCTACGACGTATGGCAGCAGGCCGAGGAAACGGGCGCGCTTGATCGCCTGGGCGAGTTCGCGCTGCTTCTTCTGGGAAACGGCCGTGATGCGGGAAGGAACGATCTTGCCGCGCTCAGAGATGTAGCGCTGCAGCAGACGAACGTCCTTGTAGTCGATCTTCGGAGCGTTGGCGCCGGAGAAGGGGCACGTCTTGCGACGGCGGTGGAACGGGCGGCGTGCCTGGGAAGAGGATGTATCAGCCATTGGTCAATTCTCCTTATGCACGGTCTTCGCGCGGACGGCGCGGACGGTCTTCGCGGTCGCCGAAGCCACCTTCGCGCGGTGCGCGGGGGCCACGATCTTCACGCGGGCCACGGTCCGGACGGTCGCCGTCACGGCGCGGACGGTCGTCGCGATCGCGCTTCTGCATCATCGCGGACGGGCCTTCTTCGTGGGCTTCGACGGCGATGGTCATGTAGCGAAGAACGTCTTCGTTGATGCGCATCTGGCGCTCGACTTCATGAACTGCAGCCGCCGGAGCGTCGATGTCCATGAGAGCGTAGTGAGCCTTGCGGTTCTTCTTGATGCGGTAGGTGAGGGACTTCAGACCCCAGTTCTCGACGCGTCCGACTTTACCGCCGAACGATTCGATAACGCCCTTGTACTGCTCGACAAGTGCGTCGACCTGCTGGGCAGAAATATCCTGCCGGGCAAGGAAGATGTGTTCGTAAAGAGCCATTTAAGCTTTGCCTTTCTTGCGTTTCGTCCTTCACCCGGCAACGGCGCTAAGCCTCAACGACTGCTCTTGGGTGAGGCCGTGAGGCCTTAAAGCAAGAAAAGCGTTGTTCGAGACGGTCGAGAGCGGAGACACGGGAGGCCGGAAAAACCTTATGGTTCCTGCTGTTTCGTTACCGAAACCAGCCCTCCGTTCAGCCACCAGCCAATTGGACCGGGTGTTGTGAACAGCGCGCTTATACCCATTTTTGCCCGGAATGCAAGGACACAGGGTAAAAAAGCGCGCCGTGATGGTGTCAGATCGCCATCGGATACTTGCGATGGATCGCCGCGATCCCATTGAGAACGTCATCCGACAAGGTCACGTCGGCGGCGGCAATATCCACCTTCAGCTGGTCCATTGTTGTTGCGCCGATGATGGCTGCGGCCATGAAGGGGCGGGTGAGGCAGAAGGCGATTGCGAGTTGTGCCGGATCGATCCCATGCTCGGCGGAAAGCTCCAGATAGGCTTTGACCGGCGCTTCCTGATGTGGCTGCAGGCGGCCGCCGAGCTCCCTGTTGATGGTGCCGCGGGATCCCGCCGGGTAGGCGCCGTTCTGGTACTTGCCGGTGAGAAGTCCGGCCGCCAGTGGCGAATAGGCGAGCAGACCGACATCCTCGTGATGGGCGACTTCCGACATGTCCAGATCGAAGCTGCGATAGAGCAGGTTATATTCGTTCTGGATGGTGGCGACGCGTGGCAGGCCGCGAGCCTCGGCGATGTCGATATATTTCTGCGTGCCCCAGGCGCTTTCGTTGGAAAGGCCGATGGCGCGAATTTTGCCGGCTTTCACCAGTTCGCCGAGCGTATCGAGCTTTTCCGTGATTTCAGCGAGCGTGCGCTCCTTGTCCTGACCGGAGGCATCGAAACCCCAGGCGCCACGGAAGTGATAGGTGCCGCGATTCGGCCAGTGAATCTGGTAAAGGTCGATATAATCAGTCTTCAGGCGCTTGAGGCTGGTATCGACTGCCTCGCGGATGGCGGCGGCATCGATATCGCGGCCACCGCGAATGTAATCGCGCCCGGAGCCGGCAACCTTGGTGGCGAGCACGACCTGATCACGCTTGCCGGTCTTTTCGAACCATGTGCCGATATATTCTTCCGTCCGCCCCTGGGTTTCGGCGGAAACGGGGGTGGTGGGGTAAAGCTCGGCCGTATCGAAGAAATTGACGCCATTCTCGATGGCGTAGTCCATCTGCCCATGGGCATCGGCTTCGGTATTCTGCGTGCCCCACGTCATGGTGCCAAGGCAAATTTCGGACACGGAAATACCCGTGCGGCCCAATAGTCTCTGTTTCATGGAAATGTCCCGGTGCTTGGCGAGATGTTTTGAAGGGTGGCATGAAAGTAATGGGGAATTGCCGCAGTGCAAGAAAAAATATGACTAAAAGAAAGGCCGAATAGGGTGGCAAAACCCTGCGGATGCGCCTGCCGCAGGGCGTCAAGTCTTGACACCGCTGGCCGGAATGTGAATGGAAGTCGCTGGAATAAAGGCAAGCCAGACAAGAAGGACCACATCCCATGGGTATTGCATTCACATTTCCCGGTCAGGGAAGCCAGGCCGTCGGCATGGGCAAGGAGCTTGCCGATACCTACGTCGAGGCGCGCGCCGTGTTCGAGGAAGTGGACGAGGCGCTTGGCCAGAAGCTTTCCGATATCATGTGGAACGGCCCGGAAGAGACGCTGACGCTGACGGCAAACGCCCAGCCGGCACTCATGGCCGTGTCCATGGCAGTCATGCGGGTTCTCGAAGCGCGCGGTCTGAAGCTTTCCGACGCTGTCTCCTATGTCGCCGGCCATTCGCTTGGCGAATATTCGGCGCTCTGTGCTGCCGGCACGTTTTCGATTGCCGATACCGCGCGGCTTCTGCGCATCCGCGGCAATGCCATGCAGGCCGCAGTGCCGGTCGGCGAAGGCGCCATGGCAGCGATCATCGGGCTGGAACATGCTGCGGTTTCGGCAATCTGCGAGGAGGCCGGCATTCTCGGCGTCTGCCAGATCGCCAATGATAATGGCGGCGGCCAGCTGGTCATCTCCGGCTCCAAGGCCGCTGTCGAAAAAGCCGCCGCGATCGCTTCCGAAAAAGGCGCCAAGCGCGCCATCATGCTGCCGGTTTCCGCGCCCTTCCACTCGGCGCTGATGGCGCCGGCTGCGGAAGCGATGCGCGAGGCGCTGGCCAAGGTCGAAAAGAAGGCGCCCGTCGTGCCCGTCGTCGCCAATGTGCGCGCCGCGCCGGTTTCCGATGCCGACGAGATCGCCGCCCTGCTGGTCGAGCAGGTGACGGGTCAGGTGCGCTGGCGCGAAACGGTTGAGTGGTTTGCCGCCAACAATGTCACGCAGCTTTACGAGATCGGCTCCGGCAAGGTGCTGACGGGCCTTGCCCGCCGTATCGACAAGACGGTGAACGGCGTTGCCGTCAACGGTGCGGCCGATATCGACCAGCTTCTTGCCACTCTTATCGGCTGAGACGGGCTTCGCCCCGCAACGGCTTTATTTTTGACAATTCCCGACGCAGAACCGCAAAAAGCTCCTGCAGGATTTGCTCTAAAGAAGGAACGGACCATGTTAGATCTGACAGGCCGCAAGGCTCTCGTAACCGGCGCGACCGGTGGCATCGGCGAAGAAATCGCCCGCCTTCTGCACAAACAGGGCGCAACCGTCGGCCTGCATGGCACGCGCGTCGAAAAGCTCGAGGCGCTGGCGGCGGAACTTGGCGATCGCGTCAAGATTTTCCCGGCTAACCTTGCCGACCGCGCCGAGGTCAAGGCTCTCGGCGAAAAGGCCGAAGCCGAGCTGGAAGGCGTCGATATTCTCGTCAACAATGCCGGCATCACCAAGGACGGTCTCTTCGTGCGCATGAGCGACGAGGACTGGGACAACGTCATCGAAGTGAACCTGACCGCGATGTTCCGCCTGACGCGTGAGCTGACGCATCCGATGATGCGCCGCCGTTTCGGCCGCATCATCAACATCACCTCCATCGTCGGTGTCACCGGTAATCCCGGCCAGGCCAATTATTGCGCCTCCAAGGCCGGCATGATCGGTTTTTCGAAGTCGCTGGCACAGGAAATCGCCACCCGCAACGTCACCGTCAACTGCGTGGCTCCGGGCTTCATCGAAAGCGCCATGACCGGCAAGCTGAACGACAAGCAGAAGGACGCCATCATGGGCGCCATCCCCATGAAGCGCATGGGCACCGGCGCTGAAGTCGCCTCCGCCGTTCTTTATCTGGCTTCCAATGAGGCCGCCTACATGACCGGCCAGACCCTGCACGTCAACGGCGGCATGGCGATGATCTGACGCGCTTCCAGCCGTCATGAAAAGGATTGCGGCGCTATTTCAGCACCTTCTTGGGTAGCTCGCGCCGCAAGGCTCCGCCGACCGGTTTCCGGCTAAATTGCCTGTCATACGCTGTGCTTAGCGCGTTTTCAGGCTTTTCGACCGATTGAAACCGTGTTAAGCGGGCCAAGACTGTGAACAGTCGTCCCGGAGAGACAGGAAGCCGTTGCGATTTTGCGTGACGATGTCTAGCTTGGACCGGGTTGAACGGGTTTGCCAGCGGTGCCGGATTTGAACGGCGCATGAGGGCTTCTAACAGGGCAGGGTGCCGCAAGGCATTCCCTTCAAAATAAAGGTCGAGGAAACCGACATGAGCGATATCGCAGAACGCGTAAAGAAAATTGTAATTGATCATCTTGGCGTTGACGCCGACAAGGTTGTCGAAGGCGCCAGCTTCATTGACGATCTGGGCGCTGATTCGCTCGACACCGTTGAACTGGTCATGGCTTTCGAAGAAGAATTCGGCGTTGAAATTCCCGACGACGCAGCTGACTCGATCCTGACCGTTGGCGACGCCGTCAAGTTCATCGAGAAGGCCCAGGCCTGATCGACCTTCATGGGGGAGGTGCAATATCCTCCCCATCTTGGCCCGGCTCGTCCGGGCCAATGTTTTATAGAGAGACGGTACGTGCCCGAACCGGCGCGCGTTCCAGGCTCCGCATAAGCTCCCCGGCCGGAAACGGTGCGCGGCGAAAATTATGCGGACATTTGAAATGCTGCAGCGTCTCGCAAACGTCAGTTCATGGCGTCCGGCATTGCAGAAAAGACCGATGATTTGGATAAGGGCGGAGCATTGGCGATGAGGCGTGTCGTTATCACCGGTACCGGCATGGTATCTCCTCTTGGATGTGGAACGGAAGTCACCTGGGAAAGGCTGCTCGCCGGCCAGAACGGCGCCCGTCTCGTAACTGAATTCGAAGTCGAGGACCTGCCCGCAAAGATCGCCTGCCGCATTCCCGTCGGTGATGGCTCCAACGGCACCTTCAATGCCGATGACTGGATGGAGCCCAAGGAACAGCGCAAGATCGATCCTTTCATCCTGTACGGGATGGCCGCCGCCGACATGGCGCTTGCCGATGCGGACTGGCATCCGGAAACGGATGAGGACCAGATCGCGACAGGCGTTCTGATCGGCTCCGGCATCGGCGGCCTGGAAGGCATTGTCGAGGCGGGCTATACGCTGCGCGACAAGGGCCCGCGCCGCATTTCACCATTTTTCATTCCCGGCCGTCTGATCAATCTCGTATCCGGCCAGGTTTCCATCCGCCACAAGCTGCGCGGACCGAATCATTCCGTGGTAACGGCCTGCTCGACCGGTGCGCATGCCATTGGCGACGCCGCCCGGCTGATCGCGCTTGGCGATGCCGACGTCATGGTTGCCGGTGGTGCCGAATCGCCGGTCTGCCGCATCGCGCTTGCCGGTTTTGCCGCATGCAAGGCGCTTTCCACCCAGCACAATGATGACCCGCAGAAGGCATCCCGCCCCTACGACCGCGACCGCGACGGTTTCGTCATGGGTGAGGGCGCGGGCATCGTCGTTCTGGAAGAGCTGGAGCATGCCAGGGCGCGCGGCGCGAAGATTTACGCCGAAGTCGTCGGTTACGGCCTTTCCGGTGATGCCTACCACATCACGGCCCCGTCCGAAGACGGCGAAGGCGCCTATCGCTGCATGCTGATGGCGCTGAAGCGCGCGGGTCTCACGCCTGACGATATCGACTACATCAATGCCCATGGTACCTCCACCATGGCCGATACGATCGAACTTGGCGCAGTCGAGCGGCTTGTTGGCGAATCGGCCTCGAAGATTTCCATGTCTTCCACCAAGTCGGCCACCGGCCATCTGCTGGGTGCGGCGGGTGCGATCGAAGCGATTTTCGCGACGCTCGCGATCCGTGACAACATCGTTCCGCCGACGCTGAACCTCGACAATCCCGATGTCGAGACGAAGATCGATCTGGTGCCGCACAAGGCGCGCAAGCGGCAGGTCAATGTGGCGCTCTCGAACTCTTTCGGTTTCGGCGGCACCAACGCCTCTCTCGTGCTGCGTCGTTACGAAGCATAATTGCGGCGGCGGCTTGCCGCCGCTGGCGCCCTCCCACCGGGTGCTGACAAAGGACGTTCTTTCCTTTGAAGAACGCATTGCGGCTTGCGAAAGCCATTCCGGTTTTCGCGCCGATATTGTAGTCGTTTATGGGAAGCGTTTGCCGGTTCGGGGTGATTTCCGGCCGCAGGCTGCTTCCTCCATCGGCTTTGTCCGAAACGATGTTCGTGAAGCGGAATAGCAAGCCTTCACGATATCTCTATGTGGTGCAGGAAGACATTCCGAACCTGTTTTTGCCGCATTACCTGCGCAAAAAGCGCTGACAACGCCGAACTGAAAAGGACCGACGGTGAGCGACACGAACCAGAACAGCCAGGGACCATACGGACAGAACGGCGCGGGCGAATCCAATCGCGGCCCGATCATTCCGAAATCCCCAACCGAGGCGCTGCGCCCGGAAAAGGTGCCGGCCCCGCCGAAGCGCTCCCGCAAGGCCCATGGCCAGCTAGTGATCTTCCTGAATTTTCTGATGACGCTTGCGGTTGCCGTCTGTGTCCTGGCCATTGCCGCTTTCTATTACATGATCAATGCGTTCCAGGAGCCCGGTCCACTTCAGACGAACACACATTTCACGGTGCGCAACGGCGCTGGCATTATCGAGATTGCCAATAATCTCGAACGCAACGACGTCGTTTCGAATGCCCGCATTTTCCGCCTGATGACCGGCAGCTACCTGCAGAAGGACCAGACGCTGAAGGCGGGCGAATATGAGATCAAGGCCGGCGCATCGATGAAGGACATCATGATGCTGCTGGAATCCGGCAAGTCGATCCTTTATTCCGTGTCGCTGCCCGAAGGTCTGACCGTCAAGCAGATGTTCGCGCGCCTTGCCGCAGACGAGGTACTGGATGGCGAATTGCCCTCCGCCTTGCCGGAAGAAGGCAGCCTGCGCCCTGATACCTATCGCTTTACCCGCGGCACCAAGCGCGAAGAGATCATCAACCAGATGAGCGCGGCGCAGGACAAGCTGATCGACATGATCTGGGAACGGCGCGACCCCGACCTGCCGATCAAGACCGTCGAGGAATTCGTGACGCTCGCCTCGATCGTCGAGAAGGAAACCGGCAAGGATGACGAGCGCGCCCATGTCGCCTCCGTCTTCTATAACCGCCTGAAGAAGGGCATGCGCCTGCAATCCGACCCGACGATCATCTACGGTCTGTTCGGCGGCGACGGAAAACCCTCCGACCGGCCAATCTATCAGTCGGACCTGCAGAAGCAGACGCCGTTCAACACCTATGTCATCAAGGGCCTGCCGCCGTCTCCCATCGCCAATCCGGGCCGGGCAGCACTTGAGGCGGTTGCCAATCCGTGGCGTACCGACGACCTTTATTTCGTTGCCGATGGCACAGGCGGCCACGTCTTTGCCAAGACGCTGGACGAGCACAACGCCAATGTCCGCCGCTGGCGCAAGATCGAGGCGGAAAAGGCGGCAGCCGGCGCCAATCCGGATGTGGCCGTGGATGGCCAGCCGGGCGGCGCAGAGGCGGAAAAACCGACCAACGACTGATTGATGATCCTGACCGGGCCCTGCCAAACGCAAGGCCCGGTTTTGTACGGCATGACGGGGGGCTTCCAGATATGACATTGCAATCGATGACCGGCTTTGCGCGCAGCGAAGGAACATCTGGCCGTTACCGCTGGGCGTGGGAACTTCGCTCGGTAAACGGCAAGGGGCTTGATATGCGCCTGCGCCTGCCGACCGGTCTGGAAGCGCTGGAAACGGCCCTGCGGGAAATTGCGGGCGGGCACCTTTCCCGCGGCAACATCCAGGCAGGATTGACGCTGGCCATTGCGGAAAACCGGCTGGAGGCCGTCATCAATCGTGATGCTCTCGCCGCTGTTCTGGCGCTCAAACAAGAGCTTGGCGATGTCGTGGAAGACAAGCCGCTGAGCTTCGATACGCTGCTGTCACTGCGCGGTCTGGTCGATTTTCGCGAGGCGGAAGATGACGCTGAGGCGCAGGCCGCACGCAACGCCGATGTGCTGGCCGGTTTCGCAGTTGCCATCGAGAAGCTGAAGGACATGCGCGAGCGGGAAGGCGCCTCGCTGTTTGCCATCCTGTCCGGGCAGATCGACAGGATCGAAACGCTTGTGGAGCTTATTGAAAATGATCCTTCCCGCCAGCCGGAACAGATCGCGGCAAGGCTTGCCCAGCAGATCGCCCTGATCGGCGAGGGCATGCACGGGCTCGATCGTGATCGCCTCCACGCCGAGGCGGCGCTGATCGCCACCAAGGCGGACCTGCGTGAAGAGCTGGACCGGCTGCGCGCCCATGTGCAGGCTTCGCGTGAGCTTTTGGCAAATGGCGGGCCTGTCGGCCGCAAGCTCGATTTTCTTGCACAGGAATTTAACCGCGAGTCGAATACAATCTGTTCCAAATCGAACGCCAGTGCGGTAACCGCAGCAGGCATAGAGCTGAAAGTGGTTATCGACCAGTTCCGCGAGCAGGTCCAAAATCTGGAGTAGACCCCATGGCCCCGGTGAATGATTCTCCCGTCACGATTGCCCGCAGAGGGCTGATGCTGGTGATTTCTTCACCATCGGGCGCAGGCAAATCCACGATTGCCCGCAACCTGCTCGACAAGGACAAGAATATCGGTCTGTCCGTCAGCGTCACGACGCGCCCGCGCCGCCAGAGCGAGATTGACGGCATCCACTACCATTTCATTTCCAAGCGTGAATTCGAGCGCTTGCGGGATAGCGATGCGCTGCTGGAATGGGCGGAGGTTCATGGCAATTTTTACGGCACCCCGCGCGGGCCGGTGGAAGATGCCATGGCTGTTGGCCGCGACATGCTGTTCGATATCGACTGGCAAGGCGCCGAGCAGCTTCAGGACAAGATGAAGGCCGACGTCGTCTCGATCTTCATCCTGCCGCCGACCATGACCGAACTGCAATCGCGCCTGCACCGCCGGGCAGAGGACACCGAAGAGGTCATCAAGACGCGCCTCGTCAATTCCCGCGCTGAAATAGAGCACTGGCGCGATTATGACTATGTCATCCTCAACGACGACCTGCAGGCGGCCTTCGAAGCCGTGGAGGCGATCGTAAAAGCCGAACGCGTCCGCCGCGACCGCCGTCACGGCATGTTCGATTTTGTGCGGGCGCTGCTCGAGGAAGAGCCGCAGCTCTGATTTACGCTGCGGGTCCACGCGCCAGCCATTGACGGGTCAGTCGCTCGTCCATGGCATCTTCTGCCCATCCATGGCCCGCGTCGATCGTTTCCAGAATGACCTCCGCACCGGCTGCAGCCAGTTGACCGGCCAGATGCGGGGCATCGGAGGGGTGACGCCGGTCGTCACGGGCGCCCGCAAGCAAAAGTATGGGATACCCTGCGAGGTTTGGAAGAGGCTGTTCACTCCTCGGAGATAGTGGGCGAAGCAGGATAGCGCCCTTTGACGGATGGCGGTCCTGACATATCGTTTCAGCCGCAATGATCGCACCGTTCGAATATCCGACGAGAACGGGTCTTTGCCCCGTCTGCTGAAACACGAAGGTGACAAACCGGCATAGTCTGGCAGCTTGATGTTTCAGATCGTCGATATCGAGCTGTCTGTCAGGCCTTCTGCGAAAAAATGCGAAGCCATTCTCCCAGGGAACAGCCCCTCTCGGCGCATATAAGACGCCCTTAGGAAAGGTGGCGCGGCCAAAGGAGATGAGGTCCTCTTCCGTTCGTCCCGATCCATGCAGCAGGACAACCGCGCAGTCGGGTGTTTCGGTGGGAACATCGAGCTTGTAGTGAAAACCGGCATTCTCCACGCTTGTTCCTCTAATCGCAGGGTCCACGAACCTGTGTCCCACCGTCCAGAACAGTGCATCACAGAGCGTGTTACAGGCAATTCGCCAATGTCACGAATTCCTCCACCGACAGCGTTTCCGCCCGTCGTGTGGGGTCAATGCCCGCTCTTTCCAGCAGCGTTTCGCCGCCAAGGCTCTTCACGCTCTGGCGCAACATCTTGCGCCGCTGACCGAAGGCGGCCTCGGTCACTTTTTCAAGCTTGGCGACATCGCAAGGCAGCGGCTTGTCCTTGGGCAGCAGGTGCACGACGGTGGACGTCACCTTCGGCGGCGGGCTAAAGGCCTGCGGTGGCACGTCGAAGGCCATTTCCGATACCGTGCGCCAGCCGGCGAGAACGCCAAGGCGGCCGTAATGATTGTCGCCTTCCTCAGCCACGATGCGCTGGCCGACTTCCTTCTGGAACATCAGCGTCATGGAGAGCCAGAAAGGCGGCCACGCTTTTGGCAGAAGCCAGTTGACCAGCAATTGTGTGCCGACATTGTAAGGCAGGTTGGCGATGATACGCACCGGTTCACCGGCGGGAATCATCGCCTCGAAATCGGTCTTGAGGGCATCGCCCTCAATCACCTCGAGACGCCCGGGATAATGCGCTTCGATTTCCGCCAGCGCCGGCAGGCAGCGGCTGTCGCGTTCGACGGCGATGACCTTTTTGGCACCGAGCGAAAGAATGGCGCGGGTGAGGCCGCCAGGTCCCGGGCCGACCTCAATCACCGTCACGCCTTCAAGCGGCCCCGCTGTCCGGGCGATCTTCTGGGTGAGGTTGAGATCAAACAGGAAGTTCTGCCCAAGGGATTTCTTCGCATCGAGCCCATGGCGCTGGATGACATCGCGCAGCGGCGGCAGTCCGTCTATGGCCGCCATTATGCGACGGCCCGACTGCGGGCGGAAATTTCCGCCGCCATCTTCAGCGCCGCCACAAGGCTTGCCTCATTGGCGATGCCCTGACCGGCAATGCCGAAGGCGGTGCCGTGGTCCGGCGAGGTGCGGATGAAGGGCAGGCCGAGCGTGACATTGACCGAATCGTCAAAGCCGAGTGCCTTGGCCGGAATGAGTGCCTGATCGTGATACATGCACACGGCGACATCATAGCGCTTGCGGGCGGCGTCGTGGAACATGGTATCGGCGGGCAGGGGGCCGAAAGCATCGATCCCGTCTTTGCGTAGCCGCATGGTCGCCGGATGAACCACGTCGCGGTCCTCGGTGCCAAGCGCGCCGTCCTCGCCCGCATGCGGGTTAAGCCCGGCAACCGCCAGACGCGGAGCTTCTATTCCGAATTTCTGCCGCAGATCGGCATCGACGATACGGCATGTCTCGACAATCAGTTCTTCGGTCAACGCTGCCGGCACGTCTTTGACGGGGATGTGGATCGTGACCGGGACGACGCGGACCTTGGGACCGGCAATCATCATCACCGGCATCACCTGCTCACCCCTAAGGCGCAAAGCGAGATCGGCCAGAAATTCCGTGTGACCGGGAAATCCGAAACCCGCTTCGTAAAGCACGGATTTTGCAATCGGATTGGTGACGACGGCTGCAGCCTTGCCCTCAACAGTCAGGGAAACGGCGGTTTCTATCGCCTTGATCGTCGCATGCGCGGCTCCGACATGTGGCTGGCCTGCCTGAACCTCGAACCCGACGGGAAGCGGCAGGACTGGGAAAGCGCGATCGAAAACGCTTACGGCATCCGCCACATCGCAGGTCTCGATATTGACCGGAATGCCGATCAGTGCCGCACGGCTGGCCACCACATCGGGATCACCGATAAAGATAAACGGCGGAAGACCGTTCTCCTGACGCCTGGCCCAGGCGGCAATGGCGATATCAGGGCCGATACCGGCTGGATCTCCCTGTGTCAGGGCAAGCGGCAGGGATGCATGTGTCACGGAAAGACCCGACTTTCGTATCAGTATCAGGTGTTGACGATCTGCGCCTTCTTGCGCAGCTCATCCATATACTTCTTTTCGTTCGGGTTTTCGCCGTCCTTGGCCTTCATCAGGTCTTCGGACTTGAACACCATCTCCGCCGCATAGTCGTCGGAAACCTGACGCTGCTTGCAGATGGCCAGATATTCGACACCCTTTTCGGTCACGCGCGTTCCGGTGGTGCCGCCTTCCTTGGTCTTTTCAACCAGCGCCTTCCAGTCTTCCGGCAGCTCAGGCGCGAGAATGCGGCCAAGATCCTTGATCGCCACGTCGCGCATGGTTGCTGCAAAGGTCATGGCCTGGTCGCAGCCGGGATAACGCTTGCGCGAGGCTTCAGCCTCGGATTTGCGTTTGCCGGTAATGGAATTGCGCTTGGACTCCGGGATGACGAAGATGACCTGCTGCAGGAAATATTCGGTCGTGACCGGCTTGTTGCCACGTTCCTGCAGGCGGGTAACGAGGTCCTGGTTCGACATCTTGCCGCGTGCGCCATAACGGGCGTTGACAAGGCGAGGCCAGCTCATCTGCACGGCGATGAAGGCTTTGAAATGGTCAGCGCCGACGCCCGCCTGTGCCAGCACCTTCGACAATTGATCCGGTTTCATCTTGTTGTTGCCGGCAAAACGCGCAAAAGCGGCATCGACCTCATCGGTGCTGACCGACATTTTCACACGGCCGATTTCCTCGCGTTTCAGTGCCTCATCGACCAGCTGCTCGCGCGCCTTTTCGTTGAGATTACCGGACTGGCGCTGCAACTTCAGGAAGGCGACGCGTTTGGCAATATCGTCATTGGTGATCGGTGTCTTGTTGACGACGATCTTGACCGTGGCGTCGGCGAAAGCCTGGCCGGTATAGGGCACGGCGGCCATGGGAACGGCAAATATCGCAAAGGCGAAAGCAGCGCCACGCAAAGCCGTCTTTCCGAAATTCATCATGTCCTTCTCCCTTTCGTCGGGCAGGGGCCTGTCTCCCTGTCCCGCCAGTCTGTTCTGCCTGACGGTGGAAATTTCACATTCCCCGGCCTGTCAGACCTGCATTTGCGCGTCCGCGCCGCGATTTTGCCACGTATATATCATCGCGATCCGCAGGACGGCAATGTGTCGGTTTGTTGAAAGAAAACCCGATAGAGGTTTATACCCGGCCGACACTGGCGTGTTGTTGCGGCGAAACCGTGACTTTTACTGGCTGAATGGCAAAAAGGCGGGTCACGATGCTGCGTGACCCGCCTTTAAACTCAGTAATTATTCGGCTTCCAGCCGATATCCATATCGGCCCAGTCTTCATTTGCGGAGCCGACACTGATATCGCCGAGCGTGCGGAACGCCAGACGGGCGTTGATCGACCAGTCATTGGCGGCCTGCCGAGTGGAATTGATGTTGCCCTCGTTGGAATAGCTGACCGTCAAGATCGTGCATTCGTCCTGGTAGGCAATGCCGATGCGGCGCTCGGAGGCAAATTTTCCATTCAGATCGTAATTGATCGAGCCGAAGAGCGACCAGTTGTCATCCATGCGCAGCATGCCGGAAGCCTGAACGATGTCGCGGTCTTCGTTATAGCCATATTTTGGCTGCGCCTTGACCTGGGTATAGCTGACCTTGCCGGTGATGCGGCGGTCAGAATAGCTGAGGCCTGTCTCCGACCGGTTGACGTCGAAGTTGTCCTTGTCGAGACGCAGGCTCGATGACAGCGAAAGGCCGATCGGTGCATCGAAGGCGGCCATGGCGACGTAATCCGAACGGTCGGATTCGAGGCCGGAATCAGCGCCGACATTCGCCAGATCATAAGAAGCGAAGGAGTTTTCGCCCGCCAGATGGAAAGACTGGCCGACAACGGCGCGAACGCCGTAACCGTTGTCGAACGTGCCATTGTAGCGGAAGCCAAGATTGGCGCGCGTGCCGCCTTCGATCCGGTCGAAACCGGAGAATTTGTCACGCTCGAACAGATTAGTCGCATCGAACACGAAAGCCTGCGCATCTTCATTGGGAAGACGGCCGGAATATTGCTCATTCGGACGCACGAAGATCTGTGCGATCGGTTCGATCACGTGACTGCTGTTAAGCGCCGTGAAGAGCCAGGGATAACGCACCTCAAGACCGCCGGTGACCATGCCGCGGAACGCCGCGTCATCATGCATCATGCCTTCATAGGCATAAGACGTGCCGCCAGAGGTGAAGCTTGCCGGGGACATGTCCGTCCACAGGGCATCGCCACGTGCAGCGAGGATCGGTGTGATCTGCAGGCCGCTATCCATGGTGAAGGTGCGCTTCCACTCGGCTTCGGTGGAGAGGCGCGTATAGTCACCCTCAAGTCCGTTAAAGCGCGAATAGCCACCAAGAGCGTATGCGTCCTGCTTCAGGCGGGTGATGCTGGTCAGGTTGGTGGTCAGCGAAAGCTCGCCACCATAGATCGGATCCGGAACGAAATAACGGTAATCGACAACCGGATGAACGATCGCCTGCTTACGTTCCTGAGATTCGGTATCGTCCGTATTCTGAACGTTGAAATAATAACCGCGGGCGTCGAAGCTGTTCCGTTCACTCGCGCCGCTGAGGTAGATCTGGTTGGTCTGGACGTCGTTCTTATAACCCTTCAGCCCGTAGGTGCGTGAAAAGTTGTTGTCGGTCTGCACCATGGCATCCCAGCCGAATGCCCAGCGCGGATTGATGTTGAAATCGCCCTTGCTGGCGATCATGCCGCGATTGTCGTTGAGCGCGTCGCTGGTTCCGGCCGTGAAGGTTTCGGATTTCAGCTGGCTGATGCCGGCGATCGTGACCGTATGCATGCCGGTTTCGAAACGCTGGCGCAGCTCCGCCTGCAACAGCAGACCCTGCGTCGTGTAATAGGTCGGCGTAACCGTCACATCAGATGTGTCGGACAGGACCTGGAAATAGGGAACGCCGATGCCAAAACCGAGATTGTCGGTAATGCTCATCTGCGGGAACAGGAAGCCGGACTTCCGCTTCACCGTATTGTCCGGAACCGTCAGAAACGGCACATAGGCAATGGAATGGCCAAAAAGCTGCAGGCGGGCTTTTTCCAGCCGGATCGTATGGGTCTTGCCGTCCTGAACGACGCGCTCTGCCTTGACCTGCCAGAGCGGCGCCTTTTCAGGCTTTGCGGCGCAGGGCAGACAGGCGGTGTAGACGCCGTTGTTGAGGACCATCAGGTCGCCTTCGAGACGCTCGGCGCTTTCACCCGCGATGCGGGTATTATCAGGGGTCTCGACGCGCAGCGCGTTGACGAATCCCTGGCCAAAGTCGTCGGTAACGTCCATTTCGTCGGCATAGATCTTGTTGCCGCCGGGTTCGATCAGCTCGATATTGCCATGCGCGATCACACGGCCGGTCTGCTGATTATATTCCACTTGCTGGGCCACCATGCGGTAGCCCGAATATTTCATGCGAACCACGCCCTTCGCGATGACGCGCTGGGAGTCGCGATTATAGGTCAGTTCATTTGCTGTAAGCAGGAGTTTCGAATCGTCTTGGCTTGCAGACGCAAGCAACCCGCCCTGGCCAAAAGCGACCGGGCTTGATGCCAAATACGCGCACACAGCGGCACCCGTCAGAAGGGCCGTCCAAAGCCGCCTGATATTCCCGCGGTCATATACCGCCACTAGCCGTCCTCCTGATGAAGCAGAATGGTTGCCCCCAAAGCCAACGCCACGACGACTGGAACCCAGACCGCGACGGTGGGAGGGACAACACCACCACTCCCGAATGCCCTTACGAGCACGGTTACTACATAAAGCACGAAGCCGGAAACGATTCCACCCAGAATCACGGAACGCGATTGGGCGAAGCGGCTGAACTTTAATGAAACGGTCGCGGCGATCAAGGTCATCGCAACCAGAAGCAGGGGCGTCGATAGCAGGAAATGATACTGCGTCTCAAGCGCTTTTGAAGACAGTCCAAAAGACTTTGCAACTTCGATCTTGTGAGAAAGATCAAAGAAAGCAACGGTTTCCGTCTGTGTCATGCGTTCCTGCACGAATTCGCGTCTCAGATTGGTACTGATCTGCGTGCTCTCTTGCCGAACTGGCACATGCCCGGCACGCGTTTCCGTCACACCGTTAAGAAGCCAGTAACCATCTTCCAACTTTGCCGACTTGGCATCCTGCCGCGAGACGATGTTTCCGTCCTTGTCGAGGTGGATCAGAACCACATCGAGCAGCATCGTTCCGTTGTCCTCGAAGCTCTTGGCGCCGATGATCGTATCCTGGCCGCCGCTCGCCTGACGCATCCATGGAATGATCTGCTGCTGGCGGCCGCCATTGGCTTCGTTGCGCCATCCCGCTTCCATAGCCAGCGACCGATTCTGGCCCCATGCGGCGATGGGGTTCAAAACGACAACGGACAGAATGCCGAGAAGGACGGATCCGAGGACGAAAGGAAGGATGAATTGCCAAGCGGAAACACCTGCTGCGCGCGTGACAACCAGTTCGTAACGTCGATTGAGCGAGATCAGCGTCGTCATGCCCACGAAAAGGGCGATGAAGGGAACGGTCTGTTGCAGAATCAGCGGCAGGCGAAGTGCTGTCAGGCCAAGTGCGCCCGGAACCGAATAGCCCGGCACGCTGGACATGCGCCGTGCCGTCTCGCTGAAATCCGCGAGATAGATGATCGACGATACGCCAAGCACGAACCAGACGGCCGTCATCAGATATCGTTTCAGGAAATACCGGGCAAGCGTGTTGAAAATCATGCGTTGTCGCTCCCCGAATTGCGTGCCAGCCGGCTGGAGAACAGACGGCGCATCCGGCCCGCCGCATCCGCGATAATCTTCGGCATCTTCGGCTTGCGACCGGTTATCAGGATAAAGGCGGCCGCACCGCCGCTGAGACCCGGCACGGCATAGACCAGCGGAATGAAAGCCGCGCTCTGCTTGACCTGGTTGGTGACGTAAAAGCCGAGCCAGCGCAGCATGAAGGCCGTTACCAGCGCGGCGACCATGGGATGCATGCGCGCCTCGCGATGCGAACGGGCATCGGCGGCGATGACCAGCGAGATCAACGCGAAGGCAAAGGCAAACATCCAGTCCGACAGGCGCTTGTGCAGCTCACTGCGGAAGTTTTCCGGCGACCGCTTGTAGCTCGCATTGTTCTCGTCGGGCGACAGAAGGAAACCGAGGCTGGCATCGCCCGGAGACAGCGAGGGTTCGGAATCCTGCTTTTCCGACATGGTCGAAAGGTCGAAGGCGTAGGACAGGAACTTGACGATCGACACCTTGCCGTCAGGTGTCTTCTGCTGCACTTCGCCGTCGCGCATGGTCAGCGATGTGCCGCTCTCATCGATCATGCCTTCCTTGGCATAATAGATGAGATCGAAATTCGGATCGCGGCGGTCGGCGACGAACAGGCCCTTGAGGATCCGGCCCTGCCTTTGGGCGATCTGCACATAGAGACCATCCTGAATGGTACGGAAGGTCTTTTCTTCGATCACCGAGGACAGGAGGTCGGCATAGGCCGCAGCCACCATCTGCCGGGCGGAGTTACGCGCCGGCGGCTCGATGAAATTGGTGATGGTGAAGGAAAGGGCGCTCAGAACGGCGGCCAGAATGAGAACCGGGCGAAACATCACTGAACGCGGCGATCCGGCCGCATCGATGATGGCAAGCTCGGAATCATTGTTCATCGCCGTGAATGTCTGGGTGATGCCGATGACGAGGGCAAAAGGTAAAACAACGGGGATCAGCGTCGGCAGGATCAGCGTCGCGAGCGCCATGAAGGAGCCCATCGACTGGCCTGTATCGGTGACGAGATTGATTCTCTGGAGAACCTGGATGGTCCAGATGATGGCCAGCACCGGCAACAGCGCGACCAGAAACATCTGCGTTGTCCGCCGCAGGATATAGTTCTCAAGAAGCTTCATACGGCCCTGTTCGACATTGTTTTCCCGTGCGATTGCCCGCCGGATTTCCGCCTATCTAATCGCATCGTTTGCAATTGGCTATTCCGGCGTGCTCACAAATATGTTTTGCACGACGATTTTTCCATCGCCTGTGTCTTTTTGTGGAACAAGCTGTCGGTTTCATGACGTAATCGGCCCAGCCGCAAAAATGTCATTCCTTTAACGAATGTGGACCTTTAAGGAATGTCGGCCTTTAAACAAATCAGGCCATAAAAAATGTAGGGTTGCGCCGGGGGCTGAAAAGGCCATGATCGTGCGCATCATGCAATTTGACCATGAAGAGCAGGAAAACATGTCCGCCAAATTCGATATTTCTTTCGCCAATTCCGCTTCGCTTGAAAACTCGCTGGCCGTTGTGCTGCAGGCCTCCGGTGAGGCGCAGGCCGCCGCCGGTGCTTCCGAGGCCGATCCGGGTGGCGTGATCGAGAGGGCGGCGAAGATTGCGGGATTTGCTGCCAAATCCATGACGACGCTCGATGTGATCGCGCCGCAGGGCTCGAGCGCCGACCGATTGCTCGTCATCGGCCTCGGCAAGCCGGCGAAACTTGTTGCGCATGACTGGCTGCGCGCCGGCGGCACCGCCGCCGCCAATTTCCGCAAGGCAGACAAGGTCGCCATCTATCTCGATGCTCCGGGCGTCGAAATCAGCGCGCAGGCTGCTGCGGATTTCGCACTGGGTCTTCTGCTGCGCGCCTATAGCTTCGATGCCTACAAGACCAAGAAAAAATCCGACGACGAAAAGACACCGAAGAAAGTCGATGTCGTCATCATCACGGCCGCTCATCAGGAAGCGGAAAAGGCCTTTGCCGTCTCCGAGGCTGTTGCGGGCGGCGTCGTTCTGGCGCGCGACCTCGTCAACCTGCCGCCGAACGTTTTAGGCCCCGTCGAATTCGCCGAAAAGGCGGAAGAGCTGCGCAAGCTGGGTGTCGATGTCGAGATTCTCGGCGAAAAGGACTTGAAGAAGCTTGGCATGAACGCGCTTCTCGGCGTGGCGCAGGGCTCGGCCCGTCCGCCGCGGCTTGCCGTCATGCAGTGGAACGGTGGTTCCAAGAAGGATGAACCCATTGCTTTCGTCGGCAAGGGCGTCGTTTTTGATACTGGCGGCATTTCGCTGAAGCCCGGCCTCAACATGGAAGACATGAAGGGCGACATGGGTGGCGCCGCAGCCGTCACCGGCCTCATGCATGTGCTTGCGGCCCGCAAGGCGAAGGCAAATGTCATCGGCGTTATCGGTCTCGTGGAAAACATGCCCGATGGCAATGCCCAGCGTCCGGGCGACATCGTCACTTCCATGTCCGGCCAGACCATCGAGATCATTAATACCGATGCCGAAGGTCGCCTGGTTCTGGCGGATGCGCTCTGGTACACCAAGGAGCGTTTCAGCCCGAAATTCATGATCAACCTCGCCACCCTCACGGGTGCGATCACGGTTGCGCTCGGCAATCTTCAGGCCGGCCTTTTCTGCAATGACGACGAGCTTGCGACGCGCCTCGCCCAGGCTGGTGACGCGACGGCGGAAAAGCTGTGGCGCATGCCGCTCGGCAAGGATTACGACAAGATCATCGATTCCAAATTTGCCGACATGAAGAACAGCTCGGGCCGTCTGGCGGGCTCCGTCACCGCCGCGCAGTTCCTCAAGCGCTTTGTGGGTGAAACGCCGTGGGCGCATCTCGATATTGCCGGCACGGCGATGGGATCGCCCATGACCGAAATCAACCAGTCCTGGGGATCGGGTTATGGCGTGAGGCTTTTGAACGAACTCGTTCGCGCCCATTACGAAGATTGATGCGAGCGGAGTTCGAAGTCTGCGGATGACCGAAATTCTGTTCTACCATCTGACGGAATCGAAGCTCGAGGACGCGCTGCCGCCTTTGCTCGAAAAATCGCTGGAACGCGGCTGGAAAGTCGCGATCCAGACGGTGGACGAGGAGCGCCGCGATTTCCTCGACGCGCATCTGTGGACCTTTCGTGACGACAGTTTTCTGCCGCACGCCACGGATGCGTCTCCGGCACCGCAAAGCCAGCCGATTCTGCTCACAGCCTCGGAAGTCAACGGCAACGGCGCAAATGTCCGCTTTCTGGTGGATGGCGCCGAACCGCCGGCGGTAGAGGCCTATGAGCGCATCGTCTTCATGTTCGACGGATATGATGCCTACCAGCTCGAAATGGCGCGAAATCACTGGAAAAGGCTGAAGACTGAAGGTCACGCACTGACCTATTGGCAACAGTCGCCAGAGGGGCGCTGGCAGAAAAAGGCGTAGTTGCCGGCAGGTGTCGAGACCGGCCGCCTGCGGAAGCCCACAAACAGACCGACAACAATTCGCATGTGGCGCCGCATATCGGTTTTTGCATTATGTGCCGGCCGGACGAGGCTTCATATGAAATAGCAGAAGGACATCATCATGGGACAGGCGATATCACGACCGGAAGGGGAAACGGAGCGTCTGGTCGCGGTGAGGTCCATCATGTCCTTCAAGAATGCGGAAATACCGGAACTGAAGGTGCTTTCTCAGCTGGGGCAGGGCGTGTTCGGCGTGCCGCGCGCCGCCGTTCATATCGTCGATGAGGATTGGCTGCATATCGCCGAACAGGTGGGAATGCAGCTGTCGGAATGCCCGCGCGATCTGTCCATCTGCAACCGTGTCATTACCAGACGGGATGTCGTGGCCATTTCCGATCTGACGGAGCATCCCGATTTTCGTTTCATGTCCTATGTGAAAGGCGGCCCCGAACTGCGTTCTTATGCCGGTGCGCCGATCGAACTGGAGGCGGGCCTCGTTGTGGGAGCCTTTTGCCTCGTCGATACGGTGCCGAGAAAATTTTCCCGCGCCGAAATCGACAATCTCCGGCATTTCGCGCTGCTGGCGGCGGCGCTGTTGCGTCTCCAGAAAGCCAATTTCACCATGAGTCTCGCCGAGCGCGAACTGCGCGATGCGGCAATGACCGATCCGCTGACCGGGTTTTATAACCGCAAGGCACTGGAGGCGATCGTTGATGGCCAGCTGGGGGCGGCGCTTCAGGCAAATGAAACCTTTGGTGTTCTCTATCTCGATCTGGATGGCTTCAAGACGATCAATGATACATTCGGCCACCCGGCGGGCGACTGTGTGCTGACTGCCGCTGCCGGACGTATTCGCGATGCTATCCGCAGTGAAGATATCGTGGTGCGCATGGGCGGCGATGAATTTGCAATCTTCATACCGCATCCCAACTCGTCGGTGTTGATGAACGGATTGGCCGACCGGCTTCTGTCCGCCTTCCGTGAACCTTTCGATGTCGATGGTCATGAAGTCACAGCGCGCCTCAGCATCGGCGGCGCGATTGCCCCGCAGGCGGGGGCGGATCGCGCGGCGCTATTGTGCAGCGTCGATGAGGCTCTGTATCAAGCCAAAAAATCAGGGCGCGACCGTTTTGTCAGCCGCGCCCTCTGAGAAGTTCTGAAAACGGCCTTTTTGTCAGTCGTAGAAGGAATCCACGAATTTGTGGCGGCCGAGCAGGAAGGCGTCGGCCACATGGGTCAAGGGCGCCAGATCCACATCGGAGCGGCCGGCCTTGATGATCTCCGCGAAACGCTCGTAAAGGGCGGGATATTCCCGCTCAGGCTGGGAGAGCTTCTCTTCGCCGTTGATCGAGAGTTTTGCGCCGCCTTCCGAAAGCACCATCCGTCCGCCGGCCGTTTCGGCGATGATATCCCAGCTCTGCTTGCCGGTCTGGCGCCAGTCGAACTCGGCCCGCAAAGGCATTTTCGTCACGTCGGAAAAATGCAGGTCCGCAGCGATCGGCGCATCGCGGTTTTCCGGGAATTCCAGCGTCGCCTTGGTCAGGAACAGCGCGCGGGGCAGGATATGGGTGATGATCGAAAGTGCGTTGATGCCGGGGTCGAAGACGCCAAGGCCACCCGCCTGCCAGATCCAAGCCTGGTTCGGATGCCAGTGGCGCACATCCTCTTTCCAGATCACATGCACGCTGTCGATTTTTGTGGAAGCCAGAAATGCCTTGGCCGCTTCCACCGCCGGCGCGTAACGCGAATGCCAGCTTGCAAACAGCGAAAGTCCCTTCGAATCCGCAAGGCGGACAAGATCCTGCACTTCAGAAAGCGTAGCACCCGGCGGCTTTTCAAGGAAAACATGCTTGCCGGCGTTCAGAGCCGCATAGGCTGCCTCATAACGAAACTGCGGCGGCATGCACAGGGACACGGCCTCAATCTGCGGAACCGCTTCCAGCATTGCCTCGATGGTGCCATAGGAGGCGACGCCATCCACGGTGCCATGCCGGCTCGCCGTGGCGATCAATTCGAAATCCGGATTGCCCGCGATGGCTGGAAGATGCTGGTCGCGAACGATTTTACCGACGCCGACGATGGCAAGCTTGGTGGCTGACATGGAGAGGTACCCGTGTGCGTGCTTCATGAAATAAAGTGTGACTTTATAAGTTTCTAGCAGAAATGGCCGAAGGGGCAAGGTGATCGTCCCGGCCGGGAATGGCTTTTTTGATGAGCAATACCGGAAAATAAAACGCTGAATATGTCGTTTCGGAATAAAGTAATATCTGGAATTAGAGGTGATGTTTCAAGTTTAAATCATAAATCCGGCTTTTCAATATTTTTTAATGGTAGTTTTGTAGTTGTTTTGAATAATTGCTGAAATTTGGAACTTTATTTTTTTCTTAAGGGTGTATCAAAGAGTAATTGGATGGTATTTTTATTTAAAGATGACCGGTCTTCCGGGTTCATTCGTAAAATCAATGAAAGCAACCATCGGTTCAATACGTGTGGATTAATTTCGGCATGATTGTCTATAATCGGTACCTGTTTGTCGATACGAACTGGGCGCCGGAGATTATCTGGCTGGATGTTGCCGTCCGGTTGTTTGTTGTCACGCCGCTCCTGTTCCTTTATTTCCCGGCGCGGCATTATGCGGTGCTGGTCGCCCCACAGGCGGGAGCGATTGTCGCTCCGGAGAATTTTACCGGGATGCGAACTGCGGCGGCGATATGGGCCGGCCGTGGCAGCGGGCTCTGTGTTATAGTCCGTACCTCGCAGATACGGGAATTGTGAAAGGCGAACGCCGGAACTCCGGCGGCGAAACAAATAATAACCGGGGATTTGCAGATGATGGAATTGATCGCCGTTCAGGCAGCGGCCGCTGCCGCCGAGCTTCCATTCCTGCTGCTCCAGGCAGCTGCGGTGATCGGCATGGTATCCGTGTTGATCCTCATGCGCCGCAAGATCGCCCTCGATGACCCGCGTTATAAGATTTATTACGGTATCATTTTCGGCGTGGCCGGATTTCTGCTGACGCTTCTGGTTTCCGAGTTTATCCAGCTGCCTTCCAAACCCTATATCCGCTCGGATCTGCTGTTTCTGGCGGGGCTTCTTGGCTCATGGCAGGGTGGCGGAATAGCGTTGCTTCTCGTTGCTGCCGGGCGCTACGTGATCGGTGGCCCCGTGCTGTTTCTTGCCGCTTTTCAGGACATGGTCGTCATCTCGGCTTTCGGGATATTGATGTATGGCTGGATGCGCCGACGCCGTTTCACTGAGCTGGGAATGCGCGATATTCTCGCCGTTTTTGGTGTGCGGTTTCTTGCGGCGCTGTTTGCCATTTCCGTCTCGTTCGGTCTGGGCCTTATCGATCAAGCGCTGTTCTTGAGCGGCGTCGGCCGCCGCACCCTGGGGGCGGTCGTTGTTGGCCTGCCGATGATCACCTGCCTGTTTCTTGTTCTGCGCAGCGAGGCGCGGGCGCGGGAGGAAGTGAGGAAGCGTGATATCGCGGCGCGGACGGATTCCCTGACCGGCCTGCCCAACCGTCGCGCCCTCAAAGACCACATCGAAACGATGGCCCGGCGGGAGCCGCCCGTGCCACACGCGCTCCTTCTTATAGAAATCGTCAATATTGCCGATGTTGCCGCCTGTGAAGGCGAGGACTGGGCCGATCTTTTCTGGCCGCGACTGGCGCGGGAAGTATGTGATGGTGACAGCAGCCTGCTGTCGCACTCCAATGCGCCGCGCAGCTTCATGTTCGGCGATACGACACTTGCGGTGGTCATCGAGGGGGTCTCGCTGGAAAAGTCGGAAAGCGCACGGCTCATGATGCATCTGCATGATGGGCTGAGCGCATTTTGCCGCTCCGCGGAGGCGGGGCCGGCCCCGCATCTGAAGATCGGCGCGGCCAACCTGGACATGCTTTCCCGGCAGAACGTGGCATCATTTCTCAGGCATCTCAGCCTGGCGCTGAGGAGAAGCGAAAATCCGGTGCAGATTTTCCCCTTCTCCTTTGCCGAAAAAGCCAGCCGCGACGAGGGTGTTCGGCAGATGCTGGTCCATTGGGTCAAATCCGGCAGGCCGCCAATATGCTACCAGCCGAAATTTGAAATGCACAATCGCCGCATGATCGGTGCGGAGGCGCTTCTGCGAGCAACCGATGCGCGCGGGCAGGCGCTTTCGCCCTATTATGTGCTGGAAATTGCCGAGCGCCATCGGCTGCTGGTGGAATTCGAGTGGTCGACAATCGAGGCGGTCGTCCGCGACCTCAGCAATCTGCGGAGCCTTGAGCCGGATTTTCATTTGTCTGTGAATATTTCCGCCTCGTCATTTTCGACCCCGCGTTTCGGAGACCGGGTCGTGGCGTTCCTCAGTGAAATGGCGGTTCCGGCGCATCGGCTGTCGATCGAGGTGACGGAAATGAGCCGTGTACCGGCCATCGATGTCGTGCAGCAGAATTTCGACAGGCTGAGTGAAGCAGGCGTGCGGCTGTCGCTTGATGATTTCGGCACAGGTTATGCCGCGCTCACCCTGCTCGCGAGGTTCCCCTTCGAAGAGGTCAAGATCGACCACTGGATGACGTCCCGGCTCGATCAGTCACGCTTCAAGGACGCCATCGCGCTCGCATTCGAAAGCGCCGAGCGTTACGGCGCCAAGCTGGTGACGGAAGGCATAGAGACGGAGGAGCAGAGCCGGCTTCTCATGCAGATGGGCATCCGTTTCGGTCAGGGTTATCTCTATTCGCCCGCTGTGCCGCTCGATCGCCTGCAGCCCCGCAGGGAATGCGCCTAGAGCGTTTGCGGCAAGCCATGTCGTACCGCTCCGTCGGCGCGTTCTGGCTGCCGTGGCATGGTAGCCGGCGTCTTCCGGATTGAATCTTTGCCCGGTCTATGCTGAGGAGGTGCTTTGAAGAACCAGAGTTCCGACCGTGTTTTCCGGTCAGGCGAGCGAACCAATGCTTGAAAAAAACGACGCAGGGAACAGACGAGCCGGAATATCGGCGCAATCGCCGCCAGGGGAAACCGCGGCAAGGGCGGGTAGCGTCACGCAATCGCTGCGCACCATCGCCGATGCCGTATCCGGCCATAGGCCATCGCCGGGTGATCTGCGTCCTGCGCCCGTATTGTCGTTTTTCCGGGTGTTTGCGGTCTGGGCATTGTTGATGGTGGCGGTCGTGTCCGCCCTGGCGGCCTATCAATATGGTAGCCTGCTGGGCGAGCTGGAGCGGCAGAGCGACGCCTTGCAGGCCGAGGCTACGCGCCGGGCGGATCAGCATGATGCCCATGTGACGGCGCTGTCTGCGGTGGCGCAGGCGGAGCAGGGATCGGATCATGGCCTGCTGCTTGCCATCGCCGCACCCATTCTGCAATTTTATCCGCGCATCGATGAAGTCCAGCTGGTCTCGTTGACGGAGGGTGGTCCCGCAGCCGGCACCCGACCGCTGGAAAATGAACTGGCGGCGGATATCCGCAACGCGTCATCGGTGTTTACGGGCAAGCCCGCATTGCTGGCAAGTGCGCTGAGGCCCGGCCATTATCTCATCGTCAAGCGCAGCCCCAATAGCGAGATGGCACGGCAGGCGCTGGTGCTTGCTGTCGATGCGGCACGGCTGCTGGCATCCGATTCCCCCTTCTGGTCGGCGCAACGGGCAGTGATCCGCCTGAAGATGCCGGATGGCACCCTGTTATACGGCCCGCCGCAACTGCCCGTGGAGCCGCAATATGCCCGGCAGCTGAGCAGTGACAGCCAGCCTTTGCTTCTGGAGGTGGCGCTTCCCATCACCTGGCGGGAACTTCTGCCGGGCGGCGCCTTGCTGGCGGCGCTGGCCGGTGCCAGCGTCATTTTTGTGTTCGGCATCGTGATGGCAAGGCAGAGAACACGTATACGCGCCGCCGAAAGACGGGCAGAGCTAAGCGGCATGGAGGCGAGGCTGACCCACGCCTCGCGCGTCAATGCGCTTGGAGAAATGGCAAGCGGCCTTGCCCATGAACTGACCCAGCCCCTGACGGCAATTCTGGCGCAGGCGCAGGCCGGGCGGCGGCTTCTTGCCCGTCAGGATGTCGCAACGCTTTCCGGCGCGCTGGACGATATGATCGAGCAGGCGCGATGCGCCGCCAACATGCTTGACCGTTTCCGCAACTGGTCGCTGCCGCACCGCCATCCGGCCACGGCCCATGATCTGCGCGTTGCGCTGCGTAATGTCGATGCACTTCTGACCGGCGAGGCGGCGCGCCAGCAGGTCGTCATCGATATCCGCCAGCCAGAGGTGCCACTTCTGGTTCGGGTCGATCCGGTGGAAATGGAGCAGGTGATGTTCAATCTGCTGCGTAATGCCCTTGATGCGCTGGCCGGTGCCGAGGGCAAGGGCGTAATCACCGCAACGCTCACCCGCGAGGGCGATCTTGCCCTGTTCGAAGTCGCCGATAACGGCCCCGGCGTGGAGCTGCAATTGCGCGACCGGCTTTTTACCCCCTTCGCAACCACCAAAAACAACGGCATGGGACTTGGTCTCGCGCTCAGCCAGCGGCTGGCGGAGCGCGCCGGCGGCGAAATCCTCTTTATCGAGCAGGACAATGGCGCCTTGTTCCGCGTTGTCCTGCCGGTCACCACGGAGGCAACGAAACCATGACGTTGCCCGTCTATCTCGTTGATGACGACGACGCCGTGCGCAAGGCGCTGATATTGCTTCTGTCCACGGTCGGCATCAAGGCGAAGGGATTTGCCGATCCAACGGCTTTCCTCAGCCATTTGCCGGGTCTCGAGCCGGGCTGCCTGATCTTCGACATCCGCATGCCCGCCATTACCGGCCTCAAGCTTCAGGAAAAGCTGGTGGAGGAAGGTATCGACTGGCCGGTCATCATCATTTCCGGCCATGGAAATATCGAGGCCTGCCGCCGCGCCTTCCGTAACGGTGCCGTGGATTTCCTGTCGAAGCCCGTGGATGAGCAGGATCTTATCGACGCGATCCAGAAGGCGCACCAGACGCTTGCCCGCACGCTGGACGCACGGGCATTGCAGGCGGAAACGGTGGCGCTGCTGTCGCTTCTGACCGCGCGTGAGCGTGAGATACTCGAGCGCATCGCACTCGGTTTCACCACCCGCCAGATCGCCGATGGGCTTGGCCTGTCACCACGCACGGTCGACAGTCATCGCGCCGCCATCGGCCTCAAGCTCGGCACCACCTCACAGGCGGAAATGACAAGGCTGTGGCTGGAGGCCGGCGAAGATCGGTAGAACTACTGACCATCCGGCAAGGCTTACGGATTCGCAGCCGTGTTTTATTTGCCTAGGTTGAAGTCCTCATCAAGCAAGAGGACCTTTTCATGATCCGCAATCTTCTCATCGCGTCCGTTCTGATCGCCCCTTCGGCTGCATTGGCCCAGACGCTGCCGACCGCTCCTTACCTGCCGCTCGAAATGGCTGAAAAGGCGGCCAAGGCAGCGCTTCAGGCTTGTGTCGCAAAAGGTAGCGCCGTCACCGTTGCCATCGTCACCCGCGACGGCGCCACCAAGACGGTATTGAAGGCGGATAATTCCGGCCCGCATACGGTCTCCAGCGCAACCGGCAAGGCTTTCGCCGCCGCATCGCTTGGTCGTGATAGCGGCGAAATCGCGGATTTCATCGCCTCCAAGCCTGCCAATGATGGTCTGCGCAATATGGACGAGCGCATGGTCATCCAGGCCGGCGGTCTGCCGATCAAGATCGGTGAGGCCCTCGTCGGCGGCATCGGCGTCGGCGGTGCGCCCTCTGGCGCCATTGATGTGGAATGCGCCCGCGAAGGCCTCAACGCCATCGGCGCCAAGTAAGCAGCGTCAGATAAATCCGGCGGCTTCTGAAAAAGCCGTCGGAATTGGGCCCGCGCTGACGCGCATCACCCCACCATTGCTTCCTCATATTCGCCGGAAAGCATCAGCCATTGCTCTTCGGCGTCGGAAAGTTTGGCAGCGGCCTCGCCACGTTCCTTGACCTTCTGTGCGGCCTTGGCGGGCGCCTTTTCGTAAAGGGCGGGGTCCGCCAGTTCCTTGTCGAGCGCCTGAATCATTTTCTCAAGCTTCGCCGTCAGGGATTCGATTTCGTTGATCTTTTTCTTGAGCGGCGCAAGCTGGGCGCGCTTTTCCGCATTCGCCTTGCGTTGATCTGCCTTCGACGCCTGATCGGACGCGGCCTCGGTTTTGTCTTCCTTTTTCTTGCCGGAGGAAACGACGATGTCGCGATATTCCTCCATGTCGCCTTCGAAGGTTTTGACCGTGCCATCGGCAACCAGCCACAGCCGGTCCACCGTCGCTTCGATGAGGTGACGATCGTGCGAGATGAGGATGACTGCGCCGTTATAATCATTCAGCGCCTCGATCAGCGCGCGGCGGCTGTCGATATCGAGATGGTTCGTCGGTTCGTCGAGGATCAACAGGTTCGGCGCGTGGAATGCGGCAAGCCCCATCAGCAGACGCGCTTTTTCACCACCGGACAGATCCTTCGCCGCCGTCGCCATCTTCTCCGTCGCAAGGCCCATCTGCGCCACGCGTGAGCGCACCTGCGCTTCAGGCGCCAGCGGCATCAGCTTGCGCACATGTTCGACCGGCGTTTCATCAGGCACCAGATCATCCAGCTGGTGTTGTGCAAAGAAACCGATCTTCAGGCCGGGGGCGGTGCGAAGATCGCCCGCCTGCGGGGCAAGCCGGCCGGAAATGAATTTCGCGAAGGTGGATTTGCCATTGCCGTTGGAGCCGAGCAGCGCGATGCGATCGTCATTGTCGATGCGCAGATTGAGCTGCTTCAGGATCGATTTGCCCGGTTCGTAACCGACAGCACCCCCATTGATGGCGACGATGGGCGAGGCGGGCTGTTTTTCCGGCTCGGGAAATGTGATCGGCTGAACATGGTCCTCGATAACAGCGGCAACCGTGCCCATGCGCTCCAGCGCCTTGATGCGGCTTTGCGCCTGTCGGGCCTTGGTGGCCTTGGCACGGAAGCGGTCGATGAAGCTTTGCAGATGTTTGCGCGCAGCGTCGCTCTTGACCTTGGCCTTCATCTGCAATTCGTCGGCCTCGGCCTTCTGGCGCTCGAACTGGTCGTAACCGCCGCGATAGAAGGTCAGCTTCTTCTGGTCCAGATGCACGATGGAATTGACGGCATTGTTCAGAAGGTCGCGATCGTGGCTGATGATGATGACGGTATGCGGATAGCGGCGAATATATTCCTCCAGCCACAGCGTGCCTTCGAGGTCGAGATAGTTGGTCGGCTCGTCGAGCAGCAAAAGGTCCGGCTCGGCAAACAGCACGGAGGCGAGCGCCACGCGCATGCGCCATCCGCCGGAGAAGGAGGAGGCGGGGCGAAGCTGTGCCTCGTGGTTGAACCCGAGACCGGCAAGAATGCTGGACGCGCGGGCTTCGGCCGAATGCGCATCGATATCGACGAGCCGCATCTGGATTTCGGCGATCCGGTGCGGATCAGTTGCGGTTTCCGCTTCGGCCACAAGGGCGCTGCGTTCCTTGTCGGCGGAAAGCACGATTGATATCAGCGATTCTTCCGTTCCCGGCGCTTCCTGGGCCACCTGGCCGATGCGCGCCTGTTTGGGAATGCTGACCGAACCGCTTTCGGCGGAAAAATCGCCGGTAATCACCTTGAACAGGGTGGATTTGCCGGCGCCGTTGCGGCCAACGAGACCCACCTTCACGCCGGCGGGAAGCGCCACGCTGGCATGGTCGAGAAGCAGGCGCCCGGCGATACGGGCGGAAAGGTCGGTAATCGTAATCATGGCGCCGTTTTGGCCGAACTGCGTGGCCAAGGCAAGAGCGCCCGCGCCACATCGGATCATATATGGCGTTTGAAGCGAGTCGGTTTGGGCGGAATTGTCGCGCGTGCGCGCAAACTTTGGTTTTGCGCGTTTTTCGGGCGCAAAACCGCGATGCATTTTCACTGGAAGTGCTCTAACAGCCAAGCTGGGCCAGATAGCTGCTGCGGCTGTGCTGGGCCAGGTCCCGGGAATAGCCAACAACGCAGTTGCGCGTCCCGCAGCGTGCCGAAAGCAGGGCAAGTTCGGCATGGCTGAAAAATTCGGCGGGCGTGGCGGTGCCGTCCACCGCCGCAACGCCGATCGAAACCGTCAGATGTTCGCCTTCGCCTTCACTGGTCACGAAGCGCAGCGCCTCCACACTTTGCCGCAGCCTTTCCGCAATCGCTTCTGCGGTATTTTGCGAGACGTTGGCAAACAGAAAGGCAAATTCATTGCCGCCGACGCGGGCAACGAAATCGTCTTTCTTGATGGTCTTGCGGAAAAGTGCCGCAAACCGCCGGAGCGCCTTGTTGCCGGCGCTGGTGCCATATTTGCCATTGATTTCGCGGAAGCGGTCAATGTTGAGCAGCATCAGCGAGGTGGCGGATGCCGCCTGGTCGCCGGCGAAAAGGTCTGCGAGTTTTTCGAGGAAAGCCGCGCGGTTGGGAAGCGCCGTCAATGCGTCCCGCAGGGAACTTGCCTGCAGTTCGGCCCGGCGTTTTTCAACTTCGCGGATTTTCATCAGCCCCATGGCGATGAAGTGCCGCAGGCTCGTCTGTTCCTCGTGAATGTCGCCCATCAAGCGGGCGAGCCGCTCGGTTGCCGGCGGCTCCTGATGATTTTCCTCGGCAAGGCTGGCGATGAACGTTTCGGCCCGCTGCACGCCGGCTTCCAGCCGCGCTGAGATCTGCTTCAGCGTTTCGAAGGCCTCGTTGGCCATTGCCTCGGCCTCGATCTTCGAAAAGCCGGGCAAATTGTGTCTCTGGCCGATAATATCGATTTCATGCTGCTGCGGCGCGTTGCCGAGTGCCAATATATCGCGCCCCATGGCCGGGTTGTGCCCCGACAATATTTCGTAGATCAATTCGTAATTGCGCGGCAGCGGCGCAATATTCATCTTGGCGATGAATTGCGTGATCTTGGTAACGACAAGACCGTTTTTTGACTGTTCGCGTTTTTTATCGCCAGCAGATGTCGTCACCGTCAGCCCCAAAAAGATAGTATTTATGGATTCATCGAAATATGCAGCATCCGAATGCGGCTATTCCTACACGCCACGGTTTAAAATAGACTAAACTCCTGGGATGTTTTTGTCGTCTTGGTGCTGGAATTCGCGTTTGTCGGAGAGTGGACGGCTTTTGATCGATAACATGATTAATGCTGATTTGATTTCAGGCCATTGCCGTTCTTATATCGTTGTATCGATATAGCCAAAGAAGGTGCTGCCCATGACGAACTCCAGAACCTTGTACTCGCTGTGTGGAAGCGACATTTCCCGGCCGTTTTCTCCCCATTGCTGGAAAACCGTGCTTTCGCTGGCGCATAAGGGGCTGGATTTCGAGGAGCGCCCCTTGCCCTTCACGGTCATACCGACGGTTGAGGACGGTTTTTCGAGAACGGTGCCGATCCTGCGCGACGGCGAGCAGCTGGTGAGCGACAGTTTCGAAATTGCGCTTTATCTGGATGACGCCTATCCGGAGCGGCCGTCGCTGTTTGACGGGGAGGGCGGCAAGGCAATGGCCCGCTTCGTTGAAAGCTGGTCCCAGACGGTGCTTCACCCGGCCATCACCCGTATCGCCCTGCTGGATATCCACAATATGCTGGATGAGCCGGATCGCCGTTACTTCCGTGACAGCAGGACGAAAGCGCTTGGCCGCCCGCTTGAGGATGTCGCGGCGAACCGCGAAGCGGAAATCGCGGCCTTTCCGGCATTGCTGGCGCCGATCCGTCGCATGTTGAGCTTCCAGCCCTTTATCGGCGGCACGTCGCCGCTTTTTGCCGATTACATCGTGTTCGGCGCGCTGCAATGGGCAAGGATCACCACCGGTGCCGATCTGTTTTCCGATAATGACCCGGTGCGGGACTGGTTCGAAGGCTGCCTTGATCTCTATGATGCAAGAGGCCGCAGTGTGACAGCGGCGTGAAATGTCTCGCGCCGTTATCGCAATATGGTCGATCCCCCTTGTTTTCGGGCCTTTGGGCGGGTAAAGACCGCCCACTTTCTATATAGGAAAAGGAAACGGACACATGGCGATTGAACGCACATTTTCGATGATCAAGCCGGACGCAACCAAGCGTAACCTGACGGGCGCGATCACCAAGGTATTTGAAGATAACGGCCTGCGCATCGTCGCCTCCAAGCGCGTCTGGATGAGCAAGCGCGAAGCTGAAGGCTTCTACGCCGTTCACAAAGAGCGTCCTTTCTTCGGCGAACTCGTTGAAGGCATGACCTCCGGCCCGACCATCGTTCAGGTTCTGGAAGGCGAAAACGCCATCCTTAAGAACCGCGAAATCATGGGCGCCACCAACCCGGCCCAGGCCGCTGAAGGCACCATCCGCAAGTCCTTCGCGCTTTCCATCGGCGAAAACTCCGTTCACGGTTCCGACGCTCCGGAAACCGCCGCACAGGAAATCGCCTACTGGTTCGCCGAAACCGAAATCGTCGGCTGATTCAAAATATCAACGGCTTGAATCGCTGTTGCAGGCGATTGCACGAAGCCGCTGAAAAGACTCGAAGAAACGGAGCCGAAAGGCTCCGTTTTTTTGTTGGGTGACAGGTACGGGCCTCCACACTCCGTCACCCCGGACCAGATCCGGGGTCCAGTGCGATCAAGTCTTTGATCGCGAAAAACTCTTTACGCCGCGCAGACGCGCGGCTGCTGGATACCGGGTCAAGCCCGGCATGACGGATGAGAGTTTGTTACTTCGCTCCGGGAACTCGGGTCGCCAAAAGTCTTCACGACGCCGGACACCCCTGGGCCGGCCGCATATCCGTGGTACCGTCAGGTTTGAACACCTCTGGATTGGGCGTGTAGAGCGGCCCGACCACCAGCGGTTTGGCGGGAAGAAGCGACTGGTCCGTGTCGGAGTGGATCGTGGTCTCGATCGTCTGCAGAACAGCGCCCTCAGGCCCCTTGATGCGGATGGTGACTTTATACGGCCGATCCTGCTTGACGCATTCGACCGGCGGGCTCTGAACGGCGATCTTTTCGTCGGCTGGAAAAATTCTGTCGCTCGTCGTCAGGTCAGGACCACCACGGGGATTTTCGAATGAGGCCTCCACCGTGCTGCCGTCGGCGATGGGCGCGACGCGCTGCAGGGTCACCAGATAGGTGGCAATCGCCACGCGGTAATTGAAGACGAACATGCGGCCTGAAATCTTCGCGACCTCGCGCGGTTCGTCGCGCTGACAGCTGGAGAGACCGAGCGCGGCCACGACCGCAAGCAACGGAAGGGCAATCCTGTTCATGCCTGCGCCTCCTTTGTCCGGTGGTAGTGCCGGCTGGCTTTTTGCCGGTTGCCGCACACCGCCATGTCGCACCAGATCCGGCTTCTGTTCTTGCTGCGATCGATGAAGAGCCAGCCGCAATTGCCGCAGATCCGCAGCCGTTCCCGTGTCTCCCGCGCAAGCAGCGACAGGGCGGAATGGGCCGTGGCGTTGCCGAGGCTTTCGGCCGCCGGAAAGGTGCGCAAGGCCGTGCCGCAGGCGAAAAGAAGGTCCGCCAGCCTGGCGTCATCACCGCCGGCACCCATGATCGACGAGCGAAAATAATCGTCGATCGCCTCTCGAAGTTTGAGAAGGATTGGCCGTTGCTCCGCTTCGGGTGCGTTGAGTGCGGGAAACCTGTCGCGCTCCGCGCCAAGCCGTGTCGATGCCTCGGCAAAAGTGGCGATCTGTTCGGGCACTGCAAAACGGTCAACCGATTTTGCGGCGTCCAAGCGCAGGATCACACTATTGGCGACATCAAGCGCCAATGCGCCGCCTGCGAAACGATGAGCTGTCCAGCGAAAGATCATGCGGCATATTATAACTGTCAAAACGTATTTTAACAGTTACAATAATGCTGGGAGGATGCGTATGGCTTATTTCCTGCAACAATTGCTGAATGCCGTGCCGGTCGCAGCCCTCTATGCGGTTCTGGCCTTCGGTTATGCCCTCGCCTTTTCTGTCACCAAACGTGCCGATGTCACCTATGGTGCCATATTCGCCTTCGCCGGCCAGACCTGCCTGTTATTTGCCGATTTCGGCTGGAACCGGTTATGGCTGGTTCTGCCGGCCACACTGGCGCTTGGGGCGGGGGCAGGGCTGTTCGGCGGGTTGTGGGCTGCGGGTTTCGTCGGCAGGGCGGTGATGCGGCCGCTGGTGAAAGCCTCTCCCAATGCGGTGACAGTCGCCTCCATCGGCGTGCTTATTGCGCTTACCGAAAGTGCAAGGATCGCTGCCGGCACAAGGCAATTATGGCTGCCGCCGCTTTTGTCGCAACCGGTGCGCTTCTGGAGCGATGGCGGCTTTGCCGTGACCCTGACGCCAATGCAGATGCTGAACACGGCAGCGTTTGGACTGGTCGTCCTCTCAGGATCCGTTTATCTCGGCCGTTCCGCTTTCGGCAGACGGTGGAAAGCCGTATCGGATGATCCGCTTGCGGCATCGTTCTGCGGCGTAAATGCGGGCCGGGTATTCCTGCTATCCTACTGCGCGGCAGGACTTGTCGCCGCCATTGCCGGTGTGCTGGCCACTTTTTATTACGGCACCATGGATTTTGGCGCCGGCCTCGTCTTCGGCCTCAAGATCGTGCTGATTTCGGCAGCGGGCGGTTATGCCAGCCCGCTTATCTGCGGTTTGGGGGCGGCGGCCGTCGGATTTGCGGAAACCCTGTGGGCCGGTTATGGCCCGGTCGTCTGGCGTGATGCGGCGGTGCTGGCGCTTCTGGTCGGCTGGTTGATTGTCATGCGCAGCAGGGCGGAGGCGCCTTGAGGCATTTCCGAAAGCGGACTGCGGTTCTCCGCCCGGAAATGCGGGAAAAGGAGATGAATTACCGCCACTTGTCCTTCGCCGAATCGTCGGTCGTCTTGGCTGATACCCAGTCTCGCACCGCTCCGTCCTTGCCATGTTCCTTTTTCCAGAACGGGGCGGAGGTCTTCAGATAGTCCATCACGAAATTTGCGCCGTCAAAGGCCGCCTGCCGGTGGCTGGAAGCGGCAATGACGAGAACGATATTCTCACCGGCAGCGATCTTGCCATGGCGGTGGATGGCGGTGAGGCCGAGAAGGTTGAAGCGTTCGATGGCGAGTGCGGCGATGCGGGTAATTTCGGCTTCGGCCATGCCTGGATAATGTTCAAGCTCCAGCGCTGCAAGCGTGCCGCCGTCGTCGCGGCAAAGCCCGGTGAAGGCGACGACCGCGCCGATGCTTTTGTCGCGTTGCGTCAGCCGCCGGGTTTCGTCTGCGGCATCGAAATCCTCACTTTGCACACGGATCGTCGGCTGCACAGCTTTCTGCATCCGCTCATCCCCCGGTCATCGGCGGAAAGAGACCGATCTCGCGCGCGCCGACGATGCTCTCGTCATGCTCGACATGTTCCTGATTGACCGCAACGCGGATCACATCAGGAAATTCGAAGGCCGCCTCGTAGTTTTCGCCACGGGTTATGAGCCAGGCGATCAGCTCACCAGCCGTGGTGACGGAGGAGGGAATGTCCAGCTCTTCCTCATCGGTACCGATCTTCTCGCGCACCCAGGCGAAATAAACGATGCGTGTCATCAGTCTTCGTCCACGATGTGCTTGAGGCCGGCCTTGAAGTAATCATAACCGGTATACATGGTGAGCGCAGCCGCAAGCCAGAGAAGCGTAATGCCCATCTCTGTCGTATAGGGCAGGACCTTGTCACCCGCCGGACCTGCCAGCAGGAAGGCAATGGCGACCATCTGGATCGTTGTCTTCCACTTGGCGATGCGGGTGACGGGAACGCTGACCTTCAGCGCCGCCAGATATTCGCGCAGGCCGGAGACCAGAATTTCACGGCAGAGAATGGTGATGGCGGCCCAGAGCGACCAGCCGGCAATGGTGCCATCAGCAGCCATCAGTAGCAGCACGGAGGCGACCAGCAGCTTGTCGGCGATCGGGTCCAGCATCCGGCCGATATTGGACGTCTGGTTCCAGATGCGGGCCAGATAACCATCGAGGAAATCGGTCAGCGAGGCGATGATGAACAGCCAGAGCGCCGTCCAGCGCGCGAAATCCGAGCTTTCCAGTTTGCCCTCGATGAAGAAGCACAAAACGATGACAGGAACCGCCAATATGCGGCCATAGGTCAGAAGATTGGGGATGCTGTATGCGCGCGAAGCCATGGGAAACCTGTCAGTCAAAGATCAGCTGTCTTGATGCCGCCCCTGACGCATAGGGTCAACATGTGATTATGTTTTTTTAGCAGTTCGCCACGACGGTTCGGTATCAATCGCGGCCGCTCTCGTGGAAGTGATTGTAGATTTGCCGCGCCACCGCCTCGGAAATGCCGGTGACGGCCATCAGGTCGTTGAGGCCGGCACGCGAAACGGCCTTGGCAGTGCCGAAATGCTGCAGCAGCGACCGTTTGCGACCGGGGCCAATGCCTGAGATTTCATCCAGCGGATTGCGTATCATTTCCTTCTTGCGCCGCGCCCGGTGCGAGCCGATGGCGAAACGGTGAGCTTCGTCACGCATGCGCTGGATGAAATAGAGCACGGGATCGCGCGGCGGCAGGGAGAAGTCGCTGCGTCCATCCGCGAAAAAGCGTTCACGGCCGGCATCGCGGTCCACGCCCTTGGCAACGCCGATTGCGGTCACACAGTCACGAATATCGAGTTCATCGAGGATGGCGCGCACCGCCGTCATCTGCCCCTGACCGCCATCGATCAGGATCACGTCCGGCCAGCTGGGGAAAGGCATGTCGGCCGCTTCCTCCGGTGTGGGTGTCCGTTCTCGGTCCGGCTTGCCCTCTTCCTTCAGCAGGCGTGAGAAACGGCGGGTCATCACCTCGCGCATCATGCCGAAGTCGTCACCCGGGGTGATGTCGGTCGATTTGATGTTGAACTTGCGATATTGATTTTTCACGAAACCTTCCGGCCCCGCCACCACCATGCCGCCCACGGCATTGGTGCCCATGATATGCGAGTTATCGTAAATCTCGATGCGGCGCGGCACATAGGGCAGGCTGAAGGTTTCTGCAAAACCTTTCAGCAACCGTGCCTGCGAAGAGGTTTCCGCCAGCTTGCGGCCATGCGCCTCGCGGGCATTGGCAAGAACATGGTCGGTAATGTCCTTTTTCTCGCCGCGCTGCGGCACGCTGATCGTGACCTTGTGGCCGGCTTTTTCGCCGAGTGCTGCGGCCAGCAATTCCTGTTCCTCGACGGTTTCGGACAGCAGGATTTGTTTTGGCACCGGCTTGTCGTCGTAAAACTGCGCAAGGAATGCGTTGAGGATTTCCGAGCCGGGCAGGGAAGGGTCCGCCTTCGGGAAATAGGCACGATTGCCCCAGTTCTGGCCGGTGCGGAAAAAGAACACCTGAATGCAGGAAATGCCGCCTTCGTGATGAATGGCGAAAACATCCGCTTCCTCAATGCCGGCCGGATTGATGCCCTGATGGCTCTGGACATGCGAAAGTGCGGCCAGCCGGTCGCGATAGACGGCGGCGCGCTCGAAATCGAGATCCTCGGCCGCCTCGTTCATCTGCCGCGCAATGGCGGTCTTGACGCTCTGGCTTTTGCCGGACAGGAAATCCTTGGCTTCCTTGACGAGTTCCTCATACCCCTGATCGCTGATCTCATGCGTACAGGGGCCGGAACAGCGCTTGATCTGGTACAGAAGACAGGGACGCGTGCGGGTCTCGAAAACACTGTCGGTGCAGGTGCGGATCAAAAAGGCGCGTTGCAGCGAATTGATCGTGCGCCCCACTGCGCCGGCCGACGCAAACGGTCCGAAATAATCGCCCTTGCGCGCCCGTGCACCCCGGTGCTTGAAAATCGCCGGGGCACGATTGTCGGCGGTGATGAGAATATAGGGAAACGATTTGTCGTCACGCAGAAGCACGTTAAAGCGCGGCCGCAAGCGCTTGATGAGGTTGGCTTCCAGGAGAAGCGCCTCTGTCTCCGTGCGTGTGGTGACGAACTCCATATGGGTGGTGAAACGCACCATCTGGGCGATGCGATTGGAATGCACGCGGCCCTGGGCATAGTTGCCGACACGCTTCTTCAGCGAGCGCGCCTTGCCGACGTAAAGAACGTCGCCCGCTTCGTTGAACATGCGATAGACGCCCGGCGAGTTGGGCAGGTGTTTGACGAATTCGCCGATGAGGTCCATGCCCTTCAGGCCGGATTCATTCTTCCAGCCCGCATTCCAGTCCATGCCCACGGCGTCGCGCGGAGCCTCCGCCACTTCTGCCGTGGCAAGGCTTGCATCGTCGTCTTCATCGTCGGTTTCATCGAAGAGAATACCGCCATCAGGCAGCTTCTTTCCGTTCATTCAGGTATCTCCGCCACGTCAGGGGTTTCCCAGCCAAGGTGCTGGCCGCCGTCGAGCGCGATCATTTGTCCGGTGACCGACGGCGTATCGTAAAGAAAGCGAATCGTCCGCCCGAACTCATCCGGGGCAGGACCACGCTTTAATATAAGGCCGTCGATCTGCGCCTGAAAGTCCTCGGGCGCCTGTCTTTCGCTTTTGAAGGAGGGACCCGGCCCGATGGCGTTCACCCGCACACGCGGCGCAAAGCTCTGCGCCATCGTTCGTGTCGCAGTCCAGAGGGCGGATTTCGAAAGCGTGTAGGAATAGAAACGGGGTGTGAGCGCCAGCACGCGCTGATCGATGATATTGACGATCAGACCGGATTTGTCCTTCGGCAATTGCTCGACAAAAGCAGCGGCGATGAGGGACGGTGCCCGCACATGCACGGAAAAATGCGCGTCGAAGATCGCCGGATCGGGTTTATCCGCACTGTCCTCCAGAAAAACCGAGGCATTATTGACGACGACGCCGATGGGGCCGAGGGCGGAAGCTGCCTTTTCGACAAGCGCCATGGTTGGCGCAGATTGTGTCAAATCCGCCTGAACGGCAACGGCCTTGCCACCGTTTTGCCTTATTTCGTTAGCGAATTCCTCCGCCTGCGCCATCGATTCATTGGCATGGACGGCAATCGCAAAGCCATGGGCGGCCATATCGGTGGCGATTGCCCGTCCAAGCCTTCGGGCGGCTCCGGTTATCAAGACTGTCTTTTGTATATCTTCTTTCACGGCGGACCTGCATTTGCTCATACATGCCCTATGTGCTGGATATAAATGCAAATCGCAAGCTGTCCGTCAGCCCTAAAAGAATTGGGCGATTTTTTATTCGCAATGCAATTTTGATTTAATTTAAATATAACTAAGTTTAAAGCCGATCTATTGCTGATTAGGCTTTTGTTAGGGTTAATAAAACCCTTGTGGCAATTAGGCAACGTCTAATTCTAGTCACGTGTCTGCCCCAAACAATTCACATTTTGGCTCTTTGATCTCCGCATTCTCCCATCAAGTTCAGTTTCCAGAGGGGCGATTAACCCGACGATTTTTACACCGCGTCTGAAAACAATGTTTTGAGTGCAGAGCGGTCCTGAAAGGAGAATAGCATGCGTATTTTCGTAGCAACCCTTATGGCTTCGACCATGGCAGCTGCCGGCTTTTCGGCTGCTCACGCCGCTGACGCCGTAAACGAAGTGCCCCAGGCACCGGTGTCCTACGACCAGCCCGCACCCGTCAAGGATTGGTCCGGCGCTTACCTCGGTGGTACGGTCAACTATGACTGGGGCCGTTTCAGCTCCAGCAATGACGGCCGTGACGCCAAGGGCTTCGGTGGCGGCCTGTACGGTGGTTACAACATGCAGAGCGGCCAGATCGTTTACGGTGCGGAAGCAGACGTGAACCTGGGCGACGAGAAGGGCTCTGCCGGTACGGTTGCCGGTCGCGCCATCGAAGGCAAGCAGGGCGTCAACGGCTCGCTGCGTGGCCGCGTTGGTTACGACATGAACCCGTTCCTGCTCTATGGTACGGCCGGTCTTGCTGTCTCCGACAACAAGGTTCGTGACGCGACCTCCAAGGACAGCGCCACCGCCCTCGGTTACACCGTTGGTGCCGGTGTTGAAGCCATGGTGACCGACAACATCACCGCCCGTCTGGAATATCGCTACAGCGACTACCAGAAGAAGGACTACGGTCTCGACTCCGGCGCATTCTCGCGCGGTTTCGACGATCACTCCGTCAAGGCCGGTATCGGCGTCAAGTTCTGATCCTTCACGGATCGGTCAAGGAAAAGCCGGGGCGCAAACCCCGGCTTTTTTGTTTTTGTTCTTGTGGGTTGCCGAGAGCGCCCGGCGACCTGGCCGGGCACTGTTCCGCTTCGCCTCAGGCGGCTGCCTTCATTTCCGCATAGGCTTCGAAACGCTTGCCGAAAATCTCCGGCCATTGTGCCAGCGCATCGCGGCCTTCGGCCCATTCACCGGCAAAACGCAGGTCGAGATAACCGATCATCGCTGCCAGCGCGAAATGGCCGCCATGCAGCTTCTTGCCGGTCTTGGGCAGGTTGGCGTTCAGATGGTCGAGGCCCCGGACCACTTTTTTCCACTGCTTGTCGATCCACGGCTGATGGATCTTGTCCTCCGGGCGAAAACGGCGCTCGTAAACGATGGCCAGGAGACAATCCATGATGCCGTCGCAAAGCGCTTCCAGAATTTCCGCTTCCGTGCGCTTGCCGTCCTTTTTCGGGTAAAGCTTGCCGCCCGAAAGACGGTTGAGATAATGCATGATCGCCACGCTGTCATAAACAGAGCCGCCGTCATCCAGCAGCAGGACCGGGATCTTGCCGAGCGGATTATTGTCCATCAGCGTTGCGGGCTCGGCGCTGGCGTCGACGCGCACATCGGTAATCTCGATGCCGAGATGGCGGGCGGCCATGCGCACCTTGGCGGAATAGGGGGAGGCGGGCGAATAAAGCAGTTCCATGGTTGGGTCCTATGGGGTTGAATTAGCGTATGGGGATGATTTCGGTGGAGCCGGCGCGGCAGCCTTTGCGGTCAAGCTCGGGGCAGTCGCGAAATGTCATGTCCCTGTTGAGGCAGATGCGCACTTCTTCCAGGCGCTTTTCATCACAGCTGATCGAGATGCCGCGTTTCGACAGGCCGGGATTGGCGTCGGTGAAGGCGGTTTCGATGGCGTCGGCGGAAAGGGTGGCGGCTTGCGCGCCCGAGGCGATCTTGCCCGGCAGTGTCACGGCTTCAAATGCGGCCCGCGTCACTGAAAAATAATCTTTCTGCGACAGGCCGGAACAGGAGCCGTGTTTGCGCCACTGGTGGCCGATCAGACCCATGGAGGGCATGATGTCGAACATGGTGCGGCCGATCGCGTCCGGCACACGGTCCGGTTCGCCGCTTTTGCAGAATTCGGGATAGCCGTTTTCGTTTTGCGGCCAGAGCCCATGCACGACGAAACCGTAACGCCTGTCGCTGCCACATTGCTGGCGATTGCCGGAACCTTCCGAACTGGCGCAGAATGCCGGCGACCAGGATAATGATAGCACGTAAAAATCAAAACCCGTGCCGCGAGGGGCGGGGTTGGTGCCTGCATGCTGTTGGGATGCATCGCGTCGAGGTGCGTCTGGATTTCCAGCGGGCTGTGATTGCGATTGTGTCTGGCGGTTCGGATTGGAGCTGGTGGGAACGGTTTGTTCTTGCGCAAACCACAGCGCGGCAAGCGACAGAATACCGAAAGCGATGAAACCGGCATAACGATTCATTCCGTGCGCGCTCTCCGGAAAGTGGATGACCTCACATCGCCTGAAGGCGACAAAGTGGTCTTACATCAACTTGTGAACGGGGCAAATGTTGTTTCGTGTGAGCTGCCAATACTTCCCACAATCCCTCAGCCGCCCATCTGCGCAATACGTCGCGTCATCCAGTTGACGTAGCTGGTGCGCGTCATCTTGCGTCTGGTGGATTCCTTATCAATGAAATCGAGAACGTCGGCGTCAAGCATCATGTTGGCACGCACGGGTTTTCCCGCAAGACGAATGAGTGGCACACTCGTCAACATGCTTCCCCCAGGCACGGATACCTCTTCGAGCGCGCTGGGTTCCGCCAGAGGCGCGTTGTCTCGGTCCATTTCAAGCGCGTAATCGCGCAGGGCTTCTTCGGCGTTGATAATCGCTTCGTCTATGGTTTCACCCATGGCGACCACGCCGTCCATATCCGGAAAGACCACGCCATAAGCGCCTTTCTCTCCATCTATAAGTGCGGGATACCTGACAGTCATTTCGCAGTTCCATAGGTCGTTGAACATTGGTTTTTCGCGACGGGAACGTTAAGCGTTCCACCCGGCCTTCTTCGCAATGGAACCCGCCACGCCCGGACTGAGTTGACGGTGCCTCGGCACCTGTACAAAACCCTTTTCGGGGTGGCGATAGATGTCGTGGGCAGCTCCATGCCGGTCGAACGCCCAACCTTCTTCCTTCAGCCGCTTGATGACTTTAGCAGCATTTGTTTCCATTAAATCTCCGCTGTGCATATATTTGCACTCGCAACAGGAAAGGTCAATTTCTGCTGTGCATATATTTGCACGATTACAGCCTTGCGAATGCTGCGTGAGGACCACGTGGGGTAGGAGTGTGACACGGCAACAAAAGGTGACAGGCAATTTTTTGTGAAAAGGTTGAAAGCTTCGCCGCATAACGAATAGACTCCGGCGAATCTTCCGCGAAAGACGGAAGGAGGCTTGGGCGAAGCTGGAGGAAATAGGCGGCATGACCGCATGAGATTTAAGAAATATATCTGGCCTGTCGTTGGTCTGGCGACGATCGGGTTTTCAGCCTGGCTGCTTTATCATGAGCTGCGCGGTCTTTCGCTTGATGATCTCTGGGAAAGCTTCATGGCCATCCGTGTGCGGGACTGGGTGTGCTCCGGCATGGCCACACTGCTGGCCTATGCCGCGCTTGCCGGCTACGACCGCATTGCGCTCCAGCATCTCGGCCGCAAGGTGAACTGGTTCTTCATCACGCTCACCTCGTTTACCACCTATGCGCTTTCCCACAATGTCGGTGCTTCCGTGTTTTCCGGCGCCGTGGTGCGCTACCGGGCCTATACGTCCAAGGGCCTGAGCGCCGCCGAGGTTGGCGTTCTCGTTGGTCTTTGCTCCTTCACCTTCATCATCGGAACCATCATGCTCATCGGCATGGTGCTGCTTTACGAGCCTGACATCACCGAACGCTTCACCGGCATCCTTCCTGTTGAGGCTTCCACAACAACAGGCATCCTGCTGCTTGTTATCGTCGGCCTTTACGTGCTTGGCAGTCTGCTGAAGCTGAAACCGCTGAAAATCCGCTCGTTTTTCCTGCCCTATCCGGCACCGAAACTGGTGGCGCAACAGCTGGTCATCGGGCCGATCGAGTTGATCGGTGCGGCGGGCATCATCTATTTCGCGCTGCCGGAGGCCGGAAATCCCGGTTTCATGATCATCCTCGGGATATTCCTGATTTCGTTCTCGGCGGCGCTCATCTCGCATGCGCCGGGCGGGCTTGGCGTGCTGGAACTGGTCTTCGTCACCGGTCTGCCGGATATGAACCCGGCGGACGTGATCGCGGCGCTGCTGGTTTTCCGGCTGTTCTACCTCATAATTCCGTTCATCATGGCCCTGTTCGTGATCCTGTTCTTCGAGCGGTCACAGCTTGCAGAGGCGCAGAAGCGGGAAGGATTGAGGTAACCCTCAGTCCTCCTCCGACTTTTCCTCGCCGCGCAGCCAGAAGGCGCGGTGCGAGGCATAGCGGTCCTGCGCCATCACCGTTTTCAGGAAGGGCAGGAGCGTGTGCAACTCGTCCTTCAGCGTATAGGGCGGGTTGACGATGATGAGGCCGGAGCCGCTCAGGCCTTCCAGCCGGTCGCTTTTCACGGAAAGCTCGGCGCACAGCATTTTCGGAATGTCGAAGGATTGCAGCCGCTCGTGAAAATCCTTGATCGGCGCACCCTTTTTCAGCGGATACCACAGGCAATAGGTGCCCGTGGAAAAACGCCGATAGGCCTTGTTCAGGCCATCGGCCAGTCGCTGATATTCGTTTTCAAGCTCGAAAGGCGGATCGACGAGGATAAGGCCACGTTTTTCCTTGGGCGGCAGATGCGCGCCGAGCGACAGCCAGCCGTCCAGCTCGGTCACACGCACCTGATAATCGCCCTCGAAGAGACGGGATAAAGCCCGGCTATCGTCCGGATGCAGTTCCATGGCCGAAAGCCGGTCCTGCGGACGAAACAGCATGCGTGCGAGTTTCGGCGAGCCGGGATAAAATTGAATGCCGCCCTCCGGATTGAGCTCCTTCACCGCGGTGAGATAGGGCTCGAGCAGTTCGGCGATGGGGGCGGGCAGGTCGGCCTCCACCAGCTTGCCGATGCCGGTCTGCCATTCGCCGGTCTTCTGCGCCTCTTCCGAGGTAAGGTCATAAAGCCCGATGCCGGCATGGGTATCCAGCACCCGAAACGCCTTGTCCTTGTTCTGCAGGTAGCGCACCAGGCGGGCAAGAACTGCGTGTTTGAGAACATCCGCGAAATTGCCGGCGTGATAGATGTGGCGGTAGTTCATGGATGTGTCTCGCTTGCAGATGGCCAGGATGAATATTCTTGATGGACGTCACTTCGGCCTTTTGGCCGCAACATTGATGCAATATACAAAAGCCATGAACGTTGCGACCCCGATCTCCGCTGAAAAAGCCGCCACCAATGCCGAACTCCGTATCGGCCACACCGTCTGTCCGCATGACTGTCCGAGCGCCTGCGCGCTGGAGGTCGATATCAACGCGGAAGGCCGTATCGGCCGCGTGCGCGGCGCCAACAGCAATACATACACCGCCGGCGTCATCTGCGCCAAGGTGGCGCGCTATTCCGAACGCATCTATCATCCCGGCCGTTTGCTGACCCCGAAGCGCCGCAAGGGCGTAAAAGGGGCGGGTGACTGGCAGGAGATTTCCTGGGAAGCGGCGCTGGACGAGGTGGCGGATGCTTTCGTCAAGGCGGAGGCCCGGCATGGCGCGGAGGCCATCTGGCCGTATTTCTACGCCGGAACCATGGGGCAGGTGCAGCGCGATTCCATCGAGCGGCTGCGCCACGCCAAGAAATATTCCGGCTTCTTCGGGTCGATCTGCACCAACATGGCCTGGACGGGTTACGTGATGGGCACGGGTGCGCTGCGTGGTCCCGATCCGCGCGAGATTGGCAAGGCCGATGTCGTCGTCATCTGGGGCACCAATGCGGTTGCCACGCAGGTCAATGTCATGACCCATGCGGTCAAGGCCCGCAAGGAGCGCGGCGCAAAGATCGTCGTCGTTGATATCTACGACAATCCGACGATGAAACAGGCCGATATGCGCATCGTCGTTCGCCCCGGCACGGATGCGGCGCTCGCCTGCGCCATCATGCACATCGCCTTCCGCGATGGTTATGCCGATCGCGATTACATGGCGCGCTTTGCCGATGATCCGGCCGGGCTGGAAGCGCATCTAAAGACAAAGACGCCGCAATGGGCGTCGGAGATTACAGGTCTTTCCGTCGAAGAGATCGAGGGTTTCGCAAGGCTTGTCGGCACGACGAAAAAGACGTTCTTCCGGCTGGGTTACGGTTTTGCCCGCCAGCGCAACGGCGCGGTCGCCATGCACGCGGCCCTGTCGATCGCCACCGTGCTCGGCTCCTGGCAATATGAGGGCGGCGGCGCGTTCCACAATAACGGCGATATTTTCCGGCTCAACAAGGCGGAACTGATGGGCACGGCCTATGCCGACCCCGATGTGCGCCAGCTCGACCAGTCGCAGATCGGCCCCGTGCTGACGGGCGATGCCAATGCGCTGCGCCACGGCGGCCCGGTGACGGCGCTGCTCATCCAGAACACCAATCCCGTCAACGTGGCGCCCGAACAACGGCTGGTGAAGCAGGGTTTCCTGCGCGACGATCTTTTCGTTGCCGTGCACGAGCAATTCATGACCGAGACGGCTGACATGGCCGATATCGTGCTGCCGGCCACCATGTTCCTCGAACATGACGATATCTACCGCGCCGGTGGCCAGAACCATATTCTGCTTGGGCCCAAACTTGTCGAGCCGCCGGAAACGGTGCGCACCAACCTCTTCGTTATCGAGGAACTGGCGAAACGCCTCGGCGTCGATCATATGCCCGGTTTCGGCCTTTCGGCCCGCGAGCATGCCGACCGTATGCTGAAAGTCAGCGGCTGGGGTGATTTCGATACGCTGGCGGAGGAGAAGTGGATCGATGCGCAGCCGTCTTTCGAGGTGGCGCATTATCTCGAGGGCTTTGGTTATGGCGACGGAAAGTTCCGGTTCAGCCCGGATTGGGCAACGGGGCCGTCTCCGAACAAACCGCCAAAAAATATCGGCGTCATGGGGCCGGTATCCGAGTTTCCGAAATTCCCGGATCAGGTGGATGTCATCGAGACCGCCGACGGGGATCATCCCTTCCGGCTGGCGACATCGCCGGCCCGCAACTTCCTGAACTCCACCTTTGCGGAAACCAAGACCTCCGTGCAGAAGGAAGGCCGCCCGGAATTGATGATCTGCGCCGAGGATGCCGCCGGTCACGGTATCGCCGATGGCGACATCGTCCGCATTGGCAACGCACGCGGCCAAGTACGCCTCCATGCGAAGATTGTTGAGGGCGCCAGGCCAGGCGTGCTGATTGCCGAAGGGCTGTGGCCCAACAAGGCGCATCTGGATGGCGAGGGCATCAATGTTCTCACCGGCGCCGATGCCGTTGCCCCCTATGGTGGCGCGGCTTTCCATGACAACAAGGTTTGGCTGCGCAAAGACTGACGGGACATGGAATGAGCAAGTTCGACAATGTGAAGATTGAAATTCTGAAAGACGAGACGCTCTCGAAGAACTGGTATCATCTCCGCAACATCACCTATGATTACACCAATTCGAAAGGTGAAACGAAAGTCATCCGGCGTGAGGCCTATGATCGCGGCAATGGCGCGACCATCCTGCTTTACGATCCGCGCCGCGAGACGGTGGTGCTGGTGCGGCAGTTTCGCGTGCCGACCTACGTGAACGGCTATCACGGCTGGCTTCTGGAGGCGCCCGCCGGCCTGCTGGATGGTGACGACCCGGCCGAGGCCATTCGCCGCGAAGTGATGGAGGAAACCGGATATGTCGTGAAAGACGTGCGGTTTCTGTTCAAATCCTTCATGTCGCCCGGTTCCGTGACCGAAATTCTGCACTTTTTTGCCGCCATCATCGATTCATCGGATCGGGTGGAGGAGGGCGGCGGTGCCGCACATGAGGACGAGGACATCGAGGTTCTGGAGTTTTCACTGGCGGATGCCATGAAGATGATAGAAACCGGCGATATCTGCGATGGAAAGACGATCATGCTGCTGCAATGGGCGGCCCTGAACAAATCGTCCCTCACCCTGTGACGAAATTGCCTGCGGAGTGACTATGGACGGTTCATTGAAAATGACTGCTGCCGGCGAGGCGGACAGAATACGGCTGGTGGAAAAAGAGACGGTCTGGAAGGGCTTCGTGCATATGCAGAAGCTTATTTTCGACCAGCGCATGCCGGATGGCAAAACGATCCGCATCGTGCGCGAAGTGCACGACCACGGCAGCGCCGCGGCCATTCTGCTTTACGATAAGAAGCGCGACAGCGTGGTGATGGTGCGGCAGTTCCGCCCCGCCGCCTTCGTAAACGGCGATCCAAGCTTCATGATCGAAGTCCCGGCCGGCCTTCTCGATGACGACAATGCGGCCGACGCCATTCGCCGTGAGGCGATGGAAGAATCCGGTTACGCGGTTGAGAAGGTCGATTATCTCTTCGACATGTATGCCAGCCCCGGAACCTTGACGGAAAAGGTCAGCCTCTTCGTCGCGCATATCGATCTCGACGTGCAGGCCGGTAACGGCGGCGGTCTTGCAAGCGAAGGCGAGGATCTGGAAGTTTTGACCTATGGTCTCGACGAAGCCTTCGCGATGATCTCGTCCGGCGAAATCACCGATTCCAAGACGATTATCCTCTTGCAATGGGCAATGCTCAACCGTCACAGCCTTTAATATTAAAGGCTGTGCGAAAACGGGGAATGTCTCTCGAACTATACTCTAAATTACTTTAAATTCAATTAAAAATTGTTGTTGATTAATTAATCAACCCCGGTAAGCTTTGTGCGTCTAGGTTCACAAGCGGCTGGGGGGCTGGCTATGATTTTGGAAAAAGGTTCGCGCGGCAGTGCCGTGCAGGCGGTCCAGGAAATTTTGAATTTTCTGCATTTCGAGGGGCGAAAATCGGCCTCGGCCGATTATGAAAGTCTCGAGACGGACGGCGTCTTCGGTGCGGATACGGAAGAAGCGGTACTGTCATTTCAGGCGGACAATCAACTTTATGAAGATGGTCGCATAGGGCCTGTAACGCTCGCTGCCTTGCAGCAGGCATATGAAACACGGCAGCGGGAATTGGTCTCGCCGCTATCACTGGCAGGCGATGCGAGCTACAGCATCGAGATAGGTGAGGCGGACCTTTTCGGAACGGGAAAGGAAAAAGGGTATCCGCGTGTCAGGCTGCGCAGCGACGTCATGTCCGCCTATAAGCAGGTCTACAAGGAGGTTCGTCGCCAGGGTGGATTGATGACCTCTTCCGGCGGCGTCCGCGATTTAAACGCCACGGTCAGCAAAAACCGCAGCGCCACTTCCTTTCACTACTCAGGGCGGGCGCTCGATCTTTTCATCTGGAGCGGTATGCAGGATCCGTCGAACGACGCCTATGTCGCCCAGCGGATCGGCGAGAGACGCTACAATGTTTATGCCCGTTGCTGGCAGGATAGGGCTGAAAAAGGAGCTTTGCCGCCGCAGCAGACGATCCCCGATGTCGTGACCAACAAGAACCGCGTCAAGGGAGTGTCCGTCACGGGCCATTTTCTCGACTTGACGGCCCTTTTTGCCAAGAACGGTTTCAAACCAATCCGCGCACGCGCAGCCTTCGAGAAGGGTGGCGATTATCTCGGCGCTGAATGGTGGCATTTTCAATGGGAGGTCGGCCTTGTTCCCGGTGCTTCAACCTTCGGTGCCGAATTGTTGAAGATATATTCCAAGGCAACCTTGGCCAACACGCCGCCATGGACCTACCGTGATTATATCTGGCAGCAGGACTGGTTTTAGATACTGATTGGGCAATGTGCCCATAAATCAAAGCCGCGCCTTTAACGAGGCGCGGTTTTCTGGGCAGACTTCATTGGGTGTCAGAACCGACCCTTGATACCGGCGCCCACGAAAATCGACTGCAGGTCGCCCCCGCCAGCATTCTTTTCCGAAGTCAGGTTTCCAGCGCCCGCGCCGCTATAATGCGTGTCCCCGCGCCCCAGACTGGTATATTCATAGGCGCCATCTATGTAGATCGAGGCATTCTGGGTCAGGTCATAGGCAACACCCGCCTTCACCCCGAACATGCCGGCAACGTCGAATTTATCGGTAAAGCGCATATCGCGCATCCAGTGATCATCCGTCGCCTTGGCAAAAACCATCGCGCCGCCCTCCAGGCCGGCATTGAGCGACCAGTTGCCGAATCTCTGGCCGCCGGTCAGGTTGCCGTAGAAGGCGGGGATTTGCTGGCGATAGGTAATGCCCTTTTCACCGTCCTTGAACCTGATGTTCAGATCTCTTCGAGAGAAAAGGCTGTAGACGGCGCTGCCGCCATAGGCCGACCATTGCACATCCGTATAACGAAAACCGACGCCGGCGCTGAGATATTGCTGGGGATCATCCAGCAGCATGCGGTTAAGCTCGAAGCTTCCCGAAAAATAGTGATCAAGTCGCGTATCATCGTGTTGGGAGCGATGGCTCCAGTTGTTTTTGGAGCTGTCTCTGGAAAAAGGCGCTATCCAGTCATAGTCGGTCATGTAGCCGTCGCCTTCAAAACCGACGCGGCCTTCGGCCTTGACGCGCCAGCCGGGTGCAAGCTCAAGCCCGAGGGAGCCACGCAACGCCATGGCGTTTTTGGTTTCCCATTCGAGTTCGCTCAGCTTGCTGCCGCCAATATGAACGGTTTCCGTTGCCCGGAGATTGAGAACACCGGCATCCAGCGAGGCGGTAATACCGCTTTGTTCCGCGGCGAGCGGCAGGCTGGTGCCCATCAGCAAAACTGCCGTAAGCGGCAGGGAAAATCTCGGAAATAGCATAATCGCTCCTGACTGACCGGAGGGCCCGAAATACGGGCCGTTGCAGGCATTAGAGATGATTATGGTAAATGATCGGTTTATTTTTCCGGAAATACCACTTTAAGTATTGTTGTACTTTAGTGATTTCTTTATCAGAAAGTGGAAATCAGACTGGAATACTCGGATTTACTTTCGTTATCCGTGAAGACGGCCTTGCCGCCTTCCATCCGCACTTTGCCTTCTGCAAGTCGCTTCAGGGCGAGTGGGTAAAGCTGGTGCTCGACGCTCAGAAGCCGCGCCGCGAGTGTCTCGGCCGTATCGTTGGAAAGCACCGGAACAGCGCCCTGAGCAATGGTCGGACCTTCATCCATGCCTTCGGTCACGAAATGCACGGTGCAGCCGGAAATCTTCATGCCGCTGTCGATGGCGCGCTGATGGGTGTTGAGACCCGGGAAAAGCGGCAGCAGCGACGGGTGGATATTGATGATGCGGCCTTCATAGGGAGCGATGAAATCCCCTGATATCAGCCGCATGTAACCGGCAAGGCAGATGATGTCGGGCGCGATTTCGCCAAGTGCGGCAAGAATGGCGCCCTCATGCTCGGCCTTGCTGGCATAGGTCTTCCGCTCGAAGACGAGCGTTGGAATGCCAAGATCCCGGGCCTTTTCCAAACCGCCCGCAGAAGCCTTGTCGGAGATGACGCAAACGATTTCAGCCGGAAAATCCGCCGCCTGGCAGGCTTTCGCCAGCGACACCATGTTGGAGCCGCTGCCGGAGATGAAAACGACGACACGTGTGCGACCGGACGACAGGGCGGCGCGCATCATAGGCCGAGAGTACCCTTGTAGATCGTGCCATGCGCGCCCTCTTGCCGGGCGACCATGCGGCCGAGCGGGAACACGGTTTCGCCTTCCGCCGTCAGCGCATCGGTAACCTTGGCAGCGTTTTCAGCCGAAACCACCACGATCATGCCGACGCCGCAATTGAAGGTGCGCAGCATTTCCTTGGCCTCGACGCCGCCGGTCTTTGCCAGCCACGAGAAGACCGCCGGAACCTTGATCGCATCGAGATCGATCTCGGCGGCGAGATGTTTGGGCAGAACGCGCGGAATATTCTCGGGGAAACCACCGCCGGTAATGTGCGCCAGCGCCTTCAGCGCGCCGGTCTCGCGGATCGCCTTCAGGAGCGGCTTCACATAAATGCGTGTCGGTGTCAGCAGTGCTTCACCAAGCTTCTTGCCTTCGGCAAAGGGGGCAGGGGCGTCCCAGCCAAGACCGGAAACCGAAACGATCTTGCGCACCAGCGAAAAGCCGTTGGAGTGAACGCCGGAGGAAGACAGGCCGAGAATGACATCACCTTCGGCAATGTCGCCGGCCGGCAGAAGCTGGCCGCGTTCGGCCGCACCCACGGCAAAGCCTGCGAGATCATAGTCACCGTTGGAATACATGCCGGGCATCTCGGCGGTTTCGCCGCCGATCAGCGCACAGCCGGATTCGCGGCAACCGGCAGCGATGCCGGAAACGATGGCCGCACCTTGATCCGGGTCGAGCTTGCCAGTGGCGAAATAATCGAGAAAGAACAGCGGCTCGGCGCCCTGAACGACGAGATCGTTGACGCACATGGCAACGAGGTCAATGCCAACCGTATCGTGATAATCCGCGTCGATGGCGATCTTCAGCTTGGTGCCGACGCCGTCATTGGCGGCCACCAGAACCGGATCGGTAAAACCAGCCGCCTTCAGATCGAACAGGCCGCCGAAGCCGCCAATTTCGCCATCAGCGCCGGGACGCCGTGTCGAGCGCACCGCCGGTTTGATCTTTTCGACCATCAGATTGCCGGCGTCGATATCCACACCTGCGTCACTATAGGTAAGACCGTTCTTGCCCGACTGGCTCATGGCTCTCGTCTCCGCTGGTTCCTTTGGCGTCGCCATTCGCACGGGACGGGGCCTGATGCAAGGGTTTGAGTGGCAAAAGCTCCGGTTTTTAACGGCTTTGGCAGGGCTTGCGGTGTGAGACACTCATGATGCCGGCGAAGCGACGCGACAGACGAGATTAAGCAACCCGTCATTGGACGTATCGGAGTTTTCCTCGATCAGCCGGCCGTTCTCGCCGAAACGGGCGACGATTTCGAAACCCGCCGCTTCCAGCTGGCGGCTCTGGGCGGCAAGGTCGATGAAATAAAACAGGCCGCTCCAGCGATGCGCCTGATCCACCAGAATGGCGTATTCAGGTGTCTGCCGGGTGGCGGCCTGCAGGCGCAGATAGTTGATCCAGCTTTGCGGATGCAGCGAATTCACCACTTCCCGCGGGTGCCAGGATCGCCGGTGCAACGGCATGCCGCCGGCCCGTTTCCATTGCCGGTTATGAAATGAGAAGATGAAATAACCGCCGGGCGCCAGAATGTTGCTGATGGCATGGATGATGGCGAGCCGATCCTCATGGCCGAAGGCACTTAAAATCGCGAGCGCACCAAGCACGCAGTCGAACCGCTCCGCACCGAATTGCCCGATCGCCCGCACATCCATGTCGAGAAAGGTGGCTGCCGGAAAATTGCGCCGCGCCAGCGCCAGCATGGGTTGCGAACGATCGATGCCGATATAGTCACCCACCAGCGGCAGAAGCGGCTTCGTCGTCCGGCCGGTGCCGACCCCGAGATCAAGTAGCCGTTTGCCGGCATAGGCATGGCGGAACTGGTCTAGAATAATGCGTTCGGCCGGATAAAGCTGCTGGTTGTCGTACCACTCGGCAATGTCGGGGTGATCGAAAAGACCGGCATTGTGTTCCGCGATGCCATTTTCACTGGTGCCTTGCATCGTGCCTCCGGTTGCCGGACATCACAGAGCGCTGCGGGCTCGCCCGACTATTATTTGATATTTGTCTAATATTGGCGGTCGGTCAACCTGCCGTTGCGGCCCAAAGCCCCGGAAAGGCGGGATTTTGCCAACTGGACGAGCTTGCATGGGAAAAAGATAACCAGGCCTGGGTGCTCCGGCGGCCCGTGCGCAGCCGCAGCGGTCTTGACCATAAGCATATGGGCATCCTATCTCCATCTTGGGCGGTGACGGCACGGCGACAAGAGGATGAGTGAATGCAACCCCATGTAAGCGGCATGAGCCTGCGCCGGCAGGTATTTTTCTGGATCGGCGTGCTTGCCGTCTTTGTCCTTTTCCTGATGGTCTTCAGCTCCATTCTGCTGCCCTTCGTGGCCGGCATGGCGCTTGCCTATTTTCTTGACCCGGTTGCCGACTGGCTGGAGCGTCGCGGTCTCAACCGGCTGATGGCGACGGTCGTCATTCTCGTCTCCTTCGTGCTGATCTTTGCGCTGTCGCTCATCATCATCATTCCGCTCATCGCCGCCCAGGCCTCGGAATTCATCACCCGTATCCCGCAATATATCTCGTCCCTGCAGCAGTTGATTGCCGGTGCCGATACCAACCTGCTGCCGGACTGGGTGAGCAACCAGATCGACGCCGTGAAGGAGAATTTCTCCAAGCTCCTCACCGAAGGCGCCGGTTTCATCGGCACGCTGCTGACGCAGATCTGGAACTCCGGCAAATCGCTGGTCGATGTGGTGTCGCTGCTGGTCGTCACCCCCGTTGTCGCCTTTTACCTGCTGCTCGACTGGGACCGGATGATCGACAAGGTCGACAGCTGGATACCGCGCGACTACGTGCATACCGTCCGCCAGATCGCCCGCGACATGGACAAGACGATTGCCGGTTTCGTGCGCGGGCAGGGGTCGCTCTGCATCATTCTCGGTGTTTATTATGCCGTTGGCCTGTCGCTGGTGGGCTTGAATTTCGGCCTGCTGATCGGTCTTTTCTCCGGCCTCATCAGCTTCATTCCCTATATCGGCTCCATGGTCGGCCTCATCCTTGCCGTCGGTGTCGCCATCGTGCAGTTCTGGCCGGATTACATCTATGTGTTTCTCACACTTGCCGTGTTCTTTTCCGGCCAGTTCATCGAAGGCAATATCCTGCAGCCGAAGCTCGTGGGCAAAAGCGTCGGTCTGCATCCGGTATGGCTGATGTTCGCTTTGTTCGCCTTCGGCGCATTGTTCGGTTTCGTCGGTCTTCTGGTCGCGGTTCCGGCGGCTGCCGCCGTCGGCGTGCTTGTCCGCTTCGCATTGTCGCGGTATCTTGAAAGCGATCTCTATCACGGACACGCTGCCAACCTTCCCTGGGACGCCAATCCTGGCCTGGAAGAAAAGGAAACGTCCTCCGCCAAGGTGGATGGTCAGGGCTGACGATGACTGACCCAATCAAAACCGATAACGCCCGGTCGAAGGCCGAGCAGCTGCCGCTCGCATTCTCACACCAGGCCGCCTCCGGCCGGGACGATCTCCTCGTGTCCGCGTCACTTGCGGCCGCCGTCAGCCTTGTCGATGAATGGCCGAACTGGCGCGCGCCGGTCGTCGTGCTGGCCGGGCCACCCGGCTCGGGAAAATCGCATCTCGCCAATATCTGGAAAAACATTGCCGGCGCCCGGGATATCCACCCGCAGGCCGGCGGTGATGCCGCGCGTGCGGCCGAGAACGGACCCGTTCTCTTCGAGGATGCCGACCGCCGCGGTTTTGACGACACCGAACTCTTCCATGTCATCAACAGCGTGCGCCAGCACGGCACGACGCTTTTGATGACAAGCCGGCAATGGCCGGCCGCATGGCCGGTAACGCTGCCGGACCTGCGCTCGCGCCTGAAGGCCGTGACGGTGGTGGAGACGGGTGAGCCGGATGAGGGGCTGCTGGCGCAGGTGCTGGTAAAACTCTTCGCCGACCGGCAGCTTTACATGGATGACAAACTCATAGGTTACATCGTCAATAGAATGGAGCGCTCGCTCGATACGGCCCAGACGATTGTGGACCGCATCGACAGGCTGGCGCTTGCGCGCGGAACGAGAATAACCCGCCCGCTGGCAGCGGAAGTCCTCAATGCGATGGACAGCACCGCGGCGGGCAGCGAGCTGGACATCGATTGACGACTGTCACAGTTCCGTCGTCAAACTGTTATACGGGCAAGAAGGACGATCACGCGATGCAACAGGATCACGGGACGGAAATTGGTCAGGGGATGGAACAGGGCATGGACGCAGTAGCGCAGGACAACTTCGACAAGGTTCAGCCGGTGACCGAGGGCGAGAGCCTCTGGGATAGCCCCGCTCGTTTCGTCAACCGCGAATTTTCCTGGCTCCAGTTCAACCGTCGCGTTCTTGAAGAAACGCTGAATACGGATCATCCGCTTCTGGAGCGGCTGCGTTTCCTCTCCATCTCTGCCGCCAACCTCGATGAATTCTTCATGGTCCGCGTCGCCGGCCTCGAAGGCCAGGTTCGCCAGAAGATCACCGTGCGGACGCCGGATGGCAAGACGCCGGCCGAGCAGCTGGAAGACATTCTGAAGGAAATCGACAATCTGCAGATGGAGCAGCAGGCCTCGCTCGCCGTGCTGCAGCAATATCTCGCCAAGGAAGAAATCTTCGTCGTGCGGCCTGCCGCACTGTCCGATGCCGACCGCACCTGGCTTGGCACCGAATTCGAAGAGCGTATCTTCCCGGTGCTGACGCCGCTGTCCATCGACCCCGCGCACCCGTTCCCCTTCATTCCCAACCTTGGCTTCTCGATGGGCCTGCAGCTCGACAGCGTCAACGGCCGCGAGCCGATGACCGCGCTCCTGCGCCTGCCACCCGCACTCGACCGCTTCGTGCGCCTGCCGGATGACAAGAACGCCATTCGTTACATCACGCTTGAAGATGTGGTCGGCCTGTTCATCCACCGGCTTTATCCCGGTTATACGGTCCGCGGCTTCGGCACCTTCCGTATCATTCGCGACAGCGATATCGAGGTGGAGGAAGAGGCGGAAGATCTGGTCCGTTTCTTCGAAAGCGCGCTGAAGCGCCGCCGCCGCGGCTCCGTTATCCGCATCGAGACCGACAGCGAAATGCCGCAGTCGCTGCGCCAGTTCGTGGTGCATGAACTTGGCGTGCCGGACAATCGCGTCGCGGTTCTGCCGGGTCTTCTGGCGCTCAACACCATTTCGGAAATCGTGCGCGCGCCGCGCGACGACCTGAAGTTCGAGCCTTACAACGCCCGTTTCCCGGAGCGCGTGCGCGAACATGCCGGCGATTGCCTCGCCGCCATCCGCGAAAAGGACATGGTGGTTCACCACCCCTATGAAAGCTTCGACGTGGTCGTGCAGTTCCTGCTGCAGGCAGCGCGCGATCCCGAAGTTCTCGCCATCAAGCAGACGCTTTACCGTACCTCCAATGACAGCCCGATTGTCCGTGCGCTGATTGACGCGGCCGAAGCCGGCAAATCCGTCACCGCTCTGGTGGAATTGAAGGCCCGCTTTGACGAAGAAGCCAACATCCGCTGGGCGCGCGATCTGGAGCGTGCCGGCGTGCAGGTGGTGTTCGGCTTCATCGAACTGAAAACCCACGCCAAGATGTCGATGGTGGTGCGCCGCGAGGACGGCAAGCTCAGAACCTATTGCCATCTCGGCACGGGCAACTATCACCCGATCACGGCCAAGATTTACACCGACCTGTCCTTCTTCACCTGCAACCCGAAGATCGCCCACGACATGGCGAATATCTTCAACTTCATCACCGGTTATGGTGAGCCGGAAGAGGGCATGAAGCTGGCGATTTCGCCCTATACGCTGCGTTCGCGCATCGTGAAGCACATCAATGAAGAGATCGAGCACGCCAAGCGTGGTGCGCCGGCGGCGATCTGGATGAAGATGAATTCGCTGGTCGATCCTGAAATCATCGATTCGCTTTACCGCGCCAGTGCGGCGGGTGTGGAGATTGATCTGGTGATCCGCGGCATCTGCTGCCTGCGCCCGCAGGTGGCCGGTCTTTCCGACAATATCCGCGTCAAATCCATCGTCGGCCGCTTCCTCGAACACAGCCGGATTTTCTGCTTCGGCAACGGTTTCGGGCTGCCGTCCGACAAGGCGCTGGTCTATATCGGCTCGGCCGACATGATGCCGCGCAACCTTGATCGCCGTGTGGAAACGCTGGTGCCGCTCACCAATCCCACCGTGCACGAGCAGGTTCTTTCACAGATTATGCTGGGCAATCTCATTGACAACCAGCAGAGCTACGAGATACTTGCGGACGGAACGTCGAGGCGCATCGAGGTGCGTAAAGGCGAAGAACCGTTCAACGCGCAGCACTATTTCATGACCAATCCCAGCCTTTCCGGACGTGGTGAAGCCTTGAAATCCAGTGCGCCCAAATTGATTGCCGGGTTGATTTCTTCCCGCAAGAAACAGGCTGAATGACTCGATCAGAAGCACAGGGGCGGCTGACCGGCCTTGCCCCCGTTTCCGTCATAGATATTGGTTCGAACTCCGTTCGTCTTGTCGTATATGAAGGTCTCTCCCGCGCGCCCGCGGTGCTGTTCAACGAAAAGGTCCTTTGCGGTCTCGGCAAAGGACTGGCGCTGACGGGCCGCATGCATGAGGAAGGTGTCAGCCGGGCGTTGATGGCGCTCAGGCGTTTCCATGCGCTTTCCGAACAGGCGCAGGCACAGGAACTTTACGTGCTGGCGACGGCGGCGGCGCGTGAAGCGGAAAACGGTCCGGATTTCATCCGCGAGGCAGAAGCCATTCTCGGTTGCGAGGTCGAGGTGCTGTCAGGCGAAAAGGAAGCGCTTTATTCCGCTTATGGAGTGATCAGCGGTTTCCATGATCCGGATGGCATTGCCGGCGACCTGGGCGGTGGTTCGCTCGAACTCATCGACATCAAGGGCAAAAGCTGCGGCGAGGGCATTACCCTGCCGCTCGGTGGCCTGAGGCTTTCCGAGCAATCGGATGGTTCGCTCGAAAAAGCAGCGACCATTGCCAGAAAACACGTCAAATCCTTTGCAAAGCTGCTGACGGCGGGTGAGGGACGCACCTTTTATGCCGTGGGCGGCACATGGCGAAACATCGCCAAGCTGCACATGGAAATCACCGGTTACCCGCTGCATATGATGCAGGGATATGAATTGCCGCTGGAGGAAATGCTGAATTTTCTGGAGGAGGTCATTCTCTCCAGGGACAGCAAGGATCCGGCTTGGCAGGCGGTTTCCAAGAACCGCCGTTCGCTTCTGCCCTTCGGCGCCATCGCCATGCGCGAGGTTCTGAAGGTGATGAAGCCGGCAAAGATCGCCTTTTCCGCGCAGGGCGTGCGCGAAGGTTATCTCTATTCGCTGCTGACGGAAACGGAGCGGGATCTGGACCCGCTGCTGGTAACGGCCGATGAACTTGCCATCCTGCGCGCCCGTTCGCCCGAACATGCGCGTGAACTGGCGGATTGGAGCGGTCGCACCTTTCCTGTCTTCGGCATCGACGAGACGGAAGAAGAAAGCCGTTACCGCCAGGCGGCCTGCCTTCTCGCCGATATCAGCTGGCGTGCGCATCCGGACTATCGCGGCCTGCAGGCGCTCAATATCATCGCCCACTCCTCTTTCGTCGCAATTACCCATCCGGGCCGAGCCTATATAGCGCTCGCCAATTATTATCGCTTCGAGGGACTGAACGACAACGGCACCACCGAGCCGCTGGCGGCCATGGCAGGTGACCGGCTGCTGGAACTCGGCAAGTTGCTCGGCGGCCTGCTGCGCGTCGTTTACCTGTTCTCGGCCTCGATGCCGGGCGTTGTCGACCATCTGAAATTCCGCAAATCCACCAATCCCGATCTCGATCTGGAATTCGTGGTGCCGCACGATTATTGCGATTTTGCCGGCGAGCGTTTGGACGGGCGTTTGCAGCAGCTGGCGAAGCTGACGGGCAAGCGGCTGGCGTTTGTGTTCGAATAAGCCGTCTAAAGTCGCCGGCTTGCGACATCGGCCGGCATAATTTCATAACAACGATTTTTCTGAATGACTGCCGTCGATCAATAAGATCGGCGGCTTTTTGCATTGCTGCACCTGGATCGCAGATCACATAACCAGTGGTTGATTTTTTTATTGCAACCCATGGAGGAAGGATTAAGATAAGCCACGAAAATTTATTTGATCGTTTCTTCGGGGGAAGTCTTTCATGAAAATATTGTCTGCTATGGTAGTGTTTACTGCCGCTGTTTTTGCATCGAGTTACGCTGTCGCCCAATCGAAATGTGAAGGGAAAACTACGCGCGACATAAAGGGACTGAGTTCCGCAAAGATACTCAATGATAATGGAGTTGTCGGTTATTCGAAGGTAAACATCAATATTGATGGATACGGAAAAGCGTATCATCCCAAAAATGCAACGGCAGGTGCTCTTATTCATCTGTGCAATGCAGGCCAAGTATATCTGCCTGGTGGCAAAAAATACCATGGTTCGACCGACAATGCGACCTGCACCGAGACGTTTATGAGCGACGTCGCGCGGATTGGTAAGGCAGGCTGGAAAGATAAATCCGTGGGCGTTGTACGCTGGTATGGCATACTCGGCAAAGACGAGGTTTCCATGAAGGGCGAGCTTGTGCGTGGAGTCGTTCCTGTGGAGCAATCGGACGGTAGCGGTTTCTTTGTCTCGCCAACAAAATTTGCCGATCAAAGCATCAGGGATGAAGCTGTTCAGCGCCGTTACGTCAATCCTCTGAGAATTCCCGCCGGCGTCATTCCAGAAAGCACCATTCTTGCTTCCAATGGCATTGTCATGGGCTCCTTCGGAGTTGCCATCCGCAAGGATAAAAAAATTGCGGTGCCTTTCGTGGTTGGGGATGCCGGCCCGAGAGTTGGAGAGGGAACACCCGCCCTTGCGCGATCACTTGCCGGTCTGCCAATCACCGACAATGTCACGCGTAACAACAGATTCGCCGGTCAGGTGGAGACCGCAGATGTCCTGTGGGTGTTTTTCGGAAAGAAAATACCGGCGGTCAAATACGATGCGAACAACGAAAACGCCCTGATTGTCGCCTCAAAGAAGGCATTCGCCGATTGGGGCGGCCAGCAACGTCTGGATGACTGCCTGAAATAGTACCTTATTCCAGGCAAATCAGAGACGACGCTGGTTTTGCACATCGCTTGATTTCATCGTTGTGCGCGCGCGGCTCCGGACCTGTTTCGGGGCTGGGCAAACTGGCTGGCCTTCGTTTTAGATTAGATCAACCGTGCCCCAGCGCCTTCCTGATGCAGGCGCTGAGATAGGCATATTGCAGCGGCGTAATCTTTGCCATCGCTTCGGTGCGGGTGGCGGGCCTGTCCTGATAACCGACGGGAATATCAAACTGGGCGAAGGTGAAATCCCAGCGAATGTCATCGACGATATTGTAGAAATGGTCGGCGCCGCTGACGGCGGTTTTGGCGATATCACCGCCGAAAATATCCTGAACCACCAGAGCGGTGACGCTGCCCTGTCCACGGGCGGGGTTTTCCCGCGACCACAGGCTGCTGGTCTCGCCCGACCAGCTTTTCCTCAGCGCATAATAAAGTCGTTCGGCATGATCCTGCATGAAGGGGTCTTTCCCGTTTCGGAGCCGGGCTCCGGGTCAGGCTTGGCTGGAAAAAAAGCGGAGCGCCGCGCCTCCTCTGGAGGCTGCAAGGACGCTCCGCCCTGTTGAATATGCGCGGTCGCGCGGGTGGTGCCGGAACCAGTTCCGGCACCGTTTTACTTACTTGGCGTCGAGCAGGTCCTTGACTTCCAAGAGGACGAATTCGTTATCGTCAGCCTTGTCCAGCGCACGACCTGCCGAGAAGGGCAGGTTGTTGTCGTTGCCGACGATGATATGCGTGGCGTCGACGCGGTCGACATTCTCGATGGTGACAAAAGGCATGTCGTAATAGCCGTTGCCGCCGCCCTGACGTTTCTTGTTGTCAGGATCGGAGATCTTCAGAAGATCGATATAGCCGATCTTGCGGGCGGCCTTGCCGACATTGGCGTCATTGAACTCGATCTTGTAGATGCGCTTGACCTTGGAAGGCACGGCAAAGCAGTTTGCTTCCGGCTTCTTCGGATCGGCGCACGCCTTGTCGGCGGTGCCGGCGCCATTGTCACGTTCGATGACCAGCGCCGTGCTGTCGTCAAGCATGTTGAAGTCGCCGATGGCTTCGCCGCCCTCTGCCAGCGGATAGAGCCAGGTGCGGCCGGTCCATTCCTTCTTGGCGGTGTCGAGTTCGATGATCCGAAGGCCGGTCGAACCGTCTTCGGTTTTCTCCACCTGGCCATCGGCGGTGTAGAGCGGGCCTTCCAGCAGACCGTAGAGCTTCGAACCGTCCTTGGAGAGCGCCATGCCTTCATAACCGCCGGAACGTTTCAGGTTGAAGGCAGGCATTTTCTGCGTCGGGTTGCCGGGCAGGGCCAGAGTCGGATGATCCGGCGACTTCACGTCGATGTCACCAGCCTTGGTGGCAATGACGTCGGTCAGCTTGCCGTCACGGGTGAATTTCAGGATGTAAGGACCGAACTCTTCGCCCACCCAGAAACCATCGGCGACAGGCTGAATGGATTCGACGTCGAAATCGGCGCCCGTCAGGTAACGCTTGCTCGATCCTTCGAGAACGATCGGGAAGGGCGCTTTCATGTCAGGGTCGGAGAGAAACACGGTTTCAAGCGCGTTGACCTTGCCGGCGTCCCAGTCGAACTTCAGATGGTGAAGCATCAGCATGGCGTCGCTGGAATTCAGCTTGGAACCGAAGCCGTTGTCGGAAAGGCTCCAGAAGCTGCCGTCGGCCATGGCCTTGATACCGGAAAAGCCCTGCATCGGCTGGCCGTTGAACGGCATGGAAAGACCGGTCAGGCGAACGCCGTCCTTGCCGGGCACGGTGCCGAGGCCCTCGGCGCGCTTGCGGTCGGCCGTCGTGAACTTGGCGGAGGTCTTGAGGTGCTCCGGCGCATCTGATGGTGCTGGGATGATGGTGTTGGCCGGCAGAATGGCGTGGGAGACCAGCTTTGCCGGAAACTCCTTCTCGGCCGCATAAGATGTGGTGGCAAGCGCGAGAACTGCGCAGGACGCGAAAAGAATGTGCTTCATGGATAAGACCCCTCGATACCTGTTGAAGACAGGATTGAGGCGATAGGGGCGCTCCATGACAGGCAGGTGATTGTCGTTTGAAGCTTTGATGAATTTTGATGACGGCTGCCGTCTCCAAACGGGACAGCACGGCTTCTTCCAGCCAATTGCCCTTATGCGGCAGGGGCCTGATACTGGCTGAGCGTGCATACACCCAGTGTCTGGCCACGGCCCTTGACCGCATGTTCACCGAGATATTCGCTGCGCACACCCTTTGGAAGCACCAGCTGATGGGCAAGGTCTGCGGAAATCAGCACCGGGTGGCCGAGCATCTTGCTCAGTGATTCGAGACGCGAGGTCGTGTTTACCGTATCGCCGAAATAGGTGATCTTGTGGTGATCGACGCCGATTTCCGCTGTTATGACCGGCCCGCCATGGATGGCGAAGCGCAGGCGCGGCACTTCGCCGAATCGGGAAATCCACATGTCGCGTTTTTCCTCGATGGTCGCCAGAATATCGAAGACACAGCGCACGCAGGCCGCCCGCCTGATCGCCATGTGATAGGGCCAGGTAATGATGGCGGCGTCGCCAATATAGTCATCGATGACGCCGCCATGTTTCCGGACCGGTGCGGCATAGCTCGCGAAGATTTCGCCGAGAAACTCCTGGGCCTTCAGGTCGCCATTGGTTTCGGCAAAGGAGGTGGAGCCGACAAGATCGATGAAGATGAAGACGCGGTCTTCGCTGACGGGGCGGCGATAGCGACCGAGAATGAGATCGATGAAGATGTCGCGGCCAAGAAGCTCGCGCACCCGCATGATGAAAACGATGATGCCGCAGACGATGAGGGTGAAGACGAGCGTCTGCACTTCGGCATGCACTGCCCGTTTCCAGGTGCCGGGAAATATCCCGCTCAGCCACAGGATGGTGCCGCCAAGCCCGAAGCCGCAGAAAACGAGAACGGCATAGATGATCAGACCGACGGCGATATAGACCGGTGTCGGCAATGCGCTGACCCGCCGCGACAGGCCGGGCATGATGTAACCGCGCTCAAAAGCGAGAATGGGTGCGCAGGCAAACAGCGCATAGGTCGCGCCGATCAATGCGCCGCCGCCATATTCCAGAAATGCGTAGGCCACCCCGGCGCCGGCCACGGCAACGAAGAGCACCACGTAATCCAGAATGGGCAGCAATTTTCTCATGTCGGTTCTTGGGTCTCGGGCAGGGAAGGCTTGGCCTCGGGAAGGAAGAACTGGCCGCTCCCGTCGGCGAAGCTTCTGTTGCGGTCATATGCGACATTAATGTGGAAAATGCGCTGCAAAAAGTGACCTTTCGGTAAGGTCACATGAAGGATTGGAAAGGTTGTTGCCCTGTTGCCGCAAAACGGGCGCACAGGTGGCATTACGTCTAATATGATGTTCTGTAATAGACAGTTTCAAGCGGGGATTGCGGCCGGTCATCCGGCGAACGGTTCGACCATTTGACCGGAAAGGCGGCAAAACGCAGCCGCTTGCCGTCGATCCATGCCCGGTCGAACAGGGTTTCTCCCTTGTGGGCAAAGGTGATGGCTGCACAGGTCCGGCCATCGACATCAAAGGGAACATTCTCCTTCCAGCCGTTCAGGCCGCAGCCGGTGCCCTTCGGGTCGCCATTATAGTGCGCAACGACGTCGGCGTCGTTCGGTGTCATGGTAATCGCGGTGACGGTATGGGCAAAGAGCATGCTGTCATGGTCTCTCAGGCCACCATCAAGCGTGCCTTCATAACGTACCTGCACCGTGGGTTGCTGGCAGCCATTGCGGGCATAGATTTGCGAGACGGCGTGCATGCGATCACCGCGTATCGTGATGCGTGTGACGATGCCATGCCGGTCGTTTTTGCCGATCTTCAGGCAGTCGGTCGTCCATTCGCCCTGAAGATCGACCTTGCCGTCATCGGCGCGCGCGGAAAAAGGCGCGGGGAGAATGCCTGCGGCTGCCACAAGGGCGGCCAGCAGCAGGATGCAGGCAGGTTTCATCACAAGACCCTCAAAGCGCAACGATGTGCACAGGGATGGACCGCGATACGGGCAAAATTGGGGTTAAAAGCGAGGGGCTATTCGCCGCTCACAGCAACCTCAACCGCCTCGACCTTCTTGCCGGCAAAACGCAGCGCCACTTCGCCGTTGATGAGTTTCAGCGCCACATCGCCGAAGAGTTCGCGCCGCCAGCCGGTCAGTGCCCCCACGGTCGCGTTTTCACCTTCAGCGGCGATCTTGTCCAGATCGTCGCTGTTGGCGATGACCTTGGCGGCAACGCCGTGCTTGTCGGCCGTCAGCTTCAGCAGAACCTTCAAGAGTTCCACGGCAGCACCGGAGCCTTCCGGCGCGTGGCTGTGGCGCGGCGCCTTGGGCATTTCCTCTTTCGGCAATGCCAGCGCTGCATTTACGGTTTCGATGATGGCGGTACCCGAAGTGGAGCGTTCCCAGCCTTTGGGGATCGTGCGCAGGCGCGACAGCGCCTCGGCGTCCTTTGGCTGCTGCTGGGCGATTTCGAAGATCGCATCATCCTTCAGGACGCGCGAACGTGGCACGTTGCGCGAGCGCGCCTCACGCTCGCGCCAGGCGGCGACGAATTTGAGGATGGCGAGCTCGGTCGGCTTGCGCAGGCGCGATTTCAGCCGCAGCCACGCATCGTCGGGATGCATGTCATAGGTGTCACGCGATTCCAGAATGTCCATCTCTTCGGTCAGCCACAGCGAGCGGCCTTCGCGCTCCAGCTGCGACTTCAGCGAGAGATAGACGTCGCGCAGATGGGTCACGTCGGCCAACGCGTAATCCAGCTGTTTTTCGGTCAGCGGGCGGCGGCTCCAGTCGGTGAAGCGCGAGGATTTGTCGATCTGCACATTCTTGATCTTCTGCACCAGCTGGTCGTAGGAGATCGAATCGCCGAAACCGCAGACCATGGCGGCGACCTGGGTGTCGAAGATCGGGTGCGGAATGAGCCCACCGAGATGGTAGATGATTTCGATATCCTGCCGTGCGGCATGGAAAACCTTCACGACAGCAGGATTGGCCATCAGCTCGAAAAGCGGCGTGAGATCGAGACCCTTGGCGAGCGGATCGACCAGCACTTCAAGCGTCGGGCTTGCCATCTGCACGAGACAAAGCTCCGGCCAGAAGGTCGTTTCCCGCAGGAACTCGGTGTCGATGGTGATGAATTCCGATTTCGCCAGTTCCGTGCAGGCTTCGGCGAGGGCGGCAGTCGTTTCAATCATTGCAAATGGCCACTCGTGAAAATTATCCGTCTTACTTTCCCTTTGCCGGGCGCATGTCAATACAAAGCCCGCCTTTGAAGGTTCAAGGATCGTTTTTCTCGGGCGGATTGGGCTCCGTCCCGTCCTTTTTGGGCGGCGTGGGGGCCGCGAGCTTCTGAAAATAGGCTGACGTGCGCAAAAGCGAACGGAACCGCCAGTTCCTCTCTTCCACGGGAACACCCTCGCGCACCCGCAGCCGATATATGGTGTAGGCGATGAAAACGATCTGGATCGCGGCGGTGTAGCTGAACAGTGCCTTCGGGCCGAACTGGTCGATCAGAACGGAAGCGAGCAGGGGGCCGACAGTCGCACCCACCGACCAGAAGAACAAAAGCCCGGCCGAAACCATCGCATGTTCGCCTTCCTTGGCATGGTCGTTGCCGTGGGCGGAACTGAGCGAATAAAGCGGCAGGGCGAATGCGCCGAACACGAAGACGCCGATAATGTTGCTCCACTCGTCGGTGCCAGCGAAGAAGGCTAGAAATAGACCGACGATCACCGAACCCGCGGTGGTGGCGAGAATGATGATGCGCCGGTCATAACGATCGGAATAAACGCCGAGCGGATATTGCAGCACCACGCCGCCGATGATGCCGGCGCTCATGAAGGTGGCGATCGCCGTTACCGAAAGGCCGATCTGCTCGGCGTAGATCGGACCGATATTGCGGAATGCCGCCATGCTGAGACCGACGGCGACGCAGCCGACGACGGCAAGTGGCGAAATGCGCCAGACGGCGAAAAGATTGAAAGGTATCTGTTTCGGCGGGGCGGGGTTGGATTTGTCGGCAAGCGAGATCGGCACCAGCGACAGCGAGAGCGCCATGGCGATCAGCGAAAACACCACCGGGCCATCAATGCCGGCGACGGGTATGATGTATTGCGCCAGCGTGACGGAGCCGAGATCGACGAAACGATAGATGGAGAGTGTCCGCGCCCGGTTGGAATTCGTCACCTGCGCATTGATCCAGCTTTCGATGGCCGCGAAAAGACAGGCAACCGCAATGCCGATGATGAAGCGCATCGCCAGCCAGAACAGCGGATGCAGAATGAGTGGCATGGCAATCGACGCAGCCGACGCCACGGCCGCCATGGTGGCAAAAGTGCGGATATGGCCGATCTTGCGCAGCAGGCGTGTCACCGAAATGCAGCCGAGCGCGAAACCGAGACTATAGGCGGCGCTGATGAGGCCGATGGTGCTGGCCGAAAACCCTTCGGACAGGCCGCGCAGCGCGATATAGGTTCCCTGCAGGCCATTGCCGCCGATCAGGATGCCGGCGGTGACGAGAAGCGGGATAAGGGGTCTGATCTGGCTCATTGCGGGCCGACTCGGTTTGGCGGGCTGAATAAGCACTATCTAAAGCCAAGGCGGGGGAAAGGACAGTCAGGAGGCGACAATCTTGCGCTTTGCCTTGACAAATCAGGCTGGTCATGCGTTTTTCCGGCCAAATTCGACAGTGCGGCTGATCTGGCCCACGACACGTTCCAGGATATAAAAATGCATCGTTACCGCAGCCACACCTGTGCCGCTCTCCGCAAGTCCGACGTCGGCGAAACCGTTCGCCTTTCCGGTTGGGTTCACCGCGTGCGAGATCATGGCGGCGTTCTCTTCATCGACCTTCGCGACCATTACGGCATCACCCAGGTGGTGGCCGATCCCGATAGCCCGGCCTTCAAGGTTGCCGAGACGGTGCGCGGCGAATGGGTGATCCGTATCGACGGTCTGATCAAGGCGCGTTCAGAGGACACCATCAACAAGGGCATGGCGACCGGCGAGATCGAGCTTTACGCACAGGAAATCGAGGTTCTGGGTGTTGCCAAGGAATTGCCGCTGCCTGTCTTCGGTGAGCCGGAATATCCCGAGGACGTTCGCCTCAAGTACCGCTTCCTCGACCTGCGCCGCGAGACGCTGCACAGGAACATCGTCAAGCGCACGCAGATCATCTCTTCCATGCGCAAGGGCATGGGTGAACTGGGCTTTGCCGAATACACGACGCCGATCCTCACCGCATCCTCGCCGGAAGGTGCGCGCGACTTCCTCGTTCCCTCGCGCATCCACGAAGGCCAGTTCTTCGCGTTGCCGCAGGCGCCGCAGCAGTACAAGCAGCTTCTGATGGTGGCCGGTTTCGACCGCTACTTCCAGATCGCTCCGTGCTTCCGCGATGAAGACCCGCGTGCCGACCGTCTGCCGGGTGAATTCTACCAGCTCGATGTCGAAATGAGCTTCGTGACCCAGGAAGATGTCTGGACCACGATGGAACCGATGATGACGGCCGTGTTCGAACAGTTTGCCGACGGCAAGCCGGTGACGAAACAATGGCCGCGCATTCCCTATGACGAATCGATCCGCAAATACGGCTCCGACAAGCCGGACCTGCGCAACCCGATCGTCATGGAAGCCGTGACCGAACATTTCGATGGTTCGGGCTTCAAGGTCTTCGCCAACATGATCGCTTCCAACCCCAAGGTTCAGGTCTGGGCAATCCCGGCCAAGACCGGCGGCTCGCGCGCTTTCTGCGACCGCATGAACGCATGGGCGCAGTCTCAGGGCCAGCCGGGCCTCGGCTACATCTTCTGGAGGGAAGAGGACGGCAAGGTCGGCGGTTCCGGTCCGCTTGCCAAGAACATCGGCGAGGAACGCACCGAGGCGCTACGCCAGCAGCTCGGCCTGGAAGCGGGTGATGCCTGCTTCTTCGTCGCCGGTGATCCCGCCAAGTTCTACAAGTTCGCCGGCGAGGCGCGCACCCGCGCCGCCGACGAGCTGAACCTGATTGACCGCGACCGTTTCGAAATGTGCTGGATCGTCGATTTCCCCTTCTTCGAATACAACGACGAAGAAAAGAAGATCGACTTTGCTCACAACCCCTTCTCCATGCCGCAGGGCGGCATGGAAGCGCTGGAAGGGCAGGATCCGCTCTCCATCAAGGCGTTCCAGTATGACGCGGTCTGCAACGGCTTCGAAATCGCCTCCGGCTCGATCCGTAACCAGTCGCCTGAGCTGATGGTCAAGGCCTTCGAAAAGGTCGGCCTATCGCAGAGCGATGTGGAAGAGCGCTTCGGCGGTCTCTACCGCGCCTTCCAGTACGGCGCGCCTCCGCATGGCGGTTGCGCATTCGGCATCGACCGTGTGGTCATGCTGCTGGTCGGCGCCAAGAACCTGCGCGAAATCACGCTGTTCCCGATGAACCAGCAGGCGCAGGATCTCTTGATGAACGCCCCGTCGCCGGCAACGCCGACGCAGCTTCGCGAACTGGCGCTGCGCGTTATTCCGTCCAAAAAGGACTGATCTGGTCTATTCAGGTTCAAACAAAGGGCTGGCGGCGACGCCGGCCCTTTTTGTTTTTGCAACGAACGCGGCAAAGTCACAATTTTACCGCGAGTTAAACCGAATTCCGCGCACAATCAGCCGAAATCCGCTTCCAGTATAGGCTCTGCGTTCACCTGGGGGACGCAAGACTATTTGGGGTTTTAAACTTGGGACAGCGCCGCCGAACTTCGCTTTCGGTTTCGGCGCGATCATATTTATAAGGATTTCAGAATGGTACATGAAACGGAAAAAGATATCGCGCCGGCGGGTGGATATGCACCTCCAGCCCCGCCGCGCGGCAATTTCGCCGTCAGCCTGCGCTCGCCGGGCGCCAAGTTCCTGATGATCGGCTTCATATCCATGGTTCTGCTCGTGCCGCTCCTGCTTGTCTGGGGGTTGACGGAAGAGCGCGCCTCGCGGGCGGAAGATGTGTCGGGGCGGATTGCCAATGGCTGGGGCGGTGATCAGGTGGTGAACGGTCCCTATCTTGCCGTGCCTTTCGACGTGGACCGCCGCCGCGAGGTGAATGGCCAAAGCATCGTCGACCGCACGACGGAATGGGTGCTGGTCATGCCGGAAACGCTTGAAGTTGCGGCCGATCTGAAGACCGAGGAAAAGCAGCTGTCGATCTACAGCCTGCCGGTCTATAACGGCAACATCGCGCTGAAAGGCCGCTTCGGTTCCGGCATCCTGCAGGACCTCGCGCGCTTTTCCGGCACGCCGCGACTGGAGAACGCCATTCTCGTCCTCAGCATACAGGATATGACCGGCATACGCTCCAGCGCCGGCGTCAAAATCGATGGCGGCCCGGTTCTGCCTTTTGATCCCGGCATGCGGGATATTTCGGTGATGACCAACCGCGCCGGTCCAGAGGTATCGATCCGGTCCGATGCCGGTGTGCACAGGCCGATTGAGAGAAACCTCATCGAAACCGGCTTCGCCTTCGATATCGCCTTTTCCCTGAATGGTTCAGGCAGTTTTGCCGTGGCGCCGGCCGGCCAGACGACGAGCTTTGCGGCAAACGCCGATTGGCCACATCCCGGCTTCGAAGGCCTGTTCCTGCCCGAGCAGAAGACCGTCACCGCTACGGATTTCAAGGCGAACTGGACCATTCCTTATCTTGCGAGAGGCATAGACCGGGTGGTGGAGGGCACGCGTCTGCCGCTGTCGGGCAGCCTGATGACGATCAACCTCGTCGAACCCGTGAAATTTTACCAGATCATCGCCCGAACGCTGAAATATTCGATCGGTTTCATCTCACTGGTGTTCCTTGCCGTCTTCATCGTTGAACTCAAGGGCGGTACTGTCGTGCACTGGATACAATATGTGCTGACGGGGCTGGCGCTGATTATCTTCTACGTGTTGCTGCTGGCGCTCTCCGAGCATACGGGCTTCACGGTGGCCTATATTACGGCATCAACAGCGACGGCGGCGCTGATCGCATCTTATCTCGGTAGCGCAACCAATAGTCGCAGGAATGGTGTGGCGTTGTTTACCGTATTGGCGGTCGCCTACGGCGTCATGTATCTGGTTTTGAACGAAGACGAATATGCGTTGCTGGCAGGTGCTGTGATTTCCTTCATTGCCATAGCCGCAACCATGTACGCCACCCGCCGGGTCGATTGGTCGGGGGCAGGCGCTTCGCAGATGCGCAACTCCGCAAACGAGGTGGCATAGTCTGGCATGCTCCGGCCGGATTGATCTCAATCGACGTAACTCCCTGTTTTTCCTTATCCGGCTTGGCGTCAGGTGAGAAAAGCAGGGAGGCAATACTGAAGCGGGAAAGCAGCGCTTTCCGCCTCCTGTCTACTCTGTTTTCCCGGAAGGTATCTTTATCGTGCAAGCCTTTTGCTTGCGGGTATCTCCTGTCTATTCTGCTTAATCTGTGGATTGTCATAAAAACTTAATCAAACTGACAAATCCGGTAGAGAACTTCTTAAGTCTTGTCGATCATTCATCGCCCCCATGAAATTTCACAAATGAGGGTTGAATGTTTTCGCTGGTCTCGACGTTCAAAATAGCGCATCGCGTGTCCATGCTGGCGCTGGCTGCGCTGTGCGGTATCGCCGTCATCGCGGGCATGCTGTTGTGGCAACGGCAGATGGAGGAGCGTTATCGCATCGCTGAAGACACGCTGATCCAGAGGGACGGGGTGTTGACGACGCTTGTGGACGCTCTGCATGAAAGCCGTCTTCACCAGAGGGACTTCCTGCTTTCCAGGGACATGAATTCCGTTGCGCAGTTCGACCAGACGATGGGCAAGGTTGGGCAGTCCGTCAATTCTCTCGAAGGCAGCGCCACGCCGCAGGCCCGCGTGAAACTTGATGCGCTGGCGCAGGGTGTTGCTGCCTATGGAGAACGCATGAAAGCGCTGGTTTCCAAAAATCAGGAGCTGGGTCTCACCCCCGCGGAAGGCCTTGAAGGCGCGATGCGCAATGGTGTGCATTCCATTGAAAAACACATCGACACCGTTGCCAATGCCGAAATCCGCGCCAGCATGTTGATGATGCGCAGGCACGAGAAGGATTTCATCCTGCGGCGCGACGAAACCTATGCGACAAAACACGCCGCGGAGGTGGAAACCTTCAAGGCGCTGGTGAAGCTGGAGTACCGGCCGGGCGTCGAGCGCCAGCGCATCATGGATGCGCTGGAAATCTACACCGCCTCCTTCCGCTTTTATGCGCAGGCGGTGTTGGAGGAGCAGGCGGCACGCGAAACGGTCGCCACGGCCTATACCGCATTGCTGCCGCTCGTCGCCGATATTTCCTCGGCCTATCGGCAGGAGCGGCAGGCAAGCGCGCTGCAGAACAAAAATGCGGCGGAAACCACGGTTTCGATCGTCGTCGCCCTCATTGCCCTGACCGTCGTGATCCTTTTTGCCGGGGTCTATCTCATTGGCCGTTCGATAACGCGCCCCGCGACCTTGATCACCGGTGCGATGCGTCGCCTTGCCGAAGGTGAAACCGAATTCGACGTTCCCGGCCTGCGCCGTAAGGATGAATTTGGCGCCATGGCGCAGGCGTTGGAAATTTTCCGGCAGGCCGCCATCGCCAAGATCGAACTGGAGAACCAGACTTTTGCGGCCCGGCAACACGCGGAAGACCAAAAGGCCCGTTTCCAGCGCGAGGCGGAGGCGGAGGCACAGGCGCGGCTGATGCAGGCGACGAGCGGTCTTGCGGCAGCGCTGCACCGTCTTGCCGCCGGTGATCTCTCCTTCGAGTTGAACGAGCCTTTCGCTCCGGATTTCGAGACGCTGCGCCACGATCTCAACCGCACCATCCGCCAGCTGGATGCCGCCATGTCCGGCGTCGTGCAGTCGAGCGTGGCAATCGACGGCGGCAGCCAGGAAATCAGCCAGAGCGCTGCCGATCTTGCCCGCCGCACCGAGCAGCAGGCCGCCTCGCTGGAAGAAACTGCCGCCGCTCTCGATGAACTGACCGCGAATATCCGCATCTCGGCTGAGCGTGCTGTGGAAGCCCGCACGGTCGCCCATTCTGCCGATGAGGATGCCAGCCGCACCGCCGACCTCGTCGTCGATACGATCATGGCCATGGAAAAGATCGAACAGTCATCCGGCAAGATCGGCAGCATTATCAGCGTCATCGATGAGATCGCTTTCCAGACCAACCTTCTTGCGTTGAATGCCGGCGTCGAGGCAGCCCGTGCGGGCCAGGCGGGACGCGGTTTCGCCGTCGTCGCCCAGGAGGTGCGCGAACTGGCACAGCGCTCTGCAAAAGCCGCGGCCGAGATCAAGGTGCTGATCCGCAACTCCAGCACCGAGGTGAAGGACGGTGCGCGTTTCGTGCGGGAAACCGGCGCAGCCCTGTCGCGCATCGGCGGCTCGGTCAAGACGATCAACGGCCATATCGAAGCCATCGCCGTTGCGACAAAGGAGCAGTCGCTCGGGCTTTCCGAGATCAATACCGCCGTCAACAATCTGGATCAGGGCACGCAGCAGAATGCCGCCATGGTCGAGGAAAACAATGCCGCCAGCGCCATGCTGGCGAGCGAGACGGCCCGTCTCAAGGATCTTGTCTGTCAGTTCCGGCTGAGCGATATGGATATCGAGGAGCAAGGCTTGCGCGAAGCGGCCTGATACCTCATTTCGCTGCATCGAAAAGCGGGCGCGCAACTTGCCGCCCGCTTTTTTGCTGTTTATAGGTGGGGTACTCACCACGGACCCGGTGAAATCCCGGGTGGCTCTTCTGGCCGCCGATCCGCCAGACAACGCAAAGCACCGACATTCCTTTTCAATCTACCGGACATGGCTCCGGCCGGTGCGTCATTCTTTGCGAAAAAATCAGATGAACAGATTTCAGACTTACAGACGTGAGTGGTTTTCCAATATTCGCGGCGATCTTCTTTCAGGTATCGTCGTGGCGCTCGCCCTCATTCCGGAAGCCATCGGCTTTTCCGTCATTGCCGGTGTCGATCCCAAAGTGGGGCTGTTCGCCTCCTTCGCGATTGCCTGCGTTTCCGCCTTCACCGGCGGCAGACCGGGCATGATCTCGGCGGCAACCGCTGCCACCGCCGTCCTGATGGTTACGCTCGTCAAGGAGCACGGGCTGCAATATCTCTTCGCCGCCACCATTCTCATGGGCGTGCTGCAAATCCTGGCGGGCCTTGTGAAACTCGGCCGGGTGATGCGCTTCGTCTCGCGTTCGGTCATGACCGGCTTCGTCAATGCGCTGGCGATCCTGATCTTCATGGCGCAATTGCCGGAACTGATCGGCGTGCCGGTCGAAACCTACGTCATGATCGCCGCCGGTCTTGCGATCATCTATCTCTTTCCGCTGGTCACGAAGATCATTCCATCACCGCTGGTCGCCATCGTTGCCCTGACCTGCGTGGCGGTGTTTTCCGGCATGGACATCCGCACGGTCGGCGATCTCGGTGAGTTGCCGTCGACATTGCCGATCTTTGCATTGCCGCAGGTGCCGCTGACCTTCGAAACGTTGCAGATCATCTTTCCCTACTCCGTGGCGCTCGCCGCCGTCGGCCTGCTGGAATCGCTGCTGACGGCCCAGATCGTCGACGACATGACGGATACGGGCAGCAACAAGAGCCAGGAATGCATCGGGCAGGGGACGAGCAATATCGCGTCTGCCCTTATCGGCGGCATGGGCGGCTGTGCCATGATCGGCCAGTCCGTCATCAATGTCAGCTCCGGCGGTCGCGGCCGCTTGTCCACTTTCGTTGCAGGTGCGTTCCTGTTGTTCCTCATTCTGGTGCTGGATGATCTCGTGCGCATCATTCCCATGGCGGCTCTGGTGGCTGTCATGATCATGGTGTCCATCGGCACCTTCTCGTGGCGTTCGATCCTTGATCTGCGCCGCAACCCGCCATCGTCAAGCATCGTCATGCTGGTAACCGTCGGCACGGTGCTCGCCACCCATGACCTTGCAAAGGGTGTGCTGGCGGGCGTGCTTCTTTCCGGCGTGTTTTTCGCGGGCAAGGTTTCCAAGCTTTTCCACGTCAGACCGGAGCTTTCAGCAGATGGTCGCGAGCGGATCTACCGCGTCGACGGCCAGATTTTCTTCGCTTCGACGGAAAGCTTCATCGCCGCCTTCGATTTTGCCGAAGAGGTGGAGGCGGTGACGATTGATGTCTCGGAGGCGCATCTGTGGGATATCTCCGCAGTCGGCGCGCTGGACAAGGTGGTCCTGAAATTCCGTAAGGTCGGCAGGCGGGTCGAAGTGATCGGCGTCAATGAGGCGAGCGCTCACATGATCGACCGTTTCGCCCTGCACGACAAGCAGGGTTCGGCGGCAGCCCCGCTGCATTGAGTACAAATAAAAAGCCCCGGCAGAACCGGGGCTTTTTTGTTTATTCGTTTGCCGTCACCGTCACGCCGAGCATTTTCGGCAGGGTATTTGGCGCGCCCATCGCAGCGCCCATGATCATCGGGAACGGAACCGGCTTTTCCGGCTCCGCGGTGATCGAGAAGTTCTTCGGATTGTCGATATAGGTGTTGATCGCTGTCGATACCATGTTCTGCAACTCCGGTACGTTGAGCGAGGCCATCATGATCGGGGCCATGCCCTTGATGGTCTGGGCGAGCTGGTCGCTCGTCATGCCCTGCTGGCTTGCCGTGTAATCGATGGCGCGCTTGGTGATGCTGGCATCTTCGAAGCTGATCTCGGCATTGACGAAGGAAAGCTGCTGCATCAGGCCAAGCATGGCAAGGCTGGCTGCCTGGTCTGCCTGTTCCTTGTTCGGATTGGCGGCCTGCGCCTTCACCGTCTCCTGCATCGACTTGATGAAGGCAAGCGTGTAGCCGGAGAAGCCGAACGACATGTTGAGGCGGCCGACATTGTCGAGGTTGATGGCATATTCCTCGACATCAACGGTGCCGGAGGCAACTTCCCAGCTGCCGCTCATGGTCATGTCGCCGGAAAGGGCCTTGAGTTCGAGCTTCTCGATCGCGTCCTTCGTGGCCGGGTCGGTGACTTCGCTGAGATCGGCCTTGAAGCCGGATGCATCAAGTTCGAAACCGATCGAGGCCTTGTCATCGCTGACCGACATCGTCGCGGTGCTTTCCTCAAGCGAAAAAGCCGGCTTGCCATCGATGGAAACCGAAACCGGGCCGCTATGTGCTTCGTCATAGAACATCAGCGCATCGACGGTGCCGGTGGTCGCATCAGCGGGAATGACGAGGCCCGACATGTAGATGTCGCTTGCCTTGATCTCCACGTTTTCCTGCTTGTAGTCGATATTGTCGAAACGGGCGTTCTTGATCGTGTAACCGCCGTTGTTTTCCTCGACGCCTTCAAGCGTGATGTTGCCGACCGGGATTTTCTTGGCGGGATCGGCGGCTGCGTTGAAGGTCACGCTGTTCAGCGTCACCGTCGAGCCGTTTACGGCAACCGAGCCGGCGGCGATCTCACCGCCCTGGGCGGCATAGGCTGCATTGATCTTCTTCAGCACATCCCCGCCGTCCAGCGCAAAAGCCGGTGCCGAAAGCGTAAGAAGCGCGGCACTCGCGAAAAGAACCTGCCGGGTGGATTTCAATCTCATGATGTTTCTTCCCTCAACGTACGGATGTGCACCCTGTCAGAATGCTAATGGTGATACTTATATTCACGATTATTCAAAGGTCTACAGAATTTAGATCGATTCCCATGACGGCGGCATTGCGGCATTTAGATCGCGGTTAACAAAAAACCTCACGAAAGAGGTGTTTTCATCCACAGGGCAAACCCCTGAGTTTCTTGCCGGGAATCGGCATTTCGGCTAGTCAAGCACCATGGGAAAAAATCTTGTACCTCCGTCTGGCGGAGACGATAACATTCATCCGGTCGATTTGAAGGCGGCGCTTGAAGAGCGCTACCTCGCTTACGCCTTGTCCACGATCATGCATCGTGCGCTGCCGGATGTGCGTGACGGGCTGAAGCCGGTTCACCGCCGCATCATTCACGCCATGAGCGAAATGGGCATTCGTCCCAACTCGGCCTTCAAGAAATGCGCCCGTATCGTCGGTGACGTCATCGGTAAGTTCCACCCGCATGGCGACCAGTCGGTCTATGATGCGCTGGTGCGCCTCGCGCAGGATTTCTCGCAGCGTTATCCGATCGTCGACGGGCAGGGCAATTTCGGCAACATCGATGGCGACGGCGCTGCCGCCTATCGTTACACCGAAGCGCGCATGACCGATGTGGCTGCATTGCTGCTGGAAGGCATTGGCGAGGACGCGGTGGATTTCCGCGCCACCTATAATGAGGAAGACGAGGAACCGGTGGTCCTGCCGGGTGCTTTCCCGAATCTTCTGGCCAATGGTGCCTCTGGCATTGCCGTGGGCATGGCGACATCGATCCCGCCGCACAATGCCCACGAACTTTGCGATGCGGCGCTGTATCTCATCAAGCATCCCGATGCGACGGTCGAAAAGCTGGTGGAGTTCATTCCCGGCCCCGATCTGCCCACGGGTGGCGTGATCATCGAAAGCCGCGAGAATATTCTCGATGCCTACAAGACCGGCCGCGGCGGTTTTCGTGTGCGCGCCAAATGGGAAACGGAAGATCTCGGTCGCGGCGGTTACCAGATCGTCATCACCGAAATTCCCTTCCAGGTGCAGAAATCGCGGCTGATCGAAAAGATCGCCGAGCTTCTGCTCGCCCGCAAGCTGCCGCTGCTGGAAGATGTTCGCGACGAATCCGCCGAAGACGTGCGCATCGTCTTGGTGCCGAAGAACCGCACCGTCGATGCGACGCTCCTGATGGAATCGCTGTTCCGCCTGTCCGACCTCGAAAGTCGCCTGCCGCTCAATATGAACGTGCTGTCGCTTGGCAAGGTGCCGAAGGTCATGGCGCTGAACGAGGTGCTGACCGAATGGCTGGCGCACCGCAAGGACGTGCTGGTCCGCCGCTCCCGCCACCGTCTGGCCGCTATCGATCGCAGGCTCGAGATTCTGGGCGGCCTGCTGGTCGCCTATCTCAATCTGGATGAGGTAATCCGCATCATCCGCGAGGAGGATGAGCCGAAACAGGTGATGATGGCCAAGTGGTCACTCACCGACAACCAGGCCGAAGCCATTCTCAACATGCGGCTGCGCAATCTGCGCAAGCTCGAGGAATTCGAAATCCGCAAGGAGTTCGATGAACTCAGCAGCGAGAAGGCCGAAATCGAAGGCTTGCTCGCCTCCGACGACAAGCAGTGGCAGACCGTCGCCTGGGAAATCGGCGAGGTCAAAAAGAAATATGCCAAGGCAACCGAAATTGGCCGCCGCCGCACGCAGTTCGCGGATGCGCCGGATGCCGATATCGAGGCCATCCAGCAGGCGATGATTGAAAAGGAACCGGTCACCATCGTCATTTCGCAGAAAGGCTGGATCAGGGCGTTGAAGGGCCACATGTCCGATACGTCGACCCTGACCTTCAAGGAAGGCGACGGCCCGAAGCTTGCCTTCCCGGCGCAGACCACCGACAAGCTGCTGCTTTTGACCACCGGCGGCAAGGCCTATACGCTCGGCGCCGACAAGCTGCCGGGTGGGCGCGGCCATGGCGAGCCGATCCGCATCATGGTCGACATGGAGAACGATCAGGACATCCTGACCGCCTTCGTCCATGATCCCTCACGCAAGCTGTTGCTCGTCTCCACCGCTGGCAACGGTTTCATCGTGGCGGAAAGCGAAATGGTCGCAAATACCCGCAAGGGCAAGCAGATCATGAATGTCGCCATGCCTGACGAAGCCAAGCTGGCGGTGCCGGTGACGGGCGACCATGTCGCTGTTGTCGGCGAAAACCGCAAGCTTTTGGCCTTCCCGCTGTCGCAGGTGCCGGAAATGTCACGCGGCAAGGGCGTGCGCCTGCAACGCTACAAGGATGGCGGTGTCATCGACGTGAAATGTTTCGCGCTCGCCGAGGGCTTGTCCTGGTCGGACACGGCCGGGCGTCTCTTCAACAAGGTGGGTGAAGAACTGCGCGAATGGCTGGCCGACCGTGCCACCGTTGGCCGCACCGTGCCGAAGGGTTTTCCACGTAGCGGGAAATTTGGCGGGTAATATTGAAGTGGCGTCCCGGAAGTTTATTCGGGACGTCTTTCGTGTGTTTTTGCTATCCGAATTGAATAGGACGTGGCGACCCCGTTATTCTTCGTCAGGGTGATAAACCTCCCACCCGCGCGGCGTCAGATGTTCCTGCGGGTGATAGCGGGTCTTGTAGCCCATCTTTTCCGAACCATCGACCCAGTAGCCGAGATAGACATGCGGCAGGCCAAGCGCGCGGGTGCGGGTGATATGATCGATGATCATGAAGGTGCCGAGCGAGCGCTTTTCGAGATCGGGATTAAAGAAAGAATAGACCATCGACAGGCCGTCGCTCATCACGTCACTGAGCGCCACGGCCAGCAACTCGCCGCGTTTGCTGGAATCAATGCCGGAGCCCGGTTCGCGCACGCGGTATTCGATGATGCGGGTGTTCACATGCGTGTCTTCGACCATGATTGCATAGTCCAGCGCCGACATGTCGGACATGCCGCCAGACTGGTGGCGGTGATCCAGATAACGGCGGAACAGGGAGAACTGCTCGGTGGAAGGTTCGGCGGCGTGAACGGTGGCGACGACATCCTTGTTAATGGACAACACGCGCCGCATCGATTTCGTCGGCTGGAACTGCTCGGTCAGGATGCGCACGGAAACGCAGGCGCGGCAGTTTTCGCAGGCCGGGCGATAGGCGATGTTTTGCGAACGCCTGAAACCGCCCTGGGTCAGAAGGTCGTTCATGTCTGACGCGCGCGGGCCAACCAGATGCGTAAAGACCTTCCGCTCCATCTGGTTCGGCAGATAGGGGCAGGTGGCCGGCGCCGTAAGATAGAATTGGGGGGAGGGCGTCGCCTGCGTGTTCATCGAACCGTGATCGCCTCCTGCGTCTGTTATGAAAGCGCGCCGCGATTTCACGGGGTTGGCGGCGGCGCTTCAAGCGACATGCATAATTTCACAGAATGGCAAAATGACGGAAAACGTCAACTGCGGGATGAGGTATTTACCGCCTTTAAAAGCCACGTTTTCGTGGCTTTCTGCGATATCAGCGTGTTCTGACCATGACGGTGCCGAGCAGGAAGTCGTGAACGAGGCGCGAGCGCTCGGTAAACAGGCCTGCGAGCAGTATCAGCGGCGTCAGAACCGAGTTGATGACCCAGAACAGCACGATGTGCACGGTCGCCAGCAGGAAATCGATTCGCCGCCCATCCATGCGCGCCATGGCGATGCCCATCGCCCGCATGCCGGGTGTGGCCTGCGAGGGACCGCCGAGTGATACGCCGAAATAAAGCACCGCGACGATGACGAACAGCGCCGGGTAGAGGAAGAAGCCGAGGCCGAATGTAATCACGCCGAGAAAGAAGACAATCACGGCGGCCGGAATGCAAAGCAGCAGAACGATCGCGTAATCGATCAGGAACGCGAAGACGCGCCGGCTCAGGACGCCGCTATAGGCGCGCCAGTCGTCCGGTGCGGCATAAGTGGGGTTCTGGTCGAGGCTCATCTTTCGTTCTCTCCTGAAAAGGTCTGACAGCGCGGCTTATATGCCGTGTCAGCAGACAATATGGGAAGAAAACGACCGAATACAATAAGAGGTGGCCGTCAGCCCTTTGCGAGTTTGCGTGCAGCCTCGATGGCGAAATAGCTCAAGATGCCATCGCAGCCTGCACGCTTGAAACAGAGAAGTGTTTCCATCATCACCCGTTCGCCGTCGATCCAGCCATTCATGGCCGCCGCCTTGATCTGGGTATATTCGCCGGACACCTGATAGGCGAAAGTCGGCAGCCCAAAATTCTCCTTCAGCCGCCAGCAGATGTCGAGATAGGGCAGGCCGGGTTTGACCATCAGCATATCCGCGCCTTCCTCCACATCGAGCGCCGCATCACGGATCGCTTCCATGCCGTTGGCAGGGCTGATGTAATAGCTATTCTTGTCGCCCTTCAGCAGGCCGGCCGTGGAGATGGCCTCGCGATAGGGGCCATAATAGCCGGAGGCGAATTTCGTTGCGTAAGCCATGATGCCGACATTTTGGTGCCCGGCGGCATCAAGGCCGCGACGAATGGCGCCGATGCGGCCATCCATCATTTCCGACGGAGAAATAATGTCCGAACCGGCCTCGGCCTGCAGGATCGCCGCCCTGACGACCTGATCGACCGTCTCGTCATTGACGATCTCGTCGCCGCGCAAAATGCCGTCATGCCCGTGGCTGGTGAAGGGGTCGAGCGCGACATCGGTGATCATGCCGATATTTGGAACGGCTTTTTTGACCGCGATCGTCGCCTGATTGATGAGATTGTTGGCCTCGAGCGCATTAGAGCCGGTCTCGTCACGCAGATCCATCTCGATATTCGGGAAGGTGGCGATTGCCGGAATGCCGAGGTCGGTGGCTTCCTTCGCCGCTTCGACGAGCTTGTCGATACTCATGCGGTTGACGCCGGGCATCGCCGGAATGGGATCGAGGATATTGCTGCCGGGCACGATGAAGACCGGCCAGATGAGATCGTCGACGGTCAGGCGGTTCTCCTGCACCAGACGGCGCGTCCAATCCGCCTTGCGATTGCGCCGCATGCGGCGATGGCCGGTGATCTCGTCGACCAGATGCGTTTTGTCCTGCATGTCAGAATGTCCTTCGGTCAAATTTCGCAAGCTGCATAACATGAAGCATGCGCCGTGCGAATGCGACAATGTCGCCCTGGCTTTCCCTCTTGCCTGCCTTGCCGGGCAGCGATGCTTTGACAAGGTAGACCACCGGATTCAATATGGGCTGGTCGCCCGCCCGTCGAGACCGTATCTTCCGGCCATGGAACCTGATTCTCAACCTCTGCCGAAGCGTCCGCTTACGGAAATCCTCTTTCTGGTCTTCATGAGGCTGGTCGCGGTCTCCTGTTTCTGGTTCGGCCTGCAATATTGGGCAATGCTCACGGGGTATTCGCTGGGCGGGCAGGGGCGGTTCGATATGCTGAACCTGCCCTGGCGGGTGGCGGGCAGTGCACTGGCGGTTATTTTCCCGGTTGCGGCCCTCGGTCTCTGGCTTGGCGCCTCCTGGGGCGCGGTCATGTGGGTCATGGGGGCAGGCGCGCAGATCGCCATGTATAAGGTATGGCCACATATCTTCGGCGCCAACACGCTGGTACCCGTCATGCACGGTCTCGTGGCAACCATTTATATACTATTTCTGGTCGCTTTCTGGCTGGATCACCGCCAGAATGAAGAACGCGCAAGAATTGATTTACCATAAGAATAAAGCAATGCGGCCTGTTTTCAGGCTGTTTTTTACCTCTAAGTCATTGATTTATAATGCATGGCCTCTGACCATTCCCGCTTCGCCACAAGTTGGGTCCTCATGGGAAAATGCAGGTAACCATTTGTTAATCGTAGCTTTTAAGTAGAATTTTATGCGCATTGATTAGGTTCTCACTCAAGGCGGGAGACAAACAAACACACCGCCAAACAAAACAGTGAGGCAGTCATGATCAATAGCAAAGTTAAGCCGCAGGCCGTTGTTGCCGACGCACACGAAGATACCATCCGTTCGCTCTACATGGAGTCGCTGCATCTGGTGGAACGTCTCCACCGCCGCCTCCTCGATGTCATCAAGGACGAGTTCGATCGTCAGGGTCGTGATGACGTCAACGCCGTACAGGCGCTCCTGCTGTTCAACATCGGCAATTCCGAATTGACGGCCGGTGAACTTCGTTCCCGCGGTTACTACCTCGGCTCTAACGTTTCCTACAACGTCAAGAAGCTGGTCGACCTCGGTCTCATCAACCACCAGCGCTCGCGTGTCGACCGCCGCTCGGTCCGCATCAGCCTGACCGAAGAAGGCCAGGCCATCGCCGAAACGGTTGCCCGCCTTTATGAACGCCACGTCGGCTCGATCGAAAAGGTCGGCGGCATCGGCACCGGCGAGTTCTCCGAAATGAACAAGCTGCTGCAGCGCCTCGATCGCTTCTGGAACGACTCGATCGCTTATCGTCTCTAATATCCGCGACGGGTTCACTGTTTAAGCCGGGGGCATCGCTTTGCCTCCGGCTTGCGGATTCCGTGCAACGCCGACGCTTGTTTTTCATGTCAAGCCCGGTGCCTTATCCGAGCCTTCGCCTTTGTTTTCAGGCAACACAGCTTTGTGAGAAAAGGCTCGTGACACGAATTGGCCATATTGATATGGGACCGGCAAGGGTGAGGGAGCCGGCTGTTTCTCCTGCTGTCGCGGCAAGTCCCGACTGTTCCGCCAGGCTGTAGCGCCCAGACCCTGGGCCTCGAGCATTACCGGCCGGCAGGCACGTTGTACGTGTTTGTTAATCATATTGATTTAGGCATTGTTGAGAATGCCGAAGAGAGTGGCTGGTAGGTAGAATGACAAAGAAATCCGTTTCCGATTCCGTATCGCGCCGCGCGCTTCTGCGCTCAGCCGTTTCCGTTGGTGTTGCAGCACTTGCCGCGCCGGCCTTGGCGCAAAATGCGCTGAACGACCTCATGGGTTCGTCACGCCGCGGCAACTGGGATGACCAGTTCGACGCCAATACGTCGCGTTCCGCCGTCGGCGTCGTTTCCAACAATCCGGTTCTCGGCCGGGAAGCGCCGGTCTACATGCAGCAGGCGATCATGCAATATCAGCAGATCGTCCAGAATGGCGGCTGGCCGGATGTGCCCGTCAGCCAGCAGCGTCTCCAGATCGGCGTCTCCGACCCCTCCGTACAGGCGCTGCGCCAGCGACTGATGGTGTCCGGCGACCTGCCGCGCGAAGCCGGCATTTCCAGCGCCTTCGATAGTTACGTCGATGGTGCGCTGAAACGCTTCCAGGCCCGCCATGGTCTTCCGGCCGATGGTGTCAGCGGTGAATATACCACCAAGGCGCTCAATGTTTCGGCCCAGATTCGTCTGGCGCAATTGCAGACCAACCTCGTGCGCATCCAGTCCATGTCGGGCGATCTCGGTCCGCGTCACCTGATGGTGAATATTCCGGCCGCTGCCATCGAAGCGGTGGAGAATGAGCGCGTCGTCCTGCGCAACACGGCTGTCGTCGGCCGCGCCAGCCGCCCGACGCATGTCATCAATTCCAAGATTTACGAGGTCATCCTCAACCCTTACTGGACCGCGCCGCGCTCGATCATCGAGAAGGATATCGTGCCGCTGATGCAGAAGGACCCGACCTATCTGGAGCGGAACAATATCCGCCTCATCGATGGCAAGGGACAGGAAGTGCCGCCGACCGCGGTCGACTGGTTCGCGCCGAAGGCCCCGAACCTGATGTTCCGTCAGGACCCCGGCAAGATCAACGCCATGTCTTCGACGAAGATCAACTTCCACAATCCGAACAACGAATATATGCACGACACGCCGCAGCAGGGCCTGTTCAACAAGCTGATGCGTTTCGAATCCTCCGGCTGCGTGCGCGTTCAGAATGTGCGCGACCTCACAAGCTGGCTGCTGCGCGACACGCCCGGCTGGTCGCGTCAGGAAATGGAACGCGTCATCGCCACCCGCGTCAACACGCCGATCAAGCTGGCTCAGGAAGTGCCGGTTTATTTCGTCTACATCACCGCATGGTCTGCGAAGGACGGCGTGGTGCAGTTCCGCGACGATATCTACGAGAAGGACGGCAACGCCGAACTGGCGCTGAACACCACGAGCGGCATGGAGCAGCCGGCTGGCGCTGTTGATGACGACCTTCTGCCGCGCAACTGATCGGCGCTTTTATCGATGAAAACAGGCCGCATCTTCGGGTGCGGCTTTTTTCTTGACGATTTTCTGAGAACAGCTGCCGTTTTTTGTCGCAACGTCGCGTTTTGACGGGCAAATCTCGCACCTCGTATTGCTCTTGTCCGGGCGGAACGCTAAGACGCCATCGCATTACTGTTTCAGGAGCCTTCACCATGTCGAACACAGATGCTTTCTTCTCCCGTCCGCTTGCCGAAGTTGATCCGGATATTTTCGGCTCGATCGAGAAGGAACTGGGTCGCCAGCGCCACGAGATCGAACTGATCGCCTCGGAAAACATCGTTTCCCGCGCCGTGCTTGAAGCGCAGGGTTCGATCATGACCAACAAATATGCCGAAGGTTACCCGGGCAAGCGTTATTACGGCGGCTGCCAGTTCGTCGACATCGCTGAAGAGCTTGCCATCGAGCGCGCCAAGAAGCTGTTTGGCGTCAACTTCGCCAACGTCCAGCCGAATTCCGGTTCGCAGATGAACCAGGCCGTGTTCCTCGCGCTCCTGCAGCCGGGTGATACCTTCATGGGTCTCGACCTGAACTCGGGAGGTCACCTGACCCACGGTTCGCCGGTCAACATGTCCGGCAAATGGTTCAACGTCGTGTCCTACGGCGTGCGCGAAGGCGACAACCTGCTCGACATGGACGAAGTGGAGCGCAAGGCCAAGGAAACCCGGCCGAAGCTGATCCTCGCCGGTGGCACCGCCTATTCCCGCGTCTGGGACTGGAAGCGTTTCCGCGAGATCGCCGATGAAGTCGGCGCTTACCTGATGGTCGACATGGCCCACATCGCCGGTCTCGTTGCCGGTGGCCAGCACCCGTCGCCGTTCCCGCATTGCCATGTTGCAACGACGACGACGCACAAGTCGCTGCGCGGCCCGCGTGGCGGCATGATCCTCACCAATGAAGAGGATCTGGCCAAGAAGTTCAATTCGGCCGTATTCCCCGGCCTGCAGGGCGGCCCGCTGATGCACGTCATCGCCGCCAAGGCAGTGGCCTTCGGTGAAGCGCTGCAGCCGGAGTTCAAGGACTACGCCGCACAGGTCGTCAAGAACGCCAAGGCACTGGCCGAAACCCTGATCGAAGGCGGTCTGGATGTCGTTTCCGGCGGCACGGACAACCACCTGATGCTGGTCGACCTTCGCAAGAAGAACGCCACCGGCAAGCGTGCGGAAGCAGCCCTGGGCCGCGCTTACATCACCTGCAACAAGAACGGCATTCCTTTCGATCCGGAAAAGCCCTTCGTCACCTCCGGTGTCCGTCTTGGCACGCCGGCCGGCACGACGCGTGGTTTCAAGGAAGCGGAATTCCGCGAAATCGGCAAGCTGATCGTCGAGGTTCTTGACGGCTTGAAGGTTGCCAATTCGGACGAGGGCAACGCCTCCGTCGAAGCTGCGGTACGTGAAAAGGTCGTCGGCCTGACCGACCGTTTCCCGATGTACCCGTACATGTAAGGAAAAAAGACGATGCGCTGCCCATTTTGCGGTTCCGAAGACACACAGGTCAAGGACTCGCGTCCGGCGGAGGACAACACCTCCATCCGCCGGCGGCGCATCTGCCCCGATTGCGGCGGCCGCTTCACGACCTATGAGCGCGTGCAACTGCGTGAGCTGATGGTCATCAAGAAAAGCGGCCGCAAGCTGCCCTTCGACCGGGAAAAGCTGGTGCGATCCTTCGAGATCGCGCTGCGCAAGCGCCCGGTTGACCGCGACCGGATCGAGCGGGCCGTGTCAGGCATTGCCCGTCGTCTCGAAAGCTCCGGCGAGACGGAAATTCCCTCGGAAGAAATCGGCCTGCAGGTTCTCGAAGCGCTGAAAAGCCTCGATGACGTGGCCTTCGTGCGTTATGCCTCGGTCTATCGCGATTTCAGCCATGCCGAGGATTTTGAAAACGTGATTGCCGAAATCAACGCCAAGATCGCCCGCGACACGGACGCCGGAGTCTAGCCGTGACGAGCCGTGCCGATGACGAAAGGTTCATGGCCCGCGCCATCGAGGTTTCGCTTCGCCACCAGGGCCAGACGCTGACCAACCCCTCGGTCGGCTGTGTTCTCGTCAAGGACGGGAAAATCATCGCCGAAGCGGTGACTGCCATCGGCGGTCGCCCCCATGCCGAACGTCAGGCGCTGGAAATCGCCGGCGAGGCGGCCCGTGGTGCTACCGCCTATGTGACGCTCGAACCATGCTCGCACTGGGGCAAGACCCCGCCATGCGCCAATGCTCTGGTCGAATACGGCGTCGCCCGTGTCGTGGTGGCGGTGGATGATCCGGATGAGCGTGTTTCCGGCCGTGGTTATACGATTTTGCGCGATGCCGGCATTGTCGTGGAAACCGGCCTGCTGCGTGATGAGGGTAAGAGGGCGCTTGCCGGTTACCTCACGCGCCAGATGAAAAAACGCCCGCATGTGATTCTGAAACTTGCCGTTTCCGCCGATGGCATGATCGGCAGGAAAGGCGAGGGGCAGGTGGCAATCACCGGTCCTAAGGCTCGCCATGCCGTGCATGAGCTGCGGGCGCGTTGCGATTGTATTCTCGTCGGCATCAGGACCGCGATTGCGGATGACCCGGAACTGACGGTGCGGATCGCCGGCATGGAGCAGCGCTCGCCGGTGCGCATCGTGCTGGACCGGCAGTTTGAATTGCCGCTGACGTCGAAGCTGGTGCGGAGTGCGCGGGAGGTTCCGGTGGTGGTTGCGGCTTTACCCCCCTCTGCCCTCGACGGAGCGCCGTCTAGTCTGCTTTCCAACGAAGGCGAATGGGAAACCGGGAAAAAATTTGCGCGAGCGGCTAGCCCCTTGCCGATCTCCCCCCTTGAGGGGGAGATGCCCGGCAGGGCAGAGGGGGGTAACCGCGAGTCAAAGCGCCAACTCCTCACCAACGCTGGCGTCCAGATCCTCGAAGCCACAACCCTCGAAAACCTCCTCCACATCCTTGCCGATAGCGGCATGTCGGAACTTCTGGTCGAAGGCGGTGCCTTTGCCGCAAAATCATTCCTTGAAGCCGGGCTGGTGGACCGTATCATGCTGTTTGAAAGCCCTGTCGTGATCGGTGAGGGCGGCATTGAAACGCCGCTCCGCCGTGCCGATATCACGGGCGATTATGCTTTGGTCAGCGAAACCGTCTATGGGCCGGATCGCTGCTTCGATTATGAAAGGCCGATTTGATGTTTACCGGAATTGTCACCGACGTTGGAACCATTTCCGAGCTGGAAGCCCTGGCTGAAGGCATTCGTCTGCGGGTGGCGACCAACTACGATCCCAAGACCATCGATATGGGCGCATCCATCTCCCATGGCGGTATTTGCCTGACGGTGACGAGGCTGCCGGAAGACGGCAGCAACGAGCGCTGGTATGAGGTCGAGGCCTGGGAAGAGGCGCTGCGCCTGACGACGATTGCCGGCTGGAAACAGGGCACCCATGTCAATCTGGAGCGGGCGCTGAAGATCGGCGACGAGCTTGGCGGTCACATCGTCTCCGGCCATGTCGATGGCAAGGCGGAAATCCTGGCCGTGGAGCCGGAAGGCGAAGCGGTACGTATCCGCCTGCGCGCACCGGACCATCTGGCGAAATTCGTGGCGCCCAAGGGTTCCGTGGCGCTCGACGGCACTTCGCTGACCGTCAATGCCGTCGAAGGCACCGATTTCGACGTGCTGCTCATCCGCCACACGCTCACTGTGACGACGTGGGGCGAGCGCCAGCCCGGAGACTTCGTCAATTTCGAAGTCGATACGATGGCGCGTTATGCCGCACGGCTTGCGGAATTTCCCTCGGCGTAAGCTGGCGAGGCTCGGCGCTTTATTATGTTCGCGGACTCTTCCTTCTCCCGTCATTCCGGCCTTGAGCCGGAATCCAGCCAGCCCAAGTCCTTGGGCTGAGAAGACTCCTTTCGCCGCACAGACGCGCGTCGGCTGGATGCCGGATCAAGTCCGGCATGACGGAGGAGGAGCAGCGAGTTTGATCGTGATCGGTGTTGGTCGCCGCCACACTTCCGGTCGAACCGGAAAGATTGTAAAGACGTCATTCAGCCGTTTGAGATCGACTGCGCGCCAAACAGGGTAGGGAACATACATCATGCCGTCTTTTGAACTGCTGACAGCCTTTTTCATAACCACCGCCCTGTTCGCCTATATTCCCGGTCCGGCCATGCTTTACGCGGCGGCACAGACCATGGCGCGGGGTCGGTTTGCCGGGCTGATGGCGGTACTCGGCATCCATGTCGGCTGCTATTTTCATATCTTCGCCGCTGCGGCCGGTCTCTCCGTGCTGTTTCAGGCGGTGCCATGGCTTTACCTCGCGGTGAAGCTGTGCGGCGCGCTTTATCTCATCTGGTTGGGTTTCTCGATGCTGCGCAGCAAGCTGGAAGGCGAAGCGGTCAATCTGACCATCGAGCCGAAATCGGCGCGTCGGGCTTTCATCGACAGTATCATCGTTGATGTCCTCAATCCGAAGACGGCGCTGTTCTTTCTGGCCTTCCTGCCGCAATTCGTCGATCCGGCGGCCGCTTTCCCGGTCTGGCTGCAGTTCCTGATCCTCGGCATCGCCGTCAATTTCATTTTCTCCTCCGCCGATCTCGTCGGCGTGCTTCTGGCGGGCGCCATGGTCGGGCGTCTGAAGCGGTCGAGCGCCGTGCAGGCTCTGGCCCGGCGCGCCGCCGGAACGGTGCTGATGGGGCTTGGCGTGCATCTGGCTTTCCAGAAAAGCTGATTTTTCATCCGCGCCGCAGAGACATCAAGCCTTGCGGGATACCCCGCAAACGGGCCATGCTGCGTGGGCGATGCATGAAAATACTTGCCAAGAACGGCCAGCCGTGGTTTGACCGCCGCAAAAGCCGGTATGATCCGGCGTAAAGCTTTTCGGGAAAATCCCCAGGAACCCTCACATGTCCAAACCTCATCTTCTTATCGTGGAAGCACGTTTTTACGACGATATGGCGGATGCCCTTCTCGAAGGCGCGAAGTTCGCGCTTGATGAGGCCGGCGCCACCTATGACGTCATCACCGTTCCCGGCGCGCTGGAAATCCCCGCCGCCATCGCCATGGCGCTTGATGGCGCCGACAATGACGGTACGGAATATGATGGTTTCGTCGCACTCGGCATGGTCATCCGCGGCGAGACCTACCACTTCGACATCGTCTCCAACGAATCCTCCCGCGCCCTGATGGATCTCGCCGTCAGCGAATCGCTGCCGATCGGCAACGGTATCCTCACCGTTGAAAATGACGAGCAGGCCTGGGCGCGCGTGCGCCGTTCCGACAAGGACAAGGGCGGTTTTGCCGCCCGTGCGGCGCTGACCATGATCGAGTTGAAGAAGAAACTGGGTGGCTGAGCGCATGTCGAACGTTGATAATGGCGGCGAACCGCGCCAGCCTTCGGTAAAGCCGGCCAACCAGCGCGGCGCGGCCCGCCTTGCGGCCGTGCAGGCGCTTTACCAGATGGATGTCGGCGGCACCGGCGTGATGGAAGTGGTGGCCGAATATGAGGCGCACCGTCTCGGTCAGGAAGTCGATGGCGATACCTATCTGAAGGCCGATCCGTCGTGGTTCCGCTCCATCGTCTCCGGCGTCGTCCGTGACCAGACGAAGATCGACCCCCTGGTGCGTTCCGCCCTTCTGGAAGACTGGCCGCTGTCGCGTCTCGATGCCACCGTGCGCGCCATTCTTCGCGCCGGCACCTTCGAGATCCTTGAGCGCAATGACGTACCGGTCGCCGTCATCGTCACGGAATATGTTGAAATCGCCCGCGCTTTCTTCGAACACGACGAGCCGAAGCTGGTGAATGCGGTGCTTGACCGCATCGCCAAGCAGGTGCGCGGCGAGGCAAAACGCTAAAATACATTAGGTGAGGAAGACATGAGCGCCGTTTCCGTCCCCGGACTTGAAGTTCAACTGGGCGAGGCCAAGCGCAACGTCTTCCTCCTCACCATGGCGCAGGCGATCATGGGGTCGGCCGCGCCCTTAAGTTTTTCAGTCGGCGCGCTTGCCGGTTATCAGCTGCTCGGTGCCGACAAGTCGCTGGCAACCGCGCCGCTCACCGGCTTCAATATCGGCGTGGCGCTCGGCGCCATCTGCGTTGCGGCGGCATCCCGCTTCCTCGGCCGCAAGGCTGGTTTCATGGTCGGCGCGCTGATGTGCTCGATCGGCGGCGGTATCGCCGCAGTCGCGCTCTTCCGCAAGGATTTCTGGCTGTTTGCTCTCGGTCTGGTGCTGATCGGTATCTCAGGCGGCTTCACGCAAAAAATCCGTTTCGCCGCAGCCGACGCATCGCCATCCTTTTACAAGCCGAAGGCTATTTCCTGGATTCTGGCAGGCGGCATCATTTCGGCCATCGTCGGGCCGCAACTGGCTATCCTCGGCAAGGATCTGCTCGCACCGGTCACTTTTGCCGGCGCGTTCATCGCACTGGTGCCGCTCGGCCTCGTCTCGATCGCCATTCTGGCTTTCCTGAAATTGCCCGACCCGAAGGCAGCATCCACCCATACGGAGGCCGCGCGTCCGCTGTCGGAAATCGTCCGCACCCAGCGTTTCATCACCGGCATGGTCTGCGGTATCGGTTCTTATGCGCTGATGACCTTCATGATGACCGGTGCGCCGCTTGCCATGGTCGTCGGCTGCGGTTTCCCCACAGAACTTGCCACGCTCGGCATCCAGTGGCACGTTCTGGCCATGTTCGCGCCGAGCTTCTTCACCGGCATGCTGATTTCCCGATTCGGTGCGGAAAAAATCGTTGCATTCGGCCTCACCGTGCTGATGGCCTGCGCCGTCATCGCCCATATGGGCATCGAATTGTGGAACTTCTGGGCCGCGCTCATCCTGCTCGGGCTTGGCTGGAATTTCGGTTTTATCGGCGCAACCGCCATCATCACGTCAAGCTATCGCCCGCATGAGGCGGACAAGGTGCAGGGCTTCCACGATATCGTGCTGTTCGGCACGGTAGCGCTCTCGTCCTTCTCTTCCGGCAAGGTGTTTACGGCATGGGGCTGGTCGGTGATGAACCTCGTCATCTGGCCGGTTGCGGGCCTTTGCCTGCTGCTCGTCCTCTCGCTGCTGCTGAGGCAGCGCAAAACCGCCGCGTAAGGTCGCGCTCCTTCTCTACCCCTTTCATGTTTCAGGCAAATTTGTGGGCTTGACGCCGCACCTTTCGCCAACGCAATCTTGCCGCGCAGGCCGTTTTTCCTTGGGAGGGGAATAAACGGCCCCGACAGGACCTGGTGCGCGTGTGAACGCCCATGTCCTTGCACATGGTTCGCCGCGCCGGGGAGGGAGTGAGACCCGGCCTTTTGGGAGGTAAGTGCGCATGACCGTAATACCGTTAGTGATTTTATGTGGGGTCCTGTCCGTGGTGTACGCGGTGTGGACGACCAAGAGCGTTCTCGATGCCGATCAGGGCAACGAGCGTATGCGTGAAATAGCAGGTTTTATCCGTGAAGGTGCGCAGGCTTATCTCACCCGTCAATATCTCACCATCGCCATCGTCGGATTGATCGTCGCCGTTCTTGCCTGGTATCTGCTGTCGGCCATCGCGGCCATCGGTTTCGTTATCGGCGCGGTGCTGTCCGGCGTTGCCGGTTTCGTCGGCATGCATGTTTCCGTGCGCGCCAATCTGCGCACCGCGCAGGCCGCATCCCACAGCCTTGGCGCCGGCCTTGATATCGCCTTCAAGTCGGGCGCCATTACCGGCATGCTGGTTGCCGGCCTCGCGCTGCTTGGCGTTTCCATCTATTATTACATCCTGACCTCGGTCCTTGGCCATCCGCCCGGATCACGCGCGGTCATCGACGCGCTGGTGTCGCTCGGCTTCGGCGCGTCGCTGATTTCGATCTTCGCCCGTCTCGGCGGCGGCATCTTCACCAAGGGCGCCGATGTCGGCGGTGACCTCGTCGGCAAAGTCGAGGCCGGCATTCCGGAGGATGACCCGCGCAACCCGGCAACCATTGCCGACAATGTCGGTGATAATGTCGGCGATTGCGCCGGCATGGCGGCCGACCTGTTCGAGACCTATGCCGTCTCCGTTGTTGCGACGATGGTTCTCGCCGCGATCTTCTTTGCCGGAACGCCGATCCTGGAAAGCGCCATGGCCTATCCGCTGGCGATCTGCGGCGCCTGCATCCTGACCTCGATTGCCGGTACCTTCTTCGTCAAGCTTGGCACCAACAATTCCATCATGGGCGCGCTCTATAAGGGGCTTATCGCCACCGGCATCTTCTCGGTCGCCGGTCTTGCGGTCGCAACCTATGCAACGGTTGGCTGGGGAACGATAGGCACGGTCGCCGGAATGGAAATTACCGGCACCAACCTCTTCCTTTGCGGGCTGGTCGGCCTGGTCGTCACGGCGCTGATCGTCGTCATCACCGAATATTATACCGGCACCAACAAGCGCCCGGTCAACTCCATCGCCCAGGCATCGGTTACCGGCCACGGCACCAACGTCATCCAGGGGCTTGCCGTCTCCCTGGAATCGACGGCGCTGCCGGCCATCGTCATCGTCGGTGGCATCATCGGCACTTACCAGCTCGGCGGCCTGTTCGGCACCGGCATCGCGGTCACCGCCATGCTTGGCCTTGCCGGCATGATCGTGGCGCTCGACGCTTTCGGCCCGGTCACGGACAATGCCGGCGGCATTGCCGAGATGGCCGGCCTTGATCCGGATGTGCGCAAGGCGACCGACGCGCTGGATGCAGTCGGCAACACCACCAAGGCGGTGACCAAGGGTTATGCCATCGGCTCTGCCGGCCTCGGCGCGCTGGTGCTGTTTGCCGCCTATGCCAACGACCTGTCCTATTTCGCCGCCAATGGCGATACCTATCCCTACTTCAAGGACATGGGCGAGATTTCCTTCAGCCTTGCCAATCCTTATGTCGTTGCCGGTCTGCTGTTCGGTGGCCTTATCCCCTACCTCTTCGGCGGCATCGCCATGACGGCGGTGGGCAAGGCGGCAGGTGCCATCGTCGAGGAGGTACGTCGTCAGTTCCGCGAAAAACCCGGCATCATGGCGGGCACGGAAAAGCCTGACTACGGCAGGGCGGTCGATCTGCTGACGAAAGCGGCGATCCGGGAAATGATCATCCCGTCGCTTCTGCCGGTTCTCGCCCCTCTCGTCGTTTATTTTGGCGTGCTGCTGATCTCGGGCTCCAAGGCGTCAGCCTTTGCCGCACTCGGGGCATCGTTGCTCGGCGTCATCATCAACGGCCTGTTCGTGGCGATTTCCATGACATCAGGCGGTGGCGCCTGGGATAATGCCAAGAAGAGCTTCGAGGATGGTTTCATCGACAAGGACGGCGTGCGCCACGTCAAGGGTTCGGACGCCCACAAGGCGTCGGTGACGGGTGATACCGTCGGCGACCCCTATAAGGACACCGCCGGCCCCGCCGTCAATCCGGCCATCAAGATCACCAATATCGTGGCGCTGCTGCTGCTGGCAATTCTTGCCCACTGAAAGCTTGATGCCTGACACACAAAAAAAGGCCCGGGGAGCAATCCTCGGGCCTTTGATTTTGCGAATGCTTTTGCCTGCCGGTCAGGGCGTGTTGTTGCCCTGGCCGAGAATGCTCTTGGCGATGTTGGCGCCCGAGGTGCCGCCGGAGAGCAGCTGCTGCAGGAAGGTGAGATCCTTGCCGCCCGTCGGGGTGGTGCGCGAAATCGTGTCGAAGACCTTGCCGTCCTGCAGCGCGTAATTTGCCTTGCGTTCAATCACGCCGTCCTTGTTGAAATAGATGGCGAGAATGTTCTGCTCGACCAGCGTCGGCTTCATGAAGGCGGCGCGGCGCACGCGCTTCTGCGAGATGTAATAGAACACCTCGTTGCCGAAGGTCGCCGTGGTGGAGGGCGTGCCCATGGTCAACAGAACCTGTTCGCGGCTGGAGCCTTCCGGGATCAGCTGGAGCGACTGCTCGTCCATGACGTAGCCGTTGTGGAACACATCGGTGGTGCTGGTGCAGGCGGAAAGCAGGCCGGATGCGAGCACGATTGCGATGGCCGTCTTGCTCAGAATTTTGCCGTGACTTGCGGATTTCTGCTTGCTCAACTGCTTTTCCCCGACTGCGATCATGAATGGCACCTTCCGGCATTGCGTGGTGCACAGTGTCTGTGCACATGATTGTGTCAATCCGGGGACGGAAAATCCCGATCACCCCCCAAATTCAATGCTTTCCCGGTCTTTTGGAACTCCTCCGGTTCTCTTCGACTGTTTCAGCCGAAAGACGAACGTGACCGCGACAGCATTGCAATTCGTGGATGCTTCGGTAAACCAGCTTTGACGATCATGCAACAAGTGCGAGGGGCGGTAAGTGAATTCACCGGTCACGTTCGGAAAAAAACGATGATATTCGGGCTCTTCAAGAAGAAAAACAACAATCGCGCCATAGTCGACCGGCAATATGAGACCTTGACGGCGGCCGCCCGCACGCCCGGTTTTTATCTCGATCTCGGCGTTCCCGATACCGTGATGGGCCGTTTCGAGATGCTGTCGGTCATCATGATTCTCTATTTCCGTCGCACCAAGTCCTCCGGGGTCAGCGGTCAGGAGATCGCGCAGGAGATCGTTGACGCCTTTTTTCAGGATATCGATCATTCCATCCGTGAACTCGGTATCGGTGACCAGGGCGTGCCGAAACGCATGAAGAAATTCGCCGGCATGTTTTACGGGCGGCTCGAATCCTATGCGGCGGCGCTGGACGCATCCGACCCCGTTGCCCTTGCCGCAGCGCTTCGGCGCAATATATATCCGCAGGCAGACGAGACGGCGCCGGCGCTGGACGGGCTGGCAGGCTGGATGATGGAAGCCTCTTCGGCCCTTTCCGCCGTCTCCGAAGAAACAATAGCAACCGGAAGCCTGACGCTGCCCTTGCCTGGACGATGAGGTTCACCATGAACACGCGACACGCCGCAAATGACGACCTGCCTTTTTCCTATCCCGTAAAGGTAGGCCATATTTCCGCCAATCCCGTCAGGATTGGTCTGGAAGCCAACGCCGAGGAGCTGAAGGCGCTGGCGAAATTCTGGAATGTGGTTTCTGTCGAATATCTGAAGGCGGAATTGCAGGTTACCCGTTGGAAGAAGGACGGCGTGAAGATCAAGGGCGAGGTGCATGCGGCCGTGACCCAGTCCTGCGTCGTGACGCTGGAGCCGGTCACGAGCAAGATCGACGAACCTGTTGAGCATATTTTTGTGCCGGAGGGATCGAAGCTGGCGCGGATGGTCACCAATGAGGAAGGCGAGATCGTACTCGACCCCGATGGTCCTGACATCCCCGACCAGTTCACCGGCGACAGCATCGATGTCGGCGCTGCGGTTGCCGAATTCGCTGCCCTGGCGATCGACCCCTATCCGCGCAAGCCGGATGCGGAATTTCCAGAAACCGCAGACAAGGAGCCGGAAGAAGAAAAGCGCCCGTCGCCTTTCGCCGCGTTAAAAGATTGGAAAAAAGACTGAATGGCCCGGTTGGGCTGAAATAATTTTATTGTAACAAAAGCCGGAAAAGGTATTTTCGCGCAAAATCCGCTTGAGTGGCGGCAAAAAGGATAAGGGACGAGTGATCAGAATTGCAATTGACGTCATGGGTGGCGATTTCGGCCCAGATGTTGCCATACCCGGTGCCGCCAAGGCGCTTGAACGGCACAACGATGTAACTTTTCTGCTCTATGGGCAGAAGAGCAAATGCGACCCCATTCTGGCACAATATCCCGCGCTTCGGGAAAAGTCGGTCTTTCACGATTGTGAAGTCTCGGTCGCCATGGACGAAAAGCCGAGCCAGGCGCTTCGTCGCGGCCGCTATGTCTCAAGCATGTGGCGCGCCATCGAGGCCGTGAAGCTTGGCGAGGCGGATGTCGTCGTCTCCGCCGGCAATACCGGCGCGCTGATGGCCATGGCCAAATTCTGTTTGCGCACCATGGCGCGGGTGGAACGTCCGGCCATCGCCGGCATCTGGCCGACTTTGAAGGGTGAGAGCATCGTTCTCGATGTCGGCGCAACGATCGGTGCCGATTCCCAGCAATTGCTGGATTTCGCCCTTATGGGCGGCGCCATGGCGCGTGCCCTGTTCGATATCGACCGTCCGACCGTCGGCCTGCTGAATGTCGGCGTCGAGGAGGTCAAGGGTCAGGAAGAGGTGCGCGAGGCCGGACGGCTGATCCGCGAGGCTGACCTCGGTACCATCGACTATCGCGGTTTCGTTGAAGGCGATGATATCGGCAAGGGCACGGTGGATGTGGTGGTGACCGAAGGTTTCACCGGCAATATCGCGCTCAAGGCCGCCGAAGGCACGGCACGCCAGATCACCACGCTGCTGCGTGAGGCGATTTCCCGCAGCTTCTTTGCGAAGATCGGTTATGTCCTGGCGAAAAGCGCCTTTGACGTGCTCAGGGAAAAGATGGACCCGCGCAAGGTCAATGGTGGCGTGTTTCTCGGCCTGAACGGCATTGTCATCAAGAGCCATGGCGGCACTGATGCCATCGGTTTTGCCTCCGCCGTGGATGTCGGCTACGACATGGTTCATAACGGCCTGACGGCCAAGATTGAAAATGATCTGAAAATTTACCACGCAAGACGGCTTCCGCCCCCGGCGCCCGAAGCTCTCGTGGCTGACGAGGAATAAGGGAATGATCCGCTCTATAGTCCGTGGTTTCGGGGCAGCGCTTCCGAAGCGTGTGATGACCAACAGCGAAATCGAAGGTGTCGTCGAGACATCCGACGAATGGATCGTGCAGCGCACCGGCATCCGGCAGCGCTATATCGCCGGCGAAGGCGAAACGACCGCTTCGCTCGGTGAAGCTGCGGCCCGTGCTGCGCTCGACAATGCTGGCCTGACCCCTGATGATATCGACCTCATCATTCTGGCGACCTCCACTCCGGACAACACCTTTCCGGCAACGGCGGTGAACATCCAGAATCGTCTCGGCATGACCCATGGTTTCGCCTTCGACATGCAGGCCGTCTGTTCCGGTTTCGTCTATGCCGTCTCGACCGCCGATCTTTATATTCGCGGTGGCATGGCCAAGCGCGTTCTGGTCATCGGCTCTGAAACATTCTCGCGCATCCTCGACTGGAAAGACCGCACCACCTGCGTTCTGTTCGGCGATGGCGCCGGCGCTCTTGTTCTGGAAGCTGGCGAAGGCGAGGGGACCTCTGACGATCGCGGCATCCTGACCGCGCAGCTGCGGTCCGACGGTTCGCACAAGGAAAAGCTTTATGTCGATGGCGGGCCTTCGACGACTGGCACCGTCGGCCATCTGCGCATGGAAGGCCGCGAAGTATTCAAGCATGCCGTCGGCATGATCACCGACGTCATCGAGCAGGCTTTCGAAGCAACCGGCACGACGGCGGATGATCTCGACTGGCTCGTGCCGCATCAGGCCAACAAGCGCATCATCGACGGATCGGCGAAGAAGCTCAATATCGATCCGGAAAAGGTGGTCATTACCGTCGACAAGCACGGCAATACCTCGGCAGCATCCATTCCGCTGGCGCTGGCCGTTGCGGCCAGCGACGGTCGCATCAAGAAGGGCGATCTGGTCATGCTGGAGGCCATGGGCGGCGGTTTCACCTGGGGTGCGGTGCTGCTGCGCTGGTAACGGTAAATTCATTGCGCGGGCAGGCGTTGACGCGAAATCGGTTGTGTTTTTCGCAGTCGAGGCCTGATCCGTTGCGCCTGAGCACCCTGTCGTTGCGGCAAATCTGCACCAAGCGCCCTAAGCCCTTGCACTGATTGCCGAAAGCCTCAAATGAATCTGGAACAATCCCTTGACCGGTCGCCACAAGGGAAATAATCTCGGCGGCTCCTAGAGAAAAATTCAGACACGGTTTGTGGGGAAAAATGGCCGGGAAGACAGTGACACGCGCAGATCTTGCAGAATCTGTGTTTCGTAAAGTCGGGCTGTCCCGCACCGAATCCGCAGAACTGGTCGAGACGATCATCGACGAGATTTGCAACGCAATCACCCGTGGTGAGGTCGTCAAGCTTTCGTCCTTCGCGACCTTCCAGATCCGGGAAAAGAACGAGCGTATCGGCCGCAACCCGAAAACGGGTGAGGAAGTTCCGATTTCGCCGCGCCGGGTGATGACCTTCAAGGCGTCGAATGTGCTGAAGCAGCGTATTCTCAAGGCGCACACGGCCCGCAAGGCCAAGCAAAAGGGTCAAAAGGCCGGGGCGTAAGCCGGCTGCGGCACGGCATTTTTGCCATATGGCAAGCCCTTTTCCCCATTCTTCTTGTGAACATGCTTGAATTTCAACGTGCAAGCCGTTGAAATCCAGTCGACTCGCATCATAATCAATTTTAGTAATTGGTATCTTGCCGTAACGGGCATCGGCGTGAAGATCGGATACGGTTTTCGCGACGGTTGAATGTTCGGCGGGTGATAGGCGTTCTGTTCAGCACCGGCTGGATGCATGGCGCTCCAGGTCCGGATGGGAGTGGAAATTTGGACAAAAGCCCCGACGCGTTTCGGACCATCAGTGAAGTGGCGGATGAGCTGAACCTGCCGCAGCACGTGCTGCGTTTCTGGGAAACACGCTTTCCGCAGATCAAGCCGATGAAACGGGGCGGGGGCCGCCGTTATTACCGCCCTGACGATATCGATCTCCTCAAAGGCATTCGTCACCTTCTTTATGACCACGGTTATACCATCAAGGGCGTGCAGAAGCTGCTGAAAGCCAATGGCAACCGTTTCGTGGCGGCCATTGCCTCGGGTGATCTCGCGACCATGGAAGCCATCATGGCGGCGAGTGGCGAGAAGGAAGTCGCCGAACCGCGCGTCATCGATACCGATGGCGACGAGGTGGTCGGCCGCCCGAAGGCCAAGCCAAGCGGCCGTTTCTTCGGCTTCGGTGGCGGCGGCAGCGATGCGGAAATATCGGTCGGCAAGTCGGGCATCGGCAAGGATGATCAGGCGCTGCTTCAGGAAGCCCTGTTCGATCTGCTCGAATGCAAGCGACTTCTCGATCAGGTTCGCTGATCGTTTATCCACAGGTCTGTTCGAGCATTTCCAGGAAAAGTGAACCGCGGTTCTCCGTCTGGAAACGCGTCAAAACAAAGAGTTAGAGCGTTTTCTCGATTCGAGGAAAACGCGAATGCTCTAAAATGCCAACCTTTCGGAAACTCCTTTGGCCGATAATGCGGCTCCGTAAAGAAGGAGTCCGATCGTGAGCAATCGAAAATCGACAGGGCGACGCCGCACGGCGAAGAAATCGGCTGGTGGCAGCGTCTGGCCCTGGGTGCTGATGCTGGGCGTCGTCGCCGGTGGCATTCAGGCTTACGAATATCGCGACAGTTTCCTGCCGCAACGTCATGTTGCGAAGGCGACATCCGCGACAGCGAATTCTCCAAAACTTGCAACCGCAGCAAAACGTGAGGCGGCCGCGCCGGAAAAAGTGGCGAGCATTCGGCCTGCATCGGCGGTTTCGCCCGGCAACGGGCCGGTGCCACCACGCTCCATCGCCATGCCATCCACGTCTTCGCAGAGCCAGGTCGCAGCCATCCTGCCGGAAACCCGTCCCACGGTCGAAAAAATCTCGATCGGTGAAAAGAGCGGTGCCTTTGCCTTTTGTGGCCGTTCCGGGCTTAACAACTGCGTGGCCGACGGCAACACCTTCTGGATGAAGGGCGTGAAAATGCAGCTTGCCGGCATCGAGGTTCCGCAGATCGACCGGGCGCGCTGCATGGAAGAACGCCAGCGCGGTTTCGTCGCCAAGGTCAGGCTCCGCGACATGCTGAATGCCGGTACCTTCGATGTTGCCTCTTCCGCAGGTGCCAGCGGGCAAGCCATGGAACGCAAACGGCTTTCGCGTTCGGGTGTCTCCTTTGCCGATCAGCTCGTCCGCGAAGGACTGGCACATCCGGCATCTGCAAAAAATCAGTCCTGGTGTGGCTGAGGCCCCGTTGACCGCAACCGTTCTGCCTGTGTAGATGAGGCGCTGTCGGCATTCGGGATCGGAACTATTTAATCCTGCACCGAATAATGACGAAGCAAGTTGCAGCGCCGGAGCCGGATTGGCAAGCGGCGCGGCAATGCGGACGTGGCGAAATCGGTAGACGCAGCAGACTTAAAATCTGCCGACCATTGGTCTTGCGGGTTCAAGTCCCGCCGTCCGCACCAACTTCCCTTTGATTTATTCCCCTACCTCAAGTCCTGAGCCGGCGTAAAAACGCCCGTTCACGTGCGTGTCATCTCTTCTTGAAAATCATCAAAAAGAACCTATTGACCTTGCCACGATGGGAAGCCCTATCTTTTTCGATATAAAGAAAAGAGGGGTCATACGCATGTCACAAACAGAGATCCGGGCAAGCCATCAGATTGCGATCGATGGCATGACATGCGCCTCCTGCGTCGGTCGTGTCGAGAAGGCGATTGCCAGGGTGCCGGGGGTTCTCAAGGCCTCGGTCAATCTCGCGACCGAGCGCGCCGATATTGCCTTTTCCGGCCCGCCCGATGTGATGGCTGTCATCGCAGCCGTGCGGAATGCGGGTTATGGCGTCGACGAAAAAACCATCGAACTCGATATTGAGGGTATGACCTGTGCCTCCTGCGTCGGGCGCGTGGAGAAGGCGCTGAAGACTGTCGCCGGTGTCTCCGGTGCAAGCGTCAATCTGGCCACGGAACGCGCCACTGTCCGCGTTGCTGGCAATACCGTCTCTGCCGCCAGACTGGCCGAAGCAATCAGCCAGGCTGGCTACAAGGCAAGCGAAATCGCCACGGACAAAGCCAAGGGTGATGAGCCGGACCGACGCGAAACCGAATTGCGCGGTCTGAAAATCAGCCTTGCCGTTGCCGTTGCCCTGACACTGCCGGTCTTCGTGCTGGAGATGGGTTCGCATCTGGTTCCCGCCATCCATGATTTCGTGATGGAAACGGTCGGCATGCGGGAAAGCTGGTATCTGCAATTTGCGCTGACCACGCTTGTTCTTTTCGGACCCGGTCTGCGCTTCTTCAAAAAGGGCATACCCGCACTTTTGCGGCTTGCACCCGACATGAATTCGCTTGTCGTGCTGGGCACTGCCGCCGCCTGGGGATTTTCGGTGGTCGCCACTTTCCTGCCGGAAATCCTGCCGCATGGCACGGCCAATGTCTATTATGAGGCGGCGGCCGTTATCGTCACGCTCATCCTGCTCGGCCGTTTTCTCGAGGCGCGCGCCAAGGGTCGCACCAGCGAGGCGATAAAGCGGCTGGTCGGCCTGCAGGCCAAGTCGGCCCGCGTCCTGCGCAATGGCGAAACCGTCGATGTGCCGTTGCAGGACGTACAGACCGGTGACGTGATCGTTGTCCGTCCGGGCGAAAAGGTGCCCGTCGATGGCCTGGTAATCGATGGCTCCTCCTATGTCGATGAATCGATGATAACAGGTGAACCGATCCCGGTGACCAAAGCGGCGGGTTCCGAAGTCGTCGGCGGCACGGTCAACCGTAATGGCTCCTTCACCTTCCGCGCCACGAAGGTGGGTGCAGATACGCTGATCGCCCAGATCATCCGCATGGTCGAGGAGGCGCAGGCCGACAAGCTGCCCATTCAGGCGCTGGTGGACAAGGTGACCAACTGGTTCGTGCCGGCGGTGATGCTGGCCGCACTCGCCACCTTCATCGTCTGGTTCGTGTTCGGGCCGGACCCGGCTTTGACCTTCGCGCTTGTCAACGCTGTTGCAGTCCTCATCATCGCCTGTCCCTGCGCCATGGGCCTTGCCACGCCCACCTCTATCATGGTCGGCACCGGCCGCGCTGCCGAGATGGGTGTGCTGTTCAGGCGTGGCGATGCGCTCCAGACGCTGCGTGATGCCGATGTTATCGCCGTCGACAAGACCGGTACGCTGACGCTCGGCAAGCCGAAACTGGTGCATTTCACCACGACTGAGGGGTTCGACGCGGATGAAGTGCTGCGCCTCGTTGCTTCACTCGAAAACCGTTCCGAACATCCGATCGCCGAGGCAATTGTTGAGGCTGCGAAACATGCCGGCCTGACGCTTGCCAATGCGGAGAGCTTTGAGGCCACCCCCGGTTTCGGCGTGGCGGCGATAGTCGATGGCCGCAAGGTCGAAGCGGGTGCGGATCGCTTCATGACGAAGCTCGGTTACGATGTTTCCATGTTCGCCGGTGATGCCGAACGGCTGGGCAGGGAAGGGCAGTCGCCGCTTTATGCCGCCGTCAATGGCAGGTTGGCCGTGATCATTGCTGTTGCCGATCCGGTAAAGCCGACGACGCCGGAAGCAATCGCGGCGCTGCATGCGCTGGGTCTCAAGGTCACGATGATTACCGGCGACAACCGCCGCACTGCCGAAGCCATCGCTCGCCGTCTTGGCATTGATGAAGTGGTGGCGGAAGTGCTGCCGGACGGCAAGGTCGAGGCGGTGAAGAGACTGGCCGCTGGCGGGCGACGCGTCGCCTTTGTTGGCGATGGCATCAACGATGCGCCGGCGCTTGCCGCGGCTGATGTCGGCCTTGCCATCGGCACGGGCACGGATGTCGCGATTGAAAGCGCCGATGTGGTGCTGATGTCGGGCGATCTTCGCGGCGTTGCCAATGCCATCGCGCTCTCCAAGGCGACCATCCGCAATATCGGCCAGAATCTGTTCTGGGCCTTTGCCTACAACGCTGCACTCGTTCCCGTTGCGGCCGGAATATTGTATCCTGTCAACGGCGTTCTGCTGTCGCCTGTCCTTGCCGCCGGAGCCATGGCGCTTTCCAGCGTGTTTGTCCTGACAAATGCGCTGCGCCTGAAAAGCTTCCGTGCGCCGCTGGTGGACAAAGCGGCTGGCATGCAGCTCGCAGCGGCCGAATAGGAGGGCGGATATGATGACGCCTGGCAACACAATCTATCTGCCGCAGATCGGACGCAGCATAATGGCGGCGCAAGGCGAGACCGTGCTTCAGGCCGCGCTGGCTGCAGGCATCACCTATCCGCACGGCTGTCGCATGGGCCGCTGTGGCGCCTGCAAATCGCACCTCGTCTCCGGCGAGATCGATCTTCTCAAGCACACGCCCTTTTCATTGACCGAAGAGGAAAAGGCGGAAGGCCTGACGCTCGCCTGCCGCGCCGTGCCGCTAAGCGACGTGACGATCGGCTGGCTCAACGGCGAGGATGAGTTTGCCGATATTCCGACCGGCCGCTTTGAGGGCGTGGTAGCGGAAGCCGTGGATGCGACACATGATATCAAGCTCATCCGCATCAGGCTCGACGATCGCGCGCAGTTTACCTTCAAACCCGGCCAATATGTGCGTCTGCTTTACCCGGACTGTTCGCCGCGCGACTATTCCATCGCCAGCCGGATCGACGAGGAGTTGATCGAATTCCACATCCGGCACGTGCCGGGCGGCCTGACAAGCGGCCATATATTCGCGCAGGCCAAGGCGGGCGATCCTGTCACTTTGGTGGGGCCTTTCGGCTCGTCATTCCTGCGGGAAAAACATTGTGGGCCAATCCTTGGCATTGCCGGCGGCTCGGGTCTGGCACCGGTCAAGGCGGTTGTCGAGGCTGCTCTTGCAACGGGGCAAATGACGGGCCGGGATCGCCCCGTCCATGTCTATTTCGGCGCCCGCGCCCTGCGCGATCTTTATATGGTCGAGTATTTCGAAGCGCTTACCGCGCACCACGGCAATCTGAGCTTCGTTCCGGTTCTCTCCAATGAGCCACATGCGCAGATGCGGTGCGGTTATGTCGGCAACGCGGTGGCGGATGATTTTGACGACCTTGACGGCTGGAAAGCCTATCTCGCGGGCCCGCCGGCGATGATCGAGGCAACCGTGCCGCAACTGGTGGCGCGGGGCATGCGCGCCGCCGACATTCATGCAGACGTGTTTTTCACCCCGGACAGATAGGAGCAGGATCCATGAATATCGGCACAGCCGCCACCGCCTCAGGTGTTTCTGCGAAGATGATCCGTCATTACGAGATGATCGGCCTGATCAAATCGGCAAACCGCACGGATTCCGGATATCGGGTCTATACGGCCAATGATCTGGAGACGCTGCGTTTCATCAGGCGTGGACGCGACCTTGGTTTCTCGATCGAAAAGATCAGGCAGTTGATGACGCTGTGGCGCGATCCGGGTGGCGCGTCCTGCGATGTCAAACGCATCGTCATGGAGCATGTCGTGGATCTGGAAGCGAAGATGCATTCGCTCCGCGACATGGCCGACACGCTTCGAAATCTCGCAACCTATTGCCCTGACAATGGCGAGCCGGATTGCCCGATCATTCAGGATCTGGCGCAATCCGAAGACCCCGATTTTGTTCCGGTAGCGGTTGTGCCCAAGCGCTCCGGAATGCTGAGGGGCACCTCCGGCGTGGCGACGGAATTGTCGCGTCTCATGAAATAAACAGCCGTTCCCATCGGGAACTGATCGTCGATTGCAGCAAATGCCAATTGTGGTGAAGGAAACCGGGCCATGTGGATACAGATATTGCAACGCTTCCTTATTCTGTGCCTGATGCTGACGATCGTTTCCGTCATCGCGTTTCTTTTGCCCTATATGGCGGGTGGCGATCCGGCCCGCACCATCCTGTTTTCCCGCATGCGCGATACCGCGCTCGATCCGCATGCGGTCGAGGCGCTGAGAGTGAGTCTCGGGCTCGACCGGCCGCTCTATGTGCAATATTTCGCATGGCTCTCAAACGCGCTGCGCGGCGATCTGGGCTTTTCCTTCACCAGCAGCCAGCCGGTGGCCGGTGAGCTTCTGCGCTCCCTCGGCGTTTCGGTAACGCTGGCGCTGACGGCGCTGGCAATCGCGGTCGCCGTGGCGCTGCCGCTCGGCACGCTGGCGGCGATGCGCCCGGGCGGGCGGCTCGACAATTTCGCGACACTGATGATCCAGACCTTCGTTGCGACGCCGGAATATTGGTTCGCGCCCATGTCGGCGCTGGTCTTTGCGCTCTATCTCGGCTGGTTGCCGTCGGCGGGATGGGACAGCTGGCGATCGCTGGTGCTTCCCGCCTTGACCCTGACGCTGCGCCCGCTCGCTTATTTCACGCAGGTGACACGCGCGGCGATGGCCGAGGTTCTGCGCGCGCCCTATATCACTGCCGCTCGCAGCCGGGGTCTCGGCATGCATAGCACGGTCCTGCGGCACGGTGTCCGCAACGGCTCGCTGCCCGTCGTCACCTTCTTTGCATTGTGGCTCGCGGGCCTGCTTGGCGGCTCAGTGGTCGTGGAAGTCATCTTCGCCATTCCAGGCATGGGTCGGCTTCTTTATGATGCCGTGGTCAATCGCGACATCCCGATGCTGCAGGGTGGTTTCATCTGCATCGTCGCCCTGTCCATCCTGATCAATACCCTGGCCGACGGCTTTTATGTCCTGATCAATCCAGCAATGCGAGGTCACAATGACCATTAGCCAGTTCCCGAGCGCGCCGGTAGCCGCCTTGCCCCTGAGCAATACGCCCCTGAGCAATACGCCCATGATCAACACGCCAATGACCGCCACCCCCAAGCGCCCGTCGGCCTTCAGCCGGTTCACGGACTTCATCAGCCGACGGCATTGGACCTTCTATGCGGGATCGGCGATCTTTCTCGTCATCATCCTGCTGCTGGTCATCGCGCCATGGATATCGCCGTATAATCCCGCACAGCAGAACCTTCGCCTGCGGCTGAATGCGCCAGGCGCCACCTACTGGCTGGGAACGGACCATCTCGGTCGCGACGTGCTCAGCCGGTTGCTGATCGGCGGCCGTTTCACGGTCACGATTGCCGCCATCACCGTCATTCTCTCGGTCGCCATCGGCACCTTTGTCGGCATCATCAGCGGCCGCAGCCGCGGTATCCTCGACGAAGTCCTGATGCGCGTGGTCGACCTGCTCATCGCCATTCCGGACGTGGTGATTGCCATCTTCCTGGTCGCCATCTTCGGGCCGGGATATGGAACCCTGATCGCATCGCTGACGATTGTCGGCTGGACACCCTTTGCGCGTCTGGCGCGCGGGCTGACGCTGTCGATCAATTCCCGCGAATATATCCGCGCGGCGGAAGTACTTGGCTGCACGCGGCGCTTCATCATCTTCCGGCATATCATTCCGAATACGATCTGGCCGATTGCGGCCGTGGCGTTCCTGCGTTTTGGCCACAAGCTGATCACGGTGGGCGGCCTGTCGTTTCTGGGTCTCGGCGTGCAGCCGCCGGCCGCCGACTGGGCGCTGATGCTCGCCGATGCCCAGGCCTATGCGGAGCGCATGCCCATTCTCGTCATCGCACCCGGTCTGGCGATTTTCCTGTCGGCGCTGAGCGTGACCTGGATCGGCCATGGGCTGAACCTGGAGACCAAAAAACAGAATGGTCATTGACGCCTGTCGGCAGGGAATGGCCGGCTTGATCATCGTCAAACATAGCTGAGGCGAAGGAACTGGAAGGAGAGTAATATCGTCTGAAGCCGCATGAAAATACGCAAATGCCTCCGATTCAATAAAAATAAGGGGAACTCTTATGAATATCGAAGGACAAACGCATGCCATTACGGCCCTGTCTCCCGAATGCGCACCGCTTCTGGAAATAGAGGACCTGCACGTTTCGGTGCCGGCGCAAAATGGCCGAAAATTTGTCATTTCTGGCCTCACGCTTTCCGTCAATGCCGGTGAAGTGGTCGCGCTCGTCGGCGAATCCGGTTCCGGCAAGAGCATGACGGCCCTGTCGCTGATGCGGCTTTTGCCGCAGGGCGCGGAAATCAATTCCGGCCGCATTTCCTTTGCCGGGCGCGATATCCTCGCGCTTTCATCGTCCGAACTCGATGCGCTGCGTGGCGCCGATATCGGCATGCTGTTCCAGCAGCCACAGGCCATGCTTGATCCGACCAGCCGGGTGAAGACGCAGGTTGCCGAGCCGCTGTGGGTCCATCGCAAGATGAGCCGGAGTGCTGCGCTCAACCGGGTCGTCGGTCTCCTGTCGGATGTCGGCATTCCAGACCCATCGGCGCGGGCGCAATGTTTCGCGCATGAGCTTTCCGGCGGCATGGCGCAACGTGTCATGATTGCCGCGGCACTCTCGGGCAATCCGCAACTGCTGATCGCCGATGAGCCGACGACGGCTCTTGATGTCACCGTCCAGGCACAGATATTGCGCCTGCTTGATGACGAACGCCGCAAGCGTCGGCTCGCCACCCTGTTGATCACCCATGATCTGTCGGTGGTTGCCGCTTTCGCAGACAGGATTGCGGTGATGTATGCCGGCCGCATCGTCGAGGAGGGGCCGACACAGGCGATCCTCAAGGCGCCGCAACATCCCTATACAAAGGCGCTGATCAGCTGCTCGCTTCTGACCACCGACAGCGAGGGACAGCTGCTGACGATCCCCGGATCAAGCTCGCAGGCCCATGACATGTCCTGCGGTTGCCGCTTTCATCCGCGCTGCGCGCTTGCCAAGTCGGAAGGCATGGGCAGCCGGTGCATGGCGTCGGAACCGGATCTGAATGCATTGCCGGAAGGGCGCAAGGCGCGGTGCTGGGCAGTCGGTGAGGATCATGCCGGCGACCATACCAGCCACGCGGTCTGCTGAAGGAGGGTATGATGCAATTGACAGCTGTAAAACAGACCCCGCCATCGGTCGATAGCGACACTCGCCCCTATGTGGTCGCGAAGAACCTCTGCAAATATTATCCGATATCCGGCCTCGGTCACCGGGTGGTGAAATCGGTCGACGATGTGTCCCTGACCATCGGCGAAGGGGAAGTGCTCGGCCTTGTCGGCGAATCCGGATGCGGTAAAAGTACTGTCGCCGGGCTGATCACCCGGATGACCCACGCGACCAAAGGCGAGGTCAGCATCGGCGAACACGACATATTGCACATGCAGGGCGAGACGCTGCGGCGGATGCGCCGGGTCGTGCAATTGGTGTTTCAGGACCCATATTCCGCGCTCGATCCGCGCATGCGCATCGGGCAAAGCATGGAAGCGCCGCTCGCCCAGCACGGCATCGGCACCCGTGAAGAACGCACGGCGCGCGTGTTCAGAATGCTGGAAGAAGTCGGTCTCGATGCATCGTTTTTTGATCGTTATCCGAGCCAGTGTTCCGGCGGGCAGTTGCAGCGCGTCGTCATCGGGCGCGCGCTTCTCCTCAATCCAAGCTTCCTTGTCTGCGACGAACCGACCTCGGCGCTCGATGCTTCCATGCGCACGCAGATACTCAACCTGCTGATGGACATGAAACGCCGCCATGGTTTGACGGTTCTGATGATTTCCCACGACCTGCGCGTGGTGCGTTATCTCTGCGATCGCATCGCGGTGATGTATCTCGGCCGGATCGTTGAAATCGCCGACCGGGAAGAGCTCTTTCGTGCGCCGAAACATCCCTACACCAAGGCGCTCATCGCCTCATCGATGCTGGATGAAACCGGCCTTTATGCGCCGGAAATGCTGCTGGACGGCGATTTGCCAAGCCCGCTCAATCCTCCAGGCGGCTGCAAATTTCACACCCGCTGTAAATATGCGACGCCGATTTGCAGTGAAAAAGAGCCGGTTCTGGAGGGCGTTGCGGGCGCGCATTTCGCCCGTTGCCACCATTGGCGTGAATGGGGTTGAAGCATGAAGCAGTTGCGGTTTTGTGCTTTGGTAAAAACAGATGAATCGTGTGTCTGAGGTTTAATATCGGAATTAAATTCCGAGTATATTGCAGTAAAATAAATTGTATTCAGATGGATATTCTTCGAGTATCCGCTGGATATTCTTTTGTCTTCTGACTTGAGAAAATTTAATCGGGAATTTTATGAAAATAAGTGAATTGTGAGCGTTATCATCAAAAATAAAAGGGGAATATTCTATGATGAAGCACGCACTTTTGGCGACTTGCGCCATCGTGACTGCGTTTGGAGCCGACGCGGCTAAGGCCGGCACGATTACCTATGACGATAATTTCGGGGTGAAGACCGGCTGGCAGATGGCGTCCGACGATGCCTATCTCGGCTCCCGGGCAGGTTGTTTCGAAAGCCTGATACGTGTCGGCTACGACATGAAGTTGGAGCCGAGTCTGGCTGAATCCTGGGCGCAGACCGGCCCCAAGGTATGGGAATTCAAACTGCGCAAGGGCGTCAAGTTCCAGAACGGCGAAACGCTTGATGCCAAGGCCGCGGTTAATGCGCTTACCAATCTTTTGCAGGCCCCGGTTCCGGCCCGTGCCTTTTCACCCAAGCTGATTGCTGCCGTCGAAGCGGCCGGCGATGATACCGTGAAGATAACGACGATCGAGCCATCGGTGTTGCTTCCGGCGCAGATGGCGAGCCCCGCAACCTCCATTCTCGCGCCATCGGCTTATAAGGACGGCAAGGTCGATCCAGTGGGAACCTGTACCGGACCTTTCAAGATTACGGAGGTCGATCCGAGCCAGCATATGATGCTGACCGCCAATCATGATTATTGGGGCGGAATGCCGAAACTTGCGGGTGGCCGCGTGAATTTTGTTCCCGATGCCGACACCCGCGCCACCCAGGCAAGAACCGGAGAAGCACAGATTTCGCGCCTTGTCCCGCCATGGACCGTCAAGACCATCGAATCGACCGACGGCGTCAAGGTCGCGCCCATCCCGTCGCCCCGCATCACGGAGCTGTTGCTGAACAATTCCAGGCCGCCTTTCGACAATCTCAAGGTGCGGCAGGCAATCCAGGCCGCCATCGATACCGGTGGCATCGCCGACAGCATCTATGAAGGTGCGGTGAAAGGTGCCGCCATGCCCTTTGCCGCGGGTGAACCATGGGCTGCAAAAGAGGGCAAGCCTGCCTATGACGTGGAAAAAGCCAAGGATCTGCTGAAGGAAGCGGGCATTGCACCCGGCAGCCTGAAGGTGACGCTGCTTGCATATACGGCAAAGACGGAACTGAAGGATGTCGCGGCGATCATTCAGGCGCAATTGCAGGAACTCGGCATCAAGGTTGATGTCCGCGTTGCCGATTACAGCGCGATCGAACCCGACCTTCTGGCCGGCAAATTCGATATGGCGCTGCTGTCGCGCGGTTATGCCACGGATGTTGCCGAACCCGCCGGTTTCCTGAATGCCGATTATACCTGCGGCGGCAGCTATAACATCTCGCATTATTGCAATGAGGCGACCGACAAGCTGATCAAATCCGCCTACGCGACGGCAGAACCCGCCAAGCGTTATGAGATTTACAGCGAAGCGGCGCAGAAGATTTACGACGAAGCCGTCTCCGTTTTCCTTATCCATGAGACGGTCTTCGACGCCTATTCCGCCAAGCTCGAAAATTACAAGCCGCATCCGCTCAACTATTTCGTCATGACCAAGGATCTGGCGACGAAGTAAGTTGGCGGGATATGGCTGAAAAATAGAAGCCCGGCTCGAAAGAGCCGGGCCTTTGTTATGATACGAATGCGGTACTTTTTCCGCCATCATGCCGATGATGCAGCGTCGCTCAATCATCACTCGTGCAGGACTTATTTGCAGCCTCAAAGCGTGCGCGACAGCAGCTCTTAGCGTCAGATGCAATATGGCCGATACGCGGCGAAAAGGCGATTTCCAGAAGTTGAAAGACCTCCACCGTCATCCCTGGATCAAAAAGGGAGAGGGCATCCGCCGTCTGGGGGAGGCAAGCGTGACGAACGTTTTGAAGTATCACTTACGTCAGCGTGAAGCGGGCAGGGCGATCCGGCGGCAGCTGCGATAAAGCGCCGCCGGTCTCTTTTCAGTTCAGGCGCGTGCTTCCGGCGTATAGCCTGCAGCGGTGATGATTTCGGCAATACGCGCGACATCGGAGACGCCACCGACCACAACGGTGCGGCTTGCAGGATCGGCATGCACGGCAGCACCGGGAACGGTCTTTTCGATCGCGCCCTTGATCACACCGGCGCAGTGACCACAGGTCATGTCTTCAACGTGAAAGGAAAGATCTGCGCCGACAGGGGCAGCAGTGGTGGTTTCGTGGTGGTGCTGATGGCCATTGCACATAGGCTGTTCTCCATGGTTTGGAATTCTAACAGGGAGAGCCTGGACTATTCCAACGTGGGAAGGTCAAGCGCTTTATTTGCGCTGATGCAGCGATCTCAGCTCTTCCAGAAAATCGGCATCAGCAGCACCAGAACGGTGAGGATTTCCAGACGTCCGAGCAGCATCATCACTGAGAGCAGATAAAGCGCCGGGTCGCTGATCGTGGAGAAATTGCCGACAGGCCCAATGATCGGGCCGATGCCGGGGCCGACATTGGCAAGCGCTGTTGCAACACCCGAAGTGGCGGTGAGGAAATCATAACCCATCAGGCTCATGGCAAGGCTGCCGGCGATCCACAGGGCGATGAAACAGCTGATGAACAGGAAGATGGTGCGGATTGTTTCCGGATCGACCACCTGCTGGCCGTATCGCACAGAATAGACGGCGTTCGGGTAGATCAGCTTCTTCAGCCCGGCCCGCGCCACATTGAAGATGATGAGAAAACGATAGGCCTTGATGCCGCCCGCCGTCGAGCCGGAACAGCCGCCCATGAAGGTGGCGAAAAAGGCGACGACGACAACGAAGGGACCCCAGAGCGTATAATCGTCGCTGGCAAAGCCGCCGGTCGACAGGATCGAGGTCATGTTAAAGAAGGAATGGCTGAGCGCTTCATCCAGCGGCACGCCGTTTCTAAGGTGGTGATAAACGCCGACCGCAATCGAAATCGCACAGAGATAACCGAGGAAGACGGCGATCTGTGGATCGCGCAGCGTCTCCAGCCGGCGACGCACGGCAAGCAGGATCATGACAGAAAAGGGCAGGCTGCCGAAGATCAGGAAGATGGTGGCGATCCACAGCAATGCGGTATTGTCGAAATAGGCGAAGGAGGCGTCATGGGTGGAAAAACCACCGGTCGCGACGGTCGACATGGCATGGTTCAGCGCATCGAAATGCGACATGCCGGCAAAGTCGAAGGCAACCGTGCAGGCAATCGTCATGACGATATAGATCGCCACGAAAGCCTTGGTGAAGCTTGCCAGCCGCGCGAAGGGCCGATCATTGCCGGTATCGGAGGATTCCATGCGGAAAAAGGTCATGCCACCGACGCGCAGCAGCGGCAGGATGAAGAGGCCGAGCGCGACGATACCGATACCGCCGAGCCAGCAGAGCAGTGACCGCCAGAGAAGAATGCCCTGCGGCGCATTGTCGAGGCCGGAAATCGCGGTCGATCCGGTGGTGGTGATGGCGGAGACGGATTCGAATATCGCCTGACCGAGCGTCAGGTCGAGCTTGGAAAGATAAAGCGGCACGGCCCCCACCAGCGAAAATACCAGCCAGAGCAGGTTGACGAGCAGGAAGCCGAAACGTTTGTTGAAAGAGGCGATCGGTCCGCGGGTCGCCAGCGCGCAGGCCAGCGCAAAGCCGCCGCACATGAAGCCGGAAAGCGCAAACACCATCCAGTCGTCATTGCCGTAATAAAGATCGGTAAGCGCCGGCAGGAACATCGCCGTTGCAAGGTATAGCCCGAAGATGGACGCTACATAGATGACGGAGCGCAGAAGGTTGCTGTTCAAGAGATGAAACCCAGAGTTCGTGGCCGCGCTGAAATGAGTCTTTGTCTCCGACGCCTTCCTATGGCATAGCGGGTGCCATTATGAATTTCAATGGATTGACTATCGTGGACAAGCAGCTTGTGGAAGCAGCGCGGCGGGAAGTGCGGGAAATATTCCCGGAAACGCCGTTGCAGTTGAATGAACATCTCAGCCGTCGGTATGGCGCGTCGATTTGGCTGAAGCGTGAAGATCTGTCCCCGGTCCGTTCCTACAAGATTAGAGGCGCATTCAACTTTCTCCGCAAGGCGGTGGCCAAGGCCGGCAAGGACAAGGTTTTCGTCTGTGCGTCCGCCGGCAACCACGCCCAGGGCTTTGCTTTCGCCTGCCGCCATTTCGGCGTTCACGGCGTGGTTTTCATGCCGGTGACGACACCGCAGCAGAAGATCGAAAAAACCCGCATCTTCGGCGGAGAATTCATCAAAATCCGGCTGGTGGGCGATATATTCGACCAGTGTTATGCAGCCGCGCGTCAGCATGTGCAGGACAATGACGGTTACATGGTACCGCCGTTTGACCATGAGGATATCATCGAGGGTCAGGCGACGGTCGCCGCCGAGATCATGGACCAGCTTCCGGAAGGCACGAAGCCGGATATCGTCGTCATGCCGGTTGGCGGCGGCGGGCTTTCGGCCGGCCTCACGGGTTTCCTCGCCGGCACCGTCAGTAAGGAGAACTTCGTGTTCTGCGAGCCGGAAGGCGCGCCGAGCCTGAAAAAGAGCCTTGAACGCGGCGAACCGGTGACGCTGAACAAGGTCGATAATTTTGTCGATGGCGCTGCCGTCGCCCGCATCGGCGATCTGAATTTCAAGGCGTTGAAGGATTTTCCGGCCGAGCAGGTCATGCTTATCCCGGAAAATGCCATCTGCGTGACGATCATTGAAATGCTGAACCTTGAGGGCGTGGTGCTGGAGCCCGCCGGCGCACTGGCGATCTCCGCACTTGAAAAGCTTGGCCGCGAGAGGCTGGAAGGCAAGACGGTCATCGCCGTCGTTTCCGGCGGCAATTTCGATTTCGAGCGCCTGCCGGATGTCAAGGAACGCGCCATGCGTTACACCGGCGTCAAGAAATATTTCATCCTGCGCCTGCCGCAGCGCCCCGGCGCGCTGCGCGATTTCCTCAATCTGCTCGGCCCGGATGACGATATCGCCCGCTTCGAATATCTGAAGAAATCGGCCCGCAATTTCGGCTCGATCCTGATCGGTATCGAAACCAATGCGCAGGAGAACTTTGCAGGGCTTCTGGAGCGCTTCGAGGCCGCAGGCCTTGGTTATGAGGATATTACCGAAAACGAAATCCTGTCGAACCTGATCATCTGATCGGGGACGAACGACAGGGAAGGGCGGAGCATATCCGCCCTTCAAACGCGAGATAGATCAGGGAGTGAAAACCATGGCATCGTTTTTTTCCAAAATCCTTTCGGCCTTCGGCTCCGGCCAGTCGTCCGACGCACCGCAGAAGACGGCGCAGGTGGAGCCGCATGCGCATGGCGACTATCTGATCTATGCGACGCCATTGAAGGAAGGCGGCCAGTTCCGCTTGGCTGGCCGCATCGAGAAAAAGGCTGGCGAGGAAGTGCTTGTGCATGAATTCGTGCGCGCCGATGTCTTCAGCAGCATGGATGATGCGGTGGAGTTCACGATCCGCAAGGCGAAGCTGATCATCGACCAGAACGGTTCATCGCTTTTCCCAGGAAAATGATGACGTTTTCTTACTCTCTAAATTAAGATTCCGTTGGTTGCTTAGGCCTATCGTCCTTGAAGGGCATGGAGTTGCGCCGATAGACCGGCGTGATGTGGATCGATAGGGCGTGTGCCGATGCAATGGGCAAATCTGGCCCTCTTCCTTACGGAGGCCATCGTCTATTTTTCGGTAATGACGGCATTCCTTCATTACCGGCATATTCTCGGCATCGGTGTTTTTCTCACCGCGCTGGGTGTCATGCATTTCATGGAAACCTATCTGGCCGCCGTCTTTTATGTCGGCCTGCCTTTCGGCGTCGCCTCGCCGGGTTCCTCCATCCTTTTTGCCGGCAAATTGATGATGATCCTCATGCTTTATATGCGTGAGGATGCGGCGGTTGTGCGCCAGCCGATCTACGGCCTGCTGCTCGGCAATATATTGACCGTCATAATGGCGCAGATCATCCGGTTTCATCAGACGGTGGCGATCGTCCCCGGACAGTCGGTCGATACCGGCTTTCTTGATGAGATGGGCGTGCTGATGGTCTGGGGCACCAGCATTCTTTATGTCGATGCCATCGCCATCATCCTGCTTTACGAAAAGCTCGGGCGGTATTTGCAGCGCCACATCGTGCTGCGCTTCGCCATCTGCGGCGTCGTCATCTTGAGCTTCGATCAGGCGGCTTTTTACGGGGCGTTGCGATATTTGTTCGATGCGCCGGTCAATGTCTTCTACGACGGCTGGAAGGCGAAGATGGCTGCGGTTGGCATCTATTCGGTCTTGTTCGCCCTCTATCTTGGTTTGACATCGACCAAGGGGCGTTTCCTGACACGCCGCAGCGTTGCCGATGTCTTCAACGACCTCACTTTCAGGGAACGCTACGAGGAACTTCTGTCCCGCTCGGGTCGCGACATGCTGACTGGTGTGTCGGACCGCGCCCGCATGGAACTCGATGCGCCCTCGGTCGTCGTGGAGTGCCTGGAGAAACAGCGGCCGGTCAGCGTGCTGATCGTCGATATAGATCATTTCAAGACCGTCAACGATACTTTCGGCCACCTGCAGGGCGACGAGATCTTGCGGGACTTCGCCGCCGTGCTGAAACGCAGCGTGCAGCCGCATGGACATCTATACCGCTTCGGTGGTGAGGAATTCGTGGCACTCCTGCCGGCAATGGCACATGAGGCGGCACTTGCCTTTTCCGCGGGGCTGCGGGTGGCGATCCTGGCGGATCTGCGCCGCCCTGACGGTTCGCCGCTGACGGTCAGCATTGGCGTCGCCACGGCCTTTGAGGACGGGCAGCTTTTCCGCGCGCTTTTATCGGAAGCCGATGCCCGACTGTATGCGGCAAAAAATAACGGCCGGGACCAGGTCCACGGCCGTTTTGGAATGTGGGTCGGCTGAGACCGGCATCCTGCCGGCATCAGCCTGCCATTCTGTGTGCCTCAGGCGGCCTGTGCCAGTTCGGCAACCTTGGCGCCGGCGGCGGCAATGGCCTTCTCGACGGCTTCCGGGCCGAATGCCAGACCTTCGACATAGATCACTTCCACGTCGGTCATGCCCATGAAACCGAGAACGGTCTTCAGGTAAGGAACGGCATGGTTCATCGATACGGCCGGGCCTTCGGAATAAACGCCGGCAGCAGCAAGCACGATATAGACCTTCTTGCCCTTGGCGAGGCCTTCCGGACCGGTTTCGGTGTAGCGGAAGGTCTGGCCGGCGCGGGCGACGTTGTCGATCCACGACTTCAGGCCGGAATAGATGTTGAAGTTGATGAGGCCGGTGCCGATGACGACGGTGTCGGCAGCCATAAGCTCGGCAACCAGCTTGTCGGAATAGTCAGCCGCAACCGCTTCTTCAGCGGTACGCTGGTCGGCCGGCTTGCGGATTGCAGCCGTCTTGACGGTGTCGAGGTGCGGAATGGGATCGGCGGCGAGATCGCGGTGGACAAGGGTATTCGCCGCCGACTTGGCCTTCAGCTTGTTCGCGAGTTCACCGGAAAACTTGTTCGAAACCGATTCGTCGCCACGCGGGCTGGAGGTGATGAGAAGAATGTTGGACATGGTCTTTTCCTTGCATGCAATGGGTTTGACGGGGTGCCTTGGGAGGGCGTGAAACAGCTACGGGCGCTTTCGTCGCCCCTATATGAAAAATTACGGCCATCAAGAAAACTGTGATAATGTGGAAGTAATCTATCGATGAAATGGATGGGACATGGACGCGAACCCCACACTCGACCAGTTGCAGGTATTTTTGACCGTTGCCGAGACCGGCAGTTTCTCCGCCGCGTCGCGGGCGCTTAATCGCGCCCAGTCGGTGGTCAGCTACACCATCGCCAATCTCGAGGCCCAGCTGGAAGTCACCCTGTTCGAGCGCAGCGGCGTGCGCCAGCCGAAGCTGACGGATGAGGGCCGTGCCATGCTGGAGGATGCAAGGCGCATTGTCGCCGGCCTGCAGGAAATGCGCGCCCGTGCCAAGGGGCTGAAGCAGGGGCTTGAGGCGGAGCTTTCTGTTGCCATCAGCACCATGGTGCCGGCAGAGGCTGTCGTCGCGGTGCTGCGGGATTTTCGCCAGCAGTTCCCCACCGTCACCCTCAGCCTCAATGTCGGTGAGCTGGGTATGGTGATGGAGATGGTGCTCTCCCGCAAGGCGGGCATCGGCATCGGCGGGGCGCTGATGCGCCAGGATGATGAACTCGTCGTCGAAAAAGTCGGCCATTCCTTCATGCTGCCGGTCGTCGCTGCGGATCATCCGCTGGCGCAGATCGAGCGGCCGCTGACCCTGGCGGATGTGCGTGAGGAGGTCCAGCTCGTCGTCACCGATGCCTCCGGCCTCACGAAAGGACGCGATTTTAATGTGCTCTCCTACAAGACATGGCGGGTGAGCGATATCGCCACGAAATACCAGCTGATCAAGGGTGGTCTGGGCTGGGGCGGACTGCCCGCATCGATCGTCCGTAACGACCTGACCAATGGCAGCCTGAAGGCTCTTGAACTCGAAGCCTATGAACAGGGCGAATATCCGCTCTTTGCATTGCGGCGGGTGGATTCACCCGCAGGTCCTGCAGGTCAGTGGCTCGCCGAGGCTTTCCAGCAGCGCCTGTCGGCCTGCCCGAACCACAAGGATTTCAGTGGGATGCTGGAAGCGAACAAGCAGAGGAATATTGCTGTCGCCGCAGAGTGATATTGGCTATTGCATGTGGAGCGAGCGGGTGCCGCGAGCTTCTTCTCCCCGCCGGGGAGAAGGTCGCGGCAGCGGGGTCATGAGGGGAAAGGGTGCGGTCTATCGCTGGCGTTGCCCCCTCATCCGACCCTTCGGGCCACCTTCTCCCCCACGGGGAGAAGAAACGGGCGGCAACCTCGCGTTACACCACGATAGGGCCAATTGACGGCAACGAACGGTCTGCCTATACGTAAACCACGGTCAGCAGTTCACCGAGGCATCGCCGTCCCGCAAGGGAAGCTAAACCTGCATCTCGAATAATTGACAGCACTTATCCCGTGCCTTGTCGGAAGCCGGCGATCAGCGACACCTCTTCGGAATGGCACGTGAGGATAAGTCATGCCACGTTCGATCCTTTCCATTGATATCGCCGACCTCTCGACCTTTGCCAAATCCGTTCGCGAACAGATCGGCAGGCTGGAGCGCCAGCCAAGCCATGTGGAGATGCTCAATCTTCTCAGCCGGGCCGCCGGGTTCCGCAATTTCCAGCATCTGCGCGCCGCACGCACATCATCCGCTGAAAGTAGCCCTCTGTTGCCGCAGATAATGCCGGCTGCCAATGAGGGCAAGGTGCTGAAGACTGCGCGGATTTTCGATGTCGCCGGCAGGCTGGTGCAATGGCCTGCCCGTCGCTCCCAGCAGGAACTGTGCCTCTGGTACCTATGGGCGAAAATTCCCGCTGGGCGCAGTTTTTCCGAACGGGAATTCAGCAGCTTCCTGAATGATCTGCATCTGTTTGGCGATGCCGCGATGTTGCGTCGCGACATGGTCGGCCTGAAGCTCATCCGCCGCAACCGCGATGGTAGCGATTACCAACGCATCGAGCAGAAGCCGCCGATGGAGCTGCCGCTGCTGTTGCGCGCTGTGGGTGGGCGTAATTGAGAAATAGTCAGCAATGGGGCGACTAGTCTTCATCACACTCGACGTCATCCTCGGGCTCGACCCGAGGATCCACACCCACGGGAGCCGATGGATACTCGGGTCGAGCCCGAGGATGACGTTGAGCTGATGGAGACGTCGTGAATAAGTCGGCCCTCCCGGCGATGTTTCGCCGGGAGGGCCGAAGCCCTCAAAGAACCAGACGGAACTTTGCGAAGCCTTCCGCGCCGTCGCCGGCATCTTCGATCTTTGCGCCCTTGATCTCGGTGGCGTAATGGCGGCCTTTCGGACCCGTCTCGAAGATTGCCGAGGTATTGGCCACCGGCGCGAAGGACCAGTTGGCATCCGCGGACGGATTGATGGTGCCCTGATCGACGATATAGCGGACGATCACGTCGCGGTTGGTGTCGGGCGCCACGAAGATCACCTTGTCGGCAGCGATGTCAGGGAACTTGCCGCCGCCGCCGGCACGGTAATTATTGGTGGCCACCACGAATTTCTGCTCGGGATCGATGGGTTTGCCATTGAACTGAAGGTTGACGATGCGGTTGCTGTCGGGATTGACCGCCTTGCCGTCCTTGTCGAACTTCGCCGGCTTGGAAATGTCGATCTGATAGGTGACACCGTCGATGACGTCGAAATTATAGGACGGGAAATCGGCGTTCAGCAGCGGAGCATCCTTGGCGCCGGCCTCGACCGTGTTGAACATGCCGGCCGACATTTCCAGCCAGTTCTTCACCTGCGCGCCATTGATCAGCACCGCCTGCACCGTATTGGGGTAGAGATAGAGGTCGGCGACATTCTTGATGGCGATGTCACCGGCGGGGACATCGGTGTAATAATCCGCGCCGCCGCGACCGCCGGACTTGAAGGGCGCTGCTGCCGAAAGCACGGGCAGGTCCTTATATTCCCCTTCCTTCAGCATGTCCTTGATGTACCAGGTCTGGGCGTTGGAGACGATCTGCACGGAAGGGTCGTCTGCCACCAGCGCGAAATAGGAATAAAGCGGCGCAGAGGTCTTGCCGACCGGGCGGCGCACATAGGCGAGGGCTGCCTCGTGATCGGCCTTGGCGGCGGCGATGACTTCCGGCTTGTCCGTGAAGTCGGCAACGATCTTGCGGTTTTCATCGCGGTGGTAGATCGGCCGTGCTTCGGAGGTGAAGTCGACGATCTTCCAGCTCTTGCCGTCCTTTTCGAGCAGCAGGTCGATGAGGCCCATATGCGAGCCCCAGAAACCGGCCATCACCGCCGGTTTGCCGAGGAGCGTGCCCTTTGCCGCGTCCACGCCCTCAATGCCGTCCCAGGTCTTCGGACCGGGGAAAACGAGATGCTGGTGGCCGGTGAAGATGGCGTCAATGCCTTCAACGCCCGCCAGATAAAGCGAGGCGTTCTCCATGCGGTCGCTCTGGCCCTTGCCGTCGATGCCGGAATGGGAAAGCGCAATGACGATATCAGCGCCTTCTTCCTTCATGGCCGGAACCCAGGCCTTGGCGGCCTCTACGATGTCGCGCGTCTGCGCCTTGCCTTCAAGGTTCTTGGAATCCCACATCATGATCTGTGGTGGCACGAAACCGATGATGCCGACCTTGACCGGGCTGATGACGCCGCCGCCGTCGCGGATCTGTTTTTCAAGAATGATATAGGGCTTGAAGAACAGATCGTCCTGCTTGGGATCAGACGCCAGCTGACCCTTGGTGAGGTTGGCGCAGACAAAGGGAAAGCCGGCGCCGGCCAGCGTGTTCGACATATAGTCGAGACCGTAATTGAACTCGTGGTTGCCGAGCGTGCCGCAATCATAACCCAGCACGTTCATGGCATTGATCACGGGGTGCTTGTCGCCGGCCTTCATGCCGCGCTCATAGGCGATGTAGTCGCCGAGCGGATTGCCCTGCAGGAAGTCGCCATTATCCACCAGCATCGAGTTTCCGGCCTCCGCGCGGATGGCGCCGATGATCGAGGCAGTGCGCGCCAGACCCATCGTGTCGTTCGGCTTGTCGGCGTAATAATCATAGGGAAAGACGTGAACGTGGATATCAGTCGTTTCCATGATGCGCAGATGCGCCTGATTGGCGGCCGCACGGGCGGCGAAGGGGTGCAGCAGCACCAGCGCCGAAGAGGCCGCAATGCCACCGAGCAGCGAACGGCGGGTAATGGGGTGGAGAGCGAGAAGCGGCGACATGGGAACTCCTTCGGATGAAGCTTGCTCTGTCTTGAGAAGCGGACAGGGTAGAAGCAATCGCCGAGGAGTCCATCACCAAAATGACAAGCCGGTGACAGATAGGCCTGTTTTCAACCGTTTGATAAATTTTTTGTCATTGGAGCGTGATGCGCACACTTCCACATCGGGAAAGGCGCCTCGTCCGGGCAGCCCATTCCGGCTTTGGGGAAAAGCAACTCAGCGGGCGAGCGTCGGTTTCACTTCTTCATGGAAGAAACGGAAATAGGACGAGAGCTGCGCCAGCGTGTTGGTGGAAAGCTTCAGCTGCAGGCCAAGGCGGTTCTGGTGCTGCCATTGCACAACGCCTTCGATGAAGCCCAGATCCTCGCTCTGCACCTTGACCCGGCTGCCCTTGGCGGCAGCGAAAGGTCCGTCCAGCTCCAGCGCCATGCCCGTGGCCGAGAGATCAAGGACACGGGCTCTGGTCGACTGGCTGAAATAATGAACGGTCGCAAAAATCCTGGTCTTGCTACGCGGCGCGGTGCGGGTCGCCATATTGAGGTTGTTTGCCATTTTGCTGCTCAAATCAATTGTTTCCGACAGGAGCACCATAGGCTGTAAAAGTTTGAGACCGGTTTAGTTGTTCGGTTAAAATTCTAGATAATGCTGTGATTATGCTTTGGCGATACGGCACTGATAACAATTGTTGCGGGCGGAACGGACATGCACATAAGCAACGTCTGTGCGCTCCAGAAGATGTCGTGCGCGAGACGTGATCTCGTTGGTCGCCGTTACAGCGCCTGTACCGTAAACGATGCGGTTGTCGGCGCCATATCCGCGCACGATATAATCCGGGCTGTTGAGCATCGGCGGAACGGTCTCCGTTTGCGGATAGCGTTCGCAGGCTTCGGCATGCAGAAACACAGGTCCCGTCTCCGCATAGGGCTGCAGCGACGGAAACGGCCTGTAGGCAAGGATCAGCATGCCTTCGCCTTCACCAATCTGGGAAAGACAGTGGCGGCAGGGCATGCCTCCGGGAGAAAAGCTCCGTTCGGGCGGATTGCCATAGGCGTCGGCAGCGCCTGCCCGGAAGGCTTCGGCTTCTTTAGCCGGCATTGCAATAAAGACGAGATCGGTCATGGCGGGTTCTTTCTGGTTTGGATCGGCGTTGCTTCTTTGCAGCTATGATCTTCAAACAGAGTGCTATCCACCCGATTCTTGCCAGGTGATGCAACCAGCCCATTGCATGACTCGTTTGCATCGGGAATCAGTGACGCTCCTCGTTCCCGGAAGGTCTGATTTTATGTTGCGTCGTTTTCTGGCCGCCATTCCGCTGGCTTTCGTTTCGTTGACGGCCCCGGCCCAGGCACAGACTGCCGCCGGTCTCGATGGCCTGTCCGACGACCAGCTGCAGCAGGCGGTCAACTTCGTCATCGGCAACGCCATCTTCTCGCTGTATCACGAAGGCGCGCGCATGCTGATTTCGGATTTCGGAACGGTGGATACCGGCAGTACGCAGGCCCCGGCGGACCAGCTGGCGGGCACGCTCATTCTTCAGGCCAATGAGGAATGGCTCGATACCGCGCTCGTCAACGCCACCGACAGCTGGTATCTGGGACGCGAGGCTGAAACCTTGCCAGAGCACGAAGCACCAGTCTTTTCCGCGCTCATTCCCGACAAAAGCCGTGATCGCAACATGGCCTGCCTGATGGTCGGCCGCGACAAGGATGGTTATGGCGATCTGGCCGCCATGATGGGTCTGGACAATGCCGAATTCGACAAATGCGCTGCCGCCTATCCGCGTGTCGCTTCGGCCTGGGAGAATTTTCTGAGCCCGCATCGCAGCCAGACGCGGTCCAAATTCACCGTCAGCTACATGCCGCCACGCGATCCCGAGCTTGAACCCTATGCCATCATGATCAGGGAATCGAAGGTTCTCGATCTCATCAGTCGCAGTTTTGGCGCTTACGGTCTGAAGGGTGACGTCAAGCTCACGGCGAGGACCTGCGGCCGTCCCGATGTTTACTGGTCGGCTGAAAAGCGTGAGATCACCTATTGTTATGAGCTTGGTAAATTCCAGGCGGAGCTGATTGCCGATCATCTGCTGAACACCGTCACGGAAGACAAGGGCGCCGCCGGCGGGCAAATTCCAACGGCGGTCAATCTGGAACGGGAAATCTGAGGTCGATTGCCTGACGCTGGCGATCTGGCCTCCTGAACGGGAGGAGAGTGCCATGCCGAAGGTTGTCGTTCGCAATTTCTCCATTTCGCTTGATGGATATGGCGCTGGGCCAGACCAGAGCCTGCGGAACCCACTGGGCGTGAACAGCGAAGAGCTGCATCAATGGGCCTTCAAGACACGCACCTTTCACCGCATGTTCGGCAAGGAAGGCGGCTCGACCGGTACGGACGAGGATTTTTCCGAAAAGAGCTTCGAAAATATCCGCGCATGGATTTTGGGCCGCAACATGTTCGGTCCCATCCGCGGCGCATGGCCGGATGAAAGCTGGAAAGGCTGGTGGGGCGAGGAACCGCCTTATCACGTTCCGGTTTTCGTGCTGACGCACCATCCGCGCCCGTCCCTTACCATGAAGGGCGGCACGGTATTCCATTTCGTTACCAACGGCATCGAGGCGGCCCTCGATGGCGCGCTCGTCGCAGCGAATGGCAAGGATGTCCGTATCGGCGGCGGCGTTTCCACCATCGGGCAATATATGGCCAAAGGCATGATCGATGAATTGCATCTGGCGCTCGCGCCGGTATTTCTCGGCAAGGGCGAACAGCTTTTCAAAGGGCTGGATTTGCCCGCACTCGGTTATCGCTGCACAGGAACGGTGGCGGGCGAGGGTGCTACCCATCTGATTATCGACCGGGCATGAATGCTGCGCCGTTAAAGGTATCCCCACCAACATTGCGCAGCGGTTCCTGCGCTGACATTTCCCTCACTCCCTCATTCCTGTGCTTGTCACAGGAATCCAGCCGACGCGCGTCTGCGCGGCGAGAGAGTCCTTTTCAGCCCAAGGACTTGGGCTGACTGGATTCCTGTGACGAGCACAGGAATGAGGCAGTGGGAACCAGACACTCCCTATCGGCGAATGGCACGCGTTGCTCTCAATGGCGCTACTCAATTACGCAGCGAAATTTCCAGAAGCTCGGTATCGGAAAGAGGCTCCACCCAGGCCTCATAGGTGCCGACGGGCGAGAAGCCCATCATCTGGTAAAGTTGCAGCGCACGCGGATGATCGAGCGTATTGGTCGTGACAGTCACCCGTTTCGGATTATCCTGCCAGGCCGCGTAAAGCGCCTGCAACAGGAACCACTTGCCGACGCCAGCGCCAATCGCCTCTTCGAGCAGGCCGAAATAGGAAAGCTCGGTCACCTCGTCGCTCGCCTTGTGCAACTCGAAGAAACCGGCAGGCGCACCGTTCATATAAAGAACCGTAACGCTGTTCTTCGGGTCCTTGAGGACGGCTGACAGCTCCGCATCGCTCATGCGCATGCGCTTCTGCCAATGCCAGCGTTTACCCACCCGCCAGTAAAGATAGCGATAGAAGTGCAGGGGAATATCGGTGACCCGCATCAATGCCGTCTGGATGTTGACGGGGATCGGCAGGCTGACCTTCGGCGGCGACGTCATTTCCAGCTGCGTCACATGCGCCTTCAAAGGCCCATGCGATACAACGGGGACAGGCTCGGCGGGTCCGGTGGCGACAGGCGTGTCTTCCAGCCCGCCCCATTCCGACCAGGAACCGTCATAGAGCGAATTATCCTGATGGCCGAGCGATTCCAGCGCCAGCGTGATGACGGCGGCGGTAACGCCCGAGCCGCAGCTCGTCACCACCGGCTTGCCAAGATCGATGCCCGCATCAGTCACCATCTTGCGGATTGCGGTCAGGTCCTTGAAGTGGCCGTTCTCCGAAAAGGCTGTCGCCGGCAGGCTGCGCGCGCCGGGCATATGGCCCGACCGCATGCCGGCACGTGGTTCGGCCTCGTCGCCAGTGAAGCGCCCCGCGCCGCGGGCATCGGCAATCTGCTTTTCGCCGCTATCGACAATGCCGCGCATGGTCGACAGCGATGTCACGCGTTTCTCGTTGAAGTCAGGCGTAAAGGTCGCAGGCTCGATCTTCGGCGTACCGGTTTCAAGTAGCCGGCCTTCGCGCTTCCAGCCATCAAGGCCGCCATCCAGCACATAGGCCTTGCGCACGCCCATCACCCGCAGCATCCACCAGACGCGCGGTGCGGAAAAGAAACCGGGGCCGTCATAGACCACGATCGTATCATTCTCGCTGAAACCAAGCTCGCCGGCCTCCTGCGCAAAAAATTCCGGTGAGGGTAGCGAGTGCGGCAGACCGGTGGTGTGATCGGCGATCTTGTCCTGATCGAAGAACACTGCGCCGGGCAGATGGCCGGCCGCGAATTCCTCCGCGCCATTGCGCTTGTGCGCCGGCAGATACCACGAGGCATCAACGAGACGAAACCGGGCTGTGCCAAGCTGTTTTTCCACCCAGTCCGCCGAAACGACGAAACGGCTCTTATCCGTGCTCACGATGTCTCTCCCGATCTCAGGCAACAGCTTCAGGCGCGCCGAAACGAATGCGGAACCGCCTGTTCTCCTTGCCCTTCTTTTCTATCTTGGCAATGTGAATATCGCCCACTTCCTGCGTTGCGGAAACATGGGTGCCGCCGCAGGGCTGGCTGTCGATGCTGGAATTTTCGCCGATGCAGACGAGGCTGACACGGCCAAGGCCCATCGGCGGGCGCACATTCTTGGATTTGACGATGCCCGGATTGGCAGCCAACTCCTCGTCGGTAATCCATTGCAGGAAGACGGGATGGTTGGCTTTCACCAACTCCATCAGCTTGGCCGTGACCTCATCCTTGTCGATGGTTTCCGACATGTCGAAATCAACACGCGATTCTTCCTCGCCGACGGCAGCTCCGGTGATTGGCCACTGGCAGACGACGGAGAGCAGATGGCAGGCCGTATGCATGCGCATCAGCTTGTAGCGGCGTGGCCAGTCCACATGCAGGGTCAGCTTCTCGCCAACGTCGGGAGAAGGCTGGCCTTCGAGCGGCACATGGATGATGACGCTCTTGTCGGCACCGTTCTTGGTGACGCCGAGGTCGATGCGCGAACCATCCGCCCGCTCGAGAAACCCGCTATCGCCCGGCTGGCCGCCGGAGGTGGCATAAAAGCAGGTCTGGTCGAATTCTATGCCACCATCCTCATGCACCGCCGTGACGATTGCTTCTACGGTCGAGAGATAAAAATCGTCACGGAACAGGGCATTCACAGGCATTTCGGCATGTCCTCAAACGGTTTCGTACGGAACCGCAATCTCGCTTTTCGTCGCCAGCCATTGCGGAATCGGCAGCCCCTTGGAGCGCAGGAAATCCGGATTGAACAGCTTCGACTGATAACGATTGCCGTAGTCGCATAGTATCGTCACGATTGTATGCCCCGGACCAAGCTCGCGGGCAAGGCGGATTGCGCCGGCAATGTTGATGCCGGAAGAACCGCCGAGGCAAAGCCCTTCCTTCGTAACGAGATCGAACAGCACCGGCAGCGCTTCCGCATCCGAGACCCGATAGGAAAAGTCCGGCGTAAAACCTTCCAGATTGGCGGTGATGCGGCCCTGCCCAATGCCCTCGGTGATGGAAGAACCTTCGGACTTCAGGACGCCGTGCTTGTAGAATTCGTAAAGGGCGGCACCTTCAGGGTCGGCAAGGCCGATCTTGATATCAGGGTTGAAATCGCGCAGGCCATCGGCCACGCCCGCCAGCGTTCCGCCTGAACCGACCGAGCATATGAAACCATCGACCTTGCCATCCGTCTGGTCCCAGATTTCCGGGGCGGTGGTTTCGATATGGGCCTGACGGTTGGCGATATTGTCGAATTGGTTGGCCCAGATCGCGCCGTTTTCATCGGTTGCGGCAAGCTGTTTTGCCAGCCGGCCGGAAACCTTCACGTAATTGTTCGGGTTGGAATAGGGGGCGGCCGGAACCTCGACCAGCTTGGCGCCGAGAAGCTTCAGCGCGTCCTTTTTTTCCTGGCTCTGCGTCTCGGGAATGACGATGACGGTCTTGTAGCCGAGTGCATTGGCGACCAGCGACAGGCCAATGCCTGTATTACCCGCCGTGCCTTCGACGATGGTGCCGCCCGGGCGCAGCTGCCCGCGCCGCTCGGCGTCGCGAATGATGTAGAGCGCGGCACGATCCTTCACCGACTGGCCGGGATTGAGGAATTCCGCCTTGCCGAGGATTTCGCAGCCCGTCGCTTCAGAAGCGGCTTTCAGACGGATGAGTGGCGTGTTGCCAATAGCACTAAGCGCAGAGGGATGAATGGTCATGATTGAGCCTTCTTGTCTGAGCGGAAATTAGGTGCCGTTATGTCCCGTTACAACCGCCTTTAGGCAAGAAATTATCTTCCCGGCTTTGGCTTCGCCACGCAAAATTTTGCCGATACCCAGTTTTATGCGTTGTTCTTCACCGCAGCATAGGCCGCAAGCGCTCTTTCCCGCGCCTTTGCATGGTCGACGATTGGCAATGGATAGGTTTCACCAAGCGTGATACCCGCTTTTTTCAACACGTCTTTCGGCGCTTCGAACGGCTTGTGGATGTATTTCCGCTCGAGCTTTTCCAGCTCCGGTACGAAGTGGCGCACATAGTCGCCATCACCGTCGAATTTCTCGCCCTGCAGGATGGGGTTGAAGATGCGGAAGAATGGCGAGGCATCCGCCCCGGAACCCGCCACCCATTGCCAGTTGGCGGCGTTTGAGGCCGGGTCGGCATCGACAAGCGTATCTCGGAACCATTTCTCGCCTTTCCGCCAGTCGATCAGCAGATGTTTGATGAGGAAGGAGGCCACGATCATGCGCACCCGGTTGTGCATGGTGCCGTGCTGCCACAATTGCCGCATGCCGGCATCGACGATGGGATAACCCGTCATGCCGCGCGTCCAGGCCTTGAAGGATTTCTCATCGTCCCGCCAACCGAAGGCGTCGAAACTGTCGTTCCAGTTTTTCTCGTCCAATTCAGGGAAATGAAACAGCAGGTGATAGCAGAATTCCCGCCAGGCGATTTCCTTGCGAAAACGGCTGATATCGTTTGAGGCGATGTGGCGGGAAAGCCCCTTCGTCGCGTGCCATACGGTGGCGGGCGATATTTCCCCCAAGGCCAGATGCGGCGCAAGCATCGAGGTCGCGTCCTTTGCCGGAAAATCGCGGCCTTCTTCATAGCCTTTCAGAGCGCCATCGATGAAGTCGTTGAGTTTCTCCTGTGCGCCATCTTCGCCGGGCGCCCAGATGTCGCTGAAGTGCTTCGCCCAGTCCGGCTTGACCGGCAGCAGCTTCCAGCCATCAAGCTTTTCCGATGTCGGCCATGTCTTCGGTGCTTTCAGGCTCTCTGGCGCCTCCGCCGGGGCATGCGGCTCCTCGCCACCCTCCAGCGCCCGCCAGAAGGGCGTATAGACCCGGTAGGGGCCGCCGGATTTCGTCTTCAACCGTGAGGGTTCGTGCAGAAGATGGCCGGAAAAGCTGCGAACCGTCAGACCATCGTCGCGAAGCTTCTGTTTCAACGCCCTGTCCGTGGCCATGCCGGCCGGATCATACCGGCGGTTCCAGAATACCGAGTCTGCGCCGGTTTCCGATATCAGCTGCCGCAGCATCTTTTCGGCATCGCCGCTTAAAAGCAGAAGGCGGCTGCCGGTTTTTTCCAGCGCGGCGGAAAGCGAGGCAAGCGAATGGTGAAGCCACCACTCCTGCGCACCGCCCAGCGGGCCAGAGGACTTTTCTCTGACATAGACGGGGATGATGGGGCCGCCGTGGTCCACAGCTGCGAGAAGGGCAACATTGTCCGAAAGGCGCAGATCCCTGCGGAACCAGACGATGACGGGGGAGGCTGTTGTCGGCATGAAATAACCCGGTTCACTTCCGCTTGAACGAGTGTTGAAACGCTTTGTTCCGCAAATCGACTAGAATGGAAAGATGGGGCACATGGTTTCTCGAGGGTTATTTTTTCGCTCTTGAAACAGCAGGTGAAGGGAACCAACTGGAGGAGCCGGCGTTTGTCGCGGGTTAATAGAGCATGGAAGTGCAATCAATGTTGCTGAAAGACGTTAAGTGGGAAAAGCCCGTTACCATTTCCCTTGAAAACGGTGCGCCCCGAATTTTCAACGGCGTTTACGAAGCCTTCGATTTTCTGCAGCACGAATGGCCAGAACGCGGCGACAAGGCGCATGAGCAGGCGCTTCGTCTGTGCCGCGCCTCGCTGATGGGTGATGTGGCGGGTGAAATTGCCCGCACGGCCTTCGTTGCGGCCAGCCGGCAGGCGCAATGCCTGATGGAGGACAGGGCGGAGACGCAGAATAAAATCGCATCCTAAGCTGTTTTTCAGGACTGGCATGGAAAAGGCCACCCGCCGAACCGGGTGGCCTTGTTTTTTTGAAGATCAGGAAACGGGTTGTTTCGGACGCAGGATATGGCATCGTATGCGCCCGAAGCGGATGAATGAACGCGATGACCAACCACTACGGCTATATTGTTTTTCCAACCGCGCTTGGCCATTGCGGCCTTGCATGGGCGGGGCGCGGCATCGCCCGTCTGCAATTGCCCGCTGCTGATGCAGGGGAAACAGAAAAGCTTCTCCTTAAACGTGTTCCATCGTCCACGATTGCGGTTCCCGACACACGCACGCGTGAAGTGATCGCGATGATCACCCGCTATTTCGCTGGTGAGGCGATCGATTTTACCCCCGTCGAACTGGATCTCTCCGGGCAGGAGCGGTTTTTTCTCGATGTCTACGATGTTGCGCGGCAGATCGGCTGGGGCCGCACGACGACCTATGGCGGCATCGTGAAAGAGCTTGGCCTCGGCATGGAAAAGGCCCGCGATGTCGGGCAGGCGATGGCGAAAAATCCGGTGCCGCTCATCATTCCCTGCCACCGCGTTCTGGCGGCTGGCGGCCGGCTGGGCGGTTTCTCCGCGCCGGGCGGAACCACCACCAAATTGCGCATGCTGGATCTCGAAAATGCCAGCCGCAGCCGCGCCGATGAGGCGCAGGGCAGCCTGTTTTAAAGCAATGACAGATCAGGCCGCATGAATAGGCGTCTGATTTCTGCCCATTTCTCGTCAAATTGTCGCTAAATTGTCACAATACACGGACGCCCTCCAACATAAGGGCGAGACGTTTGAGAGTATCCGCGTTAATTCTATCCGCTGCCTTGGCTTTTACAGTCGCGGCGCCGGCCTCTGCCGGCATGCTGAACCAGGCAGAAAAATACACCGGGCTGCATGAGTCCAAGAACAATAAGAGCCTGAAGAATATTCTTGGGGCAAATCCCCGCAGCACCCCCTGGTGTGGCCTCTTCCTGCATGCCGTCGCCAGCAAGGCCGGCCGGCAGTCGCCGAAATCCTACGGATTTGCGAAGTCCTGGACCTCTTTCGGTTACGCCGTTCCCGTCGGCCAGGCCAAGCCCGGCGATATCGTCGTCATCCGCAACGGTCGCGGTTATCACGCCGGAATTCTGAAGAGCATGAGCGGCAAGACCGCCCAGATCCTCGGCGGTAACCAGTCTGGCCGGGTGCAGGTATCGAATTTCAACCGCAAGGCCATCGTTTCCGTTCGCCGTTGACGACCACACAGCACATATTCTTATAAAGGCGGGCCATGACCCGCCTTATCCATTTCTAGGGGCCTATGGCTGCTCCCTGGTGCCGGGTGCGGCGTCGCGCTGGTCATCATCCTCAAGGTCGGTGGCAACGATGAAGGCGTCCTCATGCTGGCGGGCTGCCTGCCGACGGGCGCGCAGGCTCATTGTCTCATCCGGATAAATCTCACCGTCTTTCGATTTGAGCTCGCTGTCGGTTTCGAAACGCGCCACATCCTCGTCGCGAATATCGAGCGGTTCGTTCTTCGGCTTTTTCGGGGTGCTCATTGAGTAATTCTCCTGCGGGGTTTCCGCGGGGCAAACGATCCCGCATCCATGACGGTTCCCTTTTTCGAAGAAATGCTCATTCACAATCGGTCTGCGAGGAACAAAGTCTGGCTTTTTCTGTTTTTTCAGTGGCACAATCAAAACCGGTGCAACGCAAAGAGGGAGGCCTGTTATGAGCTATGATCGCGAAGCCGCAATCCGTGAAAAAGCGCGCGCAATATGGGAGAAGGAAGGCAGACCTGACGGGCATCATGAGCGCCACTGGAGCGAGGCGGAACGGGAAGTCTCCGCCGGTGCCGGAGCCGCAAAGACGACGGGCAAGAATGGCGTGAAAAAATCCGCAGCTGCCAAGACCTCGGCATACAAGACATCAACGGACAAGGCGCCGGCGAAGAAAACGCCAGCGAAGAAGGCTCCGGCAGCAAAGGCCAAATCCCCCGCGGTAAAATCGCTTGAGAAGGAGCAGAAGTCGACGGGCAAGGCCAAAGTCGACGATCTCACGGAAAGCCTTGAAGAAAGTTTCCCGGCCAGCGATCCGCCGGCGCTCACCAACGCCGCAAAGGCAACGAAGCGCGCGGTCAAGAAGAGCTGATTACTGGAAGGCCCGCCAGTCAGGTGGGCGAAAAATGCCACGAACCGGATCGGGCGAATGCAGCTGCACTTCGCTCTTCAAAACACGTTTTTGAGAGAAATGGCTCCCCGGGCCGGATTCGAACCGGCGACCTGTCGATTAACAGTCGAATGCTCTACCGCTGAGCTACCAGGGAACGTGCGCTGCTTGGCGCGGTGTGAGCGGGGTAATACAAATGCTTTTCCGATTTGCCAAGCGGTTTTTTCAAAAAAAACGCATTCCTCTTGTTTTATCCCTCTGAAGTCCCGATTTTCCGGGCTTATCGACGTTCAAAAAATTATCCACAGGCCAGACGCTGAAGGGCAGGATGGAATGAAATTCGGAATGAACCACAAGACGGGTCGCCTCCATGTCGGAAAATGGAGCCTTGCCATGCCGCGTTCGCGGGTTGGCAGGATCGCCACCGGCTCCGCTCTGGTGGTTGGCGGAACGTTGGGGTTTTTGCCCGTTCTCGGTTTCTGGATGATTCCGCTCGGTCTTGTCGTACTTTCGCACGATCTGCCGGCGGTGCGCCGCAGGCGGCGAAGGCTCGCGGTCTGGTGGGCATCGCGGCAGAACGGCCGCGAGGCCCGTCGCAACAGGGGACAGTAGGCCTTATCCACCGATCGAGCTGCTGATGCCCTGTCCGGCCCAGAAAGCGGCATAGGCAAGCGCTGCGAAATAAATCGCCGTCAGGCCGAGAAACAGATAACCGCCGAGCACGGTGACGCCGTCTCTTTGAATCATGCCCGCAGATAAAAGCAGGATGGCGACACCGGGCAGGGTGTTGGAAAAGGGAATGAAGCCGAGTGGCATCATCAGCAACACACCTGCCGTCATCAGCGCCAGACCGTTTATTCTGTTGGCGACAATGCCGGTGGTGAGCGCCGGTACACGCGGGCGAATAAATCCATCCAGCTTGGAAACGATGGCGACACCTTTTTGAAGCGCCGGCACCAGCTTTGCCGTTTCCATCTGCCGGTCGAGGATTTTCGCCGGCAGCCATGGCAGGCGGTTCAGCGTGATTGCGAGACTGACGAGGATGATCGCCGCGCCGAACACCGTGCTGACGCCGGGAATGGAGACCGGAATGAGAAAGGGCAGGGACGCAATTGCGCAGATAAGCAACAGGCCCTGTTCGCCGATTGCTTCCATCAGTTCGCGCAACGTGATCGTCTGGCCCTGCAACTTGCCTATAAGCTTCTCCAGCGTGGTGCTGAGCTTTTCAGACGTATCAGTGAATGCGAATTCGTTCGTCATGCCGCTTCCCGGAAGTTGTTTTAACTCCGGGTTTGATAACATTCATCCGGCCACATGCCTATCGCCGATAGAAATCGGCATCGTCATGGTTCGTCGTATCTTTCGCTCTATTAGTGCGAAACCCAGTGGCTATAGGCGCCGGCGAGAAGAACCACCAGCAGGATGGCCAGTATCACCGGATTGATCGACGTAATGAAGTTTACATAGTCCATGATAACTTCCTCCACTTCTTACGGCTTTTATTCTACAGCAAAAAGGCGAGTTCATCTACCACAGGGTGAAATTTCGCAGCGCAGCAACCGCATGCCGGTGTGGACTGGAATTGCTGGCATTTCTCATTTTCCGCGATGCAAAAATAAATCTTCCAACATTTGCCATTCTCTTGCGTTGTGTCTAATCCTGCTGCGGCGCTGGCTTTTCTGCGTCTGCTGCGCGCCGCCGTAAATCGCCTGAATGACCGGTGAGATGCCTCGGCACTCCCGCCTTGACTTCGCTCCACACTCTTCCCGGGGACATGAAATGCTGAAAAACATCTACGCCTGGACGATGGCGCTTGCGGCGCGCAAAACCGCCGTATGGTGGCTGGCGATCGTCGCTTTTGTGGAAAGCTCCGTCTTCGTCGTGCCTGCGGATGTGCTTTTCCTGCCCATGGTGTTGGCCAAGCCGAAAAAGGCGATGTTTTATGCGTTTGTGGCGACGGTCGCCTCGGTCCTCGGCGGCATCGCCGGCTGGTTCCTCGGCCATTATGCTTTCGAGAGCATCGCGCGGCCCATCCTCGAATTTTACGGCAAGCTCGACAGTTTCGAACAGCTGAAGAACTCGGTGGACTACGAAACCATCGTTCTCCTGCTGGTGACATCGGGACTTGCACACCTGCCGCCGATCAAGGTGGTGACGATCCTCTCAGGCGCGGCCAATATCAGCCTCGGCCTCTTCATTCTTTCGGCCGTCGTCACACGTGGCGCCCGCTTTTTCATTCTTGCCGGATTGCTGCAGAGATATGGTGATTCAGTGCGCCATTTCATCGAAAAACGCCTCGGCGTCATCACGGCAGCAGTGGCCGCGGCGCTTATCGCGGTCTATGCGGTTTACGTTTTCGTGCGTTGATCGAACGCAATTTTTTTACTCTTACAATACTGTCGCATAACTTTCAGCTTGCTGTCAGAATCCGTCTGTATCGGTTCTCCTGTCGAGTAAGGGAACCGTTTTATTATGCGAAGATTTTGGAAGTGCTCCTTTGGGGGCATGGGCTTTGTTGTGCTTGCGGCAGGCGGATATCTTTACGCCATCCAGCTCCTCGGCAACTTTCACGAGGTGGTGGCCGGTCAACTTTACCGTTCCAACCAGCCGAGCAATGAAGAGCTTGTCCGCTACACCAGGGATCACGGCATCAAGACGGTTATCAACCTGCGCGGACCGAATGAGTCCCAGACCTGGTACCGGGACGAGGTTGAAACAGCGCGCGAGCTTGGATTGAAGCACATCGATTTCGGCATGTCGGCCAGCCGGGAACTCAACATGGATCAGGTCAACCAGCTCGTCGCGATCATGCGCGATGCGCCGAAACCGATCCTCATCCATTGCAAGGCCGGCGCTGACCGGACAGGCCTCGCCACCGCTCTTTACCTCAGCCGCGTCGCACGCCTCGGCGAGAAGGAGGCGGAAAGCCAGCTTTCGGTGCGTTACGGCCACATCGGCATTCCCTATCTCTCGGCAACCTATGCCATGGACAGAACCTGGGAGAATGTGGAGCACATGCCAATCACCGACGACTTCGCCATCGCCTCAAACGAGTTCTGAGGGCGCTTCAAGCTGATCCTGCGTAAATCATGGATCGTTCCCGGCACAGGGATTTGCGTTCTGTCTTGATTGCCGATGCGATCAGGCTGCACGCAATTCTCGGTGCGGGCTTGCTCAATTGGCGAGGCCATGACAGCGGCGGAGCGGTGATAAGGCGGATCAGGATGCGGTCCGTAATCGACCCGACCCGCAATGCACTATCTTGTCGGAAATATCTTGCCGGAGGGCGATTCTGGCAGGTGCGAGCTCCATCCACATCAAAGGCATGGTCCGTCAAAGTTACGGTCTCATCATCCGATAAACCGCATCCAGCAGCAAACAGCCGACTCAATCGCCTGCCATATCCGGCGTCCAGCCGCGCGTATATCCTTTGCCCATGATGGCAACCGCAAGGGAAAGCTGTTCCTGCAAATGCTCGATTTCACCAAGCAGCGTTTCGACGGCCGCCCTCGCATCGCCATCGTGACACTGGATGACGTATCCGGCTATGTCGTCCGGCCGTACGGGGGTGGTTTTCGCAGCATCGGACATCTCGGTGACCTCTCTTTTGTTCACTAAATGTTCTAATTTTAGCGAAGAGTCAACAAAGCAATGCGCGCAATCATTCTCTTTGACGAAAGGCGAGTGGCATGAACAAAGGGCAAATCGCCAACCTGTTGATTACTAGGCATTCCTCGCTACCGGACTGAACGAATGGCGGCTGGTGAGCGCCATACGGCAGTGGATGGCTGAGGCATGACGCAAGCGCCCCGGATGAAACAAACGGGGCTGGGCTGCGTCAAAAAGACCGTGCTTGCGTGCATGAATGAAGTTGCTGAAACAGCAGTTTTGACGTAGCTCTAGTCGCGGGAGATTATGTCAAGAATAGACTGGAAATATTCAAAATGACGGATTGGAATTGGGTGGATTTGTTCCCTATAGTCTTCTTCCCGTTCAAGATTATCGTATTGGGTACGGGCATGTACTTCGCCATCAAGTGGCATCACGATCAGGCGAAGAAGGAAAAAGAAACCAGCGGATCGTAAACGCCCGCCGGACACACTCGTGACGCCTCAGATTAACCCGGCCAATATCGAGTGATGCGGCAGCAATGCGCGCAACAGGGCAAGGCCACGCGCACCTTCATCTCAAACACCTGTTCCAGCGACTGCCGCTCGAAAATCATTCTGATCGCTTCAGCCGCATCGCTGTCATCGCTATGCGTTGACTTATAAACGCTAGTGCCGCGACTGAATCCCCGTAGTCACCACAATGGGCTATCTTTGCGTTTGATAAGTTTCGAGGGGCAAATCACCACTCCATAACGAAGCAACAATTGCGACCGACGCTAACGCCGAAAGCCCTTGTCCTCCGCAGGGTGGTGAATACGGCGGGTGGCCCCACAATTATCCTGCGACTTGGTTCGTGTGGGCAGACCCTAATGGACTGCGGGATCCTCGTCTTCAAGAAAGCTACGAATGCCGTCCTTTTCGCACGTGGCAAGGAATTCTTCCCATGCATCTTTATCGGTGGCGAACGGTTCGTCCCAGGTGGTGACAAGGTCATTTTCGCTTATGACCTCAAGCTTCCAATCCTGCTGTGTGCCGGCGGCTCGGTAGATATCGACGAGGACCGTGACACCGTCATCTTCGAATTCGCCTGAAAATTCGGAGTGTTCGATTTTTGATTTCTTCGCCATGTCAATGTCCTTCAGGCTCAGGCTTCGTCAGGGTGCTGGGGGCGTGCTTGAACACGATAACCGTCAGGGGGACGGCGATGGCGGCAGGAACAAATTTGGTCTAGCGCTCAATCAATCAGCCTCCAGCAAATCAAATGCGCGCCGTCAGGACGGGAAAGAACCAAACACCACGCAAAGCCTAACGCGCAGTTGCGAGAGTGGACCCGAGGGCTGCAATGTCGCTAAAACAAATATAGCCAGCTCTGGGGGAACTGGCTATCTATCTGATTTTTATGGTCGGAGCGGCGGGATTCGAACCCACGACCCCTTGACCCCCAGTCAAGTGCGCTACCGGGCTGCGCTACGCTCCGAACCTGAAAGCCGTTTATATATAAGCCTGTTAGGGCGCAAGCGGAAAATCGCCTTTTCTCAAAAAAAGGAACAAAGGGTGTGGATGGCGGGCAGGGGACAGACTGTCGTTCCGCTCTCTACCGGTTGCTTCCGTCAAACGCATGACACATCCTCTTTCCATCATGGCTGGAACCTGCCGTGAACTTCAGCGTTCAATTGCAGCGGAATTGAAACTCAGGGAGATAAATATGTCCGAACTCGTCGTTGTTGGTTTTGATGGAACGGAAGAGGCCGACCGCGTTCTTCTGAAGCTCGCCGGCCTGAAAAAGGAATATCTGGTCGATCTGGAAGACGCCGTGGTCGTTGTTCGTGATGAAAACGGCAAGGTGCATCTGAAGCAGAGCGTCAATCTGACGGCGCTTGGCGCAAGCTCCGGTTTTCTGTCCGGCGGCCTCTGGGGCGGCCTTGTCGGCCTGCTGTTCCTTAATCCGTTGGCGGGCTTTGCAATTGGCGGCGCAATTGGTGCCGGCACGGGCGCGCTGGCGGGTTCGCTGACCGATTTCGGCATTGATGACGATTTCATCAAATCCCTTGGCGAAACCATTCCCAATGGCTCTTCGGCACTGTTCGTGCTGATCCGCAAGGTACAGCCGGAAAAGGTTCTGGCGGAACTGGAAGGGCTGCGCGGCCGGGTCATCAAGACCTCGCTGTCTCCTGAGCAGGAAGCGCAATTGCAAAAAGCTCTGTCGGGTGAAACCGCGCAGGCGGCTGCGCCCGTCGCTTGAATGGCAGGAACAACGCTGCGGCATGATCGATGCCGCAGCGTTTTGTCCAGATGGGTTCGGAAGCGGCCGCTTAGACGGTCAGCGTGCCGGGTTTTGCCTGCGGCCAGGTGAGATAATAATAGCGGCTGCCGACGCTGCCGAAAAACGCGTTGTCGCCGGAAATCCTGTCAACATAAGCGCCGCTGGCGCTCTTGCTATAGGCTGAGCCGTCGCGTTTGAGGTGATCCTTCAGAAAATCGCTCCAGCCCGTCGTGGCGATCTCGGTTGCGGGTTTCGAGGTGGTTTTCGAATCGGCCTTCACGTCCCACGCCTTGATCTGCGCGCCTTCGGATGGATCGGATACGGTGAGCGTGCCGGCGGCCAGTGCTTCCAGCATCGCCTTTGCCTGCGAGGCCTTGTCCGGGTCCTTGGACAAATCCTCCAGCATCGCCTTCAGATCCTTCATGAAACCGGCCTGCGTAATATCGCCGGATGAAGCCTGAGGTGTCGTCTCGGTCTGCGTCTCCACGCCGGCGGTCTGCGCATATTGCGCCAGAAGCTGTGTCAGCCTCGTATTTGTGGAAGAAGACGTATCGACGCCATAGGCGCCAGGCAGCGCTGCCCGCGACGAGGAAGATGAGGTCGCGGTGGAGTTGTCATCCTGCTCCTTGATGGCCTTGAGGGCTAATCTGGTGGCGGTGAGGCGGGTGGACAGGTCGACGGAGGAGACCATTTCGATAACTTTTCCATGATCAGCCCGATACGCATCATTCGTACCGAACCGGCTTGGCGCGGATTGTTGATCCCGCCTTTCGTCTCCTCTCATAAGAAGACCGGGTGCGTCCCACGCCGCTTGGGCTTGGGGTGCACCCGGTCTAATGAAGGAAGTTTGCGCGACGCTTGCGCCTTAATTTTCCTGAACGGAAACGCCGTTCGGGCCGATATTCATCTCGATGCCCTTCGGTTTGCTCTCCTCGTGCCAGACATAGGCCCCAAGGCCGACAAGGACCACCAGGAGTGCGCCGATGATGAGATAGAGATTATTGGTCTGCGTCATAAGATGTCTCCCCGTTTGACGATCATAATCGCGGGCTAAACGCATGAAATCGCGAAGGGTTCCGTAAGGGGAAGCATTTTAGGCGTGGCTTGTGCGGCGGCGCAGCTTTTCGCGTTTTTCCAGCGCCATGCAGCCCCACAATATGCCGAGCAGCAGGAAGAAATGCCGCCAGTGATCGGTATCGATGACGGCGCCGATCATGACGTGGCCGACAAAGGTCACCCAGGAAATGATCAGGAACGGCTGCCACGGCCGCGGCCGCAGCAGATGCCTGAAACCGGCAGCGATCGTCCAGCAGATCAGCGTCAGATAGATCACGAAACCGAACCAGCCATGCGTTGTCAGGCTTTTCAGCCAGATATTATGTTCGGCGGCGGGAAAGATATTGTCGAACACCATCGGCCCGATGCCGAGCGGATGTTCCATCGCCAGCAGGAAACCAAGATAGTGACGGGCAAAGCGCCCCAGATGCCCACCATCATAGGATTGCACCGCAGAGGCGCGGCTGAAGAACAGGTCGGAGACCTGTTTGAATTGCAGCGCGATGATGACGGCTGCGACCATGAGCGCGACCGCAACGAGAAACAGCACGAGAATTTTCAGCCGAAACGCGGCAGTGCGCTCCTTCAGCAGCATGACGAAGACGAGCAGGAGGGCGGCGAACAGAAACAGGCCCCATGCCGCACGCGAAAACGACAGGAACACGCCAAGCGACAGGATCAGCAGGCCGAGGATACGCCACGGCGCATGCATCGCCTTGCCGGTGAGCAGGCCATAGATCAGGTAAAGCGACGGTGTCACCAGGAAGGGACCAAAGACGTTCGGGTCCTGAAAGGCACCCTTGGCGCGATCGTAAAGCGTGAAGACCTCAAAGCCGGGAAGGGCGTGAAAATATCCGATGATACCGAGCAGCGAGGTTATCAGCGCCGCGGCGAGCCAGGCGCGAAAAATCAGCAGCAGCCGCTGGTACTTGTCCTCGATGATCGCCGCGTAAAAAACCGAGGTCAATGCCAGAAAGGTCGAGACGGCGAGGTAAAGCGGCCCCTCGTCCAGATCGGCCATGGTGGTGAGCGAAAGGTAACCGCCGACATTAAAGGCAAGCAGCAGGCACAGCAGCAGCACGACGGTGCGGGAAAGGCGCAGGCCCAGCAGGAACCAGATGGCCACTTGCCCGACCATCATCAGCTCGTAGGGCGCCGGTTCGGAGATGACGAAGCCGGAGAGGAACACGCCGAAGGCAATGAAGAACGAACCGACGAGCCGCATGGCGGCCAGAGGCGCATCAAAACCCGGTGCGTGTTGGTAACCGACGTGGGTCAATAGGCATTTTCCGATTTGAGCAGCCGTATCGGCGTCAGGAACAGGATCTTGAGATCGAGGAAAAGCGACCAGTTCTCGATGTAATAAAGATCATATTCGGTGCGGAACTTGATCTTGTCGCCATGGTCGATTTCACCGCGCCAGCCATTGATCTGCGCCCAACCGGTCACGCCGGGCTTGACCTTGTGACGCGCGAAATAATGCTCCACCACTTCGGTATATTTCAGATCACCCGTCTGGGCATGGACTGCGTGCGGGCGCGGGCCGACCAGCGAGAGATCGCCATAGAGAACGTTGAAGAGCTGCGGCAGCTCGTCCATCGACGATTTGCGCAGGAAACGGCCGACCGGCGTGACACGCGGGTCGTTCTTAGTGACGGCCTTCTTGGCGGTGGGATCGCTGAGTTCCGTATACATGGAACGGAACTTCCAGACATTGATCGTCTCATTGTTGAAGCCGTGACGCTTCTGCTTGAAGAGGATGGGGCCTTTGGACGTGGCCTTGACGGCAATCCCGGCTCCCAGCATCACCGGCCAGAAAAGGGCGATGCCGAGGAGGCTGAAGGTGATGTCGAATATCCGTTTCGCCACCGAATCCCAGTCGCGGATCGGCTTGTCGAACACATCGAGCATCGGCACATTGCCCACATGCGAATAGGCGCGCGGACGGAACCGCAATTTATTGGCGTGAGCGGCGATGCGAATATCGACCGGCAGCACCCAGAGTTTGCGCAAGAGCTGGAGAATGCGGGCCTCTGCGCTCAGCGGCAGGGCGATGATCAGCATGTCGAGCTTTGTCAGGCGGGCAAATTCCACCAGTTCGGCAAAGGTGCCGAGCTTGGGATAACCGGCGACGACATCGGGAGAGCGCTCGCTTTTCCGGTCGTCGAAAATCCCGCAGATGCGGATATCGTTGTCCGACTGCTGCTCGAGCGAACGGATGAGGTCTCTGGCAGCATCGCCACCACCGACGATGACGGCGCGGCGTTCCATGACGCCATTGCGGCCCCAGTGGCGAATGGCAAAGCCAAGGATCAGCCGTCCGGTGAAAATGGCTACCGCGCCAATCGCATACCATATGCCGAATGCCGGCCAGGAATGCAGCGCATTGGGAAAAACCACGAGCAGGAAGCAGGCGGCGCCCACGAAAGACAGACAGACGGCGCCTTGAATGCGGGCAAACATTTTCAGCGGCGTGCGCAGCGTCGGTAACTGATAACAGTCGCCCGCTTGCAGCAGGAACACGCAGAGTGCCGCACCCAGCACGCCGGCGCTGAAAACCGCCAGAAAGGTTTCGAGACCCCGATCGGCGGCGATGCCGTTGACGATGGCGGCGATGACCACGAGCATCGTGAATTCCAGCAGCCGCAATTGGCCGATCACCATGTTGGGTGAATGGTTGCCGGCACGCAGCTGGTTGGCAATCTGCCGCGCAAGCGGATTGAGAACGACGGTCTCGGACGGCGAAGGCTCACCGGCTTCGCGCTCGGAGATTTGCTTGCGCAACGACGCCAGATCGAATTGCAGTCTGTCCTTGTCAGCCTTGGTCATTACTTGGTCCGCACCCTCTAGCGGATCGGCCCGAAAATCGAAATCGATTTTCGATGGGAACGATGCGCAACTTCAAAGTGGTAAAGCGTCCTTGCGTAGCGTCCGAACGGACACACGCGCTCTACGAGCAGGAAACTAGCCGAAACATGCTAAGAAACGTTTATGATGCTTTTCTACAGGATGGCGGAATATACAATTAAAAATCGTGTTTTTAAAATGTCTTTAGACGTCAGGCGCGCTTTAGCGTGAAAGCAGGTCGCGATAGAGCTTCATCATGTCATCGGCCATGACAGGCGTTGAAAACTTCGCCTTAAAGCTGTTTGGTGGGGGCATCACCCGCTTTGACCAATCGCCGTCTTCAGCGTCCCTGACCATGACCTTCGCCAGCGCCTCGGCGTCTCCGGCCGGAACCAGTGCCTCGCTGTCTTCTCCCAGAACCTCCGGAATGCCGCCGACATGTGAGGCGATGACCGTCTTGCCCGCCGCCAGCGCCTCAAGCACGATATAGGGCATGGCTTCGGCGCGCGAGGGCACCACCACGGTCTCCGCCAGCTCGAAGGCCTGTCTGGCGGGCATGGCGGCATGCATGGCAATCCGCTGGGAAAGCCCAGATTTGTCGATCATCGCCGCATATTTGTCCCTGTCCGGCCCGTCACCGACGATAACGCCGGACATGGGGTGACCGACGCTGCGCTCCATCCTGGCGAAGGCCTTGATGAAGACATCCGGGCCCTTGAGGTCGCGCAACATGCCGATATAGAGGAAACGGGCTGCGTCCTCGCGGGTCGGCACGGTTTCGAACTCGCTTTCCTGCACGCCGTTATAGATCATCGCCGTCCGGGTGCGCGGCTTGCCGACCTTGGCTTCATAGGTTCGCTGTTCGAAATTACAGACAAAACAGAGCGCGTCGGTGAAGTGTTCCTGAAACCGCTCGAGCCGCAGGAACAGCTGCCCCTTCAGGCTCTTGCGGTCGTAATGCAGGCTGCCGCCATGCGGCGAGTAGAGGCGGGCTACGCGATACCTGTTCGCCCGCAACAATGAGCCGATCAGCCGGGCAAGAGCGCCACCCTTGGCGCTGTGCCCGTGCAAGATGTCCGGCCGCAAACTTTTTATCTGCTTGTAGGATCTCCAGAGCGCCGGCAGGTCACCCGGGCCGATGGAGCGCCTGATGGGCAGGCGGGTAAGCCCCAGCTCCAGCATCGGGGCGATCTGGGCGAAAAGCCGTTCCTCATGTGCGCCACCGGTCGAACTGTCGCAGACGATGCCGACCTTGTGGCCCTGTTTGACATGTTCTTCGATCAGGTCGCGCACATGGCGGAAGACACCGCCGACGGGGGAGCGGAAACAGTGAATGATGCGTAGGGGAGGGCCGTCATCCGACACGTGTGCCACTCCGTTTTCAGAAGAAGCGTTCACGTACATAGACCGTATCGCCCGCAAGAATGGGTGCGGTGATGCCGATCCGGCCGGTCATTACTTCGGCGTTGATCTTGCGGGTAAGATCGACATCGGCCTGATTGGCGCGCGGGGTGAAGCCGCCGGCGATGGCGATGGCGTTCTGCACCGTCATGCCGGGCACATAGGAATATTGGCCGGGACGACCAACTTCACCCATGATGAAGACGGGGCGATAACGGTCGATCTCGATCGTCACGTCCGGATCGCGCAGATAACCCTGGCGCAATTTCGCGGCAATGGCGGCTTCGAGTTGCGGCAGCGTCTTGCCGCGTGCAGGAACCTGACCGACAAGCGGGAAGGCGACATAACCAGCCTGATCGACCGTATAGGTATTGGTCAGCCCCACCTGTTCGAAAACGTTGATGCGCAGCCTGTCGCCGCTATCGACATGATAGGGTTGCAGGGCCGCCTCATTGAATGAGCGCGGCGCGGGTTGATATGCCGCGCAACCGGAAAGGGCCGTCAGAACGGCAAGCGTCAGTGCGGTGACATGTCGTGATCCGGCGAGCGGCATCTCATCTGGCTCCGAGTCGATCTATGAGCATTCTTATCGTTCTGTTAGGGTTAATGCGCGGTAAACGGCCAGTCCGGAGTGTCGCAATATCCGATTTATTTTGTCGGATTCGCCGGGATTAACTGTTGTGTTACCGCCAAGACTTACAATTCGCGAAAATTGGCCATCTATATTTGAGCGCCCGAGGTTTGTCTCGGTTACGGAGCCCACATGAACGGCGATCGCATGGACGACAGGGATGTGGATATCGATCTGGCACAGCTTGTTGCAGCCATATGGCGGCGCAAGGGCCGGATCGCGGCCGTCACGCTTCTGGCCGGCGGCGCCGCCTTCGTGATCGCCAGCATGATGGCGCCCGCCTATAAGGGTGAAGCGCGTGTCCTCATCGAATCCCGCGCGGCCTCTTTCGGTGCTTCACAGCAATCCAATGCGCCGGCCGAGCCGGTGCTTGATGAATTGACCGTCTCCAGCCAAGTGCAGATCCTGCAATCGGTCGACCTCATCAAGCAGGTCGCGAAAAACATGAAGCTCTATGAGCTGGAGGAGTTTGATCCGGAAGCGCGTCCTTCGCTGGTGTCGGGCCTGCTGATTGCCGTAGGTCTCAAGAAAGATCCGCTGCAGGTGCAACCCGAAGAGCGGGTGCTGAAGGCCTTCCGCGAGAAATTGCAGGTCTATCAGGTCGAAAGCTCACGCGTCATCACCGTTGAGTTTTCTTCTGAAGATCCAAAGCTCGCCGCGGCCATCCCCAACGAGATGATGAAGGCCTATATCGCTCTGCAAAGTGGCGCGAAACTCGACACGAGCACGGAAGCGGCGCGCTGGCTGGAGCCGGAAATTGCCAATCTGCGCGAGAAGGTACGTGAGGCGGACAGGAAGGTCGCGGATTATCGCGCCTCATCCGATCTCCTGTCGGCCGGGCAGGGCGAAACGCTTGCCACCCGCCAGCTCAGCGATATCTCGACCGAACTAGGCCGTATTCGTGGAGAGCGTGCGAATGCGGAAGCGCGGGCGGAAGGCGTGCGCAATGCGCTTTCAAGCGGCCGCCCTCTCGATACCTTCCCGGATGTCGTCGGTTCTCCAACGATCCAGCGGTTGAAGGAAAACGAAACGGGTATCCGCAGCCAGATTTCCGATCTGACCTCCTCGTTGCTGGAAGGCCATCCACGTATTAGGGCGCTGCGCAACCAGCTGGAAGGCATACAGCGGCAGATTCAGGAAGAAACTCGCAAGGTGCTGGCAAGCCTGGAAAACGAAGCCAATGTTTCCCGCCTGCGCGAACGGCAACTGGTGCAACAATTGAACGTGCTGAAATCCGAAAGCGTGCGCGCCGGGGAGCAGCAGGTCGGCCTGAACGATCTGGAACGCGAGGCTTCGGCCCAACGCCAGCTTCTGGAAACCTATCTCGCCCGTTACCGCGAGGCGACCTCGCGCGCCGGTTCGGTGGATTCAACGCCCGCCGACGCGCGCGTGATCTCAGGCGCGGTGGAGCCGCGTGAGCCCTATTTCCCGAAAACCGGAGCCATCACCATCGTCGTCACGCTGGCGACCTTCCTGCTCTCCTGCATCGTCGTCATGCTGGTGGAACTCTTCACCGGGCGCGCCTTGAAGCCGGTGGGCAGAAATCAGGTTCCACCGCTCTCCGATCCGCCCGCGCCGACGCGTAAACCCGCTGACAGGGACGAGACCACGGATTTGCCGGAGCAACCGGTTGCCACCCATCATGAGGCGTCGCCGCCGGCCGCCCAGGCCATGCCCGCTGCCGCCTACCAGCAGCAACCCATTGTCGAAGAGGTGCGGCCGTTACCCGCCGTTGCCGCCACCGCTGCTGCTTCGGCTTCGGTTTTGCCGGTGGAAGAGGTCGCACCTTTGAAAGAAGAGGCGACGAAAGAGGAGATCGAAACCTCCGACGATTTCTCGATCGATGCCGTTGCGGGCTTTCTGGCCACCCGTCTTGCCAAACCCGTCGCCGCCGTTGTGTCTCCAGCCGGTGACAGCGGTTCAACTACCACCGTCATGCTGGCGCGTGCCCTGTCTGAAATGGGCCGCTCGGTCGTTCTCGTCGATATGACGGCTTCGGCCTGTCCCACGCGTCTTATGGTGCCCGAGGCCGGGCTGCCGGGTGTCATGGATCTTCTGGCGGGCGCTGCTGCCTTTGGCGAAACCATTCACGGCGACCGGCTGTCCGATGCGCATATCGTGCCGCGCGGCAATGCGCAGCCGCGTGAGGCCATGCGGGCCATTGATCGCCTGACGATGATTCTAAGCGCCCTGTCTGACGCCTATGATACGGTTCTGGTTGAATGCGGCGCGGTGCAGATTTCGAGCCTTGAAAAAATGCTGCGCAATCTGCCGGCGGAAATCATCGTTTCGGTGCCCGGCAAGGATGGCGAGATGCTGGAAAAGACGCTGGGTGAACTGGTGGCCCAGGGTTACGAGCAGGCATTGCCGATGACGGGTATGCGCAAGCCGGGTCATCTGAGCGCCGCCTGACCGACGGAAAACCCTCTCAGTCAGTGGCAGACATGGCGTCCGTCCTTGGCCGTCCGGCGCGAAAACGCTGGATCAGCGCATAGAGCGCCGGATTGGACTTGATCAGGCTTTTCGTTCTGGCGATGGCGACATAGGCCGAGGCCGCTGCGCGCCCCTTCAATGTCACCGGCAGGAATATATCGTGCTGGGCGGTGGAAAGCGGGCACCAGCTGCGTTTGTAAAGCTGGTCGCCGACGCCGAAATCGAAGAGTGCGGCTTTCTCTCTGCAGGCCCGTTCAATCATCAGCCAGAACAGCAACTCGCCGGGGCTGAGTTCCGAAACCGCCTCATCGATCGAGCCGAACTGGCAGATGATGTGGTCCTGCTTGCGCGAAAGCCCGGATATGGCGGCAATGACGCCCTCGTTTTCGCCATGCAGTCGAATGGCGTGCAGCTCCAGAAGACTGTCCGTGCCCGTTTCCGGGAAGTTGGCCAGATCGTAGAAAAAATCCTTCACCGATTGGCTTCGAAAAACATCCGGGATGCCCTGAGAGGCGAAGCGGGTGGCCTTTTGCCGGAAGAAGGCCTGCAATAATTCGCATTTTTCCTGTGGCGAACGGGCAATCACATGGCTGTAACCGCCCATTTCCTCGGCCCTGCGGCTCTGGATACGGAATTTCTTCCGCCGCCTCTTGGCATTGACCTGTCGCAGGGTGCTTTCAAAACTCTCCAGCAGCGGCAGTTGAAAGGCCGGGTTCTGGTTTTCGACGGAGGCCAGATACGAAAGCGGATTGGTCCTGCTGCGCCAGCTGAGCGGTATGTTCTGCAAGGCCAGAATATCCGCCCGGCCATGCAGCAGTTTTCGCGCCTCGCGGGCAATCGCCGCCGCCGTCTTGTGTTCGGCCTGTTCGGCAAAGGACGGATCGAAAAGCCCGGTATTGATATTGTTGAAACGGCCGCCCGGAAAACGCGCTTTGCGGATGCCGCTCTCCTGCACGATTTCGAGCGGCAGCAGGAAGACCGCCTTTGCGCTTTGTCTGCCGCGAATGATGAGCAATGGGCTTTTCTGGGTCTGTGCCCAGATGGAGCACCAGCCGAACCCCTGATGCAGGGAGTTGAGCGGGTCGCTCTCCATCCGCTCCCAGTCGGCGCGGATGGTGGAAATGTCGTCGACAAGATCGATCACCAGACGGTCGGCACCCCGCCGCTCGCCTTGCATGGCGCTCGACGCTTTGCCCTCGCTGACTGTGACCGGCCCCTCAGCCGCCATCCACTCTCTCCGGTTGTTTCGGTGGGACTATATCGCTGAGCGGCAAACAATCGGTTTATAAAATTGCGACCTCAGGGTGTTGCGCAACGGTTGGCGCTTATCCCTGTTTTTTGGGGCCAGCCATCCATTTGATGATGAGCATGGCCGGCAATATCCACAAAAGCCCGCTCAGCACGAAATAGGCCAGATGCACCCACCAGGGTGATTGCGCCAGTGTCGCCGATGCGATGGCAGTCGCCGCCACGGCGTAGATGACGACGAGGCAGATGATGACGATGGTGCCGATAAGCGATCTGAGGCGAGGGGGCATGAAATCTTCCATCATGAGAGCATGTCTCCCAAAAGTGTCATCGATTTTGGGAAAAAGACACGCGTAAAACAAAAAAATAGATCGTCTTGGCGATTCGACGAAGAGGCAGGACGATCTGATATGTAAGCGCGACTATACCGCCGCGACCGGATGCCGCAAACCCTGAGGCCTTGTTTTGTGGTGCCGGTTGGGGCTAATCAACATGACTGTATGAGGGAGACCTGAAAAGATGCGTTCGAGCAGCATGACGATGGCAAACGGTTCCGCGGAAATGGTGGTGGAGGCTGCCCTGCAGCAGCAGGAAAAGAACCGCCGCCTGCTGCGCATCTGGCTGCGCGTCGTTCTCTTCACGCTTTTCTGTCTCGTGTTGGTCGGCGGCGCTACGCGGCTTACCGAATCCGGCCTGTCGATCACCGAATGGAAACCGATCCACGGTGCTATCCCGCCGCTTTCGGTTGCCGAATGGGAAGAAGAATTCCAGCTCTACAAGCGCATCCCACAATATCAGGAAATCAACAGGGGCATGTCGCTTGACGAGTTCAAGACGATTTTCTGGTGGGAATGGGCGCATCGCCTGCTTGCCCGCGCCATCGGTCTCATCTTCGCCCTGCCGCTTGCCTTTTTCTGGTTGACCGGCCGTGTCGAAAAGCGTTTGCGCCTGCCGCTGGTCGGTCTTCTGGCGCTTGGCGGTTTTCAGGGCTTCATCGGCTGGTGGATGGTCTCTTCCGGTCTCGTCAATCGCACGGATGTTTCGCAATATCGCCTCGCCACACATCTGACCATCGCCTGCCTCATCTTCGCCGGCTGTATGTGGATATTGCGCGGCCTGTCGCATCATTCGCCTGAGGCGGCTGACGAAAAGACGGGCAGGGGCTTTGCCGGCCTGTTGACGGTCCTCTGTCTGTTCCAGATCTATCTCGGCGCGCTGGTGGCGGGGTTGAATGCCGGCCTTTCCTACAATACCTGGCCGCTGATGGACGGCTCACTGGTGCCGGGCGATCTCTTCCTGCAGCAGCCCTGGTGGATCAACCTCTTCGAAAACCCGAAAACGGTGCAGTTCATCCATCGTCTTGGCGCCTACACGCTTTTCGCCGCCACGCTGTGGCACATGGTGTCCATTGCCCGTGCCCTGCCGAATACGCCACACGCCCGCCGGGCCGTACTGTTCTTCGTGCTCGTTTCCATTCAGGCGGCGCTCGGCATCACCACGCTTCTCATGCATGTGGATATCCACGTGGCGCTCGCCCATCAGGGCATGGCATTGATCGTGCTTGGATTTGCGGTCGCCCACTGGCGCGGTTTCATTGGTGAATATCCGGCGCCTGTCGCCGTCGAAGTCAGGGACTGAGCGCGTTCAGAACTGCTTCAGCACCGTTTTGACAGTAGCCGCGACAGCGAGTTCGTTGTCGCGCTCTTCCGCATTGCTGTCCTCATCGTGCCATGCGGCCGAAAGGCAGCCATAAGCGAAGGCATATTGCAGCAACACCCGTTCATCCCGCTGCAGCGCCCTGGAAAAAATCGCCGCCATGGAGGCGATACGTGCCTCGCTGCGCGTCAGATCGAAGCGGTCGAGTGGATTGGAGAACATGTTGGCGACATCAAGCGCCGCATCGCCAATCAGGCCCGCCGGGTCGATGATGATCCAGCCGCGCCCGCTGCGCATGATGTTTTCGTGATGCAGATCGCCATGCAGCGGCTTCACATCCCGTTGCCGGTCAATCAGCTCCTGCGCCATCGCGGCGGCGTCGATATAGATGCTCTCCACGCCGCTGTTGCGATCCTGCTCGGCCTTGCGGAACAGGCTTTCGAAATAGAGAGGCAACGTCAGCAGGCTTGAGGGCGGGGGCTGCTGCGATGGCTGATGGTATCGGAGCAGAACATCGGCGGCGATTTCCGTGGCCGCATCGTCGTCACCGTCGCGGAACAGTACATCGCGCAGGGTTTCCGCGCCGGCATGTTCCATCAGCAGAATGTCATCGGAACGCTCAAGCAGCTCCACGCATCCGACACCCGCGCGCCACGCGATGAAATCCGCACCGCGAAGGCTGTCCTCAAGCACTTTCTTTTTCAGGACTTTGGCGACGGCTGGAGAGCCGTCACCACGCGTCACCGCGTAGACCACCCCGGCCGGCGTATCGGCAATCTGTTTTGCGGCCTCGATATTCCACGAGGCCGGAAAAGAGGGGATGGTTCGGCTCATGCAAAAAACCTCATGCCGACAGCATCAGTTCCATGTTCTGCACAGCCGCGCCGGATGCGCCCTTGCCGAGATTGTCGAGCAGCGCCACGAGGTTGATATGTTCGCCGCCCGGCGTGCCGAAGACGAAGAGCTTCATCGTGTCCTTGCCCGCCAGTTCCTCGGCATCGATGCGGGAAAGCCCCTTGCTTTCGGCACGTGGCACCACACTGACGATGTCCTGGCCCGCATAATGGGCGGTGAGCGCGGCATGCACCGTCTCGATGCCCGTGCCTTCCTTGAGGTCGGCGGCAAACAGCGGCACCTGCACGATCATGCCCTGCGGGAAGCGACCGACGGAAGGCGCAAACAGCGGCGCGCGGTCAAGCTGGCCGTGAATGGTCATTTCCGGCACGTGCTTGTGGGAAAGCGTCAGGCCATAGAGGAAATTATTGGCGCTGATCGCGTCGTCGCGGCTCTGATCTTCCATCTGCGCAATCATCTGCTTGCCGCCGCCGGTATAACCGGAAACCGCATTGACGCTGACCGGATAACCATCGGGCAGGATGCCGGCAGCGCGCAGGGGGCGGATGAGGCCGATAGCGCCTGTCGGATAGCAGCCCGGATTGGCGACGAAGCGGGCGGAGCGAACCTTCTCACCCTGCTCGCTGTCCATCTCGGCAAAGCCGTAAGCCCAGTCCTTGTGGACGCGATAGGCGGTGGAGGTGTCGATGATGCGGACATTGTTGTTGCCGGCCACCATCGAGACCGCTTCCCGGGAAGCATCATCCGGCAGGCAGAGGATGGAAATGTCGGCGTTGTTGAGCATATCCTCGCGCATTGCGGCGTTGCGGCGCTCGGCTTCGGGAATGGACAGCAGGTCAATATCGCGGCGACCAGCAAGGCGCGTGCGGATCTGCAGACCCGTGGTGCCGTGTTCGCCATCGATGAAGATCTTCGCTGTCATGTCCTTGTCCTGACTTTTCAAAGGGTTGTAAGGGTATTCGGAATCAGTTTGGCAGGTGCCGTTTTTGTGTCAGCCGGCCTTGGCCAGCCGTTCGGCACGCAGGCCAAGCATATACATTGCAACGGTGGCTCCGGCAATGGCGGTAATATCCGCATGATCGTAAGCGGGTGCCACCTCCACCACATCGGAGCCGCGAATATCAAGCTGGCCAAGGCCGCGCAGGACCGAGAGAATCTTGGCGCTGGTCGGTCCGCCGGCCACAGGCGTGCCGGTTCCGGGCGCGAAGGCCGGGTCGAGGCAATCGATGTCAAAGGTCAGATAGGCAGGCATGCCGCCCGTATGCTTGACGATCAGCGAGGCGATGTCGCTCGCCAGCATCTCCTCCACCTCGTAGCCGTGGAGAATGCGGATGCCGAAATCGTCAGGCGCATGGGTGCGAATGCCGATCTGGATCGAGCGGTCCGCATCGATCAGGCCGTCACGCACGGCGCGGGCCACGAAGGAGCCGTGGTCGATGCGTTTGCCATCGTCGAACCATGTGTCCTGATGCGCATCGAACTGCACCAGCGCCAACGGCCCATGCTTGGCCACATGCGCCTTCAAAAGCGGCCAGGTAATGAAGTGGTCGCCGCCGAGCGTCAGCAGATAATCCGTCTTGGAGATGATGCTGCGAGCTTCCTTCTCGATCGTATCAGGCGTCTTCCAGTGGTTGCCGTAGTCAAGCAGGCAGTCGCCATAATCGACGGTCGGCATATGGGCGAAGAGATCGCGCGCGAAGGGATATTGCGGATCGTTATCGAAAATCGCCGAGGCCCGGCGGATGGCCTGCGGCCCGAAGCGTGCACCCGGCCGGTTGGACGTCGCCGCATCGAAGGGGATACCCCAGATCGCCGTCGAAACGCCCTTGAGGGTCTTGGTATATTTGCGCCGCATGAAGGAGAGCACGCCCGCATGGGTCGGGTCGGTGGCGGCTGAAGTCACCGTGGTTGCGGTAAAGGCATGGTCGATGGTTTTGCCGGCCATTATTTGTCCGCCTTTTCAGCAAGATCGGCAAAGTTGCGAATTTTGATCGCGCGGCCGTCAAAGCGGGCAACGATTTCCAGTTCGCCGCCCATCGCCTCGATAAACCGGCGCAGCGTTCCGACATACATATCGGCCCGTTTTTCCAGCTTGGCGACCGAGCTTTGGCCAATATCCAACGCCTGCGCTATTTCGTCCTGTGAAAGCTTCAGTGCCCTGCGAACATCCGCAAGATCCATTTCCTCTTCCAGACGATGGGCTTCGGCTTTTGACTTCATACGTGCATCATCCGACATTCGGTCGCGCAACTGTGCGAAACTGTGCCTACCGCTCATGGTACTTCTCCTTTTCAAGCTCCGTCAGATGCTCGTCATAAAGTGTATCGGCAATCGGTATCATGCGATCATAGAACCGTTTGTCACCCGTCTTGTCGCCACCGATCAGCAGGATCGCCATTCGGCGTGGATCGAAGGCATAAAATATCCTGAGCGGTTTTCCTCCGCTCTGAATACGTAATTCCCGCATATGCGCGTGCCGTGATCCATGAATACCGCTCGAATAAGGAAACGGCAGGCGAGGGCCTCGCTCCTCCAGTTTCCGAACATAAGCGTCGATGCTGATGTGCTCGCTTTCCCCAAGCGTTTCCCACCATGCTCCGAATTCATCTGTATACTCGACAACATAGCTCATGCGGCAATATTATTCCCTTGAGGGAATAATTCAAGATGCGGCCGGTCACCAAAATAAAAAAAGGCGGAACCGAAGTCCCGCCTTTCGAAGTTCTGAACGAACCGTTCGTAGAAGCGATTAGCGCTTGGAGAACTGGAACGAACGGCGGGCCTTGGCCTTACCGTACTTCTTACGCTCGACGACGCGGCTGTCGCGGGTCAGGAAACCACCCTTCTTCAGAACGGAGCGCAGGCCCGGTTCGAAGTAGGTGAGGGCCTTGGACAGACCGTGACGAACGGCACCGGCCTGACCGGACAGACCACCACCGGCAACGGTGGCGATGATGTCGAACTGGCCTGCGCGGGCAGCGGCAACGATCGGCTGCTGAAGGATCATCTGCAGAACCGGACGTGCGAAATACGTGGTGAAATCGCGGCCGTTGATGATGATCTTGCCAGAACCGGCCTTCACCCATACGCGGGCTACGGCGTTCTTGCGCTTGCCGGTCGCGTAGGAGCGGCCGAGGGTGTCAACCTTGCGGACGTGCACGGGAGCCGAAGCTTCCGATGCCGGGGCGAGGTCTTTCAGAGAGGAAAGATCGGCCATTATCAGGCGCTCCTTACGTTCTTCTTGTTAAGCGCGGCCACGTCGAGAACGGTGGGCTGCTGTGCTTCGTGCGGATGGTTCGAGCCGGCGTAAACGCGCAGGTTCTTCATCTGGCGACGGCCGAGCGGGCCGCGCGGGATCATGCGCTCGATGGCCTTTTCAACGACGCGCTCCGGGAAGCGGCCTTCGATGATCTGGCGAGCGGTGCGCTCCTTGATGCCACCCGGGTGACCGGTGTGCCAGTAGTACTTCTTGTCGGAGTACTTGTTGCCGGTGAAGGCAATCTTTTCCGCGTTGATAACGATGACATTGTCGCCATCATCGACGTGGGGGGTGTAGGTGGCCTTGTGCTTGCCGCGCAGGCGGGTTGCAACGATGGTGGCGAGGCGACCAACAACGAGGCCTTCGGCGTCGATGATGACCCACTTCTTCTCCACCTCAGCAGGCTTCTGAACGAAAGTAGACATGAATTTCACTTTCTAATGTGGACCCGTCATCCTCTTGATTGAATAAGAGCATACGGGCGTTTCTTGTTGCTTGGTTTGGTTGCCCTGAGGCTAACCGCAAATGACCTATTCCGGCTGGAATCCGATCTGGCGCGCTTATACGGTGCGCCGGGGAATGCGTCAATATGGCGTTTTTTGAAGGCCTTAAAAATAACCAAGCAAAAACAAGAGTTTATTGGTGTGGTAATATTTTACCCCATAAAATCGGCCTGTTTTAGCCCAGTCTCATGACCAGAACGCCTGCTGCTATGATGCCGCCGGCGAGATAACGCCAGATGCTGGCGCGTTCTTTCAGGATCACGACGGAGATGACAAGCGCAAACAGGATTGAGGTTTCCCGAAGTGCGGCGACGACCGCGACGGGGGCCTTGGTCATGGCATAGAGCGCCAGTCCGTAAGAGAGGATGGAGCCTCCGCCGCCGATCAGGCCGCGCCACCAGTTGCGCCGCACATGCGCTGCAACGGCGCTCACGCCGCGTTGGTAAAAGGCGAAACCGAAAAGCAGCACGGGCGGCAGCAGCGACATCCACAGCGTATAGGAAATCGCATTGCCCGAAAGCCTTGCGCCGACACCGTCGACGAAGGTGTAGGAGGCGATGACGAAGGCATTGATGAGCGCAAGGATGATCGCTTTTCCGCCGCCGCGCCGCGCCTCGAAGGCGAGCGTCAGGATGCCGCCGGAAATGATGGCTATGCCGGCAAGCGCCAGCGGACTCAGGACCTCGCTCAGGAAAAGGCTGCTCGTCGCCGCGACGATCAGGGGCGCTACACCGCGCATGACGGGATAAACGAGGCCGATATCGCCGATCGCATAGGCGGCAGCAACAAGGCGAAAATAGGCAAATTGCAGAAACGCCGAGGCGATCAGAAAAGGAATGGCCACCGGCGCCGGAAAAGGCAGAAAGGGCAGGAACGGCAAGGAGCAGGCCGCAGCCCCGGCGGCAATCAGCGAGGCGTCAAGTGACTTGTCGGATCCCGATTTGACCAGTGCATTCCATCCGGCATGCAGGATTTCACCCAGAAGAACCAGAAGAAGAATGTCGATTGTCACAATAGAGACTCGCTCGCGGGCTACTTTGCCAAACCTATAGCATGGGGTTTGACGACCGAAATCCATTTTCGATGGAGGCCGTGAGGTGCCATGGGCGCTTTGTGATCATTTAAAAACGAGTGCGGGTCTCGTCTGATCGTCCGTGCGAATATTCGATCCTCTCGCCGATTATGACATGCGTCAAATTTCAGATTTGTGCATGTCACTATATCTCCTGCTCCGGGGGCAATGCCGCTTTGCCCATGATTTCATCCGAGGAACTGGCATGCTGGCTCCAGATGCAAGGCTCGGATCACGCTGGCGCTTGCCTGTTTTTCTAAAAATCAGGGCTATTTAAGCGGATATTGGCGTTTAATTCGCATTTCTGGCAGCGCGGATAAGGGCATCAATCCCAATGCCAGTTTCTTTCATTGTTCTGAAAATGAATTTCATATCCATGTAAAATCACAAGCTGAAACGTTGTAGTTTTGCAGATAGATTGATTTACAGAATAACTTTCTGAAAATTAGTCAAGTCTAATTCATCGGTGAACGGAATGAAAACAAACAGGAGACGAATGGCGCATAAAATGCACGCTAATGTTGTTTGAGCCAGTGTTCCCCCGCATATGGGTTATTTTGGAAACTGGATGAAAATACTCAATACCAGCTTATGCGGGGTAGTTTCGTGAAATCATTTTGCGTGAATGAAATTGCCCCATATCGAGGCAAGAAAGGGCCGACTTCACGGGTTTTAGACCGGGCAGGGGTTCAAGAATGCGATGATGCGTCCTAAATGGCATTAAAAGCAGAGAACAAAAGCAATCGCCGGTGGCGTGCAAATGTAGCTGCGGATTTATGCAGGAAACGCGATACTCGCGCTGATTTCTCACAAGGGTGCCTGCCAGCATCGCTCAAACTGCGAGATGCGCCAAAGGGACAAGTTGACATGCAGCATGATACTTATGAACCGGACTATCTCCGAAAAATCCTGACCGATGTCAGGACCATCGCCCTGCTTGGCGCCTCACCCAATCCGGACCGGCCGAGCCATGGCGTCATGCGTTTTTTATTGTCGAAGGGTTACCGGGTGTTTCCGGTTAATCCCGGCCAGGCGGGCAAGGAGATACTGGGGCAGAAAGTTTATGCCCGGCTTGCCGATATTCCCGAACCCGTGGACATGGTTGATGTCTTCAGGGCGCCCGAATATCTCTCAGCGATCGTCGAGGAGGCGATATTGCTGCCGCAGCGCCCGAAAGTGATCTGGGGCCAGTTATCCGTGCGCGATGACAAGGCCGCCGCCAAGGCCGAAGCCTATGGCATGAACGTGGTGATGGACCGTTGCCCCGCAATTGAGTATCCGCGTCTCAATATTGTGCGATAGTTGGTACAGATCGGACTTATCATTTCGCCGCAAGGCATTATGATCCCTCCAAAATTGTATGTGGAGGAAATATCATGTCGAGCAGCAATCCCGGTTTTTCAACATTGGCCGTCCACGCGGGCGCACAGCCAGATCCAACCACCGGCGCACGCGCGACGCCCATCTATCAGACGACCGCTTACGCTTTCCGTGATGCCGATCATGCCGCCGCGCTGTTCGGTCTGAAGGAATTCGGCAATATCTATACCCGCATCATGAACCCCACCCAGGCGGTTCTGGAGGAGCGTGTCGCAGCGCTTGAAGGTGGCACCGCGGCGCTCGCAGTCGCATCCGGTCACGCCGCGCAATTGCTGGTCTTCCACACGCTTTTGCAGCACGGCGACAATTTCGTTGCCGCCCGCCAGCTTTATGGCGGCTCCATCAACCAGTTCGGCCACGCCTTCAAGGGGTTCGACTGGCAGGTTCGCTGGGCCGATGCGACCGATCCGGCCAGTTTCGAGGCGCAGATCGATGACCGAACCCGCGCCATCTTCATCGAAAGCCTCGCCAATCCCGGCGGCACCTTCGTGGACATCGCTGCAATTGCCGATGTCGCCCACCGCCACGGCCTGCCGCTGATCGTCGACAACACCATGGCGAGCCCCTATCTGCTGCGACCGCTGGAACACGGCGCGGATATCGTGCTGCATTCACTGACGAAATTTCTCGGTGGCCACGGTAATTCCATGGGCGGCATCATCGTCGATGGCGGCACCTTCGACTGGTCGGCGACGGACAGATATCCGGCGCTGTCGCAACCCCGGCCGGAATATTCGGGCGTCGTGTTGCACCAGACCTTCGGCAATTTCGCCTTCGCAATCGCCTGCCGTGTCCTTGGCCTGCGCGATCTCGGCCCGGCCATCTCGCCCTTCAACGCCTTCCTCATCCTCACCGGCATCGAAACCCTGCCGCTGCGCGTTCAGCGCCATTCCGACAATGCGCTCGCCGTCGCCAAATGGCTGAAGGCGCATCCGAAAGTTGGCTGGGTGCATTATGCCGGGCTGGAGGACAGCGATAACTACGCCATTCAGCAGCAGTATTCGCCAAAGGGGGCAGGCTCCGTCTTCACCTTCGGCGTCAAGGGCGGTTATGCCGCCGGCAAGGCGCTGGTGGAAGGGCTGCAGCTTTTCTCCCATCTCGCCAATATCGGCGATACGCGCTCGCTCGTCATCCATCCGGCCTCCACCACCCATGCGCAGCTGACGCCGGAACAGCAGACCGCCGCCGGCGCCGGGCCGGATGTGGTGCGTCTGTCCATCGGTATCGAGGACGTCAAGGACATCATCGCCGATCTTGAACAATCGCTTGCGAAAATCTGAGGGGGGCGGCCCGCCATGACGAACTTGCTGACATTTGATGTTTCGGTCGAAGCGGAGCATGGCGCGCCTGCGCCGGAACGGTTGATTTCCGGCGATCCCAGATTCACCACGTGGAATCTGGAGGAAGCGCCGGGCGGCATCTATGCCGGCATCTGGCAATCCACACCGGGCAAATGGCGCGTGGTCTATGATGAATGGGAATATTTCAACATTCTCGAAGGCCACTCCATCCTGACGGAAGATGGCGGGGCGCCGCGCCACCTGAAGCGGGGCGACCGGCTCGTCCTGCAGCCCGGCTTCACGGGCACCTGGGAGGTCGTTGAAACGACAAGGAAGGATTACGTCATCCGGCTTTGACGGCAGGCTACCAGCGCGTCATTACGCCAAGCGATGGAATTTTCTCATCAATGGATATCAGCGCCATATTTTCGAGGATCGACTGAGCCGCAAGAATTCTATCGAATGGATCGCGGTGATCACCCGGTAGCATGGCGCTGCGAACCATATGCGCGCTGTTGATAGGAAGTTCCAGAAAACCTTCCTGCAAAATCACACCGGCAAAATCCGGCAACATGAGTGATGCACCAGGCAGGCGGCCTCTCGCAAATTTCGTGGAAATCTCCCAGGCCGAAGCCGCGCTCACATAAATATCATTGTTCAGGTCGCCAATGATGTCACGGGCGTCTGCGGAAAGTTGCTCATCATCGCTAAGCCACCAGAGCAAAGCGTGAGTATCCAGCAGATATTTCATTCGCCTGTGAACTCTTTGAGTTCATCATCCGTCAGCGGTTCGAAAAAGCTACCGTCAACGACAAGCGCTCCCTTGAAACGCCCGGGTACGCGCTTTGGCTTTTCCTTCGGAGCGGAACGCGATTTACTCTCGGAAAGGTCCACTGCGTCGAGTTGTCGTGCTATTTTTTCAAGCGTTGAATGCAGGTCGTCGAAATCTGCCGGGGCGGGCAGAACAGGTTCCGTTTTTTTCTTCGACTTGGTTGCCAAGGCATTTGCCTCATCACTGTTGGACGACAACACCATAGCGCATTGGTGATAATAAAAAAACTACGTCACCACGCCAGATCAAGCCGCTCCAGACCATGGAAATGATAGACGTCCTTGACCTTCGGCGGCTGGGCGATCCTGAGACCCGGCAGGCGCTTGAACAGTAGCGGCAGGGCAAGATTAAGCTCAAGCCTTGCCAGCGGCGCACCGATGCAGAAATGAATGCCGGCACCGAAGGAGACGTTGACGCCTTCGTTCCGGTCCGGCTTGAAGGCCAGCGGGTCGGAGAATTTTGCTGGGTCGAGGTTGGCCGCGGCCAGAATGAGGCTGACCTTGTCGCCGCGTTTGAACGTCACACCGCCAATCTCGACCGGCTCAAGCACCCAGCGCTGGAAAATATGGACTGGCGCGCAGATACGCAGCGTCTCTTCAATCGTGCGTTCCGTGGTCGTCTCGTCGCTGAACAGCGTATAAGGCGAGATGCCGCTTTCCAGAATGATGCGCACGGAATTGCCGATCTGGTGCACGGTCGCCTCGTGTCCGGCGTTCAGCAGCACGATGGTGGTGGAAATCAGCTCGTCATCGGTCAGGTACTGGCCCTTATGCTCCGTGTGGATCATGTGGCTCAAGAGATCGTCTTGCGGTTCCGCCCGCCGTTCCGCGATCACGCTGCGCACATAATCCGAAAACTCCCTGGCTGCCTTGTCGGCAAGAATCTCGTCCTCGGCAGTGCGTTTGAACATGTACATGCCGACATAGGCATGTGACCATTTCAGAAGCTGCGGCCCCATTTCTTCGGGAATGCCGATCATGCGGGCAATCATCGTCACCGGAATGATATCGGCATAGGTTGAGAGCAGTTCCGTCTTGCCATCGGCTTCGAAGGCGTCGATCAGGCGGTTGGCGAGTTCCTCGATTTCCGGCTTCATCTTGTCGACATGCCGCGAAACGAAGGCGCGGTTGATGAGCGTGCGCAGCCGCGTATGTTCCGGTGGCTCCAGTTCCAGCAACGAATGTTGCTCGGCGGCATCGAAGTGCTTCACATGTTCGAGTGGTTCGGCGAGACCGATTTCCTCACGGCTGGCCACATGCAGGATCTGTCTGCCGAAACGACGGTCACGTAAAAGCGCGCTGACATGGTCATATTCGGTGAAGAACCATTGCCGCTGCTCTTCCCAGTAAAAGGTGGGACATTGCGCGTGAAGCGCCGCATAGACCGGGTTCGGATCATTGTAGAAGGCCGGGTCGCGGGCATCAAGTGAAACGCGGCGCGTGGCGGGGTCGATGGTGAGGAAGGGAAATGTCGCTGTCATGCTCAAGGTTTAGTCCGCCTCTTGCGCTTTGGAAAGGGTGGGGAAAAACCGCTGCCTGTTTTTCCGCCTGTCATCGCCTGGGCATCATGTCACCGGCTGGCGATGGCCGATATGCGGTTCAGCGCCGCAACCTGCCGGTCGGCATTATTGTCCATCGGATTTTCGTCCCGGTCCGGGGAGGGGACGACGACATTGGCCGAATTGACGTGGATGACGGTCCTGTTGCGGCCGGCTTTTTTCGCTGCATAGAGCGCACGGTCGGCTTCCGTCATCATCACGCTCAGGTCGGCATCCTTGATCATGGCTTCCGATATGCCGACGCTGGTGGTGACTTCGATACCTTCGCCGCGTGAACTGATCTTGGAAAGACGCAGATTGCTGCGGATGGCTTCCGCCAGCGTCACCGTGCTGGACGGGCTTTCGACTTCGGCGACCAGCGCGAATTCTTCGCCGCCCATTCTGACGAACAGGCCGCGATCGCCAATGACGCGTTGCGCCATGTTGCAAAAGTGCACGAGCACCGCATCGCCGGACTGGTGGCCATATTTGTCGTTGATCTTCTTGAAATGGTCGATGTCGAACAGCACCAGCGCCACATAACGGCTGGAAGCCGGCGACCGCTTCTTGATGCGCTCGAACTCCTCGAGAAGACCGCGCCGGTTGAGGACGCCGGTGAGGTGGTCGGTCATCGCCAGCCGGTGCAGGCGGGCTTCCGAATCTTCCATGATGATCTTGGCACTGATCATGATGATGACGGTGAAGCCGAGAATGCCTGAAAAGGCGAGCGGCGACGTCAGCGCGACGGCACTGGGGGACGTGATATCACCGGGAATGATGACCGATGCGATGATGGCGCCGAAAAAGGCCTGCAAAATGAAAATAGCGGCAAGAACCTTGCGGCTGAGCGATGCCCGGCTCCTGTTTGCCAGAACGACGCCGGCCAGCATGAAATAAGCGACGGCGGCACAGGCATGGTAAAGCAGGATACGCGAAACCATGCTGTCCCGCACCGGCGGGATGAGCATGCCGGCCACCCACAAAAGCGCGGGAATGGCGATCCAGCCGGCAAGCTTGCGCTGTTCGAAGGAAAGGAGGCCGGCCAGCCAGAAACCGAAAGCTGAAAGCGCCAGCGTATTGCCGAGGTCAATCGACAGGTAGTTGGGAATGTCGCCGCGCATGGCGACAAGAATGGCGCCGATGCCGGTCGAAAGAAAACCGGCGGCGAAATAGAGATTGTGCTGGCGGGCAGGGCGGTGCAGCCACAGGGTTCCCAAAAGGACGGCAAGGGTGAACGTCTCCGACGCCCAAAGCAGCATGCCCGTTTTTGCATCCAGCATTGCAAAATCCTATCTGCGCTATCATGCCGTGAAAGCGGGATCTGCGGCACGATGTGCGCAATGCCCGCCGGAATTGTTGAGATGCCATTTCGCCCGAATGGGGCGCCCGCTTCCTGACGGAAACCGGAAATTCGCCGCGCAGTATCAGCAGTAAATCCCTAACGAGTTCTTGCCGGTGAGAAGTTATATCTGTGCATGGCCACGGGTTTTTGCATTTGCGGCTCACTTCGATGGAAAATAATGCCGGCAAGGGCACCCGGTTCCAGACGCGCCCGATGGTTTCAAGCCGTCGCCGTCAGAGGCTTCAAACGCCTGTAATCGCTGTTGAGCCGTTAAGGATATGCGGCTTCGTGTCTTGAAGTACGGGGCAGGGACACTCTATGTAGGGAGAATGAAGGTTAGAAGTGATTCCGGAGCGGCTTTCCGCGAAGGGCAGAGTTGACAAAGGACGGACATGAAAAATCCAGTTGATACCGCCATGGCTCTGGTGCCGATGGTCGTAGAGCAGACCAATCGCGGCGAACGCTCCTATGACATATTTTCCCGTCTTCTCAAGGAACGCATCATTTTCCTCACCGGTCCGGTGGAAGACCAGATGGCTTCGCTCGTCTGCGCGCAGCTGCTTTTCCTCGAGGCTGAAAACCCGAAGAAGGAAATCGCGCTTTACATCAATTCGCCAGGTGGCGTCGTAACCGCCGGCATGGCGATCTACGATACGATGCAGTTCATCCGCCCTGCGGTCTCGACGCTCTGCGTTGGCCAGGCCGCATCGATGGGTTCGCTGCTTCTGGCCGCCGGTGAGAAGGGAATGCGCTTTGCAACCCCGAACGCCCGCATCATGGTGCACCAGCCTTCCGGCGGTTTCCAGGGACAGGCATCGGATATCGAGCGTCACGCCCGTGACATCATCAAGATGAAGCGTCGCCTCAATGAAGTCTACGTGAAGCACACCGGCCGCACGCTCGAAGAGGTTGAAAAAACCCTTGATCGCGACCACTTCATGGATGCGGACGAAGCGCAGAATTGGGGTGTGATCGACAAGATCCTCACCTCGCGCCAGGAAATGGAAGGCGCCGCCGCGAATTGAGGCGCGCCGCTTTTTGACGTTTGTTTGATCCCGCAAAAGTAATTTCGGGGCTTTCAACCGCAACAGAAAGCGATATTAGTATATATTAAGGCTGTGTTGAATTTTTATGACGTGGCCTTTGGTTTGATGGGGAATTCGTTGCAGCCGGTTGTCAGCTCCTGTATCTGACACGGCTAGTACCCCGGGAAACGAGGCGGATACGGCAATGCACCCCAAGGCGAGCCGTATCTGCGGGCGGTAAGTTGACCGCGATCCGTTTGGCGGACCTGCGGCGTGCTGGAAGGAAAGAGATATGAGCAAAGTCAGCGGCAGCAACGGCGGCGACTCTAAAAATACACTCTATTGTTCATTCTGCGGCAAGAGCCAGCACGAAGTCCGGAAACTCATTGCCGGGCCGACAGTATTCATCTGCGATGAATGCGTCGAATTGTGCATGGACATCATCCGCGAGGAGAACAAGACGTCTATGGTGAAGTCTCGCGAGGGTGTTCCCACCCCGCAGGATATCATCAAGATTCTCGACGAATATGTCATCGGTCAGAAGCAGGCGAAGAAAATCCTGTCTGTGGCCGTTCACAACCATTACAAGCGCCTCGCGCACGCTTCCAAGAACGGCGATGTCGAGCTGGCGAAGTCGAACATCATGCTCGTCGGTCCGACGGGTTGCGGCAAGACCTATCTTGCCCAGACGCTCGCTCGCATCATCGACGTTCCCTTCACCATGGCGGACGCAACGACGCTGACCGAAGCCGGTTATGTCGGTGAGGACGTGGAAAACATCATCCTGAAGCTGTTGCAGGCTGCGGATTACAATGTCGAGCGCGCCCAGCGCGGCATCGTCTATATCGACGAAGTCGACAAGATTTCCCGCAAGTCGGACAACCCGTCCATCACGCGCGACGTGTCGGGCGAGGGCGTCCAGCAGGCGCTTCTGAAGATCATGGAAGGCACGGTCGCTTCCGTTCCGCCGCAGGGTGGCCGCAAGCATCCGCAGCAGGAATTCCTGCAGGTGGATACGACCAACATCCTGTTCATCTGCGGCGGCGCGTTTGCTGGCCTCGACAAGATCATCTCGGCCCGTGGTGAGAAGACCTCGATCGGCTTCGGTGCGACCGTCAAGGCGGAAGACGATCGCCGTGTGGGCGAGGTGCTGCGCGAGCTGGAGCCGGAAGATCTGGTGAAGTTCGGTCTCATCCCGGAATTCATCGGCCGTCTGCCCGTTCTGGCAACGCTGGAAGACCTTGATGAAGATGCGCTGATCCAGATCCTGTCCGAGCCGAAGAACGCGCTCGTCAAGCAGTATCAGCGCCTGTTCGAGATGGAAGATGTGGAACTGACCTTCCACGAGGACGCCCTGCGCGAGATTGCCCGCAAGGCGATCACCCGCAAGACCGGTGCCCGCGGCCTGCGTTCGATCATGGAAAAGATCCTGCTGGATACCATGTTCGAACTGCCGACGCTGGAAGGCGTTCGCGAAGTGGTGATCTCCAACGACGTCGTCAGCGGTGTCGCCCGTCCGCTCTACATCTACGCGGATCGCCAGGAAGAAAAGACCAACGTTTCGGCCTGATCGGTTCCAGAAGAATAAAGCCCCTCGCAGCAACGGCTGCGGGGGGCTTTTCTTTGTGCGATGCCTGCCCGGCATTCGAAGCATTTGCGGGGATAGCGTAAGCGCCTTGTACCTGAATAATAAGTAGAAACTTGGAGGCGGCGCGTCTTCGCTTTTCGTGGAGAAGCGGATATGCCCCTGAAATATCGGGTATCCTGATGAATCCTGTAACCGCAATCCTCATTCACGTGTCCGATCCCGCCGAAGGGTTGCTTTGGTATGGGAAAGCGTTTCCGGAGGCGGTTGCATCGGTCAGCCTTCCCTCCGGCTTCGAGTATCTGCGGATCGGCGATATCCAGCTGGAAATCGTTCCCGCTGATGAGAAGGTTTCAAGCGGGGCGGCAGGGTCTGTCGTCTATTGGTGGACGGATGATTTCGGCCGGTCACTCGCGCATCTGCGGGACGCGGGCGCTGTTCTTTATCGCGGCCCGATGAAAATCGATCAGGAACTCTGGATGTGCCAGTTCCGTGACCCCTGGGGCAACTGTATCGGCGTTCGCGGCCCCATGGCCGCGGATATGCCGTAACGCTCTTCGCCGCTTGAGGCGTCCCTGCCTTGCATCCCGACAATCAGGTGGAGGAAAGCTTCGTCTGCCATTTTGCGTTTGGAGCGGATTGCGCTTTGCTGATAAAGTCTTACAACTGATTTGCAGCGCGATGTGACGGAAATGTGAATTGCCGTCGGCGACCCGGTTCCTGATCCCTTGGGATAACCGGAAATGTCGGGAGTAATAGCCGGCGCTGGGTTTTGTTGAATTTCACGGTTCTGCCGGTGCGCGGGGCCGTCTCTTCCGGCGACTTGAAATCGGTGTTTCGAAACTCCACTTTCAGTCTCGAGAAATGAATATGCCGGACGCCCCCAAGACGTTCGGCAAAGTGTCCCGAAAGGGACCATGGAAAGGAAATGATATGACGAACATCACGTCTGCGGCATCTGGCGGTACCTATCCGGTACTTCCCCTGCGCGACATTGTCGTTTTCCCGCATATGATCGTTCCCCTGTTCGTCGGGCGGGAAAAATCCATTCGTGCGCTCGAAGAGGTCATGGGTTCGGACAAGCAGATCATGCTCGTCACCCAGATCAATGCCAGCGATGACGATCCGACCCCGGATGCCATCCACAAGGTCGGCACCGTCGCCAACGTTCTCCAGCTTCTGAAGCTGCCGGACGGTACCGTGAAGGTGCTGGTGGAAGGCAAGGGCCGCGCCCAGATCGACGAATACACCGGCCGTGAGGATTTTTACGAAGCCTCCGCGACGCCGTTGCAGGAGCCTGCGGAAGACCCGGTCGAGATCGAGGCGCTGTCGCGTTCCGTCGTTTCGGAATTCGAGAGCTATGTGAAGCTCAACAAGAAGATTTCGCCCGAGGTTGTCGGCGCTGCCGGTCAGATCGACGATTATTCGAAGCTTGCCGATACGGTCGCTTCGCACCTGTCGATCAAGATCACCGAAAAGCAGGAAATGCTGGAAACCGTCAGCGTGAAGCAGCGGCTTGAAAAGGCGCTCGGCTTCATGGAAGGCGAGATTTCGGTGCTGCAGGTCGAGAAGCGCATCCGCTCGCGCGTCAAGCGCCAGATGGAAAAGACCCAGCGCGAATATTATCTGAACGAGCAGATGAAGGCGATCCAGAAGGAACTTGGCGACGGCGAAGATGGCCGTGACGAGATGGCCGAGCTGGAAGAGCGCATCGCCAAGACCAAGCTTTCCAAGGAGGCCAAGGAAAAGGCCGAGGCGGAAATGAAGAAGCTTCGCCAGATGAGCCCGATGTCCGCGGAAGCGACCGTCGTGCGCAACTATCTGGACTGGCTGTTGAGCCTGCCCTGGGGCAAGAAGTCGAAGGTCAAGACCGACCTCAACAGCGCGGAGACGATCCTCGATCAGGATCATTTCGGTCTGGACAAGGTCAAGGAACGCATCGTCGAATATCTGGCCGTGCAGGCGCGTGCTACCAAGATCCGCGGACCCATCCTGTGCCTCGTTGGTCCTCCCGGCGTCGGCAAAACCTCGCTCGCCAAGTCGATCGCCAAGGCGACCGGCCGCGAATATGTGCGCATGGCGCTTGGCGGCGTGCGTGACGAGGCGGAAATCCGCGGTCACCGCCGCACCTATATCGGCTCCATGCCGGGCAAGATCGTCCAGTCGATGAAGAAAGCAAAGAAGGCGAACCCGCTGTTCCTGCTCGACGAAATCGACAAGATGGGCATGGATTTCCGTGGCGACCCGTCATCCGCACTGCTGGAGGTTCTCGATCCGGAACAGAACTCCACCTTCATGGATCACTACCTTGAAGTGGAATATGACCTGTCCGACGTGATGTTCGTGACCACGGCCAACACGCTGAACATTCCAGGCCCGCTGATGGACCGTATGGAAGTGATCCGCATTGCCGGTTATACGGAAGACGAGAAGCGCGAAATCGCCAAGCGTCACCTGTTGCCGAAGGCGATAAAGGAACATGCCCTGCGTCCGGAAGAGTTCTCGGTTACCGATGACGCTCTGATGATCGTCATCCAGCAGTACACCCGTGAGGCGGGCGTGCGCAGCTTCGAACGCGAGCTGATGAAGCTGGCGCGTAAGGCTGTCACCGAGATCATCAAGGGCAAGGTCAAGTCCGTCGAGGTTACCGCTGCCAACGTTCCGGATTATCTGGGCGTTCCGCGGTTCCGCCACGGCGAGGCCGAGCGTGAGGATCAGGTCGGTGTCGTCACCGGTCTTGCCTGGACGGAAGTCGGCGGTGAGCTGCTCACCATCGAAGGCGTGATGATGCCGGGCAAGGGCCGCATGACGGTTACCGGCAACCTCAAGGAAGTGATGAAGGAATCCATTTCGGCGGCGGCATCTTATGTCCGTTCGCGCGCCGTGGACTTCGGCATCGAGCCGCCGCGCTTCGACAAGAGCGACATCCACGTTCACGTTCCCGAAGGTGCGACCCCGAAGGACGGACCGTCCGCCGGTGTTGCCATGGCCACCGCCATCGTCTCCATCATGACCGGTATTCCGGTTTCGAAGGATGTGGCGATGACGGGCGAGATCACACTCCGTGGTCGCGTGCTGCCGATCGGCGGCCTGAAGGAAAAGCTGCTTGCGGCGCTTCGTGGTGGCATCAAGAAGGTGCTGATCCCGGAAGAAAACGCCAAGGATCTGGCGGAGATTCCGGACAATGTGAAGAACGAGATGGAAATCATCCCGGTTTCGCGCATGGGCGAGGTCATCGAACACGCGCTGCTTCGCAAGCCGGAGCCCATCGAGTGGGACGGCAGCATCGAGACACCCGTGATCGCCACGGTCGAAGGTGTCGACGACGGCGGTCAGACGATCGCACATTGATACATGTATTGGCGCGGAAGCCGGAATCGGTTTTCGCAAAGCGCGGTGCATAGAATCAATGTGTTAGGTATCGGAAGACAGCTGCGGTGCTTCGGCCCGCGCAAGTGATGCCAAATTGGCACGAATATGGGGAAGGCCGGCAGAAATGTCGGCCTTTTTTGTGAAAAAACCCGTAGACCCCTTGTTTTTCAGGCGATTCCAGCGCTTTTGAGTTGCTGCGCGCGGATGCGAATGTATTCTGCGCCGGCTTAATTTTAGTCGTTTCAAACCATTGAAAGGGGTGGAAACATGAACAAGAACGAGCTCGTCTCTGCTGTTGCCGAAAAGGCTGGTCTCACGAAGGCAGATGCTGCTTCCGCTGTTGATGCCGTATTCGAAACCGTACAGAACGAACTGAAGAGCGGTGGCGACATCCGCCTCGCTGGCTTCGGCAGCTTCTCCGTTAGCCGCCGTGAAGCCTCCAAGGGTCGTAACCCTTCCACGGGTGCTGAAGTCGATATCCCGGCTCGCAACGTACCGAAGTTTTCCGCAGGCAAGGGCCTGAAGGACGCTGTTAACTCGTAAGGTTTCCGGAAGGTCGTGATGCCCGGCGGCGGGCATACGGTTTTTCAGGTTCACGAGGAAGCATGTTTTGACGCGCTCACACCATCAGCAGGCATGAAGAGGGCAGCCTTTCGGAAGTCTCTTTCGGACAGGCCAGTCTCTCGGTCAGTATGGTGTGGATTGAAAGTGTCGATGCGTGGCTGTGTAGCTTCCATCCGGACACACGGCGTTTCGATACACGATGCGCATAAACACGAAAGCCCGGCCTTCATGGCCGGGCTTTTTGATTCTCCCGACAGGAAATGTCATCCCACTGTCATGTCTTTGACGCAGAAGCCATGGGGTATTTCTGGACCCAAGGGGGATTATAATGGCGTTCCGATTTTCTCATATGGCCTTGACTGCTGCGCTGCTGACATCCGCAGCTTTCCCGGCCGCTGCCGAGCCGGTTTTCAACCGCATCGCATCTTTCCCGGTGGCGAAAAACCTGCCCGCAGGCAAGGACGCCAAGTCCGTCACGTCGGCTGAAATCGTCACCGCCAGCGAAGATGGCAAGACGCTGATCTATTCGGACAGCCCGCTCGGTGGCATCGGCTTCATCGACATCACCGACGCCAAGGCCCCGAAGGCTGGCGGTGCGCTGCTGCTTGAAGGCGAGCCGACTTCGGTCGCCGTTGCCGGCGTCAAGGTTCTCGCCGGCGTCAACACGTCGGAAAGCTTCGTCAAGCCGTCAGGCAAGCTGGTAACGGTCGATATCGCCACCAAGAAGATCGAGGCAAGCTGTGATCTCGGCGGCCAGCCCGATTCGGTTGCCGTCTCTCCGGACAAGACCTTTGCCGCCATCGCAATCGAGAACGAGCGCGACGAAGAGGTGAACGAAGGCGCCGTGCCGCAGATGCCCGCCGGTTATCTGGTAACGGTTGGCCTGAAGAATGGCGTTGCCGATTGTGCGACGCTGAAGAAGATCGAGCTCACCGGTCTGGCCGAAATCGCCCCGGAAGATCCGGAGCCGGAATTCGTTTCGATCAACGCCAATGGCGAAATCGCGCTCACGCTGCAGGAAAACAACCATATCGTTATAATCGACGGCAAGACCGGCACGGTGAAGACGCATTTCTCCGCCGGCACGGTTGACCTCGAAGGCATCGACACGAAGTCGGACGGCCAGCTGAAGTTCACCGACAAGCAGGAAGGCCGCAAGCGCGAGCCGGATGCCGTGAAGTGGCTGGACAATGACCGTATTGTCATCGCCAATGAAGGTGACTGGCAGGGCGGTTCGCGCGGCTTCACCATCTTCGACAAGACCGGCAAGCTTCTCTATGAAGCTGGCGCTTCGCTCGAGCATGCGGTTGCGGCCATCGGCCACTATCCGGCAAAGCGCTCCAAGGCCAAGGGCATCGAGCCGGAAGGTCTGGAAGCGGCAACATTCGGCGATCAGAAGTATTTCTTCGTGCTTGCCGAGCGCGCCTCCGTCGTTGCTGTCTACAAGGACACCGGCAAGGAGCCGGAACTGACGCAACTTCTGCCGTCAGGCGTTTCACCGGAAGGCGCAGTCGCCATCCCGTCGCGTAATCTTCTTGTTACGGCGAACGAGGTGGATCTGGTCGAAGACGGCGGCGTCCGCTCGCACGTCATGATCTATGAGCGCGCTGAAGGTGAAGCAGCCTATCCGCAGCTGGTTTCCGCCACTGTCGACGGTGCACCGATCGGCTGGGGCGCTCTTTCGGGCCTGGTCGGCGATGCCGAGAAGCCCGGCATTCTTTATGCCGTTTCCGACTCGGTTTATGGCAACCAGCCGTCGATCTACACGATCGACGCAACGAAGAAGCCCGCAACCATCACCAGCGTGCTGCGCATCAAGCGTGACGGTATCGCTGCCCAGAAACTCGATATCGAAGGTATCACGCTGGACGGCAAGGGCGGCTTCTGGCTGGCCTCGGAAGGCGACAGCGCCAAGCTCGTCCCGCACGCGCTCTACAACGTCAATGCCAAGGGTGAAATCAAGGCTGAGATCGCCCTGCCGAAGGTACTGCTTGCCGGCGACACCCGCTTCGGTTTCGAAGGCGTGACCATGATCGGCAAGGGCGACGACGCGACGCTGTGGATGGCTGTGCAGCGCGAATGGGGTACGGACGAGAAGGGCTTCGTCAAGCTCGTTTCCTATAATCCGAAGTCCAAGGAATGGGGCGCCGTGCGTTACCCGCTCGACAAGACCGAGGCAGGCTGGATCGGCCTTTCTGAAATCACTGCCCAGGGCGAATATGTCTATATCGTCGAGCGTGACAACCAGATCGGCGACAAGGCCAAGATCAAGAAGCTCTACCGCGTGGCGATCGCAGATCTGAAGCCGGGCAAGATCGGTGGCGAGCTGCCGCTGGTGGCCAAGCAGGAAGCGCATGACTTTCTGCCTGACCTGAAGGCCCAGACCAACGGTTACGTCGTCGACAAGCTGGAAGGCTTCACCTTCGACAAGGCCGGAACGGCCTATGCCGTGACCGACAATGACGGCGTGGACGATTCTTCCGGTGAGACGCTGTTCTTCAAGGTTGATATGAAGGCAATCAACTGATCGTACCGATTGGCTTCGCAAATGAGAAAAGCCGGGCACAGCCCGGCTTTTTTTGTCGCTGAAGGCCCCCGGTGCGGCGGCGCGGTTTGCACGGCGTGTCGCAGCGCAGGCCCTCAAGGCTGGCGTTGTCGCGTCGGGGATGGCTCAGAGAGAGACTTGTCGGGGGCTATTGGGGGGAAAAGTTGCGGACCGATGATAAAGGATCACCGCCCCATGGAGTTCTTGCTTTTCGGAGTATCGCTTTTTTCCGAGTCCTGCTGGACCCAACGGAAGAAAATATAAACAGGCAGCGCAATAAGCGCGAGTGTTACAAACGCGTCGATCATGGTTTCATCCATTATTTCTACCGTTCATCATGAAACGGCTCGAAAACAATGCCCGAAATCTGTTTAAAAAGTCTGAATCTGCTTATTTTTCGGTATGTTGCGGGGTGATACAGGGACTGGGAGAAGCTGTCGGAATCTGAAACAGCAGTACCGATTTGGCATGGGAAAAATCGCAAAACGATTCCATCCGACTGAAACGCAGCCCCGACATCCATTGATGAGTGGGGCAGGGGGCGATTCCCTCTGGGAAGAATTTACGGAAAATAGAAATCGCATCCGAATGACATTCGGCTTCAAGCTCAAAAATTTGATAGGCTTGGGAATGGTGGGCGATGAGAGACTCGAACTCCCGACATCCTCGGTGTAAACGAGGCGCTCTACCAACTGAGCTAATCGCCCTTCGCGTGTCTCGGATCATGTCCGCCGCGTCGGTGGCCGTGATGTATTCGGATCGGAAAAAAACCGCAAGGGCTTTTGTGAAGTTTTTTTGTTTTTTTTGCCGACAGCTTTTCCCTTCATCGAAGGTTGGCGGCGAAAAGCCGGGAACTGCGGGCTTTCCGGTGAAAACGAATCCGCAGCGACCTTGAGAGGCAGGCGGAAATCTTGCCTGAGACGCCCATGGCTGTGGACAAGTTTTTTGTTTTCGTTGGGAAAAGCCTGCAGAACAGGGCATTTGCGCCAGCGCCCGTCAAAGGCCTCTCAGTTTTTCCCGATCAAAATGCAGAAGCTTATTCTTTTGTCGTGAAACCTGCTTGACACCCCCGCACGAACGCCGTAGTTAGCCGCTCAACGAACAGCCGAGGCTGGTTCGTACGGCGGGACAAGGTCCTGTCCGTCAGGAGATGCGGGTGTAGCTCAGTTGGTTAGAGTGCCGGCCTGTCACGCCGGAGGTCGCGGGTTCGAGCCCCGTCACTCGCGCCATCCTGTTCCTCGGAAATAAACGCAGATGAATATCTGCGATGCGCGGGTGTAGCTCAGTCGGTTAGAGTGCCGGCCTGTCACGCCGGAGGTCGCGGGTTCGAGCCCCGTCACTCGCGCCATTTCTCTTCCTGAAATGACTCCCAGAAAAAGCCATCTGAAGCGCCAGCCAGGCGCCTTTGCATGAGCGATTTCACCGCCTGATTCCGCCCCGCGCAAGCACGATTTTTCCTGCCTTTTTCACTCAAGTTTCGATTTCTGAAAATCGTCACTTCGGTGCCTTTTTGACATAAAATTCGTGTGACTTTTTTGCGGTTGCGTCCTTCAATCGATTATTATTGTATTTGAGGGGCTTAGGTCGGAATTGTGGCCCAAATTTGCGTCAATTCGGGCAATATTGTTGCCAATCAATGCGGCAGGTGTCTTGAAATGGTGCCTAAACTCTTGCAGAGAGGGCGCGGCTGCGCTAACCACTTTGGCGTTGCAACATATTTGTGCGCCTTGAGACTTATCAGTCGCAAAGGCAGGTCCGGCACCCGGCCGGGCAAGGAAGAGACCATGACTGAACTCCTCAGTTCCTACATTCCGATCGCAATATTCATCGGTATCGCTCTTGTCATTGGCCTGGCGCTTCTCATTGCGCCGTTTGCTGTCGCTTACAAGGCGCCGGACCCGGAAAAGCTTTCCGCTTTCGAGTGCGGTTTCAATGCCTTCGACGACGCCCGCATGAAGTTTGATATCCGCTTTTACCTGGTGTCGATCCTCTTCATCATCTTCGATCTGGAAGTGGCCTTCCTGTTCCCGTGGGCGGTGTCCTTCGGTGACATGGGCTGGTTCGGTTTCTGGTCGATGATGGTGTTTCTTGGCGTCCTCACCATTGGCTTTATCTATGAGTGGAAGAAGGGAGCGCTGGAATGGGCATGAGCCAGAACAACAGCACGCTCGTTGCGCCGCAGCCGAAGGGGATCATCGATCCCTCGACCGGCAAGCCGGTTGGCAGCAACGATGCCTACTTCACGGAAATCAATGACGAGTTGGCCGACAAGGGCTTCCTCGTCACCTCGACCGACGAGCTGATCACCTGGGCGCGTACCGGCTCCCTGATGTGGATGCAGTTCGGTCTCGCCTGCTGCGCCGTTGAAGGCCTGATGCAGGCTTCGGGTCCGCGTTATGACATGGAGCGCTTCGGTGTCGCCCCGCGCGCTTCGCCGCGCCAGTCTGACGTAATGATCGTTGCCGGCACGCTGACCAACAAGATGGCGCCGGCGCTGCGCAAGGTCTATGACCAGATGCCTGAGCCGCGTTACGTCATTTCCATGGGCTCTTGCGCCAATGGCGGTGGTTATTACCACTATTCCTACGCCGTGGTGCGCGGTTGCGACCGTGTCGTGCCAGTGGATATTTACGTTCCGGGCTGTCCCCCCACGGCGGAAGCGCTGCTTTACGGCGTTCTTCTGCTGCAGAAGAAGATCCGGCGTACCGGTACGATCGAGCGCTAAGGGCAAAGGACGGATAGATAATGAGCGAAGCTCTCAACGATCTTGCTGCTTACGTTAAGGAAGCGCGCGGTTCTCTCGTGGTATCTGCCGATATCGCCTATGGCGAGCTGACGCTGAACACGACAACTGAAAGCGTGATTGCGCTTTTGACCTTCCTGCGCGACGACGTGCAGTGCGGTTTCGTCAACATCATCGATATTTGCGGCGTTGACTGGCCGCAGCGCGAAAAGCGTTTCGATGTCGTCTACCATCTTCTGTCGCCGCGCCAGAATCTGCGCGTGCGCATCAAGCTGCAGGTGGCGGAAGACGAGGGCGTTCCTTCATCGACCTCCGTCTACATGGGCGCGGAATGGTTCGAGCGCGAAGCCTGGGATATGTATGGCATTCCTTTCGAGGGCCATAAGGACCTGCGCCGCATCCTCACGGATTACGGTTTTGAAGGCCATCCGCTGCGCAAGGATTTTCCGGTTACCGGCTTTGTGGAAGTGCGTTACGATGACGTTCTGAAGCGGGTTCTTTATGAACCGGTCGAACTGAAGCAGGAATTCCGTAACTTCGACTTCCTTTCCCCGTGGGAAGGAACCGAATATGTTCTCCCGGGTGACGAAAAGGCCAAGCAATGAGCCAAGCCCCCGCGACAGAGCATGGACAATGTCTTTGCGGCGCCGTTGGCTTTAATGCCGGCATTGGCGCCCGCGAATTCGGCGTTTGCCATTGCTCCATGTGCCGCCGCTGGTCCGGCGGTGCGTTCATGGCTGTCGAATGCACCGGCGTTTCCTTTGAAAACGAAGAACAGCTTGGCGTCTTTTCCTCCTCGGAATGGGGCGAGCGTTGCTTCTGCACGAATTGCGGCAGCACCTTGATGTGGCGTTCCAAGGATGGCCAACATCTGGCCGTGTCGCTGCAGGCTTTCGACAACCCTTCCAGTTTCACGTTCGCGTCGCAGATTTTCACGGATGAAAAGCCTTCGAGCTATTCTTTCGCAGAAACCACGCAGAACATGACCGGCCCCGAATTCATCGCCATGATCACCTCGGCGGAGCACTAGAATGACTGAGCATAACGTCCGCAATTTCACGATCAACTTCGGTCCGGAACACCCGTCCGCGCACGGCGTGCTGCGTCTGGTTCTGGAACTGGACGGCGAAATCGTCGAGCGCGTCGATCCGCATATCGGTCTTCTGCATCGCGGCACCGAAAAGCTGATCGAGACCAAGACCTATCTGCAGGCCGTTCCCTATTTCGACCGTCTCGACTATGTCGCGCCGATGAACCAGGAACACGCTTTCGCGCTCGCCGTCGAAAAGCTGCTCGGCCTCGAAATCCCCATGCGCGGCCAGCTGATCCGCGTGCTTTATTCGGAAATCGGCCGCATCCTGTCGCACATCATGAACGTCACAACGCAGGCCATGGACGTTGGTGCCATGACGCCGCCGGTCTGGGGTTTCGAAGAGCGCGAAAAGCTGATGGTGTTTTACGAGCGCGCCTGTGGCGCCCGCATGCACTCGGCTTACGTTCGTCCGGGCGGCGTGCATCAGGACCTGCCGCCGGAGCTGGTGGACGATATCGGCAAGTGGTGCGATCCGTTCCTCACCGTTCTCGACAATATCGAAGGCCTGTTGACCGACAACCGCATCTACAAGCAGCGTAACGTCGATATCGGCGTCGTCTCGCTTGAAGACGCCTTTGCCTGGGGTTTCACGGGCGTGATGGTGCGTGGCTCGGGCGCTGCCTGGGATTTGCGTCGTTCGCAGCCTTACGAGTGCTATTCCGATCTGGAATTCGACATCCCCGTCGGCAAGAACGGCGATTGCTATGATCGCTACCTGATCCGCATGCAGGAAATGCGCGAATCGGTAAAGATCATGAAGCAGTGCGTTGATCTTCTGTCCGGCAAGCATCGCATCGGCCCGGTCTCCTCGCTTGACGGCAAGGTCGTTCCGCCCAAGCGCGGCGAGATGAAGCGGTCGATGGAAGCTTTGATCCACCACTTCAAGCTTTACACCGAAGGTTACCACGTTCCCGCCGGCGAAGTTTACGCCGCCGTCGAAGCGCCGAAGGGCGAGTTCGGCGTCTATGTGGTCGCCGATGGCTCTAACAAGCCTTACCGCTGCAAGATCCGCGCTCCGGGTTATGCGCATCTGCAGGCGATGGATTTCCTGTGCAAGGGCCATCAGCTTGCCGACGTTACAGCCGTGCTCGGCTCCCTCGACATCGTGTTCGGGGAGGTCGACCGCTGATGCGTCTGCCGCTGGCCATATTGGCTCTTCTTGCTGCGATGTCTGCCCCCGTTCTCGCCCAGACGGCGACGGATGAGGGCGGCGTGTCGCTGTCAAGCGGCGGCGGTTCAACCATCAAGCAGCTTCTGTCGTCGGGATACGAGATCAAGGCCTCGGTTCCGAATGGCAGCAAGTTCATTGTGTTCATGCAAAAAGACAAGGCGGCTTACGCCTGCGAATTCGTCACGGTGGCGAGATCGCGTTGTGAGACGTTAAACTGAAAAGGCGTGAGGAAGTATGTCCGTTCGTCGACTAGCCGAAGATCAGTTCCAGCCCGTGGCGTTTGCCTTCAACGCGGATAATACCGCATGGGCGGAAAAGACGATCAAGAAATATCCCGAGGGACGCCAGCAATCGGCTGTCATCCCGCTGCTCATGCGTGCGCAGGAGCAGGACGGCTGGGTTACCCGCGCCGCCATCGAAAAGATCGCCGACATGCTGGATATGGCCTATATCCGTGTCATGGAAGTGGCGACCTTCTATACCCAGTTCCAGCTGAAGCCGGTCGGCACGCGCGCCCACGTTCAGGTCTGCGGCACCACGCCCTGCATGTTGCGCGGTTCCGAAGCGCTGATGGATGTCTGCCGCAAGAAGATCCACCACGATCCGCTGCACACCAATGAGAGCGGCACGCTGTCCTGGGAAGAAGTGGAATGTCAGGGCGCCTGCGTCAACGCGCCGATGGTCATTATCTTCAAGGATGCCTATGAGGACCTGACGCCCGAGCGCCTGGAAGAAATCATCGACACGTTCGAGGCGGGCAAGGGCGACACGGTCAAGACCGGCCCGCAGATCGACCGTCACGAGTCGGTTCCAGTCGGCGGGCTGACGACGCTGACGGAAGAGATCAAGCCTGACCGTTCCAATCTCGACAAGCCGGCCGAAGTGCCTGCGGATGCCGCACCGGTTCCGCCGTCCAATGCCGCCAAGCCGAAGACGGACGCGCCGGAAACCGATCCGAAGCTGAAGACGCCGGCCAATGAGCCGAAGGCTGCGGAAGCCAATGTAAAGACCGTCGAAAAGGAAGCTTCCGGAACGGCTGCGGCGGCAAAGCCGTCGCTCGACTCCAAGGATCGTCCGGCCGGCATCGAACGCCCGGCGACGCCTGACGACCTGAAGCTCATTTCCGGCGTTGGTCCGAAGATCGAAGGCACGCTGCACGAGCTCGGCATCTTCACCTTTGCGCAGGTCGCCGGCTGGAAGAAGGCCGAATGCGACTGGGTCGACGGTTATCTGAATTTCAAGGGCCGCATCGAACGCGACGAGTGGATCAAGCAGGCCGAGGCGCTCGCCAAGGGTGGCGAAGCCGAGTATATCAGGGTCTTCGGCAAGAAGCCGCGGTAAGAGGTGAAGCATGTTAAAAGATCAGGATCGCATCTTTACCAATCTCTACGGCCTCAAGGACAAGTCCCTGAAGGGCGTGAGAGCGCGCGGCCATTGGGACGGCACCAAGCAGATCATCGAAAAGGGTCGTGACTGGATCATCAACGAGATGAAGGCTTCCGGCCTTCGTGGTCGCGGTGGCGCTGGCTTCCCGACGGGTCTCAAATGGTCCTTCATGCCGAAGGAAAATGACGGCCGTCCGCATTATCTCGTCGTTAACGCCGACGAATCCGAACCCGGCACCTGCAAGGACCGCGAAATCCTGCGCAACGATCCGCATACGCTGATCGAAGGCTGCGTGATCGCCGGTTTCGCCATGGGCGCGCATACCGCCTATATCTACGTGCGCGGCGAATATATGCGCGAGCGTGAAGCGCTTCAGGCGGCCATCGACGAGTGCTACGATGCCGGCCTGCTCGGCAAGAACAACAAGAACGGCTGGGATTTCGACATCTACGTCCATCACGGCGCGGGTGCCTATATCTGCGGCGAAGAGACGGCTCTGCTCGAAAGCCTTGAAGGCAAGAAGGGCCAGCCGCGCCTCAAGCCCCCGTTCCCGGCCAATATGGGTCTTTACGGCTGCCCGACGACCGTCAACAACGTTGAATCGATCGCCGTTGCGCCGACCATCCTGCGCCGTGGCGCTGCATGGTTCTCGGGGATCGGCCGTCCGAACAATGTCGGCACCAAGCTGTTCATGGTGTCAGGCCATGTCGAGCGTCCGTGCACCTTCGAAGATGCGCTGGGCCTGTCCTTCCGTGAGCTGATCGAACACCATTGCGGTGGCATTCGTGGCGGCTGGGACAATCTGCTCGGCGTCATCCCCGGCGGCGCATCCTGCCCCATCGTGCGCGGTGAGGACATGAAGGACGCCATCATGGACTTTGACGGCATGCGCGAAGTGAAGTCTTCCTTCGGCACCGGCGGCATGATTGTCATGGACAAGTCCACCGACGTCATCAAGGCGATTGCCCGCATCGCGGCTTTCTTCAAGCATGAAAGCTGCGGCCAGTGCACGCCGTGCCGCGAAGGCACCGGCTGGATGTGGCGCGTGCTGGAGCGCATGGTCAAGGGTAACGCGCAGAAGCGCGAAATCGACATGCTGTTTGAAGTGACCAAGCAGATCGAAGGCCATACCATCTGTGCGCTCGGCGACGCCGCCGCATGGCCGGTACAGGCGCTGATCCGCAATTTCCGTCCGGAAATCGAAAAGCGCATCGACCAATATACCTACAGGGCCATGGATGATGGCGCTGTTCTGGAAGCCGCTGAATAAGCATCGAAGGCTTCGAGCGGAGCCGGAAATTTCCGGCCCCGCAACACCATGAAACGTCTGGCAAACCTTCGGATGCCGGGCGCGATTAAGGATTTGTTGCGGACCGTGTGAGACATGGGACGAACAGGCAACAGGACGTAAGTAGAACCATGGCAAAGCTCAAGGTTGACGGTAAAGAGATCGAGGTTCCGGATCATTTCACGCTGTTGCAGGCGTGCGAGGAGGCTGGTGCCGAAGTTCCGCGCTTTTGTTTTCATGAGCGCTTGTCGGTCGCGGGTAACTGCCGCATGTGTCTCATCGAGGTGAAGGGCGGACCGCCCAAGCCGGCCGCCTCCTGCGCCATGGGCGTGCGCGATGTTCGCGGCGGCCCGAACGGCGAATTGCCTGAGGTTTTCACCAATACGCCGATGGTCAAGAAGGCCCGCGAAGGCGTGATGGAGTTCCTGCTCATCAACCATCCGCTGGATTGCCCGATCTGCGACCAGGGCGGCGAATGCGACCTGCAGGACCAGGCCATGGCCTTCGGTATCGCCGGTTCGCGTTATGCGGAAAACAAGCGCGCTGTTGAAGACAAATATATCGGACCGCTCGTCAAGACGGTCATGAACCGTTGCATCCACTGCACGCGCTGCGTCCGTTTCACAACGGAAGTTGCCGGCATTGCCGAACTGGGCCTTATCGGCCGCGGCGAAGATGCCGAAATCACCACCTATCTCGAGCAGGCCATGACCTCGGAGCTGCAGGGCAACGTTGTTGACCTTTGCCCGGTCGGCGCGCTCACCTCCAAGCCTTTCGCCTTCACCGCCCGTCCGTGGGAACTGAACAAGACCGAAACCATCGACGTGATGGACGCGCTCGGTTCGGCCATCCGCGTCGATACCCGTGGCCGCGAAGTCATGCGCGTCATGCCGCGCGTCAACGAGGCGATCAACGAAGAGTGGATTTCCGACAAGAGCCGCTTCATCTGGGACGGCCTGAAGACGCAGCGCCTAGACCGGCCTTACGTCCGCAAGGATGGCCGTCTGCAGCCCGCCACCTGGGGCGAAGCCTTCGGTGCGATCAAGCAGGCTGTTGCCGCAACATCCGGCAACAAGATCGGCGCGATCGCCGGCGATCTGTCTTCCGTTGAAGAAATGTTCGCGCTGAAGTCGCTTCTTGCCTCGCTCGGCTCGGCCAATGTCGATTGCCGTCAGGATGGCGCAACGCTTGATCCGTCTTTGGGTCGCGCAAGCTATATCTTCAATTCCACCATTGAAGGCATCGAGCAGGCGGACGCACTGCTGATCGTTGGCGCTAACCCGCGTTTCGAAGCGGCTGTCCTCAACGCCCGTATCCGCAAGCGCTGGCGTCGTGGCGGTTTCCCGATCGGCGTGATCGGCGAAGCTGGTGAACTGCGCTACAATTATGAATATCTCGGCTCGGGTGCGGAAACGCTCTCCGATCTGGCCAATGGCTCGCACAGCTTCGTTGACAAGCTGAAGTCCGCCAAGAACCCGCTGATCATCATCGGTCAGGGTGCTCTTGCCCGCGCCGATGGTGCCGCCGTTCTTGCTGCCGCTGCCAAGCTCGCCGTTTCGGTCGGTGCTGTCAGCGAAGAGTGGAACGGTTTCTCCGTTCTGCACACCGCAGCTGCCCGCGTTGGCGGTCTCGATATCGGCTTCGTGCCGGGCGAGGGCGGTGTTGCCGCCGCTGAAATGGTCGCCTCCATGGATGTTCTCTTCCTGCTCGGCGCCGATGAACTCGATCTGTCGAACAAGGGCGCCAAGTTCACCGTTTATATCGGCAGCCATGGCGATCAGGGCGCGATGAACGCCGACGTCATCCTTCCGGGCGCGGCCTATACCGAAAAATCCGGTATCTGGGTCAACACCGAAGGCCGTGTGCAGGTGGGCAACCGCGCCGGTTTCGCACCGGGCGAAGCTCGCGAAGACTGGGCGATCCTGCGTGCGCTGTCCGACGTTCTCGGCAAGAAGCTGCCGTTCGATTCGCTGTCGGCGCTGCGCGGTCAGCTCTATGTCGCGCATCCGCATCTGGCGGAAACCGACGAGATCGTCGCCGGCAACGGCCAGGATATCGAGGCTTTGGCCGGCAAGACCGGCTCGCTCAACAAGTCGGCGTTTGCTTCGCCGGTAAAAGACTTTTATTTGACGAACCCGATTGCGCGTGCATCCGCCGTCATGGCCGAGTGTTCCGCATTGGCCCGCAACAATTTCCAGGCTGCGGCAGAGTAAGGGTAGGGGATTTATGGAACAGTTTTTCTGGAGCTACGTCTGGCCCGCGCTGATCATGGTCGGCCAGTCCCTGCTGCTTCTCGTTTGCCTTCTGGTGGCCATCGCCTTCCTTCTGCTTGCCGACCGCAAGGTCTGGGCAGCCGTGCAGCTGCGCCGTGGTCCGAACGTTGTTGGTCCCTTCGGTCTCTTCCAGTCCTTCGCCGACCTTTTGAAGTTCATCCTCAAGGAACCGGTCATTCCGGCCGGCGCCAACAAGGCGGTTTTCCTTCTGGCGCCGCTGGTGGCCGTGACGCTGGCGCTTGCCACCTACGCGGTCATTCCCTTCGCCGATGGCTGGGTCGTCGCCAATATCAATGTCGGCATTCTCTACATCTTCGCGATTTCTTCGCTTGAAGTGTACGGCATCATCATGGGCGGCTGGGCTTCGAACTCGAAATATCCGTTCCTCGGCGCGCTGCGTTCGGCGGCGCAGATGGTGTCCTATGAAGTGTCGATCGGTCTCGTCATCGTCACCGTTCTGCTCTGCGTCGGCTCGCTGAACCTCACGGATATCGTTCTCGCCCAGCGCACCGGGCTTGGCACGATGATCGGCCTGCCGGCATCGTTCCTCGACTGGCACTGGCTGTCGCTGTTCCCGATGTTCATCGTGTTCTTCATTTCGGGCCTTGCCGAAACCAACCGTCCGCCCTTCGATCTTCCGGAAGCGGAATCGGAGCTTGTCGCCGGTCACATGGTCGAATATGGCTCGACGCCTTACATGATGTTCATGCTCGGCGAATATGCTGCGATCGTTCTAATCTGCTGCCTGACGACGATCCTGTTCCTTGGCGGCTGGCTGCCGATCGTGGATGTATGGTTCCTGAAGTGGGTGCCGGGCATCGTCTGGTTCGCGCTGAAGGGCTGCATGGTCTTCTTCATGATCGCGCTCACCAAGGCCTTCGTTCCGCGTTACCGTTATGACCAGCTCATGCGCCTTGGCTGGAAGGTTTTCCTGCCGCTGTCGCTCGCGATGGTCGTGATCGTTGCATTCGTATTGAAGCTGACGGGGTGGGCCGGTTGATGTCCAAACTCCTCGCTCAAAGATCTGGAGACTGAGATGGCAAGCCTCTCCCAAGCCGTCAATTCACTGTTCCTCAAGGAGTTCGTCGGCGCGATCCTGCTGACGATGCGCCACTTCTTCAAGCAGAAGGCGACGGTGAACTATCCTTTCGAAAAGGGCCCGGTCTCTCCGCGCTTCCGTGGTGAACATGCGCTGCGCCGTTATCCGAACGGTGAAGAACGCTGCATCGCCTGCAAGCTGTGTGAAGCCATCTGTCCCGCTCAGGCGATCACCATCGAAGCCGGGCCGCGCCGCAATGACGGCACCCGCCGCACGGTGCGTTACGATATCGACATGGTGAAGTGCATCTATTGCGGCTTCTGCCAGGAAGCCTGCCCGGTGGATGCGATCGTCGAAGGCCCGAACTTCGAATTCGCGACGGAAACCCGCGAGGAGCTTTATTTCGACAAGCAGAGGCTTCTCGACAATGGCGACCGCTGGGAGCGTGAAATCGCGCGCAACCTCGCACTGGATGCACCTTACCGCTAAGGTGCAACCGTCTTTCCGGGGGAGACCCCGGAAAGCGATGAAAAAGTAAAATGCCTGCGCGGTTTTCGCCGGCGGGGACGAAACGGGTGAGGGGGCTTGAAGCCATCTTCTCCCGATGAGGACAAGAAGGCACCAAGATGGGTCTGCACGCTGTATTCTTTTATATATTCGCTTTCGTCGCCGTGGCGTCTGCGTTCATGGTCATCGCATCGAAGAACCCTGTTCATTCGGTGCTCTTCCTGATTTTGACCTTCTTCAACGCAGCCGCGCTGTTCCTGCTGACGGGGGCCGAGTTCCTCGCCATGATCCTGCTGGTGGTCTATGTCGGCGCGGTCGCGGTGCTCTTCCTCTTCGTCGTCATGATGCTGGATGTGGATTTTGCCGAGCTCCGCTCCGGTGTGCTGCAATATGCGCCTGTCGGTGCGCTGATCGGCGTCATTCTGGCCGCCGAGCTGATCGTCGTGGTCGGCGGCAGCGTTCTGAACCCGGTCGCGGCAAAATCGATCACCATGCCGATCCCGCCGGCCGCAGAGCGCACCAATACCGCCGCGCTCGGTGATGTGCTTTATACGAATTATGTCTACTTCTTCCAGCTCGCCGGTCTCGTGCTGCTGGTGGCCATGATCGGCGCCATCGTGCTGACCCTGCGTCATCGCACCGACATCAAGCGGCAGGATATCTCCACGCAGGTCGGCCGCGACCCGAAGACCGCCGTCACCACGGTCAAGGTCAAGCCGGGCCAGGGCATCTGAAGGCGAACGGATCCAAGGAAACAGAATATGGAAATCGGTCTTTCCCACTACCTGACGGTCAGCGCCATCCTCTTCACGATCGGCGTGTTCGGCATCTTCCTCAACCGGAAGAACGTCATCGTCATCCTCATGTCGATCGAGCTTATCCTTCTGGCGGTCAACATCAACATGGTGGCCTTCTCGGCCTTCCTGAACGATATCGTCGGCCAGGTCTTCGCTTTGTTCATTCTGACCGTCGCAGCTGCCGAAGCGGCCATCGGTCTTGCAATACTCGTTGTCTTCTACCGCAACCGCGGATCGATCGCCGTCGAAGACGTCAATATGATGAAGGGCTGATAAGGCTATGATCTACAAGGCTATCGTCTTTCTTCCACTGATCGGCTTCCTGATCGCCGGCCTGTTCGGCCGCTCGATCGGCGCCAAGGCGTCGGAATATGTCACCACCGGTCTGATGATCGTGGTCGCCATCCTGTCGTGGATCGTCTTCTTCACCGTGGCACTCGCCCATGGTGAGCCGGGCGAGGTGATCAAGGTTACTGTCCTGCGCTGGATCCAGTCCGGCGGCATCGATGTCGAATGGGCTTTCCGCATCGATACGCTGACGGCCGTCATGTTCGTCGTGGTCAACACGGTCTCGACGCTCGTGCACCTTTATTCGATCGGATACATGCACCACGATCCGCATCGTCCGCGCTTCTTTGCCTATCTGTCGCTCTTCACCTTCGCCATGCTGATGCTGGTGACCTCTGACAACCTGCTGCAGATGTTCTTCGGCTGGGAAGGCGTGGGTCTGGCGTCCTATCTGCTGATCGGCTTCTGGTTCAAGAAACCTTCGGCTTCTGCAGCCGCCATGAAGGCCTTCATCGTCAACCGCGTCGGTGACTTCGGCTTCATCCTCGGCATTTCCGGCGTCTTCGTGCTGTTCGGCTCGATCAATCTCGAAACCGTCTTCGCTGCCGCCAGCACCTATCTGCCGGCCGAAGGTGCTGCTTCCAGCGAAACCGTCATCAACCTGTTCGGCATGCAGCTGGACAAGGCCAATGCGATAACGGGCGTCTGCCTGCTGCTCTTCATGGGCGCCATGGGTAAATCGGCGCAGTTCCTGCTGCACACCTGGCTGCCGGACGCGATGGAAGGCCCGACCCCGGTGTCTGCCCTCATTCACGCCGCAACCATGGTCACGGCCGGCGTCTTCCTCGTCGCCCGCATGTCGCCGCTGTTTGAACTGTCACCGGATGCGCTGACCGTCGTGACGCTGATCGGTGCGATCACCGCTTTCTTCGCGGCAACCGTCGGCCTCGTGCAGAATGACATCAAGCGTGTTATCGCCTATTCGACCTGCTCGCAGCTCGGTTACATGTTCGTGGCGCTCGGCGTCGGCGCTTATGGCGCTGCCGTATTCCACCTCTTCACGCACGCCTTCTTCAAGGCCCTGCTGTTCTTGTGCGCCGGCTCGGTCATCCATGCCGTCGATGGAGAGCAGGACATGCGTTACATGGGTGGCCTGCGCAAGCATATCCCCATCACCTTCTGGACCATGACCGTTGGCACGTTGGCGCTGACCGGCGTTGGTATTCCGGGCACGATGATCGGTTTTGCCGGCTTCTTCTCGAAGGACGTCATCATCGAATCCGCTTACGCGTCCCATTCGGTTCTGTCCGGTTTCGCCTTCACGCTGCTGGTCATCGCCGCGCTGTTCACCAGCTTCTATTCCTGGCGTCTGGCTTTCATGACCTTCTTCGGCAAGCCGCGCGCATCTGCCGACGTCATGCACCATGTGCATGAATCGCCGATGGTCATGCTGATCCCGCTTTTCATCCTCACGGTTGGCGCGATCTTTGCCGGTGTTGCCTTCGAAGGTTATTTCTTCGGCCACGAATATGCCGAGTTCTGGAAGGGCGCTCTGTTCACGCTTCCGGAAAATGAAATCCTCGAAGAGTTCCACCACGTGCCGCTGTGGGTGAAGTGGAGCCCGTTCTTCGCCATGGCCCTTGGTTTCGTGACCGCCTGGTACATGTACATCAAGTCGCCGGAAACGCCGAAGCGTCTGGCAGCGACCCATCGTGGCCTCTACCAGTTCCTCTTGAACAAGTGGTACTTCGACGAACTCTACGACTTCCTCTTCGTTCGTTCCGCAAAGGCGCTCGGCCGCTTCCTGTGGAAGAAGGGCGACGTCGCCGTCATCGACCATTATGGACCGAACGGCATTGCAGCGCGTGTGGTTGATGTGACCAACCGCATGGTCCGCCTGCAATCCGGTTACCTCTATCATTATGCCTTTGCGATGCTGATCGGCATCGCGGCGCTTGTCACCTGGATGATGCTCGGGAGTGCCCTCTGATGACCGATTGGCCTATTCTTTCAACGGTCACCTTTCTGCCGCTCGTCGGCGTGGTGCTCCTGCTGCTGACAAATGAGAACGGCCCTTATGGTCGTCGCAACATTCTCAATGTCTCGCTGCTGACGACCGTTTTCACCTTCCTCGTGTCGCTGTTCATCTGGATCGGTTTCGACAATTCGAATCCCGGTTTCCAGATGGTCGAAAAACACGCCTGGTTCGGCAACATCGCCGCCTATCATCTGGGTGTCGACGGCATCTCCATGCTGTTCGTCATCCTCACCACCTTCCTCATGCCCTTCTGCGTGCTGGCAAGCTGGGAATCGATCGAGAAGCGCGTCAAGGAATACATGATCGCCTTCCTGCTTCTGGAAGTCGTCATGATCGGCGTCTTCGTGGCGCTGGATACGGTTCTCTTCTACGTCTTCTTCGAAGCGACGCTGATCCCGATGTTCATCATCATCGGCGTCTGGGGCGGCAAGGATCGCGTCTACGCATCCTACAAATTCTTCCTCTACACGCTGCTCGGCTCGGTTCTGACCATGCTCGCCATCATGGCAATGTACTGGCAGTCCGGTACGACCGACATGACGGAACTGCTGAAATACGGCTTCCCGGCCGGCATGCAGACCTGGCTCTGGCTTGCCTGTTTTGCGGCCTTCTCGGTGAAGATGCCGATGTGGCCGGTACACACCTGGCTGCCCGACGCCCACGTTCAGGCGCCGACAGCAGGCTCCGTCATTCTTGCCGGCGTCATGCTGAAGCTCGGCGGTTACGGTTTCATCCGCTTCTCGCTGTCGATGTTCCCGCTGGCTTCGGATTATTTCGCTCCCTTCGTCTTCACGCTGTCGGTTCTCGCCATCATCTACACCTCGCTGGTGGCGATGATGCAGGACGACATCAAAAAGCTGATCGCCTATTCCTCCGTCGCCCACATGGGTTACGTGACCATGGGCATCTTTGCTGCCAACGTTCAGGGCGTGCAGGGCGCGATCTTCCAGATGCTGTCGCACGGTATCGTGTCTGGCGCGCTCTTCCTCTGCGTCGGCGTTGTCTATGACCGGCTGCATACCCGCGAGATTTCCGCCTATGGTGGTCTCGTCAACAATATGCCGAAATATGCCGTCGCCTTCATGATCTTCACCATGGCCAATGTCGGTCTGCCCGGCACCTCCGGCTTCGTTGGTGAATTCCTGACCCTGGTCGGCGTCTTCCGTGCCAACACGCTGGTCGCACTGTTTGCGGCAACCGGTGTCATCCTCTCGGCAGCCTATGCGCTGTGGCTTTACCGCCGCGTGATCTTCGGTGCGCTCGAGAAGGAAAGCCTGAAGTCGATGCTCGATCTGTCAACCCGCGAAAAGGTTATCCTTTATCCGCTGGTTGCGCTGACGATCTTCTTCGGTGTCTATCCGGCACCGGTGTTCGATGCGACAGCCGCATCGGTCGATCTTCTGGTAAACAACTATTCGGCTGCATTGCAGGCGGCGCAAAATGTTGCGCTCTCTATGAATTGACGACAGGACCCGTTGGACATGACCGCTGAAATCCTTTTTGCCAGTCTGCACATTGCGACGCCCGAGCTGATCCTTGCGGTCGGCGCGCTGGCGCTGCTCATGATTGGCGTCTTCTCGGGCGACAAGTCGACAACGACGGTAACCGGCCTTGCCGTTGCCCTCCTGCTCGTCGTCGGTCTCTGGATCATTTTCGCCCCGGCGTCGGGCGTTGCCTTCGGCGGTGTCTACATCGCCGATTCCTTCGGCAATTTCATGAAGGTGCTGGCGCTGATCGGCTCCATCACCGCCATGATCCTCGCTGTCGGCCAGGGCCGCTTCGAGCCGATCGGTCGTTTCGAATATCCGGTGCTTCTGGTTCTCGCGACGCTGGGCATCCTGCTGATGATCTCGGCCAACAACCTGATCTCGCTCTACATGGCGCTGGAACTGCAGTCGCTGGCGCTTTACGTCGTCTGCGCCATCAACCGTGAAAGCCTGCGCTCCACGGAAGCTGGCCTGAAGTACTTCGTTCTCGGCGCGCTGTCCTCCGGCATGCTGCTTTACGGCATGTCGCTGGTCTATGGTTTCACCGGCAATACCGGCTTTAGTGAAATCGCCCAGGTTCTGGCGTCGGAAACCCGTTCGCTCGGCCTCGTCTTCGGCCTGGTCTTTGTTCTCGCCGGCCTTGCATTCAAGATTTCGGCCGTGCCGTTCCACATGTGGACGCCTGATGTTTATGAAGGCGCACCGACCCCGGTTACCGCCTTCCTTTCGGCGGCACCCAAGATCGGCGCCATGGCGATCTTCGTGCGCATCGTCGTTGACGCTTTCCAGCCGGTCTTTGCCGACTGGCAGCAGATCGTCGTCTTCATCTCCATCGCTTCGATGCTGCTCGGCTCGTTTGCCGCGATCGGCCAGAAGAACATCAAGCGCCTGATGGCCTATTCCTCCATCGGTCACATGGGTTATGCGCTGGTCGGTCTTGCCGCCGGCACGCAGGCAGGCATTTCGGGCGTCATTCTCTACATGACCATCTACATGGTCATGACGCTCGGCACCTTCGCCTGCATTCTCTCCATGCGCCGCAAGGAAATCGGCAATGTCGAAAATGTCGAGGATCTGGCCGGGCTTTCGTCCACCAACCCCTTCATGGCGGTGGTTCTGACGATCCTGATGTTCTCGCTTGCTGGCATTCCGCCGCTCGCCGGCTTCTTCGGCAAATATTACGTCTTCCTTGCCGCCATCGAAGCCAAGCTCTATCCGCTGGCCGTCATCGGTGTGATCGGCTCGGTCGTCGGCGCTTATTATTATATCCGCATCGTCAAGGTCATGTGGTTTGATGAAGCCAAGGGCAGCTTCGAGCGTCCGGCGGGCGAACTGAAGGTGGTTTATGCGCTTTCGGGTCTGTTCGTTGTCGCTTTCGTCGTCTTCGGCGGTGCGCTTGGCAATGCCGTCACGGTTGCAGCAAAGACGTTCTTTTGATCGACACGCCGCGGCATACGGGCCGGATGTCCATCGATGACTTCCGGCACGAGGCGATGGCGGAAACGCCATCGACCAACATCGAATGTTTCGCCCGTGCAAGGGCGGGCGATGGCGGCAATCTGTGGATTACCGCCATCCGCCAGACCGGTGGGCGCGGGCGTCGCGGCCGGCCATGGGTCTCCGAACCCGGTAATCTCTACGCCTCGCTTTTGCTCATCGATCCTGCGCCGATGGACCGTATCGGCTCTTTGCCGCTTGCCTTTGCACTGGCTGTCTATCGCGCCATCCGTGTGGTCTTGCCGACAGGCGGAGCGCCGCTAGAGATCAAATGGCCGAACGACGTGCTGATCGGCCGTCAGAAGACCTGCGGCATTTTGATGGAAGCGGAGCTTCTGCCGGATGGGCGGCGGGCAATCGTCATCGGCATCGGTATCAATATCGCCCATAAGCCTGATAATCCGCTTTATCCCGTCACCATGCTGTCCGAACACGGCGTTTCCTGCTCTGCCGATGAGCTTTTCGCGCATCTCTTTCGGGAAACGGCGGATGTGCTGCGAGATTGGGATGAGGGCAGGGGCGTCGCCGGTGTCATGACTGGCTGGCGGGCGGCTGCCTGCGGTATCGGCGAACATATCACCGTCAATTTCCCGGATCGTTCGATCGGCGGGCGTTTCGTCGGAATTGATGATAATGGTTATCTGCTGCTGGACGAGGACGAGGGCGCAAGGCGCTCCATTGCCGCCGGCGACGTGTTTTTCGGATGAGGTGAACGGTGCGGCTTTATAAAACGCCGCGCCGAACCCGATCCCACAGGTTGGAGTTTTCCTGCAGCTCATAAAAAGCAGGATGACAGACCGGCTCCGCATCGGCCCGGTCGATCAGATGGTTCAACAGGTCCGATGCTGCAAACATGCGCGGGGCGCGGCAAAGTGCCGTCGTCTATACGCGCTCGTGAATGGATAAAAAGAACAATGGCTAAACAGGACGAACTGGTCTTCCTGCCGCTTGGCGGCGTCGGTGAAATCGGCATGAATCTGGCGCTTTATGGATACGGTCCGGCAGGCAAGCGCGAATGGATCATGGTGGATTGCGGCGTGACCTTTGCCGGTCTCGATCTGCCGGGTGTCGATCTGGTGTTGCCTGACATCACCTATATTGCCGAGCAGAAGAAAAACCTCAAAGGCATCATCATCACCCATGCCCATGAGGATCACTACGGCGCGCTGAACGATCTGTGGCCGGGCCTCAATGTACCGGTCTATGCTTCGGGTTTCACCGCCGGCATGCTGGAAGCCAAGCGCGCCTATGAGGGCAGCCGCGCCGAAATTCCGATCACTCCCTTCAAGGCGGGCGACCGCATCAATGTTGGTCCGTTCGAAATCGAGGCTGTCGGCGTCAATCACTCCATCCCGGAGCCGATGTCGCTGGTCATCCGCACGCCTCTCGGCAATCTCATCCATACCGGCGACTGGAAAATCGATGAGGCTCCGTCGCTCGGGCCGTTGACGGATGAAGCCCGTTTCCGCGCCATCGGCGAAGAGGGCGTGCTGGCGCTGATGTGCGACAGCACCAACTCGGTACGCGATGGCGTGTCGCCTTCCGAACACGAGGTTTCCGAAGGCCTGCGCCAGATCATTGAAAATGCCGAGGGTCGTGTCGCCGTTACCACCTTCTCCTCCAATGTCGGGCGTATCCGCTCGATTGCCCAGGCGGCAGAGGCGGCGGGCCGTGAGGTGCTGCTGCTTGGCTCGTCGCTGAAGCGCGTTGTCAACGTCTCGCAGGATCTCGGCATCATGGAAGGCATCCAGCCATTTCTGGCCGAAGACGAATATGGCTATATTCCACGCGACAAGGTGGTGCTGATCCTGACTGGTTCGCAGGGGGAACCGCGTGCCGCGCTTGCCAAGCTCTCGCGTGACGAGATGCGCAATGTGGCGCTCGCTTCCGGTGATACGGTGGTGTTTTCCTCTCGCGCCATTCCCGGCAATGAAAAGGCCATCATCGATATCAAGAACGGTCTGATCGAGCAGGGCGTCCATATCATCACTGACAATGAGGCTCTGGTCCACGTTTCCGGCCATCCGCGCCGCAACGAGCTTCTGAAGATGTATGAGTGGACGAAGCCGCAGATCGTTGTGCCTGTCCATGGCGAGGCGGCGCATCTGGTGGCGCAGAAGGAACTGGCCGAGCAGGCCGGCATTTCGCAGGTGCCGAAGGTGCGCAACGGTAATATTCTGCGTCTGGCCCCCGGTCCTGCGGAAGTCATCGATGATGCGCCGCATGGCCGCGTCTTCAAGGACGGCAATCTCATCGGCGATATGGATGAGATGGGCATCAGCAATCGCCGCAAGCTGTCCTTCGCCGGTCACGTCTCCGTCAACGTGGTGCTGGACAGCCGTTACGACTTCCTCGGCGATCCCGATGTCGTGCCTTTCGGCCTGCCGGAATTCGATGACGAAGGCGAGGACATGGAGGACACGCTTTACGACGCGGTTCTCGGTGCTGTGGAAAGCATTCCGCGCGCCCGTCGCAAGGATCTGGAACTGCTTCGTGAAGCGGTGCGCCGCGCCGTTCGCGCTGCTGCCAACCAGACCTGGGGCAAGAAGCCGATCGTAACGGTTTTCGTCACCAAGGTTTGAGCCGGAGCCGCGTAAGACTGATGTGTCGGGTGATCTGTGTCATCCGCACTCCGTCACCCCGGGCTTGTCCCATTGCTGTCCGGTTTGAATTTCCGGACAGGCTGCAATCTCCTTGGAGTCGGTGGTGAAGGGTGGACATTCACTCAATGGCATCCTCGGCCCTGTGCCGAGGATCTAACGGCGCCGAATAAAATCAATACGTTGGCCGATCCTCGGGGCAGGCACCAGGATGACGTCGGCACAATTGGCCTGACTTTTCTTCCCATTGGACGACGTCGCCAGCCCGGTTCTGTTCCTGCTTCCAAGGCTTTTTGCGCTTCTTGCCGAGAAGTGATTCCGCTTTACGGATGAATGCGTTACAAGAAGCCCATTGTGCAGGAGGATCACATGCCGCTTCTTTCGGTCTTCGCCGTTTATTTCATCGTCTGGTGGACGGTGCTTTTTGTTGTGTTGCCGATTGGACTTCGCACCCAGGCGGAAGACGGCGATGTGGCGCTTGGCACCATTGCCAGCGCGCCATCCCGCTTCCGAGGCGGCCGCATCGTCCTGTGGACAACACTGATATCGGCGCTGATCTGTGGTGTGTGGTACGGCGGATCCTGGTGGTTCGGTTTCAGCCTTGATGATCTCCCGAGAATTGTCCCGGTTTACGACTGAAGTATCAGAGCTTGATTCCACTGCATTCGTGACCTGGAAAACGTGGCTCCGTCACGTTTGCAACGTAGCGAATGCAGTCTACCTCAAAACCGGGATGACTGAGAATAGGGCAGCACTATCCGTGTCGCTGCAAGGCGTATCCGCGGCTTGTCATATGGATGTCATCTCTGTCGTGCACACAGCATAAGCATATTGGGCGGCTGATTCACCGTCACAATTTCACCGGAATAGTCCGCCGGGGCTTTGCCATGTGTTGAATCAAAAAAAAACAAGGCCTTTCAGCCTTGTTTTCCAGGTTTCGCGTGATCTGTAACCGTTGCCGGGGCAGCGACGAGCGCGCCTAAGATCTGATCCTCCCAAGACTGACCGCGAAAATGACAAGAATTTAAACTTCTTGCCTCTTTTGTAAGCTAAAGCTAGCTCAATCACCCATGCTTGTCATCTCATTTTTTGCATATTTGTTACAGTCGGCAAAAAATTCTCTGTGGTGCAATTTGTCGCACCGGATCAAGAATAATATTCCGGTCAAAGCGTTTTGACGCGAATTAGCTATCTCGAAAATGCCACGAAATCGCCTTCAACGCTCTTTTCATGGCGGGTTTTCTTCTTGGCGGGAAACGGCTATATCCGGCGCCAATATCCCTTTATTCGGGGCGATTCCCGCGCCTTTGCGCGCCGTCGTCCACATCAATGGAAGCCGTCATGCGTCTCAGCCGTTATTTCATGCCCATCCTGAAGGAAAATCCCAAGGAAGCGGAGATCGTCTCCCACCGCCTGATGTTGCGCGCAGGCATGATCCGGCAGCAATCGGCTGGCATTTATTCCTGGCTGCCGCTCGGCAAGCGCGTGTTGGACAAGGTCAACAGGATCATCCGCCAGGAGCAGGACCGTTCCGGCGCCATCGAGCTTCTGATGCCGACGCTGCAGACCGCCGAGCTCTGGCAGGAAAGTGGCCGTTATGACGACTACGGCAAGGAGATGCTGCGCATCAAGGACCGCCAGGACCGCCAGATGCTGTATGGCCCCACCAATGAGGAGATGATCACCGACATCTTCCGTTCCTATGTGAAGTCCTACAAGAACCTGCCGCTGAACCTTTACCATATCCAGCTGAAGTTCCGCGACGAAGTGCGTCCGCGTTTCGGCACCATGCGTTCGCGTGAGTTCCTGATGAAGGATGCCTATTCCTTCGACCTGACCAAGGAAGACGCGATCCACTCCTATAACAAGATGTTCGTGGCTTACCTGCGTACCTTCGAGCGCCTTGGCCTGCGCGCCATTCCCATGCGCGCCGATACCGGCCCGATCGGCGGCAATCACAGCCATGAATTCATCATTCTGGCCGACACCGGTGAATCCGAGGTCTTCTGCCACAAGAGCTTCCTCGACCGTGCCATCCCGGCCGAAAATACCGACTTTGACGATGTCGCAGCCCTTCAGGGCGTATTTGACGAGTGGACTGCCGATTATGCCGCCACCTCCGAAATGCATGACGAAGCAGCCTATGATGCCATTCCGGATGGTGAGCGTCTTTCGGCACGCGGTATCGAAGTTGGCCACATCTTCTATTTCGGCACCAAATATTCCGAGCCGATGGGCGCGAAAGTGCAGGGCAAGGACGGCAAGGAACATCCTGTCCACATGGGTTCCTATGGCATTGGCCCGACACGCCTTGTTCCCGCCATCATTGAAGCATCGCATGATGAGAACGGAATCATCTGGCCGGCCTCCGTCGCGCCTTTTGATGTCGTTGTCATCAACATGAAGGCTGGCGATGCGGCCTGTGATGCGGCTTGCGAAAAGCTGTATTATCAGCTCTCCAACGCCGGCAAGGATGTTCTTTACGACGATACCGACGACCGTGCGGGCCAGAAGTTTGCCACCGCCGATCTGATCGGTGTGCCGATGCAGATCATCGTCGGCCCGCGTTCTGTTGCGAATGGCGAAGTCGAAGTGAAGGACCGCAAGACCGGTGAACGTGAAACCGTCACAATCGAGGCGGCAATGAACAAGGCGCTTGCCTAAGCACGAACGGAAAGATGGGAGCGGCCTTCATGCGAAGACCGCTCCGGTTTTATGGCGCAGGCGCCGTTACGATTGGGACCGATCTTTGGAAAAGACCGATCCTGCAGATTGAGATCAGGGAGACGACATGGCAAAAGCCGATGCTGACAAGGGTGCGGCTCCTTCCGCCCGGGAAAAGACCGCCCGGCCTTTTTCCGCTTTTGAACGCATGGTGGCCTGGCGCTATCTGCGGTCGCGGCGCAAGGAAGCGTTCATTTCCGTCATCGCCGGTTTTTCTTTTGTCGGCATCATGCTGGGCGTTGCAACGCTTATCATCGTCATGGCTGTCATGAACGGTTTTCGTACCGAGCTGATTTCGCGCATTCTCGGCATTAACGGCCATATGATCGTCCAGCCGATCGACCAGCCCTTCAATAATTATGATGAGCTGGCGAAGAAGTTTTCAGCCGTGCCGGGCGTCACCATGGCCCTGCCGCTGGTGGAAGGCCAGACATTGGCCTCCGGCCGTGGCGGTGCAGGCTCCGGCGCGCTGGTGCGTGGCGTGCGCCAGGAGGATATCGACAAGATCAAGGAAGTTGCCGGCAACATCAAGACCGGCGATCTCGTCGGCTTCATGGCGGGCGACGGCGTTCTGGTCGGCTCGCGGCTTGCCGCACAGCTTGGCGTAACGGCGGGTGATGATATCACCCTCATTTCGCCGGAAGGCGACGTGACGCCGATGGGCGTCAATCCGCGCGTCAAATCCTACAAGATATCAGGCGTCTTCGAGATCGGCATGTCAGAATATGACGCGTCGATGATCTACATGCCGCTGTCTGAAGCCCAGCTTTATTTCAATGCCGACGGTATCGTGCAATCCATCGAGCTTTATGTCAGCCGCCCCGATGACGTTGACGGCATCCGGCCGCTGGTGGAGCAGGCCGCCGAACGGCAGATCTATATCACCGACTGGCGACAGCGGAACCAGACCTTCTTCTCCGCCCTGCAGGTGGAAAGAAACGTGATGTTCATGATCCTCACCCTCATCGTTCTGGTGGCGGCGCTGAACATCATTTCCGGCCTCATCATGCTGGTGAAGGACAAGGGCAGCGATATCGCCATCCTGCGCACCATGGGCGCCAGTTCCGGCGCGGTCATGCGTATCTTCTTCATGACCGGAGCGGCCATCGGCACGGTCGGCACCTTTGCCGGCGTGGCGCTCGGCGTCATCGTCTGCCTCAACGTGGAATCCATCCGGCAGTTCTTTTCCTGGATATCCGGTACGGTGCTGTTTGACCCGCAGCTTTATTTCCTCAGCCAGCTGCCGGCCGAAATGGATATCAGCGAGACCATCACCGTCGTCATCATGGCTCTGACGCTTTCTTTCCTGGCAACGATCTTTCCGGCATGGCGGGCCTCCAAGCTCGATCCGGTGCAGGCCCTGCGTTACGAATAAGGACCGCTTCGCAATATGGCAAAAAAAACAGTGCTGCGGCTTACCGGCGTGGAACGGACCTATGGTCAGGGTGAAACGTCGCTTTCCATTCTGCGCAAGGCCGATCTTGAATTGAGGAGCGGTGAGATGGTGGCGCTCGTCGCCCCCTCCGGTACCGGAAAATCCACACTGCTGCATCTGGCGGGGCTTCTGGAACACCCTGACGCGGGTGAGGTTTTCATCAATGGCGCGCCATGCAACGGTCTGCCAGATGAAACCCGCACCGCGATCCGCCGCAGCGACATTGGTTTTGTCTATCAGTTCCATCACCTCCTGCCGGAGTTTTCGGCGGTGGAAAATGTGATGATGCCGCAGCTTATCGCCGGTCTCACACAGGCCGAAGCGCGCAAGCGTGCCAGCGCCCTGCTGGACTACATGCGCGTCGGCCATCGCGGCGAACATCGCCCGGCCGAACTTTCCGGTGGCGAGCAGCAGCGTGTGGCGATTGCGCGCGCGGTTGCCAATGCGCCGCTTCTGCTGCTTGCGGATGAGCCGACCGGTAACCTAGATCCCGAGACCGCGCATTATGTTTTCGATGCGCTGGAGGCCTTAGTGCGCCAGTCCGGCCTTGCGGCGATGATCGCCACACATAACCACGACCTCGCTGCCCGCATGGACCGACGCGTCACGCTTGCAGACGGCAAGATCGTCGATTTCTGATCATCACGGTCTGAGCCGGCGATATCGCCGACGCGGCTGAGTCGCTTCGCTGCGGCTCCTCCATGGGCCAGCTCCTTCTTCCACAATTGAATTTTTTCCGAACCCGGAGGTGTTTTAACCTCCGGGTTTTTTCGCTTTGGAGTCAGGGGCTTGCCGATCATGAGAACGGAACCGCAGCCGATTCTGCCGCGTTAGCAAGGGGAATATCAGTAAAACCCTGTTGACAATCGAACAAAATGAGAACAAAGTTGGAACATAACGAGTAAGGAGAGACCAATGACTGATTTCATCCGTGACGTTGCCGCTTTCGCTTCCATCGCTGTCTTTGTTGCCAGCTTTTCGGTAATCCTCACTGCCCTGTGAAGGAAACACCGGCGCAGAAGCCTGTATGGAGGCCGCAAGGCTGTGGACTTTAAGCGCCGGAAATCGGAAAATCGCCCCCTCGATTCAGAATGACAGGACGACGATATGGGCGATACGGTTGTGCGTGGAGAAAACTCTGACGAAACGCTGAAAACGCCTGGTTTCGTCCATTTGCGGGTTCATTCCGCTTACTCCCTGCTTGAGGGGGCATTACCCCTCAAGAAAATCATGTCCAAGGCCGTTGCAGATGGCCAGCCGGCAATTGCCATCACCGACACCAACAATCTTTTCGTTGCGCTGGAGTTTTCCGAAAAAGCGCGTGACGAAGGTCTGCAGCCGATCATCGGTTGCCAGGTGTCTATCGACATGCAGGATGCGGCGGAGGATCGCCGCAATCACAACAGCCACCTCGCCAAGCTCCCAGCCATCGTGCTTCTGGCTGCCAATGCCGAAGGTTACGAGCGGCTGGTGGACCTGATCAGCCGCGCCTATCTGGAAGGCGAGGGCAGTGGCGGACATTCCGTGCATGTTACCCGCGCTTGGCTGGAAGAGGCCTCCAATGCCGGGCTCATCGCACTGACGGGCGCCACTGGCGGTCCTGTCGATATGGTGTTGAAGGAAGGCCATGCCGCACAGGCCAAAGAGCGGCTGCTGACGCTGAAGTCGCTCTTTGGTGACAGGCTCTACATCGAATTGCAGCGCCAGTCCGGTTATGACCGCTCCCACGAGCGACGCATGATCGGCCTTGCCTATGAACATGATATTCCGCTGGTTGCCACCAACGAGGCGTTTTTCCCTTCCAAGGCAGACTATGAGGCGCATGACGCCCTGATGGCGGTGGCGCATAATGCCATCGTTTCCGATGACAGCCGCTTCCGCCTGACACCCGATCATTATCTGAAAAGCCGGCAGGAAATGACGGCGCTGTTTGCCGACCTTCCCGAGGCGCTGGAAAATACCGTCGAGATTGCGCTGCGCTGCTCCTATGTGCTGAAAAAGCGCGGCCCCATCCTGCCACGTTTCACCGGCGCCAGCGAAGACCCGGAAGCGGCCGAACATGCCGAAACAGAGGAGCTTCGCCGCCAGGCGGTGGAGGGGCTGGACCAGCGGCTTGCGGCTCTCGGCATGTCGCCCGGCTATACGGAACAGGATTATCGCGAGAGACTGGATTTCGAACTCGGCGTCATCTCGCGCATGAAGTTCCCCGGTTACTTCCTGATCGTTGCCGACTTCATCAAATGGGCCAAGCAGCAGGACATCCCTGTCGGTCCCGGCCGTGGTTCGGGCGCCGGCTCGCTTGTGGCTTATGCGCTGACCATCACCGATGTCGATCCGCTGCGCTTCTCGTTGCTGTTCGAGCGCTTCCTCAATCCCGAGCGTGTCTCGATGCCGGACTTCGACATCGACTTCTGCCAGGATCGCCGCGAAGAGGTGATCCGTTATGTGCAGCGCAAATATGGCCGCGAGCAGGTGGCGCAGATCATCACCTTCGGTTCGCTGCAGGCGCGTGCGGCATTGCGCGATGTTGGCCGCGTGCTGGAAATGCCCTATGGGCAGGTGGACAAGATCTGCAAGCTGGTACCCAATAACCCGGCCAACCCGACGCCGCTGTCAAAGGCCATCGAGGAAGAACCACGCCTGCAGGAAGAGGCGGACAAGGAACCCGTCGTCGCCCGCCTCCTGGATATCGCCCAGAAGATCGAAGGGCTTTACCGCCACGCTTCCACCCACGCCGCCGGTATCGTCATCGGCGACCGGCCGCTGTCGAAGCTGGTGCCGATGTATCGCGATCCGCGCTCCGACATGCCGGTCACCCAGTTCAACATGAAATGGGTGGAAAGCGCCGGTCTCGTCAAATTCGACTTCCTCGGCCTGAAGACGCTGACGGTATTGAAGGTCGCCGTGGATTTTGTCGCCAAGCGCGGCATCAAGGTCGATCTTGCCGCCATTCCGCTGGACGACACGAAAACCTACGAGATGTTGTCGCGTGGCGAGACCATCGGCGTGTTCCAGGTGGAAAGTGCGGGCATGCGCAAAGCGCTGATCGGCATGCGCCCCGACTGCATCGAGGATATCATCGCGCTGGTGGCGCTTTATCGTCCGGGCCCGATGGAAAACATCCCGGTCTATAATGCCCGCAAACATGGCGAGGAGGAGCTGGAGTCCATCCACCCCACCATCGACCATCTGCTCAAGGAAACGCAGGGCGTTATCGTCTACCAGGAACAGGTGATGCAGATCGCCCAGGTCCTGTCAGGTTATTCGCTTGGTGAAGCAGATCTTCTGCGCCGCGCCATGGGCAAGAAGATCAAGGAGGAGATGGACAAGCAGCGCGAGCGTTTCGTCGATGGCGCCATCAAGAACGGCGTGTCGAAACCGCAGGCCGACACCATCTTCGACCTTCTGGCGAAGTTCGCCAATTACGGCTTCAACAAGAGCCATGCCGCCGCTTACGCCATCGTTTCTTACCAGACCGCCTATATGAAGGCGCATTATCCAGTGGAGTTCCTGGCGGCCTCCATGACGCTCGATATGGCGAACACGGAAAAGCTCAACGATTTCCGCCAGGATGCCAGCCGCCTCGGCATCGAGGTCGTAGCGCCTTCGGTGCAGACGTCTTTCCGCCAGTTCGAGACCGGTGAAAACCGCATCTATTATTCGCTGGCCGCCATCAAGGGCGTCGGTGAGGGCGCGGTCGAACATATTGTCGAAGTGCGCGGCGACAAGCCGTTCACGAGCCTTGAGGATTTCTGCCTGCGTATCGATCCCAAACAGATCAACCGGCGTGTGCTGGAAAGCCTCATCAATGCCGGCGGCTTCGACTGTTTCGGCCGCGATCGCGCCGAACTGATTGGCGGGCTCGACCGCATCATCGGTTATGCGCAGATGGCGCAGAACAACCGCACCATCGGCCAGTCGGACATGTTCGGCTCCGGTGGTGGTAACGGCCCGGAAAAGCTGGTGCTGCCGGCCTTCCAGCCCTGGCTTGCCTCGGAAAAGCTGTTGCGTGAATATCAGGTACTCGGTTTTTACCTCACCGCCCATCCGCTCGACACCTATCGTCCCGTGCTGGAAAAGTTGCGTGTGCAGAATATCGCCGATTTTTCCGCCGCCGTGAAACAGGGCGCGACCGCCGGGCGTCTGGCCGGCACCGTCACCGGCAAGCAGGAGCGCAAGACCCGTACCGGCAACAAGATGGGCATCGTCACCTTCTCGGATGCGTCGGGGCAATATGAGGCCGTGCTGTTTTCCGAAGGGCTCGCTCAGTTCCGTGAGCTGCTGGAGGTCGGCAAATCGCTTGTCATCACCGTTCAGGCGGAAGAACGCCCGGAAGGCATCGGTCTGCGCATCCAGACGGCTCAGTCGCTGGAGGAGAAGTCGGTGCAGATGCAGAAGGCGCTGCGCGTTTATGTGCGCGATTCCGGCCCATTGAAAACCGTCGCCCGCCACCTCAATACCAAGGGCGACGGGTCGGTCTACTTCATCGTCATCAAGGATGAGGGCAGCCGCGAGATCGAAGTGGAACTGACGGAGAAATACCGCATTTCACCTGAGATCGCCGCAGCACTTCGCGCCGCCCCCGGCGTCGTTGATGTGGAACTGGTTTAAGGGTTCAGACGCTCACGCGTCCCCTTAAACCGGCCCTTCCTTCGTCACGGTAATGAAGTCGGTTCCGGCTCCTGTCTCCAGCTGGTGACTGATATCGGAAACGGTGATCGAGCTGCCGGTTGAAAGCTCCTGTTCAATGCGGGAGCGAATGTCCGCCGGTATGTCGAGACGGCCAAGTACGGCGCTCAATTGGTCGAAACCGCCGGGTGCTTCGGCAACGGTAATGCCAAGCCGCTTGCGGGCTGCGTTCGGCAGATGGTTTTCGAGCGTCACGCCGTTCCATTCGGCGGTCCCGGCGGCGCGATCCACCGCAACAGCTTCGAAGAAATGCGTTCCGAGCGCAACTTCTGGATCCCTGATGTCAATGGCCGCCTCAAATAGCGGTTTGAAATCCTGCCGCACCATGATCTGGCCATTCGGTGGATGGTTTTCGCCGGCGGATTCGTAAAGCGCCGCTACGAAGGCGTCAGTCAGAAGTGGTCCGGTAGTTTTCAGCCCCTTCCAGCGCTTGAAACCGTTCACGGCGCTCACCGTCATCTCTCCGGCATAACCATCCGCTGCGCCGGCGTCGAAACCAAGACGGGTCAATACGGCCTGAATATCCATCACCTTTTCCCGCTCGCCACGCCGGGTGATGAGAATGCGCAGGGGCGAGGCGGCCTTGGCCTTCACCGCCGGTTTAAGCGCTTGCGTCTTTTCATTGACGGCAACTTCGACGGTACCCAAAGCCGCATCGAAGGTTGCGGGGCGCAGTTCAACATCCGATAAAAGCAGCTTGCCGTCATCACTATCGTCACGCGGTTCAAACAACGCCGGATGCTGCACGAAACGCAGGGAAACCGGGCGGTCGGTGATGATGACATGCACCCCGGTCGCGGTGTCTCCAAAAAGTGACTTGGCGAATTTCGAAGGCAGGCGCACGCAGCCATGTGAAGCCGCGTAATTCGGCACCTTGCCTTCGTGCAGCGCAATGCCAGACCATGTCAGCCGCTGCATGAAGGGCATGGGTGCGGCCGAATAGATATTCGACTCGTGGTATTTCCGTTTTTCCAGAATGGAAAATATGCCGCTCGGCGTCTCATGCCCGGCCTTGCCGGTTGAGACTTTCGAAGTGGCGATGATTTCACCGTTTTCGTAAAGCGAGAGCGACTGGTCGCTTTTCGAAACGAGGATCTGCAGCGACCTGCTATCGGCGGCAAGCGCCGGGAAGGCGAGAATGCTGGCCGACAGCATGCCGGTCAGAAGGCGGAGGCGGAGGGACATGACGCAATACACCACATGCACAAAACTTGCTCCACTCAACCATGCGAAGTTTAAGGAAGCTTAAGGACGGTGCGGCCGCAACATCACTAATTTGTGTAAAATCTAAAATACATTGTCATGAAGCGGCGTAACGCGGCCGATGCGCAGTTCCCAGGGCCCTAGATCAAATCGCTATTTGCGCGTGCCAAATGTGTAGCCGGTTTCGACGCTGCCCTTGCCGAACTTGTCGCGCAGCTTGTCCATCGCCGCTTCCGCCGCCGCTCGCCGCCCGGCCTGCCTGTCGACGAGATCAGGAGGATCGGCAAGGCCCGCATCGCGCAGATCGCTGACGCCGATGCCGAGCAGGCGGAATTTCGTGCCGTCGGTTTCCTTTTCCAGCATCGAGAGACCAGTGCGGAAAATCCGGTCAGCAAGCTGGGTGGGGTCATCAAGCTTGCGGTTGCGGGTGCGGATCTTAAAATCGGCCGTCTTCATCTTCAGCACTACGGTCTGGCCGGCAATGCCGTTCTTCTTCAACCGCCATGCGACCTTTTCGGAAAGCGAGCGCAGGATCGGCACGAGGTCCTCATGGCGGGAAATGTCGTTGAAGAAGGTGGTTTCGGAAGACACGCTTTTGACCGGGTCGTTATTGTGCACATGCCGCTCGTCGATGCCGCGCGAAAGCCGGAAAAGCCGCTGGCCCATCACGCCGTAACGGCGCATCAGATCGCCTTCTTCCATCTCCTGCAGCTGTGCGATCATGCGGATACCGTCCGCCTCCAGCGTCGCAGCAAAGGCTTTGCCCACGCCCCAGATCGTGGTTACGGGCCGCGTCGCCAGAAAGGCAAGCGCCTCCGCCTCGCCAATCACCGAAAAACCGCGCGGCTTGTTGAGGTCGGATGCAACCTTGGCCAGAAACTTGCAGTAGGAAAGTCCGGCCGAGACGGTTACGCCGACTTCCTTTTCCACGCGCTTTGCAAATTTCGCCAGCACGCGCGCCGGCGGGTCATGATGCAGCCTCTCTGTGCCGGCGAGATCAAGAAAGGCTTCGTCGACGGAAAGCGGCTGCACCAGCGGCGTCAATTCCTGCATCATCGCGCGGATTTCGCGTCCGACACGGCTGTATTTTTCCATGTCGGGTTTGATGACCACCGCGTCCGGACAGGCCTCCAGCGCCTTGAACATCGGCATGGCGGAACGCACGCCCTGAATGCGGGCAATATAGCAGGCGGTCGAAACCACGCCCCGCTTGCCACCGCCGACGATGACAGGCTTGTCGGCCAGCTCCGGATTGTCGCGCTTTTCAACGGACGCATAAAAGGCGTCACAATCGATATGGGCGATGTTCAGATCGTAAAGCTCGTCATGATAGACGAGACGCGGGCTGCCACAGGCGCGGCAACGCCGCAAACCCGCTGGCTGGCCAGCCAGACAGTCGCGGCAGAAACCGGGATCATAGCGGTGCGACGTGGACATGGAGCGAAAACAAAACCAGAACGTTGCCGACCTTACTCCGGCCGCGACCACGGCTCAAGGGGTGACCCGTCAATACTCCCCTGAATCCAGCCCCGGACCGGAAAAATGATGCCAGGCGGCGGCCACCGTTTCGGGTGAGGTATCGGTTGCCGTGCAAAACGCCATAAGGTCCGGCTCGTGGCTCATCAGAAAATCGGTGAGGCCGGCCAGAAAGCCGGGATCGTTGACGGCCTGGCGCAGCATATTGGCCTGCAGGCCGCTCAGCGCCAGGAAACGCGCCAGCATGTCCGGTTCGTTTGCCAGCCAGCCAAGTATGGCGGCCGCCGTTTCTTGCGGATCTTTGCCGGCATTGCCTTTGTTTTTCGTATCGCGCAGCATTTCTTCCCCGAAGTTACCTATTTTGAAACCAAATCCCTCTAGCCTTGCGCAACAAATGGACGATGGAATCGGTTCTCTGGCAACTTATATGTCTGGGTGAAGGTTTCAAAGCGAAACGGGGACTGCCCACCATGCCCAAACAGGTCATGATAGTCGAAGACAACGAGCTGAACATGAAGCTCTTTCGCGACCTGATCGAGGCGTCTGGTTATACGACGATCCAGACACGCAACGGCATGGAAGCGCTGGACCTTGCCCGCAAGCACCGCCCGGACCTCATTCTCATGGATATTCAGCTGCCGGAAGTATCGGGGCTGGAGGTGACGAAGTGGCTGAAGGAAGACGACGAACTGCACGTCATCCCGGTCATCGCCGTCACGGCCTTTGCCATGAAGGGCGATGAGGAACGGATTCGTCAGGGCGGATGCGAGGCCTATGTGTCGAAGCCGATTTCCGTCCCGAAATTCATCGAAATCATCAAGACTTATCTGGGCGACGCCTAAGGCGGCTGGGGAACGGTTATGACGGCGAGAGTTCTGGTTGTTGACGACATTCCTGCCAATGTGAAGCTTCTCGAAGCGCGGCTTGTGGCGGAATATTTCGATGTCGTGACCGCCGAGGATGGTTTTAAGGCGCTGGCGATCTGCGACGAGGAACAGGTCGATATTATCCTGCTCGACATCATGATGCCGGGCATGGATGGTTTCGAGGTCTGCGAGAGGCTGAAGGCCAACCCGAAGACGGCGCATATTCCCGTCGTCATGGTGACCGCGCTCGATCAGCCTTCCGACCGGGTGCGCGGCCTGAAGGCCGGCGCCGATGATTTTCTGACCAAACCGGTCAACGACCTGCAACTGATTGCCCGTGTCAAAAGCCTCGTGCGCCTGAAGGCCGTCAGCGACGAATTGCGGCTGCGCGCTGAAACCGCAAGGCAGATCGGCATAGAGGAGATGCTGCGCGCCGATGGCCTGATGCAGACGCCCGGCCGCGTGCTGGTCGCGGATGGCCGCGCCAGCTCGCAGGAACGTATTGTCAGGGCCCTGAAGCCGGTCGCCGAGGTCGATGCCGTCACCGATCCGCAGGCGGCGTTGCTGAAAGCGGCAAGCAGCTCCTTTGAGCTTGTCATCGTCAATTCCAATTTCGAGGATTACGATCCGCTACGATTGTGTTCGCAGCTTCGCTCGCTGGAGCGCACCCGTTTCCTGCCGCTGCTTCTGGTGGCGGAGCAGGGGGCGGACGATATGGTGGCGCGTGCGCTCGATCTCGGCGTCAATGACTATATTCTGCGCCCGATCGATCCCAACGAACTTGTGGCCCGCTCGCTGACACAGATCAGGCGCAAGCGTTACAACGAGCACCTTCGGCTCAACATGCAGCACACGATGGAGCTTGCGATTGTCGACGCGCTGACCGGCCTCAATAATCGCCGTTATCTCGACAATCATCTCAAGATACTCTTTGACCGCGCCGCCGTGCGGGGCCGCCCGATTTCCATCTGCATGACCGACATAGACCGGTTCAAGCTGGTCAATGATACCTATGGCCATGATGTGGGCGATGAAGTCCTGCGGGAATTTGCAGCGCGCATCCGCAGCACGGTGCGCGGCGCTGATCTTGCCTGCCGTTATGGTGGCGAAGAATTCGTCGTGGTCATGCCCGACACGCCGATAGAGATTGCCGCAAGCGTCGCCGAGCGCCTGCGGGCGATCATCGAAGACAAGCCCTTCTACGTCCGCTCCATCGATCGTGAACTGAGCATCACCGCTTCGCTTGGTATTGCCACCAGCAGCGGCGCTTTCGGGATGCCGGACGAGCTGTTGAAACAGGCCGACAGGGCGCTCTATGAGGCGAAACACGCCGGGCGCAACCGGGTGGTGGCTGCCGCCGCCTGAAAACGGCCCGCAGGCGTCTGAGGCCGAAAACCATGTCGTCTTTTCGGGTTTGTCGTCGTTCGGGGAGCTGAAAAGCCACCTTGAGAGGCTCAAGCCCCTGACCTTGCCTGTATTTTATCTTATTGCAATGAATAGGCGAGATTCAGCGGCTTTAATACAGTTCAAGTTGAAAAATATATTGAATTCAATCTCGCGGGAAACTATAGTGTGCCAGCGTTGTATATTTAACCATGTTTTCCGGGTTATGTATCGCTGGCTTAAGAATTTGTTGATTTTTATTTTACTTCTGCGCACACTCATTATCGAGAATAACAGTTCTTCCGGCGGTTTTTCCGTCTTGTGATGATGGAATGATGGCGGCTCATGCCGCTGCGGTTTCGCTCGTCAGGGGCTGGTATTGCGTAGTTCGAATGCCCCATGATGCTCAGGTCCGCCGCATCTCCTGAATCGTGGGGTCGGTCGGCTGACGATGTTCGAATCGGTTCCTCGTGCCGTAGTCACATCGTTGGCCGACCGCCTTCTCCCGAAAACGTGTCTGACTGAGAAACAGGTTTACCCAGCGGGCCCGTGTAGTGGCTCCATGCCATTCACGGCCACGTTTCTTGTGGGGAGGAGGGGTGAGCCGCCGGGGCGCTCTGCAAGAAGCTTTGCCGGATTTGAACAGCCTTTCGGCTGCCCTCCACATCCCTGCTTACCGACTTTCGCGACGCGGAAGCGCTGCGCATTTCCCATGGAAATGTCCTTGCCATCCACAAGAGCAAAGACTCATCGATACAAACAAAAAACGCGCCCATTGGGCGCGCTTTTGCCGGAGAACCCGATCAAGAAATTACTTGATCTTGGTTTCCTTGAATTCAACGTGCTTGCGTACAACCGGGTCGTACTTCGTCTTCGTCATCTTGTCCGTGAACGTACGGCTGTTCTTGGTGGTGACGTAGAAGGTACCGGTGTCGGCTGTCGACAGCAGCTTGATCTTGATTGTTGTAGCTTTCGCCATGGTCGTCCTGCCTTTAAACAAAAGAGAAGCCGCAGGCGCTTCTCACCTCGGCTAAATCTGGCGCGAAACTACGTATCGCGCCTGAAAAGTCAAGTCTGTTTTGCCCGGAAAACAAAACGGAACCCATAAAGCACCACGTAAAGCCCGAAAAATACGGCAAGCGCCCAGGCGAAACCATCGGTGCCCGCGACATCCATGGAAATGCCGACGGCCTGCGGTCCCGCAATCGTGCCCATGGCGTAACAGAAGATAAAGGCGGCATTGGCGGAGACCAGATCGGCGCCTTTCAGGCGTGATCCAAGGTGAGTGAGGCCGACCGTATACATGCCGGAGACGAGGCCGCCCCAGAACAGCAGCAGCGCCGCCACGAGGATCCAGCTGTCCACCAGCAGAGGCAGCGCCAGCGTGCCGCAAACGCCCGCAAAGGCCATCAGCGCGAGCATGGTGCGCCGATCCTTCATCCGGTCCGATAACAGGCCGATCGGTATCTGGAAGACCATGTTGCCGATGCCCATCACGGTCAGCAGCAATGCAGCCTGCGATTCGTTGAAGCCCTCACGCGTGGCATAGATGGGAAAGAGCGACAGGCCACCGGCCTGCACCGAACCGAACACGAAAGCCGCCGCCGATGCCATCGGCACCAGCCAGACATAACGGGCGAAATGGTGGTTGGGCCGCTCGTCCAGCTCAGGACTCTCACCGCGCGCCATGAAGATTGGGATTGCGGCCAGAAGGATGATTGCCGCTCCGACGATAAACGGCAGGATACCCTCGCTGCCAACCACGGAAAACAGCAGCGGGCCGACTGCAAAGCCGACCGCAAGGCCGGTGGCGTAGATGCCGAGAACCATGCCGCGTTTTTTCGGCGGCGCAGTCATGTTGATCCAGTACTCGGACAGGATGAACAGCGTGGTGGTGGCGCCATGGAAAACGATTCGCAGTGGAAACCACATCCAGAAGGCGTCGGCGAAATAAAAGCCGAGCGCGCTCACCGCTGAAATAACCACCGCAAACAGCATGGTTCGCGCCACGCCGAAATCATGGGCGATCTTGGAGGTCACGGGGGCGGCCATCATCGCCGCGACGCCGGCCATGGCCGAATTCACCCCGATCATGGTGGAGGAGATGCCACGCTTCTCAAGGATGATCGATAGCAGCGGCAGGCCAAGGCCGATGGCGACACCGACCGCACTGATGGCGGAAATGGCGGCGATCAGAGAGGGCCAGTGAATGGCGTCCGCTTCTTCGCATTTCATTTGTGACATGACGGCCTTTATACAAAGTCTCGAATGAATCGGCCGTGGCGCGTGACATAGAGCCGCGCGGGGCTTTCAAAGGGCAATGACGGATCACCTATCATGAATTTTGTGACATCTTCGAGAACCGTGCGTGTGATTTTCGGCATGTTCAGACTGGAAAGGTCTTTTATGTCAAGCCATTGCACATCGTGCAACTCGTCCGAATCCCGGATTAGCCGGGTATCCAGCCGCAATTCGTCGGCATAACAGCAAAAGAATCGCGTGTCGTAGCGCCTGATATTGCCCGGCGGGGTGATGGCCCGCGCCACATAACGGAAACAGGAAAGGTCCGGACCACCTGCACTCAGTCCCATATCCACCCCGGTTTCCTCGACAAGCTCGCGCGCAGCGGCGAGCGCCAGCGCTCTTGCGCCGGCAACGCTCATGCGCCGCGGGGCGGAGGCGCTGAGGCGGTCGAGGACTGCGGGGTGCAGGTCGCCGGAAAAGGGCAGCGCGTGATCGCGTGGATCACGTTTGCCGCCGGGAAATACGTAAGCGCCGGGCATGAAAATATGGGCATGGCTGCGCTGGCCCATTAAGACGCGGGTCGCCGGGCCGGAACGGTCGAACAGGATGATGGAGGCGGCATCCCGCGGCCGCAGGGGCGGGCTCGCAACCTCGGCGCTCTTGCGGGGTTCGGTCACGCGCACGTTGTCGCCTGTCGTCAGTGGGAGGAGCCGTCTATCTGCACTGTTGGCTGCTTTCCATCAAAGCCATGCATGCGCAGAGCCCATTGCAGGCCGATGACGCCGCCCTTGATCGGCTGTAGCGTCAACAGCGCAGCCAGAATGGTGATCGGCACCCAGATGGCGAAATGCACCCACATGGGAACGGAGAACACCATATCCGTCATCATGAAGCCGCCGACGGCGATATGGCCGATAATGACGATGGAAATATAAGGCGGCAGGTCATCCGACCGGTGGTGGTGCATTTCCGCGCCGCAGGCGGCACAATTGTCCACCGGCTTCAGAAAGGCACGAAACAGACGGCCGCCGCCACAGGCGGGGCAGCGGTTCGCCATGCCGCGCATGATCGAACGGCCAAGCGGCCGCTCGGCGCTATTGTCTCCGAAGGTAACTGTTTCCGAGCCCTGATGTGCACTCATCCTTAAGTCCTTCTTCCGTTCTTTCAACCGCCTATCGCGGTGTTGTTAACGTCGTCCTCTGGGCGGCCTTGTTCCGGGCTTAGCGCCCGGACGCGATGTCCGCCGGCCTGCCTTGTGGAACGACCGCGAGCCGACCGGCATCTTGCGGCCGGGGCTCAGCATTTCGAAACGCAGCGCGCCCGCCAGAGGCACTGCTTCCGCAAGCCGTACCTGAACCGTGTCGCCAAGCTGATAACCGAGACCGGTCTTTTCCCCCGTCAGAGCCTGATGCGCCTCATCATAGAAGAAATAGTCGGTTCCGAGTGTAGATATAGGAACAAAGCCATCAGCGCCAAACTGCGGAAGCGCGACAAATAGTCCCGCCTTGGTGACACCGCCGACGCGGCCCTCGAATTCTTCACCCACCCGTTCGGAAAGATGATGCGCGATCAGCCGGTTGACGGTGTCGCGCTCGGCCGCCATGGCGCGGCGCTCGAAGGTGGAGATTTCGGCGGCGATATCGTCAAGCGTCGCCTCTTCCTGCGGGGTGATGCCGCCTTCGCCGAGCCCCAGCGACCCCACCAGCGCCCGATGCACGATCAGATCGGCATAACGGCGGATCGGCGAGGTGAAATGCGCGTATTTCATCAGGTTGAGGCCGAAATGGCCGATATTCTCCGGGCTGTAGATCGCCTGGCTCTGGCTGCGCAGCACCATCTCGTTGACCATGATCTGGTGCGGCGTATCAAGGGCGCGCGCCAGAATGCCGTTGAAGGAATTGGCGCGCATGGCCACGCCCTTGGCCATGGAAATGCCGATCGTGCCGAGGAATTCGCGCAGCACCTCCTGCTTGGAGAGCGTCGGCGCGTCATGCACACGATAGACCAACGGCTGCTTTTTCTTTTCCAGCGTCTCGGCGGCGGCGACATTGGCCTGGATCATCATTTCTTCGATGAGCTTATGCGCATCGAGACGTTCGGGAATGACGACCTTGTCCACCGTGCCGTCTGGCCGCAGCTGGATCTTGCGCTCCGGCATGTCGAGTTCCAGCGGCTGGCGGCGGTCGCGGCCACGCTTCATCACCTCGTATGCATGCCACAGCGGCTTAAGGATCGGCTCCAGCAGCGTCCCGGTTTTGTCGTCAGGACGGCCGTCGATCGCGGCCTGCGCCTGCTGGTAGGAGAGTTTGGCGGCACTCTTCATCATGATGCGATGGAAAGTATGGCCCGCCTTGCGGCCTTCCTTGGAGAAGGTCATCCGCACCGCGAGTGCGGGGCGGTCGACGCCTTCCTTCAGCGAGCAGAGATCATTGGAAATGCGCTCCGGCAGCATCGGCACAACCCGGTCGGGGAAATAGACCGAGTTGCCGCGCTTCAGCGCCTCGCGGTCAAGCGGCGCGCCGGGGCGCACATACCAGGAGACATCGGCAATGGCGACGGTGACGATGACACCGTCAGGATTGTCTGGCGAGGTGTCGGGCTCGGCATAGACCGCGTCGTCATGATCCTTGGCGTCGGCCGGATCGATGGTGATGAGCGGCAGGTCGCGCCAGTCCTCGCGGTGCGACATGGTCGCTGCCTTGGCCGCATCCGCTTCCGCCAGCACATTCGGCGGGAAGATATGCGGAATACCATGCGCATAAATGGCGATCATCGAGATCGCCTTTTCCGATGCGACGGAACCAACGACGGACAGAACCTTCGCGCGCGTCAGGCCGTAACGGCCGCTATTGCGCGAGGTTTCCACCTCGATCAGATCGCCGTCCTTGGCATCGCCGACGCCATCGGGGTCGATGACCATTTCTTCGCCGCGCCGGTCGATCGGCATCAGCCGTCCGCCGCCGCCTTCCGTCTGCTTGAACACGCCGAGCAGCGCGTTCTGGCGGCGGTCGATCAGCTTGACGACGCGGGCCGTGTAGGCCGGGCCGACACTGTCCTTGGAAGGGAAAATCTTTGCCAGAATGCGGTCGCCGAGACCGGCTGCCGGCGCTTTCTTGCCACGGTCCTGCGAGGACTGGCGGATGAGCACGGCGGGTGCAGCGCCCATATCCTCCGGCCATTCCGCCGGCCGGCCGATCAATTCGCCGTCCTTGTCGCGGGTGGTGATGTCGAGAACCGTGACAGGCGGCAGACCGCCCGGCCGCGTCAGCGACTTGCGGCTCTTGTGCACCATGCCATCGACTTCCAGTTCCTTCAGCAGCGCTTTCAGAACGATGCGGTTTTCACCCTTCAGCCCGAAAGCCTTGGCGATTTCACGCTTGGAAGCCTGCTGCGGATGGTCGGCGATGAATTTCAGCAGCACTTCGCGGGAAGGCACCTCCCCATGGATGATGCCTTCACCTTCGCTCACTCGCTTGCCGCGCCCGGTGCGTCCGAAACCGTCGCTGGCGGAACCCTGTCTCTGACGCGGCGTCTTGCTCACTCTGCTGCCTTCTTGGGTTTGGCCGCTGCCTTCGGCTTGGCGGCCGCCTTGGTCTTGGTTGCTGCCTTGGCTTTCGTCGCCTTCGGTTTTGCAGCGGCACCATCGGCTTTCTTGGCGGCAGGTTTCTTGGCCTTGGCGGGCTTGCCGCCGGTACCGGTCTTGGCAATGCGCTCGGCAATCAGCACCAGAGACTCGTCCAGCGTCACCGAAGCCGGGTCCTGACCCTTTGGAATGGTGGCGTTGACCTTGCCCCAGTTGACGTAAGCGCCATAACGCCCGTCACGCACGGTGATCGGCCCGCCATCGGGGTGGTCGCCCAGCTCCTTCAGCGCTGCCGGCGTGCCGCTGCGGCCGCGTCCCGGTCCCTTGCTCTGCTTTTCGGCAATGACCGTGACGGCGCGGTTGAGACCGATCGAGAACACGTCCTCGATGCTTTCAAGGTTCGCATAGGAACCGTCATGCAGAAGGAACGGTCCGTAGCGGCCAAGCCCGGCCGATATCATCTTGCCGGTTTCCGGATGTTTGCCGATATCGCGCGGCAGGTTGATGAGCGCCAATGCCTTCTCGTGGTCGATATCCTCAGGCTTCCAGCCCTTCGGCAGCGAAGAACGCTTGGCTTCCTTGCCATCGCCACGCTGGATATAGGGTCCGAAGCGGCCGGAGCGCAGCGTCAACTCTTCACCGGTCATCGGATCGGCGCCGAGCGCCTTCGGCTCGTTCGAGGCTGCAGCTTCGGCTTCCGAACCGTCAGAGGTGAGCTGACGGGTGTAGTTGCATTCCGGATAGTTGGAGCAACCGACGAAAGCGCCGTATTTGCCGAGCTTCAGCGAGAGATTGCCGGTGCCGCAAACCTGACAGATGCGCGGATCCGAACCATCCTCACGCTTGGGGAATACCAGCGGCGCCAGAACCTCGTTCAGCGCATCCAGCACGTTGGTGACGCGCAATTCCTTGGTATCTTCGATCTGCGCGAAGAAATCCTTCCAGAAATCACGCAGCACCTGCTTCCAGTCCAACTCACCAGCGGAAATCCGGTCGAGCTTTTCTTCGAGAGCAGCGGTGAAGTCGTATTCGACATATTTGGAGAAGAAGCTTTCGAGGAAAGCCGTCACCAGCCGTCCGCGTGAATGCGGGATCAGCTTGCGCTTGTCGACGATGATATATTCACGGTCGCTCAGCGTCTTCAGCGTCGCCGCATAGGTGGAAGGGCGGCCGATGCCGAGTTCTTCCATCTTCTTGATGAGCGAGGCTTCCGAATAGCGCGGCGGCGGTTCGGTGAAGTGCTGGCTGGCATTGATCTTCTGCTTGGCGAGGTTCTCGCGCGCATTGATCTGCGGCAGACGGCCTTCGTCGTCACCGTCGTCGCTCTGCTCGCCATCTTCCTTCTGGTCGGTATAGGCGGCGATGAAACCGTCAAAACGGATCACCGAGCCGACGGCACGAAGCCCGGCCTTTTCGCCGTTCTTGTCCGCGAGGATTTCGACCGTCGTACGCTCGATTTCAGCGGACGCCATCTGGCTGGCGATACCGCGCTTCCAGATCAGGTCGTAAAGACGCAGCTGATCGGCATCGAGATAACGCTTCACCTGATCCGGCGTGCGGTTGAAATCGGTCGGGCGGATCGCCTCGTGCGCTTCCTGGGCGTTCTTGGCCTTGGTGGAATAGAAGCGTGCCTTTTCCGGCACATAGCGGTCGCCGAACTGCTCGCCAATGGCCTGGCGGGCAGCATCGATGGCTTCCGGTGCCATCTGCACGCCGTCAGTACGCATATAGGTGATCAGACCGACGGTTTCCCCACCGATGTCGATGCCCTCATAAAGCTTCTGCGCCACCTGCATCGTCCGCGAAGCGCCAAAGCCCATGCGCGAGGAGGCCGCCTGCTGCAGCGTCGAGGTGGTGAAGGGCGGACCAGGATTGCGCTTGACGGGTTTCGCCTCGACCGTATCGACAACATAGGTCGCACCTTCCAGCAGCGTCTTCAGCCGGTTCGCATCGTCTCCGGTCTTGATCCCGCGGCTTTGCAGCCGCTTGCCGTCGGCGGAAACTAGCTTAGCTTCGAACTCGTCACCGCGCGGTGTCTTCAACAGCGCGCTGATGTTCCAGTATTCCTCGGAAATGAAGCGTTCGATCTCGGACTCGCGGTCGCAGACGAGACGCAGCGCAACCGACTGAACGCGGCCGGCAGAGCGCGCGCCCGGCAGCTTGCGCCACAGCACCGGCGACAGGTTGAAACCGACGAGATAGTCGAGCGCGCGGCGGGCGAGATAGGCGTCGACCAGCGGCACGTCGATGTCGCGCGGGTTCGCCATGGCGTCCAGCACCGCCTTTTTGGTGATGGCGTTGAAGACCACGCGCTTCACCGGCTTGTCGCCGAGAACGCGCTTCTTCTTCAAAAGATCGAGAACGTGCCAGGAAATGGCTTCACCTTCGCGATCCGGGTCGGTTGCGAGAATGAGACCGTCGGAGGCTTTTACCGCGTCGGCAATATCCTTCATGCGCTTGGCGGATGCGCTGTCGACCTCCCAGGACATTTCGAAATCCTGGTCGGGCAGCACCGATCCGTCCTTGGCAGGAAGGTCTCTGACGTGGCCAAAGGATGCAAGAACCTTGTAGCCCGAACCAAGATACTTGTTGATTGTCTTGGCTTTGGCAGGAGATTCTACGACAACGACATTCATATTGTTTTTCTCTGGAACTGGTCCGTTAACATAGCCGGATCACGGAGGAAGGCCGCAACAAGGCTTCTTTATAATTCGACATGGACAGGTAATGCCCGCGGGTCAAGAGGCAAGCCCGATTTTATCGCTTCCGGTCGATTGCAACCTATGGATAATCTATTGTTGTATTGCAATCTTTGGTAAATTGGTTATGATGACCAACATCATTTGAATCTACGTATTGCTCTTCGTTTCAGACGAAATTCTCAGGATAAATATATGGTCCCGAACGCGACAAACAATAATGCCGACAACGAAGGGACCAGAGAGAACTTGGCTTACATTCGCCAGATGCTGGCAGAGCTGCGGCAGGTCGCGAACCGCGAGGGCGCCGATATGCTGTGTTATCTGATTGAGATGGCCTATGTCGAAGTCGGCGATATCCAGAGCGGGCGGCGCAAGCTGTCAATCCGCGAGGAGCGAAACCCGTCCCCCGGCATGCCGGTTTAGTCTGCCGGCGATATCGAGTTCCAAAAGCACCATATGAACGGTGGCGGCGGAAAAACCCGTGTGGCGGATGATGTCGTCTGTCTCGACGGGCGAGGGGCCGAGTGCGGCGGCAATGATGCTGCGCTCATCATCCCCGGGTGGTGACATTTCTTCATCTGATCGCGGTTCCTCGATCTTGCGGTCATAGGCCAATTGCGGCTCCATGAGTGGTCGCAGCGCTTCGAGAATGTCGTCAGCGCCCGTGGTCAACATCGCGCCTTCCTTGATCAGCCGGTTGGTGCCTTCGCAGCGCGGATCGAGCGGGGAGCCGGGTACGGCGAAAACCAGTCGCCCCGCTTCACCGGCAAGCCGGGCCGTAATCAGCGAACCGGAACGCTCTGCCGCCTCCACGATGACAACGCCAAGCGAGACGCCTGATATCAGGCGGTTACGGCGGGGAAAGTCCCGGGCGCGCGGTTCCCATCCAAAGGGCATCTCGCTGATCGTCGCGCCGCCTTGATCATATATATCCTGCAAAAGCCCGAAATTTTCCTGCGGGTAGGGACGATCGAGACCACCCGCCAGCATCGCCACCGTACCACTCGCGAGGCTTGCCCGGTGCGCTGCCGCATCAATGCCGCGCGCCAGCCCCGATGCGATCGTATACCCGGCCCTGCCGCAATCGCGTGCCAGCATGGCGGCGAATTTCGCGCCGTTGATGGAAGCATTGCGCGAGCCGACGATACCGATGCAGGGGCGTGTTGCGGTGGCTGCCGATCCCTTCATGGCGATCAGCGGCGGTGCGCCGTCCAGGTGCCGCAAAGCGGGCGGATAATCAGGCTCGCCAATGCCGACGAAACGCGCCCCGAATTTCTCCGCAGTCTCGATTTCACCTTCCGCTTCCGCCGGCGTGGCGATGCGCGGACTGCGCGATGACCCGCCGCGCCTTGAAAGCTCGGGCAGGGCATCCAGCGCCTTTTCAGCACTGCCGAAATGATTGATGAGTTCGCGAAAGGTAACGGGGCCGATATTGTCGCTGCGGATCAGCCGCAGCCAGGCAACCCGCTGCCGCGCAGAAAGCTCTATGCCCTGCCGTATCGTTTCCTCATGCGGCATGGCGTATCCTCAAGATGGGGTTCAGCCCTTTTGACCGATCCTGCTTTCGGTGCCGGCCAGGAGCCGCGCAATATTCTCGCGGTGCTTCCACCATGAAATCACGCTCAGCAGCGTTACCAGCATTGCCGTCTTTTCAGGGCCGACTACCCAGAGAGCCACGGGAATGACCAGCATGGCCAGAAGCGCCGACAGCGAAGAGTAGCGGGTGATGAAGGCAGTTGCGAGCCAGATCAGCGCGAAGGCCAGCATCATCAGCGGTGCTGCGCCGAGAAGCACGCCGATATAGACGGCCACGCCCTTGCCGCCCTTGAAGCCGAGCCACACCGGAAACAGATGGCCGAGAAAAGCGAAGAAACCGGCCACCAGCGAGGCCTCGTAACCCCAGAGCGCATTGGCAACCAGAACCGCCGCCGTGCCCTTCAGCGCGTCCAGCAGCAGGGTCGCCGCGGCGAGCTTCTTGTTACCGGTGCGCAGCACGTTGGTGGCGCCAATATTGCCCGAACCGATCTTGCGCACGTCGCCCAGCCCCGCCATGCGGGTGAGAACGAGACCGAAGGGGATGGAACCGAGCAGATAGCCGATCAGCGCCGCAAGCGCGAAAAGGGCAGGCGCCGTCTGCCAGTCAGTCAAAGCACTCATTCAGATGTCCCCTCTGTCGCGCCTGCCGCGTGATCTCTTGCCGTGATCTTATGCCAAGGAATGAACGGCTTTGCCAGCCACATAAGTGGCGACAGCGCGGCCGCTGAAACGGGCATCTTCGAACGGCGTATTCTTGGATTTCGACACCAGCTGGTCGCGCGTAACCAGCCATGGCTCGTCAAGATCGATCAGGGTAATATCGGCCTTCGCACCGACTTTGAGCGTTCCTGCGTCCAGACCGAATATCTTTGCCGGACGGGTGGAGAGCGCATCGATCAGCCGCATCAGCGGAACCTCGCCGCTGTGGTAGAGGCGCAATGCCGCCGCCAGCATGGTCTCCAGCCCCACTGCGCCGCTCGCCGCATCCGAAAACGGCAGGCGCTTGGTGTCGACATCCTGCGGGTCGTGCGAGGAGACAATGATATCGATGGTGCCGTCCTTCAGCGCTTCCACCATGGCCTTGCGGTCGTCTTCGGCGCGCAGCGGTGGGGAAAGCTTGAAGAAGGTGCGGTATTCGCCGATATCGTTCTCGTTGAGCGTCAGATGATTGATCGAGATGCCGCAGGTGGCCTTCACGCCCCGCTGCCGGGCGACACGGATCGCCTCTGCCGATTCCGGCACGGAAATCTTGGCGGCGTGGTAGATCGCCTGTGTCAGCCCGGCAATGCGCAGGTCACGCTCCAGCGGGATGATCTCGGCTTCCTTCGGGACGCCTGACAGCCCGAGCCAGCTGGCAAAAAGCCCCTCGTTCATGTCACCGCCGCCGATATATTTGTCGCGGGTCTCCAGCGCGATGACAGCACCCAGTTCGCGGGCATAGGTCATGGCGCGGCGCAGCACCAGCGTGTCGGAAAGCGCCTTGCGGCCATTGGTGAAGGCCACCGCACCGGCCTCCTTCAGCATGCCGAATTCGGTCATTTCCTCGCCCCGCAGACCTTTGGTCAGAGCGGCTGCGGGATGCACATTGACGATCGCCTTGTCACGCGCCGTCTTTTTCACATATTCGACCAGCGCGATGTCGTCGATCACAGGATCGGTGTCAGGCATCATGATGATACTGGTGACGCCGCCGGCCGCTGCCGCACGCGATGCGGATTCAATGGTTTCGCGGTGTTCAGCACCCGGCTCACCCACGAAAACACGGGCATCCACCAGACCGGGAACGGCCAACAGCCCCTTGCAGTCGCGCACCGTCGCACCATCAGGCGCGCCTTGATTGTGTGCATCCTTGCCGGCTGCGAGAATGGTACCATCAGCACCGATGATTATGCTGCCGGTCTCGTCGACACCACGGGAAGGATCGACGATGCGAAGGTTCTTGAGAACGGTCACGGCACTCATACGCGCTCACCCTGATTTTGCGAGACAAGCAGGGTTTCCATCACAGCCATGCGCACGGCAACCCCCATTTCCACCTGACTTTCGATCACGCTCTGCGGACCGTCGGCCACTTCGGAGGCGATTTCCACGCCGCGGTTCATCGGGCCGGGATGCATGACCAATGCATCTTCCTTTGCCGCCTTCAGCTTTTCGGCATCCAGACCGTAATAATGGAAATATTCGCGCACCGAAGGCACGAAGGAGCCGGACATGCGCTCGCGCTGCAGGCGCAGCATCATCACCACATCGGCGTTCTTCAGCCCTTCCTTCATGTCGTGGAAGACTTCCACGCTCATGTCGCGAATGCCTGAAGGAAGAAGTGTGGCGGGTGCGACGACGCGAACGCGCGCGCCCATCTGGTTGAGCAGGATGATGTTTGAGCGGGCAACGCGCGAATGCAGTACGTCGCCGCAGATCGCCACGGTAATACCTGATAGTTCGCCCTTGGCGCGGCGGATGGTCAGCGCATCGAGCAGCGCCTGTGTCGGGTGCTCGTGCTGGCCGTCGCCGGCATTGACCACGGAGCAGGCGACCTTTTGCGCCAGAAGGGCTGCGGCGCCGGCAGAGGAGTGGCGAACCACCAGCACATCCGGGCGCATGGCGTTCAGCGTCATCGCCGTATCGATCAGCGTTTCGCCCTTCTTCACCGATGAATTGCCGACCGACATGTTCATCACATCTGCGCCGAGACGTTTTCCGGCCAGCTCGAAGGAGGATTGTGTGCGCGTCGAGGCTTCGAAGAACAGGTTGATCTGCGTCAGGCCCCGAAGCGTCGAGGTCTTTTTCTCGCGCTGGCGGCTGATTTTCACCGCCTCGTCAGCCTTGTCGAGAAGCAGGGTGATATCCTGATGGGAAAGCCCCTTGATGCCGAGGAGATGGCGATGGGGGAAGAAGACCATGCGGTTTGCCTCCTGACGGGCGTCGCATTTTCCCGTGAAAATGCCCGGAACGCCCGAATGCTGATCCGTGCGCTGCCATTCGCCGTAAACACGCCTCAGGAGCGCCGCGGAATTCGGTCCTGCGCTCTATAGAGACTGCATGGTCGCGGGGCAAGCGTCCGCAACCCCTGAAATGAAAACACGGCAATGTTTCCCCCAGTCTCGACAGATGAGGGAACTGGGCAAGCCGTGGTTCCGTCCTGAGCCGGCGTCAGAGAATGCCGTGTTTCCTCAGGAGCGCCTGCTCATCACCTGAGACCCAGCCGAAAACTTTCGGCTCGCCATTCAGCGTCTGGACGAAGTAGTGAACATCAAAATCGATCACGACATCAGCTTGGTCCTGGCGGGCATAGGTTGCCGTCCAGGCAACGTGGGCCGTGCAATGATGGTCATCGATGGGCGAAAGGCTGATATCGCGTATGCGCATCTCCCTCGTGCCCATCGCCCGATAGCGCTCGTAGCCCTGCGCCATCACCTGCCGCAGGTGGTCATCGTTCTTTCCGGTGATTACACCGGCCGGTGAGGCGGCGATGAAATCCGAAGCGTAGAGAGACGCAGCCTCTTTCATATCCATGTCGCCACCAAGGGACTGGTTGAAAAAGCGTTCGTATCGCTCAAAGAATTTCCTGATGCTGGCTTCCATGGTTTCCTCCCCTGGCAGCCCGGTTTTCACTTTCCTGCAAGGATAACATCCTTCAGCAATCGCGTAAGCCGAAGAACCTGCGAATGAGATTGGTCGTCCGCCGCTCATGCCGTTAGGAGAACCAAGTCCCGCAAGGTCAGGGGCTGGGAATGTTCCGTCACTTGCGTTACATCAAGGCGCAACCCGGTGGCATCGGTCAGTTTCGGATGGAATTCGCGGCCAAACCCGGCCTGCGACGCGGTTGATCGGACATATCGCAATGCATTCCTATTCTGTTTTCGCCCTTGCCGTTCTCGCCCTGCTTTTGACGCCCGGTCCGACCAATACGCTTCTTGCCCTTTCCGGTGCCGGGCGCGGTATTCGTGCATCGCTCCCGCTGATGCTGGGCGAAATTGCCGGTTATCTGCTCGTCATCCTTGCGCTCACCGCATTGTTTTCCGACTTTCTGCAAACCCATGCCGGCCTAGCGCAAGCGATCAAGCTCTGCGCCGCGATCTGGGTTGCGTTTCTGGCGGTGCGGCTGTGGACCCTGCCATCCTCCGCGCCGATCGGCGAGGCGATCACCTTGCGCCGGGTCTTCGTTACCACCTGCCTCAACCCGAAAGGGCTGATCGTCGGCCTCGTTCTGTTGCCGCAGGCGCCGCTCACGGAAATCTGGCCGCTTATCCTGCTGTTTTCGGTGCTGGTGGCGTTTGCAGCCCTTGCGTGGTTATCGGCAGGCGCGCTTCTCATTCGTCATGCGGGTCAGTCTTCGCCACGGCTGGTGCGCGGCACCGCCTCCGGCTTCCTGCTGGTGCTGTCGCTCGGTCTTGCCGGAAACGTGTTTGGCATTCTCTAGGTCGGATACCTAAATCAGGATACGCCCGAAAAATATTGAAAGCGGGGGTTTAATCGTCTCAATCGCTTCCTGTGGGTGGAATTATGCAATATCACCCCACTATGCAATTCCAGTATAAAACAGCTAGAAGCAGCGGATGACCCAGAATTCCCGGACAGAAGAATCGCTCGCCGAACTGAACCAGCCAAGCCTCTGGTCCGGCATCAATGCCTATCGTTCCGATCCGCTGATCGTCGACCTCACCTCTGGCCTGTCACGTAACCTGAGGGATGAGTTCGATCAGCTCGGCCGCTACGTCACCTCGCATGAGGCGCAGGAACTGGCGCGCATGGCCAATCAGGGCGTGCCGCAGCTTCATACTCACGGCCCGCGTGGCGAACGTCTGGATCAGGTGGAGTTCCACCCCGCCTGGCACGCGCTGATGCGCCGTTCCATGTCGTCAGGCCTGCATTCCAGCGTCTGGGAAAACTCTCCCGATACGCGCGGCAATGAACACAAGGCCCGCGCTACGAAATTCTACCTGACGTCTCAGCTCGAGGCGGGGCATCTCTGCCCGCTGACCATGACCAGCGCTTCCGTCGCCGCCATCATGACCTCGCCGCGGGTGCAGAAGGAATGGATGCCGAAAATCCTGTCGCGCAAATATGATTCTGCGCAGAAACCGGCCCTGCAGAAAACCGCCGTCACCATTGGCATGGGCATGACGGAAAAGCAGGGCGGCACGGATGTGCGCGCCAACCGCACGACGGCCGAGCGGGTGGGCGAGGGCATCTACCGCCTGTCCGGCCACAAGTGGTTTCTCTCCGCACCGATGAGCGACGGTTTCGTCATGCTGGCCCAGATGGGCGACGGCATGGGCTGCTTCCTGGTGCCGCGTTATCTGGAAGACGGTTCGAAGAACGGCCTGCATTTCCAGCGGCTCAAGGACAAGCTCGGCAATCGTTCCAATGCGTCAGCCGAAGTCGAGTTCACCGATGCCTTCGGTTATCTGCTGGGGGATCCCGGCAGCGGTATCCGCACCATTCTCGACATGGTGACGTTGACGCGGCTCGATTGTGCGCTGGCATCATCTGGCATGATGCGCGCTTCGCTTGCCGAAGCCGTCCATTTCGCCCGCGGACGCTCGGTCTTCGGCAAGATGCTGGTCAGCCAGCCGATCATGACCCGCGTTCTCGCCGACATGGCGCTGGATGTGGCTGCGGCAACGGCACTTTCCTTCCGGCTGGCGACGGCCTTCGATGCCGCCCGCAACAACCCGGCAGAAGCCGCTTATGCGCGGGTGATGACGCCGATCGTGAAATACTGGTGCTGCAAGATCGCGCCAGCGCTTATTTACGAGGCCATGGAATGCCTTGGCGGCAACGGTTACGTGGAAGAGCGGCCGATTGCCCGCCACTACCGCGAAGCGCCTGTTAACGCCATCTGGGAAGGATCCGGCAACGTCATGGCGCTGGATGTGCTGCGGGTTCTCCAGCGCGGCAAGGACCTGTTCGATCTCGTCTTCCAGACGCTGGAACGCGACCTCGGGCCTGCCGGCAAGAAGACCACCGACGTGCTGCGCGCCGCGATCGCCCTTGCCGAACGCGACGAAGGAGCGGCCCGTCTGCTGGTGGAGCAGTTCGCTCTTGCGGCCGCTGCCGCCGAGCTTTGCCGCCTGGGCGCCGGCAAGATCGCCGATGCCTTCCTCGAAACCCGTCTTGCGGGCGGCTGGCGGCACACTTACGGCATGCTCGATTCCCGCTTCGATCCGAACTATATAATCGATCTCCTTTATCCGCCTGCGTCCTGATCGACGTAGACGGATGAAGGTTTTACAGTCCCGGCGGGAGGGGTCTCGGATTTGAAAAACAGCAATGGCGTTAGGTGTGTTCCGATCTGTCGTGACACTTCCGCGTGTCGATGCGCGGCAGGGGAAGGCGGCTGCCAATGCTGACCTTCCGTTCCGCCCGCGCCGAGGATGAAGACGCGCTCTATGCCATAAGCCTTGCCACCGGCGATGCCGGGCAGGATGCCACCCCGCTTTACAACGATGGCCGCATGGTCGGGCATATCTATTCCGTGCCCTATCTGCATCTGTGGCCCGATGCCGTTTTTGTGGCCGAGGACGAGCAGGGTGTCTGCGGTTACATTGCCGGTGCGCTCGATACGGCCGTGCACGAAGAGCGGCTGGAGCAAGAATGGTGGCCGCATCTGCGTGCCCTTTACCCCGATCCCGACGGCGACCAGCAGACTTGGGACGCCGACCAGCGCCGGGCGCATTTCATCCACCATCCGCGCCGCACGCCCACCTGGCTTACCGACCCGTTTCCGGCCCATATCCACATGAACCTACTGCCGCGCACCCAGGGCAAGGGCGGCGGCACCCGGCTTCTGTCGCGCTGGCTGGACATGGCAAGACAGAACAACGTCTACGGCATCCATCTCGGCGCCAGCGAACGCAACCATGCCGGCATGCGTTTTTGGGAAACCCGGGGCTTCAAACGCCTGGAAAGCCACGAAACGCCCGGAAGTGTGTGGTTCGGCATGGGGCTGGAGTAGGCCGGCGGATTCCACGGCGCATGGGCTTGGGATTGTTCACCTGGAGAACGCTTCATCCACAGGAACCTTTCTCCCATCCGCCCCACCACATTGTCCATCCCTTCATGCTTTGTTAACTCCTGTAGTCAGGCCTTTAGAACACGGGAAGACAACCATGCTGGCGAGCGCAGAGGCGATTTCAGCCGACGGACCGGAAAAGCGTATCAAGGATCGCGCTGCGACTGAGAAGGCGATCTTCAACGCCGCGCGGTCGCTGCTTGCCGAGGAAGGCTTTCAGGGCTTTGGCATCAATGCGGTTGCCCGCCGCGCCGGTTGCGACAAGCAGCTGATCTATCGTTACTTCGGCGGCCTTGACGGTTTGATCGAGGCGATTGGCGAGGATCTGGGGTCCTGGGTAAAGGATCGTATTCCCGAAGACACCGGCGGCATGTTCCTTCTGACCTATGGCGATCTCATGGAAAAGCTGGCGCTTTATTTCATGGATGCGCTGCGCAGCGACCCGCTCGTCTGCAAGATCATCGCCTGGGAAGTGTCGGACGGATCGCCACAGGTCCGTCAGCTTGCCGAAGCCCGCGCCAAGTCGCTGGGCAAATGGCTGGAGCGCATGCGTGGTTCGCTGGCGGCTCCCAAGGGCGTTGATATCGCCGCTGTTAACGCCGTGCTGTTTGCCGCTATCCAGCACCTCGTCATTTCCGCTGCCACCAGCGGGCAATTCGTCGGTGTACCGCTAAAATCCGAGCGGGACTGGGAGAAGATCACCACGGCCGTCAAAAGGCTGGTGCGCGGCGTTTACGGCTGAACCCGCTGCCGGGGGTGGGGGAGACTGCAATCCCCGTGCAAGCGCCGTATTAAAGAAAAACAAGTGATGTTTTCACCGGGCCGGCAACCGCCCGCCGCATCTGCCCGTTCATGCAGATACAGTTTTTCCACATGCCACCCGCCCGCCGTTAACCATAATGGCAGCTTTCATTTGCGTCATCATAGCTGCGGGTCCAGTGTGAATTAACGAAATGTTAACCATGCGCAATGACTGCGCATAAGGGAGCCGCAAGTGAGCCGCTGGACAGCTTTGGGCGTCATGATGACGTTTTTTGTGATGCTGCCGTTGGATATCGACGCGCCGGCGCTGAACCTCTGCCTGATGGCAGCGGTGCGCTGGGCGGTGCTTGCCGGCGTTCCCGATACGGTTTTTGCGCGGGGGCAGGCGGCATGAAGTGGTTTCTGATCCTGTGGGCCGGTCCTGTCGCGCTGCTGGGCAGCTGGTACTGGCTTTCCTATTACGACATGAGCTTCGGCTTCTATATGCTCACGCGCCAGACGCATGATCTGGTATTCCAGATTTACGGCAATATTCTCGGCCTGCCACCGGAAAGCCTGCCGCCGCTGGTGGCACGCGCCATTGTGGTGGACAGCCTGATCGTGTTTGCGATCCTCGCATTCCGCAAGAGGAAGCAGATTGCCGCCTGGTGGACGGGCCGTCAGTCGACGGCGCGGGCGAGTGCCGAAAGCCTGTCCAGCGCGCCCTGAAGAATGAAGCTCGCGGCGGCCGAATCGATGCGTTCGGCCCGCTTGGCACGTGAGACATCCATCTCCAGAAGTGCGCGCTCGGCTGCGACCGTCGAAAGTCGCTCATCCCAGAAAATGAAGGGCAGGGCGGTTTTTTCGCCCATGGTGCGCACGAAGGCGCGTGTTGCCTGCACGCGGGGGCCGGCCGAACCGTCCATGTTCATCGGCAACCCGATGATGAAGGCGGTCACCTTCTCCTTTTCGGCGAAGGCCAGCAGCACTTCGGCGTCCTGCGTGAATTTTACCCGCTTGATGACGGGGCGCGGCGTCGCGAAACGCCGCGACAAATCCGACATGGCAAGGCCGATGGTCTTCGTGCCGAGGTCGAGACCGGCAATCGCCTGTGCGGGCTGAAGGGTTTCCGCCAGTTCCTCGATGGTGAGTGTCGCCATGTCGTGTGCTGCCCTTATCGTTTACGGACGAATTCAGTGCGCAGCACCAGACCCTTGACCGCATCATGCTTGCAATCGATCTCTTCCGGATTTCCGGTGAGCCGGATGGACTTGATGACGGTGCCCTGCTTGATGACAGTGCTGGTGCCCTTGACCTTCAAATCCTTGATCAGCGTTACGGAATCGCCATCTTCGAGCACATTGCCTGCCGCATCGCGCACCTCATTGGCGCGCGCCGCCTCTGCTGCCAGCTCGGAAGCCGGCCGCCATTCGCCGGTTGCCTCGTCATACACGTAATCGTCATTATCTGCGGCCATTGTCGCCTCTCTGAAATATCGATAGTGCGGTTCTTCAGGCTGTTTCCAGAAAACATCAGTTTCAACGGAAACGCGAGACCCGCTCTAGACCTTTGATTTTACGCATTTTCCAGACGCAAAACCGCTACGTACTTTTACTGGAAATGCTCTATGTCATACTACACCGGCAATACAAAGGAGAAGTTCCCATGAAAATCACCTGGCTCGGCCATTCCGCCTTCCGCCTCGAAAACGGTAGCGCGAAGATCCTCATCGATCCGTTCTTCACCGGCAACCCCGGTTTTGCCGGACAGGATGGCAAATCGGCAGCCGAGGGCATCACCCATATTCTCCTGACCCACGGCCATGGCGACCATGTCGGTGACACCGTTCAGCTCGCCCGCGAAACGGGCGCTACCGTGCTGGCCAATGCCGATCTTGCCGCCTGGCTTTCCGCCAAGGGCGTCGCGAAGGTTGATATGGGCAATACCGGCGGCACGGTGCATTTCGACGGTTTTTCCGTCACCTTCACCAATGCGCTGCATTCCTCGGCCCAGATCACCGAAGACGGCGTCTCCCATTCGCTCGGCAATGCCAATGGCCTGATGCTGCATTTCGAGGATGGCCCGGCCGTCTATCACATGGGCGACACCGATATCTTCTCAGACATGAAACTCATCAACGAGCTGCATCAGCCGGATATCGGCCTCGTGCCGATCGGCGACCGGTTTACCATGGGTGGGGCGGTGGCGGCGCTTGCCTGCCAGCGCTTCTTCAAGTTTGAGCATGTGCTTCCCTGCCACTATGGTTCCTTCCCGATCATCGACCAGACACCGGAGAAATTCGTGGCCGGCATGGAAGGGTCTGAAGCGCGTGTTCACACGCCGAAGGCCGGCGATACGCTGTCCTTCTGACGTTTTTCCGGCACATGTCGCGACTGCAAAACCGCCATACAGTTTGGCGCGACATGCTTTCTACCGTTGCGAATGGCGGACATGGTGATTATAGCGAATGGGAAATATCCCATCGGAGTAGAACCATGTCCGTCGATCTCGCCACCGTGAAGCGCGTTGCGCGCCTTGCCCGTATCGCTGTCAGCGAAGAAGAAGCACAGAATATGCTCGGTCAGCTGAACGGCATACTCGGTTTCGTGGAGCAGCTTTCGGAAGTGAATGTCGACGGCGTCGAGCCGATGACGTCAGTCACCCCGGTGGACATGAAAAAACGCGCCGACGTGGTGACCGACGGCAACAAGGCGGAAGACATTGTCGCCAATGCGCCTGCGACCGACCGGGACTTCTTCATGGTCCCGAAAGTGGTCGAATAAGCGACCGCCGTTTGCCGCCTGATTTTTCCGAGATTTTCGAAAGCCGTTGCCGACCATGACCGACCTGACGAGCCTGACCATTGCCGAAGCCCGCGAAAAGCTGAAGGGCAAAGAATTTTCCGCCCTCGAGCTGACCGACGCCTATCTCTCCGCCATCGATGCGGCGAACGGCGCGCTGAACGCCTATGTCGCCTTGACGCCTGAAAAGGCGCGCGACATGGCGAAAGCCTCCGACGAACGCATCGCCGCCGGCAAGGCTGGCGAACTGGAAGGCGTTCCGCTTGGCGTGAAGGACCTTTTCGCCACCCGTGACGTGCACACGCAGGCGTGTTCGCATGTTCTCGATGGCTTCAAGCCGAAATATGAATCCACCGTCACCCAGAACCTCTGGGATCAGGGCGCCGTCATGCTCGGCAAGCTCAACATGGACGAATTCGCCATGGGCTCGTCCAATGAAAGCTCCTGGTACGGCCCGGCCATCAATCCGTGGCGCGCCAATGGTTCCGACCAGAAGCTGGTGCCGGGCGGTTCTTCCGGCGGTTCGGCAGCAGCCGTCGCCGCGCATCTCTGCGCCGGCGCTACAGCAACCGACACCGGCGGCTCCATCCGCCAGCCGGCGGCCTTCACCGGCACCGTTGGCATCAAGCCCACCTATGGCCGCTGCTCGCGCTTCGGCATCGTCGCTTATGCTTCCTCGCTTGATCAGGCAGGCCCGATCGCCCGTGATGTGCGCGACGCCGCCATCCTGTTGAAGACCATGGCAAGCGTGGATGCGAAAGACACCACCTCTGTCGATCTGCCGGTGCCGGATTATGAAAAGGCCATCGGTCAGTCGCTCAAGGGCCTTAAGATCGGTATCCCCAAGGAATACCGCGTCGACGGCATGCCGGAAAAGATTGAAAAGCTCTGGGCCAAGGGTGTCGAATGGCTTCGCGATGCCGGCGCGGAAGTGGTCGATATTTCGCTTCCGCACACCAAATACGCGCTGCCCGCCTATTACATCGTCGCACCGGCGGAAGCCTCGTCCAACCTTGCCCGTTATGATGGCGTGCGCTACGGCCTGCGCGTCGACGGCAAGGACATTGCCGACATGTACGAGAAGAGCCGCGCCGCCGGTTTCGGCAAGGAAGTGCAGCGCCGTATCATGGTCGGCACCTATGTGCTCTCGGCCGGTTATTACGACGCCTATTATCTGAAGGCGCAGAAGGTCCGCACCCTCATCAAGCGTGACTTCGAAAACGTCTTTCATGAGGGCGTCGACGCCATTCTGGCGCCGATCACCCCGTCTTCCGCCTTTGCTGTCGGTGACGAGGAACTCGCCTCCGATCCGGTGAAGATGTACCTGCAGGACGTCTTCACCATCACGGTCAACATGGCCGGTCTTCCGGGCCTCTCGGTGCCAGCCGGCCTTGACGGCAAGGGCCTGCCGCTCGGCCTGCAGCTCATCGGCAAGCCTTTCGAGGAAGAAACGCTGTTCAAGACGGCGCACGCCATCGAGCAGGCAGCGGGCAAGTTCACCCCCGCCAAGTGGTGGTGAGCAGCCTCAAGCTCAGACAAATGAACAAAGCCGACCGCGACGCGGTCGGCTTTGTCGGTTTTGCGGCCTGGCGTTCCGGTGAAGCCTTCGACGACAGCTATCTCGATCCTGACGTCATCGAGCGGGTGAGCGGCGAATTTGAAAATTTCGCCAAGTCTCCGACCGGTGATGTTGTCGTCGCCGAAATCGACGGCATTGTCGTCGGCTGGGGTGCGTGCGATACGGCGCCGCATCATATTTCCGATCTCTGGGTGGACCCGAACTGGCAGGGCAAGGGGATCGGCAAGGCGCTTATCCTTAATTTTCTCGACCGGATGCGCGCGCAGGGCCTGCCGCTTGCCACGATCGATACCCACGCCAGAAACCGTGCTGCCATCGGTCTTTATGAGCGTTGTGGTTTCAATATCGTATGGCGTGGCATGGAATGGTCGGACATCATGAAGGTCGAGCTTGAAAAGGTGAAGCTGGAGCGCGGGCTCGCGCTATAATCCGGTTGATTGCGCCGCGTTTGCCGCTTTGCGTCGTGACGGGCGGCGGCAAGTGAGCCGCCGCCCGTTTCGTCATCGATTGTCCAGCTCACCCCGTACGAGTTCCAGACCGCGGGTGGTGATGCGGTAAGGCTTGCCGCCGGAAGAGGCGATCGCTCTCTTCTGTTTCAGCTTGCGGAAGGTGAGGAGATTGAGACCGCTGAAAATCCAGCCGTCGCGCGTATAGAGCGCGATTTTTTCGATTTTGCGGGTATCGTCTCGAACGAGTTCAATTCTGCCGCCTTGGGCGAGCAGATGTAGAATGCGCTGTTCGGCGCGGGAAATGTCCATTTTTTGGAAATCCGGTCAGCGTCATCTAGACGCGTGAAAGCAAACCCGGGTGCCGTTGGGGCATCCGGCTCGGTTTCATCTGGCCCGGCGCGCAAGAAACTTGCGGGCAGGGCCTTTACCAGGACTCCGATTGAGCGAACATAAAAACTCCGTTCTTGCCCGTTCTGGTTAGCGGGCAAAGCAGGTGTGGTCAAGTCCAGGGCGCGTCTGGAAAAACCATGTGGCCGAATCGCGCCACCGATGTTTTACTTGTGATGGCCATGGAGGGCGCGGCTTGATCGTCATTCGCAATGCGCATGAGCAGGAAGCGGAGGCCTTAGCGGCTATCGGCCTCAGGGCATGGCGTCAGGCAACCGCCTCACTCGGCATCACCGCGACGCTTTACGACAACGCGGCCAGCGCCTTTTCCAATTTCACCCGGTCATCATGGCTTGCCATTCGCGTGGCGGAATTTGGCGGCACGGTTGCCGGATGGGCGGCGCGGGAACATTTTGACGAGACGATTTCAGATTTCTGGATCGATCCGGATTTTCAGCGCCGGCAGGTCGGCAGCCTCCTGCTGGCCGATATTGAACGGCTGATAGCGGACAGGGGTTTTGAAACCATCCAGCTTGAAACACACGCCCAGAACGAACCGGCCGTCGCATTTTTCCGCCACCATGGCTACAGCGTCCGCTGGCTCTCAGTTTCCTACGCGCCGAAGCTCGATCGCGATGTACAGTCGATCGGCCTGCAAAAGCAGCTTGTCGAGATCGAGAGCGGTCTTTATGGCACGGAATTCTGACTGAGCCTTATCAGGCTGTTCACAAGCCGCACCGGCCAGTCCGGCATGATTGCCACTGACACAACAAGGCCCGCCTGTAAAATCACGATGGAGAGCAGAATGCTGCGAAAGGGTTCCTTGCGGGTTTTGTGCCGCAGCAGGCGTTGAGCCGAAATTGCGCCCACGCTGCCGCCCACAAAGGCGAGCCCCAGCAATGTGCTTTCGCGAATGCGCCAGCCACCATTCCTCGCCGCTTCCTTGTCCCACCAATAGACAAGAAAGACGACTAGATTGAAGGCGACAAAGATCATGAAATACAGGGCAATCATCGTCATGATTTGAATTGAAAATCAGACGCGTAAAAATTACGTATGCAGAGTGCCGAAAATTCGGCGCTTCGTGCGACAGGGCGCAAGATGTCTTGCGCCCGCGCGCCATATGTTCTACCCACCAGAGCCAAAGAACCCGTATATCGTGAGCTTCAGATGACCCTTGTAGACGTGCGCACCCCTGACCCGAAACGCTTCATTCCCGGCGCCACCGGCGATTGGGAAATCGTGATCGGACTGGAAGTCCATGCGCAGGTTCTCTCCAATTCCAAGCTTTTTTCCGGTGCCTCCACCACCTTCGGAAATGCGCCGAATTCCAACGTGTCGCTTGTTGATGCCGCCATGCCCGGCATGCTTCCCGTCATCAACGAGGAATGCGTCAAGCAGGCGGTGCGTACCGGTCTTGGGCTGAAGGCGAAGATCAACAACCGTTCGATCTTCGACCGCAAGAACTATTTCTATCCGGATCTGCCGCAGGGCTACCAGATTTCGCAGTTCAAGGACCCGATCGTCGGTGAGGGCACCATCACCATTTCGCTTGGTCCCGACCGTCAGGGCAATTTCGAGGATATCGAGATTGGCATCGAGCGCCTGCATCTGGAGCAGGACGCCGGCAAGTCCATGCACGACCAGCACCCGACCATGTCCTTCGTGGATCTCAACCGTTCGGGCGTGGCGCTGATGGAAATCGTCTCCAAGCCGGACATGCGCTCGTCGGATGAGGCCAAGGGTTACCTCACCAAGCTGCGCTCCATCGTGCGTTATCTCGGCACCTGCGACGGCAACATGGACGAAGGCTCGATGCGCGCCGACGTCAACGTTTCCGTGCGCCGCCCGGGCGAAGGTTTCGGCACGCGCTGCGAAATCAAGAACGTCAACTCCATCCGCTTCGTTGGTCAGGCCATCGAATATGAGGCACGCCGCCAGATCGCCATTCTGGAGGACGGCGGCGCCATCGATCAGGAAACCCGCCTGTTCGATCCCGGCAAGGGCGAAACGCGTTCCATGCGCTCCAAGGAAGACGCGCATGACTATCGTTATTTCCCCGATCCGGACCTGCTGCCGCTCGAATTCGACGATGCTTTCGTCGAGGCGCTGAAGGTCGATCTGCCGGAACTGCCTGACGACAAGAAGGCCCGTTTCGTGGCCGATCTCGGCCTGTCGGTCTATGACGCTTCGATCCTCGTTTCGGAAAAGGCAATCGCCGATTATTATGAAGCCGTCGCCGCCGGCCGCGATCCGAAGGCTGCCGCCAACTGGGTCATCAATGATCTGCTCGGCGCGCTCAATAAATCAGGCAAGGATATCGAGACGACGCCGGTTTCCCCGGAACAGCTCGGCGGCATCATCGATCTCATCAAGGCCGAGACCATTTCCGGCAAGATCGCCAAGGATCTGTTCGAGATCGTCTGGAACGAAGGCGGCAATCCGGCTGAGATCGTCGAGGCCCGCGGTATGAAGCAGGTGACGGACACCGGCGCCATCGAAAAGGCCGTGGATGATATCATCGCCGCCAATCCGGATCAGGTCGAGAAGGTCAAGGCAAAGCCAACGCTTGCCGGCTGGTTCGTAGGTCAGGTCATGAAGGCGACGGGCGGTAAGGCCAACCCGCAGGCCGTGCAGGCGCTGGTGAAGGCCAAGCTCGGTATCGAGGACGAATAAGCGGCGGCTGCCTTATGCCGTAGAAGCATTGAAGCCGACAGCTCTCATCCGTCATCCTCGGGCTTGTCCCGAGGATCTAACGACCCACAAGGTCAAACGTGCTCAGATCCTCGGGACAAGCCCGAGGATGACGTCGAGTACGAGGGACTGACATCACTTCTGCCGGGATCAAAGCCCGGCATTTCTGTTTCAAGACGGAGCCAGATCATGTTTTTCATCCGCACAGCCAGCCTGCGTGACATCGAGCCGGTCCGGGCGCTGCTCGCGACGACATGGCACGCCACCTATGACGCGATCTACGGCGCAGACAAGGTGAACGAGCTGATTGCCGCATGGCATTCGCCGCAGGCCATGAAGGACCGTGTCGAGAAAAAGGGCGGCGAGTTTCTCGTTGCTGATGACGGCAAGCGGATCGGTGGCATGGCCTATGGCTCCATGTCCACCAAGATGGCGAAGACGGCCCTGTTGCACCAGCTCTATGTGGCGCCCGATCTTCAGCGGCAGGGCGTGGGCCGTGATCTCTTCGCCGAGCTGGAAACCTGCTTTCCGGATGCAGAAATCATGCGTCTTGAAGTCGAGCCTAAAAATACTGTCGCAATCGCCTTTTATGAAGGCGTCGGATTTGTCGAGGTAGACCGAATCGAGCGCATGGCCGGCATCGAGGGTTTACCCGGCATCGTTATGGAAAAGAGCCTGACCCGATGAATGCGACATTACAGAAGCTGATAATCCGCACGGCGCGCGAAGATGATCTTCCGGCGCTCGCCGCCATTTTTGCCGCCGACGAGATCGGCGGCCACGGTGACACCACCGACGAATCGGCGCAGCCCGATTATCTCGCTGCCTTCCGCGCCATTGCCGCATCGCCCAGCGAAACGCTTTATGTGGCGGAACTGGATGGCGAAGTGGTCGGTACTTTCCAGACGGCCATCCTCACCAAGCTCGTGGGGCGAGGGGCCAAATCCATGGTGATCGAGGCGGTGCAGACACGGTCTGACATGCGCGGACAGGGTATCGGCGCGGTGATGATCAATTATTGCCTTGAGGAAGCCCGTCGTCAGGGCATGAATGCCGCCCAGCTCACCTCCAACATGGCCCGGCTGGACGCACATCGCTTCTATGAGCGACTGGGTTTCGAGAAGCGGCATCTAGGCTTCAGGATGAAGCTGAAATAGCGCCGATATATCTCGAAATGCTGGACAATTGCCGTGAGGGGCGGCATAAGCATGTCTTGTGCCGTGCGATTTAAAATCGCTGCAGCGCATTCAAGCCCGAGGAACGGATAATGAAGACTCTCCTGACGCAAATCTTCACCTGGTGGAACGGCCAGACGATCGGAACGCGGTTTCATACCTGGCGTTTTGGCAAGAAAGTCGGACAGGATGAGTTGGGCAATACCTATTACGAAGGCGGCACCACCTCCTGGGGCATGCCGCGCCGCTGGGTGATCTATAATGGTTATGCGGAAGCCTCGGCCATTCCGCCGGGCTGGCATGGCTGGATGCATTACCGCACTGATGTGCCGCCGAGCCAGGAAAGCTACGTCGCACGTGACTGGCAGAAGCCGCATCAGCCGAACCACACCGGCACGTCCAAGGCCTATCGTCCCCAAGGGTCGCTGGCTGTTGCCGGCGAGCGCCCGCGCGTGACCGGCGACTACGACGCCTGGACCCCCGGCAACTAAGCATCTTGTGATGCGCGGTGTTGTGCAAAACGCCGCGCTTGCATCCGGCCTCACCGGTTTTTGCCACATTCCGCCCTTACGCGTTGATCCGGTCGGCGTCTCGACACAGGCAAATATTTGGAGACATATCGTATGAGGAAAATCACGCGGGATCGTTCTTTGCGTGCGCTGACAGTGTCGCTGTTTGCTGCGGTCTCTGCTGCCATCCTCATTTCACCCGTCTCTGCCGCCCGTCTGGAAAACCGCGTTGCGGTGTTTTCCGGCATCGACAAGATCACCGGCCGCATCACATCCTTTGATGTTTATATCGACGAGACGGTGCAATTCGGCGCGCTTCAGGTGACGCCAAAGGTCTGTTATTCCCGCGACCAGACGGAAACCCAGAAGATCGACGCTTTTGTCGAGGTCGATGAAATCACCCTCGACCGCAAGATCAAGCGAATCTTCACGGGCTGGATGTTCGCCGACAGCCCGGGCCTCAACGCCGTTGAGCACCCGATCTACGACGTGTGGTTGACGGGCTGCAAGCAGGACTCGGAAGTTCCTGCCCCTTCTACGGCCAGCAAATAATCACCGTCTGATCGATAATTACCGCTGGCGCTTCAGCTTCTCGGCCATAGCGGCCAAGGCTTTGCTTCTGCTTTCGAGTTGTTCGATCATTTCCTCCCGCGTCAGTTCGGGCCCGATCACGATTGGAACGCTGAATTTGTGGGGCCGATCGCTGGCAGGAGGCGAGGGGAATCGGACCTCGGAAAATACCTTCTTTACAGCCGCTCGGGCTTGGTAAGTGCTGTTCCTGATGTTTTTGACCTGTACGGCCTGCATTTTCCCCGTCTGGTCAACGCGAAAACTGACAAGGAGCACCTGCTGATTTTTCGTCCGCACGACCTTGAATTCGGGTCGGCCGGTTGCGCCCGCCAGGGCGCGTGAAACTTCGTGTCGCCAGGCGGCTTGCGGGTTGGGGCGTTGTTCAGCCGCAGTCGCCGTTGCTACCAGTGCCAGTGTTAACAAGAAGGCCGCGATCCAGCGCATGATCATCCCCCAATAAATGAAATATCATGATCGGATAAGTCAAGTTTTTGCGGGTTGCAAGAAAAATCTAAGCTTGTTTTCAGCGCGGATTTTCTTGGGCGATCAATTTATCAAAGGGCACATCCGGCCGGTCGACGGCGGCTTCCAGTATCGTCGCATATTCCGATTTTGGAATGTCGATTGCACCGAATGTTTTCAGGTGCTCGGTCGTGAATTGTGTGTCGAGCAGGGTAAACCCCTGCTGCCGCAACCGCTCCACCAGATGCACGAGGCAAATCTTCGAGGCGTTGGTGCGGCGGGAAAACATGCTTTCGCCAAAGAACGCGGCCCCCAGCGAGACGCCATAAAGACCGCCGACAAGTTCCTTGCCCTCCCACGCCTCAACGCTGTGGGCATGGCCGATCTGGTGAAGCTCGGTATAAAGCCTGCGAATGGTGGCGTTGATCCAGGTGCTGGGCCTGTCCGGCGCTTCCGCCGCACATCCCGCCATGACAGCTTCGAAGGCGGTGTTGAAGCGTATGTCGAACGGCTTCTTGCGCATCGCCTTGGCAAGGCTTTTGGAAACGTGAAAATCATTGAGCGGGATGATGCCGCGTATCTCCGGCTCGACCCAGAAAAGCTCCGGATCATCAGCCGAATCGGCCATGGGAAACAGGCCGGCGGAATAGGCGCGCAGCAGAATATCGACCGTTATGCCGTTATTTCTGCTGCGCCGCCCAGCCATATCGTCTTAGTGAGACGCGTCACCGGCCAGATATTTTTCCAGCCAGTGAATATCGTAATCGCCGTTCAGAATATCCTCATTCTGGAGAAGATCCTGGAAAAGCGGCAGCGTGGTCTTGATGCCATCAACGACGAATTCGTCCAGCGCCCGACGCAGGCGGCGGATGCACTCGTCACGGTCGCGACCGTGAACGATCAGCTTGCCGATCATGCTGTCGTAATAGGGCGGGATCTTGTAGCCCTGATAGGCGCCCGAATCGACGCGCACACCAAGGCCGCCCGGCGTGTGGAAATAGGTCAGCGTGCCCGGGGAGGGAACGAAGGTGCGCGGGTCTTCGGCATTGATACGGCATTCGATGGCATGGCCATGGAATTCGATATCCGCCTGCGTGACCGACAGGCCCTGGCCCGAAGCGACCCTGATCTGTTCCTGCACGAGATCCATGCCGGTGATGGCTTCCGTTACCGGATGCTCCACCTGCAGACGGGTGTTCATTTCGATGAAATAGAACTCGCCGTTTTCATACAGGAACTCGATGGTGCCGGCGCCGCGATATTTCAGCTTGCGCATGGCGTCGGCGCAAATTTCGCCGATCTTCATGCGCTGTTCGACTGTCAGTGCCGGTGAATTGGCTTCTTCCAGCACCTTCTGGTGACGGCGCTGCAGCGAGCAATCGCGTTCGCCAAGGTGAACTGCATTGCCTTCGCCATCGCCGAAAACCTGCACTTCGATATGGCGCGGCTTGCCGAGGTATTTTTCCATGTAAACGGCGTCGTTGCCGAAGGCTGCTGCCGCTTCGGAACGGGCAGTCGCTACTGCCTCTTCCAGATCGGCTTCGGTCTTCGCCACTTTCATGCCGCGGCCGCCACCGCCTGCCGTCGCCTTGATGAGGACCGGGAAGCCGATCGTCCGGGCGATTTCCATCGCGTTTTCGGGCTTCACTTCACCGTCGGAGCCGGGAACGACGGGAATGCCGAGTTCCTGCGCCGTCTGCTTGGCGGTGATCTTGTCGCCCATGATGCGGATATGTTCCGCGGTCGGCCCAATGAAGGTGATGCCGTGCGCGTCGAGAATATCGGCGAACTTGGCATTTTCCGACAGGAAGCCGTAACCGGGGTGAACGGCGTCCGCACCGGTGATTTCGCAGGCCGCAACGATCTGATGGATGTTGAGGTAGCTGTCACGCGAGGGCGGCGGGCCGATGCACACGCTTTCGTCGGCAAGGCGCACATGCATCGCATCCGCGTCGGCCGTGGAGTGCACGGCGACAGTCGGAATGCCAAGCTCTTTTGCTGCGCGCAGGACGCGCAGCGCGATCTCGCCACGGTTGGCTATGAGGATCTTCGAAACCATGCTGAACCGCCTTTATTCGATGACCACGAGGGCTTCGCCATACTCCACGGGCTGTGCGTCGTTGACGACGATTTCCACGACCTTGCCGGACTTGGGTGCCGGGATCTGGTTCATGGTCTTCATGGCTTCGACGATGAGGATGGTCTGGCCTTCCTTGACGGTCGCGCCCACTTCGATGAAGGGACGGGCGCCCGGAGCAGGCGACAGGTAAACCGTGCCGACCATCGGCGAGGAAACGGTGTTGGCCGGGTTGCGGGCCGGTGCTCCGGCAGCCGCAGGTGCTGCCGGCGCAACGATTGTCGGTACCGCAGCAGGCGCTGCTGCCGGCACTGCGTAGGGGGCGGGCGCCGCGTAAACCGGGGCGGGCGGCGCAGCGCGGGAAACGCGAATGCGCAGGTCGTCCTGCTCCACTTCAATTTCCGAAAGGTCGGTGTCGTTGAGGATATTCGCGAGTTCGCGGATCAGTTCCTTGTCGATACCCTGTTTCTTTTCAGACATGACAAACCCTATTCTTTGTTTCTTTTTATGCCGTGATGTTTTTCAGCGCGTGAAGCGCCATGATATATCCGTATGGTCCAAAACCGCAGACCATGCCCTTCGCTGCAGGTGATACCATCGATTTGTGACGGAACTCTTCGCGGGCGTGGATGTTGGAAATATGCACTTCCACGACGGGCGTGGAAATCGCACGAATGGCGTCATGCAACGCGATAGAGGTGTGGCTGTAAGCGCCGGGATTGATGACGACGCCTGCCGCCCGCTCACCCGCCTCATGCAACCAGTCCACAAGCACGCCTTCGTGGTTGGACTGGCGGAATTCCACTGCGAAACCGAGATCGGCACCAGCTTGAAGACAATCATTCTCGATGTCTTTCAGCGTCTTGCCACCATAGATACCCGGTTCCCTTTTTCCCAGCATGTTGAGATTGGGGCCGTTGATGACGATGATGATATTGCTCATTCAAGTTTCCATAAGAAAATCAGCGACAGCTATAGACTGCGCAGCCGCCAAGGAAAAGCCCCCGCAAGCCGGAAAGCGCCGGCTCGCCCGGCATCTCACAGGGAATGCAGGGGCTTTTTTAAGCATCCGACCGAAAAGTGTCTTGCGGTTTTCAGACAATCCGATGCTCGAACAAAAAATTTGAGCGGCAGGACCGGTTCCGATTTATCCCCGCCGCTCCAAAATTCACGAGCAGGTGGCTTTTCCACAGCTGCGCATATTGGCGATTTTTTCCTTCAGCGGGTCCGCACCGACAGCACCGAAAACCGCCTCATCGCCGACAATATAGGACGGCGTACCGGTGATGCCGAGGCTGTTGGCCAGCTTGTAGGTTTCCTGCACCTGCGCGTCATTGGGGTTTTCCGCCATCGACTTGCGGATGTCTGCCTCCTTGAGGCCGAGCGAGGTTGCCACTTCCATGGCGCTGTCCTCATTCGCCCGCCCGCGACCACCAAGCAGGGTACGCTGGAATTCCGCGTATTTGGCCGGAGCGAGCAGCTTCACGGCATTGGAAACGCGATGGGCGGCCACCGATTCCGGCCCGAGGATCGGAAATTCCTTGAGGACGACGCGTACTTTCTTGTCGCCCTTCAAAATCGCGTCCATATCGCCCATGGCGCGTTTGCAGTAACCGCAATTATAGTCGAAGAACTCGACCAGCGTCACATCGCCATCCGGGTTGCCGAGCGCCAGATCGTATTTCGATTCGAAGATGGTCTTCTTGTTGTCGGCAACGGCCTCCGCCGCCTTGGCGTTACGGGCTGCATATTGCTTGCGTTCCAGCGCGTCCTGAACCTCAAGCATGATCTCGGGGTTTTCGATTAGATATTGCTTGATGAATTCGCCCATTTCCTTCTTCTGCTCGGCATCCAGGGCATGGGCGGGCAGAGACGCGAAAACCGTCGAAAGGGCCGTCACGCTGGCGAGAAGGGTTGAACGGAGAAGATGCGCCATATCGGTCCTCATTACTGTGCGGTCAGTGCTTCATGAATATCATGATGGCAATTACCTTACTTTAAGCCAAATGCCATACGGCAAAAATAGTTGTCCGCATTATGGTCGCATGATTGTGAAGATTGTGATTCTGCGGCAAGTCTGCGAAATACGGTTCAGGAAAGAGCATGCCCTTGATTACGATGTCGAAGCGAAGCGCAGTCGAACCCTTTCACGCCATGGATATCCTGGCGGAAGCGAACCGGCGCAGGCAGGCGGGACGCCCCGTCATTTCCATGGCTGTCGGGCAGCCCTCCCATCCAGCACCGAAGGCCTCGCTGGAAGCGGCGCAGGAGGCGCTGAAGCACGGGCGCATCGGTTATACCGACGCGCTGGGCCTGCGTGAGTTGCGCGAAGCGATTGCCGGCCATTACCGGCTGCGCCATCAGGTGGCCATCGATCCGGCGCGCATTGCCGTAACAACAGGGTCTTCCGCCGCCTTCAATCTTGCCTTCCTCAGCCTCTTCGATGCCGGTGATCATCTCGCGATCGCAAGGCCCGGCTATCCGGCCTATCGCAATATTTTGAAGGCACTTGGCCTGAATGTGGTCGAAGTGCCGGTTACGGCCGAAACCGGCTATACGCTGACGCCCGCCAGTCTGGAGCGGGCGGAGGCCAAAGCTGGCTGCAAGCTGAAAGGCGTGCTTCTGGCAAGCCCGGCCAATCCGACCGGCACCGTCACCGGCCGCGAGGCGCTGAAGCGGCTGGCGAACTATTGCGAAAGCCGCGACATGGCCTTCATCTCCGACGAGATCTATCACGGCCTTACCTTTGTCGGTGAAGAAACGAGCGCGCTTGAAATCACCGACAGTGCGGTGATCATCAATTCCTTCTCGAAATATTACTGCATGACCGGCTGGCGTATCGGCTGGATGGTCCTGCCGGAAAATCTTGTCCGCCCGGTCGAGTGCCTTGCCCAGAGCCTTTATATCTCACCGCCGGAACTGTCACAGCTTGCAGCAACCGCAGCCTTTTCGGCAGCGGAGGAACTGGATGTCTACAGGGAAAGCTATCGCACCAACCGCGATTTCCTGATGGCGCGCCTGCCGGAAATCGGCCTGCCGCTTGCATCGCCCATGGACGGGGCTTTTTACGCCTATGTCGATACCAGCCGTTTTTCCAATGACAGCATGGATTTTGCCAGGCGCATGCTGGCGGAAATCGATGTGGCGGCGACACCGGGCATGGATTTCGATCCCGAGGAAGGCCATCGAGCACTGCGCATTTCCTATGCCGGTTCGGTCTCTGATATCGCCGAGGCCGTGGGCCGTATCGCCGGTTGGCTGAAATAAGAACCGATCGACCGCCGAGAGGTTATCAGGCGGGCGTGCAGCCGAAGGTGCTGTTGAACGCCTTTTCACCCTTTGTCGTGAAGGTCAGCACGCGGCCATTTCCGCGCCGCAGCCAGTCGCGCTGCTGCATGGCATCGAGCAGCGATGCGCCAAGCCCGCCGCCGAGGTGATGCCGGCGCTCGCTCCAGTCCAGGCAATGCAGGCAGACCGGGCGGCGGGCTTTTTCGAGCGGCGAAAGATCAATACCGAAGCTTGAGAAAAAGTCGCGCCCGCTATCCGTCAGCGTGGGATCGTCACCCTGCGTCACGAGTCCATTCGCGGTGATGGCCGCAAGCAGCGCCACGCCGCTTTCCCCGGCCAGATGATCATAACAGATGCGCGCTTCGCGCAGCGCCTTGTCCTTCGGTCCGGTGCGCACGCGCACCGCGCCGGTGCGCTGGGCAAGCCCCATCAATGCTTCCAGAACCTGCGCGACATCCTCGTCGGAAAGACGGAAATAACGATGACGCCCCTGTTTTTCCGCTTTCAGCAGCTGGGCATCGGAGAGTTTTGACAAGTGCCCGCTGGCAGTCTGCAGGGTCACGCCGGCGGCTTCGGCAAGCTCGCTTGCCGTCAGCGCACGTCCATCCATCAGCGCCGTCAAGATGTTCGCGCGGGCAGGGTCGCCAATCAGGGCGGCGACATTGGCGATCAGGGGTCCGTCTTTCATAGTTCGATGATAGCCGAAGCATTGATGCGAGGCAATGGCTTAGACAGGAGAGGCAGAAGACGAGGAGAAAGATGATGTTGACCTGTTTCATCCGTTATGAGATCGACCCTTTCAAGGTCGATGCCTTCGACAGATATGCCCGCAACTGGGGAGAGGCGATACCGCGCTGTGGGGCCGATCTCATCGGTTATTACGCACCGAAGGAGGGATCGAGCACGATCGCTTACGGTGTCTATAATATTGAAAACCTCGCAGCCTACGAGGCCTACAGGGCACGGCTTGCCGCCGATCCGGCAGGGCGCGAGAATTATGAATTCGCCCGCCGCGAGCAATTCATCCGCCGGGAAGACAGGCTTTTCCTGCGGCTTGCCTCCGCTCCCCATGCCGGAGGTGAGCGATGATCGCCGTCATCTTCGAGGTCTTTCCGGCCCAGGGCGAGAAACAGCATTATCTCGATATCGCTGCCAGCCTGCGCTCTGAACTGGAAACCATTGACGGCTTCATATCCGTCGAGCGGTTTCAGAGCATCAGTAATCCCGACAAGATGCTTTCTCTGTCGTTCTTCCGGGATGAGGAGGCGGTGAAGGCGTGGCGCAACACCGCGCCGCATCGCGCAGCGCAGGCCATGGGACGCTCCGGCGTCTTTGCCAATTACCGCCTGCGTATCGCTTGCGTGATGCGGGACTACGGTCTGCGGGAGAGGGAGGAGGCTCCGCCGGACAGCAGATACGCTCATTCCGCGGAGGGGGAAGTGCCTTGCTGAGACGCCGCGAGCATCAGTTTTTCTTCATGCCGGCCCAAGGCTTTCTGGTTCGAACTTATTTCCGAAACCCGCTATAGATGAGGCGGTTCAAGGATGGAGAAGGATCGCCACGCGGCGGTTCACCGGATTGGAAATGGAGAAATCGATGTCGGCAGAAAAAGTGGCTGTTGTAACGGCGGGTGGTAGCGGCATGGGTGCCGCCGTGGCGAAACGGCTGGCTGCGGACGGCTACAAGCTCGCGATCCTGTCGTCTTCGGGCAAGGGGGAAGCCCTGGCGCAGGAACTGGGCGGCATCGGCATCACCGGCTCCAACCAGTCCAATGACGATCTCCAGCGCCTCACGGATCTGACGCTCGAAAAATTCGGCCGTATCGATGTGCTGGTCAACAGCGCCGGACATGGCCCGCGCGCCTCCATCCTCGATATTACCGACGAGCAATGGCATACGGGTCTCGACGTCTATCTCATGAACGTCATCCGCCCGACAAGGATCATTGCCCCGGTCATGGTCAAGCAGAAGGCGGGCGCGATCATCAACATCTCCACCGCCTGGGCCTTCGAGCCGAGCAGCATGTTCCCGACATCGGCCGTCTTCCGCGCCGGCCTTGCCTCCTACAGCAAGATTTTTTCCGATACCTATGCAGCCGACAATGTGCGCATGAACAACGTCCTGCCCGGCTGGATCGACAGCCTGCCGGGCACGGAAGAACGCCGGGAGAGCGTGCCGATGCAGCGTTACGGGAAAAGCGAGGAGATAGCGGCCACCGTGGCGTTCCTCGCATCCGAGGGGGCAGGGTACATCACCGGCCAGAACATCCGTGTCGATGGTGGGCTGACGCGGTCTGTCTGACGGTTCAGGCATAACAAGCGGTGCTTTAGCCTGGGGTAAAGATGCCCTTATATGGCGCCTGCATTGCGGGCAGATGCGCAGCTTCTCTCCGCATTCATCGTCCTCGCCTCAAGGGCGGGGATGACGCGAGAGCAGTGTTCGTCAAAAGCAAAAAGCCCGCAACATGGTTGCGGGCTTTTCGTTTCAGTCGCTTCTATCAGAAGAAGCCCTTGCGCTGCCACCAGCCGCCCTTGCGCGGCTTCGGCTCATCGCCGTCGGGATTGTTCGCGGACGAACCGGAAGAGGTCACGACCGGCTCCGAACTGGAGACATTGCTGCCCCGGTTCGCGCGGGTCTTTTCTTCCGTCGCGGGTGCGTCTGCTTCAGGCGCCAGATCGGCCGAAGCTTCACCGATTTCTTCGATGGCGACATCGACGACGGTCGCTTCAACGACTGCCGGCTCAATGACCACCGGCTCGACCGTTTCAACGGTTTCAGCCTTCGGTGCGTCTTCAGCCTCGGTCTTGGCTTTCGCCTTGCGGGTGCGGCGCGGCTTCTTCGGCGCTTCTTCAGCCACAACGTCGGCAACCACGCCTTCCATCACGTCGGCGGCGGTGGGCTCTTCGGTTACGGGCGCTGCGGCGGAAACCTCTTCGCCTTCCGTCTCGCCTTCGTCGCCGGCTTCCGTGCCTGCAGCATCGAGAGCCTCGTCACGGTTGCGGCGGCCGCCACGCTTGCCGCGACGGCGGCGCTTGCGCTTGCCGTCTTCGTCGGAGTTTGCGGCTTCGTTCACGCCGTTTTCGTCGGCATCACCATCGGTGTCATCGGCTTCGGCGCTGTCGTCGTCACCTTCAGCATCATCGGCATCATCGCCGGCCTGTGCGTCAAGAGCGCCGTTCTGGTCGTTCTGTCCGCCCTTGCCACGACGGCGGCGACGACGCTTGCGCTTGCGCTTGCCATCTTCACCGTTTTCGCCCTGCTGCTGCTGACGCGGCTCGCCAGCCTGCGCCTTGACGATTTCTTCCTCTTCCTCGTCCTCTTCCGCCTCGATGACGATATCGTCTTCCTCTTCGACGAAGTTCGGAAGCATCTGGATGAGGCTTTCGATCTTCACCGGATTTTCGACGGCTTCGCCGCGATCGATGGCGAAATGCTGTGCACCGACGCTGGAATCGGCGGCAATGATGATCGACACGCCAAAGCGGCCTTCATAATCGACGATCGTGCCACGCTTGTGGTTAAGCAGGTAAAGCGCCGTTTCCGGCGTGCAGCGCACCGTGATGTTGTGGGTGGTGTTACGCAGCAGATATTCCTCGACGCCGCGCAGAACATGCAGCGCGATGGAGGATTCCGAACGTACATGGCCCGTGCCGCCACAATGCTGGCAGACCTGGGTGGTCGATTCCAGCACCGAAGCGCGGATGCGCTGGCGCGACATTTCCAGAAGGCCGAAATGCGAGATGCGGCCGACCTGGATGCGGGCGCGGTCGTTCTTCAGGCAATCCTTGAGCTTCTTTTCGACAGCGCGGTTGTTGCGCTTTTCTTCCATGTCGATGAAGTCGATGACGACAAGACCGGCAAGGTCACGCAGGCGCAGCTGGCGCGCCACTTCTTCCGCCGCCTCGAGGTTGGTCGTCAGCGCGGTTTCCTCGATGGAATGCTCGCGGGTCGAACGGCCGGAGTTGACGTCGATCGAAACCAGCGCTTCCGTCTGGTTGATGATGAGGTAACCGCCGGATTTCAGCGTCACCTGCGGCTGCAGCATCCGGTCGAGCTGGGCTTCGATGCCGGAGCGCGAGAAGATCGGGTGAATGTCGCGGTAAGGCTGAACCACCTTGGCATGGCTCGGCATCAGCATCTTCATGAAGTCTTTCGCTTCACGATAGCCTTCTTCGCCGGAAACGATGATCTCGCCGATATCCTTGTTATAGAGATCGCGGATCGAGCGCTTGATCAGCGAGCCTTCCTCGTAAACGAGGCAGGGGGCGGTGGAATTCAGCGTCAGCGTGCGGACGTTTTCCCACAGGCGCATCAGATATTCGAAGTCGCGCTTGATTTCGACGCGGGTGCGGTTGGCGCCTGCGGTACGCAGAATGACGCCCATGCCCTGCGGAACCTCCAGATCACGCGCGATTTCCTTCAGGCGCTTGCGGTCGGTTGGCTGGGTGATCTTGCGGGAAATGCCACCGCCACGCGCCGTATTCGGCATCAGCACGGAATAACGGCCGGCAAGCGACAGATAGGTGGTGAGTGCAGCACCCTTGTTGCCACGTTCTTCCTTGGCCACCTGCACCAGAAGGATCTGGCGGCGCTTGATGACTTCCTGGATGCGATACTGCTTGCGCGGCTTGCGGGCAACGCGATCGGGAACTTCCTCCATCGCGTCTTCGGCGCCGACGGATTCGATCACTTCCTTTTCGTGATGATCGTCGTCATCGTCGTCGTCATCATCGTCATTGCCACGGCGAAGGCCTTCGACTTCTTCGGAAATCGTATCGGTATCGACCATTGCGGCCATTTCGCCGCCTGTGCTGCCGTCTTCGTCGGAAGAGGCCTCAGCGGCTTCGGCTGCGAGTTCTTCTTCCGTCTTCTTCTTGGCGCGGGGGCGGCGAACGCGCTTCTTCGGCTTTTCTTCCTCGGCCGGTGCTTCTTCCGCAACGGTCTCGACGGCTGCAACCGCAGTCTCTTCGGAGACTTCCTCGGCTGCAGTCGCTGGCGCAGCCTCTTCCGTCACCACGACTTCAACGGTTTCGCTTGCCGATACGATGCCGACATCGGGCTGATCAACCTGCGAAAGATCGATTGCCGGCGCACCGGGCTCGGGCGCATCTGCCGATTCGAAGTCGTCGCTGCGGCGATGATCTTCGGCTTCGGCCCTCAGCAGAGCCTGACGGTCGGCAAGCGGGATCTGGTAATAATCCGGATGGATTTCCGCAAAGGCGAGAAAGCCGTGGCGATTTCCACCGTAATCGACGAAGGCCGCCTGAAGCGAGGGTTCAACCCTCGTCACCTTGGCAAGGTAGATATTGCCGCGGATCTGTTTCTTGTGCTCCGATTCAAAATCGAATTCTTCGATCCGGTTCCCACGGACAACGACTACGCGTGTCTCCTCTTCGTGGGAGGCGTCGATAAGCATTTTGTCTGCCATGTAAGCTGTGCTCCTCGGCGCAGCCTTGTTTTATACGAGAACAGGCCCGCCATACGGACGGGCCTTTCATATGAGTGCAAGGATGTGCCGGAAATGAAGTCTCCTGCCGGGCGTCTGTAAACTGGCAGCATCCGGACCGACGGCGAGGCACATGGCCTGCTCCTGGTATCCGGTTCATGTGAAAACTGCTGCGACATCATTGGCCAGGCGGAACGACAATAATATATAGACCCCTTGGGGTCCGATGAATTTGCTCTCCTCAGAGCAGCGGTGGTAGGGCCACCGGGTAGGTCTCCGGCCACGGCCGGAATTGATCCAGTTTCAGGATAAATGTAACGACGGCAGATGATTGCCCGTTTTGCAGCGCCAGCGTCTTTTTCGATTGGCAGCCGGCGGGCATCTATCCCGTCAACACTTTTAACCCTCATCCTTGTTGTATGTTTTCTCTGTCATAATAGCAATAGGGTGGCTAAATATGCCATATTGTTGGTGGAATTTCCGGGTTAACAATTGGTTCACCAAGGCCTGCGATTGTGGGGCGCAAACGCGCAAACAAACGTCCGGCGTGGTCGAAACGGTGCCGTTCCCGGTGCTTTTCCGCTCCATTTATCGAAAATGACTGAAATACGGAATTTCTTGAAGACCATGAATTTCACGCGCAGCGCAGAGATATCAGGTGGGGCAGGGCCGCTTGGCGTGCGAATCGCGCGGCTTGCGCGTGCCTTCGTCGTTCCGGTCTTCCTTTCGGTCGTCACAGTCCTCTGTGGCGTCCCGCAGGCCTTTGCGCTTGAACCGCTTGTCGCCAATCAGGCGCGCATCATCGGCGACGAGGCGCGCACCCGCATCGTTCTCGATTTCGCGGAAGAGCCGGAATTCGATGTTCACTATCTCGATTCGCCGGCCCGCATCGTCGTTGATTTTCCGGCGGTGAATTTCGCCTTTCCGGTATCCGACCTCAAACCGACAGGCCTTTTTTCAGATATCCGCTTTGGCAGCATGGGCCAGAACAGCGCCCGTATCGTGCTGACCGCGAAAAAACCGGTGCAGGTGGCGGTGGCCGAAACGAAAAAGGGCGAGGACGGCGCAGCTTTCCGTTTCGTGCTGGATACGGAAATCACCACCAAAGCAAAATTCGCCGAACTGGTGAAGACCCAGCAATGGCAGACGCCGGCACCGGTTACCACCGCGGCGATCACACCCGGCGACAAGACGGCGCGGCAGGCGGAGTTCGTTATCGCGGTCGATGCCGGTCATGGCGGCATCGATGCCGGTGCGACAGGCGGGGCGACCGGTACGGAAGAGAAGGTCATCACATTGACCTTTGCCAGGGAACTCGTTGAACGGCTGAACCGGGAACCGGGCATCAAGGCGTTCCTGACCCGTGATTCCGATACGTTTCTTGCCTTGTCTGAGCGCGTGACGATCGCCCGGCAGAACAATGCCAACCTGTTCATTTCCGTCCACGCCGACACCCTGAAGCAGAAGGGTATCCGTGGCGCTACCGTCTATACATTGTCGGACCGCGCCTCTGACCGCATGGCGCAGGAATTGGCGGAGCGTGAAAACAAGTCCGATCAGATCGCCGGTGTGGCTGTCTCCACCGAGCCGCCGGAAGTCGCCGATATCCTGCTTGATTTCACCCGTCGTGAAACCCAGGCCTTTTCTGTGACACTGGCGGAAAACATCGTGTCCTCCTTCGAGGGGCAGGTCGGCCTCATCAACAATCCGCATCGTTACGCCGGTTTCATGGTGTTGCGCGCCCATGATGTGCCATCGGTGCTGCTGGAACTGGGTTTCCTCTCCAATCCGGAGGATGAAAAGCTGCTCCTCGATGCCGAATGGCGCAATAAGGTCTCCGACAGGCTGGCGACCGCAGTGGGGCGATACCGCGCCAAGGCCATGGCAAACGGCGGCTGAAACACCGGGCGGCGCCGTAAAAGCACTGTTGCCGCCGTGCCGATTGCAGCCAAAAAGCTGTTCAATTCTTGGGCCTTGCGGATTATTAACTGCCCGAAGCCCTATTTTACTCACATTCCCCGCGTTACTCGGGAGCGGATTCGGTGGCGATCCGCACAGCGACAGAAACGCGATATGCGGCGGTTGACCCGGTAACATATCAGCGAATGCTGCCGTATCCGGCTTGTCATCGAAGGTATGGTGTGCAAAACGGCACGCGATATGCAAGGATACGCCCGTAAATCGTCGGGCGTTGATGGTTACGATTCGAATTATCGGTAGCTTGGTATGATCAGACTGATTGGATATTTTTTCGGCTTGGCCAGCGTGCTCTTCCTGTGCGCCGCCGTCGTCGGTGCGATTTATTTGCACGGCGTGACGAAGGACCTGCCGGATTACGCAGTTCTGAGCACCTATGAGCCGCCGGTAACGACCCGCGTGCACGCCGGCAACGGTGCGTTGATGGCGGAATATGCCCATGAAAAACGCCTGTTCCTGCCAATCCAGGCCATCCCCGACCGGGTGAAGGCGGCCTTCCTTTCGGCGGAAGATAAGAATTTCTACAACCATCCGGGCGTTGATATCTTCGGTCTTGGCCGCGCCATTCTCGTCAATATCCAGAACTTAGGCTCGGGCCGTCGTCCGGTCGGCGCTTCCACCATCACCCAGCAGGTGGCGAAAAACTTCCTGCTGACCAACGACCAGACCATTGACCGCAAGCTCAAGGAAGCCATTCTCTCCTTCCGTATCGAGCAGACCTATTCCAAGGACAAGATTCTCGAGCTTTATCTCAACGAGATTTTCTTCGGCCTGAATTCCTACGGCATTGCCGGCGCGGCTCTCACCTATTTCAATAAATCGGTGACGGAACTGACGATTGCCGAGACCGCCTATCTCGCATCGCTGCCGAAGGGCCCGGCCAATTACCATCCGATCCGCCGCGAAAAGGCAGCTCTCGAGCGCCGCGACTGGGTAATCGACCGCATGGCCGAAAACGGCTACATCACCGTTGCAGACGCGACCGACGCCAAAAAACAGCCGCTCGGTGTCAATCTGCGCCGCGGCGGCGCGCATATCTTCGCATCCGACTATTTTGCGGAGGAAGTCCGCCGCCAGATCGTCGAGAAATACGGTGAGGAAGCGCTTCTCGAAGGCGGGCTGTCGGTCCGCACCTCTTTCGATCCGCAGATCCAGGCGGAGGCGCGCAAGGCGCTTCAGGATGGTCTGGTGCAATATGACGAGCGTCGCGGTTTCCGCGGACCCGTCGAAAAAATCGAAACGACCGGTGACTGGACGGCGGCGCTCGCCAAGGTCAAGGGCCTGCGCGACGTTCCCGAATGGAAGGTCGCCGTGGTCCTCGCCGTTGCGGCCGATGGTGTCGATATCGGTGTGCAGCCGGACACGGAAACCGAAGATGGCGACAAGCGCACGCGCGGCCATATCTCCGCTGAAAACATGCGCTGGGCCTATCGTGATGCGACCGGCAAAAAGGCAACTGCCAAGTCGCCGGTAGGTGTCGTTGCGGCAGGCGATGTGATTTATGCGCAGCCGCTTGCCAATTCCGGCAATGAATATCGTCTGCGTCAGCCGCCGAAAGTGCAGGGCGGCATGGTGGTGATGGATCCGCATACCGGCCGTGTTCTGGCCATGGTGGGCGGTTTCTCCTACGCGCAGTCGGAATTCAACCGCTCCACGCAGGCCATGCGCCAGCCGGGTTCCTCCTTCAAGCCGTTCATCTACGCGGCGGCCCTCGACAATGGTTATACACCGGCATCGGTCATTCTCGACGCGCCGATCGAGGTGGTTTCCGGCGGTCAGGTCTGGAAGCCGCAGAATTACGGCGGGGGCTCCGCCGGTCCGTCTACCCTGCGTCTCGGCATCGAAAAATCCCGTAACCTCATGACCGTGCGCCTGGCGCAGGACATGGGCATGAACCTGGTGGCGGAATATGCCGAACGTTTCGGTATCTATGACAAGATGCCGCCGCTTCTCGCCATGTCGCTCGGTTCGGGTGAAACCACCGTCATGCGTATGGTCTCGGCCTATTCGGTCATTGCCAATGGCGGCAAGCAGATCAAGCCGACGCTGATCGACCGCATTCAGGACCGTTACGGCAAGACGATCTTCCGTCATGAGGAGCGTGCCTGTGAAGGCTGCAATGCCACCAGCTGGCAGAACCAGGATGAGCCTGTCATCGTCGACAATCGCGAGCAGGTTCTTGACCCGATGACCGCTTACCAGACGACGTCCATGCTGGAAGGTGTGGTGCAGCGCGGCACGGCGGCGGGCAAGATCAAGGTCAATCTGCCGGTTGCCGGCAAGACGGGCACCACCAATGATGAAAAGGACGCCTGGTTCGTCGGTTATACGCCGGACATGGTTGCCGGCCTCTATATCGGCTTCGATTCACCCGCACCGCTCGGTCGCGGCGGCACGGGCGGTTCGCTGTCGGCACCGATCTTCGGTGAGTTCATCGCCGATGCGGCCAAGCATCTGGAGCCGAGCAAGTTCATCGTGCCTGCCGGCATGAACTTCGTCGCCGTCAACCGCAAGACGGGCATGGCGGCGGTTGAGGGTGAGCCGGACACCATCATGGAAGCCTTCAAGCCAGGCACCGGCCCGGCCGACAGCTTCTCGGTGATCGGCGCGGAAAACTACATGTCTCAGGAAGATATTCTGAAGACCTCGCCGCAGGCGCAGCAGGCCATCACCGGCGGTGGCGGCGGTCTTTATTGACACCAGTTCCGGGATCATCGGGGGGCGCGGGTCTTTACATCCGCGCCCCCCGCATTTATTTGAGCAACAAGTTTCAATGAAGGCGAAGAACCAGCGAAATGCGCAATGAAATCGTGAACGTAGTCGACGAAATCAAGCAGGCCATAAGCCTGCTGAGGAGGCATCTTTGACTGGGACCAGGCGATAAGACGACTGGACTGGTTGAATAACAAGGCAGAGGACCCGACCCTCTGGAACGATGCCTCCGAGGCCCAGAAGCTGATGCGTGAGCGCCAGCAGCTGGATGACAGCATCAGCGGCGTCAAGGCGCTGGAGCAGCAGCTGAAGGACAATATCGAGCTGATCGAACTCGGCGAGATGGAAGGCGACGACGAGATCGTCAAGGACGCCGAAGACTCGCTGAAGGCGCTGAAGAGCGAGGCGAACCGCCGTCAGGTGGAAGCCATGCTGTCGGGCGAAGCTGACGGCAATGACACCTATCTCGAAGTGCATTCCGGCGCCGGCGGTACGGAAAGCCAGGATTGGGCGAACATGCTGTTGCGCATGTATACCCGCTGGGCGGACCGCGAAGGCTTCAAGGTCGAGGTGCTGGAAGTTCACGATGGCGAAGAGGCCGGCATCAAGTCCGCAACGATCCTCGTCAAGGGCCACAATGCCTTCGGCTGGCTGAAGACGGAATCGGGCGTACACCGCCTCGTTCGTATTTCACCCTATGACAGCAATGCGCGTCGCCACACATCGTTCTCTTCCGTCTGGGTCTATCCGGTCGTCGACGATTCGATCCAGATCGACATCAACGAAAGCGATTGCCGTATCGATACCTATCGTTCGTCCGGTGCTGGTGGCCAGCACGTCAACACGACGGATTCGGCCGTGCGCATCACGCACATCCCGACCGGTATTGCGGTTGCCTGCCAGCAGGAACGGTCGCAGCACAAGAACCGCGCCAAGGCGTGGGACATGCTGCGCGCCCGCCTCTATGAAGTGGAACTGCAAAAGCGGGAAGATGCGGCCAACGCACAGGCTGCTTCCAAGACCGATATCGGCTGGGGTCACCAGATCCGTTCCTATGTTCTGCAGCCTTACCAGCTGGTCAAGGATCTGCGCACGGGCGTTGAAAGCACCGCGCCCGGCAACGTGCTGGACGGTGATCTGAACGAATTCATGGAAGCTGCTCTGGCGCATCGCATCAGCGGTGGCGCGGACGTGGAAGTGTCGGATATCGACTAAGGCGCCAGATGCGTCGATCGAGAAATTGCCCCTCGCAGGTCCATTGCGAGGGGTTTTTCGTTGGAGGATATGCGTGAAACAGGTGCTCTACATCGTCGACGTCCAGCCGAGCTTCAATCCACCGGCTGCGCTGGTGGCGGAGATATCGGCCCTCGCAACTACGGTGCCCAGCATTGCCACCGTCGAGCGCCATGATGAAAGCGTCACGCCTTTCGAGCGGCAGCTCGGCTGGAAGCCGGGCAGGGATGATGAGTCGCTTGTCGCCGCGGACCGAATATTCATCAAGCACGGTTATGCGCCCCCAAAGGCGGCGATAGACCACCTACGGTCTCTCAACCCCGGCAGGGTGCTGGTCTGCGGCATTCAGGCTGATACCTGCGTACTGGCGGCTGGTTTTGCCCTGTTCGATGCGGGACTGCACCCAACGCTGTTGCCGTGGCTGACGGTGGGCTCCAGCCTAGACCGTAGCGGTGAACTGGGCGCGAGATTATGGAAGCACCATTTCGGCGCGGTTCTGGCCGGGCCGCATGAGCTTGATATCCAGCCGTCAGTTTGAGGCTTTTTCTATCTTCATCTCGCCAAGCTCGTCGATCAGGATCGTCCAGCTTTCGGCTTCCTTGGCCATCGGGTCTGTTTTCAGATAGACGGTGACGAACAGGCCGGGCGAATCCGATGCGCCGTTCGAGCTTTCCGGACGAACATCCGTCACATAGGATTTCATCTGGTTGAACTCCTCCAGCTCGACATTTTCGAGGAGATTTGGTCCCTCCGCCGTAAAGGCGATGCGCTGCAGGTAAATCTTGGCCGTCCCGTCGCCCTGGCGGATTGCAATCACCTTGTAATAGCCACGCGTGGGCGATGCCGGCGGTGGCCGCAACTGGCCGTCAGCGCCCTCCCGCGGCTCGAGGTTTCGGTCTTCCCACATGCCGCTGCTGACAACGAAGATCGCGGAAACAGGCAGCGTATCGATCGGGTCTGTCTGCGCCCGTGCGGGCAACACGGCGTTGGCGAGAATGAGGGCAGCGAGGATCGATTGTCTAAGTTTCATGGCCGTTATGAATGGTTAGCGTCAATTGTTGAACTGTTCGGCAAGAACCCGGTCGGACCACGAACGGTCCGGATCCGAGAGAATCCTCGCGGTCCTGTCCTGCGATTGTGCGATCCGAACGTGACGAACGGATTTCACCTCCGTATGGTCAGCCACCGCATTCACCGGGCGTTTATCCCGTTCCAGAACATGAATGTCGACCGTCACCTTATTCGGCAAAAGCGCGCCGCGCCAGCGCCGCGGACGAAACGCGCTGACGGGGGTGAGCGCCAGAAGCGGTGATTCCAGCGGCAGGATCGGCCCATGGGCGGAAAAGTTGTAGGCGGTGGACCCTGCAGGCGTCGCCACCATCATGCCATCGCAGATCAGCTCCTCCAGCCGCACCTTGCCATCCACCTCGACACGCAGCTTGGCGGCCTGATGGGATTGGCGGAAAAGGCTGACCTCGTTCATGGCAAGGGCGGTGAACTCATCACCATCCGAATCCGTCGTTGTCATGCGCAGCGGATGAAAATCATTGCCGGTTGCAACCGCGATACGCTCAAGCAGACCCTCCACCCGATAATCATTCATCAGGAAGCCGACCGATCCCCGGTTCATGCCGTAGACACGTTTGCCGGAATTCATCGTTTCGTTGAGGATTTGCAGCATGAAGCCGTCGCCACCGAGCGCGACGATGACTTCCGCCTCTTCAAACGGCGTATTGCCGTAAACGCCCTTCAGCGCCTCCATCGCCGTCTGCGCCTCCTCGGTTGCGGAGGCGACGAAGGACAGTGAACAGTTAGAATGCGACATCCGCTTCCCTCGACAACGGCGCAGACCTGAGAAGGCTTGCTAACGGTGCTGTAACCTGTTGAAGCGGCTCGCAATCTTCAAACGTCGATGAAAACGGTCGATCACAAGCCACCAGACGCATCCTTGGTACATGAAGACGACGGTTGGCGACAAGGCCTTTCGGGCAGCGAGGCGTTCCCCCACCGCGCCATTGCGCCGCACCGTTCCACAGCTTCTTGATTTCCACTCTCCGACAAGGGTTGCGATGCAGGGCGGCCTGATGCAGTTTGCTGCAAAGCAGGCTGCAGGATGAATGGCAGGAGACGGATTTGGTGCTGAACTACAATATCTATGATGTCTTTACCGAAACCAGAATGGCGGGAAACCCTCTGGCGGTCATGTATGACGCCGACGACCTCGATCAGGCGACGATGCAGGCAATCGCCAGGGAAATGAACCTTTCCGAGACGGTCTTCGTCAATCGTTCGGGCAACCCGGCACATGCGGCTTCGCTGCGTATCTTCACGCCATCAGGTGAATTGCCTTTTGCGGGACACCCGACCGTTGGTGCCGCTGTCGCCATCGCCGAGCGCAATCGCAAGGATGGCGATGATGATGTCGATATGGTCTGTGTGCTTGAAGAGAAGGTGGGCCCTGTCCGTTGTGCGGTAAAGATGCGCGCCGGCGCCGTCAGCTTCGCCGAATTCGATCTGCCGCGCAAATCATCCCGTGTCGAGCTGCCGCTCGATCATGCGGCACTTGCCGATGCGCTGGGCGTCAGCGAAGGCCATCTGGGTTTTGAAAATCACGTGCCGTCGATCTGGACGGCCGGTGTGCCGTTTCTGCTCGTGCCCCTCCACAATATCGCCGCCGTGCGTGACATGGATTTCGACGCCAATCTGTGGCTGCGCACCGCACCGCTCGTCGAAGGGCTGCTGACGGCGGCCTATATCTACTGTCGCGGCGGCGTCAACCACGCGGCAAAGTTCCATGCCCGCATGTTCTCTCCGGATATGGGCATTTCGGAAGATCCGGCCACCGGTTCGGCGGCTGCCGCCCTTTCCGGCGCCATTCACCATTTTGATGGCCTGACCGACGGACATTATCCGCTCCTCATCGAGCAGGGCGTGGAAATGGAACGGCCGTCCCACATCCACCTGCGCATGGACATCAAGGACGGTGAAATCGCCCGCGCCCGCATCGGCGGCCACGCGGTGCGCGTTGCATCGGGTGTGTTCGATATTTGATGTCAGCGAGCCGGTAAGTTCACGTCGTTTAAGAACGACGAAACAGCCAGCAATCCAAAGAAAAACCCCGGTCTCTCGACCGGGGTTTTATTATGTCTGCGTCAGCCAGATCAGTTGAACCGGCCTGCCGCATGGGCAAGCATCGTATAGACCTTGCCGGTATCGGACGTGAGATAGGACTGGGTGACGCTCCGGTCGCGGTCCGTGCGAGCGACGTCGGCGAGCAGCTTTTCGAAATCGGTAATGTAGCGATCCACGGCGGTGCGGAATTCGGCTTCCCGCTCGTATTTGCGCTTGATCTCGTCAAACGTCGTCTGGCCCTTCAGCGTGTAGAGGCGACGGGTGAAGACGTCGCGCTCGCCGCGCTGGTAACGGCGCCACAGTTCCACCGAGGCATCGTGGTCGATGGCACGGGCGATATCGACCGAGAGCGAGTTCAGCGATTCGACCATGTGCCGCGGGTTGCGGGTGTCGGCCGCACGGGTCGGCTGCTGTTCGGCGCTGGCGCGGGGAGCGGAAGCCGCAGAGGTTTCCTGACCGTCACGCGAGGCGCCGCGCAGCAGATCGCTGATCCAGCCCCCGCCTTCTTCACGACGTCCGGCAGGGTTTGCCGCAACCGGTTGAGCGGGGGCGGGTGCCTGACGGTTTTCGGTTTGCCGGTTTTCGACCTGACGATTCTCAAGTGGCAGGGAACCGCGCAGTGCGGCCGGCGTGGGAGCAGGCTGCGGCTGCGCCGGGCGCTGCGGCACCGGAGCGGCTGCTGCCGGCTGCGCGCGTGTCTCGACACGGCGCTCGGCGGCAGGCTGGGTAGCGGCAATGGCGCGGGCGACGGGTTCGGAGACTTCCATCTGGTGGGCCGAACGGCCAACAAGCTGGGAAATATCCTGCAGGGCCTTGATCTGCTCGGAAACGGCGCGACGCATGGCGGCCGCACTTTCCTTGGCTTCTTCCGGCAGGTCGAATGCGCCACGCTTCAGTTCGGCACGGGTCGCATCCAGCTCGCGGCGGATATCGTGGCTGGAGCGGCGGATCTCGTCGGTCGCACCGGCAAAGCGGCTGACGGCCTCTTCGACGGCCTGACGCAGCGTCTCCTTGAGGTTGGCGGCGGCGGCATTGGATTTTTCCGAGGCGCTGCCCAAGAGATTGTCGACTTCCGAGAGCGAGGATTCGACACCGCCGCGCAGGCGGTTGACCAGCTCGTCGGAATATTTCTGGGCGTCGGACAGCGTGCTTTCGATCGAGCGGCTGGCATCCTGGCCGGCGGAGAGCAGGGCGCCCCGCATGGTCTGTGCCGCCGAGCGGGCGCGTTGTTCGGTCTCATCCAGCGAGCGGCCGATATCGGTAAAGGACGCCTGCAGGTTGTCGCGCAGATTGCCGGCGACGTTTTGCGAACGCTCCTCGGCTTCGTTGAGCGTGGTTTCCACCACGCCGACGACGTTGCGCATGGCGCTTTCGATTTCCTCGGAGCGTTTGACGAGGCCGACCGACAGGCTGCGAAGTGCGTCCTGACGCTCTTCCAGCGTGCCAACGAGGCTCGATTGCGCCGCATTGAGCAGTTCGGAGGCCTGGCTCAGCACCTTCGAATGTTCCTCGAAGCGGCCGACGATGCCGGCAACCTGTGCCAGCGTCTGGCCGGAAATATTCGACAGGCGGTCGATCTTTCCTTCGAGCAGACGGCTGGAACTGGACACCATGTCGGCGGCCTGCGAAGCGCTATCGGAGAAGCGGGTCGCAGAGGCATTCAGGGCCTCATCGGCCGTGCCGAATTCCTGTGCCGCCCGCTCGACGGCGGAGTTGAAGTTGGAAGCCGACTTTTCGACGATTTCGGCCATGCTGTTATGGGTCTGCGACAGCATATCCGTGCTCTGGCGGGTGGCGGCGACCAGCTTGTTGGCGGCATCGCTGCCCGAGCGGGCATATTTGTCGATACCCTGTTCGACGGCATCCGCCATGGCGGTGTGGGTCTGCGACAGCATGTCGGTGCTCTGGCGGGTGGCGGCGACAAGCTTGCTTGCCGCATCCGTGCCGGCATTGGCGTAATCGCTGATCGCCTGTTCCACCATGCCGACCATGCCACTGTTGCTTTGTGACAGAAGTTCTGCGCTCTGCTGGGCAGCGGAAACGATCTTTTCGGCGGCTTCACGGCCAATGGTGGCGTATTCGTCGACCACCGGCTTGGCTTTTTCCTCGATCAGGCGCGACAGTTCGGCAGAACGGCTGGCCAGCATCGAGTTGAGTTCGCGGGTGCGGTTATCCAGCGCCGAGCGGATGGATTCGCCGCGCGCGTCGAGGGCCGATTCGACACCCGTCAGCGTCTCGGAAATGACACCGACCTGAGAGCGGACGACGGCTTCAGCCTCGGCCACCTTGTTGACGATGATGTTGCCGGCTTCCGAGAAGGTCTGGGCAACGGCTGCGGCCTGGCCGGAAAGACGCGTCTGCGCATCCGAAATGCGGTTGACGATCTCGCCGGAGCGTTCCTCGATGGCCTTGGTGAAGGCCTCGTTCTGCGCCTGGACCTGGTCGGCAAATTCCGAACCGGACTTGGCGAGCAGGGCAGATGAGCGAACGGCTTCATCGCCGATGCTCTGGGTGGCGGAGACGACCGCGCCGCGCAGGCTGACTGCGAGATCGCTCGCCTTGCCTTCGATGGTACGGTTGACGTTTTCGAGGCCGATCGTCAGCGCCCGGTCCATGGTGCCGAGGCGTTCGTCGATACGGGCCGTGCCGGTATCGAATGTTTCGGCCAGACGGGTGGTGCGGCTTTCGAACGTGTCGGTAACACGTGTCGTCTGCTCGTCCAGAATGCCGGTGATGCGCTCGGCAGCTTCGTCGCTGGTGCGGGCAAAGACCGCAGTCTTGTCCTCAAGCGCCTCTGCGAAGCGGCGGCCGGCATCTTCGATCGAAGTGTTCACATTGGCCAGATCACCGCCAACGCGGGCCTGCAACGTATCGAGCGACGTTTCGATACGCGCACCGGTCTCATCGAGACGGGTGGTGACGTTGCCGATCGAGGTTTCGATGCGGGAGGAGAGGGCGTCTGTCGCGCCGCCGATTTCGCGGGCGGCTTCGCCGATCTTGACGGCGATGTCGCCGGCGCTGTTGCGAAGACGTTCTTCGAGCGTTGCAGCGCTTCCGTCGATTGCCTTCTGCAGCGTGTCCTGCTGGGTTTCGAGCGACAGTTCGAGCATGCTGGCGCTGGAAGCGACAGTGGTGCCGATCATCATTGCCTGCTCGGAGAGCATGTCACCCATCTGGGTGGTGGCCGAGCTCAGCGTCGCAGCCATATCCGCGTGGCGCTGGTCGAGCGCGGTGCGGATATCCTCATGCGATTGCGACAGATTGCTTTCGAGGCGGGAAACCCCTTCTTCCACCGTCTGTGCAAAACGGCTGCTGCCATCTTCCACAACGGTTTCGATGCGGTTGGCCGCGCCAGAAACGCTCTGCTCGATCAGGCCGCTATTGCGCTCCAGCGAACCGGCAATGCGTTCCGCCTGTGAGCCGAGCATGGTTTCCAGCCGCTCATGGCCGCTGGCAAGGGCGTTTTCAAGTGTAAACGCCGTGGCTTCGAGGCGCTGGCCGACACCGGCCGCCGCAAGCGAAAGCGACGATGTTCTCGCATCCATTGCCTCGGCAATCCGCTCCTCGACACCCGAAATCGTCATGTCGAGCGCCATGGTCCGGCTGTCGAGTGCATCGGCGATGCGTTCTTCCGCGCCGGAAACGATGCCGGAAAGGGCAGCCGTCCGGCTGTCCAGCGCGCCGGCAATACGGTCCTCTACGCCGGAAACGGCGCCGTGCAGGGCGGCGGTACGGCTGTCGAGAATATCGGCAATCTTTTCCTCGACGCCGGAGAAGCTCATGTCGAGCGCCATGGTCCGGCTGTCGAGTACGTCTGTGATCCGCTCTTCCGCGCCGGAAACGACGTTTTTCAACGAATCCGTGCGGCTGTCGAGCGCGCCGGCAATACGGGTCTCGGCGCTTGCCACCAGCTCGCCAAGAGCTGCGGTGCGCGTATCGAGCGCATCGGCGATTTTCTCTTCTGCCCCGGAAAATGCCATGTCGAGCGCCATGGTGCGGCTGTCAAGCGTATCGGCAATGCGTTCTTCCGCACCCGAAACCACGGCGTTAAGCGCAGCGGTACGACCGTCAAGCGTTTCGGCGATACGGGTCTCGGCGCCGGCAACAACGTCGCCGAAGGTGGTCGTGCGGCTGTCGAGCGCGCCGGCGATCTTCTCTTCGGCACTGGCGACAATGCCGGTAAGGGCGGATGTGCGGCTGTCGAGTGTTTCGGAAAGCCTTTCCTCTACATTGGCGAAGGTCATGTCGAGCGACAGGGTACGGCTGTCCATCGTGTCGGCGATGCGTTCCTCGACACCGGAAATCGTGCTGGAAAGAGCAGCCGTGCGACCGTCAAGCGTCTCGGCGATACGGCTCTCCGCGCCGGAGACAACGTCGTGCAGGGCAGCCGTGCGGCTTTCCAGCGTGTCGGAAATACGGTCCTCGATACCGGAGACGGCACCGGTGATGGCGGCGGCCCGGGTTTCGAGCGTTTCCGACAGACGGCGTTCGACATCGGCGACAACGCTGTTGATTGCGGCTGCACGTTCGTCAAGCATCGCTGCGAGGCGTTCGGCCGTGCCGGAAACAGAGCCGGTAATGGCCAGCGAACGGCTGGCAAGCGCTTCGTCAAAACGATCCTGGCTGGCCGAAAGTGCGCCGAACAGGGCATTGCTGCGTTCCGCCAGCACGTTGTCGATCTTCTCGTGCGAATTGGCGAAGGCATTGGTGATTTCGGCAGTGCGCTGGCCAATCGCGTCGCTGAACTCGCGGGTGCGGGTTTCCAGCGCGCTTTCAAGCATTTCCTGGCCGGTGCCCAGCGCGGTTGCAAGCGCCAGAGACTGATCGGTCATGGTATTGCCGATGCGCTCAAGACCGCTGTTCAGCATGGTATCGAGGGCTTCGGAGCCGCCGGCAACGGTTTCGTTGATGCGGGCGAGGCTTTCCATCAACTTGCTGTCGAGGCTGCCGGCGCGCTGGTCGAAGGCGCTGGCAAATTCCGCCACATGCTCGTCGAAGGCCGAGTTGACCTGGCCAACCGTCGCCTGCAGCCGCTCTTCATAGAGGCCGGAACGCAGATCGAGATCCATGATCGCATCATCAGCCGTGCTCTGCAGGCTCTGGCGGAAGGAGAGACCCTTTTCCTCAAGCGTCGTCGAAAGCTTGTCGAGCACGGTATCCAGCGATCCGCCGATGATCTGCTGGCCGCGATCAATATTGCGGTTGAGTTCCAGCGTGCGCGTGGACAGCGTTTCGTTGAGCTGGCGGGTGCGCTCCTCAAGCGCGCTGTTGAGGCTTTCGGCACCGCTATCCAGCGTCGAAGCATGGATTGCGAACCGCTCAAGCAGCACTTCGCCGCGCTCATCCAGCGTCGAGGCAAGATTGTGCAGGCGCATGTCGAATTCGTTCGACAGGGTCGAACCTGAGGAATTCAATGCCTGAAGCAGGTTTTCGGTCTTGGCGGCGATCAGGCTGCCCATGGCTTCGGTGGAAGCGCGCGATTTTTCAAGCAGGGCGGCGGAGCGCGTATCGATCATCGAGGCGAAGGCTTCGCCTGTCGTGGCAAGCCGCATCGAAAGCTCTTCGCCAACGATGGAAAGCTCTTCCTTGATCTGTTCCTGTGCGCCAACGATGGACGAGCGGATGCGCTCGGCATGGTTGACGATGGCGTCGCGCTCGGCGGTCAGTTCCTGCACAAGGCTGCGGACGCGCAGTTCATTGTCGGCATAGCTGCGCTCAAGCGCGTTGACTTCGGAATGGACCAGCGTTTCCAGTTCCGTCGCACGTGCAATGGTGCGCTCGATACCGTCATTCATGGCCGAAACTTCACGGCGAACCGCCTGGCCCACGGACATGATGCGATCGGAGGCAACGGTTTCAGGCTCGGCAAGGCGAAGAGCGACTTCGGCCATCGAGCGGGCGGCGTTACGCAGATCGCGGGCACGCGCCATCATGATCGCGAAGGCGAAGAACAGCATGACGGGAACAAGGATGCCGACGACGATCGCCATCAGGCCGGGAATTGCGGTGAGGTCGGCCAGCGAGGCGATGTTCCAGAGCGCATTGCCGTAAAGCAGGTGTGCCACACCGAGACCACCCAGCGCCCAGATCACCGACATGATCGTCGCATTTCTGAGTGCGCCGCCGATGGAGCCGCCTTCGAGCGATTTCAGGATCATCGCCGGGCTGCGCTTGGAGCCGTCATTGGCGGCTTCCAGATTGGGGGATTTGGGTGCCTGTTCGGCAGGCGCGCGCGCGGCCTCGGGAGCAGGGGTCTGTCTGCTTGCTTCCTTCAATCTGGCCTCCGGCTGCTTTGGCGCTGCGGTCTTCCGCGATTCCGGCTTTTCTTCGAAAGCACCGAGCTGCAGGGCGTCTTCCAACGCCTGAAATGCAGTCTCGTCGACAGAGTCGCTGATCTTGTTATTCGCCATGCGGTTACGCCTCGTTACACATACGCCCGGCTTCATGCCGTTGGACCACTTGCAACCTGCAAGCGGACTGCCGCCATCATGCCGGCGGAACATTATCCCGTTAAAGGGAACAATTCCGCCATTTACCAAATCCCGAATTGCTGGTGGTCCAGCTTTCGGGCGAAATTACATCACTGTGCCGTAATAACAAAGCTTGCACTTAAGCCTCGTCTTAACGGCAGTACCGTAGTGACACATTTAGGTGTTCGAAACAATTAATGCGGATTTACGGCAGCAGCGAAGTGTCGGCTTTTTAACAGTTTTTAAACCTGAGTTTCGCTCTGAACGCCTTGTTTCGCATAAGTTTAACATAAATTAACCATAGCAGAAGATTTTCGCCCGCGTCACGCCGTAATTTAAGCCGATAGCACCGGTTTGGATGCGTAAATACGACACAGATGTGACACGAAACAGGAAACGGCGAGACAAGGAATTCCAGCCATGGCAGCGGTCAGTATTGCTTTCGAAGCTCCGGATAATTGCGGCGGTGCGCCGGCCTTTACGAAAAAGCCGATCGATTTCGATCATCTTGCCCGTCAGACGATGGGTGACAAGGATCTGGAAATCGAAGTCCTGCAACTGTTCAGCCGCAACGCCCGCGCCGCATTGCATGAAATTGCCGATGCTGACGACAAGGCCGTGAGGGCAACCGCCCACCGCCTGAAGGGCGCTGCACAGGCCGTCGGCGCTCCGGCCGTTTCCGCCGCCGCAGCTGCTGTGGAGGACCAGGGCAAGGACAGCGCCGCGATTGCGAAACTCGCGGTAACCATCGTCGAGGCGGAAAACTTCATCCTCAAGCTCTGCCGCTGAGGCGGAGTTCATCAAATTTGTCATTTTACAAGGCCGGTTCCGCCTGTGCACCCTTGAAGCGGGTTGCCAAGGCGAACCGGCCTTTCTATGTGTTTAGAACAGTTCTTAGATCACCATTTTGGATTCCGGCATGACAAAACTGACCATCGTTGCCTTTGACGGCACGCCCCATGAACTCGATGTGAGCAACGGTTCCACCGTCATGGAGAACGCCGTGCGCAACTCCATTCCGGGCATCGATGCGGAATGTGGCGGCGCCTGTGCCTGCGCGACCTGTCATGTCTATGTTGATGACGCCTGGGCGGAGCGTGTCGGCGGGCCGGAGCCGATGGAAGAGGACATGCTGGATTTCGCCTTCGAAGTGCGCCCCACCTCGCGTCTCTCCTGTCAGATCAAGATGAATGACGAGCTTGACGGTCTTGTCGTTCACATTCCCGAACGCCAGGGCTGAAGGCTCTCCACTTTGTCGGCCGCAGAAAAAGCCCCGCTCACCAGATAGAGGAGAGCGGGGCGAGGCGGGTACGCAGCATGCAGGCGAGGGAGGAAACACCTGCGAGCCCTCAAGTGCGCACCGGGAGAACCGGAGAGGGTTTCAAGCGCCGGACCCGCTGCGGGCCACAACCGTTAAAAACCACATGAACAAGCTACAATGAGTCTCGGCGGCGGCACCATGACGAGAAGTCACGGGTGAGATCGGACATGACGTAACGTCATGTTTCCGTTGCGTTGCGCCTTTAATGGGAGGTGCGGCGAAGGCGGTTTACCGCCTGTTCTGCCCCTGTTCGAGCCGGTTTTTCAAAAGCCGGGTCATGCGGGCGTCGAAATTTTTCGATTCCACTACATCGAAACGCAGCTGGTCCCTGTCATGCTCATCCATCACCGTCTGGGTGATCTTGCCGACCATTTCCTGAAGCGTCTCGCAATTTTTCTGCGGATGAAGGGCTGCCAGCTGCCTTTCGAGCGAACGGGCATGGGTGCGGGCGATTTCCGCGTGCCGTTCCTCGTGGCGCTTGATATCGGCCAGCAGCGTATCCCAGATGAAGGCCAGCTCCGCCGTGGTGCGGCGGCGGTTTTTCCATCGCGGCAAAAGGATACGGGTGTTCAAAAGAACCTTGGCCGTTCCAACGCTACACTGGCCGTTTTTTTCCACATAGGTGAGTTCGCCGCCGAATTTAATCTCGGTCGCGCCGGGATGGCGCGCGCCGGTGTTGCGCGTCAGCGGGCCATGCTTGGAAAGCTGCTGGTCGAGATCGGCGGCGGTTTTGCCGGTGATCGAAAAATAGGAATAGGTCTTGCGGACGATGGTGTCGGAAAAAGCTGGCCCGGCCGAAGAAAGTGCCAGCGCGCCCGCAAGGGCGGCGCAAAGAGCACGTGATGATTTGGTCATGACCCGGCCTTCCGGTTGAACTTGAAAATCGTTTGCTGCATAGGCGGAGCGGAACCTATAAGAATTGGCATAACATTCCGTTATTTCCGAAAGGCGCGTGTTACGTGATAACAGCCGGCAGCAACGTGTGGCAAGCGGCCCATGGCCGCTCCCTGAAACTTGATGGGCGTGGCCGTATTATGGCCATCGTCAACGCCACGCCCGATTCATTTTCCGATGGCGGCCGTTTTCTCGCCGTCGATGCGGCTTTTTCCCATGCGTTGAGCTGTGTGGAACAGGGGGCTGACATCATCGATATCGGCGGCGAATCCACCCGGCCGGGTGCGGCGGAGGTAACGGAGGCGCAGGAGCAGGATCGAGTACTGCCGGTCATCGAGAGGCTGCGCCACGAGACGGACGTTCTGATTTCCGTCGATACCTATCGTGCGTCGACGGCAAGGCTTTCGATCGAAGCGGGCGCGCATATCGTCAATGATGTCTTCGGCTTGCAGAAGGATGCGGAAATGGCCGGCGTGATCGCCGCCACACGCGCCGGCGTCTGCATCATGCATACCGGCCGCGACAGACAGAAGCTCGCCGATGTCATCGAGGACCAGTTTGAATTCCTCAATCACTCGCTCGAGATTGCGCAGGATGCGGGTGTTGCCCGAGATGCCGTCGTGCTCGATCCCGGTTTCGGATTTGCCAAGGACGAGCGCGAAAATGTCGAGCTTATGGCGCGATTCGGTGAGCTTGCCGCTTTCGGCCTGCCGGTTCTGGCCGGCACGTCGCGCAAGCGTTTCATCGGGTCGCTGACGGGCCGGGATGCGGCCCACGAACGCGATATCGGAACGGCTGCGACGACAGCGATCCTGCGCCTTTCTGGTGCTTCGATTTTTCGCGTGCACAATGTCATTGCCACACGCGATGCACTGGCAATTGCCGATGCGGTTCTTGCCAAAGCGTCGGCAAAGGCCGATGCGTAGATCAACGAGTGCCGGAGCGCCGTGTCCCCATGAAGGCGCGGCTTTCGGGCGAAACATTCCTGCCATGGAGGCGATGCGATGAGCCGCTATACCATCATCCTGAAAAACTGTTCCTTTTTCGCCCGTCATGGCCTTCTCGAGCAGGAGGAGGTGCTGGGCCAGCGCTTTTTCGTCGATGCCGAGATGGAGGTCGAGGCGGGTGACGCGCTGGAAACCGACGAAATCGAAAATACCGTCGATTATGGTGTGGCCTTCGCCGTCATCGAAAAAATAGTCGTCGGGCAGCGCCGTTATCTCATCGAGGCGCTGGCGAACGACATCGCCAAGGCGCTACGCGCCCGGTACCCGCAGATCGTCTGGTTGCGCATCACGGTGCGTAAACCATCCGCTCCCGTTCCCGGCATTCTCGACTACGCGCAGGTGAGTGTTGAACACCGTGCCTGAAAAGATGACCGTCGCCGCATTGGGTCTTGGCGGCAATATCGGCGATCCCGCCGCCGCGATGGCCAAGGCCTTGCACGAACTGGATATGCATGAAAATTGCCGCCTGCTGGCCGTCTCCGGTCTTTATCGCACGCCTCCCTGGGGCAAGACGGATCAGGCGGATTTCTTCAATTGCTGCGCGCTGGTCGAAACCTCGCTTACGGCGCCCGCGCTGCTGCAATTATGCCTCGACATTGAAAGGGGCATGAAGCGGGTACGCACGGAACGCTGGGGCCCGCGCACCATCGATATCGATGTGCTGACCTACGGCAATGAATCTATCGTAACGGAAAGCATCGAAGTGCCGCATCCGCGCATGACGGGGCGGGCTTTCGTGCTGATGCCGCTCGCCGAGATTGCCCCGGATATCGAGGTGAAGGGAAAGCCGGTGCGGGAATGGCTTCAGCAGGCGGATAGAAGCGGTATTGTCCGCACAAACGAAAAGCGGGAGTGGTGGACACTCCTGCTCGGCAATGACTGATAGGATTATCGCGCTTAGGGCTTGATCGAACCGACGGCGAGCTGATCGATATCGCGCGCCAGCGTCACACCGATGACGGGGATCATCTGGTCGGCGACCTTGACGGAAATGGTGATGTTCATCGAGTTGTCACTCGAGACGCGGGCAACCATGGCGCCATTGAGCTTGGAACGGTTGATGCCGACGACGACCTTGTCGCCGTTGACCTGTCCGGAGGTGATGTCCAGTCCCTTGCCTTCGGCGCCGTCGAGGAACTTGCCTTCGTAGCTGCTGCCCTTCTGGCTGATGATGGCGGACATGGGCTGGCTGAAGACGCCGACGCGGCAGGTGCCGCCAAGCTTGATGCCGGTCTTTTTGTCATCAAGCGGTTCGCCCGTCAGATCGCAGGTGAATTTGGTGCCCTTGTATTTGCCCGCGACGATTTCGCCCGGACCTTTCCAGACGCCGGCCACCGAGCGGAAGAACACGTCGTCGCGATCACGCGATGCGGCATGGACGTCAGACAGGCCGAAACCGCCGCTGACGGACAATATGGCGGCAAGTCCGCCCACAAGCGAAAAGAAGCGCGAATACATGATACTTTCCCCGGCGAAGAAGCCTGTTCGATAGGCGGCAATCTACCGGCGGAATGGTTAATGCTTGGTTTATTTCACCCGCATTTGCGGTTTCGTTCGTAACCTTTTGAACCGCGCTTGTCCGGCCGATCAGGCTTTTTCACCGTTTTTTCCGCCGCTTAAATCGGGCGTGAGGTCGGACATGAAATCACCGATCCCCGGCCGCTTCACCGCACGAAACGGCAGCGGGCGGCAAAGGTCCATCGCCGCAATACCGATTCGCGCCGTCATCAGGCCGTTGATGACGCCTTCGCCGAGGCGGGCGGAAAGCTTCGAGGCAAGCCCGTGTCCGAGCACCTGCTGGGCGAGACCATCTCCAACCGCGATCGAACCCGTGACGGCCAGATGGGCGACGACATCGCGCAGCAGCCGCAGCATGCCGAGCGTACCGGGGCGGCCGCCATAAAGCTCCGCCATGCCCCGAACCAGTCGCGTCACTTCGAAAAGCACATAAGCGAGATCGACGATTGCACGCGGGCTGACGGCGGTGACCACGGAGACACGCTTGGAGGAATTGAGAATCAACGCCCGTGCCTGCCGGTCGAGCGGCGCCAGCAATTCACGCTCAGCAAGCTCGATGAGATGCGGGCCGTCAATCACATCGTTTTCCGTATCTTTCAGCGCCGCCCGGCCCTTGGCCGTTTCGGCCCGGTGGGAGAGAACGGCATTGAGACGGGTGATGACGGCGCGGGCAGGTTTCGGGCTCTTGTCGAGGCTCGCCGTCTCGGCATCGGCCTTGAGCGACTGCACGGCGTTGAGCCGCATGATGCCGAAGACTTCCCGCCCGACAAGGACGAGAACGGCGAAGAGCGCGACGATAAGGGCGATACTCGCCGTGTAACCCAGCCAGTCGGAGCGGGAGAACAGGTTGCGGATAAGCTGGTCCGCCCAAAGCCCGAAGGCCAGCGAGAACAGGACGCCAAGCGCGCCGAGCGCGAGCTTGCCGAAAGAGAAGCGGTTTTTCTTCGGCGAGGCCACCGGCAATGCGGCCGCATCGATCTCTTCAGGTGCCAGAAACGGATCGTCCTCGTCAGGCGTCAATGAAATCTCGGTATCGAAGCTGCGCGGGGCACGTTTTTGCGCCGGCGACGGCCGTGCCGTCTCCTCTGTCTCGAGCGTGAAAGCCGCCGGGCGGCGGGCCTGCGGATCGTTTGGTGTGGGAGCCTTCATGCGAGCTTGTCTCCGAACAGGAACTGCATGGCGCGGTCGAGCCTGATATGGGGAACGGAAAGCCGGATGCCGCCGCTGCCCGGCTCGTCCACATTGGGCGGGCGGAAGCGCACGACATTGACATCCGGCAGCGTCGCCTTGTCGCCATCCTCGTCTATGCTGCGAAACAACGGCTCCGGGTCTTCGGGCAGGTCGCCGGGAAAGATCGCCGTTTTGCGATTGCCGTCGAAGGTCTCGCCATTGATGGTTTCTCCAGCCATCGGCGTACCGACGATAACCGGAAGCTCGTGGCCGTCCTGACGCACGCTTGCCTCTCTGGTGGCGCGCACGGAGGCCAGTGCCATGACCTCGATGCCGGCACCATTCATGCCGATGGTGGTGATGGCGCGGTCCACCAGACGACGGGTCAGCCGCTCCAGCCGGTCATGGCTTTCGTGATGCAGATGGTCGGCCTTGGTGGCGGCAATCAGCACCTTGTCGATGCGCCGGCCGATCAGCGAGGATAACAGACTATTGGTGCCGGGGCGGAAACAGGCAAGCACATCGCCCAGCGCCCGTTCCAGATCCTGAACGGCCTCCGGTCCGCGATTGACGGCCTGCAGCGTGTCGATCAGCACGATCTGACGGTCGAGACGGGCGAAATGCTCACGGAAGAAAGGTTTGACCACTATCGACTTATAGGCGTCGTAACGCCGCTCCATCATCGCCCGCAGCGAACCCTTTGGCGCTTTTTCGCCGGTCAGCCCCGGCAGGGGCGCAAAGGTCAGCGCCGGAGAACCTTCCAGATCGCCCGGCATCAGGAAACGGCCGGGCGGCAGGGTGGAGAGCGATCTCTCGTCGGACTTGCAGGCTTTCAGATAGGCCGCGAAACTTTCCGCCAGCCGCCGCGCCGTCATCTCATCGGCAGGTGCATTGATATCCAGCGAAGAGGCTATCGCCAGCCATTCCTGCGCCAGCTCGGCGCGGATGCCGCTCCCGGCAAGTGCGATGGTCGCGTCGCTGAACTGTTTATAATCCTGCGACAGAAGCGGCAGGTCGAGCAGCCATTCGCCGGGATAATCAACGATATCGATGGATAGCTTGCCGGCAGAGAACCACCGGCCCCAGCCGCTGGCGCTCTGGTAATCCAGCGTGATCCTGAGTTCCGAGATTGCCCGCGTCGAATCCGGCCACAGCCTGTCGCGCACCAGCGCCTGAATATGGTCTTCGTACTGGAAACGGGGAATGGCATCGTCCGGCTGCGGCTCGAGGCGCACATTCGAGACGCGGCCTGACCGCATGGCCTCGAATAAGGGCAGGCGGCCGCCATTCAGGAGGTTGTGGACGAGGGAGGAAATGAAAACCGTCTTTCCCGCCCGCGAAAGGCCTGTAACGCCAAGCCGCAATGTCGGATGGGTAAGGTTGCTCGCACGGTCGGCCAGATTATCGAGCGCGATAAGCGCACTGTCTGTCAGGGACGTCAGAGAAGGCGGCAATGGCAGTTTCCCGGCTGTGGTTCATGATCACGGCTGCAATATAGGAAGTCGCGGCTGACCAAAAAAGAAGCGCTCTGGTGGATTTTCACGAGTGATATCGTCGGCGATAGCGCCATGATGTAATGGGCGGCTACTTGCCGGGTGAGAGAAAATCGACCAGTCGCCAGCGATCCGCGCCATTTGCGGCACTGCCATCGTGATCGAGTACGGCAAGCCCTGCTGTCGGGAAACCGGAGGGCAGGGCGGCGTGCAGCAGATCTTCGCCGATCATCGCTTCCAGTGTCGCCTCCATGGTGGGGTTATGACCCACCAGCATCACCGAACCAGCATCCGTCTGCGCTGCGATGAGGGAGAGATAGGTTTCGCTGCGCGCATTATACATCTCATCGACATAGGCGATTTCGATGCCTTCGTTGAAGGCGCGCTGCCAGGCCTGCGTGGTCTGCCGGCAGCGTGCGGCGGTGGAGGATAAGAGCACGTCGGGGCGGTAACGCCGGTCGGCGGCAAGGTCGGCAACGATCTCCGCCTCGGCAAAACCTGCTTCGTTCAATCCACGGTCGAAATCGCGTTCCCCCGGCGCCGCCCAGGCGGCTTTGGCGTGGCGCAAAAGATAAACTCGCTTCGGATGAGAATCTGTCAAGGGCAGGAACCGGCGTTCGAAACTCTGGGTACAGCCGGATGCTACAGGATAGGATCAAGGGACCGCAAGTCCTCTTTCCTGTTGGCAAGTCGCATTGAAGTGATCGAAGAACAGATCGCCTCGACGCCAATAAAGGATAAAAATTAGTCATTTAGATGATTTTTGTGTCAGTTTTAAAAATGCCTGAAAACTGATCTGTAGACTTGAACCGGCCTATATCATTGGAGTATACACCGCCGCATTGAGATGTTCTTCGAGGAGAATCGCGTTGAGTGAGAAGATCGATCTTAGCAAATATGTACTCTCGGAAGACGACGAGTTCATGAATGCCAGCCAGCGGGCCTACTTCCGCGCGAAGCTGGTCGCCTGGAAAAATGACATCCTGAGAGAAGCGCGCGAGACCCTCGGACATCTCGCCGAAGAAAGCGCCAATCACCCCGATCTCGCTGACCGGGCTTCATCCGAAACAGACCGGGCGATCGAACTTCGCGCCCGCGATCGTCAGCGCAAGCTGATTTCCAAAATCGATGCGGCTCTTCAGCGGATCGAAGACGGCACCTACGGTTTCTGTGAGGAAACGGGTGAACCTATCGGCCTCAAGCGTCTTGACGCCCGCCCGATAGCGACACTTTCCATCGAGGCGCAGGAACGTCACGAGCGTCGCGAAAAAGTTTATCGCGACGAATAACAAGGCTGCTGTGCCGGACGCTACCGCGAACCGGCCATCTCAAGCACCGGACATACAAAAAGGGCACGGAATTATTCCGTGCCCTTTTGCATTGAAGCTTCATGCGCGCCGCCTCAGCGGTCGCGGGTAACGGAAAGCTCACCGAAAATACGCGCCATTTCTTTCTGCACGTCACCATCTGGCGACGCTCCGGTAACTGGTGGCGAAACGGGTTCGTTTTTCTGCTGCTTTTCCGGGGTAGCAGCAATGGACGGTTCATTGTCCGCATCCCGGCTCTTGGCTATCTCGGCTTCGAGAAAACTCTCGAAATCGCTGGCCAACTCGTCGGAAAATTTCGGCTCGGCGTCATTGGACGCAAAAGCTGGAGTTTCCGGTTTCGGCGGGAAAGGGGCCGGCGGGGCATTCTGCTCGGACTTGAGGCCGGGAAGAACCCGCTCGCGCGCCGCGTCGAGAAAATCTGCGGCGCTGGATTGATCGAGCACCGGCTCACGCGCGGCAAAAACCGATGGAGCGATGACCGTTGGCCGTTCTTCCTCCACCTTTGCCTGCGTCACCTGCACGGGAGCCGGCGCAACGACCGGTATCGGTGTTTGTACCGGAGCGGGCGTGAAGGGTTCCGCACGACGCGGTTCGCTGCGTTCGCCGGCCGTGTCGAGCGATGCGGCGACGGCTGGCACAATGGTGGCTGCAGGAACAGCCGCAGCCACTGCTGACGGCTGCGGCGTTGGGCGAGGGATCTCCCTCTCGGGCGCGGCCTGTCTCGCCGGCGGAGCGGGCTCGCGAACTGCGACCGGCGGCGGCGATACGGGTTGCGGCGGTGTCGATGGACGCGGCGGCAATAGCGACGTTGTTGCGGCCGGTTGTGGGGGGCGAGGAGCAGGTGCGGTGGGCTCCGGCCGTTGCTGCGGCGGCCTTACCGGTTCCTGTGACACGGGAGCCGGGGCTGGTGCTGTGGCTGCGGCTGGTGCTGCGACGGGCTGCTGTTGCGGCAGGGCGGCGCGGCGTTCCTGGGGAATGGACGGCTCGGCTCTCTTCGGCTCGCTTTCCTGACGCGGCAGTGCCTTCAGTTCCGGCTCCTGCACGTCCCTGACGATCGGGATTGCGCCGATACCGCTTTCGATGACGATATCTGTCGGCCCGCCGATCATCACCAGATGTTCGACATTGTCGCGGCGAACCAGCACCAGACGGCGGCGCGCATCAACGGCCGTCGCGTCGAGAACCTGCAGGCGCGGCTGCCGGTTGCGCCCACCACGGATAAACGGCGACGAGCCGCTGCGCCTGCGCAGAAGCCATAAAGCGATCGCCAGAACGAGAAGCGCCACACCCACACCGACGACGGCGACGATGAGATTGTTTCCATAGGTGCCGATAAAATCATCCATCATGGAGATCATCCCTTCAGATTTTTTCGAGCAATTAATATTGCCGTGGTTCTTATAGTGTGAACGTCAAGCAGGAAAAGACGATTTTTTTGGACGCGATACAAGGTTTATCCGCCACCGTCCCCCTGGAACACAAAACCGGTTGGTGTGGCTTTCGGTTCCCTCGTCGACTGAAACGCCTGTGTATTGCGCCTCTCAGGCCGTTTTCCCTGTGCGTTTTTAAGCCTTTGTGGCCCGGCGGAGCTTTTTGATACTCAAGCGAGTTGCTACAAGAAATTTTAACGCCCGATTCCGTCGAGGACCGTGGCTGACCGAATGACGACCTGCACGACTGCGAGGCCAAGATGACACGGGTGCGCGAGACAAGCGACAACGACCTTCCGCTGGTGGACAGGCGTGCCCGTTCCGGCACGGTTTTGCGCATCCTGCTTCTGGCGCTGGTACTGATCGCCGCTGCCGCCGCCTTCGTGTATTTCAAGAACTCTTTGGAAAACGAAATCGTGCTCGGCATTCTTGGCGTGCTGGCGATGATGGGCATCTTTTTTCTGGTTTCGTCGATCATCGGTTTCATCGAGGTCATGCCGCAGTCGCAGTCGGACGGGCTTGCCCGCCGTTTCCTGTCGGCCCATCCCGAAGGCACACTGATCACCGATGCCAAGGGGCATATGGTTTATGCCAACGCCACCTATTGCCGCATGAGCGGCACCACCAGGGCGAGCGATATACAGAGCCTTGAAACGCTTTTGTCGCGCAGCCGGGAATCGACCGAGGCGCTTTACCGGCTCATCAATGTGCTGCGGGAAGGCCGTGACGGTTACGAGGAGTTCCGGCTGCAGAAGCCGCTTGGCGAGGAAGCGAGCGCCGGGCCGCACTGGTACAGGCTTAAAGGCCGTGTGCTGAAGGATGCGGGCGGTGAGGGGCTGCACGTTTTCCAGATCGCCGACATCACGCCGGAGCGTGAGGATCAGGAACGGTTCTTCCGCGAATTGCAGAATGCCATCGATTATCTCGACCACGCGCCGGCCGGTTTCTTTTCCGCCGGACGCAAGGGTGAGATCGTTTATCTGAACGCCACCCTGTCGGAATGGCTGGGCATCGATCTGGCGCAGTTTTCGCCCGGTTCGATGACTGTGTCCGACATCGTCGCTGGCGAAGGCATGGCGCTGATCGAATCCGTCCATCCGCAGGGCAGCGCCAAGCGCACCGAAATCCTTGATCTCGACATGCGCCGGGTGAACGGCCAGAGCATGCCGGCCCGCCTTGTGCATCAGGTCAGTTCCAAGGACGGTGCACCGGGCGAGAGCCGGACGATCGTTCTGATGCGCCCCAAGGGACAGGAGGATACGGAATCCTCCTCCGCCATGCGTTTCACGCGCTTTTTCAACAATACGCCGATGGCGATCGCTTCGCTGGATGGCGAAGGCCGCATTCTGCGCATCAACGCACCCTTCCTCAAGCTGTTTTCCGGCGTTGTCGGACGTGACGATATCGACCGCGGTGTGGCGCTCGAAACCGTCCTTCACGACAATGAGAAGCCGCGGCTGGAACAGGCTCTCGCCGAGGCGAAGGATCGTCAGGGCGATATCGCGCCGTTCGATTCGCGCCACCCGAGCGACGAGACCAGGCATTTCCGTTTCTACGTCAACGCCGTCATCGATCAGGACGACGAGGCGCCGGAAGAAGTGGCGATCGTTTATGCCATCGAGGTGACGGAGCAGAAGGCGCTCGAAACCCAGATGGCGCAGACGCAGAAGATGAACGCCGTCGGCACGCTGGCGGGTGGCATCGCCCATGATTTCAACAATGTGCTGACTGCCATCCTGCTGTCGTCCGACCATCTGCTGCTGCAGGCGCGGCCCGCCGATCCGAGCTTTGCCGACCTCATGGAGATCAAGCGCAACGCCAACCGCGCGGCGGTTCTGGTGCGCCAGCTGCTGGCCTTCTCGCGCAAGCAGACCATGCGCCCGGCGGTGCTGAACCTGACCGACGTGATCGGCGATCTGCGCATGCTGGTCGACCGTTTGATTTCCGGCACCAATGTCAAGCTCGAGGTGGATTATGGCCGCGATCTCTGGCCGGTAAAGACCGACCTGTCGCAATTCGAGCAGGTGCTGATCAATCTCTGCGTCAATGCGCGTGATGCCATGCCTGATGGTGGCAAGATCACCATCCGCACCCGCAATGTGGATGCGAAGGAGGCGGCTGCGCTTGGCCGTCCGGAAGTTCCGGCGGAAGACATGGTCATGGTCGAGGTCGGCGATAACGGCACCGGCATTCCGCCTGAAATCATGGACAAGATTTTCGAACCCTTCTTCACGACCAAGGAAGTCGGCAAGGGCACAGGTCTCGGCCTGTCGATGGTCTATGGCATCGTCAAGCAGTCCGGCGGTTACATCTATCCCGAATCGGAAGTGGGCAAGGGCACTGCGTTCCGCATCTACCTGCCGCGCCATGTGGTGGAAGCCGTTGCGGGCCAGCAGCCCGGTGAAGCAGCGCTCGCCCCGGTCGCGACACCTGAACCGGTAAAGGAAGAACCGCTAGACCTCACCGGCAACTCCGCTGTCGTGCTTCTGGTGGAGGACGAGGAGGCGGTGCGACGCGGCGGCAAGCGCATGCTGGAAACCCGTGGCTACACCGTGCATGAGGCAGGCTCCGGCACCGAGGCGCTGGAGGTGATGGAGGAGCTGGAGGGCAAGGTCGATATCGTCGTTTCCGATGTGGTGATGCCTGAAATGGACGGCCCTTCGTTGCTGCGGGAACTGCGCAAGTCCTATCCCGACCTGAAGTTCATCTTCGTGTCCGGTTATGCGGAGGACGCCTTTGCGAAAAACCTGCCGGCAGATGCCAAATTCGGATTCCTGCCGAAGCCGTTCTCCCTGAAGCAGCTGGCGATCGCCGTGCGCGAAATGCTGGATGACAATGCCGGGTGACAACGCCGGGTAAGAGGGAGTAACGGCAGGGGGGGTGCGACAGAGATTCGCTTCCACTGTTGGTCACTGTTGCCCTTTCCGATGGGCCGAAAACTCGCCGCCATCGCCGGTTTGTCTGCGCCCACCCTCAGGAAGCCGTCACATCCCTACTTTTCCCGAGGTTTGCCCCGTCCCAAACGCAATAGTGATTGCGCCGTTGCGCAAGGGGCTTAAAATCACGTCACGACGACCTAGATATGAAGAGGCGAAGTTCTCCCTGCTGGCGATGAGCTGTCGGTTCGAGAATAGTGTGGAGAATGATGAAAGATGATCGCTAGGCCGATCTACATGCAGGGCGAGGGCGACGGGGAAGAAGGCGGCAACAACCGCGGCACCTCCGTTATCACCCGCGTCAAGGCAAAGACGAAAAGACCGAATTTGTACCGTGTTCTTTTACTGAATGACGACTACACTCCCATGGAGTTCGTCATCCACATTCTGGAGCGTTTTTTCCAGAAGGATCGCGAAGCGGCAACCCGTATCATGCTGCACGTGCACCAGCACGGCGTGGGAGAATGCGGGGTGTTTACATATGAGGTCGCAGAGACGAAAGTAAGCCAGGTCATGGATTTCGCCCGACAGCACCAGCATCCGCTGCAGTGCGTCATGGAAAAGAAATGAGGATCGCAACGTGCCAACTTTTTCCCCGAGTCTCGAGAAGGCGCTGCACCAGGCACTGACCTTTGCAAATGAGCGTCACCACGAATATGCGACGCTTGAACATCTCCTTCTGGCGCTGATCGACGACGCGGATGCCGCCGCCGTGATGGGCGCCTGCAACGTCGATCTCGATGCGCTGCGCAAGACCGTCAGCGATTATGTAGACAATGAACTGACCAACCTCGTGACCGGTTACGACGAGGATTCCAAACCCACATCCGGCTTCCAACGGGTAATCCAGCGGGCCGTTATTCATGTACAATCGTCCGGCCGCGAGGAAGTGACCGGCGCCAACGTGCTTGTGGCGATTTTCGCCGAGCGCGAAAGCCATGCCGCCTATTTCCTGCAGGAGCAGGAAATGACCCGTTACGACGCGGTCAATTACATCTCCCACGGTATTGGCAAGCGTCCGGGCACGTCGCAGACACGTGCGCCGCGTGGTGCCGATGAGCCGGAAAGCGACAACAAGGCAAGCCGCAGCAATCCCGAGGAAGAGGGTCCGTCCGCCAAAAAGCAGCAGGACGCGCTAAAGGCCTATTGCGTCAACCTCAATGACAAGGCGCGCAACGGCAAGATCGACCCGCTGATCGGCCGCCATGAAGAGGTCAACCGCACCATCCAGATCCTCTGCCGCCGTTCCAAGAACAACCCGCTTTATGTGGGGGATCCCGGCGTGGGCAAGACGGCGATCGCCGAAGGCTTGGCCAAGCGCATCGTTGAAGGCAAGGTGCCGGAAGCGCTCGCCAACGACACGATCTTCTCGCTCGACATGGGTACGCTGCTTGCTGGCACCCGTTATCGCGGTGATTTCGAGGAGCGTCTGAAGCAGGTCGTCAAGGAACTCGAAGAGTTTCCGGGCGCGGTGCTGTTCATCGACGAAATCCACACCGTCATCGGCGCTGGCGCCACTTCAGGCGGCGCGATGGATGCATCGAACCTGTTGAAGCCGGCGCTGTCTTCGGGTGCGATCCGCTGCATCGGTTCGACGACCTACAAGGAATATCGGCAGTTCTTCGAAAAGGACCGCGCACTGGTGCGTCGTTTCCAGAAGATCGACGTCAACGAGCCGTCGATTGACGACACCATCGCGATCATGAAGGGTCTGAAGCCCTATTTCGAGGATTATCATCACCTCAGATATTCCAATGAGGCGATCAAGGCTGCCGTTGAACTGTCGGCCCGCTACATCTCCGACCGCAAGCTGCCGGACAAGGCGATCGACGTGATCGACGAAACCGGTGCCGCGCAGATGCTGCTGCCCGCTTCCAAGCGCCGCAAGCTGATCACCGAAAAAGAGATCGAGGCCACCATCGCAACGATGGCCCGCATTCCTCCGAAGACGGTGTCCAAGGACGACGAGATGGTTCTCGCCAATCTCGAAAAGGAACTTCGCTCGGTCGTTTATGGTCAGGACATCGCCATCGAGGCGCTGGCAACGGCCATCAAGCTCGCCCGTGCAGGCCTGCGTGAACCGAACAAACCGATTGGCTCCTATGTCTTCTCCGGCCCGACGGGCGTGGGCAAGACGGAAGTGGCCAAGCAGCTTGCCGCCTCGCTCGGTGTCGAGATGCTGCGTTTCGACATGTCGGAGTATATGGAGCGCCATACCGTGTCGCGCCTGCTCGGCGCACCTCCCGGTTATGTCGGCTTCGATCAGGGCGGTCTCTTGACCGATGGCGTCGATCAGCATCCGCATTCCGTGGTGCTGCTGGACGAAATCGAAAAGGCGCATCCCGACATCTACAACATTCTGTTGCAGGTGATGGACCATGGCTCGCTGACCGACCATAACGGCAAGAAGATCGACTTCCGCAACGTCATCCTCATCATGACGACCAATGCGGGTGCGTCCGAAATGGCCAAGTCGGCCATCGGTTTCGGTTCTTCACGCCGCACCGGTGAGGATGAAGAGGCGATCAACCGCCTGTTCACGCCGGAATTCCGCAACCGTCTGGATGCGATCATTCCGTTCTCGCCGCTGCCGACTGCCGTCATCCACAAGGTCGTGCAGAAGTTCGTCATGCAGCTGGAAACCCAGCTGTCCGAACGCAATGTCACCTTCGATCTGCATGAGGATGCGATCTCCTGGCTGGCGGACAAGGGTTACGACGAAAAGATGGGTGCTCGCCCGCTGTCGCGCGTCATCCAGGAACACATCAAGAAGCCGCTCGCCAATGAAATCCTCTTCGGCAAGCTCAAGAAGGGTGGCGTCGTCAGCGTCACCGTTGGAAAGAAGGACGACGGTTCCGATGGCCTCATGCTCGAGGTTCTGCCGGAAACTGCGCCCGTAAAGCCGAAGCCGGAAGCGGAACTGAAGGCTGCAAAGTCGCCAGGCAAGGCGTCGAAGGCCAAGGCGAAACCCGCCTCGAAGGCGGCGACAGTCAATGAGGAGGCGGATGTTCTGGTCGCTGAGGCGGACAAGCCCGGCGAAGAGAACAAACCGCGCCGCAAGGCCAATACGGTGCCAAAGGTGCCGAAGAAGAAATGATGCGGTGACACGACCGATAAACCGATGCCGGGCGAAAGCCCGGCATTTTCATGTGTAGTGGATCGTGAATGCAAACGGCCGATAGCAATACCATCCCCCTGCGTGGCTGGTTCTTCAGGGGAATGCGGGGCATATTCTCGCTGCCCTCGCTCATTCTCATGACATCCTTTGTCGGTTTCAGCGCCTTCGCGCTGGAATCCGGCGTGCCACGCGGCGAGGCGGTGTTCATGACGCTGGTGATCTGGGCTCTGCCGGCCAAGATGATCCTTATCGGCTCCATGGTTGGCGGCGCCAATCTCGCCGCCTGTTTTCTGGCGGTCACGTTATCGTCGGTCCGAATGATGCCGATGGTCGCCTCCATTGTGCCGGAGATGCGCGGTGCGAAGACGCCGACATGGATATTGCTGTTTCTCTCGCATTTCGTCGCGATCACGGCCTGGGTTTTCGCCACGCAAAACCTCTCGAAAGTGCCGCGTGAGGCACGCGCCGCCTGGTTTGCCGGTTTCGGCATCACGCTTACCGTCATCAACGCCATCATTGTCGGCCTGTGTTATGGCGTCGTCGCCGCCTTTCCGCCGCTGGTTGCCGGTGTGCTGTTTTTCCTGACACCGGTCTATTTTGTGGCATCGATCTGGGCGTCAGCCCGCCATTCCGTCGTCAAGGTGGCTTTTGTCATCGGCGTGATCGCCGGGCCAGCCTTTGCGGTTATCGCTCCCGAATTCGATATTCTCTATGCCGGCATCGGCGGAGGCACGCTTGCCTATATGATCGACCGCTTCGTCTTCCGCCGAAAGATCAAACCCGTGTCGCCGGAGAGTGAGCCATGATGACCGAAAACTGGTGGGCGCCCTATCTGTTCATTGCAATCGCCGGCTGGCTGGCGACCGATCTGTGGCGCTGGCTCGGCGTTCTCGCCGGCAACCGCCTGAAGGAAGATTCCGAGGCGCTTTATTGGGTGAGGGCGGTCGCTACCTCGCTGGTCATGGCCGTTACCGCCAAGCTGATCGTCTTTCCAACCGGAACGCTGGAAGCCACACCCATGTGGCTGCGCATCGGTGCGGCGGCCCTCGGTTTCATCGCATTCCTGCTGGCCGGCCAGCGTGTCATCGTCGGCGTGGCTGTCCCGATCGTGCTTCTGGCCGGCGGGCTTTTTGTACTCGATTTTTAATACACGCCTTATCCGAATATTAAGCCCACTGCCCTACTTTGCCGCTGACTGGAACCGGGGCGGCAATTCCATGCGACTATTTGCGGCAGAACGTTTTGTACTTGGCGTTATAGCCATATTATTCGTCATCGATGCGACATTGATCGCCGTCAAAGGCGTCAGCGTCGACTATGCCGGATATTTTTTATGTGCGCTGGCGGGCTCGGGCGTTTTCGTCCTTGGTCAGTTCTATCGCAAAAGCGGGCGTGATCTTCGCATCGCCACTGCCCTGATTTCGAGCGGGTTATTCATCCTGTTTTCGCTCGTCGCCTCGGTTTTCAACTACATGTTTCTGCCGGTCGCCTTTCCGGTCATCGATCAGGCGCTTTTCCGCGTGGATGCGGCTTTTGGTTATAGCTGGCCGGATATCGTTATTTGGGCAGCCACATATCCCTGGATCGGCAAAACGCTGTTCATGGTTTACGCCACCTCCTTACCGCAACTCCTGCTGATCATCATCACGCTGGGTTTCACCGGTAAGGACAGGATGCTGCACCATTTTCTCATCACAGGCGTGATTGGCGCGATGGCCAGCATCACCTTCTGGATATTTTTCCCGACCTATGGTGCCAAAGCCTATCATGAGTTGCCGCAGTGGGTTGCCCAGACAATTCCATTGGCTGTCGACCCTGCCTACGGGCGTGAGTTGATGCGACTGGGTCAGGAAGGCGTAAGCTACCTCACACCCAGAAATGTGCTGGGGCTGATCGGCTTTCCGTCATTCCACATCTTCATGGCGGCTATGTCCGTCTGGTTTGTGCCGCGTCACTGGCTGGCGATGGCGGTGATCCTGCCATTGAATTTCGTGATGCTACTGGCCGTTCTCGTTCAGGGCGGACACCATCTTGCCGATGTTTTCGGCGGTCTCATCGCTTTTGTCATCGTCTGCGCCGCCTCAGCCCGCCTGCTCAACTGGATGTCGGCAAGGGAGCAGACCCGTGAGACGATAACCGCTCCGGCTCAACTTGCCGCGGCAGAATAATTGCCGCGGGTTTCGCTCTCGCGGGCTTCCTTGAGAAGCCAGTCGGATAGCAGCCGGGCCGATGCGCTCATCTCTTCGGCTTCTATCAGCCAATAGTATTTTTCCGTATCGGACGCTCGGTCAAAAAGCACGGTCAATTGCCCCTCGGTGATCTCGTCGCGCAGAAGCGCAGTCGGGCACAGACCGATGCCCTGACCAGCCTTCAGCGCGGTCACCAGCAGGTTGAAATCCGCAAAGATCAGCCCGGCACTGTGTGGCAGGGGTAGATGAGCCGTTGCCAGCCAGTCCCGCCATGCCGTCTCGCCGTCGTCATGGAGTAACTCCGCCTGACATAGGCTCGATGCGTCATCAAAGGGACCGGATTTCGCAATGTAAGCCGGCGCGCATGTCGGTCGCGTCTCGGCGCTGAAGAGCGCCACGGCTTTCTGCGCAGGGGTCGCGCCATGTATGATGCTGAGATCGGCCTCCACGGTGTGATCCCCTCCAGCATAACTGATCGACACCTGTATCTCCGGATGCAAGGCCCGGAAGCGCGGCAGGCGGGGCGTCAGAAAATGCGCCACCACCGAGGGCAGGCTGGCAAGGTGCACAGTCATGCGATCGCGACCCCGGCGGATACGTTCCGCACCGGAGGCGATCTGCCGCAGACCGCCTGAAACCGTGATGCCGAATTCCCGGCCCGCCGGGGTAAGCCTCACGCCTCTCGCATGCCGGTCGAACAGAGCCACGCCAAGCCAGGCTTCCAGATTGCGCACATGCTGACTGACCGCGGTCGCCGTCATGCCAAGTTCCTGTGCGGCCAGAGAAAAGCTCTGTTTTCTGGCGGCGGATTCGAAAGCGCGGAGAGTGGCAAGCGGCGGCAGTTTCATAATTGATGAGGGTAAGTTACGCTTGGGCTGAGCGCAAGAAAAACCTGCCTTGTCAGCCGGGCGTTCATGCCGCAATTTCACGTCGACATTTCATCGCTTCGAGGATTTCATGACCCCTGTGCCTGCCGCCGAACCCGTCGATGCCGCCGCGCGCCGCGCTATCCGTCCCGTCGTCGTTTATCCCAATGGTACGCTTGAGGCGCCGGACCTTTCGCGTCTGGAAAAGGCAAGAGAGGGCATGGAAAAGATCGACGAAGTGATCGTGCCGCCGCGCGACGGTCGTACTTTCAATGTGCCGAAGGGGCATTTTTTCCGCATCGTCAGCATCGAAGGTCCGCAGGTCGGGGATTTGAACCTCTGGAACGCCCATGATCTGAACGAGCGTTTTTTCAGCGGCAAGACCCGTGCCCTGCATGCCACCCATGTTTCCGTCGGCAACCGGCTGTGGAGCAACCTGCCGTCTCTTCGGCCCATGGCGACCATCGCCCACGACACGCTGTCATGGTACGGCTGGGATGAGGATGGCGGCGGTGTGCATGACGTGATCGGCACCCGCTGCGATCCCTATACCCACAAGCTGCTGAGCGGGGGCGATTACCACCATTGTTGCCATTCGAACCTGACAAACGCGCTTGCTTCGGCGAGCGGCCTGTCATTTCGGGAGGCGGAGCCGCATGTGCATGATGTATTGAACGTCTTCATGTGCACGGGCTTTACCCGCGACACACACCAATATTTCATGAAGGCGAGCCCCGTGCGACCGGGTGACTATCTGGAGCTCTTTGCGGAAATCGATCTCATCGGCGCGCTCTCCGCCTGCCCGGGTGGCGATTGTGGCTCCGCCCATTCCAGCGATGCGGCTGCGTGTTACCCGCTGAAGGTGGAGATATTCCGGCCGGATATGGCTGTGCTTGATGGCTGGCCGTGGCCGGAAAGGAATGCCTATCGCCCCGTGGAGTGATGGTAAACATCACTGTCGTCATGCCGGACCAGATTCGGCATCCAGCCACGGCGCGTCTGCGCCGTGAAAGAAATCTTCCGCGATCAAGGACTTGATCACACTGGACCCCGGATCAAGTCCGGGGTGACGGTATGCGGATGCCTCTGTTCCGCCAAACGCGTAGGTATTTCAGCACCCGTCACGAAGCGAGCGCCGCTCTAATCTTCTCTGCATGGGCCTTCAGCACCTCGCCATCGGCCATGGTGCCGGAATGCGGCTTCAGCGGCTCGCCTTCCTTGCGCGGAATGACGTGGAAATGCAGGTGAAAAACGGTCTGGCCAGCCGCCGGCTCGTTGAACTGCGCGATGAAGACGCCATCGGCATCGAAGGCTTCCTTGGCCGCCACGGCGAGTTTCTGCACCACGGGAATGGTTTTCGCCAGCACTTCCGGGTCGGCATCGAGCAGGTTGCGCGAACCGGTTTTCGGAACGACCAGCAGGTGGCCTGGGGCCTGCGGCATCACATCCATGAAGGCCAGCGTATGCTCGTCCTCGTAAAGCTTGTGGCTCGGAATTTCGCCACGCAGGATTTTTGCGAAGATATTGTTGTCGTCATAGGTGCTGGCCGTCATCGTGATCTCTCCTCATGGCGGACTAAACGTCCGGTTCCTGTCTCTCGCCCTTGCGGAAGGGCGTGCGTTCATCAAGATAGTCGCCGATATGCTCTACCTCTTCGCGCTCGCGCCGAAGATAGTCGGCGATGGCGCGGCGCAAGCCCGGATGGACGATGAAATGTGCCGAATGGGTGGTGACCGGCACATAACCGCGCGCCAGCTTGTGTTCTCCCTGGGCGCCGGCTTCCACCCGTTTCAATCCCTTCGCCAGCGCGAAATCGATTGCCTGATGATAACAGACCTCGAAATGCAGAAAGGGATGGTCCTCGATGCAACCCCAGTGGCGGCCATAAAGCGCATCCGAGCCGATGAAGTTGATCGCACCCGCAATGTAACGCCCATCGCGTTTCGCCATCACCAGCAGCACATCGTCGGCCATACGCTCGCCGATCAGCGAATAAAACTCTCGCGTCAGATAAGGCCGGCCCCATTTGCGGCCGCCGGTATCGAGGTAGAAGGCGAAGAACTGGTCCCAGATATCCTCGGTCAGATCGCTTCCGGTCAGCCAGTCGATTTCGATGCCATTTTCCAGCGCTGCACGACGTTCCTTTTTCAGCCCCTTGCGCTTGCGCGAGGAAAGGGCGTCGAGAAAATCATCATGGTCGCGATAGCCGTTATTGATGAAATGGAATTGCTGGTCTGTCCTGTGCAGGAAATCACGGGGCAAAAGGGCTGACAGGTCGTCTTCGGACAGAAACGTCACGTGTGCGGACGAAACGCCGATCTTTTCCGTCACCTGGGCAAGGCCGGAGGCCAGAAGCGGCTTGAAGCGCGTTTCGTCCACTGTTTCGGAAGTGAGCAGCCTCGGCCCGGTTGCGGGCGTGAAGGGCACCGAACATTGCAGTTTCGGATAATAGTGCCCGCCGGCCCGCTCGAAAGCATCCGCCCAGCCATGGTCGAACACATATTCGCCCTTGCTGTGGTTCTTCAGATAGGCCGGTATTGCCCCGACCAGATCACCGGACGCGTTTTCGAGCAGCAGATGGTTTCCAAGCCAGCCGGTCTTGGCCGTCGCCGATCCGGACGCTTCCATCGATGATAGAAATGCGTGGGAAATAAAAGGATTATACGGTTTTCCTGACGTGTTGCGAGAAGTTCCGGAAAGCCGTTTCCAGCTTTCCGGATCGATATCCCCCAGGGATTGCGCAACGCGAATGGAATAGTCTTCTGTCATGCCGTGGCGGAGGGGTTCTCTCTCGGGTCGAAACCTTCGAATGTCATCTGGTCCGCATATTTATAGGTGGTCTCGCGCGCATTTTCATCCCTGACTGTCCAGGTAATTACCGGAAGCCCGAGTTTTCTTTGCGCCTCGATGAAGCTGTTGGGCAGATGACCCCAATGATAGGAGATGAAATCAAGCCCAAGCTGCATCGCTTCGTCGTGTTTGAAGAAGTCTTCCGGCTTGTTGCCTTCGGCCGTCAGACCCAGCGGCCAGGGAGAACCCGCAGCTTTCAGGTCTTTCAGCAGATGATGGTCGAAACTCATCAGCGCCACATGGCCCTTGTAACCCTCGAGGTCCTCCAGAACCGCCTCGGCAAAACCGTCATCTACGCCTTCGCCTTCCCGGCCTTTCAGCTCGATCACCAGCGGCACCTTGCCGGCGCAGAGCGCCAGAAGCTGCTTCAGCGTCGGAACACGATCCTTCGTCTGGCCGATGGAAAGCATCGATAGTTCGCCGGAGGTGCGTTCGCGCACGTCGCCCTTGATGCCGGTCAGGCGCGCCATGTCGTCGTCGTGAAAGATCACCGGCACGCTGTCGGCCGCCAGCTGCACGTCGCATTCGATGGCGAACCCGGCCTCGATGGCGCGGGAAAAGGCCGATAGCGTGTTTTCCCAGACCGCCTTGTTGAGATCATGATAACCGCGATGGGCGACGGGCTGCGCCGTCAGCCAGGAAAGTTTCAGTGTCATGCGTCGATTTCCACGATGGCGTCGATCTCGACGGCGGCATTGAAGGGCAGGCAGGCCATGCCAACGGCGGCGCGGGCATGCTTGCCGGCATCACCGAGAACATTGGCGAGAAGATTGGAGGCGCCGTTGATGACGAGGTGCTGTTCGACGAATTCCGGAACGGAGGCAACAAAGCCATTCAGTTTGATGACACGGCGGATTTTCGAGAGGTCGCCATTCAACGCGGCCTTGACCTGTGCGAGAATGTTGACGGCGCATAATTCGGCGGCGCGCTGGGCGCCTGGCACGTCTACATCGCGGCCAACCAGGCCGGTCACCGCAATCTTGCCAGATTCCATCGGCAGTTGACCCGATACATAAAGCAGATTGCCGCTGATGGTGAAGGGAACGTAGTTTGCGGCTGGTGCTGCGGCTACGGGAAGCGTAAAGCCAAGTTCCTTGAGGCGGCCTTCGATGACATCAGACATTTTCGTCTCCGGTTTTGTTGTAAATCCTTCAAGAATCCGGCATTCAGAAGATGTTGATCCAAAAGCCGGGCGGTTGCTTGTACAATATGAGCGGCTCTTCCAACAGGAGATATTGCATGTTTGTCAGGACGCTTGGTTTCGTTGCCGCAACAGGGCTTATGACCGGCCTGTCAAACGCCGCCAATGCCTTGCCGGTGGCGGTTCCGGACCTTGTCGCGCACCGCGCAGTCTATGATCTCGAACTCAAGGATGCGTCCGACCGCTCCGGCATCGAGGGCATGACCGGCCGCATGGTCTATGAATTCACCGGCTCGGCCTGTCAGGGTTACAAGACGGATTTCCGCTTCGTGACGCAGATCAACACCGGCGATGCGGTTCGCATGACGGACCAGCAGACCACCACCTTCGAGGATCTGGCCGCAAAGAAATTCACCTTCGAGACCAAGTCCTACACCGACGACAAGCTGGACAAGGAAGTGCAGGGGGCGGCAATCGACGGCACCGACGGCGTGAAGGTCGATTTGACGAGGCCTGATGCCCGTCAGGTCAGTCTTGTCGCCAGCGAGTTCCCGACGCAGCATATGTTTCAGGTCATCGAACATGCCAGGCAGGGAAAGCGCATCTTCGAATCGCGGATTTTCGACGGTTCCGATGATGGCGATGAGAGCCTGATCACCTCGACGCTGGTCGGCAAGTCACAGACCCCGAAGGATGGCGACGCGGACGCCGGCAAGGCGGGTGATTTCGCCAAGGCGGCATTCTGGCCGGTAACGATCGCCTATTACAACGACAAGACCGGCACCGACGCCCTGCCGATCTACCGCATGTCATTCAAGCTTTACGAAAACGGAATCACCCGCGATCTGACGATGGATTACGGCGATTTCGTTCTGACGGGGAAGCTTGCGAAGCTTGATATTCTCAAGCCCGAAACCTGCGAAAGCAAGCCAGTCCGCTGAAACGCGGCTATTTGAGCGATTTTTTCGCATAAATGCTTGCATTTTCATGCAGGCGACTGTATGCGGCTCACCATTCCACACGCGAAGCTTGGGATGTTCCGGGAGAAATCCGGTCCGTTCCGCCCGGTGGTATCGATGAAAATCGGTGCTGTTCGCTTCGCGGGGGTTAAACCGGAAAAGGAGTAACAAGGCATGGCATTGCCCGATTTTTCTATGCGCCAGCTTCTGGAAGCTGGTGTTCACTTCGGCCACCAGACGCACCGCTGGAACCCGAAGATGAAGCCGTACATCTTCGGCGACCGTAACAACATCCACATCATCGATCTGGCTCAGACCGTTCCGATGCTGTCGCGCGCCCTTCAGGTCGTGTCCGACACCGTTGCCCGTGGCGGCCGCGTTCTGTTCGTTGGCACCAAGCGCCAGGCGTCGGAAATCATCGCCGACAGCGCAAAGCGTTCGGCCCAGTATTACGTCAACTCCCGCTGGCTCGGCGGCATGATGACCAACTGGAAGACCATTTCGAACTCGATCCAGCGTCTGCGCAAGGTTGACGAAATCCTCAACTCGGAAGGCTCCGGTTATTCCAAGAAGGAACGCCTGAACCTTGAGCGCGAGCGCGAAAAGCTTGAAAAGGCTCTCGGCGGTATCCGCGATATGGGCGGCGTTCCGGACCTGATGTTCATCATCGACACCAACAAGGAAAAGATCGCGATCGAAGAAGCCAAGCGTCTTGGCATTCCGGTCGTTGCGATCATCGACAGCAACTGCGACCCGGATCACATCGACTACCCGATCCCCGGTAACGACGACGCATCGCGCGCCATCTCGCTTTATTGCGACCTGATCGCCCGCGCTGCCATCGACGGTATCGCACGTCAGCAGGGCGCTTCCGGCCGCGACATCGGCGCTGCTGAAGAAGCTCCGATCGAGCCCGCTCTCGAAGACGAGGCTGGCGCCTGATTTAGGCCCTGTCTGGCGGCGATTTCTTGATCGCCGTCTCCTCGACCAGGATATGACAAGGCCGTCAAAGACCTTCAATGGGTTGACGGCCTTGTTCGTTTCATACCGCTCCGTCTCGGTTTTTACGAAGCTGTCGGCGTCTGATGTGGTTGAAACGGAAAGCAGTCTTCATAACGCTGTCACACTTCGGCGGCACCCATCATTTCGATGTATGGAGACGCCGCAGCACTTGGGAATGCGCATACCCCTTTCCTGAAATCCTCTCCGGTTTCAAAGGGTGTGCGGCCGGGTACACTCATCACCCAGAAATTCGGCACGGCAAATTCAGCCGGCTGACCGATCGAACCGATAAGAGGCAAACAATGACCGAAATCACAGCCGCAATGGTGAAGGAACTGCGCGAGAAATCCGGCGCAGGCATGATGGACTGCAAGAAGGCTCTTGCTGAAACCAATGGCGACATGGAAGCGGCGATCGACTGGCTGCGCGCCAAGGGCATCGCAAAGGCCGACAAGAAGTCCGGCCGCACGGCTGCCGAAGGTCTGATCGGCGTCGCCACCATGGGTCACAAGGCTGTTGTTGTCGAACTCAACTCCGAGACCGACTTCGTTGCCCGTAACGACGCGTTCCAGGATCTCATCCGCGGTATCGCCCAGGTTGCCCTGACCACCGACGGCACCGTTGAGGCTGTTTCCGCCGCCAACTACCCGGCGACCGGCAAGAACGTTTCCGACAGCATCAAGGACGCCATCGCCACCATCGGTGAAAACATGACGCTGCGCCGTTCCGCAGCGCTTGAAGTTCCGCACGGCGTTGTCGCGACCTACGTCCACAACGCTGCCGGCGACGGCATCGGCAAGCTCGGCGTTCTCGTTGCCCTGAAGTCGGAAGGTGACAAGGCTGTCCTGAACTCGATCGGCCGTCAGGTTGCCATGCACATCGCTGCAACCAACCCGCTCGCCATCCGCGCTGAAGAAGTTGACGCCGCTGTTGCTGAACGCGAACGCAACGTCTTCATCGAACAGGCCCGCGAATCCGGCAAGCCGGAAGCCATCATCGAAAAGATGGTTGATGGCCGCATGCGCAAGTTCTTCGAAGAAGTCGCCCTTCTGTCGCAGGCTTTCGTCATCAACCCCGACATCACTGTCGGCGCTGCCGTCAAGGAAGCCGAAAAGGAAGCTGGCGCTTCTATCGAAGTGACCGGCATGGTTCGCCTGCTGCTCGGCGAAGGTGTCGAGAAGGAAGAAAGCGATTTCGCAGCAGAAGTCGCCGCAGTCGCCAAGGGCTGATTATATTTACCCAATCTTGGGAAAACGGGAGGGCATCGCGTGACAACGCGGTGCCCTTCGTGTATCCGCGTTTCGGTTACATTTCCGAGGAGTCATGATGTCTTCCAAGCCGATCTACAAACGTGTTCTTCTCAAGGCTTCCGGTGAAGCCCTCATGGGTGATCAGGGTTTCGGTATCGATGTGGCGGTGGCCGACCGGATCGCCTCCGATATTGCCGAGGCAAGGGCGATGGGCGTTGAAGTCGGCGTCGTCGTCGGCGGCGGCAATATTTTCCGCGGCGTCGCCGTGGCCTCCAAGGGTGGCGATCGTGTCACCGGCGACCATATGGGCATGCTGGCGACCGTCATCAATGCACTGGCGCTCGCAACCTCGCTTCGCAAGCTCAGCATCGACACCGTCGTTCTCTCCGCAATCGCCATGCCTGAAATCTGTGAGAGCTTCTCGCAGCGTGCTGCTCTTCACCATCTCGCGCAGGGTCGCGTGGTGATTTTTGCCGGCGGCACCGGCAACCCCTTCTTCACCACCGATTCCGCCGCGGCGCTGCGCGCCGCCGAAATGGGCGCCGAGGCGATCTTCAAGGGCACGCAGGTGGACGGCATCTATTCCGCCGACCCGAAGAAGGACCCGACGGCCACCCGTTTCGACGAGCTGACCCATAGCGAAGTGCTCGGCAAGGGCCTTGCGGTGATGGATATCGCGGCTGTGGCACTTGCCCGCGAAAACCATATCCCGATCATTGTCTTCTCGATCCACGAGAAGGGCGGTTTCGCACAGATATTGACCGGCGGCGGCCGCAAGACCATCGTGCACGACAAGTAATCAAAAAAACATGCCGCCCCCGGGGCGAATTCCGGCCATTATGGCCGACAGAGATGGAGTATCTAGATGAGTGGTATTGACCTCAACGATATCAAGCGCCGCATGGATGGCGCCATCAATGCGTTCAAGAGCGATATAGCATCGCTGCGCACCGGTCGTGCTTCGGCCAACATTCTCGACCCGGTGACCATCGAGGCCTATGGCTCGCGTGTGCCTCTCAACCAGGTGGCAAACATCACCGTTCCCGAGCCGCGCATGCTTGGCGTCAACATCTGGGACAAGTCGATGGTCAATGCCGTTGACCGCGCCATTCGCGAATCCAATCTCGGCCTGAACCCGATCGTCGACGGCCAGAACCTGCGAATTCCGCTGCCTGAACTCAACGAAGAGCGCCGCAAATCGCTCGTCAAGGTGGCCCACGACTACGCCGAAAAAGCCAAGGTGGCGATTCGCCATGTGCGCCGCGACGGCATGGATGGCCTGAAAAAAGCCGAAAAGGACGGTGACATCGGTCAGGACGAAAGCCGCGGACAGTCCGAAAAGGTCCAGAAAATGACCGACGACACGATTTCCGAGATTGAACGCTTGCTTGGCGAGAAGGAAAGGGAAATCATGCAGGTCTAATATCCCTTGTGATAGACCTGTATTTTATTCGTTTTAATTTCGCACTGCCTGTTACTGGATCGATATGCCGACGACGACACGTTCCTCAATACCCGAGCACGTCGCCATCATCATGGATGGAAATGGGCGTTGGGCAAAACAGCGCGGTCTTCCGCGCGTAATGGGGCATCGCCGCGGGGTTGAGGCCGTGCGCGAAACCGTGCGTGCGGCCGGCGACTGCGGCATCCGTTATCTCACGCTGTTTGCTTTCTCCTCGGAAAACTGGCGCAGGCCGGAATCCGAGGTGAGCGATCTTATGGGGCTTCTGAAGGCCTTCATCCGGCGCGACCTTGCGGAACTGCATCGTGAAAACGTCCGTGTGCGCATCATCGGCGACCGGCAGGGCCTGAAAAACGACATCCGCTGCCTTCTCGAAGAGGCCGAACAGATGACGGCTGACAACACCAAGCTGACGCTGGTGATCGCCTTCAATTACGGCAGCCGTGACGAGATTACCCGCGCCACCATGGCGATTGCCCGCGATGTCGCCGAAGGCCGGCTGGATGCGGCATCGATCACACCGGAGATGATCTCGGCGAGACTTGATACGTGCGGAATGCCGGATCCCGATCTCATCATCCGCACCAGCGGCGAAGAACGCCTGTCGAATTTCCTGCTCTGGCAGGCGGCCTATTCCGAGTTCCTGTTCGTTCCGGAATATTGGCCCGACTTCGACCGGCAGCTGTTCTTTTCTGCAATCGAGCAATATGCAACGCGTAATCGCCGTTTCGGCGCCATCGCCGAGCCGGTTGCCGTGGCAGGCGCCTGATGAGCCGTGAACTCAGACTGCGGATCGTGTCCGCAATCGTCATGGCGGCGGTCATATTGGCCGCCACCTGGTATGGCGGCATTCTGTTTCGCATCGTGGCCGGTCTTCTGGCGATCCTCATCTATTATGAGTGGTCGACGATTACCCGGCTGTCCGAAACCAATTCCACCGGCAATGCCTGGGGCTGGTTTGCGGTTGCCGTCATCGCCGGCAACACGATTTTTGGCGAACCTTCGCTTGATCTGCCGCTGCTGTCGGGCTTTACGCTGACGGCAGCACTTTTCCCCGTTCTGCGCGGCAGGAACTGGTGGCTGGTGGGCGGCATCATCTATGCCGGTCTCAGCGGCATTTCGCTGGCTGCCATTCGTGGCGACGAATTGACCGGCTTCGTCTCCATCCTGTTCATTTTCGCCGTTGTCTGGTCGACGGATATTCTTGCTTATTTCGTCGGACGCGCCATTGGCGGGCCAAAGCTCGCGCCGGCGATTTCTCCCGGCAAGACCTGGTCCGGAGCGATTGGTGGCGCCGTGGCCGCGCTGATCGGCGGCGGCGTGGTATCGCTCGCCTATCACGGCAGGATCAGTCTGCTGGTGCTTGGGCTCGCGCTTATCCTCTCCGTCTTCAGCCAGATTGGCGATCTTTTCGAATCCTTCGTGAAACGGCGTTTCCAGGTCAAGGATTCCAGCCATCTCATCCCGGGCCATGGTGGCTTCATGGACCGTGTTGACGGTCTTGTTTTCGCCTGCTTTACGGTATTCCTCATTGCTTTCGTGCATGCGGCGGCAACCGGCGACGTGCCCGGATCGGGCGGCGGTCTCCTGCCGGGCTTTTAAGCAGCACGAAAGGTCACGACATAAAGGGCAGATTGTCATGAACACAGTAATGGCGGCGACCGGTTTTTTGACCGGCTACATCGTGCCCTTCATCCTGGTGCTTTCCCTGCTCGTTTTCGTCCATGAAATGGGCCATTATCTCGTCGGCCGCTGGAGCGGCATTCGCTCCACCGCATTCTCCATCGGCTTCGGCCCGGAACTGATCGGCTTTACCGACCGGCATGGCACGCGCTGGAAGATTTCCGCGATCCCTCTCGGCGGCTACGTCAAGTTCTTCGGCGACGAAGATGCCGCGAGCAAGCCGGACAGTTCCGGCATGTCGCATATGTCGCTCGAGGAGAGGGCGCAGACACTTGCTGGCGCAAAATTGTGGAAGCGGGCAGCGACGGTTGCGGCGGGGCCCATTGCGAACTTCATCCTGGCGATTCTCATCTTTGCGGTTCTGTTCGGTGTTTATGGCCGGATGATTGCCGATCCTGTCGTGGCCGAGGTGCGTGAAAACAGCGCTGCCGCAGCGGCAGGCGTGCGCCCCGGTGACCGTCTGGTGGCGATCGACGGTGAAAAGGTAATGACTTTCGAGGATGTCCGTCGTTACGTCGGCATCCGGCCGGGCACGCCGATCACCGTGACTGTCGAAAGGGCAGGCGAGGAGCTGAAGCTGCCGATGGTGCCGACCCGCACCGAGACGACGGACCAGTTTGGCAACAAGCTGGAAATGGGCATCATCGGCATCGTCACCGACCAGACCAGTGGCAACTTCCGCCATATTGAATATTCGACGTCTGAGGCCCTGCTTGAGGGCGTGCGTGAGACGGGCCACGTCATCACCGGCACCTTCAACTATATCGGCAATCTCGTGACCGGCCGCATGAATGCCGATCAGCTGGGTGGTCCGGTCCGCGTTGCGCAGGCATCCGGCCAGATGGCAACGCTCGGCATCGCCGCCGTCATCCAGCTCGCCGCCGTGCTTTCAGTGTCGATCGGACTTCTCAACCTGATGCCTGTTCCGGTTCTGGACGGTGGACACCTGGTGTTTTATGCCATCGAGGCCATTCGCGGCAGGCCGCTTGGCGCCGGAGCGCAGGAAGTTGCCTTCCGTATCGGCATGGCGATGATTCTGGGACTTATGGTTTTTGCAACATGGAATGATATCAGCAGCTTGATCGGCTGAGGATTGTGTTTTAACGGTTTTGTTAGGGGCTTGTTTACCTTGTTTTTATGCCGAAGTGGCGAATGAGCCACTCTGGATCACGAAGTAAACAGAATTTAACGTTCTGACTTGCTTGTAGGGGAAAAGCAGGTAAAACGACGCACATGGCCGGAGTCGGGTTCCGCCCGCTGAGGGACAACGTAAAAAGGTAAGATTTGAAATGAAGGCTGGTTCAAGATTTTTGAACGCTGTGTCGGCGGTTGCGCTGTCTGCTGGTGTTTCTTCGGTTGCGGGCCTTGGCGTGCTTGCCTCTGCTGGTGCTGCAAATGCAGCCGTTATCAGCAAGATCGATGTTCGCGGGGCCGAGAGGTCCGGTGCGGACTCCGTGCGTTCCAACATCACCATTGCGCCGGGTAAAAACTTTTCCAATTCGGATATCGATGAATCGGTGAAGCGTCTTTACGCCACCGGTTACTTCTCGAATGTCTCCATGCGCGTTTCCGGCAGCACGCTGGTCGTGACCGTCAACGAGAACCAGCTGGTCAACCAGGTTGTCTTCAACGGTAACCGCAAGATCAAGGACGACAAGCTCGTTGGCATCGTGCAGACCCAGTCGCTCGGCCCGTTCAATCAGGCGATCGTGACTGCGGATATCGCCCGCATCAAGGAAGCATATGCCGCAATCGGCCGCAGCGACGTCGAAATCACCACGCAGACCGTTTCCGTCGGTCAGGGCCGTGTGAACATCGCTTTCGTCATCAACGAAGGTGAGCGCACCAAGATCGGCCGCATCGATTTCGTCGGCAACAATTCCTATAGCGACGGTCGTCTGGCCGCCGTCATCAATACCAAGAAGTCCAACATGTTGTCGTTCCTGACACGTAAGGACGTCTATAACGAGGACAAGCTGCGCGCCGACGAAGAGGCGCTGCGCCAGTTCTATTACAACCGCGGTTATGCCGACTTCCGGGTCGTGTCGTCCGACGCTGTACTGGACGAGTCCAAGAACGAATACACCATCTCCATCACGGTGGATGAAGGCAAGAAATACGACTTCGGCAACGTCGCTGTCGAATCGACCGTTCCGGGTGTCGATGGTTCTGAACTGCAGGGTCTCGTTGAAACCCGCCAGGGCGCCAGCTACAGCGCCAAGGAAGTTCAGCAAAGCATGGAAGCGATTTCCAAGCGCGTTGCCGGCGAAGGTTATCCCTTTGCCCGCGTAACGCCGCGCGGTGACCGCGACATGTCCGGCAACACCATTGGCGTGACCTATATCGTCGACCAGGGCGAACGCGCCTATGTCGAGCGTATCGAAATCCGCGGCAACACCCGCACGCGTGACTATGTCATCCGCCGCGAATTCGATATTTCCGAAGGCGATGCATTCAACCAGACGGTCATCACGGCGGCAAAGCGTCGTCTTGAAGCGCTCGGTTATTTCTCCAAGGTCAACATCTCGACCGCCGGCGGCAGCGCGCCTGACCGCGTTGTCATCGTTGTCGACGTTGAGGATCAGTCGACGGGTTCGTTCGGCATCGGTGCTGGTTATTCGCAGAACGACGGCGTTCTGCTTGAAGCATCCATCGAAGAAAAGAACTTCCTCGGCCGCGGCCAGTACATCCGTCTTGCCGCCGGTGCGGGCGAAGACGATGCGCGCAGCTACACGCTGTCCTTCACCGAGCCGTATTTCCTTGGCTACCGTCTGGCCGCAGGTTTCGATCTGTTCAAGAGCCAGAGCCGCAGCGAAGACTATTACGATTACGACGAACAGGGCTTCGCGCTGCGTGTGACCGCGCCGATCACCGAAGATCTCTCGACGACGTTCAAATATACCTACAAGCAGCTCAACTATGACGGCGAGGGCGATTGGGAAACCGGCAGCAACCTTGCCGAACCCTATAAGGCTCTGATCCGTGGCGGTGACTGGACGCAGTCCATCATCTCCAACACGCTTAACTACAATACGCTCGACGACCGCAACATGCCGCGCGAAGGCTGGCAGGCTGCCCTGACGAACGAATTTGCAGGCCTCGGCGGCGATTCCGAATATTACAAGATCTACGCCAAGGCGCGCTTCTATTACACGCTGTCGGACGAGTACGATGTCATCGGCTCGATCACCGGTCAGGCGGGTCATGTGGTGCCCACCGGCGACAATCTGCTGGTATTCGATCAGTTCAAGTTCGGCGGCCGTCAGGTTCGCGGCTTCAAGAACGACGGTATTGGCCCGCGCATCGGTAACGACTCCATCGGCGGCACGACCTACTTCGCAGCTTCTGCTGAAGTCACTGCCCCGATGCCTGGTGTTCCGGAAGATTTCGGCCTGCGTCTGGCTGGTTTCGTCGATGCCGGTACGCTTTACGGCAACAAGGTCGCCAACAGTGCAGGTGTAAAGGATGACAACTCCATCCGCGCATCCGCTGGTATCGGCGTGATGTGGGCATCGCCCTTCGGTCCGATCCGTGTTGACTATGCTGTACCGATCGCCAAGGAAGACTACGACGAGGAACAGCGTTTCCGGTTTGGCATGTCCAACACTTTCTGATATCGGCAGTCCAGAACTGCAACTTTGAACGTTCTGGAGTTTCCGGCTAATGGAATACAACGCCTTTTTTCCGCCCCACGATGGATTGCGATTGAAAGATATCGCAGACCGTTTTGGGGCGGAACTGTCTGATGAGGCGGCGGGTGAACGGATTATCAGGTCCGTCGCGCCGGTCTACCGGGCAAAACCCGATCAGCTCTGCTATATTCTCTCCCGCAAGAACCGCGATGAGCTGGTAAGCTGCGAGGCTGGTGCCGTCATCTGCGACGCTGCGCTGGAAAATATGGTGCCGTCTCACATTCCCGCACTGATATCGAAAAATCCGCATACGCTTTTTGCGCAGGTGGGTGCCTTGCTGCATCCCTCCGCCATGCGTCCTGCGACGATTGCGCCGATGGAAGCCGAGATTTCTCCGGCTGCCCATGTCGATCCGTCGGCGAAGCTGGAAGCGGGCGTGATCGTTGAGCCGCTCGCCGTGATCGGTGCCGGCGCTCATATTGGTGCGGGCACAAGGATTGGCCCGGGTGTCATCATCGGGCCGCATGTGCAGGTTGGGCGTGATTGCACCATTTCCGGCGGTGCGAGCATTCTTGTCGCCCTCATCGGCAACAATGTGATTATCCATAATGGCGCGCGCATCGGTCAGGATGGGTTCGGTTACGCTCCCGGTCCCCGCGGCATGCTGAAAATCGTGCAGATCGGCCGCGTCATTATTCAGGACAATGTCGAGATCGGCGCCAATACCACGATCGATCGCGGCACCATGGATGACACCGTCATCGGTGAAGGCACAAAGATCGACAATCAGGTCCAGATTGGTCACAACGTGCGCATCGGCCGCCATTGTGGCATCGTCAGCAAGGTCGGCATTGCGGGCAGCACCCGCATTGGCGATGGCGTGATGATCGGCGGTGCGGCGGGCGTTAATGGCCATATCACCATTGGTGACGGTGTGCAGATCGCAGCCATGAGTGGTGTGGTCGCCGATGTTCCGGCCGGCGCCCGTTATGGCGGAACGCCTGCACGCCCGATGAAATATTTCCTGCGCGACATGGCCGAAATTCTGGCACGCGCTGAAGCGCGTGATAAAAAAACAGGAGAAAAAAACAATGACTGAAGAAACGAAGACGACGCTCGGCGCGGCTGACATTCTGGAAGTCATGAAGCTTCTGCCGCATCGTTACCCGTTCTTGCTGATCGACAAGATCATCGATATCGATGGTAACAACTCGGCGACCGGCATTAAGAACGTCACGGTCAACGAACCGCATTTCACCGGCCATTTTCCGGATCGGCCGATCATGCCAGGCGTTCTGATCGTCGAAGCCATGGCCCAGACGGCAGGTGCGATATGCGCTCGCAGTCAGGGCGAGGGCGGTCACCTGGTCTACTTCATGACAATCGACAATGCGCGTTTCCGCAAACCAGTTATCCCCGGCGACCGTCTGGAAATCCACGTCGTCAAGCAGCGTCAGCGCGGCAACGTGTTCAAATTCCATTGCGAGGCGAAGGTGGATGGAGCGCTGGTTGCGGAGGCTGATGTCGGTGCGATGATGATCCCCGAGGACCAGCAATGAGCAGGATCGCCGCCTCGGCCAAAATTCACCCGACCGCCATTGTCGAAGACGGTGCGGTTATCGGTGAAAATGTCGTCATCGGCGCGCTCAGCTATGTCGGCGCAAAGGTCACGCTGCATGATGATGTCATATTGCACAATCATGCCATCGTTTCTGGCGTAACCGTCATCGGCCGTGGATCGGTGATCCATCCCATGGCTGTCATTGGCGGCACCCCGCAGGCGGTTCGCCATGATGGATCGGAAACGACGCTCGAGATCGGCGAACGCTGTATCATGCGCGAAGGCGTGACGATGAACGCCGGCAGTTCCGATGGCAGCGGCAAGACCATTGTCGGTGACGATAATCTGTTCCTGGCCAATTCGCATGTGGCGCATGATTGCCGCCTCGGCAATCACATCATCCTGTCGAACAATGTGATGCTGGCGGGCCATGTGACCATCGAAGACCGCGCCATCCTGGGCGGCGGCTGTGCCGTGCACCAGTTCACCCGCATTGGCCGTCAAGCCTTTATCGGCGGGCTGTCGGCGGTTAACTACGATGTCATTCCCTATGGCATGCTGAACGGCAATCCCGGCATTCTTGGCGGCCTCAATGTGGTCGGCATGACGCGTGCCGGTATTGAACGGGCGGATATTCACAAGGTCCGGCGCGTCTACAAGCAGATTTTCGAGGCTGAAGGCACGATCCGTGGCAACGCGGCGGCAATCGATCGCAATGAATATCTGGATTGCCCTCAGGCTCTCGAAGTCATCGATTTCATCGGCGCGGGCAGCGACCGCGCGATCTCTTCGCCCAATCGGGGCAAGTGAGCCGTGACAGGCGGCGGGCGTCTCGCCATCGTGGCCGGCAGCGGCCAGCTGCCGCTTTATGTGGCGGCCGCCGCCCGCGAGATGGGGGAAAACCCTTTCATCGTGCGCCTGCGCGATGATTCCAGCTTCGACTGGAGCGGCTTCGACAATGCTGTCATCAGCGTGGGCGACGTCGCAGGGCTCGGCCGTTTGCTGCGTGAAAACCGGGTGGACCGCGTCGTGCTTTCCGGCGCCGTGGCGCGACGGCCGGAATGGCGGGAAATCCGCCCGACGGTCGGCATCGTGCTGAAACTGCCCTCCATCGTCCGCACGCTTTTGTCGGGCGGTGATGACGCCGTGTTGCAGATGGTGATCAAGGTCATCGGCACGCTCGGCGCAAAGGTCATCGGCGCCCACGAGATTGCGCCCGGCCTGCTTGCCACGACAGGTACTTTGGGCACGCAGAAACCTACGGATGAAGATTTGCGCGATATTCGCAAGGCGGCCGAGGCGGCACTTGCGCTCGGCACGCTTGATGTCGGGCAGGGGGCGGTCTCGGTCGGCGGCCGCATCGTTGCGCTGGAAGGTGTTGAGGGCACCGATGCCATGCTGGCACGTGTTGCGGCACTGCGTGCCGAAGGCCGCATATCGCCCCGCCGCAGGGGTGTATTGGTGAAGCTGTGCAAGCCGCAGCAGGATATCCGCGCCGACCTGCCGACCATCGGTATCGAAACCGTGGAAAATGCGCAGAAAGCCGGACTGGCGGGCATCGCCGTCGAAGCGGGACGAGCGCTGGTGCTGGATCGCGACGAGATGTTGAAAGCCGCCGATCAGGCGGGCATATTTGTCTGCGGCATCGATACGTCACTCGGTGGTGATATGATCGGGGAGAGATGATCGGATGACGGCGACATTAAAAGTGGCGGTTATTGCCGGGGAAGTGTCCGGCGATCTTCTGGGCGCAGATCTGATCCGCTCCCTCAAAGCCCGATATCCGGGCTCCGTTGAGCTGATGGGCGTCGGCGGCGAGGCGCTGGAGGCGCAGGGGCTGACCTCGCTGTTCGATTATTCCGAACTTTCCATCATGGGCTTCACGCAAGTCCTGAAAAAGCTGCCGAAACTCATTGCACGCATCAACCAGACTGCGCAGGCGATCATCGCCGCAAAGCCGGATATTCTGCTGATCATTGACAGCCCGGATTTCACGCATCGTGTTGCGAAAAAAGTCCGCAAGCAATTGCCGCATCTGCCGGTCGTCAACTATGTCTGCCCCAGTGTCTGGGCGTGGAAGGAATATCGCGCCACCGCGATGTTGTCCTATGTCGATCACGTTCTTGCCTTGCTGCCTTTTGAGCCGGAGGCGATGCGGCGTCTGGGCGGCCCGCCGACCACCTTTGTCGGCCATCGTCTCAGCGTCGATCCCGATGTGCTGGCGGTGCGGCAAAAGCGGGCGGAACGCCCCCTTCCGGCCAAGGGCGAAGCCAAGACCATTCTTCTGCTGCCCGGGTCGCGCTCCACGGAAACCACGCGGTTGATGGAGCCATTTCGGGAGGCCGCAAAGGCCTTTGTGGAACGCAACGGCCCAACCCGTTTCGTGCTGCCCACCGTGCCGCGTCAGGAAAACCGTATTCGCGAGCTGGCGGCAACATGGCCGGAAGATATAAGGCCTGAAATCGGCATCGATTCCGCCTTCAAATGGAACGCGTTTGCGCTTGCCGATGCGGCAATCGCCGCCTCCGGCACTGTCATTCTCGAACTGGCGCTTGCCGGCGTGCCGACCGTTTCTGTTTATAAGACCGACTGGATTTTCACCATGCTGAGCAAGCGGGTAAAAACCTGGACGGGCGCACTTCCGAACCTGATTGCCGACTACCCGGTTGTGCCGGAATATCTCAACGAGGTGGTGCGGCCAGGGTCCATGCTGCGCTGGGCAGAGCGGCTTGCATCTGACACAACAGAGCGGCGGGCCATGCTTGACGGTTATGCTTTGGTGCAGCAGCGTCTGCACACCGATGTGCCTCCGGGCGAAACCGGTGCTGCCATTCTGCTCGATGTGCTGAACGGCCGCAGACAGCAAGGCTGATACAGGCTTGGCCGTCTTGGCCACCGGTCGAACGTGTTTATCTTACCGAAATACCCAATAAAAAAGGCCGGTGGATTTTCACCCGCCGGCCTTTGATGTTTTGATTGCCGGTTTAGCGCTTGGAAACCGGAACGTAATCGCGCTTGCCGGCGCCCGTGTAGAGCTGGCGCGGACGGCCGATGCGCTGCTGCGGATCTTCGATCATTTCGTTCCACTGTGCGATCCAGCCGACGGTGCGGGCGAGCGCGAAGAGAACGGTGAACATGGTGGTGGGGAAGCCCAGCGCCTTCAGCGTGATGCCGGAATAGAAGTCGACATTCGGGTAGAGCTTCTTTTCAACGAAGTAGGGGTCGGAAAGGGCGATCTTTTCCAGTTCCAGCGCAACCTGCATGATCGGATCGTCAGAATTGCCGGTGGCTTCCAGCACTTCATACATCGTCTTCTGCATGATCTTGGCGCGCGGGTCGTAGTTCTTGTACACGCGGTGGCCAAAGCCCATCAGGCGGAACGGATCGTTCTTGTCCTTGGCGCGGGCGATGTATTCCGGAATACGGTCAACAGAGCCGATTTCGTTCAGCATGTTGAGCGCCGCTTCGTTGGCGCCGCCATGTGCAGGACCCCAGAGGCAGGCGATGCCCGCCGCAATACAGGCGAACGGGTTTGCACCCGAAGAACCGGCAAGACGCACCGTGGAGGTGGAGGCGTTCTGCTCGTGGTCGGCATGCAGGATGAAGATGCGGTCCATGGCGCGGGCCAGAACCGGATCGACCTTGTAATCCTCGCACGGCACCGCAAAGCACATGTGCAGGAAGTTGGAAGCGTAATCCAGATCGTTCTTCGGATAAACGAAGGGCTGGCCGATATGGTACTTATAGGCCATGGCGGCGATCGTCGGCATTTTCGCGATCATGCGCAGCGAAGCGACCATGCGCTGGTGCGGATCGGTAATGTCGGTCGAGTCGTGGTAGAAGGCTGAGAGAGCACCGACCGTGCCGCACATGACGGCCATAGGATGCGCATCGCGACGATAGCCGGTGAAGAAACGGCTCATCTGCTCGTGCACCATGGTGTGGCGCGTAACGCGGGTGTCGAAGTCCTTCTTCTGCGCAGCCGTCGGCAGTTCGCCGTAAAGCAGCAGATAGCAGGTTTCCAGGAAGTCGCCCTGTTCGGCAAGCTGCTCGATCGGGAAGCCGCGGTGAAGGAGAACGCCTTCGTCACCGTCGATATAGGTGATCTTGGATTCGCAGGAGGCCGTCGACGTGAAACCCGGGTCGTAAGTGAAGGAGCCCGTGTGCTTGTAGAGCGTGGCGATATCGACGACGCTTGGTCCAATCGTGCCTTCCCTTACCGGGAGTTCCACCTGCTTTTCGCCAAGTGTCACTGTAGCGCTTTTTTCCGTCATACTGATCCTCCGAGAACATGCGGGTGGAGGCGTTGAGACACGCCTCGCGGTTAAGCGTCTACCGATTAGCTATATGATCCTTGCGCCGATGCCAAGCTATTCGAAGGTCAAATTGTGCATTGCGGCAAACGCAATTACGTTGCTTGCGGCATTATCGGCCATGGCAATTCAATCTCGGTCAACGCTCGGTTAAAGGAAAGGATTGCAATCCTTCCCGCCGCCCTGCAAACCTGTTTCCGGTGCGGTAGGGGCGCGGCGCGGATTGCTTGGTCAAGGGGAAAAAAAGCATCTCGAATATGCCGAAACGTTGCAGGGTGACTTGCCCGGCGCGCATGAAATCCTGTTTCCCGTCCACCGCGCCGGCGATCTTGTGGCTTATGATCTGCCCACCCGTGTTGTCAGGCGCAATCTCAAGGCTGTCATCACCGAAAAAGTTGCCGGCTGCGTCGCCGAGGAACGCGCATTCGGCCATGATTTCCTTTTCGTTCCCGTCTTTATCGGCTGCGGCGCGATCCTGTGGTTTTCCCTTGATGTCACGCCGTCCTTGCCTGCTCTCGCCATCATGTTCCTGCTTGCTGCCGGTCTGGCGCTGTTTAGCCGATACAATAACGGCCTGTCGGCGGCGACCTGCAGCGCTGCCGCTTTTCTTCTGCTGGGCATGCTTCTGGCGGATATTGAAACCCGGCGAGCGGGAACCGTGGTACTGGATACCCCGGTTACAACCACCATCACCGGCACGGTGGTGCGCCGGGAAGTGGATGCGCGCGGCTCCTGGCGATATGTCATTCAGCTGGCTGCGACCGAAGCGCCAGCATTGTCGCGCCCGCCGGCGAGAATCTCGCTGCTGTCCCGTGGCGGAGGCGACCCCGTTGCGCTTGGCGCGACCATTCAAGGCAAGGCACGGCTCTCGCCGCCTTCCGGCCCTGCTTTGCCGGGTCTGAACGACTTCGCCTTCGCTTCCTATTTCAAAGGTATTGGTGCGACCGGATTTTTCTACAAGCCGCCGCAGGCACTCATATCACCAAGGGGCGACATCAAGGTCGAGACGGGCTGGCTGGAATGGGCGGATATGCGGCTCTATGGCCTGCGCAGCGCCATTGCGGAGCGTATCCGCAATGTCATTGGTGGTGACGCCGGAGCCTTCGCCGCGTCCATCGTCACCAATGAGAGACAGGCGATCTCGGCCGATACGATGGAGGCATTGAGGCTTTCCGGCCTTGCCCATATCGTTGCCATATCCGGGCTGAACATGGCACTTGCCGCAGGCATTTTTTTTGTGGGGCTGAGGCTGAGCTTCAGCCTGTTTCCCGCTTTTGCGCAGCGCTGGCCCGTCAAGAAGATTTCGGCTTTCGCGGCACTCTTGATGACGCTCGCTTATTACCTGATTTCCGGTTTCGCCGTCTCCGCCGAGCGCGCCTGGCTGATGATGTCGGTGATGCTGATCGCGGTTCTTTTCGATCAGCCGTCGCTCAGCCTCCGGAATGTCGCTATTTCGGCTCTCATCATCCTTGTCTTTTCGCCATCGGAAATCATGGGGCCGAGTTTCCAGATGTCGTTTGCCGCGACCATCGCGCTCGTATCCACCTATGCCTGGTGGGGCCGCCGGCGCGGCGATCACGAGCGACTGTTGATCGGACGCAGACCGGTATGGATGACGGCGGCGCAAACGGCAGGAACCATCATTGGCGGGGTCATCACCACGTCGCTGATTGGCGGAGTTTCGACGGCGATCTATTCGGCCGAGCATTTCCATCGTGTCACCACCTATGGACTTTTCGCCAATCTGGCTGCCATGCCGCTGATGTCGCTGATCGTCATGCCGTTCGGCCTCCTGGCCATGCTGCTGATGCCGTTCGGGCTTGATGGGCCGTTCCTGAAGATCATGGGTTATGGCATGGCGCTCGTCATCGAAGTCGCCAATGAAGTGGCGTCCTGGGGCGGCAGCGCGGCAACGGGGCGGCCGCATGAGTGGTTCATTGGTCTCGGCTCCGCCGGTTTCCTGCTGCTCACCTTGCTGCGCAGCCCGCTTGCATTGCTTGGTATTCCGCTTCTTGTCTTCGCCTTCGGCCTGTCGGCGGCCACGGCCTATCGCGATGTCCCGGATCTGCTCATTCACGAGGACGGTGAGTTGGTGGCGCTGCTGGAAGACGGCAAGGCCTATACGACAAAAACGCGACCACAGGGCTTCGTATACGGCCAGTGGCAAAGAGCACTCCTGTTGCCGGAACAGCCCGTTCCACCGGTCAATCTCAAAGCGGAGGCCGCAATAACCAGTGTAGGCTTGACCACAAAATCAAAACTTACGCCGGAGGAGATGAGGGAGGTGACACGGCAGATGACGGCAGCGCTGAAAGATGCGGAACCCGGCGTCTTCACCTGCAGCAAAGGCATATGGTGCGTGGCGCGCGCCGGGAGCGGGGAGTGGATCGTCGTTCTGGAAGACGGCCGGTTTGCCGGAAAAGCCTGCGACATCGCCGATATTGTCGTCGTTTCCCGCAGGACCTCGTTTTCACAATGCCGCTCGGGTGCGCTTCTGCTCAACCGCGATATATTGCGGCGCATTGGTTCGGTGGAAATAAACTTTGCCGGGAGCGACCAATCCGCGGTCGTCGGACGGCTGCGCGCGGCGATTGCCGGGGCGGACAGGCCATGGGGCGAGCACCGCTATTACGACTGGAAAACCGACCGTTTCGAATACGAGGTGCCGGAACCGGTCAGGCAGTTGCTGGCGACATCGCAATGAACGCCGCCAGCATGGATATTCAGACCTTCACGCGCAGATCGGCAGTCATTTCACCAATGCCGCCGATTTCCTGCTCATGCGCCGCATCGCGCCAGATCTCCTTCAATCCGGCCTCATACCATTCACGCATGGCGGGCAGGGCCAGCAGCCGGTCGCAATAGGCTTTTGCCGCAGGTGAAAGATCAGCGCCATAGGTCTGGAAACGGAACGCGACCGGGCAGAAGAAAGCATCGACCGCCGTGAATTTCTGACCGGCAAGATAAGGACCGCCGAATTTTGTCAGACCTTCGCTCCACAACGCATCGATGCGCTTTATGTCTGCCGCAAGCCCGGCATCGCCACCCTTCGGCTTGACCCGAATACCGACCGACATGGGATAAAGATTGCGCAGCGAGGAAAAGCCGGCGTGCATTTCACTCGCCGCCGAACGTGACCATGCCCGCGCCTGCTTGTCGCCTGCCCAGACGCCCTTGTGCCGTTCTGCGAGATATTCGGCGATCGACAGCGTTTCCCATATCGTCACGCCATCATCGACAAGGCAGGGCACCTTGCCGGTTGGCGAGAAGCTGGAAAAGGCGACACCTTCGCCAAACGGAACAAGTTTTTCATCAAAGGCGATACCGAGAGTGCGCATCAACACCCACGGCCGCAGTGACCATGAAGAGTAGTTCTTGTTGGCGATGTAAAGATCGTACATGGCTTATCTCCCGGATATGACGCGCATTTCTATACCTGTCGGGGCATGATGGAATATCGAAAATAATCCATGGCACTCATAAATCGCGTTGATGAATGGCAGGGGCTTTGCATCGAGTATCACCATTCGGTGGCAGCGTCAGGCCGGGCACATCCCGCAAGCGTCAACGACTTCACGCGATCAGAAGTCCACGGCGTATGACGCAGTGGTGACAACAGGCCGGCGAGAAGAGCGCGACAAAGATATCCATATGAAACTGGAACTGATCTTTACCAGACGAGACGTATCCGTCTGCGGGAAGAATAAGATTGCCCGAGCCTCACGTAGCCAATCGAACTACGGAATTGCCGTCATCTTCGACAGGCGCCGCCGCATGACGACACCTGTCTCGAGAGGATGACGGCCAAGTCAAATCAATGGTAACGGCGTATAAGCCCGACCAGCTTGCCCTGAATTTTTACCCGATCAGGCCCGAAGATACGGGTTTCATAAGCGGGGTTGGCGGCTTCCAGCGCGATGGAAGCGCCCTTGCGGCGGAACCGCTTCAGCGTCGCTTCCTCGTCATCCACCAGTGCCACGACGATATCGCCCGGATTGGCGGTATTGCTGTTGCGGATGATGACGGTATCGCCGTCGAAAATCCCCGCCTCGATCATCGAATCGCCCTTAACTTCGAGCGCGTAATGTTCACCCGAACCCAGCATGTCCACCGGTACGGCAACATCATGGGTGTTGTTCTGGATGGCGGAAATCGGCACGCCTGCGGCGATGCGGCCCATGACCGGCACCGTGGCAGCACCACCGAGATCGTTGGCGGGCGCCTTGGGCGCAGGTGCGGGTTCCGGTGTCTTCGGTTTGCCGAGGCTGCCTTCGATGACGCTTGGCGAAAAGCCGCGCTGCGGCCTCGCACCCGGCGCATAGGCCTCCGGTAGCTTGATTACTTCCAGCGCCCGTGCCCTGTTAGGTAGCCGGCGAATAAAGCCGCGCTCTTCGAGGGCGGTTATCAGCCGGTGGATGCCGGATTTGGAAGCAAGATCGAGTGCGTCCTTCATTTCATCGAAGGAGGGCGGCACGCCGGACTCTTTCATTCGTTCATGAATGAAGAGAAGCAATTCCTGCTGTTTGCGCGTGAGCATGAGGAAAACACCCTTGAGAATCGTAGTGGAGGTCGCGAAACAAATACAGAACGAACACTATATGTTCCATATGTGTTCCGCAATCCCCTAAAATTTCGTGAAGCTGCTATCTGTTGTTTTGATGATTTGCCTGAAAGCACGAAATTGTGCTTTTCTGCCGTCCGGACTGTTCCGGCATGGCCATGCCGCATGCGACAGTAGGAAGCAGGGAAATGACGAAACCATATCACATCGACCATCTTGTACTGCCTGTCGAGCACATCGACATCGCGGCAAATCGCCTTGGAAACCTGGGATTTACGGTAGCTCCAGTGGCTCTTCATCCGTTCGGCACGCAGAATGCCTGCGTTTTTTTCGCTGACGGCACATATCTGGAGCCTCTCGCAATTGCTAACCCGGCTAACTATAATGCCTCTATTGGTCGCGGAGATGTGTTTACCGGGCGAGATCAGGCCTTCCGGAAACAGGTTGCAGGCGAGGGATTTTCCGCTCTGGTCGCTGCGACACAGGACGCTCGTGGCGATCACGACCGATTCGCAGCCGCAGGCCTCTCGGCCGGCAATGGCTTTGAATTTTCGCGGCCGGTCAAAATGCCGGATGGTTCGCAGAGCGAGGCGGCCTTCCGGCTGGCTTTTGCAGCAGGCGGTTCCGCGGAGGATTTCTTTCTGTTCAGTTGCCAGCGGCTGCAGGCCCTGCCGGGCGACCGCTCAGTGCTGGAGCGCCATGCCAACGGCGTTTCCGGTCTCAGCGAGATCGCCCTGTCTTCCGGTGATGATGCAAATGCGGCGCGGCTGATTGAGACTGTTTTTGGCTGTGATGGCAAAATGTCCCCGGATGGTGATGTGCTTTTCGCAACCGGCAATGCCCGCATAAGATTGACGGGAAAGCCGATCTTCGGCGGACATGCCTTTAATATTCCCGAAGAGGGCGGCGGTGGATTGCGCGGCGCAGGCATTGTCTTTTCCGTTCGCGATCTTGCCGTGACAGAAGCGGTACTTGCTGCTAATGGCGTGTCCAGCACAGAAGCGGCCGGCCGGCTGGTGGTGCCCGCAGCACCCGGTCAGGGCGTTGCCTTCGCCTTCGAGGAAAAATGATGAGCGTTACGAACAATCTCAAAGTCACCGCCGGCGATGGCGCCAGCAAGGTTTCCTTTTCCAATACCGAGCGTTTTTCGCTGATTGCCGGCCCCTGCCAGATGGAAAGCCGCGAACATGCCTTCATGATTGCCGGCGTGCTGAAGGAACTTTGCGACAGCCTGGGCATCGGCCTCGTTTATAAATCCTCCTTCGACAAGGCGAACCGCACGTCGCTTTCCGGCAAGCGCGGCATCGGCCTTGACAGCGCGATGCAGGTTTTTGCCGATCTGAAGAAGGAATATGGTTTTCCTGTTCTGACCGACATTCACACCGAGGAACAATGCGCCGTCGTATCTGAAGTGGTGGATGTGTTGCAGATTCCTGCCTTCCTCAGCCGCCAGACCGATCTTCTCGTCGCCGCCGCCAGGACCGGCCGCGTCATCAACGTCAAGAAGGGCCAGTTTCTGGCGCCCTGGGACATGAAGAACGTGCTGGCCAAGCTGAATGAAAGCGGCAACCCGAATGTGCTCCTGTGCGAGCGCGGCGCCTCCTTCGGTTACAACACGCTGGTCTCCGACATGCGCTCGCTGCCGATCATGGCTTCGCTTGGCGCGCCCGTTGTCTTCGACGCCACCCATTCGGTGCAGCAGCCGGGCGGGCAGGGCGGTTCCACCGGCGGCCAGCGCGAATTCGTCGAGACGCTTTCGCGTGCGGCGGTGGCGGTCGGTGTCGCCGGCCTCTTCATCGAGACCCATGAGGACCCGGACAATGCACCGTCCGACGGTCCCAACATGGTGCACCTGAAGGACATGCCGAAACTGCTGGAAAAGCTTCTGGCCTTCGACGCGATCACCAAAGCCTGAGGCAATGCGTTTCGTTTGTGCCAATCGATTTTAAATGGCGGGCGCTCCGTTTCTGCCGCCCGCCGTCATTGTAATTTCTTCGTCATCGTCTAAGACAGGCGACGGAAAATATCTGTTCCATTCCCAAGGGAGAGACCATGACTGCCATTACCGATATCATCGCGCGCGAAATTCTCGACAGCCGCGGCAACCCGACTGTTGAAGTCGATGTTTACCTCGAAGACGGCTCCATGGGCCGTGCGGCCGTTCCCTCCGGCGCCTCGACCGGCGCGCATGAAGCGGTTGAGCTGCGCGATGGCGGCAAGCGTTATCTCGGCAAGGGCGTGGAAAAGGCGGTTGAAGCCGTCAATACGGAAATCTTCGACGCGATCGGCGGTTTTGACGCTGAAAACCAGATCCAGATCGACCAGATGATGATTGCGCTTGACGGTACGCCGAACAAGTCGCGCATCGGCGCCAACGCCATCCTCGGTGTGTCGCTCGCTGTCGCCAAGGCTGCAGCCGAAGCCTCCGGCCTGCCGCTTTACCGTTATGTCGGTGGCCCGAACGCGCATCTGCTGCCGGTTCCGATGATGAACATCATCAATGGCGGCGCGCATGCCGACAACCCGATCGATTTCCAGGAATTCATGATCCTGCCGGTTGGCGCGGAAAACATCCGTGAAGCCGTGCGCATGGGCTCGGAAGTGTTCCATACGCTCAAAAAAGAACTGTCCGCACAGGGCCACAACACCAATGTCGGCGATGAGGGCGGTTTTGCACCGGGTCTCGAAAGCGCGCCGGCAGCACTCGATTTCATCATGAAGTCGATCGAAAAGGCTGGCTACCGTCCGGGCGACGACATGTTCATCGGTCTTGACTGTGCCGCGACCGAATTCTTCAAGAACGGCAACTACGTTTATGAAGGCGAAGGCAAGACCCGTTCGCCGATCGAGCAGGCCGAATATCTGGCTGAGCTCGTTGCCAAGTATCCGATCATCTCCGTCGAAGACGGCATGGCGGAAGACGACTGGGATGGCTGGAAGGCTCTGACCGATCTCATCGGCAACAAGTGCCAGCTGGTCGGCGACGATCTTTTCGTCACCAACTCCGCCCGCCTTCGCGATGGTATCAAGATGGGTGTCGCAAACTCCATCCTCGTCAAGGTCAACCAGATCGGCTCGCTCTCTGAGACGCTTGATGCGGTTGAGACCGCGCACAAGGCTGGTTACACCGCCGTCATGTCGCACCGTTCGGGCGAGACGGAAGACTCCACCATCGCCGATCTCGCTGTTGCGACGAACTGCGGTCAGATCAAGACCGGCTCGCTTGCCCGTTCCGACCGGCTCGCAAAGTACAACCAGCTGATCCGCATCGAAGAAATGCTGGGTCCGCAGGCTGCCTACGCCGGCCGTTCGATACTGCGCGGCTAATTCCGGCAGTATTGGTTTGTGATGCGGCCCGCCGCCTTGGCGGGCTCATTCAGAGGCGAGCGGTAGCATCCGCATTCCGTCACCCCGGACCTGATCCGGGGTCTAGCGCGATCAAGTCCTTGATCGCGAAAGACTCTCCCCACAGCGCAGACGCGCTGTGGCTGGATGCCGGATCAAGTCCGGCATGACGAGGGTTCTTTTGACGTCGCTGCCGTTCTTAGCCCGCCCTCCGGCGGGCTTTTTTCATGCCCATTTGCCGATCGCAATTTAAGGTCAACGGATAGTTAAACAATCCGGCTTAGTCTCGAGACTCAAAGGTTATGCGTTTTAAGGCTTCTCTGCGGCATGTGGACCAGACATCATAAAAAGAGACGATTCGGCCGTTTGATCGTTCCGGCCATCACGATCGCTTTTCTTTCCTATTTCGGCTATCATTCCATCCATGGCGACTTCGGTCTTCAGGCAACGGAGCGGCTGGAGCGGCAGCGTATTGCCAGAACAGCGGAGCTTGCAAAGCTGACGCAGGCGCGTGTAGCGCTGGAGCGGCAGGTGGAATTGCTGAGCGACGGCTCGCTGGAGCGGGACATGATTGATGAAATTTCCCGTTACCAGCTGAATATGTCCCGTACGGACGAAATTGTCATCATGAACACATATTTCTGATTAACCGAAATCTGGTTAATTTAACATTTGTGATTTATTCACAGCATCTTAGCGTGAATATGTGCCATGCGTTTAAAGCATTGCTGCATGGCATTTTCTTGCATATGGTACGCGCCAATCTATCCATTCAAACGGCAACTCAGGGAGGGATGAATGGCGCCGCGAAAACCAGCGACCGTATCCGGCCGCAAGACCACGGCAAAGGCTGCAACCGAATTCACCGGCAAGAACAGCCCGGACTTCTCGAAGGAAGACGAACTTCACGCCTATCGTGAAATGCTGCTCATCCGCCGTTTCGAGGAAAAGGCCGGCCAGCTCTATGGCATGGGCTTCATCGGTGGTTTCTGTCACCTCTACATTGGCCAGGAGGCCGTCGTGGTCGGCATGCAGATGTCGCAGAAGGAAGGTGATCAGGTCATCACCGCCTATCGTGACCATGGCCACATGCTGGCTCTCGGCATGAGCGCCCGTGGCGTCATGGCCGAGCTGACCGGCCGCAAGGGCGGCCTGTCGAAGGGCAAGGGCGGCTCCATGCATATGTTCTCCAAGGAGAAACATTTCTATGGCGGCCACGGCATCGTCGGCGCACAGGTTTCGCTTGGAACCGGTCTTGCCTTCGCCAACCGTTATCGTGGCAACGACAATGTTTCCGTGACCTATTTCGGTGATGGCGCTGCCAACCAGGGCCAGGTCTATGAGAGCTTCAACATGGCTGCTCTCTGGAAACTGCCGATCATCTATATCGTTGAAAACAACCGTTATGCGATGGGCACCTCGACCGCCCGCGCCACCGCACAGTCGAATTATTCGCTGCGCGGCCAGTCTTTCGGCATTCCCGGCATCCAGGTGGATGGCATGGATGTGCGCGCCGTCAAGGCCGCCGCCGACCAGGCACTGGAATATTGCCGTTCCGGCAAGGGTCCGATCATTCTTGAAATGCTGACCTACCGTTACCGTGGTCACTCCATGTCCGACCCGGCGAAATACCGTTCCAAGGACGAAGTGCAGAAGATGCGCTCCGAACACGACCCGATCGAGCAGGTCAAGGCACGGCTTCTGGAGCAGGGCTGGGCAAGCGAAGACGAACTCAAGGCCATCGACAAGGATGTCCGTGATATCGTCGCCGACAGCGCCGACTTTGCCCAGAACGACCCAGAGCCGGATGCGTCCGAGCTTTACACCGACATTCTGCTCTGATCGGGAAAGGGAACCCCATGCCAGTAGAAATTCTTATGCCCGCCCTTTCCCCGACCATGGAGGAAGGCACGCTTTCCAAATGGCTTAAAAAGGAAGGCGACAAGGTCACATCAGGCGACGTGATTGCCGAAATCGAGACCGACAAGGCGACCATGGAAGTGGAAGCCGTCGATGAAGGCGTCATCGGCAAGTTGCTGATCGATGCCGGCACCGAAGGCGTCAAGGTCAACACGGCGATTGCCGTACTCCTTCAGGAAGGCGAAAGCGCCGACGACATCTCTTCTTCCGCCAAGAAAGAAGAGCCGAAGGCTGAAGCCGCAAATTCCGGTTCTGATGCCGCAGGCGGCAAGACCCGCGAAGCTGCCGAAGAGCCGAGCGCTGCCAAGGAAGCCGCCAAGGTTCCGGCAGCCCCGAAGATCGATGTCGCAGCCGATCCGGATATCCCGGAAGGTACGGAAATGGTGATGACGACGGTGCGTGAAGCACTGCGCGACGCCATGGCCGAAGAGATGCGCGCCGACGAAAAAGTTTTCGTCATGGGTGAAGAAGTCGCCGAATATCAGGGCGCCTACAAGATCACGCAAGGGTTGCTGCAGGAATTCGGCGAGCGCCGCGTCATCGACACCCCGATCACCGAGCATGGTTTTGCCGGTATCGGCGTCGGCGCGGCCATGACTGGCCTGCGCCCCATCGTCGAATTCATGACCTTCAACTTCGCCATGCAGGCGATCGACCAGATCGTCAACTCGGCGGCCAAGACGCTTTACATGTCGGGTGGCCAGATGGGCGCTCCGATGGTGTTCCGTGGTCCGTCCGGTGCTGCTGCCCGCGTTGGCGCGCAGCATTCGCAATGTTACGCCGCATGGTACAGCCATATTCCGGGCCTCAAGGTCGTCATGCCCTACACGGCAGCCGACGCCAAGGGCCTGCTGAAGGCAGCGATCCGCGATCCGAACCCGGTCATTTTCCTGGAAAATGAAATTCTCTACGGTCAGAGCTTCGAAGTGCCGAAGCTCGATGATTTCGTGCTGCCGATCGGCAAGGCGCGCATTCACCGCAAGGGCAAGGATGCGACCATCGTTTCCTTCGGCATCGGCATGACCTATGCGATCAAGGCGGTTGCGGAACTCGAAAAGCTCGGCATCGATGTCGAACTGATCGACCTGCGCACCATCCGTCCGATGGATCTGCCCACCGTCATCGAATCGGTCAAGAAGACCGGCCGTCTGGTCACGGTGGAAGAGGGCTTCCCGCAGTCATCGGTCGGTGACTTCATTGCCAACCAGGTCATGCGCGCCGCTTTCGATTATCTCGATGCGCCAATCCTGACGATTGCCGGCAAGGACGTTCCGATGCCTTACGCGGCAAACCTCGAAAAACTGGCTCTGCCCAACGTCGATGAAGTTGTTCAGGCCGTCAAAACCGTCTGCTACAAATAAGGGGAGATGATTTTGAGTGTCATAAAACAAATCCTCCCGGCAACCGAAAATTGGTACCGTGTTTTAGGTACCAAAGACGCGCCTTTGTTCGAGCGGGTAATCTTCTGGGCCGTCGTCAACGACGGTGATGGCGATGTTGTCGCCGGTGTTCCGCGTGAGGATATCGGCGTTATCGGTGCAGTCGGCGAATGGCTCGTCGACGTTGCCGGATACATCGAGATTACACCGTCACAGGTGGATTGGCTCATGGAACATCCTGAAGACCTGGAAGATTTTAATCTCGTTTGGGGGGAGGCCTAGTCATGCCTATCAACATCACCATGCCTGCCCTTTCTCCCACCATGGAAGAGGGCAATCTGGCCAAGTGGCTGGTCAAGGAAGGCGACAAGGTCGCACCCGGTGACGTGATCGCCGAGATCGAGACCGACAAGGCGACCATGGAAGTGGAAGCCGTGGACGAAGGCACGGTTGCCAAGCTGGTTGTGCCGGCCGGCACCGAAGCCGTCAAGGTCAACGCCCTGATCGCCATCCTCGCCGCCGAAGGCGAGGACGTGGCCGAGGCGGCAAAGGGCGGCGATGCCGCTCCTGCCAAGGCGGAAGCAAAGGCCGAAGCACCGAAGCAGGAAGCCGTTAAGACCGAAGCGCCGAAGGAAGAAGCAGTACCTGCCAAGGCTGAAAAGCCGGCCGCCGATCAGGCGCCCGCGTCTTCCACGCCGGCGCCGGTTGCAAAGTCCGGTGAGCGTATCTTTGCTTCGCCGCTTGCTCGCCGTCTCGCCAAGGAAGCTGGTCTCGACCTCTCGGCCGTCTCCGGTTCCGGCCCACATGGCCGCATCATCAAGACCGACGTGGAAAAGGCTGCCGCTTCCGGCGGTGCAAAGGCTGCGCCGAGCGCCGCCGCGGCATCCGCAGGCACACCGGCTCCGGCCCTTGCCAAGGGTCAGTCGGACGAAGCGGTTCTCAAGCTGTTCGAACAGGGCTCCTACGAGCTTGTGCCGCATGACGGCATGCGCAAGGTCATCGCCAAGCGTCTGGTCGAATCCAAGCAGACGGTTCCGCACTTCTACGTCTCCGTGGATTGCGAACTGGATACGCTTCTGGCACTGCGCGCCCAGCTGAACGCGGCTGCCCCCGAAAAGGACGGCAAGCCCGCCTACAAGCTGTCGGTCAACGACATGGTCATCAAGGCGCTGGCTCTTTCGCTGCGTGATGTACCTGATGCCAACGTCTCCTGGACGGAAAGCGCCATGGTCAAGCACAAGCATTCGGATGTCGGCGTTGCCGTTTCCATTCCGGGTGGCCTGATCACGCCGATCATCCGCAAGGCGGAAGAAAAGTCGCTCTCCACCATCTCCAACGAGATGAAGGACTACGGCAAGCGTGCGAAAGAGCGCAAGCTGAAGCCTGAAGAGTATCAGGGCGGCACGACCGCCGTGTCCAATATGGGCATGATGGGCGTCAAGAGCTTCTCCGCCGTTATCAACCCGCCGCATGCCACCATCCTGGCGGTCGGCGCGGGCGAACAGCGGGCAGTCGTGAAGAACGGCGAGATCAAGATCGCCAACGTCATGACGGTCACGCTTTCCACCGACCACCGCTGCGTCGATGGCGCGCTGGGAGCCGAGCTGATCGGCGCCTTCAAGCGCTACATCGAAAACCCGATGGGCATGCTGGTTTGATCGGAGAGTGACATGGTGAAGTCGGTCCTCTGCTTTGGCGATTCCCTCACATGGGGATCAAATGCGGAAACGGGTGGCCGGCACAGCCATGACGATCTTTGGCCGAGCGTCTTGCAAAAGGCGCTCGGGCCTGACGTGCATGTGATCCACGAAGGGCTGGGCGGTCGCACCACCGCCTATGACGACCACACCGCCGATTGTGACCGCAATGGCGCCAGATTGCTGCCGACGCTGCTGCACAGCCACGCGCCGCTGGATCTGGTCATCATCATGCTCGGCACCAACGACATGAAACCGGCGATCCATGGTTCGGCCATTGTCGCCATGAAGGGTGTCGAGCGGCTGGTGAAACTCACGCGCAACCACGTCTGGCAGGTGCCGGACTGGGAAGCGCCTGACGTTCTGATCGTCGCGCCGCCGCAATTATGCGAAACGGCCAATCCGTTCATGGGCGCGATCTTTCGTGATGCTATCGATGAATCGGCGATGCTGGCTTCCGTCTACAGGGATTTGGCCGACGAACTCGATTGCGGCTTTTTCGATGCCGGGTCCGTTGCCCGCACGACGCCGGTGGATGGCGTTCATCTCGATGCTGAAAACACGCGGGCCATCGGGCGTGGGCTGGAGCCCGTCGTCCGTATGATGCTCGGACTTTGACAATAATTCCGTTTCGGAACGGCGTGCCGTCATCCGAATTAAGACAAGGCAGGATTTCCAATGGCTCAATCTTATGACGTCATCATCATCGGTTCGGGACCGGGCGGTTATATTGCCGCGATCCGCGCCGCCCAGCTCGGCATGAAGGTCGCCGTTGTCGAGCGCGAGCACCTTGCCGGTATCTGCTCCAACTGGGGCTGCATTCCCACCAAGGCTCTGCTGCGTACCGCCGATGTCATGCACACCGCCACCCACGCCAAGGATTATGGCCTGACGCTGGAAGGTTCGATCAAGCCGGATGTGAAGGCAATCGTCGCCCGCTCGCGCGGCATTGCCGCTCGCATGAACAACGGCGTCGGTTTCTTGTTCAAGAAGAACAAGGTCGATATCATCTGGGGTGAAGCCAAGATCACCAAGCCGGGCGAAATCGTCGTTGGCAAATCCACCAAGCCGGTGGTTCAGCCGCAGGGTCCGGTTCCGAAGAACACGCTGGGTGAGGGCACTTACACTGCCAAGCACATCATCGTCGCCACCGGCGCCCGTCCGCGCGCGCTGCCCGGCATCGAGCCGGATGGCAAGCTGATCTGGACTTATTTCGAGGCGATGAAGCCGGAAGAGCTGCCGAAGTCGCTGCTCGTCATGGGTTCGGGCGCCATCGGCATCGAATTCGCCAGCTTCTACCGCACCATGGGCGTTGACGTCACCGTCGTCGAAATCATGAGCCAGGTCATGCCGGTCGAAGATGCGGAAATCTCCGCCTTCGCCAAGAAGCAGCTGGAAAAGCAGGGCATCAAGATTCATCTGGAAACCAAGGTTTCCAAGGTCGAGAAGGCTGCAAACTCCGTCACTGCGACGCTTGAGAAGAAGGACGGTTCTTCCGAGAAGATCACCGCCGACCGGATGATTTCCGCCGTTGGCGTCGTGGCGAATGTCGAAGGCATCGGCCTTGAGGCCGTTGGCGTGAAGACCGATCGCGGCTTCATCGTCATCGACGGTTACGGCAAGACCAACGTGCCTGGCATCTACGCCATCGGTGATGTCGCCGGCCCGCCGCTGCTCGCCCACAAGGCCGAGCATGAGGCCGTCATCTGCGTCGAAAAGATCGCCGGTCTGCCGAATGTCCACCCGATGGACAAGCTCAAGATCCCCGGCTGCACCTATTGCAATCCACAGGTTGCCTCGGTCGGCCTCACCGAAGCCAAGGCCAAGGAACAGGGCCGCGACATCCGCGTCGGCCGCTTCTCCTTTGCGGCAAACGGCAAGGCCGTTGCGCTTGGCGAGGACCAGGGCATGGTCAAGACCATCTTCGACAAGAAGACCGGTGAGCTGCTTGGTGCGCATATGGTCGGTGCGGAAGTCACCGAACTCATTCAGGGCTTCGTCGTCGCCATGAATCTCGAGACGACCGAGGAAGATTTGATGCACACGATCTTCCCGCATCCGACCATTTCGGAATCGATGAAGGAAAGCGTGCTCGACGCCTATGGGCGTGTGCTGAACGCATAAGTGCCGCGTGATGCCCGGCATTGTCTAATCTTGCCGGGTGTCCCATATGTCTCAACGCCGGTTCCCCAAGGGAACTGTTCTTCAGGGAGCGTGGGAATGGAAAGTGTAGGCTGGATTGCAGCAATCATCATCGGCGGTCTCGCCGGCTGGCTTGCGGGCAAGCTCATGGATATGCGCTTCGGCATCTTCATGAACATCATTCTCGGCATTGTCGGCTCGGTTGTCGCCGTCGCCGTCCTTCGCACTCTTGATGTCTTCGTGCAGGACAGCAGGCTCGGTTATTTCGTCACGTCTTTCCTCGGTGCCAGCCTTTTGCTGTTCCTGGCAAAGCTGGTACGGCGCTGAAAATGCTTCGTGACCGGAAAGGGCTTACGCTTTTTCTGGAATTGTTCTAAAGCATCCGGCCAACAGGTGTTTAGATCGCCACAGGCGATGGAAGCAGGTTTTAAATGGTCACTATTCTCGACAGAACGTCGTCCGACGAAAAGCGTATCCGCCATCCGGAAAAGGCGCATCGGCCCGATACCGAGGTCATGCGCAAGCCGGAATGGATCCGCGTCAAGGCGCCGACCTCCAAGGGCTATCACGAGACGCGCGAACTGGTGCGCAGCCACAAGCTGGTAACGGTGTGCGAGGAAGCCGGCTGTCCGAATATCGGCGAATGCTGGGACAAGAAACACGCGACCTTCATGATCATGGGTGAAATCTGCACCCGCGCCTGCGCTTTCTGCAACGTCGCGACCGGCAAGCCCAACGCGCTTGATATGGACGAGCCCGAGAATGTCGCCAAGGCCGTCAAGCAGATGGGCCTTTCGCACGTCGTCATCACCTCGGTGGACCGCGACGATCTCGCCGATGGTGGTGCTGAACATTTCGAAAAGGTCATCTGGGCGATCCGTGCTGCGTCTCCCAACACGACCATCGAAATCCTCACGCCCGACTTCCTGAAGAAGCCCGGTGCGCTGGAGCGTGTCGTGGCCGCCAAGCCCGATGTCTTCAACCACAATATGGAAACCGTTCCGGGCAATTATCTGACGGTCCGTCCCGGTGCGCGCTACTTCCATTCCGTGCGCCTCCTGCAGCGCGTCAAGGAACTGGACCCCACCATGTTCACCAAGTCGGGAATCATGGTTGGCCTCGGTGAAGAGCGTAACGAAGTGCTGCAGCTGATGGACGATCTGCGCAGCGCCGACGTGGACTTCCTGACCATCGGCCAGTACCTGCAGCCGACCCGCAAGCACCACAAGGTCGAGGCCTTCGTGACGCCGGAAGAGTTCAAGTCCTACGAAACCGTTGCCTATACCAAGGGCTTCCTGATGGTCTCCTCCAGCCCGCTGACGCGGTCGTCGCATCATGCCGGCGACGATTTCGAGCGCCTGCGTGCTGCCCGTGAGAAGAAGCTGCTGGCGGCTGCGGAGTAAGTAGGCGTTAGGACGATTGAATTGCGCCCACGTGGTGCAATCTACCTACCTCCGTCATTCCGGCCTTGAGCCGGAATCCTGTGTATTGGATTTGTGCTATGTAGAGTGCGGGCGGAAGGCCGTCGGAATCCTGGTCGTTAGAGACCGCCTGCTGGCTTTTGGACCTCCGCCCGCTCTGATAATCCCAACCTGAACAGTTGATGGAGGCCGTGAGCGCGGACCTCGTAGCACAGGATGAGGCTTGCCATGGTACACCCTGTTTACATCGGATGCGACGTCTCAAAGGCACATCTGGATCTTTTCGATGCCGCAACACAAAAAGCCGTCCGCATCGCCAATACCGGCACCGCCATCGATGAATGGCTTGCCACCCTTGATGGACGCGAGGCGCAGGTCGTTCTGGAGGCGACCGGACGTTATGACCGGCTGTTGTGCTCGGCGCTCGAAAGGTGGCGGCGGCCCTATTGTCGGGTCAATCCGGCCAGGGCCCGCGACTTTGCAAGAGCCACCGGCCAGCTTGCCAAAACCGATACCATCGATGCGCGACTTTTGGCGCGCATGGGCGAAACACTTTCACCACCCGTTACGACACCACCCGACCCGGTCCGTCAGCAGCTGGAAAGCCTGCATACAAGGCGTGATCAGCTTGTTGCCATGCGCCAGCAGGAACGTGCGCGCCTTCATACGGCCGATCCGTCGGAGCGCGACAGCATCGCGCGCCACCTCGGCTGGCTCGATACGGAAATCGCCGCGATCGAACAACAGTGCCAGTTGCTTGTACGGACAAATGTGACGCTGAACGAGCAAAGCACCAGACTTCGCTCGATCCCCGGCATCGGCCAGATCACGGCGTTCACCCTGATGGCCCACATGCCGGAACTGGGCGACAGTTCGCCAGGCAGCATGGCGGCGCTTGCAGGCCTTGCCCCCTTCAATGCCGATAGCGGCATTCATCGCGGCCAGCGCCATATCCGCGCCGGACGAAAGCGCGTGCGCGATGCCCTCTATATGGCGGCGCTGGTGGCCTACCGGCTAAAGTCGCCCTTCGCCCGCATGGTTCAAGCCATGCAGGCCAAAGGCAAACCGTTCAAGGTCATGATCATCGCCATCGCCCGCAAACTGCTCGTCATTGCAAATGCCATTCTCAGGGATAAAACCACATTCGAAGCAGCTTAAAACAACATGCATTAATACAGTTGCCAGCCGACGCGCGTCTGCGCGGCTGGGAGAGTCTTTTCAGCCCAAGGACTTGGGCTGGCTGGATACCGGCTCAGGGCCGGTATGACGGAAGAAGAATGTCCAGAAAGCCCCACCATCCCACTTAGGCCACAACTTTCTCAGGCCGGTGCGCCCGCATGCACAGCACGACGCTCAACACCACCGAACAGATCGCCACGATCTCGACAATGGTCGGCCCGCGTCCTTCCCATAAAAACCCGTAAAGCAGCGCAAACAGCGTCTCGAACAGGATCATCTGTCCGACCAGGGTGAGTGGCAGCATGCGGCTCATGCGGTTCCAGAATGCATTGCCGAGAATGGAGGCGGTGAAACCGAGGCCAGCGGCGATGGCGGCGAAATGCAGCCAGTCTCCCGTATTGTGGCTTTCTCCGCCAAAGCCGAAGGCCGGAATGGCGAGTAGCAGCGCAAGCCCGCCGGTCACGACCCCGGTCATCATGTTCCAGTCATCGGCGCTGACATCGTGAAGACTAGACAGCCAGCGGGCATTGCCGACAGCAAAGGCCGTCCAGGAGGCCAGCGCGCCCAGAGCACAGGCAAGACCGATGACGCGGGAGACATCCAGCCCCGCATCATTTTCCGTCAGCGACTGCCAGGAAATGCCGATAATGCCGATTGCGCCGAAGACAAGCGATGGCCACAGCCGCTTCAGCGACACCGCGCCATGGTCACGACTGCCGATAATGGTAACGGCGACGGGCAGGAAGCCGATGATGATCGAAGTGAAAGCAACGCCGCTCAGCTTCACCGCCGTTGATATGAAGACATAATAGGCGATATTGCCGATCATGCTCAGCCAGCCGAGCGCAAACCATTCCCGCGCGCCGAAATGCGCCGATACCCGTTTCAGGCGCGGCCCGATGATGATGAGGGAAATCAGCCCATAGGTGAGATAACGCGCCGTCGATAATTGCAGGGCCGAAAAATCAGGCACGAGTTTCGGAGCGAGAAAGATGCCACCCCAGAGCGCGCCCGCCAGCACGCCGTAAAAAACACCGAGACCCGTTTTGTTGTTCATGTCATGTCACATCCGCATTCACATTTGCCTGCGATGTGCCACAGGCCTTTGCGGCTGTCTTGACAAAAACTCCTGAGGATTTGTCCGCCGCAATGATTGGGGGGCAGAGGGTTGTCTGTTTATAGCGGGCGGAGGGCGCGTGTGGTTTACCCCCCTCTGCCCTGCCGGGCATCTCCCCCACAAGGGGGGAGATCGATCTGTGGCAACGTCTCGCCCATCTTGACGTTCGAGAATGAGGCGGCGGGAGTACGTCTTGCCGATCTCCCCCCTTGTGGGGGAGATGCCCGGCAGGGCAGAGGGGGTAAACCACACCCACCTCGATCCACTATGACCGCACAACCTCCTGAAAGCTCAAATCTAATGGATGCCGCGGTTCCGGCGATAGGTGGCCGGCGTTTCACCCACCGCATTGCGCATGGCGCGGGTCAGCGCCGTCTGGTCGGAAAAACCGGCCCTGAGCGCGATTTCGGCAATCGGCAGGCTGGATTGGTTGAGGAGCGTGCAAACCTTGTCCATCCGCAACCCGGCAAGCCAGCGGTGAGGCGGGAAACCGAATTCTTCGAGAAACAACGCGTGCAGGCGGCTGTCGCTGATCGTCACGCAGGCCGCCAGCATGTCGATCGTCCAGGGAAAGAACGGCTCCGCCCCGACAACTGCGCTGAGTTTGCGCAGGCGCTGGCGAATATCGGCTTTTTCAGGCGCGAGGCTGTCCACCAGCAGGGGCGCCCAGAGAGCGGCGATATCGTCGCGCCGGCCATCGGTTTTGATGAGGCTGCGCATATAGGCGATCAATTGCCGTGTATCAGGCGCAATATCGAGAAACGGCACGCGGGAGAATCTCTCCAGCGTCTGTTCGGAAACGGCACTTTCATCGATATCGACCACCAGCGAATGGTTGATTACCGTCGCTTCCTGCGTATGTGGCGCATCACGGTGGATGAAGACGCCGCGCCCGATCGACAGTTCGTCCTGCCGTCCGCCCACATCAATCCGCAGGCAGCCGGAGACTGGAAGAACGATCTGCACGAAACCGTGCCGTTCCCTAGGTCTTTCCTGCCGGTAGGTTCTGATATCTGCCGATGCGACTGTCATGACGCTGTCGTTTCCATTGTGCAAAGAAATGGCCGCCTCGAAAAAAAGCGGCCAGTTTCATTGTCTGATTATGACATTGTCTTGAAGGTTGGGCCAGCCGGCTTTATCGGTGGGCCATACGAAACGGCAATTAACAGTCTTCCTTGGCGGTCGATTCGCCGCGTTTGCGCTTGCGCAGAACCGGCTTGTTCTCTCTCGCCTCGCATTTTGCAACGTCGATAAGGTAGGCAAGCACGGGCATGCCGTTCATCGATGCGAGTTGCTTGGCGGATTCGAGAAGGTTGATGATGTTGGAAAAATCGTCCATCGGCTCACTCAGTGGCTCAAAGCGGTTATGTATCGGGTCTGAACCCAAAGATGAATACGCGTGGGAAAAACGGGAGCGCCCGGCGCGTTTGCATCCAGTGGGTGTAATATTAGTGGCAAATAAATAGCAATCCCTGTGAGGGGGTTGCAATAGTCAATTTTCCGTAACTGCCATGCGCGACGACAATATCGCTTGAATGCGGGTGTTCTTGCGTCAGGCAATTTTCCGGTCATGACGAGGGTATAGGATGCCGAACTATCTCGAGACAGTGGAAGACGCGGCTGCAATCATCGTTCGGGCGCAACGCATCATGGTCGTTGGCTGCTCCGGGGGCGGCAAGTCGACGCTCTCGCAGAAACTCGCGCGCAAGTTCGGGCTTCGTTATATCTCCATGGATCGCGAAATTTTCTGGCTGCCCGGCTGGCAGTTGCGCCCGCGCGAAGAACAGCGGCGGAGGATAGCCGCCATGGTCATGGAGGAGCGCTGGTTGATGGATGGCAGCAATCCGTCGTCGTTTGATATGCGCATGCCGCGCTCTCACATCGTGCTCTGGGTGAGAATGCCGCGCTGGCTCTGCCTGTGGGGCGCCATCAGCCGGGCGATCAGGGGTTATGGCAAGGCACGGCCGGAAATGGCGGAGGGATGTCCGGAAAGGATAGACGCCGATTTCCTGCGTTATATCTGGAACTTCGAGCGCCGCCATACTCCGATTTTCGAGCAGAATTTCGCTCTTTATGGTCAGGATGTGCCGGTATTCCAGCTGAAAAGCCGAAAACAGTTTCGCCGCCTTCTTGATCTTCTTGTTATCGGCGATTAACTGCCGCTTATGCCCCAGTTCGAAACGCATCGCCACGTCAAACACTCACCCGACCGCATGTACGACCTTGTCGCCGATGTGGAGAAATATCCGGAGTTTCTGCCCCTTTGCGAAGGGCTTACCGTTCGCTCGCGCAAGGAGCGGGATGGCAAGGTGCTGCTGGTGGCGGATATGACGGTGGGCTACAAGGCCATTCGCGAGACCTTCACCACGCAGGTGCTGCTGAACCCGGCCGAGCGCGCCATCGATGTAAAATATATTGATGGGCCGTTTAAATATCTCGACAATCGCTGGCGTTTCGAAGAATCGAAAGATGGTGGCTCGGCCATTCATTTCTTCATCGATTATGAATTCAAGAGCCGGTTGCTCGGCGCCGTCATGGGGTCGATGTTTGATCGGGCCTTCCGCATGTTCGCCGAAGCCTTCGAGACCCGCGCGGACAAGATTTACGCCGACCCGACCTGACTGAGGGCGACAAGCATCTCAAGTGCGGTTCTGACGGTTGCCAGCCGGATTTCGGTGCGGCCGATCTCGCCGTAACGCATTTCATGATGCAGGATTTTGCCGCTGCGTGCCTTGGCGGCCAGATGCACCAGGCCAACGGGTTTGTCGGGGGAACCGCCTCCAGGGCCGGCAATGCCGGTCACGGCCACGGCAAAATCTGCGCGCGAGCGGAACAGTGCGCCATGCGCCATCTGCAGCGCCGTCTGCCGGGATACCGCGCCGAAGGTCGTCAGCGTCTCGGCGCCAACCCCCAGCATGTCCATCTTGGCCTGGTTCGTATAGGTGACGAAACCGCGATCAACGACGGCGGAAGAGCCGGCAATTTCGGTCAGCGAACCGGCGATCAGGCCGCCCGTGCAGCTTTCGGCGGTCGAGACCATGAAGCCACGCGCGGTGAAATCGGAGATGATCCGCTGCGCCAGTTCTTCTATGTCAGCGGGAAAAAGGCTCATTGTGGTCTGCCCCTGTAAACGACGGTAGCGGTGGCGATGGCCGCAATGCCTTCCCGGCGGCCGACAAAGCCGATGGTTTCATTGGTTGTCGCTTTCACCGAGCAGCGCTCCAGCGCAATGCCGAGCATATCCGAGAGCGCTTCGCGCATGGCCTGGCGGTGCGGGCCGATGCGCGGCGCTTCGGCGATCAGTGAAACATCGGCATTCATGATCGTGCCGCCATTGTCGCGCACCACCTTGGCCGCATGTTCGAGGAAGATGCGTGAGGCTGCACCCTTCCATTGCGGATCGGATGGCGGGAAGTGATCGCCGATATCGCCCGCACCACAGGTGGCGAGCAGCGCGTCCGTCAACGCATGCAGCGCCACATCGGCATCCGAATGGCCTTTGAGTTTCTGGTCGTGTTCGATGAACACGCCGCAAAGCGTCACGCCATCCCCGGCCTCCAGCTGGTGCACGTCGTAGCCATTGCCGGTGCGCACGTCGGGCAATGCATGAGAGAGCTTTTCATCAGCCATGGTGATATCCCGCTTGAGAGTGAGTTTGACATTGTCGACCGAACCTTCGGTCAGCGTCACCGGCAGTCCCGCCCATTCGGCAATCGACGCATCGTCGGTAAAATCGGTCTTTCCGGAAGCGGCAGCGGCGCGGTGTGCGGTGAGAATATCGCCAAAGCCGAAGCTTTGCGGGGTCTGCGCCGCATAAAGCCCCTGCCGGGAAACCGTTTCCACGACACGATCATCTGACCCGCGCTTCAGCGTATCGGTGACGGGCAGGGCGGGCAGAACGCCGACAGCACCTTCCCGGTGCAGCGTCACGATACGCTCCAGCATCTCGGCGGCGACGAAAGGCCGCACCGCATCATGGATCATGACATGGCTCAGATCGTGCGAGGAAAGCACCTCAAGCCCGGCCAGCACCGATTGCTGGCGCGTTGCGCCGCCGGTCACCGTGATGATCCGCTCGCCGGCATCAACCCGCTCAAGGATCGGTGACAACAGTGCGGCATCGTCGGCATGGCTGACGATCACGATCGGGCAGGTGCCGTCCCAGTCAAGAAAGGTCGACAATGTATGCTCGATCACGGCCTTGCCGCCGATCGGGCGATATTGTTTTGGCCCCTCCTCGGGGGAGCCTGCCCTTTCACCGCGTCCGGCGGCGACGATGACGATGCCGAGTTTCATAGTACTTTCCTGCATTGGTCATATGCTTTGCGCGCAACCCTTAGCGGTTGACAGTCCTGCTCTAGCGTTTCAAAACCGGGATGGCCAGCCCGATAAGACGCGCATTCATCCTGCACGCCGCAGGATCGTCTGTCATTGCGCGTCGCAACCTGCACAAATTGCCACCGACCGCAAAACAGGCAGGCAGCCGCCCCGCAAATAAAAGGTGCAACCTTCTAAAAGTGCTTGGCAACTGCGCAAACACTGTCTAAAAATAATGCAAATAACCCTTCTGCATGAAAGATCATCAGTTGTCCCTTCCGGAATTGTCAGAACCGTTCAGCATCGGCTCAGTAACGATCCGTAATCGTGCGGTGCTGGCGCCCATGTCTGGCGTGACGGATCTGCCGTTCCGGCAGCTTGCCTGGCGTTATGGCGCGGGTCTAGTCGTGACGGAAATGGTCGCCAGCCGCGAACTCGTGGCTAACAGGGGTGAATCCTGGGCACGGCTGAAAAATGCCGGCATGGTTCCGCATATGGTGCAGCTTGCCGGGCGCGAGGCGCATTTCATGGCGGAAGCCGCCAGGATTGCCGCGGATAACGGCGCCGGCATCATCGATATCAACATGGGTTGCCCGGCCAAGAAGGTGACGGGTGGTTATTCCGGTTCGGCGCTGATGCGCGATCCCGATCATGCGCTCTCGCTTATCGAGGCGACGGTTGGCGCAGTCGATGTGCCCGTCACGCTGAAGATGCGGCTTGGCTGGGACGAAAACACCATCAACGCGCCCGAGATTGCCCGCCGCGCCGAAGCGGCAGGGGTTCAGCTCATCACCATTCACGGCCGTACCCGCATGCAGTTTTACGAAGGCCGCGCGGACTGGGATGCCATCCGCGCCGTGCGCAAGGTGATTTCCGTGCCGCTGATCGCCAATGGCGATGTCGAGACCGCTGATAATGCGCGGGAAATCCTGCGTCGTTCCGGTGCTGATGCCGTCATGGTTGGTCGCGGTGCGCAGGGGCAGCCCTGGCTGCCGGCGGTGCTGGCCGGACATTCAGCACCGCAACGCGCCAAAATCGCTGATATTGCCGTCGAGCATTACGAGATGATGCTGGAATTTTACGGAAGGGAAGCCGGTCTGCGGCATGCCCGCAAACATCTGGGCTGGTATCTCGACCGTTTTGCACCGGATTTTACCGCGCCCGACAAGGCTAAAATCATGACATCGCGTGACACGGCGGAAGTGGCGGATCTGCTGCGCTCCGCCCTTTGCGAAAATGCGGGCGAAGAAGCCGCAAGGAAGGCCGCATGAGCGCTGACAAACACAGCCCGGCAGATGCAAACCCGCTCGCCATGGCGGTTCTGAACGCGGTGCAGAACCCCGTCATTCTGGTGGATGCCGAAGGCTTTATCGCATTCGCCAATTGGGAAGCCGAAGCCTTTTTCGGGGCGAGCGCCTCCCATCTTGCCCGCTACCGCGTCTCCACCTTCATTCCCTTCGGTAGCCCGCTTCTGGCGCTGATCGATCAGGTGCGGGAACGTCGTGCGCCGGTCAATGAATATCGTGTTGACCTGAGTTCTCCGCGTCTCGGACAGGACAAGTTGGTCGACCTCTACGTCGCGCCTGTCGTCAGTGAGCCGGGATCGGTCGTCGTCGTCTTTCAGGAACGGTCGATGGCCGACAAGATCGATCGGCAATTGACCCATCGCGCGGCGGCTCGTTCCGTCACAGGGCTCGCCTCGATGCTGGCGCATGAGATCAAGAATCCGCTTTCCGGTATTCGTGGCGCCGCCCAGCTGCTGGAAACATCGGTTGCCGACGAGGACCGGGCGCTGACGCGGCTGATCTGCGATGAGACCGACCGCATTGTCTCGCTGGTCGATCGCATGGAGGTATTTTCCGACGAGCGGCCGGTGGACCGCGTGCCGGTCAACATCCATTCGGTGCTCGATCATGTGAAGGCCATCGCCAAGGCCGGCTTTGCCCGCAACATCAAGATTTCCGAAAACTACGACCCTTCGCTGCCGCCGGTCTATGCCAATCGCGACCAGCTTGTGCAGGTGTTTCTCAATCTGGTGAAGAATGCGGCGGAAGCAGTGGGCAACCAGCCGGATGGCGAGATATTGCTGACCACCGCTTACCGTCCCGGCATGCGCCTTTCAGTCGCCGGCAGCCGTGAGCGCATCTCGCTGCCGCTCGAATTCTGCGTGCATGATAATGGTCCGGGCGTCCCGGCCGATCTTTTGCCGCATCTTTTCGATCCTTTCATTACCACCAAGACGAATGGTTCGGGCCTCGGCCTGGCACTTGTTGCCAAGCTGATCGGCGCGCATGGCGGCATCGTCGAATGTGACAGCCAGAACCACCGCACGACTTTCCGCGTATTGTTGCCCGTCTCGCCGGAAATGGCGCTCGACGACAGCTCTTTGCCGAACACGACAGGAAATGACCCATGACAGCTACGATCCTCGTCGCCGATGATGATGCCGCGATCCGCACGGTTCTGAACCAGGCGCTCAGCCGCGCCGGTTACGATGTGCGCATCACTTCCAATGCCGCAACGCTCTGGCGCTGGGTTTCGGCAGGTGAGGGCGATCTTGTCGTGACCGATGTCGTGATGCCGGACGAAAACGCCTTTGATCTTCTGCCACGCATCAAGAAGGCCCGGCCGGACCTGCCGGTTCTGGTCATGAGCGCCCAGAACACTTTCATGACCGCCATCAAGGCCTCGGAAAAGGGCGCTTATGATTATCTGCCCAAGCCCTTCGATCTGACGGAGCTGATCGCCATCATCGGCCGCGCGCTTTCTGAGCCCAAGCGCAAGCCGGCCAAGCTGGATGACGACATGCAGGACGGCATGCCGCTGGTTGGCCGCTCGGCAGCGATGCAGGAAATCTACCGTGTTCTCGCCCGCCTGATGCAGACCGACCTGACGCTGATGATTACGGGTGAGTCCGGCACCGGTAAGGAACTCGTGGCGCGGGCACTGCATGATTATGGCAAGCGCCGCAACGGTCCCTTCGTCGCCATCAACATGGCAGCGATCCCACGTGATCTCATCGAATCGGAACTGTTCGGCCATGAGAAAGGCGCCTTCACCGGCGCGCAGAACCGCTCGACCGGCCGTTTCGAACAGGCCGAGGGTGGCACGCTGTTCCTCGATGAAATCGGCGATATGCCCATGGATGCCCAGACGCGCCTGCTGCGTGTGCTGCAACAGGGCGAATATACGACGGTGGGTGGTCGCACGCCGATCCGCACCGATGTGCGCATCGTTGCCGCCACCAACAAGGATTTGAAACAGTCGATCAATCAGGGCCTCTTCCGCGAAGACCTTTATTATCGCCTGAATGTCGTGCCGCTGCGCCTGCCGCCGCTGCGTGACCGCGCCGAGGATATTCCCGATCTGGTGCGTCATTTCATCCAGACAGGCGAGAAGGAAGGCCTGGAAGGCAAGCGTTTCGAGAGCGAAGCCCTTGAGGTCATGAAGGCCTATGCCTGGCCGGGCAACGTGCGCGAGCTGGAAAACCTTATCCGCCGGCTGATGGCGCTTTATCCGCAGGAAGTCATCACTCGCGAGATCATCGAGCAGGAATTGCAGTCGGATGTTCCTGACAGCCCGCTCGACAAGATGGCGGTCCGCACCGGCACGCTGAGCATTTCGCAGGCGGTAGAGGAGAACATGCGGGATTATTTTGCGAGCTTCGGCGACGGCCTGCCTCCTCCAGGCCTTTACGACCGCGTGCTGCGCGAACTCGAATATCCGCTGATTCTCGCTGCCCTGACGGCGACGCGTGGCAACCAGATCAAGGCCGCCGATCTCCTCGGCCTCAACCGCAATACGCTGCGCAAAAAGATCCGCGAGCTTGGCGTTTCGGTCTATCGCAGCTCCCGCCCGACCTGAGAATGTTGACAAGGCCGCACTTGTCGTTGCATTTTCGCCACATTGTGTTGCTTGGAAAACACTAGGAGGGAGAGAGATTCGCTGGTCTCAAGCGTTTCTCGCCTGACTTCAGGAATGTGGTGCTGGCTGGCCAGCGATTGGGAGTAGTGCATGCGGAAACCCGCCGCTGAACACGCCGTTGCCGATGAGGCAGCGGGCATGGTGGTTGCCGATCGCAGGATGTCTTTCGCTCTGCCGGGGCTGGTGCTCGCTGGCGTCGCCCTCGTTTGCGCCATCATCACACTCTTCGTGCTTCTCGGCGTCACGCCGATTGCACCGACATCCAATGTCGTCATTGCCTCCGTCGTCATCAATTCGATCTTCGTGATCGGCCTGATCTTTTTGATCGGCCGCGAAATCAACCGTCTGCTGAAAGCGCGCAAAAAGGGCAGGGCGGCGGCCCGTCTGCATGTGCGCATCGTCGTGCTTTTCTCCATAGTGGCAATCACGCCGGCCGTGCTTGTCGCCATCTTCGCCAGTCTGACGCTGAATGTCGGTCTCGATCGCTGGTTTTCGCTTAGAACCCAGTCGATCGTCGATTCCTCCAGCAATATCGCTCAGGCCTATATGATGGAAAATGCCGGCTACCTTCAGGGACAGACCCTGTCGATGGCCACCGACCTTGATCGCAACCGCGCGCTTTTTTATCTCGACCGCACGGGCTTCGTCGATCTGATGACCCGTCAGGCCAAGGGCCGCGGCCTGCTTGGCGCGTTTCTGGTGCAGGAAGATGGCGACGCCGTCGCCCAGGCCAACATCAAGACGGAGAAACCGCTTCCCGCCATTCCGCACGATGCGCTGGAAAAGGCCGCCGCCGGCCAGCCGACCCTGATCCCGCCCGGCATTACCAACCTTGTCGGCGCCATCATCAAGCTCGAAGGCATCGAAGGCACTTTCCTCTACACCGTTCGCGCCGTCGATCCCAAGGTGATGGGTGCGATGCGGCTGATGGAGGAGAACCGCGCTGAATACAAGGCGATGGAGGCAGGCCGCGCGCCGCTGCAGATCGCCTTTGCCATCCTCTATCTCGGTTTTGCGTTGATCGTGCTTCTGGCCGCCATCTGGACCGCTATTGCGGTGGCCGACCGTATCGTGCGGCCGATCCGCCTGCTCATCAGTGCCGCAGACAGTGTCGCCACCGGCAACATGCATGTTCTGGTGCCCGTCCGCGCCGTCGATGGCGACGTCGGGCGCCTGTCGCGCACTTTCAACAAGATGGTCTCGGAACTGCGCAGCCAGCAGGAGCAGATCATCGAGGCCAAGGACGATATCGACGATCGCCGCCGCTTCATCGAGGCCGTATTGTCGGGCGTTACAGCCGCCGTCATCGGTGTTGACGAGAACCGCAAGATCACCATCGTCAATCCGTCGGGTGAAGAATTCCTGGCGCAGACCTCCGAGCAGCTCATCGGCGCGCAATTGTCGGAGATCGCGCCTGAGATCGAACAGGTGGTGACTGAGGCCAACACCTGGTCGCGCGGCAATTTCCGCAAACAGATCAACATCATGCGACGTGGCAAGGAGCGTACGCTCAATGTGCAGGTGACCCGTGAGGATGCCCGCGACAGCCGCGACAGCTACGTCATTACTCTCGACGACATCACCGATCTCGTCATCGCCCAGCGCTCCACCGCATGGTCGGATGTCGCGCGCCGCATCGCCCATGAAATCAAGAACCCGCTGACGCCGATCCAGCTTTCCGCCGAGCGCATCAAGCGTCGTTTCGGCAAGCAGATCGACGAAAGCGACCGCGCCGTTTTTGACCAGTGTACGGACACCATCGTCCGGCAGGTCGGTGATATCGGCCGGATGGTGGATGAATTCTCGGCTTTCGCGCGCATGCCGAAGCCGACGAAGGAGAAGTCGGACCTGCGTTCGATCCTGAAGGACGCGGCGTTCCTGCGGGAAATCAGCGCCGCCGACACGAAATTCTCCACCGAACTGGGCGATGTCGCGCTGGAGGGCATGTTTGATGCCCGCATGCTGGGACAGGCGTTCGGCAATCTCATCAAGAATGCGACGGAAGCCATCGAGGCGGTGGAAGGCGAAAAGCGGCCGGGGAAAATCCTCGTGCGCGCCTCTTTCGACGAGGCCAACTCCCGTTTCGTGGCTGACATCATCGACAATGGCCGCGGCCTTCCCGTCGAGAACCGTCATCGCATTCTCGAACCCTATATGACGATGCGCGACAAGGGCACCGGTCTCGGCCTCGCCATCGTCAAGAAGATCATCGAAGAGCATGGCGGGTATCTGGAACTCCACGATGCCCCGCCGGAGTTCGATCACGGCCACGGCGCCATGATCAGAGTGCTGCTGCCCTATATCGAGGCGGTCGGCGGCGAAAATAACAAGGAAGCAGCATATGGCGTCTGATATTCTGGTCGTGGATGACGAGGCGGATATTCGCGAAATCGTGGCGGGCATTTTGTCCGACGAGGGCCACGAAACCCGCATGGCCTTCGACAGCGACAGTGCGCTGGCCGCGATTTCGGAGCGCGTGCCGCGCCTGATCTTCCTCGATATCTGGATGCAGGGCTCGAAGCTCGACGGTCTGGCGCTGTTAGACGAGATCAAGAGCCGCCATCCTGAAATTCCGGTTGTCATGATTTCCGGTCACGGCAATATTGAAACCGCCGTCAACGCTATCAAGCGCGGCGCTTTCGATTTCATCGAGAAACCGTTCAAGGCTGACCGCCTTATCCTGATCGCCGAGCGGGCGCTGGAGAACTCCAAGCTGAAGCGCGAGGTTCAGGAACTCAAGAAGCGCACGGGTGACGCGGTTGAACTCGTCGGCGCTTCCCTTGCGGTCTCGCAGCTGCGTCAGACCATCGACAGGGTAGCCCCCACCAACAGCCGCATCATGATCCTTGGCCCCTCGGGTTCCGGCAAGGAACTGGTGGCGCGCATGGTGCACAAGAAATCCTCACGCGCCACCGGGCCTTTCGTGGCGTTGAATGCCGCGACGATCACGCCGGACCGCATGGAAATCGCGCTCTTCGGTACCGAAGGGCTGCCGGGTCAGCCGCGCAAGGTCGGCGCGCTGGAAGAGGCCCATCGCGGTGTTCTTTATCTCGACGAAGTCGGTGAAATGCCGCGCGAAACCCAGAACAAGATCCTGCGTGTGCTGGTTGACCAGCAGTTCGAGCGTGTCGGCGGCGGCAAGCGGGTGAAGGTGGATGTGCGCATCATTTCCTCAACCGCCCATCACCTCGAAAGCCTGATCGCGGAAGGCCAGTTCCGCGAGGATCTTTACCATCGCCTTGCCGTCGTGCCCGTGAAGGTGCCGGCGCTGTCCGAACGGCGCGAGGATATTCCTTTCCTCGTCGACATGTTCATGCGGCAGATTTCCGAGCAGGCCGGCATTCGTCCGCGCAAGATCGGCGACGACGCCATGGCAGTCCTGCAGACGCACGACTGGCCGGGAAATATCCGCCAGCTACGCAACAATATCGAGCGACTGATGATTCTCGCGCGTCCCGAAGGCGGCGAAGCACCGATCTCGGCCGACATGCTGCCATCAGATATCGGCGACATGCTGCCGAAGATTTCGGCGCAGGGAGACCAGCACATCATGACCCTGCCGCTGCGTGAAGCCCGTGAAATGTTTGAACGGGATTATCTGGTAGCCCAGATAAACCGTTTCGGCGGCAATATTTCGCGCACGGCAGAATTTGTTGGCATGGAAAGATCGGCACTGCATCGCAAACTGAAATCTCTCGGCGTATAAGGACAGAAGGCGCATTGCCGTAACCGATATTCCGTCAGAGAGACAGCATGAGAGTCATCATTTGCGGCGCAGGGCAGGTGGGTTACGGCATAGCCGAACAATTGTCGCGCGAGGATAACGAGGTATCGGTGATCGATACCGCCGCGCCGCTCATCTCCGCCATCACCGAGACGCTCGATGTGCGCGGTTATGTCGGCCATGGCGCGCATCCGGACATGCTGGCGAAAGCGGGTGCCGATCAGGCGGACATGATCATCGCCGTCACACTGCATGACGAGATCAACATCGTTGCCTGCGAGGTGGCGCATGCCTTGTTCAGTGTGCCGACCAAGATCGCCCGCATCCGCGACCAGAGTTATCTGAAGCCGGAATATGCCGATCTCTTCAGCCGCGAGAACATGTCGATCGACGTGACGATTTCCCCGGAAGTGGAAGTCGGCAAGATGGTGTTGCGCCGCATCGCCTTTCCAGGCGCCACCGACGTCGTGCGGTTCGCGGATGACACGATATACATGCTGGCGATTGAATGTATGGAGGACTGCCCGGTAATCAATACGCCGCTACACCAGCTTTCCAACCTTTTTCCGGACCTCATCGCCACGGTTGTCGGTGTTTTCCGTAACGGCATCCTCAAGGTGGCGCATTCCTCCGAACAGTTGAGGGTCGGCGACCTTGCCTATGTCATCTGTCAGCGCCAGCACGCCCGCCGTACCTTAAGCCTGTTTGGCCATGAGGAGCAGGAAGCGCAGCGCATCGTGATTGCCGGCGCCGGCAATATCGGCCACTTCGTTGCCCGCAAGATCGAGGAGATGCAGCCGAAAACCCGGCTGAAGATCGTCGAGGCGGATCGCGACAGGGCTGTTGCCGCATCGGAGCAGCTCAGCAACACCATCGTCATGCATGGTTCGGCGCTTGATCAGAAAATTCTGATGCAGGCCGATATTCAGGATGCGGATCTGATCGTAACGCTGACCAATAACGACCAGACGAATATTCTGGCTGCCGTGATGGCAAAGCAGCTGGGTTGCAAGTCCAATCTTGCGCTGCTGAACAGTTCGTCCTTTCACGATGTGGCGGGTTCGCTCGGTCTCGATGCCTATATCAACCCTCGCGCCGTCACCATCTCCCGCGTTCTCCAGCATGTGCGCAAAGGCCGCATCCGCTCGGTTTATGCCGTGCAACGCGGGTCGGCGGAGGTGATTGAAGCTGAAGCGCTGGAAACCTCGCCGCTGGTGGGCCAGTCCTTCCGTGATATCGACATGCCCGACGGCGTACGCATCGGCGCGATCTATCGCGACGGCGTGGTGATCCGCCCGGATGGCAGCACGAAGATCAAGGCGAAGGACCGCGTCGTGCTGTTTGCCTCGGCGGATGCGGTGCGCGACGTGGAGCAGCTTTTCCGGGTTTCGATACAATATTTCTGACTGTTTCGAATCGAAAAAGCGGGTCAATACTCGTACTCGTCAGGCCGTTTTCGCCGTTGCGGAATGGGACATGATTTGATACCAGAGTTGCAGGCTGGCCAAGCGGGGGACTAGACTCGGCCGGTTTATTATTGATTGATTATTTTCCGGTGTCCCTGCCGGCAATAAAGAAAGAAGCGGCGCCATGGCGGAACGTTCTCAAAATCTTCAGGATCTTTTCCTCAATACCGTTCGTAAGCAAAAGATTTCGCTCACGATTTTTCTGATCAACGGCGTCAAGCTGACGGGCGTTGTCACTTCCTTCGACAATTTCTGCGTGCTTCTGCGCCGTGACGGTCATTCGCAGCTGGTCTACAAGCATGCGATCTCGACCATCATGCCCGGCCAGCCGATGCAGATGTTCGAAAGCGAAGAAGGCGCAGCCTGATCAGGCTCCCTCTGACGGTATCTTCGATATAAACTGACCCGGATCGGAACATTTCCGGTCTCGTCAGGTTAATCTCCATGGCCGTCCGCGCGGATGCGGTCGGCCGCAATGTTCTTTCTTGATAAGGCTGAGCCCATTTCGACGCGCGACACCTCGAACGAATCGATCATTCCGGAGCAGGAGAAGCGCCGCGACGACATGCGCGCCGTGGTCCTCGTGCCGGTCCTCAAGCAACAGCGCGAAAATCGCGATGCGGCGGCACCAGTTGCTCCCGGCCGCTCCGTCGAAGCCAAGCTTGAGGAAGCAAAGGGTCTGGCGCTTGCCATCGAGCTCGAGGTAACACAGGGTCTCATCGTTTCCGTCAATCAACCGCGCCCCGCCACCCTGTTCGGAACCGGCAAGATCGAGGAAATCGGTCATCTTCTGGATGAAACCAATTCCGGCCTGGTGATCGTCGATCATCCGCTGACACCGGTGCAGCAACGCAATCTCGAAAAGCAATGGAATGCCAAGGTCATCGACCGGACGGGCCTGATCCTTGAAATCTTCGGCCGTCGCGCTTCCACCAAGGAAGGCACGCTGCAGGTTGATCTTGCGCATCTGAATTACCAGAAGGGTCGCCTCGTCAGAAGCTGGACCCACCTTGAACGCCAGCGTGGTGGTGCGGGCTTCATGGGCGGTCCGGGTGAAACCCAGATCGAGGCCGACAGACGCCTGCTGCAGGATCGCATCGTCAAGCTTGAGAAGGAATTGGAGCAGGTGGTGCGTACCCGCCAGCTTCACCGCGCCAAGCGCCGCAAGGTGCCGCATCCGATCGTTGCGCTCGTCGGTTACACCAATGCCGGAAAATCCACGCTGTTCAACCGCATCACCGGGGCAGGCGTTCTGGCAGAGGACATGCTGTTCGCCACGCTCGACCCGACATTGCGGCGCATGAAACTGCCGCATGGCCGCACGGTTATCCTGTCCGATACCGTCGGTTTCATTTCCGACCTGCCGACCCATCTCGTCGCGGCTTTCCGTGCGACGCTGGAAGAAGTGCTTGAAGCCGATCTCGTTCTGCATGTGCGTGATATGTCCGATCCGGACAATGCCGCCCAGTCTGCGGATGTGCTGCGCATTCTCAGCGATCTCGGCATCGACGAGAAAGAAGCCGAAAAGCGCATTATCGAGGTCTGGAACAAGGTCGACCGTCTGGAGCCGGAAGCGCATGACGCCATCATGCAGCGCGCCGAAGGCCGCTCTGATATCCGTGCCGTTTCGGCGATCACGGGTGAGGGCGTCGATGCCCTGATGGAAGAGATTTCAAAGCGCCTGTCCGGTGTACTGACGGAAACGACTGTTGTCTTGTCTGTCGAGCAATTGCCGCTGATTTCCTGGGTCTACAGCAACTCCATCGTCGATAACCGCGAAGACCATGAGGACGGATCGGTTGCGCTTGATGTGCGCCTGTCGGAAGCGCAGGCTGTGGAACTGGAGCGGAAGCTTGGAAAAGCAACCATTCGCGAGCGCGAGGACTGGGAGCGCTGAACGGTCTGTAAGAAAGCCGGCATTCCCTCACATTCGACGTTATCCTTGGGCTTGTCCCGAGGATCTAAACACGTCGAATAAAATCAAGACGTTGGCAGATCCTCGGGACAGGCCCGAGGATGACGGCAGAGTGTTTGGCGAGGTTCGTCGTAATCAGGACGGAACCACATCAAGCGACCGCTCGATGCGTTTTGCCGCCTGCCAGAGGTCTTCCATCCTCTCGAGGCTCGCCGCTTGAAGCGTCTCGCCATTATCGTGGAGCGATGTTTCTATGTGATTGAAACGTCTTCGGAATTTCGTGTTGGTGCCGCGCAGAGCATTTTCCGGATCAGCCTTGACGTGGCGCCCGATATTGACCAGCGCGAAGATCAGGTCGCCAAGCTCGTCCGCAACCTTCTCCGGCCTGCCTTCCGCCAGCGCCTCGCGCAGCTCGGCGATTTCCTCTTCGATCTTGTCGAGAATGGGCGCCGGGTCCGACCAGTCGAAACCAACGCGCGCCGCCTGTTCCTGCAACTTCAAAGCCTCGGTCAGCGCCGGCTGGCTGCGCTGTACGCCGCCCAGAAAGCCGGCCTTGAAATCCTCGGTAATACCCCGGCGCGCACGGCGCTCCGCACGCTCACGTTTTTCTTCAGCCTTTATCTGGTCCCATTGCAGCTTGACCGTTTCCGGTGTGTCGGCACTGGAGACGGCGAAAACATGCGGGTGACGACGGATCATCTTCGAAGTGACGGCATGCACCACGTCACCGAAAGCGAATTCGCCCATTTCCTCTGCGATGCGGGCATGGAAAACCACCTGCAGGAGAAGATCGCCCAGCTCGTCGCACAGATCGTCCGTATCCTTGCGCTCGATGGCATCGGCAACTTCATAGGCCTCTTCGATGGTGTAAGGCTTGATCGTCTCGAAGGTCTGAACGATATCCCACGGGCAACCGGTTTCCGGCTGGCGGAGCGCCTCCATGATCTCGATCAGGCGGGAAATATCCTTCGAGGCTTCCATATGTCTCAAACCTTTGTTTTTACGCATTTTCCGCGCGGAAATCCGCACTGCACCCTCAACGAAAATGCCCTAGTTCAGCGGAATATCGTTGTCGCTCTTCGATGACTGATAGCTGGTGGAGAGATCATCGTAAGTTGCCTTGATACGGGCCGTCTGAGCCTTCAACGTGGTTTTCAACGGATCGTCCTCGCCCTCAACCAGATCGGCGATGAAGAAAGAGTTCCAGAACGCGTTGTTGCGGCGATAACCGCCCGGCTCCAGCCCGAATACCTCCTTCAGGATTTTCAGATCATGCGGGATCGCAAAAGCATCGCGTGAATCCTCATGGCTGAAGAAGGAATAGAAATTGTCGAATCCGGCCCAGGTGATGGCCGACATGCACATGGTGCAGGGTTCATGGGTGGAAAGGAAAATCAGATCCTTGGTATTTGGCTTTTCTCCCAGCTCGTAAAACCGCTTCAGCGTATGCACTTCGCCGTGCCAGAGGGGATTTTCGAGTTCGTTATTCGTCTCGGCGACCACCAGTGACAGGTCGGATTTGCGCAGGATAGCCGCACCGAAAACCTTGTTGCCCAAGCTCACACCGCGGGCCGTCAAGGGCAGGATATCATGCTCGATGACGGCGAGAAGGCGGGAAGCGAGGCTGTGGCTGGTCAAGGGTCTGATCCTTCGTGCCGCTTTAAAGAAAGCGGTATTCGCGTGGAGAAAACGACAGAAAATGATCCTACCTTGTTCGGCGCGAGGACCCGGTTTGTCAAGGGATTCTCATGGGTTTGAGGGCGTCGTGACCGGTGCAAAACGGGGGTGCCGGTTTGTTTTCCTCAAAAACAGGGGTGTTCGAGAAATAAAAATCCAAGCGCTGGAAAGGCTTGAATTTCTGTTTCTTCAATCTTGCGCCGCAATGCGGGATATATGTCCAATGCACAACGAACATGATTTTTCCGCAGCTGGCGATCGCCTTTCGACCTTCCCCGCTTTCTTCCGGGTTGAGGGGCGGCTGGTCGCCGTCTTTGGAAATGGAGACGAGGCTTTCGCCAAGGTAAGGCTTCTCGCCAACACCAATGCGCATATCGTTGCTTACGCCGATCAGCCGGAGGCGGATTTTGCCCGCTATATCGGCGAAAATGGCATCGATCATCGTGCTTTGGCTTTCGCCGCTGAGCTGATCGAAGGCGCGACGCTGGTTTTTGCCGCCACTGGAAACGAGGCGCTCGACCGCGAAATCGTATCCGCCGCGCGTGCGAAGAAAATCCCCGCAAATGCGGTGGATCAACCGGAATTTTGCGATTTCTTCACCCCGGCGATTGTCGCGCGCGCGCCCGTCGCCATCGCCATTGGCACGGAAGGGGCAGGGCCGGTGCTTGCCCAGATGATCCGCGCCCGCATCGACCAGATGCTGTCGCCGTCGCTTGGGAAACTCGCACGTCTTGCGGTGCAGTATCGTGATGCGGCTGAGGAGAATGTGCCCAGGGGCGCGTTGCGGCGCAATTTCTGGCGGCGGTTCTTTTCGGGTGCGGTTGCGGATGCTGTCGCTCTCGGGGACACCTCTTCCGCCCGTCATGCCGCAGATCGCCTGCTGCAATCGCCGGAACGCAGCGAAGGTCGCGTCTGGCTTGTTGGCGCCGGTCCCGGTGCGGAAGATTTGTTGACGCTGCGTGCACAGCGCGTGCTGATGGAAGCCGATGTGATCGTTTACGACGCGCTGGTGCCGCAGGCGATTGTCGATATGGGCCGCCGCGATGCCGAAAGGCTGTCTGTCGGCAAGCGCAAGGGCTGCCACAGCAAGTCGCAGGAGGAGATCAACCGTCTGCTGGTGCGTCTTGGCCGGGATGGTAAACGCGTCGTGCGCCTCAAATCCGGCGATCCGCTGGTCTATGGCCGCGCAGGCGAGGAAATGGCGGCGCTGCGCAATGCCGGCATCGGTTACGAGATCGTGCCTGGCATCACCTCCGCCTTCGCCGCCGCTGCGGATTTCGAATTGCCGCTGACGCTACGCGGTGTGGCTTCGTCGCTGATTTTCACCACCGGCCACGATCTGACCGGCGATGTCCTGCCCGATTGGGCCCGTCTTGCCGTTTCCGGCGCAACAATCGCCGTTTACATGGGCCGCAGCGTTGCCGCCTCGGTGGCGACGCGGCTGATCGAAGCGGGGCTGGGTGTGGAAACCACCGTTGCCGTTATTGAAAACGCCAGCCGCGCGGATCGTCGCCTGCTGCATGGCACATTGAACGATCTGCCCGACCTCGAACATCGCGATGAACTGACCGGCCCGGTCATGGTCATCATCGGTGATGCGGTGGCGGGCGCCAATTTCGACAGGTCCGAGGCGCTTGCACTGTCAGTGCAGTCGGCGGATTTCAAACGGGAGTACGTAAATGGTTGACAAGGTTTTGACCGCCAATCGTCTGGGCGATGGTATCGCCGTCTGGCTCGACGCCAATGGTGACTGGACGGAGAACCTGCAGGGCGCCATCGTTGCCCGCCATCCGGAGGCCGTCGCTTCGTTCGAGGAAATCGGCAAGCGTGATTTTTCCGCCAACAAGGTGGTCGATGTGGCCATCGTTGACGTGGTGGAGGAGAATGGCAAGCTCTGGCCGACCCGGCTTCGCGAGCGTATCCGCGCTGCCGGCCCCACCGTGCACTATGCCACCGGCTTCAAGCCGGCCGATGCAGCATTTATCGCAGTCTGAGGAAGAATATGTACCGTTACGACGAGTTCGATCACGCATTTGTTGAAGGCCGCGTGGCGCAGTTTCGCGATCAGGTCGAGCGCCGGCTGTCCGGCGAACTGGCCGAGGACGCATTCAAGCCGCTGCGCCTGATGAACGGCGTTTATCTTCAGTTGCATGCCTATATGCTGCGCGTCGCCATTCCCTACGGTACGCTGAATTCGCAACAGATGCGGATGCTGGCCCATATCGCCCGCAAATATGACCGGGGTTACGGCCACTTCACTACGCGCCAGAACATCCAGTATAACTGGCCGAAGCTATCAGATACGCCGGATATCCTGTCTGAACTGGCAAGCGTGGAAATGCACGCGCTGCAGACGTCGGGCAACTGCATTCGCAATGTCACCGCCGATCATTTCGCCGGTGCGGCTGCCGATGAGGTCGCCGATCCACGCCCCTATGCGGAAATCCTGCGCCAATGGTCTTCCGTGCACCCGGAATTCTCGTTCCTGCCGCGCAAGTTCAAGATCGCGGTAACGGGTGCCGAGCGCGATCGCGCCGCCATTCAGGTCCATGATATCGGCCTGCATCTGAAAAAGAACGACAAGGGCGAGGTCGGTTTTGCCGTTTATGTCGGTGGCGGGCAGGGCCGCACGCCGATGATCGCCAAGAAAATCCGCGATTTCCTGCCGGAAGAGGACCTGTTGTCCTACACCACGGCAATCATGCGCGTTTATAACCTGCACGGCCGCCGCGACAATAAATACAAGGCGCGCATCAAGATCCTCGTGCATGAAACCGGTGCGGAAGAACTGGCCCGCCAGGTCGAAGTCGAGTTCGCCGAGCTGAAAAACACCGAATTGAAGCTGCCGGATGCCGATATCGCGGCGATTTCCGCTTATTTCGCGCCGCCGGAACTGAGGAACCGCCCAGAAGGCTGGGAAAGCCTGGCGCGTTGGAAGAAGGCGGATGAGGGTTTTGCCCGTTTCGTTGACCAGAACGTCCAGCCGCACAAGCACCCCGATTACGGCATGGTGACGATTTCGCTGAAACCGATCGGCGGCATTCCGGGTGATGCGACCGACGAGCAGATGGAACTCGTCGCTGATATCGCCCAGGAATACGCGTTCGACGAAATCCGCATCAGCCACGAGCAGAACATCATCCTGCCGCATGTAGCGCTGGCCGATCTGGAACCGGTCTATCGTGCACTGGTGGGTGCTGGCCTTGCGACCGCCAATGCCGGGCTGATCACCGATATCATTGCCTGTCCCGGGCTGGACTATTGCGCGCTTGCCAATGCGCGCTCCATTCCAGTGGCGCAGGAAATCTCTACCCGTTTCGGCGCTCCGGAGCGTCAGGCGGAAATTGGTGAGCTGAAGATCAAGATTTCCGGCTGCATCAATGCCTGCGGCCATCACCATGTCGGCCATATCGGCCTGCTGGGCGTGGAGAAAAAGGGAGCCGAGCTTTACCAGATCACGCTCGGTGGATCGGGTGACGAAAATACCTCGATCGGTGAGATCATCGGCCGTGGTTTCGAGCCGGACAGGGTAACCGACGCCATTGAAACCATCGTCGATACCTATCTGCGGCTTCGTCTGTCGAAAGAGGAAATCTTCCTCGATGCCTATCGCCGTGTCGGACCGCAGCCTTTCAAGGATGCGCTCTACGGTTCCGCCGCCGAAGCCGCCTGAGGAGAGTGTCATGACGAAAATCTGGAACCGCGACGGCTTCGTGGAAAACGATCCCTGGGTGATCGAAACGGAAGAGGTGAAAGCGACAGCCGCGCAAAAGCCGCTGCTGCCGCTCGCCGATTTCCTCATCCGTGCGGCGGAAAGCAACGATGTAGGCCTGGGCGTGCTGATTGCGCCGGCTGACGATGTCACCCGCCTTGAGCCCTACCTTGACCGTATCGACCTCGTGGCCGTGAGTTTTCCGGCCTTCAACGATGGCCGGGGGTTCAGCCACGCTTCGCTGCTGCGCAACCGCCTCGGTTTTAGAGGCGAGGTGAGGGCGGTCGGCGACGTGCTGATCGACCAGGTGCCGCCGATGCTGCGCACTGGCTTTACCAGTTTTGCAGTGACGAACGGCACGGCGATCCGCCGCCTGTCCGAAAATCGCCTGCCGGAAATCCCGGTTTATTACCAGCCGACGGCCCGGCCGGCGGCGGGCGGCGAGGCTTATAGCTGGCGTCGGCGTGCGTCCCTGTGACACGTTGCGCGGAAATATGATTTTTTGATACATATTTCCTGAGCACATAGCAGTTGTGATATTCTCATGCCTTCAAACCTCGGCAAAAATGGTATAATTGCCCGGTTGGAGAATGTCGCTTATCGAATAAGAATGGACGGAACCTGAAATGAACGCGCCAGCCAAGACGGAAGATTTCGCGATCAAGATACCTGATGGTGTTTACGCCGAGACGGTTTTATCTGTGGAGCACTATACGGATCACCTGTTCCGTTTCCGCATGACACGTCCTGCTGGTTTCCGTTTCCGCTCCGGTGAGTTCGCCATGATCGGCCTGATGGTCGGAGAAAAGCCGATCTACCGCGCTTATTCGATCGCCAGCCCCGCCTGGGATGAGGAACTGGAATTCTTCTCGATCAAGGTTCCAGACGGTCCGCTGACCTCCCATCTTCAGGCAATCAAGCCCGGTGACACGGTTCTGATGCGCAAGAAGCCGACAGGCACGCTGGTTCTGGATGCGCTGACACCCGGCAAACGGCTCTACATGTTCTCGACCGGCACCGGCATTGCGCCCTTCGCAAGCCTGATCCGTGACCCCGAGACCTATGAGAAGTTTGAAGAGGTCATCCTCACCCATACCTGCCGTGATGTTGCCGAGCTGAAATACGGCTTCGATCTGGTTGAGGAAATCCGCAACCACGAATTCCTGAACGAAATCGTCGGCGACAAGCTCAAGCATTATGCGACGGTGACCCGTGAGGATTACCCCTTCAAGGGCCGTATCACCACGCTGATCGAGAGCGGCAAGCTGTTTGCTGATCTTGGCGTGCCGGCGCTTGATCCGGAAATTGATCGCGGCATGATCTGCGGTTCCTCGGCCATGCTGAAGGACACCAAGGAATTGCTTGAAAAGGCCGGCTTGAATGAAGGCGCCAACAACAAGCCCGCCGAATTTGTGATCGAGCGCGCTTTCGTCGGCTGAACGCATAAGACGACGAGATTTCAGGAGGCCGTCAGGCCTCCTTTTTATTTGCACCTTCAGTGTTAGCTATCGAGAAACGCTGTCATCATCCTGTTTCGGCGCGATTTCGTTGCGATAGAGAACGAAAAGTCCGATAGCGATCGCCGCGATGCCGCCGCCGACGAGATGCGACAGCGAATAACCACCCTTCGTCACCAGCCAGCCTGCAACGACATTGCTAAATGATGCGCCAATGCCCTGAACCATCATGACGCTGGCAAGGCCGACATTAAAACGGCCGGTCCCCTTCAAGATTCTTTCCACTGCGACAGGTGTGACGATGCCGAGCAGACCGGCGCCAACCCCGTCAAGAAACTGCACCGGAAAGACGACCCAGAAATCCGTAAAGGCCGAAGCGAGAAGGCCACGTATGGGCAGGGCGACGAGAGCGATGATAAACACCGTCGAAAGACCGAAACGGCGTATCAACCACGGCGCCATCGCAGCGACGAAAATCATCGCGAATTGCGCGACGCCGGTGATGATGGCTGTGGTGCGGAAGGGCGTTTGCAATTCGATGGCGAAATCCTGTGCGATCAATCGACCCATGGGCGCGTTGCCAAAATGGAAGACGAGCAGAATGATGGCGAGAAAGATCAGCCCGCGTTCGTGCAGCAGAACCCTTATTCCGGATGGCCCGGGCTCTCCCTTGTCTTCGGCAAGACCACGCGCAGCCTTGTGATCTATCCTGTCAGGATCAATCGCCGCCGTCGCGACCAGAGCGCCTGCAGCGGTCAGCAGCATCAGGCCAATAATCCCATTCATGCCGAAGAAGGTGACGACCACATAGGTCGCAAAAAGCGACGCGAAATTGCCGCCGTGGTTCCAGAATTCGTTGCGCGAGATCTGATGGGAAAACAGGCGCTCGCCGACAAGACCCAGTGTGAGGCCGGCAAGTGCTGGGCCGACCACGGCGCCGACGACCGCCGTCATGATCTGCCCGGTCCAGACGATCCAGGCATCCGGAAAGATCAGCGTGATCAGCGCGCCGATGGTCACGAGAACGACAGGGATGGCAATCAGCATCCTCTTCCATGTTGTGCCATCGACAAGGGCACCGCAGAGCGGTGTCGCAAGCAGACCGACAAGGCCACCCACCGTGGCGATCATGCCCAGCGAGAGCGAAGACCAGCCCTTTGTCGCCAGAAATGCATCCAGAAACGGACCGAGACCGTCGCGGGCATCGGCGAGGAAAAAATTCAACGCTGCAAGGGCAAAAAGCGTGCGGTCTGGGATGCCACCGCTGCGCGGCAGACCGCCCGAAGGAAGACCACCATGCGGAGTCGAAACGCCAATAGTCGTCATGAAATACGCTCCGAAAAACATGCGCGAGTAATGGGAAATTGATCAAGGCTGGCGAGAAACAGCTGTGTCTGCATTTGGTTGCATCGGCGAGAGATAAACATAAAACTCTCGACATTTTTGATCGCCGCAGAATAGGCTGAGGGAACGTTTGACCGTACTGTCGAGTTAGTCTCCGTGGAAAAACGGATTACTCGCCATGAAAACCCATGCTTTAGCACTTCTATTTTCGGCTGTATTGCTCGGTGGCCAGCCCGCACATGCGGATGAACGCGCATTCCTCTCATCGCTGAAAGGCACATGGGCCGGCAAGGGGACCGTGATTACGCGGATCGGTACTCCGCCGATCAATGTAAGCTGTACGCTGAATTCCAATGCGGGGGCATCGTCGCTCAACATGTCTGGCACGTGCCGCGGCCTTCTTGTGGTAAGGCGCGCTATAGCGGCCGATCTTTCAGAAAAGGGCGGACGCTACAGCGGGGCCTATACTGGCCCGTCTGGCCGACCATCGGCCCTTTCCGGCACGAGGCGAGGAAACGCAATCAACCTGACGGTCCGCTGGAACCGCGACATAAACGGCGACCGGGTTGCCGCCATGACCATCGAAAAGATTGGAGCCAACGGACTGCGGCTGCGCACCACTGATAAGGACGGCAGAACCGGCAAGACGGTGGTGACGAGCGACATCCGGCTGGTGCGCTGACGAGCAGCGATAATGTAGCGCCAGCTTGTCTATCTGAATTCAAGCAGCAGCGGGCAATGATCCGAAACCTCCGGCTGCGCCACAACGTCGAAATGGTCGATCTTCACAGTCGGATTGACCAGCATGTAATCCGCATAACGGTTCTGCTTGATGTAATGCGAAGTCCGCGTGTCGTTAAAGCCGCGCGTTGTGACCAACTCGGTGAGGTCAAGTTCTCTCAGAACGGCAAAAGTCTCGCTGTCGGGCAAAACATTGAAATCGCCGCAGACGATGATCCGGTCACCAGCCTCCGCGATATTTCTGACCAGCTGGACGAGGCGCTTCCCCTGGGCCAGACGCGCGGGGCTGTCGTGTTTGCCTTCGGGGTCTCGCAGGCCGTGCATGTGGGCAATGACGGCGGGCTGGCCGGTCGTGAAATCGAAAATACGAATGGCATGGGCGGTCCGCGATCTCGGGTGGTCGCCATATCCATCGGCTGAAAAGGTGCCGTGAACGAAACCCTGCGCCTGCGCGACAATGGCAATGGATTTACGCACGAAGGTCGCCAGCCCCCATTGCGACGGATATCGTATGTCACCGTCCCAGAGATCACCCTGCGCTGCCGGGCAGAAAACCGCCAAGTGATCGGGCAGGGCGTCTGCGACATCCCGCAGGAAATTCGCCCTCTGCGGCAGGTCGATGCCGTGATCGCGATAGGACAGCCAGTCCTGCGTGGCAGCAGGTGTATGCACCACTTCCTGCAGACACAGGATATCGGGATCGGAAAAGGAGAGATAGGGAACAAGCTCGTCATGGAGCTTCCCGCCCCAGCCGTTCAGGCAGATCAGACGCATTCACACTCCATCGCCGCGGAATTGCATGATCCCGTTTAGCATGGAACCGCTGGCGATCAATCCGTACCGCGATTTCGGTGTGTGGGGGTGTCGTCGCCCTGATGACAAAGGCCCGGATGTTTCCGGGCCTTTGATGCAGGTTCAAGCCGAATGCCTTACTCGGAGATTTTGTGTCAGGCAGCGCTGACTACATCTTCGGCAGCAACACCTTGTCGATGACATGAATGACGCCATTGGATTGCTTGACGTCGGTGATGGTTACATGGGCAACCGTACCATTCTCGTCTGTCAATGTGATTTTGCCCATGCTTTCCTTGGCCTTGAGCACGCAGCCACCGACGGTCTTCACGTCATGCTCCCCCTTGTCGTCCTTGATCATCTTTTCGATGGCCGGTGACAGTGCATTGGCGGCGACGACGTGGCAGGTCAGTACCTTGACCAGCTTCGCCTTGTTCTCGGGCTTCAGAAGATCGTCGACCGCACCCTTCGGGAGGGCAGCGAAAGCTTCGTTGGTCGGCGCAAACACCGTGAACGGACCTTTTCCTTGCAGCGTTTCGACAAGCCCGGCTGCCTTCACCGCTGCGACAAGCGTTGTGTGGTCTTTCGAGTTCATCGCATTTTCAACGATATTCTTGTCCTCGAACATTGCGGCGCCGCCAACTTTGGGGTTCGCCGCGTAAGCGGAAACCATGCCGATGGAAAGAGCTGCGGCCAGCGTCAGGGCACGAACAGAAACGTTGTACATCGTTATTCCTCCTTGGTGACTTCCAAACCCCGAAAGGCAGTTCTTCCGGCGGCCGCTATCGGTCATCCGTAGCGATTAAAGAGACGAAAGCCGTTTCCCCGAAGTTTCGAGGCGAACCAGGAAAAATGATAAATAATTGATTTCAAGACTGATTATCTATGCGCCGACATAAAAAAAGCCCGGAGCGATCCGGGCTTTTGTCTTGAGTGAAACGAAGTTTACTCTGCCGCTTCGGCATAATCCTCCATCGGCGGGCATGTGCAGATGAGGTTACGGTCACCATAGACATTGTCGATGCGGTTGACCGGCGACCAGTATTTGTCGATGCGGAAGGCGCCGGGCGGGAAGCAGCCCTTTTCGCGGCTATAGGGACGGTCCCACTCGCCGACGAGGTCTTCCACCGTGTGCGGCGCGTTCTTTAGCGGATTGTTGAGCTTGTCCGCGCGGCCTTCCTCGATATCGCGGGCTTCCTCGCGGATCGCCAGCATGGCATCGCAGAAACGGTCGATTTCCGCCTTGGTCTCGGATTCCGTCGGCTCGATCATCAGCGTGCCGGCTACCGGCCAGCTCATGGTCGGAGCGTGGAAACCGCAATCGACGAGGCGCTTTGCCACATCGTCCACCGTCACACCGCAGCTGTCGGCGAGCGGGCGGGTGTCGATGATGCATTCATGCGCCACGCGACCGGTCTCGGACTTGTAGAGCACGTCGTAAGCGCCCTTCAGCCGTTCGGCGATGTAGTTGGCGTTGAGGATCGCCACCTTGGTCGCCTGCGTCAGCCCTTCACCGCCCATCATCAGGCAGTAGCTCCAGGAAATCGGCAGGATCGACGGCGAACCGAAAGGAGCTGCAGACACCGCACCCTCACGACCGTCCGTCGCCGGATGGCCAGGCAGGTAAGGAGCAAGATGCGCCTTGACGCCGATCGGCCCCATGCCCGGACCGCCGCCGCCATGCGGAATGCAGAAGGTCTTGTGCAGGTTGAGATGCGAAACATCAGAACCGATATCGCCGGGACGGGCAAGGCCAACCATGGCGTTCATGTTGGCACCGTCGAGATAGACCTGTCCACCATGCTTGTGGGTGATCTCGCAAATCTCGCGAACCGTCTCTTCGAACACGCCGTGAGTGGAGGGATAGGTGATCATGCAGCACGAGAGGTTTTCCGCATACTGCTCTGCTTTTGCACGGAAATCATCGACATCGATGTCACCGTTATCCCGCACCTTCACCGGCACTACCTTCATGCCGACCATCTGCGCCGAGGCAGGGTTTGTGCCATGCGCCGAGGTTGGAATGAGGCAGACATCGCGATGTGTGTCGCCATTGGCAAGGTGGTAGTTGCGGATGGTCAAAAGCCCGGCATACTCGCCCTGCGCACCGGAATTCGGCTGCATGGAGAAGGCATCGTAACCGGTGACCGAGCACAGCTTTTCCGAGAGATCATCGATCATCTCCTTGTAACCGAGCGCCTGATTGGCCGGTACGAAGGGATGGATGTCGGAAAATTCCGGCCAGGTGATCGGCAGCATTTCCGCCGTGGCGTTCAGTTTCATGGTGCAGGAACCGAGCGGGATCATCGAACGGTCGAGCGCCAGATCGCGGTCCGAAAGACGGCGGATGTAACGGGTCATCTCGCTTTCGGCACGGTTCATGTGGAAGATCGGATGCGTCATGTACTGGCTGGTGCGCAGCAATTCCTTCGGTAGACGATAGTCCGGCTCGAAATCCGAGATCGAGAAATTGCCTCCAAAAGCACGCCAGACGGCCTCGAGCGTTGCCGGGCGGGTACGCTCGTCAAGGCTCATGCCGATCTTGGTGGCGCCGACCTTGCGCAGATTGACACCTTCCGCCACGGCCGAGCGCAGGATAACGCCCTGCATGTGGCCGACTTCGACGGTGATCGTGTCGAAGAAGGTTTCCGGTTCGATGGTGTAGCCAAGCTTTTCCAGTCCTTTGGCCATCAGCACGGCCTTCTGGTGGGTCTGCTGGGCAATCGCCTTGATGCCCTGCGGGCCGTGGAAGACGCCATACATCGAAGCCATGACGGCAAGCAGCACCTGCGCGGTGCAGATGTTGGACGTCGCCTTTTCGCGGCGGATGTGCTGTTCGCGGGTCTGCAGCGACAGGCGGTAGGCGCGGTTGCCGCGCGCATCGACGGAAACGCCGACCAGACGGCCGGGCATGGAGCGCTTATGCGCGTCCTTGACCGCCATGTAGGCCGCATGCGGACCGCCATAACCGACCGGAACGCCGAAACGTTGCGAGGTGCCGATGGCGATGTCAGCGCCCATTTCGCCGGGAGATTTCAGAAGCGTCAGCGCCAGAAGATCGGCAGCGACGGCGGCAATCGCGCCTGTCTGGTGCAGACGGGAAATCAGGCCGGAGAAATCGCTGACATGACCGTGGGTGCCGGGATACTGGAAGATCGCGCCGAACACGTCTACCGGATCGAGATCGGTGAACGGGTTGCCGACAATCACCTTCCAGCCGAGCGGGGCCGCGCGGGTCTCGATCAGCGCGATGGTCTGCGGATGGCAATTGGCGTCCACGAAGAAGGCGGTTGCCTTGGACTTGGCAACGCGCTGGCACATGGCCATGGCTTCGGCAGCGGCAGTCGCTTCATCGAGCAGTGATGCATTGGCGACATCAAGGCCGGTGAGATCGCAGACCATGGTCTGGTAGTTCAGCAGCGCCTCAAGGCGGCCCTGGCTGATTTCCGGCTGGTAGGGCGTATAGGCCGTGTACCAAGCAGGGTTTTCCAGAATATTGCGCTGGATGACCGGCGGCGTGATGGTGCCATAATAGCCCTGGCCGATCAGCGAGGTCAGGACCTGGTTCTTGTTGGCCGTCTCGCGAAGACGATCCAGCGCCTCGCGTTCGGTCAGCGCCGCACCCCAGGTGAGCGGCACCTTCTGGCGGATGGAGGCGGGAACGGTGGCATCGATGAGCGCGTCGAGGCTCTTATAGCCGACGACCTTCAGCATCTCTGCCATTTCCGACGGCGACGGCCCGATGTGACGCCGGTTGGCGAAATCATAGGGCTGATAGTCGGTGAAATGGAATTCGGTGGGCGTCGTCATTACGCGATCAGCTCCTTGTAGGCTGCTTCGTCGAGCAGCGTATCGGCATCCGCCACGTTGGAAAGCTTCAGCTTGAAGAACCAGCCGGCACCCTGCGGATCGGAATTGACCAGCGAGGGATCGTCAACGATCGCCTGGTTGATTTCGACCACTTCGCCATCCAGCGGACAATAGACGTCGGAGGCGGCCTTGACGGATTCAACGGTTGCAGCGTCGCCATCCTTGGCAAAGGTTGCGCCCACTTCCGGCAGTTCGACGAAGACGAGATCGCCGAGCTGTTCAGCGGCGTGGCTGGTAATGCCAACGGTGGCGATATCGCCTTCGAACTTCAGCCATTCGTGTTCTGCGGTAAATTTCAGCATCGTGTTCTCTCCGGAGATGGGATGAAATTATCGTTTATAGGTGGGCTTGATGAAGGGCAGGGCAGCGACGGCAACGGGCAGGTATTTGCCGCGCACTTCGGCGAAGATCGCCGTACCGGGAGCCGCGTAGGGCACGGGCACATACCCCATGGCAACAGGGCCTTCGACCGAAGGGCCAAAACCGCCAGAGGTGACTTCGCCGATCTCCGTCTTGCCTTCGGCATCCGCGAAAAGCTTCGAATGGCCACGCACCGGCGCCTTGCCCTCGGGCTTCAGACCGACGCGGCGGCGCGAGGTGCCATCCTTGAGTTCGCCGAGAATGCGCTCAGCCCCCGGAAAACCGCCTTCGCGATCACCACCGGTGCGGCGCGCCTTCTGGATTGCCCATTCAAGCGAGGCTTCGATGGGTGACGTCGTGGTATCGATGTCGTTGCCATAAAGACAAAGGCCGGCTTCGAGACGCAGACTGTCGCGCGCGCCAAGCCCGATGGCTTCGCAATCGGGATGTTCGAGCAGGGCTTTGGCGATTTCCTCCGCCTTGCCGGCGGGTACGGAGATTTCAAAACCGTCCTCACCGGAATAGCCGGAACGGGAAACGATGCAGGGCACGTCATGCAGCGGCACTTCCTGCACGTCCATGAACTTCATTTCGGACACGCCAGCCCACAGTTCCGCCAGCACCTCTTCGGCGCGTGGTCCCTGCAGCGCGATCAGCGCGCGGTTGTCAAGAAGGGTGATATCGCAGGCGTCGGAAAGATGCGCCTTCATATGGGCGACATCCGCATCCTTGCAGGCCGCATTGACGACGACGAAAAGATGGTCGCCGCGATTGGTGATCATCAGGTCATCGAGGATGTGGCCGTTGTCATCGGTGAAGAAGCCATAACGCTGACGGCCTTCCTTGAGGCCAAGAATATCGACCGGCACAAGCGTCTCAAGCGCGCGTGCGGCATCGGCATTGTCGCCGGACTTAGCCTTCACAATCACCTGTCCCATATGGGAGACGTCGAACAGACCGGCGGAGGTGCGCGTCTGAAGATGTTCCTTCAGCACACCGGCCGGATATTGCACCGGCATGTCGTAACCGGCAAACGGCACCATGCGGGCGCCGAGCGAAGCATGCAGGGAATGGAGCGGCGTGGTTTTAAGCTCGACGGTATCGTCCAAGGACGCCTCCAGGGTTGCGCGAAATATCGCGCGGGCTCAGGTCATGGCGCAGACGCGCCGGTTCAAGAGCCCCCTCTGTCCTTGTCGCCTGAGATTGTTATCCCTTCGGCGAGCCGTCCTTTAGATCAAGGTGGCTTCTCTCCAGAGTTCCGTCGTCACCGCTGGTCCTTTTGCCTGAGAGTTTCCGGGGCGGTTGCTCCTTCGGCACCGCAGTGAAGCGGCTTCTCCCAACGATGATGCGACGCTCATTATCTTCGAAGCCCCGCTGTTGGCAAGGACCAAATGACGCATCTGAACAGATTCTTGCTCCATCTGCGCCATCGGCAGCGCAAGATGCGTTCAACAGTCGGAATGTCAGGCAATATTAGTCAGATTTTTTCTCCGGCAAGCCCTTGCGTTTCGTCGAGGCGAAATCCTCAAGTTCCTTTTCTGTCATGGACTTCTCCATGCTTTTTGAAGCACCTTGTAAACTGGATTTCTTGATGTCGCCGCGTTTGGCGGCCAGTGCTGCACCCGCCGCTTTCTGCTGGGCTTTTGATTTGGCTGGCATGTCTGCCTCCTTTGAAACGATGGTTTCAGCAGGGAAATGCCGCCTTGCGACGATTGTTCCCTTGCGAGACGTCAAGCATGCGGCAAAATTCCCCTTTGAAATCGGCAGGAAAGCGGGATATCGCATGAGGTCATGGATGCAAATCGAAACCGACGACTGACAGGGATGGAGAGAATGCTTCGCATTTTCTGCGCGGCCTTGATGTTGTCGCTCGGTTTTGCCCACAAGCCCGTGCTGGCCGCAGCGCCGACGGTGTCTCTGGACGAGAGCTACCGGCTGCCGGACGGCACCTTTGCGGAAATCTGCCTTGGCCACGGCGATGGCGTCAATGTTTCCCATGGCAAGGACGATCCGGCCCATTCCGGCGATGCCATGCTGTTTTGCGAGGCCTGCCTGCTGGCCTCATCCATTCTTCTGCCGATACCCGATACCGAAGGCTGGCTGAAGACCGAATTCTCCTGGCTCGACAATCGCCTGAGCGCAAATTGGAGCTTCCGCTCTGTCCTGACGATTGAGAAACCCGCAGCGCGTGGGCCTCCATCCCCGTCCGCCTGATTTTTCGTTTTACGGAATCATCGCCGCCTGCTGGCGGCACGGAGCGACTGCCACGGCCCTTAAGGGATGCAGTCGAAGGGACAAGAGACATGAAGACCACCAAAATCATCACCTGCACATTGTTCGTCGCCTCGGTTTCGACAGCGCAGGCTTTCGCCCACGCCACTTTTGTTGACGGCTCGGCCGAACAGGAAAGCACCGTCGTCGCCGCGCTGCAGGTGCCGCATGGCTGCGACGGCGGACTTGCCACGACAGAAGTGCAGATCAAGCTGCCGGAAGGCTTCATTTCCGCCAAGCCGCAGCCCAAGGCCGGCTGGGAACTGGAAGTCATCAAGGGTGACTACCAGAAGGCCTACAAGAACCACGGCAAGGAAATCAAAAGCGGCCCGGTCGAAATCCGCTGGAAGGGTGGCAATCTGCCGGATGAATTTTACGACACCTTCGCGGTACAGGGCAAAATCTCCGGCATTGAAGCCGGACAGGACCTGCCCTTCAAGGTAACGCAGCTTTGTGGCGACAAGGGAAAGGTTTCCTGGGATGAGGTGGCGGCAGCCGGTGTCGATCCGCACTCGCTGAAAAGCCCCGCCCCAACCATTCGCGTTGCCGCAAAGGCGGCCCATGCTGCCGGCGGCCATGATCATGGCGCCATGGATATGGATGTCGTGAAGGCCGGCAGCCTTGAGGTTTCCGGCGGTGCGACCAAGGCCATGCTGCCGGGCCAGCCAGTGGGCGGCGGCTACGTGACGATCAAGAACGCCGGCACCAGCGACGACAAGCTGATCGGCGTCGAATCCTCCACTTCCGGTCGTGCCGAAATCCACGAGATGGCTATGGTCAACGACGTCATGAAGATGCGCAAGCTGGATGACGGCATCGTCATTCCCGCCGGCCAGACGGTGGAACTGAAACCCGGCGGCCTGCACATGATGTTCTTCGACGTGAAGAAGCCCTTTGCCGAAGGCGACAAAGTGCCGGTAACGTTGATCTTCGAAAAGGCCGGCAAGGTCGAGATCGTACTCTCCGCCGCCAGCGCGGCCAAGGGCAACGGTGGCGACCACCAGCACAATTGATCAATAAAGAGCGGCTACCGGAACGCGTGACAGGTCCGGTAGCCGCAAGCTTTTTTATTATTGTATCTCGTTTCTAGCGCCGTGGCGGAAAAGGCGTGATGGCCATCGCCTCCGTGATTTTTCCGGCATTCGGTTGTAAATATTTAGAAAATCATCCTGACGCCAGCCTGAATGCCGAAGGCCTGCCGATCGCGTACCTTTATTCAGACATAAAATTAAAATATTCAGATATCAGTCTGATTTATATTGTTATTTTCAGATCGAGTTTTGGCGTTGTTTTCCTCATAGGCTTCCACGGCCTGTTCGAGCGTCGCCTGCGGTTCGTGGCGCTGGCTGGCGGCGGTCAGAAAATAGAGGGTGAGCGCCGGCGGCTTGATGGCCGTCATCAGGGCTCGCAGCTGAAAGTCGTCGCCATGTTCGGCCTTGCGCGCCAGTTCGTGAATGGCCTCTTCGACCTCGCTCTTGCGCGGCACGCGCTGCGACGGCTTGACGGCTTCCAGCGCATAGGCTGCCGTATTCGCAGAAACGGAAAGAACCTGTGTCATTCAACCTCCGGCCATCTTCGCGACCCTTGAAAATTGGAGAATACCATCCGCGTCTTGTTGGAAGGCTAAATCGCGGGGCTGCAATTTAATCGTATTTTAGTGGACGCAAGCGGCGGGCAGAGGACTTTCGCCCGCGATTATGATGGTCTAAAACTGCGTCGGACTGCCCGGTCCGGCCATTTCCTCCGGAGACATAATCCCCATGGTGAATATCGCTCTTGTCGCCGCCGGCGGCGCAATCGGTTCCGTTTTTCGTTATCTGGTCGGCGTCTGGAGCGTTCGGCTGGCGGGGGTGAATTTTCCCTGGGGAACGCTGGCGGTCAATGTGGTCGGATCGTTCCTGATCGGTCTTCTGGTCGAACTGGTGGCGCGGCGATTGAATGCCTCGATGGAAATGCGCCTGTTTCTCGTCACCGGCGTGCTTGGCGGCTTCACGACATTTTCGTCCTTCTCGCTTGATGCGGTAACACTTTTCGAACGCGGCGCGCTCGGCCTTTCGGCCGTTTACATCCTTGCAAGCCTTGTGGTTTCCATCGCTGCGGTTTTTGCCGGGCTGGCCTTGGGCCGCAGTTTGTTCTAAAGGCTTGATCCAAACGGCGCGTCGACGAACAGAGCGCGCGATCAAGACAGAAAGACTGGAAATTTCATGGCAGGTATCGAGCATATCAAGGTCGAGGCCGACGAGGCCGGTATGCGCCTGGATCGCTGGTTCAAGATTCATTATCCGGGCCTTGGTTTCGGCCAATTGCAGAAGCTGCTGCGTTCCGGCCAGGTGCGCGTGGATGGCGGCCGGGTGAAGACGGATGCGCGGGTGCAGCCGGGGCAGATGGTGCGTGTGCCGCCTGTTGATTCCGACCTGAAGGTCAAAACCGGCCCGATTGGCTCCAGGGACCTCAAACATTCGGAAGACGCCGAACTTCTGGCGCGCATGCTGCTGCATGAAGACGACAAGGTTTTCGTTTTCAACAAGCCGGCCGGCATTGCCGTGCAGGGCGGCTCCGGCGTCAACCGTCATATTGACGGGCTTCTGGAAGCATGGACGAGCCCGAAGGGTGAAAAGCCGCGCCTGGTGCACCGTCTGGACCGCGATACGTCAGGCGTGCTGGTGGTTGCCCGCACAAGAGGTGCGGCGCAGAAGCTGACGGCCGCCTTCCGTGAGCGCGATACCAAGAAAACTTACTGGGCGCTGGTCAAGGGCGTGCCGCGCAAACATCAGGACAAGATTTCCACCTGGCTGGTTAAAGAGCAGACGATGGATGGCGACCGCATGCGCATCGCCAAACACGGCGAGGAGGGGGCCGATCACGCCATTTCCTATTATCGTGTCATTGATACCGCCGCGCAGAACCTCGCCTGGCTGGAAATGGAACCCTATACCGGCCGTACCCACCAGCTTCGCGTTCATGCGCTGCATATGGGACATCCGATCATCGGCGATCCCAAATATTACATCGACGATCCGAACTGGGATTTCCCGGGCGGTATCCAGAAGCGCCTGCACCTGCATGCGCGCCATATCGACATACCGCACCCTAATGGCGGCCGGCTTCGGGTCAGCGCGCCTTTGCCGCCGCATATGGTGCAGACTTGGAACCTGCTCGGCCTCGACGTGGCCGATGGCGATAGGGAAGATTGATATCAGATGAAACTGGTTCTTTTCGATTGCGACGGCACGCTGGTGGACAGCGCCGGCCTTATCCATGCCGTGATGGCCGACACGTTTGCCGATTTCGGAAAGCCGCGTCCGGATATCTCGCAGACCAAGGCGATCATCGGCCTGACGCTCGATATCGCCATAGCCCGCATGCTCGGCAAGACGCACGTGGATGACGAGGCGCTTGCGATGACGGCGCGTTATCGTGAAATCTATCACCCGATCCGGGAGCGCCCGGGCATGATCGAACCGCTTTTCGACGGCATCGCGCCTTTGATTGACACGCTTTCGAAACGGGATGACGTGCTGATCGGCGCCGTCACCGGCAAGGGTCGGCGCGGGCTGACCCATATTCTCGAAACCCACGGTTTTACGGATCACTTCATCGTTTCGCGCACGGCGGATGATTGCCCCTCCAAGCCGCATCCGGCCATGGTGATGGAATGCTGCCATGAAACCGGCATGGTTCCGGCCGACACTGTCGTCATCGGCGATGCGATCTATGACATGCAGATGGCCAAGGCCGCCGGCGCGAAAGCCATCGGTGTTGCCTGGGGTTATGCCTCGGTCGACGATCTCTGGAAGGCCGGCGCCGATGCAGTCGTCAGCCACCCGCGTGAAATCCCGGCCTATGTTCCGGCCGATATTTGAATAATCTTCTACCTGACTGATGAGGACGTGCCATGCGTGATCTCCTGAACGACCTTTCGGAGGGCCTGAGCCACCCCGACCCGATCCTGCGTGCGCAAATCCAGATGCAAAAGCCTTTGCCGAAGCGGTTCTACAAGGACGTGACCGTCGCTGATGTGGAGGAGGGCGGATTTACCATCCATCTTGATGGCAAGCCGCTGCGCACACCCGCCAAGAAGCCGCTGATCGTGCCGACGAAGGCGCTCGCAGGCCTGCTTCGCGACGAATGGGATGCGCAGAAGGAAGTGGTGAACCCGGTGGTCATGCCGGTGTCTCGGCACGTGAACACCGCCATCGATGGCATCGCCAGCGATACCCAGGCGGTTTTCGAAGACATCCTGCGTTTCTCGTCCTCCGATCTCCTGTGTTATCGCGCCGGCGATCCCGAAGCGCTGGTTCAACGTCAGACTGACCATTGGGATCCGGTGCTCGACTGGGCCGCCAATGTGCTTGGCGCCCGCTTTATTCTCGTCGAAGGTGTCATGCACCGTGACCAGCCGCGCGAAGCCATCGCTGCCTTCGCGGTGACGCTGCGGAAATACGATGCGCCGATCGCACTTGCTGCTCTTCACACCATGACGTCATTGACCGGCTCCGCCATTCTGGCCCTTGCACTGGCGGAAGGCGAGCTGACTCTTGAGGAGACCTGGGCGCTCGCCCATCTCGACGAGGACTGGACCGCCGAACAATGGGGTGAGGATGAGGAGGCGCTGGAACGCCGCGCCGTCAGGCTCATCGATATGCGCGCGGCACTCCATGTTCTGGAGTTGCTGAAGAGCGTCTCTTAACGGTTTTCTAACCCTGATGATCGAATATGCGGTTACCTCACGTTAGGGGAGCCGCTGATCATGAACACCACGCTGAAACGCCTTGGCATTGTTTTGCTGGCGTGTTTCACGCTCATGTCTTTCAGGCTGGAACCGGAAGCGACCAATGCCGACCGGTTGCTTTACGATGTGCGCGGCGCATTCGTGGCCGCACGCCCGGATGTCGCACCGGCGCTGATGCAATCCATCCATGCTCAGGTACAGAGTGCTATCAGGACGACGGCGCGTGGCGAGACCAGACCACGCGTTGTGCTGACCATCCGTCTCACATCCGTCACGCGCGCGCCGTTCCTGTTCGGGGAGCGGGCCTCGGCCAAGGTGATCGTCCGTGCCGCGGCCGTGGCAACCGGCGAGGTGATCGCCGAGGCCAAATTCACCGCCACCGTCGTCAGCTTCGACAATCAGTCCATCGAGCAGGAACTTGCCTATGGCGTCGCTGAACGAGTGATCCGCGAATTCCGGCTGAACCGCTCCGGCCCGACGACACTGGCAACGGCGCTTTTTCCATAAACAGGACGCGAGGCGGGCATACGAAAGCCGTTGGTCCCTTTGCTGTGGATCCACTGCTTCAAAAAATGAGCCTCAGCGTTCTGAGTTTCACATACGTTGCGTATCTTAATTGACATACGCTGCGTACGTCACTATCTCGCATACGTAACGTATGTGAAGTGACGTTCGAAGCTTTGAAAACAGTGCTTCGACGTCCATTGCCACTCAACCAAAAAGAGAGATGCAAATGACCGAACGCGAAGCGATTTTCCCTGCCAACAGGCACGCGCTTTACGAGGAACATGGTTATTCCGCAGCCATTCGCTCCGGTGACCTTCTGTTCGTTTCCGGGCAGGTTGGCAGCCGTGCCGACGGAACGCCTGAACCGGACTTTGAACAGCAGGTCCGGCTCGCCTTCGAGAACCTGAAAGCCACGCTTGAGGCGGCAGGCTGCACCTTTGACGACATAGTCGACGTGACGACGTTCCACACGGATCCGGAAAACCAGTTTGGAACCATCATGAAGGTCAAACAGGAGATTTTCAGCAAATCGCCTTACCCGAACTGGACTGCCGTCGGTGTCAACTGGCTCGCCGGTTTCGATTTCGAGATCAAGGTCATAGCCCGAATCCCATGATGTCGGGCCGGGCCTGAAATGGCGGCGCTCTCAGGGCGCCGCCAGCCCTGTCTTCGTTCTTATTTCAGCCGCTCGGCGTGCCACTTCAGGTGGTCATCCATGAAGGTGGAGATGAAATAATAGGAATGGTCGTAGCGATCGTGCATGCGCAATGTCAGGCCGATATCCGTGCCCTTGATCGCCTCTTCGAACAACCATGGGCGCAGGCCTTTCTCAAGGAAGCTATCGGCCTTGCCCTGGTCGATCAGGAACTCGGGAAAGCGGGCGCCATCTTCAACCAGTGAGCAGGCGTCATATTGACGCCAGGCGGCCCGATCCGCACCGAGATATTTTTCCAGCGCCGGTTCGGACCAGTCGGCGGAGGAGGGCGCCACGATCGGTGCAAAGGCGGAGCAGCTCTTGAAACGCTCGGGGTTCTTGAGCGCAATGGTCATCGCACCATGGCCGCCCATCGAATGGCCGAAAATGCCCTGACGGCTCATATCCGCGCGGAAATGCTGACCGATGAGGGCAGGCAGCTCTTCCGTCACGTAGCTGTACATATGGTAGTGCTCAGACCACGGTGCCTCGGTGGCATCGAGGTAAAAGCCGGCACCCTTGCCCATCTGCCAGTTGGTCAGCTCATCCGGTACGTCATTGCCGCGCGGGCTGGTATCGGGGCAGACGATGATCAGGCCCAGTTCGGAAGCCATGCGGCGATATTCGCCCTTTTCCATGACATTGGCATGGGTGCAGGTGAGGCCGGAGAGATACCAGACAACCGGGCAGCGCTCATGGACCGCTTTCGGCGGCACATAGACCGCAAAGGTCATCTCGGACTTCAGGGTTTCGGATGTGTGCGAAAATACGCCCTGCATGCCGTCAAAAGCCGTATTTTGTGAAATGATGTTCATGAAGCCATTCCTTTGAGAAAAGTTTTCCGGTTCAGCCCGCAAGCGAGACAGCGGCATTCACCGCCGCCGCCACCAGAACGGTGTTGAAAAAGAAAGAAACGATGGAGTGAAGCAGCGTGACCTTGCGCATGGCGGTCGTTGTCACCCCCACATCAGATGTCTGCGCCGTCATGCCGATCACCACGGCAAAATAGAGGAAGTCGTAACCGCAGGGTTCCTTCGTCGCCGGAAAATCCATGCCGCCGCGATGCTGGCGCTTGCCATCCACCGTGGCCGGCCGCCAGTATAAATGCGCATAGTGCAGGGCCGTCATGGTGTGGATCGTCAGCCAGCCGAAAATCACCGAGGCGAAGGCGATGAGCAGGGTCCACACTGTTTCGCCCGTATGATTGAGCGCCTGAAACAACGAGACAACGGCAACCGCCACCGCAAGCAGCGTGACGGCGATGATGGCGATTGCCGGCAGATCGTCGCTATCGGCATGGGCCTTCAGATGCTGCGCCGTCAATCCCGGCAGCCGAAAGGCAACCAGCGTCAGATAGGTCAGGAAAAACAGAACGGCTGCGATTTCTATGGCAAGCGATGGCGCCAAGGCCAATGCCAGACCAAGACCAAGAGCACCGGCGAAAAAAGCGAAGACGAAAGGCTGATGTCGGCGAAAGGCATTGCTGCCGGTCGTCGCGGAGCTTTTTGGTTTGGCCGTGGTCATGAGCGGCACCTTTCTGTTTGCAGCATCATTTTTTGACACGGCGGCAGAAGCGGTCAAGCGTCTCCAGAAAGGCGGAGCGGTCGCGCGGCGAAAAAGCTGCGTTATATCCCTTGCTCTCACCGGTTTCGCGCAGATGCGCGCCAAGATCACGCATTGCCGTGGCCATGCCGATATTGGCCTGGTCAAAAACACGGCCCGTCGGTCCCGTCACCAGCGCGCCCTTGGCAACACAGCGCCCGGCCAGCGGCACATCGGCAGTGATGACGATATCGTTTTCGTCAGCATGTTCGGCAATCCAGTCGTCAGCCGCATCGAAACCGGCCGACACGATGACATTCTTCACCATCGGATCCCGCGAGGGGCGCAGGCCGGAATTGGCGACGAAGGTCACCTCCAACCCATGCCGCTCGGCCACCTTGAGGATCTCCGGTTTCACCGGGCAGGCATCGGCATCGACATAGATTTGTGGGTTTTTCGACATGGGCACTCTTCGCAGATAATTCTTGCGATGCTTTTACGGGCAAATGCAGCGATTACCAAGACCGTCGTCGCCGAAATGCTGGCTTGACAAGGCACGGGAATGGGCTTGCGACAACGCCGAGACTTCCGTATGTTCTCTTTATGTTCTGTTGTTTGGAGATGTCGGATGCTGGAAGAATTCATCGTTCAGGCCAAGTCTGCCACCTATGTCGGCGGCGGCGATAAATCCGCGATTTCCACCCGAAAGGGATCGCATGATCTCACCTATCGGCAAGGCGACTGGCACTATATCGACAGCTACTTCGGCGGAACCGATTTCATCGGGCAGGAGGTGGTCTGGCATCAGGGTGTCGCGCTATGGGCGATGAATTATTATGGTCGCATCCTGAGGCCGGATATGATCGACGCCGGGATGGCGGGCAGGGTCATCCAGCACTCCCTCTCAAGGCTTTATAAGGAAGGGCGGTTTCTCGGTGGTTTCACCCATCAGCTTGAGGAGCTGATTTATGTGGACGCCAATGAAGGCGAATTCCGATCTTTTACCGGGGTGGAGAGGATTTATCGCGAAGATATCGAGGTTTATCGGCTCGACTATCATGGTGGAACGATAAAGCCCTAGGGTTGGCAGAGGTCGCCGCTGCGAGGGGCTGAAAAAGAGAGGCGATGAAGGTTCATCGCCTCCATTGAGATTTCAAATCAGCCGGGCTGCTTCGTCTTGCGAAGATAGGGAAGAACCGTGTCGTAGGAGCCGAAACGGGCAATCGCATCTTCGTTGGAGACGGCGGCGGTAATAATGACATCCTCGCCCTGTTTCCAGTTGGCGGGCGTTGCCACCTGGTGCTTGGACGTCAGCTGGATGGAATCGATGGCGCGAAGAATTTCCTCGAAGTTGCGGCCGGTGGTCATCGGGTAGGTGAGGACCAGCTTGATCTTCTTGTCGGGGCCGATGACGAAAACGGAACGCACGGTGGCGTTGTCAGCCGGGGTGCGGCCTTCGGAGCTGTCGCCAGCACCGGCCGGCAGCATGTCGTAGAGCTTGGCGACCTTCAGGTCCTTGTCGCCGATCAGCGGATAATCGACATTGAAACCTGTCGCGGTGCGGATGTCGTTTTTCCATTTTTCATGGCTTTCGACCGGATCGACCGAAATGCCGATGATCTTGACGCCGCGTTTTTCAAATTCCGGCTGCAGGCCGCCCATCGCGCCGAGTTCCGTGGTGCAAACCGGCGTGAAATTCTTCGGATGCGAAAACAGCACCGCCCAGCCGTCGCCGATCCAGTCGTGAAAGCTTACCGGCCCATGGGTGGTCTCGGCGGTGAAATCAGGTGCTATGTCGTTGATACGCAGGCTCATCTGATAGTTTCTCCCTAATGATTTGAACTGAAATTCTGATGATTTTCGGCAATCCGTATCCGGCGCCGAAGCTTAGTGTGTCTGCGCGAAATGGCCAGCCTTTTCATCGCGCCGCGGTAACGTTGCCGAGCAGCAGAAGTTTGCAAAATTCCCGCAAAAGCTTGATGACGCTCCATGGCGGCTATGGCCAGTCCGACAATTTCTGACACGCGTGATACGGACAGGAGAATCTGCTGAATTTGCGGCAAGCTTATGCGACCTTTGGCCACGCCGCCAAAAGCGCCGTGGGGCGCGACTAGGGGAACGGGCAGGGAGGTGCCATCGGTTGTTTTTCCACACTGATATAGGTCAGGAGAGCCGAATGCAGATGACGTTTCATCCCCTAAGGCGGCGGCAGGAGAGCGAAAATCATTGGCGAGACCGGTTGAATGTCGCAGGTGCCGCCATTATTCCAGAGTGGATCGGGGGCCATTCATGACAACATCTTCTGCGCCGGTTTCAGCGGCCGTTCGGGCGCGCATACCGCCCACAGTCTGGGTCCTTGGTTTCGTCAGCCTGCTCATGGATATCTCCTCGGAGATGGTACAGACGCTGTTGCCCTATTATCTCGTATCGGGCCTTGGCGCTTCTGCCGTCACCGTCGGTTTCATCGAAGGCCTGTCGGTTGCCATCGCGACCACCACCAAGCTGTTTTCCGGGATTATCGCGGACTGGACGCGACGACGGAAGATGCTTGCGGTGATCGGATATGGTCTTGGGGCGATCTCCAAACTCGCTTTTCCCTTCGCCACCTCGCTAGGCTGGATTGTCGCCGCCAAGGCGGTGGATCGCGTCGGCAAGGGCATTCGCGGAACACCGCGTGACGCGCTGATTGCCGATGTGACGCCCACCGAAATCCGGGGAGCGGCATTCGGGCTCAGAAAGTCGCTTGATACGGTCGGCGGTTTCATCGGGCCGCTGGCGGCGATCGCGCTGATGTTTGCACTGAGCGAAAATGTTCTCGCCATTTTCTGGATCGCGGTCATTCCCGCATTCCTTGCCGTTTTCATCCTCATGATCGGCGTGAAAGAGCCGGATGCGCCGGCGAAAACGAAATCGGACAAGCCGTTCCGGATCGCCGATTTTGCAAAGCTCAATCCTGCGGTCTGGGTGGTGATCCTTGGGGCGTCGCTTTTGACCTTTGCTCGGTTTAGCGAGGCGTTCCTGTTGCTGAAATCGGAGGAGGCGGGGTTCAGGCCGGCCTGGATACCCATCACCATGGTCATCATGCATGCCGTTTACGGCCTGACGGCGTATCCAGCTGGCCGGCTTTCAGACCGCATCGGCCAGTCGGGCATTCTCGCTTCAAGCGTGGTGGTGCTGGCAGCCTCCTATCTCGTGCTTGCTTATGCCAACTCCATTCCGCTGTTCCTGATCGGCATTCTTCTCTGGGGCCTGCATATGGGCCTGTCGCAGGGTTTGCTCGCCACCCTCATCGCAGAAACGGCGCCGTCAAATCTCAAGGGCACCGCCTTCGGTGTCTTTAACCTGATGATGGGTGTGGCGGTGCTCCTCGGCAATGTCATCGCCGGATTGGTGTGGGATATCCACGGATCGTTCGGCACCTTCATCCTGGGCGCAGCGCTGTCTTGCGCGGCATTGCCGGTGTTGATCTGGATATCCCGCCGGGGAAGCGCCTTAGCCCGATAAGGCGCGAAAAGATTGTTTTCACTATTTGAAACGCCTATTCTGGCGCGGCATCACCACGCCGTCTCCAAACCCGATGTGATGGAGAATACCGATGACGATCACGATTACCGCCTTTGAACGCTCACCCGATGGCGGCAAGGGTCTCGCCCGTGACATGCGTGTTCGTTGGGCACTGGAAGAAGTGGGCCAGCCATATGATGTGCGCCTTCTCTCCTTCAAGGCGATGAAGGAACCGGAACATCTCATGCTTCAGCCCTTCGGACAGATTCCGACCTATGAAGAAGGCGGCCTCGTCCTGTTCGAATCCGGCGCCATCATCTTTCATATAGCCGAGAGCCATGCCGGCTTGCTGCCAGAAGAAGCGGGAGCCCGGGCGCGGGCGATAAGCTGGATGTTCGCGGCCCTCAGCACCATGGAGCCGCCAATCGTCGAGCACTTTGTCACCGGCTTTCTCGAAAGGGACAAAAGCTGGCATGATGAACGCCTTCGAATGGTGGATGAACGCATTCGCAGGCGGCTCGGTGAATTGTCCCGCCGCCTGGGCGCCGCCGACTGGCTCGATGGCGCGTTCAGCGCCGGCGATCTGCTGATGGTGTCGGTCCTGCAAAGGATCATAAGTTCAGGCATTCTTGACGAATATCCGAACCTTTCAGCTTATGTGGCCAGAGGTGAAGCGCGTCCCGCCTATAAGCGGGCTTTCGCCGATCAGCTGGCGGTTTTCAAAGCGGCGCAGAATGCTTGACCGTCTCACTCCGATACATTGACGCGATATGCCATTCCAAGCGACCGGGGCGCGGTCTCCTTGAAGCCGAATTTTTCATATAATTTATTAGCCGGCACATCGGCGATCAGGCTGACATAGGCTGATGCGGGAAACTCGCTCTTCACATGCTCCATCAGCGTATTCATGATCGCCTTGCCCAGCCCGCGGCCCTGATGCTCGGGCTTGACGGCGATGTCCACCACCTGAAAAAAGCAGCCGCCGTCACCGATAATCCTGCCCATGCCGATGGCGGAATCCTCGTGCAGAACCAGCACGGAAAAAACGGTGCCCCGCAAGCCTTTCTCTGCCGCCTCCCGCGAGAACGGGCTAAGCCCTGCCACGGCGCGCAGATGCAGATACTCCTCGACGGAAGGGCTTCTTGCCACGACTGAATAGGCGGGGTGGTTCATCGACATCTCCTCATCGTCGCGCCACGACAGTGTCGCCTGGCGCCCGAGAGTGGTTCTACATCCATATGTGTCGATTCTGAACCGGACTTATCCAGGGTATCCGGGCGACTACCATCCTGCCGGGCGAGACCGATACGCCAATCATGAACAATCGCGCGCGTCCACCCCTGAAGGAAGAGCGCACTCGCTCCTCAATGAGGATCTTTCGTGTAAACGAATGTCGGTACACACCAGTTGAAGCGTATTGCAAGGAGCCGGAGCATCAAGCCGAGGGCCATTGCGACGAGCGAGGATACCGCGTGGGAGACACCTAGAAGGGGCACGAGCAAGTAGATCAGGCCCGTAAACACTGAGACGGTTGCATAGAGTTCCGAACGAAATAGGAGCGGTACTTCGTTGCACAGGATATCCCGAAGTACGCCGCCCAGACATCCGGTCAGCACGCCAGCCGCCACCACGACAACCAGCGGCAGGTTGAGGCCTGACGCAATCTGGCAGCCGATGACGGTGAAGACGACCAGTCCTATCGCGTCGAGAAAAAGGAACATCTTGCGCAGGTGATACATATATCGGGCGATGGGTATCGTCGCCAGAGCCGATAATCCCGTCACGAGGAGATAGCTGGGATTTTCGACCCACGACAGCGGATAGTGGTTCAGAAAAACATCGCGCACGGTTCCACCGCCGAGGGCGGTAATACATCCAAGCAGAAATACGCCGATCCAATCCATTTCGCGACGGCCGGCGGCGAGGGCGGCTGTCATGGCTTCTGCGACAATCGCAACGAAATAGAGGATATGGATAATGTCGCTCGTCGGGGGAAAGATCATCGAATAACCTGAAAATTCAGTATCTGCGAATGACATGGGTTCATTGTCTATTCAGTAGTTCATCAAAGGAGATGCCTGCGGGTTCCCGAATGACGGGCGAACCCCGAGAAGCGGTGCGGCGCGCTCGATGATATCGCGCACCATCGGCGCGGCATTGAAGGCCGCCAGGCGCCCGCCGCGCTCACCGGAAAGCGGGGCGTCAATGATCGACAGCACCAAATAACGGGGGCGGTGCATGGGGAATGCCGCGAGGAATGTATTGAAGTTCAGGTTCTTCGCGTATTTGCCATTGATAACCTTTTCCGCTGTTCCGGTTTTCCCGCCTACATCAAAACCGGCCACCTGGGCGTTTCGGCCCGAACCTTGGGTGCCGTTGTACCAGAACAGCTCGCGGACCTTTGCGCTGGTCGAGGCCTGCAGGACACGCCTGCCGGTGATTTGGTGACGCCTCCCACTGTCGGCAATGAAAGTCGGCTGCCGGAACATGCCGCCGTTGACAAGGGCCGCCGCAGCCGCAGCCGTCTGTAGCGGCGTCGTGGCCAGACCGTGACCGAAGGAAATCGTTGCGGAATTGATCTTTTTCCAGTTCCTTGGCGCCGTGGGCGAAGCTATTTCCGGCAACTCCGTCTGCATCTTTGACAACAGGCCCAGTCTGAAGAGAAACTGCTGGTGATTTTCCAGGCCAACGAGATCAGCGACCTTTGCCGTGCCGATATTTGATGAGTAGCGAAAGACTTCCCGGATTGTCAGCGGCCTTCCTCGGCCGTGGAAATCCCGGATGATGAAACCACCCATTTTCAGGGGGCGGGAGGCATCCACGACCGAGTTCAGAGTGACGACGCCCGCATCAATCCCCATGGCAAGGGTAAACGCCTTGAAGGTCGAGCCCATTTCAACCGCTGAATTGCTCATGCGGTTGAACCATCCCTTTTCGTAGTCCCTGTCGATCGTGCCGTCGGCAAGGCGGCGCGAAGGTTCATTCGGGTCATAGTCGGGGACGGATGCCATCGCGAGAACCTCGCCTGTGTCGACATCGATTATGACGGCACCTGCAGCTTCCGCCTGATAGTTCCTCACGGCATCGCCAACGACGTTATGCACGATGCTCTGAACGCGCAAATCGATGGACAGCCGGACCGGTTCAAGCTGGGTGGGATCTGTAAGGCCGACGCCACGCAGGTCTGCCAGACCTTGCCTGTCGAGATAGCGCTCAATGCCCGCCAGCCCCTGATTGTCGATATTGACATGCCCGACAATGTGGGACGCCACCGGGCCGCCTGGATAAAAACGCCGCTTTTCCGGTCTGAATCCGATGCCCGGAATGCCAAGGCGCATGATCTCAGCCTCCTGGCGGGGCGTAAGCTGTCTCCTGATCCACTGAAAACCGGAGTCAGACGTTAGTTTTCTGTGCAGATCAGCCCAGTCCAGATCGGGAACAACAGAGGCGAGCTTTTCGATGGCCTCATTTGCATCAACAACGCGACGAGGCTCCGCATAAAGCGAGATGAGATTGATATCCGTTGCGATAAGCTGGCCGTTGCGGTCCAGAATGTCGGGGCGGGAGGCGACTATACTGGGTGATCGTGGAATGCTCGCCGTCGCTTCGCTCTCGGAAAAATAGCCATATTGCAAAAGGCGGACTGCGATCGCGGCATAACCGATCGCGAATGCCACGATGAGCAGTCCCACCCGCTGACGATTTCGAGTGGAAGACTTTACGCTGCGTTTTTTTGCAGGAAGAACAAGGTATCCAATGGTACCTTTCCTGTAACGAGCAATCAAAGACATGAAAATACTCCACGCTCACGCATCGGGAATAGGGTGGGAAGGCGGGCAGGTCCAACCGGTCACTGCACGCGTGCAGGACAGGCCCTGTCACGCGGCATTTTACACCGCGCCAAATCCCGGAAAATTCGGCAATGGCGCAGGCTTGATCTGCGCATAATCAGGAACGCCACAAGGGCTTGAGGCTTTCACTTATGAAGTCCATGGCAACACGTATGCGTGGCGTGTCGCGCACGTCTTCGTGGATCACCAGCCATACGTCGATCCTGACGCCTGGATCGAGTGGATCGAATCTCACAAGACCATGTTCGGCGGCGAGGTAGGCGGGCAGCAGTGCCACTCCACACCCGCCGGCGGCGGCGGCGGCCTGTATGCGCAGATCGTTGCTGCACATGAAAACTTCGTCGGCCGAAAGCCTGTCATCAAGCCATCGATAGTGATCCGACTCCCGCATGGTATCGTCGTAACTGATGTAAAGAGGGGGGCCATTTCTCGTTGGGTAGGCAGGGTCGGCATAGAGGAAATAGGACAATTGTCCAAGCCGGCGCGCAACCAGTGTGGCTTCGCTCGGCCGCTTGAGGCTGATGGCAATATCCGCTTCTCCCTTGGAGAGGGACATGGCCTCCGTGGTGCCGACAAGACGGAGCCTTACGTCAGGATGCTGAGATTGCAGCGTGGAGATTTGCGGTGCAATGAAGCTGTAGAGCAACGATGGCGGGGCGGACACCACGATATCACCTTCGATACCGTTCTGGCCGGAACCGGCGCAACGGCTCAGAGCAAATGCAGACCTGCTCATTTCCTCGGCGAAGTTCGCGACGTCGCGGCCCATATCGGTCAGTACATATGATCGTGGCCTGCGATCCACGAGCTTCACCGAAAGCGAAGTTTCCAGCGATGTGATGCGCCGACTGACAGTCGTATGATCGACGCGTAGCGCCTTGGCGGTTGCCGTGATGGAGCCGTGGTGAGCGAAGGCGGAGAAAAATCGCAAATCTTCCCAATCGACCATTTTAAATTTCCTGAATTAGGTAGTGTTCGTACAAGAACCGCTTAGCGGTCTCACCGCGAGAAGGCGGGTCGCGAGGTGCTTGCACCACACCTGTCGAGCGCCGTTGCCCGGTGAAACCGCGTGGAGCTGTTCAAATTTTGAAGGGGACCGGGGTGAAATGCCTCAGCTGAAGCCGGCTGACACGAGCGACGGCGCGCCGGAATACGCCACGCCTGTCAAGGCTGTGTAGGGCAAATGCCATTGCCGTCATCGACACTGAAAATGGTCTTGAAAACGCGTCAACGCAATCGACTGTCGGTAGGGAAGGGTGACTTCCAGCCATAGGTGCTCCTTGCCCCTTTTCTGGGCTTTTGGCACCCCCTCTGTCATTGGCCTGAGAGATTCGCTCACCTTGTTTGGGCGAACTTACACCATCGGCGCGAGCATCAGCTCGCTTTTCAGAGTTTGTATGATCTTGCAGCGGTCCTTTTGCCTGAGAGTTTCCGGGGTGGTTGCTCCGTCGGCGCCGATGTCGGGAGATATCGGTCTCTCCCGCTGCTCGATATGTGTTGCCCCATGCCTCTGTCGCGAGGTTTGGAGCGCTGTGATCTGGCGTTTCCAAGACCGAAAGGCCCTAGATCCGCTAAACCGAACGACGCGAGATATGGTGCCATTTATGGCGTAAATTTGACCCGCAGCGCTTATTCCTAGTCATTGCGCGCTCAGATTGACGCTATCAGATGACCAAAAGCGGCGTTTTTCCCTTCACTCGGTCATAAAGATCGATCGCATCATGCATCAGCATCCTGACGCAACCCGAGGAAGAATTCTTACCTATGGTTCTCCAGCTCGGTGATCCATGAATACGATAGAGCGTATCCTTGCCGTTCTGGAAAATGTACATGGCGCGCGCACCGAGAGGATTCCGGGGGCCGGGGGCCATTCCGCCTGCTTCAACACCGTATGGCTTGAGTTCAGGATTACGGGCGATCATATCGTCCGGCGCCTTCCACCTTGGCCATTTCTGCTTCCATTGAACGACAGCGCGCCCTTTCCATGATCGGCCCTGAGTTCCAAGCCCTACGCCGTAACGTATGGCTCGGCCACGGGGGAGAACCCAGTAAAGGAACCTCTCATTTGTATCTACGACAATTGAATAGGCGGGCTCTGCGGTGATGTATTCAACCTCCTGTCGGAGATATTGTGGGTCGATGGCGCGGTAATTGACAGCTGGAACGTCAAATCCACCATCCGTCAGCGCAGCATAAATCTCGTCGTAAGCGAAACCGGTACCCGCAGGCTTTGGCCCGTTATCCTTCGATGTTTTCGCGGCTGTCGTCGTATGTTCGGGCAGGGTAGCCGCGGCGACTTCGAGTTTCGTCTTGGGAACCTGCTCGCAACCTGCAGCCAGAAATGAACTGATGGCCAGGGTGAGCAGTGATCTGCGAGACAAGTGAGAATTGATTTTCTGTTCCAAGGCTGTTCTGCTGTCGAATTCTAGGGGCTGTGCCGGGATCGGGGCGGACAACCGGCGAAGCGCCAAAGGCCCGGATGTCTGCGGCGCGACAGAAACCATTAAATCTGCCCATTCGATACTGCACAAATGCGCAGATTGGCCCTGCGACATTCCCGGTAAAACCGGCTTTGATATGTATTCGCAAACACGAACTTTTGCCGTCTTGCAATGATTTCCGGATCGGTCATAAAATCCGTCCGGCAACCGGAATTGCGTACCGGCAAGTTCCAACGTTGATATTGACCAGCGTCGTGCAAGGAGAGGGCCGGATTTCGGCGGCCCGAGTGTCACATTTACAAGGTGAGCCTTACATACGTTGATCGCATAAGATAGATTATGGAACTAAATTGCGATTGAGACGGCGGTCCGGTGTAAAAACCGAACCAAGTATGGCCCAAACCGGGCTTTCGTGGCCCAAAACTGAACGTAACGTGGCCCAAACCTCATGGAGGAAGAAAAAACGACTTTTCTAGTAGAATGATACCGTCCACAAGGTTTGGCATTGTGGTGTAAACTTCGCCCGTCAAGATCACCAGAATCGTGGTTTATGGTCACTCCATAATCGGCAACGTTCTGTCAGATTATCAAAACTGCTCCGTTTATGACGATCAGCTTGAACGCTTCGTTCCAAAGGCCAAAAGGCTTTTTTGATTATGCAAACATACTGGTTCGAACTCTCAAGCAACGTCTCGTCGATAAATGCCCACCTTCGGGTGGACCTTTATCCACCCGAAAATCGAAGTTTATCAGTTTATGTATTGCCTTGCTCTTTAATCAATGGATTTTTAGCCCCACTCTTTGCGGACAAAAGCGTCAATATCCTTGCCTCGGGCAAGAATATCTTCCTCCGTCCACGCTGATTTCGCTGCGATATTTTTGCCGACAAGCGTTGTAATAGTCAAACCACTGGTGAGATAGCGTTCAGCTTTTTCAACTGGAGGCTTGTCTTTCAATGAGGAATTTACTCCTGGCGGCAGCATAGTGAGATTGCCGAGGTGGTGTATGTATGAAGCTCCACTACTCTGAGGCTCAATGTGCTCAATTGACTTCGACGGTTCTTCGGCCCAGATTTTATTCCACTGCGACTTGTTTAGCTTCTGTCCAATGGTTTCTGCGTGATGCTCTTCATAACGGAACAATATGTAACGGAGAGGTTCCGCCCAACCTTCGTAGGAATTATTCCAGTAATTAGGTTGATTAAGCTTCTCAGCGAGGTTGTAATCGCTCCCTAGTTTAAAAAGGCGCTTTTCAATTTCGTCAGCATCAAGATTGGCCGAAAATATCGCGTATCCAAGGCGAATGTATTCTCCGACCTTGTGGCGCGTGTCGGCTTCGGCTAACACGAAAATTCTAAATGTCACCCTTTCCCATGCTCCGAGAAGCCTTTCACGAGTTGTAGCGTCAAAGCGGCGGAGCAATATCGCAGTAGCAACGAACCGTGCGTGAGCAATTTTTGTGACGGTCCTGAGGCGAACGTTTTCGTCAAGCTCTTTGATTGCTCCGACGACTAACTTGAGCCGTTCCCCAGACTCCATTATCGTATTAAGTTTAGTGCCAGCTAGTTCTGTTAAGACTACCGCTGCATCTTCTTGCGACGAAACACGATTTGGTTGTGTCTTTTGCGCCCACGTTCCTGCAAACTTCAACGCGTCGTCGCCCAGCTTGCTATCCAGACCCAGCGTGCGGTAAATATCACCCCATACTCTCTGCATCTCCTTGACGGCTTCGGAGCGTGACCCTTCTTCAATATGCTCGAAAAGAAGCGCCATTAACTGGCTCTTTAGTTTGTCTATCCATTTCACTTCAAGTCCGCGACTGTTGAGGACTTCAAACACACGGTAAACAGTCGCTTCGTCTGCAATCTCGTGGTACACGAATGAAAGTTGATTTCGAATTATGCTAACTAACTCGATAAGATCACATTGAACCTTCCAGTCCTCAACAAACTTTTCACACTCGACTGCCGCGTCTAGAACATTGCGGTCCGCTGCAGTCTGTGATTCATTTTCCGCAATATCACCTGTCAAAATGTATCGCGTAAAGACACTGCTGCTGTCGTGGTTTGTCTGAAGGAGCAAAAGGGTTCGATCATCATCTTTCACCAGCAGTTCGGAGATGTCACGATGTGCCTTGCTCCCAGTAACAAGACTTTTCTCAATTGCCTTGAGAAGAATTACAAGAGTTGTGATCCGTTGTTGGCCATCGACGATCTCGACGGCTGTGTACTTTTCCGCGCCGATAACTCGTGCGTCGCGTGCTAATGCAACCACTGTCGCCATAAAGTGTTCGCGTCCGGACCGATGTATGTCCAAGATGTCTCCGAATAGATCAGCTCGCTGACGGCTGCCCCAAGCATACGCTCGTTGATATTCAGGTATCCTGAATAAGCGACCAGAAAATAGCGTTGCTGACGTTAGATGCATCGGACTGAGTTGCACGAAGTCTCTCCAAATTTGAAAGAAAGTTGATAGTGGCTGCCGATGTAACCCAAATGGATTTCAAATTAGTTGCAAATCGCTTTCATATGTCTCTCTAAGTTGTTTTTTACTTCTGGTCCCCGCCTAATAGACGAGGTCCATTGCTTGTCGGCTATCAGGTCCACGGTCGATAGTATCAAAGGAAATGAAGGCCTCGAACCGACTGTGGCAGTATCCTTTATGATTGCCTCGATGAGCTTTTCAAGCAGATCGGCGCGGCCATGAACATCGCCGACCGCATACAGGAGTGATATGCGAACCCTCAAATTATCGATCAAAACCTGAGTATGTTTCGAGTTTTCACAGCAGCAATTCCCTTGGGGCACCACCTGCCCTTCGAGGAAATGCTCGTTAATTACTCAGTGCGAATCGACGACAGAATTCATTTCGGTCATCTTAGGTTCAGCTCTTTCCTTGCTGCGTGAAGATCGATTTTCGCATTGTAACCGTGCTTTTCCAACAGATGCAGCAGATGCGATCCAGAAAAGAGGCTAATAGGCTTCCCCGCCGCAAACTGATGGGCGTCCGGACCGTAGTCGGCCGTTGAGATCAGGATACCTCTGGAAGCCCCTTCATGCTGGACAGTACCAAAGAGATCGCGGACTGCGGAAACGCCGACAGTGCGCGTATACCGCTTCGCCTGAATGACGATCTTGCCGCCTGTGATTGGATCGGGGTCGAAGGCCACGGCATCAACGCCACCATCACTGCTGGCTTGAGTAATTTTTACATCCCCTCCCCGCGCGGCAAATTCTTTTTCGAAGAGTTCTCGAATGAGATGTTCGAAGTCGCTCCAGTCCATGGATGCGAGGTTCGTCGCAGTGTCGATTCCCGCGATCACCTCTCTGGCGTCAATGAACCTTTTGTCCTGCTTGTTCATCTCCATGACCGGCGCGATAGGAGCTAGTGCTGCGAGCGACGAAGCTGACACACCCTTTAATGATTTGAAACAAGACTTAGGATCGACGCGAGACAGATCGATTTCAAGGAACTCAGCCTTCCTTGCCAGCAAGGACATGATGCAACTACGCGTGTTTTTCCCGTTGGCCGGGTTGATGGCCGTCGAGAAACCGTTGAACAAAATGGCGTCGAGATTTCCGGCTTCGTCGGCCTCGAACAGTTCATGGAGCGTTCGAAGGGCGATTTGGTAGCACGCCAAATCGAAATTACTCTTTTGCTCCTTTTCAGAAATGCACGTTTCCTTCACGTCGCCCGTCGAAGCGGTGAAACGAACGCTTTTCAAGGTTGGCATCGTATTCGGTGATGGCAGCTCGTATTCCACCAGCAGGAGCTTCGGATCGGCTTGGTAGTCGATCTCATAGGATTTCTCGAACAGGCCCTCGTAGTCTGAGGCGTCGAGCACCAAATTGGCATGTTCGATCACTGAGCGAACGTCCCCAGTTTTAACACCATGGGCGAGTTCGTCGATTTTCGAATTTTGCACATCTTGTTGAGCCAGGAAGCCAGCTTTTGTAGCCTCATATTCCAGCTTGAACTTGATTTTGCGATTGTTCCATTCAGTTAAAGCATGGCCGTATTTACTCAGACTATTCCCTTCGGACTTTTCCCACTCAAGCACTTTGCCTTCATGGAACTGCCTGGCCTCCGCCAATTTTGCCGCCCTCTTCCCAAACAAACCCGCCCAGAAGCCAATTACGGGTTCGATGTAAATCGGTTTCGCTGTCGAGGCGAGTTTTGGTGCAGGTTCAGAGAAGTTCGAGTTCCCTTGATAAGGCGACTTGTCCTTTAGGGTTTCCCAATCCACCCTGTCGTCGACAGTAAGGGTTTTGACGAGGATTTTTCGAAGCGAGTCCAACTTTGAAACGGCTTCGACCGTGAGAGCGTCACACGCCTCCTTGCTAGCCGCGAGCCGTGATTTGTGGAAATGGTCATCAGCCATCTTGTCCCAGCGGTTCATCAACTCCTGGACCTTTATCTTCAGGAGATAAATCTCTGGCGCACTAACCTGCTTATGAAGGCCAAGGTCCTTTTGCCAGAAATCGACCATGTAACGGAGTATTCTGGTATTGGCGGCATTCCACTTGGCTTCGATGGCTCCCGCCCTGATCGATGCAAGGTAGCGAGAGCTAAACTTCATATCGGTCATAAATACAGTACCCTTATAATACAACCGCTACGTTATCTGCTTCAGCGGTCAAGTCCCCCGACTCTGACAACTGGAGAAACCAGTCACCCCTCTCGCGTACTTTGGCTGACGCAAAAGCAGGCGTCGAGTAGCACAGGTTGAAAAATAGGTTGTGTTACTCTAGCAACACGATCATCCGTCGATGACCAGTTGTTGCGAGAGTAACGGTACGGCCGCCCACCGCTACCTTTGATTACCAAAAGGAAAACAGACCTAAATGAAGAAAAACCTGATCGCAATTGGTGACATCCATGGAATGGCAGAAACACTGGAACTGCTTCTCTCTACTCTGACGATGGAATTTAAGCCGGAAAGTACGCGCTTCATATTCCTCGGCGACCTCATTGATCGCGGGCCGAATTCCTTACAAGCTGTCGATCTAGTTTGCGATATAACCGACCATTACCCGGGATCAATTTGCATTCGTGGAAATCACGACATGTACATGGACTGTATGTCCAACCTCTCGATTGCTCGTGACGAATCCGCCACCTGGATGTGTTTAGGAGGAAAGACCACGCTCAATTCCTACGGTCTTGATCCTGCCGATCTGATCGATTCTGGAAAGAAATTCAACGGCTCACATCCACGACATATGTCGCTCTTTAGAAGTGCGCGCTCTCATTTCGAAACCCAGAGGTATTTTTTTACGCATGCTGGTGTGGACCCATCTGTGCCTCTGTCGGAACAGGACAACCATGTTCTGATGTGGATCAGAAAAGGTTTTCTGGACAGTACAAAAGTATTGGAGAAGATCGTTGTGCACGGACATACGATCACAGGAAGCACCCTGCCCGAAATATATGAAAATCGCGTAGCGCTCGACGTGGGGTCTTACCGTACTGACAAAATCGCCGCTGCAATTTTCGTCGATGATGAACTGGATGGATTTTTTGTCAGCCAAGTCACCGCAAGCTTGAGTGAAGTGCGCCGTTTCGACAAGCAAATGAACGAGATTTAAGCCAAAAGCTGGAAGCTACCGCACTCCACCTAAGGGTCCGTTTTTTTGCCGTGTTGATCATCCCAAAACCGCGCACTGAAGTTGTTTAATCGGCCGAAGCGGTCCACCTTGAGCAAAAAGTTCTCGGGTATGGCGTTGCCATCTCCTCCATCGGCAAAATAATCGCGCAATGTGCAGAGTATGGTGCTCACCATGCCTTCCCAGGTGGAGACCAATTCATTCTCATCTAATTGCGCCTGCCTGGCAGCACTCAGCTTCCGCCTAGGCTTCGTAAGGACGTACGAGTGATCGCGGATAACCCTATGTCTGAAGGTGGTCTGTCCCGATGTCCAATCGTCTTCCACCCTTTGTCGCCACCGGTACGAAACCGTTGCTGTGAGGTCGTTTGTGAAGCGGAATGGTGGGTAACCGTTGTCATGAATGTAGAAGAGCTGTCGCTGCTTTTCCTCTGTCTCCACCCGATCCTTCATTTGTCTGACGGCGGACAATAAACGATGACCGTAACGGTGGGCCTCAGAGAACTTGTTTTCTCTGTTTTGCGCAGATTTAGCTTGTCTGTATCGAGACAATGCATCCTGGAATGAGCGCAACTGCGATACGATATAGTCACCCGATTTTAGTAAAACCTCACGAGGGAGACCGTCGAGATTCTCTTCGCGTATCGCCAAGTCAATTTTCTTGTCCAATTGCCGTTCATCAATTGATTTAATGGCGAGGGTTTCAGTTTCTGTAAGGTTGATGACACTCATATTTATTCTATGCGAAAAACACCGTGCGATAAAAAATTCCTCGGAAATTGATAGAGCAGCAAACACATGTTCCCGCAGTCGCTCTTTTCACAACTTAGTATGCAGGCCCTCCCCTCGCGAGAAATTTCCTGGCATCGCCAGAAATGCGCTTCTGCGCTATCCTGACAGTGTAATGGTCTCCATTCGCCATGACGGTAACCTCACCTTTTTCGCGCAGTAGTTCAAAAAAATGTCGAAGGTCTCCTTCGGCAGGAATAGTGATTTCCTCACCGGCTATGTTGCCCTTGGTGCCGTCCGATGGCGAGAAATGCTCGTCTTCCGTCATTTTGCTTTCCCAGATAAGCCGCTATCGTCACTGAAATTAGCAAGGCTCGTTTACTTGAAATTAACCGTAAATATGGAGCGTACTCATATTTTCAGGTGAGCGTACTTCCATGGTTGCAGGATATATTCTCGACACATGCGTCCTAAGCGAAACAAGCAGGATCAAACCTCATCCAGGTGTGGTCCGCTTCATTGAGACCGCCTCAAATCTATTTATCCCGGCCGCCGCGATCATGGAGTTCCAACAAGGCATTACGCAGCTTTGTTCCCGTGACCCGGTGAGAGCGGTACGACTAACGCATTGGTACCAAAATCTAATCGCGTTGGGCATACCCATCCTGGAAACAGGAAAAGAGGTAGCTGAAGCTTGGGGAACATTAGCGGCCGATCCAAGACTACGCAATCTCATCGTTTCTCATCCCGGTGCAAAACGTCTCAGGCATGGGCAGGACCTCCATGTTGCCGCAGCTGCGTTGGTACATAGAACACCAATTGCAACTTTCAATACCAAAGACTTCCTTCTGATTCACGCCTGCTACTCGCTCCCAGGAGTATACAATCCCCAGACAGACACATGGCATGTCGCTAGCCCAACAGTTGCTTTTCCCGAGATAGTTGCTGTCGATTGAGCAGCTGCCACCGCAATCAAACTATTTGAGATTCCAAAGGAGATGAAACGGCGAGGTTTTTCTCCAGTTCGGTAAAGCGGTCAGGGGAGAGAAAACCGGTCGCGTCCAATTCTGTAGCCAGCATCTCAAGCAGCACTCGTCTACTTTGCAGAATGCATTTCGCTCTCTCATATTGGTCTGTGAGGATTTTTTCTACTCGGTCTTTCAGACGGTCATCGCTCAGTCTGAGCTTTTCGAGTTCCTGATCGGTTTGTGCGTTGCTGTGTAGAAATGACGCTCCCATTCCCAAATTAGCTTCCGAGAAAGTGGCAATACGTGTTGCGACGGCAAGATCGGATTCTTCACCTCCTCCTGCCCCATCACTAAAGTCACCAAGGTAGAGTTTTTCTGCAGCCAGGCCAGCCAGCATCACTGCAACGCAATTCAGATAGAATTGCCGGTCGCGACGAGCAACGCGCGGAATGTCAAAATACGCAGCTCCTCCCGGCTGATTTTTCACGTCCGGCCGCACGACATCTGCGATGTTGGTGCCGAGGTACGTACCATATCCGAGGTGAGTACCAACGATGGTGTGCCCAGCCTCGTGCACGGCAATGCCCCAACGATGTTCACCAGAAATTTTTGTTCCTTCCGGCAGTCCGGTTTTCAAGTCCTCTAAAGTTAACTGCCGCCTTTCCCTTCTCGCAAGTCTACGTCCATCGCGGACGGCTTTTGCCAAATCTGCACCGGTCAAACCTCTAGTAAGCGGTCCCAGCGGCAGCAGGTCCGACACCGGGATAGAATGTGCTGTCAGTTGGGAAAGGATCGCAATCCTATCTGCAACTGACGGCAGTGGAATTTCGACATGTCGGTCAAGGCGACCGGCGCGAGTGATTGCTGGGTCAATACGATCAATGTTGTTGGTCGCTCCGACTACCACGACGCCTTCTCTTCCATCTAAGCCATCCAAGCATTCGAGCAACGCGTTCACAACTTGGATGCTGTAATTCGCATTGTCATGGGAGAAACTTTCCCTCGATCCAAAGGAATCGATTTCGTCGACGAAAAGGATAGACGGCGCGTTGTTACGGGCACGGTCAAAGTCCGCGCGCATCGCCTTCAGCAGGTCACCCAAATGCCCTCTACTTTGCCAACGCCCAAGCGATGAAGCGACGAGAAGAACATCGCACTGTTTTGCCAACGCTCTGGCAAAAATGCTTTTTCCAACCCCCGGGGGGCCACTGAGTACGATGCCTTTATCAACATCACTCCAATCAATTGTACCAGCCTTCCAATCAGCCAAATCGGTTGCGAGCTGGGTGCCCCATTCTTTTGCTGGACCATAGCCGTGCATGTCTGCAAGCAAAGGAGTTTCGGGCGCTGACCGCATCTTAACTTCATCCACTTCTTCAGCCAGTAGAGGCACCCGGACCTCCCCCAAACGTCGCATCGATTCACTGATTGAGCGCATTGGACGGAAAGCCGCCCAGAGATGTTCCCGAGGATAACTGAGTGCAGTGTGGGCTTCTTCATCAGTCATAGGACGGCGTACCACTGCTCTGGCTGCAGCCTTCAGATCGTCTGGCGTAATCGGAGGAATGTGAATTACCAAGTCTGCAGCGAGCTGGATGGTCGGAGGCAACTCAACGCCTTTTTCGATCACAGCGATCACGCGTTCCCTCTTACTGCACTCAGAATACTCATCTTCGAATTTCGACGTTTTGTCTTTAAGGGCAACTAGAACACAACCTACACTATCGCTTCTGTAGAATCTGTCGTCGTCATAAAGTTGGTCAATAACAGACGATCTAAACTCGGACGGCAGATAGCCGTCAGGAGTCACGAGGACCAAAAAGCCAGGGCCTCCTGCTGCAAACAGAGAGTGCTCCCTGAGGGCTCGGATGATGATGCTATCGAAAACGTATTTGCGCATAGATTTGGGCGCACGGGTTTGCTTTTTGCTACGTGACATAACGGTTCACCTTGGCGATGTAACGCGGAGAAAACAGATTTATCGGGAGAATTTGCGGACGCTGGTTTCAGGCCCGAGAAGCGCGGTATCGAGATCGATCTCGATAAATCGGGCTAAAATCATATTTGCCACCGTGCATATCGGTTGGCCCTCGCGCACCAACTGCAAGCACTCTGAAAGCGTGAGTCTGCCCTGCTCTTCAAGAGCAGCGAGCAACCTAATACGATCACCGAGACGGACCTCGGTTCCTGCGTAACGAAGCAGGTCTTTGCAATTTCTCAGGCGGATTGGATCGATATCTCCGCGCGACCATGTTTGATAAGTGTAGTTTTCAGCGCGGACGACGTTGGCGACCCATGGTGGTGGAGTGCCTCTGATGATTACATCAATGACCAGAATATCGTGATCGCGCTCTACGACGAAGTCAGGGCGGTGGGTATCAAAGCAACCTCGGAATTCCAACGATTGACACGCCCAGGCAGAGGCCGTGTCTTCAAAATCCAGAAGGCATGAAATGTCTCGTGCCAATTGGCTTCGGAATCGAATAGGTCCGACACATCTAATAAACTGATTTGGGTGAAATACTTGCGAAGCCCCGTTTGGGGAAGGCAACTGGATGCTCATCTGCAACACTCGAATAAACGCAATTAATCACAGCCCCAGAAGAGGCAGCGGATTAGCGGAATATTCGTATGAGGCGCAGAGCTATCTTTTTCATGGTTGGAACAAATAAAGAACACCCGCAGGAGAGTCAATATCTTTCTGCGTCCATTTGCATGCATCGAATCCTCAGATTACGGCCTTCTCATGCGAGTTCCGACCTTTGTTTTTCCTGAAGCTGTTGATCGATCTCCAGGATCGCGGGTATGAGGCTGCGAAGTTGATCGCTTTGAAAGCTCGACCAAGCCAAAGAAACATTCGTTTCCTGACCTTCGATAGAGGTTCCCGTCGCTTGAGTGGCTGTTAATAAATCGCGGCTGAATATCGTTGCGAACTGCGCTCCCATGTGCTTCACGACGCCTTGGAAAAGCTTGGGATTTGCCATCGCAGCCTGATAAACATAGGATCGCATGGCACTGTCGCCCGGCCCAAGAATAAGAGATAGGTTTACTCGGCCCGGAGCATTTGGATATGTCTTCACCTCGAAAAGTAATCCCCTACCGGTCTTCGTCCATTTCGTGGGATCACCTTTCATCAACTGGAGTTTGGCATCCCAGACATCCGGAGTGAAACGAAGAAAATTGCTGCCTGTGCTTTCAATGGTTAGCCCCTCGACGGACTCAATTCGCTCACGAACCACTGCAAGCAAATTTCTTGGCTCGGGTCGGCAATTGTATATGAAGTCGAAAGCCTCTCTGTGCCGTTCGTAGAGCCTGACGGCAAGTGATCGCAGTCTTTCATCGGTCACGATGTGTTTCCTCACGAGGTCGATGTAGTGATTCATGATGAGCACTGTCTCCGATGGAAGTGGCTCCAGCGGATTGGTAATTATGCTCTCCAGCGTTTCCACGATCCCACCGTAGTCATATGCAACGTATCCGGCATGGTCTGGGGTGGTGCCATCCGGTGTAAGAAATACCATCAGTCGTCGATGGTCCGGGTAGAGTTTTTTGAGACAGACGTCGTATCGCTCCAGTTGTCCATCTCCTGCATTGCTGCCAACTTTGTTTTCTATCGCGACCACAAAATTGAGCGACGGGAGTTCAACGATGATGTCGATATCGTCTCGCTCCCGATAGACAATTGCGTCATCAAGGTCACCTGCAACAAGCTCCAAGGCCATGATCGGCCGCTCATTCGATGGAATGCGGCTCAGAATAGAACGTAGTACGGCGATCAACGGCAACGGTCCAAGGCCGTGTGGACGGCTCGGAGACAGCAGATATGCGAGAAAATTTGAATGACGAAGCTCAGCTCTGACAGCTCCAACTGCTTCGAAAAGGTTGAACGGTGACATTTGCCGGTGAACAGTGTTGAAATCCGCGTCGTCGAACAAGTCGCCGAGTTTTTGTTCTAAAGCTAAAGCAACTGTATCCATGTAAGGAATGCCTAAATCAAATCGCTGGCGCACTCTAGGGGCGACTTGCCGGTTCTGCTATGGTTTTAATCACGGTAATTGAACATTGGGGATTGGGTTTAAATTTGAAGATCACACTTTGCATCACCATCATCGCAACAACCTTTTCTACAATTGCGTATGCCGATGAAATCGACCTTAAAAGCGTTAATATTCCAGGCGTCAACGCACTGAGAGCGGTAGATATCCTCGTTGATCGCCCAATCGAACCGCGTGCTACATACGTGGTTGTCGCACTCGGCAAAGGTCCTGAAGGATCAGTAGTATCCATTAACACGAGGTACTCGAACGCGTCAGGGTGGGTCTATACGACACGTGCAGTTAAATGCAGCAGTGGACAGATGAGAACGCTTGGGAGCGGCGAAACCGTGGATGGGATGTTGAAGTCCAAGAGTGATCCATCGTGGGGACCTCTTGTCAGCGGTTCGTCGGCGACACAGGTCGCGGAAATTGCATGTACCCAGAGCGGCATGCGGCTGTCAGGAGTGCGCTGATATGAAAGAGAGATGCATGAGGGAGCACGAAATCTGTCTGCTGCCGCTAGAACCAGACCTGCAGAAACCAAGTGGTCGCTGATCGGGGCCACGGTAAAAGGTGTGCTAGCAGCCGTTATCCTGGCGCTAGTCGGGGGTGTGCTGGGAAAATCGACACGGGATCAGCAAGGCCATTAATGCATAAAATTGGATTCAACCGGTTCTGCCGATTTCAACCTCTGCATTCTATAATGCCATAAATGGAGGTTGACGGATGTCGTTTGTAAAAGTGGTAGCGATAGGAATGGTCGCAGCATTCTCGGTTGGAGCTGGGGTGAGCTATTACAAAGATATGCGCTTTTCACAGACACCCATGAGCATCCCAGTCCAGACCTCGCAAACAACCGCGAAAATCTCAATCTCCGAAGCTTTGAGGAATTCCAAACCGTACACCCTCTGCTCGGGATCGGTCAGACGCCACTGCGTTGTTGACGGCGATACAATTTGGCATGACGGCACAAAAATTCGGATAGCGGACATTGATACGCCCGAGGTTGGTGATCCGAAGTGTGGAGCAGAGGCCGCACTCGGGGCGAAGGCGACCAAGCGGTTGTTACAACTTGTCAATGCTGGTCCCTTTGAAATGAAGGCCTGGGAAGGAAGAGACGAAGACAGATATGGACGAAAGCTTCGCGTCTTCGTTCGCGATGGTCGAAGCCTCGGCGATATCCTTGTGTCCGAAGGACTGGCACGTACATGGACTGGGCGTCGGCAGCCGTGGTGTTAGTTCGGCTATCCAACGTGAGGGTAGATGGACCATTCTGTCGACATGGCGCTGGCAAACAGTTCGGCCTGCTTATGCACTTCATGCAGCCTTTCGCAGTTCAGTGACCTTCTGAAATTCGGCCAAAATGTCTGGATGAAACTGGGCCAGATAGCGCACGATCCTGGCGTTACCAAGCAGTTTCCCAATGTAGCCGATTGTTAGAACAAGTTCGAGGTTGTCGGTACCGTAATCTTGCTCAATTGTCTTGAAGTCTCGTTCAAGAGTAGCTGCTTCTTGCTGCATACGGGCAAGCTGGTCTTGGCTTAGCCCGCCAATCTTTGTTTTTGGTTTCACCAACATGGTGTCCGGGGTAGCTGCAACCAACGACTGGGCATACGTGACGGTATATTTGTTCATCGCGATCATGAGCTGTGCAGCCTCGATCTGGCGCATCGGCTTCATCCTCTTCAACTGGCCAATCGTGTTGAAAGGGACATGTTTGTCTTTAAGCAGTTCCACGGCCTCTGGACACACACCGTCCAGCAAGCTTTTCTTTTGTCTCAGGCTCGAAATATTGATGTTAAGCGCTCTGGCCAAACGGTCTTCAGGGACACCTTTGTCAATCGCCTTCAAAATCATAGTGTGTTCTTGGATAGTAGCGAGACGGCTGATCCTACGATTATACGTGAACGCCTCGTCATCAGTTGCGACCAGACATACCACCTCTTCGTCGCCCCGTTTTAACAACACATCCAACCTGATATGCCCGTCCAGTAAATGAAACCTATCAGGCTGAAGACGGTCTCTGATAACAACAGGTGGTTCAATAATGCCGATTTCTTCGATGGAAGCTGCTATTTGAGCGTACTTCGACGATTTGAGAAGTGATGGTGACAGCTGTTTCAGAGGAATTATTTCGTTAATCGGAATACGAACGCTGGTGTCTTCGAACGACCGGTTTACTGGCGGCTTCATGGTGCCGATCTCCCAGTGACCTCGATTCTCTTTGCTAACTCCTCTGGGAGCGAGACTAACCTCTCCTCCCCCAAGATCGCGGTGAACTGTTTGTCCGCAAACAGCTTGCGAATGGCCTGCGTCACAAAGGTCAGGTTTGCTTTTACCGTTTCAGCGCGGCGCACCAATATCCGTTTTCTGTCGACGTCTTCCTGAAAAGCTTTAAGTAAAGCGTCCGATGAAACTGGACGCGGTGTTGATCTGCTTGCGCTGGACCCGAGTGATTTACCTCTCTGTCGTCGCAGTTCCACCAAGCGCTTTGCTACCATCAACTTTTTGCCGCGCAGAAGTTTCCGCTCATATGCCGACTGTAGTGCTGCTTGAATATCGTGATCTTCAGCTTCAGAAATTTCGACGGCAACGCTAAACGGAATTTGCCCGGCTTCAACCGACCGGAGAAGTCTTTCCTCCCCTTTTTCAAGAAGCCGGGCCACTGCGTAAACGTATTCAGGAGTGAGCCCGGTCATTTTTGCGATTTGGCCGACGCTATGGCCGCGTTCCTTCATTCCGCGAATGTCATATAGAAGATCAATTGCCCGGTGCTGCCGCCGGGCGCAATTCTCCACAAGACTTGCAATCAAGCAATCTTCCCTGTTCGCGTTTACGACCAGTGCAGGTACCTCGGTTTGTCCTAAAGCCCGGAAAGCTTCCAAACGTCCCTGACCGCAAACGAGATCATAAAACGGACCATTTGCTTCCATGCGGCGCGTTACCGTGATCGGTCTTTTCAATCCAATCTGTTCGATATTCGAGGTTATTTCCTTGAATGATTTCTTGTTCCGGACGCGAGGATTGACGACCGTAATTTTTGAAATCGGTATCATCTCGACTTTTTGAGCAGGTAGAGCAGCCATCACACGACCTCCGCGAAAGACCTTCTTCTGGTCATTTGAAAGAAATGTTGCAGGGTTTCAAAACGGTAGGAATCGATTGAGAGACCGTTGAATTCGCACAACCGCAATACGGCCTCGCGCATGTCCAAAAGCGGTAGTAGGTAATAATCATACGGTTGGATGTTATCGGGGCTCATTCTGACGACGACCGTAAGATCGGGTTTCAGAGCGGTATCGAGCCTAACCTTCCATCGTAACGATCCCGATAAGGTCTGCAGGCAGCGGACGACGATGACTGCAGCCGTGAATTCGTGGTTGATCGTCAGCAGGTCGGTGGTTTGGTCGCGTGACACAATGCCACCCACGCCTTGAATACCGAGCATGACATCCGCAATAAGCTCGGGATACATGCGACGTAGCGCTCGATTGATTTCCAGGTAACGGTAATCGTGATCTGGAATAAAGCCAACCAGTGCATAGGCACGCAGCAAGCTTCCGAACCGGCTGAAATAAGAACCACTAGACGGGCAATCCTCGGTCTCGTCGATGATCAGGCCGGACAAATAGCCTTCTCGCTGCAGCACACTGGCCAGCTTCTCAAGCATAGCGTCGTCGGACAAACGCTCTGCTCTCGCGGCAATAATGACATTCGCTTTTTGGAACACTTCTTTCGAGACAATTCCTGAAAAAACACCGTCAGCCCTTATCCACTCAGTTTCTGGATTGCGAAAGTGCGCCTGCTTGAGTTTAAAGGACGTACGGCCCCACACATTATTACCGACGTATTTTTCGTTGATGAGTACCTGATGGATTGTACCGCGTGACCACGGCCGATCCCAATCCGTAGGAATTCCTTCCGAGTTTAAAATCGTAGCTATTTCTTTTTCGTTTTTCCCTTCATCGACAAAAAGGGAATAGATTCTCCGCACCACGCGCACTTCCGGGTCGGGCCCTGGCACCAGGATTACACGATCAGTGGCGATACTCTTATGTTCACCACGGACCAACTCTCCTTTGGGATTTCCGTTGTGGTCGATCAACTGTCGTCGGATACCAAAGCCTGGCGCTCCGCCTTGCCGATAACCTAAGCGGATCAAGTTGGCCTGGCCGTTAAAAACCTTCACGGATAGCTCGCGACTATATTCTCCAGCCATCGCCCGCTTGACGGTTTTGATTATCGACGAGCCCATGCTCCCATCGTTCTGGAATTGCTCTGCGCAATAATGAACTGTTATGCCGCAGCGCTTGCATCGAAGTTCGACTTCAGCGGCCTCGTCTGGGTCCTGAAACCGACCCCATCGACTGACATCGTACACGAGGATGACTTTGTATGTTGCGACGCCACTTTCGACATCCGAGAGCAGCATTTGCAGTGCGTCTCTGCCAACAAGTCGTAATCCGCTTTTCCCTTCGTCTGCGTATGAGCGAATGATTTCGAAGCCGTTCTTTTCCGCATACTTTTGGATTATCGTCATCTGGTTATCAGTCGAGTATTTCTGATGCTCGGTTGACATCCTCACATAGGTCGCCGCTGGAATTTTAAGACAAACGGGTGGCATCTGACTGCCACTGTCCTTCTGGCTCCACTCGATGACCATAGCTTGTCATACAATCTCTGTAATGTTGCCGACGCCCGAACTATACGCCGTGGAGGATGGAAATATGGTTCAGATGAAAGGCACAATTGTTCACCATACCGGCACACGCTTCAGATCGCGTTTTACAAATGAAATCGCTGCTGCCCTCAAACTGGAATTGGGCCAGAGCGCACGGTCCGCGAAAACAATAATGGGATGGACAGGTTCAAGTGAGAGAGCAGCAAAATACTGGCTTGCCGGAACGCGAACAATCAGCGGCCCGCAACTCGTTTTACTCGCCAAAAATTCGGATGCTGTTTTTCAAGCTTTTCTCACGCTGGCGAAACGCGACGTTTCCGGTGTTTCTCTCGAAATTGATGCTGCTGAAACTGCGTTAAACCGAGCAATTGCTATCCTGAGGGCTGTCAGGGATCGTTGACGTATTCGGTGGCATGCATGAAGAAGCTACAACGGCGCTCAGGCTCTTCAAAAGCGGAATTCCTTTTAAAGCCTGACCGCAGCCCAAAAAATTGACAGAACAGACGCATCTGTTCGCTAGTTGGGTTTAGCTATAATACTGATATGCAAAAAATCCGGTTACGATAACGAGTAGAACACCTATTGCTTTAAGTGCTCCTGAACGGGACGGCGGGCTGGAAGCATAGTGGTTGTCCGGTCCCGGATTTTTGTCCCATCTACTCACCATTCTTGCCTCCCTGGAGCCTACACTCAGTTAACGGTTAAGTTGAGAAATTGGCAAGCGTTACTTGCCGATTACGCGAGTCTTCGGCAATATTCCGCTCGGCGAGGGCTCTCTATGAAAAAACGGTACTGGTTGCTTTGCGGGCTGATCTTGTTCGGCATTTCCAAACTCGGAGACGCACCGTCAAAATCCGATGTGGCAACGCCCTCGCCCAGCTATCCATCAAGCGTGACACCAGCATCAAAACCTAGGGCACCAGACGCCGAAAAATCCATCGAAACTCCCACTCCAAAGGATGTTGCGCCACAGCCCTCTTCGGGTTCGCGCTCGAACGGAACGGCGGAGAAAAAATTCATCAGTGGTAATCGGATCGCACTCCGCGATGCGCCAAACCCAAAGGCCGGGATCAAAGATAGATTGGACGCAGGAAAAGAGGTCAGTCTACTTGAACAGAATGGCCAATGGTCTCGGATCAGGGACAGCCTGACACAGAAAGAAGGCTGGATCGCAAGCCGCTTCTTGAGTGACAAACAACCTCAAAAGGAACGTGCCACACAACCAGCGGAAAAAACCGTCAAGTCGACACCCTCGATTTCGCCTTCGATCATTATTCAAAGGATAATTGCAGAGTCCGTTGCCAGCTATCCTGGTTCATGTGCTTGCCCGTACAGCACAGATCGCGGTGGTCGTCGATGTGGTAACAGGAGCGCATATTCGAAACCCGGTGGATATGCGCCCATATGCTTTGCTGGTGATGTCACAAAGTCGATGATTGAGGCGTATCAATGATGTTACATCATCCTGCGGGCATATTTTGCCTTCGTTTCTTCATAATGAATGACGCCTTCCCCGCTTAAACTGATCATTCACGGACGGTTGCCATTACTGTCCGGCAGTCACCCCATTTTGCGTAATTGTCGAATTTTCGCCCCTTCGAATTCTAATTTCAATTCGTCTGCGTGTTTCGACGTTCCCTGCCTGCCCGGAGCTAATTACGTCTCCGGGTAACACCAGTTGCGCTGCGGAAAGAGGTAGAATTTTCACCCCTTCAAGATCAGGGTTTGAGCGCAAGATGTTCGAAACGGAAATCGCTCTCGCTAACCCAAGACCTGCGTTGTCAGCCGGAGCCAGCTGTTTAACTGGAGCCTTCGCAGACAATACATCGAGTGAGATGTTGTCCATGTTGGACACCCCACGACCTAATGGTTGCTCATCAGTATGCCCAATCACCTCCACGATATCGACGCCGTACCGCTTCAGACTATCTGCGATCTGGGCCGCAACCGGACCATTAAGATTGCTCGTGAAGGTATCAGTCAACTCAGCGCTGCCGGATCGAAAATAATATCCGCTGGCTTCACTTAGGCTGATGATTGGAGGCCATTCATGCGGCTTCGACGCCCCACTCTCAATGAGTTTGTTTTCGGCTTCCGCCAGCCGAGCAGCGAGGTCGGTAGTCGAGGCTTCTGATGCCTTTAATTTTTCCTCCAAACGAGCCAATAGCTCTAGGGCTTTGCCTGCATCCGCCAGGGCAGCGAGTTTTTCCTCAAGTTCGACTGGTTTTGTTGGATCAAGACCAAACTTTTTCAGTATTTTTATACTGGAGACAAATCCTTCAATTTGCGTCGTTTCGATTCCAGTGTCGGCCAATTGTTTGACGGCCGCCCTCGCCTCAACGAGTTCACGCCAGTCTTCATCCAATTTTCGCTTATCGACCAGTGACAACTGACTTGAGAGCGCCTCAAGCTTCGCCTTGAACACCTCCTCCTGAGTTATCTTCTCGGTTAGCTGAGCCTGCAGCCGTTTTGCTTCTTCAACGGCTGATGTGGCCTTAAGACGTTCATTGGAAATGATTGCACCGGCGACAAGAAGCAAACAAAACACGAGCAGCAACATGGATTCCGCCATCGTGAACCCAAGAATGAGCCCTCGATTGTAGCCTTTGTGCTCTAACTTCGTCGCCGTTTCTTGATTGGTCATCTAAACCAACCCCGTTTGACCTTTTCAGCCTCGGCAGGCGATGTCACCGTCGTGACGGGGGGGATGCCTTCAACATTGATACCACTTTCGGCACGGATCTCACGTGTAGTTCCCTCACCACCTGTATCCGTCGGAGCGTTGGGGCGTTTGACAGTCGCTAATACACTCTCAATCATGGCGGACTGCCGTGTCGAGGCCACTCCCAACTCTTTCACACTGGTTGATATCGTTGCAATCGATGCCGATTGGTTAGCGAGGAAAGTAAGGGATTCCGACAACTTGGTGGTAGCTTCCACTTGCGCCTTGGACGCATCCTGCGAAACTGCGCTGTAATTCTTTATGTCGGAAACGAGAGCCATTGATGCGTCTGCAACGGACTGAGTATTTGCGGAAATAGTCTCCCATCGCTCCAGCATGGATTTGATCACGTCTGTTGAACCGATTGCTGAGGCGTTTACGTTTTCCAGTTTGGCCGCCAAAACTGTAAGCGTGGCGTTCGTTTGTTTGAACGGTGTAATCGCAGTTAGGACCCTCTTCGTCACATCAAGGTTTGCAGCAGCAGTTTCGTGGGCGACCTGATTCTGCTCCTCGATGATAGATCGCAGCGACGTTACAACGGGCGCAACTTGTTCCGCGAACAACTCATCGGGCGACTTCGAGTTTTTCAGGCGTTCAACAACATCCTCGACAGCCTGGCCAAGTTTTGTCGTTCCCTCATGTACCGTCGCAACAGAGGCGTTGAGCTTCTCACTCATCTCTGAAACGGATTTAGCATTTAGGGCCGCGAATTCGATGATCTGCTGATGTGTCGTACTCAAGGTTGCTGACAATTTGTCAGCTGCTTCTTGAATGGTTTTGGTTGCTTGTAGCGACATGGATTCGATAGACGCGCGCACGGCATCGCCACTCTTTTCAGCCTGCTTCGCGATTTCGTCGAAACCTTCAAGCAGCATCTGCTGACTTGTTCTTCGATAGGTCGAAAACTCCATTGCAGAAGTGTCGAGTTCCGTACGAACTCGCCTCGTCATTTCAGCAAGATCGTGCCGAACTGCCCGCTCAATGTCGACGGGATCACGACGCATCTGGTTGAAGAGAATACGGAGCGAAATACCTGCAATGGTCGAGGAGATCGCAACACCAAAATTGCGCACGACGTCCTCAATCGAGGCTTCACCACTGAACTGGTAGAGAGATACGCCAAGGCTGGTCAGGGTGAACAAAAAACCCATGTAGTAGAGGTTATCGCCTGCCTGTTCATTGTGCAGCGAAAGCCCCGCTGCAAAAAATGAAATCACAAAGTAGAGAGCCATCATTCCCAGCGGGATCAGCGTGATCGTGACGGTATCAACTCCGTACAGCTTGCCAAACCATATGATCGCAGCACCGATAAATGTCATAAGGGCAAACAGGATAATTGGGCCGTTCTTACGGACAAAATTTCGCGTGCTCATTTACTTCGTTCCCACCAAGCGTTTGTAAACGCCCCATTCGCCACCATTTGATCGAACCCATTGCAGCCAGAATTCTGGCAACCGCGCCAATTCCAACGGGCTTTCACGATCAAACGCCAAAACATCAAACCTGATTCCATCCAGTGGCGTTCTGAACCGCTCTTTAGCGTCACTTTTTTCAAAGGCAGCGTAATCGACGCCGTTTTTGTATATTGAGAACGAAGACGTGTGTTCGATCATATCGGAAGCAACGATCAGTGTTTTCGGCTTATTCTCATTCCGGAGATCGGAGAAACTCTCGATTACAATTCGCTGGACGCCCGCCATTATTGGAGACTGCTTGCCTTCTGCAGCAGCACCCATTTGGTCTTCAATCTCTTTGAGAGGTTTATTAAACGCCTTATCCCACCGCTCCTGAATGCGTTTGGGATTAGAGGTCAGCTGATCCGCACTTGCGCCATCGCCTGGATTACATCCCCGATAGGTCCGTTTCAGAGCGCCCGAGTCATCGGAAAGAGAGTAAACCTCAACAAGACCACCTTTTTCCACAGTGGACACAATGCGCTGGAAATTCCGCTGTAAGTCCACCTTCGTGATATCGGAGATTGGGTCAGTAACATCCAACAGGACTGCCGTGACTGAAGTTGGACCGTCTGTCACTGAGCATAGATCAGCATCCAAAGCCCCCGTCCCGGATTTACTCCATAGGTACAGCAACCCTCCCCCAGCACCTATAATGCAAAGGACGAGTGAGACAGCGCCCAATATAGCACCTGCTGAAGGTCCTTTTTTTCTCGATCTATGCCTTGCCATTGTTAGCCTCCGGGAAAAGGTCATCCAACTGACGGTAGGCGGATACAGCGGCCTCGAATTCATCGCCGATCTTTTTCATCTGGTCCGCAAGTTCTGCTTCAGCATGCTTGATACGGTCAGCAAGTTCTTGGTCAGTCCACTCATTTACTGAGGAGATCACCGCTTTACGTCGATCAAGTTTGAATTGGTTTGAAAAGTATTTCGGTTCAGGTTTCGTACGAGCTTGCCGATTGGCTTCGCGGTAGGCCCCGATTAGGGTGCGAGCTACCTCTTCAAGGCGATCCTGCTGCTCGTTGAACAGTCGTATGATCCTGGCTCGGTTCTCTATAATTGATGCACTCTCTCGACGCCGAATGGAAAGATCACGGATGATCATTTCAACTTTATCGTTATGGTCGTCACGGATGAGTTTCAGCTCTCCGATCAAGTCTTCTTTTTGAAAGGCATAGTTCTCTTCGGCATCCACGTAACGCTGATAGACGCCGCCATATCCGGGGTAGATATCGCGAATGCTGAGGACGTCGAGCATCGCAATCACGGAAAACATGAAGCCTGCGCCGAACAGCATCCAAGAATCAATTTCTTGGAAGTTGAAGGTCGCTGTCTTCAGCCGGTCCATGACAAGAGCACTTATTTGAACGTCATCACCTGTCGAGGCCTCTCTGTAATGAGCCATCGCTAAATTGATGCCGATAGCCAGAGCCAGCCAGAGGAGAACTCCCAAAAAGCCCCATATTTTACGGAAAAAAGACCTGTGGACGATATTCGGTATCATCGTCCAGGCAATCACTACCGTGCCTAAAACATTGGTGATTGCAAATCCCATCGCGATAGCGATACCGCCGATCACACCCTCATCGCTGCCTTTAGCCAAGTAAAGACCATTCACCACGGTCTCGAAAATCAAGAGCGCGACGATAACAAGCCACTTTACGATGGTCGCAAACTGCGATTTGGTCTGCGCGACCCGCCGAAGCCCATTCCGATCCTTGAAATGAACTAACTCATCGTCAGCTTCGCGGAGCTTTTTACGAAATCCGAAAAGCACGTCGGTTCCGCCAGCGACGTCGGCTTTGAAATCTGTCAACGAGGAAACATTTGCCTGGCGGATGCGCCCGAAATGCCCATCGAAGTCAAGATTCCGCATGCGTGAGCTGTAGGTGTGAAGTTGGTCTTCAAGTATCTGATACGATGCGTCACGCTCCGCCTCCACGCGCGCAACGATGCTCTGTTCAGCCTCGTCGCGAGATTTAGCAGATGGTACAGGCTTGTTTTCAACGCCATTCTCAGTGCCTTTTCGTGAGATATCGAGTGTTTTCTCCACCTTCTCGGCGTCAAGCGGAGGAAATGGATCAGTCGTGATGCGAAAGTCGTGATTTGAATCACGTACACTGTCCATCAGGCGATTTAGTGCTTCGAAGCGTTTTGCCATTTATTTCACGATTGTAGGTGTTGAAATGTCGGTGTGGAGGGTCTTACTGCGTTACTGACTTCCTCAAAAGGGAGCACGCCATCCAGCAGCGATAGCTTCCGCTTCAGAGCAGAACCATTTCTCGCCTTTTGAGGCATCAATTTTGGTCTTGTTGTAGTCCTTTGACCACGGGACGTGATAAATGCGCTCATTTTTCCGGTTGATATTACCCTTGATCGGGCAATCTTCATTGTCTCCGCTCTTTACAGAGACATTCCATTTTTGTGCACGAAAATCCCACGCGGTTTCGGTCTCGAACTGCCAGATGCCAATCGCAGCTTCGCGCGCAGCACCTTCGTGTTCAACGTAGTCCAAGGAGTATCTGCGGAACGCCCATGCAAGGCCGACATTGACCATGTGCGCATTGATTTCTTGCTTGCCAGCCCAGCATGCAGCGAGAATGCGACCGTAGATATCGTGGCCTCGATCTTCGCATCTCACTGTTTGTCCGGCGATAAGGTCTTGCAATTCTTCCGTCGACTTTTGACCGCAAGCCCACTTTTCGCCTTTTGGCAAATCGCACAATTGGCTTGCCTCAGGTGCATCGATCCCATGCAACCTGTATGTAATTCCATTGATCTTGAGAGTGTCACCGTCGACAACGCGGGTACTCACATCCGCATGCGTCGCACTGACAAACGCCAGCATGAATAATATGTACAAAATTCGCAAAACCAACCTCTTAGCCCTGTAGCGGACGCTAATTCAACCAGAGGGGGATGGCAACAACAGTATGACTTAATACTTTTGAAAATGGTGAAGAACTGAATTGACCGCGTTCTATTGCATTCGGAAGCCCATGCGCGACTCCGCAACGAGCTGACTGAACCACGGCGTTTGCAAAATACGCAATGCTGCGTATATTAAACACGATCATGCGCTTTTGTTTGGGTGTATTCAGATGAGTTCAGGAAAAATTTACGCCGCAGCGCGTGTTGCAGCTCGCCTCAATAAGGCTGAAATGGCGAGACTGTGCGCGCTGCCCGTTAGCATAATCCGTGCATTGGAAGCAGGAAAAGATCAAGACAGTAAGATCGCGGTACAGCGAACGCTCGCAACGCGATCTGTGACTGTCTATGAAGACGACCAACTTGTTACTTTTCCCAAACAGTCTGAAAATGACTTCGGGTACGTTATCTCTGTCGCACGTGCGGGTGCTGGGATCAGTCAGGCTGATTTGGCGACCTTCTCTGGCGTTTCCTTGCGATCAATCAATGGCACCGAAGTTGGATCAGTTTTATCAACAACAGCGGTTCAGGATGCAATTGTCTCCTGCCTAGCGCGACGCGGCGTTGAGATAACCCTAGAGCGCAATGATCGTTGGGGAGTTCACATTGTCAACGTGCAGGATGTCCAACCTGGTGAGCGACGGTTTCCGAACGGCGAGAGCCCCTTTGAAATTGTGATGGGCAAAATGAAGCAACAGGCTTCGAATCCGCACATTCCCGAAATGCTTAGGCTGCGTATCGAGTTGACCGGGACCCGGCCCTTGATCTGGCGTGAGATACTAATCCCGGAGAATGCAACGTTTGCGGACCTTCATTGCACCATCCAAACAATATTCGGATGGCGATGGGCTCATCTCCATGAGTTCCATTGTGGTCTTACCATAGGGAACATCAAAGAGCTTAGTGGGGGGTCGATTTCCGACTCTCAAGCGATTGATGAACGATTGATCGCCCTCAATCAGGTCCACGATCTCTTTCCAAAGTTTCAATATCTCTACGACTTCGGAGATAACTGGAAACACATGATAAAGGTCGCCGACAAAATTCCACGTCTTGACCGACCTGTACGGCCGGTTCTCGTAGATGGCTCCGGTGGCTTCATCGTGGAGAATAGTGGAGGCTCCAAGCATTGGAACGATCTTGCTACTGCCCTACGCAAAGGAAAAGCCGATGCTGAGACACTCGATTGGCTGCAACAGTGCGGATATGGCCGCAACTTCGATCCTGATGCCCTCGACATTGATGGGATAAACGAGGCCCTGCTCTCCACCGATTTTGATATTCCAGCAACATGGCATGATGAGTGGGACCGTCGCCAGAACGTCAAGATCACGGCGCAGCATCTGCGGGAAGAATATCCAAGACCCACGATTCAATCCCGCTATCCAAGTAACGGTGTCACGGTGATATCGGTCGAGGACTTCGCTGAAGAGGACTTTGACCGGGACTGGATCAGTGATGTAACTGACGGAATGGCGTTCACTCAATCGACCAAGATGGGGAAGACAGTCCCGCTCCGATATCTCCTTGCTGAAATCAGCCCTTTTCTTGATCTCAGCGGCGACGTGGTTTCGTTCAGATCGTTCCCGAAAGCGCTACGGTGGCAGGATGACAAACGTGCAGGCGTATTCCATCCTGATCTGGCAATAACCAAAGGCAGGGGAAAAGAGGTTCTCGTTCATTTCGCATTGAATGAGGAAGAAGTAGATTTCGTGAAGCGGATTTCGAAGCTCGCTGGCGTCAAGATTCATCTCTTCGGTGGCGGTATCGTGGATGAGCCCGTTGTTCGCAACTGTAATGATCTGCGCTCCATTGCACGGGGTGTTCGAGACCATGCCGACGACGTCCGCGCCGCCTTGGCAGACCAAAACCTCTCAAAAGGCATTGCTATGACAAAAGCTGTGCAACTGCTCATCAGCAAGGGCATCACAGAATTATCTGGATTCACTGGCGGAAGTCCGGAGCGCCGAGCCAAAGCCCGCATCGCAAGTGCGGTCACCCAAAAGGCAATCGGAATCAATATGACAGCACCATTCGATATCACCAGAATTGGTGAACCAAGCTTGACTACAGAGACATGCCAATTCTGGAGTATCGCGGAATTATATCGAGTCTGAAGGTGTTTGTTACGGTCTATGGTGAGGTTTCTGCTCGTTTCCGACATTCATGACAACCTTGCAGCCGTCCAGAAAATGCGGTCGCAGGAAGCAAACGGGTTTGATGCCCTCATCATCGCCGGTGACATCGGCTCCAATAGGACCCGGGAGATTTTCGATGTCTTCGCCACGTTCGGATGCCCGGTGTTGTATGTGTATGGGAATTGGGACTACAAACTCGATTACTTTGCTTCGTTTGGTAGTGGTTGTCATCACTTGCACCTGGCACCTTTCAAGGTAGGGCAAATTACATTCGCTGGTTTTAGCGGATGCCCGACACACTGGGGACGGAACCCAGAGTGGCAATTGCTGCAGAAAGATGTAGACGACGCCCATTGCACCATTATCAAAGAGATGAATGCTGCGCGGGCAACGGAAGAACAGGTAAAATCCGATATCGAATTGACGTATGCTGTTTCAAAGCAAGAGCTGATTGCAACTTCACGGCGGAAGCCCTCTCAGAGAAAGCTTGATGCTTTAGATGCCGAGCGTCGCAGAAACCTCGGAGCACTTTCGAGTGCAGTCGCTGAAATAGAAAGCTCCGAGGCATATCACTTGTATCGCCATGATCAATCAATGGTGTTCGACGAGTCCCTCCGCCGGAATCGTCAAGCCCTCAGCGATGCCATTAGAAACCTGAACACATCCAAAAGTCGGATAGTTGTTGTTACTCATGAACGACTTTCCAAAACGAATGTCGATTTTGAAGGTCTACCGATTTTCTTATTTGGTCATCGACACGGCTTCACTGAAACCAAGTTCAAAGGGACGCAGTACGTCAATGTTTCTGTACTCGATAGGCGAAGGCTAATTCGGCCCAAAACGTTTTTGCCAGGCGATCATTTCAAACAGTTTCGAAATCTAAACGTTGGCAATTATGCCATTATGCAATGGTCCGAGGGTACTGGTTTTTCCGTAAAAAGTCTCGATCTGGAACTAGACCATAATTGGCAAGAAAACTGGGAACTTGAGACGGGTTTTCATATGCCGGGCGCTCCCTTCCTATTCTAAACTAAACTTCTCGCTTGAATTGGCCTTGGTCAGACTGGACGGAAATCATCCAGGATCAATACAATGCGTCATCTCTAAAGCGTTTGAACAACGTTGCGCCGACGGGAAAACAAGCTCAAAATTCTTCTAAATGGGGAGAATTAAATGCAAATTGAATTTCCGAGCGAGTTTAAAAGACTTGAAGATTTAATCCGCGAGAGACGCGCTTCAGTGAAAGCAACAGGTAGGTGGTCAGCGCCATTTGCAATACATATGCTACTTGTATCTATTGAAAAGCGTGATCTGTGGTCGCTCGAATATTGGCAGGAGAGGATTAGGCAAAAAACGGCCTATAATAGAGACATTGACCCCCGTCTTTTTGATTGGGTTTACGTTGAGGCCGCTAAGTTAGGAATTTGGATGAGGGAAAATGAAACATCAAGGGCCGCTTGAAACCTTCACAACTCTATGGGTGTAATCCCAAATATCCTCAGGCTCTTCCACTTCGGAGTCACGTGTTACAGTTATTGAGAATTCTCCACCTGAAGTCTGAAGCAACATAGCCGCTTTGTGCTCAGCTTCTTCTTCAAGCCTTTGCAAACCCTCTTCGATTGCAGCCCGTATTTCATCTTCTAGTGTGGCAAATTCCAGAACACTCAAGGCCTTCGCCCGGCCAACCGAACCTAGTCCACATTTCGTTGGGCTGAAGCCGTTAATTGCCACCGAATACTCGGCCACACCCGATTCGTTTTTAAGGAATTCAATCGTTATCGACACGTGATTTCTCCGATTTTGCGGCAACCTCGGCTATGTCGATGAACTTCGGGTTAATTTCATCGGAATTGGCTGGCTTACTTCAGCAGGCAGCGTCAACGTCTTTCGATGGAGTCGCCTCATACCCCTGAGCAAACAAGGTCCCGTCGCCACATACGTTTGAGCAGCCAATTCCGATGGGAAAAGAGTACAGCCTGAACCTGCGCCGTCAAAGCATTGTGGGTTGGTTTTTTCGTGTCGTTTGCAGCATCCCCTGCTGCCAATCCTAAATCATATACGCGAAAGACCACAGCTCATATTTTCGCGAATGCAACAGGTCGGTTGATGTAGGTGGCTTCAAGCTCTTCTTCAGCAATAACGACATCAAAGTTGAGGCGTGGAATGCCGTAATAACGGTATAGAGCGTTCTACTGGAGTTAGAGATTGGAATGCCATCGATCCTGACGAGGAACTTGCCGTAAGAATAGGGTACTTCTAGGATACGGTACGGATTGTTGAAGCTGGCCTACGAGAAGCTGGTGTCATAAGATGGGTCTGGCCGAAAAGGGGATTGGCACGGCACCATTTATGACAAAATACTCATCGAGCAGTTTGGTTTTGCTGAAGATGCCGAAAGAGGTGTCCTGACACTCATGCTATAGAGCGACATAGGGTAAGAAACAGAGCGACATAGGGTAAGAAACGGGCGGAGAATGAAGAGAACCGATCATGAGAAAGCGGCGTAATCTCAGCAAATGTTAGCATCTTTTGTCGGTGGAGCGGTCATTGCCTCGAATTGAACCGGTCGAACACATCCTCAATCACCTCCTCGGACTGAAATCGCGGCCCAAGGCCTTCGAAATGCAGTAAGGTGATTTCCTGATCGTAACGATCTGACCGAAAGCACATCTCTGTTGCGGGCTCATTGAACCAGACACCTACAGGATGCTTAACGCCAATGCTGAGACCAAAATCCTGCCGGACGGTGGCAGACAGTTGCGGCAACTCGAACATGTCATTCTTGGTGCGAATGTAGCGGCCTGATTTTAATGCTGGCTCGCTTGATTTTGCCCAGAGGGCGAAACCCTCATTGGATAGGATGAGCATTGAGCGCGATTCCGTGTATTCCAACCATCGCAGTATCGCAGCAGTCAACGACACGCCGTATCGCTTGGCCACCTCCCCCAGCCGTTCAAGGCTCGGTTGTTCTTTCGATGAAATTTGTCTTCTGAAATCGTGAAACGGCATCAATAGTGCAGCAGCGAACTGATCTGCTTCCTTTTCGATGCCTTCCCCAGCACGACGATCAACACTGTTCTCGTCACAATAAATCCCTCCATCGAAGCGCTCATCTTGTTCGACGAGTCCCCGGTGAAGGACGTAGTGCCCGAACTCATGCGCGATGGTAAAAGCCCGGCGGGTTTCTGGCTGACCGTTGTCATAAAGAATACCCCACTGCCGGGGAGAGGTATCGCTGTATACCAACGCACCTACACAGCCAGGCAAATCTCGTCCTACAACTTGATGGATCGGTGAATGCGGTGCGATCTGCCTTGAGTATTCAACAGACAGATTCTCGACATCGACCGGATGGCGGTCAAATCTGTCGTCACCAAAGACCATATCGAGCATCTTTGTGATGCGGTTCGCCTCGACCAACGGCTTCGGAGAAATGGGAATGCTCATTTCTTGGTCATCTTCGCCAAGGAGTCAGCCATATCGCGGAGGTGCTTTCTGGTCTCGTCGGGCAAACCACTGTACTGGCGGAAAAATGCAACATCCTCGGCCTCTTTGCGGGTCGTATCATCGCTTCCAATCAGATAGTCCGCTGTGACTCCGAGCGCCTTTGCGATTTCTGACAATTTCTCTGCTGATGGCCTGGGCGGAGCTTTGTTTTCCAATTCCCAGACGTAGCTCTTTGATGTGCCGGACAACTCGCCGAGTTGGTCCAACGTCAGCTTCTTTTCTGTACGCAGCGCTTTGATCCGCGCTCCAAAAGTATTCTGTACCATCCGATTCTCTCTTTTTTTAGTTTTTCCACACGTTCGGAGTAGACGTACTTTATGGCCCTTGACTTCGGAAATCAAGAGTCATACATCTAGTTCGGAGTAGCGAACTTTTTAATTAAGTTTTAGCGAACTCGCACATCATGCAAGGGGAGCACACGATGACAAACAAAGACGCGCATCACACAAAACAACTGGAGAAGACAATTGAACCAATATATCACGACTATCGACGGAATTGATCCTTTTTCAAACCGCGTTGACGCAATCCTCGCGGAGATCGCATTTAGCGTGCAGCTGCCACCATCGCTTCACGATAAGGCTGTCGGCCGTTACGACGCTGTACGAAAATACCTTGAATCTACCAGCTCATCTTTCTGCGGTCAGGTAGAGCATTTCTATCCCCAGGGTTCGATGGCGATTGATGCCACTATTTCAAACCGTGGTACCGATGACGAATACGATCTCGATATCGTTGCTCAGTTAGGCGACGAATTCCATTCGAAGTCGCCGAATTACATTCTCACCGAACTTGAGAAAGCTCTGATCGGGTATCGAGGGCTAACCGTCGTCCGCCAAACGCGCTGCGTTACAATCTACTACGCCGACAACATGCATCTGGACATCACGCCTTCGCTCCGTGATTGGGGGACGACTGAGCGCCAGAGCGTCATCATGCATGCCCGTGGCCCGAATGTGTCCGACGAAGACTTCGAGGTGCCGATGAACGCCTATGGCTTTGTCGAATGGTACAAGAAGAAGACGCCTATCGAACGGCGGGTCGTTGCAGCTTTCTCCAGGAAGTGGGCGGCTCAGAATCGCGCAAGAGCCGACGCTGATGTTGACCCCGTACCTGTTCAAACGCAATTCGTCGTAAAGAACACTGCGACCTTGGCCCTTCAATTGCTGAAGCGGTATCGCAACATCCGGTATGCCGACCGTTCGGGCAGGATGCCGCCCAGTGTCTTGCTGTCATATTACTGCGCTATGTCAGCATCGTCGGGAAGTTCGTTGACCGAAATGCTACTTCGCGTGTCCCGCAACATTGTTAGGGATATCGCGAACGCCTCGCTTTATGGCCGTCTGGTTCATTTTGCAAATCCGGTTTATGCCGATGACGTGTTCACGGATAGATGGCCCGAAAACGTTGACCAGCAAAACCGCTTCGCCAATGATCTTAAGGAATTGATCAGAGGCCTAGAAGCCGCCCTATCTGGCGACATGTTGGCGAACAAGCTTCAGGATTGGCTACGCGATATGTTTGGTGACCGTGTTGTGACCAAGGCGGTTGATATGATGGCCCGGGACGCACAGGCGGCAGCAGCGGTTGGCACTCAGGGCTATACCAAGCGTGGCGGAATTCTCGTTCCTGCGGCAGCAGGTGTACCTCTCACGACGGCGTACACCTCTCCTGTTCGAGCATCTCCACACACTTACTTCGGGGACGGAACGGTATGAGCGGCCGTCGCAAAACACTCGCGCAACAGATCGATGCAATGGCTTCTGCCTGGCCGATGTTTCGCCTCAGCAAGCGTGATCGCGTCAACCATTGTGTTATCTGGTCCGGTATTTTGAAACCGCAATTCACTACGTATCGAGTCGAGGTCCGATACGTAGTGGGAACTTACCCACAGGTCCGGGTTCTGTCGCCGGAGCTTGAGCGTTTGCCTGGAAATGAGGAAGGCTCTCTTCCTCATGTGTATGGCCCCTCCAGCGACCCGACGCTTTGCCTGTTCGATCCTAAAGCCGATGAATGGAATTCCACGATGCTGATCGCTGAAAAGATCATCCCGTGGACAATTGAGTGGCTTACCTTTTACGAATTCTGGCTAATGACAGGTGTCTGGTCTGGCGGGGGCCGCCATCCGACCCCACTGTCTGAGGAAACCTCGACATGAACTATATTGCACCACCTCGATCTGACGGCACCAATCACCGTGGACGTCAAAAACAATCGTGGCCCAAGGATCGGTTATTTCGGATTCTCTCTGTCGATGGTGGTGGCATAAGGGGCATTTTCCCGGCCGCCTACCTGGCGGAAATCGAAAATCGCTTCCTGAACGGGAAAGCCATCACATCATACTTCGATATGATCGCAGGAACCTCGACCGGAGGCATCGTTGCACTGGGTCTCGCACATGGTATGACAGCCAAGCAGGTACTCGAAATCTACACCGAGCGCGGTGACACAATCTTTCCGGCACCAAAGGGGCTTGGAGGCCTGATGAAATCAATACGGTTTCTCACCAAGCCGAAGCACGACCAGCGCATACTGAAGAATGAACTGCTAAGGATTTTCGGCGGCAAAGTCCTGAACGACGCTTCAACGAGGCTGGTCATTCCAACCTTCGAGGCGGTGCACGGCGAGCCCTACATCTATAAAACGCCTCATCATCCGGACTATCAGTTAGATCGCCACAAGACGTTTGTTGACGCCGCCTTGCATACGACGGCGGCACCGGCCTATTTTGCAGCAGTCGATAACAACGGGCACATCATGATTGATGGTGGTGTTTGGGCCAACAATCCGGTCATGAACGCGCTGATCGACGTCATCGCATGCTACGATGTGCCCCTTGAAAATATCCGAATACTCTCTTTGGGCACCGGCGAAGAGGCCTTGAACCTAAAGCAAGCGCAGTTGACAGGCGGGATAAACGGCTGGGGTATATCTGTAGGTGTTCCTCCCCTTTACAAGATGGCTTCTCGTGGCCAGTCGAAGAATGCTATCGGCCAGGCGGGTCTCCTCATCCAAAGGCGTAACATTATCCGCATCGACGTTGACGAAAGAGATCGGCAGATCGCCTTGGATGATGTCGCCCAGTCAAAAAAGGAACTTCCTCGCTTGGCACGGAACTCGGCAGAAAGTACCGGCCAATTGATCGATGTGATGTTTCTTCAGGATGAGGCAGACCTTTTCATTCCAAGCCCAATGAAATCGACAGTTTCACAGCGAGGTGCATGATTTATTCATTGTAAACGTTGGCTTTTCAATGAGCCCACCATCATCGGCGCTGCGAGATTACCATCAGCATCGGGTGGCGCTACCGAATCGACCTCTTCACAGGTATCATCCGTGCCATGAAAACGCAGGCCGAAGGATCATTAAATCGAACCAGGCGTGGGCCGAGGTACATTCGTCCCGAATACATCCGCACGGCAACTCTTCAGTCAGTGCTGCATCAGTTTGGGCGATCTGCGAACGACCTTGGCCAAGCCGACCTCCTACGTGAATACGGAGAACGGGATACGTTCGTATACTATGCCGGGAACCTGAATCTGCTTGCTCGGCCAACCGTCTCAATTGTAGGAACAAGACAAATCAGCGCCGAGGGCACCAGACGTGCTAAGAAGTTGGCTACCCAACTAGGTGAGGCCGGGGCCCTGGTCATGAGTGGGTTGGCGAAGGGCGTTGACACAGTAGCGCATACAAGCGCGATTGCTGCAGGAGGGTCAACAGCCGCAGTGATCGGGACGCCGCTGGATAAAGCGTATCCGGCCGAGAACGCAGAACTGCAGGTCGACATCTATAGCCACCATCTTCTGATTTCTCCCTTCAATGTGGGCGAACAGGTTTACAAGTCGAATTTTCCCGCCCGTAACAAAGTGATGGCCGTACTCAGCGACGCGACTGTGATCGTCGAAGCCTCGGACACTTCCGGCACACTGCACCAGGCGGTCGAATGCCAACGAAACAACCGTTGGCTCTTTATTATGAAATCAGTCGTGGATGATCCAACACTCACATGGCCTGCGAAATTCCTGAAACACCCCAAAACTAGGGTGCTGACGGATACTAATGAAATCCTTGAGGCAATAGCCAGATGACCCAGATTTTCGTGACCTGCTTCATACCTTATAGTGCCGAAAAACGGCCAGACAGAAATCAGGTTGAGTGGGACGCGATCCACATGAAGAAGGTGGTGAAAGGCGAAGACCTCAATGGCCGCTTCATGTTTCCGATCAATGGCGTACCCAGCAAGATTGACGCCGCGAATGTTGTCTATTTTCGCCGCGAAATTGACCGCCTTTTTGGAGCCCGCATTACTGCTGACCACCCCTACCCCGTCACAGTGGTTCCAGTGCCGAACGGAAATGGCGTCATCGGGCAGAATAACGTTTTCCGTACTTTTCAAATTGCAAGTTCGGTAGCAGCAAGAGGCTTCCTCGGCTCGGAGGCAAAAGACATGCTGCGTTGGCACGAGGAGATGGGAAAAGCTCATCTAAATCAGCGAGCGCGTATGATCGACAATCATGTTGACGCGCTACGGGTGACATGTGGATGCGATAAGCCAATTGTTCTGTTTGACGATTTTGTAACGACCGGGTCTCAATTGGCAGCCTCGAAGATCAAGCTCACCGAAGCGGGATACAACGTTGTCGGCGTTTACTCGATCTTTGATGTGGTTGAAAATGGCGTTCGACCGGATGCTCCAGGGTGGCGGGTCGTTGAGCGGAACCCACAGAGGATCGCTGATCTTTTTTCGCATATACCACCAATTATACCGCCGGGGGCTATTGTCGTATAATTCGGAGACTATTGAAGCCTACTTTCCAATCATTCCGAGAACACATTCCAGCTGGATTTTGGTAGTTTATGGCAACGTCTTCCATACCCATCGTTTCTATCCTTTACTCGATGTCATAATCACACGACCGACAACGCGGCAAAGACAAGTAAAGATGGCGGTCATAAAGGTTCTTGGATTTAGTGTCGGGTTTGGTCTCACGACGGCAACATTCCAGGCGCGATTTTATTCCCAAGTAAGCCGTTTCTTGAGATAATTCAGCTTTGTCGGGTGAGGGAAAAGCCCAACGTGCTGCAATCGACCTAATACGATGCCTGGCGCGATCTTGTGGTCATTTGCGAGCTTTATCATTCTAGCTTCAGTAAAAGGCCTCACCGCAATAAACGCTTCCCAGGCATTTCTCGGGATCAAAAAGTCCTGTGCGAACTCATCCGCCTCATTCTCTTTATCGTCTTTGAAATTAGCTTTACCCTCATCTAGGAAAACCGCCTTTTTTCCATGGAGAAGTACATGGCCAGCTTCATGAAAGAACGTGAACCAAAGATGATCATCACTTTTGTGGCGTAGACTCAACTGAATGATCGGATTGTCACCAACCCACCTAGTTGCACCGCTCAGACATGTCCCTTTCAATTCCGGCGTGAAAACTAAACGAACGCCAGCCTCTGCGCATAACGCTGTCATTCGGTCAGCAAAGTCCGGCGACTCATCAACAGTCAGCGCTCGAATTTCTTTTAGAAGCGATTTGAACTGTGATGCGCTGTAATCTTTCACTTCAATTGTGCGAGCTATAGCTTCGCCCCATTGTAACCAAGTCATCACGGCATGGGGGTGGCTTTCTAGTGATTTGGATCGCCTAAATGCAAGCGTCTCGGTCTGCTTGGCAAACACGTTCTGGAGAGCGCTAGGTGAGGCAACTTTAAAAAAGGCCAGCACCGCCTGCGCCACCTCTGAGAGAGGTAAACCCTTCTCAATGACACCAAACTTCTGCATATCTTTTACAGGAAATTCAGCTAGCCACTTCTTATTTGCCGCGAGGTCTTCCGCATCCCTCTTTTGAGCAAGTTTAAGCCGGTAACTACTCTCAAGCTCAACCCACATAATTGGATTAGTGTTCAATACGCGACCAAACTGAATCGCCGTTTCCTCGGTGAGCGTAGCCTTACCTGCGATTATCTCACTGATAAATTTGGCAGAGCGGTCACAGCGGGTCGCAAATTCTTGTTTCGAGATTTCACGAGAATCTAGGTAGTCCTCCAGCACGTCGCCAGGAGAAACTATGTAGTCGGTTTCGGTATGTCCGTAACTCATTTGTGATAATCCCCTATGTATACAATTTCGACAGATACAACTTTGGTCAAATCGATGCTTCCATCGTCATTCAACGGAAGTGGCACTTGGTTGGGTACTACGCAGATACATATACCGTTGCGAGCAGCTATCGACCATTGACCATTCCGCTTACCAATAAGCAAATGACGCCTCTCTGGTGGCTCGGACGGTACGTCAATCAGCGACGGAACCGCCAACAACACCGCAATCCTCATTTGAATGGCCTTTGCTACATTGGCACCAAAAGCTTTCACCAGTTCCTTCTCGGTTGTAGCCAGCTTCTGTATCTTGCTGGTGCTGTATGCAAGCTGCAATGCTTTTTCCTTAACCTATTACGTAAAGAAAATCAAACGACATCAAGGCCGAGATTCGATTATAAAATAATCTCCCATAATCCTCTGCCACTCAAGGTCGCTTTTGGAAGAGCGGTAAACACATCGCTTTGTCCTCAGTTGACAATATACAAGCGAGCAGTTCCCGCGTCTCATGGCCGATCTCGGGATCACTTGCTCGATCAGCCGATCTGGTAATGTCTGAGACAGTGCCGCGATGGAAAGCTTTTCCTCATCACTCAAAACTTAAAGAACAGCTCGCAAGGTTTGCAGGACCAAGGGACGATGCAAAGGCGGACGTGTTCGATTACATTGAGCGATTACACAATCCGATGCGTCGCCATTCGACACTGTGCCATCTCAGCCCCATGGATTTTGCAAATATGGTGGGATTAGCCTATCCCTTTCAACAGAAATCGTGCTATTTCCCAACTAACCTTTGGCACGATTTACTTAAGATTTCGGATTCTATAATTGATTCACGCCCACACATAAGCACTACCACTGCGGAGCAAAATAACGTCTCACACCAGTACGTCAAACAAGGTTTTTTCCCTTCCATCGTACTGGCAAAGCCCGGACTTTCCAGCGAGATTAACCATAATTCCACACTCGCAATTTCTCCGCTAGACTCCCGGTACCACCTTTGACTATCTTCCGTCCCAGTTTCAAACACGGAGCCCCACGATGATACGCATCGTCATTCTAGGAAAGACCTTCCTCAGCTCCATCTGAAGTAAGGACACACGTCCTCACCTCCGGATGGGCTGCCACCCTTGTGCGCCCTAGGAGGTTTCCATGCGCCCATCCCAAACTGAATGCCATCATCTGTTGATGGGTTTCGCCATTTCGAACAAATTGCGTTCTGCTCACGGGGCGGCCGTCACTTCCCGCTTTCCTGTGTCATGTAACACAGGACCGGACACGGACGTAATCATCGGTGCGAGCGCGGCCCAATGGTAAGCACCGCCCTCACTTCCGTTCCCTCCCTCATGTCTGTCGCGAAGCGCGTTCGCGTCGTCATGGCCGTCTCTTACCTCTCAATATCTCGTTGCCTCCTACGTCGCTGCCCCTGATTTCCGGGCTGTATTTGTAAGTTTTAGCAAAGAGTTATCAGCGCTTTTGGAAGCGTTTAGAGAGGTAGTGTGCTATGCCAGCACAACGAGTAATCCGTTATCTCACGGAAGTTGAACACGCAATCGATAACTACGTCGATGACTTGCCGTACACAAATGACAACATCAAAGTCACGACCGAGTTCGTTCCCGCAGGCCAGATCGTCCTGGTATCGACGGTTGACGATGACGGTGTAATCGAGGAGGTCGAACTCTGGGCTCCACCTGGAAAGTCGACGGCCACAAGGCTGCCCCCTGCCCGCACCAAAGGGCACAGTCGTGGTTATCTCGTCGACACCAGAACGAACCGTGCTGTAAGTTTTGCCAGCACATACGAGATGACCTGCGCGCTGATGCTGCTTACGAACTCTTCAGTTGTCGATATCGAGGATCAACCTCCAGCCCTTCATTATATCGCAGCTGATGGGACCGAGCACAAACACACGTTCGATTATCGTGCGACCCTGCGTGATGGAGTGCGGATCGCATTCGCCGTTAAGCCAAGGGACCAGGTGAAGTCGTCCGGCATCGAAGATGTTATCTTGCGGATCAAACCCAACCTTCGTGGATTTGCTGATGCCGCAGTCCTGATTACGGATCGGACTCTCACGCGTGAGCGTGCATGGAACGCAAAGTGGACCCTGCGCGCATTGAAAATCCGGGATGAAGCTGACTGCGAAAAAATGCGCACCCTCGTTTCTGACATCAATGGAATTGTCAGTGCCTACGAGCTTGCCCGTAAATTCGAGCGGTTTGCTGACGGGCTGAATGCAATCTGGTGCCTCGTCTATGATGGTGTCCTGGAGTTGGCTGAGCCTGGTAAAAAGCTGGTAGACGCACCATGGGTGAAAAGCCGTCACGGCAGGAGCTGACACCATGAAACCTGCCGACACCTTGTCCTCAATGCTCATCGTTTCTGGATACTGGAAACCACCGCTATGGTGGTCGCCAACCATATGATGCTGGCCAATATCCAGTAATCACTGCTTCCCATTTTTTAAACAATTTTAATCCGCCACACGCGGAAACGGACCGCTGTGTCCGACAGGAATTCAACGATGAATATGATGCTCCGGCACCCTCATTTGCACGCCCCAGATGCTCATGAAACAAAGCTCTATGACTTCCATCGCGGTGATCGTATTGAATACAAACATTCCGTCTACAACTGGCTGAGCACCACGAATTCTGGGTACTGGTTTCAGCGCATTGATGACGATCTCCCACCCGAATTCTATACATTTGAAGAGGTCTCACGTGCTTTCCAGCAAAAGCGCGATCCCATGGGATATCTCCCTCACCGTCGTCGTCCCGAAAACGAGACAGTCTCTGGAGGAACGGAACTTCTCAGTAATCTCCTGCCTGATGAGCAGCAGGACGTCCTGTTCAAGCACGCCTGGTGTCTGCGTTTCCTGAAAACGGAAGACGATACAAAGGACCTTGAAATGGCCCTGCGAGTGACCCGTTCTGAGGCCAAACTCACGAAATACCTGAAAGACACTCAAGAGGCCCTGCAGAAAGCATCCGACGAAGCTCATAAAGCGGCCGGACGTACCCATCGCACGGCCCCAAAGCTTAATGCACCGCCCGCACCTCGTACTTTGCGCCGGTGGGTGGAGACTTTGGAAAAATCGAACTTCGACCCGGTAGCCCTCTGCAACGATAGTAGCGCAAAGCACCGCCGTGACCATTTCACTCCGGAGGAGCTGAAGTACATCAATGAATACGTGTGGATGTACGCGTCGCCAGATCGCCTCCCGATCAAAGAGTTGCACCAGTTGCTCACGCGTGCAATCGAGGCAGAAAATGCGAAACGTGAGCAGAAAAATGCGGAGATGGGAGCCCAGGTAATGGTAACATTGCGCGTGCCGAACATCGATACGTTCAGCGCACGCATCCATGAACTTCCCTCGTCGTATGTCGACCTGGGTCAGCACGGCGTAGACTACGCCACCGCAAAGTACCGTTCGATTATGTCAGGTATCGACGTGCTCAGGCCGCTCGAACAAATTCAGCTTGATGAATGCTGGATCGACCTTCAAACGCTTCTTATCCAGGCCGAAGAGTGGGAGAACCTCAGCCCAAAAGAAAAGAAACTCGTAGCCCGTGTCAGGCTTTACGTAACTGCGGCGAAGGACGTGGCTACGAAATCCATTGTTGGCATGCGCATTCACCATACATCGCCCAACACTGCCAGTGCAGTATCCACTCTGGAGATGGTAACGCGCGACAAAACTGAACTCGCGAAAAGCATTGGATGCGAAACTCCTTGGGATCAGCATGGGGTGTTCGGCGAAGTCTCTCTGGACTCCGCGAGTTGGAACGCCAGTAACGAAGTCAGGATCGCTGTAAATGACTTGGGCGGCATCCTCTTTCAGCCGAAATCAGGTGATGCTGCTGCTCGTGGAACTCTGGAGCGTTTTTTCCGCACCATGAACCGTCAAGCCTTGCTCTTTTTCACGGGTCGCACCTGGGGCTCCCCTGCAGAAAAAGGAGATTATGACGCCGAGGGGGAAGCCAGTGTTGTATTCCACCAAGCCGCAGAACTTCTGATGCGCTTCGTTGTGGATGTCTTCCATAATACTCCGCATGCCGGATTGAATGGCGAAACGCCACGACAGGCGTGGGAGCGACTGAACAAATTCTACAAACCTGCGCCTCCTCTTTCTTCCCGTCTGCGCCGTAGCATTTTTGGGATCACGGTTCGCCGAAAAATCTCCCGTTCAGGTATTCGTGTTCTCGGGATTCAATATTCCTCCAGCAAGCTCCAGAAGCTGTTCCGTGAGGACGATCTGGAGGTCGAAGTACGCATTGATCGCTTCGACCTCGGTGCGATTTCAGTACGGCATCCGGAAGGCTGGCTTACCGTTCCGGCAGTCCATGACGATCTCATCGGAATGAGTATCTGGAAGTGGCTTGCCTTCAATGACCGGCTGCGTCTCACCAATCGCAAGAATGCCCAGGTCTCTCAGGCAATCGTGAGCAGAACAAAAGAGTGGCTCCACAATCAGGCGCAAATCGCAAGAGCCGAGGCTGAGCTTGGCAGTGCCATTCTGACAGAGCGTGACATCCTGCGTTTTGAGAAGAAGGTCGCCTATTCCATCGACATCGTTGAAGAAACGCGTGCCAACGAGAATACCATTGCTGAGGAGGCCGACATCTCCACTGTCCTCCGCGAGTGGGACATGTCCGGCATCAACCAAGACCCTAAAGCGGAACCGGCACCGGAACCTGCACCTTTGAGTCATTCGACTTCCTCCAGGCTGAACACCCTCAACCCCGATTTCAACCGCTGAGAACGATTTTCGCAAAACATCTTGTGAAGCGTGAAGTCCTGTCTCTTTGAAAGGAGAATTCCATGAATATTGCCCAAATCCCGAACGCCGAAATCGCTCGTATCCGCGCAATGATGCCGCCAGACATGCTCGCGAAGGCAGACCGTATCGCGAAGATCAATGGCCGATACATTGGACTTGCACGGGATGCGACGCTCAAGAAAGCGTTCGACGCCATGATCGCGAGCATTGCAGTTATCGGCATTTCCGACATGGCAAAGCCAGACAAGCGTCGTATTGTGGCGCTGTGTGGTGAATCCGGAGCAGGGAAAACGACTGCCCTTCTGACGCATACCGCTGAGTGTGCGATGATGCAGCCTTACGTGAACGAAGATGGCAATACGATCCGGCCTCTCCTTATGATGACCGCGCCCAGTCCATGCACTCCAAGGCTGCTGGCGTACGAAGGCCTTCATGCGATGGGTTACCCGGTTCGCCAAAGCCTCAAGGAAAACGAGATGTGGAAGCTGTTTCGTGATGTGTTGAAAGCGCATGGCGTCATGTGGCTTGTGATCGACGAAGCCCAACACGCGGTGGATGCATCTAATGCGGTCGAAATCACCAAAATTGGTAACGCTCTCAAAAACCTTGTGCAGATGCCGGACTGGCCAGTCCGTATTGTCCTGGCTGGTGTCGCACCGCTTGAAGAGTTTCTCTCAAGGAAACAGTTGGCAAATCGTTGCACGAAGATTCCGTTTGGTAAAATGAAGGGTTCTACCGGGGCATCGACGATGGCCGTTGTGACACGCCTGATCATCTTCGAGCATGCCGAGATGAAGACATCTCTGCATAAGGACGAGGAGTTCATTCAACGATTGATGCATGGCTGCGATAGGGATTTCGGCACAATCGTTCAAATGATCCGGGGTGCCGTTGAGCTTGCGATATACGCAGACGAAAAGGTGATCACTATCAAACATTTTGCAGACTGCTTCGAAACCAACACCGGTCGTGATGACGTCGAGAATGTGTTTGTGGCCAAGGATTGGGAGGACATCAAGCCTTACAACGCATCGGAAAATCAGGTCACCGCGCGGTATAATCAGCAGCGCGGGTCGCGGAGGAGAGCGCGGTGAATACGATGGCCAAACTCTCTTTGACACTGCCTATTCAGCCCAGTGAGACGCTGCCAAGCTACTGCTCGCGCATTGCTGCTGTGAACGGTATCGGGTCTGCATCGGAATTCTCCTCGCATTTCGGCTTTAGCTTCGACCGCCTTGCGAAAGGTTGGCACGCAGATATGGAAGTCTTCGCAGACCTTGTCGGTAAACGGCCTGATCAATTGCATTTGAGTCAGCTCGCACAATTCAGAAAGACCGTCGAAACTTATGGCGGAGTATTCACACGTGAGTTTATCGACACCGACCGGTGTCGCATCTGCCCGGCGTGCGTCCTCAATGACATTGGCCCGAAATACGCATTTCATCGGGCCTACGGTCGGGCCGAGTGGATGCTGAAGTTTGTCCACACCTGCCCTGATCATGGAATTCCTTTGATCAGGCTCGCCAGTGACCGGAGGATTGCATCCGACTTCGCGACACAATTGCGTGCGATAATTCGTACCATTGAGTTTCATGCGAATGAACCCCTGTCGAACTCACCCACTGGTCTCCAGAACTACGTCATCAACCGTGTCCGTGGAGGTAAGCTGCAAGGTATCTGGTTGGACGGTTTCGCCATCCAGGCAGCGGCACATTTTACCGAACTTCTTGGAGCGGTGATCCGGGACGGTTCCGAGCCTGATCTGGAGAGTTATAATTCCGATGACTGGATGGAAGTCGCGGATATTGGGTTTGGAATTGTGGAAAAGGGGTCACGTACAGTAAAAGCTGTCCTCCGCAAATTTATCGCCCCAAAACCTATAAGTCATCGAATTCGAGCTTCTATGTTCTTCGGCCGATTGTCGTGGGAACTTCTCGACCGCTTTGACCAGCCAGGATATCTGGATTTGACAAAATTCCTGGAAAGCGTTGTATGTGAACGATATCCAAAACTTGTGTCCGACTTGCCTGCCTGAGATTTGACGTTGCGCTTTGAGGAAAACCGGGTTTCGACCCGGTTTTTTTGTGCCTGGATTTTAGTGAAAATTAGGCCACGCTACGTTCCGTTTTGGGCCGCGAACCTTCCGTTTTCCTTGGAAATCAAGCCTTTTTAAGAGAAGTTTGGGCCATACGTGGTTCCGTTTTTACATCCGGACCAGAAAACGCCTTCGCGACAACGTCACGGACGTTGGCAGGTCAGGATAAAGCGTCGATAAACGAAGGTGCGCAGCCGGTTGCGCAGGTCGGCTTTTTTACGCTGCGCTTTGGCGATTGGGTCGTGGGAATGAAGTTTTATCTCCGCGAAGCCAGCGCCGGTCAGCAACGGCATCAACATGTAAGGCCGCAGCCCTCCACCGAATGGAAGTCCCTTCATGATGGCGGCGTGGCGGCTGCCCAGAGCGCCGTCATAATGCCTGTCTTCGCCCACGACACGATCGATGAGCGCAATAAGCAGTCTAGCAATGCGTCCGGTCGGTTTCGGCGTCGCCCAATCGCCGTCGAAAAACAGAAGCCGGCCGCCCGGACGGAGAAGCCTGAACCATTCGTGGAACGTCTGTTCGGGTTGCGTCAAAGTCCAGACCAGATGCCGGCAGATGATCGCGTCATAGGATGCGTCGGGCTCCATGGTGTTTTCGGCATCCGCCATGATGAACCGCAACCTCGGTTTACCGGCATGTTTGGCGCGTGCCACAGCCAGCATCGCCTCTGAAAAATCGAGCGCCGTAACATCGTGGCCGAGATCATGGATCAGCCGCGTCACCTCGCCGGTGCCGCAGGCCAGTTCAAGGACCCGTTTCGGTTCCGCGCCGATCAGCTCGCGGATCGGTTTCTGCCATGCCTCGGCTTCCGGACCGGCTGAGATTTTATGTCCAAAGGCGAGATCGAAGGTCTCAGATCTTTTGGACCAATAGTCGCGGATTTCCTCCTTGAGATCGAAATTGCCGCCATCCATCGTGTCGTCCTTTGTGTGTTGCACTGTGAGATCCGGCGAAATGATCAGTCGGATGTGTCGAATACGGTATTGAGCGTCGCAACCGTGATGGCGATTGCGACGCCGGGCCAGATCATCAGGCTTGGATGATCGAAGATGAAAACGCGATACTCGAACAACATCGAGCCCCAGTCCGGTTTGGAAGGGTCCGCGCCAAGCCCGATAAAGGCCAGCGAGGCATAGGCGGTGACGGCAAAACCCGCCTGATTTCCGGTATGGGTTATCATCAGCGGCAGGATATTCGGCAGAAGATGGCGCAGGACCATCCGCAAGGGCGGAACGCCCAAAGCCTGTGCCGCGTGGACAAAGGGTTGCCCAAGCACGCGCCGGCTGAGGGAATGGGCAAGCAGAGCCGTCGGGCCAATGCCGGCAAGACCAAGCGCCAGCCCGGCCGTCATCGGTGTAAGCCCAAAAATAGCCGCCGCCGTCAGGGCGATGATGAGCGTCGGAACGGTGATGAAGAATTCGCAACAGCGCAGCACCACCCTCTCCTGCCAGCCGCCCAGCACCGCGGCGCCGGCGCCGAGCAAGGTGCCGCCGGTAAAGGCGATGGTGCCGACCGATAACAGCACAAGCGCGGTGCGCCATCCGCCCGCCATGAGGCGCGAAAGAAGATCACGGCCGAGATGATCGGTACCCAGCAGGTGCTGCGCCGTCATACCGGAATGGCGGGCCAGGATATCCACGGCGTCAGGATCATATGGCTGCCAGATGGCGCTCAGAAGCAGGAAAAGGGCCAGAACGGCAAGTGCGATATACCGGAGCATCAGGCGAGCCGCGGATCCAGAAGACGTTGAAACAGCTGCACGATCAGGTTCATGAAGAGCAGCCAAAGCGCGATGACCATCACATAGGCCTGCAGCACCATCTGGTCGCGCACCGCGATGCTTTGCACGAGAAACTGGCTGATGCCGGGAAGATTGAAGAGGATTTCCATGGTCGCCGTCGAACCGATCACCCACCCCGCCTCCGAGCGCACCGCCGAAAGCAGGGCATAAAACGCGCCACGGTGCGCGTGACGCCAGAGCGCCTGCCGGTGCGAAAGCCCCTTGGCGAGAGCGGTGCGAAAATACGGCTGTCGGGTGGTCTCGATCATGTCGCGGCGGTAGATGCGAGCAAAAACGGCGGCCGAATGGCAGGCGATCAGGATGACGGGCAGAACGATTGCCGTGATGTCGGTTCCGAACGGACGGATCCAGCGCAGCTGGACGCCGAGAACCCAGAGCAGGACAAGCCCCAGCCAGAAACCGGGAACAGCCTGCACAAAGACCGAAAATGCCCGGCTGGCACGATCGGCAATGCCGCCCGGCCGCGCCGCAGCGCTGAAACCGAGCGGTACGGCGACGGCAATGGCGAGGAAAAGGCCGGAAATACCGAGCATGAGCGAGAGAGGCAGACGCTCGATAAATTCCGCAAAGACGGATTCGCCGGTGCGGAAGGATCGCCCCCAGTCACCGGTCACGAAATCCGCGAGCCAGTGCAGATAACGCAGGATGAGCGGGCGATCGAGGCCCCACCCTTCCCGCAGCGCTGCAACGGTTTCACTCGTGGCCGTCAGGTTCCACACCCGAATGGCAATCTGCACCGGATCGGCGGGCATCCATGCGATGAGCGTGAAGGATGCGAATGAAAGCGCAACCATTCCCACCACGGAATATATGCCGAACCGGAGCAATTGCATCTGACCTTACCGCGCTTCGCCTATATCGCCGCGCAGGACATAATAGTCGGAACCCCACGGCTCGTAGTTCTGCAGCCGCTTCGAAAGGCCGACATACCAGACTGGCGAAACCAGGAAGGATGCGGGAACGTCGGTAAACAGCTTTGCCTGCGCATCAAGCGCGATCGTGGCGCGTTCGCCGGCCTCGCCAGCCGTCGCGAAACGATCGAGAATGGCATCGAATTCAGGTGAGGCGTATTTCGCATAATTGAGCGAGGCGCCGCTGCGCAGCATCGAATTGAGGAAAAAGGCCGGGTCTCCGTTCGGTGCGGTATGCTGCGCCCAGAGCGCTATGTCGAATTCACCGGCAGCAGCCACGTCCTGGATATTTTCAACGACCTTCGTGTCGAGTTCGATGCCTATTCTGGCAAGCTGCGCCTTCACCACCGGCAGCATGGTGACGAGGTCCGGACGCTGCGGATAGGTAATGGCGAGAAGGCGCAGCGGCGTGCCGTCCTTTTCACGCTTCCCTGCCCCGTTCTTCGTCCAGCCGGCTTCGTCGAGAAGCGCTTCGGCCTTCGCGAGATCGGTCTGTCGCTGCTCTTTCCCGGCAAAGGGGAAATAGGCGGCATAAGCGCCGGTCGCGGGTTCACCACCATTGATGGCGGCGGCCAGTTCCCTGCGATCGAAGCCGAGATCGAGCGCCTGGCGTACTTTAATATCGGCGGTAACCGGCCTCGTTGTGTTCAGGAAAGCGAGATATTGATAACCGACAGGGAAAGACTTGATTGTCAGATCCGGATTGGTTTTCAGACGGCTTACGACTTCCGAAGGCAATCCGAAAGCAAGGTCCAGTTCACCCGCCTCCAGCGCCAGTGTCATGCTCTGCGCATCGCCGAACCTGCGGAAATCAACCGGGGAACGGGCATCCGCATTGGCAAAATGGGTGTTCGGCGTAAGCGTCAGTGATGTATCCGCCTTGAAATCCGCAATCTGATACGGCCCGGTGAACAGCGCCTTCCCGTCGGTTGCAGGCTTGTAGGCGATTAGCGGCCATTCGGCGAAAAGCGCCTGAAGAAAAGCCACCGGCTTTTCCGTGGTGATCATCAGCGTCAGGTCGTCGGCAGCCTTGAAATCCAGCTTTCCACCCGTTGCCAGCGCCGCCTTGTTAGTCGCAAATGTGTGGTCGAAACCGGCGGCAAGCGCAGCCGCCGTCACAGGGGAACCATCGGAAAAGGCGCGGCCCGGTTTCAGCGTCACTTTCCAGCTGAGATCGCCGGTGCGTTCCGCTTTTTCGGCGAGACCGGGCACAAGCCGCCCTTCCCGATCGACGGTGAAGAGGTTTTCACCCACGCCATGGCTGACAAGCGCCCAGCCGTTCGATCCCTTTGCCGGGTCGAGACCGCTCGTGATGTAGGTGGCGCCAACGCGCAATGGCTCGGTGGCGAGAGCGCTGGCGCCCACACCCGTGATCAAGGCCGCAAGTCCGGCCGCGGCCAGACGTGAAAAGCTCTTTGCCGACATTCTATTTCCTCTCATGCTATTCGGACAGATTACGAAGCCGCTGTTTGCGGCCGGTCGGGTGGTAGGCGAAATCGTCAACGATGCTGCCACCCAGCAGATGTTCGGCAATGATGCGATCGACCGCCTCTTCCGTGACGCCACCATAATAAGTGCCCTCGGGAAAGACCTGCAGGACAGGCGCAAGGTTGCAGGGGCCAAGACAGGTTGACTTGGCAGTCATGGTGCCGTCACCTGCAATCCGAAGCTTCTGCCGTTCCTGCTGGTTGCGCAGATGACCCCAGATCACATCCGCACCTGCCGAGTTGCATGGCGCCCCCTGGCAGACTAGCACACGACGCTTCTGCGCCGGGACCAGCGATCCTTCGCCTGCCGGGCGAACAGGCCCTGAAAGGTCAAGCGCCTGCGCCGTTGCGGCCAGATCTTCGAGCAGGCGTGCCATCAGGCTGCTCGATGTGGGGCTTGCTGTTATGGAAAGGGACGGCCATGGCCGGAGGTCGCCTGCCCGCCATCGTTTCAATGTCTTGGTCATCCAGTTGTGAAAACTGGGCTCGAGCGGCAGCATCAGCGGAACGATCAGGACATGGCCGACATCCTCATCGATCAGCTCGAACAGCGCTTCATGGAGTGACGGTGTTCCCTGCTCCGTGAAGGCGATGCGAACGGTCTGAGCGCCGCAAAGCCCTTCGGCCTGCATTGCCAGCCGCTGCATGTCCTGATGAGGCGCGGCGGCAAAGGCCGACTTGGCGACAAGCAGCACCGCGTCCGGCACGGAAGGCTCGCGATGGGTGGGATGGGTACTATCTGTCACATTGCCTCATTCACGAGGCGGCGTCGAAAATGACGGGTCTCCGGCAGAAGACCGGAAACAGCCATCATTCCCATGGCACCCCCCGACCACGGAATTACATGATGTCAGGCAGGTCTCCTGGCTTGCGGGTCGAGGCCGTCTCACCTGTCTTCCCGGCATCGCTGCCAGTGACATCGTGGGCGATCGGCTCACCGCTTACAGTTGCGGGACAGCTCCGGAATTTAACCGGATTCCCTCTTAGCTTCCGCCGGGCGGCGAAAGAACCATGACGGAGCGACCCTACACTGCCGCCGGTCACTGTCAACCGGCCTGCACGGGTAGTCTGATTTCCACGCAACAAAGCTTCATAGATGTGTTACGTTATAAAATAACGTTAAGCATGACAAATACCTGGCCGTCAAGGCTCTCCTCTAAGGAATTGGCTGAGAGACTGGCGGGACGCGAAACCACAATGTTTGATGTCTGTGGGTCAAATCGACGAAAGACAGGCGACCTAGCCTTTCAACGCCGTCAGATAATCGATCACGGCGCGGGCATGCACGGGAAGTCCCGCAAAACTTCGAGCACAGATAAGCAGATGACGGCGCGCCCAGACATCAGAGATCGAGACTGTCCTGAAGGGCAATTCGGCCTGATACCTCAAGGCATAGACCTCCGGCACGATGGCAAGCCCGACACCGCTGCTGACCATGGCGCAGATATCTTCGAAACTATCCAGACGGATACGCAATTTGAACGGCCGGCCCTCGCGCGCCGCATGGGTTGCCAGATGCCCCTGAAGCGCACTTTCCGCCGGAAGGCCGACAAAGGGTTCGTCGAGAAGCTCCGCGAACGTTACCATATTCCGGTCCGCGAGTGGATGGCTGGCAGGTGTGATCAGAACAAGCCTGTCGATCTCGAAAGGCCGTGTTTCCAGCGTTCCCGTATCGGTCGTGTCCGCCGCAATGCCGAGATCCGCTTGCCCGGCGGCAACGGCTGCAACCACATCGGGGCTCTGGCGCTCTTCAAGGTCTATGTCGATGGTCGGGTGATCCACGAGATATCGGCGAAGGGCGCCGGGAAGATGCGCCATTGCCGCCCGCCCCGAAAATATCCGGACTTGCCCCCGCAGACCCCGCGCATAAAGCTGCAGATCACCCCTCATCTGCTCCATCTGCCCAAGCACGATACGGGCATGGTGGGCCAGAGCATCCCCCGCCGGCGTCGCTTTGACCCCGCGGGCGCCACGATCGAGAAGCGACACGCCGCTCATTTCCTCCATACCGCGAATACGCGCGCTCGCCGATGGCAAGGCCATGCCCGTGCGGTCTGCTCCCTGCGTAATACTTTCCGCCTCGACCACGTGAAGAAACAGGCGGAGGTCGGTCAAATCGAAGCGCATTTGCCCCTCCGGTCCGGACCCTTCGGATAATCCGAAGGGTTTCCTTGTATCTTCCGCATTGTGCGAAGTCACGGACAACGATCATTGTCGCCGTAGTTTATTGATCCGGAACGACAATTCATGGACGCCTCAGAAGCCCTCCTCCGCGCCATCGCCTTCAGACTGGCGCTGCTCGTCCTTGCTGTGTTCGCTGCAAGGACGCTCCCCGACAACAGGCCGGCAATCGACGCAACAGTTACCGCATCCGTCGCCTACGGATCACCGCATTCGGACAAGGACAGCGCTCTCATGCGCGACACGGCTTTGCATGACTAGGGAGCCGGGCACCCGATAGACACGGAAGCACTCGCATCTAAACCAGCTTCGCGTCGTAAAGCCGCTCCATGAAACCGCGCGGCGCAACCGTCCTCGAAATTTCCGCCAGTGGAAAGCCACTTCCGGCCAGCGGCAGGAAACCTTTTTCGAAGGCGTAGTCGAGATAACGCATCATCAGCATCACATCGCATTCGTGGCAGTTGATCCCGGTTCCGGCAAGCGCCTGCCGCGCTTTGCCGGTGTCGTATCTGGCGCTGTCACGCACGTAATCGGCATTGCCCAGCATCGACAGAAGATCGGTGAAGACCGAGCTGTAGGCTTTACCCTCCCGCAGCATCCGGCCCTGATTGAGCGCATCGAAGTAATTGTCGCGTGACAATTCGCGCACCACATAGCCGCAATCGCGCACCTGTTCCACCAGCGTGTTCCAGTCGATCGGTTTCGGATTGACGAGATTGAAGGTGCGGCGGTTGTGCGCGCGCCAGTTCATGGCGAGATGCAGGCTCGCCCGTGCCACGTAATCGACCGGCGTGATATCGAAATCTTCATCCGATGCGAAAGTGAAGCCGGTTTCCACAATGGCGCGCACCGCTTCGTAATAGATACCCTTCACCTTGGTCTGCGTCAGCGGATAACGACCGGTACGGCTGTCACCCCAGATGTTCCCCGGGCGTACGATGATGAAATCGAGACCCTTTTGCCCGGCGGCGTGCATCAGCTTTTCCGACTCGAACTTGGAACGTTCGTAATCCATGTCGGGAAAACGCTGGCCGACGTCGAGCGCATCCTCATAGAGCGTAAACTCCTCGTAGAGCTTGTCGCCGATGACGCTGAAGCTCGATGTATGCATCAACGGGATTTTACCCTCGAGGCAAAACTCCACCATATTGGCCGAACCGCCGACGTTGACCGGCGCAATCTTGCTGTAGGATGCGATGAGATTGACATTGGCCGCGCAATGCAGCGCAAGATCGATCCTTTCGGCAAGGTCACGCCATACATGCCTTTGCAGGCCGAGATGCGATCTGGAAACATCGCCGAGAACAGGCACGATGCGGGCGGCGGCCTCCCCCTTGAGGCTGCGTTCCTCGTCATAGCAGAAGAGGATGCTCTCGATCTTGCCCATCGCTTCCGCCATGTCGGCGGCGCGCACCAGGCAATAGACCGTGGCTTTTGTTGTGTTGAGCAGTTCCTGCAGCATGCGTCCGCCCATGACGCCGGTGGCGCCGGTCAGCAGAATATTGTCCACGCCGTTATCGTAAGTCATCGCCGATCTCCGTTTAGAGCGTTCCGACCCGCATGCCGCCATCCATCGGGATCACTGCGGCATTGAGGTAATTGGTTTTGCAGGTGGCCAGAAACGTCACCACTTCCGCCACATCATCAGGCGTGCCCCAGCGTCCGACCGGGACGATCGAGCGCACCAGACGTTCATCGGCCACCGTGTCGTTGATGCCTTCCTGTTCGAAGGGTTTGGACATGTTGGTCTTGCAGATGCCCGGCGCAATCGCCGTGACGCTGATGTTGAACTGTCCGAGTTCCTGCGCCCAGGATTCCGAAGCCTTGATGAGACCGGCCTTGGAGGCGGCATAAGCCGCCCCACCCCCTGCCCCCCAGATGCCGGCAATCGAGGCGATATTGATGACCCGCCCGTAACGCTGGCGGACCATCGAGCGCGTAAAGACACCCGTGCAGTTGAACGCACCCGCAAGGTTGACGTCGATGACCTTGCGGGACTGCGTCTGGCTGCGGTCGTTGACGCAATAGGTGCGATCAAGAATGCCGGCATTGTTGACCAGTACGGTCACCGGCAAACCCATTTTCTCGGCAATGGCACCCGATGCCTGCTCGACGCTGCCATGATCGGTGACATCCATGGCGAAAACGCCAAGGTGCCCGGGTTTTCCGATCTCCTGTTCAAGGCGTTGCAGCGCGGTAACGTCGATATCAACAGCCGCTACCGCATAACCAACATCGAGCAACGCAAGGGTAATGGCGGCGCCGAAGCCGCCTGAAGCACCGGTCACGACCGCAATTTGCTGGCTCACGCGACTTCCTCGTCCTTGAAGGCGATTTCCATGACCTTGCGGGCATTGACGAGCGCATCGGAGATGCGTTCCTCGAAGAAATGCACGTCGTCCTGGTTCATCAAGAGGTTGGAATAGATGCGCGACAGCGGTGAGAACTGGATGCCGTGGCGCTTGCTCACCTCGCGGATGATGATGTCGCAGAATTTCACCTTGTGCGAATAGCCCTCGGAGCGATCCACCGGCTCTTCCTGCGAATGGTAGACCAGCGCCGTCGGCATGCCCTGAATGACGAGCGGCATTCCGGCAGCCTTCGCCGCTTTGGTGAAGACGCCCGAAATCTGTTCGGTGTAGCGGCGCATCCGGTCATAGCAACCCGGATCCTTCTCGACGATATCGAAGGTGGCCTTGATGGCGGCGAGACCCAGCGGGTAACCGTTAAAAGTGCCGGCATGGATGACTTTGCCGCGCGTATAGAGATCCATGATGTCGCGCCGGCCGGCAATGGCGGAAATCGGCATCGATCCGCCGCCCAGCGCCTTGCCGAAGGTGGCGAGATGCGGCGTGACGCCGAGAATATCCTGAGCGCCGCCGAGCCCAAGACGCACGCCGGTGATGATCTCGTCGAAGATCAGCACGATATTGTGCTCTTCGCACAGTTCCTTGGTGCGCTCCAGATAACCTTCGACCGGGAAGATACCGCCGCCATTGATGCAGATCGGTTCCATCAGCACGGCGGCGATCTCGTTACCGTAGCGGCGGATGGTGGCTTCCAGCGCGTTGATGTCGTTCCACGGCAGCATGAAGCTCTGGCTTTCCAGCACGCCCTCGGCGCGGCCGAGCGTATCGAGCATGTCGCCCTGGTATTTTTCCGGCACGGGGAAATCGAGATTGTCCTTCTTGCGGAAGCCCATGACGTTGTCGGCATTGCCGTGATAATGGCCATGGAAGCGGATGAAGCGGTTCTTGCCGGTAAAGCCGCGCGCCAGCCGCAGCGCATTCTGCACCGCCTCGGTACCGCTCAGGCAAAACCGCACCATCTCGGCGCAGGGAATATGCTTGATCATCAGTTCCGCCACCTCGATCTCCAGATCGCAGGTATCGACGGAGGTGACCTTCTCCATGTAGCGGATCAGCGCTTCATTATAGGCCTCATTGTGATGGCCGACGAAAAGTGCGCCGAATTTGCAGAAGAGATCCAGATGTTCATTGCCGTCGAGATCCCATACGCGGGAATTGCGGCCCTTGTTGAAGGGCACCACGAAGGCGCGCTCGGCGTCGCCGAAATTATAGTGGGTGCCGCCCGGCATCAGTTCCCAGAGCCGTTTGTAGAAATCGCGCGAAATCTTCAGCGTCAGCTTGCTGTCCGTATCTGTGATCATGGCTGTGCGTTCTCCAGTTTGGCCGGCGATGCTGCCGGGGCGGTTCCGATTGACGGGGATGGATGCCGTGTCGGCGGCGTTGAAGGATCGAACGGATTTTCCGTCCAGGGCCGGTAGCGGTAGAGTGCGTCTGGCACCGGTAGGCCAGCGTTTTTCAGCGCTTCGAGCCTTGCAAGATAGGCCGCGTTGCGCATCAGAAGATCGGCGATAACGACGACGGAGCGGTGCTCGACCGGCTCGTAAGGGCTGCCACGCAACCATTCATTGATCGCGCCCATGGCCGGGCCGCACCAGATCTGGTAGTCGACCGCGCGGGATTTCTCTCCGGCAATCGCCCAGCGGGAGGATTGGCCGAGATACCACTGGAAGACCAGCGCCATGCGCTTTTTCGGATGCGTTTCCGCCGCCTCGATAATTCTGGGGTTGCCGCGCGCCTGAAAGAACTGCCGGGTCTCTTCCCAGACCTGCGGCAAGGAGCGTTGGAAGAATCCGCTTTCCAGGCTGGCGATTTCCGCTGCCGGAATGTCTTCGAGACCGTCATATTGCTTGTAGAGATTGTAAAGCTTCTGGGCGCGCATGGCATACATGGTGCCGCCCTTCAGCACCTGCACCTTGGAGCCGATCTCGAACATGTCGGCGGATGGCGCCATCGCCATGTCGTCCATCTTCGCCCGCCCCAGCAGGGTCTTCACCTGCGGCGACGTGCCGGCCTCGATGCAGGCCTGATTGATCGACCCCGTGCAGACATAGGCCGCGCCCATGGCGAAAGCCGCATAGACCGCCTGCGGATTGCCGATGCCGCCAGCTGCGCCGATGCGGATGCGGAATGCCTCTCCCCTGAGGTCGGCTATTTCGTCTTTTAGCGCCGCAACGGAAGGAAAGGCGCAATTCAGCACGCCATTATCGGTATGGCCACCGGAATTGGCCTCGACGGTGATGTCGTCGGCCATCGGCAGCTCGCCCGCCATCGCCGCCTGTTCGGCGGAAATCAGACCGTCCTCGACCAGCCTTGAAAGGATTTTTTCCGGAGCCGGATTGATGAAATGCTGTGCCACTTCGCGGCGCGAAACCTTGGCGATGATGCGATGGCGTGCTTCGACAGTCCCCTGCCCGTTACGAACGAGCCCGGCCGCACGCCAATAAACGATGGCCGGCGAAAGGTTCATATAGGCAGAAGCCTCTACCACCTTCACGCCATGGCGGATGCACAGACGCACCACATCCATTTCCCATTCGGCATCGCCGGGATTATGCAGCAGATTGACGCCGCAAGGCCCGTGCGGCAGGGCGGCGCTTATGCGCGCCAGCGCCGAGGCGACACGCTCCCTGCCAAGCCCACCCGCACCGAAAAAACCCAGAAGCCGTTCCTTGCCAAGTGCGATCACCATTTCTTCGGAGTGAATGCCATTGGCCATCGCCCCGGCATAATAAGCCATGCGCACGCCGTAATCGCGCAGGAAACCCGGATCGCCGAGTTGGCTGGGTGTCAGCACGGGTACAATTCCCCGGCATTTTTCCACGTCGGTACAGGAAGTTTCGAGCGACCGCTGGCCACCAAATTCGAGTACATAGAGGCGTTTATCGAGATCAGCGACAAGCCCACCCATTGCCTCGATGGTCGTGGGGTCAATACCCGCCTGTTTTTTCCATGTCCGGAAAAGCGGTGTGGAATTGATGTGCGGATTTTCATTCATGCTGCGGCCACCCATGATGATTGGTCGGTGCGGCGACGGGCAAAACCGGCGCCGAGATTGTCGCAAATGCCGATGACATTGCCTTTGTGGATGATCTCGGCGACGAAGACGAAGGATGCGGTCTCCAGCGTCACACCGTCCTCGCCATAAGCGAGGTCGATCGACTTGCAGGTCAGGCGATACCTCAGCGTATCGCGCTGTGGCTTCACCTCCCCCCGGAACTTGGCGCTGTATTGATGGTCGGTCAGCGTATGTCCGCTCAGGTGAGGCACCGAATAAAGCCCGAGATAGGCCAGGTAGAATTTCAGAAGCTGTTCGCAGCCTTCCACCAGCAATGTTCCCGGCACACAGGGGTCGTTCTTGAAATGCGCCTTGAAAGCCCAGTGATCAGCATCGATGTCGCGCTCGCCGACCACCACGCCGAGGCCGAACGCGCCGCCTTTGGGGTCGACATCCACCACCCGGTCGAGCATTCTGGCCATCGGTGTCCACAGCTTTGGCGCGGCAGTTTCAGTTCTGTAGTCAAGACCAAAGCAGCTTGCCGGATCACCGTTGCCCAGTGCCTCGATATCGTCTTCGCTGAAACGATCCTTCGTGCAGTTCAGCAGCGGTGTGAAGGGTTGCCGCACAGCACCGTCATTTTTCAGGAAGGGAGCCGGATCGACACCCTTTGAGCGTTCCAGATCGCGCGGCAGGAAAAAGCCGGAATTCGCCTCCAGCCGGAAAACGGGCCGCTCATCGGCAAGGCACCAATATTCGTAGGAAACCAGAATATTACGGCCGACCTTGAGGAAGGATTTGATATCCACCCGACCGCGCAGCAATTCGCCGGCGCGCGGCATTTCGCCATAAACGAAGGTGCGGCTGTCCACCGCCCGATAGCGCAATTCACCCCGGAACAATTGATCGCAGCCGATAAGCGTGAAGGCGACGATCATCGCATGTGAAGATTCCAGCGCCACGAAAGCTGGAACCTTGTCCTCGCACATGAACCAGGCATCGGCGGGCAGATCGAGTTCCCATTCGATGCGGCAGGGCTCCAGCGCACCGGCCTTGGCCGTCGTGCTGGTAATGCGCGAGGCGAACATATAGGGCGGCGATGGCATGCGCGTGCGCACCGCATAGGTATCGGCCAGCGCATAATCCGGCCCGAGCACGCGGCTGACCGCACCATCCGTCAGCTCGATCAACTGCGCTTCATCGAACAATGCGGCACGCGCTGGACTAACCGTCTCACCGGACATCATATGGCTCAAGCGACGATAGAACGCCTGCTCGGTCTGCATGAAGCGCAGGTTCGTCTGCGCGTTCCGGATCGCCTGCCGCTGCTGCCAGGTCAGCGGCAGGCGTGGGAAGCAGCCGGAGACCGGGCCATCGAAAGCTTCGGTCACCACTGCCGGGGACATCTGTGGCCGCATTGCAGGTGGAGATTTTCCAAACAGGGCAAAATTGGTGGGATCGAGAATGATCTCGGCCATGGTCCGCTCCCGCCCGGTAAAGACCCTTACGAGCAAAGGATCGGTCGCCGAAACACCCGCGGGAGCGCTGACCGCCTGAGGCCGCGCCACTGTCGGGCTTTCCAGCAATATATGCGTATAGGCCCGATCGACCCCCATACCACTGATTGCCGCCAGTTGCGGCCCCGTCGAACGCTGCGGTGACAGGCCGTAATGCAGGACCAGCGCGGTATGGATGAGGCTCAGCATGCCGGAAGCCGCACCAAGATGGCCGTAGTGACGCTTTGAACTGTCCGCAGCAACGGTGGCGCCATAGACCCTGGCAAGCCCCTCCGCCTCGATGCGGGCTTCCACATCATCCGCCATGCTGTAGCGTTCGAGATAACTTATCTCTTGCGGCGCAACGCCTGTTTTTTGCAGGCAGGCCTCCGCCACATTGGCCACGGCATCCGCCGATGGCTGGAAGGTGGTGCCCGGCGTTGTGTCATGGCGGATTTCAAGGCCACGAAGGCGGGCATAGGCGCGTCCGGCCGGCCCGCCATCCGCTTTTTCGAGCATAAGCACGCCGCAGCCTTCCCCCACGGGCTGGCTGCGATTTGGGTTGGCATAGATCATGTTTTCCAGCCCGCCATCGCAGGCGCTGCTGGCCAGAATGACCGCATCGACCATATTCTCGGAAAGCATGTAGCGCGCCAGTTGCAGCCCCTTGAAAGCCGAGCTTTCATGCGCGCACAGGGCAAAAGCCGGTCCGTCCAGCCGCAGATGCGCGGCCACACGGCTTGCGACGATGTTGCCCACCCCACCGGTAATGCCTTCGGCGAAGGGTTCGGGAAACAGACTGTCCTTGACGATTCCTTGCAGACCGACGAGCTGCTCTGCCGAAAGTTTTATGCCCGCCCTGTCGAGGCTGTCGCGCAATTGCCAGCCGATCTCGTTGCGCGCCTGATAACGCAGGCAGCTATGATCGACATCCCGTGCGACGATGACCGCGATGTTACGCCTCTGCCCGTCCAGCGCATAACCCGCATCCAGAAATGCCCGCTCGGCCACCGGCAGCAGAAAGGCGTGGGCCAGAAGGTGATTGCCGATGACTTTCGGCGGCAGCTTGAAATGGCGGCAATCGAAATCGAAACTCTCGATATAGCCGCCGGCCGGCGCTTCTCCGATCCCACCCAGCGCCAGAATATCGGCGCGCTTTTCGAGACCCAGCCCGCGCGTGCGTGGCAATGGCTGAAACCATTGACGTCCGGTCGTTATCGTCTCGCGAAACGTCTCGACATTATCGGTTCCCGGCAGGGCCATGGCGATGCCGACAATATCAATTCCGGCCGGAGTGGTGGTAGGTGGGGTTGTAATCGTCGGCACCATCGCGCCCGCAACATGCTCGCGCAGCACCATGTGGCCGTTGACGCCACCGAAACCGAAGGCATTGATGCCGGCACGGCGCGGTTTTTCACCCCTCGCCCAGGGTTTGTTTTCGCGAACGATATGATCGCGCTTCACAAGCCCTTTGGGCGTCGTCACAAGGTTTTCTATTTGCAGCGTCGCCGGTATCAGGTCATGCTGCATCGCCAGCAGCACCTTCAGCAGGCTTGCCATGCCCGATGCGGTGAGGCTGTGGCCGTTATTGGCCTTGTTGGCGCCAAGAAGCGGTATCGACGTTTCGCCAAAGAAGCGCTCAATGGTCGAAAGCTCCACCTGATCACCCGCCGGTGTGCCCGTCGCATGGCATTCCAGATAATCGATATCAGGCGAAATGCTGGCATAGGCGCGTTGCAGCGCCAGCATCTGCCCGTGCGGATCAGGCAGCAGCATGTGCTTGGCGCCGCCATCATTGGAAACGCCGATCGCCTCGATGACACCGTAAATCCGGTCGCCGTCGCGCAGCGCGTCTTCGTAACGTTTCAGCGCCACGATGCCGGCGCCTTCCCCGGCCTTCAATCCTTGCGAGGACCGGTCGAAGGGGACCGAGCGGCCATCGGTCGGAAAAGCCTGCAGAACGTTGAAACCATGGTCGAGATAGATATGGTCCGCATGGCAGACCGCGCCCGCCAGCATCATGTCGGCGCTGCCGTCGAGAAGATAGGAACTGGCCACGCGGATGGCGTAAAGCGCCGAGGAGCAGGCCGCGTCAATGGCATAGGTCGGCCCTGAAAGACCAAGTGCCAGCGCCGCGATCGTGGCATTGTGACTGCCGGTCATGAGATTGAGCCCGGACAGGCCGCTGGTATCCCAATAGGCGGGGAAAGAAAAATCCGGCCGGTCCAGCAGTTCCCGCAGATAGGGCTCGAGAATCCGGTGATAAAAACCCGACATCAGACGTTTGCCGGAATGAGTCGGCATGCCGATATTGCCGGCGATCAGGCCGCAACGCTGTGGTGATGCGCCGCTGTCTTTAAGCGCCTGACGCGCCGCATGCATGGTCCAGTGAAACAGCGGGTCGAGTGTGGCGAGGTCCTTCGCCGGCAGACGATAACCTTCGGCCTCGAAACGGAAGTCACGCACGTGGCCATTCCGGTTGTAGCAGATATGATCGGCCGTACCCGGCTCGGGATGATAATAAAGCGCTGGATCGATACCCAGTTCAGCAACGGAGAGCGGCGACGTGCTGTCCCTGCCCTCGACCAGATTGCGCCAGTAACGATCCGGGGTATCCGCGCCCGGAAAGACGCATCCGAGCCCCGTAATTGCTATCTGTCCCATCGCGATCATCCTTCAAATGGCGCGCAGAGGGAGAGCGTCTCCGGCCTGAACCGGAATACGGAAACGCTTCTCACTGCCTGTCGTTATGAGTTTATGGAAAGCCTTCGCTTTTCCGGGCCTTGATCGGGGCGGCTATTCTGCCGCCTCGACCTTGTCTTCGCGCCCGACCAGCCGCTCTCGCAATTGCCGGGAAACGGTGAACTGGACATCCGAGAGCCGGAAATAAAGTTGTCCCGCCTCGTCATGCACGGCGATATCCACCAGAAGGCTCGCCTGCGTCAGGGATTTTATCGTCATGGAGAGGAAGAACGGCTGGCCGAAACCGAGCTCTGCAAACTGGTCGACGCGGCCGATGGCGGAAGGAAGTCCGGCATAGTCACTGCCGAGGATCAGCCATAACCACGGCGCCTGCATGAATACATCGCCGAGATAGGCATTAAACGAGGTGGTGCGAAACTGCCCCTGCATTGCTTCTTCCACCGGCGTCAGCTCGCAAGCGAGTGTGAGGCCGTGATCGCCACCGTTCAGCACCTCCCGCAGCCCCCGGAAGCTCGGGCCATGGAACAGAAGCGGACCTTCCTGCGGCGTGCCGTAAAGCGGGTAACCCAGCGGCTCATCATCCTTGCCCAGATCAAAGGCCCCGAGACGTGGGCGAAGGCTCAGCTCGCGGCTCAACACCACGGTGCCCATATAGCGGTTCTGACGCTCGGAGCCGGTCCGGCTATAGACCGAGATCGTCAGGGGATGCCTGTCACCAGCCAATGGGCCTGACACATCCACCGCCGGTTCTATCTGCGCTTCCAGCAGGCAGGATTCTCCCGCCTCCAGCGTGACACCCTTCAGAACCTTGAAACCGAGCAGGGTTTCAAAACGGTAGCCAGGCAGCATATCTTCCACCAGCTTGACCAGCCAGCTGGCCGCGGCCGTGGCAGGCAGGACGTAACGTCCGTCGACCACATGGTCGGCCAGGAAGGGCGCAGTAGTGAGATCGACCCTGCGCTCCACGACACGCGGTGCGACCTTCGTCTTGACCGTTTTTGCGACCCTGTAGCTGTCGCCGCCGACGAGAATTTGTGGACCATGACCGGAACCGAATTCTTCAGCGAAGAACCGTGTCCCCGTTTCCACCGGAATGATCGCCAGCCCGCGTTCACCATAGGCCTTCTTGAGCACGTCATTGACCATGCCGCTGTCCCAGGGACCCCAGCCTATGCTGCGCACAAAGGCGCCCGGATAATGCGCCTTGAACATATGCGCGAACTTGTTCAGCACCTCGTTCGCCATCGCATAGTCGGTCTGTCCGGCATTGCCGAAGAAGCCCGATACGGATGAAAAGAGCATAAGCTGCCTGATGGTATCCGGCTGCATTGCCCGCATCAGATTTTGCAGACCCCGCACCTTGGTATGGAAGACCGCGCGGAAATCCTCCGCCGTCTTTTTCTCGATACGCTTGTCCGCAAGCAGGCCCGCACCGTGAATGATGCCGGTTATCTTGCCAAAGGTCTCCTCCACCGCAGTCACGGTGCGTTCGACATCCTTCGCATCGGCGATATCGCAGGCGAAATAGGCCGCCTTGCCGCCAAGCTCTTCGATCTTCGCCAGCGTCTGCCGAATTTGCACCGCATGGCGTACACCATTCAGCATTTTTTCGACCTTCACCGGTGTCGGCTGTTCACCTTCGGCCTGCATCGCCGCAATCGCGGCTGCCTTCAGCGCCTCATCTCCCTCGATGCCTTCTGCCCAGCTGGGCAATGGCGCGTCGATATCGGTTCGTCCGAGGAGAGCGAAACGAACGGGATAGCGCTCCGCAAGAGCGATCACGCAATCGGCGGTGATGCCGCGCGCGCCGCCACTGACGAGAAGCACGCTATCCGTATCGAGTACAGTTTCCGGCTGGTCGACCACCGGTTCGGCCTGGTTGGTCAGGGTCATGCGGGACCCGTCAGGACCACGCCCCACCTCCGCCAGTGCGGTTTGCGGGTCTTCCAGCTCTTCGATCAGGATGCCGGCTGCTTCCTCGTCGGGCAGTGCCGGATCGATATCCACAAAGCGGCAGAAAACATCGTCCCACTCAACGGCAAGTGATTTCGACAATCCGCCGAAACTTGCACCGATGGCGTTGAACAATCCCCTGCCCGATGTTCCAAGAGCACCGTCGCATCGGCTGGCGATGAAGAAGGAACTGCGTGCTCCCGTCCCCGTCAGGCGTGGCTGAAGCACTCCAGCCAGCGTGAAGAGTATTTCCGCCGCCTCGTAACCCGTTTCCGTAAACACCTCGCCGATCGATGCCGCAGCCGTTGATGGCTGCAGATGGATGAAGCCGCCAATCGGGCCTTCCGTCTGTTCGATTTCAGCGATCATGGCCTCTATAGCCACCCTGCCGCGATCCTGGAGACCGTAATCCCGCACACCTTCCATCGTCGGCATGGACGATGACTGTTTTGCGGTTCTCTTGCCCTTTGCCGGTTTGACCGGCGCGGATATCTGAAGGCGTGCGACCTTCTCGCCCAGGGTAACGAGGCGGGAGGCCACCGCCTCACTCAGTCCCTTGCCATCATCAACAAGCAGCCAGATCCGTCCCGCACCAAGGGTCAGCGATGTCCGGTCGGGCCGGGCAAGGTCCTGAGGAACCACTCGCTGACGATAGACGGAAGGGGCGGCATTGAGTGGCTGAGCAGGAAACGCGGATGCATCCTGCTCAGCCGAAGCTTTTTTTGGCTGTGATATCTCCCCATCGCCGATGTCCGACAGTTTCGTTGATGTCACCACGCCGAGACGTTGCAGGGTCACAACGGAGGCGCCGGTTGAAGCCGGGGCGCTGGCGGGTGCAGTCGACGCCGCGGTTTTGGCGACGGCCGCAGCCATTGGAGTGGCCCCTTTGATATCGGCCAGCAACTCACCGATAGTGCGCAGGAAGAACTGCGTCATCTTGTGAATATTGCTCATGGTTTCGATATCGAAATTCTCGTCGTTGCGGTTCTTGTCCGCATCTTCAAGAAGCCGGGTGCCGCTCGAGAGCCGGTCGAACATGGCCCCGAAAATCTCCAGCCGCTTGATGGAGTCGATGCCGAGATCGGCCTCGAGATCCATCTGGTCGCCGATCATGTCGACCGGATAACCCGTGCGCTCGCTGACGATGTCAGTCAGTTCGCGGATCAGCCGCTCCTCGGTGATCCCTTCAAGCACCGCAATTCTTGCCTGATCCTCGGCGTTGAGTGCCGGGGCCGAGATAACCGGTGCTGGGGCAGCAGCAACGGCTGAACTGCCTTTCACGGCCACAAGCAACTCATCGACCGTACGCAGGAAGAATTGCGTCATCTTGCGGATATTGCTCATGGTTTCGATGTCGAAATTCTCGTCGTTGCGGTTCTTGTCCGCATCTTCAAGAAGCCGGGTGCCGTTCGACAGCCGGTCGAACATCGCGCCGAAAATCTCCAGCCGCTTGATGGAGTCGATGCCGAGATCGGCCTCAAGGTCCATCTGGTCGCCAATCATATCGACCGGATAACCCGTGCGCTCGCTGACGATATCCGTCAACTCGCGGATCAGCCGCTCTTCGGTAATGCCTTCGAGAACCGCGATCCTCGCCTGGTCCTCGTCACTGAGAGCAGGAGCCGGTGTGGCGGGTGCCGGCGTCAGAGGCACGGTTATCTGCGGTGCAGCCATCACCGGCATCACCGGTTTCGGTGCAGCTATGGAGGCGATCGGTGCAGAAACCGCCCTATCGGCAGCCCTGGGGGCAGCCAATGGCGCCGGCGCGAAACTCTCCTGCCGCGTTACCGTAACCGGCTGCGCCGGTTTCGGCATGTCCAGCATATTGGGAATATAGGCGGGGGAATGCGGCAGGCTACGAACCACCTCGCCGCTGATCAGGGACATCTGGTTGTCGAAATAGCGCTCGTGATTGAGATGGTAGAGTTCCTGATTGCGCTCCAGCAATTGCAGGCTGCGCGCAAGGCTCGCGGTCATGCTTTCCATCTGCGGATGACCTTGGAATTTTTCCAGAAGGTTATGCTGCTTGCTGACCAGAGATCCCAGCATATTGATATATTCGCTCTGGTTGGTCTGAAACTGCTGGTGAAGCTGGCTGAGCAGATTCTGGCTTTCGATCTGCCTGTCCATCTGGTCCGGCTTCGACATATTTTCGGATTGGCTGGTCATCGCTATCTCGATCCTGTCAGTGTCATGGGAGGGCTGAATGGAGGAGGACAAAGGGGGAAAGGAAGGAAGAGTTTTCGCAATCGGCGCAACAGGTTGAGGCACAGCCTGAACGACCGGAGAAGTGGCCGGTTCAGGCGAGCCTGCAGCACGCTCGGCGATGAACTTTTCCACCACGGCCGTATCATGCCGCAGCGCGTGTTCGCGCCGCGCGCGGTTTTTGTCGGTCAGATAAAAGCCGCCCTGCAGCCTGAAACTGGTTGCCGGCTTCACCGATCGATCCTCCGGCGGGCGCGGGCGGGCATAGGGGTCGGCTTCGGCAAGAGCCACACCTTCCACCACCAGTTTTGCCAGTGCCCGGCGGAATTGCAATGCTTCCTCGCCATTGGCGCTCGGGTTGAGCGAAACCACCGCATGCGGTTTGCCCTTCAGTATGTCACCGGTCAGTTTACCGAGAATGCCTTTCGGCCCGATCTCGACGAACAGATAACCGCCATCGGCGTGCAGTCGCTCGATCATGTCCCGGAACCGCACGGGCTGCACCAGTTGCTGGACAAGCGCATCACCATAAAGCGCGGGGTCGCTGCCGTAGGGCTCCGCCGTCGCGCTTGAATAAAGCGCGCAGCTTGGATGCGAGAATTCAATTCCGGCAATTCCATCCCGGAACGGATCCGCCGCATGTCTGACGTAAGATGTGTGAAAGGCCGTCGAAACCGGAAGCGTCTGGCAACGGCGGCCCCGTTCGGTTAGCCAGGCCTGGGCGCGGGCAATCGCCTCGGTGGCGCCGCCGAATACCAGCTGCTCCGGCGCATTATCATTGGCGATTACGATATCCGGCACGGCCGCCAGCAATTCCGCCGCTTCCTCCCGGCGCATCTGTGCCGCAAGCATCGCACCGGGATCGTCAAGCCCGCTCGGAGTTTCGACAGCCCGACCACGGGCAAGCGAGGCCCGGTGAAAATCCCCATCCGAAAGCACGCCTGCCGCCCACAGGGCTGTAAGCTCGCCATAGCTGTGTCCGGCAACAAAATCCGGAGTGAAACCAAGCCGTTTCAACAATTGGAAATAACCGGCGCTTACCGCACCGATAGCCGGCTGCGCATTGGCGGTGCGGGTAAGTTCACGGGCCTGCCGCATGGTCTCTTCGTCGGAAAAGGCCGGCGGCGGATAGATCACACCCGAAAGGGCTGGCAGGCCTGCCTCTACAGCCACGGCATCCGCGGTTTCCACGGCATGGCGCAACTCCGGGTAATCGACCGCGACCCCAGACCCCATATTGACATATTGCGCGCCCTGCCCGGGGAAAAGCGCGACGACACGGCCTGCCACTGGGGCGGCCTCAGGCTTGTAGTAAATTCCGGCCGGATGATCGAAACCCTGATCGGGACTGGATTGCAACAGCGCCAGAGCTTCCGTCAGCAACGCGCGCGCCTGTTCGGGCGTCGCGGCCGCAAAACCGAGGCGAGCGGATGCCGCAGGTGGAGAAAGCCTGCCACCATCGGCCAGATGTGCGTCGAAGAACGCCGCCCTGCCCTCGCCGGAAAGCTGCGAAAGCGCATCACGGCAGGTCGCCTCCAGCAAAGCCGGGTTTGCCGCATGAAACACGAAGACCTCAGCGGTGCGGTTCAGCCGGTATGTCTGTTCCCGCGTTTCCTGTTCGTATTCCTCGAGAATGACGTGAAAATTGGTGCCGCCGAAACCGAAGGCGCTAAGGGCGCCGCGCCGCAGCTCGCCGCCAGCCGGGCGCATCCATGGCCGTGCGAGGCTGTTGACGTAAAAGGGTTTTGCGAGAACATCGGTGGGGTCTTCCACATTGATGGTTGGCGGCAGGACCTTGTGATAGAGGCCAAGCGCCACTTTCATCATTGCCACCGCACCTGCCGCGCAGCGCGTATGCCCGATCTGCGATTTGATGCTGCCAATCGCAATGGCATGACCCGCATCGATGCCCTGTTCCTCAGACAGTCTGATAAGGCTTTTAATCTCGGTCTCGTCACCGGATTCCGTGCCGGTGCCATGCGCTTCGATCAGCTGAATATCGGCAAGCGTTAGCCCGGCCTGGCTATAGGCGCGCTTCAAAGCCTTCACCTGCCCCTCGGAACGCGGCGCAAAGATGCTTTTGGCACGACCGTCGCTGGAGGCGCCAAGCGCGCGGATCACCGCATAAATGCGGTCGCCATCACGCTCGGCATCCGCAAGCCGCTTCAGCACCAGATAACCGACGCCATCACCCAGCATCATGCCGTCCGACTGCTTGTCGAATGGCCGCGAACGGTTGCTTTTCGACAAAGCCGGCGTCTTGCTGAAGCACAGGAACGAGAAAATCGAGTTCTCGAGATTGACGCCGCCGGTCAGAACAGCGTCGCAGCTGCCATCCGTCAGTTCACCAATGGCGGCCTTGATGGCGGCGAGACTGCTCGCGCAGGCGGCATCCACCATATAGGACGTGCCGCCGAGATCGAAGTAACTGGCGATACGGCCACAGGCCACGTTACCGAGAAAGCCAGGAAAACTATCCTCGTTCCATTCCAGCGACAGCCCCTGCAAGCGTTCAATCGTTTCTTCCGCCACTTCGGCGGACAGGCCGCTATTTACGAGAATCTGGCGCAGGAACGGAACCTGCTGCCGCACGGCGAGCGAGAACGCCGTATTGCCGTTGCCGGAGCCACCCAGAATGACACCGATGCGGTCACGGTCGGTCTTTTCAGCGCCCGCGCCGAGCAGACCGGCATCCGCCATCGCCTGTTTTGCAACATGCAGCGCGAAAAGCTGCGCCGTACTGATTGATTGAAGCATCAGCGGCGGCAGCTTGAAACCGGCGGGATCGAAATCGATCGGCGGCACAAAGCCGGCCTTGCGGCCATAGACCTTGTCAGCGGCGCGCGGATCAGGATCGTAGAAGTCCTCCGGCCGCCAATATTCCACAGGATCGACCGTGCCTATGTCGCGGATCGCATCATGACCGTTCACGATATTGGACCAGAAATCATAGAGATCGGCCGCATCGGGAAAATGGCTGGCCATGCCGACAATGGCGATATCGAGAGGTGGCGGTGCGGAATTACGGTTTTGCAGCATCACAGGAATAGTCCTTCCCTGGGGACGAGAAGCAACGCTCCCGTCAGAGACAAGAAAAATTACGATGTAATTCAGAAATGGAGGCCGTATCGCATGCAAAAAATATTATTAATACTCCGAGTTCGGAATATTAATATGAGAGTTTTCTCAGTTCATTTCGCCTTTATGCGTCTGAGGCTGTATAAAACATACATTCATTCATTTGAAAAGCATTAATATACTTTGCGTTGAAGTTTTCATAAATCCGACATCTTCAGTTGAATTAGTGAAAACTGGCTGTCAAAAGCCCCGCTTTAAATCTCGGATTTTCTCGTAAATATCCGCGAACCCGGAGCCGCCTGTCAGCGACTGCCGGAAGCAAAGGAACAGAAAACCGCGGACCGGTTTTCCCTGGGCATTCCCTGCAGGCCTATCAACCAGCCGTTGCCGGCATCGGATTTTGCCCGATCTCAGCCATTTCACCGGCAGATTGTCTCGCAGCCAGAAAGCGGCTGATAATCAAATGCATCATGTCGGCTTCTTCGAGTGGCCGGAAATCGGGATCGACCGCCAGGCGTGAGAAAACGCCGTCTATCAGCGCCGCGATCCATGTCGCAGCACGCTCGGCGTCGAGATTGGCGTCAATCTGGCCACGCTCCATTCCCTTGCGCAAAAGATCGGTGATCCCTGCCCGGATTTCCTGATCGGCTGCCCTGACAAGCGCATGAATAGCCGGGTTGCGGATCGCTTCTGAGGCGATCTCCAGCACCAGCCGGGCATAGGTGGGGTCGGTGGCAAGTTCCAGCGATGCATCGACAAAGCCCAGAACCGCACCGAACTGATTATCCGCCGCGCCAAGTTCGGCAAAATAGGCGGCGGTTTCCCGCCGCTCTTCGGCAACGATCGTTTCGATGATCGCTTCCTTGCTGGCGAAATAATGGAAAAGATTGCCGGAGCTCATGCCGACCGCCGCGCATATCTGCGCCGTGGTGGTCTGGTGAAACCCGTTTTGCGCAAAGCAGCTTATGGCAGCTTCAAGTATCTGCTGCCGCTTGGCTTCATGCTTTGCCGGATCGAGCTTGCGGGCCATGATTGCTCCCATAAATTAACTGAGCGCTTAGTCCATTAATTATATCGAGGCGAACTGTCAACCCGCCCCGACTGGACCTGCGCGCCGATTACACGTTAAACGGTCAACTCAAACTGCTCGCATTCACGCAGGAACGGCAATTTCGCCCTTGTATCGTCGAGCATCCGGCGCGAAAGCTGCTGTTGGTGCACGACAGCATTCACATTGGCGTGAAAACATATGTCTCCCAGGGGATCGATGACCATGCTGTCGCCGTCATAAGCAAGGTCGTTGCCGTCAATGCCGACGCGGTTCACCCCTATGACATAGGCCTGGTTCTCAATGGCGCGTGCGGGCAGCAGGCTTTTCCAATGCGCAGCCCGGCGGGCGGGCCAGCTCGCAATATAAAGCGCCGCGTCATATTGACCGCGATTGCGCGACCAGACCGGAAACCTGAGGTCGAAGCAGATGAAGGGCGCGATGTTCCAGCCCTTCAAATGCACTACCTGTTGCGCCTGCCCCGGCGTATAGTGCTCATGCTCCCCGGCATAGGTGAAGAGATGCCGTTTGTCATAATGAATGAGCGCACCATCCGGGCGGGCCCAGAGCAGCCGATTGAAATAACGGCCGTCCTCTCTAATCGCCACACTCCCGACGATGTCGGCATCGTGCTGACGGGCAGTCTCCCGCATCCATTCCACCGCTGGCCCGTCCATGGGTTCCGCGACAGCCTGCGGATTCATGCTGAAGCCGGTTGTAAACATTTCCGGTAAAACGATCAGGTCCGTCGCACCGATCTCATCCAGATGACGGTCGAATTGCTGCAGGTTCTGCACGGCATTTTCCCAGGCCAGATCCGCCTGCACCAGCGTTATGCGAAGATCCCTGTCACTCATGAATATCTCCTTGAAAACATGGTTTTAACGACAAATCAGCCAGGTGCGGACGAAACTGCCTGTCACTGAAAAACGAATATGGAAACGGCTGCCGGCCGGAAGCGACCGATGCAGCGGGCGTGTCAACTCCAGCCGCAATTCGTCACGGTCGGGCCTCTCGAAAAGACGTGCGGCATGGAAATCGAAGTGACGTCCAACGATCGGATAAAGTGCTTTGAACAGCGTCTCCTTGGCGGAAAACACCAGAAAAGGCAGCACCCGACCGTCGCATTGTTCCCGATCGGCAATCAGCTCTCGCTCCAGCGTGTCGAGGGCGCGTTTCAGGATGATCTCGGTAACCGCGCCAGGTTCTATTTTCTCGATGTCAACGCCGACCATCGCTTCACCGTCCAGCGTCGCCATGCTGACGCATATGCCGTGGGAATGGCTGATGGAACCGGATATGCCCGGCGGCCACACAGGCTCGCGCTTGTTGCCGATGCCGATCGGAACGGAAGGTCTGCCCAGAAGCTTCATCGCCGCCTGCCCCAGAAAACGCCCTGCGAGAAACTCGGCCTGCCGTTTGGGAACAGCCTCGGCAAGCAGCGTTGGCATCACCACCTCCAGCCTGTCGAACAGCGCCGGCCGATAGCAGGGCAGATGATATTGCGCTTCGAGCGCGACGACATTTTCCGAGCCGGTATCGAGAAAAACCGGGCCGGACAGGAAACCGTCCGAACGGCAAACGGCGGCGGCAATATCGTCTCGCATGACGGGTGCGTTGGTGCCTGAAATCTGGTGGCCGGGCATCATCCCTGCCCCCGCAACGTTTCAGCCCCGCCGGTCATCAGCTGTTCCGCCCCTGCCCGGTCAGCGGCCGTGACGGAAGTGAGGCGCTGCAATCTGCAGCCCAGCCAGCCGCGCAGGTCGTCCATATAGGTGAAGACGACAGGCACGAAAACGAGGCTCAACAGGGTGGAGGTGATAAGGCCACCAATGACGGCAATCGCCATCGGCGCGCGAAAACCGGCATCCGCCCCCACGCCCAGCGCCGCCGGCATCATGCCGGCAACCATGGCAAGCGTGGTCATGATGATCGGCCGGGCACGTTCAACCCCGGATTCGACCAGCGCCCGATGGCGGTCAAGGCCGCTATTTCGCTTCTCGATGGCGAATTCCACCAGCAGGATGGAGTTCTTGGTAACGATGCCCATCAGCATCAACAGGCCAATGACGGCCGGCAGATCGAGGGCGCCGCCGTAGAGCATGAGGCCGACGATCGCTCCCCCCACCGAAAGCGGCAGCGCCACGAGAATGGTGATCGGCTGGAGAAAGTCCTTGAACAGAACGACCAGTACGGCGAGCACCATCAGCAGGCCGAACAGCATGGCCGCGCTAAAACTCTGGAACATCTCGCCAATATATTCCGCATCGCCATATTGCACCTCCCGCACCCCCGCAGGAAGCGACGCCATGGCAGGCAAGGCGTGAATGCGCTCCAGCGCCACGCCCAGCGGAATGCCGGCAAGATCGGCACTGATTGTCACACGGCGCTGACGGTCAAAGCGGTTGAGTTGTCCCGGCCCTTCCGAAACTGAAAGATCGGCGATGGACATCAGCGGCACGCTGCCATTTGCTCCCGACACCCTGAGCATGCCGAGCGTATCGAGATTGCTCTGCGCATCCCTGTCGATCATCACGCGGATCGGCACCTGCCGGTCGCCAATGTTGAACTTGGCGGAGTTGGCGTCGGTATCGCCCGTGGTTGCAATGCGCATGACGGCGGCGATGGACTGCGTGGAAATGCCAAGCCGGGCCGCTTCATCGAAACGTGGCCTTATCTGCAATTCGGCGCGTGGCAGGGGTTCGATGGTCTGCACATTGGCAATGCCGGCAAGGCCGCGCATTCCTGTTTCGACGGCAAACGCCGCGGCCGCGAGCTTCTCCGGCGCATCGCCGACGAGAATGATGGAAATATCGCGCGCCGCATTTTCGTTCTGGAATGCAAAGCGAATATTCGGCGTGCGGGCTATGACGTTTGCGGCAGCCAGTTCGAACTGGCGCTGGGAAAGCGTCCGCTCGGACGAAGGCACCAGATTGACCAGCAGCGAAGCGCGAGCAACATCCGGCCCGTCATCAGTGCGGCCGACAGAGGCGAAGATGCTTTTGGCCTCCGGCATTTGCCGGAGCGCCGCCGTTACCGACTGCACGGCATCATCCGTATCGCGCAACGTCGATTCCGGCGGCAGTTCGATCTGGATTCGCGACAGGCTGCGGTCGTCGCTCGGCAGGAAGCCCGATGGCAGGAGTGGAACGAGAAGGAAGGAACCCACCAGCACCAGAACGCCAATGCCACAGGTTTTCAACCGGTGGCGCAGCGCAAGCTCGAGAAGCGCAACATAAGCCCGGCCAAGGCGTGATTTCGGCGCTCCATGCTCCTCCACTTTCACCGCCTTCGGCGCCAGAAGATAGGCGGCCATCAGCGGGGTGACGAGACGCGCAACCAGCATGCTGGCAAGGACTGCGACCGAAACGGTAAGCCCGAACTGCTTGAAATATTGCCCGATCACCCCACCGATAAAGCTGACCGGCAGAAACACTGCAACAATGGTGGCGGTGATTGCCAGAACCGCAAAACCGATCTGGTCCGCCGCATCGATCGACGCCTGAAACGGCCGCTTGCCCATATGGAGGTGGCGGTCGATATTCTCCACCTCAACGATGGCGTCATCAACGAGAATGCCGATCACCAGCGTCAGCGCCAGAAGGGTGATGCTGTTGAGCGTGAAATCAAGCCACAGCATCACCGCAAACGTAGGCAGGATCGATAACGGCATGGCAACGGCGGCGATCAGCGTTGCACGCCAGTCGCGCAGGAAGAAAAACACCACCACGACCGTCAGCACCGCGCCCTCGATCAGGGTTTCCATGGCAACCTCGTAGCTCGCCCTCGTATAATCGACCGTCGAAAGCACCCGATCGATTTCGACGCCCGGATAAGTGTCGATCAGCCGTGCGATGGTGGCGTTCACGCCATTTTCGACGGCCGTATCGCTCGAACCCTTGGTCCGGAACACCGAAAAGCCGACCACCGGTTCACCATCAAGGCGCGACAACTCGCGCGGTTCGGCCGATCCGTCCGTTACCTTGCCAAGCGTGGCGAGTGTCGTCCATTGGCCGTTGGGAAGGCTGATCGGCCGTTCCGCAAGCTCGCCGGCGGTAATCGCGCCGCCGACGGCGCGGATCGACTGTTCCTTTTCATTGAGCCGGCTTCTGCCGCCGGGCACATTGGTGTTGAACGCCTGAACCTGATTGTTGATATCCTCGGCGGTAATGCCGAAGGCAATGAGCTGGTCGGGGTCAAGCTGCACCGTGATTTCGCGGCTGACGCCGCCAAGCCTTTGCACGCGCTGCACGCCCTTGGTTGTCAGGAGTTCCCGCGCAATCGTCTCGTCAACGAACCATGAGAGATCGACAGGCGACATCTGCGGTGCACGAACGGCGAAATAGAGGATCGCCCCACCCTCGACATCCAGGCTGGCAATGATCGGCTCCTCGATGTCGCGCGGCATTTCGGTACGGATTTGCAAGACTGCCTGGCGCACATCATTGGTGGCGCGGGCGGTGTCAATGCCGAGCTGGAACTCCACCGTCGTGGTCGACAGGCCGTCACCGATGGTCGACTGGATATGCCGGATGCCGGCAAGGCCTGAAATCGCGCCTTCGACACGCCGGGTCACCTGTGTTTTCAGTTCGGCCGGGGCAGCACCGGCCTGGGCGATGGACACCGTGACGATCGGAAAATCGACGCGGGGATTGGCGTTGACCGGCAGCTTCAAAAAGGACTGAATGCCGACGATCGTCAACAGCAGGAAGAGAACGAGAGTGGGGATCGGACGGCGGATGGCCCAGGACGAAATATTGGTCATCAACGACCCTCCCCTTTCTGCGCCATCTCATCCACGCCGACGATCTGGTCGCCGTCACGCAGAAAAGCACTGGCGCTTTCAACGAGGCGTTCGGCCGGCTCCAGCCCCTCAAGGATTTCGATGATGCCATTCTGTGCCTGTCCCAGGCGAACGGTGCGTCGCGCCACCCTGTCATTGTGATCAACCACGACGAGCTGTGCGGTGCCTTCACGGCGAAGCCGCAGGGCCGCCTCCGGCACGGCGACACGGAACCGGCGCTCACCAAGATCGACCTTGCCACGGGCAAATGCGCCGGCGCGCAGATCGGCGAACGGAGGAACGGCGATCCGCACGATACCGAGGCGGCTCTGGGTGTTGACCGCCGGTTCGACGACACGGATGGTGCCCTGAATGGGCCGGCTGACACCATTGACGGTGATCGTCACCGACTGGCCGGCCTGCAGCGACGGCAGCACCCGTTCCGGCGCTTCGGCCAGAAACTCCAACTCTCCATCCTGCAACAGACGAAACAACGGTTCGGTGCTATCGGGCATCGCGCCGATGCGGGCGTGGCGCTGGGTGATGACGCCGGGTTTGGGCGACAGGATTTCGGTACGTTCCAGTTCAAGACGGTTCTGGATAAGCTGCGCCTGCGTGCCGGCAAGTTCCGCCCGCGCGCCTTCGATTTTCGCCGTCGCCATGGCCGCCGCGGCGCGACGCTGGCCAAGCTGCTCCTTGCTGACGCTGGAGCCGGAAAGCCCTTCGGCGCGACGCAGGTTTTCGCTTGCCTCGATCTCGGCGGCCTCGGCTTCCGCAAGCGCAGCACGCGAACGGGCAACATTGGCCTCGGTCTGCTGGACCTGTGCGGCGAGCGTCTTGCTCTCCAGCCGCGCCAGCAGCTGCCCGGCGGCGACGGTATCGCCGACATCAACAGAAACCTCGACAATGCGTTGACCGGTCACGGCCGTTCCAATCGAGATATCATTGCGGGCGGCCAGAAGACCGGCAACATCCTGGCTGGCGTTGAAGTCATAGGACGCTGCCGCAACGACGGACACATGCGGCAACACTTTGGCGGCCTGCGCATTCTGCGCCGCTGCCGGTGTTTCTTCGCCAGCCAGCATCAGCCACACAGTGACACCCAAAAAAGCGGCAGCTGCTGCCCCCCACCAAAACAGTCTGGTGGTGGAACCCCGCCTGCGTTTTTCGGCAGATGTGGGCTCGGTATATCCGGTGGAATTTTCAGCGATAGAGTTCGGTTCGGTCATGATGGAAGCTGTCCGGATGGGAAATTGAAGGAGATGGGAGGATTGCGACGGCTCTCCGATCATGGCGGCGATTTGCCGAGCATCCGCGCCGCCCGGCTGAGGAGCACCCAGAGCACCAGCAAACAGAGGGTCGCCGTCAGCCCCCACAGGAACAATGCGGGACCGACAGCCTCCATGCCGAAACCGGCGATCAGCACGGCGAGCGGCGTCGCCATCATGGCAATTGCCGCGGTCGTCCCAAGCACGCTGCCCCGGATCGAGGCCGGTGCGCGTTTCAGGAACATCGCATTGGCGAGCGGGCCAAGCGCCCCGGTCGACAAGCCGATCAAGGCAGCCGCGAAAAATAGATATGGACCGGTCTCAATGAAGGCTATCAGGCCGATCGCCAGCGTGGCGCCGGATATGCCCGCCAGAAGCACAAAGCGTCCGTTCCAGCCATGGCCCCATATGGCAAAGGTGACAGCCGAAAAGGCCGCCCCTGCCCCGGAAACCGCGAGGAACAGCCCGAGGTCGAGAACATCCGCCCCGCTTGCCTTGAACAGGACCGGTAGAACAACGGCGTTGAGCGCACCGAAAACCGCCAGCATCACCATGGCGACGACAAGCATGAGACGCAGCAGCGGTTCGGTCAGCAGGAAGCGCAGGCCCGCAAGCGCCGCACCGCCCTTGTCCGGATCGGTGATCCTGCGGCGATGACGCGGCAGGCAGATCGCGCCGATGACGGCGGCAAGCAGCGAGCAGCCGGCCGTGATCAGCAGGGCATATTCAATGCCGAAAGCGGCGATTGCGATGCCGGCGACCGGCGGGCCGAAGATCAGCGCAGTGTTTTCCAGCAGTTCATCAATCGACGTCACCCGCTCGATCGGCATGCGTGCAACACGGGCGAGTTCCGGCACCCTTGCATCATGGGCGATCATGCCCGGCCCATCGAGAAGCGCGCCGATCACGATCAGGCCGATCAGCAGGCCGATATCCAGCTGTCCGGTCATCATCAGCAACGGAATGGCTGCAACGCTCAATGCGCTGGCAAGATCGGCAGTAACGGCAACGACACGCGAACCGAAACGGTCAACGATCGGCCCGCCGAAAAAAGCGCCGATCACCAGCGGCATCATGCCGGCCGCCGCCGCAATCCCGGTCCATGCGGCATTGCCTGTCAGGGAAAGCACGATCCATGGCAGCACGACGCCGGCCACCGCATTCCCGAAAAGCGACAGGGCGCCGGCAAGGATGATGCCATAGAGCGGAATGCGGCTGTGCGGAAGACCAAGTCCGCGAGGCCCCGCCTCGGAGCCGGCGTCGAGATCAGCATATGCCGCCGCAAGGCGCATCGTCTCGGCAGGGCTGCTGTCTGAAGGCATTACGATCTCCAAATTTCACCGAACCAGTGCTGCGGGCGATGATGACGGCGGCAAATGACTTGAGCGCACGGCTGCGCCAAGGCGCGCGACAGGTCACGTCAGCAACCCCGCTCGCCCACTCACAAGCATCAAATGTTTCATTAATTAAGTAGTCAGTCTATTTATTATGGAGAAGTCTTTTTTGTCAAGCTGGCACGAGAAAAATCAGGAAGGCAGCGAGAACGCCGTGCGGGCTAGCGCGCTCCAGACATTGGACCGTGCATGAATGCAGGACGTTGAGATGGCTTGAAGGTCAGGGCGTCACAGGTTCGACACTTGCGCTTGCATGGTTTTCACGCGTGAACATATCAAGCCGTGCTAATTTCCGTATTCGTAAAGAAATGCGAATTATATCAATATATAAAAAGAATTTTCTAATCCAAATTTATAGTTCTCCGGATGCCTCCCGGCGTCTCAGTTCCAGCTCTTCGCTGTAGCGCCTGAGCGTATGGCTCTCGGTAAGCAGACCAACCGGGCGGTTCTCTATCTTGTCGTTAACGACAACCAGCGCTTCGCTTTCCGTGGCATCAAAGGCGGCTGCTGCCTGACGCGCATTCATGGTCGGCAACAGCACGTCGTTCTTATATTGCAGATAGGTCTCAAGGCTGATCTTGCTTGGATCACGATCCATCGGGTCGGCGTAAATTTCCGGCACGAGGACGATGCCGGCATAACGCCCGTCATCATGGGTCATGATCACCCGCTGCGTCGAACCGAGCGGGAACTTCTCCTTGAAGGCCGGGAGCCCCATGCTGACATTGGCCTTGCGGATATCGGCACGCATCATCTTGCCGACCGTCAGGTCGCGGATCCAGCCAATATCATGGGCGCTGCGAATACTCTCTCCGCGCAGGTGAAAACGCCACGTGGCGAAGGAATAACCGAAGGTCGTGCGCACCACCAGCGACGTTGTGATGACGGCGGCGAGCACCAGAGCCGTGATCTGGAAGTCACCCGTCAGTTCCAGCGCCAGGAACGTCATCGTCAAAGGGCCACCGATGATGGCGGCGGCAAAGGCGCTCATACCGATCACCGCATAAACGATGGGCGCTGTCGAGCCATAGCCGATATAGGGGGCGCAGAGCGCAAAAACTTTACCCAGAAGCGACCCCATGAACAGCGAGGCGAAAAACAGGCCGCCGCGAAAATTGGAACCGATGGAAATGGCGCTGGCCGCCGCTTTCAGCAGGAAGAGCCCGACCAGCCCGTAAATCGTCAGTTCGGCATCAATATTGAGATGCAGCGCGCCGTGGCCGCTCGACAGGACCTGCGGTGAAATCAGCGCAAGAGCGCCGACCGCCATGCCGCCAATCGCCGGACGCAGCCAGCCGGGAATGGCGCTTTTGCGGGCCGTCTCCTCAATGAAGGAAACCGTCTGCATCAGCACGATACCGATCGCCGCGCACACGACTCCCAGAAAGATGGCGGGCACATAATCCGCAGGCGTCACGCGGCTGGCATCGACAATATCGATCGACAGGCCATGACCGCCGATAATTCCGATAACGGTGGTGGCCACCAGCGCCGACACAATGAGCGGCGCAAGCGTCACGACGGTGTAGGTGCCGATAATGAGTTCGATGGCGTAAAACGCCCCCGTCAGAGGCGCATTGAAGGCCGCCGCAATCGCACCCGCAGCACCACAGCCGACGAGGATGCGCATATCCCCTCGCCGCAGTTTCAGCTTGATGCCGATCTTCGAGGCCACACCGCTGGCAATCTGCGTATAACCGGCTTCAAGCCCGACGGACGCGCCGAAACCGTTGGAGACGATGTTCTGCACGCAAACGATGATGCTGTCCGTCAGCGACAGGCGGCCGCCATGCAGGGCATTTGCCTCGATCGGGTCGACCATCGGTTTCTTGCGGGTCTTTGAAAGAATGAAGATAATCACGCCAAGCACGATGCCGCCGACGATCGGTCCGGCAAGCACGACGGGGCCTGAGAGATCGCTGCTGCTCAGCCGCTCGGTACCGAACACCAGCACATGCAGCGCCGTGCTCAACGCGCCGATCAGCGCTACCAGAAGGCCCGCTGCAATGCCGATGAGAGCGGCAAGAGCCACCAGCCCCAGTTCGCCGCGACGGAACATTGCCCGCAACCGGCTGGCGCGCAGATTGTCGAAAAAGCTCGCCATACTGGGTGCACGGAAAGGCCGGGTCGACATGCTGTTCCTTCTCAGGCAACGTCAAAGCGCGACGCGCCTGTACTAGTGTTTCAAAGCACGTCTCTGTTCCAGAACCGGCAACCGGTTTTGAGAGACTTGCTCAGGGCGCTTCGAACTCCACTTCAAAACGCATCTGGTCGTAAGCCGGTTCGACGTGATCGGGCGTTTCACGCATTACCGTCTCATAATCGAGCGGAATATGCATATGGGTCAAGATCGCCCGTTTGGGTGCGAATCTTTCGATCCAGCCAAGCGCCTGTTCCAGCGAAAGATGGCTGGGGTGGTAACGGTGCTGCAGCGCGTCGATGACGAGAATATCAAGGCCGGCAAGCTTGGGCAGGCTTTCAGCCGGAAAATCGCTGACGTCAGTGCAATAGGCAACGTCACCGATGCGGAAGCCGAGCGAATGTACATCACCATGCTGCTGCATATGCACATTGAAAGCTATCGGCCCACCTGCCCCGTTAATAGTCACCGGCGCGTTGATGTCGGCGATGATCCGCGGTTCAACGATTGGCGGATAACTGCTGCCCGGCGGGGTCTCCAGGCAATAGGCAAAACCATCCCATATGCGCGCCATGGTGACAGGATCGGCATAGATCGGAATGCGATTTTGCTGGATGGCGAAATAGATGCGCAGATCGTCGATGCCATGCAGGTGATCGGCATGGGCGTGGGTGTAAAGCACCGCATCGACGGCCTCCACCTTGGCGGCAATCATCTGTTCGCGAAAATCCGGGCCAGTATCGATGACGACAGTTGTCTTGCCGCCATCCGGGCCGATCTGCTCCACCATGAAGGCCGTGCGCGTGCGCCGGTTCTTCGGATTTTCGGGATCGCAGGCACCCCAGTCGCCGTTGATGCGCGGCACACCGGGCGAAGACGCGCAGCCGAGAACCGTGAAGCGACGACGGTAGATTGCCACGCTACACCCTTGTCATCTTCGAAAAGCAGCGGAAGGCGTTCTCGGTGGTGATTTCGGCCATGCGCTCGAAAGAAACACCATGCACTTCGGCCAGAACTTCCGCCGTATTGACCACGTAGGAAGGCTCGTTGCGTTTTCCCCGCCAGCGCTTGGGGGCAAGATAAGGCGCGTCGGTTTCGACAAGCAGCCGGTCAAGCGGGACGGTTGCGGCAATATCGCGGATATCCTGTGATTTCGGGAATGTGAGAATGCCCGAAAAGGAAACATAACCGCCCAGTTCGACACCGGTTTTCGCCAGCTCAGGACCAGCGGAGAAGCAGTGCAGGATGAAGGGGAATGCTCCCTTGTCGCTTTCCGCGCGCAAAATAGCGGCCATGTCGTCATCGGCGCTGCGGCTGTGAATGACGAGCGGCAGCTTCGTCCGTCTTGCCGCCTCGATATGGCGAATGAGGCCGGTCTTCTGGTCTTCCGGCTTCTGCGTATCGTAGAAATAATCCAGTCCCGCCTCGCCGATCGCCACGATCTTGTCGTGGCTTTCCGCCAGCCGCACCAGATCGTCAGCCGAGATATCCAGTTCCTCGGCTGCGCTGTTGGGATGCGTGCCGACCGAGCAGAAGACCGACGGGTATTTCTCCGTGATCTTCAATAGCTCGGGCAGACGGCGCACCCGGGTCGAGATCGTCACCATCTGGCTGACACCTGAAGCATGCGCACGGGCGATGATATCGTCGCGCTCAGCATCGAAGTCAGGAAAATCCAGATGGCAATGGGTATCGATCAGCATCGGTCTCGCCTTCACGCTTCCGGCGCAACGTAACGCGGGAAGACCGGCTTCGGTGCTTCGAGCGGCGTGCCCGGAACCAGACGACCAGCCTCGCCGAGCGCTGTGAAATCGCGTTTGCCAGCGGCCGCTGCCACAAGATCAAGCAGCTTGTCGCAGGATTCCGGCATGAAGGGCTGCAGGAGAATGCCGATCTGGCGCACCACTTCCGCCGTGACGTAAAGTACGGTGCCCATGCGCTCCGGATCGGTCTTCTTCAGAGCCCATGGCTCCTGCGATGCGAAATAACGGTCGGTTTCCGAAACGACGGCGATAATGGCAGCGAGCGCGCGATGGATGAGCTGCTTGCCCATTTCCTCACGGCACACCGCCAGCAGGCCATCGGCCGAAGCGAGCATCGCCCTGTCTTCGTCGGTAAACGCGCCGGGTGCCGGGATCTGGCCATCGCAATTCTTGACGATCATCGATAGCGAACGGCTGGCGAGATTGCCGATGCCGTTGGCAAGATCGGCATTGATGCGGGTGGCGATGCCTTCTTCGCTGTAGCTGCCGTCCTGGCCAAAGGAAACTTCACGCAGGAAGAAATACCGCACCTGATCAAGGCCGAAGTGAGCAACCAGATTGGCGGGATCAACGACATTGCCGAGCGACTTCGACATCTTCTCGCCCTTGTTGAGCAGGAAGCCATGCGCATAAACGCGCTTGGGAAGCGGCAGCTTGGCGCTCATCAGGAAGGCAGGCCAGTAAACGGCGTGGAAGCGGATGATATCCTTGCCGATGATGTGCACGTCAGCGGGCCAATATTTCGCACGCGGACCGTTCCTGTCTTCGATGTAACCCGTGGCGGTGATGTAGTTGGTCAGAGCATCGACCCAGACATACATGACGTGCTTGGGGTCGTTTGGAACCTTGATGCCCCAGTCGAAAGTGGTGCGGGAAATCGACAGGTCTTTCAGACCGGATTTGACGAAGGAGATGATCTCGTTGCGCCGCTCGGCCGGGCCGATGAATTCAGGGTTTTCCTCGTAGAGCTTCAGCAGCCGGTCCTGGTATTCGGAGAGCTTGAAGAAGTAGCTTTCCTCTTCCACCCATTCCACCGGTGTGCCCTGCGGCCCATAACGGACGCCGTCAGCGCGCACTTCCGTTTCGTCTTCGCCGTAATAGGCCTCGTCGCGCACGGAATACCAGCCGGCATAGCTGTCCTTGTAGATGTCGCCGCTATCGGCCATCAGGTTCCAGATATTGCGCGAGGTCTCGTGGTGACGCTCTTCCGTGGTGCGGATGAAATCGTCATTCGAGGCGTTGAGCAGCTTGCCCATCGCGCGGAACTGGTCGGAATTGCGCTGCGCCAGCTCTTCCGGCGAAATGCCTTCCGCCCGCGCCGTCTGCTGCATCTTCTGGCCGTGTTCATCGGTGCCTGTCAGGAAGAAAACATCCATTCCATCCAGGCGCTGGAAACGTGCCATGGCGTCCGTCGCGATCAACTCATAGGCATGGCCGATATGCGGCTTGCCGTTGGGATAGGAGATCGCAGTGGTGATGTAGAATGGTGTCTTGTCTGTCATGACGGTCTATCGACTTTACAGGCTGTTTTTTGGATAGACCGCTCTTAAACCATTGTTCGCAGCAGCGAAAGAAAAAGCGTACGTTTTGTACGACAGCTTGCAGACAAAGTGGATTTTGGCGAACGCTCGGCTCCGCACTCCGTCACCCCGGACGAGATCCGGGGTCCAGCGCGATCAAGTCCTTGATCGCAAAAGACTCATCTCACGGCGCAGACGCGCCGTGGCTGGATGCCGGCTCAAGGCCGGCATGACGGAAGAGGTTTATACGCCATCGAAATCGTACGTTCCATACGATCCCTCGCCCGTCAAACACCCCGAACATCTTCAAGAATGGAAAGCACCATCTGCTTCTTGTCGAGATTATAGGCCTGCGCCACGCTGATGCGCTCCGCAAGCATCGAAGATAGCCGCGCATGTCTTTCCGCCGCCGCGATGTCGCCCGCCATGGCGGCCGCCCGGGCCCGCTCCATCAACTCTTCCGTCACATGCTCCATGAAGAAGCCGAGAACGATATCGCCATCCTTCTGCGCCAGAACCTCGGCCAGCTTGTGCATCTTCTTGCGTGCGCCCGGCCCCTCGGCAGCCATGACCTCGGCGAAGGCCTCGACAATGTCGGAGCCGCCGTAATTCATCAGCTTGAGCGCCTGCGCCACGCTGCCCTTCGAGGCGGCAATCAGGGCATCGCGCTTTTCGCCGGCGGAGCCGATGCCGAGATGGTCGAGTGATTGCACCATATCCGCATCGGAAAGCGGTAGCAGACGAAGCGGCATGCAGCGCGAGCGGATGGTCGGCAGTAACTTGCCCGGCGCGTGCGACAGGACGAGGAACATCGCCCGCTTCGGCGGCTCCTCCAGTATTTTCAGGATCGCATTCGCGGCATTGCGGTTGAGATCATCGGCCGGATCGATGATGACGATGCGCCAGTTGCCGGTGCCCGAGGTTTGTGAGAAGAAATGCCCGGCCCGCCGCACCTCATCCACGGTGATGGCGGATTTCACGCGGCCGGTCTTTTCATCCACCGGACGGGTCAGATGCAACAGGTTGTGCGACGCCCCGGCCGTGATCTGCCGGCTGACAAGCGATTGCGGATCGGGATCGGCAAGGACATCCGGTGCCGAAGACGGATCGGGATGGTTGAGGACATGATTGGCGAAACGGAAGGCGAGTGTTGCCTTGCCGATCCCTTCCGGCCCCTCGATGAGAATGGCGTGATGGCCCTTGCCGGAACGATAGGATTGGGCGAGGAACGCTTCGACTTCCTCATGCCCGAAAAGCTTCGTGTTCTGCTGCGGCGCAATCGCGCCGTCGAGAACGCCCTGAACCTCACTCATGCGCCGCGCCCGCCGCAGTTCCCAGTTGTTCGAGCAAGGGCTCGACAAAGGACCTCACATCCTCCGCTACCTTCTCCTCCGGCTGGTCGGCATTGACGATACGGCAGCGACGCGGCTCGGCAAGCGCTATATCAAGATAGGCTTCCCGCCGCTTCTCGTGGGTTTCGATTTCCTCTTTTTCGAACCGGTCAGGCGCAGCCCCCTCATCCGCCCGTTTTCTGGCGCGGGCGAGCCCCTTTTCGGCGGCAATGTCGAAGATCAGCGTCAGTTCCGGTACCACACCATCGATGGCAATGCGTTGCAGCGTCTCGATGAAATCCGGCTCCAGATTGCCGGTCGCGCCCTGATAGACACGGGAGGAATCAAGGAACCGGTCGCAGAGCACGATCTCGCCACGCGCCAGCGCCGGGCGAATGACCTCTTCGACATGATCGTTGCGCGCCGCCGCAAACAGGATTGCTTCCATGCGCACACCGAAGGATTCCGCCGCACCCGACAAAATCACATGCCGCACGGCCTCCGCACCCGGCGAGCCTCCCGGCTCACGCGTCACTACCACCTCGAAGCCCCGACCACGAAGCGCCTCGGCAAGTGTGCGAATCTGCGTGGACTTGCCGGCGCCCTCGCCGCCTTCGAAGCTGATGAACAATCCAGTCTTTTCGGCCAATGTCACGTCCTGCGAGGAATTCCCGGAAATATTGAAATGCCTGTTTACAGCATCGAACCAAAAAGTGTGAAGCGCTTTTCAGAAAATCCGGTGCCTGAACAAAAGCATAGAGGAAAGTGGCGCAAAGCGCGGATTTTCAGAGCCAGAACAGCAGCAGTTCTTTCAACGCACCCGCTGCATTCTGGGTCAACGAGCCCTTGCCGACCGAACCCTTGGTATAAAGCGGCACTTCGCGCAGCAGCCGCTCACCGGAAAAGACCTTGAGCGTTCCCGCAATGGCGCCCACGTCCAGCGGCGCGTTCAATGGCCAGCGATAGACAATCCGTCCGGAAATTCGCTCCGGATTGTTGACCGGCACCAGCACGCTGACATCTTCCTTCGGCGAGAGATCGACATAGGACGCATCACCGCCATAGACGCTGACCGACCCCACCACTTCATCCTTGCTGAAAAGATGGCGCTTTTCGAAGGCTGTGAGGCCCCACTCGACTACACGGCGGGCTTCTTCCTGCCGCGTCTTGTCGTCTGTTATGCCTGACAGCGCTAGATAGACCCGCCGACCCTCCCGCTCAGCCGAAACCACGGCCGCAAAGCCGCTGCCCTCCGCAAAGCCAAGCCCGAGCCCATCTATGCCGCTCCCAAGCAATGTGTTCTTGTTGCGCTGGAATATCCGGTTCCATTCGAAATCCGGCTTGGTGAAAAGCCCGTAACGATCCGGATAGGTATCGTGCAGATGCTGGGCAAGACGCACCATATCCCTGGCCGTCGTCTGGTTGCCCGGATCAGGAAGCCCCGTGGAATTGGTGAACCTGCTGCGGTTCATGCCGAGTTCACCCGCCCGCGCGGTCATGCGCTTGGCAAATGCCGGGTCCGACCCCGCCATGCCTTCGGCGATGATGATGCAGCCATCATTGGCGTTCTGCACGATGATGCCGGTCAGGAGATCGTTGATGCTGACGGAAGATTTCAGCGCCGCGAACATGGTCGAGGTTCGTGACGGCGCACCGCCCGTGCGCCAGGCATATTCAGAGACGGGATAAGCGGTCTCCGGTGTCACCTGCGCCTTGGAAAGCGCATCCAGCACCACCTCCACCGTCATCAGCTTGGCAAGCGAAGCCGGTGGAAACGACTGATCCTCATTTTGCGAGAGAAGCACGGTGCCGGTTTCGGCATCGATCATATAGGCCTGTTCGGCCTTGGCGATGAAGGGTGCAGTCTGCGATTGCGCCGCACCCGCACTGAAAAACGCCAGTCCGGCCGCGACGACGACCGAACAATAGGAGCGATAAATGGCCTTGCGCATGAAACCGCCCAGTCCTGCCTGCCGCAACCGGCCGCCCGAAATGAAACGGATGCAGCCCTACCCTTCAATCCGTCAGCGAGACTTCGCCTGCTGACGCTTCACATGGGCGAGTATCGATTGCTCGTTGAGCGCGCCACGATCGACCAGCACGCTGTCGAAGGCACGTGCGGTCCGGGAAACCGTAGCAGATTCTTCCGAATAAGCCGCCGCATATTTGGACGATGGTGTCGGCACGCGCAGATAATTGCCGCCGGGTGCTGCCGGCTCACGCATGAAGTTTCCTTCGGGACGCTCGGCCAGGAACGGACCGATTTCCGGCAGGATCGCAAATTGCTCGAATACCGGTGCCGGACCATTGACCAGCGGCATGGCCTGCAGGGCCGCATTCTTCTTGGAACCGACCAGCGCCGTCTGCGTCGACCCGCTATAATTCGGATTGGAGGCAGGAGCCGGAACGAAATTCGGAGAGGCCGAAGCCACCATCACGCCCGTTGCGATCTGCCCTTCCGGCGCCACACCCGGCGAGCGCGAGCCCTTCGGAATATAAGACGCCATCAGATAGGGCATGTCGTGACCGTCAAGCGGGGCACGGCCGGCATATTGCACACGCACATTCGCCGTACCTGTCGCCTTCATGTCGAGAAGATCAGCTGTCTTGCTGGAAACGTCGATCAGGCGGCCTTCATGGAAAGGTCCGCGATCGTTGACGCGCACCAGAACCGAAGCGCCATTTTCCGTATTGGTAATGCGCGCATAGCTCGGCAGGGGAAATGTCGGATGTGCGGCAGAAAGATGTTCTTTATCGTACACTTCGCCATTCGCCGTCAGGCGGCCATGGAAGGCGGAACCGTACCAGGAGGCAAGACCGGTCTTGTTATAACCCGGCTCTTCTTTCGGAAAATAACGACGGCCCTTGACGGTATAGGCGTTGCCGATCAGCTCTCGCCCGCCGCCCTTGGGAATGCTCTTGCCATCGGCAACGCGCGGGCTGGCTTTGACGCCATATTCCGATTCAGAGAAATATTCCTTGCTGCGCTTGGGCTTAGGCTTGGTCTCGGTCGTGGTGGAACACGACGCTGTCGCAGCGCAAAGCACGGAAATTGCAAGCCACTTCGCACCCGATCTGGTGCTGATGCCGAGTTTCTTGACCGTAGAATTCAAATCGTCTGCCCCACGCTGCTATTGGCTCGGAGAACCGCACCCTCACTTGCCTCGATTAATTGCCCCTGCCATCGAAGCACCTAACAGTCGCTTAATCTTGTGCATAACGTGGCGAAAATGCGAACGACTTCTGCAAATTCGATAAAATTGTAATGAACGTGGTTAATGATTTATCTCTTTTTTGGGTGCCTGAAATCTGCCGTTGACGCTCATCTGCACCTTACCCGGCATCCGTCATTACGGAACAAAGGCAGTGCGACCGCGTTTCTTCCCCGCAAACAAACAAGCTTCCGCCGGTTTTCGGCTGAGGGAGGAAACCATGATCAAGTCAATAAAAGCTACGGGTCTGGCGCTTGGCATCGCCCTGGTATCCATCGCAGCGCCGGTCCCGGCCGGGGCACAGGACATGGAATTGAGGATCGGTCCCGATGGCGTCCGCCCCGTCATCCGCGATCGAGATCGCGACAGAGACGTTGACCGCCGTGGCCCGCCCCGCATGCGCGGCTGCAGCGAACGCGAAGCCCGCGCCGCCGCCCGTGAGGCTGGCCTTCGAGATCCTGAAGTCGTGCGTGTCACCCCCGGCCGCGTCGTTGTTCAGGGTTTCACCCGCCGCGGCCCGGATCGCATCACCTTCGCCAACGAACGGGGTTGCCCCGAAATCTGATGACGAAATCTGTTTCAATGTGAAATCTGGAGCCCGCCGAAAGGCGGGTTTCTTCGTTGTGAATAAGATTAAAGCAGCACCGGCGAGACGACGCGACAAGGATCGGCAATCGTTGCGCGTTTTAAAGGGGCACTTTTGAGCTGAATGGCAGATGGGGTGGGATTCGAACCCACGGTACGCTCTCACGCACGCCGGTTTTCAAGACCGGTTCCTTAAACCACTCGGACACCCATCCTTCGGTGGTGAGGCTTTATAGCGGTTTGAAAAGGGCCGTCAATCCCGGCAGGCGCACACCGTTGCCGTCCCTTGTCTCGCAGTCACACGGTCATTGGCTGGGCGTTGTCGCCGGCGGCAGCAGAGACCCCTCGCCCGCGGGAACCGTTGGACCTTGCTCGGCCGAATCAAACAGCGTCAGGCTGAGAACGATTGCAACAAGCACCAGCAAAAGCGCCACGAAGAAGATTCCGGATTTATCCATGCGTCTGCTCATGTCTCTTTATGTTAGGAGCAAATATGTGCAATTCGAGGCAAGCGAAAGAATAGGATGGCTTGCTGTCAAGTTGCCTGACAGATTTAGCGAGTTCATCTCTTTAAATCCCCCTCACTTGAGCAAATTTTATGCGCCGGCGTACTGTTTGGGACGGAAGTGGCCTATCGCGTCAGCAATATTGTCGCTTATATAGTCACATCGCTCCCGGGCATTGCCCAACTTTCCCCGAGCGATCAACCTGCCCCGCCCGTTTGCGGGGCTTTTTTTCTTTAATGAGCCTCTAAAAAACGTCTGTGTGCGAGAGGCCCAGCCTGCAGGCAAACCCTATTGTCGGTTTGTCTATTCAGACCCCGATGCTGGGGCCGCCATCACCGTGTCGTCCGCCACCCCGGAGAATATCCTCGAACAGGTTCAGCACCGCTGGCGGCAACGTGTCAGACAATTCGGCAAGGATTTCGTTGGCGCGATTATAGGAGTAGATGGCGCAGAGCGTCAGCACCAGAAGCACGATCCACGGCCAGATTGGCTTGCGCCTTGGCGGCGCTCCGTTCGGTTGTTGCGGCATGGTCATCCGGCACCTCCCGTTCAGGCCTTCACGCGCGGTTCGCCTCCGGGCGCATAGGCGGTTTTCTGCAGGAAACGAAATATGTTGCCGCACTGGCCACAACGGATCATGAAATCGGTCGGATCTCCCGAGGCGCGTTCGGTGCGAAACCCCCGCGGCATTTCATCGACGCGAAAATCGACATCGGCGCGGCTCTTCTCGTCTGATTCCGACACTTCGGCAAAACCCTGATGACCACATTTGGAACATTCGAGTTTCCGGGAATATCTGTCGCGCGCTGCCATATGCCGTCCTTTGCTTGCGCCCTATCAGGTAGCAGCGGCAAAACAGCATTTCAATGGCGATCGCCGCAGGTTAAAGCTTTGTCAGCCAATTTTCGGCCTGGAAATCCCGCCCGCGACAAGAACGAATCTGGACGCCCATGCAGAACGGAACACCCCTGCTTTCATCGTCGCTGATGCGCCGCGCCGCCATCATCGCCGGTATCCTTCTCGTTTTAGTCGTCGCTCTTAATTTCGGCGTCAAATTATATGGCGAACGCATACTGAAGGCGGGCCACACGACGGCGACCGACGAGGTGCAGATAGTAATCGGCAACGACCGGCTGAAGCTCGCGAAGAACACGCTGCGCCTGCCCTCCGGTCGTGAGGGCGGCGAACAGGAGCGGGTCGATCTTTATCTGACCTGGCCTGGCCTCAAGGGATACGAGGAAGGGAATCGCGCAATATTCGACGATCCGGCTGAGGCAACGGGGCTGATTTATATTCAGCTGTCGCAAAGCACCATGTCACAGGACATGTCCGGCCGGTTCGGGCCGATCTATACACGGCTGACGGAAGGAGACCCCGTACAGCTGAAGCACGGATTGTTGCTACACCGCCTGCGTGCCGATTCCGGTTACGGCAAGGAAGTTATCCTGACTGGACGGCGCGAAGGCGAAAGCGACTATGTTGTGCGCTGCCTTCTGCCGCAGACACCCCAGGAGGCCACGGGCAGCGACTGCCAGAGGGATATCCACGTCGGGCAGGATCTCAGTCTTTTTTACCGATTCTCCTCCGGCCTGCTGCCGCAATGGCAAAAGCTCGACACCGATGTGAAACATTATATTGAGCAGCGGCTCGCAAAAGACGGAAATCCGTGACACGGCATGGCACAGATTGCGTGCGAAAAGTCGCATTTTATGGAGGGTGGATACCTTTCATAAACCACTTGGTAACGCCATCCCGATAAAGTTTCTCCCCGGAGCTATCGGGCGGGGCGTGTCCGAGCGGAACAGAAATATGCGATTGAAGAGTTCAGCAGTGTTGAAAAGTGTATCATGGGCACATTCGCGCAAAGCGGGTGCGACGTCTTTTGTAAGGTTTCTGGCGTTGACCCTTGCTGCGGCGTTCATAACCGCAACATCCGTGGGCACCGCGCAGGCGGAACCGAAATATGCGGGCATCGTCATCGACGCTAAGACCGGCAAGGTTCTCTACGGCGAGGATCCGGACGGTTTGCGTTATCCCGCCTCTCTGACAAAGATGATGACGCTTTATCTGACGTTCGAGGCACTTAATTCCGGACGCATCTCACTTGATTCCAAGGTGCCGGTCTCGGCCAATGCCGCCAAGGAGCCGCCATCCAAGCTTGGCGTGCGCGCCGGCGGTGCCATTACGGTCGAACAGGCCATTCTGGCTCTCGTCACCCGCTCCGCCAATGACATGGCGACGGCGCTCGGCGAATATCTCGGCGGCTCGGAAGACCGTTTCGCCAGAATGATGACCGCCAAGGCCCGTGCGCTCGGCATGACCCGCACGACCTACCGCAATGCCAACGGCCTGCCCAACACGGCGCAGATGACGACGGCACGCGATCAGGCCCGCCTCGGCATCGCCCTTCGCCAGCATTATCCGCAATATTACGGTTACTTCTCCACCCGCACCTTCAATTTTGGCAAGCAGGTCATCGGCAACCACAATCGTCTTGTCGGAACCGTCAAGGGCGTGGATGGCATCAAGACCGGTTACACCCGTGCAGCCGGCAGCAATCTTGCCACTTCGGCGCAGATCGATGGTCGTTCCATCGTTGCCGTCGTTCTCGGCGGTCGCTCCAGCGCCGCCCGTGACGCCACCATGCGCAAGCTTGTCGCAACCTATCTGCCGCAGGCATCGCGTGGCGGTAACAGCAACCTGATCGCCCAGACGCGGTCTGCACCCGTCGAAGAGCCCGTCGCCGTGGCGGCAGCTGTTCCTTCCGTTGCGGTTGCGGCTACCAATGCCGGCCTGCCCAATGCCGGCCCTGTACCGCAGGCCCGTTATGAAGAAGCGCCGGTCACCGCCTTTGCAGGTTCCTCTTCCAATGCCGCCGTCAAGGCCATGGAAGCCGCTACCTGGCAGAAGGGCAAGGATCCGATTGTTCGGGCGCCGATCGCTCCGGATCGCAGCATGATCACCAACTCGACCAAGGTGGATAATATCGTTACCGCCTCCGTCGCCCCTGCCCCTTCGGCGTCGGCTACGTCTGCCGCACCTCAGGGTGGCTGGGTAATCCAGATCGGCGCATCGCCGGACGAAAACTCCGCCCGCGGCCTGTTGCAGAACGCACAGGAAAAAGGTGGTGCGGCCCTGCGTTCCGCAAAGCCCTTCACGGTCGCCTTCAGCAAGGACGGCTCCCAGATCTACCGCGCCCGTTTCGGCGGCTTTGATGGCCAGAACGCCGCGGTAAATGCATGCAATGCATTGAAAAAGAAAGGCGTCAGCTGCTGGGCGTCACTCCAGTAACCGACGTTTCCGCAGGCGGTGTTCATTGTCGCAACATCGCCTGTCTCCTCGAATTGTGTAATGTGTAGCGAGGCTTTCCAAGATGGCAGTTAACGAGAATTATTCGGACATTGCGTCTGGCAACGGGCAAAGCAGTCTGTCGGTTCTGCATCCCATTCATGAAGCGGCGATGCGGATCGCCGATCTCGGTCTCAACCGTTCCAAGGCAAAGACGCGCGATCTGGTCAGCCTGCTCCTGTCGCATGGCGCCCGCGCCTGGCGCGCCAACCAGCCGGAAGCCAGCATCCACCTTCACGTGGCCCGCCGTTCCGGACGTGCGCCGATCCATATCCGAATTCGCTAACAAACCGAACTGGCCAGATAAGACCCAAAGAAAAACCCCGCGGTGCCTGAGCGCCGCGGGGTTTTCCGTTGATTGACGAAAGGGAAACGAGGCGGCTTACGCCTCGCTCTCCGGTGCCTCAGGCGTATCCGGCAGATTGTCTTCCGCCTCGTCGCCATTGCCGTTTTCCGCCTCTTCGTCGCCTTCCGGCTCGTTGATGCGTTCCACGGAAACCACCTTCTCATCCTTGGCGGTGGAGAAGATCGTCACGCCCTTGGTGGCGCGGCTGGCGATGCGGATGCCGTTGACCGGCACGCGGATAAGCTGGCCGCCATCAGAAACCAGCATGATCTGGTCGCCTTCGTCCACGGGGAAAGCCGCGACGAGTTCACCGATCTCCGCCGTTTTCGAGGTATCGGTGGCGCGGATGCCCTTGCCGCCGCGGCCCGATGTGCGGAAGTCGTAGGAGGACGAGCGCTTGCCGTAGCCCTTCACGGATACCGTCAGCACGAATTCTTCGCGTGCCTTCAGCTCCTGATAACGCTCTTCGCTGAGTTCGCCCTCTTCCGTCACTTCTTCACCAACGAGCGCGATGTCGTCTTCATCAACGCCTGCGGCACGCCGTTCGGCTGCCGAGCGCTTGAGGTAAGCGGCACGCTCCCACGGTTCAGCGTCCACATGGCCGACAATGGTCATGGAGATAATGCGGTCGCCTTCGGCCATGTTGATGCCACGCACGCCGACCGAGTTACGGCCGGCAAAGACGCGCACATCGTCCACGGGGAAGCGAATGCACTGGCCAAGCGCCGTGGTCAGAAGCACGTCGTCCCGATCCGTACAGGTTTCAACGGAGAGGATTTCATCACCCTCTTCATCGAGCTTCATGGCTATCTTGCCATTGCGGTTGACCTGGACGAAATCGCCGAGCTTGTTACGGCGAACCGTACCGCGAGTCGTCGAGAACATCACATCAAGCGTTTCCCAGGTGGTTTCATCCTCGGGCAACGGCATGATGGTGGTGATGCGTTCGCCGGGTTCCAGCGGCAGCATGTTGATAAGGGCCTTGCCCTTGGACTGCGGCGTGCCGATGGGCAGGCGCCAGACCTTTTCCTTGTAGACGATGCCGCGCGAGGAGAAGAACAGCACCGGCGTATGGGTGTTGGCAACAAAGAGACGGTTGACGAAATCCTCGTCGCGCGTCGCCATGCCGGAACGACCCTTGCCACCACGACGCTGCGCCCGGTAGGTGGTGAGCGGCACGCGCTTGATATAGCCGAGATGCGAAACGGTGACGACCATGTCTTCCCGGGCGATGAGGTCTTCATCGTCCATGTCGGGACCGCCCTCGACGATCTCGGACCGACGCGGCGTGCCGAACTCGTCACGGATGGCGATGAGCTCCTCGGTGACGATCTGCATGATGCGCAGGCGTGAAGACAGGATGTCGAGATATTCGCTGATTTCCGCGCCGATCTTGTTCAGTTCGTCGCCGATTTCATCGCGACCCAGCGCCGTCAGACGGGCAAGACGCAATTCGAGAATGGCACGCGCCTGCTCTTCGGACAGATTGTAGGTGCCGTCTTCGTTGATGCGATGGCGTGGATCGTCGATGAGCAGGATCAGGCTTTCCACATCCCGCGCCGGCCAGCGCCGCGTCATCAACTCCTCGCGGGCCGAAGCCGGATCGGGCGCGTGACGGATAACGCGGATGACCTCGTCGATATTGGCAACCGCAATCGCCAGACCCACCAACACATGCGCGCGGTCGCGCGCCTTGCGCAGCAGGTACTTGGTGCGGCGGCTGACGACATCCTCGCGGAACGCGACGAAGGCGCGCAGCATGTCGAGCAGCGTCATCTGTTCCGGCTTGCCGCCGTTCAGCGCCACCATGTTGCAGCCAAACGAGGTCTGCAGCGGCGTGTAGCGATAAATCTGGTTCAGGATGACGTCGGCATTGGCATCGCGCTTCAGCTCGACGACGACGCGATAACCCTGACGGTCGGATTCGTCGCGCAGGTCGGAAATGCCCTCGATGCGCTTTTCCTTGACCAGTTCGGCCATCTTCTCGATCATCGAGGCCTTGTTCACCTGGTAGGGAACTTCGGTGATGATGATCTGCTCGCGGTCGCCGCGCATCGGCTCGATGGTGGCGCGGCCGCGCATGATGACCGACCCGCGACCCGTCTCGTAAGCCGAGCGGATGCCGGAGCGGCCCATGATCAGAGCACCGGTCGGGAAATCCGGGCCGGGAATGATCTGCATCAGTTCAGGCAGCTCGATCGCCGGGTTCTCGATCAGCGCAATACAGCCGTCAATGACCTCGGACAGATTGTGCGGCGGAATATTGGTGGCCATGCCCACCGCAATGCCACCTGCCCCGTTGACCAGCAGGTTCGGGAACTTCGCCGGAATAACCACCGGTTCCTGCAACGTGCCATCATAGTTGTCACGGAAATCGACGGTTTCCTTGTCGAGATCGTCGAGCAGCGAATGCGCGGCCTTTTCCAGGCGGCATTCGGTATAACGTTCGGCCGCCGGCGGATCGCCGTCGATGGAGCCGAAATTGCCCTGGCCGTCGATCAGCGGCAGGCGGAGCGACCAGTCCTGCGCCATGCGCGCCAGCGCATCATAGATCGCCGAATTGCCGTGCGGGTGGAATTTACCCATGACGTCACCGGTGACGCGGGCGCATTTGACGTATTTCTTGTTCCAGTCGATGCCGAGTTCGGACATGCCGTAAAGAATACGGCGGTGAACCGGCTTCAGACCATCACGGACATCGGGAAGCGCGCGGGACACGATGACGCTCATGGCGTAATCGAGATAGGACCGCTGCATTTCCTCCATGATGGAAATCGGTTCAATGCCTGGCGGAAGTTTTCCGCCGCCGGGGGGGCTCTGGTCAGTCAAAACGGATCACATTCTCTGTTAAGAATCGGATGGATTTTTATAGCGGAAACAGCCACGTTAAGCCAATTTCCCGGCGAGTTTTGAACAGTCTTTTGCGTCATTTGCAAGACGAACACCGCTTTTCGCGATTTAGCCCGGCAAAAGCAACGCCGCTCCCTTTCAAAGCAGCCGCGACTTGCGTAGGCTCGCGCACAAAAAGGCAATAAGCGGGGAAAGAATGGCCAGCAGCGAAACGCTCATCAACGCGCTTACCACACTTTTGGTCACGCTCGATCCGCCCGGTCTTGCGCCCGTATTCCTTGCGCTTACCGCAGGGATGACGCGCAGCCAGCGCAGTCAGGTTGCCCTGCGCGGCTCGCTGATTGCTTTCGGCATTCTCGCCGTCTTCGCCCTGTTCGGCCTTACCATCCTCAACCTGCTCGGCATTTCGCTTGGCGCCTTCCGCATCGCCGGTGGCCTTCTGCTGTTCTGGATTTCTTTCGAGATGATTTTCGAGAAGCGTCAGGAGCGCAAGGAAAAGACCTCCGAAATCGCCATAACCAAGGACCATCTGCACAATCTGGCGGTCTTTCCGCTGGCCTTGCCGCTGATTGCCGGGCCGGGCGCCATTTCCGCCACCGTGCTTCTTGCCGGCACGATGAAGACCACCATCGAGATGGTCGTACTGATCCTGATCCTCGCTTTCGCCATGGCCCTTGTCTACGCGGCCCTGATCGTTGCGGAACGCATGGACCGTTTTCTCGGCAATACCGGCCGGGCGATCCTCACCCGGCTGCTTGGCGTGCTGCTTGCAGCCCTTTCGGTGCAATTCGTGGTCGACGGCATAAAATCGGCCTTTGCCTTCTGAAACGCGGCATGGTGGCGATATCTCGCAACAAAATCCCGCATCCCGCTGAAACTGTAAAAAATCCATCCTTTAAATCCGGCCATCGTTTCGGTTAAAAGACGCGCATCTTTTCCGGATTCGAAAGTTCTCTTCATGCGCTCCACGCTGCGTCGCCTCATCCCGGATGCCGCACCTGTCAGTATCAGGGAAAGGCTGCGTTCCGCGACCGGCGCCTTCGTGGGCATTCTCCTGACCGGATTTCTGGGCAGTCTCGCACTCAGCTTCGACCCCACCCTGCCCGCCATGATCGCACCGATGGGCGCATCGGCCGTGCTTTTATTCGCGGTGCCCTCGAGCCCGCTGGCGCAGCCCTGGTCCATCATGTGCGGCAATCTGGTATCGGCTTTCGTGGGTGTCACGGTGGCGCTGCTGGTTCCGGATCTATTCCTCGCCAGCGCGCTCGCCATCAGCCTTGCCATCGCCGCCATGATGGCGCTGCGCTGCCTGCACCCGCCAAGCGGTGCTGTAGCGCTGACGGCAGTTCTCGGCGGTCCCGCCGTTCACAGCCTCGGATATGGTTTCCTTCTATGGCCGGTCGCTGGAAATTCGCTGATCCTTCTTGCGCTGGCGCTCGCCTATAACAATGCCACCGGCCGCGCCTATCCGCATGGTCTGAAGCTCGGAAAGGCCGCCCACGGCACGACGGATCCGACCCCCATCCAGAAAATCGGCTTCTCCTCCACCGACCTCGACGAGGTGCTGAAGGAATATGACGAAGTTCTCGATATCGATCGCGAGGAACTGGAGACCATCCTGCGCAAGACCGAGCTGCGCTCCTATCGCCGCCGCGCGCTGCATCTCGATTGCGCCAGCGTCATGTCGCGCGATGTGGTCGGCGTTGCCCCTGACGACAGCCTGCGCCATGCCCATGCGCTGATGCACAGCCACCATTTCAAGGCCCTGCCCGTCACCAATGACAGGGCGGAAATCGTCGGCATCGTCACCCAGACGGATTTTCTGGAAAAGGCAAGCTGGAGAAACGGCCGCCCCTCCATCGGTTTCCTGCAGCGTCTGCGCCTCATTCTTTCCGGTGCAAGTGCCCCCAACGATACCGTCAAGGACATCATGACATCGCCGGTCAGAACCGTGCAACCGGAAACCTCGATCGAAGAAGCCATCATCCGTTTTGCGGAAGAAGGGTTGCATTACCTGCCGGTGATCGACGCCAATGGCAAGATGGTGGGGATTGTCTCACAATCCGACGTCATGGTGGCGATGCTGGCCGACAAAGTCGCGGCGTAACCACCGCGACATCGAAATAACCGGCTCCCGTAAAAACCGGCAAAGCCGTTTGGCTAACGTTTAGCCTTCAAAAGCCGCTGCCACAGCGTGCCGCCGAAAAACCGGCCGAGCACGATGAAATAGGCGATGATCAGCACTAAGGCGATAAAGGCAGGCAGGCCGCTCAGCGCGAAACCATGTGGCGTGCGCCCGCCTGCGACCGCTGCGACGAGAAATCCGGCGGCGAAAAACGCTGTCCAGAAATCGAGGAAAAAAGCGAGAATGATGCGCCAGGAAGCCGGTTGTTTTGAGATCGGCTGTTTCGGTGCCGTATCATCACTCATGCCCGCCTCCTGTGACGCATAACATCATTCGTCGTCGGCTCAGAACGGAATATCGTCGTCCATATCGTTGGAGAAGCCGCCGGAAGGCTGGCCGCCGCCGCGTGAAGAGCCGCCGCGCGATGACGACTGCTGGTCGTAACCGCCGCCATAACCGGAGCTGGAGCCGCCACCGCTGCTGCCGTAATCTCCGCCACCGCCAAAATCACCACCGCCGCTACGGCCACCGCCGCCACCCTCACCGCGACCATCGAGCATGGTGAGCGTGGAGTTGAAGCCCTGCAACACGATTTCGGTGGAGTAGCGGTCGTTCCCGGTCTGGTCCTGCCATTTGCGCGTCTGCAGCTGGCCTTCAATATAGAGCTTGGCGCCCTTCTTGACATATTGCTCGACGACCTTGCACAGGCCTTCGTTGAAAACCACGACCGTGTGCCATTCGGTCTTTTCCTTGCGCTCGCCGCTATTGCGGTCCCGCCAGGTTTCCGAGGTGGCGATACGCAGGTTGGCGATGGGGCGGCCATCCTGCGTACGGCGGATTTCGGGATCTGCGCCGACATTCCCGATCAGAATTACCTTGTTTACGCTACCAGCCATCTCGTCATCCTGTCCGCCGGCCATCATGACCGGCAATTGCATTTCAAAAAAATTCCACACACAATAACCATCACGGCCCGCAAAGGGCACCGCAGGCGTGGAACTATCCACAACGAATAATCCAGAGCTTCGAACAGCGGATATTCGCACTTGCTATTTGTTCCTTTTTTGTTCTATTTAATCGCGAAATTCGAGTCAAGTGGGCTGAAAAGCTCCGACCGATGGGGAATAGACCTCGACACCTCCGGCTGCGTCACTACATAAGGACACGCCGCCATCAAGCCTGTTATTTTTGTCCGAGCCTTGCCACGAGCCTTGTCATGAGTGAACTGAAGACGATTTCCATCCGTGGTGCCCGTGAGCATAATCTCAAGGGTATCGACCTCGATCTGCCACGCAACAAGCTGATTGTCATGACCGGGCTTTCCGGCTCGGGCAAGTCGTCGCTTGCCTTCGACACGATCTATGCAGAGGGTCAGCGCCGTTATGTCGAAAGCCTTTCGGCCTATGCGCGCCAGTTCCTGGAAATGATGCAGAAACCGGATGTCGACCGTATCGAGGGTCTGTCGCCGGCCATTTCCATCGAGCAGAAGACCACCTCGAAGAACCCGCGTTCCACGGTGGGCACGGTCACGGAAATCTACGACTACATGCGCCTGCTGTTTGCGCGTGTTGGCGTGCCCTATTCGCCGGCCACGGGCCTGCCGATCGAAAGCCAGACCATCAGCCAGATGGTGGACCGCATCCTCGCTTTTGAGGAAGGCACGCGTCTTTATATTCTTGCGCCGATCGTGCGTGGCCGCAAAGGCGAATATAAGAAGGAACTTGCCGAGCTGATGAAGAAGGGCTTCCAGCGCGTCAAGGTGGATGGCCAGTTCTACGAAATCGCCGATGTGCCGGCGCTCGACAAGAAATACAAACACGACATCGATGTGGTCGTCGACCGTGCGGTGGTGCGCCCGGATATGGCCGCACGCCTTGCCGACAGTCTCGAGACCTGCCTCAAGCTCGCCGATGGGCTGGCTATCGCCGAATTCGCCGACAAGCCTCTGCCGCCGGAAGAAACCGCCGCCGGCGGCTCCGCCAACAAGTCGCTCAATGAAACCCATGAGCGTGTGCTGTTTTCGGAAAAATTCGCCTGCCCCATCTCCGGTTTCACCATTCCGGAGATTGAGCCGCGGCTGTTTTCCTTCAACAATCCCTTCGGCGCCTGCCCCAGCTGCGATGGCCTCGGCTCGCAGCAGAAGGTGGATGAAAACCTGATTGTTCCTGAACCGGCGCGCACGCTGCGCGACGGTGCCATCGCGCCTTGGGCCAAGTCGTCTTCTCCCTATTACAACCAGACGCTGGAAGCGCTCGGCAAGGCCTTCGGTTTTAAACTGTCCAGCAAATGGTCGGAGCTTTCGAAGGAAGCGCAGCACGCCATTCTTCAGGGCACCGATGACAAGATAGAATTCAACTATCAGGACGGCGCCCGCGCCTACAAGACGGTGAAAAATTTCGAAGGCATCGTTCCCAATCTGGAGCGCCGCTGGAAAGAGACCGACAGCGCCTGGGCGCGCGAGGAAATCGAGCGTTATATGTCGGCAGCGCCCTGCCCGGCCTGCGCCGGCTATCGCCTGAAACCCGAAGCCCTTGCCGTCAAGATCAACAAGCTGCATATCGGTGAAGTCACCCAGATGTCGATCCGCAAGGCACGCGACTGGTTCGAGGTGCTGCCGGAAAGTCTCAACGCCAAGCAGAATGAGATCGCCGTCCGCATTCTCAAGGAAATCCGCGAACGCCTGCGTTTCCTCAATGATGTCGGACTGGATTATCTCAGCCTGTCGCGTAACTCCGGCACGTTGTCCGGCGGCGAAAGCCAGCGCATTCGCCTCGCTTCGCAGATTGGCTCAGGCCTGACGGGCGTTCTCTACGTTCTGGACGAGCCGTCGATCGGCCTGCATCAGCGCGACAATGCCCGCCTGCTCGAGACACTGAAGCATCTGCGCGATATCGGCAATACTGTCATCGTTGTCGAACATGACGAGGACGCCATCCTGACGGCGGATTATGTGGTCGATATTGGCCCCGCCGCCGGCATTCACGGCGGTCAGGTGATCGCCGAAGGTACGCCGCAGGACGTAATGGCCAATCCGAAATCGCTAACCGGCAAATATCTCTCCGGCGAACTCGGGGTCGCCGTGCCGGCAGAGCGCCGCAAGCCCAAGAAGGGCCGCGAGATCAAGGTCCATGGCGCACGCGGCAATAATCTCCAGAATGTCACGGCGGCGGTCCCGCTTGGCGTTTTCACTGCGGTTACCGGCGTTTCAGGCGGTGGCAAATCCACCTTCCTGATCGAGACGCTTTATAAATCAGCGGCACGCCGGGTGATGGGCGCGCGCGAAATTCCGGCCGAACATGATCGCATCGACGGTTTCGAATTCATCGACAAGGTGATCGATATCGATCAGTCGCCGATTGGCCGCACGCCGCGCTCCAACCCGGCCACCTATACCGGCGCCTTTACACCGATCCGTGACTGGTTCGCCGGCCTGCCGGAAGCGAAGGCGCGCGGTTATGCGCCCGGCCGTTTCTCCTTCAACGTCAAGGGCGGCCGCTGCGAGGCCTGCCAGGGCGATGGCGTCATCAAGATCGAAATGCACTTCCTGCCTGACGTCTATGTCACCTGCGACGTGTGCCACGGCAAGCGTTACAATCGCGAGACGCTGGACGTGACTTTCAAGGGCAAGTCCATTGCCGACGTGCTGGATATGACGGTGGAGGAAGGCGTGGAATTCTTCGCTGCCGTGCCGGCGGTGCGTGACAAGCTGCAGGCTTTGTTCGATGTCGGCCTCGGTTATATCAAGGTCGGCCAGCAGGCCAACACGCTATCCGGCGGCGAGGCGCAACGCGTCAAGCTTGCCAAGGAACTGTCAAAACGCTCGACGGGCCGCACGCTTTATATCCTCGACGAGCCGACGACCGGCCTTCACTTCCACGACGTCAACAAGCTGCTGGAAATGCTGCAGGCGCTGGTGGACCAAGGCAATTCCGTCGTGGTGATCGAACACAATCTCGAAGTCATCAAGACGGCTGACTGGATCATCGACATCGGCCCCGAAGGCGGCACGGGCGGCGGCGAAATTGTGGCGACCGGCACGCCGGAAGACATCGTCAAGGTCGAGCGCTCCTACACCGGTCATTTCCTCAAGGAACTTCTGGAACGCCGGCCGGCCGGCAAACGCGAGGCTGCGGAGTAATCCGCAGTCTTTCACAGCAAAGGTCGAATGGGCCAAAGGCCGAAGGAGGAACAGCATATGTCGACATCAGGCACGATCCGCACCGGTATCGGCGGCTGGACATTCGAGCCATGGGAAGGCACGTTTTATCCGGAAAAGCTGCCGAAGAGGCGCCAGCTCGAACATGCCAGCCGGCAATTGACGGCCATTGAGGTGAATGGCACCTATTACAGCAGCCAGAAGCCCGAGACCTTCGCCAAATGGGCATCCGAAGTGCCTGAGGATTTCATCTTCTCCCTGAAGGCCAGCCGCTTCGTCACCAACCGCAAGGTTCTGGCCGAAGCCGGGGAATCCATGACGAAGTTTTTGACTCAAGGGTTGACGGAACTCGGCTCCCATCTCGGCCCCATCCTCTGGCAGTTCGCCCCCACGAAGAAATTCGACGCGGATGATTTCGGCGCCTTTCTGGCGCTCCTGCCTGAAAAGCAGGATGGTATCCGCCTTCGCCATGTGGTCGAGGTGCGCAACCCAACATTCCAAGTGCCGGAATTCATCGATCTTCTCGCCAGACACAAGGTCGCCGTCGTCTGCGCCGATCACCACGATTATCCGATGCTGCCTGACGTCACGGCCGATTTCGTCTATTGCCGCCTGCAAAAGGGCGAAGACGACATCGCAACCTGTTACCCGAAGGCGGAGATCGGCCACTGGTCAAAACGGGTCAAGACCTATGCGGCGGGTGGCGTACCCGACGACCTGCCGCTGATCGCGCCCGACCGGAAAGCGGAAAAAACGCCGCGTGACGTTTTCGCCTTCTTCATCACCGGTGGCAAGGTCAATGCGCCCAACGGTGCACAGGAATTGCAAAAGGCTGTCTGAGTGACACGTTGACGCCGAACACCGGATGTTGCGGCGTCACCGATAAATCATCGTGTCGGAAAACGGTATCCGCAGAATAAACAACCCACGTCGCACTCCCGTCATCCCACGCCGGCAAGAATGCCAATGACGGCACAAGGCGCTTCGCCGGCAAAAGGCTGTCGTTATCAGAGGGCTGGCCGGAATGAATATGATCGAGACGGAACGTTTGCGCCTGCGCCTTTGGCGGGACGACCATTTTGAAGCCTTCGCCGCGATGCAGTCCGATCCGGAGGTGATGGCCGATCAGGGCGGCCCGGCGGACGAGGCGCGGAGCCGGGAAAAATTCGAGCGCTACCGCATGGCAGAGCGCGAACAGGGCATCGCCCGCTGGGCTATTGAAAATCCCGATGGCCTGTTTCTCGGTTATGCCGGTGTCATGCCGCGCCTGTCCGAAGATCATCCACTCGGCCGGCACCACGAAATCGGCTGGCGTTTCATAAGACAGGCCTGGGGAAAAGGGTATGCGACTGAAAGCGCAAAAGCCGCGCTGACCCATGCTACCGGATACGCGGGAATAGCTGGGATCATCGCCTATACCAGCCCCGATAATTTTCGCTCCCAAGCCGTCATGTCGCGCCTTGGCCTGATCCGCGAACCAACGCGCGATTTCTCCATGCCCGGTCATACGGACAGGGAATGGCGCGGGCTCGTCTGGGTCGCTCCCTGGAGCAGTCCGGTCTAAATGGAACAACCGGATCTGCTCCAACCCTTGTTTTCGGGCACTTTCCGGACGTAAAACCACTACACAGTTTTACTCAAAATGCTCCAGGATATCTCCCGATTGAGGCCGCGGAACTCTTCGCAACGCCCTGGTCGCCGACGGCATAAGATCGCAAGAATGCCGTTTCCAGTCTTCAGCCCGCCAGCTCCTTCGTCGGGTTGAAATCGATCGCTGCGAAAGCCGCCTCGATCACCTCAGTCCCTGCCCCCGGCCGTGTGGCATCGCTGGAGAGGATTTGCCGGAAACGGCGCGCGCCCGGCATGCCCTGAAACAGACCGACCATATGGCGGGTGACGTGGTTGAGACGCCCACCAGCAGCAATATAATCGGCGGCATAGGCCATCATCGCGTCGCGCAACCCCATCCAGTCGGCTTGCCGGGCCTCGTCACCGTAGATGCGGTGATCGACATCGGCGAGAATGGAGGTGTTGTGATAGGCGGCGCGGCCGAGCATCACGCCATCCATATGTTGCAGATGGTCACACGCCTGATCGAGATCGGCGATACCGCCATTGATGCCGACGAAGACATCGGGATTTTCCCGCTTCATACGATGGACGAGATCATAATCGAGCGGCGGCACCTCGCGGTTTTCCTTCGGCGAGAGCCCCTGTAGCCAGGCTTTACGCGCATGGATCCACACGGCATCCGCGCCGGCCGCGACAACACGCGCCAGAAAATCCGGCAACACGGTTTCCGGCTCCTGATCATCCACCCCGATGCGACATTTGACAGTCACCGGCACAGCCGCAACCGCCTTCATCGCCGAAACGCACTGCGCCACGACTTCGGGCTCGCGCATCAGGCAGGCGCCGAAGGTGCCGGATTGCACCCGATCCGATGGACAGCCGACATTGAGGTTGATTTCGTCATAGCGGTAATCGCCGGCAATACGAACCGCCTCGGCAAGCTTGGCCGGGTCCGATCCGCCAAGCTGCAGCGCGACGGGATGTTCCTGCGGATGATAACCGAGCAGCCTGTCGCGCTGGCCATGGATGATGGCGTCGGCAACGATCATTTCGGTAAACAGTAGCGCGCGCTTCGACAATTGCCGGTGCAGAAATCTGCACCTCGTGTCGGTCCAGTCGATCATGGGGGCCACGGCGAAGATTTTTTCGCCGTTTTCAAGCGCTTGTCTGTACATGGATTAACCTCTTTGCGCCGGCTTCTACAGCAAAGGACCGGAAAAAGCCAGTTTTGCACTCGACAGCATTTTCAACTGGAAATCAGCCCGGAATCGCGGGACAAGAATTGCACCTTAAAGAGACGACAGGAAATTCCCATGGCCGCCACAGTCATTCCCGCCCCGAAACCCGTTCTCCTGCCCGTTGAAGGCACAGGCGACATGTTCCCCGTGCGGCGGGTCTATTGCGTCGGTCGAAATTATGCGGATCACGCCATCGAGATGGGTCACGATCCCTCGCGCGAGCCGCCCTTTTATTTCCAGAAAAACCCGGACAATCTTCTGCCCGCCGGCAATGATTTCCCCTATCCGTCGCTGTCCTCGAACGTGCATTACGAGGTTGAATGCGTCGTGGTGCTGAAAAGCGGCGGCGCGGATATTCCAGCGGACGAGGCCCTGAACCATGTCTGGGGTTATGCCGTCGGCATCGACATGACCCGCCGCGACCTGCAGGACGGGCTGAAGAAGATGGGCCGTTCCTGGGAAGGCGCCAAGGCGTTTGAATATTCCGCCCCGGTTTCCGCCATCGTTCCCTCGGACAAGATCGGCCATCCCGCGACCGGCGCGATCTGGCTTGATGTCAATGGCGAGCGCAAGCAGACGGGCGATCTCGCACAGATGATCTGGAAGGTACCGGAAGTGATCGCCGAGCTTTCCAAGCTCTTCACGCTTGCCGCCGGCGACGTGATCATGACCGGCACGCCGGCCGGGGTTGGCCCGATCGTGCGCGGTGACCGCATCGACTGCGGCGTCGATGGTGTCGGTACGCTGTCCGTCACGGTCGCCTGATCGCTGCCGGCGCATAATCCAGAGGGAGAAACCGAATGCCGCTTTACCGCCTCGCCGAACGGGTGCCGCAAACCCCTGCCCCGGATCGTTACTGGGTCGCCCCCGATGCCAATGTCATCGGTTCGGTAACGCTCGGCGAAGATGTCGGCATCTGGTTCGGCGCGACATTGCGCGGTGATAACGAGCCGATCAGCGTCGGGCGCGGCACCAATATTCAGGAAGGCGCGATGGTGCACAGCGATCCCGGCTTTGCCGCAACCATCGGCGAAATGTGCACCATCGGCCACCACGCCATCGTGCATGGCTGCAGCATCGGCGACAATTCGCTGATCGGCATGGGCGCAACGATCCTGAACGGCGCAAAGATCGGCCGCAACTGCCTCGTCGGCGCCAATGCGCTGGTGACGGAAGGCAAGGAATTTCCGGATAATTCGCTGATCGTCGGCTCGCCGGCGCGGACCATCCGAACGCTGGATGACGAAGCCGTCGCCGGCCTGCGCCGTTCCGCGGAAAAATACATTGAGAACTGGAAGCGTTTTTCGAAAGATCTGGCGATTGTCGACGGCTGAGCAACGGTGGGCAGCCATGCCCACCCCGCAAACAAAGCCTATGACGCGCAGTTTGCGCAGAGACCACGAATCTCGATGGTGGTCTTTTCCGCCTTGAACTTGCTGTCCTTCACCCAGCGCTCAAGACGGTGGTCGATTTCGTGATCATGAAACTCGGTCACCTGCCCACAGGATTCGCAGATGGCGAACGCCACGGTGCCATGGTGGTGCGAGCAGCACTCGGCCTGCGTATGCGTGCAGGCAACGAAGGCGTTGAGGCTTTCCAGCCGATGCACGAGACCGAATTCCACCAGCTTTTCCAGCGCCCGGTACACCTGCAGCGGCGCGCGGAACCCGTCATCCCGCAGCTTGTCGAGGATCATATAGGCGCTGAGCGGCTGATGCGCGTTTGACAGGGCATTCATGACCAGCGACTGGTTCTTGGTGAGGTTCTGCTGGGTTTGAGCATTCATGACTTGCCTCCTTCATCCGCGGAGCGGGAAAAACCCGGCGCCGGCAACAGGCTTATAACGAACAGGATCACCGCGGCAACCACGATGGAGGGGCCGGACGGCGTATCATAGGTCAGCGAGCCGAACAGGCCGCCGATAACGGCAATGGCGCCAATCAGCGACGCGACCACGGCCATCACCTCCGGCGTGGCGGAAAAACGTCTGGCGGTGGCAGCCGGGATGATCAGCAGCGAGGTGATGAGCATGATGCCGACCACCTTCATCGCAATGGCAATCACCAGCGCCATCAACAGCGTGAAAATGAGCTTCGCCCGCTCCGGGTTCAGCCCCTCGGCTTCAGCCAGTTCGGTATTGACGGTGGAGGCGAGCAGCGACCGCCACAGGAACACCATGGAGACGATGACCACCAGCCCGCCGCCCCAGATCAGCGCGATATCGCTGCGGGTGACAGCGAGAATATCGCCGAACAGGAACGAGACGAGATCGATACGCACCCAGCTCATGAAGGCGACGATGACGAGGCCAATGGCGAGAGCTGAATGGGACAGGATGCCAAGCAATGCGTCGGACGATAGTGCCTGCCGCCGCTGCAGAAAAATCAGCAGGATCGAAACGGCGGACGCCACCAGAAAGACGCTGATGATGAGGTTGAGCTGCAACAGCAGCGAGAGCGCGACGCCAAGCAGTGCCGAATGGGCCATCGTATCCCCGAAATAGGCCATGCGCCGCCAGACCACGAAACAGCCGAGAGGTCCGGCGGTAAGGGCAACGCCGATGCCGGCGACCATGGCGCGAACGAAGAAATCGTCAAACATGCCGTTCTCCCTGCGCGTGTTTCGAGGGCGCATGGTCCCCATGTTCATGTTCATGGCCGCAACCGCATTCGTCGCCATGGTCATCATGATGGTGGCCATGATCATGGGCATGGGCATGGTGGTGGCCGTCTTCAGGGTGGCAATGATCCGTCACCGAACCATCCGCGTGCTGCACCCGGCCATCGGGCAGATGGGTGTGGTCGTGGTGGTGGCTATAGACGGCAAGCGCCTTTGCGGCAGAACCGCCGAACAGCCGCATATATTCCGGGCTCTGGCTTACCGCCTGCGGTGTTCCCCGGCAGCAGACATGGCCGTTCAGGCAGATCACGGTATCGGTTTCCGCCATCACCACATGCAGGTCATGGGAGATTAACAGAATCCCGCAATCACTTGAATTCCTGATATTTTTTATCAGATCGTAAAGTGCGATCTCGCCGGAGAAATCCACACCCTGCACGGGCTCGTCAAGAACCAGAAGATCGGGCTTGCGGGCGATGGCGCGAGCCAGAAGCGCACGCTGGAACTCGCCGCCGGAAAGGTGTTGAACTTCGGCGTTCGCCAGATGTGCGATGCCTGTCGCATTCAACGCCGCATCAATCTCGCGGGCGGGCAGCGGCCCGGTCAGCGTCATCAGCCGCCGTACCGAAAGTGGCATGGTCCAGTCCACCGAAAGCTTCTGCGGCACATAACCGACGCGCAGGCCGGCAATGCGCGAGACTTCACCCTCGGTTGGTTTCATTACGCCGATCGCCATTTTCGCGCTTGTGGATTTGCCGGAGCCATTCGGGCCGATCAGCGTCACGATCTCGCCCTTGCTGACGGAAAACTCCACGCCGCGCACCAGCCAGCGGCCATTGCGCTGCACGCCGGCATTGGCAAGGGAAACCAGTATATCGTTACCCTGACGGGTGGAATGAAGCATGGGATTGTCCGTTCGGCGATGTTGCCTACCGCTATTGCATACGTTATAGAGTTACGCAATAAATGTAATAACATAACTATACTTCTTCAAGTGGAGTGCATTGCATGAAATCGATCCTGATCCCGCTCATGGCGTCGGTGGCAATCGCGGCCGCCGCTTCGGGCGCCACAGCCGCGCCCGATGTCGTGGTCTCGATCAAGCCCATACACTCGCTCGTGGCGGCCATCATGCGCGGTGTTGGTGAACCGCAGCTCATCGTTGAGGGTGCCGCCTCGCCACATACCTATAATCTGCGGCCCTCCAATGCCCGAAAGCTGGAAAAGGCGGATGTGGTGTTCTGGGTTGGGCCCGGGCTGGAAGCTTTCCTGGAAAAGCCGCTGGAGGCACTGGCCAGCAAAGCGACGGTGGTGGAACTGGAAGACGCCAAGGGGCTGGAAAAGCTGCCTTTCCGTGAAGGCGGCCCCTTCGAGGCGCATGACCACGGCGAAGAAGGTCATGAAGACCATGCGGATGGCGAGGCGGCACACGATCATGGCCATGACCACGGTGACCATGACCATGGGCACGGCGCCTATGATACCCATCTCTGGCTTGATCCCGCCAATGCCAAGGCCATGGCGCAGACGATCGAAACCGCACTGATTGCGGCCGATGCCGGAAATGCCGCGACCTATCAGGCCAACACCAAAAAGCTGATCGACGATCTCGATGCACTCGACACGGAACTGGCTGAAACGGTCAAGCCGATCAAGGACAAGCCTTTCATCGTCTTTCACGACGCCTATCAATATTTCGAGCATCGTTATGGCGTGAAGACGGCTGGGTCGATCACCGTCAGCCCCGAGACCCTGCCCGGTGCGGACCGCGTCAAGCAGATGCAGGAGAAGGTTCGTCAACTGGGCGCAACCTGCGTTTTCGCCGAACCGCAATTCGAGCCGAAACTGATCTCGGTCATCACTGAAGGCACGGCCGCAAAGTCCGCGACGCTCGATCCGGAAGCGGCCACGCTGGAGCCTGGTCCAGACCTCTATTTCAAGCTGATGCGCGGTATTGCCGGCTCGCTGAAGGATTGCCTGGCCCAGCCGTAAGCGATAACGCTTCTTTTCCGTCATTCCGGCCTTGAGCCGGAATCCAGCCGACGCGCGTCCGCGCGACGGGAAGCCTCCTTTCAGCCCAAGGACTTGGGCTGGCTGGATGCCCGCTCGAGGCCGGCATGACGGCGAGTAAGTGGCAACCCGCAACAGAGTCGGGTGCAAAGCATCGATTCCGACGCTGCTCTTTACGGCTTCGGCGCCATGGAAGACCAGACCGGCTCGCTGACGCTCTGCAGGGTTTCCGGCGGAGCGCCGTTGATACGTGCCAGAAGGGCTTTCGCAAGCTCCCTGCCCGCCAGCTTGATATCCTCGTTGACGGTATGGATTTGCGGCTTGATCCAGTTCAGGAACTCGGCCGACTGTTTCGAGACAATATCGATATCCTTGCCGATCTTCACACCCGCCGCTTCGAAGCCCGCCAGCAGCGCGATGGTGCTGCTACCGCTGATAGAGACGATGCCATCGGGGCGATCATCCGATTGCATCAGCCTCTGGCCGTAATCGCGGATTTTGTCGAGCGGCGTCTCGATGGTGACGACATCGATGGGAAATTCGGTAAGGCCGAAATCCCTGATCCCGCGATTGAACCCCTTGCGCGCATGATCGTGGTAGGAAAATCGCGATGGCGGCATGATCACGGCAATCCGTTTGCGCCCGCATTGCGCCAGACGCTCGACTGCCTCGTAAGCATAGGCCTCATTGTCGAAATCATGAAAGGCATGTTCGATGCCCATATCGGACCGCCCATGGGTGACGAAGGGCATGTTGCGCTCGGTCATGAAACGGACGCGCGGATCGTTCGGCTCGATCTTCGAAATGATGACCCCATCCGCCGAGCCGGTCTCGAGAATGTAGCGGATCGGCACCATGGAATCCTTGGCGTGGATATGTGGCGTGACAACGAGGTGATATTGCGTGGTGGAGAGTATCTCGGTGATGCCGAACACCATCTGGCTGGTGAAACCCATCAGCTCTTCGTCGACACTCAGCACCAGCGCGATGACATTGGTCTTGCCGGTGCGAAGCCGCACGCCGGCCCGGTTGGGCTGGTAGCCGATCTGCCGGGCGATCAGCCGCACGCGCTCCTTGGTCTCCGCGCCGATATCGGGCGCATCCTTCAATGCACGCGAGACTGTGGTGATGCCAAGACCTGTCATATAGGCGATGGTCTTCAAGGTCGGGCGCTCGCCCGTCGTCGCGGGTGCTTCGCCCCCGCCGGATTTACCAGTATCGTTCATGTCATTTCGCCACGCTTTACCGAACGATAATCATAGATAGCTTTTGCGCTGTTGCAAAGGCAAACGTCCCCTCGCACCGCTCGGCCTCATCCCATCACGCCTCAATTCAGCTATAACGATGCAGGTGCAGAAAATATTTCCTCCCATGAAACTGTTCCCGCAGCCATGAAACCCAAGCCTCGAAAACATACAGAAATTAATTATTTAAATTAAAAAACAAAAATAACTTATTGATATATATAAATCAATTATCGAAGAATTAGAATAAGACTACCTCTTCACCGCGTGACGTTGATGGCAGATGCATTTAACCTCGCCAGTTGGCGATCAAAGGCATGACGGCACGTTTGTTTTACGGTAACGTTGCCGAAGGGAGAAGATCGTGACGTGGAGTGAACCGGCAAAAGCCGTTTTGCCGGCATGCGGTTCCCCCAGATTCTGACACAAGCCTGCTTCATAATGCCGGGCCGTCTTTGTTGAATTCATATTATGCAGGGTCCCACCATGATCTCTTCTTCCACGCCCGAAACCACCATCGATCTGGCCGGGCTCTGGCGCCTGAGCTCGGTGGAGGGAGACCATGCCACCGAGCTTTCCGTCCCCGGCGACATTCACACCGCGCTCAAAAATGCGGACATCATTCCCGACCCCTATCACGGCGCCAATGAAAACGCGGTGCAATGGGTGGCGCAGCGGGACTGGATCATTGAGCGCACATTCATCCTCGATGAGGCCGATGCCAGCTGGTATCTCGATATCGATTATCTCGACACCGTCGCCATCGTCTTCGTCAACGATGTCCCCGTCCTGAGCGCCTACAATTGCTTCCGCCGTTACCGCCCCGATATTTCGCGCGCCGTGCGACCGGGTGAAAACACCATCCGCATCCATTTCCATTCCAACATCGTGGCCGGTGCGGAGCGTCAGGCGCGGCAGCCCTTTTATATTCCCTATCACCCCGGAAATTCGCCGATCGCCAATGGCAACATGTTGCGCAAGCCGCAATGCCATTTCGGCTGGGACTGGAACATCGCCATTGCGCCGCTTGGGCTTTACGGCAAAATCCTGCTGAAACGCCTCGATACGGCCCGCATCGAGCATGTCGTCACCTCGCAGCATCATGTCGAAGGCGGCGTTGAATTGCATGTGGCCGTGACGCTGTTTGCCGAAGGTCCGGCAAGCCTGCCGGTCTACCTCTCCCTCAACGATGAAAGACTGCGGCTCGATTGCGGCGTCGGCGCGGGCGAGACGGTGGTGCGCCACGTCTTCTTCGTGGAAAATCCGCAACTCTGGTGGCCGGCCGGCAGTGGTGAGCAGACGCTCTACCGGCTGACGGTGGAACTGCCCGACGAGATCGTCACCCGCCAGATCGGCTTCAGGACCATCGAACTACTGACCGACAAGGATGAAGCGGGCAGCCGTTTCGCTTTCCGCATCAACGGCCGGGAAATTTTCTGCCGCGGCGCCAACTGGATTCCGGCAGATGCGCTCCATTCGCTGACCAGCCGGGAAAAGACCGAAGACCTCCTCTGCTCCGCGGTCGAGGCCAACATGAACATGATCCGCGTCTGGGGCGGCGGATTTTATGAAGAGGACTGGTTCTACGATCTCTGTGATCGCCTTGGCCTTCTGGTCTGGCAGGACTTCATGTTCGCCTGCAATCTTTATCCCTGCAACGAGGACTTTCTCGACAATGTCGAACACGAGGTCGATTACCAGGTGAAACGCCTGTCCTCGCATGCCTCCATCGCTCTGTGGTGCGGCGATAACGAGCTGGTGGGCGCGCTGACCTGGTTCGATGAATCCCGCAACAATCGCGACCGCTATCTCGTCGCCTATGATCGTCTGAACCGCACCATCGAACGGGCCCTGAAAAAAGCCGCCCCCGAAGCGCTCTGGTGGCCATCGAGTCCCGCGTCGGGTTATCTCGATTACGGCGATGCATGGCACGCGGATGGCTCCGGCGACATGCATTACTGGTCCGTCTGGCACGAGAATAAGTCGTTCGACAATTACCGGTCGGTCAAACCGCGTTTCTGCTCCGAATTCGGTTTCCAGTCCTATACATCAATGCCCGTCATCCGCACCTATGCCGAAGACAGGGACATGAACATCGCCTCCCCGGTCATCGAACTGCACCAGAAGAATGTCGGCGGCAATGAGCGGATCGCCGGCACCATGTTCCGTTATTTCCGCTTCCCCAGGGATTTCGAGAACTTCGTCTATCTGAGCCAGGTCCAGCAGGCGCTGGCCATCCGCACGGCTGTCGATTACTGGCGCTCGCTGAAACCCCATTGCATGGGCACGCTTTATTGGCAGTTGAACGACACATGGCCGGTCGCCTCATGGTCGAGCCTCGATTATGGCGGCGGCTGGAAGGCGCTGCATTATGCTGCCCGCCGCTTTTTCCAGCCGGTCACGGTCTCAGCCATTCCCTCCAGGGATGGACGACAGGTGAGCTTTTCCATGGTCAACGACACGGCGGAAGATGTCGAGATAGACATGAACATCGTTGCGCTGACCATGGACGGCAACCGCGTGCCGCTGAAATCCGCCAACGGCACATGCGCGACGGATAAGGCCGCGACGCTGACCGAAATCGACATGGACAGCCTGCCGGATGGCGCCATCCTTGCGTGGAGCTTCATTGCCTCCAACGGCATGACCGGCGAAGGCCATCACGTGCGCGACACCTACAAGGCGTTGGAGCTTCAGCCCGCCGGGTTGGATCTGTCAGTCGGCCCGCTGAAGAACGGTCAGTTTGAAATCGATGTCACCGCCGCCGGTCTCGCCCTCTTCGTCATGCTGGAGGCGGACCAGCCGGGACGATATTCGGACAATCTGTTCGATCTTTCCGCCGGTGAAACACGCCGCATCATCTTCACCCCGAAGGCGGATGGCCCCCAGCCGCATTTCCGCATCTTCGATCTTCATACCTGCCAATCCCGGCATTGAAACCATGCGGAGAAAGGCATAACCATCCCTCTCGGGAATGACAGGTGCGCCCGCACCTGTTTTCATCGGTTCAAAGGGTTGCCGGGTTCTCCGGCAGCCAGTCATCAGCAAGTGGAGGAAGACCCATGGTTTGGCAACCGGCCGAAAACCGATACGCGTCCATGAAATACAATCATTGCGGCAAGACCGGCCTGAAATTGCCGGCGATTTCGCTGGGGCTCTGGCACAATTTCGGCAACGATACGCCGCATCAGACGAAACAGGCCATTTGCCGCCGCGCATTTGATCTCGGCATCACCCATTTCGATCTCGCCAACAATTACGGCCCGCCGCCCGGCAGCGCCGAAACCGCCTTCGGTGAAATCCTGAAGACGGATTTCGCCGGCTATCGCGACGAAATGATCATCTCTTCCAAGGCCGGTTACAACATGTGGCCCGGCCCCTATGGCGAATGGGGCAGCCGCAAATATCTGATCTCTTCCTGCGACCAGAGCCTGAAGCGCATGGGGCTGGACTACGTCGATATTTTCTATTCCCACCGTTTCGACCCCAACACGCCGCTTGAGGAAACCTGCGGCGCGCTGGACCAGATCGTGCGCTCGGGCAAGGCGCTTTATGTCGGCATTTCCTCCTATAATTCGAAGCGCACCCGTGAGGCCGCCGCCATCCTCAAGGACCTCGGCACGCCCTGCATCATCCATCAGCCGAGCTATTCGATGATCAACCGCTGGATCGAGGAAGACGGTCTCGTCGATACGCTGGAAGAACTGGGCATCGGCTCCATCGTCTTTTCGCCGTTGGCGCAGGGCATGCTGACGACGAAATATCTCGGCGGCGTGCCGGATGGCAGCCGTGCATCGCAGAGCAAGTCGCTGAACCCGGCCTTCCTCAACGAGCGCAATGTTGAAAACATCCGCTCCCTCAACAGCATTGCCGAACGCCGCGGCCAGACGCTGGCGCAGATGGCGATTGCCTGGGTTCTGCGTGGCGGCCGCATCACCTCGGCGCTGATCGGCGCAAGCCGTGTCGAACAGGTCGAGGATTGCGTCAAGGCGCTCGACAATGCCGAGTTCTCCACCGAGGAGCTGGCGGAAATCGATCGTTACGCCAGGGATGCGGATATCAACCTCTGGGCAAAATCCGCCGAACGGGTCTGATACAGAAAGGGTCGCCCGGTTACACCGGGCGGCCTGCACGCTCCGAAACTTGCGCCAAGAAACTCAAAACAAAAGATTAACTCCCGCCCCTAAGCATTAACAACCATTACATAAATGTAATTTTAAATTCAGTTTCCGTTCATTCGTTTATTCGTAAGTTCTTCTCATCGAAACCCGAGAGGAAACTTCCATGAAAAAGTTCGTCACCATTCTTCTGGCAGCCACCGTTCTTGCAGCTCCGATGGCACAGGCCCAAAGCCGCCACGACGATCGCCATCGCGGCGTCACCGTCGAGCGTCAGGTCACCACCAAGAAAGTCATCGTCAAGAAGCACCGCTGGGATCGCGGCCAGCGCCTCTCGGCCCGTGAGCGCCGCAACATGGTGGACCGCCGTGACTACCGCCGTTACCACCTTGCAGAGCCGCGCCGCGACCAGCGCTGGGTCCGCGTCGACAACCAGTTCCTGCTGATCAACGCCGTCAGCGGCCTCATCGTCGGCCTCGCCGCTGCCCGCTGAGTTGAAGCAGCAACGAAATGAAAAAGGCCCGCTTGCGCGGGCCTTTTGTCGTTTATCGTTTCAGCCGATCAGAAAATGTCGGCGCCGCTGCCCCATGGGCCGTGCGGCTTGTCCACACCGTCGGTGCGTTCGAAACCATGCGCGCCGAAGAAGTCGCGCTGCGCCTGAATGAGGTTGGCGCTGCCGCGACCGCGGCGATAGGCATCGAAATAGCCGAGTGCCGAAGCCAGCGCCGAAACCGGCAGGCCGGAGAGCACGGCGTAGGAAACCACGCGGCGCAGCGGCGCATCGGTATCCTTGACGATGGCGGCGAAGGCAGGCGTCACGATGAGGTTGGCCACATGCGGATCCTTGGTGAAGGCCGAGGTGATCTCATCGAGGAATTCCGAGCGGATGATGCAGCCAGCGCGCCAGATGCGGGCGATCGTCGGCATCGGCAGGTTCCAGTTGAACTCCTTCGAAGCGGCCGACATGATGGCGAAGCCCTGCGCATAAGCGCCGACCTTGGCGGCCAGAAGCGCGCTTTCCAGATCGGCGATGAAGGCCTTTTTGTCAGCCGGTGCCGCCGCGAGGGTCGGCAGGCCGAAGATCTTCTCGGCAGCTTCGCGCTCATCCTTCTGCGACGACAGGATACGGGCAGCCACGGCCGCCTCGATGGCGGTTGCGGCGACGCCCATGTTCTGCGCCTCGATGACCGACCACTTGCCGGTGCCCTTCTGGCCGGCCTTGTCGAGGATCAGATCGACCATCGGCTTGCCGGTGATCGGATCGGCGGCACGCAGAACCTTCTCGGTGATTTCGATCAGGTAGGAATTCAGGCGGCCCTTGTTCCATTCGGCGAAGACATCGGCGATTTCGACGGCGCTCATGCCAAGGCCATCACGCAGGATGCCGTAGATTTCGGCAATCATCTGCATGTCGGCATATTCGATGCCGTTATGGATGGTCTTGACGAAGTGGCCGGCGCCGTCATTGCCGAGCCATGCCACGCACGGATCGTCATTATATTTGGCGGAAATGGAGGTCAGCACCTTCTCGACACGCTTCCAGCTGTCTTCGGTACCGCCGACCATGATCGACGGTCCGTGACGCGCGCCTTCTTCACCGCCGGAAACGCCCATGCCGATAAAGGTCAGGCCGCTATCCTTCAGATTGTCGAAACGGCGGATCGTATCGCGGAAATTGGCATTGCCGGCATCGATCATGATGTCGCCATTGGCGAGATGGGGCTTCAGGATTTCCATCTGCTGGTCAACCGGATCGCCGGCCTTGATCATGATGATGATCGGGCGCGGAGGACGAATTGCAGCGACGAATTCCTCGATGGTTTCGCAGGGAATGATCTGGCCCTGCAGTTCGCCCGCATCGGCGTAGAATTTTCGTGTAACTTCCGGGGTTCGGTTGAATACGGCAATCTTGTTGCCCTTTTCCGCGATGTTCAACGCCAGGTTCGAGCCCATGACGCCGAGACCGATCAAACCGATTTCTGCCTGTTCCACGGATGTGCCTCCATCTTGCTTTTAGGTGGTCGTGTTGTGGCACTGTAATGGACAAACGGCAAGGCTAGCCGGGACTGAAACGATTAAATTTTGATGACGCAAGTCAGCTTTGCATATTTGCGACAGGTCAAGACCAGTTCAAAACTGACCTTTTGCTTCCCCCTCAAGAGGGCCGTGGCCGGTCGTCACCATCATCGATTACCCGCCAGGCGGCCCCGTCCATATCGTCATACTGCCCTGATCGAACCGACCAGAGGAAGGCGAAAAGGCCGAGCGCGCCCAGAAACAGCGCGACGGGAATGAGATAGATCAGCATGTTCATGCCAGTTGTGCCCCCTCGCCCGCAAATCCTGTTTTTACGTCGTTCCGGCGACGGATGGTTTCCGCCGCACCGGCAAGGCGCAACGCATTGGCAACGACGATCAGTGAAGATGTCGACATCGCAATGGCCGCAATCATCGGCGTCGCATAACCGGCAATCGCAATCGGCACGGCGATGATATTATAGCCGATGGCAAGCGCGAAGTTCTGCCGGATAAGCCTTCCGGCCCGCTGAGATGTCTCGATCGCAAAAGGCACGGCATCGAGATCCTCCTGCATGAACACGAAATCGGCGGCCTGACGGCCAATATCGGCGGCGGTGGCGGGCGCCATGGAAACATGGGCGGCGGCGAGCGCCGGCGCATCGTTGATACCGTCTCCTACCATCAGCACCCTGCGACCCTCGCTGGCAAGTTCGGCGCAGCGCGCCGCCTTTTCCTTCGGCGACAGGTCCGCACGCCAGTTGCCGATCCCCAGCCGCTGCGCCATGGCGCTGACGGCGGCGGCCCGGTCACCCGAAACGATTTCCTGCATCAGGCCCCGCACTGAGAGATTACGCAAAGCCGCAACCGCACCCGCGCGCGGATTATCCTCGAAACCGAAGCTCGCCAGTTGATGGCCATCGAGCGACAGCACCACTTCCGACCGCGCATCGCCATTGTCGGTCCGTGCCTCATCCGGGCAGGCGAAACGGCGATTGCCGAGCCGGTAGATGCCGGCTTCCGTCTCGGCCTCGACGCCCGAGCCTGGAATTTCCCGCACCAACTCATAGGCCGGCAAGGCACCGTTATAGGCGGCATGTAGGGCTTTCGAGAGAGGATGACGCGAATGGGCAGCAAGTCCCGCCGCAATTGCCATGGTGGCCGGCTTCACATCCCCTGTCTCGACCAGTCTCGGTTTACCAACGGTCAGCGTGCCGGTCTTGTCGAACAGCACTGTGTCGATTTCGGCCAGCCGCTCCATGGCCGAGCCTTCCTTGACCATGATGCCGTGCCGGAAGAGCCGTCCAGCGGCCACCACCTGCACGACGGGAACGGCAAGGCCCAGCGCACAGGGGCAGGTAATGATGAGAACCGCAATGGCAATCAGCATCGCCTGTTTCCAGTCCCCGCCAAAAATGCCCCAGCCGAGGAATGTAACCAGCGCGAGAAGATGCACCACGGGTGAATAATAGCTTGCGGCGCGGTCGGCGATACGGCGGTAACGCGCCCGCCCGCCTTCGGCCGCCTCCATCAACCCGATCACTTCCGACAGGAAGGAGTCCCTGGCCGAGGCGGTCACCCGAGCGGTGAGCGAACCGGTGAGGTTGAGCGTGCCGGCCTGCAGGCTGTCGCCTGCCGCAACGCGACGCGGCGCGCTTTCACCATTGACGATGGACATGTCGAGATCGCTGCTGCCGGAGACGACCACGGCATCCACCGCCACACGATCACCTGCCGCAATCGCAATCGACATTCCGGGTTGGACATCGGCAAGCTGGCGATATTCCCGCGTTCCATCCTCACCGATGACGGTCGCGCCGCGCGGCGACAGCCGGGCCAATCCGGCAATGGCCGAGCGCGCCTTGTCGCGCATGATATGGTCCAGCGTGCGGCCGATCAGCAGGAAGAACAGCAGCGATACGGTCGCGTCGAACCAGGCATGTTCACCGTGATGGATCGTTTCCCACAGCGAAACGGCATAAGAGAGCGTGATGGCAAGCGCGATCGGCACATCCATGTTGGTGCGGCCGTGTTTCAGCGCGTTCCAGGCAGATTGATAGAAGAAACGCCCGCCATAGATCAGCGCCGGCGCGGCAATCATCGCCGAAATCCAGTGGAACATGTCGCGCGTCGCCGCATCCGCCCCCGACCAGACGGAGACGGACAGAAGCATGATATTGGCGGAGGCAAAACCGCACAGCGCCACCGCCCTGATCAGCTGCGAGCGCAACGCGTCGGAAGCATCCTGCCCGCTGGCGAAAAGATGAGTGCGGTATCCCGTCGACAGAATTGCACGGGCAATCTCGGCGGGATCGGTCCTGACGCCATTGACCTCTTCCCTCCAGACAACCGCCACACGTTTGGATGACAGGTTCACCCGCGCGCGTTCCACCTGTGGCAAACGGTTAAGCGCAGTCTCGATGGTTGTGATGCAGGCGCCGCAATAAACATCCGGCACGCTGAGATCGGTCTGACGCAGCCCCTGCCCCAGATCGCGGCTCGCCAGCAGCAATTCCTCCGACGATGGTGGATTGACCGGCTCGCCGAGTTGAAGCGAGCCTTCCGTTCCCGGTGCACAGCAGCTCATTGACGTCCCCTGATAACGGCGATCCGCGTGCCCTCATGCACGATGATCCGGCCGTCCTTGACGGCGGTAACCTCGACGATCCATTGCCCCGGCAGCATGTCACGTGCGCCGGTAAAGACGCCGGTGGTGGCCGGGGTGAGTTCCATGTCGAAATTCTGGCTTTCACCCACAGGCCGACGAAAATGCGCCGTCACCGTATCCGTATCGATCGGACCTTTTTCCGGATGGAAAACCTCGTAACGCACGGTCTTCTCATCCACCACGAGCCTGCCCTTGATGCCGGTTGCGGCCCGTGCCTTGGCGGCTTCCGCCTTGGCATTGAACTGCTGACTGGCGACATAGGTGTTGGGCACGACGAGCCCGCTCCAGCTGTGGACCGCATTCCAGGCCATGATCATGTTGACGGTGATGATGGTGCCGAAGAACAGCACCATGACGCCGAGCATATGCCAGCCGGTGAAAACGAAGCCGGATGTCTGGCGATTGTTGACTGTCATTTTTTCACTCCCGGAGCATTAAAGACCGCATCGTAGCGGGCCGTTTCGTGGCCGGCCGTATCGCTGACGATGAATTCGAAGTTTTCCGCCGTCCGCGCGATATCCTTGCCAGGCAGGGTGACAAAGACCTTCAGCGTCGTCGCCTCATCCGGCTCCACCGTCACCTCGAAGGCGCGCGCGGCCGTATCCGGCATGCCGTTTATCTTCATCACCGCATTGGGAAGGCCTTCTATCGTCAGGCTCATTATGCGCGGCTGCGGCACCATGTTGAGAATGCGCACGGTATAGCCGTTGCGGATCGACCCGTTCGATTCCAGCACATATTGCGGATTGCGGTCGTGCAGGACATTGAGCGCCAGCCGCTCGCGCGTCACCAGCGCAAACAGCATGCCGATGCCAACGGCAGCCCAGATGGCGGTATAAAGCAGCGTGCGCGGCCGGAAGATGATGCGCCAGTTGAAGTGGCGGACACGCTTGCTGAAACTGCCGTCCTCTTCACGCACATTGGCGGGGCGGATGGCATATTCGCCATTGCCGGTCGCCAGCGCCATGTTGGACTGATATTCGGACAGCGTCGCATAGGCGATCAGCCCGCGCGGCTTGCCGATCTTGTCCATCACCCCGTCACAGGCATCGATGCAGAGCGCGCAGGTGATGCATTCCAGCTGCTGCCCGTCCCTGATGTCGATGCCCATGGGACAGACCGCGACACAGGCATTGCAATCGACACAATCGCCGATGCTCTCCCCAGCTGCCGCAGCCTTCTTGGCGTGCCGCGAGCGCGGCTCACCGCGCCAGTCATTATAGGTGACGACAAGCGAATTCTCATCCAGCATCGCCGCCTGGATGCGCGGCCAGGGACACATGTAGGTGCACACCTGTTCCCGCATCAGCCCGCCGAAGACATAGGTAGTGGCGGTCAGCGTGGCGACGGTCGAGTAGGCGATCATCGGCGCCTGCCCGGTCATGAACTGCATCGCCAGCGTCGGCGCATCGGCGAAATAGAAAATCCAGGCGCCGCCGGTCAGAACGCCAATCACCAGCCAGATCGCATGTTTCAGCACCCGCTTGCGCAATTTGCCAAATGTGAAGGGCGCCGCATCCAGCTTCATGCGGGCGTTCCTGTCGCCCTCGATCGCCCGTTCGACCACCAGAAACAGGTCGACCCAGACGGTCTGCGGACAGGTGTAACCGCACCATGCGCGCCCGACGGCTGATGTGACGAGAAACAGCCCCAGCCCCGCCATGACCAGCAGGCCGGCAACAAAAAAGAACTCCTGCGGCCAGATTTCGATGAAGAAGAAATAAAAGCGCCGGTTGGCGATATCGATCAATACCGCCTGATCGGGCGCATAGGGACCGCGGTCCCAGCGCAGGAACGGCGTCAGATAATAAATGCCGAGCGTGACCAGCATCACCAGCCATTTGAACCGCCGGAACCTGCCCTCGGCGCGCTTCGGAAAAATCTTCTTGCGCGCTTCGTAAAGCGGTTTGCGCGTTTTTGCAGAATTGACGGCTTCCGCCTCCAGCCTTTCGACGGGCTGCTGCGGGCGATCCTGTCCGGCGCGATAGATGTTCATGATAGGAGTCCATTTTTATCTCCTTGCTTTCTCCCATCTCAGCGGGGAAACATCCTTGACTTACATCAAGTGACGACAAAGTGGCGCAGGGAGGGACCGCGCCGCAGAGGGAGGACGAGATGCCTGTCATGCAGTCGAGAATCATTCACCTGTCAGTCGAAAAGCCGTGGGCACAGGTCTATGGTTTCGTCTCCGACCCGCAGAACATGCCGCGCTGGGCGGCAGGTCTGGGCGGCGGCCTGAAGCCGGATGGCAACGACTGGATCGCCGATGGCGGACCGCTTGGCGAGGTGCGGGTGAATTTCGCGCCCGCCAACGAATTCGGCGTCATAGATCATGTCGTCACATTGCCTGACGGCCTGAAGGTCTATAACGCGCTTCGGGTAACGCCGAATGGCAGCGGCGCGGAAGTGAGCTTCACGCTGCTTCGGCTTGACGGCATGACGGACGAGGAGTTCGAGCAGGACGCGAGCGCGATCACGGCCGATCTCGAAACGCTGAAGTCGCTGCTCGAAGCGGATTGATGGAGTAAATGATGACAGAAAATGCCAATGACCGGCGCATCGACTATGTCGAATTCAACGTCGCCGACATCGAACGCAGCAAGGAATTTTACGGCGGCGCATTCGGTTGGACCTTCAAGGATTACGGTCCGCAATATTGCGAGTTTTCCGATGGCCGGCTGACCGGCGGTTTCACCACCACGGCGCCGGTTTCGGCCAGGGGCGGACCGCTCGTCATTCTCTACGCCGCCGATATCGAGGGTGTGCAGCGGCGTGTCGAAGCCGCCGGCGGTCAGATCAGCGTAGCACTTTTCGAGTTTCCGGGCGGACGGCGTTTTCACTTCACCGATCCGGACGGATATGAACTGGCCGTCTGGTCGAAAAGCTGATCGGCAGGAGCTCGCCATGACTTTGACAACACCGCCTTTTTCGTTGGTCGGTATCGATCATATCGTCTTCATCGTCGACGACATGACGCGGGCGCTCGATTTTTACCGGAACGTGCTGGGATGCAGGGATGGTTACTCTTACCCTGCTCTTGGGATGGAACAAGTCTGGTGCGGAAATGCCCTGATCGTGCTGTGGGATGTCACGCACCCCGGTGGCACAAAGGCCGCTCCGCCCGTCTCCGGAGGTCGTAATGTCGATCACATCTGCATAGCGACCGGTCCCCTGAACCATGATGCGCTTCGCACCCATCTGGCGAAATTTAACGTCATGATAGAACAGGAAGCCTTTCACGGCGGCGCGAGAGGGATGGGACATTCGTTCTATTTCCGTGATCCCTTCGGCAACAAGATCGAGCTGAAGGGACCGGCCGAATATCCGGATGGACGGTCGGAAAGCGCCTGATCTGAACAATAAAAAAGGGCGCCTCCCCGGCGCCCTTCTTTGCATTCTAGTTGCCTCATTCGCCCCCACCAAGCGAATGCACGAAGATCGCCAGCTGCTTGACGGTCGTGTCACCGAGACGCTCACCCCAGGCGGGCATGACGCCGTGCTTCGGCGAACGGATCTGCGAGACGATCCCCTCCTCCCCATGCGACTTCAGCCAGATCGCGTCGGCCAGATTGGGTGCGCCGAATTCGCGATTACCCTTGGCGTCTTCCCCGTGGCACGAGACGCAATTATCGGCAAAGAGCTGCTTGCCGGGTTCCACCAGCGCCGGGTTGGAAGGCGTGCCGGTAAGGCTGACGACATAGGCGGCGACCTCGCGGATTTCATTCGACTGGAGGATGTCGCCGAAGGCCGGCATTTCCGAAGCGCGCGTATCAGGATCATCGGCAAAACGGATGCCGTGCTTCACCGTCGTGTAGATATCGTCGGCACTGCCGCCCCACATCCAGTCATCGTCATTGAGGTTGGGATAACCCTGCCCGCCTTCCGCGCCTGAACCGTGACACTGAATGCAATTGACCTTGAACGCGGCTGCACCGCCGGAAAGCGCAAACTGCATCAGGGTCGGGTCCGCCTGAATTTCGGCAAGCGAGGAATTGGCGATTCTGTCGACATAAACGCTCTGCGCCTGTTTCGCATCCGCGATTTCGGCGGCGATTTCGCCGCGGCTGCTCCAGCCGAGCAGCCCTTTTGTTGCGCCTGATATCAGCGGGTAAGCCGGATAGGCGATGGTATAACCGATGGCCCAGAGGATCGTGAAATAAAAGGTCCAGACCCACCAGCGCGGCATGGGATTGTTCAGCTCGCGGATACCGTCCCATTCGTGGCCGGTGGTTTCGACGCCGCTGATGTCATCAATGTGTTTTTCGGACATATCCTAGTCCTCCTTGAGCGGAATGCTGGCGGCATCGTCCGCGGCCTTCTTGGAGCCGGGGCGAAGGGTAAAAACGACGACGCCGGCGAAGAACAGGGTCATGGCAAGCAGGCCCCAGCTGTCGGCGAAGTGGCGCATGGCCGTATAGGTTTCCATCGTTTCGCCTCCTCACCGGTATCCGGCGGCATCGTCATAGGTCGAGAAATCGACCAGCGTGCCGAGCATCTGCAGATAGGCGACCAGAGCATCCATTTCGGTAAGCTTGGCCGGATCGCCGTCGAAATCGCCGACCTTCGCCTTCGGGTAACGCGCCAGAAGTTCCGACGAATCCGCATTCGGATCGGCCTGGGCGACAAGATCAGCCGCGGACTTCTCAATCATCTCATCGCTATAGGGCACACCAACGGCGCGGTTGGCCTTCAGCTCCATCGAGATGTCGGTGATCTTCAGCGGCGTCGTCTTGAGGAAGGCGTATGACGGCATGATCGATTCCGGCACCACGGAGCGCGGATCGGCCAGATGCTGCACGTGCCATTCGTTCGAATAGCGATCGCCGACGCGCGCGAGGTCCGGCCCCGTGCGCTTGGAACCCCATTGGAACGGATGGTCGTACATGGATTCCGCCGCCAGGCTGTAATGCCCGTAACGTTCCACCTCGTCGCGGAACGGCCGGATCATCTGGCTGTGGCAGACGTAACATCCCTCGCGGATGTAGATGTTGCGCCCGGCCAGTTCCAGCGGCGTGTAGGGTCGCATGCCCTCCACCTTCTCGATGGTGTTTTCGAGATAAAAGAGCGGTGCGATTTCCACGATACCGCCGATGGAGACGACCAGCAGCGAGCCGACCAGAAGCAGCGTGGCGTTGCGTTCGATGACGCCGTGTTTGTCAAGTATGGACATCGGCCTCTCCTTATTCAGCAGGCTGCAGCGAAGGAGCCGCGTCCTTGCGGGCGCCCTCCTCGCGTTGATGACCGAGGATGGTCATCGTGACATTGTAGGCCATGATCAGCGCTCCGCTGAGGAACATCAGACCGCCCAGGGCACGCATCACGTAATAGGGGAACAAGGCCGCGACCGATTCCGCAAAGGAATAGACGAGGAAGCCCTGGCTATCATATTCGCGCCACATCAGAGCCTGCTGGATACCGGCCACCCACATGACGGCGGCGTAAACGACGATGCCGAGCGTGGCGAGCCAGAAGTGCCAGTTGACCAGTTGCAGGCTGTAGAGACGGTCCCTGCCCCAGAGTTTCGGCGTCAGGTAATAGATCGCGCCGAAGGTGATCATGCCGTTCCAGCCAAGCGCGCCGGAATGAACATGGCCGATGGTCCAGTCGGTATAGTGGCTGAGCGAGTTGACGGCCTTGATCGACATCATCGGACCTTCGAAGGTCGCCATGCCGTAGAAGGCCACCGCCATCACCATCATGCGCACGACGGGATCGGTGCGGATCTTGTCCCATGCGCCCGAAAGCGTCATCAGGCCGTTGATCATGCCGCCCCACGAGGGCATCCACAGCATGACCGAGAACACCATGCCGAGTGTCTGCGCCCAGTCGGGCAGCGCGGTATAGTGCAGGTGATGCGGGCCGGCCCAGATATACATGAAGATCAGCGCCCAGAAGTGGATGATCGACAGGCGGTAGGAATAGACCGGGCGGTTCACCTGCTTCGGAATGAAATAATACATCATGCCGAGGAAGCCGGCCGTCAGGAAGAAGCCGACGGCGTTATGGCCGTACCACCATTGCGTCAGCGCATCCTGCACGCCGGAGAACGCCGAATAGCTCTTGACGCCCAGGAACGACACGGGCACCGCCAGATTATTGACGATGTGCAACATGGCGATGGTGACGATGAAGCCGAGATAGAACCAGTTCGCCACATAGATATGTGGCTCCTTGCGCATGAAGATCGTGCCGAGGAAGGTCACGAGATAGGCGACCCAGACGATGGTCAGCCAGATATCGACATACCATTCCGGCTCCGCATATTCGCGGCCCTGGGTGATGCCGAGCAGGTAACCGGTGGCGGCCATGATGATGAAGAGATTATAACCCCAGAACACGAACCAGCCGAGATTGCCGCCGAACAGGCGCGCGCGACAGGTTCTCTGCACCACGTAAAAAGACGTGGCGATCAGCGCATTTCCGCCGAAAGCGAAGATCACCGCCGAGGTGTGCAGCGGCCGCATGCGGCCGAAATTGAAATAGGGTGCGATGTTGAGATCGGGAAAGGCAAGCTGAAGCGCCACCACGACCCCGACCAGAAAACCGACGACACCCCAGAACACGGTGGCGATGACGCCGTATTTCACCACCTCGTCGAAATATTCCGACTTGCGGCGGGCGAGCGCGGCCGGATCGACAGGCGCGAAGGAGACACGGCGCAACAGAAGCACCGTGCTGACCAGCAGTGTAAAGAACAGCACCCACATATGGGCGGCGAAAAGACTGTCATGGGCAAAAGCTGCCCCAAGCAACGCGAGAAAGGCCCCAAGGGCCACGATCGCGGTTTCTAACGTGTAATTCATTGTTGGTTTCCCCCAACGTGCAAGCCGACCGACGAAAGGCAGGTTGTGCGCCTGGGAGAGCGAAAACGCGCCTTTGCGTCGGTTGGAGCATTGCCACCGGCAGGGCAACGCCACCTTGATCCAGATCAAGAAAGCAAAGCTGTCGCAGCCCCGGTAAAACAGGGCGCGGCTTTATGGAGGGAATTTGCGGAAGAGCAAAAGTGCGCGGTGATGGCGATCCTGCTTTTGCAGGTATCGCGTCAGCCCTTCATCTTGAGGGGCAGCCCGGCGGCGACAAAAAAGACGTCGTCGGCAATGGCCGCGATACGCTGGTGCAGCCGGCCGGCATGATCGCGGAATTCACGCGCCATGCGATTTTCAGGCACGATGCCAAGACCGACTTCGTTGGAGACGAGAATCAGTTTCGCTTTTGCCGACGCCACCGCCGCCGCCAGAACGTCGAAGGCGGCCTCGATATCGGCATTTTCCATCATCAGATTGGTGAGCCACAATGTCAGGCAGTCAATGAGGATGACATTCTCCGGCCGGTCGAGGCGCGCGAGCACCGAAACTACGTCGACCGGCGCTTCATGGGTCGTCCACTCGCCGCCACGCCGCGCCTGATGATGGCCGATGCGGTCACGCATCTCCTCATCCCATGGCCTGCCGGTGGCCAGATAATGCAGGCTTCCGCCGGCATTTACCGCGAGCTCTTCCGCAAAACGCGACTTGCCGGAGCGCGCGCCGCCAAGAATGAAAACGGAGCGGTTTTTATCTGTCATCGGAAACCTGAATGAGGAAAATAAACGGACCGGCGTCTTTGCGATGTCGCAAGCCAGAAACAGGCGGCCATGAAGGGAACGATTCGTAGAAAAAGGCGTCCCCCGGTTGTTCATGCCGGACTGCCGCTGATACCGGACCGGAGAGACAAAACCTGCCTGCGGGATGCGGGACATATCAGCCTTGGCAACTCCGGATACCGGAAACACCGGTCCTCATGAAAGGCTAGGTGCGAATGGCTGTTCTGTCAATCGGCCGGGGATAGTGCCGGGAATTTACACGGAACCGGTACGCAAAACCTCACCCGGAACCGGCAGACCTTCCGTCCGCGAAGCGATTGATAAAGCCATAGGGTTACCGGAAGGTTAGCGAAATCGCGCCATGACGAAGCTGCAACGCGGCCGCAGAATATTCTCGCGACGGGGCGGCCGCCATTGCCTTGCCATGACCTTCAAATCAATATGCTTTCGAAGATTCGCAAACAGCAAGGTGACCTGCCCGTGATGACCGTCATGGACTATATATCGATCGTCATTTTCGTCGTGCTGTGGGCTGCCTATACCCATATCACGACGGGATCGCGGCTGTTTTCGCGCGCCAGCCTCAACCAGGCCATGGCCGAACGCCGGCGTGACTGGATCATGAATTCGCTCAAACGCGATCTGAAGATGATCGACACCCAGATCATGGCCGGTCTGCAGAACGGCACGGCCTTCTTCGCCTCCACCTCCATCTTCGCAATCGGCGGCTGTTTTGCCCTGCTCGGCGCCACCGAGCAGGTCGAATCGGTGTTTCGCGACATGCCTTTCGTGCATTATTCCGGACGCACGGCTTTCGAGCTGAAGGTCATCGGGCTGACCTGTCTGTTCGGTTATTCCTTCTTCAAATTCGGCTGGTCCTACCGACTGTTCAACTATTGCACGATCCTGTTCGGCGCCATTCCGATGGTCCATGATGCGAGTTCCGACCGCGAGGCGGCCGAGCGCGCCGCCGAAAACGTCATAAAGATGAACATCATCGCTGCTAAGAATTTCAATGATGGCCTGCGGACGATCTTTCTGTCCATCGGTTATCTCGGCTGGTTCATCAGCCCCTATGTCTTCATTGCCAGCACCGTCATCATCATCGTGGCGCTCTTGCGCCGGCAGTTCTTTTCCGAGGCGCGTCGCGCCATCATGGAAGACAGCAGGCCTTGAAATAGCCGCACTTCAAGGGCCAAGCCCGAATGAATACCGGTCTCGTGAAAAGCGGAAAACATGGATAAAAACGCAGCCATCACCGAAACCAGCCGCAGGGGCCGCATAGGCGGTCTTGATACCCTGCGCGGGCTGGCGCTTCTCGCCATGGCATCCTACCACTTCACGTGGAACCTGGAATATTTCGGTTATCTCGAACCCGGCACGGCAACCACGGGCCTGTGGAAGCTCTATGCCCGCGGCATCGCCACTTCATTCCTGTTTCTGGCCGGTTTCAGCCTGTTTCTCGCCCATGGCAAAGGTCTGAACTGGCCGTCCTTCGGCAAGCGTTTCGCCATGGTGGCAGGTTCGGCGCTGCTGATTACCGCCGCCACCTATTTCGCCTTTCCCGACAGTTTCATCTTCTTCGGCATCCTGCATAATATCGCCGCCGCAAGCCTCGTCGGGCTGCTGTTCCTGCGCGCACCAGCGCTGGTGACGCTGCTTTTCGCGGTGATCGCCTTCGCGTTGCCGCAATATCTGCAATCCGATCTCTTTAATGCGAAATGGCTGGCCTGGATCGGCTTTTCCACCATGCCGCCCCGCTCCAACGACTATGTGCCGTTGCTGCCCTGGCTCGCCCCATTCCTCGCCGGACTTGGCGTTTCGCAATTTGTTACCCCTCGCGGCTGGCTGGATCGCTTTCGCAACCCCAGCTCACCACGCAATCTGGTTGCCAGCGCCGGCCGGCACAGCCTGGCCTTCTACCTCATCCATCAGCCGGTACTGATCGGCCTCGTTTATGTCCTGTCGGTCGTGGCACCGCCTCCTCCCGTGGATCAGGTGGAGCTTTACAAATCCAGCTGCGAAAAAAGCTGTGTCGAACAGGCGAACGGGGTGGAGCTGTGCCAACGTTTCTGCGGCTGCACGCTGGAAAAACTGCAGGCGGAAAGCCTGTTTGACATCATGATGGAAGGCAAGCTCAGCGCCGATCAGCAGACGAAGGTCAGCGAACTGGCACAGCAGTGTACGGTTGAGGCGCAGTAAAAAGGAGTCAGGGCCGCCGCCGCTTTACCGGACGCACGATAAGGGCGGCGACATTGCCCCTCGTTTCTTCTCCCCGCCGGGAGAAGGTGGTCCGAAGGGTCGGATGATAGGGAAACGTTGCCGGATTTCGGAGAGCTTGCTCCCTCATCCCGCTGCCGCGGACTTCTCCCCGGCGGTGAGAAGAAACAAGCGGCTATCGCCCGCTCCAGATATCACATCACAATTTGCTGTCTCAGAAGTGAAATCAGAGGCGCAGATGTTTTATCTTTTATGAAGCGGGAGCTATCGAGCTATGCTCACGTCCCGACGCCGATTTCGGCAAGCCGCGTCAGACAGGCCTCTTCGACATTGTCGAGTTCCGCCAGCGTCTCCTCAATGTCCTTGCGCTTCTGCCTGAGATCGGCGCGCTTTTCGTCGACCTTTTTCATCAAAAGCACAAGCTGACCCGATTCGCCTGGCGGCTCCTTGTAGACGTGAATGATCTCGCGAATTTCGGCGATCGTAAATCCAATACGGCGGCCGCGCAGGATTTCCTGAATGAGACGACGGTCGGCGGCCCTGAAAAGCCGTGTGCGACCGCGGCGCTCAGGGTGAATGAGGCCCTCATCCTCGTAAAAACGCAAGGTGCGGGTGGAAACACCGAATTCGCGTGTCAGTTCGGTTATGCTATAATACTTGTCCAAGGGCCTATCCGATTCATCACCGGATAATGTTATTTGACCTTCACGTAAAAGTCAATTTTTGCCATCCGCCTACCCGGAAATACCATACCACCAGGTTGCGATGCCCAGAAAGGCAAAAAAGCCGACGATATCGGTCACAGCAGTCACGAACACCGCCGAAGAAACGGCAGGATCAGCCCCGAACTTGTCCAGAACCAGCGGAATGAGAATGCCGGCCAGCGCCGCCGCCAGCATGTTGAGGCACATGGCCGTGGCAATGATGCCGCCAATATGGATATCCTGAAACCAGATTCCGGCAACGATGCCAATGGCGCAGCCGAACAACATGCCGTTCAGGATACCGACACCCGCTTCGCGCCGGATGATGCGCGCGGCGTTGTGAATATCGAGGCTTTTGGTGGCCAGCGCCCGCACCGACACCGTCATGGTCTGCGATCCCGCATTGCCGCCCATACCGGCCACCGCCGGCATCAGGATTGCCAGTGCAATGATCTGCTGGATCGTCGCATCGAACAGGCTGATGACCGAGGCGGACAGAAAGGCGGTGAGCAGGTTGACCGCAAGCCACGGCACACGCGAGCGCGAGGTGCTGACGATACTATCCGACAGCTCTTCATCACCCACACCGCCGAGGCGCAGCAAGTCCTCTTCAGCCTCTTCCTGAATGACGTCGACCACATCATCGATGGTCAGCACGCCGACCAGCCGGCCGTTATTGTCGACCACGGCGGCGGACAGAAGGTCATATTGCTCGAAAAGCTGCGCCGCCTCTTCCTGGTCCATTTCGGCCGGAATGGAGTGGTTGGTCTCGTGCATGATCGTTTCGATCTTCACCTGCCGCTTGGCGCGCAGCACCTTGTCGAGATCGAGCGCGCCGACCAGCTTGAAGGTGGGATCGATGACAAATATCTGCGAGAAAGATTCCGGGAGTTCCTCCTCCTCGCGCAGATAATCGATGGTCTGGCCGACGGTCCAGAACGGCGGCACGGCGACGAATTCCGTCTGCATGCGGCGACCGGCCGAGCTTTCCGGATAATCCAGCGCCCGCATCAGTCGCACCCGCTCGGTAAACGGCAGCTGCGAGAGAATATCCTCGCGATCGTCATCATCGAGATCTTCGAGAATGTAAACGGCGTCGTCCGAATCCAGCTCGCCGATACCGGCGGCGATCTGTTCGTTCGACATCTGGTCGACGATATCGAGGCGGATGCCTTCATCCACCTCGGTCAGCGCCGTCATGTCGAAATCGGAACCGAGAAGCCGCACGAGTGCGTGGCGCTGTTCGGGCAGAATGGATTCCAGCACGTCGCCGAGTTCGGACTCATGCAGCCGCGCCACATTCTTGCGCAGGAAAAGCAGGTCGCGATCGGCAATCGCCGCCCCCACCATCGCCAGAAAATCCGAACGGACGGACCCGTCCTCGGCATAGATGTCGGAGGGTGCTTCTGTCGGCCTCAACTCTTCGGGAGCGGCAAGATCGTCGTCACGGTCTGTCATCTGGCGTCCCCCTGTTCTTAAAATGCCGCAGTGCACGAATGCGCAGGCAGAATGGCGTTAAAAAGCGCATTGTCAACAACCGGATAGGCGGAAAACAACAAGCCTCGCAACTGCGACGAAAATGTCATGAACCGCCCTTTCGCGCGACAATAATCCACGAGCGCCGCACTTCGCACAACGCCCCGCAATGCCCGACTGTTCCGCAGAAAACGGCAAGTTAAAGATTGACATATGTCGCCTAAAGACGATTCTGAAAAAGCTTCTTTACATATGATCGGCCTCATTCGCCACATGGCCGATCACGCAGATTTCAGGAAAAATACAGCAATGAGCAAGACGGATTTCATCGGCAAGGCATCTTCGGCCGCAGGCGGCTGGGGCGCGCTGAAAAGCGTGGGCAAACGGCTTATGGAATCCGGTGCGCCGCTTTCTGGCGCGCGTGCGCTGTTGAAGGCAAACCAGCCTGATGGTTTCGATTGCCCCGGTTGCGCATGGGGCGATCCCGAACACGGATCTTCCTTCGAATTCTGCGAAAACGGCGTCAAGGCGGTGGCATGGGAAGCGACGGAAGCCCGGGTGCCGCCGGATTTCTTCGCCACCCGCACCGTCTCCGAATTGCGCGGCTGGTCCGACTATGAGCTGGAAAAACAGGGTCGCCTAACCCACCCGATGCGTTACGACCGGGCGACCGACAAATATCTGCCTGTCTCCTGGGACGACGCCTTTGCCGAAATCGGCCGGATTCTCAACAGCCTCGACAATCCGAACCGGGCGGAATTTTATACATCCGGCCGCGCCTCCAACGAGGCCGCCTTCATTTATCAATTGATGGTCCGGCTTTTCGGCACCAACAATTTCCCCGATTGTTCCAACATGTGCCACGAGGCAAGCGGTGTTGGCCTGAAAGCCTCGATCGGTGTCGGCAAGGGCACGGTGCTGCTGGAGGATTTCGAGCACGCCGATGCGATTTTCGTCATCGGCCAGAACCCCGGCACCAACCACCCGCGCATGCTGGGTGATCTGCGCCGGGCAGCCCTTCGTGGCGCGAGGATTGCTGTCTTCAATCCCATTCGCGAAAAAGGTCTGGAGCGTTTTGCCGATCCGCAGGACAAGATCGAGATGATCACCGGCAGCAACACCAGGATCGCTACCAACTATTACCAGCCGCGACAGGGCGGCGACATGGCGGCCGTGCGCGGCATGAGCAAGGCGGTCTTCGCCGCCGACGATGCCGCAAGGGCTGCGGGTGAAGACGCCATCATCGATTACGATTTCATCGCCGAACATGCGGTGGAGTTCGAGGCCTACCGCGCTGCCGTGGAGGCGACAAGCTGGGAAACCATTCTCGACCAGTCGGGCCTCACCCGCGCGGAAATCGAGGAAGCAGCACGCATCTACATGAATGCCGGTTCCGTCATCGCCACATGGGCCATGGGCGTCACCCAGCACCGCCACTCGGTCATCATTGTCCGCGAAATCACCAATTTCATGTTGCTGCGCGGCAATATCGGCCGTCCCGGCGCCGGCCTCTGCCCGGTGCGCGGCCACTCCAACGTGCAGGGCGACCGTACCGTCGGCATCGATGAAAAAGCCCCACCTGCCCTTCTCGATGCGCTGGAGAAGGAACTCGGCATTCCCATGCCACGCAAGCCCGGCCACAACACCGTCGAGGCCGTGGCCGCCATGCTGGATGGCGAGGCTCAGACCTTTATCGCGCTTGGCGGTAATTTCATGCGGGCGACACCCGACAGCCCGCTGATCGTCAAGGCGTTCGAAAAGCAGAAGCTGACGGTCAATATCGCCACCAAGCTCAACCATTCGCATCTGGTGCCGGGCGAAACCTCCTTCGTCCTGCCCTGTCTCGGGCGAACGGAAATCGATCTGAATTCATTGGGCCGTCCGCAGATCGTCACCGTCGAAGATTCCATGAGCATGGTGCATGGTTCCGGCGGCATCAACCCGCCCGCTTCGAACGAACTGCGTTCCGAAGTCGCCATCGTCGCAGGCATTGCACAGGCAACCCTCGGCAATGTCCATGTGAACTGGAAGGCACTCGCCGATGACTACGATCTCATTCGCGACATGATCGAGCGGGTCATTCCCGGTTTCGACAATTTCAACGAACGCGTCCGCGTGCCGCGCGGTTTTCGTCTGCGCAACACGGCGTCTGAACGGGAATGGAACACGCCGGCGAAAAAGGCGACCTTCTATAGCGGCCCACTGCCCGAAAAGACCGAACACCAGCAGGCGCTGACGCGCGACGACCTCTTCGTGCTGCAGACCTTCCGCAGCCACGATCAGTACAACACCACCATCTACGGCATGGATGATCGCTATCGCGGCGTCTATGGCGAACGCCACGTCATCTTCATGAACACGAAGGACATGGAGACGCTCGGCGCCCATTCCCGCCAGCGTGTGGATGTCATCGGCGAATATGGCGACGGCGTCGAGCGCATAGCCGAGAATTTCCGGCTGGTGCCCTATAATATCCCGCAGGGCAGCGTCGGCGGCTATTATCCGGAACTGAACGTGCTGGTGCCGCTGTCGAGTTATGGTGATGGCAGCTTCACACCAACATCGAAATCGGTGCTGGTCTCCATCCGCCTGCGACCGGATGCTTCCTGATGGATGACGAGCAATCCGCTGCCGCCTTCATGGCGGCGGTGGAACAGATTAAAGGGCAATCGCAGGAAATGACGGCCACGGGTGCCGCAATCCTTCTGGCAATCCATCTCGATATTGCCACCGACAGCCGCAGCATCGCCAACCGGCTGGGGCTTGCGCATGCCCTCGTTCTGCGCGAAATCACTGCCCTGTCACCCCGCTTTGTGCGGGTCACGAAACGCGATGCCCGCACGCAGCGCAGCTTCTTGCAGGCAACGGCGGAAGGACAGGCACTGGCCGCGTCCTCCTCCCGGATTTGAAACGAACGGAGCATCCCTTGGCAATCAGGCCAATCCTGCCCTATCCTCATGCCGGCCTGTCCGAAATCTGCGCGCCGGTCACCGCTTTTGATGATCATCTGCAAAATCTGGTGACGGATCTGATCGACACCATGCGCGCCGCCCCCGGTGTCGGCATCACCGCGGCCCATATCGGCATAAAACAACGCGTTTTCGTGCTGGAACTGACGCCGGGTACCGTTCTGACCTACGTCAATCCTGAAATCATAACCCGGTCCACCCAGACCATGCGCCATATGGAGGGCAGCGTTTCCATGCCCGGTTTTACGGATGAGGTGGAGCGGCCGGATAAGGTCGAGGTACGGTTTCAGGATATATCAGGTGCGGAGCACCGGCAGACCGCCGAAGGATTTCACGCCATCTGCATTCAGCATGAAATCGACCAGCTGGATGGCATTTTCTGGCTTAAACGCCTTTCGAAGCTGAAGCGCGACCGGCTGGTGAAAAAATGGGAAAAGTCTCGCAAGCCGTGATGATCAGTCGGCAATCGACAGCACGAATTCAGCGTCACCCTTCAATGTGTTGCTGACGGTGCAGATATCCTCGGCCGCATGGGCGAGCGCGTTGCGGGTCGCGTCGTCGAAATCCCCGGCAAACTCGACCTTGATATCGAAACGGATGATGCGATAGGGCTCCGCGGCGGATTTTTCACCGGAGACCTCAACGACGACACCCTCGAAACGATCAAGCAATCCCATTTGGCTTGCCGCGATTCGGGCGCTGAGCGCCAGACAGGCGGCGAGTGAGGAGTAGAGGAGATCGATCGGGTTAAACCCCGGTTCCGAGACACCGGTGACGATCTCCAGCGCGCCGCCGGTCACCGTCGAAATAACCGGGCGACCAAGCCGCCCGAGTTTGGCGGCAGCGCCTACCGGTCTCGACCTCACCTTCGCACTATCAGCCATTCAAACAAATCCTAATTTAATCGCGTGCAACTGAACGCATGGAACAAAAATCTATCTGGCGCTTTTTACTCACACAACGGTGAACGACCGTTGAAACCTTTATTTTACAGGGAGCTGGGACATATGGTTACATCTACGCTCGTCAGCATTCTGATCACCTTCCTGGTGATCGTGCTCGTATTGTGGCTCATCGCACGACTGCCAGTCGGCGGCGGCGCGAAACAGATCGCGCAGATCATCGTCATCATCATCGGCATTATTTCACTGCTGAAATATCTCGCGGTCTTCTGATGTCCCGGTGAAGCGCGAACGGAAAAAGGCGGCGAAAGCCGCCTCTTTTTGTTGGAGACTCTCGACCTACTGTCGAGGCTCGAACTGATAGGGTTTCTTGAGCGTAATATCCCGAACGCTGCCAATACCCAGAAACGGCGTATTGTCGGCATCAAAAATCGCCCTGCCCTTCGCCAAAATCCAGCGGACTGAACCATCTGGCAAATTGACCTTGTAACGCTGATCGAAGAACACACCAGTGGTTATGCTGTCGAAAATGGCCTGGGCCACCCGATCACGCATTTCCACATCAATTTTTTCAAGGACTTCTTCGATCGTAACCCCGCGCGACGCCGCCGGTTCGGAAAAACCGTGGCATTCCGCAGTCACCGCATCCATGATCAGCCTGTTATCGGAAATGCTCCACATGTAATAACCGAGCGCATCGTCCGAATCCGTCTTGTCTCCCAGCACGAAAACCCCCGGACATTTTTTTCTGACAAAAGCTAACACCAGACCTCTAATATTCCACCCCTCGTTTTTGTAGGGGTAACCGCCCAGCTACTGCAGCGTGCATCGATATCCACCGAAATTTTATAATGAGTGAATCCATATATCGTTCTCAAACCCACGATAAATCCTGAATAGACATCGCAAAGCCAACTGCCTGCACCTAAATAGCCTTTCGATGATATTTCGAAGGAGGTGAATATGCTGCGGACCGCTCTTACTTTTGGATTGCTGACGGTGACCGTCGTTCTTACCGGTTGCCAGACGTGGCACAGCCCATATCGTGGAAATGAGTGGCGGATGGATCAGGTCATGGATGGCGACCCCTACCGTGTCGGCGACGGACAGCGAAACCGACGCTAAGACCGTCCCATTCATTCGATCCGGACGGCGGCAATTCCATGTTTTGCCGCCTCCAGATTATAGCACGAGGTGGCTGAAAGAAAAACATTCATGCTGCTAGGGGTGCCCGCAACGCGCGCCGACGGACCTCGCTGTTTCGCAGGACGTGAAGCTAACCAATTGGCTAAAAAAGAAAAAACCCGCCGAAGCGGGTTTCTTTGGTGCGGTCGAGAAGACTCGAACTTCCACGGGTTGCCCCACAGCGACCTCAACGCTGCGCGTCTACCAATTCCGCCACGACCGCATCGTGGTAGATGTCAACTTGCGCCGACGGGGGTGCATGTAGCAAAAGGATTTTCGGTGCACAAGAGCGTCGTGACAGTTTTTTGAAATTAAAAATCGCCCCGACCCACCCTATATGCAGGAAGCCCGGAAATGCTGGGGTTGCCGCCTTGTCGCCATTTTGCGAGAAGGCTGTGGAAAGGACTTTTTCATGCTCACACGCACGGATATCGAGACAAATATGTTCCCCCTCGCCGGTTCGCCGCCCGTTCGCTGGCGAATCTCGGAAGGTCTCGTCCCTTACGGACAGGCGATCGAGGAAATGGAGCGCGAAGTTGCAGCCATCGCCAGCGGCGAGGCGGACGAACTTGTCTGGCTTCTGGAGCATCCGCCGCTTTATACCGCCGGCACCAGCGCCGATGCCGCCGATCTCATCGAGCCGGACCGTTTTCCCGTATTCGCCACCGGTCGTGGCGGCGAATATACCTATCATGGCCCGGGGCAGCGGGTCGTTTACGTCATGCTGGACCTGAAACGACGCCGGCAGGATGTCCGCGCCTATGTGGCGGCGCTGGAAGACGTGATCATCCGCACGCTGGACAAGATGAATGTTCGCGGCGAGCGGCGCGAAGATCGGGTCGGCGTCTGGGTCAGGCGGCCTGAAAAACCGTTACTGCCGGGCGGCGGCATGGCCGAGGACAAGATCGCCGCCCTCGGCATCAGGCTGCGCAAATGGGTGAGCTTCCACGGGCTATCGATCAATGTCGACCCTGACCTCGGGCATTTCTCCGGCATCGTTCCCTGCGGCATCAGCGCCTATGGCGTCACCAGCCTTGTCGATCTCGGATTGCCGGTTATGATCGGCGATGTCGACGTTCTGCTGCGTGAGGCCTTCGAGGAGGTTTTCGGACCGGCAGCGCCCGAAACCGGCGCAGGCGGCTAATCCCACCGCAACCTTTGTCGCAGGCCGGTGTTTGATGCATCGATCACCACAAGAGGAGGAACGACCATGTTCACAACGTCCGCTTATGCCTGCGATGACGGTTCTTCACCGATGAAGCTCGCGACGATCAAACGTCGCGATCCAGGTCCCCGCGATGTCGAAATCGAGATTGAATTCTGTGGCGTCTGCCACTCGGATATCCACACGGCCCGCAGCGAATGGCCGGGGTCTCTCTACCCCTGCGTTCCCGGCCATGAAATCATCGGCCGCGTCGCCCGGCTGGGTTCGGACGTCACGAAGTTCAAGGCAGGCGACCGGGTCGGCGTCGGCTGTATCGTCGATAGCTGTCGTGAATGCGCAAGCTGCACCGAGGGGCTCGAACAATATTGCGAAAATGGCATGACCGGCACCTATAACTCGCCTGACAAGGCCATGGGCGGCGGCGCGCATACGCTGGGTGGTTATTCCGCCCATGTGGTGGTGGATGACCGCTACGTGCTCAATATTCCAGAAGGGCTCGATCCGGCAGCCGCGGCACCCCTGCTCTGCGCCGGGATAACCACCTATTCCCCGCTACGACACTGGAATGCCGGCCCCGGCAAACGTGTCGGCGTCGTTGGTCTCGGCGGTCTTGGCCACATGGCCGTCAAGATCGCCAACGCCATGGGCGCAACGGTGGTGATGATCACCACCTCGCCCGGCAAGGCGGAAGACGCAAAGAAGCTGGGTGCCCACGAGGTTATCGTTTCGCGCGACGCCGAACAGATGAAGAAAGCCGCTTCCAGCCTCGATCTCATCATCGACGCGGTTGCGGCCGATCACGACATCGATTCTTATCTTGCACTGCTGAAGCGCGATGGCGCCCTGGTGCAGGTCGGCGCGCCGGAAAAGCCGCTCTCCGTTCACGCCTTCAGCCTTATCCCCGGCCGCAAGACCTTTGCCGGTTCGATGATCGGCGGCATTCCGGAAACACAGGAAATGCTGGATTTCTGCGCCGAAAAAGGCATAGCCGCCGAAATCGAAATGATCGATATCGGTCAGATCAATGACGCTTATGAACGCATGATAAAAAGCGATGTGCGTTATCGTTTCGTCATTGATATGAAGAGCCTGCCACGCCAGAAAGCCGCCTGATCCTGAGAGGGGCGGCCTTGTGGGCGTCCCCTTCCTCATTGGACCTTCCGGTCGAAAGCGCAGCCCGAACCATGACCAGCCAGACCGGTTTCAGCGATGTCGCCAAGGGCATGACCATCATGGCGGGCTGCATGTTCGTGCTGCCGGTCATGGATGCGATTGCCAAATACATGGCGGTCAGCGGCGGCATGTCGCCGGCGCAGGTGACCTTTTACCGCTTCTTCTTTCAGGTGGTGTGCACCCTGCCGCTGTTGCTCCTGGTCTCGCCGAAAGCCCTGTTCAGCGCCAAACGGCCGTGGATGAACTGCCTGCGTGGCGTGCTGCATGCCTCGGCCAGCCTGATGTTCTTCGCCGCCGTCAAATACATGCCGCTTGCCGATGTCTTTGCCATCTATTTCGTCGAGCCCTTCATGCTGACGATGATGTCGGCCCTCTTCCTGGGTGACAAAGTCGGCTGGAAGCGCTGGACGGCGATCGTCGTCGGTTTCGGCGGCGCGCTGATCGTCATTCAGCCGAGTTTCGAAATCTTCGGCTGGACTTCACTGCTGCCGGTCGCTTGCGCCTTTCTATATACGCTTTACCTGTTCCTGAACCGTGCCATTGGTGACGCCGACAGCCCGCTTGTCATGCAGACCATGTCCGGCATTGCCGGCACGATATTCATGGGTGTGGTGCTTCTGGCCGGCGATGCGCTGGGCGACAAGGATTTCACCATGTCGCTTCCGCAATCCGGCTTTGCGCTTGTCCTGCTCATCCTGTTGGGATCGATATCCGGCTACATGCACCTGCTGATCGTCAGGGCTTTTAGGCTCGCGCCGCTATCGCTTCTGGCGCCGTTCCAGTATTTCGAGATCATCTCGGCGACGGTTCTCGGTTATGCGCTGTTTTCGGACTTCCCGACGCCGTCAAAATGGCTCGGCATCCTCATCATCGTCGCATCCGGCCTGTTCATCATCTGGCGGGAAAGCAAGCAGGCGCATGCCACCCCGCCGCTTGACGGGCAATGAGACGCCAAGCCCGCGTTCAAGTGCCCGAGGACAGCGGTCCTTCGTCGTGATGATCCTGCGCCTCCACGAGGCTGCCAAGCAGCCAGAGGGAAACCTCGGCCGCTTCACCGGCGGATTTGAAGCGATATGAGCCGCTATATTTCGGCATGTCAAAGAAGGTGACGACAAAGCCGTCGCCGCTTTCCAGGCTCTCGACCCTGATCCGCTCAGGGTCGATCATCACGCAGACATAGTGCGATCCCATATTGCGCATGAAGCCGGCCTTGTTGTCGTGCAGCCGCACGAAGGCCGCACCGCCATCCACCGTCATATGCAGGCTTCGGATCGCCTCATTGGGAAAAGCCCGGGCGAAATCCATGATCGCCTGCCCCACATCATGGCTGTTGTCCTCATCCGTTGCCCGCGTCATGCGCCAGGCATAAACGGCAAAGACCGACAGCAGCACGAAGACGATAATCCAGATCGCCATATTCATCGGGGACGCTCCCTCAGCACTGAAACATCACGACTCGCGAATCGAAACGACGCGAACCTGATTCAGCTTCATAGAGATCGAGGCTTGTGTGAAGTGTGGCTTGTCCGAAGACCCGGGACGGATGGAAAATCAGAACCGCTTCAGGAACGATGCCTTTGCAAGAGCCCATTGCCGGCGAAGCTGCGAGAGCTGCAACTCGCCCTCGAACACGCCCACCCCGGCCTTTCTTGCAGCGAGGATGACCGGTCCGGACAGGGCAACGGGCAGATAGGCGGCAAAGACGGACCTTGGGATTTTCGCGCGTCTTGCCTTTTCCAGATGATCGAGCGCATGGGCGGCAAATAGCTCTATGGCGATGCCGATGCGTTGTCGGTCATCGCCTTCAAGAAAGGTCTCGCGATCGAGCCCGGCGGCCGCGAGCATATCGGCGGGAATATAGACCTGTCCGCGACGGCGATGCAGCGGCATCAGCAGCAGAATGCCGGCCATGGCCTGCGCGACGCCCGCATGTCCGGCCGCCTCCGCACTTGCGGTCGCGTCTTCCGCCGAGAGCACGAGGCTCGCCAGCTGGATCAGCGCCGAGGCGGTCTCCCCGGCATAACCTTCAAGCGCGTTTCGATCCTCGAACAGATCGTCATAGAGATCGAAAATACGCGCCTCAATCATATTGGCCAGCACCGGGCGCGGCAGACGATATTGCTCGATAGCGGTCAAGAGAGCCGCAGCAACGGGATGGGACAGACTGTCGCCATGCGCATTGCCCTCAAGCAGATCCCGCCACCATTGCATGCGCACTTCGCCAGGCAGCGCCTCACGCACGGAATCGCGAATACGGGCGATCTCGGCATTAAAAGCGTAAAGCGCCGCCAGAGAATTGCGTTTATCGGCAGGCGACAGAAGACAGGCGAGATAGCGGTCACGATCGGTGTCGCGCAGCGTCGCGAGGCAGACGTCGAGATTTTCTGTGGGTGCCATGGTTCCCCGCGCGAAACGTCCTGTCAGCCTTCGACGGCAATCAGCGCCGCAGCGACGGCGCGCGATTCCGAAAGCATGATATTATAGGTGCGCACGGCAGCACCCGTGCTCATCGGGTCGACCGAAATGCCCGCTTCCTTGAAGGCCGCGCGCAGTTCCTTCGGCAGAACACGCATGCCGTCACCCGTACCGATCAACAGCACCTCGATGTCTTGCGCTTCCGCCAGAACCTTTTCGAAATGCCCGATGGTCAACTCTTTCGCATCGACCGGCTCCCAGCCATGAATGCCGGACGGCAGAAGCAGAAGCGAGCCGCGATGCGACATCTCGGCAAAACGGAAACCGCCATTGCCATAGGCATCGATGGGCGCCCGGCCGGGAAAATGGGCCGGGCGTATTTCTATCCCGCCGGCCATCAGACGGCAGGCTTGCCGCCGATGGCATTGCCGGGCTTTTCATCCTTCTCGTCTTCCGCATCCTTGTTATCGGGACGCAGCTTGAAGGCGATCAGCACGGGCGCGGCAATATAGAGCGAGGAGAACACGCCGATACCGACACCGAACAGCATGGCGAAGGTGAAGGAGCGAATAACCTCGCCACCGAAGAGGTAAAGCGCGAGCAATGCCAGAAGCACGGTCAGACCGGTAAGGATCGTACGCGACAGCGTCTGGTTCAGCGACACGTCGATGACCATCGACAGCGGCATCTTTTTGTAACGCCGGAGGTTTTCGCGGATACGGTCATAGATGACGACGGTATCGTTCAGCGAATAACCGATGATCGTCAGGATCGCCGCGATACTCGTCAGGTTGAATTCAAGCCCAAGGAAGACGAAGAGGCCTATGGTGAAGACCACGTCGTGCACCATCGAGATGACCGCACCGAGCGCGAACTGCCATTCGAAGCGAACCCAGATATAGACCATGATCGCCGTCATCGCGAGCAGGATGCCGATCGTCGAGGTGAAGGTAAGGTCACCCGACACGGCCGGACCGACGACTTCAACGCGGCGGAAATCGTATTTGTCCTCAAGCTCGCCACGCACCATGGTGATGGCGGACTGTTCGGCATTCTCGCCGCCTTCCTGCGCCTGAATGCGGATGAGAACATCCTGCGGCGTACCGAAGTTCTGCGCCTGGATTTCACCAAGGTTCAGCTGGTTCAGACGATCGCGGATTTCTGCGAGATCTGCCTCACCCTGCTTGGCGCGCACTTCGATGACCGAACCGCCCTGGAAGTCGATGCCGAGGTTCAGGCCCTTGCCAACGAAACCGCCGATGCAGGCCAGCATGATGGCGCCGGTGATCATGAACACCACGCGACGATAACGCATGAAGGGAATGTCGCGGCCATCGAACATGGCGGTGCGGACACCCTTCGGCAGGTGTTTCGGACGGCTGCGGCGAACCCAGTAGCCGAACATCCACGCCGTCAGCGTATAGGCGGTAAAGACGGTGGTGATGATACCGACAGCCAGCGTCACCGCAAAACCCTTGACCGGACCGGTGCCCATGTAGAACAGCACGCTCGCCACGATCAGCGTCGTCAGGTTGGCGTCGATAATGGTCGCAAAGGCGCGGGTGAAGCCGTTATCCAATGACTGGATCAGCGGTTTGCCGCTTTTCACCTCTTCGCGTATTCGCTCATAGATCAGAACGTTGGAATCCACCGCCATACCGATCGTCAGAACGATACCGGCGATACCTGGCAATGTCAGCGTTGATCCGATCACACTGAGGACCGCCAGCAGCATCACGACGTTGACGACAAGGGCGATATTCGCCAGCAGGCCGAAGAAGCCGTAGAAGACGAACATGAAGATGAGAACGCCGACGGCGCCGATGGCGCTTGCCGTCAGGCCGGCGGTGATGGAGTCGTTACCAAGGCTCGGGCCGACGGTGCGTTCTTCAACGACGGTCAGCGTGGCCGGAAGTGCGCCGGCACGCAGCAGAACCGCGAGGTCGTTTGCACCCTGCACCGAGAAGTTACCGGAAATCTGTCCCGAACCGCCGATGATCGGCTCGCGGATGACAGGTGCGGAAATGACCTGGTTATCCAGCACGATGGCGAAAGGCTTGCCGACATTCTGCTGCGTCGCCTGCGCAAAGCGCTGCGCGCCGCGGCTGTCGAAGCGGAAGGTGACGACCGGCTCGTTGGTCTGCTGATTGAAGCTCGCCTGCGAATCCACGAGGTTGTCGCCGGAAACGAGAGCACGGCGCTCCACCAGATAAGGAACCGGCGGATCGTCCTGCGAATAGAGAACTTCGGAGGTAGCGGGCGGACGGCCATTCATCGCTTCCTGCACCGGCATGGTGGTGTCCACCATGCGGAAGGACAGCTTTGCCGTCTGGTTGAGAAGCGATTTCAGGCGCTGCGGATCCTGAAGGCCCGGCACCTGCACGATGATGCGGTCGGAACCCTGACGCTGAATGAGCGGCTCGGTGGTGCCGACTTCGTCGACGCGGCGGCGCACGACTTCAATCGACTGCGATACGGCCGATGACAGGCGGTAATCAACGCCTTCGTCGGTGAGGTTGAGCCGCAGCAGGTTGTCGCCACCGTCGCTCATCGTCACTTCGGTGATGGAGCCGCCGACCAGCGTTCCGGCGGAAACCGGCTGCGTCAGATCGCGAAGCGCCGTCTTGGCGGCTTCCAGCTGGGCGGGATCGCTGATGCGAACCTGAATCTGCTGGCCGTTACCGGCAAGCCCGGAATAGCGGATATTGGCGTCGCGAAGCTGCGTGCGCACATCGCCGACAATCGTCTCAAGCCGTTCCTTGACAATGTCGGAACGCTCGATCTTGAGCATGATGTGCGAGCCGCCCTGAAGGTCGAGACCGAGCGTTACCTTGTTGTCCTTGTACCAGGCAGGCATGCTCTCCAGCTGTTTTTCCGAAAACAGGTTAGGAGAGGCGATAAAGACGCTTGCCAGCACAAGCAGCCAGATGAAGACTGTTTTCCAACGGGAAAAATGAAGCATTTCGATCTCGGTCAGGGTTGGGGTTGCGCGGACAGCGCAACCCGTCAAAATTCGCAATCGGGCGTCCGGTTATCCGGCAGGATCAGGAAGCGGCTTCCGTCTTGACCACTTCACCCTTCACACGCACTTCGGCGATATAAGCGCGGGCAGCGCGGATTTTCACGCCTTCGGCGATTTCGACTTCGAGTTCATTGTCGTCAATGACCTTGGTCACCTTGCCAACGATGCCGCCACCAAGAACGACCTGATCGCCACGGCGAATGCTGGTCAGTGTTTCCTGGCGCTTCTTCATCTGCGCGCGCTGCGGGCGGATGAGGAAAAAGTACCAGACGACCATAAGGGGCGCAAACAGGAAAAGCATTTCCAGGCCGGAACCGAAGGCCGATGCGCCGCCCGTTGCGTCCTGGGCAAAAGCTTGACTAATGAACATATAAAACTCCTCAACGATTACGGCACGACCTCGTATGCCGCCCCAGCTTTCAAGCCGCCGGAATATAGTGGGGAACGCCGGGATTGCAACAGATGCAAGGCCCACGCCGTACCGATTCCGGACCTCTTAACCTTTATGGGCCGGAAACGCCATGCTAGGCCGGTCGCAAAACAGAGTTTTGAACACCAGACAAGCGGAAGAAACACCATGATTCGAGAAGAAACGGCCACCCTGCTTCTTGCCGAACTGCGCCGGCTGAACGTTGCCGTGGAGCGGCTGGCCGGCCCGGCCCCCGCGGTAAACGACTGGAATGCAGCCGATTGTTTCGTCTGGTCGCCGGTCAACTCCTTTTTGCAGCCGGTCCCCCGCCCCAACCGCATCGCACTCAAACTCATTCGCGGCGTCGATCATGTGCGTGACATCCTGCATGAAAACACCCTGCGTTTCGCCGATGGTTTTCCTGCCAACAACGTGCTCTTGTGGGGCGCGCGCGGCATGGGCAAGTCCTCGCTGGTCAAGGCGGTTCACGAAGATGTGCGCACCGCAAGCGGCGTTCCCCTGAAACTGGTGGAAGTGCACCGTGAGGATATCCACACCCTGCCCGCTTTGCTCGACATACTGAAAACCTCGGATCAGCGCGTCATCCTGTTCTGCGACGACCTCTCTTTCGATCACGACGACACGGCCTACAAATCGCTGAAGGCGGCGCTCGATGGTGGTATCGAAGGGCGGCCGGATAATGTGCTCTTCTATGCGACCTCCAACCGCCGCCATCTGCTGCCACGCCACATGATGGAAAACGAACAATCGACCGCCATCAACCCGTCGGAAGCAGTCGAAGAAAAAGTCTCCCTGTCCGATCGCTTCGGCCTGTGGCTCGGCTTCCATAAATGCGGCCAGGAAGACTATCTGACGATGATCGACAGCTATGCCGAACACTTCGATCTGGGTGTGGACCGCGAAACCCTGCATCACGAAGCGCTGGAATGGGCAACCACCCGCGGCGGCCGCTCTGGCCGCGTTGCCTGGCAATATATTCAGGACGCCGCCGGCCGCTTGAGGAAATCCATCGACCGATAACGCGACAGTGACGGCTGGCGAAAGCCGGTGTCGTTACGGCCACAAAGCGTGTCGTATTTCCGAACGACAAGCCGCGTCCCGCATGGTTTGCTGCAGCCATCCGGTTCCGCTTTGAATTTCAAGGCGGAACAGTCGGAACACCGGCGAAATGCCGGTGGCTGCGGCGGGCGGTGATCGGAGGCAGGCTGCGTCCTTTATGGACATATGACCATTCCCCTTTCCATCCCTTCGCCGAAAAATTCCGCTCGAACCGGACATCGGTTCAGGCGCGTATTTCGACGATATCCTGTCCGCGGAGGAGCGGGCCGGCATTGGCGTTCAACCCGAGGAGGAGATGGATATGAGCAGGAACAGAGGCGTCGTTTACCTGAAGCCCGGACAGGTCGAGGTCCGCGACATCGACGACCCCAAGCTTGAGGCACCGGATGGCCGCCGTATCGAACACGGCGTTATTCTCAAGGTGATTTCCACCAACATCTGCGGCTCCGACCAGCATATGGTGCGCGGCCGCACCACCGCCATGCCGGGTCTCGTCCTTGGCCATGAAATTACCGGCGAAGTCATCGAAAAAGGCGTCGATGTCGAAATGCTCGAAATCGGCGACATCGTTTCGGTGCCGTTCAACGTTGCCTGCGGCCGTTGCCGTTGTTGCAAGTCGCAGGATACCGGCGTCTGCCTGACGGTGAACCCGTCACGCGCCGGTGGCGCCTACGGTTACGTCGATATGGGTGGCTGGATTGGCGGACAGGCCCGTTATGTCACCATCCCCTATGCCGATTTCAACCTTCTGAAATTCCCCGATCGCGACAAGGCGATGTCGAAGATCCGCGACCTCACCATGCTGTCAGATATCCTGCCGACCGGCTTCCACGGCGCCGTCAAGGCGGGCGTCGGTGTCGGTTCCACGGTCTATGTCGCGGGCGCCGGCCCGGTCGGTCTTGCCGCAGCCGCCTCCGCCCGCATTCTGGGTGCAGCCGTCGTCATGGTCGGTGATTTCAACAAGGATCGCCTCGCCCACGCCGCCCGCGTCGGTTTCGAGCCCGTCGATCTTTCCAAGGGTGACCGCCTGGGCGACATGATTGCCGAGATCGTCGGCACCAACGAGGTCGACAGCGCCATCGACGCCGTCGGTTTCGAGGCACGCGGCCATTCCGGCGGCGAACAGCCGGCCATCGTTCTCAACCAGATGATGGAAATCACCCGCGCCGCCGGCTCCATCGGCATTCCCGGCCTCTACGTCACCGAGGATCCCGGCGCGGTTGACAATGCGGCGAAACAGGGCGCCCTGTCGCTGCGTTTCGGCCTCGGTTGGGCCAAGGCGCAATCCTTCCACACCGGCCAGACGCCAGTGTTGAAATATAACCGCCAGCTCATGCAGGCGATCCTGCATGACCGCCTGCCCATCGCCGACATCGTCAATGCCAAGATCATCGCGCTCGACGATGCCGTGCAGGGTTATGAAAGCTTTGATCAGGGCGCGGCAACCAAGTTCGTGCTCGACCCGCACGGTGATCTGTTGAAAGCGGCCTGACGCCTCGATCAACAGGCAAGAATAATAGAACGCCCGCGACACATCCCGTCGCGGGCGTTTTTGCATGGCCAGGCATGTCTCCGGCCGGAGATATTAGGCTTCGCTCTCGGCAAGCGCTTCAAGCTCGGCCACCGCCTCAGCGGAAAGATAAGGCCTGAACAGGCTGGAGACCTGCTGCAGCCCCCAATCCAGCTGCTGCTGCCCGAATTCGCTGACGCCTTCCTGCAGATTGAGATAGGCCGCCCAATAGGTCGAGACGATCCATAGATTGGTCAAAACCGCGTCGCGCTCGCTCTCGGGAATAGTCACCAGACCCGCTTTCTGCATGCGGCCGACAATGTCGCCAACTGCCAGTCGCATTGCGGCGCTTATGGTTCTCACCGGCTCCACCAGTGAGGGTGCCAGCGCGATCAAGCCGACCAGATCGCGAAACAGAAAGCGGTAATTCCACACCAGCGAGAACCATTGCCGAAGAAAACCGGCATAGGTGGCCGCCGCCCCCTCGTCTGCCCCGTCAACGGTTGTGACCAGCATCATCGCATCGGCTTCGAACCGCGCAAACAGCGCGAGAACCAGCGCTTCCTTGGTGCGGAAATGATAATAAAGATTGCCCTCGTTAATATCGACCGCAAGGGCGATCTCCGCCGTCGTTACGCGATCAGGCCCGCGCCCGTTGAACAGTTCGAGGGCGGCGTCCAGAATTCTGTCGCGCGTACGTGCTCTGCGTGGTCGCTCCGGCTCATTGCTCTTCATCAAAATCCTGTCCCGCCATTGAAACCTAAGGCATACACCTTAAATACCTAAAATAAGGTATGCACCTTAACAGCAAAACCCCATTGTTCAAACGCGAATAAGGAGCTGTCGATGATCGGAACCGGCCTTCACACCCCGCCCATGGATAAGACCGGGGCGGCGCCCCTGTCAAAACTGGCCACGGCGCGTCTTGCAATCTCGCTTGTCCGTAACCCGTTAAAAGCCTTGCCGCCGGATATTTTCAGCCAACCCGCCGTCTTCACCCGGCTGGGCGGCACGATGCGCGTTCATCTCGCCGATCCCGTGCTGATCCACGAAGCTCTGGTCAAGAATGCCAATCTGCTTGGCAAGGGCGAAGATGTCCGCCGGGTGCTCGGGCCCGCGCTTGGGCAGGGTCTGCTGACCGCCGATGGCGACCACTGGAAATGGCAAAGGCAATCCGTCGCGGCCGCCTTCCGGCATGAAAAGCTGCTGGAATTGCTGCCGGCCATGATCGAGACGGCGCGGCGCACGCAAGCGCGCTGGCGCTCCCCTTCAATCGGCGACATCGATATCGGCCATGAAATGATGCGCACCACCTTCGACATCATCGTCGAAACCATGATGTCCGGCGGATACGGCATCGATATCGCGCGTGTCGAACAGAGCATCACCGATTATCTGAAGCCGACGGGCTGGACCTTCGCGCTCGCGATGCTGGGCGCACCGGAATGGCTGCCCCATCCCGGCCGGCGCAAATCCCGCGCCGCCGTGGATTATCTGCGCGCCAGCCTTGCAACGGTGATCGCCGGCCGGCGGCAAAACCCCACCGACCGAACCGATCTCGTCTCCATGCTGCTGGAAGCCAAAGACCCGGAGACCGGACGCATGATGAGCGATGAGGAAATCATCGACAATCTTCTGACCTTCATCACCGCCGGCCATGAAACGACGGCACTCGGCCTAGCCTGGACCTTCCACCTTCTGTCGCAGAACAGGGAAACGGAAAGAAAAGTTGTCGAGGAGATTGAGGCCGTCACCGGCGGCGAGCCTGTCGCGGCCGAACATATCGCCAATCTCACCTATACGAGACAGGTGTTTTCGGAGGCGATGCGGCTTTACCCGCCTGCCCCGGTCATCACGCGCACGGCGCTGCAGGATTTCAGGCTCGGAGAGCATGATATTGCGGCCGGAACGGTTCTTTATGTGCCGATCTATGCCGTGCACCGACACGCCGCATTGTGGGATGAACCCGAACGCTTCGACCCGTCCCGTTTCGAGCCCGACAGGGTCAAGACCCGCCACCGTTATGCCTATATGCCCTTCGGCGCCGGCCCGCGCGTCTGCATCGGCAATGCCTTTGCCATGATGGAGGCCGTGGCGATCCTTGCCGTTCTTCTGCAGACCCTCCATCTCGAAAACAGGTCCACGACTGCGGCGGAGCCGCTGATGCGGGTGACATTGCGGCCGCAGGACCGGCTGATGATGAAGATCACCCAGCGCTAAAACAAATCGCCCGCGGTGTGATACCGCGGGCGACTATGATTGCTGAATATATCACCTGAAGGTGACGATCACAGATCGACGTCGAGGATCGCCATGGAGAAGTTGTACGAGCGGTCGCCGTCTTCGTCATCGATGTAGACGACGCCGAGAAACTCTTCGCCAAGATACACTTCGGCGGAATCGTCTTTGCGCGGACGCGCCTTGACAATCATCTTCTCGTTGAAGGTGCGCTTGAAATAGGCGTCGAGTTTTTTGATTTCGTCGGCTTTCACCAGTATTCTCCTGTGCGGTTCGGGTTGGCCGCTTTTGGCATGGGACAAAGGCCAAAGTAAAGTGAAAGCGGCGCATCATCCATGTCTTCCACACGGACGAGCGCAATATTCACGACCTGTCAAATATCGGCCCCGATAACCTGGTCCATCAGACGCGAGGGTTCCGAACACCCTGCCTCTCCTACCACGCGCGCCGGCACACCGGCCACGGTGGTCTTCGGCGGAACCGGTTTCAACACCACCGAACCGGCGGCAATGCGCGAGCAGCTGCCGATCTCGATATTGCCGAGGATTTTGGCGCCTGCCCCGATCATCACGCCATTGGCGATCTTCGGATGGCGATCTGCCCCCTCCTTGCCGGTGCCGCCAAGCGTCACGCCATGCAGGATGGAAACGTTGTCACCGATAACGGCGGTTTCACCAACCACCAGTCCGGTGGCATGGTCGAGGAAGATGCCCTTGCCGATGCGTGCGGCGGGGTTGATATCCGTCTGGAAGATGCTCGATGAGCGGCTTTGCAGGTAAAACGCAAAATCCCGTCGGCCCTTCGCAAGCAGCCAGTGCGCGAGGCGATGGGTCTGGATGGCGTGGAAGCCCTTGAAATAAAGCAGCGGCTCCATGAAACGCGTGCAGGCCGGGTCGCGGTCGTAAACGGCCTGAATATCGACGCGCAGCACGCTGCCCCATTCCGGCCAGTCATCCAGCATGTCCTGAAAGGTCTGGCGCAGAAGCACGGCCTGCATATCGGGATGATCGAGGAGTTCGCAGATACGATAGATCACACATTCTTCGAGAGACCGGTGATTGAGGATCGTCGAATAAAGAAAAGCGGAAAGCAGCGGGTCCTGAGCTGCGGCGCTACGCGCTTCATGCAGCAGGCTGCCCCAGATCGGATCGACGATCGCCAGCTGTTCGGGCTGACGGGCCTCGGTACGTGCGACCATGAACGGTCTCCTCGTTTGCAGTGGTCGTTCTTTATACAGAAAAAGACGTGCATAAGAAATGGGATTCGAATGACGACTTTAAAGACGGCAAAGCTTCAGTTTTTCTTCATGCAGCATGAAAAACCGTTTCTTGCCGCCTCGAGCATTTCCGCACGGAAAACCGGTTCCGCTTTCCCGGAAATGCTCCGGATCAAAGCGAGCGGTAAAATTCCAGCACAGCCGCCTTGAACACCCGGTCGCCAACGGCCAGCATATGGTCACGGCCGGGAATGTCGATTGCCCGCGCATGCGGCATGATCGCGGCAAGTTCCGCGCCCGATCCGGCAATATCGTCATTCGTTCCGACCGCAATCAATGTCGGCGCATCGATCTTTGCCGCCTGTTCAGGCGTGACGAGAACCCGCGACGTTTCGATACAGGCGGCAAGCGCCAGCCGGTCGCTCTTCGTCTGGTCGGCAAAGGCCCGGAACATGCGGCCGCGCTCATGGGTGACGACATCGAGCGAGGGCGCAAGAAGCGCCTCGGCGATCGGATCCCAGTCGCCCACGCCTTCTACCATGCCGATGCCGAGCCCGCCGAAGACCAGCGAACGCACACGCTCCGGATGGGCCATGGCGAGGAAGGCCGAAATCCGCGCACCCATGGAGTAACCCATCACATGCGCTTCCGCGATGCCGAGATGATTGAGCAGCGCCACCGCGTCCCCGGCCATCACCGGCGGATAATAGGCTTCAGAATCGTGCGGCTTGTCGCTTGCGCCATGGCCGCGATTATCGATGGCGATCACCCGGTAACCCGCATCGCCCAGCGTCTTCAGCCAGCCGGGATGCACCCAGTTGACATTGGCGCTGGAGGCAAAGCCGTGGATCAGCAAAACCGGATCACCCGCCGGATCGCCCTCGTCGAAATAAGCAAGGCGCAGGCCGTCATGGGAAAAATCTGAAAATTGCGGCACGTTGAGATTCATCAAGGACATCCTTTTTGCCGGACCATATGGCAGGAAAGCACAAGATTGAACATGTTTTCCTGACGATTTTTATGGAGATGCAATGCGTTTGAGGCTACATATCCGCAACGAAGAGCCGCTGCGCGACGATGGATTGCGGCTCGATAACGATATTGCATTTGGAGACGAACATGGCCGGGCATTCCATTCCCCACTTCCAGAACGATGGCGGACACAGCGTAATCGAGATCGGCGTCAAGGAATTCATGTGCACCGGCGCTTCCGTGCCTTACGATCACCCGCATATCTTCATCGACATGGGCGACGACAACGAGAAGGTCTGTTCCTACTGCTCCACCCTTTTCCGCTACAATCCGTCGCTGAAGGCCGAGCAGACCAATCCTCCGGGTTGCGTCTTCCATGTGAAGGCCGCCTGACCTCCACTTTTGCTGATCGGGCCGCATCATGCCCATAAAATCCGTAGCCATTGTCGGTGCCGGCATCGCCGGTCTCACCGCTGCCCTTTCCTTTGCCCGGCACGGTATCGACTGTGACATCATCGAGCAGGCAGGCGAGCTGACGGAGGTCGGTGCCGGCCTGCAGCTCTCCCCCAACGCCGCCCGCATTCTCGCCGAACTCGGTGTGCTGCCCGAGATCGAGGCGCGCTGGACCGAACCGGTCAGCGTCGATCTCGCCTCCGGCAAGTCACTGGCCACGCTATTGTCGCTGCCAATGGGCGCGGTGGCCCGCACCCGCTGGGGCGCACCCTATGGCGTGCTGCATCGTTCGACGCTGCAAAGCGCACTTCTGAATGCGGTCAAGGATAATCCGCTCTGCCGGCTGCATCTCGGCAAGCGCATCGAAAACGCGACAGTCGATGTCATCGCCGCAACCACCTTTCGCGATCACGATCTGATCGTTGGTGCCGACGGCGTCTGGTCGGCGGCCCGCTTTGCCGTGCCTTCCGCGCCGACAGCCACCTTTTCCGGCAATATCGCCTGGCGCTTCACCGTCAGCGAAAACGACGTTCCACCGGCCATCAATAAAAGCGCCGTCACGGCCTATCTCGGCTCGGGCGGCCATATCGTCGCCTATCCGCTGAAGGAAGTCGGCGGTTTCAACATCGTCGCAATCGCGCTTGGCGCCGATCCCGGCGCCACATGGCGGGCCGAATCGAGTGGACGGCAGAAAACCATGCTGCTCGAGCAGTTTCGCGGCTGGAGCCCTGATCTGCTGCGGCTGCTGGAAAAGGCTGAGAACCCCACCTTCTGGCCGCTCTATCAGGCCGGCCCCGGACGCTGGCACAATGGCCGCGACACGGTACTGATCGGCGACGCGGCCCACGCCATGATGCCTTTCGCGGCACAGGGGGCCGCCATGGCAATAGAGGATGCATTTGAACTTGCGGGAACAATGGCAGGCAGCGGTGGCGCAGCCTCCCTGCCCGTGCCGCAAGCCCTTGCCGCCTTTGAGGCTCTGCGCCTGCCGCGAATAGAAAAGGCCCGCAAGCGGGCCTCTCTCAATCGTTTTGCCTATCACGCAAAAGGCCCGGTTCGTATTGCCAGGGACTTCGTATTTTCCACACGTCCCTCAGAGGCCTTCCTTGGCGATTTCGACTGGCTCTACGACTATCACGCAAAGGGCTGAGCAACTGGGTGCTGATTAGACCCCAGCCGCGGCTGCGAAGCCGACTTCGAGGTCCTTTTTCAGATCGGCTATGTCTTCAAGCCCGATCTGCAGGCGGATGACCGGTCCCTCCGAAGGCCCCTTCGCAATGGTCCTGTCGATGAGCGACACGGAAACCGCAAGCGATTCGTATCCGCCCCAGGAATAGCCAAGCCCGAAGAAGGTCAAGGCATCGAGGAAGGCCGACGCCGCCTGTTTGTATTTGCCCTCTTCCGCCTTCAAGACAAAGGAGAACACGCCGCTCGCGCCCTTGAAATCGCGCTTCCACATTTCATGCCCGACAAAGCTCGGCAAGGCCGGATGCAGAACACGCACGACATCGTCACGGCCTTCCAGCCACTGGGCAATATCGAGCGCGCTTTTCTGATGGTGTTCCAGCCTGATGCCCATGGTGCGCATGCCGCGCAGGATCTGGTAGGCGTCATCGGAGGTAACGCAGATGCCGAGATTGGTATTGGCCTGATAAAGCGCTTTCCAGTGCTTTTCATTGGCCGAGACGAAGCCCATCAGCACATCGGAATGCCCCGAGGGATATTTGGTGGCGGCGTGAATGGAAATATCGACGCCGAAATCAAGCGGCTTGAAATAGAGCGGTGTCGCCCAGGTATTGTCCATCGTGACCACGCAGTCATGCCCGTGGGCGATCTCCGTGATTACCCGGACATCCTGAATCTCGAACGTGTTGGACCCCGGCGCTTCCAGATGCACGAGTTTTGTATTCGGCCGGATCAGTGCCTCGATGCCGGCCCCGATCGCCGGATCGTAATATTCGATCTCCACGCCGAGTTTCTTCAGCATCGTGTTGCAGAAGCGGCGTGTGGGGAAATAGACGGAATCGACGACAAGCGCATGATCGCCCGCACCGAGATAGGCAAGGAACGGCACGGTGATCGCCGCAAGGCCCGACGGCACGAGGATAGTTCCGAACGAACCTTCCAGCTCGTTGACGAGGTTGCACAGCGCGTCCGTCGTCGGCGTGCCATGGGTGCCATAGGTGTATTTCTGGTTTTCAGTCGAAAGCGTTTCCGCGTCGGGAAAAAGCACGGTCGAGCCGCGCACGATGGGCGGATTGACGAAACCGAAACAGTCCGCGGGATCGTTGCCGCCATGGGTCAGGCGCGTATTCACACCTGCGGTGGAAAGCAGGTCATTTGTCTTGGTCATTTCAGATCAGCTTTCGAAGAATATTGACGCGTGCGACAATGCTGAGAGCCAGGGGCAAGGTCAAGCCCCGTAAGGCGACGCGGGATGGCTCGATTGATCCATCGTAAAACAGCATACAAGAAGTATACAAAAATCGTGCAAGTGCAAATTTCCGCAAAAATATGCTTATATTTTCACCCTTTGCACACTTCCCGACCAAAATTCCGAAAATTCCGTTTTATAGGCACAATTATCGCCGGCATGTCTTGACCCCGCTGCCAATTGCGATTGTGATAGAAAAAGCGGATCGAAAAGATCTCGCCGAGGGGGGAGCTGGGGTAAAACAAACATGCCGGTCCCCTTGCTATTGACGATAACAAACAAAGGTTGGGAAAAATGAAAAAGGCAATTCTGTCAGCCGCTATCGGCGCAGCAGTTTTGGGAGGAGCCTCGGTCGCTTCGGCTGCGACGCTTCAGGACGTGAAGGGAAAAGGTTTCGTCACCTGCGGCGTAAGCGCCGGCATTCCGGGATTTTCCAATCCCGATGACAAGGGCGAATGGTCCGGCATCGACGTGGACTATTGCCGTGGTATTGCCACAGCGGTTTTCGGTGACCCTTCCAAGGCGAAGTTTGTCGCTCTTTCGAGCAAGGACCGCTTTCCGGCTCTCCAGTCCGGCGAAGTCGACGTTCTGACCCGTAACACCACCTGGACGATCAGCCGCGACACGTCGCTCGGCTTCAACTTCCGTACCGTCAACTATTATGACGGCCAGGGCTTCATCGCCAAGAAGGGCCTCAACGTGAAGTCCGCGCTTGAGCTTTCCGGCGCCGCCGTCTGCGTTCAGACCGGCACGACCACCGAGCTCAATCTCGCCGACTATTTCAAGACCAACAATCTGCAGTACAACCCGGTCGTCTTCGAAAAGGAAGCCGACGCAACCTCCGCCTATGATTCGGGCCGTTGCGACGTCTACACCACCGACCAGTCCGGCCTTTATGCCATCCGCCTGAAGCTGAAGAACCCGGACGACAACATCGTTCTTCCGGAAGTCATCTCCAAGGAGCCGCTTGGACCGGCCGTTCGACAGGGTGACGACCAGTGGTTCGACATCGTGACCTGGGTTCACTACGCCATGGTCAATGCCGAAGAACTGGGCATCACCTCCAAGAACGTCGATGAGCAGAAGTCCAGCGCCAATCCGGATATCAAGCGTCTGCTCGGCACCGAAGAAGGCACCAAGATCGGTACCGACCTCGGCGTAACCAACGACTGGGCCTACAACATCGTCAAGCTGGTGGGTAACTACGGCGAAGTCTTCGACCGCAACGTCGGTGCGGGCTCGCCGCTGAAGATCGAGCGTGGCCAGAACGCGCTTTGGACCAAGGGCGGCCTGCAATACGCACCGCCGGTCCGTTGATCGACCCCATCATCGGCTAGATCATGACAGGAGGCTGGGCAACGCCCGGCCTCCATTTAAAATTATATAAATAAGCTCGCAAAGAGCATATAAAAGGGAAAGGTGCCTATGGCAGGCAACGCGGTCAGTTCGCAACGATCGCGCGCGCAAAGCGCGTCGTCACTTATCAACGATCCACGCATACGCGGAATTTTCTATCAGGTCCTGACAGTCGTCATCCTGACCGCCTTCGTCTGGATCATCGTGACGAATACGATCACCAATCTTCAACGGTCAAACATTTCATCCGGCTTCGGCTTCCTCAATGGACGCGCCGGTTTCGATATCGGCCAGTCGCTGATCGCTTATACCAGCGACGCGACCTATGGCCGGGCATTGCTCGTTGGTATTCTCAACACGCTTCAGGTTGCATTTTTCGGCATCATCGCCGCCTCGATCATCGGATTCCTAGTCGGTATCGCGCGGCTGTCCAACAACTGGCTCATCGCCAAGCTGGCGCAGGCCTATGTGGAAATCTTCCGCAACCTCCCGCCGCTGCTTGTTCTCTTCTTCTGGTACAAGGGGGTTATCTCCGTCCTGCCGCAGGCGCGCGATTCGCTGGAGCTTCCGCTCGGAAGCTACCTCAACAATCGCGGCTTCTTTTTTCCGAAGCCGCTTTGGGGAGACGGCACGTGGTTGATACCGCTTTCCTTCCTGGTCGCCATCGTCATCAGCTTTTTTGTCTATCGCTGGGCGAAGGCCAGACAGGAGCAGACCGGCAAGCAGTTTCGCACCGGGATCACCCTTACCATCCTCCTCATCGGCCTTCCCGCCGTGACATTTCTGGCGCTCGGCTCACCGCTGACATTCGACTTCCCGATTGCCGGGCGGTTCAACCTGTCGGGCGGCGCAGTCGTCGCACCTGAATTCATGTCGCTGTTTCTTGCGCTGTCCTTCTACACAGCCTCCTTCATCGCCGAAATCGTTCGCGGCGGCATCAAGGCCGTGGCGAAGGGCCAGACGGAAGCTGCGGAAGCACTGGGGCTTCGCTCCAGCACGACGACACGTCTGATCGTCGTGCCGCAGGCGATGCGCATCATCATCCCGCCGCTGACGAGCCAGTATCTCAACCTGACCAAAAACTCCTCGCTTGCGGTCGCGGTCGGCTTTGCCGATATCGTCTCCGTCGGCGGCACGATCCTCAACCAGACGGGTCAGGCAGTCGAAGTCGTCGCGATCTGGCTGGTCATCTATCTCTCGCTGTCCCTGCTCACGGCCGTGGTCATGAACTGGTTCAACGCGAAAATGGCGCTGGTGGAGAGATAATCGATGACATCAAGCAATCCCGCATTCGTGCGACACACCATCGAAGAGGCGAAACCCGCCCCTTCCAGTGCCGTTGGTTTCAGCCACTGGCTGCGCACCAAACTTTTCGCCACACCGAAGGACACCATTCTCACGGTTCTCGCCATCGCCTTTCTGGCTTATATTCTGCCACCGGTGGTGAAGTGGCTGTTCATCGATGCCGTATGGACCGGCAGCGATCGTATCGCCTGCCTAACCGCCTCGCAGGGCGGCGCGCTTCCGGACGGTCAGTCCGGGGCATGCTGGGCGTTCGTCTCGGCCAAGCTCGGACAATTCGTCTTTGGCCGTTATCCGCTTGATGAACGCTGGCGTCCCATTCTCGTGATGGTGACGTTCGCCATCCTGCTGATACCGATGCTCATCCCGAAAGCGCCGTTCAAGCGCCTCAACGCTCTGGTGCTGTTCATCATCCTGCCCTTCATTGCGTTTTTTCTGCTCATCGGCGGCGTCTTCGGCCTGCCGAAGGTAGAAACACAGCTCTGGGGCGGCCTGATGGTCACGTTGATCCTGTCATTCTTCGGAATAACGGTATCCCTGCCCTTCGGCATTCTTCTGGCGCTCGGCCGCCGGTCGAACATGCCGGTCATCAAGATGCTCTGCGTGCTCTTCATCGAAGTCATCAGAGGCATTCCGCTGATCACCGTGCTGTTCTTCGCCAGCATCATGCTGCCGCTGTTCCTGCCTGACGGCTGGACCTTCGACAAATTCCTGCGCGCACTGGTCGGTGTCTCGCTGTTCTCCTCGGCCTATATGGCGGAGGTGATCCGCGGCGGCCTGCAGGCCATTCCGAAGGGACAATATGAAGGGGCGGATTCGCTCGGGTTGAACTACTGGCAGAAAACACGGCTGATCGTGCTGCCGCAGGCGCTGAAGCTGGTCATTCCGGGCATCGTCAACACCTTCATCGGGCTGTTCAAGGACACGTCGCTGGTCTCGATCATCGGCATGTTCGACCTGCTCGGCATTGTCACACTCAACCAATCGGATGCGAACTGGGCGACACCCGTCACCGCCATGACTGGATATATTTTCGCAGGCTTCGTATTCTGGATATTCTGCTTCGGCATGTCGCGTTATTCGCTGTTCATGGAACGGCACCTCGACACCGGGCATAAACGATAAGGGACGCTCAAAATGGCAGAAAACCAAGCAAAAAAACTGGCCGTCTCGACAACGGACGTGGCAATTGAAATCACCGGCATGAACAAGTGGTATGGCGATTTCCACGTGCTGCGCGACATCAACCTGAAAGTGATGAAGGGCGAGCGCATTGTCATCGCCGGTCCTTCGGGATCGGGAAAATCGACCATGATCCGCTGCATCAACCGGCTGGAAGAACATCAGTCCGGTTCGATCCAGGTGGATGGCATCGAACTGACCAACGACCTGAAGAAGATCGATGAAGTCCGTCGTGAAGTTGGCATGGTGTTCCAGCACTTCAACCTCTTCCCGCATCTGACCATCCTCGAAAACTGCACGCTGGCACCGATCTGGGTTCGCAAGATGCCCAAGAAGGAAGCCGAAGAAGTGGCGATGCACTATCTGAAGCGCGTGAAGATCCCCGAGCAGGCCCACAAATACCCGGGCCAGCTTTCCGGCGGCCAGCAGCAGCGCGTGGCGATTGCCCGCTCGCTGTGCATGAAGCCGAAGATCATGCTGTTCGACGAGCCGACCTCGGCGCTCGATCCGGAAATGGTGAAAGAAGTGCTCGACACCATGGTGGGCCTTGCCGAAGACGGCATGACGATGCTGTGCGTGACCCACGAAATGGGTTTCGCCCGCCAGGTCGCCAACCGCGTCATCTTCATGGATCAGGGCCAGATCGTCGAACAGAATTCGCCCGCCGAATTCTTCGACAATCCGCAGCACGAACGTACACGTCTGTTCCTCAGCCAGATTTTGCACTGAGACCTTTTACCATCAATGCATCATCGAACGGGGCCGTTTCGGCCCCGTTTTTTGTTGCAGGGACAATTCGCCACACACCCCATCATCCTCGCCCTTGAGGCGAGGATCCATGGGCGGCTGAAGAGTGGATCCCTCGCCTCAAGGGCAAGGATGACGGTAAACGTGTTCTCCCTCATGACTGCGTCACGGTAGGGTTCCAATCCAGCCAACAATCGTGCTGAGTCGTCATCACTTGTGCTGCCTCCCGAGCGAAAGGCCTCGAAAACAGCAATACTCAGACGCTTTAACCATTTGTTACGAAACAAGAATCCTTGTTTTCCAAGCCTTCTGGCCGCCCATGTCATTTTTTTGTCAAATCATGCATTTTTCCGCTTGCAGACCTTCGGGAGCCTGACTATAAGGGCGCCACACCACAAGCGCACGCGCCCTTCGTCTATCGGTTAGGACGTCAGATTTTCATTCTGAAAAGAGGGGTTCGACTCCCCTAGGGCGTGCCACTTGCCTTTGTGTTACCCTCAAAAAAATACACAGATATCCTTCATGCCGGCAAATTTGCCGTGGGAAACCGATGCGTCGGAACCGATTCCCGATCGGCACGTTAGAATGCTGTCCCCCCGATGGAAGGCAAGCCGGGGGAAACGCCAACGGGCAGATCGACCGGCTTGCCTTTCCCCCTTGATCCGATGACAGCGCCTTTCCGATTCCCCCGGCAGAGATGCCAGCTAAGGGATAAAAACGGCGTCTCCGACCTCTTACGAGGCAAAATGACAATACTTCCGGCAAGTGATAGGGGCGATATTTCAAGGCTTTGGCCAGATCGTGCATGGTTTTCCACAGCCCTTCGGATTTCCTCAAAAAATCTCGTCCCGAAGCGAAAAAAATCAATTTTTACGCTTGCGGACCAACGGGAGCCTGACTATAAGGGCGCCACACCACAAGCGCACGCGCCCTTCGTCTATCGGTTAGGACGTCAGATTTTCATTCTGAAAAGAGGGGTTCGACTCCCCTAGGGCGTGCCACTTGCTTCTCCTTAAAAATCAGCACTCTGCATAAAAAACTTCACGTAGCACGTGAATGTGGTGACGATTGCCGTTTATGGCTCGTCTACCAGCTGTTCCCCGAAAATTCAGACAGATTGGCAACCCCGTCAGGGCGCGAAAGCCGCATCCAGAACGCGCAGCTGCACACGCCTCTGGCCCTGCCAGAGATCGGCACCCACGGTGCCTGCAACATGGATGGACCTGCCGCGCGCATTCAGCAGCATCTGCCCCAGAGGCGCTTCTGCGGCCCGGAATGCGATGCCCTCCAGCCGAGAGCCGTCCATGGCCTCGAGCGTGATCTTCACATGCGCGGTGCCGACGAGGCGCACATCACGCAGACGATGCGCCGGGACGGCAAAGATCGGCTGTGAGTGACCTGATCCGTAAGGACCGGCCTGCTCCAGCTGGTCGACAAGCTGCAATGTCGCGCCCGACGCGCCTATGGCGCCGTCGATCTTCAGCACGCTGCTTTCCACCAGTTCGCTCACCGTCTTGACGGCCGCTTCTTCAAAGAACGTCCTGAGCTTGCCGAGATTGGCACGCTCCACCGTCAACCCGGCCGCCATCGCGTGACCGCCACCCTTGACCAGCAAACCCGCATCCACGGCGGCGCGCACCATGCGGCCCATATCGAAACCATTGATCGAACGGCCAGAACCGGTGCCCTTGCCGGAAGGATCGAAAGCGATGGCAAAGGCCGGACGACGGAAGCGATCCTTCAGCCGCGATGCAAGCAGGCCGACAATACCCGGATGCCAGTTTTCCCGGGCGGTAACGATGACACCGGCGCCAGACCCATCACCATATTCAAACAACGCCTCCGCCTCGGCTTCCGCCAGCATCACCGCTTCCATCGCCTGCCGCTCACGATTCAGCTCATCCAGCCGTTCCGCGATCACTTCTGCCTGCGAAGGATCCTCTATGGTCAGCAGACGACTGCCGAGAGCGGCATCGCCGATGCGGCCGCCGGCATTGATGCGCGGCCCGATCAGGAAACCGAAATGATAGGGCGTGACAGGTCCGCCCAATCCAGCCTTCTTGAACAGGGCGGCGAGGCCAGCATTGTTCATATGGCGCGCGGCGATCAGCCCCTTCACCACATAAGCGCGGTTCAGCCCCTTCAGCGGCACCACATCGCATACCGTGGCAAGGGCGACGATATCGAGCAGCGACAGCAGATCGAGCGTGAAGGCCTGCCGGTTGCGTCGGTCCTTCAGCAGCCGCAGCGTGGCGACCAGCACGAGAAACACCACGCCGGCGGCGCACAGATGCCCCTGCCCTGACAGATCGTCTTCCCGGTTGGGATTGACCAGTGCGGCAGCCGGCGGCAGTTCCGAACCCACCTGGTGGTGATCGATGACGACCACATCCGTTCCTGCATCCCTGGCGGCCTGCAGCGATTCATGGCTGGTGGAACCGCAATCGACCGTCACGATCAGGGTCGCGCCATTGGCGGCAAGCTGCTGCATCGCCGCCGGGTTCGGGCCATAGCCTTCGAAAATACGGTCAGGAATATAGATCTCCGGTGTCAGCCCGAAATGCGCGAAAAACCGGTACATCAAGGCGGAAGAGGCAGCCCCGTCGACATCATAGTCGCCGAAGATCGCCACCTTCTCGCCGGTCTCGATGGCGCGCACCAGCCGCTCGGCCGCCTTTTCGCAATCGGTCAACATATGCGGATCGGGCATCAGCGAACGGATGGTCGGATCAAGAAAAGCCAGCGCGTCATCCACGCCTACTCCGCGTCCGGCCAGCACGCGGGCAATCAGCTCGGGAATGGCATGAATCTGGGACATGGCCAGCGCGCGGTTCTGTCCGGCCTGATCCAGCCGTGATACCCAGCGCTGCTCTGTCGCCGACCGCTCCACGCTCAAAAATGCGCGGGCCACGGTGTCGGCCGGCTCCATCATTGCCATCCTGTCCATTCGTCCTGTCATGCGCGTATATCGGCGCTTTAATGCTTAGAACGGGCTAAATGGCGATGGCGCGTTTTTCAAGCAAAAACGCCTGTTCCGGCTTTCACACTGCAAATATCGAGAAAAACGGGCTGACGATCGATACCGCACCGACCAGCAGCAGCAGCGAGAACACGGCAAGCGAACACCAGTTGCGCTCGTGTTCGGCCATATCGAATTCCATGCTGCGAATATTGTCGTTGGCAGTGTGAGGCCGTGCCCGATGATGGGCGACCGGAACGTCTGCGCGCTTATTGTCCTTGAACAGGATGATCGATGTCACGGCCACGCCTCCCTCGCTTGGTGAACAGGATTAACCATAGGGCCGAATCGTGTCGCATTCCAGCGGTTCCGCAGCCGTTTTCTAAAATTTTATGACGGCTGAAAGCCGGTGTTTCGGGGGCGTTTTTTACACCCCCCAAGGTCTCCCCATGACAAAAAAGACCGCGCTTCCATGTGGAGGCGCGGTCCTCAATTTCAGAAAAATCGTGGATTGTCTCAGGTCCGCTCGATGCGGATGACCTGCGGTTCGCTGACCAGATATTTCTCGTTCTTGATCGCCTTCACGGCCTTGCGGATCGCATCTTCCATCGTCGCATGGGTCACGAGGATGATTGTCTGCGGCGCGCCTTCCACATGCACGCGCTGGCGCTGCACGATGGATTCCAGCGAGATGTTATTGTCGGCCATACGGCCGGCGATGGAGGCGAAGACACCGGCCTGATCCTTCACCGTCAGACGGATGAAATAACCGCCCTCATGGCTCTTCATCTTGGCGCGGCGATAATCGGCCAGCGATTTTGCCGGACGGCCGAGAACCGGCACCTGCTGGGCGCCGGGGCGGCTCTTGGCGATATCGGCGATGTCACCCAGCACGGCCGACGCCGTGGCGTTACCGCCGGCACCCGGACCGACCATCAGCAACTCACCGAGAATATCGGATTCGATCGCCACCGCATTGGTGACGCCATCGACCTGGGCGATGACGGAATCGAGCGGCACCATGGTTGGATGCACCCGCTGTTCGATACCGGATTCAGTGACCTGCGCCACGCCGAGAAGCTTGATGCGATAACCGAGTTCGGCGGCCGCCTGAATATCCTCGCTCGAAATATTGGTGATGCCTTCGAGATAGATGTCATCGGCCGAAATCTTGTTGCCGAAGGCAAGCGTCGTCAAAATGGCGAGCTTGTGAGCGGTGTCGTTGCCCTCAATATCGAAAGCCGGATCGGCTTCGGCGTAACCGAGCCGCTGTGCTTCCTTCAGACAGGCCTCGAAGGACAGCCCTTCCTTCTCCATCTTGGTGAGGATGTAGTTGCAGGTGCCGTTCATGATGCCGTAGATGCGCGACACATGGTTACCGGTGAGAGACTCACGCAGCGCCTTGATAACGGGAATACCGCCGGCCACCGCCGCTTCGAAATTGAGAAGCGCGCCCTTGTCTTCGGCAATCGTCGCAAGTTCCACGCCATGCTTGGCCAGCAGTGCCTTGTTGGCTGTCACCACATGGAGACCACGTGCAAGTGCGGCTCGCACTGCATTTTCCGCCTGGCCGGAAGCGCCACCGACCAGTTCGACGAACACGTCGATATCGGCTTCGCTCGCCAGCTGTTCCGGCGTGTCGAACCAGGTAATACCCTTGAGATCGATGCCGCGGTCGCGCGAACGGTCGCGCGCGCTCACCGCAATAATCTCAATCGCGCGTCCGCAGGTAATCGCAAGTTCGTTGCTTCTCTGCTGGAGGATGCGCACGAGCGAAGCGCCGACAGTGCCGAGCCCCGCTATGCCGATTCTCAATGAATCTGCCATGGGTATGTTCCTGATTTGCTGGTGATGGTGGCGGCCGAGGCCCGGCCGCCTTCGGTTGCCCTTATCTGTGGGCGTTAAGCGAAACGACATTGTGCATCGTTTCGTCTGCGCTCGACAGGAAACGCTTCAGATTGCGCGCTGCCTGACGAATTCGATGCTCGTTTTCCACGAGCGCAAGGCGGACGTAATCATCGCCCATCTCGCCAAAGCCGATGCCGGGAGCAACGGCAATATCAGCCTTCTCGACCAGAAGCTTGGAGAATTCCAGGCTGCCGAGATGGCGGAATTTTTCCGGGATTTTAGCCCAGGCGAACATCGTCGCCGCCGGCGGCGGAACCTCGAAACCGGCCTTGCCGAAGGTGTCGACCATGACATCACGGCGGCGGCGATAAACGCTGCGCACTTCGGCGATGTCGGAACCGTCGCCGTTGAGGGCATGGGTGGCCGCAACCTGGATCGGCGTGAAGGCGCCGTAATCGAGATAGGACTTCACGCGGGTCAGGGCCGCGATCAGCCGCTCGTTGCCAACGGCAAAGCCCATGCGCCAGCCGGGCATGGAGAAGGTCTTCGACATGGAAGTGAATTCCACCGCAACGTCGATTGCGCCGGGAACCTCAAGAACTGAAGGCGGCGGGTTGTTGTCGTCGAAATAGATTTCCGAATAGGCAAGGTCGGAGAGCACGATGATCTCGTGTTTCTTCGCAAAGGCGATGACGTCCTTGTAGAAATCCAGCGAAGCCACATGTGCCGTCGGGTTCGACGGGTAGTTGATGATCAGCGCCAGCGGCTTGGGAATGGAGTGGCGCACCGCACGCTCCAGTGGCCCGAAGAAGCTCTCATCCGGCTCGACATTCATCGAGCGGATAACGCCGCCCGCCATCAGGAAGCCGAAGGCATGGATCGGATAGGTAGGGTTCGGACACAGGATCACGTCACCAGGTGCCGTGATGGCCTGCGCCATATTGGCGAAACCTTCCTTGGAGCCGAGCGTGGCAACAACTTGGGTATCGGGGTTCAGCTTCACGCCGAAACGACGGGCATAATAGGCGGCCTGCGCGCGGCGAAGACCGGGAATGCCCTTGGACGAGGAGTAACGATGGGTGCGCGGGTCCTGAACGACTTCGCAAAGCTTGTCGACGATCGCCTTGGGGGTCGGAAGGTCGGGATTGCCCATGCCGAGATCGATGATATCGGCCCCGGCCGCTCGCGCGCTCGCTTTCAAACGGTTGACCTGTTCGAAGACGTATTGCGGCAGACGCCGGACCTTGTGAAACTCTTCCATCACTTTCCTCATGGGAATGGACCGGTTCTGCCGGCCCATAACGAAGGTTCGTTTTTTGTTTTTAAACGCCGCCGACACGAACCGATCCGGCAGGCGTTATTCATTGTAGCGCAAAGCACGGGAAAACCTACAAGGCTTTTCTCGGCCCACACGCCATCGCGATCATCCGCCTGTGCTTCGGAACAGCCTTTTCGGCCCCTTTGGCAAGGCGGATCGCGCAATAGGATCAAGGAACTTGCATAACGCCAGATTCTTGGAAAATGCAAGGCAAGCCATGCTCAAGAACGGCCATTCCTGTCGTTCAGCCGCGCTCACCCGTCACAATTGCCGCGCGGATGACCGAAAGCACGCGCTCCGGCTTGATATCCGTGCACACAAGCTGGCTTGGATGCCCGTCCCAGTCACCCGGCGGGAAGGCACGTCCGTCCGGCTTCTGAATGGTCTGGCCGTCAGCAAGGCCGCCGCAGACGACGCGCACCGGGCCGCTGCGGGTCTCGAAAAGCTCAGGCGCGACGAGATAGACGCAGGCGCAGCTGTCATGCACCACCATGCCGTCGCCGGTGCGGGTCTTGTAGAAATCGATGTAGAATTGCGACAGGTCGGACAAGAGCTGCACCGGCTTGCCGCCGGCCTTTGCCATCTCAGCCATGAAGGCGCTGGTCATTACCGTTTTCGTCGTTACGTCGAGACCGACAACGACGACGCGCCAGGGTGCCGTGAAGACGAGATCGGCCGCCTCCGGGTCACCGTGAATATTGGCCTCGGCCGCCGGCGACACATTGCCGTTCATGTCGAAGGCGCCGCCCATGACGATGACGTCCTTCACCAGCGCCGCAAAATCCGGCTCTTCGCGCAGCGCAAGCGCCAGATTGGTCATGCGGCCGACGGCAATCAGCGTCACCTCACCCGGATTGGCCTTCACGGTCTCGATGATGAAACGATGCGCCGGACGCGAATCGAGCGGCAGATCGATGGTCTCTGGAATGTCGATATCGCCGAGACCGTTTTCTCCGTGGATGAAGGTCGGCCAGTGGCCTTCCTTGCGGGCGGGATCGAACGTTACACCGGCGCCTTTCGCAACCGGCGCTGTCATCTGCCATTCCCGCTTCAGGAACAGCGCATTGCGTGTGGTAATATCGATGGGGGCATTACCGAAAACCGTGGTGACGCCGATCAGATCGATATCGGGATGGCGATGCAGGAACAGCAGCGCCATGGCGTCATCTACACCGGGATCCGTATCGAAAATCACTTTATGCATAATGCCCTCATCCGTATGTCCTGAGCGTCATCGGCCTCTATTGCCGACGCGCCACGGAAACATACCCATAAGCGGCAACACCGCAATCCCCCTGCCCGTCGCAGATCGGAGAGAAAAATATTGCGCGGCGTTGTTTTCGGTGAAAGAAGGGGCTCTCTCCCTTCCGCCTGCCCGGACATCCCAAGTGCAAGACATCGCTCTCAACGTTTTCGTCGTTCTTTTCTGCGTCGCCATCTTTGCCGGATTTATCGATTCCATTGCCGGTGGCGGTGGGCTCATCACCATTCCGGCCATGCTGATCATGGGCATTGCACCGCTCGACACACTTGGCACCAACAAGCTGCAGGCGCAGTTCGGTTCGGCCTCCGCCACCCTTGCTTACGCCAGACGCGGCCACGTCAATCTGAAAGAGCAATTACCGATGGGGTTGATGGCCATGGCCGGCGGAATGCTGGGGGCCGTTACCGCCGCTTTCGTGCCGGCCGATCTGCTGCGCACCATCATGCCGTTCCTGCTGATCGCCATCGCGCTTTATTTCGCCTTTAAACCGCAGCTCAGCGATATCGACAGCCATCGTCGCATCACCCCCTTCGTCTTCGGCCTTACGGTCGCGCCGCTGGTGGGCTTTTATGACGGGGTTTTCGGTCCCGGCGCAGGTTCGTTTTACATGCTGGCCTTCGTAGCGCTTGCCGGCTTCGGCATGTTGAAGGCAACCGCTCATACCAAACTTCTGAACCTCGGCTCGAATTTCGGCGGTTTCATTGTCTTCGCCATTGGCGGCGCGGTGCTGTGGAAACTCGGGCTCGCCATGGGTCTCGGCCAATTCGTCGGCGCGCAGATCGGCTCACGTTTCGCGATGAAAAACGGCGCGAAGATCATCCGCCCGCTTCTGGTGCTTTCGTGTCTGGCAATGGCAACGAAGCTTCTTGTCGATGCATCATCCGCCTGGTCCATCGCCACGATCTGGGAAACCATCTTCCCGACGTAAGCCTCAGGCGAAACGCTCCGTTGAAAACGGAAACGCTGATAAAATTATCCGCTGGTTCACCCGGTGGCGCGACCGCGCCTGCGATCGGCGATTTCCCTGATGACCACCATGGCGCCGACAAGCTTGTAGCTGGAGGAGTAGCAGGGTGACATTTCGAGCGACTTCACGATCGTCTGTCCGTCGTGATCTTCGGCATAGGTATATTTCGAGGTACCGCCCTTGAAACAATTGTCGAGCCGTTCTCGCAGGTCGTTCTGGAAGCGGTGCACCCCGACAAGCTCGGCGATATGGCACCCCATAAGCCCATCAGGTCTGTTGTGCGGAAACGCATCCAGCCCGTTCGCGAAGGACACGCGGTAGCCGGGCGAAACCACCATCACGGGTTCGTCGAGGTCGTTCAGCATATCCTCATCGAGGATCAGATGGCGGTGATGCCACTCCAGACTGTCCTGGTCCTCGTCGCCGATGACTTTAGCCTTGAGAGGCATGCCGACATAACGATCGACAAGCGTTCGCAAAAGCTCGGAATTACGCTGCACGCAACCAAGGTCTTCCGCCTCATGGTTGAGGAGATCGATGGCGAAACGGAACTGCTCGCGAATGTCCTCGGAACTGCCGGTCTGACGCCCGATGACCCGGTCGAGCAGCTGCTCCAGTTCACGCTCCAGTACCGCAATCTTGTCGGTCTCGTTTTTACCAACGGCAGATTGCAGTTCCGTGTAACGCAGCCAGAACAGCTCAATCAAATCTTTCAACCCAACTCTCCCTGAACGGGCAAACACCCCGCTCCCAATCCAAAAGGATAGACCCTATATCCCTCAATCATAACGTCTGCGCGCTTAAAAATGACGTAACGAAACACAGAAACGCCGCAGGGATTATTGTTCAAAATATCACAGCCGCCGCTATTTTTTCAATTTCGATAATCCATGAACGAGAAATGAGGTTCCACTAATATGAAAAAATATCAAAACGCACAAATTCACAGCCTGATTTTGTAAAAATCAGGCGCAATCGAACCCGGCGGCAAATACCTCAGATCTGGTGCTTTACGTCCCAGCGGTCGTGATACCACAACCATTGTCCGGGATATTCGCGCACCCAGCTTTCCACCTTGTCGTTCAAAAGCTGCGCCGTCGCCTGAATGTCGACATTGCCTTTTTCATCGCGCGGAATCTCGACCTTCGGTTCGATCTCCAGCCGGTAACGATTATCCGGCAGACGCACGCAGCGGGCGGGATAAACATCGCAGTTGAACTGCCGCACAAGTTTGGCCAGCAGCGGATTGGTGCGAACCTCAAGACCGAAGAACCTGGTCGTCAGCCCCTTGCTGAACTTCTGGTCAACGAGAACGCCGACACCGCCGCCCCTTTCCAGCTGCCGCGCCAGCGCAAAGGACGAGCCGGCATGCGACGGCACGAGATTGCCCATGCGCTCCTTGCGGAAATTGAACACCTTGTCGGCGACGTAAGGATTGTTGGGCGGACGGAACAGCACCGTGACATCAAGACCGAAGGCAGAACTCGCCACCGGCAGCAGCTCGAAATTACCGCTATGGGCGGTAAAGACGATGAAGGGTCGCGGATTGTCGCGCAGCTCAAGGAATGTCGGAATGCCCTCAACCTGAATGCGGCCGGGCTCGTTCTTCTCCGGATCGAAATCGAACAGCCGGTCGAGAAACACGTATTCCGCCGCAAGCCGGCCCATATTGGCCCAGCTGTCCATGGCGATCGCCAGCCGCTCCTCCTCGGACTTTTCCGGAAAGGCACGGGCCAGATTGTAGAGCATCAGCTTGTGGCGGCCGGTTTTCGGCCCCACGAAGCGCGCCAGCCGGTCGGCGGCGCGAATGCCCGCATCGGCAGGGAAAAGCTTCAGCAGGTTGAGAAGGCCGAAGGCGAATGTCGCAATCAGCCACTGCCGGAAGTGGTCCAGTTTAAGGACGATCCGCGTCAGGAACAGCTTCACGTTGGTCAGTCCATCCGCAGAACGATCTTGCCGAACACCTGGCGCGTTTCCATGCGCTCCAGTGCCCGATCGATATCATCGAAGGTCACTTCCGTGTCGATGACGGGATGAACGATGCCGCGCGCCATCTTCTGCATGGCATTGGCCATGTTTTCCATGCGGCAGCCGAAGGAGCCGAGCAGCTTCAGCTGCTGCTGGAACAGCATCATCAGGTTGATGTCGGTGGACACGCCAGAGGTGGAGCCGCAGGTGACGAGGCGGCCGCCGCGTTTCAGCGAGAACATCGAGGCCACGAACGTGTCCTTGCCGACATGTTCGAACACCACGTCGACACCCTTCTTTTTCGTCAGCTTGCGCACGACACCTTCGAAACGGTCGGTGCGGTAGTTGATGACGTGATCGGCGCCGAGCGCCTTTGCCCGCTCGATCTTGTCATCGGAGCCGACTGTCGTGATGACGGTGCAGCCCATCTTCTTGGCAAGCTGGATCGCCGCCGTGCCGATGCCGGAACCGCCGGCATGCACAAGGATTGTTTCGCCCGGCTCAAGCTTGGCATTGTCGAACAGCATGTGCTCGACCGTGCCGAAGGTCACCGGCGCAAGCGCTGCAGCGACGGCGTCAATGCCATGCGGCGCCGGCACGAGCTGGCGAGCGGGAATATTGATCTTTTCCTGCGCAAAACCGTCGAGATGGAAACCGTGTACGCCCTGGACGTGTTCGCACAGATTGTCACGGCCTTCGCGGCAGGGCTTGCACAGCCCACAGGTGCGCGCGCCATAAACCGCGACGAGCTGACTAGGCAGCACATTCGAAACACCCGGGCCGATGGCTTCCACCACGCCGGAAGCCTCGGCACCAATGGTGAGCGGCATCTTGCGCTTGGCGAAAGCCATGCCGCGCCAGCCCCACACGTCGATGTGGTTGAGCGCCACGGCCTTGACGCGCAGCGTCACCTCGCCCGGGCCCGGTGCATCCGGTTCAGGCAGGTCCACTTTTTCGAGCTTCCGGTCGTCCACGAGTTGAAGAGCGCGCATATTTCAGTCCTTCGCCCGAGGGCGTCTATCTAAAGGGCTATTCCAGCAAACCTCTGTAACGGTTTTGCGGCCGGAATGCGTAATCAAAGAAGCGAGAGCGTTTCCAGAGTTCTGTTCAGGCCTGGAAACGCTTCTGTTTGTGGCGGAACTGGTTAAGCCGGTTCCCGCGTCATGACAAGGCTTGCATTCTGCCCGCCAAATCCGAAGGAGTTGGACAGAACCGCACTCACCTCGGCATCCCGTTTCACATTCGGCACCACGTCGAGCGAAATGGTCGGATCGGGATTGTTGTAGTTGATCGTCGGCGGCAGCGTGCCGGTCAGCATCGTCTGCAGCGAGAACACGGCCTCCACGGCACCTGCCGCTGTCAGCGTATGGCCGATCATCGACTTGTTGGAAGACAGCGGAATATTCTTCAGGCCTTCGCCGAAGACGGCGAGCATCGAGCCATATTCCATCTTGTCGTTCTCAGGCGTCGAGGTGCCATGGGCATTGATATAGCCGATATCGCTTTCGGCCACGCCCGCATCGGCCAGTGCCGCACGGATCGTCGCAATCGCCGGGCCGCCGTCAGGCGAAGACCGCGTGCGGTGGAAGCTGTCGGCTTTTTCACCGGCACCCTTGATGATGCCAAGAACCTTCGCGCCACGTGCAACCGCGGCTTCGAGCGATTCCAATACCAGCGTTGCGGCACCTTCAGCGATAACGAAACCGTCGCGATCCTTGCTGAACGGCTTGGAGGCCTTTTCCGGCGGATCATTCTGGGTCGAAAGCGCGGAGAGAAGCGAGAAGCGGATCAGTGCCTCGGCGCTGACCGAACCGTCGGTCGCAACCGTCAGTGCCCGCTCGGTGCGGCCCTGGCGGATAGCCTCAACGCCGAGCTGGATCGCAGTCGCACCAGATGCACAGGCCGTCGACAGCGTGACCGGCAGGCCGCGTGTGCCAAAGCGGTCGGAAAGACGCTCGGAAATAGCACCGAAAAGCGCCGCTTCCTGGAACGCCGGATCGGGACGCTGGCGCAACGCCGTCATGAACCGCTCATAGGCGTCGCCCGGCTGTGCGGCCGGCGGCGAACGATCGGCAAGCTCGAAACGGGCGCTCCATTCCGGCTCGATCGGCGGTGCTGCGAGAAACAGCGGCCCATCGAAATCACCGGATATACCGGCCTGCGCCAGAGCCTCGATGGTGGTTTCGCGGGCGAAGGCATAGGAACGCTCAACGGAGTTCGGAACCGGGATATCGATGAAATCCACCGTGCCGCTGATGCGGGTGGAAAGCCCCTCGGTCGGGAAACGGGTGATCTTGTGGATGCCCGACTTGCCAGATGTCAGCGCCGCCCAGTTATCGGCAAGCCCCTGTCCCAGCGAGGTGATGATACCCATGCCGGTCACGGCGACGATCGGGCGACCGAGATGATCCTTGAAATTGGAAGTCATGGTCTATTCTCCTCAAACGTCGCGGGACAGAACGGCGACACCTTCGCCACGCACATGGCCGACAGTGGTGACGACGGCTTCACTAGCCGCCTCGCCCATCTGCTTTTCCGCAGCCGCGTCGAAGGCAGGAACCTTCGCGCCGCTTTCAAGCGTCAGCGCCGCCAGCGCCAGTCCGAGCGGAAACTGCGCTTCAAGTCCATGGCCGGTGATACCGCCAAAACCGCGAATGACGGCCTTTGGCAGCGCCTTTTCGAGAATATCCTTCTCGCGCCGGGTCACCTCGTCATAACCGCTCGCGCCGGAAAACACGACGGTCGCAGCGCTGTCCTTTGCAGGCGCAAGCAGCCGCTCCATGCGCTTTTCCATGCGGCCGTCATCACGGCTGCCGCGGTCGCCCTCTATGGCGTCGATGCGGGCATAGATGCGCGCGCCGCGCTCGCTGGCGTGCTTGCGTGATTCCAGCACCAGGAATGCACCGAGCGAACCGGAAATCATGCCGCCGCCGTCCTGGTCGCCACGCGACCACAACGGCTGCCAGCCACCCTGCGCATGCGCGCCGATCGCCTCGAACAGCAGGATCATGTCGGGACGTTCAGCCGAAAAGGCGCCGCCAACCAGCGCATGGCTCGATTCGCCGGAACGGATGCGGTGAAAGGCGGTTTCGACGGCGGAGATACCTGCCGCTTCCTCGCCCATGAACGTGCGGGACGAACCGGTGACCTTGTGCACGATGGAGATGTTGCCGGCCATCAGATTGGAAAGCTGGGCGAGAAACAGCGTCGGGCGCAGCTCCGTGGTCAGCTTCTCATTGAGCAGCACTTCGCGGTCGTTGCGCTTCAGCGCTTCATCGACGATCAGCGTATCGACATTGATGTCACGCTCACCGCCTCCGGCCGCCACGATCATGTCCATGGTGGCGCAGGCCTCGGCATTTTCCTTCAGCCCGGCATCATCGAGCGCGAGGCCGGCGGCGAACACGCCGAGCCGCTGCCAGTTTTCCATCTGGCGCTGGTCACCGCGCTTGGCGATCTGCGCGGACCAGTCGATCTCAGGCATGGGATGGACCGGATAGGGTTTGAATTTTTCGGTCTCGACAATCGTCGCCGGCGCGGCTGCTCCAGAAAGAAGCGCCACATGCGCCTGGCTGCCGACGCCGTGACAGGTCACGATGCCGACCCCTGTTATCACCACATCATTGTCAGATTTCATCGTCTGTCATCCTTTGCAGCCGGCCCCGCCGAAACGGTCACGGCTATCCAACAGCGGTTGCGAACAACCACTTCATGCGTTGCGGAATAAAGCGCGCGGTGCGGATTGGCAATGGTGAAGGCCCGTTCGGCCATCGCCAGCCCACGATTTTCATGCATCGAAACCGGGCCGACGGGAAAAACGCCCTCTTTCGAAACGGGCGGAAGCGCTTATTTCTGCGCATCCGCGGCAATGGCCGCCATCAGGCCGACTTCTTCGGCCCGCTTCTTGACGATGGGACCGAGCGGAATTTCACTGAACGGCATGGTGCGCAGTTTCAGCTGCGCATCGCAGACCTTCTTGCCATCGCTGGTAATCTTCGCCTTGGTGACCGCAAAGCCCGAACCGTCATGCTCGAGCACGGCCTCGATGTCGAGAACCGCGCCCGGCTCAACGAAGGTGCGCATCTTGGCGCCATCGACCGACATCAGGAACGGCATGGAGGCAAAATCGCTGAATGCCAGAACCAGCATGCCTGAAGCCTGCGCCATGGTCTCGATCAGGAGGACACCCGGAACCAGCGGCATGCCGGGAAAGTGGCCTTCGAAAACCGGGCTCTTGTCGGGAACGACGGACTGCGCCTTCAACGTGCGCGTCGCCATATCCACGGCTTCGACCTTGTCGATCATCTGAAAATATTCAAGCAACATCCGTCCGGCCCGTCTCTGGTCGGTTGCGACCCGCCCAATGAAAGGCCGGGTCCAGAAAGAGAAATGCCCGCCTGAAGCGGGCATCATCATCTCAGCCCTTGGCTGCGCGCAGTTCGTCGATCTTGGCGCAGAGGTTCTTCAGCACGAAGTATTCTTCGGTGGAAACCTTGCCTTCGTTGACTTCCTGCGTCCACTGCTCGAGCGGAATCTTGATGCCGAATTCCTTGTCGATCGCGAAAACGATATCCAGAAAGTCGAGGCTGTCGATGCCCAGATCGTCGATCGTGTGGCTTTCCGGCGTAATGGTTTCGCGGTCGATTTCGCTGGTTTCGGCGATGATGTCGGCAACCTTGTCGAATGTAGCTGTCACGCCCATAATCCTTATTGTCGTTCGTATGAATTATCCTGTCTGACGCACCACATAGGCAAGTCGCACAAAAAAGCCAATGGTTTCGTGACGTAACTTTGAAATTTGCCCCAAAACTGTTGCCTAAACAGCAACCGAATGGCGGCCGCGTCCATTGCCGAGATAAGTGTCGAAGATTGCCGCGATATTACGCACGAAGGGCTTTCCGAGCTCCGTGAGCGCAAAAATATCGGCATCCATGCGCACCACGCCATCGCTGTTGCCGGCGGCAAAATGCTGTGCCTGTGTCCGCACGGAATGGCTTGCCTTGCCGAAGCGCCGGTCGAGATCCGAAAAATCGAGCGCGAAATCGCACATCAGCCGCTCGATGACATGTGAGCGCAGATGGTCCTCTTCCGACAGTTCTATTCCCTTGACGACGGCAAGGCCGCCCTCGCCGGTCATCCGCTGATATTCTCCGGTCGCCACCATGTTCTGCACATAACCCTGCGGCAGCCTGCCGATGGAAGAAGCGCCAAGCCCGATCAGCGCATCGGCCGTATCGGTGGTATAGCCCTGGAAATTCCGCCGCAGCGCGCCCGCTTCGGCCGCCTGGCATAAGGTATCGGCCGGCTTGGCGAAATGATCGATGCCGATCGCTTTGTAACCCGCCTTTTGCAGCATCTCGCCCGCCATCGTCATCTGGCGATACCGCTCGGCAATATCCGGAAGCGCATGTTCGGGGATCAGCGACTGGTGTTTTTTCATCCACGGAACATGGGCATAGCCGAAAAGCGCCACCCGGTCCGGATCGAGCGAGACGATCTGATCCACCGTCTTCTTCAGCGTCTCGCAGGTCTGGAACGGCAGGCCGTAGAGAATGTCGCAATTGACCGAGTGAACGCCCCTCGCCCGCACCGCATCCACAACCGACTTCGTCTGTTCGAAAGACTGGATGCGGTTGATGGTTTTTTGCACTTTGTCATCGAAGTCCTGCACGCCAAGGCTTGCCCGCGACATGCCGACGGCGGCAAGGGCGTCGTAACGGCTGTCATCCAGATCGTTGGGGTCCATTTCCACGCTGATTTCCGGCGCAAGCCCGAAGGTGAAATGACGCCTCAGACAGTCCATCAAACTGACCATATCCTCCGGTTTCAGCATGGTGGGAGAACCACCGCCGAAATGCACGGCACTCACCACCGCATCAGGGGAAACGAGTGCGCCGACCGCTTCGATCTCCTGCTTAAGTGCTTCCAGATAAACGGCAATCGGCTCGTATTTCAGCGTGTGCTTGGTGTGACAGGCACAGAACCAGCACAACCGGTCGCAATAGGGAATGTGCAGGTAAAGCGATATCCGGTTCCTGTGATTGAGCTCGCTCAGCCATTGCCGATAGGTCGCATTATCGATTCTCTCGTGGAAATGTGGCGCGGTCGGATAGCTCGTGTAACGGGGTACGGCGCCAGAATATTTGCGAAGAAGTTCGGTATTCATCACCGGTTTTGCCTTTTATCAAGAAAATGTCGATTTCCTCCCTTTCAGTAACGGCTGCGACAGTTTGCAACTTTGACTTCAATCAAATTGCGCCATAAGTTCTTCCTAAAGTAGACGCGGGGACGACGGCTACGCGGCGCAAGCCTTTAAAGAGACCGGATTTGATACCCAAGGTCGCAATCGTCCCGAAAAAGCCAGCATTGGAAAAGGCTTATGGATACGCTGCAGAAGACCATCCACAATTCGGAAGAGCCCGTTGTCTGTCGCTCCTGCGAGGCGCGTCACGGCGGTCTTTGCAGCACGCTGACGCCACAGCAGCTTTGCGATCTCAACCGTTACTCCAGCCGCAAAAAGCTGGAGGCCGGCAATGAGCTGCTCGGCCAGGGGGAACTTGTCACCTCCTATGGCAACATCCTCAACGGCGTGGTGAAGCTTTCGAAAATGATGTCGGATGGCCGCCAGCAGATCGTCGGCCTGCAATTCGCACCGGATTTTCTCGGCCGCCCGTTCATGGCGGAAAGCAAGATGACGGCGGAAGCGGCAACGGATGTCGAAATCTGCCTTTTCCCGCGCCGTATCGTCGACCGCATGGTCTCGGAAGTCCCTGATATGGAGCGCAAGCTACATAACCAGTCCCTGAAGGAACTGGATGAGGCGCGCGACTGGATGCTGACGCTTGGCCGTAAATCGGCGCAGGAGAAGGTTGCCAGCTTCCTTTATATGATCGCCACCCATATCGACCCGGAAAACGACGACAAATCCGCGTTCGACCTGCCGCTTTCACGCGCCGACATCGCCGATTTTCTCGGCCTCACCATCGAAACGGTGAGCCGGCAAATGACCAAGCTGCGCAAGGAAGGCATTATCCGCATCGAGAACAACCGCCATATCACGGTGCCCGATCTCGACGTCTTGAACGAAGCTGCCGGCAACGACTGACCGGCATCCGCAATTTTCATCGACCCTGAAGCGCGGGTGCTCCAATATTGATGTGCGGCGCCCGCGCCTGAGCGGGGGCGAGCGCAAACCCGGCAAGAACCAGCAAAGCGGCGATGCATTTCATGATGATTCACCCTGTATGCCGCTGTTTCAGCAGCCTGTTTGTTATGGCTGCATCATAAGCGCCAAACCGCATCCATCCGCTTAAAATCTTCGGTAAGCGGATGGTTCAAAGGCAGGGTAAAGAAGGGGTTATGATGTCGCGACGGCCTGACCCGTTAGCGGTAAGTGCCACCATCCCGGGCTCGGCATCGCCGCTTGTTTCTTCTCCCCGCCGGGGAGAAGGTGGCCCGAAGGGTCGGATGAGGGGGAAACGCTAGCGATATGCGGAGAGCTTGCCCCCTCATCCCGCTGCCGCGGACTTCTCCCCGGCGGGGAGAAGAAACCAGCGGCATGCGCTCGCTCCATCTCAAGCATTATATCACGCATAACGCGCGGTATGATCTCACTGCGAAGCAGCAGGCGTCGCAACCGGCTTCTGGTTTTCGCCAAGCGCCCGCAGTTCGGCGACCCGGCGCTTGTATTCGGCTTCAGAAATCTGGCCGTTGCGGCGTGCCGCGCCAAGGCGCGACAGGCTGGTTTCCATGGTGGAGGCCTCATCGTCGCCCATCTGGGTGCCGGCCGCCGTCATGGGCGCCGAGAAGGTCGGATAGGTGCCGGTGTCGCGCTTCTGGCTCACCGCATTGTCGCTGACGGGGCGCGGACCGACGATTTCGGCTGTCGGGCGGCGCATATGGGCCGGTGCCACGATTGGTTCGGGAGCCTTGCAGGCGGCGAGCCCGGTAACAACTAGGACGCCGGACAGGGAAAGCACGGCGATTCTCGCAGTATTTTCCGCGTATGTTCCCCATGTGCCCACGTGCTTGCCCATCGTCATGTTCCGCCTGTAAAGGATATCTGCCGATATCGAATTCGACTGCGGTTCGGCCCTTTGCGGCCTCCCCTTGCTGGTGGAACTTGTATTCGTTTTCATGCAGAATGTGCAAACACAAATTTGGCGGAGGACAGCGCATGGCGGGTGTTGACGGCGGGCAGAAGAAAAAGGGCGGCAAAACGCCCGGTTTCGACGCCGGATCCGCCGAAGCCTACCTGATCCGCGACCCTGAAGCCTTCGCGGTCAACATTGCCCGCGCGCTTGAAAATCTCGGCAAGGCCGCTTCCGAATGGCTGGCGCCGCGCGAACGCGGTGAAATCCCCGAAAACAGCGCCGACCCCATGACCGACCTCGTCAAGACGCTGTCCGATGTCGCGGAATATTGGATGGCCGAACCGAAGCGTTCACTCGAGGCACAGACCCATCTGCTCTCCAGCTATTACGATCTCTGGGCAAAATCGGTGGCGCAGTTTTCCGGCGATGCCGATTCGGCCTCGGAAAAACCCAATGAGACCGGCTCAGCGGAACGCCGCAACCGGCGTTTTGCCGATGCCGACTGGCAGGCCAATCCGTTTTTTGATTTTCTCCTGAAAGCCTACCAGACCACCGTGGGCTTCGCCGACCGGATGGTGACCGAAGCCGAAGGGCTGGACGAACATACCCGCACCAAGGCGCTGTTTTACATGCGGCAGGTAACTGAGGCGCTTTCGCCCGCCAATTTCGTCTTCACCAATCCGCAGGTCTTTCGCGAGACGGTGGCTTCCAGCGGCGCCAATCTTGTCAAGGGCATGGCGCAGCTGGCGGAAGATGTCGCGGCCGGCAATGGCCACCTGAAACTGCGCCAGACGGATTACAGCAAATTCGTCATCGGCCAGAATATCGCGGTGACCTCAGGCAAGGTGGTGGCGAAAAGTCCGCTGTGCGAAATCATCCATTATGCGCCGACAACGCAAAAGGCCTTCAAACGGCCGCTGCTGATCGTGCCGCCATGGATCAACAAATTCTACATTCTCGATCTTAATCCGCAAAAATCCTTCGTCGGCTGGTGCCTTGAGCAGGGCCACAGCGTCTTCATGGTTTCCTGGATCAACCCGGATGCCAGCCTCGCCGACAAGGGCTGGGACGACTACATCCGCGAAGGTATCGATTTCGCCCTCGACACCATCGAGGAACGGACCGGTGAGAAGGAAATCAACGCCATCGGTTATTGCGTCGGCGGTACGCTTTTATCCTCGGCGCTGGCATTGCATGCGCAGCAGGGCGATGAGCGCATACGAAGCGCCACGCTGCTGGCCGCCCAGACAGATTTCATCCATGCCGGCGATCTCAAGGTCTTCATCGATGAGGGCCAGCTTGCCGCACTCGACAGGCACATGCAGGCGGTCGGTTACCTCGATGGCTCGATCATGGCCACCGTCTTCAACATGCTGCGCGCTTCCGATCTCATCTGGCCCTACATGGTCGATAATTACCTGCGCGGCACCGAGCCCCTGCCCTTCGATCTGCTCTACTGGAATTCCGATTCGACCCGGGTGACGGCCGCCAGCCATTCCTTCTATCTCCGCAATTGTTACCTCGAGAACAATCTCGCCCGCGGGCTGATGCGTGTTGCCGGCAAGCGTATCAATCTCGGCGATATCAAGATACCCGTCTATGATCTCGCCACCCGCGACGACCATATCGCGCCGGCGAAATCGGTTTTCACGGGTGCTGCGCTGTTCGGCGGACCGGTGGAATTCGTGCTTGGCGCTTCCGGCCACATTGCCGGCGTCGTCAATCCGCCGCAGCTTGAAAAATACCAATATTGGACGGGGTCATCACCGGCTGGAGACTTAGATGCATGGCAGGCTGCCGCCACCGCCCACAAGGGCTCCTGGTGGGTGCACTGGCAGAACTGGATCGAAAGCCAGAACGCTGAAAAGGTAAAGGCGCGCAAGCCGGAAGACGGCAAGCGGCCCGTGCTCGGCGATGCGCCGGGAACCTACGTCCTTTCCTGACCAGTTCCATCACCTCACATCTTTCAGGCCACATGCTCTTCACGCCCCCACTCGTTCCCGCCACGCTGATTTCCCGCTACAAGCGTTTCCTCTTCGATGCCGTCCTCGATGACGGCACGGCGATTACCGGTTCCTGCCCCAATACCGGCTCCATGCGCGGGCTGACGACACCGGGCTCGCGTATCTGGCTATCCGAACATGACAGCCCCACCCGCAAATACCGACACATGTTTGAAATGGTCGAGGCCGATGGCACCGTGGTCGGCATCAATACCGGCATGCCGAACCGGCTGGCAGAAGAGGCGATCCTGAACGGCCGTATCCCTGAACTTGCCGGCTATTCGACGATCCGGCGCGAACAGAAATACGGCCGCAATTCCCGCATCGATTTCCTGTTGTCCGAACCCGGCCGGCCGGATGCCTATGTTGAGGTGAAGAACGTGCATTTCATGCGCGAAAGGGGTCTGGCCGAATTCCCCGATACCGCCACCAAACGCGGTGCCAAGCACCTGGAGGAGTTGGGTGACGCAGCGGAAGCCGGTTACCGCTCGGTGATGCTCTATCTCATTCAGCGCGACGATTGCGAGCGGATGCGCATCTGCGATGATCTCGATCCCGTCTACGCGCTGGCGTTTCAGCGGGCAATGGCGCGTGGTGTCGAGGCCTATGCGGTGAAATGCGCGGTCTCCCCGACACAAATTTCGGTCAGCGGAACGGTTAAGATGGACGAATGGCGTCCCGCTGTTTTATGAACAGGGACGTAAAGAGACAGAAAGCACCAAGATGGTTACCTATATCGACGCAGCCTCCGCCCCCCTCAAGAATACCGGCGTCATCCGCCTTTATACGCCTGAGGATTTTGACGGGATGCGCAAGGCGTGCCAGCTGACGGCGCGTTGCCTCGATGAGCTGGCGGCGATCGTCAAGCCCGGCGTGACGACTGACGCCATCGACCGTTTCGTCTTCGAATTCGGCGCGGACAATGGAGCGCTGCCGGCGACGCTGAATTATCGCGGTTATACGAAATCCGTCTGCACCTCGATCAACCATGTGGTCTGCCACGGCATTCCGGATGAAAAGCCGCTGCGTGACGGCGATATCGTCAATATCGACGTGACCTATGTGCTTGACGGCTGGCATGGCGATTCGAGCCGCATGTATCCGGTCGGCCAGATCAAGCGCGCCGCCGAGCGGCTGATGGAAGTGACCTATGAATGCTTGATGCGCGGCATCGCGGCGGTCAAGCCCGGTGCGCGCACCGGTGCAATCGGCGCGGCAATCCAGGCCTATGCGGAAGCCGAGCGCTGCTCGGTAGTGCGTGATTTCTGCGGCCATGGCGTCGGACGCCTGTTCCACGACACGCCGAACATCCTGCATTACGGCCAGTCGGAGGAAGGGCCGGAGATCCGCGAGGGCATGATCTTCACCATCGAGCCGATGATCAATCTCGGCAAGCCGCATGTGAAGGTGCTCTCGGATGGCTGGACCGCGGTGACGCGTGACCGTTCTCTCTCCGCGCAATATGAACATGCCGTCGGCGTCACGGCCACCGGCTGCGAAATCTTCACGCTGTCACCGGGCGGCTTTGATCGCCCGGGCCTGCCGCCACTCGCATAAGGCCAGACCGCCTATGGCAAAACGCCCTGCCCCGCCTCCCGCCGATCTTTCCCCGACGTCAGGCTTTGAGGCGGGCGAAGGCGACCTGTTCGATGCGGTGGATGAGCGAGGCTTTTTTGCCGAACCGCGAAGCGCTCCGAAAAAACCCACCGTCGCCATTGCCGAACAGGAAGCGGAGACCGCGCATTATCACGGCCATCGGGACCGGTTGCGGGCACGTTACCGCGATGGCGGCGACGCCGCGCTTGCCGACTATGAATTGCTGGAACTCCTGCTGTTCCGGCTGATCCCGAGGCGCGATACCAAACCGATCGCCAAGGCGCTGATTGCCCGTTTCGGAACGCTCGGCGGTGTCCTCGGCGCACCTTTGCCACTGTTGCAGGAGGTGAAGGGCGTCGGCGAGGCCGTGGCGCTCGATCTCAAACTCGTTGCGTCCGTTTCCCAGCGCATGCTGAAAAGCGAAATCCGCAACAAGCAGGTTCTCGGCTCCTGGTCATCGGTCATTGATTATTGTCATGCCGCCATGGCCCATGAAACGCGCGAACAGTTCCGCATCCTGTTCCTCGACAAGCGCAATGTCCTGATCGCCGACGAGGTACAGGGTCAGGGAACCGTGGACCACACGCCGGTCTACCCGCGTGAAGTGGTGCGCCGCGCCCTTGAACTATCATCTACGGCCTTGATTTTAATTCACAATCACCCAAGTGGAGACCCCACCCCCTCGCGGGCGGATATCGAGATGACCAAAACCATCATCGATACGGCCAAGCCGCTCGGCATCACCGTCCACGACCACATCATCATCGGCAAGGATGGCCATGCCAGCTTCAAAGGGCTTCGGCTTATTTGAAAATCAACTGGTACTGACGCGAAGGCTTTAACGCGCATGCAACCCATAAGGGCGGCATCAACAAAAAATTAACACCTATAAATTAGCATTTCCGAAAATAATAAAACAAGGCATCGAACCTTGGTGCCTTGAGGAACGGGGGTGCTTTATGCGTAATGCAGTGCGTTTCCTTCGCGATCGGTCCGGCTCGAACGCTGTCGAGTTCGCCATCGTCGCGCCGATCTTCTTTCTCGTCCTTCTGACCATGATCGCCTACGGCATCTACCTGATGGCGGCCTATTCGGTGCAGCAGATCGCCGCAGATGCGGCGAGAACGGCGGTTGCCGGCCTCAATACAACCGAGCGCCAGCAGCTTGCCCGGGATTTCGTCACCAAAAGCGATCTCAGTTACGCTTTCATGGACAAGGCACGTTTCACCGTCGATGTCGCCACAGATCCCGCCAATGCCAACCAGTTCACGGTCAAGGTCGAATATGACGCCCGCGATCTGCCGATCTGGAGCCTCTACAGCTACACCATGCCAGAGCCGGTCATCCGGCGTTTTTCCACTATCCGGATCGGAGGAGCATGACATGCGGACTATTCCTTCCCTGCTCCCCGCTTTCCTGAAGGATCGGGCCGGCAACATCGCCATCTCGGCCGGGCTTACCGCGCCGCTTTTCATCGGCGTCCTGGCGCTTGGCGTCGACTACGGTTATCTGACCCTGCAGAAACGGCAGTTGCAGCAGACCGCAGATCTCGCAGCCATATCGGCGGCCGCAAATGCCGCTGATCCGGAAAAGGCGGTCCAGCAATATTTCGCCCTCAACGGCATGGATCTCGGCGTCAAGACGCCGCAGGGCCTGCTCACTCCAAACGGTCTTCAACCCTTCGATCCCGCAAACGAATTTGCAAGCAGCAACGGTTACGCCGAGGTCATCAAGGGCCATTATGAGCCGGATGCAACCATTCCTGTCGGCGCACGGTTCGTGGACAACGCCCTGCCCACCAATGCGGTGAAAGTAAACATCGTCGAAAAGGGCCAGATATTCTTCGCTGCCGCCTTCACCACCCCGCCCAAGATTTCTGCGGTCGGAACGGCCTCGTCCCAGAAGATCGCGGCATTTTCGGTAGGCTCGCGACTGGCAAGTCTCGATGAAGGCATCTTGAACAGCCTGCTCGGCGGCCTGCTCGGCACCACGGTATCGCTCAAACTCATGGATTACCAGGGGCTGGTTGCCGCCGATGTCAACGCGCTGCATGTCGTCGAGGCGCTTGCCATCGATCTCAAGCTCACCGCCGGCACCTACAAGGATGTTTTGAAGACGGAAATCACCTACGGTCAGTTCCTCAATGCGTTGACCAAAACCACCGGCCTGCAGCCGGCTGTCGCCAACATTCTGAAGACACTGGAAAAAACCGCCAACAAGAGCAATATCAAGCTCAAGCTGGAGGAAATCCTCAATCTCGGACCTTTCTCGGACAAGCTGATCGGTAGTGGTGAAAACCTCAAGGTCACCGCCGGCGTCTTCGATCTCCTCAATGCCGCAGCCGTTGCCGGCAATGGCGGCAACCAGCTGGCGCTCAATCTCAACGCCAACGTTCTCGGTCTCGCCTCCGTCAAGGCAACGCTTGCCATAGGTGAGCCGCCGGTCGAAACCCCGTCGCTCGCCGTTGGTGGTCAGGGCACCATCGTCCGCACCGCACAGACCCGGCTGGCCGTCAGTGTCGTGGTGGACGGGCTTCAGGCCATTGCCGGCCTCAAGGTCAATATCCCGCTTTATGTGGAAGTCGCCCATGCCGAAGCACGGCTTGCCGATATTCGCTGCACGGGCGGCGGACAGGGAACGGTCGATGTAGAGGTCGTTCCCGGCGTCGCGGAAATCGCGCTCGGCAATGTCGATACCTCCGCTTTTGCCAATTTCGGCAAGGACCCGCGTGTCACCAAGGCGGCAATCGTCGATTCAGCGCTGCTTGCCATCAATGGCAGTGCCCTCATCAATGCCACCAACATGACGAAGACCAAGCTGACCTTCACGCAGTCGGATATCACCCAGGCCAAGATCAAGAGCGTATCCACCAAGGACACCGTCACCACTCTTGTCAGCTCGCTGCTGAAGAACCTCAATCTGGATATCAGGCTGCTCTTCCTCAACCTTGATCTGGGAGGCCTGGCGGGCATTCAGGCAGCGCTTGCCAACACGCTTGCGGTGGTTACCGCTCCGGTCGATCAGCTGCTCTACAACGTGCTTCTGGTTCTCGGCGTAAAGATCGGCGAAGCCGATGTGCGCGTCACCGATGTGCGCTGCCAGCAGCCGGCGCTGGTGCAATAACCCCGCAGATAGACATAAAAAAGCCGCCGGGAAATATCCCGGCGGCTTTTCATTTGATCGCTCTTTGTATCAGGCGTTGGCAATCGCCAGACGCTTCTCGTCCCGGCCGCTCTTCATGCGCTCGGAGAGAAGGAACGCCAGCTCCAGTGCCTGATCGGCATTGAGGCGCGGATCGCAATGGGTGTGGTAACGGTCCGACAGCGAATCCGCCGTCACGGCCCGTGCACCACCCGTGCATTCCGTCACGTCCTTGCCGGTCATCTCAATGTGGATGCCGCCCGGATGCGTGCCTTCGGCGCGGTGGATCTGGAAGAAGCTTTCGACTTCCGACAGGATGCGCTCGAACGGACGCGTCTTGTAGTGGTTGAGCGTGATCGTGTTGCCATGCATCGGATCGCAGGACCAGACGACCTTACGGCCTTCCTTCTCGACGGCGCGAATGAGCTTCGGCAGGCTGTCCGCCACCTTGTCATGGCCGAAACGGCAAATCAGCGTCAGGCGGCCGGCCTCGTTTGCCGGGTTCAGCGCATCGATCAGCTCGATCAGATTGTCGGGCGTCAGCGACGGACCGCATTTCAGGCCGATCGGGTTCTTGATGCCGCGGAAATATTCCACATGCGCATGGTCAAGCTGACGCGTGCGGTCGCCGATCCAGATCATGTGGCCTGATGTCGCGTACCAGTCACCGGAGGTCGAATCGATGCGGGTCAGCGCCTCTTCATAGCCAAGCAGCAGGGCCTCGTGGCTGGTGAAGAAGTCGGTTTCGCGCAGGCTCGGATTATTGTCCGCGCTGATGCCGATCGCCTTCATGAAGTCCATGGTTTCGGAAATCCGGTCGGCCAGCTTGCGGTAGCGATCCGCCTGCGGGCTGTCCTTGATGAAGCCGAGCATCCACTGGTGAACGTTTTCAAGGTTGGCGTAACCACCCATCGCGAAAGCGCGCAGCAGGTTCAGCGTCGCGGCCGACTGGCGGTAGGCGTCGAGCTGGCGCTCCGGGCTCGGTATGCGCGAACCTTCGTTGAATTCGATACCGTTGATGATGTCACCGCGGTAGGACGGCAGCGTCACGCCATCGAGCACTTCCACGTTGGAAGAGCGCGGCTTGGCGAACTGGCCGGCAATACGCCCCACCTTCACGACAGGCAGCTGCGCGCCATAGGTGAGCACAACGGCCATCTGCAGGAAAGCGCGGAAGAAGTCGCGGATATTGTCCGCGCCATGCTCGAGGAAGCTTTCGGCGCAATCGCCGCCCTGCAGCAGGAAGGCGTTGCCTTCAGCCACATTGGCGAGCTGTTTCTTCAGGCGGCGGGCCTCACCGGCAAAAACCAGCGGCGGATAGGTCGCAAGTGTGGCTTCCGTTGCAGCAAGCGCTGCTGCGTCAGGATATTCGGGAACCTGCTGGATCGGTTTCTGCCGCCAACTGCCGGGTGTCCAATTCTGTGCCATGTTCTTACCCTTTTTTCGCCCGCGCGACTGTCGCGCGACCGCCTCGAAAAATTGAGCGGCTTATAGCTCCAAGCATCGGCTTTGCATAGCCGATGTCAGGGCTATCGGGCTCAATCTGCCCCTTTTGGGCACTCCAGATGCACAAAAGTCAATTCAAACGATTTAACCGACCCGCCGCCATCCAGAAAACATCCGTTTTCGAAGGGCGGCGGGCGAATTCGGACAGCGATCATATCACGCTTGTGTCAGCGCTACACGCGCTCGCCATTCACCACGCGGTAGCTCGGCGAATACATCGTCACCAGCTCTTCAGCGGCCGTCGGATGAACCGCCATGGTGCGGTCGAAATCATCCTTGGTGCAGCCGGCTTTCAGCGTGATGCCGAGAAGCTGCGCCATCTCACCCGCTTCGTGGCCGAGAATATGCACGCCAACAACCTTGCGGTCGGCGGCATTGACGATCAGCTTCATGATCGTCTTTTCCTGGCGGCCGGACAACGTTGCCTTCATCGGCCGGAACTGAGCGCGATAGACTTCCAGCTCCGGATATTTCTTGCCCGCTTCCTCTTCCGAAAGACCGACGGTGCCGATTTCCGGCTGCGAGAACACCGCCGTTGCAATCAGCTCGTGATCCGGCTTGGTCGGGTTGTTCTTGTATTCGGTCTCGATGAAGCACATGGCCTCATGGATCGCCACCGGCGTCAGTTGTACCCGGTCGGTGACGTCGCCCAGCGCGAAAATGCTCGGCACGTTGGTGCGCGAATAATCATCAACGATGATCGCGCCGCGCGCATCCAGCTTCACACCGGCATTTTCCAGACCCAGACCCTTGGTATTCGGATCACGGCCGAGCGCCAGCATGACCAGGCCGACATGCAGCGAGCTGCCCTGCTTGGTGCGCGCCACGAAACCATCGGCACCATCCTTGCTGACTTCCTCGATGATATCTTCGAGAATGATGCGGATGCCCTTGGCCTCCATCGCCTCATGCAGGCCCTTGCGCATGTCGTGATCGAACCGTGAGAGGATTTCCTTGCCGCGATAGATCAGCGTCGTTTCAACACCGAGCCCGTGGAAGATATTGGCGAATTCAACAGCGATGTAACCGCCGCCGGCAATCAGGATCGATTTCGGCAGTTCTTCCAGATTAAACGCCTCGTTGGACGAAATCGTCAGCTCATGGCCGGGCAACGCCCTGTGCTCGTTCGGCGTGCCGCCGACGGCAATAACGATACGCTCGGCCGTGAAGGTCTCACCGGTTTTTGTCAGCTTCACGGTATGGGCATCGACCAGTTCGGCGCGGCTGTCGAAAATATCGGCCTTGGCGTTTTCCAACCCCTTGCGATACAGCCCCTCGAGACGGGTGATTTCCTTGTCCTTCGCCGCGATTAGCTTTTTCCAGTCGAAGCTGCGCTCACCGACGCTCCAGCCGAAACCTTCGGCGTCCTCGAAATGTTCGGGGAACTGCGAGGCGTAGACGAACAGCTTCTTCGGCACGCAGCCGCGAATGACGCAGGTGCCGCCATAACGATATTCTTCAGCAATCCCCACGCGCTTGCCGAGCGAGGCCGCCACGCGGCCGCTTCTCACGCCGCCCGAGCCGCCACCGATGACGAAAAGATCGTAGTCATAAGCTGTCATAGTCAAAACCCCTGATCAAAACCACGCCATCAGCCCTCAAGGCGAATGGTGGCGTCTTCACGGCACATATAGGTGCTGCGACGCACAAATGAAAAGCCCGGTCTTGCGACCGGGCTTTGAATATTTCTGAATTGTCTGTTCATTCAATCAGGGCTTGGGAGCAGCCGGAGCGCCGCCCGTGGCGTTCTGGTCGGCCGGAAGCGGCTTCAGATCAGCGCCGGCAACCTTCTGCAGTTCAGACATGCTGGACGCGTTGAGATCGCGGTTGATGCCGGCAGCCCAGATATCGGCGGCCTTCATCAGTTCGCGCGTGGCGATCGGGCCATCCTTCAGAAGCTTCTTGCCCGCCTCGCTGCTGTAGAAGGCGGAAATGGCGTTCAGCTCTTCAACGCTGAAGGCGCGCGCATAGGTGAGTGCAGCCTCGCGCTCCAGATCGGCGCGGCGCGGCGCAAGCTCGAGAGCCTTGGCATCGACGGTCTCGGTGATGGCGTCTTCGACGTTCGGCGAGGCCTGAATGAGTTCGGCCTTCAGACGCTCGGCCAGTCCAGGCAGAATGTCGTCAAAACGGTCGGTAACGCCAAGAGAGGCGATTGCCTGCCGTGCGGCAGCAACATGCGCTTCCGAAATTTCCTGAGCGCGTACGGCAGTACCGAACACAACGCCGGAAATGAGGATCGAAGCAGCGGCAGCTTTGCCCAGTCCCGCTAGTTTGATCATGAAAATCTCGCTCCTGTTATACTGCCTGCATCACGCGGGCGCCTTCAGGACCCGCGATAATGGCAAGCGATGCCAAATTTATGAAAAGTCCGTGCTCGACGACACCGGGAATCGTGTTCAGCTCGCGTGCTAGCGCTTCTGCATCAGGAATACGGCCAAAAGATGCGTCGAGGATAAGGTGTCCGCCATCCGTCATGAAGGCGCCGTCGCCGGATGAACGCATTGTCAGTGCGCCCGAAAGACCGGATCGAGCCGCCAGCTTTTCAATGGCGATGCGTGTCGCCACCTGGCCGAACGGGTTGATTTCGATGGGAAGCGGAAAGGCGCCCAGCGTCTCGACGACCTTGCTCTGGTCGGCAATGACGATCACGCGCGCAGATGCCGCCGCAACGATCTTTTCGCGCAGAAGAGCACCACCGCCGCCCTTGACGAGGCGCAGCGCATGATCGACTTCATCAGCGCCGTCGATGGTCAAATCCAGTTCCGGCAATTCATCGAGAGATTTCAGTGGCACGCCAAGCTCGACGCAGAGACGCGCGGTGCGCTCGGATGTCGGAACGCCCTCGACCTTCAGGCCGGCAGCAACCTTCTCGGCCAGAAGCCTGACGAATTCCTCGGCCGTCGAACCCGTGCCGATACCAAGCCTCATCCCGTCTTGCACGTGGGACAATGCGGCCTCGGCGGCCTTGATCTTCATCTGGCGGGCATCCATGTGCCTGAAACTCCGGTAGCTTTGTCGTCGCCGTGCTGTTTACACGGGTCGAAAGCCAAACGAAAGCCTTTTTCAAGCCAACGAACAGAACGTTGTGACGCGGTTGCAAAGACAGGCCCGTTTGCCTAGGCTTGGCGCGAATGAAAGCACCGACACCTCGACACCCGCATTCTCCAAGAGGCCCGTTCCCGTGACATCCCGCCCGCTCTCTCCGCTTGCCATTTTCGATCTCGACGGCACGCTCGTCGATACCGCCGCCGACCTGGTCTCGAGCCTCAACCACACCATCGCCGTTGCCGGCCTTGCGCCCGTCACCTATGACGACCTGACCCACCTCGTCGGCCAGGGTGCGCGGGTGATGATCAAGCGGGCTTTCGCATTGCGCCAGACGGAACTGCCGGAAGCCGAGATCGATCCGCTCTATGAGCGTTTCATCACCCATTACCGCGCCGAAATGCCGGGTGAAAGCCGCCCCTATCCCGGCATCGTCAACACGCTGGATGCGCTCTCGGAAGCCGGTATCACGCTTGCCGTCTGCACCAACAAGACTGAAATCCTCGCTGTGCCGCTGCTCGAAAAACTGGGGCTGACGCGATATTTCGCGGCCATCACCTGCGGCGACACCTTCGCCTTCCGCAAACCGGATGCCCGCCATATTCTCGGCACCATCGAAAAGGCCGGCGGCGATAGCAGACGCTCGATCATGGTCGGCGACAGCATCAACGACATTCTCGCCGCAAAGAACGCCGGCGTACCGTCGATCGGCGTGACCTTCGGTTACACGGATGTGCCGATGGCCGAGCTGGAGCCTGACGTCGTGATCGATGGTTTTGCAGCACTGACGCCCGATCTGGTGGGCCGGTTGCTGACCGGACGCGACGCGGCGGCGTAAACCGCCGTGATATCGGCAGCTTCGCCATGGTCGATCACAAATTCTTCTTTCCCCGCGCCGCCGTCAGCATCATCGCCATTGGCGATACCGGCGAAGCCCTGCTTCTGAGAGCGGTGCTGGAAAGCCTTGGCGCATCGGTCCGGCTGCACCTTCCCGGCACCCCTGAAGATATTCTGGTGTGCCTGAAACAACCCGACAACCCGCCGCCCTATCTCATCATCAGCGGCCATGGCGATGAAAACGGGCTTGTGGTCGGCGAATTCGACCCTGAAGTGACCCGGATGAAATTGCTGGACGGCAGCATGCCCGCCGAAGCGTTCCTCGGAACCGTCGATCTGCGCGACACCGTGGTTTTCAGCACGGCCTGCTGCACGGGCTCAGGGGCTTTCGCCAAAGCCTTCATCGAGGGCGGCGCAAAAGCCTATGTGGCGTCATCAGGTTATCCAGACGGCGCCGCGACACCGCTGTTCGTGCATCTGTTCTTTTATGAACTGCTCGTCCGCAAATCGCCGCTGGAAGAAGCGCTGAGGCTCGCCAGCCTGCTTGATAGCGATGACGAACTGGCGTTCGAACTCTTCAAGCCACAAACCCCGGAACCATAAGCGGGCGAAACAAAAAAAGCGCCGTTTCCGGCGCTTTTCTCTCAATGCGATTTATCAGATCGACGCGGCCCGCGCCTTTGTCGTCACGGCAAACGCCTTCTGCACATAGCTGTCACGATCATAGACGTCATCGAAGAACTGCACCTTGCCATCCTTGTCCGGCCAGGCGGTGAAATAGGCGACATAGACCGGGATTTTCACCGGCACCTGCACGGCGCGGTTCTTGCCCGAAGCAATCTGCTCGCCCACCTTGTCGACGCTGGTGCCGAGAACCGCAGCCGCCATGCGGCGCGGATCGACCAGACGGATACAGCCGTGGCTCAGCGCCCGCATGTCGCGGTTGAAGAAGCTCTTGGCCGGTGTGTCATGCATGTAGATCGCATGCGCATTGGGGAACAGGATTTTCAGGTCGCCCAGCGCATTGTCACTACTCGGCGGCTGGCGCACTGAAACGGCGTTGGTCGAGCCGTACCAGTTGACGCTGGTGGAGGAGACCGCACGGCCACCCACCTGCACTTCGTAACCCAGCCGGTCGAGATAGGACGGATCGCGGCGCAGCTTCGGCAGCATCTCGTTGACGATGATCGACTGCGGCACGCCCCAATAGGGATTGAACTCGACGGTCTGGATTTCGTCCTGGAAGAAATAGGTCTGGTTGGCCTTGGAGCCGACGACCACCTTCATGCCGAACTGTTCCACGCCATCATTGTGGTAATAGGCCATGAAAGCGGGCTGGTTGATGAGGACGTAACGCTGGCCGAGATCGGCCGGCAGCCAGCGGATCTGCTCCATGGCCACCTGCACCTTGGCGATCTTCGCCTCGTTGCTTTCGCCAACCATGGCGCGAACGGTGGCGCGACCGATGACGCCATCTGGCTTGAGGCCGTTTTCGCTCTGGAACGCCTTCACCAGATCGACGAGATCAGGCGTATAGTCCTGCGTTTGCTGGTAGCCGGAAATGATCGCCGCATGTTCGGCCTTGAAGGCCGGCGAAGCGCGATGTTCGATCGCCTTGACCACATTGGCCATGTCGGCGCTGCTATTGCCGGGCTTCAGCACCAGATCGGCGGGAACGCGGACGGTATGAGCCGCATCGCCCTCACCGCGCAGGCGGGCAAGGTCAGCCTTCAGCGCCTGATATTCGGCACTCGATGGTTCGCGGCTGCGCAGATAGGCAGCGACATCGGGGCTGAGGCCCGCAAGCTTCAGCACCGGCGCGAGGTTTACCGTCTTGCGCTTGAAATCATGGTAACCGGAGAGCCGGTTCGGATCGACACGGCCGCGGGTCGTATCCTGCACATAGGCCAGAACCTTGGCAGACAGCGCCAGTTCGAACCGCATCTGCGCCCGCTGATAGGCGTCGGAGGTCGATGCCGATGCCGTTTCCACCGGTGTACCGGTTGCCGTCGTGCCCGTGGCATTGCTGCTGATGCTGGCGGTCACATCCTTTGCCGGTGCGGAAATGCTGTAATCGGCCGGATCAAGGCCGCTTTCGCCAACCGTCTCGAAGAAGGCGATGACGGCGTTGGCACGCTCGGTCAGCTCGCCGCCGGAAACCCACAGCGTCTTGCCGCCGGCGCCGTAATAGGCTTCCAGTGCCTTGGCGATTTCCGGCGTGGCGCTGAACTTCAGATTGGCGAGATCGTCACTGAAATTGGCCGTGTTCACGGCGCGGGCGGTATCCGCCTTGTAGTCGTAATAACGCGGGCCGGAAACGCGCGGCAGGGGCTCGGGATCGGAAGCATCGGCGCTCGGCCCTGAAACCGACGGCGAGGTGACGATACCGGCCGGCGGCAATTCACCACGGTCACGCGCAACCTTGCCCGGGCCGCCGCGCAGAAGGTCCATCAGCGTTACCGCACCGGCGCTGCCGGGAAGAGCGGTGGAAACGGAAAGACCGAGAACCAGCACCAGCGCTGCCGATGTTTTTCCAGATGTGACTTGCAATTTGATCCTCGTAGCACCCAGCACCGCCAGGAAAACGGCGGGCATCAGTTTCATGCCTGTCTAGCCGATCAACGGCCCGTTGAAAAGAAACGCCCAAAGTTCACAACCGTGCCGAAATGAACCTTATGATACAGCCAAAGCCATAAAAACGTAATTTCCAGAATTGGCGAGAATGGTTAAATTTCTATTTATTTCATTCACTTTGCCGTGGCTCCCAGCACCACCCACATGCCACCGAAAGCCCGGTTTTCCGGTCATTTCGGGACGTAGTAAAAATGCCACGCCGGTTCGTTTTTCACCCCGGCCCTGCGCTCGTGCCGAAATCGCCCTAACGCGGCGGGAAATATCTGCCTCTGCCGCATTGCAGCGCTTTCATTGCCGGCGCGATGATTCTATATATCGGCCGCGCAAGGCGGGCGAAGGCGCCGTTTTGGCGGAGGAACACGAGTAAAAAGGCAAGATTGATGACAGCCACACGGACGGAAACCGATACATTTGGACCCATTGAAGTTCAGGCCGATCGCTATTGGGGCGCGCAGGCGCAGCGCTCGCTCGGCAACTTCAAGATCGGCTGGGAAAAGCAGCCCGCCTCTGTCGTTCGTGCGCTGGGCATCGTCAAGCAGGCTGCCGCCCGCGCCAACATGGCGCTGGCCGGTCTCGACCCCAAGGTCGGCGACGCCATCATTGCCGCCGCACAGGAAGTCATCGACGGCAAGCTGACCGAGCATTTCCCGCTCGTCGTCTGGCAGACCGGCTCCGGCACCCAGTCCAACATGAATGCCAATGAGGTGATTTCCAACCGTGCAATCGAAATGCTCGGCGGCGAAATGGGCACCAAGAAGCCCGTCCACCCCAATGACCACGTCAATATGAGCCAGTCCTCGAACGACACCTACCCGACGGCCATGCACATCGCCTGCGTGGAAGAGATCGTTCACCACCTGCTGCCCGCCCTCAAGCACCTGCACAAGGCGCTGGAAGCCAAGGTCAAGCAGTTCGAGAAGATCATCAAGATCGGCCGTACCCACACGCAGGATGCGACCCCGCTGACGCTCGGCCAGGAATTCTCCGGCTATGCCGCGCAGGTCGCCTCCGCCATCGCCAACATTGAAACCACCCTGCCCGCGCTTTCCAAGCTCGCCCAGGGCGGCACGGCCGTCGGCACGGGCCTCAACGCTCCCATCGGTTTTGCCGAAAAGGTTGCCGACGAGATTTCCAAGATCACCGGCCTTTCCTTCGTCACCGCGCCGAACAAGTTCGAAGCGCTCGCCTCGCATGATTCCATGGTCTTCTCCCATGGCGCGATCAATGCGGCTGCCGCTGCACTCTTCAAGATCGCCAACGACATCCGCTTCCTCGGTTCAGGCCCGCGCGCCGGTCTCGGTGAATTGTCGCTGCCGGAAAACGAGCCGGGCTCGTCGATCATGCCGGGCAAGGTCAACCCCACCCAGTCGGAAGCACTGACCCAGGTCTGCGCCCACATCTTCGGCAACAACGCAGCGCTCTCGTTTGCCGGTTCGCAGGGCCACTTCGAGCTCAACGTCTATAACCCGATGATGGCCTACAACTTCCTGCAGTCGGTCCAGCTTCTGGGCGATGCCGCCGTCTCCTTCACCGACAACTGCGTCGTCGGCATCGAGGCCCGCGAAGACAATATCAGAAAGGGCGTCGAAAACTCGCTGATGCTGGTGACGGCGCTGAACGGCAAGCTCGGCTACGACATCTGCGCCAAGATCGCCAAGACCGCACACAAGAACGGCACGACGCTGCGCGAAGAAACCGTTGGTGGTGGATACCTCACCAACGAGGAATTCGACCAGTTTGTACGCCCGGAAAATATGATCGGCCCGAAATAAGCCGGTCACATGCAACGGACATGGAAACGGGCCTTCGGGCCCGTTTTTGTTTGTTCGATTGACACGCCGCAGGCCGGCCGTGACATCGCTGGCGCGAACCGGAATATCCGGTTGCCTCCATATTGTCCTGTTGGTTTTTTATATCGGCCTCTTACACTGCTCTTCCGGGGGAATACCGGATCCAAATGCGCGATGAGGATGACGTCATGATCTGCCGCCGCAGCCTGCTTCTTGCGGGCGCATTCCTCACAACAGCGATGAAAGTCCCCAACCTGTTCGCTGAGAACAATCGATCTCGCATTGCCCTCTGGCCCGGCCTGCCTCCCGGTGGCGGTGGCCCGGACGGCCCTGCGGAAATCAGCAAAAAAGGCGCAGTCACCAATATCGCCGTACCAAGCCTTGAGATATTTGCCCCTGACAGGCCCAATGGGGCCGCAATGATCATAGCCGGTGGTGGCGGATATAAACGCATAGAGGAAGGCAAGGAATCCTATCCCGCTGCACGCTGGCTCGCGGCCAGAGGCATTTACGCTTTTGTCCTCAGCTATCGCCTGCCAATTGAAGCATGGGCCGCCGGGCCGCTCGCACCGCTCCAGGATGCGCAGCGGGCATTTCGTCTGGTGCGTGCACGCGCTCCGGAATGGCAGATCAATCCACACAGGGTCGGCGCGCTCGGCTTTTCTGCTGGCGGGCACTTGATGGGGCTCGCGGCCGCCCGTTCGGCGTTCACGTCTTACGAAGGCGTCGATGACATCGACAGGCAATCAGCCCGGCCGGATGTCGCAGCGCTGATCTATCCGGTCATTACGCTTGCAGCTCCCTATGACCACACATCAACCCGCAGATCTCTCGTCGGCGGGCACCCGGCAGATGAAGCAACGCGGCAATGGTCGGTGGAAAGTCACGTGAGCAAAGACTGCCCTCCGGTCTTCCTCACACAGGCGGATGATGACAGGATTTCCAATCCCGCCAACAGCCGTATCATGCGAGAGGCCTGTGAAAAGGCTGGTGTGGATGTTGAACTTCATCCAATAGCGTCCGGCGGCCACGGCTTTGGCATGGGCAAGGCCGGCACCCCATCGGAAAAGTGGCCAAGCTGGTACGAGGCGTGGTTGCGGAGACAGAACTTTCTGGCATGAGGCAGCCCGGCGATCCACCGCACCGTGCATCTTCGGACTAGTCGTACCCTCTCCTCCGTCATCCCCGGGTCAGCCCGAGGATGACCGAGCAAGACGCATCGTCGAAACTTTGGCGGTGGGTGCGTGCACGAAAAAAAGGGCCGCTGTCGCGACCCTTTTCATATTCTTCAAACCATCAAACCAGCCGGCTCTGCTCCACCGCCGCTTCAACGAAGCTGGCGAAAAGCGGATGCGGGTCGAGCGGGCGGCTCTTCAGTTCAGGGTGATACTGAACACCGATGAACCACGGGTGGTCAGGATATTCCACCGTTTCCGGCAGCACACCATCCGGCGACATGCCCGAGAAGACCAGGCCGCATTCTTCCAGCCGGTCCTTGTAGTCCACATTCACCTCGTAGCGGTGACGGTGACGCTCGGAAATATCCGTGGTGCCATAGATATCGGCGATCTTGGTGTCTTTCTTCAGCGCCGCCTTGTAGGCGCCGAGACGCATCGTGCCACCGAGATCGCCCTTGGAGGAACGCTTCTCCAGCTCGTTGCCCTTCACCCATTCGGTCATCAGGCCAACAACCGGCTCGGACGTCGGACCAAATTCGGTCGAGGAGGCATTCTCGATGCCGGCGAGATGCCGGGCCGCTTCCACGACCGCCATCTGCATGCCGAAGCAGATGCCGAAATAGGGCACATTGCGCTCACGCGCGAACTGCGCCGCCATGATCTTGCCTTCCGAACCGCGCTCGCCGAAGCCGCCGGGCACCAGAATGCCGTTGACCTTTTCGAGATAGGGCGTCGGATCTTCCTTTTCGAAGACCTCCGACTCGATCCATTCCAGCTTGACCTTGACGCGGTTGGCAAAACCGCCGTGATGCAGCGCCTCGATCAGCGACTTATAGGCATCCTTGAGGCCGGTATATTTGCCGACGATCGCAATCGTGACCTCGCCTTCCGGCGTGCGGATACGGTTGCAAACCTCTTCCCACTGCTCCAGGCGCGGCTTTGGCGCCGGCTCTATGCCGAACGCGGCCAGCACTTCCGAATCGAGGCCTTCCTTGTGGTAGGCAATCGGAACGTCATAGATATTCGCCACATCCAGCGCCTGGATGACGGCGGAAGGACGCACGTTGCAGAACAGCGAAAGCTTGCGGCGTTCGGCTTCCGGGATTTCCCGGTCAGCGCGCACCAGCAGGATGTCGGGATGAATGCCGAGTGCCTGCAGTTCCTTGACGGAATGCTGGGTCGGCTTGGTCTTCAATTCGCCAGCCGCCGGAATATAGGGCATCAGCGTCAGGTGAAGATAGATCGCCGTGCCGCGCGGCAGGTCGTTGCCGAGCTGACGGATCGCTTCCATGAACGGCATCGCCTCGATGTCACCCACCGTGCCACCGATCTCACAGATGACGAAGTCGTAATCGTCATTGCCTTCGATCACGAAATCCTTGATCTCGTTGGTGACATGCGGAATGACCTGAACCGTTGCGCCGAGATAATCGCCGCGCCGTTCCTTGTCGATGATGTTCTTGTAGATGCGACCGGTGGTGATGTTGTCGGTCTTGGTGGCCGAACGCCCGGTAAAGCGTTCATAGTGGCCAAGGTCGAGGTCCGTCTCGGCACCGTCATCCGTCACGAACACTTCGCCGTGCTGTGTCGGGCTCATGGTGCCGGGATCAACGTTCAGATAGGGGTCGAGTTTGCGAAGCCGCACCCGATAACCACGGGATTGCAGCAAAGCTCCGAGTGCCGCAGCTGCGATGCCCTTACCGAGAGAGGAGACCACGCCGCCTGTGATGAATACATATCGCGCCATGGGATTCACCGGATACCTTTTTACCTCTGATTCCGCCAGCCCAAATTTCATGCTGTTACAAATTCGCTGTTGACGAATGTGTAATTCAACTGGCCGGAATACGAACAAAAGAAAACCGGCAGGCTTTTGGCCTGCCGGAGCGTTAAATCAGAACCGGGCTTATTGACCGGTCGGAACTGCGTTCGGATCGGCGGGCTGCGCCGGTGCCGGAGCGGCCGTGCCGGAAGCGGCCGGAGCCGTCTGTGCGGGTGCGGCTGCGCCACTATTGGTCGGAACGCCATTTCCAGCCGGAGCCGGTGTTGCGGGCGTCGTTGCCGGGCCGAGCGTGTCGAGAATGCCGTTGCCCTGGCCCTGTGTGGCCGGAATACGGTTCAGGATGTCGGTCGGGCGCGATTCGTAGCGGGTCATAAGACCAAGGCCGAGCGACGTCAGGAAGAACAGCGCGGCGAGGATCCCCGTCGTGCGGGTCAACGCATTGGCCGTTCCGCGCGCGGACATGAAGCCCGAACCGCCGCCGATACCGAGGCCGCCGCCTTCGGAACGCTGGATCAGGACCACGCCGACAAGCGCCAGCACGATCATGAGGTGAATAACAATCAAAACGGTCTGCATGACAATCCATTCCATGCCCCGCGCGGAGCACTACAAAGAAGGTTTCGCGGCTCTTTACATGAGGCGAAGGTTTATTCCAAGCCCCTTTCCAACCCCTGTGACAGGAAAGCTGGTCTCAGGCCGTCAGTTGCTCATATGCCGCATAGATGGAAAGGAAGTCCGAGGCTTTCAAGCTGGCGCCGCCGATCAGCGCGCCATCGACGTTTTCAACGCCCATCAGTTCCAGCGCATTGGCGGGTTTCACCGAACCGCCATAGAGAATGCGCATGGTCTTGCCGGCTTCACCGAAGCGCTTGACGAGCTCGTCGCGCATGAAGGCATGGGCCTCGCGCACGTCCTGCGTGGTGGGTGTGAGACCGGTGCCGATCGCCCAGACAGGCTCATAGGCGATGACGGTATTTTCAGCCGACGCTTCATCCGGCAGGGAGCCGGCCAACTGGCGCTTGAGAATATCGAGCGTCTGGCCAGCCTTGCGCTCATCGGCGGTCTCGCCAATGCAGACGATGGCGATGAGATCGGCCTGATGGGCGGCCACGGCCTTGGCGCGCACCAGATGATCCGTCTCTGCATGGTCGGTGCGGCGCTCGGAATGGCCGACGATGACATGGGTGCCGAAGCAGTCGGCAATCATTTCGGCGGAAATATCGCCGGTATGTGCGCCGGATGCATTCTGATGGCAATCCTGTCCGCCGATCATCAGCGGGCTGTCATCGCACAGCGCCGTTGCCACATAAAGCAGCGTCGAGGGTGGGCAGATCAGCGCATCCACCTTCTCGGACAGCGCGCCCTTGACGCCCTCTGCCATGGCCTTGATCTGATCGAGCGAGGCACGCGTGCCGTTCATCTTCCAGTTTCCGGCAACAAGCGGTCGAACATTCGGCGTCATGCGTATCCCATTCCCTTTGTCTCGAGGCTGCCGCCTTTGGCAGCACCCCTTCCCTCAGCCGTCTCACGGCCCATAATCGCGACAGAAACACTGCCGGAAATCCCGGGATATTCCTTTAAACGGCCCCGGCGATAAATGGTACAAAAAAGCGGTCCGAAGGTTCAAAACGACGGCCAATTTCTGAGAATTCGCCACCGCTGACCCAAAACAGCGGCCTCAGCGACTTAAAATCCAGTTCAAAACCGCCCGCCAGTCGGTCATGCGCACCGGCGTTCCGTGACTGCCGGTCTCGAACCGCGTAAACCGCGCCGGCTCCCCGGCCTTCAGCAATGCACGAAAGATCGTCGCTTGGCTGTCGGCCGAATAGACCTTGTCAGCACTGCCATGGGTAAACCAGACCGGTTTCTTCGCTTTGGCAAAGGCGCTTTTCGGAAAATCGGGATCGACCGCACCGCCAAGGATCGCCATACCCTTGAGATTGGCGACCGCAAGCTTGTCGCGGCTGATGCCATAACAGATGAAACTGCCCATCGAGGCGCAGGTGAGCACAACAGGCTTTCCGCCCGACTTTTTGGCCGCATCGGCAATCAGCGCCGCAACATCGGCAACGCCGTTTTCATCGAAGGAGCGCACGCTTGGCACATAATAGGTTCCGCCATTGGCCACCGCGAGATTTTTCAGCCGATTGAAATTGCCGCCGAACGTATAGTCGTTCATGCCGAGCCGCCGGTCGCCGCCGCGTCCATGGATGAAGATGACCGTGAAGGCCTGCCCGCTTGCCGGCCCGACGCGGCCGACCTCAAGCGCCCTGCCCTCAATCGACACCGTTTCCAGCGCCTGCGTCTTCTTCGGCGTCATATCCACATATTGCCGCTTCACCCGCCGCTCCGGCACCTCGTCGCGGCCGTTGATGTCGCGCATCTCCTGATAATCGATGACTTCCGACGCGCCGCCATCTCCGGTGGAAAGCACCGTCTGGCTGGAAAACAGCTCGTCCTTGAAGGGGCGCAGCGGCCCATCGGCAGCGGAAGCAGCGCCCGGCATCACCGCAACAGTCAGGCAGAAAAGAGTACAAAACGTGAAATGAGCTGTGGACATGACTTGGTTAACCGTTCATTCGTGGCTGCGAGACTTGCCATCACAAAGGCGGCGGCGCAATCCTCCTGTTGCGAAACCCTGACATGGGTCTTGGCGTATGGCGCGCCGCGTTCGGCCACATGGCTTACACGTTTGGCGCTATAATCGCCTCATATACAAAATGATTCGCCTGGCGAAATTCTGACGACACTATTTTTGAACCTTGGACATGATGGACGACAGCAACGATCTCTTCTCCGGTCTTCCGGCGGCACAAAACAGCGAAACGGAAACGAACGAGGACGCGGGCAAACCCGTAAAGGCCCCGGCGACCGCAGCCGCGAATGTGAACGTGCAGCCGAAACCCGCAGCCGTTGCGGCCGTCACGCCGCCTGCCCCGCCCGCGCCAGTGTCTCCTTCCGGTGACGACTACGGCGCTTCCTCGATCCGCGTGCTCGAAGGGCTGGAGCCGGTGCGCATGCGTCCCGGCATGTATATTGGCGGCACCGATGAAAAGGCGCTGCACCACCTGTTTGCCGAAGTCATCGACAACTCCATGGACGAGGCCGTCGCCGGCCACGCGAATTTCATCGAGGTTCATCTCGATGCCGAAGGTTTTCTGACGGTCACTGATAACGGCCGCGGCATTCCAGTGGAAAACCATCCGCAGGTTCCCGGAAAATCCACGCTCGAAGTCATCATGACCAAGCTGCATGCCGGCGGCAAGTTCGACGGCAAGGCCTATGAGACATCGGGCGGTCTGCACGGCGTCGGCGTATCCGTGGTCAATGCGCTGTCCGATCTTCTCGAAGTGGAAGTGGCGCGTAACCGCAAGCTTTATCGCCAGCGTTTTTCGCGCGGCGCGCCGATTGGCGGGCTTGAGGAACTGGGCGATGTGCACAACCGCCGCGGCACCCGCGTGCGTTTCCATCCCGATCCGCAGATCTTCGGTGATCATGCCAAGTTCGAACCGGCCCGTATCTTCCGCATGGCCCGGTCCAAGGCCTACCTCTTCGGCGGCGTTGAAATCCGCTGGAGCTGTGATCCCGGCATGGTGCCGGCCGATGGCGATATACCCGAAAAGGCGGTTTTCCATTTCCCCGGCGGCCTCAAGGACTACCTCGCCGCCACGCTCGGCAAGGAATTCACCGTCACCCGCGAGATTTTCTCCGGCCGCACCGAAAAGACCGGCGGCCACGGCGCGCTGGAATGGGCTGTCACCTGGTATGGCGGCGACACGCAGATCCATTCCTATTGCAACACCATTCCGACACCCGAAGGCGGCACGCATGAGGCCGGTTTCCGCATCGCGCTCACCAAGGGCCTGAAGAATTATGCCGAGCTGACGCAAAACAAGCGCGCAAAGGACATCACCACCGATGACGTGATGATTTCGGCGGCCGGCATGCTGTCCGTCTTCATCCGCGAGCCGGAATTCGTCGGCCAGACCAAGGACAAGCTGGCAACCGTCGAGGCCCAGCGCATCGTTGAAAATGCGCTGCGCGATCCCTTCGACCATTATCTCGCCGGCAATCCGGGCGAAGCGGACAAGCTGCTCGACTGGGTGATCGAGCGCGCGGAAGAGCGCCTTCGTCGTCGCAAGGAAAAGGAAGTCAACCGCAAGACCGCCGTGCGCAAGCTGCGCCTGCCCGGCAAGCTGGCGGACTGCGCCCAGAACACCGCCGAAAATGCCGAACTCTTCATCGTCGAGGGTGACTCGGCTGGCGGCTCCGCCAAGCAGGCGCGCAACCGCGCCAATCAGGCCATCCTGCCGCTGCGCGGTAAGATCCTCAACGTCGGCAGCGCCAGCCGCGAAAAGCTCTCCGCCAACCAGCAGATCGCCGATCTCATTCAGGCGCTCGGCTGCGGCACCCGCACGAAATATCGCGAAGAAGACCTGCGGTATGAGCGCATCATCATCATGACCGATGCCGATGTCGACGGCGCCCATATCGCCTCGCTGCTCATCACCTTCTTTTACCAGGAAATGCCGGAACTCATTCGCGGCAACCATCTCTATCTGGCCGTGCCGCCGCTCTATGTCATCCGTCAGGGTGCCAAGAGCGCCTATGCCCGCGACGACGCCCACCGCGCCGAGCTGATGGAAACCGTCTTCAAGGGCAAGAAGGTCGAAATCGGCCGCTTCAAAGGCCTTGGCGAAATGATGGCGCAGCAGCTGAAGGAAACCACCATGGATCCCGAAAAGCGCACCCTGCTGCGCGTCGAGATCGACGACGTGGATTTCGAAGGCACCCGCGAGGCCGTCGACAATCTGATGGGCACCAAGGCCGATGCCCGCTTCCGCTTCATTCAGGAACGAGCGGCCTTTGCGGATAATCTGGATATCTGATGAGAAACCAACTCTAGTACTGGCCAAATAGCCTTAGTACTGGCCATTTTGGAAACTGAAACTGGCCAACGCCTCAAATGACTACTTCCGGGCACCGAAAAGTGCCCGGAAAATGCCCCTCAGAACAAACAGTGAAACCAAGCAGAAGTTGTAGTTAAGCCACCCTATTCACGCGTAGCCATGAGGTCTCCCAGTCATGAACGTGCATGTGAATTCCATCGAAACATTCCTCGAAGCCCTCCGTAAGGAACTCGAGGTTCCTGACTATCGCTACGAGCAGGCAGAGCAGAGCTACACCTCCCTCGGAAGGTGGCTCCATCGCGAGGCGAGCACCGTTCGCCAATTCGATCCGCAGGTCTACTGCCAGGGATCCTTCCGTCTCGGAACCGCTATCCGACCGCACACCGATGCCGAAGAGTACGATGTCGACTCCGTCGTCGAGCTTCGTTTGTTGACGAAACGCGACAAGACACAGCAGCAACTGAAGGCCATGCTCGGTGTCGAGATACAGGCCTATCATGATGCCATGGCGATGGTGAAACCTGTCCGTGAAGGGAACCGCTGCTGGATCCTCGACTATGCCGACGGTGCCCAGTTCCATATGGATGTTGTCCCTGCCGTGCCGAACCACGACCAGCAGCACAGGCTCCTGACCGCGAGCTTTCTCGATGCCCGATGGGCATCCACGGCGATTGCGATCACCGACCGACGGGAGCCGACCTACACGTTGCTCACCGATGACTGGCCTCGGTCGAATCCCAAGGGCTACGCCAACTGGTTCGCGTCGCGGCAGGCCGAAGTATTCGAGCGCCGGCAGCGTGCAGTTCTGGAATCCCTCAGAAGGCAGGGCCTCGTCACCGCAAGCGTGGAACGCCTCCCCGCTTTCAAGGTCAAGACACCCCTTCAGTCCGCCATCATGATCCTGAAGAGGCATCGCGACAACATGTTCGCGCGGGAACTGGACCTCCGTCCGATCTCGGTCATCATCACCACGCTTTCGGCTCATGCCTACAACAACCAGGACACCGTTTCCGGTGCGCTCTTCGCCATCCTGAACGACATGGACAAGTTCATCGTCTATGACGGTGCCAAGTGGATCGTAGCGAATCCCACTGACCCGATGGAAAATTTCGCCGACAAATGGAATCGTGATCCTAAGAAGAAAGAAGCCTTCGATGCTTGGCTTCGCCAGGCGCGAGCAGACTTCTATGCAGCGGCGCAGGCCGCGACCTTCCAGGATATGGCCAACGCACTTATCCCGAGAATGGGTTACGCGCCTTCAATGCGGGCGATGGATCGGCTCACGGGTGGCTCTCGTCTGCTTCGGGCTGCCACTGGTGCCTCGGCTGCGGCTGTTGGGTCGGTTGCGGCCCCGAGCTTTGCAAATGCCGAGCGTCGCCCATCGAAGCCCCAGGGCTATGCATGATCTGGTGGTGGCTCGATCAGCAGAGGGCGAAAGCTGAGAAGGCAGCTTTCGTCACTCTCCAAGAAGAACATGATTGGCTGACAAGCGTGCGCACGAGGCACCTCGCCGATTTCCAGCTCTGTGTGGATGTCGAGGTCATACACGCTGGGGAAACGTTCAAGCTGGCCGTAATCTACCCGGGCACGTTCCCAGACACACCACCCGTCGTGATGCCCTACGGCGAGAAGCGGTTGTCCTCCCATCAGTATGGCCCCGGTGGCGAACTTTGCTTGCAATGGCGGCCGGACAATTGGGATCCCTCGGTTACCGGTGCGATGATGCTTGAGAGCGCCTACGGCCTAATTGCTGGCGAGCGACCTTCGGACGGTACGTCCGGTACGGTCCCGTCGGAGCATCGCTCGACGCTTGCGGGAGAGCTGCGGTTCGAGACCTGGCGACTGATGGTTCCGGAAGGTGCCTGGCGATCACTCGATGGCCAGCTCCCGGAAGCTATTCTTCAGATCGCGGTCACGATGACCGTCCGTAGAACACAGAGGGTAGCTCACCTGACCGCCATCGGCGCGACGGGTAACGAGATCTGGAAAACACCGAGGCCTGCTCCGGATGCCCCAGGGGAGCGTGTCGGATATCTGATGCGGACCGCCCAGAACATGGATTCGCTGGCGCTGCACCCGGGTGGACACTTCAACGATCTCAGCAATCGGGTCCCTGAACTCGCTTCACTCCTTGCCGGGCCGCAGTTACCGTTCATCGTTCTCTTCGAGCAGAGTGGACGGCGTACCGCTTTCGATATAGTGCGCAAGGACGGCCAGCCGTTCTTTGTCCCGTACCGGATCATCGAGGAGCAGGAGCTATCGAAACGGTCGGCTTCGAACCGCGAGTCCGTCTCCAGCAACCGTGTGGCCATCGTCGGCTGCGGCTCGATCGGCTCGAAAATCGCCGCCTCTCTCGCACGAGCGGGTGTGAAGAAATACGTCCTCGTTGACGAAGACATATTCTTGACCGGAAACCTGGTCCGCAATGAACTCGATGCATGGGCGATTGGGTGGCACAAGGTCGATGCATTGGCCGACCGCATCGGACAACTCGCATCCAATACCGACATTGTGGTGCACCGCGTCGAACTGGGAAGCCAGACATCGTCCTTGATGCTGGATTCGGTTCTGGAAGCTATTGGCGAGGCGGATTTCATCATCGATGCAACAGCCGACCCAACCTCGTTCAATCTATGTGCAGGCGCAGCAAGGCGGCACCGGAAGCCGATGATCTGGGCTGAAGTGTTCGGTGGCGGAATCGGCGGGCTTGTGGCTCGATCACGGCCGGATGTAGATCCGCCTCCCCTATCGTCGGCGATTTCGCCGACAAGGCGCTTCTGCAGAGAGCTTTCGAGCGGGCTGATGCGGTAATCCATACCGCGGCCCTTCATGCCCCGCATGTCGGCTGCGTGCCAGACTCCGAGTTTCAGCGTATCAATGTCGACGGCACCCGCATGGTCGCGGAAGCGGCAATGGCGGCAGGCGTTGAGCGGCTGGTCTTCACCAGCACGACGGCGCTCTACGGACACGCGGTTTCAGCGGGGTGCTGCACCTTTATCGATGAAGATACGCCGCCCCAGCCAAAAAGCATCTATCACCGTACGAAGCTCGAAGCCGAGCATCTGCTCAAAGAAATGGCCAGCCCGCGTCTCGCCGTGCGCGTGCTGCGCATGTCCAGAAGTTTCCCGGAGCCCGCTGACGTAATGGCCGCCTATCGGCTGCATCGCGGCGTCGACATCCGTGATGTCGCAGATGCTCATGCACTGGCACTCGGCAACGCGGGAGAAAGTTTCCAGCGCTATATCATATCGGCAGCCACCCCGTTTTCCGCTGATGATTGCGACGCCCTCGCCAGGGATGCACCCTCCGTTTTCCGGCAGCGGACCCCGGCCCTTGCGGACGCGTTCACGCGGGAGGGTTGGGCGCTGCCGATGACCATCGATCGGATCTATTCACCCGCCCGCGCCGCAAAGGGGCTTGGTTGGACATCCCGGTTCGGCTTCGAGGACGTATTGGCCGGGCTTGCCCGGCGCAGCCTGGAAGTCCTGCCTGTAGGCGCCAGCATCAGCAGAAAATCCGAGTAAGCGCCGGCCTTATGCCGCAACATCCTCGCGAACACCCAGAATGCGGTCGATCAATCCCCACTCCAGAGCCTGTTCCGCCGTCATGAAAAAATCCCGGTCCATGGCTGCTTCGAATTTTTCATAGCCGTGTTTGCAGTGCTCGGAATAAAGCCGCGTCATGCGGTGCTTGGTCAGCCGCATCTCCTCGGCATGGATCAGCATGTCCGAAGCCTGCCCCTGAAAGCCGCCCAGCGGCTGGTGAATGTGGATGCTGGCATTGGGAAGCGCCGTGCGCTCACCCGGTTCACCCGCCATCAGCAGAAACGATCCCATGGAACGGGCCGTTCCCATGCACAGTGTGTGAACCGGGGCGCGGATGTAATGCATGGTGTCATACATTGCCAGACCGCTGGTCACTACGCCGCCCGGTGAATTGATATAGAGATGGATCGGCTTCTTCGGGTTCTCCGCCTCAAGAAACAGCAATTGCGCGCAGACCAGCGCGGAAACCGTATCGTTGACCTCTCCGTTGAGGAAAATGATCCTCTCCCGCAACAGGCGGGAATAGATGTCGAAAGACCGTTCTCCCCTTGAGGATTGTTCGACTACCATGGGGACGAGTTGCATCGCTTCGCGCATCGGCGAACTCCTGTCGTTTGAAAATGTCGAGGAACCTGCCTGTCAGGCGGCGAGCTTGATCGGCGAACCGTTGTGGTTGGCGGCCGCCTTTACCACCCGTGCGGGCGTGATGGCGGGCATATCATGAATGATCCGCAGGCTGGTGCCGCCCCGGTCATTCGATGCGATCGTGAAGGTGACGGTGCTTTCCAGAAAGGGCGGATTATCGTCGCGCAGCCTGTAGCGCACCTCCTCGCCGGGCTTGCTGTCAATTGCTTCCGGTTCCGACAGAGCCTCTGCCGGCAACCATATGGCGCGAAACGCCGGAATGCTGATCGCCCGCCACACCTTCTGCGGCGGTTCGTCAAGATCATATTCAAGCTCGATAGCATCAGAAGATTTGGGCTTTTGCCTGTTCATTGATCCATATCCTTCAGCAGCAGCTTCAGAGCTTCGATACGCTGTGGCCAATAGGCGCGGTATTTGCCAAGCCACGCCGCAATGCGCGTCAACCCGTCCGGATCGACCTCGTAATTGACGAAACGGCCCTGTCGCCTTTCCACCACAAGCCCGGCCCCCCGCAGCACCGAAAGATGCTGCGACATGGCCGGCTGGCTGATGTCGATGCCTTCGCGCAGCGCGGAAGCATTCATGGCGCCATCCGCCAGCTTTTCGAAAATGGCACGGCGCGTGGGGTCAGCCAGCGCCCGGAAAATATCATTCTCAGTCATGACCAACACATAAGCACGCACTTATGTGATTCGCAAGCCTCACCCGTTCACGAGCACCATATTTTTCGTCCCCGCATTACCCTGGCAGTGAACGCTTTACCCCCTCGCGCGTTTGCATCGCGCCTGATATCTTCGGGCCGGGAGCGATAAAAACAAGTGACTGCATTTACGGCCTTCATCATCATTCTTCTCATCCTCATTGGGCCGAGCCTGTTTGTCGTCATCGGTAAACAGCGGGAAAAGGCCATTCCCAAACGCCCCTCCACCGCCCTTCCCGTTGACGACGATGAAACAGCGCTGGACCGCCACTGGCAGTCGATCAGGAACGGCTGGAACGAGAAGAATGCGCTTTGCCTGCTGCATTCCAATCTCGATGCCTTTGCCGTGCGCGTGGCGGCGACACGCGCCGCCGGGCGCAGCCTCGACCTTATGTATTACATGTGGAATGCCGACCTGACCGGGCGATTGATGATGCGTGAAGTCATCACCGCCGCTGATCGCGGCGTGCGCGTGCGCCTGCTTCTCGACGACCTCGGCGTCTCCATGTCCGACCGTATCTTCCACGCCATCGACAGCCATCCCAATATCGAACTCAGGCTGTTCAATCCCACAAGGGCACGGGAAAACATCCTGCATCGCAGCCTCGAACTGGTGCTGCGCTTTCGAAGTGTCAACCGGCGTATGCACAACAAGGCATGGATTGCCGACGGACGGGCGGTGATCGTCGGTGGTCGCAATATCGGTGATGCCTATTTCGATGCAGCCGAACGGGCGAATTTCCACGATTTCGACATTCTCGGTTTCGGCAGGATCGTTGGCGACGCCACCGAAATCTTCGACGATTACTGGAACAGCGCCGTTTCCGTGCCGGTACGCTCGTTGCTGGCACGCAGACCGAACAAGCTTGCCAAATTGCGGCGCGAACTGGATGCCTTGCCGCAAAGTGAAGCCGCCAGACCCTATCTCGAGCGTGTCGAGAGCCAGTACGGCCGCGATCATTTCCTGATGTCGGATCGCCTGCACTGGGTCGATACCGCAGATGTGCTGGCCGATCCGCCGGAGAAAGCAGCCGGGAAACGCCGCAAGGGCCATAATTTCCTGATGGAGAGCCTGCTGCCGCTGATGCAGGCCGCAGGCGAGAGCCTGCACATCACCTCCCCTTATTTCATTCCCGGCAAACAGGGCGTGGAGATCTTCCTCGATCTTGCAGAACGCGGCGTGTCTCTCGCCATCCTCACCAATTCCCTGGCCGCAACCGATGTCGCCGCCGTTCACGCCGGTTATGCCCGTTATCGAAAGCCGCTTTTATTGGGTGGGGTGCGCCTGCATGAATTGCGCTCGCAGGCCGACCAGGGCAGCTTCACCCTGCGCGGTTCGGGACAGGCGAGCCTGCACACCAAGGCCTTCACCCGCGACGGCAAGACCGGCTATATCGGCTCGCTCAATTTCGACCCGCGCTCCGCCTCGCTCAACACGGAAATGGGCGTTGTTTTCAATTCGCCACCGCTGGTGGCCCGCATGGACGAAATATTCACCGAAGAAATCCGCCGCACGATGAGTTTCGAACTCGACGTCGATAACGGCAAACGCATCGTCTGGATGACGGAAGAACAGGGCCAGCCGAAGACCTACCGGCGCGAACCGGACGCGGCCATCAGCCGGCGGATCATCGCCGGCATCATGCGTTTCCTGCCGCTTGAATCACAGCTTTGATGAAAGAAGGCCTCGCTCAGGCCGCCGGCCTCACCCCGGCCTTGGCCAGCTGTATCTGCACCAGCGTATCGAGGTTCTGGTTGACGCGACAATAAAATTCCTCGTCGATGAAGGGCCGCAGCATGAAATCATTGCCGCCCGCCTTCAGGAACCGCGCCGACAAAAGCCTGTTGGTGGAGGACGACACGCCGATGATGCGCAGCTCATGCGAGCCGCGCACGGTGCGGACGCGCCGCGTCAGTTCGAAACCATCAATGTCGGGCATGTTGTAGTCTGTGACCACAAGGCCGATATCGGGATTGGCCTTGAGGATTTCCAGCGCCTTCGCACCGCTGTCAGCAAGGCTGACGCGGAAATTATATCGCTTGAGGCGGCTCGACAGCAGCGCCCTCGCCGTTGGGCTGTCATCGACGATTAGCACATGGTGGCGGTGGTTGGTGAGGAACCGGCAGACCGATTCCGTCAGCATGTCCACGGCGAAGATGTTGTCCTTCAGGATGTAATCGACCACATCCTTGGCGATCAGCGTCTCGCGCGTCGCCTCATGAAACGTGCTGGTAAAAACGATGGTCGGGATCGAAAGATCGATCAGATATTCCAGCGCCTCACCCTTTTCCGCCCCCGGCAGGTTGATGTTGGAAATCGCCAGCGTCACCGGTTCTGGAGAATGTTCGTAACAGGCCTGCAACTCCTCGAAAGAACGGCATACCTCCACGGAAACGCCCAGCATTTCCTTGAGCCGCATGCTCACCATCTGGGTGAACACATTGCTGTCTTCCGCCAGTAAAATGCGGTTGTTGGTAAAAGGCACGCCAGAATATTGCATGCCCGTAATGCCCAGGAAATTCATTCTGCCCCGATCCCCCATCGTATGTGAGGAAAACATATCAGGCGCATTTTTCAGAATGATTAATAGCACTTTTGCAGGAAAGGAATGCAAGCATATGCTTACCTAAACGGAAATACGGCCCACAAGGGGCCGCATTCCAGCTTCGGGAGGGGATGGTCTCAGGCGCGCAGCAGCGCATTTTCCGTATCGAAGGGGCTCTCTTCCACCACCTCGGCATCGTAGAGCGTGCCGAGAATGCGGATCTTCAGCTTGGTGCCAACCGCCGCATATTCCGGCTTGAGCATGGCGAGCGCAATCGACTTGCCAAGACGCCAGCCGAAGCCGCCGCTGGTGACACGGCCGGCAAGATTGCCGTTCTCATCGGAGATCGCTTCCGAGCCGCGCGCATCGACATCCGTATTGCCCGACACGGTCAGCGTCGAAAACACAGACTTCAGGCCGGCCTCCTTATAGGCCACCAGCGCATCGCGGCCGATGAAGGATTTTTCCGGACGCAGGAAGCGGTCGAGACCGGATTCATAGGCGTTATATTCCACCGAAAGCTCGCGGCCCATGTTGCGATAGGACTTTTCGAGCGACATGGACACCATGGCCCGGATGCCGAATGGCTTGATGCCGAATTCCGCGCCTGCCTCCATCAGCCGATCGAAGATATAATTCTGCATCTCGATCGGATGGTGCAGCTCCCAGCCCAGTTCGCCCACGAAGTTGACGCGCAGCGCATGCGCCGTCGCCACGCCGACGGAAATCTGCTTTGCCGTCAGCCAGGGGAAATCCTTGTTCTCCAGGCTGGTGCGGGTCAGCTTCTTCAACAGATCGCGCGACTTCGGGCCGGCAAGCACCAGCACGCCGTATTTCTGGGTGATCGGCTGCAGCACCACGGAACCGTCGGTCGGCGCAAGGCGGCGCAGCACGTCATGATCGTGGGCCTCAAGACCGCCTGCCGAAACCATATAGAACCGGCCAGGCGCCCATTCATAAACGGTGAACTCCACCTTCACACCGCCATTCGGCGTCAGAAGATGCGTCAGCGCGATGCGGCCGCGCTTCTTCGGCACGATATTGGCCAGGATACTGTCCAGCCAGGCACGCGCGCCGGGGCCGGAAACCTCCATCTTGGCGAAGGCCGACATATCAAGCACGCCGACATTGTTGGTGACGTTCTTCACCTCGTTGCCGACATGTTCGAAATAATTCGAGCGGCGGAACGACCACTTCTCGACGATGCGGCCATCTTCCAGCGGCGGCGCATGGTTATGGCTGGTGATGACATCGGCGCCGACGCCGAGCTCTTCTTCCTTGAGCGCATAACCTTCCGGCGCATACCAGTTGGCGCGCTCCCAGCCGTAGACGGAGCCGAACACGCCGCCGAGCTTTTTCAGACGGTCGTAAACCGGCGTCGTCTTCAAGGGACGGGCGGCGGAACGCTCCTCATCGGGATAATGCATGGTGAAGACATTGGCATAGGCCTCCTCATTCTTGGCAATGAGGTAACCTTCCGTCGCGTGAGGCCCGAAACGGCGCGGATCGACGCCCATCAGATCAAGTGTCGGCTCGCCATCGACGATCCATTCGGCCAGCTGCCAGCCGGCACCGCCGGCAGCGGTGATGCCGAAGGAATGGCCTTCATTCAGCCAGAAATTCTTGAGGCCGGGTGCGGGACCGACGATTGGATTGCCGTCAGGCGTATAGGCGATCGCGCCATTATAAACCTTCTTGATGCCGACTTCGCCGAAGGCCGGAACGCGCACCATCGCCGTTTCGATATGCGGCATCAAGCGGTCCAGTTCCTCCTGGAACAGCTCATATTCGCTGTCATCAGAGGGACCATCGACATAACAGACCGGCGCGCCGACTTCATAAGGACCGAGGATCAGGCCGCCGGCCTCCTCGCGCATGTACCAGGCCGAGTCCGATTCACGCAGAACGCCCATTTCCGGCAGGCCTTGACGGCGACGTTCCTGAATGGCCGGATGCGGCTCGGTGACGATATATTGATGCTCGACCGGAATGACCGGAATATCGATACCGACCATTTCGCCGGTCTTGCGGGCAAACGAGCCGGTGCAGGACACGATATGTTCGGCGATGATCTCGCCCTTATCCGTCGTCACCTTCCAGTGACCGTCTTCCGTCTGCTCGATGGCGGTGACGGTGGTATTGCGATAGATCGTTGCTCCACGGTCACGCGCACCCTTGGCCAGCGCCTGCGTGAGGTCTGCCGGCTGGATATAGCCATCATCGGGATGCTGGATGGCGCCGAGCAGCCCGTCGGTCTCACAGAGCGGCCAGATTTCCTTCACCTGCTCCGGCGTCAGCATGTTGACGCGCACGCCGATCGTCTCGGCAATGCCGGCATAATACATATATTCGTCCCAGCGATCCTTGGTGCGGGCGAGACGGATGTTCGAGACCTTGGAAAAGCCGACATTCATGCCGGTCTCTTCCTGCAGCTCCTCATAAAACTTCACGGAATATTTGTGGATCTGCCCCACCGAATAGCTCATGTTGAACAACGGCAGAAGGCCGGCCGCATGCCAGGTGGAGCCCGAGGTCAGCTCCTTGCGCTCGATGAGCACGCTGTCGCTCCAGCCCTTTTTGGCAAGATGATAAAGCGTCGAGACGCCGACCACGCCGCCACCGATCACCACCGCCCGTGCATGTGTCTTCATTTACAGAACCCCTAAAAAGCGCCGGCATTGACTGTCGTGCTGCCAAATCGATGAGGGGAATATGAAGCGCTCCGCTGCGGTTCAGCCGCCTGATTGCGACATGGCCATAGGGTGCTGCGACAGCCGCAAAAATGCCGTCGCTGGGGATAGGATTGAGACCGCCGTCGCCTTTTGAAGACGACGGCGGCGAACATATCGGAAAATACCAACCGAGACAGATCAGGTGTCAGCCAATGACGGATTGAAGCTGAAGCACCGGATCAACCGGCTATCTGTTCTGCAGCTGCAATTGCAGCCCCCGGACATCCGGGCCATCCAGCTTCAAACCCTTGAGAACATCATTGCCGGGAACGATGATCGAGTCCTTGAGGACAGGACCGCCTGGCAGATTGTGTATTCCGCCGCCCCCACCGGGCGGTGGCGGTGGCGGCGGATAGCCACTGCTGCCACAGGGCGGAATGCGATAGATGCAATCGCCAGTGAATTGCTCAAGCCCACCTGCGGCCACAGAAGGGCGAACAGCATCCTGTGCCCCTGCCAGAAACGGAAAAAACATACCGAAAAGAAAAATGGCCCTTCTCATTTCGCAACCTCCTGCGAAGATGCACAAATCTTGGCCCGGTCTTTCACGTCCTTGCCGGCGGCAGCTTTTGCCGCTGCGTCCAGCCATGCGGGCGTGCTGTTGCGCATACCGATGGAAACGCTGTTGAAGCCAATGACGAGCGGTCTCGCAAACTGGCTATCGGAAAAGAGGCCGGAACTGTTCGTGCTGCGAATGCTGTTGTCATTGCCGGCCATGTTTTCGGCCACCGGCTGCTGGCCCTGCGGGCCTGTGGTCGCGGCAACGGCCGCACCATCGACAGTCTTCTGGACGTCGCCCTTGTTACCCCCCGCATCGAGGAAAGCGGCGCGTGCCCGGCCGTTGGTGACCTTCACCCCGCGTGTCAGAAACGCCTGACGCACGACCAGCAGGCGGATGTCGTAAATATAGCGCGAACCACAATCCTCCGTCTCTGCGGTTCTCAAAATATCGCGACTGAGAATGTAGGAGAGTTTTTCGCGAAGGTAGTCGTCGGCGCAATAGACCTTGGTGTCGCTATCATTGCAAAATCCCATCAACGCATTTTGCGCGTGGAAGGGATTGATCGCATAGGTCTGCACATTCTGAAGCTCGATTTCCTCGATATCCGCCCGTGCACCACCGAAGGCGATATTGCGCAAAAGTCCTGCCATTCCTTCCTTGCGTTCTATCTTGATGACGGGAAACAGCGCGTCCTTCACCACCAGGCCGGACGTCGTCCCATCAACCGCAACCTCGGTACGCGGTTGAGCAATCAAGAGAGACTTTTTATCCTCCGACCAGGTGCTGTCGCCGAAATAAGGCGCCTCCGACTTGACCCCCAGATATCCCCGCAAATTCGGTATCTGGGTAATCTTGACGTAGCGGCCGATGAAGGATTCGCTTTCGAGATCCGTGGGCAAAGACTTGAACTTGTGGCCTGAATCCACGACCTCGGCGATAATGTCTCCGACATAGATATCCTCCTGCGGAGGATAGACCGGCTCGATGCCCAATCTGCGGATGGATTCATTCCAGCGTTTCGGCAGGTAATCATCCGTCACATCGGTTTCGCCCATCAGGAAAAACAGACCGGCAGAACCGATAACGACACCCGCCGCCAGCAAGGACAATCTGGCCGCATGGGGTGTCAGCCACCTCCAGGCACTCCTTAATTTTTCCCGCAGGGACGTTTTTGCGGGAAGTTGGCCCGGAGGCTGGGCAGGCTGGGCAGGCTGGGCAGGCTGGGCAGGCTGGGCAGGCTGGGCAGGCTGGGCAGGCTGGGCATTTTCATCGACTGGATCCGGCATGTGAACCCCGACAGGAAAGAAATGATCTAAATATAACGCAACATATCAACTTATAGTTTAAACAACAATACAGTCATGAAGGGAATTTCTATTATATTTTCATGAAGACGTCTGACAAAAACCGGCTTCCCTCCACGGAAAATCTCTCCCCTGCTTGGCTCCTCATCCGCACCAATGCAATCGGGCGCGAGGATAATTCCCCGCGCCCGTCAAAGCCCCATAACGGTTGCGTTGCCGCAGCGGCGCTAGCCTCTCAGCTCAATTGTCCTTGCCGGCCACCTTTGGCGTTGCCTTCGGCTCCACGACGGTCTTGTCACCCGCCTTGGCCGCATCCTTTTCGGCTACAGTGGCCGCGGCAGGCGCCGCCGCACCCGTATGGGCCACCACCGCCTTGTCACCCTCCTCCGAAAGCAGCGCCGCCAGCATTTGCGGGTTGGCGTCACCTTCCACATGGATGTTCAGATTGCGCTGCGGGAACGGGATGGCGATGCCCTCCTCGCGGAAGCGCTGGAGGATGGCGATCCGCAGCGCGTTCTTTACACCAAGCCCGGTCGACAGATCGGCAAGGTGGAACCGCAATTCGAAATCCAGCGAAAAATCACCAAAGCGCAGGAACTCAACATGCGGCTCGGGGTTGCGCAGCACCGGCGGCTGGGCACGCACCAGTTCCAGCAGAATATCCATGACCCGCTGCGGATCGGAATCATAAGCCACGGAAACCGGAATTTCCGCACGCATGATGCGGTTTCGGTGCGTCCAGTTACCGACCGAGGAATTGATGAACTCGGAATTCGGCACGATGATCGACTGGCCGCGAAAGGTTTCGATTTCGGTTGCGCGCACGGACAGCCGCTTGACGGTGCCCTCGGTCGTACCCGTCACCACCCAGTCGCCCACCTTGAAGGGACGCTCGACCAGAAGGATGAGGCCGGACACGAAGTTGGAGACGATGTTCTGCAGGCCAAAACCGATACCGACCGAAAGGGCGGAAGCGACCAGCGCCAGGCTGGAGAGGTTGAGGCCGGCGGAAGACACGCCGAAGATCGCCGCAACCGCGATGCCGAGATAACCGATGCCGGTTTTGACCGAGTTGCGCACCCCGGCATCCACCTGGCCCCGCGCCATGACGTTATTATCCAGCCACTTCTGGAACCAGCGCGTGATGATGTAGCCGATGGCGAAAACCAGAACGCCGCCGAAGAGGCCGATCAGCGAGATCGAGGCGTTGCCGACGGTAATGCCCGTCAGCAGACGATAGGCCCAGCTTTCGATATCGCCCGGCTGGAAGCCCCAGGAAAACAGGATGAGCGGCACACCGAAGGCAAGCGCCACGGCATAGATGCCAAGCCCGGCGGCAAGACCGGCCTGATCAAGCGCAACCGGACCGAGACCGAAGCGCCGCGCGAGATAACGCCCGGCAAGGGATTCGGCAAAGGCGCCCTGCCTCGAAATCGCCTTGCCGGACAGAATGCCGATATACATGGTTGCCAGCACGGCACCGGTGGCGACAATCTGCGTGGCAAGGAAGCGCGCAAGACCGACATAACCCGTCAGACACGCGCCGATGAGAATGAGACCGCCAACGCGCAGCAGGATGACCAGCCAGCGCGGCAGCCGCTGGTTGCCGGTCTCATAATCCTGCCCCTCGCCAATCATCGGCCGCAGGAATGATACGGTGAGCAGGATGATGCCGATGATGATCGAGGCGACGAAACTCTTGGCAACGGTGACGATCAAGGGCGAATAAAGCGTCTCGCTGATCGTTCCAAACAGATAGTCGAGACCATTGACGAGCGCCATCAACAGCACCGCAGACGACAGCGTATGCGCGCCGCGATTGGATACTTTCAACAGACGCCATTCCGGCTGGGTGGGTGCAAAGATCGCGTAGCTCAGCCGCGATACGAAATAAACGAAGCCGAGGATGGCCATGGCCCCGAACAGGATCGGCGCTATATCGGATCGCAGCACGTTGAAATTATCGAGGAAAAACGCCGAGGTGACCAGAAACAGGAACAGCGACAGCGATTGCACCATGGTTGACCAGAAGGCCACGGAGAGCCTTCTGAGATAAGATGGCTCACCGGTAAAGGCCCGCCGGTCCATGCGGCTGCCGAAAAACCGGTAACCGCCGACGAGGAACAGCAGTCCTGCCATGATCGACAGCATCACGGCCCCGAACATCGGCAACCGCTTGTAGCTCCAAACGAAACCCGCCCAGCTACTGAAGGCGTTGTTGAGGTTGGTCACCTCGGTAACGAAAGCCGAAGAGGCGTCGCCCAGCGTCTGGGCAGAAACTTCCGTGCGCTTAAACAGGGTGGCAGCAAAAAGCGCCCGGCGCACCGCCGTGATATTGTTGGAAATCTGCGCGGCACTGGTGGCGGTGCTTTCCACCTCACCGGCAATCGCATTCACCTCGGCACGCTCCGCCGTCAGCCGGGCGCGCTCTTCCGTCACCATGCTCGCTTCCGGCGGCTGGCCATCGGCTGGCGGCTCGCCAAGCGCATCGAGACGAGTCTTGATCTGGTCCAGCCGGGTGCGCAGCTTGGTGTTGGCCGCTGCGGCATCGGCGGCAATACCATCGGCACGGCCCTTCATATCCACCAGATGCACGTCGTCGCTGCCGCCCGCCTCCACCTGCCCGGCGATGGTTGCAACATCGGCTTTCCATTTTTCCAGTTCCGCCCGCGCCTGCTCGACTGTGGTGGCCTGGATCACGGCAGGCGCCGGCGGTGTTGTCTCCCCTTGCGCGGATGCCGGCATTGCGGGCAACAGAAAACCGCCGAAAAGCGAAACCATCATGACCAATATCATGGCCATGACACTGCTTCGCCCCCGACCAGATGCCGGTTCACCGAACACCCGTCTGCCATTCATCAATCCGCCGAACATCAACCGCACATCCATGCCTTTCGTCTCTTCACGCCGTCCCAGGCTTTTTAACGCCTGCGCCGGGGAAAACCACCCGCATGAAGCGAGGTTTTCCGGAGTTTACCTTGCTTTTCACCACGAGAATCATCACCTTTGATAGTGCAGCAAACATGGGAGGAAATCATGGAATCTGCTGGTATTGGCTGGATCGCAGCTATCATCATCGGTGGTGTCGCCGGGTGGCTCGCCGAACAATTCATGAAAAGCAATATGGGTGTTTTCATGAACATCCTTCTTGGAATCGTCGGCGCCATCGTCGCCAACGCCATATTGTCCGTGTTTGGAATCGTTTTGACCGGCTGGCTCGGTTATCTCATCGCCGGCTTCATCGGCGCCTGCATCCTCATCCTTATCGGGCGGGTCTTCAGACGCGGCTGAGCAAAAAGTAAAATCCGTAAAACCCCGGATTTCCAGCCTTTTCCAGCGCGACTGAAATTTTTCCGTCACAAAAATCGAAGAAATTTCATTTCCGCGCTGGACAAGCCCAAACTTCCCCTTTATAGCCCCCCTCACACCGCCACACGGTGCCGGTCGGGTGATTAGCTCAGTTGGTAGAGCAGCTGACTCTTAATCAGCGGGTCGTAGGTTCGAGCCCTACATCACCCACCAAATTCTCTTTAAATGACAGAATGTTGCGATGCTTACTTAAAGCATCGCCCGAGCGATTGAGCTTTTGCAATCGCCCTTTCCCAGCAATGCCAGCGAAAGAAACGTTACCCGTCACGGATAACGCCGAGCCGCGCAGGCCCGCTAGCGCAACAGCTCCCCGGCAAGTCTACAAATTCGTTTCAGATACGCTTTTTGTCCCGATGAAGCGCGGCTCCAAAGGCCGACCGGCAATACGGCTTCCGAATTCTTCCGTGAAACGAACGGGCGCTGCCTGCTTCACCGCATTGATTGCGGAATCGATAAACGCCTGCCGTCTCGGGCTCTCCTCCTGAGGTCGCGATGCGAGGACAACCACCTTGCCGCGTATCTGCCCGTCCTTGTGCAAAATGAACCGCAGCGTCACCACCAGCCCCTCCGTGTCTTCCGGCGGCACCCAGCAGGCATAGATCGCATCGAACATTTCGTTGAGATTACTGGCAGGCGTCGGATCATTGCAGATTCGCGACTGACCCCAAGCCGGCGCCAGAATGCCTCCAGCCAAGATGCTCGACACCACGAGACCGGGCAGCCTGAAACGACGGAACACCAAAGAAGTATGGTTGATCAAATCCAATATCCTCTATCAGGAAGCAATCCGGCTGCTCTGGTCCGTCGGTCTAACCATTTTAAAAAATTGGTTTTTTCGTAAATATCTTGAAAGCTCCATGTGACGTGATGTAAACATAAATAAACAAAAGCACAAACACATCAATAAAAACAATACTTAAATAGATAAAAATACGTATTTCAGAAAAAATAAATTAAAAACCGAAAACACCAACAAAATATATAAAATTATATTTACATAAAAATTACAAAAATAAAAGTAATATTCGGAATGCTAATTAGTAAATCCTATATCATTGAATATACAGACATCCTCAAAATATTCTCAGGAAATGCGGCTTCGCATTTTAACCAATGGCCGTGGTTTGCATTGCAAGCCGGTGAGTTGGCTGTATGCATGGCCTGCCAGAACAGGGGCAAAGGGGGATATCATGACATCGAAATGGGTATTGGCAGTGTTTTTCGGCACAGCGGTTGCGGGTGCGGCGCAGGCGGAAGACCTGGTGTTCACGCTGAAGAACGGCACGGGCTCCGTTCTCAACGCCTTTTACACCTCACCGGTGGGCGTTGATGACTGGGAAGACGATGTATTCGGCAAGAAGGCGCTTGGCCCCGGCGAAGAGATGGAAATCACCATCGCCGATGGCCGCAGCGTCTGCAAATATGACATGCGCTTCGAATTCCAGGGCGATGCGCTGGAGGATCTGGAGGATACGCAGAATCTCTGCGAGCTCGGCGAATATACCATCACCGAATAATCCAGTGACGGCCCTGCCCGGCAAAGGCAGGGCCTGCGGCGGCCAAGCTCCGAAAAAAAGTCGGTACGGCAATTATAGGCATTGCAGCACCGCCCTTTTCCCCAAAGCTGTCTCAATCATCCCTATGATTGGCACGATGAGATTGATCATCAACATATTGCTGTTCGTCCTCGGCGCGGTCGGGAGCGGAATATGTGCGTTTTTATTATCGGCAGCGCTTGCCGATTCCGGGCTGCTGGGTTCCTGTTTTGAAGGAAATTGCGCTTATGCGGCGCTGTTTATGGTGCTTCCGGTCGCATGGTTCATACTTTTTGCGCTTTATGTCATGGCTTTGCTCGTCTGGAGACGAAAACCGTTCCGCAATGGACGTTTCTGAAAAAGCGCGTTACGCCGCCATCGCTACCGCGCGTTCGTTGACAGCGATAAGCACTTACCGTTAACTCCGCCTGCTGGGGGATTCGCTGCCAGTGATATATGGGCCCGATGGGCATTCCCTATATCACAGGCCTCTGAATGTGCATGTTCCGATTTGCGTTTTGCGTTTGCTGGGCATGACGGAAAACAGGGAGACCAAAGGATGCGGGCCGCAATCAATTCCCCGTCGCTTTCGATCGACACGATGGACTATCAGGCCGAGTGCCAGTTCGCGCTGGAACCATCCATCCAGGGCCTTATTGAAAAGGCGGAGAGCGCCGGCTGGAACCGCCAGCAGGCTGCACTTGCTATCGTAGCACTCGCCAGCGAACATCTGACCGACCTGTTGTCTGCCGGTGGCCCGGCATTGCTGGATCAACGTTCCCTTTCCTGACCGCCGCCGAAGCGGGCGGAACCAGCGCCCGCCTTGTGTCCACACATCATCACGAAAACCAACCCTGCGCGCCCGGAGTGTCCTCATAGACGCTGCCGGAACCCTTGGTCGCGTCGGGACGCCTTCACCCAGGGCGAATCCTGCCTCGCACGCCAATATCGCAGCAAGGCCCCCCACCATATTCCGGGTCAGCACAATCCCGCAGAACGCATCGATTGCCGGTCGGAAACCGCGCCATAGTGTTGACACAGACCACCAATAATGAGAACATAAAGTGAACATTATGGAGGTCAGCGATGAACACTGCAGACGCAACCATAGAAAATGCCCTCTCCGTCGTCGCCCGCTCCCGCGATATGCGCGAGCGTGCGCTGGAACGGCGCCGCGAGTTGCAGCGGCGAACGGAAGTCATCATCACCCGGCCGCTTTACGTGCTGAAAAAGAACGAGCCGAAGCAGCTGTTGTTGAAACTCGACAGCTAAGCATGCCTGCGAACATCAGCTCTGCTTTGGGGCAAAAACACGGGGCGTGTGGCTACGGAAGTTCTGACGCAATGATGGCAGGCACAGTGCTCCCACAACGGAGTTCTCCTCTCACGGCCTTGCTCCCGAAAGCAAAATCCCGTGCGGATCACCTCACACACGGGATTTTCAGAATGAAGAGATCATCGTCTTGTCTTATTGCATGCGTTGCATTGCGGCTTCGGGCTCACCGGTCGTCGCAACCGTTGCCGCTGGAAGGCGGTCGGTCTTTTTCAGGATGACAACGGGCTTGTCCACCGGTTCCGTCGGCGGAACGATGCTTGCGGTTTTAAATTCACGGTCGACGGCAGGAGCGGAAGCGTTGATCTTTTCATGACCCGCGCATTCCGCAAGCGCTGCACTGGCGGAAAAGCCAAAGACAGCGGCGATAATGAGAACTGATTTCATGTCATTCTCCCTTCGCTTTTGTGGCGCTCTCCAGTCTAGGTGGAGACGAACCGGATTGAAAATCACACTTTAGAGACATCTAAAGCACCAGATCATTTCGGCAGTCGTCGTCATCGATGTGCATGGCAGCGATATGCTGACTGTATCGCCGTCATTTCTTCCGCACATCCAGCGGATTTTGGCAAAGCGGCCGGCGAAATATCATCGCCACATAACTTCCCTTGAGGGAAATGAGGCTGGGCGTGTAAGTCGAAACCTTTGCCGTGTTGGCGGCCTTGATCGTTCTTCCATCAGAGGAATTCTGCTGCATGGCGCGCCTCCTTCCATGAGCGATAACGAAAAAACACCGTTCTAGTTCCGCATCGACGTGAAACAGCGGCCAATGGAGAAGCAGTGTACGCCGCGTATTTCTTCTCCCCGCCGGGGAGAAGGTGGCCCGAAGGGTCGGATGAGGGGGCTAGCTCTCCGGATATCTCTACACTTGCCCCTCATCCCGCTGCCGCGACCTTCTCCCCGGCGGGGAGAAGAAACCAGTGGTACCCTCCCCGTGACATCGCCTGCCTCCGTAATCCCCCAACGCTTGAAAATGTCGCCCAAAGCCTCTATATGCGTCACCGCGAGGACGACCTCGGCCATCATGGCGACAGCATGCGGGACGGCCCGGTCACATACCGGAGAATAAATTGCGCTCCCTGCAAGATCGTATCCGCCACGCTCTCAGCTTCGAAATCATCGGCCTTCTGCTGGTCGTGCCGCTTGGCGCGCTCATTTTCGGCATGCCGATGGAAGATATCGGCATTGTCGGCCTGGTCAGCGCAACACTCGCCACCGCCTGGAACTATATCTACAATCTCGGCTTCGACCATGCCATGCAGCGCCTGAAAGGCACGACGCTGAAGACACCCGCCATCCGGGTCGCACACGCGCTGCTGTTCGAACTGGGGCTGCTGATCGTGCTGATGCCCTTCATCGCCTGGTATCTCGGCATCAGCCTCGCCCACGCGCTGGTCATGGATATTTCCTTCGCACTGTTTTACGTGGTCTATGCCTTCGTCTTCAACTGGAGCTACGACCGGATTTTCCCGCTGCCGGAATGGCAGTCGCAGGATGCCGTCTGATCGGCACGGACGAAGGCAGGAGAAGGCTGCGTTTCAGCGCAGCGACGCCTTGAAGAAGCGGACGACATCGGCATTGAAGCTGCGGTGAAACTCCGCCCGGTCAAAGCCTGGAATGTCGCCGCAGATTTGCGGCGCGGCCTTTTCCATCTCGGCGGGGCAAGGCGTGATGAACGAGAAATGTCCCGCGCCCGTCACCGTCCGATAATCCGGTTTCACCGGCAGATCATCGCGCAGCCTTGCAATATCCTGCGGCGCAACGCCATCACCGCCGCGCTCGGAACTCCAGAGCTGGACGGGAATGTTAAGGTTCCGCAGGTCGTCCGAACCCGGAAAGACGTTCAGGGGATCAGCCACGACCACGGCCTTCACCCGCGCATCGTGAACCCGATCCCCGGGAACCGCGCCCCTGTCCCGCATCTGCGCGCACAGCGCCGCTTGTTCATCGGGGCACGTCAGGCCCGCATTTGCGAAATCCGGTACGCCGCCAGCAAGCACCAGCGCCGTATAGCCGCCCCGCGAAAATCCGAAGACACCGACACGCCCGGCATCGATGAACCGCGCCTCTTTCCAGTTTGCCAGCATATGATCCAGCAACCGAACGACGTCCGCCGGCCGCTCGGTCAGCGCGGAAAGCTCGCCTGCCCGCTTCATGTCAAGCGCATTGTCGCCGGGATGATTGAGAGCCGCGACAATGAAACCGGCATCCGCCAGCGCCGCCGCCATATCCCGATGGCTGAAATAGGTGCCTGCGAAACCATGGGAAATGACGACAAGCGGATATTGCCCGTCGACAACAGGGCAATCGCGCACCGCAGGCAGCACGAAGGGGCCGATCCTTGTCTCCACCGGCGCTGCCGCACAGGGCGACCAGACGGCAGCCCTGATGGAAGCTTTGCCATCAGCGGATGGAACCTCGATCAACCGCAGCCCGGCCGCAAGAGCGGTACCGGTTCCCGAGAGGACGGAAAGAAGCATGAGGCAAAGCAACGCCGGAAATCGCATGATGAACCCACAGATGGAGAGACTGCGCGCAAGGCCGGGCATCACCCGGCCTCTCCCGAAGACAGGCTAATTTCTTATATCGGAAATGACCGTCGCGAAGACTTAGAGTGACTTCAGCGTCCAGGCCACGATCTCGCGTGTGGCGGCGGCAAAGGCCTGATCCAGCGCCTTCACGAAACTGGCGTTGCCGGAACCGCTGACCCGGGCGCTGGCGCGGAACACGTCCTGCGCCTTGACCGTGCCGTTACGGTCGTTCAGAAGCTTCACCGACATTTCGATATTGGCGATATTCTTCGCCGTATCGATTTCGAAGGCGCGAATATCGGTCACGACCTGATAGTCGATCGCCAGCCCCTGCCCCGGCCGGCCGACGCCGCCGAGCTTGCCGGTATCCTCGAAGGCTTCCACCAGCTTGGATTGCACCATGCGCGGCAGGCGGTCGCTCCATTGCGAATTGCCGAGATATTGCACCTCCGAGCCGGAAAGGCGCACCACGATGTTTTCGCTGTCGAGTGCCTTAAGGGCGGTCGGATCGGCAATCAGCAATTGCCGGCCTTTCAGCGAAGGTCCCTGCGTCACCGTCGCCGAAGACACGGAAAGATCGAACGTGTCGTTCTTCGGCGCGCCGGCACAGCCGGCCAGCAGCGCGGCAAGCAGCGGAGCCAGAATAAGGGTACGGCGTTTATGGCCGGTCATCGATCGTGTCATTGGCCCATACCCCTCTTAGCGCCTTGTTCTGCCATCATATTGTTTCACGGTTTCACCGCCGAAAATCAACCGCTGCGGATCGCGGTCGATATTGGTGATGGCATTGTTGAGATTGTCGACCGTCTGTCGCGTGCTGCCAATCAGCGCCTGGAAATCTTTCAGGCCAGAGCTGGAGAAGCGGGTCAGATTGTCGGCGATCGGCCCGATCCGGGCATTGAGATTGTCGGCCACGGCCTTGAACGAGGTAAGCGTCTCGCGCGCCTTGGCAAACAGCGAATTGGCATCATCGGTGCCCAGCATGCCGTCCACCTTGGCAAGAATGCCATCGACACGGCTGGAGGCGAGGTTCAGCTTGCGGCCCATGTCGGTGAAGTCGGAAACCGCCTGGTCGATATCGGCGCGGCGGGCACCGACATCATCGGCAATCCGCTTGAAATTCGCCACGGCATCACGCGCATCGGCGGTTGCGGCGGAAACATCGCCGACCACGGTGCTGACCTTGGCGGGATCGACGGAGGCCAGAAGCTCATCCGCACGCTTCACGACAGTCTGCACTTCCGTGCTCGCCGCCTCGAAATTGCGCGCCGTGCTCTGCACCGTCTCCATGATGCCCTGAATATCGCTGGAAGCCGACGCTACATCCTTCGTCACCTTGTCGACATTCGACAGGATGGAATCGATCTTGCCGGCATCCACCGCCTTCACCAGATCCTCGATGGCGGTCAGCGTGCCGTCGAGACGCACCGAGACAGACTGCACGGTGGTGGAAAGCGAGCTGAGGCTTGCAATGAAATTCCTGATGCCATCGGAATTGGCCGCCAGCGCGTCGGAGAATTTCTCGGCGTTACGCACCGTCTGCGTCAGCGGGCCACGCGCATCCTGCACGAAGCCCTGCAATTCTCCGATGGCGCCATCGGCGCGCTTCAAGATCTTGTCGGCGGTGGCAAGCAGGTTGGTGACGCTGGAAAGATCGGCCGTCAGTTCCGCGGGGACGCCGGTCTCTGCGGATTTCTGCAAAATGCGCTCGCCATCCTTGTTGCCGCCGGAAAGCTCGATATAGGCAGCGCCCGTCAGGCCCTGAATTTCAAGCACGGCGCGGGTCGAAGGGAAAACCGGCGCATCCGCCTGCACCTCGGTAAAGGCAATGGAATAAGCGGGGTCGTCGCGGTCGATGGCGAGCCCGCGCACGGTGCCGACAGGAATGCCGTTAAAGCGCACCGGCGAGCCGACGGAAAGACCGTTGGCGGAGCCGGGAATACGCACGACAAGCTGCGCCGTCGGGCCGCCACGGCCGAATTCCGCCATCCAGTAAACGAAGCCGAATGCGGCGGCGATCACGATCAGCGTGAAAATTCCGACTATGGTGTAGTTCGCCTTGGTTTCCATGCTTCTGTTACTCCACCGGATTTTCATGTTTGCCGTCCGGAAGAACGACAGAGCGCGCCCGTTTGCCGCGGAAATAGGACTGAACCCACGGGTCGTCGCAGGCGAACATGTCCTGCAATGTCCCTTCCACCAGAACCCGCTTGTCGCCGAGAACCGCAATGCGGTCACAGACGGAGAACAGGCTGTCGAGGTCGTGCGTCACCATATAAACGGTCAGGCCGAGCGAATCACGCAGGCGCGCGATCAGCATATCAAATTCCGCCGCCCCGATGGGATCGAGGCCGGATGTCGGTTCATCGAGGAAAACGAGGTCGGGATCAAGCGACAGCGCCCGGGCAAGAGCCGCACGCTTGATCATGCCGCCTGACAGTTCCGACGGATACTTGTCGCCGGCATCTGGCTTCAGGCCGACCATCTCGATCTTAAGATAAGCAAGCTCATCCATCAGCTTCTTCGGCAGGTCGAGATATTCCCGCATCGGCAGCTGAATGTTTTCCTTCACCGTCAGGCCGGAAAACAGCGCGCCCTGCTGGAACAGCACACCGAGCCGCTGGTCAAGCATCATGCGGTCGTCTTCGCTCGCCTTGTCGTAATCGGTGCCGAGAATGCGGATCGCGCCCGCCTGCCGTGGCAGGAGCCGCAAGATCGCCCGCATCAACACGGATTTACCCGCGCCGGAGGGACCGATGAAGCCGAGGATTTCGCCGCGATAGACATCGAGATCGAGATTTTCGAGCACGTTCCGGCCGTTGAAACCAACGGTCACGCCCTCGACGGAAAGCACCACCTCGCGGCCGTTTTTTCCGGTCTTGATCTGTTGCTGTGTCTGGTCCTGCTGCTCCAACGCGCCCTCCCTAAAAATCGATGGCTGCGTAGAAGATGGCGAAAAGACCATCGACCAGAATGACGACGAAGATCGACTTCACCACCGACGAGGTGACGTGCTGGCCGAGCGATTCCGCCGAACCGCCCACCTTCATGCCTTCCACCGCCGCGACGATGCCGATGATGAGCGCCATGAACGGCGCCTTGATCATGCCCGCGGCAATGGTCGATTCCTCGACAGCGCCATGCAGGCGTGACAGGAACACTTCGAAAGTGATGCCGGAATAAAGCAATGCCACGATGGCAGCACCGAAAAGCGCTGCGAAGTTGGCAAGAATGGTCAAGAGCGGCAACGCGATGGTCAGCGCCACCAGCCGCGGAAATACCAGCACGCCGACCGGATTGAGGCCGATCACCTTCAGCGCGTCGATTTCCTCGCGCATCTTCATCGAGCCGATTTCCGCCGTGATCGCGCTGCCGGAACGGCCGGCGATCATGATCGCGGTCAAGAGAACGCCGATTTCACGCAATTGCAGAATGCCGACCAGATCGACGACGAAGACTTCCGCACCGAAATATCTGAGCTGGAACGCGCCCTGCTGGGCGATGATCGCGCCGATCAGGAACGACATCAGCATGATGATCGGCACGGCGCGCACGCCCATATGGTCGATCTGGTTGACGATCGCCGCCGGCGATACGCCACGTCCTCGCCCGAGCTTCATCTGCGCGCCGCGCACGGCGGAACCAAGAATATACATGCCCGCCAGAAAGTCCGCGCCATTCTGAACCACGGCCTGGCCGATCGGCGCGAAGATGCGCTCCACCAGCCCCGGCCTAGCGGCTGGCTCGCCCTGCATCTCCGCCTTGTCGGGCAATTGACCGATGACATCCTCGATCCGGTCGTTGCCGGTGAGCGTGACGGTCGCGCCGTTCGCCTCCAGATCCTTGCGCAGGCGCTGGATGATCCACGCACCCGTCGTGTCGATGGCTTCGACGGCGGAAAGATCGATCTCGACGGAGCCGCCGGATTTGCTCTTTTCGATCCTGTCGAGGCTTTCAAAAATTCCGGAGAGATTGCTGTTGCGCCAGGAGCCGCTCATGACATAACGCAAGCCGCCGCCGGAGACGGAACCGTCTTCGGTGATTGCGGCCGGGTTCGCCTGTTGCCGTGTGTCCTGTTCTTGCATAATGCTCCGAGCGAGTGCAGCCGTCACGAGATTCTTAAAGGTTTCATAACGTTTTGGCCTCCGGCAAGCCACAGTGACGGCTGACAATTCGTGATAAATTTGGCGTCATGTGTCTTTTGTCGCCCAATCGGAAGTGAAAAAATATGCCCCGTTACCTGCAAGCCACAACAGAACGCTTCCCCGTCGCCGGCAGCTTCACCATCTCACGCGGCACCCGCACGCATGCGGATGTCGTAACGTGCATCATCCGCGAAGGTTCCTTCACCGGCAGAGGCGAATGTGTGCCTTATCCACGTTATGGCGAAAGCATCGAGGGTGTTGTTGCCGATATCGAGGCGATGGCAGAGCGGATCGCCGCCGGCCTGACGCGGCAGGAATTGCAGCAGGCGATGCAACCCGGCGCCGCCCGCAATGCGGTGGATTGCGCGCTGTGGGACCTCGAAGCCAAGATCAGCGGCAAAACTGTTGCCGAGCGCATCCTTGGACAGGCGGCAAAGCCGCTCGTCACCGCTTACACCATCTCGCTTGCCGACCCCGAGACCATGGCCGCGAAGACGGCGGAAAACGCAGGCCGCCCGCTGCTGAAGATCAAGACCGGCACAGCGGATGACGAGGCGCGTCTAAGGGCCGTGCGCGCCGCCGCACCCGAAGCGCGCATCATCATCGACGCCAATGAGGGTTGGAACGATTATAATATCGAATATTATCTGCGGCTTGCGGCGGAACTGAAGATATCGCTGATCGAACAACCGCTGCCCGCCGGCAAGGATGACATCCTCTCCAGCATCGATCATCCGGTGCTGATCTGCGCCGACGAAAGCGTGCATTCGACCAAGGACCTCGCCGGCCTGCGCGACCGTTACGATGCGATCAACATCAAGCTCGACAAGACCGGCGGTCTCACCGAAGCGCTTGTCATGAAGGCGGAGGCCGAACGGCTCGGTTTCACCATCATGGTCGGCTGCATGCTCGGCACCTCGCTCGGCATGGCGCCCGCCGTACTGGCGGCGCAGGGCACGGCATTTGCCGATCTCGACGGGCCGCTGTTGTTGGCGCAGGATCGTGAGCCGGGGCTGGTTTATGAGGGTTCGCTGGCTTATCCGGCGCGGCCGGAATTGTGGGGGTAAGTCGTGGATATTGAAGGCAGAGAAACACGATAAGGCGCGACCTCGCCGCTTGTTTCTTCTCCCCGCCGGGGAGAAGGTGGCCCGAAGGGTCGGATGAGGGGGCAACGTCAGCGATAGATCGCACCCTTGCCCCCTCATCCCGCTGCCGCGGACTTCTCCCCGACGGGGAGAAGAAGCACGCGGCATCCACTCGCCATACAGGCGAGAGTCGGTGCTCCGATATGAAAGATCGCAAGTTATCCAGCCCGTCCGAAATTGCAGGGGTAAGCCCTGAAATTAAAGCCTGATGAGGCGCGAGGCCGCCGCTGGTTTCTTCTCCCCGTCGGGGAGAAGGTGGCCCGAAGGGTCGGATGAGGGGGCACCGTTGCAGGAATTCGGAGAGGTTGCCTCCTCATCCCGCTGCCGCGACCTTCTCCCCGGCGGGGAGAAGAAACCAGCGGCGTCCACTCGTCCCACACGAGCGCGCATTGATCGCAAGGAAACACCGAAGGCCAGGTATACCTTTAGCTCGCAGGCCCAATCAGGCCGCGTGCTTGCCAATCAACCCCGGAATATCCACCGGCTCCATCTCGTCCGATGCCTGACCGGCGGTGGCGTCGCTGGTCTGCATCCAGGTGATCAACTCGAAGCTGCCATCGGCATTTTCGGCAATCGCCGTGCAGCTTTCCACCCAGTCGCCGGTGTTGATGTAGCGGATGCCGTCCATGTCTTCCATGACAGCATGGTGGATGTGCCCACAGATCACGCCGTCGACATTGTTGCGTCGCGCCTCGTCGGCCACCACGCGCTGGAATTCGCCGATGAAGTTGACGGCGTGTTTGACCTGCAGCTTCGCCCAGGCCGAGAACGACCAGTAAGGCAGGCCGATGCGGCGGCGCACGGCGGCAATGGCGATGTTGATGGCGATCGCCGCGTCATAGGCCCAGTCGCCGAGATAGGCGAGCAGGCGGGCATTGCGCACCACCACGTCGAACTCGTCGCCATGGATGACCAGATATTTCTTGCCGTCGGCCGCCTCGTGGATCATGCGCTCGGCAACTTCGATGCCGCCGAAATGCATGCCCGGGAATTCCCGCAGGAATTCATCGTGGTTACCGGGAATATAGATGATGCGCGTGCCCTTGCGGGCCTTGCGCAGCAGCTTCTGCACCACGTCGTTGCAGCCCTGCGGCCAGTACCAGCTGCGGCGCAGGCGCCAGCCATCGACGATATCGCCGACCATGATGATCGTTTCGGCTTCGTGATACTTCAGGAAGTCGAGCAGGAAATCCGTCTTGGCCGCCTTGGAGCCAAGATGAACATCCGAAATGAAAAGCGTTCTGAACTGTCTGGTTTCGATTTGACCGGCCACGGATTTCATCCCCCTGTTCGGTTGCGTCCCTGCGGCTTTCTTACCTCTCAGAACCAGACTCGTGTTTCAGCAACATGACAGAGGCCGGTTTTTGTATGGAATATGACTGATGGCTTCACGAAAACGCGAATAAGCCATGCCCGTATTTGCATGAATGTGCGTCAAATAACGGCTGTACCATGGGGAAGTTTGTTGTATTCAGGGGGCCGGAATGAAACCAGATATGACGGTGGAAGAATGACCTCTCACGATAAGAACAATACGCCCGCCAACACGGCAAAGGCCGACATCGAGGAACAGGCGCTCTTTTTCCACCGCTATCCGCGCCCCGGCAAGCTGGAGATCCAGGCCACCAAGCCGCTCGGCAACCAGCGCGATCTGGCGCTCGCCTATTCGCCGGGTGTGGCCGCTCCCTGCCTCGCCATCCATGAAAATCCGGAAATGGCAGCAGATTATACAGCGCGCGCCAATCTCGTCGCCGTCATCTCCAACGGCACCGCCGTGCTCGGCCTTGGCAATATCGGCCCGCTTGCTTCCAAGCCTGTCATGGAAGGCAAGGCCGTCCTCTTCAAGAAATTCGCCGGCATCGATGTCTTCGACATCGAGATCGACGCGCCCGGCATCAATGACATGGTGTCGACCATCGCAGCGCTGGAGCCCACCTTCGGCGGCATCAACCTTGAGGACATCAAGGCGCCGGAATGTTTCGAGGTGGAACGCCAGCTGCGCGAGAAGATGAACATCCCCGTCTTCCACGATGACCAGCATGGCACCGCGATCATCGTTGCCGCCGCCGTCACCAACGCGCTGGAACTGGCCGGAAAGTCACTCTCCAGTGTCAAGATCGTCGCTTCCGGCGCCGGTGCGGCAGCCCTCGCCTGCCTCAACCTGCTTGTCGCCATGGGCGCAAAAAAGGAAAACATCTGGGTCCACGATATCGAAGGCCTGGTTTATGACGGCCGCAACGAGCTGATGGACGAGTGGAAGGAAGTCTACGCCCAGAAGACCGACAAACGCGTGCTGGCTGACTCCATCGATGGCGCCGATGTCTTCCTCGGCCTTTCGGCGGCCGGCGTGCTGAAGCCGGAACTCCTGGAGCGCATGGCGGAAAATCCGCTTATTCTTGCGCTTGCCAACCCCAATCCGGAAATCATGCCCGAAGTGGCGCGTGCGGCGCGCCCGGATGCGATGATCTGCACCGGCCGTTCGGATTTCCCGAACCAGGTCAACAACGTTCTCTGCTTCCCCTATATCTTCCGCGGCGCGCTGGATTGCGGTGCCACGACCATCAACGAAGAAATGAAGATGGCCGCCGTGCAGGCCATCGCCGAGCTTGCCCGCGAGGAAGTCTCGGAAGTGGCGGCCAGAGCCTATAGCGGCGAAACCCCGGTCTTCGGCCCGACCTATCTCATCCCCTCGCCCTTCGATCCGCGCCTCATCCTGCGCATTGCGCCGGCCGTTGCCCGCGCCGCCGCCGCAAGCGGTGTCGCAGCCCGGCCGATCACCGATTTCGAAGCCTATTTCGACCAGCTGAACCGTTTCGTCTGGCGCTCCGGCTTCATCATGAAGCCGGTCTTCAATGCCGCCAAGGCTGCCGAAAAGAAGCGCATCATCTTTGCCGAAGGCGAAGACGAGCGTGTGCTGCGCGCCGCCCAGGTTCTGCTGGAAGAAGGCACCGGCATCCCGATCCTCATCGGCCGCCCGCAGATCATCGAAACGCGCCTGAAGCGCTTCGGCCTGCGCATCCGCCCGCATACGGATTTCGCCGTGGTCAATCCGGAAGACGATCCGCGCTACCGCGATTATGTCGATGATTATTTCGCGCTGGTCGGCCGCGCCGGCATCAACCCGGAAGCGGCGCGCACCATCGTGCGCACCAACTCCACCGTCATCGGCGCGCTGTCGGTCAAGCGCGGCGAAGCCGATGCGCTGATCTGCGGTCTGGAAGGCCGTTATGACCGGCATCTGCGCGACGTGAACCAGATTATCGGCAAACAAGAAAATGTGCGCTCCTTTGCAGGCCTCAGCCTGCTCATCACCCAGCAGGGTGCGCTCTTCCTCACCGATACGTTCGTGAATAACGATCCGACATCAGAAGAAGTGGCGGAAATGGCCATTCTTGCGGCCAAGGAAATTCGCCGTTTCGGCATCACGCCGAAGATCGCGCTCGCCAGCCACTCCAATTTCGGTTCGCGCGATTCTGAAAGTGCGCGCAAGATGCGCCGCGCGCTGAAGATCGTGCAGGCGGCGGCCCCCGAGCTGGAAGTGGACGGCGAAATGCAGGGCGGTTCAGCCCTTTCGGAAGCGCTGCGCAAGCGCGCCATGCCGAACAGCGTGCTGACCGGCGAAGCGAACCTTTTGGTTTTCCCGAACCTTGATGCCGCCAACATCACGCTCGGCGTCACCCGCACCCTGACGGAAGGCCTGCATGTCGGCCCGATCCTGCTCGGCACGGCCCTGCCCGCCCACATCCTGTCGCCCAGCGTCACCTCGCGCGGCGTCGTCAACATGGCGGCCTTTGCCGTGGTCCAGGCTTCGCACCCTTCGGTGTGATGCTGCGGGCGCATTAACGCAATTTTGAACAAGCTGTTGCCGCATTGCGGCAACAGCTTGTGTTATCTTCCTGAAACACGGATTTCGTGAAGTATAACGCCCCTGCCACCGGCCGGGGACATTAAACGGATCGCACAATTGACCCGGCGCAGCCGCATCATCGGCCTCCTGCTTCCCCTTGTTTTCCTCGCCCCGGCCGCCGCCTTCGCGGATCAGGTCTGCGATACGCTTTATGCGCAACTACGCGAACCACCACGCGTCATCGGCAACACGGCGGAGGTGCGGCGTTACGCCAATGCGCTCGCCCGCCAGAACATGGTCGTGCGCAAGATCAGGAACGATCTGCGCAGCTACGGCTGTTCATCCGGCAGCGTCATTGTCTACGGCAACCCCAATGCCGGCCTCTGCGCCGAGATCGGCGACGCGCTGGTGGATGCCGAGGCCGAACGTGACGCCATCATTCGTGACCGTGATGACGCGATGGCGGCTCAGCGCAGCGATGATGGCGGCATCAGGCGCCAGCGCATTCTCGCCGCACTCGACGCCAATGGCTGCAGCGCAATGCCGGAAACGGACAGGCAATCGCCGCAGGCCCCGGATGTCACCCGTTATCCCGATGCTTTCCGCCAGGGCGACCGTGAGCCGGGACGGACGGGCCTGTCGCCTTACCCCAATGCCGCCGCCGAGGGCGGACTGCGCACCCTTTGCGTACGCACCTGCGACGGCTCGTTTTTCCCGATCGCCTCCAATGCCTCGCCGCTCGATTTCCGCGCCCAGGCGGAGCAATGCCAGAAAATGTGCCCGGGCACGCAGACCGAGCTTTATTTCCACTCCATGACGGATCAGGAAACCTCCGATATGGTCTCGGCCGAAACCGGCAAACCCTACAGGGACCTGCCCACCGCCTTCGCCTATCGCAACGCGTCTACGAAAGCGCCCGGCTGCGCCTGCAACATGGCCGCCTATCACGAGGACATGCAGAAGCAGGAAGAGGCCGCCCGGCCACAGGCCGAAAAGCCCTATTCCGGCATCACCACCATTCCGTCACCGCAGGGCGACAAGCCGAAGGAACCGGCCGAACAGCAACAGGCGGCAAAACCACCGGAGCAACCGGTTCCCGAACGCGATTATGATCCGAACGACGCAAAAGTCCGCGTCATCGGTCCGAAATTCCTGCCGGACCAGACCGGTCGGATCGACCTGAAGAACCCGGCTCTGAAGGGCATTCAGCCACAGCAGTAATATGTGTCGTGAGCGAGCGCGCGACCCTCGTTTCTTCTCCCCGAGGGGAGAAGTCCGCGGCAGCGGGATGAGGGGGCAACGTCAGCGATATTCGGTGAGCTAGCCCCCTCATCCGACCCTTCGGGCCACCTTCTCCCCCTTGGGGAGAAGAAACGCGCAGCACCGCCTTGCGACGGCACTTCCCCAGAACCGGGGCCGGGCTTGCCGCAAAGCAGATCGAAACGGCGACGGGGTTCCCCGTTGCGCAGTAAGCCGGCGGTTAGGATCGGGCGGGTGCCACAAGTTTCTTCTCCCCGAGGGGGAGAAGTCCGCGGCAGCGGGATGAGGGGGCAACGTCAGCGATATTCGGTAAGCTAGCCCCCTCATCCGACCCTTCGGGCCACCTTCTCCCCCTTGGGGAGAAGAAACGCGCAGCACCGCCTTGCGACGGCACTTCCCCAGAACCGGGGCCGGGCTTGCCGCAAAGCAGATCGAAACGGCGACGGGGTTCCCCGTCGCGCAGTAAGCCGGCGGTTAGGACCGGGCGGGTGCCACAAGTTTCTTCTCCCCGAGGGGGAGAAGTCCGCGGCAGCGGGATGAGGGGGCAACGTCAGCGATATTCGGTGAGCTGGCCCCCTCATCCGACCCTTCGCGCCACCTTCTCCCCGCTCAGGGAGAAGAAAAAGCGGCAACGCTTCACTTCATCCGCAGACCGTTATCAGTGCCTTACCGCCCACCCCAGCGGTCGCGAAACACCAGCTCCTCCAGCGGCACACGCTGGCGCCAGCCCTTCACCGCCAGTTCCGGCTCGGTGTAAAGCGTATCGACGCGCCCAAGGCACAGCCAGGCGACGATTTCGATATGCTCGGGAATATCAAGAATGGTGCGAATATCGCTGTCGTGGAAAATACTGACCCAGCCGACGCCGATGCCTTCGGCGCGGGCGGCAAGCCAGAGGTTCTGGATGGCGCAGACGGTGGAATAGACATCCGTGCGCGGATTGTGGGTGCGCCCCAGCACCACCTTGCCACCGCGTGTGGGATCGCAGGTCACGCAGATGCTGAGCGGTGCCTTGCGGATGCCTTCGAGCTTGAGACTGCGATAGAGCGCCTGCTGCTCGCCCGTAAACATCGCCGCCGCCTCTTCATTGGCGCGGCTGAAGGCCACAAAGGCGGCCTGGCGCACGGCCCCATCGGTGACGAGCGTGAAATTCCACGGCTGCATGAAACCGACAGAGGGAGCCGAATGCGCCGCCTTCAGGAGACGCTCGACAAGATCATCCGGCAGCGGATCAGGCAGGAACTGGTCGCGCACGTCGCGGCGCGTCTCGATGGCGCGGTAGATCGCCTCGCGCTCCGCACCGGAAAACGGCTGGGCAGACGAAAGCGCATGGTCAAATGGATCGCTTTGTAATGGATTGCCAGCGGACGGGTCGGTCGGCATCGTTTAACCCCAACAATGCGGGCGCGCGGATGCCGAAACCATGCCGGTTTTCGCATGCACGACGCGCCTCTTCAGCAACCTGCCGCCGTCCGCGCGGTTCGGTCTATCCTGCCAGGCCGGTCTTCTGACTCGGCTTCATCCGCCCTCTTCGCCTTCCCGAATGACTTCAGTGGCTTTTTAAAAAGGGCATCCGCCTCACAGCGCTGGGCACGTTCCGGTTTCTCACCGGATTCCCGATTCTCCCGCCACAAGGGCGGGCACCTGACTGAGGAAGCTATGAGCAAGAAGGCTTGCGAATGCAAGTATCGCGAGGCCGGTGCGGCAATGTGACCTTAACGAAAGCCAAATCACATTACGCCACAGGGAAGTAACGCACATAAGCGAATTCATCCCCGTCCGGCGACCAGTTGGGCGAGTTCATCGTGCCCTGCCCGCCGAAAAGCTCAAACAGCGTTTCGACATTGCCGCCATCCATATCCATCAGCCGCACCCGCACATCGAGATCACGCGGATGGTCGAAAACGTCGCCGTCATAGGAGACGAACACCACCTTGTCACCTTTGGGAGACGGGTGCGGAAACCAGTCACCATAGGAACTATCGGTAACGCGCTCCACAGCGGAGCCATCCACCCGCACCCGCCAGATCTGCATCAGCCCGGTGCGGCTGGAATTGAAATAGACCCACGCACCGTCAGGCGAATAATCCGGCCCGTCATTGCGGCCCTCGCCATGGGTCAGGCGCGTCTCGATGCCGCTCTCTATATCCATGGAATAGATATCAAAGACCTGATCACGAATGCCGCAATAGGCGAAGCTCTTGCCGTCCGGCGCCCAGCCATGCCAGTAGGAAGGAAGGTTCTTCGTCATCAGCCTTGGCGCACCGCCCGCCGATGGCAGAAGATAAATGGCGCTCTTGCCGAATTCCACCTTGTCGGAAATGGCATAAAGCGAACCGTCAGGCGAAATGCCGTGGTCGTTGTTGCATTGCGTCGCAAAGCCGGTATCGACCTTCTCCGGCGAGGTGTCACCGGATGGGGACAGGCGATAGAGCAACCCCTCGCTGTTCAACAGCAGATATTTGCCATCCGGCGACCAGTTCGGCGCTTCGAACAGTTCCGGCGTCTGCCACACCACCCGCATCTGCCGGGTACGGATGTTGAAGATTTCGATGGAACTGCGCATGCTGCCTCCCGGGACTGTCGATAGTCTGGCTCTGATCGTTGGCGGACGCAGACATTCCGTTTGCTTTCGCCGCCATGGTGATTATGATCCTATGGCCGCAGGCACCGTCCTGCAAATTCAAATCGGAAAAAACGCCAGCGTTCCGGCACCGCCCGTAACCCTTCCCGTTTCTCCCAGATCCGAGGTTCCGCGATGAATACCATCGCCGATCACGGCATCCGCTTCGGACGGATCGCCGCAATGCTTCCTGTCAAGAATATCGAAAAGGCCCATGACTTTTATGTCGGTGTGCTGGGCTTCACAAAAACCTTCGAAAACGGCACTCCCGTCGGCTTCATGATCCTCAAACAGGGCAATGCCGAATTGCACCTGACATTGCAGCCCACCCATAAGGCAGCGCCCTTCAACGTGGCGCATATGATGGTCAGCGATGTCGATACGCTGCATGAGATTTGCAAAAGCCATGGGCTGCGCATCATCAAGGCCCTGCAGGACAAGGATTATGGCCTCAGGGCCTTCGTGTTTGAAGACCCTGACGGCAATCGCATCGATGTCGGGCAGGTTATTTGAGGTGAGTGAAGAGTGGCGCGGGGGTTTCTCTGCGCCATTCATGAACCCCCATCGTGGACCGAGCGCATGCCACGTGTTTCTTCTCCCCGAGGGGGAGAAGGTCGCGGCAGCGGGATGAGGGGGCAAGGGTAGTGAGATACGGCAACGGTGTCCCCTCATCCGACCCTTCGGGCCACCTTCTCCCCGGCGGGGAGAAGAAATATGCCGCACCGTCTCACAGGCAATTACTCTGGATGACACCGGACCAGCGTTAAAGGCCCCCCTCCGGAAACCGCCTTAATCACCGATCCCGGAACCGGTTGGTGATCGGATAACGCCGGTCACGCCCAAAGTTCTTCTTGGTGATCTTCACGCCCGGCGCCGATTGCCGGCGCTTGTATTCGGCGAGATAAAGCAGATGCTCCACCCGGTGCACGGTCGCCACATCATGGCCGCGCGCCAGAATTTCCTCGACCGACATTTCCTTCTCGACGAGGCATTCGAGAATATCGTCCAGCACCGGATAAGGCGGCAGCGAATCCTGGTCGGTCTGGTTGGGGCGCAATTCGGCCGATGGGGCCTTGGCGATGATATTGGCGGGGATCACCTCGCCGGAAGGGCCGAGCGCACCCGGCGGCACGTGGGCGTTGCGCCAGCTGGAAATGGCATAGACCTGCATCTTGTAGAGGTCCTTGATGGGATTGAAACCGCCATTCATGTCGCCATAAAGCGTGGCGTAACCCACCGACATTTCCGACTTGTTGCCCGTCGTCACCACCATGGAGCCGAACTTGTTCGAGACGGCCATCAAAATGGTGCCGCGCGTGCGGCTCTGCAGGTTTTCCTCGGTAATGCCCTCTTCCGTGCCCTCGAAGAGATCGGAAAGCGCCGAAAGGAAACCTTCCACCGGCTCGACGATCGGCACGATATCGTAACGGCAGCCCAGCGCTTTCGCGCAATCGGCGGCGTCTTTCAGCGATTCTTCCGAGGTATAACGGTAAGGCAGCATGATGCAGCGCACCCGCTCCTCGCCAAGCGCGTCAACGGCCAGTGCGGCGCAAATCGCCGAATCGATGCCGCCTGAAAGGCCAAGAACCACGCTCTTGAAGCCGTTCTTGTTCACGTAGTCGCGAAAGCCCAGCATGCAGGCGCGGTAATCCGCCTCCTCGCCCTCTGGTATTTTCGAAAATGGCCCGCTCTCGCAATGCCAGCCATCGGCCGCGCGTTTCCAGTCGGTAACGGCAAGCGTGGCCTCGAACTGGCTCATCTGGAAAGCAAGCGTCTTGTCGGCATTAAAGCCAAAGCTTGCACCGTCAAACACCAGCTCGTCCTGCCCGCCCAGCTGGTTGGCGAAAACCAGCGGCAGGCCGCTTTCGATAACCTGCCTGAGCGCCACCTGATGGCGCACATCCAGCTTGCCGCGATAATAGGGCGACCCGTTCGGCACCAGCAGGATTTCCGCGCCGCTTTCGGCCAGCGTCTCGCACACGCCCATGTCGTTCCAGATTTCCTCGCAGATCGGAATGCCGATCCTGACCCCACGGAAATTATAGGGGCCGGAAATCGAACCTTCGGCAAAAACCCGCTTCTCGTCGAACTCGCCGTAATTGGGCAGGTCAATCTTGTCGCGCAGCGCAATGATCTTGCCGCCATCCAAAAGCGCCACCGAATTGTGACGGCCCGTCTCGCCCTGGCGTGGAAAACCGATGACGACACCCGGCCCGCCATCGGCGGTGTCTGCCGCCAGTTCTTCCACCGCCTTCAGGCAGGCCTTCAGGAAAGCCGGCTTCAGCACCAGATCCTCAGGCGGATAACCTGAAATGAACAGCTCGGTCAGAAGCAGAAGATCGGCGCCCTGCGTTGCCGCATCGGCCCTTGCCTCACGCGCCCTGGCGAGATTGCCCGCCACGTCGCCAACAGTGGGATTGAACTGCCCGACGGCAATCCGGAGATGGTTCTGGATATCGTGTCTGTCGCTCATGCCATTTCAATACCGCGCCTGTGGCCGCTCCGCAACGCGGCAATTGCATGCCACCGCATGGGCGATGCGCCACGGCTGCGTTCACGCTAAGGTTATCACCGCTCCAGCCATCCTCCGCAAAGTTCATGTCGCGTTCATCGCGCTTATGTGACAGTTACATGACACTTTTGCGACGCCTGATTCATCTCCCCGGATTGGGCGGACGCCTGCAATACCGGAGTATGAGTTTGAGAGATTCGGCGCCAAAAACAACGGCTTCCGAAAAGGCTGGTTTCGTCTTTTCGCCTGCATGGACAAGGAGCCTTTCGAAGCTTTCGGCCGCGGCCTATACGCTTGCCAATCTGACGGTCGCCTCCATCGTGCTCGTCGTGGCGCTGGAATGGATCGCCCGCGGTTCGCTCCATGATGTCGGTGCTTTCCTCACCTCCTCCGCCCGCCCGGGCATGACCACCATTGCCGCCGTGCTCACTCTTTTGGTCGCGCTGGATGCGATCCTTGGCCGGCGTTATCTGTCCCTCATCGCAGTTGCGCCGCTCTGCGCGCTGACCGGGCTTATTTCCGCGCAGAAACAGACCTATCTCTCCGATCCGCTTTACCCATCCGACCTGCTGTTCGGCCGCCAGATTTTCGAGCTTCTGCCCACCATGCTGAAGGCGCAACCGCTGACGGCAGTACTGGTCGGTCTTGGCATCTGCGCCGCCATTGCCGCTCTCGTGGCGCTCTGGCTGCTGGCGCGCCGGCATTCCCCGTCATTGAGCTGGCGTGAACGCGCCGCGGGGCTTGCACTGGCGCTGCCGCTTCTTGCCGGCCTCGCCTCGCTGATGGACTATTCGCATTATTCCTGGGTCCGCGATCGCCTCAACATCATTCCGATGATGTGGGACCAGCAGGAAAATTACCGTCACAACGGCTTCCTGATGGCCTTCGCTTTCAATATTCCCATGGCCAATGTTTCGGCGCCGCAGGGTTATGGTGAAAACAGCATTGCCGACCTGACCTCGGAACCTGCCGCCTTCGCCGCCAACAAGGGCGATTATCCTGACGTCATCATGCTGATGAGCGAGTCGCTGTGGGACCCGACCCGGCTTGAAAATGTGAAGCTCTCCGCCGATCCGATGCCGACGATCCGCGCCAAGCAGTCCGGCAACGTGTTCTCACCCGAGTTCGGCGGCATGACGGCGAATGTGGAATTCGAGGCGCTGACCGGCTTTTCCAACGCCTTCCTGCCTTATGGCAGCATTCCCTATCAGCAATATATCCGCCGCCCCGTGCCCTCGCTCGCCAGCTTCTTCCGCGGTGAAGGTTATTCGGCCATCGCCATGCACCCGTTCCAGGAATGGTTCTGGAACCGCAAGCAGGTCTATCAGAATTTCGGCTTCGAGGAATTCCGCTCCGAAGAGACTTTGCCGGCCATGGAAAAACGCGGCAACTTCGCCTCTGACGATGCGCTGATGGACGAGATCATGGCGACGGCCGACAAGGCGCAGAACCCGCTCTTCCTCTTCGCCGTCACCCTGCAGGGACATGGGCCTTACGAGGCGACCCGTTACGCCGAAAACACCATCGGCGTCGAAGGCGATCTCTCCGCATCGGCCTCGCAGGCGCTCTCCACCTATTCGCAAGGCGTCGTGGAAGCCGATGATGCGCTTTTAAAAATGATGCGCTGGGCAAAGAAGCGCGACCGTGAAACCATCATCGTCCTCTTTGGCGATCACCTGCCGCCGCTTGGCCAGGCCTTCGTGGAAAGCGGTTATATGCCGGGCATGGTCGCCAGCCGCCGTGCACCACTTGACGTGATGAAGAAGGAGCATGAGACGCCGCTCGTTGTCTGGTCTTCGAAAAAGGGCGTGCGCAAGAAAATCGGCACCATCAGCCCGGCGCTTCTGCCCTATCACGTGCTGAGGACCGCCGGCTTCTCCGATCCCTTCTATACCGGCACGCTCGGCGAGGTGCAGCAGGCCTTTTCCGTCATCGACCGGCATATGCTGGTGGCAACCGATGGCAAGGCCCTGCCCGACTGGTCTATCGCCCCGAACGCCGTTCCCGACGTGGTGCGCGATTACCGCCTGCTGCAGTTCGACATGATGTTCGGCGCCCAATATGGCCGCGAGCGCTTCTTCCCCGGTTTCAACTGGCTGCACGAGGGTGCGCCGGCCGTCTGATGATGTGTGGCGGGGACGCCTGAACCGCATGGCGACGGAAATCGTTTGAATTCCGCCGCCATGCGGGTTTATCTCGCACGGAGCGCAGGCATCTCATCAAAACCGGAGACACACCGTGTCAGATATCTCCGACTACATCACGTCGCATTTCAAACGTTCCTCCCGCGAAATCGGTGAGGTGGAGCGCCGCATTCTGGAACTGTCGCACCAGAAGAAGCTGGTTTCGAGCGACATCAATGCGGAATTTTCCGCCGGCGCCAGTCTCGGCGACAGGCTGGCCGACAATATTGCCAAGATCGGCGGCTCCTGGGGTTTCATCCTCGGCTTCTGTTTTTTCCTGATCTTCTGGGCGATCATCAACACCATAATACTGACAACAGGCGCCTTCGACCCCTATCCGTTCATCTTCCTCAACCTGCTGCTTTCCATGCTGGCCGCCATTCAGGCGCCGATCATCATGATGTCGCAGAACCGCCAGGCCGCGCGCGACCGTTTCGAGGCCGCTAAGGACTATGAGGTGAACCTGAAGGCCGAGCTGGAAGTGCTGTCGCTGCATGAAAAGATCGACGTTAAGGTGCTGGCCGAGCTTGCGGCGCTGAGACAGGACCTCGCCGCACTCCACCACCACGTCACCCGCAAAGACGGCTGATACCGGCAAAAATTCATCCCCGCTTTTCCCCGCCCTGCTGCGTGCTGTTATCCTGCAAGCAGTCCTGCCGGGTGGAAGCCAGACGTGGTAAAAACCAAGGGACGGTTCTGATGGGAACGGTGGCGCGTTCGTGACGACAGAACCATTTCGCAAAGTGCGGTGCACAGCCCTTTGCGAGATACGGCGCTCTGGAATGGCCCGGCTGCGCAACGCATCCGACCCACACCAACCTCAACCTAAAGCGCAGCCGGGCAATCGCCCGAAGTGCTCCCGCTATTCCCCGTCCGGCAACGCCGTGCGGGATGAAGGTGTTGGGGGTTTGGAGCAGAGTGGACAGAGGCGCGTGTGGCCTTACCCCCCCTCTGCCCTGCCGGGCATCTCCCCCTCAAGGGGGAGATCGATCTGCGGCGAGGTCTCGCCCCTCTCGAAGCTTGAGAATGAAGCGACGAAAGGCTTCTTGCCGATCTCCCCCCTTGAGGGGGAGATGCCCGGCAGGGCAGAGGGGGGTAAAGCCACGCTCGCCTCCGCTCCGCTATGAATCAAACAACCTCCCGAAAATTCACCCCCAGTTACGAATCCGTCAGAATCTTGCGCTACAGATTGACGCAGGCGTTTGTTGCATTGCACTCTTGCGGGCAAGGCTGACAGGGGAATCACTCCCCATCGTCAAAATGGCATCACGACCATTTCGCGACGACGCCGTGCCGGATGCGACATCCGGTTATCGCAATGCATTCTGTTCCGGGGTTTTTCATGCACCAGTTCGATCTGATTGTTGTCGGCAGCGGTCCGGCGGGAAGACGGGCCGCCATTCAGGCCGCCAAGCTCGAAAAGAAAGTTCTGGTCATCGAGAAAGGCAGCCGCGTCGGCGGCGTTTCCGTGCACACCGGCACCATTCCTTCCAAGACCCTGCGCGAAACCGCGCTCAACCTTACCGGCTGGCGTGAGCGCGGTTTTTACGGCCGTTCCTACCGCGTCAAGCAGGAGATCGACGCCGACGATCTGCGCCGCCGCCTGCTCATTACCCTGGATCACGAGGTCGAGGTGCTGGAGCACCAGTTCGCCCGCAACCGCGTGCAGCACATTCGCGGCACGGCAAGCTTCGTTGACGCCAACACCATGAAGGTGGTGAAGAACGACGGCGAAATCATGAATGTCACCGGCACCTCCATCCTGCTGACCATCGGCACCCGGCCCTACCGGCCACCGCACATTCCCTTCGACGGCCAGGCGGTGCTCGATTCGGATGAGATTCTCGAAATCAAGGAACTGCCGCGCTCCATGGTCGTGGTTGGCGCCGGCGTCATCGGCATCGAATATGCGACGATCTTCAGCGCGCTCGACACGCAGGTGACGGTGGTGGAACCGCGCGAGACCATGCTGGAATTCATCGACAAGGAAATCGTCGAGGACTTCACCTATCAGCTGCGCGATCGCAACATGAAGCTGATCTTCGGCCAGAAGGCGGAAAAGGTGGAACGCGACGAGAGCGGCAAATGCCTCGTTTCGCTCGGCAATGGCCGCGTCCTCAAAACCGAGACGGTGCTGTTTGCCGCCGGCCGTGTCGGCGCCACCGATACGCTCAACCTTTCGGCCTGCGGGCTGGAAGCCGACAGCCGTGGCCGCCTGAAGGTCGATCCCGAAACCTTCCAGACCTCGGTGCCGAACATCTATGCCGCCGGCGATATCATCGGTTTCCCGAGCCTTGCATCCACGTCAATGGAACAGGGCCGCATCGCCGCCCGCCATGCCGTCGGCGCACCGGCCGGCGAACCGCCGCAATTCTTCCCCTACGGCATCTATGCCGTGCCGGAAATCTCCACCTGCGGGCTGACGGAAGAAGAAGTCATAGAACGCAGCATTCCCTATGAATGCGGCATCGCTCATTTCCGCGAGACCTCCCGCGGCCATATCATGGGCCTCGACAGCGGCCTCTTGAAGATGATCTTCTCGCTGAAAACCCGCCGCCTGCTGGGCGTCCACATCGTCGGCGAAGGCGCAACCGAACTGGTGCATATCGGCCAGGCGGTGCTGAACCTCAAAGGCACGGTGGAATATTTCGTGGAGAATACGTTCAATTACCCCACGCTGGCTGAGGCCTACAAGATTGCCGGGCTGGATGCTTGGAACCGCATGGGTGAGATCAAGAAGGATTGATCGATGGATTTTCGAAGGGGTGCGAAGCTGCCGAGAGGCATGGCAGGTTGCCTTGCGCGCTTGTGGCAAGGTCGTAGCATCCCCACTCCGTCACCCGGGACTTGATCCGGGGTTCAGCCAACCCAAGTCCTTGGGTCGAAAAGCCTCTTCCCGCTGCAGAGATAGCAGACTTCTCCGTCGTCATCCTCGGGCTTGACCCGAGGATCCACAAACCGGCGCACCATGAATCCTCGGGTCAAGCCCGAGGATGACGACGATTTTTCAGCCACCCCACTATGGGTGGAACCACGCTCACCATCTAATGCTATACCGCGCACTCACCCCCGGCCGGAAATGATCCGCAAAACCCTGGTCGAGCGTCCCCCGCACAGTCAGGTGATCGCCCAGTTTCTGCTCCACCGCCACGCCGCTGCTGAACTCATTGAAACTGTTGCGGCTGGCCCCCGTCAGAACGAAGGCCGTGCCGGTCTCGGAGCGGGAAAGCCGCAACGACTGCGACACATCAAGACCGTTCCATTGCTGCGCCGTGCCATCATAACGCACGGTGAAATTGCGGTTCGCCTCGATATCCAGTTCCGGCGTGACGATACGCTTCTGCTGCGAAGTCACGGAAACGCTGCTCGAGCCCGTCAGCGCGTTGAACAGCACGCCGACATCACGGGCAAGCGAAACACCGGGCAATTGCTCGGCGAGCAGCGTGACATTGCCCCACACCCGCACCGGCGTATCCACCACCTGCCCCGTCTTTGAAGCACTCATGCCCATTTCCAGCCCCGCCCGGATCGGCGTATCGACCGGCAGCTTCGCGCCGATGCGCGCCGTATAGGAACGGTCGGAATTCTTGACCGGCTTCCAGATCAGCCCGGCTTCATCGGCATGGGCAGCGGTTCCCGTAAGGGCATAAAGAATGATGAAAAGGGCAAAAACCCTTTGGAGCGACATATCTTGTCCCCTGGCAAATTAAGGGCATGCCAGCAGACGCCGGCAGGCACGGTAAAAGCAAAGGCCAATGGTTTGGCAGCGATGAAGGCCACAAAGGAGCGGCACGTAGAGCCCGAACGGCCACTCAGGCGGCCGGGGCAAATCATGCTGCGCAGGGTGCCAGATGAACGGGAGATGAACAAGAGCAGATGCAGCAAAAAATCATGCTGCACTGCATTGTGATCAGAACAACGATGCCGGATGCCCTGTTTACCGATCTTTTGCTACCGGCAGGCGCAGCGGCTAAGAATATCATCAACCACCAATTTCAAAGGCATGGATGAACTGAGGATCGTCGCATGCACGGGAAGGTCTTCTTTCGTTGCATGGAGTTGCAAGATAAATTCCCGTTCCGCCGGGTTACTGCCGAATTCGTCTGCCGGCCTCTCCGCCAACCGTTTTCGCAGCGTCGCGCCATCGACATCGAGCACGAAGACCTCATCGAACAAGTGGAGGAACCGCTGAAAATTCCTCGAGCCGCCGCAGAAGAAAGTGATTGCGTGGCTTCGATCAGCGACAAGCTCCCGAACTTTTTCAATATCCCAGATATGATGCCTATGACGGAATGCGATGTCCGCCTCACCGCTCCGAAAAACTGGGGGATCAAGCGGGTCGCCAGTTTCGGGATCACCCGCATAAGCGAGTTCCCGGTCGCCGTGGATCACATGATGGCCACGCTGCTGCAATTCCGTTGCAACCGAAGTCTTACCGGCCCCGGAAACACCCTCAATCAAATAGTTTCTGGCACCCATCGCGCTACCGCTCGACATTCCTGAAATAGGGTCCGTACCACCTGATCAAGCGGCCACGGTTTTCGATTGTAATAATCCAGAATGACGCAATGATGTCGGGCGCTTTAAATCTTGGCATGAGACGATGTTTTCAAAGGCATACATAGCCCAAACAAAAAAGGCCGCAGCTTTCGCCACGGCCCCTTGTTCAATCAGCTTGCACTGAAGAAGATTATTCGGCGTCGCCTTCAGCGGCCTTCTTCTTGGCCGGAGCCTTCTTCTTCGGAGCGGCTTCTTCGCCTTCAGCGGCGTCGTCAGCCTTGGCAGCAGCCTTTTTCTTGGCCGGGGCCTTCTTCTTGGTTTCCGTAGCTTCTTCGGCGTCGTCAGCCAGCAGCTCTTCCTTGGAAACGGTCTTGTCCGTTACCGAGATTTCGGAGAGCAGCTTGTCGATGACCTTTTCTTCGAAGATCGGAGCGCGCAGCGAAGCGGAAGCGCCGGGCGTGTTGCGGAAGAAATCGAGGATTTCCTTCTGCTGGCCGGGGAACTGCTGCAGCTGCTGGAACAGCGCGCGCTGCATTTCTTCTTCGGTCACTTCAACGCCGGCCTTTTCGCCGATTTCGGAGAGAACGAGGCCGAGACGGACGCGGCGTTCAGCAAGCTTGCGATATTCTTCGCGGGCTTCTTCTTCGGTCGTGTCTTCGTCAGCGAAGGTCTTGCCGGACTGGGCGAGATCGGTGTTGATCTGGCGCCAGATGTTGTCGAACTCGGCGTCAACCAGGCCAGCCGGCGTGTCGAACTTGTACATTTCGTCCAGCTGGTCGAGGATCTGACGCTTGACCTTCTGGCGGGTGATGTTGCCGTACTGGCTTTCGATCTGACCCTTGACGATTTCCTTCAGCTTTTCAGCCGATTCGAGACCGAGCTTTTCAGCCAGTTCGTCGTTGATTTCAACGGCAGCAGCAGCGGCAACTTCCTTGACGGTGATGTCGAAGTTGGCTTCCTTGCCAGCAAGGTTTGCAGCCGGGTAGTCAGCCGGGAAGGTCACGGTGATGGTCTTTTCATCGCCAGCCTTGACGCCGACCAGCTGGTCTTCGAAGCCGGGGATGAAGCGGCCCGAACCGAGAACCAGTTCAGCATCTTCAGCAGCGCCGCCGTCGAAGGCAACGCCGTCAACCTTGCCGAGATAGTTCATGGTGACGCGGTCGCCATCGGCAGCCTTGCCCTTCTTGGCCTCGAAGGTGCGGGCGCTCTCAGCGATCTTCAGGATCTGCTCGTTGATTTCGTCTTCAGAGACTTCAACAACTTCGCGGGTAACCTTGATACCGTCATTGGCCTTCAGTTCGATGGCCGGAATGATTTCATAGGCAACGGTGAATTCGAAATCGGATTCAGCCGACAGGATCTTTTCGGCTTCCTGCTCGTCTTCGGTCATGGAGATGGCCGGCTGGGTAGCAGACTTCTCGCCGCGGCTGGAAAGGATTTCGGTCGGCTTTTCACGAACCAGCTCGTTGACGAGGTCGGCCATGATGGACTTGCCATACATCTTCTTCAGGTGGCCCATCGGCACTTTGCCGGGACGGAAGCCGTTGATGCGAACCTTGTCCTTGGCGTCAACCAGGCGCTCGTCCAGACGGGCCTTCATGTCGGCGGCCGGAATAACGACCTTGAGTTCGCGCTTCAGCCCTTCAGCGAGCGTTTCGATAACCTGCATTTTCCTAACCTTCACATCATGGCGGCGGTGCTCAGACAGCCGTTGGTTTACTTTCGAGCACTGCGCCGGAAACATCGTTCCCCGGCCGTGGCTTCCCTTATTTCTTTACACAAGCGCCTGCCGGGCAACATTGCGCCCGCGCCGGAGACAAAGGTGCAAAGGGGATGATGAACCCCGAAGCTCCCCGCATCTTATAAAGATGCACTCTGGCGCAAGCGTGGCACAGCCATGCTTTGCTTGTGGTGCGGGTAGAGAGACTCGAACTCCCACGCCGAAGCGTTGGTACCTAAAACCAATGCGTCTACCAATTCCGCCATACCCGCACGTTGGGCGGCGGTATGTCACAATGTTCAGAAAGGGTCAAGCACGCCGTTCCCCTGCCTCCGGTTTCATCAGGACTTTTCTTGGCTCCGCTCCAAGGGCGCGGATGAGTATTCCTCTTTCACCGTTTGCCCTCGGCAATAAGGGAGTGTGATGCAGCAAGGAAGGCAGCACCGATCCCGGACTAAAAAACGGCAGGCCACGCTTGTGTCCAGAGCCTCAGCCCGCCCGCCGCCCCTGCCCCCGCAGCGACACTTATGCAGGCAGAAAATGCGCACATCATTTATGCGGCTACATTGACATTATATATAGCATCGCCGGCAACTCCCATAGCCGGGTCACCGTCAGCCGATGAGATTCGTCGCCCCTGCCCTGCACCTGCCTCTTCACGCATGGCCGGCCCTGCCGCACGGCTGCACATCTTCAGGCCATCTGGCGTCACCAAAAGCGCATAAATTGGTCACAAATTATGCATGAATCGCCGCAATCGGGCTCATTTACCAGCCTGTCGTGCATTGGGTGCATAGGTGACATCTTGCTTTGTCTGTTTTTGTTTTGATTAAACCGATTATATTCATGGTCATACAGAGATCAGTTCAGCCCCGGACCCAAAGCCTCCCAAGACTGGCCGCGCGGACTGAACAGCACGAAGAGGAAAATGACCATGAACATCACCCGCTCGCTGACCAACTGGCGCAAGTATCGTCAGACCGTAACCGAACTTGGCCGCATGACCGACCGCGAACTGAGTGACCTCGGCATTGGCCGTCAGGACATCCGCCGCGTCGCCCGCACCGCCGTCGGCATCTAATAGATACGCGCCGCCGCGTAAACGCGGCGGATGCGAGACGACCCTCCCAAAAAGGCCTGAGGCTCCCGCCTCTGGCCTTTTTTTCGTTTTGGGCACTTCTGACGGCGTAAGCGGCTCTCTCCTGCATATGCGAAGAGCAGCGGATGAAAAAATCGCCCTATTCCCCCATGCCCGCACAACGCTTGAGCAAGGCTAAAACCGCTTTCGCTCCACTAAACCTCCCCAAAATGCCTCTTCATCGCCGCAACGGGTCACCAGACCCATCCAAACCGCCCGAAACACAGGCATTTCCGCTTATATTTTGCTCAGATGCCATTCAGAGCCGCAAATTTAGCCGACATAGTGCACAAATGCATGGCAGTAGCCTAAATTCTGCACTGCACAACATGGCTTAATGTCTATATATAAACCTCAACAGCCGAGAGCACAGAGAAACACTGAGCCGGCAGACGAAATCAACAGAGATAGATTGAGGAAACGACCATGAACCCTATCCGCATTGCAAAGAACTGGATCTCCTACCGCCGCACGATCAACGAACTCGGCAGCCTCTCCAACCAGGCTCTGAGCGACATCGGTCTGACCCGTTACGACATCCGTAACGTAGCAGCCCGTTCGTTCCGCTAAGGCGTAAACGATCGTCCCGCTGCCCGACCTCCAGGGCGCGACGATCGAGCGACAGGTAAAGAAAGCGGCGCCTCTGGCGCCGTTTTTGATTCTGGCAGTCGGCTGCAAGCAGCCTTTTTCCGAAGATGCACTCCGGGCATCCGCCACCATTCGGTTTTACAGAGCCGGTCGGCATTTCGGATACAGGCGCTATGCCAAACACATTGGGTTCGAGATCGCCGCTTGTTTCTTCTCCCCGTCGGGGAGAAGGTGGCCCGAAGGGTCGGATGCGGGGGCTAGCTCTCCGAATATCGCTACCCTTTCCCCCTCATCCCGCTGCCGCGGACTTCTCCCCCTCGGGGAGAAGAAGCAGGCGGCAGGCGCTCGCTCCCCCAGATGCTTGCGGGCTTTTTAGCCCTGCCGCGAACTTGGTAGCCTGACTATCCTCATATCCCCCACCCGCAAAAACATTTGGCCGCTATTATTCGGTTTGACAGAGCTGGTCCGCATCTCGCATACGGGCGCTACGCCAAACACATCGGGTTCGAGATCGCCGCTTGTTTCTTCTCCCCGCCGGGGAGAAGGTGGCCCGAAGGGTCGGACGAGGGGGCTAGCTCTCCGAATATCTCTCGCCCCCTCATCCCACTGCCGCGGACTTCTCCCCGGCGGGGAGAAGAAGCAGGCGGCACGCGCTCGTTTCACAATGCCCCGCGCCTCTTCCTCGCCCGCCCAATCCCAAAAACATTTGGCTGCCCCGGCCATGCATGCTAGTGCATCCCGCAACAATGCCGCGTCCTCTGGGACCCGTGCGAAACAATCACTCAAGAGACAGCCGCCGAACGGGAGCCTCTGCCCCGCATGCGGCCCATGGACGCCAGATGGACGCCAGCATGCAAGACAAGACCCATTCTCCCATTCACGTCGTGGGCGGCGGACTGGCCGGTTCGGAAGCCGCGTGGCAAATCGCGCAGAGCGGCGTGCCCGTCATCCTGCATGAAATGCGTGGCGTGCGCGGCACGGACGCGCATAAGGGCGATAGCTTGGCGGAACTGGTCTGTTCCAACTCCTTCCGCTCGGACGATGCGACGGCCAATGCGGTCGGCGTCATCCATGCCGAAATGCGGCTTGCCGGTTCGCTGATCATGGCCTGCGCCGACAAACACCAGGTACCGGCCGGCGGCGCGCTTGCCGTCGACCGCGACGGGTTTTCGCTTGCCGTTACCGAAATGCTGGAGCGTCACCCGCTGTTGACGATTGTCCGCGAGGAGGTTTCCGGCCTGCCGCCGAAGGAATGGGGCAGCACCATCATCGCCACCGGGCCGCTCACCTCGCCGGATCTGGCGGCAGCGGTCCAGGCCGAAACGGGTGAAGATGCGCTGGCCTTTTTCGACGCCATCGCCCCGATCGTCCACCGCGACAGCATCAACATGGATATCTGCTGGTACCAGTCGCGTTACGACAAGGTCGGCCCCGGCGGCACGGGCAAGGACTACATCAACTGCCCGATGGACGAAGAGCAATATAACGCCTTCATCGACGCGCTGATTGCCGGCGACACGGTCGGTTTCAAGGAATGGGAAGGCACGCCCTATTTCGACGGCTGCCTGCCGATCGAAATCATGGCCGAACGTGGCCGCCAGACGCTGCGCCATGGCCCGATGAAACCGATGGGGCTGACCAATTCACACAACCCCACCGTCAAGGCCTATGCCGTGGTGCAGCTGCGCCAGGACAATGCGCTCGGCACGCTCTACAACATGGTCGGTTTCCAGACGAAACTGAAATACGGCGTGCAGGCGGATGTGTTCCGCATGATTCCGGGCCTCGAAAATGCGGAATTCGCCCGCCTCGGCGGCCTGCACCGCAACACCTATATCGATTCCCCTGTCCTGCTCGATCCGTCACTGAGGCTGAAATCGCGGCCCGACCTGCGCTTCGCCGGCCAGATCACCGGCTGCGAGGGTTATGTGGAAAGCGCCTCCGTAGGCCTTCTCGCCGGCCGCTTCGCCGCCGCCGAACGCAAGGGCGAGGTCCTGAGCCTGCCGCCGGCCACCACGGCACTCGGTTCGCTTCTCAACCACATCACCGGCGGCCACCTTTCCTCAGATGATGAGCCGGGCAAGCGTTCCTTCCAGCCGATGAACATCAATTTCGGCCTGTTCCCCGAACTGGAGCCGGGTTCCATCGTCAAGCCGGAGGGCGTGAAACGTTTTCGCGGCAAGGACAAGACGATCATGAAGCGCCAGCTGGTTGCAGCGCGGGCGCTGAAGGATTGTGCGGAATGGCTAGGGACGGGCGAAACCGCCCCGGCAGCCGGTGCCGCGCAGGATCATTGAATGATCGAAGCATTGGTCAGGCAGCGTTCCGTGGCCAATACCGTCAGCGAACATTCCAGAAGGACCAGTCCGACTTGCCCTTCTGGTATTTGTAGTGCCGCGAGAAATACGGATTGACCGTCGCGACATATTCGAACTCGATGGTCGTAGGGTGCAGGAACGAGAATAACGGGCTATATTTATAACGCCCCGAAATCACGATGACGGCTTCTTCTTCCTTGAAATTCCCCGCCTTCAGCATCCTGTCCCAGGTGACGGCTTCTGCGGAGCCGAAGAAGTTGTAAGGCGCAAATTCGACCGTTGCGACACCGCCGACCAGCCTGGCGCTCCGCAAGGTCAGATCGAGCTCCTCCGGATTGAGCGGCTGCCCGGCGTCGATGACAAAGGTTTTCACCCCTGTCCTCACCCGCTCCTCGAATTCCGGGAAACGGGCGGACCAGCGGGCTGTATTGTCGACAACCGTGACGAACCGGTCATAACTCAGCCAGCCACGACCGGTCTCGATCATCACCGCCAGAAAAATGATCAGCATCGGCAATAGCAGCGAGAATTCCACGGCGGCGACACCTGAGCGCGATCGCAGCATGGCGGCGAGGACGGATTTCAGCCGAAACACCATCATTCCGTCACCCGAACGGCGGTGATCGCCAGGGAGATATTCTGCAGTTGCGGCTGCTTGTCGCCGCCGCCGGGGATCAGCAGACGCGTCGTGGGCAGTATGAATGGCCAATTGTACCCAAGCGCCAGAAGATATTGCCCGGCGTTTTTATCCGGCACCTGAAACCTGTTCTCGACGGGAAATGTCAGTGGCACGGCGGTGAAATCCGCATCCGGGATCGGGACGAGCGTTATCTTCATGTCGCTTTCCGTCGTGCCGAGCAGGAAATTGGAGGCGATGGCCCGCCTGAAATCGATTTCGGTAACCGCCGTATGGCTTGCCGCCGCCTTGCGCAGCATTTCCGCGCCGGCATTGGCCGCCGTTGCCAGATTGAGAGTGAACAGCAGCGCCAGACCGACTTCGAAAATGCCGAAGACCAGCAGAAAATAGACCGGCAGAAGCAGACCGAACTCGATGGCGGTGGCCGCCCGGATATCGAGCGCATAAGAGCGGAACCGAGCGAGCCCTTTATTTCGGTGAATCGACATACTTCACCTCAAAAGCCGTGATGATGCCGCCAAGACTGTCGCTTTTGCCGCCTGCGGCAATCGTCAGCTTGTAGACGGAATAGGTATCGACCGTGATCGAATACGTGCGGCGCTCCCAGAAGACCTTGCCCTTCTGCGCCATTTCGATGATCTTCTTTTCGGGGCCCAATTGCGGACGCTGGAGCTGCAGGAATATGTCGATGTCGTTGGTGCCGCCATAGGCGTCGTTGCGGCCATTATACCAGACCGAAACCTCATATTTTCCGGGGTGCAGTTCCACAATCTTGAAAATCGAACTGTTGGCGTCTCTTCTCTTCTGCCCTTCCCAATGGCTGTCCAGTTCCACCACATATTTGGTCGGCGGTATCCCGCCATTCGCGGCAGTCAGAATGGAAGGTTTTTGCAACTCGTCCGATTCGGGCGGACATGGATTTGTTGCCGCGGATTGCGACGCGTCCTTCTCGGATTCTTTCAGTTTGTTGTTTTTCGGATCTTTCACGTCAGTCGATGCGACGTCCTGCTGCGAAACGCTGACGCAAGCGGGTCCAGCATCCTTCTTCGGCTCGTCATAACCCTGCCAGCCGAATTTTTTGCGGCACGCCGCATTGCTCCAGTCCTGAAGCTCGATGCCTGGACCTGTACCGCCGTTCCATCCAAGCTCCTCGTAGCTCAGGACGCCCCAGCAACCATTCATCGCGTTGGGGCCTTTACCGTTTTCGAGAATCCGGTCTTTACCGTTCAGCCGGTCGAATGTGTTGTTGACGATCACCTCGCCGTCATACGGATAGGGAGGAATACCGTCGCAACGGTAAGTCAGCGCGTAGTCCATCTTTTCGACATTGAACAGGCCGCCCAACACCGTCTTGTAGGTAAATTTCGCGTCGATATCGGTGGTCAGCCAGTCGATCGTCACGTCGCGGCTCACCACCTCCTGTTTGGTGGAGGTGATAAGCGCATCGAAGGTATCCAGCACGTTTTTCCGGCGCACTTCATCGAGAGGCACATTCGTACGCGTCGGTTTCGTCGAGCGCTCACAGGCCTGCGCGATCACCCGCTTTGACTGGCTGTAATAGGCCAGCGCCCGGCCGCCTTCGAACAGCAGCCCGAATGTGAACAGAAAAACCGGCATCAGCAATGCCGTCATGATCGCAAAATTTCCCCGCCGATCCTGAAGAAGCAGGCGGAAATGACGCGCCGACGCGCTCAAGATTTTTTCAATATGAAACATCTGCAATAATCGCTTTTCATCCAACCGCCACGGATCGCCCCGGCTCCTCCCCAGCCGGACACACAAAGACTGCGGCCGGGCGAAACGCCCTGGGGCCACAGGATACAAACTCAGCAAAACCGCTGATGCTCGCCGCGATCATGGCGGCGCGACACAAGTGGCGAAGGCCAGTTGCACTCGCGAGATAAAGGTATTTTCCGGAACCACCGATCGATGGCAGCCCAATTTCATTCGTCATTTTATATGGCGAATTAAACACCAGATTCGTAAATTAAAGATCACTCGAACATCAAAAATAGTATGTAAAATCATATATTTAAATCAGATATTCATAATTTATTATAGTCGAAATATTCAATTGAATACGCCAGGTCGATATTCGATTGCGGATACAATCTTGCCGAGGCTCGCCCTCTTCCCCCGGTGCGGAGACAGCTTCACTTTTTTGGTCGTAACTGAGACGTGAAGGTCGCTTTTGCCCCTTGTCCCTGCCGACAAGCTCGGGCAAAACAGCCCCATCCAATCATGAGACAACGCCAGGAGATCGAAAATGGACGTACGCGCCGCTGTTGCCATTCAGGCAGGAAAACCGCTCGAGGTCATGACCGTTCAGCTGGAAGGTCCGCGCGCCGGCGAAGTGCTTGTTGAGGTCAAGGCGACCGGCATCTGCCACACCGATGATTTCACGCTTTCCGGTGCCGATCCGGAAGGTCTGTTTCCGGCCATCCTCGGCCATGAGGGTGCCGGTATCGTCGTCGATGTCGGCCCCGGCGTCACCTCGGTCAAGAAGGGTGACCATGTCATTCCGCTCTACACGCCGGAATGCCGCGAGTGTTATTCCTGCACCTCGCGCAAGACCAATCTCTGCACCTCCATCCGTGCCACCCAGGGTCAGGGCGTCATGCCTGACGGTACCTCGCGCTTTTCGATTGGCAAGGACAAGATCCATCACTACATGGGCTGCTCGACCTTCTCGAACTACACCGTCCTGCCGGAAATCGCGCTCGCCAAGATCAATCCCGACGCGCCGTTCGACAAGGTCTGTTACATCGGCTGCGGCGTCACCACCGGCATCGGTGCGGTCATCAACACCGCCAAGGTCGAGATTGGTTCCACAGCCATCGTCTTCGGCCTCGGCGGCATTGGCCTCAACGTGCTGCAGGGCCTGCGCCTTGCCGGCGCCGACATGATCATCGGCGTCGATATCAATAACGACCGCAAGGCCTGGGGCGAGAAGTTCGGCATGACCCACTTCGTCAATCCGAAGGACGTCGGTGACGACATCGTGCCCTATCTCGTCAACATGACGAAGCGCAATGGCGACCTGATCGGCGGCGCTGACTACACCTTCGACTGCACCGGCAACACGAAGGTCATGCGTCAGGCGCTGGAGGCCTCGCATCGCGGCTGGGGCAAGTCGGTCATCATCGGCGTTGCCGGCGCCGGCCAGGAAATCTCGACCCGCCCGTTCCAGCTGGTCACCGGCCGCAACTGGATGGGCACCGCCTTTGGCGGCGCGCGCGGCCGCACGGACGTGCCGAAGATCGTCGACTGGTACATGGAAGGCAAGATCCAGATCGACCCGATGATCACTCACGTGATGCCGCTCGAAGACATCAACAAGGGCTTCGACCTGATGCACAGGGGTGAGAGCATACGTGGTGTTGTGGTCTATTGATCGGCCAATGACAGGAGGTAGGCGCGTTCGGCGCGCCTGCTTTCATGCAAACGTGATCGGCTCCGCCGCCTTGCAGCCCAGGCGATTAACGGGACAGTAAATCTATCGTCGTAAGCCAGTACTACGCGGCGAAGTTGAAAAATCTCTTTCCCCGGCCAGTTAACGCCAGATTGCGGAGAGCGACCCCTGAAAATCGTACCGATTGACAACGGAAACCGCGCCGCCGCCGTTGCCCTTTTGGCGAAAGGTTTCCCCGAAAAAAGCGAGGTCTTCTGGTCCCGCGGGCTGGCGCTTATCAGCGACCACCATGCGCGTCGGGAACTTGGTCCGATCGGGCAATTGCTGATGAAGGATGAGAACGCGGAGGGCGTTCTGTTGACGATCAAAAGCCGCCTGCCCGAAACCGGCAGGATCGTCGCCAACCTGTCCAGCTGGTATGTCGAGCCTTCGTGCCGGTGGTTTGCACCGCGCATGCTGCAAATGGCCTCCTCCTCCGAGGAAGAGCTGTTTACCGACCTCACCCCGTCTCCCGAAGCCTGCAAGCTGAACGAGCGGCTGGGTTTTCATACGGTGACGGAACACACGCTTTTTTATCCACTGCCGCTCAAGGCTCTGCGTCCCTCGGGCGCGCGGCTCAGCCCACTTGCCGCCGTGTCGGCCGATACCCTGCCGGCCGCAATGCGCGAGATGCTCGAAGATCACCAGCGGCTCGGCTGTATCGTCGCCATAATGCAGGCGGATGGCCGTCACCATCCGCTGGTATTCTTGAAAACCACGGCCAAGAAGCTGCCCTCCGCCCGGCTGATTTATTGCGAGGACCGAAAGGTCGCACAAAGGCATATTTCCGCAATCGCCCGTCATCTTCTTGGCCGCGGCAGGCTTGCCCTGACCATGTCGGCACTTGATGGTGAGCGCAATGCCGGCGGGTTTGCCGCACATAAATTCGCACCGATACAAGTAAAAGGCGCATGGAACCCACATTTTATTAACGAAACATACTCAGAGTTGGTGTTATTGCCACCCTAGGTATTTTACTGAACCATAGCTGACCTGACAGGTTCTCGACCTTTATAGATAAAGCGTCATTCCGGGCGGGTTTTATGGGGAACAAACGGGACATCGGAGAACAAGCATGCTTGCCGCAAAGAAAAGCGAAACCAACGTTGCTGATACCATCTACTCCTATCTCTCGAACCGTTTTCCCGCCTATGCACCTTTTACCGACGATACATTGCTTCTCGAAGGCGGCGTGATCGATTCGCTCGGTTTTCTGGAATTGATGATCTTCCTCGGCGAGACTTTTGGCATCGTTCTCGATGACGAGCATTTCACGCCTGACAATCTCGGCACACCCGCCGATCTCATCGCCTTCGTCCTCAGGGAACGAAGGAAATGACACCCCATTTTCTGCTGCACCACCTGCTCGCCGCACGCGCGCTAAGCCAGGATCCAGCTCTCGTTTATAAAGAACACTCACTGACTTATAACGCATTCGCCGTTGCGGCTGCGTGGTATGCCGCAGCATTACAGGCAAAGGGAGCGGAACGCGGAGACCGCGTCGTCATCTATCTACCGCGCGGCCTTGAGGAATGCTGGTCAATCTTTGGTGTGAGCATGGCCGGCGGCGTTTTCGTCCCCGTCAATGCGCTGCTGAAGGCGCAGCAGATCCGCCATATCGTCAGCGATTGCGGCGCGAAAATCGTCATCAGCAGCGCGGCGATGATGGATGAGCTGAAGACGGCGCTGGAAGACCTTCCCGATGTCACGGTGCTGCTGGCGGAAGAGATCGAAACCCGCGCAACGCCTGCCCGCCCTTCGGCGGCGATCGGCGAGGACCTCGCGGCGATCCTTTACACATCCGGCTCCACCGGCTCGCCCAAGGGTGTCATGCTCTCGCACCGCAATCTTCTGGCAGGCGCACGTATCGTGCGGACCTATCTGGAAATTACCGCAAGCGACCGCATTCTTTCCCTCCTGCCCTTCAGCTTTGACTACGGCCTGAACCAGCTGCTGACGGCAGTGGAACAGGGCGCGACCACGATCATCTCCACCTTCCGGCTGGGCGACGATATCGTCCGCGATCTGCGCGACCATGCCGTGACGGGTCTCGCCGGCGTGCCGACCGTCTGGGCAATCCTGACCAGAGCGGCCCCGTCGCTGGCAAAGACGCCGCTGCCGCATCTGCGCTACATCACCAATTCCGGCGGGCGTGTGCCGCAGGAAACCGTAAAAGCGCTACGCGAAAAGCTGCCAGACACGAAAATCTACCTGATGTATGGTCTGACCGAGGCCTTCCGCTCCACCTTCCTCCCGCCGGAAGAAATCGACAGCCGCCCGACCTCCATCGGCAAGGCCATTCCGGAATGCGAAATCTTCATCGTCACCGACAAGGGACAGCGGGCAAAACCGGGCGAGCCAGGCATTCTCGTCCATCGCGGCCCGACAGTATCGCTCGGCTACTGGAACCGGCCGGAAGACACGGCAAAAGTGCTGCGCCCTCATCCTTTCATTCCAGCGGCGCTGGGCGGCGAAACCGTCTGTTATTCCGGTGATCTGGCGGTGGAAGACGAGGATGGTTTCTTCAGCTTCGTTGCCCGCAACGATGCGATGATCAAATCGTCAGGCTATCGCATCAGCCCGACCGAGGTGGAGGAAAGCCTGATGTCGACAGGGCTGTTCCAGCAGGTTGCCGTCATCGGCCTGCCGGACCCCTTTGCCGGTGAAAGGGTGCATGCCGTGGCAACCGCCGCCAATGAAAATATCGACGTTTCGGCTGCCCTTAAGAAAGCTGCCGAAATGCTCGCTCCCTTCATGATCCCGCGCGCCATCGAACTGGTCGACCGGCTGCCGGTCACCGCCAATGGCAAGGTGGATTACCGCGCGCTGGTGCGCGAACGGACGGACAATGTCGCCCACGGATAAAACCCAGAGCCACGGCCCGGCCCTTGCGGCTGCGCAATTTGCGGTCACTGACAATGATCTTCTCATCGGCGGGCTTGCGGTGCGCGATATCGTCGCCCAAACCGGAACGCCGTGCTTCCTCTATGATGCCAGCGCCATGCGCCGCGCCTATCGGAGCCTTGAAACGGCGCTCTCGGGCTTTGCCGATATCTATTATTCGGTAAAGGCCAATCCCCTGCCCGCCATTATCGCGCTTTTCCGACAGCAGGGCGCGGGTGCAGAAATCGCCTCCGTCGGCGAATATCGCGCTGCCATCAAGGCCGGCGTCGCAGCTGAGAACATCATCTTCGCCGGCCCCGGCAAGGGCATGGCCGAATTGCGCGAGGTGATCGAGGGCGGCATCGGCGAAATCCATATTGAAAGCGCCGAGGAAATTGCCCGTATCGAAGAGATCGGTAAACCGGTCAAAGCCTCGATCCGCATCAACCCCGTGCCGGATGCGCAGGCCGGCGCCATGCGCATGGGCGGCAAGGCCACCGCTTTTGGTTTCGACGAGGAAGAGCTGGAAAACGTCCTGCCGCTTTTCAGGGATGCCAGACATATTGATCTCGTCGGCGTGCACATCTATGGCGGCACGCAGATTCTCGACGCCGACATGCTTGTCTCCCAATGGCGACACGCCATTTCCCTTGCCGCACGCATGGCGCAAATGCTGGGCAGACCGCTTGAAACCATCGATCTCGGCGGTGGCCTCGGCATCCCCTATTTCGCCGGGGAAATGCCGCTTGATCTTGCAACGGTCAGCGCCGCCATTCCCGATCTCAAGGCGCTCGTGAAAGCGCATCCGCTGATAACCGACGCCCATATCATCGTCGAACCCGGCCGCTTCCTCGCCGGCCCCGGCGGCATCTATGTGGCGGAAGTAAATTCGGTAAAAACCTCACGCGGCACCACCTTCGTGGTGACGGATGGCGGCATGCATCACCATCTGGCGGCCTCAGGCAATCTTGGCCAGATCGTCAAGCGCAACTATCCCATCGTCGCGCCCGCCAAGATGCTGGCAGATTACGACGAGACCGCAACCATCGTCGGTCCGCTCTGCACACCGCTCGACACACTGGCCCGCAATGCGGCACTGCCGAAACTGAAGGCCGGTGACTTACTCGCCATCCTGCAATCGGGCGCCTATGGCGCCAGCGCCAGCCCTGCGGGTTTTCTCAGCCACGCGGTGGCGAAGGAGGTGCTGGTGGAGGATGGAACGTTCGAGGTGATCAGGCGGTGATCACCGCCGCAACAACCTGTCCCCCACCACGAATTTCGATTTCAGCAGACACTCGTCATATTCGGCTTCCGCATCGGAATCAAAGACGATGCCGCCGCCGACATTAAAGACGGCACGGCCATCATCGAACAGGCTGAGTGTGCGGATCGCTACTGAGAACCGCATATCACCATGAGGAGACATGAAGCCGATCGCGCCGCAATAGGCGTTACGTGGGCCGGCTTCCAGCTCCCGCAGGATCTTCATCGCCCACATTTTTGGTGCACCGGTGACGGAACCGCAGGGAAACAGCGCGGCGAAGATGTCTTCCACCGTCACGTCAGGCAGAAGCTTCGCCCTGACATGGCTGACCATCTGGTGCACCGTGGGATAGGTCTCGATATCGAACAGCCGCGGCACATGAAGGCTGCCAACCTCGGTGATACGGGAAATATCGTTGCGCAGCAGATCGACGATCATGCGGTTTTCGGCCAGCGTCTTTTCATCCGCCAGCATCGCCGCGATGATTGCCCTGTCCCCCTCCGCATCCGCCCCGCGCGGTGTCGTTCCCTTCATCGGATGGGTTTCGATGAAACCTTCGCCATCGACCGAAAAAAACAGTTCCGGCGAGCGCGACAGGATGACCGGGCCGCCGAGATCGACCAGCGCGCCGTATTTCACCGGCTGGCGCTCGATCAGCGACCAGAAGGCGGTGAGCGGATCGCCGCTCCAGCGGGCGGTGACGGGCATGGTCAGATTGCCCTGGTAACAGTCGCCGCGACGCAGATGGTCGTGCAGTCGCGCAAAGCGCTGCTGGTATTCTTGGAGCGTCCAGGCCGGCACGGGATCGGAAAGAAACGCATCCGCATCCGGCAGTTCATCCGGACGCGCAAACCGCCCCGCATCCGGCTGCGGGCCGGAAAACACGCCGAAGGTCAGAAACGGCACGTTGCGAGGCTCGGCGGCAAAAGGCGCAAGCTTTGGTTCGAACAGGAAACCGGCCTCGTAGGACATATAGCCGGCAAGATATTTTCCGGCCCGGCGCAGCTGTTCCATGCGCTTCAGCGCCACAAAAAACGCCTCCGGTTCATCCGCGACGATGATCTCTTCCGGCTCGGTGAAGGCTGTCACCGTGCCGGTCGTGTCATCCCGGAAAAGAACATAAGGCGCATGTGCCAAGGAAAGCGTCCGAAACAGGAGAAAGGGTCGGGAAGGATCAGACCGGGTCTATATCGCCCCGCGCCCACATCTCTATGGTTTCCGCATAAAAATCGGCGAAACGGCCTTCCTCGATCGACTTGCGGATACCCTGCATCAGCTCCTGATAATAGGCAAGATTGTGCCAGGAGAGCAGCATGCCGCCCAACGCCTCGTTGGAGCGGGTGAGATGATGCAGATAGGCGCGGGAATAATCGCGCGAGGCCGGGCAGTTGGACTGCTCGTCGAGCGGGCGCATATCTTCGGCATGGCGGGCGTTGCGGATATTGACCCTGCCACGACGGGTAAAGGCAAGCCCGTGACGGCCGGAGCGGGTCGGCATCACGCAGTCGAACATGTCGATACCACGCGCCACCGATTTCAGGATATCGTCAGGCGTACCAACGCCCATCAGGTAACGCGGCTTTTCGGTCGGCAGCACCGGCAGGGTGATATCGAGCATGCCCAGCATCACATCCTGCGGTTCGCCGACGGCAAGACCGCCGACGGCATAACCCTTGAGATCAAGCTGTTTCAGCCCTTCGGCCGAGCGGATGCGCAGATCCGGCTGGTCGCCGCCCTGCACGATGCCGAACATGGCCTTGCCGGGCTGCTCGCCAAAGGCGACGCGGCAGCGTTCGGCCCAGCGCAGCGACATTTCCATGGCGCGCTCGATTTCCTTGCGCTCGGCCGGCAGCGCAATGCATTCATCGAGCTGCATCTGGATGTCCGAATCGAGCATGCCCTGGATTTCGATCGAGCGCTCCGGCGACATGTGGTGCAGCGAACCGTCCACATGGCTCTTGAAGGTCACGCCCTTCTCGTCGAGCTTGCGCAGACCGGAAAGCGACATGACCTGGAAGCCGCCGCTGTCGGTGAGGATCGGATGCGGCCAGCGGATCAACTCATGCAGACCGCCAAGACGCGCAACACGCTCCGGGCCGGGCCGCAGCATCAGGTGATAGGTATTGCCGAGAATGATATCGGCCCCCAGCTCGCGCACCTGATCGAGATACATGGCCTTGACGGTGCCAACAGTGCCGACCGGCATGAAGGCGGGCGTGCGGATGACGCCGCGCGGCATGGCGACTTCGCCAAGGCGCGCGCCGCCGCTCGTGGCTTTCAGGGTGAAGGTGAATTTGTCGTGCATCAGTTTTTCCGGAACAACAGGCTGGAATCGCCATAGGAATAGAAACGGTATCCGGTTTCGATGGCGCGCCTGTAAGCGTCACGCATCGTTTCGAGACCGCAGAAAGCCGAAACCAGCATGAACAGCGTCGATTTCGGCAGGTGGAAATTGGTCATGAGCATATCGACCGCCCGGAAACGGTAACCAGGCGTGATGAAGATGCCGGTGGCATCGGACCATGGGTGAATAACGCCATTCTCGTCGGCCGCACTTTCGATCAGCCGCAGCGAAGTGGTGCCGACGCAGATAATACGCCCGCCGCGCGCCTTCACCGCATTCAGCCGGTCAGCGGTTTCCTGCGACACATGGCCGATCTCGAAATGCATCTTGTGATCGTCGGTATCGTCGGACTTTACCGGAAGGAAAGTGCCTGCCCCAACGTGAAGCGTCACGAAGTGCCGCTCGATGCCGGCCTTGTCCAGTGCTTCGAACAGATCGGGGGTGAAATGCAGCCCGGCGGTGGGGGCAGCGACAGCGCCCTTTTCACGGGCATAAATGGTCTGGTAGTCGGTCTGGTCCTGCTGGTCCTCCGGCCGTTTGGCGGCGATATAAGGCGGCAAAGGAATATGGCCGACCGAGGCAATCGCCTCGTCCAGAACAGGGCCGGACACGTCGAACAGCAGCGTGATTTCGCCATCCTCGCCCTTTTCCTCGACGGTGGCTTCCAGATGGGCAAGGCCGCAGGCATTGTCGCGCTCATAACCGAACCGGATGCGGTCGCCTTCCTTGATGCGCTTGCCGGGACGGGCAAAAGCCTTCCAGCGGGATTGATCGGTACGCATATGCAGCGTGGCCGAAACCGCCGTCTCCGGCGCACCTTCACGCAGCCTGACACCTTCCAGCTGGGCGGGAATGACGCGGGTATCGTTGAAGACAAGCGCATCGCCGGGCCGCAGGAAAGACGGCAGGTTAAAGACGTGGTGGTCCTCCATGCGGTTTTCATTCGGATCGACCACCAGCAGGCGCGCGCTGTCGCGCGGGTTCGCCGGGCGAAGGGCGATATTCTCCTCGGGCAGATCGAAATCGAACAGGTCTACACGCATTGCAAGGGCTCTCGAAAATATCAAAACCCGCCTCGCAGCAAACTGCCGGCGGGTCGTTGTTGGTGAAGGAGCTTCCTCCCCTCCACGTCATCCTCGGGCTTGACCCGAGGACCCATGACGCTGGTGGAATGGATCCTCGGGTCAAGCCCGAGGATGACGTCGAGTGCGAGGAACACTCCATCAGCAAAACATCCTCCCGCCCTGCAGTTCAGCAAGGCGGGAGAAACTCTTTAACCTCAAGCCGCCGAAGCAAGCTTCATGGAAACGATCGAATCGGGATCCTTCACCGGCTCGCCGCGCTTGACCTTGTCGATGGCTTCCATACCTTCGATGACCTGGCCCCAGACGGTGTACTGCTTGTTCAGCCAGGGCGAATCGGTGAAGCAGATGAAGAACTGCGAGTTGGCGGAGTTCGGGCTCTGCGAACGGGCCATCGAGCAGGTGCCGCGAACGTGCGGAATGGCGGAAAACTCAGCCTTCAGGTCTTCCTTTTCAGAGCCGCCCATGCCGGCGCGTGCCGGGTTGAAGCTTTCCGAACCCTTCTTGCCGAACTTCACGTCGCCCGTCTGGGCCATGAAGTCTTCGATGACGCGGTGGAACACGACGCCATCATAAGCGCCTTCCGATACCAGTTCCTTGATACGGGCGACGTGACCCGGAGCAACTTCCGGAAGCAGCTGGATGACGACCTTGCCGGTCGTCGTTTCCATGATGATGGTGTTTTCCGGATCCTTGATCTCGGCCATGATTATTCTCCTCTGTTCGGGCTCTATTGCCCTACCTTACTTCTTGCCGACGGTGACCTTGATCATCCGGTCGGGGTTGGAAACTTCGCCGTTGCTGCCGGCGCCGCGCTTGATCTTGTCCACGGCTTCCATGCCGGATACGACCTTGCCGACCACGGTATACTGGCCGTTCAGGAACGGGCCATCGGCAAACATGATGAAGAACTGCGAATTGGCGGAATTCGGATCCTGCGAGCGGGCCATGCCGACCACACCGCGCGTGAACGGCGTCTTGGAGAACTCAGCCGGAATATCCGGCAGGTCGGAACCGCCGGTGCCGGCGCGCTGGGCGTTGAAGCTCTTTTCCATGTTGCCATACTGCACGTCGCCGGTCTGCGCCATGAAACCGTCGATGACGCGGTGGAAGGCGACATTGTCATAAGCGCCCTTCTTGGCCAGCGCCTCGATCTGCGCCACGTGCTTGGGCGCGACTTCCGGCATCAGCTCGATGACGACGGGACCGTCCTTCAGCTGGACGGTCAAGAGTTCGGCGGCGGAAGCAATGGTGCTGGCGGCAAGCGCGCCTGCAAACATGGCGCCAGCAAAGGCAAATCGAACGAGTTTCATCGGATTGGCTCCAGAATGTGGGGCTGAAGTCAGCGCTTCAGCTTGGCGTTGAGGGCTTCAAGCACGGCTTTCGGCACGAAGGCATCGACATTGCCGCCCATGGCGGCGATCTGCCGGACCAATGTGGCTGTAATGGGTCGCGACGATGTTCCAGCGGGCAGGAACACGGTCTGGATATCAGTCGCCATCTGGCGGTTCATGCCGGCCATCTGCATTTCATAGTCGAGATCGGTGCCATCGCGCAGGCCGCGCAGCAAAAGGCGCGCGCCGTGCTGGCGGGCGGCATCCACCACCAGATTGTCGAAGGAAACGACCTCCATGCGCGCCGCCTCGGTGGGCAGCTGTTCGGCAAGCGCCTGCTTTATCAGCGCCGCCCGCTCATCAAAGCTGAACAGCGGCGCTTTTCCGGGATGAATGCCGACGGCAACGATGACTTTCGACGCCACGTTCAGCGCCTGGATAAGCACATCCAGATGTCCGTTGGTCATCGGATCGAATGATCCTGGATAAAAGGCAATCGTCATATCGCTCTCAGATGGTGGGCGCGCTTCGATGCTGGGTATCATGTGCCCGCCTTTTGTCATGGAGAGCCACGCGGCGCAAGACATTATAACCGGGCAGCACAACCGGAGCTGTGCCGTGAACCCGCGATGAATGGGCCGTTCAGTGCGGTTTCAGAGCTATTTTGTTTAAATGCACAACATCGGGAAACCGAAACGCCCCTCACCCGTTAAGCATCCGGAGAATTGAAAATGCTGGCCTTCATGATCGTCCTTTCGGTCATCGCATCATTCGCTGCCGAGTATCTTTTTCTCGAATGACGCCCTTAGCCAGTTTCCTGAACGCCAGATGAACGAGCCATTCAAGGAAGTTTCACAGGCGCGATGCTAATCGATTTTTACGATTGACGCGGAACATGTTGAGGCATGGCGCGTTAAGAAAGAACCAAAGGAACGGACAGATGTTTGTAAGAGAAAAACAGTCTACTTCGGCGAAAATCAGCGTCATCAGCACCGCCTGGACAGTACTGGTTATCGCAATGGTAGCAACGACGTTTAGCCTTTATGAGCAGAAGCCTGAAGCCCAGGGACCGGACTATCCGCAGCTGACCGCCCGTTACCAGTATATGAATTATTACTGATAACGGGGACAATTTCCTCGAAACGACCGGAGACGATATCATGTTCACATTTCTGACGATGCTTTTGGCCCTGATCAGCGTAATGTTCGTGACATCGATGATCTCCGTCATCGCCGAGATGCGGCGTGAAGACGAGGAATTCAAGGCGACGATCCGGCGCGACCGCGCTTTCTGAGTGCGGCGAACGGCCTTAACCGCCGGTTCAAAAACGATTCTTCGCAACCGCCTGGGCGCTCCGGGCGGTTTTATTTTGCGCCTCATTAAGGCGATGCGGCGGAGATGAAGGCGGAAAAACGCCGCTCCAATCACATAAGCGTTTTCAAAACCCCGTTTTTCCAAGGGAAATTCCCTTCAATTTCCGTTTGGATTGATTTAAGGAACGCCGATACGTTGCGGGCCGGAAGGCTGGCGACCGCGATGACGTTCCTGTGAGGTTTGCATAACGATGCTCGATTCCCTGAGAAATGCTTCTCGAACCCTGGCAGCCAAGCTGCTGCTTCTCCTGCTTGTTGTTTCGTTTGGCGTCTGGGGCGTCTCCGCATCGCTTGTCACCGCCAATTCCCACGCCGTCATGACGGTGGGTGACCAGACGGTCAGCCCGGAGGAATTCCGCCTCGCCTATCAGCGCCAGATTTCCGATCTCAGCCGCCAGTTCGGCACAAGGCTGACGACCGAACAGGCCAAGGCCTTCGGCATCGACCGGCAGGTCTTCAGCCAGCTTGCGGCAGGGGCATCACTTGACGAGCTTGCATCCAAGATGAATCTCGGCCTTTCGGAAGATCGCCTTGCCAAGCTCATTGCCGAAGACCCGGCCTTCAAGTCGGTCAACGGCCAGTTCGACCGCAACCTGTTCAGCGAACGCCTGCGCAATTCCGGCTTCCGCGAGGACGACTACATCAAGGAACGCAGCAAGGTTGCCGTCAGAAGCCAGATTGTCGAAGCCGTCTCGGATGGCTTTACCGCACCGCAGGTGCTGGTGGATGCGCTGAAGCAGTATCGCAACGAGCAGCGCGCCGTCGATTACGTCATTCTTTCCAACGCCGTCATCCCGCCGGTCAAGGCACCGGGCGACGACGTGCTCACCCCGTGGTTTGAAACCAACAAGACGAAATATCGCGCCCCGGAATTCCGCAAGTTCACCTATGTGAAGCTGGAACCGTCAGACATTGCCGATCAGTCCTCGGTGACCGAGGCGCAGATCGCTGACTATTACAACAGCCACAAGGACAGCTTCCGCACCGCCGGCCGCCGCACGGTTGAACAGCTGACCTTTACGGACAAGGAAATGGCTGCCGCTGCCGCCGAACAGATCCGCCTCGGCAACACCACCTATGATCAGGTGGTGAAGGATCAGGGCAAGACCGCTTCCGACGTGACCCTTGGCGAATTCACCAAGGATACCATCCCCGATCCGTCGATTGCCGACGCAGCCTTCGGCATCCAGAAGGATGGCGGCGTATCTGCCGTCGTTGAAGGTTCCTTCGGGCCGGTCATCCTGCGCGTCACCGGCATCAAGCAGGAAACCACCCGCACGCTGGATGAAGCCAGGGAAGATATCCGCAGGGATCTCGCCACCGCCGCTGCAGCGGAAGAAGTCACCAATGTGCACGACCGTTACGAGGATCTGCGCGCCGGTGGTTCGTCGCTTGCCGATGCCGCAAAGCAGCTGAACCTCAAGCCCGTCACCATTGCCGCCATCGATGCCGCCGGCCTCGATGAAAAGGGTGACACGGTCGAAGGCCTACCCTCGCCGCAGCTGGCACAGGAAGTCTTCAAGACCGAACCAGGCACCGAAGCCCTGCCGATCAATCTCGGCCGCGAAGGTTACATCTGGTTCGATGTCGAGCAGATCATCCCCGCCCGTGACCGCACACTTGCCGAAGTCCGCGACGATGTCGTGGCCGACTGGACGTCCGAGCAGCAGCGCACAGCGCTTGCTGCCAAGGCTGACGAACTGAAGGCCCGCGTTGAAAAGGGCGAAACGCTCGAGGCTGTTGCCGGCGAGCTCAGCCTTGCCGTCGAGCAGAAATCCGGCCTGCGCCGCACCAGCGAGGATGCGATTTTCGGCCGCCAGACGATTGCCGCCGTTTTCTCCGGTGCTGAAGGCGTGGTTGGCACGGCGGCAGATGCCGATGGTTCCAGCCGCATCCTCTTCAAGGTCACCTCGGTTGACACCAACGCCCCTGCCGACGCGCTTGCCAATGACGACCAGCAGTTTACCGCCATTGCCCGTGCAGCCGGCGACGATATGCTGGACCAGATGGTCAACCGTCTGCAGAACGACTATGGTGTGACCATCAATCAGGCCCTCGCCGATCAGGCGATGGTCGGCTTCTGACCGGGGGGCGGAAACCATGGCCGAACTGAAGCCGCTGATCGCCAGGGTCGCGAACGGAGAAAGCCTGAACCGCGAGGATGCGCGGACGGCCTTCGACATTCTGATGTCGGGCGAAGCCACCCCGTCGCAGATCGGCGGTTTCCTGATGGCGCTGCGCGTGCGCGGCGAAACGGTCGACGAAATCGTCGGCGCCGTTTCCTCCATGCGCGCCCGCATGCTGCCGGTCTCGGCCCCCGCCAATGCCATCGATATCGTCGGAACCGGCGGTGATGGCATCGGCACCTATAATATCTCGACACTGGCTTCGATCATCGTTGCCGGCACGGGCCTGCCGGTCGCCAAGCATGGCAACCGGGCGCTGAGCTCCAAATCCGGCACGGCGGATGCCTTGTCCGCTCTTGGCGTCAAGCTCGATATCGGTCCCGATCTCATCGCCCGCTGCATCGCAGAGGCGGGACTTGGCTTCATGTTCGCGCAGATGCACCACTCCGCCATGCGCCATGTCGGCCCGAGCCGGGTCGAACTCGGCACAAGGACGATTTTCAACCTGCTCGGCCCGCTCTCCAACCCCGCGGGTGCAAAGCGCCAATTGCTCGGCGTGTTTTCGCCGCGCTGGCTGGTGCCGCTTGCCGAAGTGCTGCGCGATCTTGGTTCGGAAAGCATCTGGGTCGTCCATGGCGATGGCATGGATGAAGTCACCACGACAGGCGTCACCCATGTGGCCGCGCTGGAAGATGGCAAGATCCGCACTTTCGATCTGACCCCGAAAGATTTCGGCGTCGACGTTGCGGCGATGGCTGATCTGAAAGGCGGCGACGGCATTGCCAATGCGGCAGCCCTGCGCGACGTCCTGTCGGGCAAGCGTAATGCCTATCGTGACGTGTCGCTCTGCAACGCGGCTGCTGCCCTTGTCATCGCCGGCAAGGCCGAAACATTGGGTCAGGCTATGACGATCGTCAGCGAAGCGCTCGACAGCGGTGCGGCGGCAGCAGCACTCGACCGTCTGGTCGCCGTTTCCAATGAAGCCGATGCCGCGCAGGCCGACCACAAGCAGGAATGAAAGCGAGACCATGAGCGACATTCTGAAAAAGATCGAGATCTACAAGCGCGAGGAAATCGCCGCTGCCAAGGCGAAGACCTCGCTGGCCGATCTCAAGGCCATGGCCGCTGACCAGAGTGCGCCGCGTGGTTTCTACAAGGCGCTCCGGGCAAAGCAGGCCGAAGGCAAGTTCGGCCTGATCGCCGAGATCAAGAAGGCCAGCCCGTCGAAAGGCCTCATCCGCCCGGATTTCGATCCGCCGGCGCTGGCTGCTGCCTATGAGGCGGGCGGTGCCGCCTGTCTTTCGGTGCTGACGGACAGCCCGAGCTTTCAAGGCGCACCGGAATTCCTGACCGCCGCCCGCAATGCCTGCGCTCTGCCAGCTCTGCGCAAGGATTTCATGTTCGAGACCTATCAGGTGCATGAGGCCCGTGCCTGGGGCGCGGACTGCATTCTCCTCATCATGGCATCGCTCTCTGACGACGAGGCCAAGCGCCTCGAAGACGAGGCTTTCGCACTCGGCATGGATGTGCTGGTCGAGGTGCATGATGCACAGGAAACCGAACGGGCCCTGAAGCTCGCCTCGCCGCTTCTCGGCATCAACAACCGCAACCTGCGCACCTTTGAAGTCGGCCTCGAAACCAGCGAGAAGCTGGCGGGCCTCGTACCGGCCGACAAGCTGCTGGTCGGCGAAAGCGGTATCTTCACCTTCGAGGATTGCCAGCGCCTCGAAAAAAGCGGCATCAGCACCTTCCTCGTCGGCGAAAGCCTGATGCGCAAGGATGATGTGACGGCGGCCACCAAAGCGCTGCTGACGGGGCAATCCGGCATTCTGGCAGCGGAGTAAATCCCCGATGAGCGAGGCCTCAAAGCTCACCCATATCGATGCCAGCGGCGAGGCGCATATGGTCGATGTCGGCGACAAGGTGGAAACCGTCCGTGTCGCCGTCGCCGAAGGCTTCGTGAAGATGAAACCGGAAACGCTGGCGCTCATCCGCGACGGCAATGCCAAGAAGGGCGATGTCATCGGCACCGCGCGCCTTGCCGGCATCATGGCCGCCAAGCAGACGGCCAATCTCATCCCGCTATGCCATCCGCTGATGCTGACCAAGGTAGCGGTGGACATTGCCGAAGACACCACCCTGCCCGGCCTGCGCGTCGAGGCCATGGTGAAACTGTCTGGCAAGACCGGTGTGGAAATGGAAGCGCTGACCGCCGTCTCCATCGCCTGCCTGACGATCTATGACATGGCCAAGGCTGCCGACAAGGCGATGGAAATCGTCAATATCCGCCTGCTCGAAAAAAGCGGTGGCAAATCCGGTGATTTTCGCCGGCAGGAGAGCTGAATGAAACCGCTGCTGCCCGTAGATGATGCCACACGGCGCCTTCTGGAAGCGGCGGTTCCGGTAACCGACAGCGAAACCCTGCCGCTTGCCGAATGTGATGGCCGTGTCCTTTTGGCCGATCTGGCGGCGCGCCTCACCCAGCCGCCTTTCGATGCCTCCGCCATGGATGGCTACGCGCTGCGCAGCGTCGATGCATCTGAGATCGGCTCAGTCCTGACCGTCATCGGCCAGGCGGCTGCCGGCCATGCCTTTACCGGCACTCTGGGTGAAGGCGAAGCAGTGCGCATCTTCACCGGCGCGCCCGTGCCTGAGGGAGCCGATACCATCCTCATTCAGGAAGATGCGGAGGTGCTGGAAGGCGGCAAGATCCGCACTACCTTCGAAGTCACCTCCGGGAGACACATTCGCCCGCGCGGGCAGGATTTTGCGCAGGGCGAAACGGTTCTGCAAGCCGGGCGTGAACTTGGCTTCACCGACCTGACACTTGCGGCGGCCATGAACCACGCCACGCTGCCTGTCTATCGCAGGCCGCGCATCGCCATTCTCGCCACCGGCGACGAATTGCTGCCGCCAGGCAGCACGCCGAACCCGGCCCAGATCATCGCCTCCAACACTTTTGGCGTCGCAGCCCTCGCCCGTCAGGCGGGCGCCGACATTCTCGACCTCGGCATCATCGCCGATGACGATACGCTGATCCGCGCCGCCATCGGCAAGGCTGTCGCAGCCAGGGTGGATGTGCTGGTGACGTTGGGCGGCGCCTCCGTCGGCGACCACGATCTCGTACAGGCGGCATTGAAGGCGGAAGGCATGCAGCTGGATTTCTGGCGCATCACCATGCGCCCCGGAAAGCCGCTGATGGTCGGCGCGATCGGCGCCATGCAGGTTCTCGGCCTGCCCGGAAACCCGGTCGCCAGCCTCGTCTGCAGCCTGTTGTTTCTCGAACCGCTGATCCGCCGGATCGCCCGACGCGCGCCTGTGCAACGCACAGCGACAGTCAGAACCGCAGCGCCGCTGAAGGCCAATGACCATCGGCAGGATTATCTTCGCGCCCGTCTCCGCTTCGATGACAGTGGTGAAAGCGTGGCGGAAGCCTATGCCAAACAGGATTCATCGATGATGAACATCCTTGCCCATTCCGACGTCCTGATCATCCGTCCGCCGCATGCGCCGGAAGCATCGGCAGGCACGGAATGCCCGGTTATAAAGCTCAGGACCTAACGTGGTCCTGAGAACCGCCGGATCGAAACGGCGCACCGTTTCAAAAGCGTGACAAATATCATGTCTATACCGGCGCAAACCGCGCCGTTTGGCGTTGAGACGACCAAATAAAAACTGTAAGATTCTTGTGTATAGACATAATCGGCGAAGTTTGCCGCCTATAGGTCATGTCTTGCCGAATTGAAAAAATGCACTGACCTGGCGTTTCCCTTCGTTGTACCCTGCATTGCTGTGCCAAAATAAATCACTCGAAAAGCGTTATCGGGATTGACAGAATAAATACGATGCTGTCACCAAGGCGCACAGTAGAGGGAAAAAACACCGGAAATCTCTAAAAATGAAAATTACTTATAATTATCAATTAAATAAGATAAAAATCAGCGAAAATGGAATTTCCGGGAACAAAAATTAGTTTTCTATAAATTAAGCTTTCCAAAACAGCCCGCATAATAATAATCATAGTCTATAAGCAGACTCACTGGAGTTTCTTGATGAACACGGCATCCACGCCCAAAACAACGGGACCCGACATTGCCGGGCAGATTGCCTACGCCATGCGGAGCATGGGTGTTTCGCCGATCCCGCGTAATTACAGCCTTTTCTACGAAGCCTATATCGGCTCGAACCCTGCGCTGACCAAGGATCTGGCGGCACTGGGAAGCCGGGCCACGCAGGAGGATCTGGACGAACTGTCCACGCGCTACGGCGAAAGCAATCCGGTCAGGGCAATCGACGACGCGCATGAAAAGCTCAGGCGCGAACTGGAAGCGTTGCTGGGTACGTTGCGGCGGGAGCAATCCTCCATCGAGAACTACAACAGGATACTTGGCGAAACGCGCCAGCGCATCGATGACAAGAACGCCTCCAGCACCAATATTCTGAAGAATGCGATCCTGTTGCTGGCCGAAGCCACGGGCACAAAGATCATCGACGGCGAGAAGGCGTTTAACGACGTCAATCGCCATGCCGAAGAAATGCATCAGGTTCGTCTGGAACTGGATGAATATAAGCGCATCGCCAATACAGACTCGCTGACGCGCCTTTCCAACCGCCGGGCTTTCGATGACCGGCTGGCTTCTGTCTATGACAGCTCCATCGGCCTGCAATACACATCGCTGGTGCTGCTCGATATCGACCATTTCAAGCGGATAAACGATACGTTCGGCCATCCCGTCGGTGACAAGATTTTGGCAACCGTCGCCTCGGTCATCCGCGCCAATGTCCGCAAGGATGGCTTCGTCGCAAGAAGCGGCGGTGAGGAATTCGCGATCATTCTCGACGGCAATACGCCGGAGGAAGTCATGGTGATGTGCGAGCGCATCCGCCTGTCGCTGGAAAGCACCCCCTTCCGCAATTCACGATCGGGCGCCGATTATGGCACGGTGACGATCTCCATCGGCTTTGCCTCCGCCTCGCAGGCCAACAATCCGGGCGAGCTTTATGGCCATGCCGATACGGCGCTTTACCACGCCAAGGAAACCGGCAGAAACCGCTCCGTCTTTTACGAGGACGGCATGCAGAAGAACTATACCGGCAAGAACTGGCTGATCTACCGGACGTGACGCGTATTGCGCCGGTTTGGGCGCGCTAAAACCACCCAATTTCCCCTACCCTCATTCCTGTGCTTGTCAGAGAAATCTGGCCAGCCCAGGTCCCTGAGCTGTAAAACTCCCTCCGCCGCGCAGACGCGCGTCGACTGGTGTGCTGTGACGGGCACAGCAATGAGGGAAGAGGAAAGACGTCAGCCTGTCGTTACATTGCTATGAGCGATCTTGGCGACAAACCCCTCACCACATCGTGGCCGCCGCCCGTGCCGCCCATTCGCGGTCATAGGTTTCCTGATCGAACTCCGCTTTCGCGGCTTTCAGCAGCACGCCTGGCGTGGGTAGCGACGCCGGTTCGACGAAGTGTTCCGGGTTCCACAGTTCCGAGCGCATCAGTGCCCGGGCACACTGGAAATAAACCTCATCGATCGTCACCACGATGACGGTGCGCGGATGTTTGCCATCCATCTCGAAGCTTTGCAGCAGTTCCGCATCAACCGAAACAACGGCCCGGCCATTGATGCGCATCGTCGTATTCGAGCCGGGGATCAGGAACATCAGCGCCACCCGCGGATCGCGCACGATGTTCAAAAGCGAATCGACACGGTTATTGCCGCGCCAGTCCGGCAACAGCACGGTCTTTTCATCCGCCACCCGCACTACACCGCCCCTGTCACCACGCGGCGAACAGTCCATTCCCTCCGGCCCCACCGTCGCCAGCGCCAGAAAGGGTGATGCCTCGATCATCAGCCGGTATTCCGCCGTCAGCTTCGCCGTCACCTTCGCGACCGAGGCTTCGCTCGTGCCGTCATAGATGGCCTTCAGTTCTTCAACAGTACGAATGATCGTCATATTCGCCTCAATCCCTCGAAATCTGCTTCACTGCTAAGCGGGCCCTATTCTTCCGCCAGTTCCGCCTTTTCCCGTTCCGCCCGCTCGCGTGCGGTGCGTGCGGCGACGAGGTCGGCCGGCTGGGCATTGCCGCGGATCAGCGAACGGCCGGCATAGATGCCGCCGACGACTTCCATGGCGAAACGTTCCTCGTCACGGTCGCGGAATTCCTCCACCAGACGGGCAGCGTCTTCGCGCTCCTCGCCCATGGCGCCCAGCACTTCCTCGCTGAAATTCAGCGCCGATTCCAGCGTCTCGCGGATCTGGTAATCGACGCCGGCCTTGAGAAGATCGATCGCGTGGCCACGGTCATAGGCGCGGGCAAGAACCGGGACCAGCGGGAATTCGTGCTTGACGATCTCCGCGATCCGCACCGCCGCGTCCTTGTCGTCGACACAGATGAGAACGGCGCGCGCCGTACTCGCACCTGCCGCATGCAGGATTTCCGCCCGCGATCCGTCGCCATAATAGACCTTGAAACCGAACTCCGCCGCATCCCGCACGAAGTCGGCATCCTTGTCGATGAGCGACAGCGTGTAACCCCGCGCCAGCAGCGGCTGGCTGACGATCTGGCCGAAACGCCCGAAGCCGATCAGCAGAATGCTGCCTTCGACATTCTCGGGCACATCGAGATCGTCGGTATTGGGAACCGCCGCCGGCACCAGCCGGTCATGCAGGATGACCATCAGCGGCGTCAGCACCATCGAAATGATGATGGTCGCCGTCAGGATGGCGTTGGCTTCCCGGTCGAGAATGCCGGCGCTGACGGCGGCGGAATAAAGCACGAAGGCGAATTCGCCGCCCTGCGCCATCAGCACCGCCCTTTCCAGGCTTTCACGCCTGGTGGTGCCGAGCGCCCGTGCCACGCCATAGATGAGAAAACCCTTGAGCAGCATGTAGCCCGCGACGCTGACGACCACCAGCTGCCAGTTGGATCCGATGACGGCAAGATCGATCGCCATGCCGACGCCAAGGAAAAACAGGCCGAGCAGAATGCCGCGAAACGGCTCGATATCCGCTTCCAGCTGATGACGGAAGGACGATTCCGACAAAAGCACGCCGGCAAGGAAGGCGCCCATGGCCATGGAAAGCCCGCTGACCTGCATCAGCAGCGCAGACCCCAGCACCACCAGCAGGGCAGCGGCCGTCATCACCTCACGCGCACCGGAGGCGGCGAGCAGCCGGAAGAACGGGTTGAGCAGATAACGCCCGGCAAGAATGAGCGCACCGACGGCGGCAAGCGCGATGCCCACGGAAATCCAGCGCTCCGAGGGCGTCACATGTTCGCCGCCCGAGCCGAGAAAGGCGACAAGCGCCAGAAGCGGCACGATGGCCAGATCCTCAAACAGCAGGATGGCGATGATGCGCTGGCCCTTGAGGCTGGACATGCTGTTGCGTTCCTGCAGCATCTGCATGACGATCGCCGTCGAGGTCAGCACGAAACCCGTGCCGGCGACGAAGGACATGATGACCGGAAAGCCAAGACCGACACCGATCAACGTCAGGCCGGCCATACAGACCAGCACCTGCAGCGCCCCCAACCCGAAAATATCCTGCCGCATCGACCACAGTCGCGACGGCTGCATTTCAAGGCCGATGATGAACAGGAACATCACCACGCCCAGTTCGGCAATATGCAGGATGGCCTGCGGATCGGAAAAGAAGCCGAGCCCGTAAGGCCCGATCACCAGGCCGGCGGCCAGATAACCCAGCACCGAGCCAAGGCCGATGCGCTTGAAAATCGGCGCAGCGACAACGCCTGCCGCCAACAACACGACCACCTGGGCCAGATCATTTCCGTTCGCTTCGACAGCCACACGCCACCCCGCTGAAGTTTATAAAACGAGAGTGCCCCTCGCCAGATTGCCGGCAAAGCGTAAGAACCTTCCTCCGTCACGCCGGACTTGATCCGGCATCCAGCCACGGCGCGTCTGCGCCGTGAAAAACGAGTCTTTTGCGATCAAAGACTTGATCGCGCTGGACCCCGGCATCCAAGTCCGGGGTGACGAAGTGCGGATGCCACCATTTTGCCAAACGCACGGGTTTCTCAAGTCTTTGTCATCATCATCGCGAGGGCATCTCCCTCCACATTTTCTCTACCGGGATAGCGGCTCCCTGCTCAAGCCCTTTTCAGCAAGCTGCCGTTGATAATCGTCAAACAGTGCGTCGCCGGTTTCGCCCAGTTCCCTCAGATATTTCCAGGTGTAGATACCGCTGTCATGGCCGTCGTCGAAAACGATGCGAACCGCATAATTGCCGGTGGCGATCATTGAACGGATGGCGACATTGCGTTTGCCGGGTACCGTGACCTTTTGTCCCGGACCGTGGCCCTGTACTTCCGCCGAGGGCGAAAGCACCCGCAACATCTCGGCGGGAAGCCGGTAAACGCTTCCATCGTCAAAGGAAACGGTCAATTCCCGCCGGTCTTTCGACACCAGCAGCTCGGTCGGCCAGACATCACTCATTTTTCACTTCCGTACGCTCATAATATGCGTCAAAATTACGGACTTGCCTCACGATAGGCAAGCCACTACATCATTTGAAAGGCGCATCGCGCAACGAGGATGGAGATGTGAACAGTTTCCCCGGATCGCTTGAAAAAGCGCAATTCCTGACGGAAAACAACGCACCGATGATTGACCCCTTCGGCCGCGCCATCACCTATCTGCGCGTTTCAGTCACCGACCGCTGCGATTTCCGCTGCACCTATTGCATGTCCGAGCACATGACCTTCCTGCCGAAGAAAGACCTTCTGACGCTGGAAGAACTCGACCGGCTCTGTTCCGTCTTCATAACGCGCGGCGTGCGCAAGCTCAGGCTCACCGGCGGCGAGCCGCTGGTGCGCAAGAACATCATGTCGCTGGTGAGGAACCTCGGCCGCCATATTCGCACCGGCGCGCTGGAAGAACTGACGCTGACCACGAATGGCTCGCAGCTGGCCAAATTCGCCGCCGAACTTGCCGATTGCGGCGTCAAACGCATCAACGTCTCGCTGGACACGCTCGACCGCGATAAATTCCGCCAGATCACCCGCTGGGGCGATATCGACCGGGTCATGGAAGGGCTGGATGCCGCACAGGCAGCCGGCATCAAGGTCAAGCTCAACGCCGTGGCGCTGAAGGATTTCAACGACACCGAAATGCCTGAAATCATGCGGTTTGCCCATGGTCGCGGCATGGACCTGACGGTCATCGAAACCATGCCGATGGGCGAGATCGAGGAAGACCGCACCGACCGCTACCTGCCGCTGTCGCAGCTGCGCGCCGATCTGGAAAAGCGCTTCACGCTTATCGACAGCGATTACCAGACCGGCGGCCCCGCCCGTTACGTAACGGTGAAGGAAACCGGCGGCCGGCTCGGTTTCATCACGCCGATGACCCATAATTTCTGCGAAAGCTGCAACCGTGTCCGCCTCACCTGCACCGGCACGCTCTACATGTGCCTGGGCCAGGACGATGCCGCCGACCTGCGCACGGCGCTGCGCGCTTCCGACAGCGACGCCTATCTGTCCAGCGCCATCGATGAAGCCCTTCTGCGCAAGCCGAAAGGCCATGATTTCATCATCGACCGCACCCATAAACGCCCCGCCGTCGCCCGCCATATGAGCGTGACGGGCGGCTGATTGACGGCTGAACCTCTTTCTCGTCCACCCACCCATATAAACGGTTGAATTGCCGGCTTGGCCGTGTCACGTCTCTTTACATGGAGGAATGCGCCGTCGCGCCCGCGAGGCCGCCCGAAACCGTCTGAAAGGGCGACCAGGGTAAAACTGCGCATGGTCTGGGATCGTATGGAATGGCATTGACGGACAATACGCGCGGCGCGCTTTTCATGGCGCTCGCCATGGCAAGCTTCACGGCCAACGACGCCCTGACGAAATCCGTCACACCCTACATCAACACCGGCCAGATCATGTTCGTGCGCGGCATCATGACCGTGGTGTTGATCTATATCGCCGCCCGGCATTTCGGCGCGCTCCGGCCGTTGAAAACCCTGCTGCGCCCCATCATCATCCTGCGCTGTCTCTGCGAAGTGACTGCGGCCGTGCTTTATCTGACGGCGCTGGGCCTCATCGAATTTTCCAATGCTTCGGCCATATTGCAGTCCCTGCCGCTGGTGGTGACGCTGGGTGCGGCGCTGTTCCTGCGCGAGCCGGTCGGCTGGCGGCGCTGGGTGGCCATCATCGTCGGTTTTATCGGCGTGCTCGTCATCATCAGGCCCGGCCCGGAAGGTTTCACGCCCGGTGCATTGCTGGTCGTCGCATCACTCGCCGTCACCGCCGCACGCGATCTCCTGACCCGGAAAATGTATGCCGATGTGCCCTCGCTCGCCATCACCGTCATCACCGCCTTCGTCAACATGGCGGTGGGCGGCCTGCTGATCGTGCCTTTCGGCGGCTGGCAGCCGATGAACGTCACGATCGTCTCGCATCTCGCCGCCTCCGCCATTCTGGTGCTGGTCGGTTATCAGGCGATCATTCTCGCAATGAGATCAGGCGAAATCTCCTTCGTCGCACCGTTCCGTTATACCGGCCTGCTCTGGGGTTTCATGATCGGTGTGTTCTTCTTCAACGAAAAGATCGACAGTTTCACCATCATCGGCGCCATGATCGTCATCGGTTCAGGCCTTTATACCTTCTACCGCGAAAGCCTGCGCAAGCGTTCGCAGATGGCCAAGCGCGCAGCCGCGACACCAACGGCCGCGACCACGGTGCGGCCGGCTTCCGTAACGAAAACTGCCGTTACGGAAGAGGCGGGAGAGTGAGATGAAAAGCGGCCGTTTTCTCGATCGGACCACTCCGCCCCACATCATCACGCTGGTCGTCATCGCCGGCGTAGCGGCGCTGTGCATGAATGTGTTCCTGCCCTCGCTTGCGGCCATGGCGCTCTATTTCGAGACCGATTACGCGGTGATGCAATTTGCCGTTTCAGGCTACCTCGCCGCCACCGCCTGCCTGCAACTGCTTATCGGCCCGCTTTCCGATCTCTTCGGCCGCCGCCCGGTCATGCTTGCCAGCATCGCCATCATGATTGCCGCCACGCTGGTCTGCATGCTGGCGCCGAATATCACCGTTTTCATGATCGGGCGCGTCGCACAGGCGGCCGTCGTTTCCGGCTTCGTGCTGGCCCGCGCCATCGTGCGCGACATGGTACCGATGGAACAGGCCGCCTCGATGATCGGCTATGTAACCATGGGCATGTCCGTGGTGCCGATGGTTGGCCCGACGGTTGGCGGGTTGCTCAACGACATTTCCGGCTGGCAGTCGAGCTTTGCGCTCCTTGCCCTGCTCGGCGTCGGCATTCTGGTGCTCGCCTGGTTCGATCTCGGCGAAACCAACCACAATAAGTCGGCGAGTTTTTCACAGCAGTTCCACGCCTGGCCCGAACTTCTGCGCTCGCCGCTGTTCTGGGGTTATGCGCTGACCTCGACCTTCTCGTCAGGCATGTTCTTTTCCTTCCTCGGTGGCGCGCCCTTCGTCGGCAGCGTGCTTTATGGGCTTGCCCCGGCCATGCTCGGCCTGCAATTCTTCTTCATGGCCAGCGGTTACATGCTCGGCAATTTCGTCTCCGGCCGGTATGCCAGCCAGATCGGCATCACCCGCATGATGCTCTCGGGCAATGTCATCGCCATTGCCGGCATCGTCACGACCATTGTGCTGATCACCGGCGGGGCGGAAAGCGCCTATGCGTTCTTCGTGCCGCTTGCCCTGATCGGCGTCGGCAACGGCGTGACCTTGCCCAGCGCCAATGCCGGCATGGTCAGCGTTCAGCCGCATCTGGCCGGCTCGGCCTCCGGTCTTGGCGGCGCGATGACCATCGGCGGCGGTGCCGCCCTTTCGGTACTCGCCTCCTCGGTCCTGTCGAAGGAGGACGGAACCTGGCCGCTCCTAATGGTGATGCTGGCGACCGGCCTTGTCGCCCTTCTCACCACCTATGTCGTAAGGCTGCAGGAACAGCGGCAATGAGCACCCTCCCCCTTGAGATACCCGGTCTCGTGCTCGCCGGCGGCCTGTCGCGGCGCATGGGCACCAACAAGTCGATGGTAACGCTTGGCGATGCACCGCTGCTTTCCCACGTCGTGCGCCGCATCGCGCCACAGGTCTCGGATGTCACCATCAATGCCGCCACCAATGACAGGGGCGGCTGGGCGGACAGTTTCGGCCTGCCGCTGTTGCCCGATACGCTGAATGGCCATGCCGGGCCGCTTGCAGGTGTTCTGGCCGGCATGCGGCATTTCCGCAATCGCGAGGCCACCGGCAGCCATTTCCTGACGGCACCTGCCGACAGCCCGTTCTTTCCAGACGATCTCGTCGCCCGGCTGTGCGAACACATATCGGATAATACGATCGTCATCGCTGCCTCGAGCGGCCAGCTTCACCCCGTCTTCGCACTGTGGCCGGTGGCGCTTGCCGACGATCTCGAGGCGTGGCTGAAGAACGATGCCAACCGCCGTATCCGGGCTTATCTTGCCCGGCATGTCACCATCGGCGTGGCCTTCCCGCCGGTGGAAACAGCAAAGGGCAGCCTCGATCCATTCTTCAACATCAACACCCCGGACGAGCTGGCGCTGGCGCGTAGCTATCTGGAGCATTTCCAGTAGGATAATGCGTTGAAACAAAGAGATGGAGCTGCAACCATGACGACACAAAAGGTCTTTGGCATTGCCGGCTGGAAAAATTCGGGCAAGACCGGCCTTGCGGTGCGCGTCGTGACCGAGCTGACGGCGCGCGGCTACCGCGTCTCCACCATCAAGCACGCCCATCATGATTTCGATATCGACAAGGTGGGTGCCGACAGCTGGCGTCACCGGCAGGCCGGCGCACATGAGGTCACCATCGTTTCCGGCACCCGTTTCGCCATCATGCATGAATTGCGCGGCGAACCGGAACCGTCCTTCGAGCACATCCTCTCCCGCCTCGCCCCCTGCGATCTCGTGCTGATCGAAGGTTACAAATATGAGCCGGTGCCGAAGATCGAGGCGCGCCGGCTGGAAGCGATGAAAACCGAGCCGCTTGCGCCGCTCGATCCGCATATCATCGCAATTGCCGCCGATCATGAGGTGACGGACAAGGCCCTCCCCGTTTTCGATCTCGATGATACCGCAAGGATTGCGGATTTCATCGAGAAGACGGTGGGGTTGGTGAGAGGGTAAACTGGCATTGGAAACGGGGCCGTTTCTGTCTCGGCCGCACTCTCTCCTCCGTCCTCCTCGGGCTTGACCCGAGGATCCACAACTCCGCGCACCATGGGTCCTCGGGTCAAGCCCGAGGAGGACGTCGAATATGTGGAGACGTTTGCATCCACACCACCCCCAAAAATGAAAAAGCCGGGCTCTTCACCCGGCTTCATCATTCCTTGAGACGCAATACCTATTCAAGGAAACCTGATGGGTTCACCGGCGTCGCATCCTTGCGAACTTCGAAGTGAACCTGCGGACGCTTGGCGCTGCCCGTCATGCCCGAGGTGGCGATGGTCTGGCCACGCTGGACCTTCTGGCCGCGCTGCACGTCGAGATTGGCGGCGTTGCCGTAAACGGTGACCTTGCCGTCGTCATGGCGCACCAGCACCGTGTTGCCGAGCTGCTTCAGACCGTTGCCGGCATAGATGACCACACCGTTTTCAGCGGCCTTGATCGGCGTACCCTCGGGAACCGAGATGTTGATGCCGTCATTGCGACTGCCTTCGACATTGTCACCGAAATTGTTGATGACCGCGCCGCGAACCGGCCAGCGATATTTGCCGATGCCCGTGGATTCCGGAGCAAGGGAAGCCATGTCGGACTTCTTTTCGATATCGCTGACGCTTGCCGTAGCGGCCGGCGCGGCCGGGATAGTCGCGGCAGCAGCGGCAGGGGCCTTGTAGGGCTCCGGCTTGGCGGAGGCGGTCTCGACTGCCTTGGCCGCTTCCTTGGCGGGAACGGAGGCTGTCTTGACGTTGTCAGTGCCGGCACCCGGCATGGAAAGTGTCTGGCCGACACGGATGCTTTCGTTGGAAAGACCGTTGGCGGCCTTCAGCGCGGCAACCGAGACGCCGTTTTCGCGGGCGATCTTCGCAAGGCTGTCGCCTGGCTGAACCTTGTAGCCACCAGTCGGCGGCAGCGGCTTGCCACCGGGAGGTGTCAGCTTGCCGGCCTCGGAGGAAACCTTGTCGCGAGCGGCGGCCTGCGACGGCAGCACGGCCACATTGCCCTCGGGGCTGCGCAACGGCGTCGGCTGGTCGCCATTGCGGTTCAGCGCGATATTGCCGGCCGCATCCTTGGCGGCGTTGCGCACCTGGCCGAATTTCGGAATGAGGATCGACTGGCCGGCCTGCGCCGAAGAGGCGGACTTCAGGCCGTTGACGCGCAGCAGTTCCTTTTCCGGAACGCCGTAGCGGTTGGAAATGGTGGTGATGCTTTCGCCCGGACGCAGCGTCACGGAAGAAGCGCCATCCGTATGCCAGCCATTCTTGTCGGAACGGACGGTTGCGGTCGTCAGATTGTCGGTAACGGGTGCTGCGGCCTGGCGGGCCGGTGCGGCTAGAGACGGAGCGGCCTGTCGCTGCGCCGACGGGAAAGGCTGAGCCATGGCTTCGTTGCGGGTCGACGGATCGCGGCTTGCCACTGCCGAAGGCGCCGACAGTTCGGAGCGCTGCACCGGAGAGGCCGAAGCCGAGCGGGCCGTGGAAGGCTGAATGCCGCCGCCGTAACCACCGGACTGCGGATAGGAATTACCCGCCATGTTCTGGTTGGCGTAACCGCCCTGCGGCGCGGCAGAGGCGTAACCGCCATTCATGTCGCCCTGCGGAACCGGGGCCTGTGCATAAGCACCGCCGCCCTGCCGGGCTGGAATTGACGCCGTGGTCATCTGATCCGGTCCACTGGAAAAGAGGCCGCCGAACCGCGTTGCATCCGAGCTACAGCCCGTTGCGACGCTTGCCAGCAATGCCGCTGCGAACATTTTTGCGACTGATTTTCCGATTTTAGACGAATGTCTCATACGCATGACTCGATCTACACTGACGCCAACCCGCCGCATCGAGACCGATCCGGCACAAATTTCACTTCTTGCAAGGCCCATTTCCCGAGGTGGGGAAAACCATGCGTCGATGTTTATGATTAAAGCGCGTTAGTGTTACCACGCCGTTAAAACGTTAAGCCGTTTGGCGCTTTTTTGACACTTCGATAACCATGACGAAAACCGGATGCGTCATGTTGGGACAATAATGATATTGAAAATCAGATAGTTGCGACAATTCAGAACATTAGAAGACAAAAATGAATTGCCTTCAAAATTTTCATTTCGTCACAAATGCCGGGCAATATGGGTGCTGAGTGGCAGATAAGGCGCCTCAAACAGCTCTTCCTTTTCGAAGCGGCTGCCGGTCTTGGAGAAGCGGGTCATCACGCAGCGATCACCCTCAATGATGATCGGCGCGATCATCATTCCGCCCGAAACGATCTGTTCGGCAAAGAAGCGCGGCATGGTGGTGAAGGCGGCGGTGGAAACAATCCGGTCGAAGGTGCCTTCGCCCACAAGCCCGTTGCTGCCATCCGCCTGGCGGATGACGACATTGCGGATGGAAAGATCATCGAGACAGTTCTGCGCCTGCTGCACCAGCGTCTTGTAACGCTCCAGCGAAAACACCCGCTCGACCCGGCGGGCAATGATCGCCGTCATGAAACCGCTGCCGGTGCCGATTTCCAGCACGCGCTGGCCGGGTTTCAATTGCAGGCGGGCAAGGATCTTCACCGCCATGTCGGCGCCTTCCATGAAGGCGCCGCAGTCGATGGGGATCGTGCGGCTGGAATAGGCATCGGCCGCAAATTGCGGCGGCACGAATTTGGAACGGGGCGTCTGCTCGACCGCCGTCAAAAGATCAAGGTCGGAAATCCCCTCGCCCCTTAAGCGGAGAACGAGAGCGGCAAAACCTTCCTTTTCGACCATTGCGGATTTCAATCGGCGACTCCGAATCCAAGTGCTTGCGCAACCCGATCCTTCACCGTGTAGTCCGTCAGGTCAAGCTTAAGCGGAGTGACCGAAATCTTGCCGTGCTTCAGGGCATGGATATCGGTGCCTTCGCGGAAGGTACCGAGGCGTTCGCCGAAGCGCAGCCAGTAATAGGGGAAACCGCGGCCGTCCTGTCGTTCTTCCACCGTCAGGCCGAAATCGAGCTTGCCCTGCCCGGTCACGGAAACGCCCTGCACATCCTTGGGCGCACAATTGGGGAAATTGAGATTGAGGAAGGTGCCATCAGGCAGATCGACATTCATCAGCTTGCTCAGAAGATCCGGCGCATAGGTTTCGGCGACTTCCCACGGCACGACACGGCCGTCGGCATGGCTGAAAGCCTGGCTGAGCGCGAAGGAACGCACGCCCTGCAGCGTGCCCTCGATGGCGCCGGCAATGGTGCCGGAATAGGTCACGTCATCGGCCATGTTGGCGCCGGCATTAACGCCTGACAGCACAAGGTCGGGCTTCTCAGGCAGAACTTCGCGAATGCCCATGATGACGCAATCGGTCGGTGTGCCGCGCAGCGCATAATGCTTGTCGGAAACTTTTCGCAGGCGCAGCGGTTCGGAAAGCGTCAGCGAATGAGCAAGGCCGCTCTGATCGGTCTCGGGCGCGACGATCCAGACATCGTCGGACAGCGTGCGGGCGATACGCTCCAGCACGGCCAGACCCTCAGCGTGGATACCGTCATCATTCGTCAGCAAAATCCGCATGTGTTCTCTCCGCTTTCATGTCGCAGGGGACGAAGCATCCTCTTCTCCGTCATACCGGACCTGATCCGGCATCCAGCCGACGCGCGTCTGCGCGGCGGGAAGCACTCTTTTCAGCCCAAGGACTTGGGCTGACTGGATGCCGGATCAAGTCCGGCACGACGGTAGTGTAATTCTCAAGCCGCCTTCTCGATGCGCTTCAGACCGCCCATATAGGGCAGCAGCACGTCTGGAATTGTGACGGAACCGTCTTCGTTCAGATAATTTTCGAGAACCGCGATCAGGCAGCGGCCGACGGCCGTGCCGGAACCGTTCAGCGTATGCACGAACTTCGTCGCCTTGTCGTCCTTGCCGCGATAACGCGCATTCATGCGCCGGCCCTGGAAATCGCCGCAGACCGAGCAGGACGAAATTTCGCGATAGGTGTCCTGGCCTGGCAGCCACACTTCCAGATCGTAGGTCTTGCGTGCGCCAAAACCCATGTCGCCGGTGCAGAGCGTCATGGTGCGGAAATGCAGGCCGAGACGCTTCAGCACTTCTTCGGCGCAGGCTGTCATGCGCTCATGCTCGGCAACAGCGCTTTCCGCATCGGTGATGGAGACGAGTTCGCATTTCCAGAACTGGTGCTGGCGCAGCATGCCGCGCGTATCGCGGCCAGCCGAACCCGCTTCCGAGCGGAAGGACGGTGTGAGCGCGGTGAAACGCAGCGGCAGTTTTTCCTGCTCGAGAATTTCGCCGGACACGAGGTTGGTCAGCGTCACTTCCGCCGTCGGGATCAGCCAGCGGCCATCGGTGGTCTTAAACAGGTCCTCGGCAAATTTCGGCAATTGCCCGGTGCCGAACATCGCCTCGTCACGCACCATCAGCGGCGAGGAAACTTCCGTGTAACCGTGTTCCGTCGTGTGCAGGTCGATCATGAACTGGCCGAGCGCCCGCTCCAGCCGCGCCAGCTGGCTGGTCAGGACGGTAAAACGCGAACCCGACAGCTTGGCGGCACGCTCGAAATCCATGTAGCCGAGCGCTTCGCCGATCTCGAAGTGTTCCTTGGCTGCATGGTTCCAGCCGGGCTTCTGGCCGACAACGCGGGTGACCACATTGTCGTGCTCGTCCTTGCCGTCGGGCACATCGTCGAAGGGAATGTTCGGCAGGCGCGACAAAGCGTCGTTCAGCTCGGCAGTGACCTGACGGTCCTCCTCCTCGGCGCGCGGCATGTTTTCCTTGATGTCGGCGACTTCGGTTTTAAGTTTTTCCGCAAGCTCCATGTTCTTCTGCGCCATGGCGGCGCCGATTTCCTTGGAGGCGGCATTGCGGCGGGACTGCATGTCCTGCAGGGACTGGATGACGGAACGGCGCTTTTCATCAAGGGCGATCAGGCCGCTGGCAGCAGGCTCAGTACCTCGGCGGGCAAGAGCCGCATCGAAGGCTTCGGGGTTTTCGCGTATCCATTTAATGTCGTACATCGTCGTTCCAGACCGTTGTTGCATTGCCCTCAGCAAAACGCCGGGCAAAGGCCCGGCGCGAAGAGATTTGTGAGCGGGGGAAACCTTGGCAAAGGCTCAGGTCTCTTCCAGCTCCGTGCTTTTGGATTCCGCCGCACGTTTCCTCTCCACGAGTCGAGCCATGTAGATGGAAATCTCGTAGAGAATGATCGCAGGCAGCGCAAGACCGATCTGGGACATGGGATCGGGCGGCGTCAGGACGGCGGCGACCACGAAGGCCATGACGATGGCGAACTTGCGCTTCTCGCGCAGCCAGTCGCTGGTCAGAATGCCGACGCGCGCCAAAAGCGTGGTGACGACCGGCAGCTGGAACACCAGACCGAAGGACAGCACCAGCGTCATGATGAGGCTGAGATATTCCGACACCTTCGGCATCAGCGAAATCGCCACCTCGCCATCCTCTGGCAATTGCTGCATGGCGAGGAAGAACCACATGACCATGGGCGTGAAGAAGAAATAGACGAGCGCTGCACCGATGAGGAAAAGGATCGGCGATGCAATAAGGAACGGCAGGAAGGCGGCGCGCTCGTTCTTGTAGAGACCGGGCGCGACGAACTTGTAGAGCTGCGAGGCGATCACCGGAAAGGAGATGACCATCGCGCCGAACATCGCGACCTTGATCTGTGTGAAGAAGAATTCCTGCGGCGCGGTATAGATCAGCGACGATTTCGTCACATCGAGACCCGCCCAGAGCACTGCCCATTTATAGGGAATGACAAGCAGGTTGAAGAGGTGCTTGGCAACCGCAAAACAGGCAATGAAGGCGATGAAGAATGCACCGAGCGACCAGATCAGCCGGGTGCGCAACTCCATGAGGTGCTCGATAAGCGGCTGTGGCTTATCTTCGGTATCCCCGCTCATGCTTCATCCTTTTTCGGCTTCACAGCCTTTGTTTTTGCCGCTCTGGCCGGTTTGGCCTCAGCCACGGCCGTCGTCGTGTCAGCCGCGGTCTTCTTGACGGCCGCCTTTTTGACAACTGCCTTCACGGGTGTCTTCGAAACGGCGGGCTCGCCCGTTGTCGCGGAAGCGACAGCGTCCGGCGTTGCGGCCACCTTGGTGCGGGCGGCGCGCTTCGGCTTGGCGGCAACCGCTTCGGCTTCGACGGTCGCAACGGATTTCGCACGGGCGCGCTTCGGCTTTTCTGCCGCAGTGGCAGCAACCGGTGCTGCTGCGGCGACGACGGGCGGCGTATCCGGCAGCTTCATTTCCGGCTCCGGCGTGCTCACGAGCGGGGCAACCGGCTCGCTCGTCGCGGGTGCGGCAGTGGAGGACAGCCCATCGGGTGCTGCCGTTGCCTTCTGCAGGTCGGATTTGATCTCATTGCCGAGCTGGCGCAGCGGGTTCATCGCATCACGCAGCGAATTTGTCGGGTTGAGATTGCGGACATCGGAAATCGTCTGGCGCACATCGTCCATATCGGCCTCTTTCAGGGCCTCATCGAACTGCGTGCGGAAATCCCCGGCCATCTTGCGAAGGCCGGCCATCGTCTTGCCGAAGGCGCGGATCATGGGCGGCAAGTCTTTCGGTCCGACGACCACGATCAGCACGACCGCAATCACCAGAAGCTCGCTCCAGCCGATATCAAACATCAATACGCTCCCGAGACCCTAGCGCCGGTCTCAAACCAAACGACACGAGCCGCTTACTTGATCTCGTCAGCCTTGTGGTCGACAGTCTTCGCATTGGCATCTGCCGGCGGCGGCGTCTGGTCTTCGTCAGCCATGCCCTTCTTGAAGCTCTTGATGCCCTTCGCGACATCACCCATCAATTCCGGGATCTTGCCACGTCCGAAAAGGACGAGAACGATCACCAGCACGATGAGCCAATGCCACACACTAAAAGAACCCATAACTGCAACTCCTGAATTTCGCTTTCAGACGATGTAAGACGTTTGAAAGGCTTTTTCAAACGACAAATCGTCGCTGGGACGGGCCGTGCCCATAAACTTTTCGCGTGTATCACGCAGGCTCATGACGATATCAATCGTCACCATCGCCCCCACCCGGCGCAAGCAGGCCCAGTTCCTCCAGATCGAGCTGCGTGATCGGGTCTTCATCCTCGCGCAACTCGTCGCTCATCATCGGCAGAGGCACGCCGAAATTGGAGGGAATGCGGCCCGAAAGCAGCCCCGCCCCCTTCAGTTCCTCAAGACCCGGCAGATCCCGTAATTCCTCAAGGCCGAAATGATCGAGAAACTCCACCGTCGTGCCGATCGTCACAGGCCTGCCCGGCGTGCGCCTGCGGCCGCGGAAACGCACCCAGCCCGCCTCCATCAGCACGTCGAGCGTACCGCGTGAGGTCTGCACGCCGCGGATTTCCTCGATTTCGGCGCGTGTCACCGGCTGATGATACGCGATAATCGCCAAAACCTCCAGCGCTGCGCGCGACAGCTTCTTTGGCTCCTTCTCCTCCGTGCGGATGACGAAGGAAAGGTCGCCGGCCGTGCGGAACGCCCATTGCCCGCCCACCTGCACGAGATTGACACCACGGTCGCCATAGGCGGCCTTCAGCTGGTGCAGGATGGCGACGACATCCATGCCGCGCGGCAGACGCTCGGCGATGAAACCGATGGAAACCGGCTCGGCCGAGGCGAAAACCAGCGCTTCGGTGATCCGCTCGGCCTCCTTCAGCTGACGTTCGGAAAAAACAGTGGATTCGGGGGCCATCCCGTCTGTCACGATCATCGCCTCGCCGGTCTCATCATCATTTGTCATTATCGGTCTCCCCGGCTTGGGCTGCACGCTCGTCCCTTGTGCCACGGCGCATATAGATGGGCTGAAAAGCCCCCTCCTGCCGGATTTGCAGCGATCCCTCGCGCACCAGCTCCAGCGAGGCGGCAAAGGCGCTGGCGATGGCCGTCACCCGCATGGCGGGATCCGGCACATATTGCAGCAGATATTGATCGAGCACCGTCCATTCACCGACATCACCGAGGAGACTGTTGAGAAGCTCCCGCGCTTCCACCAGCGACCACACCTGCCGCTTTTCGATGGTGACCTGGGTTATGGCCTGCCTCTGCCGCAGATTGGCGTAGGCGCTCAGGAGATCGTAGAGGTTCGCCTCGTAAGCCGAACGGTTGATATGCGGAATATGCTCCGGTGCACCCCGGGCAAAAACATCGCGGCCAAGCTGGGCGCGGTTGACGAGCCTTTCGGCCGCCTCGCGCATCGCTTCCAGGCGTTTCAGCCGGAAGGCCAGCGTCGCGGCCATTTCCTCACCCGAAGGGCCGTCATCCTTCGATTGCTGCGGGATAAGCAGTTTGGATTTCAGGAAGGCAAGCCAAGCCGCCATGACAAGATAATCGGCGGCCAGCTCAATACGCACGCGGCGCGCGCTTTCCACGAATTGCAGATATTGCTCGGCAAGCGCCAGCACCGAAATGCGCGACAGATCGACCTTCTGCGTGCGGGCAAGATGCAGGAGAAGATCGAGCGGGCCTTCGAAACCCGCGACATCGATGACCAGCCCGGCCTCGCCCGTCAACCGCTCCGGCGTCACATCCTGCCAGAGCTTGTCCATCGGCGTTGAATTGCGAGACTTGTCTGCGGCCATTGTTCCATCCGCCGGGCATCCGGCCTGTGATCCCGAGTGGGCGACCGCCGCCCGATCGTCAGGAAACGGCCCACATGGCGTTGAATTCAGTTCTCAGTTCGGCTTCGTCGGAGGCGTCAGCAGCGGGGAAACCCGCCTCCACGGCCCGCACCCGCTCCAGCGAACGGCCGGAAAGAACGGGAACTTCCTTCACAACCTCAAGCATTTCACCCATCACGCCGTTGCAATGCAAGACTATATCGCAACCACCCGCAACAATATTCGCAGCCCGCTCGCCAAGTGTGCCCTTCAGCGCATTCATGGAACTGTCGTCTGACATCAACAGCCCGTCAAAACCGATGCGGCCGCGAATGATCTCCTCGATCACCTTTGCCGAGGTGGTCGCCGGTCGTTCGCGGTCAACGGCGTTGAACACCAGATGTGCGCTCATCGCCATCAATTCGCGGTTAAGCGCGCGGAACGGCACGAAATCATGGGCGTCCAGCTCATCAAGCGGCACATCGACAACAGGCAGCTCATGGTGCGAATCGACCATGCCGCGACCGTGACCCGGCATATGTTTCATGACGGGCAACATGCCGCCCGCCTTCAGGCCATCGGCAGCCGCCTGGCCCATCTGCGCCACCATGGTCGGCGAATAGCCATAGGCGCGGTTGCCGATGACATTGCTGGCTCCTTCCACCGGCACATCGAGCACCGGCAGGCAATCGACATTGATACCGAATTTCATCAGGTCAAAGGCATGCAGGCGCGACATCAGCCAGGCGGCGCGCAGGCCTTCCTCGCGGTCACGCTCGTAGATTTCGCCAAGAATGCGGGCATTTGGATAGGCTTGCAGGATCGGCGGCTTGATGCGCTGAACCCGCCCACCTTCCTGATCGATCAGCACCGGCGCGTCTGGCCTCCCGACGGCATCACGCATGGATGCGACGAGACCGGTGATCTGCTGTGGCTCACCGATATTGCGGCCGAACAGGATGAAACCCCAGGGCTGCTGGTCGCGGTAAAGGGCGATCTCGTCGGCGGTCAGCGCAAGCCCGCTGCATCCGAGGATCATAGCTTTGCAATCGGTCATGGTGTCACGCCTGTCTGAGAACAAAAGGGGTAAGGGAAGAATGGCCTTTAGCCATCGAGACTGCGGAGAGGTCCGGTCAATTTCTCCGCGTCATCCTCGGGTTTGACCCGAGGATCCATTTCGGCGGCCGTGGATCCTCGGGTCAAGCCCGAGGATGACGTAGAGTTTGTCGGAAGGTCCGAATATGCCAAGGGCTGCCCCACTCGGCAGCCCCAATCGTTACGAAGCCAGATCGGCCGCTATCACCGTGCCACCAGGCAGCTGCCACCGGCCGAGCGGAACTTCTCGCACAGCGCCACGGCTTCGTTCTTGTCACCAGCCGGGATGCGGACGCGGTAGAAGGTGCCCTTGCCGGCAATTTCAGCCGCCTTGATGTCGACGCCGCGTCCACCGATGACCGAGCCGAACTTGGCCGACATGTTCTGGTAGGACTTCTGGGCCTCCGCCTGGCTCGGCAGCGAAGCGATCTGGATGTAATAACCACCGGCAGAAGGCGTGCTGGTTGCAGCAGGTGTTGCGGCAGCCGTCTGCTGCTGCGTGGCCTGCGGCTGAGCCGGAGCGGCCGTTGTCGGGCGAACATTACCCTGATTGGTCACGGTTGCCACCACATTGGCGGGCTGGGCAGACGGGCGCGCCGAAGGAAGCGGTGCTGCAGACTGCGCAGCCGGCGTGGAAGCGGCAGCAGGCGTGTTGGCCTGCGGCTTTGCAGCCTGCTCAGGCGCCACCGGAACCCGCGAAGCGGCGATGACGGCAGGAGCACCCTCACCCGGCTTGGCGGTCTGCGGTGCGGCAAGCTCGGCAACCTTGTCCGCCTTCGGCGGCTGGGCTGCCGGTGCGTCCACTTCCTGGGCGACCAGCGTACCGTCAGGCTTGACGATCATGGTGCGAACCTTGCGCGGCGAAACACCGGTCGCGCCAGAACCTTCGTTCTGAGCGGCCTTTTCTTCCGGCGAAAGCAGGCGCGGATCTTCGGTCTCGCCAACCGGCGTGCCGGTCGCTTCCATATCCCCGTCGTTTTCGCCTTCCAGCGGCAATTGTTCCGGGATCAGCGTACGCTGAACCACATCCACCGGCTGTTCGTTGCTGGAAATCAGCGCCGGCTGCTTCGGATCGGCAGCGCTGCCACCGGCAACGCGATCATAAACCGCCTTGTCCTGATTGGGCACGACACGGCCACCCGGATTTTCCGGCACGACCTTCATCGGGTCGTTATCGGCGGAGATGATGACCGGCGCGCCATTGGAGCCGGTGCTGGAGGAACCGCCAGATATCAGCGCGTAGACGCCGCCACCGACAAGCACCAGACCGATGGCAGCCGCCACCGGCATGATCCAGCGGCGACCGCCGCGTTCATCTTCATCGCGATAGGCCGCTTGATGATCGACATAGGTATTCTCGGCATCGCGCGACGCATTGCCACGGGAAGCCGCAGCCTCCTGCATGGAGCGGCGGAAGTCCTCTTCCAGGGCCCGCTCGAATTCATCGGCGTCATCCGGAGCCTGCGCGGCACGCGCCTGAGGGGCAGCAGCGCGGTTTTCCGCATGTTTATGGCGGTCGAGACCGCCGGCAACGGCAGGCGCAAACAGCGTCGCAAGCTCGGTGTCGATATCGAGATCTTCTTCGTGACGGCGCGGCGCGGGCTTGGGTTCGAAAACCCCGACCGGCAGTTCCGGAACATCCATCTCGATGATGGTTTCCGGGTGTTCTTCCGTTTCACCGATCTGCGAAGGATCGAAAGGCAGGCTTTCCAGCGTCTGCGGTGCTGTCGGCTGCGGCGCAGCGACGGCCGGACGCGGCTGGACGGGTGCAGCTGCTGCCACGATGGGGGCGGCAATGGTTGCGGTGCGTGGTTGCGGAACAGGCTGTTCCCTCACCGACTGCGGCGCGGCAGCCACCACCGGAGCGACCGGCTGCTGGCGAACGGGTTGCGGCGCGGGCGCAGGAGCGACCTCCGCTTCGGCAATTTCCGACAGGTCGAGATCAAGATCGAGATCATCGAGCGCCAGCTCGAAATCATCATCGTTGAAACCGGCAAAATCCGTGAAATCCGGCTCCTGAAGCGGAGCCTGCGATACGGCAGGGGCGACCGGCGTCACCCGCTCAGGCGCCGCGGCAACTGGCGTTGCGGCAACCACCGGCGGCTCGATTTTTGCAGCCTGAACGACAGGCGCGGACTGTACGACGGGCTCTTCGCCACGACCGGGAATGGAATATTTCGCAACGTCGTAGATCAGCTCGTCCATCGGCGACAGATTGGTCGCGACCGGCCTCTGAGCAACCGGAGGCGTCACAGGCTGTTCAGCAGGCGTGAAGCTTTCCGCAACCGAAGGCGCAAAGGCAGGTGCTGTCTCTTCCGCCTGAATGACGGCAGGTGCCGGCGTAGGCTCGATCTGTGGCTCCATCCGGGCCACGACAGGCGGCTGCTCGGAGCGCGGCTCGACCCTTCTCGGATCGACAGCGGAAACATCGCGGCGCGCACCAAAATTGGCAAGCGGCAGGCGCAGGCTGGAGAATTCGAGTGAAGAACGACCGCCATGCGAGGGCGGACGCACGGAAACCGGCGCAGGCGCTTCCTCGGCAACCGCGATCTCTACCTCATCGGCAAGATCGAAAGCCTGCGGTTCCGGCGCATAGGCCTGACCGGCAAAAGCAACATTGCTCGAAACATCGGCCGGAAGCTCCGGCATGGCGTGCCATTCGGGCTCTGCCGTTTCAACGACCTGCGGCTCTTCCCATGCGACCTGCTGGGCGGGCGGCTGGTAAACCACCGGCTCGGCGGCGCGTGGCTGGCGGGAATGCACATCGAAAACTTCAGCGACAGCGCCGGCATCGTCACGGAAATCCGCGCGGATATCCTGCCGAGCGGATGTTTCCACGTAATTATGGATATAGGCCTGATCGACCTCGGGAAGCGGCTCTTCCCTCACCTCGGGTGCAGGTGCGGGTGCAAGCTCTGGCTCGCGGCGGGCGAAAACCGATTCGACACGCTGCATAAAGTCGTTGGGGTGGATGCCCGCACGAACATCGTTCGCCGGATCAAGAACGACCGGATCGGCGTGCGGCGCATCGTAAACCTCGAATTCCCTCAGAAGCTCATCTTCGAGGTTAAATTCGGGTTCGCGACGGGTCACCGATGGCTGAGCCTCGGAACCCGCATGCGAAGGACGATCTTCGAAGCCGACGATACGCGCCAGTTCTGCCAGAGGATCGTTGTCAGCGAACCCTTCGGACCGGGCGTCCCGGTTATACGCGACATTTTTTTCGACCATTACGTGTTCCACCATCTACGCATTGCAGCTCTTGCCAGCGTATTGTGAGCAAATAATGGTGATATGTTATCGCATTTCGTCAGGTGCGTCCGCTCCCAAAAGCGTAAGGCCAGACTTCAAAACATTCGCGACAGCATTCACCAGCCCAAGTCTGGCAATGCTCAATTCTCGGTTTTTATCGTTAATAAAACGTAATTCCGGTTGGTCTTTGCCCTTGTTCCAGTGTCCATGGAAGGAACTGGCGAGATCATAGAGGTAAAAAGCAAGCCGGTGCGGCTCATGCGAAAGGGCCGCGGATTCAATCAGCCGCGGATATTCGGCAAGCTTTGCAACCAGCTGCAACTCATTGATATCGCTGATCAAAGCAACAGATGCCGCCATCTCTTCCGCAGAGGGAGCAAGCCCCGGAAACGCTTCCTGCGCCTGCCGGAAGATCGACTGTGAGCGGGCATGCGCATATTGCACGTAAAAGACCGGATTATCCTTCGATTGTTCGGTCACTTTCGCAAAATCGAAGTCCAGCGGCTCGGAATTCTTCCGATAGAGCATCATGAATCGCACGGGATCGCGACCCACTTCGTCGACAACATCGCGCAGCGTGACGAAGTCGCCGGAGCGTTTCGACATCTTCACCGGCTCACCATCACGGAACAGTTTGACGAGCTGGCACAGAAGCACCGTCAGCTTCGACTTGCCCTCGGAGACGGCGCGCGCAACCGCTTCCAGCCGCTTCACGTAACCGCCATGGTCAGCACCGAGCACATAGATCATCTCGGAGAAACCGCGATCGAACTTGTTCTTGAAATAGGCAACGTCGGCGGCGAAATAGGTGTAGGAACCGTCCGATTTCATCAGCGCACGGTCCATGTCATCGCCCACTTCGGTGGAACGGAACAGCGTCTGCTCGCGATCTTCCCAGTCGTCAGGCAATTCGCCCTTCGGCGGCGGCAGCGTGCCCTTGTAGACGTGGCCCTTGAACGTCAGGTCGTTGATGGCCGAGAGGATCGGTCCGCCATTGCCCTCATGCAGCGTGCGCTCCGAGAAGAACACGTCGTGCTTGACGTTCAGCGTCTCCAGATCTTCGCGGATCATCGCCATCATCGCAGCGATTGCCTTGTCCTTCACGATCGGCATCCACTTTTCCTCGGGCATGGCCCGCAGCTTGATGCCATATTCGTCCGCCAGCGCCTGGCCAACGGGAACTAGGTAATCGCCGGGATAGAAGCCCGACGGAATGGCGCCGATATCCTCACCCAGCGCTTCGCGGTAACGCAGGAAGACTGAACGCGCCAGCACGTCGATCTGCGAGCCGGCATCGTTGATGTAATATTCCTTGGTGACGCCATAACCTGCAAATGCGAGCAGGTTCGCCAGCGTGTCGCCGACAACAGCACCACGGCAATGGCCGACATGCATCGGGCCGGTAGGATTGGCGGAGACATATTCGACATTGATCTTCTGGCCGGCACCCATCGTCGAACGGCCGAAATCGATACCCTGGCCGATCATGTCGGCAAGCAGACGCTGCCAGTAACCGACGGAGACCTTGAGATTGATGAAGCCGGGACCGGCAACATTGACGCTGTCGACATCGCCATCCGCTTGAAGGGCGGGCACGATGAGTTCGGCGAGCGCGCGCGGATTGGTGCCGAGCGGCTTCGCCAGCACCATCGCCGCATTGGTTGCAACGTCGCCATGGCTCAGATCACGCGGGGATTCGACGGTAATTCGACTGAAATCGACCTTTTCGCGGTTCTCTTTCACGAGATCGAGAGTTTCGAGCGCGTTTTTGATCCTGGTATCGAAATCGGCAAAAATGTTCATCGTTCCAACCTGCGCGAAGGGCTTCTGTTTAGTCCGGCCGTCATAACCGGGTCGGCTTCGCGATCGCCCGCTGCCCTATCGCAAATCGGGGGTGTGGTCAAACAGCCGCTGGTGAGCGCGCAGTGCATAACTGTCGGTCATGCCGGCCAGATAATCGCCCACATGCCGGGCTTTCGCCGCCTCGCTCATGCCGGAAATGCTGTCCACCCAGTAGTGGCTCTGCATCTCCGCCGGCGTTTCCATATAACGGTGGAAAAGGTCGGTGACGATCTGCGTAGCGCCAGCCCGGATGCGCATGATCTCCGGATGACGGTAGATATGACCGAACAGCAGCTTCTTGATCTGCCGGTCGGTCTCGGCCATCTCGGGCGAAAATGTCGCGACAGTGAAATCGGCGGCGCGGATATCCGCCGCACTCTGCGGTTTCAGGCGGGCAAGATTCTGCTGCGCCACGCCGATCACATCTTCCACCATGTGGGTGATCTGCCGGCGCATGATCTCGTTGGCAAAACGCTCCTTGTCCAGCACGGGATATTTGCCACGTACCTCGGCCATCAGCTCGCTCAGGAACGGCACCTCCTCCAGCATCTCGAAAGTGAGATAGCCGGCGCGCAGGCCGTCATCTATATCATGGGTATTATAGGCGATGTCGTCGGCAATCGCCGCCATCTGCGCCTCAAGGCTGGCATAGCTGCCAATCTCCAGATCCTGCAGTTCGCAATATTCGAGGATGGGCAGCGGAACCGGCCCCTTGACCCCCTCGCCGCTTGCATTCACCAGCGGGCCATTGTGCTTCACCAGCCCTTCGAGCGTTTCCCATGTCAGGTTGATGCCGTCATATTCGGCGTAACGGCGCTCCAGCTTGGTGACGATGCGCAGCGACTGGGCATTGTGGTCGAAACCACCATAGGGCAACAGCACCGCGTCCAGCGCATCCTCGCCGGTATGGCCGAAGGGCGTGTGGCCGAAATCATGCACCAGCGCCACGCCTTCCGCCAGATCCTCGTCGAGTTTCAGCGCGCGGGCGAGCGCCCGGGCGATCTGTGCCACCTCGATCGTATGGGTAAGGCGGGTGCGGTAATGGTCTCCGTCCGGGCTGATGAACACCTGCGTCTTGTGCTTCAGGCGGCGAAAGGCTGTGGTATGGACGATGCGGTCCCGGTCACGCTGGAATTCGGAACGCGTCAGGCTACCCTCTTCGGGAAAAAGACGCCCGCGCGTGGTCCATGGATCCGAGGCGAAAACCGCCCTCTCGCCGCTTCCGAAACCCAATGCGCGCTGGTCTATGATCATGCATCCACCTGTTATCTTCGCCGCCATGACCTAGGCAATGACGTCCTTTTCGCCTCGGCCATTGACCTTTTCATTCACCCTTCATACCTATCGCAGAGGTCGGCGCAAAGCATCATCGCCGCGCAGACCGCCTTCACACAGGCTATAGACCGTTAATTTGACCGGTTTATAATAGTGACAACGAGATTATTGCTCTCCGGTTCTTGACCCCGGCAGGAGGAACGACATGGAAAACAGCGACATTACCCTTTCGGAAGCCGCAGCAAAGCGAATCGCCCAGATCGTCGCAGCCGATGCGGGCAAGCACGCATTGCGCGTTTCGGTGGAAGGCGGCGGCTGCTCGGGCTTCTCCTACAAGTTCGATCTCGCGGAAGACCCCGCCGATGACGACATCGTGATTGCCCGCGGCGACGCCAAGGTGCTGATCGACAGCATGTCGGTCATCTACATGGCCGGCTCCGAAATCGACTTCGTCGATAATCTGCTTGGCCAGTCCTTCCAGATCAAGAACCCCAATGCGGTCGCAAGCTGCGGCTGTGGGACGAGCTTCTCGATCTGACACCATTCTATCCACCACATCCTCACCACCGCGTTCCAAAAACGGTGGCAATCGCTTTTGCATCGGGTAAAAGTACCCCCACAAAAGGGAAACTCCGATGAAGATTGCCACCTGGAACATCAATGGCGTCAAGGCGCGTATAGAAAACCTCTGCCAGTGGCTGAAGGATTCATCGCCTGATATCGTCTGCCTTCAGGAAATAAAGTCGGTTGACGAGGGCTTTCCCCGTCTTGAGCTGGAAGCGCTCGGTTATCACGTCGAGACCCACGGCCAGAAGGGTTTCAACGGCGTCGCCCTGCTGTCGAAGATGAAACCGGACGAGATCAATCGCGGCCTGCCGGGCGATGACGCCGATGAACAGGCACGTTTCATCGAAGGCGTGTTTTCTGTCGATGGCGGTGCGATCCGCGTCTGCTCGCTTTACCTGCCAAACGGCAATCCGCCTGACGATCCGGTCAAATATCCCTACAAGCTCGCCTGGATGGAACGGCTGCGGCGCTTTGCCGAAGATCGCCTTGCGCTTGAGGAACCGCTCATTCTGGCCGGCGATTACAACGTCATTCCCGAGCCCTTTGATTGCCACGACCCACGCGTGTGGGAAGGCGATGCTTTGTTCCTGCCGCAAACACGCGTTGCATTCCGCAAGCTGGAACATCTGGGCTTTACCGATGCCGCCCGCGCAACCACCGATGAGGCAGGACTATATTCCTTCTGGGATTATCAGGCCGGTGCATGGCCGAAAAATAACGGCATCCGCATCGATCACCTGATGCTCTCGGCGGAGGCGGCCGACAGACTGCAATCCGTCAACATCGAAAAACATGTGCGGGCTTGGGAAAAACCGTCCGACCACGTTCCGGTCTGCGGTTATTTCGATTTCCAGCCGGTCGGCTGACCGGCTCGCGTCAGACGGGCGAAATCGCCTCGACTGGTATCATCTCAATTGGAATCGTCGATCTGCATGTTCTGCGCCATCGCAATGGCCGCGCGTCGATCATTTTCGCCAGCCAGCGAAAAAGCCTGCTCCTGCAGGTTCTGGATCCACGTACAGTCTATCGCAGTGCATTTATCCAGCGCCGCCGTCATGAAAGCCAGCCCCTGCGCCGTCTGGCCTTCCTGGAAGATCAGGTTGCCGAAGATCGACATGGCGCCGGCATGGCCGTGCTTGCGCGCCTGATTGAGCCACTTCTTGGCCTGCTGCACATCCGCCCGGCCGCCCTCGCCGGCCAGGATCATTTCCGCCAGCCGGAACTGCGCTTCAGCCACACCGAAGGTGGAAGCCACCTGGAAATAAAGCTGGCGGGCCTGTGAAAGGTCCATTTTCACCGGGCTGCCGGGAATACCGTGCCGGTAATAATCAGCAAGGGAAAGAAGCGCGTTGACAAAAAAGCCGGTATCTTCGGAACCCGGCTCAACGCCCTGGCTGGCGATTTCGCTGTAAATCTTGAAAGCTTCGAAGTCGTTCTTGGCGACGCCATCGCCAAAGGCATACATATTGGCAAGCGCCCAGCGCGAACCGGTGTGGCCCTTTTCAGCCGCGTAGCGATAGGCCTCAACGGCTTCGCCCTTGTTGCCGTTCTTGTAGGCCTTGAAGCCGAACTTGAACAGGTCGAAGGGGCCGGATTCCTTGGTCACGCCCGCATTGATGTCAAAAGCCGCGGCAGGCATTGCGAGCGACGCAAGCAACATGCCCATAAGAAGCGGCTTTAAAACGTTGGCTTCACATTTCAGCATTTCGGCGAACTTCTCATAACTCTTCCCGGCATATAGCCAATACTTGCGGAATACTGCAAAGCCGAACCCCGCCGGGTCGCGATTTTTCGAACACACTGCGTCTTTCCGGCAGCACTTCCCAGCGCACCGCCGGTGGTCTCTTGCGGTAATTGCTCCAAATTTTCAGTGAAACAGATATAGGCATAATTTCCGGCAATATAACGGCGTTTCACCATCTGCCGGTCAGCGCCAAACAAGAAAGCCGGACCAAATTCCCGTATTACTTGCTTAAACCCTGAATCCAAACCCGTTTTCACTTTCTGCAATTCCAGAGATCCACATCAAACGCCCGCATGTTCTTTCATTCCCGCGTCCATAAACATAAGCCAAGCACTCTGTTTGTGGCGGGAAATGGACAGATATGCTCACATTCCAACGCGGATCCACGCTTGCAGAAAAGTGTTGCCAAATCGTCACAAAACTTTCGGCCTGGAAGATTTTATCGAGAAGGAATCATAGTCGGGCATGAAAAAAGGCCCGGTTGGTAAACCGGACCTTTATTTTAGCATCAATGGAAGTGTGGCGTCAGAACTTGACCTTCACGCCCGTCGAAATGGCAGCCACGAGATCGTTGCCGAAGTCATAGCCAGCCTCGTTGCCGCACGTGAAGCCTGCCCCGCAGGGTCCGCCGTTGATCGAGGAGCTTCCCGAGGTCAAAAGGCCAAGAGCACCGGCAATCTTGAATTCGATATTCTTGTTAGGCGAATAAACGATCTGCGTGCCGAGAGTCCAGGTGTCGGTCTGCGTGCCGATAATCGTGGACGTCCCGCGATCCCAAGTCACGCTGACAGCGCCGCTCCATTGCTCGTTAAACTTATGGCCAACGCCGCCAGAGATAGTCCAGCCATCGCGATAATACAGGTCAAGCGTGTTCAACGTATCTGTCCCGCTCGGAACACACGGCGATGTGCCAGCAGCGCAGAAAGGAATGACCTGAATCTGACTCCAATCAGTCCATTTTACCGAACCAAAGGCAAGCCAGTCAGGTGCAATGCCTGATTGGAATTTGAGCTCGATACTGTCGGGCATAGAAATAGACCCATAGACCGGCACGAGCTTGCCGCCATACTTCGCCAACGTTGGGGATATGGACGGCGGTGTCTGCGGGATCGATCTCACATCGGCAAAGCCAGTCAGGTCGTGATCAACAGAGCTGTTGTAAACAAGGCTTGTGCGGAAAGCGATTTCAGGAATTTCATAGGCCACGCCAGCACGCCAGCCCCAGCCATCACCTTCCATCTCCAGTTTGCCGACACCGCTGAAGCTGGACCATGCGGGATTCAAGCCGAGAACGGCCGGTCCAAGCACTTGACGGTATTTATAACCGCTGATTTCCTGATAGAATCCACCGCCGATGATCGAGAAGTCACCCTTGCCAAGATCGAACTTCACGCGGCAGGTGGTGGCATAATTGTGCGACTTGACCTTGGTTTCGATATTGTAGCTCGATCCCTGCCAGATGCCGGGATTGAGATGCGCGCCCCAGGGCTGCGAATAATCGAACATGCAGTCGCCGAAATCGCCGATCGCCGCTTTGGCGCCGATACGGGTAGACCAGAAGTTCTCCGAGTCGTCCGCGCTAGTAGACCACGAGGCAGGCAAGGGACCGCTCTTCAGCGGATTGTCCCGTGCATTCTCGACCTTGCGCTGCGGCGCAACGAATGTGGCCGAACTATCGAGAACGTAATCGGACGGATCGAACAGCAGGTCGATATTGTAACCGCCGCGCTCCAGGCCGCCGGCCAGTGAAGGCGTGACCGCCGCGATGCTGGCTACGAAACATACCGCGCCGCGAAAAATTGCAGTTTTTGCCATCTCTCTCCCCAATCAAGGCAATGTGATCGAGGATAGAGTGAAACGCCAAAGGGTAAATGACAATCTGCCGCAGTTTCCGGCTGTCGCACAAATGCGGCGATTTTTTTACGTAAGAATTTTATGTCTGCCCTCTTATATAATCATTTTAGGCTATTTTTCTAATCCGTTCGGAAAAACTGACGAAAAACGAAACAAATTGCCAAATCCAACAGGAAATGTCGCCAAATAACCACAGTCGCATTTTCCCGAAGAAACCCGCTTATCAGACCGTTTTTATTGGTTTTTTTCCGCTTTTCCGGATGAACCGGACGAATTTCGCGATGAAATAATCGCACTGTTTCCCGGAAATGATTCGCCGCTGCAACGCAGCAATGAAAAGAAATGAAACCTGACAAAAGGCAAAAAAACGCCCCGCATTAACGGGGCGTTTTGCTGTTGGAACGGCAAGGGCGGGTTATCCCGCCTCGTTCACCCGCTGCATGGCGGTCTTCAGGCTTGTCAGCTGCACCTCGAGTTCCGCCTTGCGTTCGCGTTCAGTGGCCACAACCTCCGGATCGGCATTGGCCACGAATTTTTCGTTCGAGAGCTTCTTGTCGATACGTTCCATTTCCGCATCTACCTTGCCGATCGCCTTTTCAAGACGGGCCTTCTCAGCTGAGAGATCGACAAGGTTGCCGAGCGGCAGGCAGACCGTGGCTTCACCGATGATGATCTGGGCCGAGCCCTTCGGCGCAACATCACCACCGCGGATTTCATCGGCCCGCGCTAAGCGCCGGATGGCGGCGGCGTGGCGATCAAGCCGCGCTTCGGTGGAGGTGTTGGCGCCGACGACCACCAGCGAGGCAGTCGCACCCGGCGGCACATTCATCTCGGCGCGTGTCGAGCGGATGCCCGATACGAGATCGATCAGCCAGTTGATTTCCGCAGCCGAAGCGTCGTCGCGGAATTCCGGCACCGGCCAGTCGGTGAGGCAGAGCAGATCATCGCGCTCCTCGCCCTCGCCGGCCGTATGCGCCCACAGCTCTTCCGTCATGAACGGCATGAAGGGATGCAGCAGCTTGTAGATCTCATCCAGAACATAGGCCGCACAGGCCTGCGATTCCGTCTTCGCATTTTCGTCTTCACCACCGAAGACCGGCTTCAGCAGTTCCAGATACCAGTCGCAGAACTGGTTCCAGACGAAACGGTAGAGAATGCCGGAAGCATCGTTGAAACGGAAATTCTCAAGCGAGGCCGTCACGTCGCGCGCCGTATTGGCAAGCTCGGTCAGGATCCAGCGGTTGATCGTCAGCGAGGCGGTTTCTGGCAGGAAGTGCGGATCGCGCTTCACGCCGTTCATCTCGGCAAAACGCGTGGCGTTCCATAGCTTGGTGCCGAAGTTGCGATAACCGGCGATACGCGCGGGATCGAGCTTAACGTCGCGGCCCTGCGCCGCCATGATGGCGAGCGTGAAGCGCAGCGCATCCGCACCATATTCGTCGATCAGTTCCAGGGGATCGATGACGTTGCCCTTGGACTTCGACATCTTCTGGCCGTTCTTGTCGCGAACCAGCGCGTGAATATAGACCGTGCTGAACGGCTCGACCGGGTTGCCGGCATCGTCCTTCATGAAATGCAGGCCCATCTGCATCATGCGCACCACCCAGAACGGGATGATGTCAAAGCCGGTGACGAGCACGTTGGTCGGGTAATAACGCGCCAGTTCCGGCGTCTCTTCCGGCCAGCCCAGCGTCGAAAACGGCCAGAGCGCCGACGAGAACCATGTGTCGAGCACATCTTCGTCGCGCGTCAGGATTTCGCCCGGCTTGAAGTTCTCAAGCTTCTCCTCGACCCAGGCCTTCCATGGGCCTTCATGGGCGATGTAATGCTGGATGGCCGCCTGCAGCGCCTCTTCCTCGGTCTTTTCGACGAAGACCTGCCCATCCGGGCCGTACCATGCGGGAATCTGGTGTCCCCACCACAATTGCCGCGAGATACACCAGGGCTGGATGTTCTCCATCCACTGGAAATAGGTGTTTTCCCAGTTCTTCGGCACGAAATTGGTGCGGCCTTCGCGAACCGAGGCAATCGCCGGCTGGGCCAGCGTCTTGTTGTCCACCCACCATTGATCGGTCAGACGCGGCTCAATCGGTACGCCGCCACGGTCGCCATGCGGCACGACGTGCTTGTGCGGCTCGATCTTGTCGAGCAGACCGGCTTCCTCGAAGATTTCGACGATGACCTTGCGCGCAAAGAAGCGGTCCTGTCCTTCCAGACGATCCCATGCGCCATGCAGGGCGGCCGGATGGCTAAGGCCCTCGAGGAAATCCTCATTCTCCTTGATGGAGATGGTGCCATCGATATTCATGACGTTGATGGCGCGCAGGCCGCAGCGCTTGCCGACTTCGAAGTCGTTGAAATCATGCGCGGGCGTGATCTTGACTGCGCCGGTACCGGCCGTCGGATCGGCATAGTCATCGGCAACGATCGGGATCTTGCGGCCGACGATCGGCAGGATGACATGCTTGCCGACAATGCCCTTGTAACGCTCGTCCTCCGGGTTAACCGCAACACCGGTATCACCGAGCATCGTTTCCGGACGGGTCGTGGCGACGACGATGTAGTCGCGGGTTTCGAACTCGGTGGGCTTGCCCTCCTCGTCGAAAGCGACCGGATATTGATAGGTCACGCCCTTTTCCAGCGGATACCGGAAGTGCCAGAGATTGCCCTTCATCTCGATCTGCTCGACTTCCATGTCGGAAATCGCGGTCTGCAGCTTGGGGTCCCAGTTGACGAGACGCTTGTCCTTGTAGATCAGGTTCTGCTTGTAGAGCGTGACGAAGACTTCGAGGACAGCCTCGGAGAGACCCTCGTCCATGGTGAAGCGCTCGCGCGACCAGTCACAGGATGCGCCGAGGCGTTTCAGCTGGTTGAAGATCAAGCCACCGGATTCGGCCTTCCATTCCCAGACCTTCTCCACGAAGGCCTCACGGCCCATGTCGCGGCGGCCCGGAAGCTGCTGTTCCATCAGCTTGCGCTCCACAACCATCTGGGTGGCAATGCCGGCATGGTCCATGCCCGGCTGCCACAGCACATCCTTGCCGCGCATGCGCTCGAAGCGGACCAATATGTCCTGCAGCGTGTTGTTGAGCGCATGGCCCATATGCAGGGAGCCCGTCACATTCGGCGGCGGGATGACGATGGTGAAGGTTTCCGCGCCCGGCTTGGCGTTGGCGCCGGCACGGAAAGCATTCGCCTCGTCCCATGCTTTGGCGATCTTCGGTTCGACGGCTGCGGAATCGTAGGTCTTCTCGAGCATTTCCTGACCTGAATTTTAGAGTTCTTGTGTGGATTTTTTAAATAAGGATGGATGGTCGAGAGTCAACAGAAACCGACCCGCTTAAGCCGCCGATTGGGCGACCCTGCATATGACTATGCCCCGATAACGCCTTCATCTTCAACAAAAAAGCCGCCCCGATGCCGGAGCGGCCCCTGTTTCGTCATGGCCCGGCGCATTTGCGACAGGCGACCGCAGAGAACTTAACGGCGCGAACCGCGTGCGACGCGCTCGATTTCCTCGCGCACGAGACGCTCCACCAAAGTCGGCAGATTGTCTTCCAGCCAGTCCTGCAACATCGGGCGCAGCATCTCGGCAGCCAGATCCTCGATCGAGCGGCGCTCGACGCCATCGAACACATCAGCAAGTTCGCTGAAGGAACGGGCGATCTGGGCACCGGCGGCAGCGGAAATGAGATTGAGCGACAAAGCGCTCTCAGCTTCCACCTCGGGCTCGGCCAGATCGAATTTCGGCATCTCGACGGCCGGCTGGTGCACTTCGATTTCAAAATGCTCCTTGGGGAGCGGCGTCTCGATCGCGCCACGCAACGCAAGTTGCTCAAAAGGGTTCTCGGCAAAAGGCGCATTTTCGATGGCAGCGGCGGCGGCGCGATCCTCGGTAGCGAAAGGCACGGGCTGTTCGCTGGCAGCAGCAGCGGTTGCCGCCATCAGCGGCCGCACATCCGTCGGACGCTGCGGCGCCGGACGTTCAGCCGGTATTACGCTCGGGGAAGATGCGGCGGGCGCAGCCGGTGCGGGCTCTGTAGCGCCACGCTGCGCCTGCGCTGCAAATGCCTGTGGCCCCATCGCGGCGTTACGGTCGGCGGCGGCGCGAACACGGGCTGCAACGTCGGCCAGCGACATGGTCTTCTCGGCAGAGATTTCCGGCTGTTCCGGCATCGGCCTTTCGGAAGCCGGCGAATAATCCTGCGCAGGCCGCGCACCGTAGGCCTGGTTTGCGGCGGGAGGAACGCGGGCCGGCGGGCTGACGGGCTCCGTCACGAAGGCCGCTTCACCGGCGGCATCGTCTTCATCGTCATAGACCGGCGGCAACTGTCCGGAAAACGCACCGGCAGGTCCCGGCTCGTTGCTCTCGATGATCCGGCGTATCGACGCCAGAATCTCTTCCATGGACGGTTCACGCGCTACGCTTGGCTGAGCCATATCAATCCCCGGTTTCCACTCTTGAGCGCGCAGGCCGTATCCCTCTGGATACCGGACATGGCGCTTCGCACCTGTTCAATTCTTACATCGCGTCCGTGACAGCCGAAGCTGGCTGCCGCGCCGATGTTCTGAAACATGTTCGGACAAAACCGCCGGGCGTTTTTGCCGTCCCTGTCGCAGGGTCATGCGGGGCAGAAATACGCACACCCCGAATCACCCTTAGTCTAGGGCAGCATGGTCAGGAACTAAATCACTGATTCGACAAGTTTCACGGTGATGCACAGCTTTGTGAGGACAGGCTGTCAAGGCACCGCCGCGGACAACCGGGGCGCAGCATACAGGCCCCGCAAAAGCAAACGCCGGGGCGGAAGGTCCACCCCGGCGTAACCGGCAACGAATATATCGATGGATCAGAAAACGAATTCTGCCGCCTTGGCAAAACCGGGCAGAGGCTTGATGGAGGCGTTGAAAGAGCTTGCAGCCGATGTGCTGTTGCCATCACGGCGATAGACGGTGGCCTTTGCGGCGTTGCCATATCCGACAACAACGACCAGACGTCCGCCATCGCGCAGCTGGTCGGTCAGCGCCGCCGGCACTTCCTCGACGGAACCGTTGACGAAAACCAGATCATAGGGCGCTTCGCTTGCATAACCCTTTTCAAGATCGCCGGTCACGACAGCGACATTGTCATATCCGAGCGACGCCAGCGTCTCGGTTGCCTGCACCGCCAGCGCTTCGTCACATTCAAGTGACACCACCGAACCTGCCAGCTGGGAAAGGATGGCGGCCGCGTAACCGGAACCACCGCCGACTTCCAGCACCACATCTTCCTTGGAGACGGCGGCAAGCTGCAGCAGTTTCGCCAGCGGCGAAGCCTTCATGACGTAGCGCGCCGGGCGGCCGTCGCGGGCCGGACAGATCTGCATATCCTCATCCGCATAGGCAATCTGCCGCACGCCCGCCGGCACGAAAGCCTCGCGCGGCACGCTCAAAAACGCCTTCAGCACCGAATGCGAAGTCACGTCAGTCGTGCGCAGCTGGCTGTCGACCATATTGGCGCGCGCGGTTTCGAAATCCATCATGTCCTTATCGCCTCAATTTCACGGATGCCGGTCGGGAAGCCTCGGCTCCAAAAGCTCAAAACGGCGCGGGTTTCCCCTCACCTTTGGATAATCTCATAATTGCCAAGGCGCGCGCTTTCAAGCGTGGTGAGTAGGATGTGCGGGAAAAAGCGAAATGACGGGGATTTTTTAAAACAGCAAAGGCGATCAATCACCGCAAAGCGAGAGATATGCTCAAGACAACATTTGCTATTTGTGGAAATTTTGGAGACCTCGCCCGGCGGCGCCTCAAAAAAGGGCTTTCAATAGCTCGCGCTATCGCCTGCCGCACCTTGGGTCGAATAATTATCGAGGCTTCTCAAATTCGGCGGCGCGCGGGGCGAACCCCGCTCAATCCATACGGTTGAGAGCACAGAGAAAATTGTTCTTCTTGATGAAGCGAACCACCAACTTGACTTAGCCTTCCATGCGGCTCCGAGCCTCCTTCCCTAGAAGCCATAACCAGCCGAGCCAATACCGTGCACGTTCGCAACTCGCTCGATCGAGCATCCGGCATCAGCCTTCAGCATGAGGCTTCTCCCGATTGCGGGTTTGGCTGCCGAGTTACGCTACCGGCTGCGCTCTAATGGCTGAACCATTCTGCGATTGACGAGTGCGTCCATGAGAAATAGCAATCTAATAAGGCTTTTCACTGATGACTGGGGAACGCAAGCTTATGGTCAACGAGAGTTGGTTGGCAAAAAATCACCGCTGGATCAGTGTGACCGGTATAGCTGGCATCTTGTTTATCTTCGCACTGGCAGTTCGGTTTTCTATTCCTTACGCGGAATGGAATCTCGACGCCAACAACATACTTAGAGCCGTGATTTACTCAGATTTACATGGTGTCCAAGCTGGCGGTGTCTCCATGAGATACTGGTATCAAGATAACCTCTACCAATGGTGGTTGGGGGCCTTTTTACCAGTCAAAGAGCTCGCAAGTCCGGTAACAGCAACATCGCTCATGCAACTGCTCTCAGTTGCAAGCTTGTTGCCCAAGATCCTTGGCGCACTGAATATTGCGCTGATTTTTTGCTTTTCCGTCTCTCTAGGAGCAGACAGGACAGCGAGTATTATTGTTTCTGCGACTTATGCAATCACTGCCCAGCACGTCGTGCTCTCGTCAATTGTGGAAAGACAGGTGCTTTCGCAAACGTTCCTGATTGTTTCGTTTCTGATTGCATCATTAGCATCGAAGGACTTGGGCACGCGTTACATGGCGTATGGTTTAGCAATAGCGCTCAACATATTTGGGGTCATATGCTACTCACCACCGGTGATGTTTTTCCCATTCTTAATGCTGTTTATACTTTCCCTTGAACTGGAAAAACACACAGCTTCACGCGACCGTATTGGAGCTGTTTTGGCCATATTAGGGCTGGCGCTGTCCATAGACAGCCTGCTCTATTTTATGACAGGAGCCTCAATATTAAGCGTAATGATCGGCTCGATGAAGTTTTTCGTCATGTATGCTGATCCCGGCTCTCAAGATGAATTTTCAAAGATTGATGAGGGGCTGGTTATAGCGAACATAACTTGGCTTTTTGGCCATCTATTTCAATGGTTGCCATACTATAGAACCGATAATTTTGCTGAGATTTCGGTTTGGGCGGCGATCCTGTCTTGCGTCGTCGTCATGTACTGCTTCTATTGCGCAATCACCGCAATCTTACCATATAAAAAACACTTGGATCCTGGCCTTTTTGAATTTCTCGGAACGAGTGGGGCGAGACTGGGGATATTGTCTGCAGCTTTCCTGATTGGCATCGCATTAAATTTGGTCGTACGTCACGGCAACCAAACCGAATTTTACATAATGCCATATACATTCATCTTGCCGGTCGTCGCGGAGAGATTTTCTCGACATAGGTCCGAGAGTAATGTGGGATTGGCCGTGCTATGCGGCATATCGCTGCTTGTCGCCCTCACCGTCAACGGCAATCCGTTCATCGGTGCTTCGTTCCAAGACAGGAACAGTTACATCGGGCAAAACGCGAGCGCGATTTTGCCGACAATGACTTCTCGGCCATGAGGCCTGCACAACGCCTGATCGCCCGGGTAACTGTAGTTCATCAATGACGTGCACAATTCATTGCAAAAACGGAATCTGCGATGTCGACACAGTCTTCGCCAGCGCAGTAGGTAATAGCGAGGCGACAGACACCCTTGAGGCGGTGTTTAGATGCAAAGACAGCATAACGTCGAATCTATGCACGAAATGCAGAACTCACCTGTCTCGCGTGTAAAATCAATTATTTGCTTTTGGTGAAAAGCGATTTGGAGGCCTCGCCCGGAATTGAACCGGGGTACAAGGATTTGCAGTCCTCTGCGTCACCACTCCGCCACGAGGCCTCACACGCTCTTCATTCGAGCGATGGCGGGCATTTAGAACGAATCCATTTTGGGCGCAAGAGGGTTCGTTCCGAATGTGGTGTTTTTTCAGGCTGGATAGGCACCATGCAGTCGCCCACGGTCTAAGGGATTAAGATTGCGTGGTTTTTCGTATCTTCCTCATATTCCAGAAGAAACAACGCCCGCATCCGCCGCAATTGCGGCAGTGCGGGCGGTGGCTCAGTCTCAAGGGTAGTCGATCAAATCCGCCCAAGCAGAACCAGTATCAGGACAATAACCAGAACCAGTCCGAGGCCGCCCGACGGGCCATAACCGTAATTATGGTAACCCCAGCTGGGCAGCGCGCCGATCAGGAACAGAATAAGCAGGATGACGAGGATGGTGCCGAGCATGTTTAACCCTCCGCTATTGGCATGTGTTGTGCCTGATTCAATGACGCAGCATGAAAAAGGTTCCCTTCAGTTCCCGCGCTGCGGCCTGCTTCCCAAAAAGCATCGTAGCCGTTTCAACGGGTTAAAGCGCTATCTGCGATGAGCCCGTGTCTGCTTCCGTTGGGTGAAATAATTTGCCGGATAAACGTCTTCGCCCGCAGGCATTGAAATGGCGCAGGTATCAAGGCCAAACGTCAGGGGCTTCGATGACCGGCGATGGCAGCGATTTATTCGTGGTAATTTTTCGGCCTATGTCCATTGGTGGTTATTCGTTATACTATAACAAGTCCCCCGTACCCTGAAACTGGCGGGAGACAGAGAGATCTGGCATCACTGGCAGTGCGCCAGATCTCTCCCGCCCTCCCCGGCAAGCCACAAATCTCCCCCTTGAGGCACACGGATATTTTACTGGCGGTGACAGGCGATTCTCTTGCCTTGCCGGTTTCACTCCGGCTAGACCCCGGGCCGGGAGGGAGAAACGAGAATCATATGTCCGGTTTTGCGAACCTCATCCCGCTTTTCATCTTTGGCCTCCTCGTCTACGCTTTCTTCCGCTGGGTCGCGCGCGACATTCAGAATCCGAAAAGCAAATAGACAGGACGAATAATCCTTGATCTTCTTGCCCGCCGGGAACCGCTGCGCCTCCATATCGTTTTCGCAGACGCACTTCGGAGGACAGGATGAAAACGCTCCTATCATCGGCCATTATCGCGCTCCCATTGGCGCTGGCGGGATGCACCACGGTCGGACCGCCACCCTATACTGGACCGGCGCCCTATGTCGCACCGATCCCCGGCAGCATTACCTATAGAGGCCAGCCGCGCACCAAGCTGACGAAATCGCCGATCGGCAGCACCTTCAGCCACGAATTCCGTATCGATGGCAGCACAAGGGCGGTGGAAACCTACCGCATCGCGCCCGACCGCTCGCTGGAACTCATCGACCGGCGCATCATTCGCGACTGGCTGTTCGGACGCGACGACTGACCGCACCACAGCCGGGCCGAAACGGATTGCGCATTCAGGCCGCTTCGGTTAGAGCCGGGCACGACAAACAATACGGATAGGCGATGAACACGCGCTGGCAAAAACCCGTCCTGATCGCGTTTGAAACGCCGGGCGAATATACGAGCATCGAAACCACGCAGGCAGCCTCCTGGGCGCTGATCGAAGATTGGCCGATCGAAGATGGCGATGCGCTGGACAAGGCGCTGCTCGTCTGCGCCGCCGTCGATGCCGGGCGGAAAAAGCCGGAAGATGCGCGCAAGGCTTTCCTTGCCGCGGCCATCGAAGCGGGCCTCGATTTCAAGGCCTGACGGGAACTGGCTCGCCTGCCGCAGGACGATGCGATGTGCCCTGCGGCGCTGAATTTTCAAGACAACAGGTTGGATGGATAAAAACCGATGGAAGCTTCCGGAAACATGAAAAAAGCCCTGTTCATCTTTCTTCTCTCCTGCCTCGCAATCGGCCTCATCGGCCATCTCGTCGTCGCCTTCGTCGTCACGGGCTGAAGCGTCCAGATCGCCTTCGCCACACGCGGAATGGCAAGGCATTAAAAATCTCTAAATTTCATTCTTCTGTTATGGAACCGCAATAGGCTCTGTCCGTTCTCTTTTCGCCCGACACAAGGAGGATTGAAATGCGTGACGGATTGAACGGTTTTCTAGAAATATCGATGCTCGGCTTCGTGGTCGCAAGCTGCTTTTTCATGGTCAACCTGCCGATCTGACCCGCCTTAAAAAATCCTTTCCTGAGGATGCCGGCGATTAAAAATGCCGGAACAGAAAATGCGGCCTTTTGGGCCGCATTCTTTTTCAAAGAACCGTGAAAATCAGGCAGAGAGCTTGGCAGCGATTTTTGCCACATGCGCGCCCTGGAAGCGTGCGCCTTCGAGTTCGATTTCGGAAGGCTGGCGCGAGCCGTCGCCATCGGTGATGGTGGAAGCACCATAGGGCGAACCGCCCTTGATTTCATCGACGCCCATCTGGCCCTGGAAAGCATAGGGCAGCCCGACAACGGCCATGCCGTGATGCAGGAAGGTGGGAATGAAACCGAGAATGGTCGATTCCTGACCGCCATGCTGGGTGGCGGAAGAGGTGAAGGCCGAGCCAACCTTGCCGACCAGCTTGCCGTTGAACCACAGACCGCCGGTCTGATCCCAGAAATTGCGCATCTGCGAGGCAACCGTGCCGAAGCGCGTGCCGGCGCCGACGATGATGGCGTCGTATTCTGCCAGCTCTTCCACCGTCGCCACCGGGGCCGACTGATCCATCTTGAAATGGGAGGCCTTGGCGACCTCTTCCGGAACCAGTTCGGGAACGCGCTTCACCACAGCTTCCGCGCCGGTGGACTTGACGCCTTCGGCGACCGCATAGGCCATCGTCTCGATATGGCCGTAAGCGGAGTAATAAAGTACCAAAACCTTCGTCATTCTCTTTGTTTCCTTTGCTGGAATTTTTTCCGGCGTACCGGCCAGAAGCTTTTTCAAAAACTGGATGATCATCGGCGTTGACCCGTCAAATGTATGTGACGAAAACCTAGCCCACGGCCCCTCCTCCCGCCAGCCGGGGATTGGCATACGCACTGTTCACCATGAGTGAACGGAAAACCGGAATGTCAACCATTTACAAAAGGACATTTTTTCAAAACTGCTTTGCATTCATCGGGAGCAGGGCTAACGTCAGGGGAAACAGATGACGAGTGCAACCATGTCCAATCCCTCCTCCACCTCCTCCGTTGTCACCGCCGCCATGCTCGCCATCGGCGACGAATTGCTGTCGGGCCGCACCAAGGACAAGAATATCGGCCATCTTGCAGATGTTCTCACCATGTCCGGCATTGACCTCAAGGAAGTGCGCATCGTCGCCGACGAGGAGGAGCAGATCGTTGAGGCGCTGAATGCGCTGCGCGGCCGTTATGATTATGTCTTTACGTCAGGCGGCATCGGCCCGACCCATGACGATATCACCGCGGATGCAGTGTCAGTGGCATTCGGCCTGCCCTGTGAGCACGATGCCGAGGCGCTGCGCCTGCTGGGCGACATGTACCGCGTCCGCGAGATGGAGTTCACCGAGGCGCGCAAGCGCATGGCGCGCATGCCAAAAGGTGCCGCACACATCGCCAATCCCGTTTCCGTTGCCCCCGGCTTCGTCATCGGCAATGTTTATGTCATGGCCGGCGTACCGCAGGTGTTCCAGGCCATGCTCGACAATGTCATGCCGACCTTGTGCACCGGTGCGAAGGTCATGTCGCAGGCGGTGCGCTCCCCCTATGGCGAAGGTGATATCGGCACGCCGCTGACGGCCATCCAGAAGGCTCATCCCGAAACCAGCATCGGCTCCTATCCGAAATATGACGGACAGCGTTTTTCGACGGAGATCGTTGTGCGCGCCCGCGACGCCGGCGTGCTGAAGGCGGCAACCGAGGCGGTCGCAGCCATGATCGAAACCATCGGCCAGGAGAAGCAACTGGCCGCCAGCAAGGGCGATGCAACCGCCTGAGAAGGAAAAGGCCTGAAACGAAAAGGTTTGACCAAAATCAAGGTGGCGGTCTGTAAAGGCGGCCACTCTCCCCCCTGAGCATTTCCAGGAAAAGCGGAACAGCTTTTCCGTCCGGACAATACGTAAAACAGAGACTGAGATCGCTCTGGCGATTCGAAGAAAAGCCAGAACGATCTGAAAACGACATGTCACCGAGGAGAGAAAAATGGGTTACAAAACGATACTGGCAGTGGTCGACAATGTTTCGAACACGCAGAAGCTCGGCGAATTCGTGGTAAGCCTTGCCGACCAGTTTTCCTCACATGTGATCGGCCTGCACATGGAAACGCTGGCCGCCGTTCCGCTCGTCGCACCGATGGAAATTCCCGATCCCGCCACCGTGCAGGCTTTGCAGGATGTGGCGCACAAGGAAACCACCGATGTCGGAACCCTTTTCAAACGCACGCTGTCTGCCAACGGCGTCTCGCATGAATGGCGCAGCTTCGTCACGTCGGTCGGTTACGCCTCCGCATCCGCCATCGACAGCGCCCGTTGCGCCGATTTGATCGTCGCCCGCCAGAGCAGCTCCTCGGCACTGTCAGACAGCCGCTCGGATATTGACGGTTTCCTTTATGAAAGCGGCCGTCCCGTTCTCCTGGTGCCGCATGTGCTGACCGTCGCCAAGCCGATCAAGCGCGTCCTCATCGCCTGGAATGGCTCGCGAGAGGCCACACGCGCCACCTTCGACGCCCTGCCCTTTCTGAAAGCCGCCGAAAGCGTCGAGATCTTCTCCGTCGACCAGGCAGAGAGTGAAACACAGTCCCCCGGTCTTGCCGGCACGGAACTGGCCGCAACGCTTGCTCGCCATGGTGTCAACGTCACCGTGACCTCGCAGGAAAAGATCGCCGGCGTTTCGCCGCAGGCGGCCATCGAAAACCGTCTGTCGGATAACAGCATCGACCTTCTGGTCATGGGCGCCTATGGCCATTCCCGCTGGTGGGAACTGCTGTTTGGCGGCGTCACGCGCACCCTGCTCGATTCCATGACGGCGATGACGCTGCTCTCGCGCTAAATATGGAAGCGGCGCAAACACGCCGCCGCCCCCTCAGCATTCCGCATGGATCGAGCGAGTGCCGCATATTTCTTCTCCCCGCCGGGGAGAAGTCCGCGGCAGCGGGATGAGGGGCAAGGGTAGAGATATTCGGCTACGTTGCCCCCTCATCCGACCCTTCAGGCCACCTTCTCCCCGGCGGGGAGAAGAAACAGGTGGCAATCTCCCGGCTCAAACAACACGCCTCACGCGGAAAGCTTGCCTTTTTGCCGGTCTTGCGGCTATTAGCCAAAGCCATCGACAATTTTGACCAGATGGTAGACGACATGTCCCTTCCCGATAAAGCCTTTCCCGTCTCCTGGGACCAGTTCCACCGCGATGCCCGTGCGCTTGCCTGGCGTCTTGCCGGCCTCGATAAAGAGTTCCGGGCAATCGTCTGTATCACCCGCGGCGGCCTTGTACCGGCGGCGATCATTTCGCGCGAACTGAACATCCGCCTGATCGACACGGTCTGCATCGCCACCCGTCATGACTATGTCAATCAGGGCGATACGGTGCTGCTGAAGGGCGTCGACCCGAAACTGGCGGCGGATGGCGGCGAAGGCGTGCTCGTGCTTGACGATCTGACCGATACCGGCAAGACGGCGCTGGAAGTGCGCGAAATGCTGCCGAGAGCCCATTTTGCCTGCGTTTACGCCAAGCCGAAGGGCGTGCCGACCATTGACACCTTCGTCACCGAAGTCAGCCAGGACACCTGGATCTATTTTCCCTGGGACATGGGCTTCACCTATCAGGAGCCGATCGCCAAGGGATCGCGCGGCTGATTGCCCACAGGGGAACCCATTTCTCATCCGTCATTCCGGCCTTGAGCCGGAATCCAGCCACGGCGCGTCTGCGCCGTGAGAAGACTCTCTCGCGATCAAGGACTTGATCGCGCTGGACCCCGGATCTGGTCCGGGGTGACGGAGTGCGGATGCACCAACCGCGCAAGACTTCCCCCAGCAATATCCACTCTTTCGCCGTCCCACCCGGGGCGGCTTTTTTGTGTGAAAAGGCCTTTTTGCCGACAGCGGAAAAACACGGAAAAACCGCAGTGTCGCCTTTATGCCTCACCCCGGAAATGCTGGTTTTTGGCTTTCCGCTGCGGAAACCAGCCCCGCACAGGCTTGAGATTTCCCTGCCAAGTAACTGATTCTTTTGAAAGCTTTTGCTTTCCCCGTTTTCCACAGGCACTTCACACAATATCTTGTGGTTAAAAATGCGTTTCAATCTATGGCTTGACGAATCTATGCCGCAAGAGGAAAGTGACAGTTATGTTGCGGCGGCAACGGACCGGAAAGTAACGAGGCCGGTTCCTTTCAATCTCAGCTCGCTAATCCAGACGCGGCGTCCCGGCCATCAGGGGGCGGTTTGCCGGTGGGTTTCTGCGCGCCTTCGGGAACCGCCAAAAACATGACGCGGGGACTGGCGGCAGGAAGCTGTTGATACTATATTTAGTATTCCACACTATGCTTGCAGCCGAATAAGCCACGAGATACAGGGATCACATCCAAGGATGAACATCCCTTTCAGATCGGCAACAACCGGCTGCGCGAAGACATCGCACGGCTGGACCGGATTTTTGCGCCCTTTGCCGGGCGCCCAATGGACGAGGACAGGAAACCATGCGCATTGAACGTCGCTTCACGAAGCCCGGCCAATCGCCTTATGCGGAGATCGACTTCCGCAAGGCCGTCAGTGAAATCAAGAACCCCGACGGTTCCATCGTGTTCCGTCTGGCGGATATCGACGTTCCCGCGCAGTTCAGCCAGGTGGCGACCGACGTTCTGGCGCAGAAATATTTCCGCAAGGCCGGTGTGCCGAAGGTGCTGAAAAAGGTCGAGGAAAACGACGTTCCTTCCTTCCTGTGGCGCTCGGTTGCCGATGAGAAAGCCCTGAAGGACGTGCCCGAAGCCGAACGTTACGGCTCCGAAACCGACGCGCGCCAGGTCTTCGACCGTCTGGCCGGCACCTGGGCCTATTGGGGCTGGAAGGGCAAATATTTCTCGTCCGAAGAAGATGCGCTCGCCTTCCGCGACGAGCTTGCCTACATGCTCGCCACCCAGCGCGTTGCCCCTAACTCCCCGCAATGGTTCAACACCGGCCTGCACTGGGCCTATGGCATTGATGGTCCGGGCCAGGGCCACTTCTATGTCGACCCCTTCACCGGCAAGCTGACCAAGTCCAAATCCGCTTACGAACATCCGCAGCCGCATGCCTGCTTCATCCAGTCCGTTGAAGACGATCTGGTCAATGAAGGCGGCATCATGGACCTGTGGGTGCGTGAAGCGCGCCTGTTCAAATATGGCTCCGGCACCGGTTCCAACTTCTCCTATCTGCGTGGCGAAGGCGAAAAGCTTTCCGGCGGCGGCAAGTCCTCCGGCCTGATGAGTTTCCTCAAGATCGGCGACCGCGCAGCCGGCGCCATCAAGTCCGGCGGTACGACCCGTCGCGCAGCGAAGATGGTCGTCGTTGATGCCGATCACCCCGACATCGAAGCCTATATCGACTGGAAGGTGAACGAGGAGCAGAAGGTTGCCGCCCTCGTGACCGGCTCCAAGATCGTTGCCAAGCATCTGAAGGCCATCATGAAGGCCTGCGTCAACTGCGAAGCTGACAATGGTGACTGCTTCGACCCGGCCAAGAACCCTGCCCTGAAGCGCGAAATCCGCGCTGCCAAGAAGGACATGGTGCCGGAAAACTACGTAAAGCGCGTCATCCAGTTCGCCGAACAGGGTTACAAGGACATCCAGTTCAAGACCTACGACACGGATTGGGATTCGGAAGCCTACCTCACGGTTTCGGGCCAGAACTCCAACAACTCCGTCTCGCTGAAGGATGACTTCCTGCGTGCTGTCGAAAATGACGGCGACTGGAACCTCACCGCCCGCAAGGACGGCAAGGTCATGAAGACGCTGAAGGCCCGCGATCTCTGGGAAAAGATTTCCCATGCCGCCTGGGCGTCCGCCGATCCGGGCCTGCACTTCAACACCACCATGAACGACTGGCACACCTCGCCGGCCGAAGGCCCGATCCGCGCCTCCAACCCGTGCTCGGAATATATGTTCCTTGACGACACGGCCTGCAACCTTGCCTCGCTGAACCTGCTTCAGTTCAAGGATGCCAAGACGAAGCGCATCGATATCGCCGATTACGAACATGCCGTGCGCCTGTGGACCGTCGTGCTCGAAGTCTCCGTGATGATGGCGCAGTTCCCGTCGCGCCAGATCGCCGAGCGCTCCTATGAATACCGCACGCTCGGCCTCGGTTACGCCAATATCGGCGGCCTCCTGATGTCGTCTGGCATTCCCTATGACAGCGATGAGGGCCGCGCCATTGCCGGTGCGCTGACCGCCATCATGACCGGTGTTTCCTATGCAACCTCGGCTGAAATGGCTGGCGAGCTTGGCCCGTTCCCGAGCTTTGCACCGAACCGCGACAACATGCTGCGCGTCATCCGCAACCACCGCCGCGCCGCCCATGGCCTGTCGGATGGTTATGAGGGCCTGTCGGTCAACCCGGTCGCTCTCATCCATGCCGATTGCACGGATCAGGACCTCATTGCCCACGCAACAGCCGCCTGGGACAAGGCGCTGGCGCTTGGCGAACAGCACGGCTACCGCAACGCCCAGACCACCGTCATCGCGCCGACAGGCACGATTGGCCTCGTCATGGATTGCGACACGACCGGCATCGAGCCCGACTTCGCGCTGGTGAAGTTCAAGAAGCTTGCCGGTGGCGGTTATTTCAAGATCATCAACCGCGCGGTTCCGGATGCGCTGCGTTCGCTTGGGTATTCCGAAAGCCAGATCGCCGAGATCGAGGCCTATGCCGTCGGCCATGGCAATCTCAACCAGGCGCCGGCTATCAACCCCTCGACGCTGAAGGCCAAGGGCTTCACCGATGAGAAGATCGAAGCCGTCAACGCCGCGCTGAAAAGCGCCTTCGACATCAAGTTCGTCTTCAACCAGTGGACGCTGGGTGCCGACTTCCTGAAGGGCACGCTGAAGGTTTCCGACGAGCAGCTCTCCGACATGAGCTTCAACCTGCTCGAGCATCTCGGCTTCGGCAAGAAGGACATCGAAGCAGCGAACGTGCACGTCTGCGGCGCGATGACGCTGGAAGGCGCACCGTTCCTGAAGGCCGAGCACCTGCCCGTCTTCGATTGCGCCAACCCCTGCGGCAAGATCGGCAAGCGTTATCTCTCGGTCGAATCGCATATCCGCATGATGGCGGCGGCACAGCCCTTCATATCAGGCGCGATCTCCAAGACGATCAACATGCCGAATGATGCGACGGTGGAAGATTGCGGCGCGGCCTACATGCTCTCCTGGAAGCTGGCGCTGAAGGCCAACGCCCTTTACCGCGATGGTTCCAAGCTTTCTCAGCCGCTCAACGCTTCGCTGGTGGAAGATGACGACGAAGAGGATTTCGTCGAAGAACTGATCCAGCAGCCGCTCGCCCAGCAGGCCGTGACGATCACCGAAAAGATCGTCGAACGCGTCATCGAGCGTGTTTCGCGCGAGCGTGAAAAGCTGCCGAACCGCCGTCAGGGTTACACCCAGAAGGCAACCGTTGGTGGTCACAAGGTCTATCTGCGCACCGGCGAATTCGGTGACGGCCGCATCGGCGAAATCTTCATCGACATGCACAAGGAAGGTGCCGCCTTCCGTGCGATGATGAACAACTTCGCCATCGCCATTTCGCTCGGCCTGCAATATGGCGTGCCGCTGGAAGAATATGTGGAGGCCTTCACCTTCACCAAGTTCGAACCGGCCGGCATGGTGCAGGGCAACGACGCAATCAAGAACGCCACGTCGATCCTCGACTACGTGTTCCGCGAACTCGCCGTCTCCTATCTCGGCCGCCACGATCTGGCCCATGTCGATACGTCGGATTTCTCCAACACGGCACTCGGCAAGGGCATCCAGGAAGGCAAGACCAACCTCGTTTCCACCGGCTGGACCCGCGGTTACAAGCCGACGCTGGTTTCCAGCAATGGCGGCGAACGTTCGTCTTCCGAGCCGAAGGGCTCGGCAACGGCCACCCCTGCCCGTGGCTCCGCCAACGTCACCTCCTTTGCCGGCTCCGCCGCCCGCAAGCTGGAACCGACGGTCGCCATCGCAACCTCCGAAATCGTCTCCTTCAAGCGGGACTATGAAGAGCGCGCCAAGGAACTGGCCGAAGAGATCGCCGAAGAAGTGATCGACGAGGTGGTTCAGGAATCCCAGCAGACCGCCACCGCCCTCTTCTCCGACAAGGCCGCCGCAGATGCCGCATCGGCCAAGGCGGAAGCCAAAAAGGTGGAAAACGAACGCCGCATGCGCTCGATCGCGCAGGGCTATACGGGCAACATGTGCTCGGAATGCCAGAACTTCACGATGGTGCGGAATGGCACCTGCGAGAAGTGCGATACGTGCGGTGCGACGAGCGGTTGCTCTTGATTGGGGGAACGAAGATCGTAGGATAAGAAGTCTTGAAAGCCCGAGGCTAACAGCCTTGGGCTTTTTTTGTTCAGGTGGCAGGATGTGACAGTTTTCGCCCTCCTGAAGCACCAAAGCCGAGACCTAATGGTCTCGGCTTTGGATACCACGAATAAGCTGACGCTCTCGTGGGGCAAAAAGAGAGCTCTTCGCCCTGTAGCAAGGTCATTGTACGAAGAGTCTGTCTTGGAGTCGAGTTGGGCTCAGCGTTATCCCTATGCGCAAAGCGCAGGAAGAACGCAAATGGACACAAGAAAGATAATTAGTGCACACAAACTAATTGACTACGCTTTTGCCAGTCCGCAAAAGCGGCTAGCAATTATCCAAAATGCACTCCAGCCTCCAACCTTCATTATGGACACAATGTATCCAGATGTCGAAAGAGCGGCTGGACATTTCCTGATTTCGAACCGCAACAACTCAAGTCATCTGGACAAATTGGATGAAATCTACCAGACGCGGGACGCTCATAGTGATCATCACGAGCAGCGTCTGCTAAATGCAATGGATGCAATTTCTCACGTCAAAGCAATGAATTGGCCTTTAAGCGACACTTGGAGCTTGGAGAGCGCGCAAGGATTGCCGACAGACATGACATTTTGCGGCGTGACAATTCGCATTAGGCCATCCGTCATACTAAAAAGACGGCAGAGTGGCTTCCGGTACCCATTTGTTGGTGTCTTGAAGACATATTTCGGCAAGACCAATCCACTTGCCGTCGGAAATGACGGCGAACGAGGCGTGCTTTTTGGGACGCTTCTACATTGGTTTGCGGAAGAAAATTTGAGTTTCTTAGGCACCGCAGATTCAAGTATGTGTATCGCTGCGGATGTGTTTGCCGAAAAGACGTACCTCGGGGCCAGACGCTATAAGCAACGAAGAAAACAACTCGAAGCACTAGCACAGGAAATCGCGGATCGGTGGGAGCCCATCTCTGATCGTTTACAAGAAAGAGACGAAAGCCGGTTTTCTTCGGCACACCAATAGGATCGCAGGTTGGCCATTTACTATATCTGGCCAATCCATCCAATTACCTCAAGGTCATCGCCGTCGATCCAGAGGGAACGGCTGCCGCGCTTCGAAAAGGCGCGGCCTGACCCGCCTCACCCCATAAAATCCAGCAGCAGCTTCACATTCAGCGCCGCGATCACCACCGCAATCAGCCACGCAAAAGCCGAGAGCCAGAGCGGCGCGCGGAGTGCACCCATCTTGGCCTTGTCGGAGGTGAACATCACCAGCGGGAAGACGGCGAAGGAAAGTTGCAGGCTCAGCACCACCTGCGTCAGGATCAAGAGTTCCGCCGTACCGCTGTCTCCGTAAAAGATGGTGACGCCGGCGGCCGGGATGATGGCGATGCCGCGGGTGATGAGGCGGCGTAGCCAGGGGGCGAGCTGCATCTTCAGAAACCCCTCCATCACGATCTGGCCGGCAAGTGTTGCCGTGACGGTGGAATTGATGCCGCAGCATAAAAGCGCCACGCCGAACAGCGTCGGCGCAATGGCAAGACCCAAAAGCGGCGCGAGCAGATTATGCGCTTCGCCAAGTTCGGCGACACTGGTCTGCCCCGTCTTGTGAAAGGTCGCTGCCGCAAGGATGAGGATCGAAGCGTTGATGGTGAGGGCGAACATCAGCGCGATGGTGGAATCGAGCGTGGCGAATTTCAGCGCCTCGCGTTTTTCGGCAATCGTCTCGCCGATTTCGCGGGTCTGCACGATGCCCGAATGCAGATAGAGATTATGCGGCATGACAGTGGCGCCAAGAATGCCGAGCGCCAGATACAGCATGTCCGGATTGGTGACGATCTCGGTCGTCGGTGCAAAACCAAGGATCACCTGCCCCCAGTCAGGGTCGGCAAGCGCCACCTGAATGGCGAAACACACGGCGATGACGCCAAGCAGCGTGATGACCATCGCCTCGACCCAGCGGAAACCGAGCTTCTGCAGATAAAGGATCAGGAACACATCAAGCGCGGTGATGAGAACGCCGAGTTCAAGCGGAATGCCGAAAATCAGGTTGAGGCCGATGGCCGTGCCGATGACCTCGGCAATATCCGTGGCGATAATGGCGATCTCGGCCAGCACCCACAGCAGCATCGCCACCGGCTTCGGATAGGCATCACGGCAGGCCTGGGCGAGATCGCGGCCGGAAGCAATCGCCAGACGGGCGCAGAGCGATTGCAGGACAATCGCCATAATGTTGGAAACCAGTGCAACGGTGAGCAGCGTATAGCCGAATTTGGAGCCGCCGGCGAGCGATGTCGCCCAGTTTCCGGGATCCATATAACCGACGGCAACGAGATATCCCGGCCCGAAAAAGGCCATCGCCCGGCGAAACGTGCCGGCATTCGGCTTGACCTTGATCGAACCGTGTACGTCGGACAACGACAGATCGTCGCCATTCCGCCGCCATCCAAAGACTGGCTTGTCCATTCCAAGAACTTTCAATTGGGAGATTCTGTTTATGCAATTGCAAATCATTCGCATAAACGGAATGGGCTGGCAAGCGGGCTTTTAGGCGCCTGCGCCATCACGAAAGATTGCCGGGTATTGCGTCGTCGGGATCGCCAAGCCGGATGCCCTCGTATCGACGGGAAGCCGCGGCATGAAAGCCGACAGCATCAGCCGCGCCAGGAGGGGCCGGCCGTCAGGCGTCCGGATTGCACCTGACCATTGACAGCATCGATGTCGTAGCGTGTACACAGATCGCCGATACCGGTCAGAGATATTCCAGAAGGAGCAACCGCGTGAACCTGATTGCCCATGTCGAAATTCCCGTGCTTGATATTGAAAGGGCGATGCGTTTCTACAGCGCCGTTTTTGATGTGAGCTTTGCGGAGATCGTCACGATCCACGACAACAGGATGGCCTATTTCCCCTTCGAGGAAGGCAAGGATGGCGCAAGCGGCGCGCTTGCCGAGGGAGAGACCTATGTTCCGACGAAAGACGGGGCCATCATCTATCTTGGCGTGAAAAACATTGACGATGCGCTTGAGAGAGCCGTGCAGCAGGGCAGCGAAATCCTGTTTCCCAAAACGCCGGTCGATGACAATCTCTTCGTCGCCGAAATTTCCGATAGCGAAGGAAACCGCATCGCGGTGCAATCCGCCTGACCCGGCAGCATGCATTGTAAATTGAAGAATGGCCGGCGCATCACTCCGTCTTCGATGCCCGGCCTTCGATGACGAAGGTATGCCGTTCAGGTAACCGCCCTCACGGCCTTGTCATCACCCCTGCCCCTGCCGTTACGGAACAGCGGCACGCGCGCCTGCGTTGATCTCCAGAGAAGCAATCCAATTCCGGGGAAGTTCATGCGAGACGGCAGCAAATTCAGCCTGGTGAACCATCCGAGGCGATGGCCCAGATATATCATGGCACATAGAAGGCCGCGTGACTGGCTGATGACGATCAGCGGCATCGTGCTGCTGTTCGTGGTCGCCGCCGCGGTCGCCATGGGTTATCTCGTCACCAGCCACCCCGGCAAGCCGGAACCCAATCCCGGCATCGTCGAGGAACAGGCAGCGGAAAACGGCGGATAGCGGCAGCGCAGGAAGCGCTGCTCTCCATCAGCTCAGCTCAGGCCCGCAAGGTGCCCGCTGAACTGCGCCTCATGCAGCCGGCTGTAATGGCCCTTGGCAGCCAGAAGTTCGGCATGGGCGCCGGTTTCGGCGATGCCAGTCTGGTCCACCACCACGATGCGCGAGGCATCGCGGATCGTTGCCAGCCGGTGGGCGATGACGAGTGTCGTGCGCCCCTTGGCAAGCTCCGTCAGCGATTGCTGGATGGCCCGCTCCGTTTCCGTATCGAGCGCCGAGGTCGCTTCGTCCAGAATGAGGATCGGCGGGTTCTTGAGGAACATGCGGGCAATGGCGAGGCGCTGCTTCTGCCCACCGGACAATTTGACGCCGCGTTCACCGATGACGGTGTCGAGCCCGAGCGGCATGGCCTCGATCACGCCATCCAGCCGCGCACGCCGCGCCGCATCCATGATCTCCTCGTCAGAGGCGCCAAGCCTGCCATATTCGATATTCTCACGGATCGTGCCACCGAACAGGAAGACATCCTGCTGCACGATGCCGATCTGGTTGCGCAGCGAGGCAAGTTTCATCTTGCGGATATCAATGCCGTCAATGGTGATCGCCCCGCTGGAGACGTCGTAAAAGCGCGGCAGAAGCGAGCAGAGCGTCGTCTTGCCCGCCCCCGAAGGCCCGACGAAGGCAACCGTCTCGCCGGCGCTGATCTTCAGGTCGATATTGGCGAGCACCTGTTTGCCCTCGGCATAAGCGAAACCGACATGGCGATATTCGATGCTGCCGGAAAGCGCCGGCGCCTCGATTGCGTCGGGCGCATCGACAATATCCGGCGCCGTGTCCAGAAGTTCGGTGAACCGGCGGAAACCGGCAATGCCCTTCGGATAGGTCTCGATGACCGAATTGATCTTTTCCACCGGGCGGAAAAACACGCCGACCAGCAACAGGAAGCCAACGAAACCGCCTTCCGTCAGGCTGCCCGTCAGCACGAACCAGGCACCGCAGATCATCACGATCATCTGCGTCAGGCGCATGCTCATATAGCTCAGGGAGGTGCTGGCGGCCATGATCTTGTAGGCGTCGAGCTTCGTGCGGCGGTATTTCTGGTTGTCCTTCTCGAACAGCGCGCGCTCGTGGTCCTCATTGGCAAAGGCCTGCACCACCCGCATGCCGCCGACATTTTCCTCGATGCGGGCGTTGAAATCACCGACACGACCGTAGAGCGCGCGAAAATTCTGCGTCATGCGGCCGCCGTAACGGCTGGTCACCCAGGCGGTGACGGGCACGACGGCGGCGGTGATGAGCGCCAGCTGCACATTGACCGACATCATCAGCAGGAACGCGCCGATGAAGGTCATGATGGCGATGAACAGATCCTCAGGCCCGTGATGGGCCACCTCGCCGATCTCTTCCAGATCCTTGGTCAGCCGACCGACCAGATGGCCGGTCTTCTGGTTGTCGAAATAACGGAAGGAGAGCTTTTGCAGGTGATCGAAGGCCAGACGCCGCATGTCGGTCTCGATATTGATGCCGAGCATGTGTCCCCAATAGGTGACTGTCGCCATCAGCCCGGTATTCAGCACGTAAATGACCAGCAGGCCTACCGAGGCGGCAAGAATGATCGCCCATTCACCGCCCGGCAAAAGCACGTCAACAAAGGCCTTCACCGCCATGGGAAAACCGAGTTCGAGCACGCCCGACAGGACCGCGCAGGAAAAATCGAGGATGAAGAGACCGCGATAGGGACGATAATAGGCGAAGAAACGGCGAAGCATGGCATGACCTGGAGAGCGGGTGCGGCAAAATTTGCGCCGCAGAAAACGGGAGTTCAATTGTCATATTTCAATGCGCGCGCCAAGACCGATGTTCTATTTTTACCAAAATCGTTCAATAGCTTCGGCAATAAACACACAACGGTAATGTGATCGGGTTATATTGCACTTATATGTATCGGTGTGACAGAGTGAATGCATCCCTTCGGGGGAGAATGCGAGAAAGAGCCTGCCGTGAGTAACAATGACAGTCGTAAGCAGAGTGGCGAACCGAGATGGCTTGGTCCCGCCAGTCCGACGCGGATCGCCCTGATCCCGCCCATCTCGGCTGCGCGCTGGCTGCTCGTTCTCGTTGCCCTTGCGGGCACCTATTTCTTCCACGGCTTTCTGGTTCCGGTGCTCGCCGCCCTCGTCATCGGTTTTGCCAGCTGGCCGGTCTATACGCGGCTTCTGCGGCAGGTGGGCGGCAATACCACACTCGGCGCATCCATCGCCATCGTCCTCATCCTTACCTTTCTCGTGGTGCCGATCTTTATCGCCGCCTCCTATACGGCAAGCGAAATCCGCGAATGGTTCGGCTGGGCAGTGCACGTCAACAAGGCGGGTGCTCCCGTGCCGGACTGGATCGCCGCGCTGCCCGGCATAGGCCCGTGGCTCAGCGAACAATGGGTGAAATATATCGGCACGCCGGGCGCCATCGGTGAAGTCATCCAGCTCGTCAGCGGCGCCAATATCGGCAATATCTATAGGGCGATCCTTGCCGCCGGCAACGGTGCCTTCCACCTTGTCCTCACCCTGCTGTTCATGCTGATCGCGCTGTTCTTCGTTTATCGCAACGGCGCCGGCTTCTCCCGCCAGGTCGATCTCGTCGGTGAACGCATCCTGCCGACACGCTGGGAGCGCATCTCCCGCGTCGTGCCCGCCACCATCAGCTCCACCGTCACGGGCATGACACTGATCGCCATCGGCGAAGGCATCATCCTCGGCATCGCCTACTGGATCGCCGGCGTGCCCTCGCCCGTCACGCTCGGCGTACTGACAGGCGTCATGGCGCTCATTCCGGGCGGCGCGCCGCTCTCATTTACGCTGGTGTCGATCTACCTGGTTGCCAGCGGCTCCCCGGCTTACGGTCTGGCGCTATTCGTCTGGGGTTCGGTCGAACTTTTCATCGTCGACAAGACCATTCGTCCGAAGCTGGTGGGCGGCCCGATCAAGCTGCCTTTCCTGCCGACCTTTTTCGGCCTCGTCGGCGGCGTCAAGACCATGGGTTTCCTCGGCCTGTTCATCGGCCCGGTGCTGATGGCGCTGCTGGTGGCAATCTGGCGTGAATGGGTGCGTGAAGTGGAAATCTCCGCCGCCGTAAGCACCGAGACCCCGCCCCCACCGCCCACACAGGACGACCCGGTCGCCGATGCCATCTCGCGTGAAGACGAAAGCGACGAAACGACGGCGTTTCGAAAAGCGGCGTTTTAATTGCAGAAACCTGCGGCGAAAGGCGATTGCCTGAAACACCGGATGGCAGACGAAGATCGTTCACCTCTCCTCCACCATGCCGGACCTGATCCGGCATCCAGTCACGGCGCGTCTGCGCCGTGAAAAGAGTCTATCGCGATCAAGGACTTGTTCGCACTGGACCGCGGATCTAATCCGGGGTGACGTGGGCGGATGTTATGGCGACGTCTTAAACGTCACCATCGCCAGTCCATCCGGCAAATTCATGCCTTCGCCCTAAAGCGCCTTTTCCATGAACATGCTGAGCGGATCCGGCCTGTAGGGCGCAAAGGCCTCGATTTCCACAAACCCCGCCTTGCGGTATAGACCGATCGCTTCCGGCTGGCTGATGCCGGTTTCGAGCCGGATGGCGGTAAGGCCAAGTTCGACGCCACGCGCAACAAGCGTATCCATGATCAGCTTGCCGATCCGCAATCCCCGCGCGTCGGGATCAACGAACATGCGCTTCACTTCTGCCGTACCGTCACCCGCCTCCACCAGCGCGCCGCATCCGACAACACGCCCCTCATGGCGCGCCACAAAAAACGAGGCGTTGTCCTTCTCCAGCAGGCCGATATCGACCAGATGATTGCTCTCGGCGGGATAAAGCGACGCCATATAGGCATTGGAAAGATCAATAAGGCGCAGAACCGCTTCCTGCCGGGGTGTTTCAAGTTTGATTTCGGTGCCCAATGCGATGCCTGCTTTCTCTCAAAAAATGCGTATTTCGTCGTAATGTCACTGCAATCCCGATAGATGAGTTTCTAGAGCATTATTCCCGACAGAGGCAACACACCCCATGAAAACAGCCCTCGTTCTCATGACCTTCCTTGGCTGCGACGACAGCGCCACCGACTGCCACTACCTTGCCACCTCGCAGCAGCGCTGGACAAGCATCGAGCTTTGCGACGCGGTCTCGGAAAAGGAGTTGGAGCGCTACGCCAATGCCTCCTACCCGGTCGTGGTGGCCGTTTGCCAGACACCGGGCGAACAGACGCCGCAGACGGCCGGCACGCAGCCCCCTGCCGCGACGGCACCGGCTGATACGGCACCGCAGGCATCGGCAGCGGTTACGCCGAAGGAAGAGGAAAGCCTCACCAAACAGGCAATCAGCCGCGTCGGCCGTATCCTGCCCTCCACCGAAGGCATAAAGCATTTCCTGGGAACGCCGGTGAGGATGGTTGAAAACAGCTATTCATGGATCGCAAAGCGGTTCGATAAATGATTGCGGGAAATGTCCCGTCCGCTTTCTTTCCAGCTGCAATGCAGAGGTTTCCTGTGAGAGGAAAGCGGCCACTGCCCTCATTCCTGTGCTTGTCACAGGAATGAGGATGAGAGGATGCACCCGCGGAAAACCGGACGTTACGCAGCCTCAACCGTCAGCGCCTCGGCATAATACCGGGCCTTCTGCCGTTCTTCCGCAATCGCCAGCTTGCGCACGGCGTGCAGCAGTTCGAACAACGTTTCGGAACCGTTGACGTTGCGGAAATGCGCCAGCAACTCGGCAGAGACGGACGCGGCCGCCTCTGAAAGCTGCGAGCGGGCGGCGCGCCGCCACATCAGCGTCGCCTCGATGAAGACGTCAACGACGTCACCGAAAAGACCGATCGACTGGAACAGGGCCTTCAACGCATGCGGCCGCCCGGTGGCCAGGATGGCGCGCACCTTGCGGTCTTCGAGACCGGAGAGGTTGACGATAGCCGCCGTGAAGAATTCCAGCCGGCCCGAGCAGACGGCGTGGATGAGCAGCGCCGGGGTCAATTCCAGCCTCTGGCGCAGATGCTCCACCAGCGCCGGCAGTTCGGGCGACGAAACGGCTGCCGCGATGAGGATGGTGGCAGAATCCTCCGCCTCGCGGAAAATACTGTCGGCGCGGTTGCGTGCGATGAGCGCATGAACCAGCGCCGAACCCGCCAGAGCTTCGCTGACACGCGCCATCAACAGGTGCCGCGCATCAGCGGGCAGCGCCTCACGGCAAAGCAAGAGATCGCGAATATCGGCGTCGCAGCCATGGCGCTCGGCAATGCGCCGCAGCGAGAACGGCGTGATGAAGGCGTCGTCATTTTCGAGAAGAATGATGGTTTCCGGGAGATCGCCGACTTCGGCAAGCGCCGCGCAAACCCCGCGCGGCAGGCCCGGCCTTGCGGCGATGAGGGCGCGCGTCAGGCTTTCGCCGCGCCCGGCAAGATCAACCAGATCGGCCTCGGTGAGGACGGGCGAACGGGCAATCACCGTGCAGGCGATCTCCGGCTGGTCTTCGGCAAGTGAAACGAGAATGGCGCGCGGCGCGTCATCGGCATCCGCCAGCGCCTCGGCAAGCGCCAGCCGCACACGCGGCGACGGGTCGTCGAGCAGATAGGTCATCGCCATATAGGCAGCGTCGCGGTTTTCCCGCGCCATGTCGGAATGCAGATAGGCACGGCCAAGAGCATTGGCGGCTTTCGCCCGCTCGGTCGATCCAGCCTTTTCAGACCAGCGAAGAAATGCCTGTACGATCACCTGAGCCTCGAAACACATTCGCAACAATGGATGACGGCATCATCGCCGCCACCATGTATAAAACTCTAGGCGCAAATGGTTTACGTTTGGTTCACCATAAAATTTAACCCTTGCCGGCGAAGGAATATATTTACGGCGCAGTAGAGGGACGCTGCAGCTGGAATACATCGCTGCCGCCATCGCAGTAGTCCATATACCCCATGCGCGCCACGGGGCGTGCAAGCCCCATGTCGATGCGGCCATCGCGAATGATCGCATCATCAATATGGATCGCCATGACCTGACCGATCACCATCCACGACTCCGACGGCTTTCCATCGATATCGTTCAGCTGCTGTATCTGGGTCACACGGCATTCCAGTGCCGCCAGCGCCTCGCCCACAAAGGGCGCATCCACCACCTGCCCATCAACGGCAGTCAATCCGGCAAGGGCGAATTCATCCACATCGTAGGCAACCGCTGCAGAAGATGCATTCATCCGGTCGATCAAATGGCGGCTGACGAGGTTGGCGGTGAAAACACCGGTCTCCTCGACATTGCGCAGGCTGTCCTTCCGGCCGCTGGAGGAAAACATCACAAGCTTCGGCCGGTCCGAAATCGCGTTGAAGAAGGAATAGGGCGAGAGATTCAGCACGCCCTCCCTGCCCTTCGAGCCGATCCAGCCGATTGGCCGCGGCGCAACGATGGCCTTGAACGGGTCATGCGGCAGGCCATGCCGGTTGGTGTCGGTGGTGTAGAACATCAGACGTCCCCAACCCAGGTGACGATATCGGCAAGCTCCGGACGCGGCCGCTCCACCGGCGGGAATGTCGTCGAGCCGATATGGATATAACCCGCCACCTTCTCTTCCGCGCTGACCCCGATTTCCGCCAGAAAGGCCGGATCGAAGGCAAGCCATTCTGTCAGCCAGTTCGCGGCGAAACCGTTGGCATTGGCGGCAAAGATGACATTGAGGCAGACAGCGCCGGCCGACATGACCTGTTCCCATTCCGGAATCTTGAAATGCGGCTTGGCGGTGCTGATGACGGCAATGACGACGGGCGCGCGGGTAAAGCGGGTGCGCTCGGCATCCTGCTGCTGCAAGTCCAGCTCCGGGTTTTTCTCAAGCGCGATCCTGAGCGCGGTCTCACCGAGACGCACACGATCTTCACCGCGATAAACCACGAAACGCCAGGGGGCGAGTTTGCCATGGTCGGGCACGCGCACGGCAAGGCGCAGGATTTCCTCGATTTGCCCCTTGGAAGGCCCCGGCTCGGCAAGCTGCAAAGCGGGCGTGGAGCGGCGAACCTTGAGGTAGTCGAGGAGCTTGATATCGCTAGTCATGATCAAAAATCTTCCATTCTGCTGTCATCGCGAAATTATGGGCCTTGAAATAGCCATGGCATTGGTTTTGAAGTGATCCGGGAAAATCAAGAAGTCAATCGGTATCGAAAATGTCGGCAATCAAATTCGCGGCGAAATTCGCGACACGTCTGGCCATTGCGTGCGCCGCGCTCGGCGTTTTATCACAAGCCGCTTTTTCGCAGGACGCCTTTAAGGACTTCAAGCAGCTCCGCGGCACGCCGAAAATGCCGAAGCTCAACGCTTTCACCGCACCGACAGCACCCAACGCCCCGGAAAGCACCGCCCGCGATATCGCCATGGAAGCCAAGCTGACGAGCGGCGGCGAAGCCGTGAAGGAAGGTCTGTCCTGGCGCGTCTTCAGCCCCATTCCGGGTGCCGATGGCAAATTGCCGATGCTGGCAAGCTCGGAGGGCGGCTCGGCGGAATTCCATCTGGTACCCGGCGAATATTTCGTCAACGTCGCCTTCGGCCGCGCCGGCGTCACCAAGAAACTCAATATTCCGACATCAGGCAACGTCCAGAAGCAGGTGCTGATTCTCGATGCCGGCGGTTTCGTGCTGAATGCAGTTGCGGGGTCCGACAAGCAGATCTCCGGCAACCAGCTGAAATTCTCGGTCTACTCCTCCGATGCCCGCCCGGATGGCGAGCGCGGCCTGGTGATGGCCGACATCAAGCCCAATACCGTCGTTCGCCTCAACGCCGGCACCTATCACGTGGTTTCCGAATACGGCAACGTCAATGCAGTGGTGCGCGCCGATATCCAGGTGGAAGCCGGCAAGCTCACCGAAGCGACCCTGCAGCATCAGGCAGCGCAGATTACCCTCAAGCTCGTCTCCGAAGAAGGCGGCGAGGCGATCGCCGATACGGCCTGGTCGGTGCTGAACGGCGGCGGCGACGTGGTGAATGAAAGTGTGAGCGCTTTTTCGACGATGGTGTTGGCGGAAGGCGAATATACCGCCATTGCCCGCAACAAGGACAAGGTCTTCCAGCGCAACTTCAAGGTCACGTCCGGTCGGGATTCCGACGTGGAAGTGCTGATGAAGGATCAGGCGCCGGAAGATATGACCGGGGATTTTGAGTAGGTTTCGCTGCCTGTTCAGAGACGAAGTGCCTTGAAATCCCATCACACTCCGCGTCATCCTCGGGCTTGACCCGAGGATCCACAGTTCGGCGGTGAGAATGGATCCTCGGGTCAAGCCCGAGGATGACGTGCAGAGAGCTTTTAGCGCCCCTCACCCAAAAACGAAAACGGCCCCCGAAGGGGCCGTCATCTTCATCAGGCAACCTGCTTCTTCGCCGCAAGCTTGCGCTTGACGTCCGGCGGCGTTGCCTCGTCCACGAGGCTGGTAATCGCTTCTTCCAGCGACATCGGCGTCTGGTTCTGCGAACCGAGGCGGCGGATGTTGACGGTGCGTTCTTCCGCTTCCTTGCGGCCGCAGACGATGATGACCGGAACCTTGGTCACCGAATGCTCGCGGACCTTGTAGTTGATCTTCTCGTTGCGGAAATCGGTCTCCACCACCATGCCAGCCTCGCGCAGCGCCTCAGCAACCTCGCGGCCGTAATCGTCGGCATCCGAGGTGATGGTGGCGACAACCACCTGAAGCGGCGCGAACCACAGCGGCATATGGCCGGCAAAGTTCTCGATCAGGATACCGAGGAAGCGCTCCATCGAACCGCAGATGGCGCGATGGATCATCACCGGCTGCGTCTTTTCGGAATTCTGGTCGATATAGAAGGCGCCGAAGCGTTCCGGCAGGTTGAAGTCCACCTGCGTCGTGCCGCACTGCCATTCACGGCCGATGGCGTCCTTCAGCGTATATTCGAACTTCGGCCCGTAGAAAGCGCCCTCGCCCGGCAGGATACCGGTCTTGATGCGGCCGCCGGACTGTTCCTCGATGGTATGCAGAACATCCGTCATCACGCTTTCGGCGCGGTCCCACAGATCGTCGGAACCGACGCGCTTTTCCGGGCGCGTGGACAGCTTGACGACAATCTCGCTGAAACCGAAATCCTCGTAAACCGAGAGGATCAGGTCGTTGATGCGCAGGCATTCCGCCGCCATCTGCTCTTCCGTGCAGAAGACATGCGCATCGTCCTGCGTGAAGCCACGCACGCGCATCAGGCCATGCAGCGCGCCCGATGCTTCGTAGCGATGGACATTGCCAAATTCCGCAAGGCGAACCGGCATTTCTCGGTAAGACTTCAAGCCATGCTTGAAGATCTGAACGTGACCGGGGCAGTTCATCGGCTTCAATGCGAAGACGCGCTGATCGGCTTCCTCGTCATCGGGATGGGTAAAGGCATGGGCGGATTTCACCGCGAACATGTTTTCCTGATACCAGCCCCAGTGACCGGACGTTTCCCACAGCGATTTGTCCAGCACCTGCGGTGCGTTGACCTCCTGATAGGTATTGGCGAGCCGGCGGCGCATATAAGCCGTCAGTGTCTGGAACATGCGCCAGCCCTTGCCGTGCCAGAACACGACGCCCGGACCCTCTTCCTGGAAATGGAACAGGTCCATTTCGCGGCCGAGGCGGCGGTGGTCGCGCTTTTCAGCTTCGGCCAGAATGTGGAGATAATTGTCCAGCTCTTCCTGCGTCGCCCAGGCGGTGCCATAGATGCGCGACAGCATCGCATTGTTGCTGTCACCGCGCCAATAGGCGCCGGCCACCTTCATCAGCTTGAAGGCCGTACCGATCTGCCCCGTGGAGGCCATATGCGGGCCACGGCAAAGATCGAACCAGTCACCCTGATAATAGATCTTCAGGTCCTGGCCTTCTGGAATGGCATCGACCAGCTCGACCTTGTAGTTCTCGCCCTTGGCGGCAAAAACTTCCTTGGCCTTTTCGCGCGACCAGATCTCGCGGGTAAACGACTTGTTGCGCTGAATGATTTCCTTCATCCGCTTTTCGATCTTCGGCAGATCTTCCGGCGTGAAAGGTTCGTTCTTGGCGAAGTCGTAATAAAAGCCGTTTTCGATCACCGGACCGATCGTCACCTGCGTGCCGGGCCACAGTTCCTGCACGGCCTCAGCCATCACGTGCGCGGCATCGTGGCGGATGAGCTCCAGCGCACGCCCGTCTTCACGCGTGACGATCTCGATTTTGCCATCGGTGATGGTCTCGGACAAATCGCGCACGGTGCCATCAAGCGCAATGGCGACAGCCTTCTTGGCAAGCGATTTGGAAATGGATTCGGCGACCTCACGGCCGGTCGTACCGGCGGGGTAGCTGCGCACGGATCCATCGGGAAATGTAAGGGAAATGGCTTCAGACATCGTCTAGTGCTCCTGTCCAGTCCCGCCAACGAATGCGGGTGGTGTTGGAATAATGATTTGCCCGCGATAAGCGAACAGGCAGGCTGATAAAGGCTTTTGCCATTCCAGTCAAAGGTGAAGGGCATTTCAGCCGAGCATTTTCGCCAGCCCGTTGACGGTATTGGCATTACGGGTCGTGCCTATGCCAAGCCTTTTCGTGGTCAGGACTGACAGCAACCGGCTCTCGCTTGGCTTGCCTTGAAAATCGATCCAAAGATCGCCGCCGACGACGGCGATCTTTTCCTGCTGACGATATTTCTCGAATGATCCGAGAACGTCCTCGCCAAGCGGCTCCCGCATCACCCGAATGCAGACGTCAGGAGAATTGCCATGCGGAAACGGATTGTCTGACGCCAGCCTCAACCAGTCGCCACCCGCGCGAACGAGAATATCGACATGTTTGCCGAACCGCGCCTCAAAAGCGCGCTCAAGCCTGCCCTCGATCTCGCGAACGGGAGCTGCCTCACCACGAAAGACCAGATTTCCGGTGGCAACCAGCGTTCTGCAGTCCTGAAATCCCAGTTCCCCGGCCATCGCCCGCAGATCGGCCATCACCAGCCGCTTGCCGGCGCCAAGAACGATGCTGTGCAGCAGCGCCACATACTCACTCATCGGCGCAGGCTCCAGTAACGCCAGGGTGCCCACCAGCGTCGCTTTTCACCGAGCGTTTCCGGCACCGGGTCGAGCCCGCTGGTGCCGCCCGGGCCGCAGCGCGCCACGCGAAACAGCGTCATCCAGCCGCCTGCCCAGAGCCCGTGGCGGGCAATCGCCTCATAACCATATTCGGAACAGGTGGGGATATGGCGGCAGGAATTGCCAATGAAACCGGAAAGTGTGAGCTGATAAAGCCTGATAAAACCGACGCCGAAAAGCCGTCCCGGTGTTTTGGCGAAAGCGCCAGCCCAGTTGCGGGATCGTCCGGCTTTCACCGCTGTCTGCTGGTGCCGGCAGCCCGGTTCGCCGCACATCGTCTAACCCGCAGCGTTCAGAACCGGCCGGCCTTCGATCTGGTCGAGCGCATCGACCACCGCTTCGAAAGTCAGCATGGTGGAGGCGTGGCGGGCCTTGAAATCCCGGACGGGGGAAAGCACCCGCATATCCTCAAAACGGCCCGTCGGCCCCTCGCCGCCCTGTTTCAGCATCGCCAGCATATCTTCCCGCGCCTGGCGGATTTCACCGCTGGAAGCGCCGATGACATGATGCGCCATGATGGAAGAAGACGCCTGACCGAGCGCGCAGGCACGAACCTCGTGCGAAAATCCGGTCACGATGCCGTCTTTCACCTTCAGATAGACCTTGAGCTTCGAGCCGCATAGCCGGGAGTGTTTTTCGGCGCTGGCATCGGCATCCTCAAGAACACCGATCAGCGGAATATTCCCGGCAAAGTCCAGAATGCGGTTATTGTAGATGTCATCCATCGTCAGGTGTCCGGCGCGCTCAAAATGCCCAAAACGGGACAGGTCAGATTTTTCAAACACAGCGTTTGTCGCAGTGAAGCTTTCCTGCCCTTCATTCTCATTATATGCTAACGAGCTTTCTGGACATCAAGCCATGATGAAATTAACGGCTTCGATACCGAATTATCAGCAGCGGCCTTGCCAAAATGCTGTAAAACAACCAGATAGCAGCAACTGCGAACATGAGTTCGCGATGAAAAACGAGTTCAGGTGCGGCCTTTACCCGCATCGGGAGAGACGAAATGGATGCGATCGTGAAGAATTTCCCCGGCGCTGGCACAAAACCCGACGTGGCCGAGGCTCGCCCAAGCCAGGCGGAAGCTGAAGAAGCAGTACGCGTTCTTCTGCGCTGGGCGGGAGAAAATCCTGCCCGTGAAGGACTTCTGGATACACCGAAGCGTGTCGCCAAGGCCTATCGGGAACTCTTCGCCGGTTATGAGCTGAATGTTCAGGACGTGCTCGGCACGACCTTCGAGGAAGTCGGCGGTTATGACGATGTGGTGCTGGTGCGCGACATCCCGTTCTTCTCCCATTGCGAACACCATATGGTGCCGATCGTCGGCAAGGCGCATGTCGCCTATCTTCCGGCTGGCCGCGTGCTTGGTCTGTCGAAGATTGCCCGCGTTGTCGAGATTTTCGGCCGCCGCCTGCAGACGCAGGAAAACATGACCGCGCAGATCGCCAGATCCATCGAGGAAACGCTGAAACCGCGTGGCGTGGCCGTCATGATCGACGCCGAACATATGTGCATGTCGATGCGCGGCGTCAACAAGCAGGGGTCGACAACGCTGACCACCAGCTTCACCGGCTCGTTCAAGAACGACCCAGCCGAGCAGGTCCGCTTCATGACCATGGTGCGGAACCGCTAGGCATCGGACCGAATCGCACAGCGCGGTTTTCGGAAAATCCGGTGATCAGATAAGACCTGGAGTGGCGGAATCGATTTACGTTCTTTCGCCGCTCTGATCGTTCCGCCAGTTCAGTTTCCGGGGTTACCATGTCCATTCCCTTTCCATCCGCGCCAGCGGATAAGGAAGTGCTCGAAAACGCAGGTCTTTTTTCGCCGAAATTCGATGCCGACGGCCTCGTCACCGCCGTGGTCACTGACGCTCGCGACGGCGAATTGCTGATGGTCGCCCATATGAATGCCGAAGCCCTGTCGCTGACGCTGGAAACGGGCATCGCCCACTATTACAGCCGCTCTCGCGACAAGATCTGGAAGAAGGGCGAAACATCAGGCAACCTGCAAACGGTGAAGGAATTCCGCACCGATTGTGATCAGGACGCCGTGTGGCTGAAAGTCTCCGTCGCCGGCCATGATGCCACCTGCCATACCGGCCGCCGCTCCTGCTTTTATCGCACCGTGGAAATGTCTGATGGCGAAGCCGTGACCAAAATCACCGATGATACCCGCCATTTCGATCCGGCAACCACCTATTCCGGCACCTAAACGGCCGGCTTCCATCGGCCGCACCAATTTGCTACCAATATAGCAGGTTCCGGGGATAGGACGGAGCCTCACGGAACTGGCAGGGAGTGCGATCATGTTGGGATGGGGAAATCGTCGCAATCAGCTCGCGGCTGGAAACCCCGAAGACATGGAGCCGCCCATCGTCAGCGAGCGCGTTGATACGCGCCGCATCGCGCTGGCGCTCGGTGGCGGGGCCGCACGCGGCTGGGCCCATATCGGTGTCCTACGGGCGCTGGACGAGGCAGGCGTGAAAATCGGCATGATTGCCGGCACCTCGATCGGCGCTCTGGTCGGCGGGTGTTATCTCGCAGGCAAGCTCGATGAGCTGGAAGAATTCGCCCGTTCGCTGACCATGCGCCGTATCGCCGGCCTGCTGGACCTTACGATCGGTGGCGGCGGCCTGTTTGGCGGCATGCGGCTGACCAAGCGCATGCAGGAACATCTGGAAGGCCTGCGCGTCGAGAACCTCGAACATCCCTTCATCGCAGTCGCCACGGAACTGCGCACCGGCCATGAGGTCTGGATCCATCAGGGCGACCTCGTCACCGCACTTCGCTCATCCTATGCGCTGCCGGGAATTTTCGAACCGGTGCAATGCAATGGCCGCACTTTGATCGACGGCGCGCTGGTCAATCCCGTGCCGGTTTCGGTTTGCCGGGCTTATGAGCAGGCGCTGGTCGTTGCCGTCAATCTCAATTACGATCTGTTTGGCCGTTCCGCCGTGGTCAAGCATGCAGCCTCACCACATGCAGGCTCCGCTCCGGCCGTGGAAAGCACACCGCGCCCCGGCCTGCCGGGCGTCATGGTACAGGCCTTCAACATCATTCAGGACCGGATTTCACGCTCGCGTCTCGCCGGCGATCCGCCCGATCTCATGCTGCATCCGCGCATCAACGATATCGGCCTGTCGGAATTCCATCGCGCCAGCGAAGCCATCGACAGGGGATATCAGGAAACGCGTGCGCGCATTCCGGAACTGGAGCGCATGCAGCAGGCGTTCCGGCGTTAGCGCCGGCCACTGCTGACACGTCTCCAGCTTCATAAATCATGCGAAACGGACGGATGAAACGCCGAGCTGTCGTGAGCCCATGTATTGGTATATCTCAATCCTGCCTCCAGCCGCGCAAAGCACACTATGCGACACGGCTCTGCTGATCGGATTTCTGGAAGGGCAGCCTCAGCTCAGACGCAGAAACGCCGTCAGTTTTGGATCGGCAAACGGTCAGCCATGGATCGACATCACCATTGTGAAAGAAACGGCCGAGGGCAACTGGTCCAGCAATGGCACATTCATTTCGCAGTTCAATCGGATTGAAATCGTCTGCTCCGATGATGAGCGGCAGGAGTTCTACGTGGAAATATCCACTAAAATAGCCGACTTCCTTCAATGGCGGCTTGTGACGCAAGACGACGCATGAGTTCCGGCTAGAGCATTTCCGCTTTTCTACGAAAGGCGAAAACGCTCTACCTTTTTGTTTTTACGCATTTCCCGGCCGCCTCCAACCGGGACGCGAAGTCATCCTGCAATATAGGCCTTGATGTGTTCCGCCTCGGCCTCGATCTCGCCGATCCGCGCCTTCACCACGTCACCGATGGAGATAATACCGGCAAGGCGGCCGTTTTCCTCGACCGGAATATGGCGGAAACGCCCACCGGTCATGATTTCCATCAGCTCGTCGGTGGTAGAATTGTGATGACAGCGGATGACGTTTTTGGTCATGGCCACGGAGACGGATTGCAGCAGGGAAGCGGCGCCCTGGCCCGCCACGGCCTTCACCAGATCACGTTCCGTGAAAATGCCGAGAACGACACCATCGGCATCCGTCACGACGACCGAACCGATCTTGTGCGCATGCAGCGTTCCCGCTGCCTCGCCGATGCTGACCTCCGGCCCCACGGTCACGACATCCCGGCCCTTGCGGTCGAGAAGATCCTTTACGAATGTTGGCATGCCTTCCTCCTCTTTTCAGCGATCACAGCACGCCGCAGTCTCCCCCGGCGGTTGCAAATCATGAAGCATGGTGCGCTGAGGCCCGTGTGAATGCAATCCCGGATGGGACGCGCCCAAGCAAATTTGCGCCATGGCCGACAAGGAGCGTGATCGCTTCGATGCGCCGCCACAAACCGTGGCGCGCCTCTGCCGGGCCCGCTTTAGCGCAGCGGGCGATCAAACAGGCCGAAGAACAGGAAGCCCAGCAGAAAGCCGAAAACATGCGCGTCCCAGGCGATTTCACCACCGACATCGCCGAACAGCGGTATGCCGACCGCGATAAGCACATTGCCGAACAGCCACATGAGCGTGAAGATCAGCACGGTGCGGTTGGAAAGCGCCTCCAGAATGCCCTGCCGCGGCATCAGATGGCCGAAAGAGGCGTTGTAGCCACCACGGGCGGGAAAAACGAAACGGCAGGCGGCTCCCATCAGTGCCGAAACAACACCGGACGCGCCAATCAGTACCGTGACATCGCCCCAGTTCAGCGCCGCATGGCCGAAGGCCGAAACGGCGGCGGAAATGCACCATAACAGCACGAAGCGCAATGTTCCGATCCGGCGCAGAACCGGTGCGCCAAAGGCCATCAGCCACAATCCGTTAAACAGAATATGTTCGATGCCGCCATGCAGAAAAGAATAACTGACCGGCGTCCAGAGCCATTCCAGACCCTGCTGGGAGAAAGGCACGGCGTAACGCAGCGGAATGAAGCCGAAGGTGAAGATGAACCAGCCGTTGCCATCCTCCGACAGCAGATAGGCCGGAACCACATAGGCAACCAGCAGCGCCGCCAATATGCCGACGAGAAGCGGCGGCAGGTTGAAGACGGGATTGTTCGTGTCGTCTTTCGGCTCCGGCGTTTCCGAAACCGGCGGCTGTTCGCCGTCCCCGTAGGACATGATCGCATCCCTGTCTTGTCGAAATTTCTATCTTCCGAGCAATATAGGAAGCCCGGACGAAAAAAAAGCCGTCCTGCCTTTCCGGCAGCTGACGCCAAAACCGGGGTCGGTTCAAGCGCCGCCGCCAAAGGCAGTCCGGCTTTTGGCTACGCCGAAAAATCACGGGCGCTGCCATCAATTGTGCTGACCGGAGTTTATCCCCGACATGGCCGCACCGATGCCACGGGCTTCGTCGCCGCGCAATATCAACTCTTTGTTAACCTTAACAAAACCGGCTGGCACGAAAATCGCTACACCTTCCCATACAGGCGTTCGAATGGACATGATGTCCCAAAAGCGAACATGGAGAACGGCGCTATGAAAAGCATGGCCGGACTGGACATATATAACTATTGGGACGAACTGCGCGGCAACAGGCCCGCACCCCGTCGCGAAGACATCGATCCCGCAAAGTTGAAACATCATCTCGGTGATCTCTTCATCCTGACGGAAAAGGGAGAGGAAGCGCCTTTCTTCCGCCTCGCCGGCACGCGCATCTGTGACCTGTTTGGCCGGGAACTGCGCGACCGCCCGTTTTCGGAACTATGGCCGGCGGCAAAAGCCGTTTTCCCCTGCCGCGTCGCGCGCGGTATCCTGCAACATCAATTGCCCGTCGTCTTCGATGTCGAGGCGGAGGATGACTATGGCGCAGCACCGCTGGCATTCGAAATGCTGCTGCTGCCGCTGCGTCCGGACGAAGGTACCGCCCCGCGGCTGCTCGGCGCCTTGCTTCCGGCACATCCGCGTCACGAATTCGCCACCCCCATCCATTGCCTTTGGATGAAGAGCAGCCGCCTGCTGCAGATGGATATCGCGCAGACGCAACATTCGGAAAACACGCATACGGCTTTCACACCATTCGCGGGGAGCTGTTGACGGGGCCCATCCCTCCTTCAATGTGAGGACGGATGGCGCCCTGCAACCAGGAATCTTTGCTGAAAATAGGTCAAAGCTGTAACGATATCGCCGATCGTAAGAATTGTAGATATCAAGTAATACAGTCTGTTAACCCGCGCAGAGTAGAGATTTGTCATCATCATCCGTTACAATTGCGCTGTCCATGTTTTCATCTCGTTCGGTCAACACTGCCCAAATCCTGCGTCCGGTTGAAGAGGTTCCGCTTGACGACGCCGTCGTCGTGTCCTTTTCCGGCCGCCTCATGTTGCCCGACCATGAAGAATATGACTGCACCGCAACCGAGATGACCGCCGAAAGAGCGCAGTTCACCTGCTCGGGCATGGCCCGCAATGGTGACCGCGTCATCGCTTATCTCCAGCATATCGGCCGGATCGAAGGCTCGGTAACGTCACTCACCGCCTCCGGCTTCGTCATCAGCATCAATGCGCCGGAGCGCAAGCGGGAAAAGCTCGCCGCCCAGCTGGCATGGATCGCCAAGCGTCAACTTCTCGGCCTTCCGGAAGACCGCCGCCACGACCGACTGACGCCGCGCAATGCCAAGGCGCATCTGGTTCTGGAAGATGGCGTGCTCGTCTCCTGCCGGCTGATCGACCTTTCCCTGTCCGGTGCGGCCATCGAAGTCGAAAACCGTCCGCCGCTCGGCAGCCGGGTCCAGCTCGGCAAGAACATGAGCGGCAAGATTGTGCGCCACTTCATGGAAGGCGTCGCAGTCGAATTCGACCGCGTCCAGTCTCCCGACGCGCTGATCGAATTTCTCTAAGTCGCCGCCGCGACACCTGCGCAGCCATTAACAGCCGAAAATCCATGACGTCAGGAATGCCCAACATTCCTGGCAAGCCCACTTCCGTCACGCTGAATGTGTGACGGCTGTGCGCCCGGTGTTGATGGGCATCTGTGCGGCTTTTCTTTTCCACCGTCCGACCTTACGCCAGAATCCAGCCAGCAAAACCCTTGATCTCGGAGAAGTCCCCCCCGTCGCGTCAACCCGCTTCGACGGGCTTCCGATGCAAGGACGACGCCGCGAAATTGAAACACTTCAGCGCGGGATGCCGTCCCAGCCCCCACTTCCCATCCCTTTGGATGCGCGGTGGTGGCACACCAAACTCTTCAATTCCGGCTCGGCAATGGCGCAGATCGAAACGCAAAGCGCTCGCTCAAAACATTTTTCCGCAAAAAAAGCAGTTTTTTTGAAGTTTTTTTAGCCGCTTTTCCATGGCGTCCCAACCTGAAACATCCATCCCAAAACGGGAAATCCGCTCCCCCGCCCGGCTTCTCCTGAAGACTTCACGCGGCTGTGAAAATCGCCCCGCCCAGAAAATCGCTGTCAATACAGCGGCATAAATGGCTACCAAAAACCTAAGGCCGCGATCCATAAAATTGTAGTAAAATTTGCTTCGAATACCCGTAAAATTTGACTCAAATACAATTCAAAACAACGGCTAATTTGCTGAAATTTAAGCTCAAATTGCCTCTCGCAAATTTCCGCCGGATCAAAATATACCTGCGAATGTCTCCTCAACACGGGGAGACAAGCAATGAACAACAACCGTATCGTTTTCGTCCTGATCGCATTCATCGTCAGCGCCTTCGCCCAGCAGGCCAGCGCATCGCCGGCTGCCGTCATGCGCGTCATCGGCAAGGCCAATCCGCCGATCGGCCACTATGAATTTTGCCAGACCTACCAGAGCGAGTGCCAGGCGACCTCGGTTGATACCGGCCCGATGAAGCTGACCGAAGAGCGCTGGAAGGCGATGCTCGACGTCAACTACACCGCCAACACCACGATCACGCCGATGACCGACATGGAAATCTACGGCGTTGAAGAGCGCTGGGCATACCCCACCACGGTTGGCGATTGCGAAGATTTCGTGCTTCTGAAGCGCAAGATGCTGATGAACAAGGGCTTCTCCGCTTCCAACCTGCTTATCACCGTCGTTCTGCAGCCGAATGGCGAAGGCCATGCCGTTCTGACCGTTCGTACCGATCGCGGCGATTTCGTACTCGACAACATGCGCAACAAGGTCATGAACTGGTCGGAAACCGAGTATACCTACCTGAAGCGTCAGGACACCGCCAATCCGGGTCGCTGGGTGAAAATTCAGGATGGCCGCGCCACCAATGCGGTTGGCGGCATCCGCTAACACCAGCCACCCCACTAAAGTCTCCCCAAATGAAAAAGCCGGCTCCGCAAGGAGGCCGGCTTTTTCATTGTCGTAAAGAGCTACAAGTGTCAGAGCAGTCCAAGCTCGGCAAGTTCGCGCCTCAGATCGGATGGCATGTCCTCACCGCCGAAACCACCGCCACCGAGATCGCGGGGCGCTTCGTCGTCCTTGAGATAACGCCAGCCCTGAAACGGCCGCTTCGGCGCGGGTGAAGTCTCAATCACTTCGGGGCCGAGAATGAGATCGCAGCGGGTAATCCCGTCATCGCCCTTGAAAGAACGGAGATCGAGAAGCTTCTGCCGCGCCTGTACCTGCCCCTTGATGACCCAGTAGAGCGAGCCGCCTTCCAGCAATTCCTCGGCCCTTTTGGGGATCATGCGGGTGGTGTGCACGCTGTGCGGTTCCAGACCTGCGGCCATCGCGGTCAGCGAGCGCTGCGCGACCCAGTCTCTCAAATCCTGGAGTGAATCCGCGCCAACGCAAAGTTTGATGAGATGTAAAGGCATATCCCTATCAATGCCTTTTTGCGGCAGGCGTCAAGCATCTGGACGATGCCGGCCGCCCTGCCCGCTCAGCACTCCACAACGTTGACGGCAAGGCCGCCGGTGGAGGTTTCCTTGTATTTCTCGCTCATGTCGTTGCCGGTCTGACGCATGGTTTCGATGCAGGCGTCGAGCGGCACGAAATGCTGGCCGTCACCCTTCAGCGCCAGCGACGCCGCCGTCACAGCTTTCACGGCCCCCAGCGCATTGCGCTCGATACAGGGCACCTGCACCAGCCCGGCAATCGGGTCACAGGTCATGCCGAGATGATGTTCGAGCGCAATTTCAGCGGCATTTTCGATTTGTTCGGGCGAGCCGCCCATGACCGCTGCAAGACCTGCCGCCGCCATGGCCGCCGCCGATCCGACTTCGCCCTGACAGCCCACTTCCGCGCCGGAAATCGAGGCATTGTGCTTGATGATGCCACCAATTGCCGCCGCCGTCAGCAGGAAGTCACGCACGTCGTCAACCGTTGCATCCTCATGGAAATGCCGGAAATATCGGACAGTGGCCGGCACGACGCCCGCCGCACCATTGGTCGGCGCGGTGACCACGCGGCCACCGGCGGCATTTTCCTCGTTGACGGCCATGGCGTAGACGCTCAGCCAGTCATTTGCCATGACGGGATTGAACCGGTTGCTGCGCCATTCCGCATTCAGCTTTTCATAAATGGAACGGGCACGACGGCGCACCTTCAGGCCGCCTGGCATGATGCCGTCGACTTTCAGCCCGCGCTCGATACAGCCGTCCATCGCTTCCCAGATCTGGTCGAGCCTGTCGTTCAACTCGTCGCGGGAAACCACCGTCTCCTCATTCGCCCGTTTCATCTGGGCGATAGTGCGGCCGGAACGGGTCGCCATTTCCAGCATTTCCTTTGCCGAGGCGAACGGATAGGGCACGCGCGGACCATTATCGATGGTCTTGCCGCGCTGCTTGATTGCCTCCAACTCGGTATCCGTCACGACGAAACCGCCACCGACCGAATAATAGATGCGCTTGACCAGCAGCCTGCCCTGATTGTCGAAGGCGGAAAAGGTCATGCCATTGGCATGGCCGGGCAGCGGGTTCTTCTTGTCGAACACCAGATCCTCGGCAGCCCGGAACTCGTAGGTCGGGTGTCCGGGCGGCGTAACCGTGCCAGCCTTTTCCACCGTCTCGATGATCGCATCCATGGCGTCGGGATCAACAAGGTCCGGCCGCTCGCCGGTCAGGCCGAGAATGACGGCACGCCCGGTGCCGTGGCCAATGCCGGTAAAGGCGAGCGAACCATGCAGGCTGACCTTCAGCCGCGAAACGCTGGCGCCGGCCGGGCGCGGCCACTCATCGCTGAGGATCAGCGCCAGAAAGCGGTTGGCCGCCGTCATCGGACCCATCGTGTGGGAACTTGAAGGACCAATACCGATCTTGAAGACGTCAAAGACCGAAAGAAACATGAAGTTTTTCCTGACTGATGGATTCCACCATCATCATATCCAAAGCCGCGACGGATCGCCACCACAGCATCGGATGCAAAATCTGTCGGGATTTTCGGAGAAATCCGGCGCTTCGGCAAGAACGAAGAGCGTCACCGGCTTTTGCGGCTGCGACATGCAGGTCGCTGAAACGAAAACAGCACGGTTTCCAGAGGAAACCGCGCCGTTTTCAAAACCCGTCAATTCAGGAGAAGTGCTTATGGGCTGCCAAAAATGTACGTCAATGCGAGAAAAGCGGCAAAGCCTGCAAGTGCGCGCAAGGTAACGCCCCAGCAAGATTTCTGAGCGGTTTCTTCCATGATTACTCCAGCTATTCACTCTCCGGGGGATCTTCAAGACCCGGCCCGTTGGAAGAAGCATTTATTAAAATCCGGCGACGAACGCAAATGCAAAAAGCGGCTAAATGAAGGCTTTTTCGCCGGGCTGCCATTCGCCCCGCGCATAGGTGCATGAAAAAACAAGGTGTTAGAGCGCGGCTTTCAAAACCGGCATTTCGGCCTTCGCCTCAATTTAGGCTAAAGTGTAACCGTTATTTAAAGCTTTCGTACAAACACCTGTTGAAAACCTTGGTCGCCGGCACGGCAAAGTCGAATTTATTCCGCAGTCGCCGCGCCTTGAAAGCGCAACACCTCTGCTTTAACGACGACGGATAACGACAACGGGACTCACTTCATGCAGCAGGCATCCTCTTTTCCCGATCGCGAAACGGTCGCTTCGAAACTGACGTCGCTTGCAAGCGAGGACAAGGCATGGGTGTCGTTGCTGATGGAAAACGCCTTGCAGGATGAAAACCTGCTGGCCGGCCTCAATCTATATCTCGACCAGCAGGCCAATGCCCGCTTCCTCAACAGCCTGAAACTGGAAGCCGCCGGTGAATGGCTTGGCGCCAACGCCCCCGCCCGCCTGCAGATTCGCCTCGCGGAAACCGCCAAAACCAGCCAGCACCCCGCTTATCTGGCCTTCCGCAAAGGGCTGACCGCATCGGCGGGTCTTGAAAAGGCCTACCCTAAAGCGCCGATCTGATCTTCCGGCTGGAGCATGATGATTGGAGCGGGATTTCGGTCGAAAACCTGCTCTATTTGTTAGCTTTCACGAGGTTGCCCATTGGACAACCTCCTGAAAGCGAACATCTAATCCGGCACCCGGTCAACAACGGCGATGATCGGCCCCATGGGAAACAGCGTGTCGCGTCGCTTCATTGCGGGAATGTCGACGCTCGAAATCGTGCCGTCGAGATAAAGTGCGTTCGGCGCATCCAGCACATCCCGAAACAGTGTGGCAAAATCGTAGAAGCGCACGGAATTTTCCGAAATGGCGAAATGCACCATGCCATCGCGGGAGACGCCGACGCCGTTGCGTCGCTTCAGGCTGTCGCTGTCGGGCAGAAATCGCGGATGCAGTTTGCCGTCGATCACCAGCATCGGCCCTGACTGGGTGGCGAAATCCGGCTTGGGGTCTGCCGCCAGATAGGCCTCAGTCTCCAGCACGGCGGCCGTCGTGTCTTTCAGATAAAACACGCCATTCGGCAGAAGGTGAAAATTGCCCCAGCCGCCGCGGGTGCTGATCGACGAACGTTCCACGCCATTTTCGACAAACAGACCAACCGGCGAATAGTCGGAATGATACATGCCGCCATTCATGGCGAAGATGCTGAACATATGCTGCCGCCAGAGCGCGGAGGACAGGTCGGCGAAGGAGCGATATCCCTGCCCGGAAACGTGATCGCGATCATAGATCCGGATGGTGTTCTTTCCCGGATCGAAATTGCACACAGTGTAGCGACCGCCCGCATGGTCCATGCTTTTGCAAAAATCCGCCTGCCCGCCAGCCTGCGCCGAAAACGGCAGCAACAATGACAACAGCAGCTTCGCCAGTCTTTTCATCGATCTGTTCATGCCCACCCCGTGATTCTCGTCAGGGGAACATTCGCAGGGAAATTCAGTCAAAGAAAAGGCGTCACCCCTGTTTCAGGGTGACGCCGCAACATTTAAGGGGAGTGCCTTTAGCGGCGGGCAGCGCGGTCCACATTGCGGCCGGCGTCCTGCGTCGCATCAACGGCATTCGCCGTATCCCGGCCCATGCCACGAATGGTGTTGCCGCAAGAGCTGAGCGTCACGACGGTCAACAGAGCCACGAAAACGGTCGAAAGAATGCGTGTAATCATTGAAATAACTCCCCTATGACTTGCCGTCCAAGGCAAGCGCCGATGTGATATGCGTCACAATAACGTGAGTCCCGAAAATCGGTTCCAGCGGCATTTCAAAAAATCCCGTCGATGAAAATTAACAGGGTGTTGAAGTTCACGAGGGAAACTCCACACCTGGATCATGGCTGAGGAAAATACCGTGGGTGATATGACTGACATCAACAATCGGCTTCTGGTGATGACGGCAGGCGGCGTGAACCCCAATATCATGATCAACGCGCTGGCCGACCGTTTCCCGGATATTCACGTCTTTGTCGAACAACCCGAAAGCAAATCGGTCATTCTCAGGCGGCGGGCGCGTCGGCTCGGCTGGTTTGTCGCCGCCGGCCAGCTGGCGACGATGGTCGCCTCCCGGCTCGGCAAACGCTTCACGGTTAAAAGAAGCCATCAGATCATCGCCGAGCACGGTCTTTCCGCCGAACTTGGCGATACCGTTCCCGTCACGCAATTTGCCTCGTTGAACGACGAGGAATGCCACAGGGCCGCCAATCAGTTGAAGCCGGCGGCGATTTTCACCATTTCCTGCCGGCTTTTGAAGCCCGCGACGCTGCAGGCCCTGCAATGCCCGGTCATCAATTTCCACGCCGGCATCAATCCCGCCTATCGCGGCCAGATGGGCGGGTATTGGGCACTGGTGGAAAAGGACCGCGGCAACTTCGGTGCAACCGTACATCTGGTTGACAAGGGCGTGGATACCGGCGCCACGCTTTACGAAAAACGGCTGAAACCCTCGCCTTCAGATACGATTGCCACCTATCCGCTGCTTCTCACCGCAGCCTCGGTGGATATCGCCGTCAACGCGGTAGAAGACGCATTATCCGGCAGCCTCGCACCACAGCCGCCCTCACCCGGAAAATCGGTACTGCGCTTTCCGCCGACGATCTGGACCTGGCTCTGGAACGGCCTGACAAAACGGATCTGGTGATCTCGCGCTGCATCGTGTTGCCAAGCTTCGTCGCAGATGCAGGGCTGTATTGCCGCATCAGGCACAGACGGCACCGAAAAAAAGATGCATGATAATTAAAAGGACCATGCACAAATTGCCCGACATTTCCGCCTCCTCCATCATCCCCGCCTCCATCGAAGCCTCACCCGCACAGGTGCTTGGCCCGGCAAGCCTTGCCGGTCTCTTTCCGCAGGGCGTGCGCGTCTATCTGACCGACACCGGCACAGCCTCGCAGGTGAAGCTTGTCGATGCAGCAAGACATCTGCGCGATCTCGGTTATGAGCCTGTGCCGCATCTTGCGGCGCGGCGCATCCGGTCACGCGCGGAGTTTGAAGAGCAGGTGAAGCGGCTGGCGGGCGAAGCCGGCGTATCGGATGTGCTGGTTGTCGGCGGCGGCGTCGACAGGCCGGCCGGCCCCTTCGCGTCCAGCATGGATATGCTGTCCACCGGCATTTTCGACCGTTATGGAATAAGCCAGATCGCCATCGCCGGCCATCCCGAAGGCAGCCCGGATTTCAGCGAGGAGGCGGCAATTGCCGCGCTGCGGCTGAAGCGTGATTTTGCGCAAAGAAGCGATGCGACGATGCGCATCGTCACCCAGTTCGGTTTCCATGCAGCCCGTTTCATCGCCTGGGCGGAAGGGCTTGCCGCATCAGGCATCGATCTGCCGGTGCATATCGGCGTTTCCGGCCCGGCCAAGATCACGACGCTGTTGAAATATGCAGCACTATGCGGTGTCGGCAATTCCATTGCCTATTTGAAGAAAAACGCGCTCTCCCTCACGACGCTGGCCAAGGGCCATTCGCCGGAAAGCGTCGTCGGACCGATCGAGCGGCACTGGCAGGCCAATCCGCAAGGGCCGATCCGGCAAATTCATGTCTTTCCGTTTGGCGGCCTGCAGAATTCGGCCGACTGGCTGGTTAATCGCGGAAGCTGGCAAACGGGCATTGCAGACCGTTCGGCATCACCGGATTCCGTCGCGGTCTGAAACATGCCTGCCCGCGCGCCCGGCCTTAAGACCACCGTGCAGGCCTGGCCATGTCACGCCGCCTTGGCAACCTCGACAAAGGCGCTGCGAATGCTCTCCGCCACCGCAAGCACCGGACGCGACGCCTTGTCGCCCATGATCAGGCGGATATCGAAGCAGCCAAGTTCCGGCAGGCCTTCCTTGTCGCCCAGAATGACCATGTCGTTCAACACATAGGATCGCGGCAAAGGCGCGATGGCAAGATCGGCGGCAATCGCCGCGCGCTGCGCCATCGTATGACCACTGAGATAAGCCACCCGGAAATTGCGCCCGCGCCTCTCCAGCGAATTGATCGCCTCCGAACGCCAGATGCAGCCTTCTTCCCAGATCGAAATCGGCAGCGGATCGCGCAGATAAGCCGTGCCGCATTTCGCACCCGCCCAGACGAGGCGTTCGCGCATCAGCACCTCGCCCGTGTCCCTGAGGGGATGCGAGGCACAGTTGACGAGGGCCAGATCAAGCCGTTGCTCGTCCATGCGCTTGTAGAGATTGGAACTGGAATCGATGGTGACGTCGATCATGATGCCGGGGAAAGCCTCGGCAAAGCGCTTGAGAATGCCTGGCAGCAGGCCGCGCTCGCCGATATCCTCCGGCGCGCCGAGACGCACCACGCCGGAAAGCTCGGGCATGACGAAACGTGACACGGCTTCATTGGAGAGCGCGATCATGCGGCGCGCATAGGTCAGCAGCGTCTCGCCATGCGCGGTCAATGTTACCGAGCGGGCATCGCGCAGGAACAATGTCGTCTTCAACTGTTCCTCAAGCTTCTTGATCTGCATGGAAACGGCCGAGGGCGTCCTGAACACCACTTCCGCGGCGGTGGAGAAATTTCCCGTTTCCGCAATCGCGACGAAGGTTCTCAATATGTCGTTATCCAGCAACGGCAGCGGTTGGCGGAAAGTCACGGTCATGGCACGCACCTTCAAATATTTTGATTTATAGATGGATATCATTTCGTTTGATTGAATGTCAACAAGCGCGCACCATCCGGATATCGAATGACAGGGCGGAAAAAAGCCCTGCTGTGATGAAGCGCCGAACTGCCCCCATGGGATCCACGCGCAGCCGGCAGGCAATCCGTCAGTCATTCCGATAATTGATGAATGATATGAAATTCATTCTCTTGTTTGATGAAATATCCAGGCGCATATCGACGGCGCAAATCAATCGTGGTTCAGGAAAGGATCAAGGACATGACCATGATACACTATCTCCCGGCGGCGAACCGCTCCCCGCATCGTCCCTCTTCCAATGGCTGGCTTTATCGCCTGTCAGGCCACGTTTCTGCTCTTTACAGATCATGGCGTCGTGCCCGGATGTTGCGTGCGCTTGAGGCATTGCCGCCTGAAACATTGAAGGATATCGGATGGCCGACCACAGACAATTATCGCACAAGCGCCATTCGCAAATGACCTCTGACCGGTGGCTCGCAGCCATTTTGAGACTTGCGAGCCATCTCTTCCCGTGCCAATACGCTCCGGCAACGGCGTAAAAAAGCCTGCCTGTTTTACATGCGACACGACGCCTTTTTAAAAGGCTTGTCGCAAATTTTGCATATTTCAAAAGCGATTTTTTGACAGGCCCGATTCCACGGCGTATTTTTCGTTAAAGATGTCGGAAACAGGACATCCAGAAGACCGATTCCAAGGGAGGAATTGCGTATTCGCAACGGAGCACGGGCAAATGAGCAAAAACTCCCAGAAGAAACGCTCAATCGTCTTTTTTCTCATTCCGCAATTTACCATGCTGCCGTTCGCCGCAGCGGTTGAAACGCTTCGCATCGCCAACCGAATGTTGGGCTATCAGGCCTATGAATGGCGCATCGCTTCGCTCGATGGCCAGAAGGTCATGTCTTCAAGCGGCATCTGTCTCGAGGTCGACACCTGTCTCGCCGACGAGCGGCGGTATGTGAGCGGCGAGAACCGCGCAGAAATGGCCATCATCTGTTCGGGCATCGATGTGGATCAGCACATCAACAAGTCCGTCAATGCCTGGCTGCGCGAAGCCTATAATCGCGGCATCGCCATCGGCAGCCTCTGTACCGCCGCCCATATCCTTGCACAGGCAGGCCTGCTGAACGGCAAGCGCTGCGCGATCCACTGGGAAAATCTGCCGGGTTTTTCCGAAGCCTTTCCGCAGGTGGAAGTTTATGCCGATCTCTTCGAAGTCGACAGCAACATCTACACCTGCGCCGGCGGCACGGCCTCGCTTGACATGATGCTGAGCCTGATCGGCCAGGATTTCGGCGAAAATCTCGTCAACCGCGTCTGCGAACAGCAATTGACCGACCGGGTGCGCAGCCCCAATGACCGCCAGCGTCTGCCGCTGCGCGCCCGCCTCGGCGTGCAGAACAGCAAGGTCCTGTCGATTATCGAATTGATGGAAGGCAATCTCGCCGAGCCGCTGTCGCTGCTTGACATAGCCGATGCCGCCGATCTGTCACGCCGGCAGGTGGAGCGCCTGTTCCGTCAGGAAATGGGCCGCTCGCCCGCCCGCTATTACCTCGAAATCCGTCTCGACCGCGCCCGTCACCTGCTCGTGCAATCGGCCATGCCGGTTGTCGAAGTCGCCGTCGCCTGCGGTTTCGTCTCGGCCTCGCATTTCTCCAAGTGTTATCGCGAAATCTACAATCGCACACCGCAGCAGGAGCGCGCCGAACGCAAGCTGCTGATCAGTGCCTCGCGAATGGCAATGGCGAGCCAGGGTGGCAAAGCCGCCCATTGAATGCGGGCTGAATGCCGCAAACGCGACGGAGCTTGTTTCAGGATAAAAAACCTCTCCTCCGTCATGCCGGACTTGATCCGGCATCCAGTCACGGCGCGTCTGCGCCGTGAGAAGAGTCTTTCGCGATCAAGGACTTGATCGCGCTGGACCCCGGATCAAGTCCGGGGTGACGGAGTGGGGATGATGGAACTTTGCTAAACCACCGAATCTGTCAGCGGCTAGCAAACACAATCAGACAAATTCACCTAAACGGCCGAACCGCGTGGGCAAGATCCTCCGCCGTCATGCCAATGCCCGCCCTCTGGCCCGCTTCGCCATGCAACCAGACACCGGCAGCAGCGGCCTCAAAGGCGGGGGTCCCCTGCGCCAGCAATGCGCCGATGATACCGGCCAGCACATCGCCGGAGCCCGCTGTCGCAAGGCTTGCCGGCGCATTGGTGTTGACCAGCGCCCGGCCATCGGGTGCGGCGATCACCGTATCCGCACCCTTATAGACCAGCACCGCACCGCTGCGCGCCGAAGCAACCTGCGCCTTCTCGATCTTGCTCAATTCGGCATCTGCAGCGAGATCGGGAAACAGCCGCGCAAACTCGCCCTCATGCGGTGTCAGCACGAATTTGCCCGTACCGGATGTAACTTGCGCGAACAGGGTCTCCGGGCAATCCCTGAAAGCGGTGATCGCATCGGCATCCAGCACAACCGCCCTGTCTCCAAGCAGGGACACGAACTGCCGCGCCTTTTCTAAATCGCCGAAACCCGGGCCAAGAACGAAAGTACCGTGACGCCGGTCATCCAGCCACAGCCGCAGATCATCGGCATCGTCCAAAGGCGAGTTCATAACCGCCGTCAGCGTCATCGATAACACGTCCAGCGCTGCTTGCGGGGCAGCGACGGTCACGATCCCCGCCCCCGCCTTCAACGCCGCAAGCGCCGCCATGCGGCTTGCCCCGGTCGCATGTGCCGGTCCGGCAAAGACAGTCAAATGCCCGCGGCGGAATTTATGCGTTTCCATATCGGCGCGCGGCAACGCATGCCGCCAGACAAGCGGATCGTTTTCCGAAATTGAACCCGCATGGGCAGCGAGGATGCGGGCGGGAATGCCGATATCGAAGACCTCAAGCGCCCCGCACAGCTCGCGCCCCGGCATCAGCAGATGACCGGGCTTGCGCGCCATGAAAGTCACGGTTCGATCTGCCCTGAACGATGCACCGAGAGGCACCCCGCGCCGGCCGCAGAGACCCGAGGGCAGATCAACGGCAAGCACAGGCACGCCCGCCTTTGCCACCGCCGCGATCACATCGGCAAGTTCGCCTGGAATATCACGCGACAGGCCAGCCCCGAAAACCGCATCAATCACCATGTCGCCGCCAACAGGCACATAATCGCCAAGCGGCAGTGGCGTCACCCCGCTCCGCTCGAATGCCGTTCGCGCATCGCCCCTGAGCGCCGCCGTATCGCCAAGATGATAAATCGCAACGGCTGCGCCACTCTGCAAAAGCACCCGCGCCGCCACATAACCGTCGCCGCCATTATTGCCGCCACCACAAAGCACGACGAAACGCAGCGCCTGTGGATAATGGCGCAGGGCCGAGGCGGCAACCGCCTGCCCCGCCCGCTCCATCAGGTCATATAGTGGAATGCCGGACTGCCCGGCCGCCGCATCGATGCGTGCCATCACAACCGGGTCGATCAGGAAAAGCTGCGAAAGGGATGTCATGGACCGATCATCCCTTCAAAACGCCGGAAAGGCAATCGATACAAAAATAAGCAAATCACCCTGATCGAATAATAGTCAAATGCATAAAATATAAACAGACCAGCAAAACACGTGTACTGAAACTCAAAATATAAGAGATCGCTAAAATAATACAAATCAACAGAAATGCGGACGGATTTTTCGGATTTTCGAGAGAAATTCGCCGGAAAACCGCCAAAAGCGAATGCATTTTGTGCCGGAAAGCCGGGGGAGCGAAGTTTTTTCTTCAAGCCCGCTTCCGATCTGGCACAATACGTGCATTCTTGTGGCAGAGCGGGAGTTACCTGCTTTAACGGGAGAAGCGGAGAGATATTTTCTCATGAAAAAGATCGAAGCGATCATTAAGCCTTTCAAGCTCGATGAAGTGAAGGAAGCCCTTCAGGAAGTCGGACTTCAGGGAATCACGGTCACGGAAGCAAAAGGCTTTGGTCGTCAGAAGGGCCACACGGAACTTTACCGCGGTGCGGAGTACGTCGTGGACTTTCTGCCGAAAGTGAAAGTCGAAGTCGTATTGGCGGACGAGAATGCGGAAGCCGTCATCGAGGCGATCCGCAATGCGGCCCAGACCGGACGTATCGGCGACGGAAAGATTTTCGTTTCCAATATCGAGGAAGTCATCCGCATCCGTACCGGTGAAACAGGCGTGGACGCCATATAATCAAGAAGGTCCCGGGCCGGGGAGGCTTGGGTTTTCACCTCGTCATCATCACACTCAAGGAAAACGTTTAAATGACGACCGCAAACGATATCTTGAAGCAGATCAAGGATAACGACATCAAGTTCGTGGACCTGCGCTTTACCGACCCCAAGGGCAAGCTGCAGCACGTCACCATGGATGTGGTGTGCGTAGACGAAGACATGTTCGCCGATGGCGTCATGTTCGACGGCTCCTCGATCGCCGGCTGGAAGGCCATCAACGAGTCCGACATGGTGCTGATGCCCGATCCGGCTACCGCCCACATCGACCCGTTCTTTGCCCAGTCCACCCTGGTCGTCCTTTGCGACATTCTCGACCCGGTCTCGGGCGAAGCCTATAACCGCGACCCGCGCGGCACCGCCAAGAAGGCCGAAGCCTACCTCAAGGCATCCGGCATTGGCGACACCGTTTTTGTCGGCCCCGAGCCTGAATTCTTCGTCTTCGACGACGTGAAGTACAAGGCAGACCCCTACAATACCGGTTTCAAGCTGGATTCGTCCGAACTGCCGTCCAACGACGACACGGATTACGAAACCGGCAACCTCGGCCATCGTCCGCGCGTCAAGGGCGGCTACTTCCCGGTTCCGCCGATCGACAGCCTGCAGGACATGCGCTCCGAAATGCTGACGGTTCTGGCCGAAATGGGCGTCGTTGTTGAAAAGCACCACCACGAAGTGGCTGCCGCGCAGCACGAGCTGGGCGTGAAGTTCGACACGCTGGTCTCCAGCGCCGACAAGATGCAGATCTACAAGTACGTCGTGCACCAGGTCGCCAATGCCTATGGCAAGACGGCAACCTTCATGCCGAAGCCGATCTTCGGCGATAACGGCTCGGGCATGCACGTGCACCAGTCGATCTGGAAAGGCGGAAAGCCGACCTTCGCTGGTGACGAATATGCTGGCCTGTCTGAAAACTGCCTCTTCTACATCGGCGGTATCATCAAGCACGCCAAGGCCATCAACGCCTTCACCAACCCCACCACCAACTCCTACAAGCGTCTGGTGCCGGGTTATGAAGCGCCGGTTCTGCTGGCCTATTCCGCCCGCAACCGTTCGGCCTCCTGCCGTATCCCCTTCGGCTCCAACCCGAAGGCAAAGCGCGTCGAAGTCCGCTTCCCGGATCCGACCCAGAACCCCTATCTCGGTTTTGCGGCCATGCTGATGGCCGGCCTTGACGGCATCAAGAACAAGATCCACCCCGGCAAGCCGATGGACAAGGATCTTTACGACCTTCCCGCCAAGGAACTGAAGAAGATCCCGACGGTCTGCGGTTCGCTGCGCGAAGCGCTGGAAAGCCTCGACAAGGATCGCAAGTTCCTGACCGCCGGCGGCGTATTCGACGACGACCAGATCGACTCGTTCATCGAGCTGAAGATGCAGGAAGTCATGCGTTTCGAAATGACCCCGCATCCGGTCGAATTCGACATGTACTACTCGGCCTAAGTCGTAATCCGGACGCTCTGCAAGGTGTCCACTCCAGTCTGGCGGCCTCTCCGGAGGCCGCCGTTTTCTTTTGAAGCCCAGCCATATCGCGAACGATGTCGAACAAGCCAGCCTCTCAGCAAACCCGCCTTACGGACTGGCTCATCTTTCTGGCTGTGCCGTTCTTTTTCTCCAGCAACGTCATTTTCGGCCGTGGCGTCGTCGGCGAGGTCTCACCCTTCATCGCCGCCTTCATCCGCTGGATCGGATCGACCCTCATCATCGCGCCCTTCATGATTGCCGACTGGCGCAACTGCCTGGCGTTCCTGCGCCACAAAACGCTGCTGTGGCTCGTTCTCGGCATTCTCGGCATGGGCATCTGCGGCGGCGTGGTCTATTGGGGTCTGACCATGACGACGGCTGCCAACGGCACGCTGATCTACACGACATCGTCACTGTTCATCATCCTCTTCCAGCGCATCTTTCAGGGCCGGCGCATCAGAAAGCTCGAAGTGGCAGGCATGATCATCGCCTTTGCCGGCGTGGCGGCCATCGTGCTCAAGGGTGATATGTCCGCTCTCTGGCACATGAATTTCAACATTGGTGATTTCGCGATCCTCACGGCAGCCATCGCCTTTGCGATCTATTCGCTGCTGCTGCGCGATCCGGCAGCCCGGCAGATGGCCTCCTTCAGCCTCTTCGGCCTGATTGCGCTCTCCGGCGCGCTGGTGCTGCTGCCGCCGGCGGCCCTCGAACTGGCGCAGGGCGGAATGCTGCCGGCGACACCGATGGCCTGGGCGAAGATCGGCGGCATCATTCTTTTCGCCTCGCTGCTCGCCTTTTATTGCTTCACCCATACGGTGCGCGTTTTCGGCCCGGCCACGGCCGGCATCACGCTTTATATGATGCCGCCGGTCTCGATCCTCATGGCAACGTTTTTCCTTGGGGAGAGCTTCGAGACCTATCACGCCATCGGCATCGTGCTGGTCACCGGCGGCGTGGTCATCGCCACCGCGCCAATCGGCCGAAGGACCTGAGCGGCGGGACGGTAATACGGGCGGGATACCCCTAGCCCTTGATATTTCGCATTCCGCCCCCAACTATTAGTGGGAAAGGAAGTTCATGCCATGAAACAAAGAGACGCAAAATTCACGCTTGGCGAGATCGTCCGCCACAAGGTGTTTCCGTTCCGCGGCGTGGTCATCGACGTGGACCCGGAATATGCCAATACCGAAGAATGGTGGAACGCCATTCCCGCCGATATCAGGCCGGACCGCGACCAGCCCTTCTATCATCTTCTGGCCGAAAACGAGGAGACGGAATATGTCGCCTATGTTTCCGAGCAGAACCTCGTCCACGACGAAAACGAGACGCCGCTTAGAAATCCCAATATCGGCCGTATCTTTGACAAGGCGCCGAACGGTGAATGGCGTCCGAAGATGTCGACGGCGCATTGACGCAAGCCTGAAATACCCACCCCTCCCAGGGCATAAAAAAACCGGTCTGTCTCCAGACCGGTTTTGTCATTCTTGACACTGGTGGAGCGATCAGGGCTTCGGCGCGGTCTTGGCGGCGTCCTGAGCGGCTTCCAGCTTCTTGCGGGCCTCTTCTGCCTTCTTCTGCATGCCTTCCTGCAGGCTGCGCTGGCTTTCGGCCAGCTGCGACTGGGTGATGGCAGCACCGTCGTAAGCGCCGGTGAAACCGGAGAGTGCGATCTTGATCGGGTTCGGCGCGCGGCGGAAGTTGATGGAGGTGAAGACCACCTCGCTACCCTTCTTCAGGGAAGCGATCATGGCATCCGTCAGCGGCACTTCAGCCGTGCACTTGTCGGGAAGGCAAACGGCGTAATCGAGCTTCTGGCCCTTGCCGCCATCGATCTGCATCATCACGCCCGGAGGAACGAGACGCGCGGTCGGAACGGAAACCTGCAGCAGCTTGCGATTGACCTTGCCTTCAACGGTGATGAGGCCGACAGCGGTGATCATCTGGCCGTTCTGGGCAAGAACCACGTTCTGCACGACGCAGACATCGTTGTCTTCCTGCTTGGAGCAGGTCTTGAACCAGCCGAGCGGCGGAGCGCCGGCGCCCTGAGCGGCGGGAGCAGCATCCTGTGCCTGCGAGATGGCCGGAGCGGACACTGCGCCGAGAGAAAGGACCAGAGCGGACAGAGCCGTCCGGGTGAATGTGTTTGCCTTTTGCATCATAAGAGTTCCGTCTCCTGAATGTCTGCCAGAACAGAACCGCTAAGATCCTGTTCGCCGATGGCGGTATCCTTCTGCCCGTTCAACTGTCGTTTAAATGAGGCAAATGCGTGACCCGTCTCTTCCGGCCACCCTGTTACATGCCGATCGCGGCGATATCCAGCACTTCTTTAACTTTTTCTTGAGGTGGGCCAAGATTTCCCACCCTCGCATGGGTCCCGCCAAGGGCCTGTGCTACATATTTGCCAGAATCATAACGAAAAAGCCAAATCATGACGATAAACCGATCATCATGACAAATCGGACGGACAGTTGAGACAGGATAATAACATGCGCAACCTTGCGGCCCTCATCCCCGCATTGTTTCTTTTGGGCTCATCCCTGCTTCCCGCCGGGAGCGCCCAGGCGCAGCCGCTTCACGGCATTTCCATGCACGGCACACCGGCACTGCCGGCTGATTTCCGGCACTTCCCTTACGTCAATCCGGACGTAAAAAAAGGCGGCCGCATCTCCTATGGCGTCGTCGGCACCTTCGACAGCCTCAATCCCTTCGTTCTCAAGGGAATGCGCACCACCGCGCGCGGCGTCTGGGACCCGGAATTCGGCAACCTGCTCTACGAACCGCTGATGCAGCGCTCCACCGACGAACCCTTCAGTCTCTACGGCCTGCTGGCTGAAACGGCAGAGTGGGACGAGGAGCGCAGTTTCATCCAGTTCAACATCAATCCGAAGGCGAAATGGACGGATGGCGAGCCGGTAACGCCTGATGACGTGATCTTCACATTCAATCTCCTGAAGGAGAAAGGCCGCCCGCCCTTCAACAGCCGTCTGGACGGCGTGGCGAAGCTGGAAAAAGTCGGCGATCATGGCGTGCGTTTCACCTTCAATGAGAAGGCAAACCGCGAAACGCCGCTTATTCTCGCCTCCTCCACCCCCATTTTGCCGAAACATGCGATCGATCCGGAAAAATTCGAACAGGCGGGTCTCGGTCCGGTCGTCGGCTCGGGTCCATACCGAATCAAGACCCTGCGGCCTGGAGAGCGAATCACCTGGGAGCGAAACCCGGACTATTGGGGCAAGGATATTCCGAGCAAGGTCGGCTTTGAGAATTACGACGAGATAACCGTCACCTATTTCCTTCAGGTCACCACCATGTTCGAGGCCTTCAAGAAGGGCGATATCGACATTTACCCGGAAGGCGACGCCATCAACGGCACTTCCGATACCTCGCATTGGGGGCAGGCTTACAATTTCCCGGCCGTGCATCGTGGCGATATCGTCAAGGATGTGTTCCAGCCGCAGCTGCCTTCCGGCATGTTCGGCCTGGTGTTCAACACCCGCCGCGCCGTCTTTGCCGATGAAAAGGTGCGCGAGGGCCTGTCCTATGTCCTCGATTTCGAGTGGATGAACCGCAATATCCTCGGAGGCGCCTTCAAGCGCACGCAGAGCTACTGGCAGAATTCACCGCTCGGCGCCTTCGGCAATGCCGCCGATGCGCGCGAACTGGCACTGCTGGGCGACGCGGCGAAAACCATGCCGCCAGAGCTTTTGGCGGGAACCTACGCCATGCCCACCACCGATGGCACCGGTGCGGACCGCAAGGTGCTGAAACTGGCCGTCGATAAGCTTAAAGAGGCCGGATACAGCATCAAGAATGGCAGAATGTCCGATGCCAATGGCCGTCAGCTCGCCTTCGAGATCATGACGCAGAACCCGGCGCAGGAGCGCATAGCGCTTGCCTATCAACGCTCGCTCAACCTCATCGGCGTCGCCATGGGCATCCGCTCGGTCGATGACGGTCAATATCAGGCCCGTTCGAACAGTTTCGATTATGACATGATCATCCGCTCCCTGCCCTCCTCGCTTTCGCCGGGGGCGGAGCAGCTCAATCGCTGGAGTTCGCTGTCACGCGACGCGCAGGGCAGCTTCAACTATGCCGGGGCCGCCAGTCCCGATATAGACCGGATGATCGAGGCCCTGCTGCAGGCCCGTTCGACGGAAGATTTCCAGGCAGCCGTGCGCGGTTACGACCGTCTGCTGGTTGCCGGTCACTACGTCATTCCGCTCTATTACATCGGTGCGCAATGGATCGCCCGCTGGAAATATATCGACCGCCCGGATATCACCCCGATATCAGGCAATCAGAAACAGACCTGGTGGGATGCGCGGGCGCAATAACCGGTCCAGACAAGGGAAGATGAAACCATGGAACGCATCGTTATCGACGTCGTATCGGATATGGTCTGCCCCTGGTGTTATCTTGGCAAGGCAAGGCTCGATCTTGCCATTGCCGAGGTGCAGGACGAGATCAGCGTCGACGTGAACTGGCGTCCTTATCGCCTCAATCCGGATTATCCGCCTGAGGGCGTAGATCAGAAGGCCGCCCTTGAGGAAAAGCTCGGCAAGGAGCGTCTGGAGCAGGCACATGTCACGCTGGTGCAGCTCGGCAAGGAAGTCGGCATCCACTATGATTTCGATGCGATCAAGATCGGCCCGAACACGCTCGATGCGCACCGCCTGTCGCTCTGGGCCCATTCGGAAGGCCGCGACGTTCAGGAAAAGATCGTCACCGGTCTGTTCAAGGCGAATTTCGAGGAAGGCCGCAACATCGGCGATCACGCCGTGCTGACCGATATCGCCGAAAAGGCGGGCATGGACGCCAAGGTGGTGGCGCGGCTTCTGGCATCCGATGCGGACAAGGATACGGTTGTCGCCGAAATTGATGCGGCGCAGCAAATGGGCGTCGCCGGCGTGCCGTTTTTCATCCTCGACCAGAAATACGCCATCAGCGGTGCGCAAACGCCTGATGTCCTGATTGCTGCACTGCGGGATATTGCAAAAATCAAGGCGGACGAGCATAAGTCGATGAACTGACGGTCGAACTACCGGCAGCTTACCCTAACCGATAAACTGTTGGTGTTTTCCCGTGTCCGACCAGACCCTGAAAGGCATTCTGCTTGCCTTTGCCGCCTTCGCTGCCTACGCATGGAGCGATGCGAGCGTTAAACTTATAGAAGGCCAGATTTCGCCGATCGAATCGGCCTTCTTCGGCGCCCTGTTCGGCTTAGCCGCCCTGCCCTTCATCCGCAAGCGCAACGACCGCTGGGTGGATATCGTCAGAACGACGAACCGCCCCTTGTGGATCATCCGCTTTTTTGCCGCCGGCACCGGCGCAGTCGGCAGCGTGACCGCCTTCACCCATCTTTCCATGGCGGAAGCCTTTGCGTTGATCTTCCTGCTCCCTTCCTTCGTCACCATCATGTCGGTGGTGTTCCTGAAGGAACAGGTGGGCATCAAGCGCTGGTCGGCCGTCATCATCGGTTTCCTCGGCGTGCTGGTCATCCTGCGGCCGGGCTTCCGCGAACTCGGCATCGGCCATCTCGGCGCCATCATCGGCGGCTTCAGCGGTGCACTCAGCATCGTCATCTTCCGCGCCATGGGACCGTCGGAAAAGAATGTCTCGCTTTATGGTGCCGGTGTGCTCGGCTGTCTCACCATAAGCGGCATCGCCATGGTACCGACTTTTGTCATGCCAGCCGGCGAGCAATGGCTGCTGCTGGCGGGATATGGCCTGCTCGGCGCGCTTGGCAACGTACTGGTCATGTATGCCGCCCAATATGCGCCCGCCGCCATGATCGGACCGACGCAATATAGCCAGATGCTCTGGGCCATCCTGTTCGGTTACCTGATTTTCGGCGACCGTATCGACGGATGGATGCTCGTCGGCATCGCCCTCATCGTCGGCTCCGGCCTGTTGACGCTGATCCGCGAGAAGCAGAGAAAGGTGCCGCTGCCCGCTTCGATCGCTGCCACCGACCAGAACGTTGCCGTCGGCATCACGCCGGAAAATCCCTCATAAGTTTGCCCCTCACAAGTCAGAAAGACGAGACCTGGCGGCTTGCACCATAAATATGGCGTGTTCCGCCACTGCGATGGCACGATGCGCGACTTATGTTGGCACTCTCCAAGAGCAAGAGGTGCCGACATGAACATACGAACCCAACCGACCGCCCTCGTTACCGGCGCGTCATCCGGCATGGGCAAAAGCATCGCCAAACGCCTGATCGCCGATGGCTATCTCGTCTATGTCGCCGCACGCAGCATCGACAGGATGGCGGACCTGGAAAAGCTTGGCGCTATTGCGCTGCGCATGGACATCTCAAGCGACGAGGACATCGTCGCCGCTGTCGCCGCGATTACCGCACGATCCGGTGGCGTCGACGTGCTGGTGAACAACGCCGGCTACGGGCTCTACGGCCCGGTCGAGGAGATCCCGCTCGACGAGGCGCGCTACCAGTTTGAGGTCAACGTCTTCGGCACCGCCCGTCTGACACAGCTCCTTATGCCGGCCATGCGCGCAAGGGGCAAAGGCACGATCGTCAACATCACGTCGATGGGCGGCAAGATCTACACCGTTCTGGGTGCCTGGTATCACGCGACCAAACACGCACTGGAAGGCTGGTCGGACAGTCTACGGCTGGAAGCCGAGCCATTCGGCATCCGCGTCGTGGTGATCGAACCGGGCCTGATCGAGACCGGTTTCGGTGCGGCCGCAGCGCAGGGTCTCCTCGAACGCTCGGCAAACGGCCCTTATGCGAAGATGGCGCAGAGCGTTGCGGCTTCCATGGACCGAAGCTACGGTAAGGGTATGGGCACCGATCCCAAGGTCATTGCCGACGGCGGTCAGGTCCGCCCGCCCGAAGACACGTTATGCGGCCGGCAAATACGCCCGGCTGATGATCGGCGTGCGCAAATGGTTCGGCGACCGGGCCTTCGACAGGCTGATCAGAAGCCAGATGTAGAAAGAAGGCCGGAGGTCGGATCATGAGCAGGGATTTGAGCGACAGATGCAGGCTGCCCCAGGCTTTCTGGCGGGCGGCAGAGCGTATGGGGCTGCCAGCTCCGGCCCTGCTGCGGCAGGCGAAGCTTCCCGCAACGCTGCACATCGCCCCGGACGCGTGGTTGACCACGGCGCAATATTTCGACCTGTGGCGGGCGGTCGAGGCCCTGTCGCAGGATTCAGCCATCGGCCTGCGGATGACGGTCGAGACAGACACGGCGATGCATCCACCCGCCACCATGTCAGCCTTCTTCGCCCGCGACTATCGCGACGGGCTGCACCGGCTGGCCCGCTTCAAGCGACTGTGCACCCCGGAAGAGCTTTCGGTAACGGAAAGCGGCGGCGAGGCCCGGATCGCCGTAAGATGGTTGCACACTGACGAGGCCGAACCGGATGCTGCGGCCGACGTGACTTTCGCGGCCCTTCTCGAGTTGGGGCGGCGGGGCACCGGCAGACACGTCACCCCGGTTCGGGTGGAGATGATTCGCCGTGGACCTGTTTCCGACGTCCATCGGAGTTATTTCAATGCACCCATCCGCACCGGCTGTCCGCAGAATGCCATGGTGCTGAAACGCGACGATCTCGATCTTCCCTTTGCCGGGCATAATCCCGAACTGCTGGCTATACTGGAGCCCGCACTTGCGGCCTCCCTTCACGATATCGAGGCGCAATCCTCGCTGCCGGAGCAGGTCAAGATTCTGATCAAACGCCGCATCGCAAGCGGCAAACCGGAGATTTCCGAGGTGGCGCGTGAACTCGGCATGAGCGAAAGAACCCTGCAGCGTCGTATTACCGAACAGGGATCGAACTATCGAGCGCTCATCGAGCAAGCGCGGCAGGAACTCGGTCGCGACCTGCTTTCAGACAAACGCAATGGAATTGAAGAGATAGCCTTCCTGCTCGGTTTCCAGGACACCGGCTCGTTCTATCGAGCGTTTCGAAGCTGGGAAGGCGTGACGCCAGCCCAGTGGCGAGTGAGACACTGACATTGAACAGAGCGTCGTCAGCTACCGGCCAAAGGCCGGAAGCTGCCTCTCGCTTTCCGCGTCGCGCGGCTCATTGCGCCTGTCGGATTTCACGACCTAGTCGCAAACCCTGGCCCGATACATATCGCCCCAGCCATTCTGTCGCCAGACGACGTGGCAGCGCGGATAGGCGGGCTGATAGATCACCGGCGGGCCATAAACCGGCGGGCCGTAAAATGGCTCTCCATAATAGGGGCCGCCATAGGAATGCCGCGCCCCGGCGACGATGGCGCCACCGATAATCGCTCCGGCGATACCTGCGGCAATGCCGCCGCCGCCATGCCCGTGTCCAAAGTGGTTGCGTGCTTCCGCCTGGTTGGTGGTGGCAATTGTGGTGCCCGCAATTGTCAAAGCAACCAGACCTGCGGAGGCGAACCTGTTCATCCTGGTCCACATTGTCTTGCTCCTTCGTCTTCCCACTGACGCATCATATTGAGCGCAATGCAGGAGATGGGGATAAGACTACGCCCGCCGAAGCTACCGGCGCATGTCCGTTTCATTACATCCCGGTAATGTTTGCGGAGCCTCCGGGGGCTGGGAGGTCCGGTAAAGCAGATGGATGTCGGAGGTTTCGATGTTGGTTTGTCTGGATGTGCTTTAGGTGTTGGTTTTCGGGAGCTTGTTCATTGACGGCGGGCGACGCGCGTGGGGCTTACCCCCCTCTGCCCTGCCGGGCATCTCCCCCACAAGGAGGGAGATCGGCAAGCGGCACTACCACAGCTTCATTCGCCGACGTTGAGATGGGCGATACCTTTGCCACAGATCGATCTCCCCCCTTGTGGGGGAGATGCCCGGCAGGGCAGAGGGGGGTAAAGCGACACACGCCCTATGACCAATGCCCGCCCCGGAAAGCTCACATCTACGACCGCGCCAGCTCCGCCAGCTGCGTCATGATCATCGCCGCACCCGCCAGACGCTTTTCCGGCGTCGGCAGATCGCGGGTCAGGAACAGGCTGTGGTCGGGCCGGATCTTCGCCATGGAGCCCTGCTTGCCGATATAGGACACGAGTGCCGCCGGGTTCGGGAATTCCTTGTGGCGGAATTGCAGCACCACGCCCTTCGGCCCGGCATCCACCTTCTCGACATTGGCAACACGGCAGAGCGACTTGATGTAGACGATCTTGAGGAGATGCTGCACCTCTTTCGGCAACGGGCCGAAACGGTCGATCATTTCCGCACCGAAACCATCGATCTCGCTGATATCGGCAAGCTCGCCGAGACGGCGGTAAAGGCCCATGCGCAGATGCAGGTCGGGAACGTAATCTTCCGGGATCATCACGGAGGTGCCGACCGATATCTGCGGCGACCAGCCGCTGTCGCGTACCTCTTCGTCGCCCTTCACCTCGGCAACGGCCTCTTCCAGCATCTGCTGGTAAAGCTCGAAGCCGACTTCCTTGATATGGCCGGACTGCTCTTCGCCGAGCAGATTGCCCGCGCCGCGAATATCGAGATCGTGGCTCGCCAGCTGGAAACCGGCGCCCAGCGTATCGAGCGATTGCAGCACCTTCAGCCGCCGCTCCGCCATCGTCGTCAGCACCTTGTTGACCGGCAGGGTGAACAGCGCAAAGGCGCGCACCTTGGAGCGGCCGACACGGCCACGCAGCTGATAAAGCTGGGCGAGACCAAACATGTCGGCGCGGTGCACGATCAGCGTATTGGCGGTCGGCACGTCAAGACCGGATTCGACGATGGTGGTCGACAGCAGCACATCATATTTGCCGTCGTAAAAGGCGTTCATGATATCTTCAAGTTCGCCCGCCGCCATCTGGCCATGCGCCACGGCCACCTTCAGCTCCGGCACGTCCGATTGCAGGAAAGCATGAATATCGGCGAGATCGGCCAGCCGCGGGCAGACATAAAAGCTCTGGCCGCCGCGATAATGTTCGCGCATCAGCGTTTCGCGGATCACCAGCGGATCGAAGGGCGAAATGAAGGTGCGCACCGCCATGCGATCGACAGGCGGTGTGGTGATGAGCGACAGCTCGCGCACGCCCGTCATCGCCAGCTGCAGCGTGCGCGGAATGGGCGTGGCTGACAACGTCAGCACATGCACGTCGCTTTTGAGTTCCTTCAGCCGTTCCTTGTGCTTGACGCCGAAATGCTGCTCTTCGTCGATGATCAGCAGGCCGAGATTGGCGAAGCTGATGCCCGCGCCAAGCAGCGCATGGGTACCGACGACGATATCCGTCTTGCCATCGGCCACTTCCTTTTTCGTCAGCGTCAGCTCCTTGGAACCGACAAGCCGCGAAGCCTGCTGCACCCGGATCGGCAACCCACGGAAACGTTCCGAGAAGGTGCGGAAATGCTGGCGGGAAAGCAGCGTGGTCGGCACCACCACCGCCACCTGTACACCGTTCATCGCGGCAAGGAAGGCGGCGCGCAGCGCCACTTCGGTCTTGCCGAAACCGACATCGCCGCAGATGAGGCGATCCATCGGCCGGCCGGCACCGAGATCCTCGCGCACCGCCTCGATGGCGTTCAGCTGGTCTTCGGTCTCGTCATAGGGGAAACGGGCGGCAAATTCGTCGTAAAGCCCGTCCGGCGCAACCAAGGCCGGCGCGTGGCGCACCAGACGCGCCGCCGCAATGCGGATCAGCTCGTCGGCCATGTCAAGCAGGCGCTTCTTGAGCTTGGCCTTGCGCATCTGCCATGCGCCGCCGCCCAGCTTGTCGAGCGTCGCTTCCGCCGCATCGGAACCGTAGCGAGAAAGAAGATCGATGTTTTCGACCGGCAGGAACAGCTTGGCGTCGTCGGCATAATGCAGTTCGAGACACGCACGCGGCGCACCCGCCGCCTCGATGGTCTGCAACCCGACGAAACGGCCGATGCCGTGTTCGGCGTGAACAACCAGCGACCCCTCGTCCAGACCCGCCACTTCGGAGATGAAATCCGCGCCGCGCTTGCGGCGTTTCGAGCGGCGCACCATGCGGTCGCCGAGAATATCCTGCTCACCGATGACCGCCAGCGTTCCGGTTTCAAACCCGGCTTCGAGGCTCAGAACCGTTGCGGCCGCCTCACCCTTGCCAAGCTTTTCCACCTCTTTCAGCGATGTCACCGGCTTGATGTTCTCAAGCCCGTGTTCGTTCAGGACCTGCAAGAGCCGATCGAGCGAACCTTCCGACCAGCCTGTTATCAGCACCTTCCAGCCCTTGGCGCGGCGATCCGCAATATGCTTTACCGCCAGATCGAAAACATTGACCCGCTCTTCGCTCTCGCCCTCGGTGGGCTGGCGCGCCCAGCGCGGCCCGACATGGGCATCGAGCGTTGCGACGGGGTGGCCTTCGCTATCGTGTTCATTGAAGGGCGTCAGCCGCACCGCATTGACGCCGGCGAGCAGGGCATCGAAGCTCTTGCCGTCGAGATAAAGTTGGCCCGGCGATACCGGCTTGTAGGGCGCGCCCTGCGTCGAACCCTTGGTTTCGCCGGAAGCCCGGCGCGCCTCGTAATAATCAAGCACCAGCTTGGAGCGCTCTTTCGCGGCTTCCCTTGCTGTGTGATCGGTGACGATGCGGAAACCTTCGAGGTAGTCGAAAGCGGTTTCCAGCTTCTCGTAAAACAGCGGCAGCCAATGCTCCATGCCGGCATAACGACGGCCTTCGGAGACGGCCTGATAAAGCGCGTCGTCGCGGGTCGCAGCGCCAAACAGCGACAGGTAATTCTTGCGGAACCGGCCGATCGTATCCGGCGTCAGCGTCACTTCGCTCATCGGGTTCAAGTCGAGCGAACGCGCCTGGGCAATGGTGCGCTGGCTGGCCGGATCGAAGGTGCGGATGCTCTCCAGCGTATCGCCGAAGAAATCGAGCCGCACCGGCTCTTCCGTACCGGGAACGAAAACATCGAGAATACCGCCGCGCACGGCGAATTCGCCCACTTCACGCACCGTCGCCACCCGGTCGAAACCATTGCGCTCCAGCCGCGCGGCAATCTCTTCCATGCGGATCTGGTTGCCGGGCTTCGCCGAAAAGCCGAGGTTCCCAATGATATCCCGCGGCGCCATCTTCTGCAGCATGGCGTTGACGGTGACGAGCACGATGGCCGGATGCGGCTTCTTCGCGTGAGCGATGAGGCCGGAGAGCGCCGCCAGCCGGCGCGCCGAAGTGTCAGCGCTCGGTGACACGCGGTCATAGGGCAAACAGTCCCAGGCCGGCAGCGTCATGACGGGAATATCAGGTGCGACGAAACCGAGGATCTGTTCGAGATCGGCGACCCGCTGGCCATCCGACATCACGTAAGCCACCGATGTGCCTGCCCGTGCCATGTCGGCAAGCAAAAGGGCTTCCATGCCGGAAGGCACATTTCCGATGGTCAGCGGCGTATCGGCCGACATCACCAGCTTTGCATCGAATCCGGCTATCATGTTTCAGGCCTTCAGGGTTTCGGCGGTGACGAGATCGAAATCGGGACGGTAGGAGGCGATCTTTTCAAACAACGGTGTGCGGAATTTTTCCGGCACCGGCTGCGCGCCTGTCACCATCTGGACGAGGTCGTTATCCTCTTCCGCCATGATGATCTCGAGTTCGTCGAGCTGATCATCGGAAAGCCCGGCAATATTGTCTTCCGCGAATTGCCCGAGCACCAGATCCATCTCGCGAATGCCCCGGTGCCAGCAGCGGTAAAGTATCCGCCGGCGTCTCGGATCAAGGTCGGCACTCGTGCGCACCAGTCCAGTCATCGCATTCACCTTTCGGTTGGCTATTCAACAGGATGTTGACTGCGACCTCCTATAGAACAGGAGGCGAACGCTTGGGAACCGGTTTTTATCGAAATAATGCCACGGCAGCGAAAATCTGCCGGTGATAACCCGCCTTTGTCAGCCCTCAAGTCTTGCATAACGCGTCCCCTTCCCCGATTTTGCTGACCCATGCGCCCGGCCATTCTCGATCCGCTGTTTGCCTCCGTCTCCACCCTTGCCGGTGTGGGGCCGAAGCTTGCCGATCTCCTGGCCAAGCTATTGAGCCGGGAAAGCGCCGACGACACCCGCGTCATCGATCTCCTTTTTCACGCGCCATCCAATGTCATCGACCGCCGCAATCGCCCCGGTATTGCGCTGGCGGCCCCCGGCGCCATTGTCACCATTCAGGGACGCGTTGACCGCCATCAGCCGCCGCCACCGGGAAACCGCAACGCGCCCTATCGCGTCTTCATGCATGACGAGACCGGCGAACTGGCGCTGACCTTCTTCCGCGCCAAGGGTGACTGGCTGTCCAAGGCCCTGCCAGTGGACGAAGAGGTTCTCGTCAGCGGCAAGGTGGACTGGTTTAACGGCCGCGCCTCGATGGTGCATCCGGATTTCATGGTGAAGCTATCAGAGGCGGAAAACCTGCCTTTGGTGGAAGCCGTTTATCCGATGACCGCCGGGCTGTCTGCCAAGGTGCTGCGCAAGGCAATCGAAGGCGGGCTGTCAAAGCTGCCGGTTTTTCCCGAATGGATCGACGAGACACTGAAGACGAGGCAGGGCTTCGGCGATGTGGCCTCAAGCTTCCGCGAGCTGCACGACCCGCGCGACAGCGCCGATATCGATCCGCAAGCCCCGGCGCGCAGGAGGCTGGCCTATGACGAATTCCTTGCCGGGCAGCTGTCACTGGCACTGGTGCGCCAGCGGCTGCGCAAGGTGGCGGGCCAGCCAATCCGTGCCAAGGGTGATATCGCCGCAAAAATCCTGTCGCAGCTGCCCTTCTCGCTGACCGCAAGCCAGAGTGCTGCGGTGAAGGATATCCTCACCGACATGGCCGGCGAAGACCGCATGTTGCGGCTGCTGCAGGGCGATGTCGGCGCGGGCAAGACATTGGTGGCGCTGATGGCCATGGCGACCGCAGTGGAGGCCGGCGGACAGGCGGTGCTGATGGCCCCGACCGAAATCCTCGCCCGCCAGCATTTCGCCACTATCTCCAAACTCGCCAATGCGGCGGGCATCACCGTCGAGGTTCTCACCGGACGCACCAAGGGCAAGGAGCGCCGCGAGATCGAAGAACGCGTGGCGTCAGGCGAAGCGCAGATCGTCATCGGCACGCATGCGCTGTTTCAGGATAGCGTCGCTTACAAAAACCTCGTGCTCGCCGTAGTGGACGAACAGCATCGTTTCGGCGTGCACCAGCGCCTGCGTCTCACCGCCAAGGGCATCACGCCGCATATGCTGGTCATGACCGCCACGCCCATTCCGCGCACGCTGGTGCTGGCCGCCTTCGGCGACATGGATGTTTCCAAGCTCACCGAAAAACCCGCCGGTCGCAAACCCATCCAGACCGTCACAATCCCCACCGAACGCATCGGCGACATTGTCGAGCGGCTGCGCGCAGCGCTGAAGGACGGCAAAAAGGCCTACTGGATCTGCCCGCTGGTGGAAGAAACGGAAGAGTCCGACCTGATGTCTGCGGAGGAACGCCACGCGGTTTTGTCGCAGATGCTCGGCGCCAATATCGGCCTTATCCATGGCCGCATGAGCGGCCCGGAAAAAGACGCCGCCATGCTCGCCTTCAAGAGTGGTGAAACCCGGCTGCTGGTGGCAACGACGGTGGTGGAAGTCGGCGTCGACGTGCCGGATGCGACCATCATGGTCATCGAACATGCCGAACGTTTCGGCCTCGCCCAGCTGCACCAGCTGCGCGGCCGCGTCGGGCGCGGCGACGAGGCCTCCACCTGCATCCTGCTCTACAAGGGACCGCTCAGCGAAAACGGCCGCGCCCGGCTCTCCATCCTGCGCGATAGCGAAGACGGCTTCCTGATCGCGGAAGAGGACTTGAAGCTACGCGGTGAAGGCGAGCTGCTCGGCACCCGGCAGTCCGGCACGCCCGGTTTCCGCATCGCCAGCCTCGAAGCCCATTCCGACCTTCTGGAAATCGCCCGCAAGGACGCGGCCTATGTCATAGAGCGCGACCCCGAACTGACAGGTCCGCGCGGCGAAAGCCTGCGCACCCTGCTCTATCTGCACCGCCGCGACGAAGCGATTCGCTTCCTGCACGCCGGCTGAAAGTTTTGACCATCATGAACATGATCGACCCACGCCGCCCGCCACCCGCCTTCCGCAAGGGCTACGCGCTCTGCTCGCCGCAAAATATCCTGCAGCCTGAGACCTTTGCAAAAAGCCCAAAAAAGGCGATCGGCAAGGCCTTCAAGAAACCCGGCCGCAAGAAAGCCTGGAGCCAGGCGCTGGAAGAAGGCTGGAGCGTGCAGCTGGTCTATATGCGGCTTTTCGTCCCGGTGTTTCACGCGACGACGACGGGCACTGAGGTGGAGGATCTGGATGACGAGGATTGATTTGGTCCATTGAATGGACTAATTTATATCAAGTTTTGTACTTGAGGTCAGCCATGCAGATATCCGTGACGGATGCAAAAAGCCAGCTTACCGAACTGGTGCGCCGAGCAGAAGCTGGCGATGAGATCATTCTTACACGGCACGGGCACGCAGCCGTGCGGCTGGTTCCGGTCAGCCTAGTGGCAGATAAAAAATCTCGCAGGGCGGTGCTTGATAAAGTACGCGCGGCAGCCGCCAACAAAGACGGTAATGGTCCGGATGCCGCACACAGCCAAGATTTCCTCTATGACGAACACGGCCTTCCAAAATGATTGTCATCGACACGTCAGCTCTTATGGCGATCCTGTTTGATGAATCCACAGCAGATGCCTGCGCCGCAGCACTCGAGACGGATGAGCCTCTGCTCATTTCCGCAGGCACACTTGCAGAAGCGTTGATCGTGGCGCAGCGACGTGGACGCAGCCGGGAACTGGAGATGTTGATCGAAGGCCTCGGCGTTGAAATCAGGAACGTCACCCCGAAATCAACGCACGGCATCTCCGAAGCCTATCGTATCTGGGGCAAGGGCATTCATCCCGCCGGGTTGAATTTCGGCGACTGTTTTGCTTACGAGCTTGCGAAAACCGAAGACTGCCCTTTGCTTTATGTCGGCAACGACTTTTCGCAGACAGACATATCAGGCGTTCTTTAACCTCAAACCGGCGCAATCGCTTTCGGCGGCGTGAAATCCGGCGCTACCAGACCGCCTGATATCAACAGTTTCGCCGCATCTTCCGGCGTCATGTCCAGCATCACGATCTTGTCTTTCGGCACGAACAGCAGGAAGCCCGCCGTCGGCACAGGGGTCGGCGGCAGGAAGACGGCGACCATCTCCTGGCCCATCTCGTTGAACCGGTGGGCAAGCTCGCCCTTCGCCTCGGAGGCAACGAAGACCATTGCCCAGGTGCCGGGGGATGGAAACTCGATCAGGCCGACCTTCTTGAAGGAGTTCGCATGCTCCTTCAGAACGGATTCGAACAGCTGCTTGATGCTCTTGTAGATCGGCCGCACCAGCGGCATGCGGTTGAGAATGGATTCGCCGACGCCGACGATCCACTTGCCGATGAGGTTATTGCCGAGAAAACCGATGAGGGTGATACCAACGACGGCGATCAGCAGCCCGAAGCCGGGGATCGCCACATCGAAATATTGCTCGGGATCGTAACGGGCGGGGATATAGGGTTTCACCCAGCTATCCGCCCATTGCAGGAAGCTCCACACCAGCCACATGGTGATGGTGACGGGCGCGAGAATGAGAACGCCCGTGAGGAAGCTGTTGCGCAGACGGGCTGCGAAGGATATTTTTACTGGAATTTCAGTCATTTACCGTTCGGAATTAAGCGTTTTCGCCATCGAAACCCGGATGAAAACCGACAATGCCGGATGGAGTTCCGCCATGCAAGCGAAGAACTGTGAAATATTCGTCAGGAATCCCCGCCGCACTCAAGCCTTCGAGGTGGCGAAAACCGAAGCGTCCATAATAATCCGGATCACCCGCGACAACGCAGCCCGAGGCACTCAACCGGTCCAGTGCAGCAAGCCCTTCTTGCACCAGCCGTGAACCGACGCCCTGCCCCTGCCTCTCCGGTGCCACGGAGAGCGGCGCAAGGCAGAACCAGCCGCTCTCACCGCTGCTCAGCGTGACCGGTGAAAAACCGACATGGCCGATAATGCCTTCACTGTCTTCCGCCACCAGCGAAACCACCAGAGCGCCGGCGGCGCGCAGCCGCGCAACGATCAGATGTTCGGTCTTGTCACTGTAATCTACGTTACGGAAGGCATCTTCCGTAACGCGGGCAATTGCCCCTTCATCACCCTGCCGTTCCGGCCGGATGATCATTCCACGGTCACCGATTTCGCCAGATTGCGCGGCTGGTCCACATCCGTGCCCATAAAGACCGCGGTGTGGTAGGCGAGCAGCTGGATCGGCAACGAGAAGACCATCGGTGCGATGAGTTCATCAACAGTCGGCAGGGTGATCGTCGCCATGGTGTCGAGCTTGGAGGCGGCAGCCCCCTTCTCGTCGGTGATGAAGATGATTCTGCCGCCGCGCGCGGCGACTTCCTGCATGTTCGACACGGTCTTTTCGAAGAAGCGGTCGTGCGGCGCAATGACGATAACAGGCATGTTCTCGTCGATCAGCGCGATCGGCCCGTGCTTCAACTCGCCGGCAGCATAACCTTCGGCGTGGATATAGGAGATTTCCTTTAGCTTCAGCGCGCCTTCCAGCGCTAGCGGGAAGCTGGTGCCGCGGCCGAGATAAAGCACATCCTTGAAGCGCGACAGATCACGCGAGAGCGCCTCGATCTGCGGCTGGATGCTGTTGAGAACCTTGCTCATGATTCGCGGCATCTCGGTCAGATGGCGAACCAGTTCGGTTTCCTGCTGAGGCGTGATCGTGCCGCGCGCCTTGCCGGCGGCAACGGCCAGCGAAGCGAGCACGGCAAGCTGGCAGGTGAAGGCCTTGGTGGAAGCAACGCCGATTTCCGGACCGGCGAGGATCGGAAAGATCGCATCCGATTCACGGGCCATGGTCGATTCACGCGTATTGACGACGGCGCCGATCTTCAGCCCCTCCTGCTGGCAATAGCGCAGGGCCGCCAGCGTATCGGCGGTTTCGCCCGATTGTGAAATGAACAGCGCCGCCTGCGTGGAAACGAGCGGGATCTCGCGATAACGGAATTCCGAGGCGACATCGATTTCCACCGGCAGGCGCGCATAACGCTCGAACCAGTATTTACCGATCAGACCCGACAGATAGGCTGTGCCGCAGGCGGAAATGGCAAGGCCGGAAAGCTTGGAAAAGTCGATGGCTTTGTCGGCATCCTTCACCGTCTTGGAGGCGAAATCCACGTAGTAGCTGAGCGCATGGGAAATGACTTCCGGCTGCTCGTAGATTTCCTTTTCCATGAAGTGGCGGTGATTGCCCTTGTCGACCACATAGGCCGTCGCCTGCGAAATCTGCCGCTCGCGCTTCACCGGCTTGCCGGAAAAATCGATGATTTCCGCACCCTGCCGGGTCACGATGGCGCAATCGCCATCCACCAGATAAGTGATCTCGTTGGTGAAGGGCGAAAGCGCGATGGCATCCGAACCGAGGAACATTTCACCGCGGCCATAACCGACGGCAAGCGGCGGGCCGGAGCGCGCCGAAAGCAGCGTGCCGGGATCATCCTGAAACATGACGACCAGCGCATAGGCGCCGGTAACGCGGTTCAGCATCTTCAGCATCGCTTCGCGATGGCCAAGCCCTTCGCGGGTATATTTCGCCAGAAGCTGTGCCACCACTTCGGTGTCCGTCTGGGTGGTGAAGGTCGCGCCCTCGGCGGTCAGCTCTTCGCGCAGCTCGGAGAAGTTTTCGATGATGCCATTATGAACAACGGCAACGCCTTCAACGAAATGCGGGTGGGCATTGGTCTCGTTCGGCACGCCATGTGTCGCCCAGCGGGTGTGGGCAATACCCACCACGCCCGGCAGCGGCTTTTCCGAAACCAGCTTTTCCAGGTTGAACAGCTTGCCTTCCGCCCGGCGGCGGTCCATCGCGCCATTGTCGATGGTGGCGACACCAGCCGAATCGTAACCACGATATTCGAGACGCTTCAGCGCATCGACAAGCCGTTCAGCAACAGGCTGGGTTCCGACTATTCCGACAATTCCGCACATATATTTCTCCAGACGGCGATCTCTTCGCCGAAACTACTAACCGTTTCTCCGAAATCAGCAATTATCCCGCCGGTCACTTTCGGTATCGCTCGGTAACGTCTTTCAAGAGGCCTTTTTCTTGGCTTCTTTCAGCGCTTTCGCCCGCTCGCGCACCACTGTTGCCCGGCCCGGCTTCACTTCCTGGCGCGCGCGCCCGAAAGCCAGCGCATCATCGGGAACGTCATCGGTAATCACGCTGCCGGATGCGATGTAAGCGCCTTCTCCAATCGTCACGGGCGCAACCAGCGACGAGTTCGACCCGACAAAACTGTTCGCACCAATCCGCGTTTCAGCCTTGTTGTAACCGTCGTAATTGCAGGTGATGGTGCCTGCACCAATATTGCTGCCGGCACCGATGAAGGCATCTCCGATATAGGTCAGATGGTTGACCTTGGCGCCCTCGCCGATCTCGGCCTTCTTGACCTCACAGAAATTGCCGACCTTGGAATTGGCATGCAGGTTGGCGCCTGGACGCAACCGCGCATAGGGACCGACGGTCGCACCTTCAGCAACATGAGCGCCTTCCAGATGCGAGAACGCATGGATGACGGCACCCGGCTCGATCGTCACGCCGGGACCGAACACGACATTCGGCTCGATCAGGGCATCCTGCCCGATCTTCGTATCGAAGGAGAGGAAAACCGTCTCCGGCGCGATCATAGAAACGCCGTCCACCATCAGTTCATGGCGGCGGCGCTCCTGCCACAGCTTCTCGATAAAAGCCAGTTCGGCACGGTTGTTGCAGCCGACCAGTTCGGTTTCCGGTGCATCGATCGCCACGGCGCGACGGCCGAGCGAACGGGCGATTTCAACGATATCGGTGAGGTAATATTCGCCTTTAACGTTGCTGTTGCCGATCCGGTCGAGCAGATCAAGGGCATTACGGCCGTTGATCGCCATCAGGCCGCTATTGCACCAGGTTACCTTGCGCTCTTCGTCGGTTGCGTCCTTTTCCTCGCGGATCGCCACCAGCTCGCCATTCTCAACCAGCAACCGGCCATAACCTGTCGGACGCTCGGTGTGGAAGCCGATCACGGCCACATCGGCACCGGCGGCAATCGCCTCGCGCGCCCGATCGAGCGTCGCCGACGTGATGAGCGGTACGTCGCCATAAGCGACGATCAGGTCATCGAAGCCGCGCTCGATGGCTGCGCGTGCGGCAAGAACCGCATGGCCGGTGCCTTTGCGCTCCGTCTGCACGAAAGCCTCGACCTCAAGACCCCTGAGGTTGGCAGCCGCGGCAACATTGTCAGCATCGCGCCCGACCACCAGCGCCACGGCACCAACGCCCGATCCAGCCACAGCCTCCACCACATGCGCAATCATCGGCCGCCCGGCAACCGTGTGCAGCACCTTGGATTTCGACGACTTCATGCGCGTGCTGTCGCCCGCAGCGAGAATAACGGCTAGAGAGCTGCGCTCCATAAGACCTCCAACACCCCGTTACCGGCCGCAGGGCAGCCGGGACAGTGGCATGTGTTTGACTTAACGCCAGCCGGTTGAACAGACAGGCGCATCGGTAATTACGTTCCGGCATTGCTATAACGGCGGCCCACTTAAGAAACCATGCAAATCCGCACCAAAATTTCCGCACCGATTTTCATCAAACGTGATCAGCGGCGGGAAGAAGTGATTTATTCAGCGCGGGTGACGGGCGGTGAATTGCAGGACCTGCTGACGACCATTTTCAATCAGCCTGCCCATTTCGCGGCGCGCCGCGGCCTCATCACGCAGACGAAACGCCTCGACAAGCCTTAAATGAGAGGCGGAGACATCGGAAATCTCGTTGGGATCGGCTTCCGGATTGCTCATCCGGAAAATGCCCGCCAGCGCCGCCTTGATCAGCGAACCGACGGTGCGCATGAACGGATTGCCGGACATTTCGGTGATGAGCACATGGAAATTCATATCCGCCAGCGCCCGTTTTTCCTTGGAATAAGCCGTATTGCCCATCTCGTTGGCGTAAGCAGCGAGCTTGGCGATATCGGCGTCTTTTGCCCTGATGGCGGCAAGCCCTGCGCCATAGGGTTCGAAAGCCTGACGGATATCATAGAGATGCAGCAGGAACTCGTCGCTGACACCTGCCTCGAAGTGCCAGAGAAGCACTTCGCTGTCGAACATGTTCCAGCTTTCGCGCTCCGTCACCCTTGTGCCGATGCGCGCCTTGGGAGAAATCATGCCCTTGGCGGTCAGCGTCTTCATCGCTTCGCGCAGCACCGTGCGAGATACTTTCAGCCGCTCCATCAGCTCGGCATCCCCAGGCAATATCTCGCCCGTCTTGAAGGTGCCGGAGACGATATCGAGACCGAGCTTGTGAACGACCTGTGCATGATTTGTCCGCAGCTTTCGAAAACCAATCGCCGCATCGAGCATTCCGCGCTGCAAGTGCCATGTCCTTCCGTTCGGTTGGCGACCTTTAAAAAAATCGCGCCAGACGTGTGTATCTCAAGTCAGATTATAGTGAAAAACATCAAGTCGCATGAAAAGCAAAGGTAAACTGCATCCATGCAGTAAAACGCATGAAAATAAGCAAGGCCGCACATTTCTCATGTGCGGCCTTGCTTCAGTAGCGATAGATAATCCGCATTATTGCGGCAGCTTGTCGTCCACGCCGGCAACGTAGAAGTTGAGGCCGAGCAGAACCTTGTCCTCGGCCTTTTCGCCAGCCTTCAGCCATTCCGAGCCGTCCTGCTTCTTCACCGGGCCGGTGAAGGGATGCAGCTCGCCCGACTTGATCTTGGCTTCGGTTTCCTCAGCCATCTTCTTCACGTCGTCAGGCATGTTGGTGTAGGGCGCCATGGTCAGGATACCGTCCTTCAGGCCATCCCAGATGGATTCCGATTTCCAGGTGCCGTCAAGCAAAGCCTGCGTGCGCTTGATGTAATAAGCACCCCAGGTGTCCTTGATGGCGGTGAGCTGGGTCTGCGGGCCGGCGGCGATCATGTCGGAAGCCTGACCGAAGGCCTTGATGCCACGCTCGGCGGCAACCTGCATCGGAGCCGTCGTGTCGGTGTGCTGCGTCAGGATATCGACGCCCTGGTCGATCAGCGCCTTGGCGGCATCGGCTTCCTTGCCGGGGTCGAACCAGGTATTGGCCCAGACGACCTTGAGCTTGAAGTCCGGGTTGACCGACTGTGCGCCGAGCACGAAGGCGTCAATACCCATCACCACTTCCGGGATCGGGAAGGACGCGATGTAGCCGGCGAGACCCTTCTTCGACATCTTCGCGGCGATCTGGCCCTGAATGTAACGGCCTTCATAGAAGCGCGCATTGTAGGTCGCGACGTTTTCAGCGGTCTTGAAGCCGGTGGCGTGCTCGAACTTCACCTTGGGGAACTTCTGGGCAACCTTCACGGTCGCATCCATGAAGCCGAAGGAGGTGGTGAACACCAGTTCGCAGCCGGAACGGGCCATACGCTCGATGGCGCGTTCGGCATCCGGGCCTTCCGGAACGCTTTCAAGGAACGGCGTTTCGATCTTGTCGCCGAAGTGCTTCTGCAGCTCTTCGCGGCCGATTTCATGCGCCTGTGTCCAGCCGCCATCGGTGCGGCTGCCGACATAGATGAAGCAGACCTTCTTGGCGTCGGCGGCTTCCGCCGAGGAAACGACGCCGCCGAGCGCCGCGACGGACGCGGCAAGTGCGATGACCAGTTTTTTCATTTTTACCCCTGTTGGTTTGGAGACTTGAGGATTCTTCTTCACCTGTCCGGCACGAAGGATTTGCCCAAAGATGCCGGTGTGTTGATCAAGGTCGTGCGGCGATTATGCGAGATGATGACCAGCACGACAATAGTTGCGAGATAAGGCATCGCCGAAAGCAGCTGCGACGGTACGCCGATGCCGAAGGCCTGCGCATGCAACTGGCCGATGGTGACGGCGCCGAACAGATAACCGCCCGCCAGCAGGCGCCACGGACGCCATGAGGCGAAAACAACGAGCGCCAGCGCAATCCAGCCGCGCCCGGCCGACATGTTTTCCACCCATTGCGGCGTATAGACCAGCGACAGCTGTGCGCCGGCAAGGCCGGCGCAGGCGCCACCGAACATGACCGCCAGATACCGCGTGCGGATGACGTTGATGCCAAGCGCATGGGCCGAGGCGTGATTGTCACCGATGGCGCGGATTTTCAGACCCGTGCGGCTTTTGAACAGGAACCAGCTGATGCCGAACACCAGCGCGATGGACATGTAGAAGATCAGGTCCTGCCGGAACAGCAGCGGACCAAAAAACGGGATCTCCGACAAGACAGGAAAGACGATCGGCTGCAGCTTGATACCAGGCAGGCCGACGAAACTCTCGCCCAGCATGCCGGAGACGCCGAGGCCGAGAATGGTAAGCGCAAGACCCGTTGCCACCTGGTTGGTGACAAGCGTCAGCGTCAGGAAGCCGAACAGCAGCGAAAACACCGCACCCGAGGCAATGCCGGCCAGAATGCCGAGATAGGGTGAACCCGTCATATGCGTGGCGGCGAAAGCACAGACCGCGCCCATGATCATCATGCCCTCAACGCCGAGATTGAGCACGCCTGAACGTTCCGCCACAAGCTCGCCCGAAGCGGCAATGACAAGTGGCGTGGCAGCGGTGATGACGGTGAGAAGAATGGCCTGAAGCATATCCATCATGCCGCTCCTTCTTTACGATGTGTCTTGCCGGCAAAGACCACCCGGATGCGATAGAAGATCAGCGTATCGCAGGACAAAACGAAGAACAGCATCAGCCCCTGAAACACCCGTGTCACCTTGTCGGAGACGCCGATCGAAAGCTGCGCCGCCTCACCCCCGAGATAGGTCAGCGCCAGCACCAGCCCGGAAAGGATGATGCCGAGTGGATTGAGGCGGCCGAGAAAGGCGACGATGATGGCGGTGAAACCATAACCCGGCGAAATGCTGGGCTGGAGATGGCCGATGGAACCGGAAGCTTCCGAAATGCCCGCAAGCCCGGCCAGTGCACCCGATAGCAGCAGCGAAAACCACACCATGCGGCTGGAGGAAAAACCGGCAAAGCGCCCTGCCCGCGCCGACTGGCCAAGTACGGTAACTTCAAAGCCCTTGAGCATGTAGCGCATCATGAACCACAGCGCGATGGCCGCGACGATGGCGAAGACGAAACCCCAATGCGCCCGGCCCGAGGCCAGCATTTCCGGCAGCACGGCGCTTTCGTTGAAGGGCTTGGTCTGCGGGAAATTGTAACCGCCGGGATCGCGCCAGATGCCACGCGTCAGCCAGTCGAGGAAAAGCTGCGCGACATAGACCAGCATCAGGCTGACGAGGATTTCATTGGTATTGAACTTCGTTTTCAACAGCGCCGGAATACCGGCATAAAGCGCGCCGCCGACAGCGCCCATCACCATCATCAGCGGCAGGATGAGCGGCGAGTGCCAGTCGGGATAAAGCACCGGCAGGATGGAACCGGTAATCGCGCCGATGGTGAATTGCCCTTCCGCGCCGATATTCCAGTTATTGGAGCGATAACAGATCGACAGGCCGACGCCGATCAGGATCAGCGGCGCAGCCTTGATCGCCAGCTCATGCAGCGACCAGACCTCGAGCAGCGGCTCGACGAAAAAAGCGTAAAGAGCATGAGCCGGATTTTTGCCGAGCATGGCGAACATGACAGCGCCGACAAGCAGCGTCAGCACCAGCGCCAGAAGCGGCGAAAGCAGGGTGAAAAGCTTCGAGACCCCCGCGCGTTTTTCAAGCTCAATGCGCATGCTGGGCGGCTCCCGAATGTGACGTGTGAATGCCGCCCATCAAAAGGCCGATCTTTTCAAGCGTCATCTCTTCCACCGGATGGGCATCGGAGAGCTTGCCATCGGAAATGACCGCGATATTGGTGGCGACCTCGAAGATTTCATCGAGATCCTGGCTGATGACGATGACGGCCGAGCCAGCCTTGGCAAGATCGACCAGCGCCTGGCGGATACGGCTTGCGGCACCCGCATCCACCCCCCAGGTCGGCTGGTTGACAACAAGCACCGCCGGTTGACGGTCAAGCTCGCGCCCGACGATGAACTTCTGGAGATTGCCGCCGGAAAGCGATCCCGCCAGCGGATCTGCACCGCTCTTGCGCACATCCATGGTTTCCGAAATGCGCCGCGCCGCCGCCCGGATCGACGAGCCGCGGATGATACGCAGGAAACCGCCGGTCAGAAACGCCTTGCGGTCGGAACGCGCCCGCGCCAGCAACAGATTGTCGGAAAGGCTCATGCCGGGAACCGCAGCGTGACCGTGGCGCTCCTCCGGCACGAAACCGGCACCCATCAGCCGCCGGCCATTGATGCCGATGCGGCCAACCGGCTTGCCACGCAGATGGATGGCGTCATTATTATAAACGGGATATTCGCCCGAAAGTGCATCGAACAGTTCGCCCTGCCCGTTGCCGGCCACACCGGCAATCGCCAGCACTTCACCGGCACGCACATTCATTGAAATCGATTTCAACGCCACGGCAAAAGGCGTGCGCGGCGCAACCGAAAGCGCCATAACCTCGATCTGCGGCGCGCCGAGCGCTTCCCCCGTTGCCCGCGAAACGCTTGCGACATCGCTGCCGACCATCATGCGCGCCAGCGATGCCGGCGTTTCCTTGCGCGGATCACACGCCCCCGTCACCTTGCCGTGACGCAGGACGGTGGCGCGATCACAGATGCGCTGCACCTCTTCGAGGCGATGGCTGATATAAAGCACCGAGCGCCCTTCGGCCTTCAGCTTCTCCAGCGTCTCGAACAGCTTGTCGGCCTCCTGCGGGGTCAAAACCGAGGTCGGCTCGTCGAGAATGATCAGGCGCGGGTTCTGCAACAAAGCGCGGACGATCTCGATCCGCTGGCGCTCACCGACCGAAAGATCGGCCACATGCGCATTGGGATCGAGCGGCAGGCCGTAGGCCCGCGACAGCGTTTCCGCTTCCCTGGCGATTTCCTTCAATGAAATTTTCGGATCGAGCGACAGGGCGATGTTTTCAGCGACCGTCAGCGCCTCGAACAGCGAGAAATGCTGGAACACCATGCCGATACCGAGCCTGCGGGCCTCGCTGGGCGAGCCCACGGAAACCGGCTGGCCCTGCCAGATGATGTCGCCTTCCGTCGGCGCAAGGACGCCGAACAGCATCTTGACCAGCGTCGACTTGCCGGCACCGTTTTCACCCAGAAGCGCATGGATTTCGCCCGGCGCAATATCGAGATCGATACCGTTGCAGGCGGCGAAATTGCCGAACAGCTTTGTCAGCTTGCGAACCGACAGGAGAGGCGTGGCCTCTGGCGCCAGATTTCCAGTCACTGATCCCCTCTTTCACCGGCTGTCCACGCTTTCTTCGAAGCATTTCAACAACAGTGGTCATTGTTCCCAATCCGGCAGCAATGCGTATGCAATGCTACGGGACCATGATTTATTGATAACCGTTTTGCTGCTGCGCACAACAGAAAAAGAAACTGCTTAAATGCAATTTGCACAAGCAATAAACGGCTTTAGATTTTTCTTACTTCGCACCGAGCGAGGGGAAGAACTGCAAGATTCCACCGATGCAATAAAGATAGATGCCGCTCACAACGAATGCGATCACCGCCCATGTCGGCGTTTCGAAATGCGCCAGCAGCGCATAACCGCCAAGCGCGCACCAGACGAACACGACGGCCAGATTGAGCGGACGCAACCTCTTCACCCGCACCGGATGCAGGAAGTTGATAGGCAGGAATGTCAGGAAAACCGAAACGGTGACGACAGTCATGGCCGTGGTTGCACTCGCATCCATGACGAACAGCGTGAAAACCACCATGTTCCACACCACCGGGAAACCCGAGAAGAAATATTCATCCGTCTTCATGCCCATATCGGCATAATAAATGGCGCTAGAGACCACGATCATGCCGGCGGCCACAAATGACAACGGCTCGCCGATCATGCCGCTCTGGTAAAGCGCAAAGGCAGGCAACAGCACATAGGTGACGTAGTCGATGATATTGTCGAGCGTATCGCCGGACCAGTTGGGCAGAACTTCCTTCACCCGCACCTTACGGGCGATGGGTCCGTCGATACCATCGACCAGAAGCGCAAGCCCCAGCCACCAGAACATATCGACGAAACGATGCTCGGCAGCGGCGACGACGCCGAGAAAAGCCAGGAACGAACCGGACGCCGTGAGCATATGCACGGAAAAGGCGCGGATTTCCGCGTAGGGAACACGCTTGTAGTTGAAAATTTTCATGGTCAGCGTCTGCGCCCCGCTTTTCATCCGCCCTGTTCATTCCGGTATGCGGCCATTCACCACGCTTTGCAACCGGCTCAATCCGCTTATCCTAAGACTAATATAGTGGCGCAACCAACGAATGTTTGCGCCCGGATGTTCCGGCGTCCAAGTGGATTTACCTGCGCAAAGCCTCTATGATGCTCTAGAAATAACAACGGATCAGGACCATGAGACACTTCGATATCGCCATCACCGGTGCGGGACTTGCGGGCCAGATCGCCGCCATAGCACTCGCCCGGGCCGGCCGCCACGTGGCGCTCGTTGCTCCTTCAAGCGAGAAGAAGGACCAGCGCACCACGGCGCTGATGGACCAGTCAATCCGTTTCATGGACCGTCTCGGCCTGTGGTCACGCATCGCGCCTGCCGCCGCGCGTCTCTCCACCATGCAGATCATCGACGGCACGGACCGCCTGCTGCGCGCGCCGACGGTGCAGTTCCGCTCCTCCGAAATCGGGCTTGATGCTTTCGGCTGGAATATTCCCAATGAGGCACTGCTCGGTGTTCTCTCGGAAGCAGTCGAGCAGGAACACAATATTACCCGTCTCGACACTTTCGCCGAAACGATCGACATCGGTAACGATCGCATAACGGTGACGCTGGCGAATGGCGAAACGCTATCGGCCGATTTTCTGATCGGCGCCGATGGCAGGAAATCGATGGTGCGGGACGCGGCCGGTATCGGCGTCAAATCCTGGTCCTACCCACAGACCGCCATCGTCCTGAACTTTGGCCATAGCCGGCCGCACGGCAATGTCTCGACGGAATTCCACACCCCCACCGGGCCCTTCACCCAGGTTCCCCTGCCCGGCAACCGTTCCAGCCTCGTCTGGGTCGTGACGCCGGAGCAGGCCGAGGAACTGACGGCGCTGCCGCTGGAAGCGCTGAGCCTGAAGGTCGAGGAACGCATGCAATCCATGCTCGGCGCGGTTACCGTCGAAGACAGCGTGCAGGCATGGCCGCTGTCTTCCATGACGGCGCACCGCTTCGGCAAGGGCCGCGTGGCGCTGATCGGCGAGGCCGCGCATGGTTTTCCGCCCATCGGCGCGCAGGGACTGAACCTCAGCCTGCGCGACATCATCGCGCTGACGGAACTGCTGGGCGCCGTCTCCGACCGGCCGATCGCGGCGGACGCCGGCAGCAGCTTCGACCGCAAACGGCGGGCGGATGTTTATAGCCGCACCCTGAGCGTCGATCTCCTGAATCGCTCGCTGCTATCGGATTTCCTGCCGGTGCAGATGGTGCGCGCGGCGGGCCTGCATGTGCTCTCCGGCATCGGCACGCTCAGAAGCATGGTCATGCGCGAAGGCATCGAACCGGGTCGTGGGCTGAAGGCCCTGCCCTCGCTGCTGTTCGGCAGCTTCAAAAAGGCTGGATGAAATAAACCACGCCGGTCAGCGTGAAGACAGACAGCACCGTCGAAATCAGGATCGTCGCCGAAGCCCGCTCCTGCCAGACATGATATTGCTGGCCGATGACGAAGACATTCGTCGCGGTCGGCAGCGCCGCCAATAGCACGGCGGAATAAATCCACACCGGTTCGAACCGCCCGAGCGACGACAGGACGAGATAAGCGGCAAGCGGATGCAGGATCAGCTTGGCCGGCACGATATAGCTGATCTCCACCGGCACCCGTTTCATGGGCCGAAGCGCCAGCGTCACGCCCATGGCAAACAGCGCGCAGGGAGCTGCCGATTGCGCCAGATAATCCACCAGCCGCTGCACCGCCTCCGGCGGCTGCCATGACAGCGAAGCGGCAAGAAATCCGGCAATCACCGAGACGATGAACGGGTGAGTAATGACCTTGCGCGCCACATCCAGCGCGAGCCTTCCAGCCGAGCGCTTGTCGCCGCCCGCAACCGCCATCATCGCCGGTGCGACGATGAAATGCGCGGCGTTTTCAAGGCAGACGATCAGCGCCACCGGCACCGCCGCCTTTTCGCCAAGCGCCAGAAGCGCAAGCCCTGGCCCCATGTAACCGATATTGCCGTAACTTGCCGCGAAACTCTGGATCGTGGTTTCGGCGAGGCTGTTCTTGCGGATAAACCGGCCGATCAGGAACACCAGCAGAAAAATGCCATAGGTGCAGGCAAGGCTGGCCGCCACGAAATCCATCCGCGCCAGCTCTTCCACCGGCGTTTTCGACACCAGCTTGAAAAACAGCGCCGGTAAGGCCGCATAGATGATGAAGGTGTTCAGCCAGCCCATCGCCTCGACCGGCTGCCTGGTGATGCGCGCCGCACCGTAACCGATGAAGATCAGACCGAAAAACGGCAACAGCAATCCAACGATATCAGCCACGGTCGTTCCTCAAGAGCATTTCCAGTAAAAGTGCGTAGCGGTTTTACGTCCGGAAAATGCGTAAAACAAAGAGGCAGGGCGTTTTCGTGTTTCGGGGAAAAACGGAAATGCTCCAAGTCCGCGAGAGGCTTAGCCGATTTTCATCAGGATCGGAAAGGTCTCCTGGAACCAGATCGCCACATTGGTGATAAAACCGGACATGAAAGCGATACCGGTAAGCACCAGAAGCACACCCATCACCTTTTCGACGAGACCGAGATGGCGGCGGAAGCGCACGAGGAAACGCATGAAGGAACCGGAAAACGCCGCCGCAATCCAGAACGGCACCGCAAGACCAAGCGAATAAACGGCAAGCAGCATCGCGCCGTCGCCAACCGTCTCGCGCGAGGCGGCAACCCCGAGAATGGCCCCCAGAACCGGACCGATGCAGGGTGTCCAGCCGAAGGCGAAGGCAAGGCCCATGATATAGGCGCCGGAAAGCGTTGCCGGTTTGCCCGCCCCCTGAAACCGCGCCTCGCGCGAAAACAGGCCGATGCGGAAGACGCCGAGAAAATTCAGGCCCATGAGGATAATGATGAAACCACCGATCTTGGCGAGAATATCGAGGTTCTGGCGCAGCAAGGTACCGATCGTCGAGGCGCCTGCCCCGAGCGCCACAAAAACAGTGGCAAAACCGAGGGTGAAGAAGAAAGCCGAAAACATCACGGCCCTGCGAATCTCCGGCCGCGGCGCCGTCTCCTCCGTCCTGAACTGCTCGACGGAAACACCGGCCATATAACAGAGATAGGGTGGCACCAGCGGCAGCACACAGGGTGACAGAAACGAAAGAGCGCCGGCCAGGAGCGCGGTGAACAGGGAAATATCGGCAATCGACAAGAGGAACTCCGCATCCCGCAAAGCCGCCACGATTTTGAAGATTCGCCGGCACTTCACGCTTCATTTTCGCGCATGTCATTGCTGCAAAACGATTTCATCCGTTTGCGCGACACGCCTGAAGCCGGTTTTATCCCCAGCCGCCCCCTCTCTCCAATCACCTTTTTGGGGGTGCGACAAAAAAAACCAGATTGATTGTCGAAAGCGCTTTTTTTGGGTTGACCGAACGGATCGCTCTACATATGTTCCGCGCACTTCCGAAGGGCAAATCAGCCCCGACACGGGAGAGCGTAGCTCAGCCGGTAGAGCAACTGACTTTTAATCAGTAGGTCCAGGGTTCGAATCCCTGCGCTCTCACCATCATTTCAATACCTTAGCATATGATCGCCTAAGCGGATAACGCGTAGATATCAATGCGCTTGTCGGCGCACGCGCACTTTTATGGCAAGAAGTCGTCACCGCCTGTCATCTTGCGGAATGGAATTATCTGGCCGAAAGGCAACGTCTCACAATGCGGTCTTCCCATCCTTTCAGGTCACTCCGGCCCTGATCAAAACGCCGGTTGCCGAATCGAAGTGTTCGCTCATGGCGGCTTCCGCAATATCGATGTTCTGGAGGCTGATGGCCTGGGCGATCCTTTGGTGGCAGCGGATGTTTTCCGTGCGGTTCTCCACCGTTGCACGGCTGCGCCAGCCGATGTCCCATGTCTGCTGCGTTATGACCCGGAACGAGCCGACGATGATTCCGTAAAGCGAGTTTCCTGAGGCCTGGGCAATTAGCTCGTGAAAACGGATGTCGAGTTCCATCAGAACATCTGGCGTATCGAGCGATGCGAACATGTCCTCCACGATTTGAAGAAGTTCCTGTGCTTGCGCATCCGTTCTGCGCAGGGAAGCAAGGCTTACCGTGCGCAATTCCAGCGTGCGGCGCACGTCCAGGACCTGCTGAACAGTCAGTTGTTTCATGCTCACCGTGTGGTCGAGGATCATGCTGAGCGGCGCAGCATCCGGCGCGGCCACGCGGGCGCGCCGCCCCGAGCTCACCTCCAAGATACCAAGCGCCGCAAGGGCGCGAAACGCCTCCCGGGTGACGGACCGCGACACGTCGAGCTCCGCCGCCATCGACGTTTCGCTGGGCATCAGGCTACCCGGCCTCAGCTCGTTTTCACGCATATAATGCCGAATGCCGACGACCGCACGCTCCACGAGACCGTCGGGAACACTCTCAACCTGTCCTACAGCTTTATCCATTTCGGAACAACCCTTTTAATATTTCGGTTGACAGCATAACTCCGAACTGTCAGACCTATAACAGAATATCAGGCAGAAAGATTAGCAACTCAGACTAAAAGTAGATATGGCCGCTCGCTCCAGTGGACGGTCAACGGATTTCCTTTGTCTTTGCGCTTTCAGGCCTCGTAGGGCAGCCCGGCAATGTCCGGACAATTGACGGAAGCAATGATGAAAATTACGGCGATCAAGACGTTTCGGGCGGAGGAGTTCTCGAATGTTCTCTGGGTCCATGTGGAGACCGATGCAGGCGTGACGGGCCTGGGGGAAACTTTTTACGGCGCTGCTGCCGTCGAAGCCCACATTCACGACACATTGGCGAGCCGGCTGGTGGGCCGCAATCCGCTTCACATCGAGGCGCTTCACCGGGAGATGCTCAACCTGCCAATGGCGCACGCCTCGACGGGCGCAGAACACAGGGCGGCCTCTGCAGTCGACATCGCGTTGTGGGATGTCTTCGGCAAGGTTTGCGGGCAGCCAGTGCACCAGATGCTGGGCGGGCTGTGCGTCGACAAGATGCGAATCTACAACACCTGCGCCGGAAGCCGCTATGTGCGCACGAAAAAGATCAAGCCGGTAGACACCTGGAACCTCGGTGAAGAAACCGGACCCTATGAGGATCTTGACGGCTTCATGAACCGGGCCGGCGAGCTTGCCGAAGACCTCCTCTCCAACGGCATCACGGCCATGAAAATCTGGCCGTTCGATCCTGCCGCAATGGAGAACCGTGGACTGTTCATAACGCCGGAACAGATGAAGACGGCGATCCGCCCCTTTGAGCTGATCCGCAAGGCCGTTGGCGACAAGATGGACATCATGGTCGAGTTCCACTCACTCTGGAACCTGCCCGTCGCCAAACAGATCGCGCGGGCGCTCGAGCCTTTCAAACCGACTTGGTACGAAGATCCGATCAGGATGAACTCGTCGCAGGCGCTGGCGGAATATGCGCAATCGACGGATGTGTGGACCTGCGCGTCGGAGACGCTTGGCACCCGCTTTGCGTACAAGGAATATCTAGACCGCAACGCCGCCCATGTCGTGATGGCCGACCTCTGCTGGACAGGCGGCCTGACGGAAGGCCGCAAGATCGCCGCCATGGCGGAAACCTATCACCGTCCGTTCGCCCCGCATGATTGCATTGGCCCCGTTGGTTTCGCAGCTGCGATCCATATGAGCTTCTCGCAGCCCAACACGCTCATTCAGGAGAGCGTGCGCGCTTTCTACAAGGGCTGGTATCGCGAACTGGTGACAGAGGTTCCGCGTATCGAAGGCGGATTTGTCTATCCAATGGAAGGTCCCGGCCTCGGCACCGAGTTGCAGCCATCCTTCTTCGAGCGCACGGATCTGACCGTGCGCGTATCCGAACTCTGAAGGTAGATCGCCATGAGTATTTCGCTGTTTGACCTGAGCGGCAAGACCGCTCTTGTGACCGGTTCTTCCCGTGGTTTGGGCCGCGCCTTTGCAGAAGGCCTGGCTGATGCCGGCGCGAGAGTAATCCTCAACGGTGTGGACGCCGTCAGGCTTCGGGATGCAGCTGCAGCGATGAGCGCGACCGGCCGTGACGTTTTGACCGCTGCGTTCGACGTCACCGACGAAGCGGCCGTCATCGCAGCTTTCGAGCAATTTGATCGCGACAGCATCGAGGTGGACATCCTCGTCAACAATGCGGGCATCCAGTTCCGCAAGCCCATGCTCGAACTGGCGACGGAAGACTGGCGAAGGGTGATCGACACCAATCTGACCTCGGCCTTTCTGGTGGGCAGGGAGGCCGCAAGGCGGATGGCAAAGCGCGGCTCCGGCAAGATCATCAATGTCGGATCGCTCACCTCCGAACTCGCGCGCGCAACTGTCGCCCCTTACACGGTGGCGAAAGGCGGCATCAAGATGTTGACGAAGGCGATGGCGGCCGAATGGGCGGAAAAGGGCATTCAGGCGAATGCGATCGGCCCAGGCTACATGATCACGGACATGAACGAGGCCTTGCTCGCCAATCCGGAATTCGACGCCTGGGTCAAGGCAAGGACACCTGCCCGCCGTTGGGGCCGGCCCGAAGAGCTGGCGGGCACCGTCATCTACTTTGCCTCCGCCGCATCGGACTATGTCAACGGGCAGATCGTCTATGCCGATGGCGGCATGATCTCTGTGTTGTAAGCGCCGTCGGGAGCGCGCGCTTCAACTATCAAACGCTCTGGGAACGGCGTCACAGGTTCCTGTAACAAAGGGAGGAATGCATGGAATTCTTGTCGTTTAAGCGCATCCTGCGTGCAGGAGAGCGCCAATTGATGTCGTGCGTGCGCATGGCAGCCACGCCCGTTTTATCGCGTCGCGCGGTCGCCTTCGGCATGTGCGCGACCCTGGCGCTGTCGCTGGTGCCGGTGGCCCCTGCCCTGGCGCAGGATGCCAAGGTGGCAAAGCTTGGCCACGGATTTGCCGATACACATCCGCGTTCGGCAGCGATGAAATATTTCGCCGAGGAAGTTGCGAAATCAACCGGCGGCAGCGTGAAGATCGATATTTTCGGCAACTCCGCAATCGGCTCTGAAGAGAAAATGCTGATGGCCGTTCAATCTGGAACGGTCGATCTTTACATGGGCGCGCTTGCACCCATTGCGACGCACCAGAAGGAACTGCAGATCTTCGACTTCCCCTTCCTCTTCGCCACCGATGCCGAAGCGGCAACCCTGCTGGATGGCCCGGAGGGGCAGCGTCTGCTCGACAATCTCTCTGCCCTGAAAATCCACGGTCTCGTCTGGTCTGGCGGCGCTTTCCGCAACCTCTCCAACAGCAAGCATGCTGTCGGCGCACTGGCCGATATGAAGGGCCTGAAGGTTCGTGTGATGCAGAGCCCAATGGCGCTTGCAAGCTTCAAGGCGCTTGGCATGAACGCCGTGCCGATGGCCTTTACGGAGGTTTATACGGCGCTGGAGACCGGCGCACTCGACGGTTATGAACACCCCTTCGTCGATATGTATGCCAACAAGATGTACGAGGTGCAGAAACACCTTACGGTGACAAATCACGTCTACACGCCGGTCGCACTGCTCGCCTCCAACCGGTTCTTCGATTCGCTGACGCCGGATCAGCAAAAGGCCTTGCAGGCGGCAGCGGAAAAGACCCGCACATTCCAGCGCGAGGCAGAATTGCGCGAAGCCGGCGAAGCTCTGAAAAAACTTGAGGCAGAAGGCATGGCGGCGACCGTGATGCCGGCTGCAGAACTCGATGCCATCAGAAGCGCCATAGAGCCCGTCATTGCCAAGAATAAAGAGACGATTGGTCCGGCATTTGTCGATCAATTTTACGCCGAGATCGCAAAACAGAGAAAATAGATTTTCATCTGAAAGAGCCGGCCGAGAGCCGGCTCTTTTCTACGATTTGATCGGGACGCGTGAAATTTGAGGCGGACGCACAGGCGTGCGGAGGCCCGTCTCGTTTGGGAGAAAAAAATGCGTGCATTTCTGGATGCGGGGGTCAACGGTTTTTACCGGGCCATCGAAATCATCCTTGTCCTTTGCATGGCAACGATGCTGGTAATGGTCTTCGGGAATGTCGTCCTGCGGCTGTTTTTTAACACCGGCATCGATATTTCGGAGGAACTTCCGAGATTTGCTTTTGTCTGGATGACATTCCTCGGCGGCATCATCGGCCTTCACAGGCGCAGCCATCTCGGCGTGGATATCGTCGTGCTGGCGCTGCCTCTTCTGGGCAGGAAAGTGTGCTGGGCCATCAGCCAGGTGGTGATGCTCGTCTGCGCCATCTTCATCTTCTACGGAACCTGGCTTCAGCACGATATCCTGAAAATTACGGAATCTCCCGTGGCGGAGATCAGCATGCTGTGGGTTTACGGCGTCAGTTACGTCACCGGCGCGGCCATCGCTCTTATCTGCATTTCAAATCTGCTGCGCCTGGCAAGCGGCCGCCTCTCGGATGACGAACTCATCGGCGTTCACGAGGAAGGCCTCGACGAAGGTCTTCAGGCCGCACGCGCTGCGGACCAACACAAGGGACGCTGATCATGATCGTATTTGTATTTATCGCGTCTCTCCTCGGCCTGATGGCGCTTGGAATGCCGGTTGCTTTCGCGCTGATCGGATGCGGCCTTGTGATGATGTTCTACATGGGCATCACCGATCCGCAGATCATAATCCAGAACATGTGGGACGGCGCCAACAGTTTCCCGCTGCTCGCGGTGCCCTTTTTCATGCTGGCTGGCGAGTTGATGAACGCCGGCGGCATGACGCGGCGCATCATCACCATGGCCATGGCCTGGATTGGCCATATCCGCGGTGGGCTGGGTTATGTGGCGGTTCTGGCCGCCGTCGTCATGGCGTCGCTCTCCGGCTCGGCGGTTGCCGATGCGGCAGCACTCGCCGCCGTACTTGTTCCGCTGATGCGAAACGCCGGTTATGACATTAATCGCTCGTGCGGCCTCATTTCCTGCGGCGGCATCATCGCGCCGGTGCTTCCGCCATCTGTCGGCATGATCATCTTTGGTGTTGCCGGCGGTGTTTCCATCACCAAGCTTTTTCTGGCAGGCATCGTCCCGGGTCTATTGATGGGCGTTGCCATCATGCTCGCCTGGCGCTGGAGCATCGGCAGAGACAATCCGCGGGTGGAGCAGAAAAAGACCTTCGGCGAGCGGTTGACTGAAACCCGCAAGGCGCTCTGGGCGCTGGTCATGCCCGTCGTCGTCATCGGCGGCCTGAAAGCCGGCGCTTTCACCCCAACGGAGGCAGCAGTAATCGCCGCAGTCTATTCCCTGTTCGTCGGCGTCTTTGTCTATCGCGAGATCAAGTTCTCGGATCTCTTCGGCCTCATGTATCGCGCGGCCGAGACGACTGCCGTCGTCATGTTCCTCGTCGCCGCAGCAGGTGTTTCCGCCTGGCTGATCACGACGGCAAGTATTCCGCAGCAATTGGCCGACATGGTCCAGCCCTTCATGGATAACAAGATCCTCCTGATGGCGATCCTCATGGTCATCGTGCTGATCGTCGGCACGGCGATGGACTTCACCCCGACAGTGCTGATTCTGACGCCGGTGCTGATGCCCATCGTCAAGCAGGCGGGTATCGACCCTGTTTATTTCGGCGTGCTGTTCATCATGAATAATGCCATCGGCCTTGTGACGCCGCCGGTCGGCACCGTCCTCAACGTTGTGTGCGGTGTTGCCCGCGCACCAATGACCGGGGTTATCAAAGGCGTGGTGCCCTTCATGGTCGCGCAGATTGCGGTGCTTGTTCTTTTGGTCATCTTTCCGCAGATCGTGCTGTGGCCGCTCGAAATGATGTCAAAATAGGTCTCGGCATTACAAACAAAAAACTCGCTCCGCCAGCAAAACTGGTCGAGCGAGTTTTGCGTTGTTTTCGACTGCATGCGAACGGCGGCGCAGACATCAGGGCAAGAGCAGGCCTCGGCGTTTTCCTCGGCAAATCAATCGCAGCGACCTACCGATACGCATACACATACCGCGCAATATTGTCATAGAAGCTCGAGAGATAGGCCGGAATCCGTTTAATACGGGCGAACTTGCTGCCGCGATATTCTGCCCGGGTGCCGACCAGCGTGTCCGGGTCGCCGAACGGCAGGAAGTCCCTGTCAGTGACATAGACTTTCGTGCCATAGCCCCAGCCGCATTCCAGGGCGCGGTCGAAAGGCAGCGTCATCACCCTTGCCGTTTTGAGAAAGCGCTCCGCCCCGCGAGATGATGTAGCAGGCGGAGGATCCCTGCGGACCGTAAATGCAGCGGCCAAGCGTATCGCCGAGCGCTGGTTTTCCGGCCCTTGAAACCGCTGCGGCGGTGATTGGTCAGTTTGACGATGGCGTTTTCCGGCATTACCGCAACCATTGCCTTGACCCGTTCGGAAAACTCCGGGGTGAAGGCAACATCGTCCTCGACGATCACAGCCACCGGCGCATCGGTGGCAAGGAATATCTCCAGTGCCTTTATATGGCTGGCATAGCGGCCATATTCACCGGCGAGCGCATGGCGGCCGTCGCGCAGCTCGAAACCGCGCCGGTCAAAATCTGCCCATTCGGCGGGTGGAACAGTCTTGCCGTCGACACCTTCCACCGGGCGCAGATCCAGCCCAAGGCCGGCAGCGCCCTCCAGCATCTTCTCAAGCCGCGCCCGTGCCCGTGCAATGGAAATGATGTAGATGGGGAAAGTGGAAATCGGCAGCATTCAGAACACACCATGCGCATGAAGACGGGAGACCGTCTCCTACAGCAAGGCGCGTGCAGCGTCCATTCGGACACCGAAGAGGCGCGATCTCGTCAGGCGGAATACCGGGATTTACGGCGACAGGAGGTTTCAGACCCGAAACACAGGCAGTCGCTGGTTTTTACTTGCGCGCGGCGGTGCGACGGCAGCGCCAGTTCCAGTCTCTCGGCTCGCCCGTGTCCATATGAACTGATTCGGTGTGGCAATAGGTGCCGACGCCACCGCGTTCAGGCAGGGAACGCAGATAGGTGGCAAGCTCCCATTTGGAGACGCCCTTGATCTGAATATCGGCGGCATCGCAGGTATAATGCTTGGAACCCTGCCTCACGCCCTTTGGCGGACGATAGCCCGAAGTGACGATCGCCGGGCTGTTATAATGCCGCTCGACATCCTTGATCATGCGGACCAGTTCCGGCTTGAAGCAGCCAACTTCGACGCGATCCGTCTGCAGGAAAAGACCATTCGGGGAAACACGGGTCAGCCCGGAAAGCGACGCCAGCTTCATGAGGCCGGTCGGCTGGTCATCCTCATCTTCGAGGTGCGCATCGTCGAATTCCTCAGACATCATCGAACGGCCGGAAAGCGCGATGCCCATTGTCGGGTCCGACCCGCCGGGCAGTGACGCAACCTCGGTCGTCGCGGCCGAGCCGCTCTCGATCATTTTCGGCAGCCGTTTTTTGGCGGCGCCGGCGAAAAATGCCGCAAGCGTTACGCCCGTGCCTTCGCTTTCCTGTTTCTCGCCTGCGGGCACCGCGTTTGCCGCGGGTTGCGCAGCGGCGGCGGCTGCAAGCTGCTGCGGCGCGGGTGTAGGAACAGGCTGGCGGTTTTCGCTGTGCTGTTCCGCCACCGGTACCGGAACTGGCGCCGAGACAGGCTGAGGCTGGAGTTGCGGCTGCGCCGGCGCTGAATAAACGCTGCTGACGGCGGGAATGATCTTCTGCGATGGCGCGGTGGCAGCGGAACCATCTGCCGCTACGGAGGGGGTTGCCGCGCGGGCGGTCGAATAGATGCTGGATGTGCCGGCGGAAATTGCCGTTGGCTGCGTCGTCAGCCCGCCAATATCGGCGGCGGCACCATAAACCTGCGCCGGGCCACCCGGTGTCTGCGGCTGAGCCGGCACGGCGCCACCGGATGCCGATGCAACGGCGGGATCCACATAATGCCCCGGCTGGGCACCGGCCGCGGGTGCCGCGACGGCCGCTGCAGCCGTCTGCGGGCGCTGTTGCCCGGCGATTTCCGGCTTCTTGGTGTTGGCGGCCATCTCATCATCCGTCACCGCCGAAACGCAGCCGGAAAGCCCGAGCAGCGAAACCGCAATAACAAGACGCTGACAGGAAACGCGTCCTTTCGCGCCCTCGACAGTTTTCATGGATGGCCTCCGTATCTTGCATTTCCAACAGCAGCACGGGAACGGGCGCGTGTGCTTTCCCCAAACGGGACGGGCCGTTTCGATTCGCGGACTATGCCTCATCCCGTCAGGACAAGGCAAGAGCGCCCGAAAACGCCGCTATTGGCCGGGAAAATCCCTTACCAGGAACCGGTATTCTGCATAGATATCCACGGTTCGGCTGGTGCGAGGCTTTCGCCCTTCTGCAGAATCTCGAAAGAAATACCGTCAGGCGAACGGACGAAGGCCATGTGCCCGTCACGCGGCGGCCGGTTGATCACGACGCCATTCTGCTGAAGCTTGGCGCAGAAGTCGTAGATATTGTCGACCTCGTAAGCCAGATGGCCGAAATTGCGGCCGCCGGTGTAATCTTCGGTGTCCCAATTATAGGTGAGTTCGAGGCTCGGCGCCTTTTTTTCCTTGGCCACAGCAATGTCATCACGCGCGGCAAGAAAAACCAGAGTGAATCGGCCTTTTTCGTTTTCGATTCGGCGTATTTCTTCGAGACCCATGAGGTCGCAATAGAATTTCATTGATTCGCCAAGGTCTTTGACACGAACCATTGTGTGCAGATACCGCATTTTCTTCCTCTCCAATACACGGGTCCGGAGCCGTTAAACGCATGATCGCAAGCCCCGGACAAGGACGGCGACATAAAAGCAGCTGCGCAAATCAAAAACTAGGGCTTGCGTGGAACCGTTACCAAGATGTTAATCTGGTACACAGGAATCAGTTGACCGGTGTATGGCGCGTAATCGAGGGGTTGGCAGGATATGGCTGATAGGATGTCATCGAAGACGATAGTCGATGTCGAGGACCTTTCGGGCGATGCCGTGGACCTGACCGAAATTACCGGCGTCGTTAAATGGTTCGACGTCGCCAAGGGTTTCGGCTTTATCGTGCCTGATAACGGCACGCAGGATGTGCTGCTGCACGTCTCCTGCCTGCGCCGCGATGGATACCAGACCATTCTCGAAGGCACCCGCATCGTCGCCCTCATCCAGCGGCGCGACCGCGGCTTCCAGGCTTTCCGCATCCTGTCGATGGATCAATCGACCGCCGTTCACCCCTCGCAGCTGCCGCCGGTGCGCACCCATGTGCAGGTCACACCCTCAAGCGGGCTGGAGCGCGCCATCGTCAAGTGGTTCAACCGCACCAAGGGTTTCGGCTTCCTGACGCGTGGCGAAGGAACGGAAGACATTTTTGTGCATATGGAAACGCTGCGTCGTTTCGGCCTGACGGAACTGCGCCCGGGCCAGGTGGTGCTGGTGCGTTTCGGCGATGGCGACAAGGGTTTGATGGCGGCTGAAATCCACCCCGACAACCCGGTTTCAGTCGGGATGTCGCACTGATGGCCGGCTTGGTGCCTAAAATAATGAAGGGCGCCGTCATGGCGCTTCTTTTTTTCTCGCTCGCAGGCGCCGTTCAGGCCCAACAACAGACTTTCACGACCGAGCCGCTGACGATCGAAACCACGTCAGGGAAAAACCACGATTTCACGGCGGAGCTGGCGCTTAGCAATGCCCAGCGCGAACAGGGCCTGATGTTCCGCAAAGCCATGCCGCTTGAAAGCGGCATGCTGTTCGATTTCGGCCAGGAACGCGACGTGGCCATGTGGATGCGCAACACGCTCATCCCGCTCGACATGCTGTTCATCGCCCGTGATGGGCGTATCACCCATATTCACGAAAATGCAGTTCCGCATTCGGAAGCAATCATCAGCTCCCGTGGTCCGGTTAAATTTGTGCTTGAACTGAATGGCGGCACCGCAAAGCGCTATGGCATCAAGCCGGGCGATATGGTCCGCAGCGGGCAAATCGGCAACCGGAAATAACGTTGCCGCGTTATTGCATCTGAATGATGCCGGACGATGTTTCGACCGGCTGGTGCAATGTTCAGTAAACCGGCTCGATATGGCTCAGAATCCGGCAATTGGAGATGGAAGCAGCAAGATTGATGGCGATATCGATCGCCTCGACCGAATCAGCTGTGCCTTCCAGATAGATCACATCGTTTTCAACGGTTGCGGAAATACGCGACTTTTCGAGACCTGATTCGAAGGCAAGAGCCGAGGTGATCGCCTGGCAAACGCCTGCCATGCGGTCTCCGAAGAAGCTTTCCTGAATGCCTGACAAATTGAACATGTGCGTTCTCCTTCTTATGGACTTTACAACGCGCCAGTAGCGGTTTTGTTCATCTCCGGTTCATCATTCCGTTCATCTTCCATTCATCTTGCAAAATTGGAACCCCCCAATCGATCACATTTTAGGTGATCGGGAACCATTTCGTGAGGCGGGCATTACGCGCATGGGAGTGAAAACCGCCATGAAGGCGCTGAAAACAGGGAGGAATGACATGCTGATTAACAGGACGGAGCCGTGTCACCACGCCTCGTGGATGAAGCCCGTTGCCATTCATCTGCCGCTGTGCGTAGCCGTGGAAATCTACAGCCCGCTAGTGGCGCTGGACATGCTGATGTACCGCTGGCCGGAAGAACATGGGCCGGAATATGAAGAAGCGCGCAGAAACTGTCTCGATGCGATCGCCGGCAGATGCGACATCGAAAAAGCCCGGGAATCGTTTCTCGTCGCAAGCAGTCACGCACATATTCTGAACATCCACTAAAGTTCATGCCATGGTGACGATTGGGCCCTTCTCCGCGAAGGGCTTTTCTTTGCGGCACGCCACATGCTTAAGCGCCTTTCCCCACGCCACGCAGCCTGCCCGCCCGCCGATGATGACATGTAACTGTCACCTAAACGTTATAATCGGCAAAGACGAATTCCATGGAATCGGTTGGCGGGTGAACCGCCGGAAGCTAGGGAGTGGAACTGGCCAGCATGGAAACTGTCTTTGCTCTTTGCGCAATTCTGCTGCTTGCCTTCAATCTTCTCGGCATTGGTCTGGCCGGCTGGCGCCTGAGGCGGCGCGACACGGAAAACGCACTTGTGCGACAAAAGCCACCCGTCTCGATCGTGGTGCCCCTGCGCGGTGTCGAAAACTTCACATCGCTGACGCTGTCGCGGGCGTTTGAACTCGACTGGCCGGATTATGAATTGCTGTTCTGCATCGCCGATGAATTCGATCCGGTGATCGAAGAGGTGCGCCGGACGAGCGCCGCCTTCCCGGCGGTCTCGGCGCAGGTGCTGCTCGGCGACGACCGTATCAGCGCCAATCCGAAGCTGAACAATTGCGTCAAGGGCTGGCGCGCCGCCCGGCACGAATGGGTCATCCTTGCCGATTCGAACGTGCTGATGCCGAAATCCTACATAGCGACCATGATGTCAGCCTGGCGGCCAGATAGCGGGCTGGTCTGCTCGCCGCCGCTTGGCTCACGTCCGGCAGGCTTTTGGGCACATGTAGAATGCGCTTTCCTCAATGGCTCGCAGGGCCGCTGGCAATATGCAGCGGAAGCGATCGGCATCGGTTTCGCACAGGGCAAATCGATGTTGTGGAACAAGCCATTCCTCGAAGACCATGGCGGCATCCGCGCACTCGCTGCCGAAATCGCCGAAGACGCCGCCTCGACCAAACTGGTCCGAAACGCCGGCCGCAGGGTGCATCTGGTCTCGCCGCCTTTCGAGCAGCCGCTCGGCCAGCGCCACCCCAGTGAAATCTGGTCACGCCAAACCCGCTGGGCGCGGCTGAGGCGCGTGACCTTCCCGCAATATTTCGCACCGGAAATCCTGACCGGCGCCCTTCCCCCGCTCCTCCTTGCGCTCGCTGCCGCTGCGATGATGGAGATGAACCTCGCCATTACCGCTTTTGCCGTGCTTGCCATCATGTATGTGCCGGAACTGGTGCTCGCAGCCCTCAATGGCTGGCCGCTATCCCTCTATACGCTGCCTGCCATGATCGCCCGGGATATGATCATGCCAGTCGTCTGGACCCGCAGCTGGATCGGCAGCGCGGTGGCATGGCGCGGCAATGTCATGACGATCGGCACGGCAGAAAGCACATTGGCCGGGCCATCCGCAGACTGAAAAGAAACGTGTTTGAAGGGGTTACGCCGGAAAGCTGATGTTCTGCTTTAAAATGGTCGGAGTGGAGAGATTCGAACTCCCGACCCTCTGGTCCCAAACCAGATGCGCTACCAGACTGCGCTACACTCCGCCGAGGCGATGGCTGGGGAATACACGGTTCACCTGAAGTCCGCAACAGGGAAATTCATCTTTGTTCAGCCATTGTCTTGATCGGCGGAGCACGGTGCTGATGCGGGAGGATCACCACGGGAAAGCGAGGGGATATTCATCTTGACTCTCAGGGTAAGTCAGTCCATTCCAAATTCAGCGTTCCTGACACGATTTGGTTATTCTATTCAGGTACGTGAAGAATAATCCGGGGTGTTACGCCCCACCGCCCAACCGGAGCAGTTTCGACATGTCTGCGAAGATTTACCGCCCTGCAAAAACCGCCATGCAATCCGGCACGGCGAAGACCAATGTCTGGGTCCTGGAATTCGACGCCGAAGTTCCGCGCAAGATCGATCCGATCATGGGCTACACTTCCAGTTCCGACATGAAACAGCAGGTCAAGCTGACATTCGAAACGCAGGAGCAGGCCGAAGCCTATGCGCAGCGCAAGGGCATCGAATACCGCGTCATCCTGCCGAAGGAAGCGACCCGCAAGGTGGTTTCCTACACCGACAATTTCCGTTTCAACCGCACCCAGCCCTGGACGCACTGAAACACGATCATTTTGATATTTCTGCCGGAACATCTTTGCCCGGCATAACGGCCCCTTAGCTCAACTGGATAGAGCAACTGCCTTCTAAGCAGTAGGTCGCAGGTTCGAGTCCTGCAGGGGTCGCCACCGCTTCTCACATCATCCATGAATGACTGGTTTGGGTCCGATCGCAGCGCGCGATCAGTCTGCGTTAGTATCGCGGCTATTCCTCATGTTTCTCCATTTCACGAGATAACCGAAACCCGGTCCGATCAGCATGCCGCCGATAACCCACTCGGCGAGCGTCAAGGGTCGCTCATCAGGGTCGTGGCCTGTCACGTAGAGGAAGAGAAAAAACACGACCACGCCGCTTATCAGGAGGGTGATCGGAAAAAGCACACTGTCGCGAAAACCTTTCATACATTCCATCTCCCTTGGCCGTGTTGATTGGGCGGTATTGTACCATAGCCGTCGCCGCGGTGCTCGCTGTCCTGATATGAGGTATTGCACCGGCGTATTACGTAACTTATGTTGTTACGATAGACGCAAAAAAGGAGTTGTCGCTGTGGGTACATTTGATGGAAGGCAGGCTGATTATATCGAAGGAGCTAGACGCAACGTTCCAGGGCTCGATGGACTTCATCGCATGGCAGGACTGCTTTTGGCCGAACGGGTGCCCCAGGACGGGCGAGTGCTCGTGGTCGGTGCGGGTGGTGGCCTTGAGCTAAAAGCACTGTCTGAACAGCAGTCAGGTTGGAAATTTGATGGTGTCGATCCGTCATCGGACATGCTTGCATTGGCACAAAAAACGATTGGAAACCTTAGTGAGCGCATAGCTCTTCACAATGGCAACATCTCTGTTGCACCCGCTGGGCCTTTCGATGGTGCAGTATGTCTGCTCGTATTCCACCATATCTCGCCCGAGGATAGGAAGGTCACGCTTGATGGCATTCGCCAGCGTCTACGACCGGGCTCGCCGTTCGTGCTAGCTCACGTCAGTTTCCCATTGAGTGAACCAGCTTACTCAACCTGGATCGAACGGCATGTCAAATTTGGCGCTTCTTCACAGATGGACGCCGATAGACGTAACGCAGCTAAGATAGGGATGAGAAAAGCCTTCATAAGGTCACCGGAAGAAGAGCGAGAATATCTACAGGAAGCAGGTTTCACGAGCATCACACAATTTTATCAAGCAATCAGTTTCCGCGGCTGGGTAGCCTACGCATGAGCGAACATAATTTCTTGCAAATGATATCCGTTCAGGGCCACACAGCGACTAGCGTGCTATAGTCCGATTGCCTGACGGAGGCGACGCGGTGGGAAGAGTGGCGGAGGCCTTGGTATGGACACCGCCGTACTGCGTAATCGATGCCTGCCTTAATCGTTATGCAAAAGGAAGCCGGCTACCCCTCCTGAGATGAGCTAACCCCTCCTGCAATGGCCGCTTCGTGTATGAAGGTCATGACCGCTATGGGCCAATAGCCGGCAACAGAACCAGCAACGCCACCCCTAGGTCCAAATCGTCTCCAGAGACACCCGTCTTGGCCGTCTTGAATACTTACGCCGTCCATTCCGCCCCAAGCAGGAGCGCCAACGCCGGCCTTATGCCCTACCCCTGCCCCATCAGCGTGAAATACCCCCAAGCCGCCACAAAAAGCGCGATGACAACCACAATCGTCAGCGTCTTTTTCGCTTTCGGCCCCAGCGGTTCGCGCGGTTTTTTCGGCGGCACCGGTTTGCGGAACTTCACCACATTGTCGTTCATTCTATCATCGTCCTGAATGTCGCTGCTGAAGCCTCAGCCGTATCGCTGGCATCGGCCTTTCCGGAATTATCTCTAACAGACCAGAACTATCATAAATATTACCAAGTTTTCACTTCACCCTTTGGGCAAGCTATGTCACTTCCCACAATCAGAGGAATACAAATAGCAATGGACCGAGCGGAAAACACAGGGGTGGCGACAATCCCCTGTGGTGTTTTGAATTTTGCAGGTGACAAGAATGAATGACGCCAACAGCCAAGGCCGCGACACGGAAAACAGCCAGCCCGATCTGCGGGAGATTCTGGGCACGAACAAATCTGGCAGGAAGAAGAAATCGCGTCGGTATCTTTATGCCGTGGCTGCCATCGTGCTGATCGGCGGCGGTCTCGGTTATTATTACCAGTCGCGTGCCGCAGGCGTCGCCTACAACTATGTCACGGAACCGGCAAAACAGGGTGATCTTTCCGTCATCGTCACCTCCACCGGCTCGGTCCAGCCAACCGATCAGGTCGATATATCGAGCGAATTGTCCGGCACGGTCCGCAAGGTCAACGTCACATACAATACCCCGGTAAAGTCCGGCGATATTCTGGCCGAGCTCGACACCAACAAGCTCGAAGCCGACGTGCAGAGCGCCCGCGCCAAGCTTGCCTCCGCCAAGGCCAGCGTGCTGAAGGCGCGCGCCGATCTCGGTTCGGCGAAAACCTCCATGGAGCGGCTGAGATCACTGGTGCAGAACCGGGTCTCCAGCCAGCAGGATCTGGATGCGGCCCAGTTCAGCCACGATGCCGCCGCCGCCACGCTTGACGTCAACGAGGCGACCGTGCTTTCGGCGGAAGCGGATCTGAGGCTCGCCGAGGTCAATCTCGGCAAGGCCAAGATCGTTTCGCCCATCGATGGCGTCATCCTCACCCGCAGCGTCGATCCCGGCGCCACCGTCGCCTCCTCGCTGAATGCCCCGGTGTTGTTCACCATCGCCGGCGATCTGCGTCATATGGAACTGCAGGTCTCGGTCGATGAAGCCGATGTCGGCAAGGTCGAGACTGGGCAGAAAGCGACGTTCAATGTCGATGCCTATCCCGACCGCAGCTTCCCGGCCGAAATTGAGACCGTGCGCTTCGCCTCGGAAACCGTATCCAATGTCGTGACCTACAAGGGCATATTGACCGTCGATAACGAGGAGCTGTTGCTGCGCCCGGGCATGACGGCGACGGCCAATATCATTGTCGAGGAAATCAAGGACACGCTGCTGGTGCCGAATTCAGCGCTCCGTTATACGCCGCCGCGCGAATCCGCCTCGCGTAGTGGCGGGTTGATGAGCCTGTTCCGCCCGCCCCGCATGGGCCGCTCGCAGAACCGCGATGCGGGTCAAGCCGCGACGGGCAAAAGAACGGTGTGGGTGCTGCGCAACAACAATCCCGTCTCCGTCTCCATCGAAACCGGTTCCACTGACGGCCAGCACACCGTGGTCAAATCGGGCGAGTTGAAAGCCGATGATCAGGTGATTACCGACGCAACGGCTCGCAACGCCGGCTGACGGAGGAAGACCTGATGCAAACGCCGCTCATCGAATTCCGCAACGTCGTCAAGCAATATGGCCGCGGCGAAGCAACCATTCACGCGCTCGTTGGCGTCAGCCTGTCGATCCACGAGAAGGAATTCGTCGCCATCATGGGGCCGTCAGGCTCGGGCAAATCCACGTCGATGAACATCATCGGCTGTCTGGATGTGCCAACGGCTGGCGAATATCTGTTTCAGGGCGTGCCGACCAGCGGCTTCGACAATGAGCACCTGACGCTGCTGCGTCGCCACATGCTGGGTTTCGTGTTTCAGGGCTTCAACCTTCTGTCACGCACCTCGGCGGTGGAAAATGTCGAGCTGCCATTGGTCTATCGCGGCATGAAGGCGTCTGAAAGGCGCGCCCGCGCCATGGAGGCGCTGGCACAGGTGGGTTTGAAGGGCCGCGAGGATCACACCACGCAGGAGCTTTCCGGCGGCCAGCAACAGCGTGTGGCCATCGCACGGGCCATCGTCACCCGCCCTGCCCTGTTGCTGGCCGACGAGCCGACCGGTAACCTCGACACGAAGACCAGCAACGAGATCATGGACCTCATCACCGCGCTCAATCGCGACCGGGGCATCACGGTCGTCATGGTCACGCATGAAGAGGATATCGCCGCCCATGCGGGGCGTCTGCTGCGCTTCGTTGACGGACACCTCGCCTCCGATAGCGCCGCGGAAAAAAAGGAGAGCTCCGATGTTCTTTGAAACGTCGCGTCTGGCGCTGCGCGCCATCAGCCGCAACCTCCTGCGCTCCTTCCTCACCGTGCTCGGCGTCGTCATTGGTGTGGCCGCCGTCATCGCCATGGTCACCATCGGCAACGGCACCACGGAACAGGTGAAATCGGAACTGTCGCGGCTCGGCACCAACATGCTGTTCGTGCGCCCCGGCCAGTTCGGCCCCGGCCGTGCCAGCACCGAGGCGAAGCGCTTCGACGACCGTGATGTCGAGGCCATCCGCAACCAGATATCGGGCATCCGCGCCGTTGCGCCGCAAAACCGCAGCTCGGCCGCAACGGTCATTTTCGGCGGCAAGAACCACCAGACCAGCGTCATCGGCACCACCAACGACTATCTGATCGCGCAGGACTGGACCATCGCGCTCGGGCGCGATTTCCAGCCGGCAGAAGATCGCGGCGGCCAGATCGGCTGCATCATCGGCGAAACGGTGCGCCAGGAACTGTTCGGTGCGGAAAACCCCGTCGGGCAGACGATCCGCGTCAGCAACATCTCCTGCCCCGTCATCGGCGTTCTCGCCAGAAAAGGCCAGTCCGGCCTCGGTGACGATCAGGACGACACGATTATCATGCCGCTGAAAATCCACCAGCGGCGCATCGGCGGCACCACCACCATTTCCTCGATCATGGTCTCGGCGCAGGACGGCGTTTCGACCGCCAAGGTGCAGAGCGACCTGCAGAACCTGCTGCGTGAGCGCCGCCGCATCAACATTGGCCGCGAGGATGATTTTACCGTCAACGACATGACGCAGATCGCCTCGGCCATGACCGGCACAACGACGCTGCTGACCGGTCTCTTAGGCGCGGTCGCCGCCGTCAGCCTTCTGGTCGGCGGCATCGGTATCATGAACATCATGCTGGTCTCGGTGACGGAACGCACCCGCGAGATCGGCATTCGTCTCGCCATCGGCGCGCTCGAAAAACAGGTGCTGACTCAGTTTCTGGTGGAAGCCGTCATGCTGTCGGCCTTCGGCGGCCTCGTCGGCATATTGACCGGCCTCGGCCTCGCTTATGCCGTCGTCGGTTATCTCAACGTGCCCTTCGTCACCAGCCCGTCAATCATCTTCCTTGCCTTTGCCTTTTCGGCGGCCATCGGCGTGATTTTCGGCTATTTCCCGGCGCGGCGGGCGGCAAGTTTAAGCCCGATCGAAGCATTGCGACATGAATGAAAGCCGGCGTTCAAACGGCAACCGGCTTTTTGTGAGAAGAATTCGCAACCTCCACGTCTTCCTGGTGGATTGACCCGATCCGCTCTAATCGCTCGCCGGGGAATGTGCACTATCCGCCCATTCTTCGAGCGCGCGCTCCACATCGTCCTGATAGGACGGCAGGTTTTCCTTTTCACTGATGGCGCGGAGATACATTTCCACGGCATTCCGCTGCAAAGGGGTCAATAAGGAAAACGTCTCCTGGCATCCGCATAAATAGGGTGCGAATTCATGCCTGTAGTCGCCATCAAGATCAGCGATCATATAGGCAGGCAGATGAAATCGCATCCCTTCAGCATCAAGGAAGGCGGGGCTGCCGGAATGTCTGTTGAGGTCCTTCAGCGGGATCGCCGCCCAATCATTCTTCTCATCGCCAGCACGACATGCGCCGCGAACCTCATTGCTCGCGTACTCGTCAAGCGCCTGCGCCTCGGAGAGGCCGACGCCGCCACCCAAAGTGACACCCGCAAATGCCGCTCGCACCGTGGCTTTTGCATTCGCAATCATATCGGGTTCCGGCCTCATCACGTAGTCTGCCTGTTCAATGATGCGCTCCCCCACTCCCGTCGCCGTGCGCTGTCGGCCAGTCTCCACCCTCAGTCCGTTCGAGTGGCGGGCTATTCAACGCGTCACCCTTGGATGCCGCAGATCCCTTTGTCTCCTCCCAGTAAAACGCAAGGCAAACAATACCGGCAATCAGCGTCAGGCCAGCCACGACGCTGGCGACGATCACACCTATCGTCCAGATATCACTCGAGGCGCTGCTGATGTCCATCCCGGTCCACTCCCACGATCAGTCCTGCCGGCGGCCCGAAACGCCTTCCCACAGCATGGAAGGCTTGCGGTTCCGCATCTCCGCCAAACCTAGCAAAATATCCGACAAGCTCGCTGATAGTGCGTCAGGGCGCTAATCGGATACGCTCGCCCTCAAGTTTACCGGATGGAGTTTGGATGTTCAAATCGGTATCGGACAGCGCCGCTGCCGCAGACGGCGGTTCGCTCGCCCTCTTCGTCAAACGGATTGACGGACAGACGGAGCGGTTTGTGATCGATCGCTCCCTCGCGTCACGCGGGACACCCGACTATAACAAAGTCAGCTCAAGCCTTCGGTCACTTGCCGGGGAGGATTGCGGGACGATCGCTGCGGCTCTCGAGTCGCTGTTGATGACGACGCTATCGGTTCATCCACTGGCGGATTTTATCGATACGCTGAAACAGCAATCCCGCTGACCGGAAATGCAGTGCGAGCAATCAAACGCTGGCTTCAGCCTCACGCTGTTTCGCCAGCGCCGCCAGATCGGCGGGCTTCAGCTCAACCGATTCACCGCATCCGCAGGCGGATGTCTGGTTCGGATTGTTGAAGGTGAAACCAGAGCGCATCTTGGTCACTTCGAAATCCATCTGGGTGCCGAGCAGATAAAGCACGGCGGAAGGCTGAACCCAGACCCTGGCGCCTTCGAATTCGACCAGATCGTCTTTCGCATCCGGCTCGGTCACGAGGTCGATGGTATATTCCATGCCCGCGCAGCCGCCCTTCTTGATGCCGACGCGCACGCCCCTGGCGTCCGGGCCGGAATTTTCGACGATTGCTTTAACACGCGAGGCCGCAGCCCCGGTCATGGTCATGATCGCAAAGCCCATGGGCCCATTCTCCTTCGACAATCGAGTTCAAGGCTCGATGCTTATGGAATTCAATTTAAGTGCACCCGACAATGTCATCAAGAGATGACACCTGTCAAAATCGCGTCAGACTTAATACCAGCCGACGGCGACCTGCGCTTCTTCGGACATACGGTCCGGTGTCCACGGCGGATCGAATGTCATTTCGACGGTAACACCGGAAACACCTTCGACAGCACCAACCGCGTTTTCCACCCAGCCCGGCATTTCACCGGCCACCGGGCAACCGGGTGCCGTCAGCGTCATGACGATCTTGACCATCCGGTCGTCCTCGATGTCGATCTTGTAAATCAGACCGAGTTCGAAAATATCGGCCGGGATTTCCGGGTCATAGACGGTTTTCAGTGCCGAGATCACGTCGTCGCTAAGACGCGCCAGCTCGTCAGGCGGAATGGAAGACGGCTTTGCCGCTTCTTCGGTCGCATCGGGTGTCTTTGCAGTGGCTTCCGCAGTCATGGTCTGATCCTCAATCCTGATCTCTTGATGACGATATCAGGCGAAAAATTTGCGCGCATAGTCCAGCGCCTCAACAAGAGAGTCTACTTCGGCGCGGGTATTGTAAAGGCCGAACGATGCCCGGCATGTGGAGGTGACGCCGAACCGTTTCAAGAGCGGCATGGCGCAATGGGTGCCGGCCCGCACGGCAACACCGCGCCGGTCGATCACCATCGAGACATCATGGGCATGGATGCCCGCAAGCTCAAAGGAGAAGATGCCGCCCTTGTCTGGCGCATTGCCGATGATGCGTAGCGAATTGATCTCGCGCAGGCGCTCCGCGGCATAAGCGGCAAGATCGGCCTCGTGAGCAGCAATCGCGGCACGGCCGAGATTGTCCATGTAATCAAGCGCGTAACCGAGGCCGATCGCCTGCACGATGGGCGGCGTGCCGGCTTCGAAGCGGTGCGGCGGCTCGTTATAGGTCACATTGTCTTCGGAAACGTCGAGAATCATCTCGCCACCGCCCTGGAACGGCCGCATCTCGCGCAGGCGATCCGCCTTGCCATAGAGCACGCCGATCCCCGAGGGGCCGTAAAGCTTGTGGCCGGTCATCACATACCAGTCGCAATCGATATCGCGCACATCGACCGGCATATGAACAGCGCCCTGCGAACCATCGATCAGCACCGGAATGCCGCGCTCATGGGCGATGCGGCAGATTTCCTTGACCGGCAAAATGGTGCCGAGCGCATTCGACATATGGGTGATGGCAACGAGCTTGGTGCGCTCCGTCAGGCTCTTTTCGAAAGCCTCGATGTGGAACGCGCCGTCATCATCAACAGGCACCCAGACGAGCTTCGCACCCTGCCGCTCGCGGATGAAATGCCATGGCACGATGTTGGAATGATGCTCCATGATCGAGATGACGATCTCGTCACCCTCGCGGATCTTGGGCATGCCGTAACCATAGGCAACCGTATTGATCGCCTCGGTGGAGGATTTGGTGAAGACGATCTCGTCCACCGAACCGGCGTTCAGGAACCGGCGCACCTTTTCGCGCGCCGCCTCATAGGCGTCGGTTGCGGCATTGGAGAGGAAATGCAGGCCGCGATGCACATTGGCATATTCGTTCGCATAAGCATGCGAAACGGCGTCGATCACCACCTGCGGTTTTTGAGCGGACGCGCCGTTGTCGAGATAGACCAGCGGCTTGCCATAGACTTCGCGCGACAGGATCGGGAAATCCCGGCGCACGGCTTCGATGTCATAAGGGGCCGCCACTGCGGCGCGTTCGCTCTCAGGCATGATGTTCCAGCCAGCCGGAGATGATCGTCTCCAGCGCCTCTACCAGATTTTCTTCTTCCAGTTCCTCGACGATCTCGGCGACGAAGGCGTTGACGAGCATCGCCCGCGCCTTTGCCCGCGGCACGCCGCGCGCCATCAGGTAATAGAGATGGTTGTCGCTGATATCGGCAACCGTCGCACCATGGCCGCATTGAACGTCATCGGCGAAGATTTCCAGTTCTGGCTTGGCCGAGAACTCGCCATAGTCAGACATCAGCAGCGTATTGCATGCCATCTTCGCGTCGGTCTTCTGGGCATCGGGCGCCACCCGGATCATGCCCTGGAAAATGCCCTTGGCACGGTCGAACACCACGTTGCGAAACACTTCCGTCGAGGTCGTGTTCGGCACGTTGTGGCCAAGAACCATCGTCACGTCGGTATGCGTTTCGCCACCCAAAAGGTTGACGCCGCGAACGATGAGGTCCGTGCCCTCGCCTTCCACGTCGATGCGCAGTTCCTGCCGCACCAGCTTGCCGCCGGCATTGACAATGAACAGGCGAATCTTGGCATCCGCACCGATTTTCATGCGCAGCTGGGCAAGATGGATATCGGCTGCACCCTGTTGCTGCAGGATGATCCAGGTCACTTCCGCACCGTCTTCAACGGCGATGTCGGTAACGGAGGAAACAAAGGCTGCATCCGAAGTCACCGAAAGGTGACGCTCGATGACGGTTGCCTTGGAACCCTTGCCGAAACGAACCGGGAAGCGGCTGTGAACCTGGCCTGCGCCATGGACCGCCTGCAATTCGATCGGCTTTTCGATCTCGGCATCGGCAGGGATATCGAGCACCAGACCATCGCGCACGAAGCTGCCGTTGATGCGGCCGATCGCGTCATCCTTGCTGGCTTCCGCAAGGCCTGCGGCCGCGGAACCGTCAGCCAGGCTTTCGGCAAAGCGCGACACGCGGATGTCTTCGATCTTGCCGATATCGGCCGTGCCGTGCTGCATATAGGCAACCAGAGAGCCGGCAACCGTCGGCGCCTGCTTCTCGATGACCGGCGCGGGCCGGTCTTCCGGAACGGCACGCAGCAGGCTTTTCAGATCGGTATAGTGCCACGCCTCGATGCGGCGGGTCGGAAGACCACCGGTCTTCAGATCATCAAACAGCACGTCACGGGCGGCAACAACAGCACCGTCACCGGGCAATTCGCTGAACTTGGCGGTATAGGCGTCGACCAGCGCGGTTTCCGCTGGCGTCAGCCGGTTGGTAGCTTGAATGTTCATGGACATCACCTCCTGGCCTCTGGCTTAGGCCGCTTCACCGATGATGTCGGCGTAACCATTGTTTTCCAGTTCCAGCGCCAGCGCCTTGTCACCCGAGCGGATGATCTTGCCCTTGTAGAGAACGTGAACGCTGTCAGGCACGATGTAATCGAGCAGGCGCTGATAGTGGGTGATGACGACCGTGGCGCGATCCGGCGACTTCAGCGCGTTGACGCCGTCAGCCACGATCTTCAGGGCGTCAATGTCGAGACCGCTATCGGTTTCGTCGAGAACGCAGAGCTTCGGCTCCAGAAGCGCCATCTGCAGGATTTCAGCGCGCTTCTTCTCACCGCCGGAGAAGCCGACGTTCAGCGGACGCTTCAGCATCTCCATGTCGATCTTCAGATCGCCGGCCGCTTCCTTGACGCGGCGGATGAAGTCCGGCGTCGTCAGCTCGGACTCGCCGCGCGCCTTGCGCTGCTCGTTCATCGCAACCTTCAGGAACTGCATGGTGGCGACACCGGGAATTTCAACCGGATACTGGAAGGCAAGGAAGATGCCCTTGGCCGCACGCTCGGCGGCATCCAGTTCCAGAATGCTTTCGCCGTTGTAAAGAATGTCACCGGAGGTGACTTCATAATCTTCGCGGCCCGACAGGATGTAGGACAGCGTCGACTTGCCGGAACCGTTCGGCCCCATGATGGCGGCAACCTCACCAGCGGCAACCTTCAGGTTGAGACCCTTGATGATCTCGGTTTCGGTATCGGCGATCTTTGCGTGCAGGTCGATGATTTCAAGCATGGTTTTGTTCCTGTTCATGGTGCGGTTTCAAGGACCGCCTCGTAGACCCTATGGGCCCGTCTCAACTTTCACATCCGTCATCCTCGGGCTTGTCCCGAGGATCTAATCACGTCAATTATAGTCCTCAAAGGCCGGTGTACTCGGATGCGGCACATAAGCGTTTTCGATCTCGTCGATACGATCAAAAAGATCGAGCCACGTTGGGTTAAGCTCTTCGATCAACTTGATTTTCCATTCACGAAGATAGCGCTTCAACGATTTCTCCCGCTGGATTGCCAAAACGATGTTTGGGTGGGTTTCAAACCAGACGAGATTTTTCGCCTGGTATTTTTCTGTGTAACCCTTCCGTTCAGCGTTTCGATGCTCCCATACCCGTCCCGATAAATCGCCAGTGACACCGGTGTAAATTACCCCGCGCGGTTTGTCAGACATCATGTAGACGAAGCCACTCATTCTAACAGCTACCGCAGCAGATCCTCGGGACAAGCCCGAGGATGACGAGGAAAACTTATCCCACAGACCCTTCCAGCGAAATGCCGATCAGCTTCTGCGCTTCCACGGCAAATTCCATCGGCAGTTCCTGAATGACTTCCTTGACGAAGCCGTTGACGATCAGTGCGATGGCCGCTTCTTCCGGGATGCCGCGCTGCAGGCAGTAGAACAGCTGGTCTTCGGAAATCTTCGACGTCGTTGCCTCATGCTCGAAATGAGCGGAGGAATTCTTCGCCTCGATATAAGGCACGGTATGCGCGCCGCACTTGTCGCCGATCAGCAAGCTGTCGCACTGCGTGAAGTTGCGGGTGTTGGTCGCCTTGCGGTGGGCAGACACCTGGCCGCGATAGACGTTTTCCGAAAAACCGGCGGCAATGCCCTTGGCGATGATGCGGCTCGACGTGTTCTTGCCGAGATGGATCATCTTGGTGCCACTATCGATCTGCTGGTGGCCGTTAGAGACCGCGATCGAATAGAATTCGCCACGGCTGTCATCGCCGCGCAGGATGCAGGACGGGTATTTCCAGGTAATGGCCGAGCCGGTTTCCACCTGCGTCCACGAAATCTTCGAACGGTTGCCACGGCAATCGCCGCGCTTGGTCACGAAGTTGTAGATGCCGCCCTTGCCTTCCTTGTCGCCCGGATACCAGTTCTGGACGGTGGAATATTTGATTTCGGCATCATCAAGCGCCACGAGTTCGACCACGGCGGCGTGAAGCTGGTTCTCGTCGCGCTGCGGTGCGGTGCAGCCTTCCAGATAGGAGACGTAGGCACCTTCTTCGGCGATGATCAGCGTGCGCTCGAACTGACCGGTGTTCTTTTCGTTGATGCGGAAATAGGTGGAAAGCTCCATCGGGCAGCGAACACCCTTCGGCACGAACACGAAGGAACCGTCGGTAAAGACAGCGGAGTTCAGCGTCGCGTAGAAATTGTCCGTCGTCGGAACGACCGAGCCGAGATATTTCTTCACCAGCTCCGGATGCTCGCGCACGGCTTCCGAGATGGACATGAAGATGACGCCGGCTTTGGCCAGTTCCGCCTTGAAGGTGGTGACGACCGAGACGCTGTCGAACACGGCATCCACCGCCACCTGGCGCTTTTCAACACCGGCGAGGATTTCCTGTTCCTTCAGCGGAATGCCGAGCTTTTCATAGACCTTCAGAAGCTCGGGATCGACTTCATCGAGCGACTTCGGGCCGGGCGTGCTTTTCGGCGCCGCGTAATAATAGAGATCGTTGAAGTCGATCTTGGGATAGCTGACGCGCGCCCAGGTCGGCTCTTCCATCGTCAGCCAGCGCTTGTAAGCCTCAAGACGCCATTCCAGCATCCATTCGGGCTCCTGCTTCTTGGCCGAGATGAAACGGATCACCTCTTCCGAAAGGCCCTTCGGGGCCTTGTCGACTTCGATATTGGTTTCGAAGCCGTATTTGTACTGGTCCACATCGATCTGGCGTACCTGATCGATCGTTTCCTGAACCGCTGCCATGTCGTTCTCCAATCTCGCCGGAGCCAAGGTCCGGTGGCTTGTCAACGTATCAAGGCGGAAAGCCGCCTTATTCATCTTCGGGCAAATCGTTCCGAGCCGTCAGCCGGGGCGGAGCTTATACCCATGTAGGTGCGGGATGGCGCTTTTCACACATCCCGGCAAGCGGAAATTTGCGATTCCGCAATTCTTTGCCGCATTTTACGCGGCCTGACCGGAAAGCTTGCGCCGCCCGGCAATTTTCGTGAACGCCGCAAGCGTCCTGTCTATGTCCGCCTCGTCAGTCGCATGGCCAAGCGAAATCCTGAGCGCACCGAGCTTCGGATCACGCCCCATCGCGCTCAGCACATGGCTTTCCCCCACCTTGCCGGATGAGCAGGCCGAACCGGCAGACAGCGCAATACCCTCTATATCGAAGGCGATCTGCCCCGTTTCTGCCTTCAGGCCAGGCAGGGTGAAAAACGTGGTATTGCCGACACGGGCGACATCCTCGCCGTGAATGATCACGTCGGGCGCACTCACCCGCATGCCGTCTTCCAGTCGCGCCCGCAAAACCGCAAGACGCGCCGCTTCAGCACCCACAGTCAGGGTTGCAACAGCCGCCGCAGCACCGAAACCGATGACGGACAGGGTATTTTCCGTACCCGAGCGATGTCCCTTTTCCTGCCCGCCGCCATGGATCAGCGGCTTCGGCATCATCACCTCACCGCGCGAGATGAGAGCGCCGACACCCTTGGGTCCACCAAGCTTGTGCGACGAGACGACGAGGAAATCGGCATCGAGCGCATTGATATCGAGCGGAATACGGCCTGCCGCCTGCACGGCGTCGACAACCATCAATCCGCCGGCCGCGTGCACCAGCCGCGCCGCTTCCGCCACCGGCTGAACTATTCCGGTCTCATTGTTCACCAGCATGCAGGCAACCATCGGCAGGCCGGCAGCGGCATCGTGTGACGCCAACAGCACCTCAAGCGCCGCAAGGTCAAGGACACCCGCTGACGTAACGGGAACTTCCGCAACGTCATCCTTGCCGAACCGTCCGCCTTCGCGGAAAGCCGGATGTTCGATGGCCGAAACGTAAAGGCGGCTGACCCGCACCGGGCTGCGCCCCATTTTGAATTCGGGTGTCAGCACCAGATTGGCAGCTTCCGTCGCCCCGCTGGTGAAGGTGACATGGGCAGCCTGCGCACCGGCAAGCGCTGCAACCTCGCGGCGGGCGGTCTCGATGGCAGCGCGGGCCGCACGCCCTTCCCGGTGAACCGAAGACGGGTTGCCGGCAAGATCGAGCGCAGCCACAAGAACATCACGCACGGCGGGCAAAAGCGGCGCCGTGGCGTTCCAGTCCATATATGTGCGCGTCAAAACCGTCATGGCGGTGAGGCTTTATCCAATCTTCAATGCGCAAAAACGCATTTTTCTTGAAATTACAGTTGCGCTTGCCTTATGACACCACCCGAGTGCTTAAGCACACGCAAAGTTTCGAATTGTTCTAAACTGCGTTCTAGAAAAGCTGACACAGTTCGTCAAGTCTTCTCATTGGCAGAATGCGGTTCGGGAACGAAAAAACACGGACCGGAGTACCAATGCCCGAAGTCATCTTTAACGGCCCTGCGGGTCGCCTCGAAGGCCGTTATCAACCCTCCAAGGAAAAGAGCGCGCCGATCGCGATCATCCTTCATCCGCATCCGCAGTTTGGCGGCACGATGAACAACCAGATCGTCTATCAGCTGTTCTATCTTTTCCAGAAGCGCGGTTTCACGACGCTCCGGTTCAATTTCCGCTCCATCGGCCGCAGCCAAGGTGAGTTCGACCACGGCGCCGGCGAGCTTTCCGATGCCGCCTCCGCTCTCGACTGGGTGCAGAGCCTGCATCCCGATTCGAAAAGCTGCTGGGTCGCCGGTTATTCCTTTGGCGCCTGGATCGGCATGCAGCTTCTGATGCGCCGTCCGGAAATCGAAGGCTTCATGTCGATTGCGCCGCAGCCCAATACCTACGACTTCTCCTTCCTCGCTCCCTGCCCGTCCTCCGGCCTCATCATCAATGGTGATAGCGACAAGGTCGCGCCTGAGAAGGACGTCAACGGTCTGGTCGAAAAGCTGAAGACCCAGAAGGGCATCCTCATCACCCACCGCACCCTTCCCGGCGCCAACCACTTCTTCAACGGCAAGGTGGATGAGCTGATGGGCGAATGCGAGGACTACCTCGACCGCCGCCTGAACGGTGAGCTTGTGCCGGAACCGGCGGCGAAGCGTATTCGGTGATTGGCTGCCCGGTATCCGGGCAGGCTTGAATTCCTATAGTGATATCCGGCGGGCTGGGCTTGCCCCCCTCTGCCCTGCCGGGCATCTCCCCCACAGGTGGGGAGATTGGCAAGACGCCTGCTCCTCGCCTAGACTGCCAGGTTAAAGATGGCCAGAAGGTCGCCACGATTCGATCTCCCCCCTTGAGGGGGAGATGCCCGGCAGGGCAGAGGGGGGTAAGCCACACCCACCGTCTTCTATTAAACCTTCACCAAAACCCCACCCGTCACCGGCTCCTTCACCCCCGTCGTCCCAGGATAAGTCAGCGGCAGCCCCCTCATCGAACGCACCGCCAGATAGGCCCAGGCCTCCGCTTCCATCGCACCGCCATCAAAGCCCGCCTCTTCCGCCGCGATCACCCGCGCACCGGACTTTGCTGCAAGCTCGGCAAATTCCCCCATGATCACAGGGTTGAGCCGCCCACCACCGCAAACCACATACGTCTTCGCCGTTTCCGGCAAATAGCTCGCCGATTTCAGAATGGCAGCACCCGTCAGATGCGCCAGCGTCCGTGCCCCATCCGCCAGCGAGACCTCACCCTTTTTCGGCGGCGCGAAATCGCCGCGATCGAGCGAGCGGCGGATATTGGCCGAGAAGAACGGGCTTTCCATATAACGCGCTACCAGCGAGGCCACGACGCTGCCGCCCGCAGCCGTTCTGCCGCCCTTGTCGAAGGCCTTACCCGTATGCGCCTCGATCCACTGGTCGATCAGCATGTTGCCGGGGCCGCTATCGAAAGCGGCAAGCCGCCCCGCCTCACCGATATAAGTCAGATTGGAGATACCGCCGATATTGACGAAAACGGCGGGCGTTTCGAACCCGTCAGGCAAGTTGGCGGAAAGCGCCATGTGATAGGCGGGAATGAGCGGCGCGCCCTGCCCGCCATGCACCATGTCGTTGGCCCGCATGTCGTACACCACGTCGATGCCGGTTTCGGAGGCCAGCAGCGCGCCGTCGCCGATCTGTACGGTCAGTGCCTCACCCGGCCGATGCAGCACGGTCTGCCCATGAAACCCGATGACATCGATATCACCGGGCAGAAGCCGGTGACGATGGAGAAAGGATTTCACCGCCGCCGCATGGGCAAGCGTCAGCTTGCGCTCGGCCTCGCCCAAATCACCCGGACGCTCACGCCGTTCGCGGATGGATTTGGCTGTCGTGAGCGCCTTCTGCCAGATAGCGCGAAGGCCGGGATCATAGGGAAAATAACCGCTCGGCCCGTGGCGCACCACGCTTTCACCATCCGTGCGCAGAAGCGCGATATCGATGCCGTCCATCGATGTGCCGCTCATCAGCCCGATTGCCGTTTTGACCTCGCCCACGCGCCGCTCCCTTGCAATATCGAATCATGATGATGTGAATCCCGATATTCATGGCCGAAACGGGTGCACATTTCAAAAAACAATGATAAAGCCGCGACGTTCATTGGTTCTCGATGACAGCAAAGATCAAACCAGAAAGTAAAAGGTTATGTCCAGGTTCAAGTCCGATTTCCTCCGCACGCTCGATGAGCGCGGCTTCATTCACCAGATCTCCGATGAGGCAGGTCTCGACGAACTGTTCGCCAAGGAAACCGTGACCGCCTATATCGGCTATGACCCGACGGCTTCGAGTTTGCATGTCGGCCACCTTACCCAGATCATGATGCTGCACTGGATGCAGAAGACCGGCCACCAGCCGATCTCCCTGATGGGCGGCGGCACCGGCATGGTGGGCGATCCCTCCTTCAAGGAAGAGGCCCGCAAGCTGATGACGATCGACATGATCGAGGACAACATCACCTCGCTCAAGCATGTCTTCGCCAACTACCTCGATTATGACCGCGCCAATAATCCGGCGCTGATGATCAACAATGCCGACTGGCTACGTGGTCTGAACTACCTCGAATTCCTGCGCGATGTCGGCCGCCATTTCTCGGTCAACCGCATGCTGTCCTTCGACAGCGTGAAGACGCGCCTCGACCGCGAGCAGTCGCTGTCCTTCCTCGAATTCAACTACATGATCCTGCAGGCCTACGATTACGTGGAGCTGAACCAGCGCACCGGTTGCCGGCTGCAGATGGGCGGTTCGGACCAGTGGGGCAACATCATCAACGGTATCGACCTCGGTCACCGCATGGGGACACCGCAGCTTTACGCGCTGACCTCGCCGCTTCTGACCACCTCTTCGGGTGCGAAGATGGGCAAGTCGGCATCGGGCGCCGTGTGGCTGAACAAGGACCTCCTGCCGGTCTATGATTTCTGGCAATACTGGCGCAACACCGAAGATGCGGATGTCGTGCGCTTCGCCAAGCTCTTCACCACCCTGCCGATGGACGAAATCGCCCGCATTGCGGCGCTTGGCGGATCGGAAATCAACGAAGCGAAGAAGATCCTCGCAACCGAAGTGACGGCGATCCTGCATGGCCGCGCTGCTGCGGAAGAAGCTGCCGAAACCGCGCGCAAGACCTTCGAGGAAGGCGCACTGGCTGAAAACCTGCCCTCCATCGAGGTTCCGGCATCCGAACTCGAAGCCGGCGTCGGCGTCCTCTCCCTCATCGTCCGCGCCGGCCTTGCCGGTTCGAACGGCGAAGCCCGCCGCCACGTTCAGGGCGGCGCGGTGAAGATCAACGATCAGGGTGTTTCCGACGAGCGCCAGATGATCGGCACCGGTGAAGTGACCGGCGACGGCGTCATCAAGCTGTCGGTCGGCAAGAAGAAGCACGTTCTGGTTCGCCCGGCGTAAAGGCAACGGAGAGATGTTCTTCCGGGGGAACGAAAGCATCTCCCGGGACAACTCCACCCCTCCCCGTCATCAATTCACCCCTCCCCGTCATCCTCGGGCTTGACCCGAGGATCCACAGCCCGGCGCAATGATGGATCCTCGGGTCAAGCCCGAGGATGACGTCGAGTGTGTGGCCGCCTTGTGATGCGGGCCCTGTTACTGAAACTCAAAAATCTGCCGGAAGACACCCGGCGCGATCAGCGACAGCGGGTTGATGGTCAGTTTCGGCTGGTCCGTCTGGCCGGATAGTTTGAAGGTAATGCCGAGCAGTCCCCGGTCGCGGCCGTTGCCGAGGAAGATGCCGATGAAGGGTAACTCGCCAAACAGCCGGTTCAGGCCATAAGCGGGCATGAAGGTGCCGGTCATGTCCATGCGGCCACTCTGGTCCTTGAGCAACCCCTGGAACGTCGCGCCGATCTGTTCACCGCGCACCACGCCGTTTTCCACCGCAACCGAGCCATTGACGTAAACCACCCGGGCAAAACCGCGCTGGAACTTCTCCGAACTGACATCGATGTTGCGGCGAACCGCATTGTTGAGGCTTCTGCCATCTTCACCGGCGGGGGTGGCGACGATATCCTGCAATTTCGCTTCGTTGACCACGGCGAAATTGCGCAGGTCAAGCGAACCGCTCCAGTCGCTGCCATTGGCGGTCGTCAGCGCCAGATTGAGAAGACCGCCACGGATGCGGCTGTAGATATTGGCGAAACGGGCAAGCGAACCGGCATCACTGCTGGTCAGCGTCACGGTTCCCGTCGCGCCGCGATTGGTGGTCTGCGCCACCACCGCCTGGCCGTTGCCGGTGACACCGCGAAAATCGATCGAACGCACCTTGCCGTCGCGCACGCTGATATCGGAACTGACATTGGCAAGGATTTCGTCGTTGAAACCATAGACCTTGTCGAACTGTGTCTTGATGGCAAGCGAGGGCTGCGACCGCGACGTGCCGTCACCGCCGCCGGAAGAGCTGCGCAGTTTCGAAAGGAACGGCCGGACATCGGCGGATTTTCCCGAGGCGTTGATGATATAGCCGTTTTTGGAGGCCGCGACGGAAACGGCATAATTGTCGGAGGGCGACAGCTGCACACGGCTGAGATCGGCTGAAATCAGCCCGTTCTTGCTGAAGGCGATATCGCCGGCGGCGCCGAAACCGTCCCCGTCGAGGGAAAAATCACTGATCGTCGTGCGGCCATCCACAGTCTCGGTGGTGAAAGCGGCTTTTGCCGGAATGCCGATACCCTTGCTCCAGCCAAGCCCCGGCAGAATGATCGACGCTTTGGTCAGATCAAGCTTGATGTCCTGCCGTTTCGGATCCGCACCATCGACTTCGATCACCGTCGTACCACCAAGAACCGAAGACAGTTCTGGTGCAAGTTTGGCAACCTGCGTTTCGTTCAGGGTCGCCTTCAGCGACAGCGTCGAGGGGACATCGCCGTTCTTGCGCACCGGCTCCGTCATCTCGATATCCATCGGCACATCGTCCACACGGCCCTTGCCCTGAAGCTTGAGCTGCCGGTCGTTCAACGCCATGAAACCGTCCAGCGCCGTCACCTTGTGACCGGCAAAGGGCTTCGTCAGCGCCAGGTTCTTCAAATCGAGATCGGCCGTCCACACCGGCGGAGGCGGGTTCTGGCTGGACAGCAGGCCAACGGTCAGTTTCGCACTGGCCTTCACGTCACCGGTGAAATCTTCCGGCTTGAACTGCGTATCCTTCAGCGCATTGATCGGCTTCAGCGTCGCAAGCTCGGCAACGGCGTCGGCCGCACCGGCAACATTCAACTCGACATTTCCGAGCAGCGGCTTGTCATAAACATTGGAGATGAGGAACCGGCTGTTCTCCAGCGCAAGCGACCGGTTGGACGGGAAATAGGATGTCGCCCGCTCGATGTCGACGGTCATGCCGCCGCCGACCATATTGAAATGTGCATCGACATCCCGAAGCGGCGGAATATCGCCCGTGGTGTTCAGCCGCGTATCGTCAATATCGAAGCGGATCTGCATTTCGCTCTCGCCGAGCACCAGCGGGCAGCCGGGACCGCACATCCGCCCCTGCGGAATGAAGATCGCAATCGAGCCATTGGTGACCGTGCCGCCATAAAGGTTGGTTACCACCCACTCACGCGGCTTGTGCGCCATCCAGAACGGCCAGAGCTGCTTGACCGCCGTGGCCTCCATCTTCGGAATCTGGCCACCAAAGCTGATTTCCGGCGAGCCTTCACCGAAGCGGACTTTCAGCGATCCCGCCATGTCTCCAAGCGGACCGGTAACGTAGAGCGAGGGAACGTCGAGCTGCTTTGTCGCCGCCGTAAATTGCCCATCCGCCTTCAGGCTGAAGGGAACCGGCTCCTCGCCCGAGGCTTCGGCCGAAGCAATTCCGTTGTCGACCCGGAGTGAAAGACCGAAACCCTCCTCCGTATCGCGGATTTCACCGGTAACCGGTATAATCGTCCGTCCCAGCTCCAGCCGCGAATTGGCGATTACCAGGGTACTTTTTTCGAAATCATAGCGCGCATTGACGCTGCCGGCGGTGAAAGGCTGGGCTTCGCCACCAATCAGAAGCGTTCCGTTGCCCATGCCGACAGAAACTTCCAGCTGCGGCTCATGCCCTTCCGCAGCACGCCGGGCGACGATGCTGACACCGGTCTTGACGTTCAGCCCCTCATGCAGATTGCCCTGCGGATCGAATTTTTCCAGAAACGGCCCGATATCGAAACCGTCGATCCGCGCCTGAAAACCGTCGATCACGCCGCCGGCTCCAGATGTCGTCAGCGAGAGACTGGCGATCTCGCCGTTAAACAGCGTCTCCCCGTCAAGCGAATATCCACCCTGCTGGTCGGGCGTGAGCGACAGCTCGCGTATCTCGATGGTGCGTGGTTTTCCAAGCTCGCCGGGCGGCAGATGCACCGAAACGCTGGAAATATCGATTTCCTCGGTCCCGCTGCTCAGGAAAGCCTGGGCAAGCTTGTCGAGTTGTCCGAAGGCAGCCTGCAATTGCTGCGGTACGGCGTCGAGCTTGATGCTGGAAAGATCAAAACCGTTACCCTTGGGCAAAAGTGCCGTGTCGAGCTCCATGCCGTCAGCTTCAAGGCTCTGTACCGAGATGCGGCCGGTCAGCAGCGCAAGCGGATCAAGCGCCATGCCGATCGCCCGGGCCCTGCTCAGATGCTGGCCGGAATCCTTCTCGACGATATCCACATCTTCGGCCACCAGCGCCAGCCGCAGCCCGGTGGAGAACCTTATGGCCGAAGAGCCGATCCGGGCGCTGTAATGCGGTCCAAGCGCCCTCTCCAGCGCCTGTTGCGCCTGGCTGGAGAGCGTCTTGTCGATCGATCCCGTCTCGACGGAAAGAATGATACCGCCGATGGACAGGAAGGCCAGCACGAAAAGAGCCGCGAAAATCTTGATAAAGGCGCGCAGCATGGAGCGCGGCGCCGGGCAATGCACGATGATGGGATCTTCGGCCTGTGCCGAAGGAAGATCGTGCAGGGCAATGATATCGCGCCTGCCGAACTTGACCTTTTCACCCCTGACTTCAGCCATACGCCCGTGCTTGCCCCTGAATAGCTTTTGTTTCGCCGCAACACCGGAGCGGGATGGCGAAAAGTGTAAGCGGTTTTCGTCTGGAATCCCGCTTTAATTCTTTAATCCAGATCACGATTGAGATTTCGGACCGATTAGACCTGAAATCTCAATCGTGATCTGGACGACGCGCGGTTTCGCTATATATCGAATGTGGCGACTTTCACTCAACATCCCGGCGAAAGAAAGGTAGATTATGACAGACTTGACGATTGGCAGCCCGGCTCCGGATTTTACTTTGCCCCGTAACGGTGAAGGAACGGTGACATTGTCCAAACTTCAAGGCAAGGCCGTCATTCTCTATTTCTATCCGAAGGACGATACTTCGGGCTGCACCGCAGAAGCGATCGACTTCAGCGCGCTGGGCGGCGAATTCGAGGCTGCCAACGCCGTCGTCATCGGCATTTCGCCCGACAGCGTCAAAAGCCACGACAAATTTGCCGCCAAACACGCGCTTTCCGTCATGCTGGCCTCCGACGAAGACCGCAAGGCTCTCGAAGCCTATGGCGTCTGGAAGGAAAAGAGCATGTATGGCAAGAAATACATGGGTGTGGAACGCACCACCGTCCTCGTCGCACCGGATGGCACAATCGCGGAAATCTGGAACAAGGTGAAGGTTGCAGGCCACGCGCAGGCCGTTCTCGAGGCTGCAAAAAAGCTCTGAAAAAAAACGGATCTTATGTGACGCCCGCGTTCAAAATCATCTCGCTGCGCGGCGGAGCGACGGATGCCATTGCGAGCGCCGATCTCGACCGTAAAACCGCGCTGGCACAGGAAACGGCGACACGGTGGTTCGAGCGTCGGCTGTCGTTGCGCTCTCCGCTCGATCCGCCCTTGCCCGAACGTCCGGGCAGACCGGAGAAGCCGGAACTCGTGCCGCCGACCGCCGTCGAGCGCCGTTCGCTTCACACCGTAAAGGGCCGCATCGCCCTGCTGCATGCCATCGCCCATATCGAACTCAACGCCGTCGATCTCGCGCTCGACATCGTCGCCCGTTATGCAAGCGAACCGGTGCCGCACTCCTTTTTCGACGGCTGGATGCAGGTTGCCTTCGAGGAGGCGAAACATTTCCGGCTGGTGCGCGACCGGCTCAGAAGCCTCGGGGCGGATTACGGCGATCTGCCCGCCCATGACGGGCTCTGGCAGGCGGCGCATTCCACCCGCAACGACCTGACCGCGCGGCTGGCCGTCGTGCCGCTCATTCTGGAGGCGCGCGGACTGGACGTCACCCCTTCCCTGCAGGCCAGGATGCGGGAAACCGGCGATCTCGAAAGCGCTGCCGTCCTCGATGTCATCTATAACGACGAAAAGGGCCATGTCGCCATCGGCGCCAAATGGTTCCGCTTCCTGTGCGCCCGTGAAAAGAAGGATCCGGCCGCAACCTTCAGACAACTGGTGCGTGCCAATTTCCGCGGCCCCCTGAAACCGCCCTTCAACGACCTCGCCCGCGCCGAGGCCGGCCTGACACCGTCCTTTTATCGCTCGCTGACCTCCGTCAGCCACAGCTAAAACCGCACCAGGCAACACGGCACAAGCGCAGATAGATGCTTCCGGCAAAACTTCGTTAACCTTAACGAATTATGATTTCCTGTGAGAAATCGGCCAGTCCGGAGAGAGATTTTGACTGATACAGCGGAAAACCGGGTATTCGGCAAAAAGCGGCCGCAGCACGTCCTCATACTGGCGAGCGGCGAAAAAGTTCGGCACATGACCATTCTGCCGTGGATGGCCGCCCTTGCCGGCTGCACCATTGGCCTGTTTTCGCTCGGCTATCTCGGCGCTACTGGCTACCTTATCCTGCGTGACGACCTGATCGGTGCGACCATGGCGCGCCAGACCCGCATGCAGAACGATTATGAAGACCGTATCGCAGCACTGAGGGCGCAGGTGGACCGGGTCACCTCCCGGCAATTGCTCGACCAGCAGGTCGTTGAAAAGAAAGTGGAAAAACTGCTGGAACAGCAGGCGGCGCTGACCTCCAGGCACGGGCGAATGAGCGAGTTGCTGGAGCGCGCCGAAAATTCCGGCATCGCTGCCACACCCGCCACGCCCTCTTCCCTTTCAAACGCCATGGCGCCGGAAAAACGCGCCGATCTGACGGGCGGCCTGTCGGCAATCGAAAAGCTTATGGCGCCGCGCAAGCCGCAGCCGGACCCCCCCGCCGCAACCGACAGACGCGCCGCTTACGTGCCTCAGTCCGGCGAAACACCCTCGGACCGGGCCGATCGGGTGTTTTCCAAAGTGACCATTTCGTTGAAGGATATCGAGCGCCAGCAGATATCGCGCATTGCCAGGTTGACCAACGACGCCGAAGACAAGGCAAGCGCGATGCAGGACATCATCCGGCAGGCCGGATTGAAAATCGACGAAAGCGGCACGGACGATATTGGCGGCCCCTATGCGGCGCCCGAACGCAGCGAAACTGACCCGTTCAACCTGTCGCTGAACAATCTCGACAATGCGCTGAACCGGCTGGACATCGTCAAGGAAACCGCAACCGCCCTGCCCTTCGGCAACCCCGCTCCCGGCAGGACGATCACCAGCCGCTTCGGCAATCGCATGGACCCGTTTCTCGGGCGGCCGGCTCTGCACACCGGCATCGATTTTCGTGCCGAAACCGGCGCCGACGTCAAAGCCACCGGGGCGGGCAAGGTAACAGTAGCGGAAAATTCCGGCGGTTACGGCAATATGGTCGAGATCGATCACGGTCAGGGTGTCTCGACGCGATTCGGCCATCTCTCCGCAATCCTCGTCAGGGCCGGCGACAAGGTGGAGGCCGGCGACATCATCGGCCGCGCCGGCAGCACCGGCCGTTCGACCGGTCCGCATGTGCATTACGAGGTGCGCCGCAACGATACGCCGGTCGATCCGATGCGGTTCCTGATCGCCGGTGCCGAGCTTAAAACCTATTTAAAATGACACGCTAGATTTAACGCTTTTTTTGCGCTTTTTACGATAAATCGCACGAAACTGCGCCACAGGCTGAAAAGCCTCGTCAGAACCGCGACGTTTCGCGTGCTTTTCCCGTTGTTTCCTTGACTTTCCGGCAATTTGGGCATATCCCCGCGCCAAGTCTTTGCAAGTGTCGCAGCGGCACGCAGGTGTTCTTACCGAACCAGAACGGAAAAAGTTCTTCCTTTGACAACATTCTCTGATCTTGGCCTGAGCCAAAAAGTTCTTTCCGCTATTGCAGATGCCGGCTACACGACGCCGACACCCATTCAGGCCGGCGCCATTCCGCCCGCACTGGAAAAGCGTGATATCTGCGGTATCGCACAGACCGGCACGGGCAAAACCGCGTCCTTCGTGCTGCCGATGCTCACCCTGCTCGAAAAGGGTCGCGCCCGCGCCAGAATGCCGCGCACGCTGATCCTTGAGCCCACCCGTGAGCTTGCGGCGCAGGTGGCCGAGAATTTCGAGAAATACGGCAAGAATCACAAGCTGAACGTCGCCCTGCTTATCGGCGGCGTGTCGTTCGAAGATCAGGATCGCAAGCTCGAGCGTGGCGCCGATGTTCTCATCTGCACCCCCGGCCGTCTTCTTGACCATTGCGAGCGCGGCAAGCTGTTGATGACCGGCGTTGAAATCCTCGTCATCGACGAAGCCGACCGCATGCTGGATATGGGCTTCATTCCCGATATCGAACGTATCGTGAAGATGATTCCCTTTACCCGGCAAACGCTGTTCTTTTCGGCCACCATGCCGCCGGAAATCCAGAAGCTGGCCGACCGCTTCCTTCAGAACCCGGAACGGATCGAGGTCGCCAAGCCCTCCTCCACCGCGAAAACCGTTACGCAGAACATCGTCGCTGCGCATAACAAGGACTATGAGAAGCGCGCTGTCCTGCGCGATCTCGTCCGCGCCGAAGAGGCCGAACTCAAGAACGCGATCATTTTCTGCAATCGCAAGAAAGATGTCGCCGACCTGTTCCGTTCGCTCGACCGTCACGGTTTTTCCGTTGGCGCGCTGCATGGCGACATGGACCAGCGTTCGCGCACCACGATGCTGCAGAACTTCAGGGATGGCAATCTGACGCTGCTCGTCGCCTCCGACGTTGCGGCGCGCGGACTTGATATCCCCGATGTCAGCCACGTCTTCAACTTCGACGTTCCCATTCATGCCGAAGACTATGTCCACCGCATTGGCCGCACCGGCCGTGCAGGCCGTTCGGGCAAGGCCTTCACCATCGTCACCAGAAATGACGCTAAATATCTCGACGCGATCGAAAAGCTGATCGGCGAAAAGATCGAGTGGCTGAATGGCGACCTCTCCTCGCTGCCCGCACCCATGGAAAGCTTTGAAAGCAATTCCGGCCGCCGGGGCAACAAGGAACGGGGTGGCAGGGGTCGCGACAGGAACCGTCGCGATGCGGCTCCGGTCGAAAACATTAATCAGGATGTACAATCCGCTGCGGTTACCGAGATCGTGGCTCACGGAGACGACAAGGTGAAAGCAGAACGCAGACCGGAAAAGACCCCGCGCAATTCCGACCGCAACATCCGTAATCCGCTGCACGCCAATGACGACAACCGCGAGCGCCGCCGCCACTATCGCGACCATGATGACGGCCCGACCCCGGTCGGCTTCGGCGACGACATTCCCGCCTTCATGCTGATCGTGGCCAACGCCAAGGGCTGAGGCCAGTACCAATATGACGCCGACAATCAAACCAGGGCTCGATTTTCCGGGTGTCGGCGTAGGCCTTGCGATATTGCGTGATGGCCAGTTGCTTCTCTGCCGGCGCTTGAAAGCGCCGGAAGCCGGATACTGGAGTATTCCGGGCGGCAAGGTTGATCACCTCGAATCCTCCCTCGCCGCAGCACGGCGAGAGGCCGAAGAAGAGACCGGGCTGACGATCGGCAAGGTCGAATTTCTCTGTCACAGCGAATATATCGATACCGAAGAGCGGCACCATTGGGTGTCGCTGATCTTCGTCGCCCGCGATACACGTGGCGAGCCGGCACTGACCGAACCGGACAAGCTTTCCGATATTGGCTGGTTTTATCCCGACAATCTTCCCGCACCCATTTCCGCCTTCGCGAAGGACGCGCTGGCCGCCCTGAAATGAAGCCGAATAAGGGACCGGCAAGTGCGACGGTTGCCGCAGGCCGGGCATCTTTAAAATCTGGAACGGGAGCGTCGAAAACGGCGGAAGCCTCTCCTGCCTGCAATGAAGGCAAGCCGGCAGAGCGATTTCTTTTCGACAAATATAATAATAAGAGAACAGCTTTGCGTGAAGCTTTTCAGATTCAATTTTAAATTGCTTAAATTAGCTTTATGTAAAAAACCGCCCCAGTTTCCCGAAGCGGTTTATACGTAATGAAAATAATAGAATATAGAATGTAATATAGTCTGGCAGTGCTTATAATCGGAACACTTTCCGAGGCTGGTTACAGCCAATTTCAGTCGTCCCCTGAAACACGTATATCTAAGCTAAACATTTACTTTCCGTCAAGCAAATCTTCTCGCAAATGCGAAAAAAGACACGAAGAAAAATTGACCGAAGGCTAAAAAACTAGTTTTTTTCTTTTAATATCAATAATTTAAATATATGAAAATAAAATGGGCACTTTTCGCGGCTGCACTTTAGAGGGCAAAATAGCGCACAAGCCATTGCTAAACTGTGCTTATACGCATCGCGTGTTACAGTTTTATAAAGTAAAAATCCTCTCAACAAGTAATGGAGATACTTCTTCCGTCACGCTTCTCACGAGCGACTTGTCGATCAGCAAAAATGAATCCGCAATCAAGACAGTAGCGCACAATCATATTGAATAGCAGCAACTACAACGTGTCTTTAGGCCCGGTTTGCTTGAATCGGACAACTGGCGATCAAAACCGCTGCCTCGTGCACCGCGATATGCGATTATGCTGGGGTTCCGGCGATTTTTCCTTTGGAAAACCGTTTGTTGCCGATAAACATCAAGCGGGACAACAGGATTTCGCTCACGTCATGCTTTCACTTCGCCTGCTAACGATCATCGCCGGTTTTGCCTTTGCGGGCTCAGCAAGCGCGGCGTCGATCGGCATTGTTGCTCCGCAGAACGGGCCATATGAGCTTCTGGGGCAGCAGGTGCGGCAGGGCGCGAAGGCCGCTGCCGCCAAACTCGGGCTTGATGTCGTCGAAATCCACGAAAGCTGCGAGGATGGCAGCGGCGGCGCCATCGCCGATGGCCTTGTGGCCGCCAAAGTCAGCGCGGCGATCGGCTTCCTGTGCACTGAAACACTCCAGGATGTTCTGCCGCCATTGAAGGCGGCCGCCATCCCGGCAATCACGCTTTCCAGCCGCGCACCTATCCTGATGGAAGATGCGTTGAAATATGGCTGGCCGCTTTTCCGCCTCGCCCCTTCCGACAGGGCCGAATCGGAAAGGGCAGCGGAAATCATGCTGCGCGACTGGAAAGGTCACTCCATCGGACTGGTGGATGACGGCACGATCTACAGCCGCGACCTGGCGGACAGGATTCGCTCCAAGCTGGAGGAAAACGGGCTGAAACCCACCTTCACCGACACGATGCGCCCCAACCAGGAACAGCAGGTGGCGCTGGTGCGCCGGCTGGCGCGAACCGGCATCACCCATGTCTTCATCGGCGCGGAACGCAACGACGTCGCCATTGTCGCCCGTGACGCCGCCTCGGAAAATTCCCCCCTCACCATCATGGGCGGCGATGCCATGAATGCGGCCAACGCCCCGGTAGCACTTACGGCAAATGTGCTCGCCATCACCCGCCCGGCCTATGACACATTGCCATCGGCCCAGGCCGTCACCGGCGAATTGCGCGCCGCTGGCATTGAACCGGAAGGTTATGTCCTGCCCGCCTATGCGGCCGCGGAACTGACGGCAGCGCTTTCGGAAGCGGCGCAGGCGCAATCGAAACCCGCGCCGGAAATATTGACGACCGGCACCGTCTTCAAAACCGTGATTGGCGATCTGAGTTTTAATCCCTCGCACGAACTTGCCGACAATCCCTACCGCCTGCAGCGCTGGAACGGCCAGCGCTTCGAACCGGCGGACAAGGCCGAAAAACAATAGGCAAAGCCAGTGCGGCGGGAAATTTGAGGAAGCGGGGCTGAAAAGCGCCGCCAACCGCGTGGCAGGCCGTTTCAAACCCGGATACTTGGTGCTAAAGGCAGCTTACGCAACGCGTCGAGAGGAGTTTGCCCCATGTCCCTGCCCATCCGGATAGCCCCGTCGATCCTGGCTGCCAATTTCGCCAAGCTCGGACAGGAGGTCGCCGATGTCACGGAAGCAGGTGCCGACTGGATCCATCTCGATGTCATGGACGGTCATTTCGTCCCCAACATCTCGTTCGGGCCTGACGTCATCAAGGCACTTCGCCCGCACAGCAACGCCTTTTTCGATTGCCATCTGATGATCGCCCCCGTCGATCCCTATCTCGAAGCCTTCGCCAAGGCCGGTTGCGACGGCATCACCGTGCATGCGGAGGCCGGGCCGCATCTGCACCGCTCGCTGCAGACCATCCGCACACTCGGCCGGAAGACCGGCGTGACCCTCAATCCCGCCACGCCGCTTTCCGTTATCGAAAACGTGCTTGATGATGTTGATCTCATCCTGATCATGAGCGTCAATCCCGGTTTCGGCGGCCAGAAATTCATTCCCGCCATGCTCGACAAGATCCGCGCGGCAAAGGCGATGATCGGCGACCGGCCGATCGAGCTTGAAGTGGATGGCGGCGTAACGGCGCAGACAGCCGGCGCGATCATCGCTGCCGGGGCCAATGCGCTGGTGGCCGGCTCGGCGGTCTTCAAGGGCGATGGTGTCGAAGACTACCGCAAGACAGTGTCATTGTTGCGCACGGCGGCGGAGGCCGGAAGGTCCTGACCCACGGAGAAAACACGCCGGAAGCAGGACTACGGGGCGTTTGGATGAGGGCTTGATGGACAGCGACAGGCAGGATTTCCGCAATACAGTATCGGCATCGCTGTTCCCTCTCCTTGCCCCGCCTGTCTGGGCCGTCTGTTCGGCGGCCACCGCCGCCCTCGGCCTCTATCTCCGAAACCGGCTGGAAACCGACCATGCCGCTGATATCGGGATATTGTTCTTCTGCGGCGGTCTTCTCGGCTGGCCGCTGGCCATGGTGGCGCTGCGCTTCCTGCCCGCTTCTACCAGCCTGACGCTGCGCTTTGTGGCAAGCTGTCTCGCCATCGCATTCTTCACCCAGGCGGTCGCGGCGATATTTTTCGCTTTTCAGTACCGCATCTTTTATGCGCAGTGGCATGCGCCGGCGTTTTCCCGCATCTGGTTTTTCCAGCAGATCTTCACCTCGCTCGGCGCAATCTACCAGTTCTGCATTCTCGGCCTCGGCCTCTATTTGCCCTATGCCGCCGTTCCGCTGGCCCTGGCGGGCGCAATCCTTTGCCGGCGGGCCCATCGCGCTACATAGCCATGTAGCTTTAGATTGAGATTACCGGAACACTTTGCTAAACGGGCAGCAAAACTCCCACAAAGCCAAGTTCCTCCACCAAGCCAAGCCTCTCTACGAAGAAAGTCATTGCCATGATCCCTCGTTACTCCCGGCCGGAAATGGTCGCCATCTGGTCGCCGGAAACAAAGTTCCGCATCTGGTTCGAGATCGAGGCATATGCCTGTGACGCACTGGCCGAGCTCGGCGTCATTCCGAAATCGGCGGCCCAGACGATCTGGGAAAAGGGCGGCAGCGCCACCTTCGACGTCGCCCGCATCGACGAGATCGAGGCCGTCACCAAGCATGACGTCATTGCCTTTCTGACCCACCTTGCCGAATTTGTCGGTCCCGACAGCCGTTTCGTACATCAGGGCATGACCTCATCGGACGTGCTCGACACCACGCTCAACATCCAGCTCGTGCGCGCAGCCGACCTGCTGCTTGCCGATATGGATCGTGTGCTCGCAGCACTGAAGACCCGCGCCTTCGAGCACAAGAACACGGTGCGCATCGGCCGCAGCCACGGCATCCATGCCGAGCCGACGACCATGGGCCTGACCTTTGCCCGCTTTTACGCCGAGATGCACCGCAACCGCGAGCGCCTCGTTAACGCCCGCGCGGAAATCGCCACCGGCGCGATCTCCGGCGCCGTCGGCACCTTCGCCAATATCGACCCGCGCGTTGAGGAGCATGTCTGCGCAAAGCTCGGCCTCATCCCCGAGCCGGTCTCCACGCAGGTCATCCCGCGTGACCGTCACGCCATGTTCTTTGCCGTTCTCGGCGTCATCGCCTCGTCGATCGAAAACGTCGCCATCGAAATCCGCCACATGCAGCGCACCGAGGTTCTGGAAGCCGAAGAGTTCTTCTCTCCCGGCCAGAAGGGTTCCTCCGCCATGCCGCACAAGCGCAACCCGGTTCTGACCGAAAACCTGACCGGCCTTGCCCGTCTGGTGCGCATGTCGGTCGTGCCGGCCATGGAAAACGTGGCGCTGTGGCATGAGCGCGATATCAGCCACTCCTCCGTGGAGCGCGCCATCGGTCCCGACACGACCGTCACGCTGGATTTCGCGCTGAACCGCCTTGCCGGCGTCATCGAGAAGCTGGTGATCTATCCGGACAACATGTTGAAGAACATGAACAAATTCCGCGGCCTCGTGCATTCGCAGCGCGTTCTTTTGGCGCTGACGCAGGCCGGCGTTTCCCGCGAGGACGCTTACCGTCTGGTCCAGCGCAACGCCATGAAGGTCTGGGAACAGGGCGCAGATTTCCTTGAGGAACTGCTGGGTGACGAGGAAGTGCGCGCCGCCCTTCCCGAAGCGACCATCCGCGAGAAATTCGACCTCGGTTACCACACCAAGCATGTCGACACGATCTTCGCGCGCGTCTTCGGCAAGGCATAAGGCAGGGTCTCCAAAGTTAATGCCGTCGCGGCCTTGATCGCGGCGGCATCACAACACAGATATGGGCGCATGAAAGTTTCAGAAGCAGATATCCTCATGGTACCGGGCTATACCAATTCCGGCCCCGACCACTGGCAGACCCGCTGGGAGCGCAAGCTTTCCACCGCCCGCCGGGTCGAGCAGGCGGAATGGACAAAACCCGTGAAGGAAGACTGGGTCGCCCGGCTGGTGGAAGAGGTCAATGCCTCCACCAAGCCCATAGTCCTCGTCGCCCATTCACTCGGCGTGCCGACCGTGATCCATGCGTTGCCGGAAATCGGCAAGAAGGTCTCGGGCGCGCTTTTCGTCGCGCCGCCCGATGTCGCCAATCCCGATATCCGCCCGAAACATCTGATGACCTTCGGCCCTTATCCGCGCGATCCGCTGCCATTTCCGACGATCACCATCGCCAGCCGCAATGATCCCTTCGGCACTTACGAACATGCCGATGACATTGCCGCCGCCTGGGGTTCGCTGCTGATCGATGCCGGCATGTCCGGCCATATCAACGCCGAGTCCGGCCACGGCCCATGGCCGGAGGGCGGCATGGTCTTCGCCCAGTTCCTGAGCCGACTGAAGGCGAACGAACCCTGACGAGGGGCTGAGGCAAGACCCGTCCCGCCACTTGCCAGTTGTACCGGCCGGTTTCCGGCCGGACAACCTTCCGGCCCGACACAAGAATTGAAGGGAAGATATGCGAGCTGCATTGTAGAATGCACTCTTTTCCTTTATGGGACCGCTCAAAGACAGAAACGTAACGCCACCAGAATCGGCGTCAACCAAGAGACCTGCCATTATGAACCGTCGCCGCCGTATTTACGAAGGCAAGGCCAAGATCCTCTACGAAGGTCCGGAGCCAGGCACGCTTATCCAGTTCTTCAAGGACGATGCGACCGCCTTCAACAAGAAGAAGCACGAAGTCATCGACGGCAAGGGTGTGCTGAACAACCGTATCTGCGAATATGTCTTCACGCATCTGAACAAGATCGGCATTCCCACCCATTTCATCCGCCGCCTCAACATGCGCGAGCAGTTGATCAAGGAAGTGGAAATGATCCCGCTTGAGATCGTCGTGCGCAATGTCGCCGCCGGCTCGCTCTCCAAGCGCCTCGGCATTGACGAGGGCGTGGTGCTGCCGCGCTCCATCATCGAGTTTTATTACAAGTCGGATGAGCTGGAAGACCCGATGGTCTCCGAAGAGCACATCACGGCTTTCGGCTGGGCCAACCCCGCCGAGCTTGACGACATCATGGCGCTTGCCATCCGCGTCAACGACTTCCTGTCCGGCCTGTTCCTCGGCGTCGGCATCCAGCTCGTCGATTTCAAGATCGAATGCGGCCGCCTGTTCGAAGGCGACATGATGCGCATCATTCTGGCCGACGAGATTTCGCCCGACAGCTGCCGCCTGTGGGACATCGAGACCCAGAAAAAGATGGACAAGGACCTGTTCCGCCGCGATATGGGCGGGCTTGTGGAAGCCTATTCCGAAGTGGCGCGCCGTCTCGGCATCATCAATGAAAACGAACCGATCCGCGGCACCGGCCCAGTCCTGGTAAAGTAATATCGGCCTCGTGAAGTAATATTGGCCTCTTAAGGTAAAATCAGGAGAAGATCAGGTGATCAAGGCACGGGTGACTGTTACGCTGAAGAACGGCGTTCTCGATCCGCAGGGCAAGGCAATCGAAGGCGCGCTCGGCAGCCTCGGTTTCGGCGGCGTCGGCCATGTCCGTCAGGGCAAGGTCTTCGATCTGGAACTGGAAGGCGCCGACAAGGCCAAGGCCGAGACCGACCTGAAGGCAATGTGCGAAAAGCTGCTGGCCAATACGGTTATCGAAAACTACGCTATCGCCATCCTCTAGATCGTTTTGGCTTTTCTTCGAATCTCCAAACCGACCTATGTCTTTGATTTTGCGCGTTGTCCGGACGTAAAAGCGTTTCCGCTTTTACTGGAAACGCTCTAAGCCGCAGGAGCCGTCCCGATGAAATCCGCTGTCGTCCAACTTCCCGGCCTCAACCGCGACCGCGACATGATCGCCGCGCTGACGAAAATCTCCGGAAGCGCGCCCGTCACCATCTGGCAGACGGAAACAGATATTCCCGACGTCGACCTGATCGTCATTCCGGGCGGCTTTTCCTATGGTGACTATCTGCGTTGCGGCGCGATTGCCGCCCGCATGCCGGTCATGCAGGCCATCCGCGAAAAGGCGGAAAAGGGCGTCAAGGTTCTCGGCGTCTGCAACGGTTTCCAGATCCTGGTCGAGGCGGGCATGCTGCCGGGCGCCCTGATGCGCAACGCCTCGCTGAAATTCGTCTGCCGGGAAGTGAAGCTCGAAGTCACCAATAACGACACCGAATTCACCCGCGCTTATGACAAGGGCCAGATCCTGCGCTGCCCCGTCGCCCATCACGACGGCAACTATTTCCTAGATACGGATGAGCTGAAGTCGGTGGAAGACAACGGTCAGGTCGTGTTCCGTTATGCTGAAGGCACCAACCCCAACGGCTCGCTGAACGACATCGCCGGCGTCATCAACGCAAAGGGCAACGTTCTTGGCATGATGCCGCATCCGGAAAACCTCATCGAAGCCGCCCATGGCGGCAATGACGGGCGTGGCCTCTTTGCTTCGGCGCTCGGCGTCATCGCAGCCTGATAGACCGGGCGGGCTTCGGGCCCGCCTTTTTTAATGCCGGCTTCCGGCTAAGTTTCGGCTTCTTTTCTGGATGACCTGATGCCTCGTCTTCTTCGCCACAATGCCTATAAGGCCACCGCATTGCTGCTCGCGGCAGCCGCGCTTGCCGCCTGCCAGCCGAAAACGCAGCCGGCTGCCTCCGTATCCCGTGCCGCCCTGCCGACGATGGAACGGATTGCTCTTGGCGCGAATGCCTGCTGGTTCAAATCGGGTGATGCGGCGTTCAAGGCCTATCGTCTGGCCCCGGAACTCAACTCTTTCTCCGGCCGTCCGCGCATCCTGCTCGTACCACGCAACAGCCCGGAATCACGCCCCATGCTGGTCGTTCAGGCAGAAGGCAATCCGGCAAAGCTCGATGCTTTCGGACCCGTCATGAACGAAGCCATCTCCGGCCGCATCGCAACCGACGTGAAGCGCTGGGCGAATGGCGGCAAGGGCTGCTGACCCAGATACGTCTACGTCAAAGACGTCAGTCTCGCCGCCGTGCCGAGGATCTGATCACCTCGAATAAAATCAATCCGTCGCAGATCCTCGGGACAAGCCCGAGGATGACGGGGCGCCATTTGCCTCCATCCCCGCGCCAATCCAATAAAAAAACCCGCCGACGCCGGTTGGGAGTGGCGTGGCGGGCTGCCGAATGGCTTGATGGCGCCGGGGAAAGAAGGCACCGCTCTTCGACAAAAATTATAAAAACCGCGACGGCCAGGAGAAAAGCTGCGATTTCGCGGCTTCCTTCAAGGCTTCGTCCCGTGTAACGCCGATATCCTCCAGAAGATCGTCAGGCAATTCCCGCAAGGCGAGCCGTCCCCGTCGTTTCTGCTGCCAGCGCAACATGCCCATAATCAGGCGACCAATAAGCGTGCGGGCGATCTCGGCCGGAAAGGGCGCCGGTGCGACCATGTCGCCGGCATCGCGGAACACGCGTTCCCGTTCGTAGCCATCAGGATAAAGCGTATCCGCTGTCGAAAGGTATTGATCCATCTTGCGCATATTGCACCTATTGTCTCCGTGCGTTTAATCTCAATCAATGCAGACAATAAATACAATTGACTTACTGACAGATACAATGCATAAATTGTCACCATGACAAATTGGCTTCCTGATCTCACCGAGGGCGACGGCCCGATTTATCTGCGCCTTGCGGACAGTATCGAAGGCGCGATTTCCGACGGCACCCTGCAGGCCGGCTCGAAATTGCCGCCTCAGCGCAATCTCGCTTACGATCTGGGCGTGACAATTGGTACAATCAGCCGCGCCTACGCGCTGATCCATGAACGTGGTCTCGTCAGCGGCGAAGTCGGCCGCGGCACTTATGTCAACGAGCGCAAGAGCCCCGCCCCGTTGTCGCGGGTAGAACCGGCGGCGGTGGCATTTGGTGGCACGCGTTATGCCATCGACACCAGCGCCGAGTTCCGCCTGAACACCACGGCGGCACCCGATGTTGGCCAAAGCGTGCTGATCGGCAAGTACATCGAGGCGCTTGCGAAAGAGCATCCCTTCGAAATTTCCAACTACACCCGCACCCTTCCAGACAACTGGTGCATGGCGGGCGCTCGCTGGCTGTCCCAGAACGGCTGGTCACCCAAACCGGAAAACATCGTTTCGACGCTCGGCGCCCATGCCGCAGTGATGAGCGTGGTGACGGCAATGACCGCGCCGGGGGACCGCATCGTCTTCGAACCGGTCACCTATTCCCATATCAGCCGCAGCGCCGCCCTTGCCGGACGCCGCGTGACACTGGTGGAAGCGGATGAAAAGGGCATTGTTCCCGATGATTTCGAGCGCGTTTGCGCCCAACAGCATCCGAAAATGATCTTCCTGATGTCGGCGGGCCAGAACCCCACCTGCGCCACCCTGCCTGAAGATCGGCGGCGGGCTATCGCCGATATCGCCCGCAGATACGGCGTATGGATCGTAGAGGACAATCTCTACGGCGCTATGACCCGGGATGCGATCCCGCTCATCGCGGAATTTGCACCCGACATCACCTTCGTCGTCGGCGGCCTGTCGAAATCCGTTTCGGCCGGCACCAGGGGCGGCTGGGTGGCCTGCCCTTCGCAATTTTCATCGAGAATACGGATTTCGCATTCGATGCTGACCGGCGGCCTGCCCTTCATGCTGGCCGAACTGAATGCCCGCCTCGTCAATAGCGGCGACGCCGACGATATCCGCAAGGATTGCATTGCCGAAATCAACCAGCGCGAAGCGATCGCCCGACGCGTCTTTTCCGGGCTGGAATTCAATTCGCTGCCCGATATTGCCTTTTTGTGGCTGAGACTGCCCGAACCCTGGCTTTCGGGAACCTTCCGCAGCGCGGCCATGAAGGAAGGCGTGCTGATCGACGACGAGGACGAGTTCAAGGCCGGACGGACGGACAAGGTTTTCCACCGCATCCGCATCAGTTTTTCCGGCCCATCCGAACAAAAGGAAATGACGCAGGCCTTCGGCATCCTCAGACATCTGCTCGACAATGGGTCGGTGGGTTACGAAAGCGTGGCGTAGTCCTTTCTGGACCCGCAGGCATCACCCATGAGCCGCCGCGAACGGCACAAACCGCCAATTAGCGGGTGAATCCACGCATTTTCCTGTCGCACCATTGAGCCTCTTGCGCTAAAGAACCGGAAACTTTCCTCGGCTCGAACCGCGTGAGACCTATGTCTATCTCAAACTCCATCAAGATCACCCCGGAACTCGTTGCATCCCACGGGCTGAAGCCCGACGAATACCAGCGTATCCTCGACCTGATCGGACGGGAGCCGAGCTTTACCGAGCTTGGTATTTTCTCGGCCATGTGGAACGAGCACTGCTCCTACAAGTCTTCCAAGAAGTGGCTGAAGACCCTGCCGACAACAGGACCGCGCGTCATTCAGGGCCCCGGTGAAAATGCCGGCGTGGTGGATATCGACGATGGCGACTGCGTCGTCTTCAAGATGGAGAGCCACAACCACCCGTCCTATATCGAGCCCTATCAGGGTGCGGCAACCGGCGTCGGCGGCATCCTGCGTGACGTCTTCACCATGGGCGCCCGCCCGATCGCGGCCATGAACGCGCTGCGTTTCGGCGCGCCTGACCACCCGAAGACCCGCCACCTAGTTGCCGGCGTCGTCGCCGGTGTCGGCGGTTACGGCAACTCCTTCGGCGTGCCGACGGTTGGCGGCGAGGTGGAATTCGACCCGCGGTATAACGGCAACATCCTCGTCAACGCCTTCGCAGCCGGCCTTGCCAAATCCAATGCAATCTTCCTCTCGGAAGCCAAGGGCGTCGGCCTGCCGGTCGTTTATCTCGGTGCGAAGACGGGCCGCGACGGCGTCGGTGGTGCGACCATGGCCTCGGCCGAGTTTGACGAATCCATTGAAGAAAAGCGCCCCACCGTTCAGGTCGGCGACCCCTTCACCGAAAAATGCCTGCTGGAAGCCTGCCTTGAACTGATGAAGACCGGCGCGGTCATCGCCATTCAGGACATGGGTGCGGCCGGCCTCACCTGCTCGGCTGTCGAAATGGGCGCCAAGGGCGATCTCGGCATCGAGCTTGACTTGAACGCCGTGCCGGTGCGCGAAGAGCGCATGACAGCTTACGAAATGATGCTGTCGGAAAGCCAGGAGCGCATGCTCATGGTTCTAGAGCCCTCCAAGGAAGAAGTCGCCAAGGCGATCTTCGTCAAGTGGGGTCTGGACTTCGCCATCGTTGGCAAGACCACCGATGATCTGCGTTTCCGCGTCATTCACAATGGCGAGGAAGTCGCCAACCTGCCGATCAAGGAACTCGGCGACGAGGCTCCCGAATATGACCGCCCATGGACGCCCGCCAAGGTGCCGGCGCCGCTGGCCGAAGCTGACGTTCCCGCAGCCGATATTGCCGATGCACTGGTATCGCTGCTCGGTTCGGCCAACAACTCCTCGCGCCGCTGGGTCTATGAGCAATATGACACGCTGATCCAGGGCAATTCCCTGCAGCTGCCGGGTGGCGATGCCGGCGTGGTGCGTGTTGAAGGCCACGACAAGAAGGCGCTCGCGTTCTCCTCCGACGTAACCCCGCGTTATGTCGAGGCCGATCCCTTCGAGGGTGGCAAGCAGGCGGTTGCCGAATGCTGGCGCAATATCACCGCGACAGGCGCTCTGCCGCTGGCGGCCACCGACAACCTCAATTTCGGCAATCCGGAAAAGCCCGAGATCATGAGCCAGCTGGTCCATGCCATCAAGGGCATCGGCGAAGCCTGCCGCGTCTTGGAGTTCCCGATCGTTTCCGGCAACGTCTCGCTCTATAACGAGACCAATGGCCAGGCGATCCTGCCCACCCCCACCATCGGCGGCGTTGGTCTGCTGAAGGATTGGGGCCGCATGGCACGCATCCGTTTCGCTGCCGAGGGCGAAGTGGTGCTTCTGGTCGGCGCACCTGCCGGTCTCGGCACGCATATCGCCCAGTCGGTTTACATGCGTGACATCCACAACCGTATCGATGGCCCGGCGCCGCATGTCGATCTGGCTGCCGAGAAGCAAAACGGCGATTTCGTTCGTGGCGTCATCACCGACGGCCTGGCCACCGCCGTTCACGATTGCTCCTCGGGCGGTCTGGCGCTTGCGATCGGCGAAATGGCGATTTCCTCGGGTATCGGCGCAACGATCGATGCGGTCGAAGGCCACAATCCGGTCCTCACCTTCTATGGCGAAGATCAGGGCCGGTATGTCCTCACCGTCAAGAAAAGCGATCTCGACAAGGTGCAGGCGGCAGCCAAGACGGCGGGCGTTTCCTGCGTGGCCATCGGCGTTACCGGCGGTTCCACCGTAAAGCTGGGCACGGCGCGCGCTGTCGAGATTAAAGAATTGCACTTGGCCTATGAATCGTGGTTCCCTCAATTCATGGACGGCGAAACTTTGCTCGCCGCAGAATGAATTAAGGAGAAACACCATGCCCATGAAACCCGGCGACATTGAAGACATGATTAAGGCGGGAATTCCCGGGGCAAAGGTCACGATCCGCGATCTGGCCGGTGATGGCGACCATTACGCGGCCGAAGTCGTTGCGGAAGCATTCAAGGGCAAGACCCGCGTGCAGCAGCACCAGATGGTCTATGACGCGCTGAAGGGCAATATGGGCGGCGTTCTGCATGCCCTTGCCCTGCAGACCTCGGCTCCCGAATGATTGCGACCGTGAAAGCGATGCCGGCGAGACAGTTTCACTGTTCCGCCGACGCATAAAGGCTCCGGACTAAATAAAAGGCCCGCGTGACACTCTCACGCGGGCCTTTTCACATCGATGGAATGGCAAAACGCTGCTTACAAGGCAGGCGGCGTCTGGGAATCCAGATCGGCAAAAGACGAGGCCGGCACAGGCCCTGCCGTCAGCAGCGTAAAATCGTAACCGGACCTCCGATCCGGACCGAGAACATATTGCCGGTGCATGCGCAGGAAGTTGCGCTTGTTCTTTTTATAACGCTCCGGCGAAAGCGAATGCTTGAAACGGATCGGCACGATCTTGGGCTGCGGCGCATCTGCGTGACCGGTCAGGGCCACGGTATTGCACCGGTAAAGATGGATTGGATCGGTCAGACACTGGATGTCGAACCACGTCACTTGCTGGTGACGTGCGATCGTGCCGACGCTCTCACGCAGCCTGTCCGCACTCGACAGGAACGCGCATTGCAGCGCCGCCCCACCCAAGGTGGCGAAAGACAGTTTCCGGCCTTCCAGCGCGTCCGGCTTCAGCTCCAGCACGCGGCCGATGGTGGCGAGCGCAAGACTGGCGCCCATGCTGTGCGAAACGACCAGCACCTCGTCCGAGGGCTGTTCGAGCGCCGTCAGGACAAGCGCCGCCCTCTCCTCGATCCAGTCGCGGGCGATCAGCTCATCGCGGCCGACCGCAAGCGCGAACCGCCAGTCCGCGTAAAGATGCAGGGTGTGAAACCGCTCGGCAAACGGCAGAAACGCCTTCACAAAAAACAGCGCGGCAGCGGGAAGGCTGAGGGCAAACAGCCAGAGCGGCAAAGCGAAAAGCCACGGCAAAAGGGCAATAGCGGCAGCAAGCCCGCCACCGACAAGCATCAGCAGGAACGGAAAGATGAAGAACAGGCCGAAACGCCAGGCATGGCGAAAGTAGCGCGTCGCACCCCCTTCACTGACGATACCCGCCCCGGCCTTGAATCCGAGCCAGATCTGCCGCCAGACCGGTTCATCCCGCAGCTCGGAGATGACCCCATTATGATCATAGACAAAAATCTCCGAACGGGTTCGCCAGTCGCCGGCCGAGGCCTCCACCGTGAATGTTTCACCTCCCGGCGCATTCTCCAGCGGCCCCACCGCATAATCGACATCCCAGGTCTTGCCGGCCAGTGCCGCCGCCCGCTGGTAACGCAGATGGTGGGCCGCCGCATCAAGCGGATCGAAACCGGGGAAATAAAGAACAAGTCGTGACTTGACGGTCGGCATGCACAAACCTTCGGGCGGAGCATTTCCAGTAAAAGCGGTACGCTTTTACGTCAGGACAATGCGTAAAAACAAATAGATAGAGCGTTTTCGCGTTTCAGAGAAAAGCGGAAATGCTCTACAGACACCCGAAAGGATCGCTTGATACAGTGGGCGATGCACGTATAGTAAAAATCGCGACGGAAATATGATTTATTTATCGGTGAGGGAAATTTGTCTGGGATCGTCGATCAAGTGCTCAACGGCGTCGTCAAGGGCGCTCTCTCTGAAATCCTCACCAAGACCGGTATCCGCAAAACCCGCCGCACGCGCCGGACGAAAGGCACCGGCTCGCTGGCTGGTGGCATCGTCGGATCCGTTCTCGAAGCCGCGATCAACGCCGCCGTCAAACCGACGTCGGCCAAGAAGCAGGTGAGCAAAAGACGCACCGCAGCCGCCCGCAGCCGGCAGAGATATCGCTAAGGCTTCTCAAGCCACGTTTTTGGCATGTCGTGCATTGCAACACCCGCGCATTTTTTACGCTTTCCGGGTGGAAATCGCGCCGCGACATGTTATCTAGGGACAAACAGAAAGCAGCGGCCTTGAACCGCATGTGAAAGGAATAAGCCTATGAGCGGCATTAACGACATGATCGACAGCGAAGTGAAGAGCAACGACATCGTTCTTTTCATGAAGGGCACCCCGCAATTTCCGCAGTGCGGTTTTTCCGGCCAGGTGGTACAGATTCTCGATTATCTCGGCGTCGACTACAAAGGCATCAACGTACTTGCCGATGCTGACATCCGTCAGGGTATCAAGGACTATTCCAACTGGCCGACCATCCCGCAGCTCTATATCAAGGGCGAATTCGTCGGCGGCTGTGACATTGTAAAAGAGATGTTCCAGTCCGGCGAACTTCAAAACCACTTCCAAGAACAGGGTATCAGCGTCCGCGGCGCGGCCTGATTTCGGCCGGTTAACCGGCCCACCCTGATTGTCAGAAATGTATGCCAGGCGTTGCTTCAAGCAACGCCTTTGCCGTTCTTTTTGGGGCAATCCTGTGACAGAACTTTCACAATCCACCACTTCGCGCGCAGGCTCGATGGGGCGCACGGAATTTATCGCGCTTGCCGCCATGCTGATGGCGCTGAACGCGCTTGCCATCGACATCATGCTGCCCGGTCTTCAGGAAATCGGCGCATCACTGGGCGTCGTCAATGAAAACCACCGCCAATACGTGATTTCCACCTATCTTCTCGGCTTCGGCGTCGCCCAGCTTCTGTATGGACCGATCTCGGACCGTTTCGGCCGCCGCAAGCCGATGCTCGTCGGTCTGGCCATCTATATCATCTCCGCCATTGCCGTGGTCTTCGTGCCGTCATTCTCCGGCCTGCTGGTCCTGCGCTTCATCCAGGGCATCGGTTCGGCGGCGACGCGTGTCATCACCATCTCGATCGTCCGTGACATTTATGGCGGCCGTCAGATGGCGGAAGTCATGTCGCTGATCATGATGGTCTTCATGGTCGTTCCGGTCATCGCGCCCGGCACCGGCCAGATCGTGCTTTTCTTCGGCAACTGGCATCTGATCTTTGCCTTCATGGCCGGCATCGCCGCCGTCGTGACGGCCTGGATGTATTTCCGCCTGCCGGAAACCCTGCATCCCGACGATGTCCGCCCTTTCACCGCCCGTTCGGTGCTCGGCGGCTTCAAGATCGTGCTCACCAACCGTATCGCGCTCTGTTATACGCTTTCGAGCACCTTCATCTTCGGCGCGCTGTTCGGCTTCATCAACTCGGCTGAACAGGTCTATAAGGGCATTTATGGCCTCGGCGCCTGGTTTGCGGCGGCCTTTGCCGGCGTTGCGCTGTTCATGGCCTTCTCGTCCTTCATCAATGCAAGGCTGGTCGGCAGGTTCGGCATGCGCAAGCTGTCGCACGGATCGCTGCTCGGCTTCATAGCCATCACCTTTATCTGGCTCGTGGTGCAGGTTCTGGGACCGGAGCCAATGCCCTTTGCCATCTTCATCGTGTTCTTTGCGCTGGCCATGTTCCAGTTCGGCTGGATCGGCTCGAACTTCAACTCGCTCGCCATGGAACCACTCGGCCATGTTGCCGGCACCGCCTCCTCCGTCATCGGCTTCATGGGAACCGTCGGCGGTTCGCTGATCGGCGCCGGCATCGGCCAGGCTTTCGACGGCACTGCGCTGCCGATGGTGGCGGGCTTCTTCGTCGTCTCCATCATCGGTCTGATCTTCGTGCTGATCGGCGAAAAGGGCATGCTGTTTCAGGCTCACAACAAGCCGACACGGTGAGAGCCATTGGAAAAAAGAAAGGGCGCGGAATTCTGTTCCGCGCCCTTTTTGTTTGGATACAAGCGACCTCATCCACCCGCCGTCACCCCGGGCCTGGTCCGGGGTCCAGCCAGCCCAAGTCCTTGGGCTGAGAAAAGTCTTTCCGCCGCGCAGACGCGCCGCGGCTGGGCCGATCAAGTCCGGCACGACGGTGGAAGGTGTTGCGTCATCCCCACGAATCTGAAGCTTCACACCGTAAAAATCTTCTCGCGCAGCAATTCCCAGGTCTCCTGATCCGGAGCCAGCAGCAGCCCGCCATCCACATGACGCGGCAGATAGGGCGAACCATCGAGACGGGCAGCATAGGCGCCCGATTCCTGCGAGATCAACGTACCGGCCAGATGGTCCCATGGCATCAGCTTGTTATACATCAGGAAATGCATGTGGCCGCCGCAGAACAGGCGGTATTCGTGCGCAGCGCAGCGATAGCTGGTGAACAGCCGCACATCCGCAAGGTTCATCAAAATCTTGCGGCGTGTTTCCACATCGAAATAACCGGTATTGGCGATGCCGACCATCTGCGACAGGTGCGGCGCCGTCACGACCGACATCTGCGTCTGGGTGCCATCTGCGCCACAAAGCCAAGCGCCGGAACCCTTTTCGGCGATTGCCCAGTCATTGCCCATGGGATCGAAGATCAGGCCGGCCACGGTCTCGCCCTTGGAAATGACGCTCATCATCACGCCGAACAGCGGCAGGCCGGAGGCAAAATTATAGGTGCCGTCAATGGGGTCCACCACCACGGCCAGATCGGCATCGGCAAGCTTGCCGAGCAGCGAAGCATCCGCCGCGACGGCCTCTTCGCCGATGAACAGCGCATCAGGCATGATGTCCTGCACGCGGGCACGGATCAGCCGCTCGGCAGCCTCGTCAGCCTCGGTGACAAGATCGATCGCCTCGGACTTTATCCTGACGTCGCCATCGCCCAGATTGCGAAACCGCGGCAGGATTTCCACTGCCGCCGCCTCCTGAAGCGCGTTGGCAAGAGAGGCGATGTCGAGTTCGAGAGCCATGGGCGATATCCTTCCTTGTGATGTACCTGCTATAAGGCGACGATTTCCCGTCGCAGCATCTTCCAGCTTTCCCTGTCGGGCGCCGACAGGATGCCGCCCGCCGTCTGGCCCGGCCGATAGGGCGTATTGTCGAAACGGGCTGTGTAACCACCCGCTTCCTGATGAACGAGCACGCCGGCAAGATGATCCCACGGCATCAGCTTTTCATGGCCGATGAAATGCAGTTTGCCGGCCGAGGCAAGCCAATATTCATGTGCAGAACAATTCAGCGAAAACGCCATCTTGATCTTCGCCATGTTGGCGGCGATGACAGGACGGCGATCCTCGTGGCTGTGGCCCCAGGAAAAAATGCCTACCATCTCGGATAGCGGCGCGGGATCCGCGACCTTGAGCTTGGCCTGCGAGCCGTTCCTGCGATGGAGATAAGCGCCCTCGCCTTTCAGCGCAACAATGGTGTCGCCCATGACAGGATCATGGATGATGCCCGCCACCGTCTCACCCTTGACGGTGACTGCAAGCAGCGTGCCGAAAGCGGGAAAGCCGGAAGCGTAATTGAACGTGCCATCGATCGGATCGATCACGAAGGCGAGCGGCGCATCGGCAAGGGCGGGAATGACTGATGGGTCCGCCTCATAGGTCTCTTCGCCGACGATGTGGGCTTTCGGAAACCGCTGTAATAAAGCAGCAGTAATTGCCTTTTCCGCCAGAATATCAGCCTCGGTAACGAGATCGACGGCGGAGGTTTTCTCGGAGATCGCACCTGCATTCAAATTTCGGAAGCGGGGCAGAATTTCCTGGGCGCCGGCAGCGGCGACGGTGGAAACGAGGAATTCGATATCTTTATCGGAAAGGCTCATGGCGCGGGGCACTTTTTCATCAGGGAGGGCTGGCCTCACTACGCTCTTCAGGTGACGCCCCGGTGACAGAAAGCGCCGAAAAATCAAAAAGCCTGGGATCAAGCAGATGCGACGGATTGACGTGGGAAAGCGCCCGCAGCATCACATCCTTGCGGCCCGGCATGCGCCGTTCGATATCCGCCAGCATCTCTTTCATGGCATTGCGCTGAAGCCCGTCCTGCGAGCCGCAGAGGTCGCAGGGAATGATCGGGAATTCCATCGCCGCCGCAAATTTCGCCATATCGTCTTCGGCGCAATAGGCAAGCGGGCGCAGGACCATCAGGTCGCCCTCGTCATTCAAAAGCTTGGCCGGCATGCCGGCGAGACGGCCGCCATGAAAGAAGTTCATGAAAAAGGTCTCGAGAATATCCTCGCGGTGATGGCCGAGCAGCAGTGCGTCGCAGCCCTCCTCCCGCGCGATGCGGTAGAGATTGCCGCGCCGGAGCCGCGAACAGAGCGAACAGTAAGTGCCGCCGGAAGGCACCTTTTCTTTCACCACCGAATAGGTATCGCGATATTCGATGCGATGCGCGACACCGATCTTCGCCAGATATTCCGGCAGCACGTGCTTGGGAAAATTCGGCTGGCCCTGATCGAGATTGCAGGCCACCAGCTCCACCGGCAAAAGCCCGCGCCATTTGAGATCAAGCAGCAGCGCCAGAAGACCGTAGCTGTCCTTGCCGCCGGAAAGGCCGACCAGCCAGCGCTTCTGGCCGTTCAGCATGCCGAAATCTTCAAACGCCTGGCGCACATTGCGCAGCAGCCGCTTGCGCAGCTTGTTGAACGAGACCGATCGCGGTGCATTGTCGAACAGCGGATGCGAGCTGCCGTTTTCCTCGGACGCGTCCTGATCCGCCCCGATTGGTGCGGCCCCGGCCTGATCTACAAAGTCATCGATCTTGGTGAGAATGTTCATCATCCGCTCGCTCCGGCACGACTGCCGTTCTTCATGCAGGCAATGCCCCCATCCGCTGGCAATATCAAGCCCCGAATACCGACCAGCCGGTTTTCGTCGCCAGCAATTCCAGCGCCAGTGACCCGAGCGCCGAATTACCCACCTTGTTGAGACCCGGCGACCAGACCGCGATCGACGCATTGCCCGGCGCCACCGCCATGATGCCGCCGCCGACACCGCTCTTGCCCGGCAGGCCGACATGATAGGCGAAATCGCCCGATCCGTCATAATGGCCGCAGGTCAGCATCAGCGCATTGATACGCCGCGCCCGGCGGTCCGAGACGACCGTATGGCCGGTCAGCGGATTGCGGCCGCGATTGGCGAGGAAGAGGCCAGCACGGGATAGCTGCGCGCAGGTCATGGAAAGCGCGCACTGATGGAAATAAACGCCGAGCGTATGTTCCACGGGATGATGCAGATTGCCGAAGGAACGCATGAAATTGGCAAGCGCAAAATTGCGGAAACCCGTCGCCTGCTCGGATTTCGCCACCGTGTCGTCAATGCTGATCGTGTCATCGTCCGCGAGATAACGCACGAAGCGCAGAAGCTCGCCGATCGCCTCACGCGGCTGGTGGCCGGAAAGAACGATATCGGTCACCACGATTGCGCCGGCATTCACGAAGGGATTGCGCGGGATGCCGTGCTCATGTTCCAGCTGGACGATGGAGTTGAAGGAAGAGCCTGAAGGTTCGCGTCCCACCCGGTTCCACACCGTCTCGCCGGCCTTGCCGAGCGCCAGCGTCAGCATGAAGACCTTGGAGATACTCTGGATCGAAAACGGTACAAGCGCATTGCCGGCCGTATAGGTGGTTCCATCGACGGTGGTGATGGCGATGCCGAACTGGTTGGGATCGACCTTGGCAAGTTCGGGAATGTAATCCGCAACCTTCCCCTCGCCCAGTCTTGGCAGCATGCTGTCATAGATGGAATCGACGATCGCCTGAATATCCTGCATGCAAAGCCTTCCCCAGCAAACAAAAAAGCCGCCCCGAGGGGCGGCTTTCTCAATACTGAAACGCGTCGATTAACGCGAGTAGAATTCGACGACCAGATGCGGTTCCATGACGACCGGGTACGGAACGTCGGAAAGCGACGGAACGCGGGCGTAGGTCGCAACCATCTTGTTGTGGTCGACTTCGATGTAGTCAGGAACGTCGCGCTCAGCGAGCTGAACGGCTTCAAGAACCGTAACCAGCTGCTTGGACTTCTGACGAACTTCGATAACGTCGCCAGCCTTGCAACGGTAAGAACCGATGTTGACGCGAACGCCGTTAACCGTGACGTGGCCATGGTTGATGAACTGGCGCGATGCGAAAACGGTCGGAACGAACTTGGCGCGGTAGACGATGGCGTCCAGACGCGACTCGAGCAGGCCGATCAGGTTCTCGGAAGTGTCACCCTTGCGACGGTTTGCTTCGTCGAAAGTGGCGCGGAACTGCTTTTCGCGCAGTTCGCCGTAGTAGCCCTTGAGCTTCTGCTTGGCGCGCAGCTGCGTGCCGAAGTCGCTCATCTTGCCCTTGCGGCGCTGGCCGTGCTGGCCCGGGCCGTATTCGCGGCGGTTAACCGGGGACTTCGGACGACCCCAGATGTTTTCGCCCATGCGGCGGTCAATTTTGTACTTAGCCGATTCGCGCTTGCTCATCGTATTTCCTTCTCAAAAGGTTATGCCGGTCTGTTGCCAAACCGGTTTAAGGAAACACGCCCTCCTCTGAAGCCCGTTTCAGGGCCTCTGACAGGCTTCTCACATGCAAATGGAGAAACCACGGGACATGTCGGTGATATTGACCGCCGAACGTCAGCCTTTAAACTGCAAGGCAGTCAACAAAACACACCGGACATCACTGCCCGGCGTTGGGGCGGCTTCTATAGTCGTTTTACAAATTTGTCAAACAGCGCCTGCCGATTTTTTTCTTGAGCCTGCCCTTGAAAACATCGAGCGGCCACCCATTTACCCATCGTGATCAGAACTCGGGCCCCTCTGACGTGTTACCGGACAACACGTGATGTCGAGTTTCTTTAGGTTGGGGCCACGTATATTCTTGACACACGTTCCCCATCCGCAAAGCCAACCTCGTCCGGCTAAAGGTTGACTGATGGAGTTCCTCCTCAACGATTTTCTCGGTACCCCCACATGGATGTGGGCGGTCTTCATTTCTCTTGTCCTTGGCCTCCTGGCGCTCGATCTCGGCGTGCTGCACAAGAATTCCAAGGAAATCGGCATTCGCGAAAGCCTGCTGATGTCCGGCTTTTACATCGCCATCGGTTTGGCCTTCGGCGGCTGGATCTGGTATCAGTCCGGCCAGCAATCGGCGATGGAATACGTTACCGGTTTCGTGGTCGAAAAAAGCCTGGCGATGGACAATATCTTCATCATCGCCATGATCTTTTCCTATTTCGCCATTCCCCGTCAGTACCAGCACCGCGTGCTGCTCTGGGGTATCCTCGGCGTCATCATCCTGCGCGGCATCATGATCGCCGGCGGTGCGGCCATCGTCGAAAACTTCCACTGGGTACTTTATCTCTTCGCGGCCTTCCTCGTCTTCACGGGCCTCAAGATGCTGTTTTCGTCCGACCATGACGAGGCCGATATCGGCAATAACCGCATCCTGAAATTCCTGCGCAGCCGCCTGCCGGTGACGGAGAAGCTGCATGGCGAGAAATTCTTCGTCAAGGAAACGGATGCAGCCACCGGCAAGCTCAAGACCTTCGTGACACCGCTCTTCCTGGCGCTCATCATGGTTGAAATCGCCGACCTGATCTTCGCGGTCGATTCGATCCCGGCGATCTTCGCGATCACCACCGATCCGTTTATCGTCTATACCTCGAACATCTTCGCGATTCTTGGCCTGCGCGCCCTCTATTTTGCGCTCGCCGCCCTGATCCACCGCTTCGCTTATCTGAAATATGCGCTGGCTGCGGTTCTGGTCTTCGTCGGTTCGAAAATCTTCGTCGCCGATATGCTCGGCATCGCCAAAATCCCGCCCGCCGTCTCACTCGGCGTCACGGTCGCCATCCTCGCAACCGGCATCATCGGTTCGCTGATCGCGACGCGAAAGGAAGCGAAGGCAGTCGAGTAATGATGAGCAAGGAGGAGGCGGTGAGGCCTCCTCAGCCTCGTTCAGGATTTCCGCTGACGGATGGGTTGCCACAGCTAGATAATATACACGCCGTCACCCCGGACTAGATCCGGGGTCCAGCGCGATCAAGTCCTTGATCGCAATAGACTCTTCTCACGGCGCAGTCGCGCCGCGGCTGGATGCCGGATCTAGTCCGGCATGACGGAAAGGTTATCCCAAGCAGGAAACCCTGCCAACCTCACTCCGCCGCAAGCCGCGCATCATCCTCAGCCGCATCCGCATCGCCGGGTGCGGTTTTTGCGTCGAGATCGGGAAACGCCACGATGCGCTTGCCGGAGAAATCGGCATGCACCACCACAAGCTCCTTCTCTTCGAAATAGCCGAGCAGGCGCCGCGCGCGGCGGGCGGAATGGGTGCCATAGGCGCGGGCAATGCGGGCATCCGACGGGCAAGGCTCTTCACCCAGCGCCGCCTTGACGAGCAGCAGGAAGACCCCCTGCAAGTCATCGGAAACCGACATCGACAATTCCAGCGCCTTCTGCCAGCTTTCGCTTGCCGCCATGGCTACATCGACGCCGGAGCGGGCAATCGCCACCTGTCGGCGGAATTCCGCCAATGTCATCGGCGTGCCGGGAATGCGACGCATACGGGCGCGCACCAGAAAATCCTGATAAAGCACGGCATCCGTGCGATAGGCCGATTGCGGATCGTCGAGAATTTCCACAAGAACCGCACCGATCTTTTCCTCACGCTCTTCCGGCGTCAGTTCCGGCTGACCTGCACGCGGCGATTGCTCCGGTGTAGGGCCGACGGCGGCGGGCGTGGAACGGGAGAGTTCTGCCAGAATATCCGTGGTCGGGCGCGGCGCGGGCGGCGTGCGGCGCACGGCGGCGCGCGTGAATTCTTCCGGGTCCGGCGTGAAGATCAAGTCTTCCACATCCTGGGGCGCATCTGGCAGCGGCATCAGCTTTGGCGAGGATGAGCGCGCCGACGTTTCCACCGCCCCGATGACGATGGGCAGCGGGCGACGCGAAAGCGCCGGGCCGAGCGCCACGAAATTGCCGCGCTGCAGATCGCGGAACATTTCCGCCTGTCGCCGGTCCATGCCAAGAAGGTCAGCCGCGCGCGCCATGTCGATATCGAGAAAGGTGCGGCCCATCAGGAAGTTCGAGGCTTCCGCTGCCACGTTCTTGGCAAGCTTCGCCAGACGCTGCGTGGCGATGACGCCGGCAAGACCGCGCTTACGGCCACGGCACATCAGATTGGTCATGGCGCCCAGCGACGCCTTGCGGGCATCTTCCGTCACCTCGCCGGCGACGGAGGGCGCAAACATCTGCGCCTCATCCACCACCACAAGCACCGGATACCAGAATTCGCGATCGGCATCGAACAGGCCGTTGAGGAAGGCGGCGGCGGCCCGCATCTGCTGTTCGACATCAAGGCCTTCCAGCGTCAGCACGCAGGAAACGCGATGCTGGCGAATGCGGTTGGCAATGCCGGCAAGCTCGGCTTCCGTGCGCTCGCCATCCACCACCACGTGACCGAACCTGTCGGAAAGCGTGACGAAATCGCCCTCGGGATCGATGATGACCTGCTGCACCCATGACGCCGATTGCTCCAGCAGCCGGCGCAGCAGATGCGACTTGCCGGAACCGGAATTGCCCTGCACCAGCAAACGCGTCGCAAGCAATTCCTCGATATCAAGCTTGGCCTGCTGCCCGCCCGATAGGGTTCCCATGTCGATGCCGACCTGCAATGTTCAATTCCTCGTGCTGCATCTGATCCGGCCGATTCTCTTGGCGGCGGCCGAACATGCTCTTTACCAAAAAATCGCCGGTTGCGTCTGCCCCGTGCCGATAATGCACAGGCAATTGCACCGCCTCTAAGCCGCCCCGGACGAGACCCGCAAAAATGCAAGCCGTCTGCCGAACACATTCAGCATCAGCCCGATGATGACCAATGCGGCGCCGACCACTTCAAAGACGGTGATATGCTCTGCGAAAGCGAGATAGGCGCTGATGAAACCGACAATCGGCACCAGCAGTGAAAACGGCGCCACCGTTCCGGCCGGATAACGCAGAAGCAGGTAACTCCAGATGCCCGCGCCGACAATCGTCGCACCATAGGCCATGTAGATCACCACGAGAGCCATCGTCGGCGTCGCATTGAGCACGCCTTCCGCAATCGCCTCAGGTCCTTCCACGACCAGCGAAAGCAGGATCAACGGCAGAACCGGCACAAGGCTCGTCCATGCGACAAAGGAAACCGCATTCACCTGACCGATGCGGCGGTTGACGATGTTGCCGCAGGCCCAGGCAATTGCCGACCCGACGCCCATCAGAAGCGGTACCAGGGCTGCGACCGTCATGCGTTCCACGCCGATGACCGCCAGCCCGCCAAAAGCAATGATCGCGCCGATGATCTGTGAAGGCAACGGCCGCTCGCCGAGAAACACCACGGCAAGCGCCAGCGTGAAGAAGGCCTGCGACTGCATGACGAGCGAAGCGAGCCCCGCCGGCAGGCCGAGCTTGATGGCCGGGTAAAGCAGGCCGAACTGCACGAAACCCATCGCCATGCCGTACACGATCATATGCCGCCACGGCACATTGGGTTTCGGCAGGAAAAACACCAACGGCACGGCTGCAAAGAAATAACGCACACCCGTCAGAAACAAAGGCGGCATGTCGGTGACGCCGACCTTGATGGCGACGAAGTTGAAGCCCCACAAAAACACGGTGATCAGGGCGAGAAGTATATGCGGCAATGCCATTTTGTTATGTCCGAATTTCAGGCGATCGAGAGCTACCTTACGGCGCGACCGCCCTCTTCCAGCCAAAGGCAATGAGACCGGCACCGATCAGGAGGCCACCGCCCGTGCGGTTGACGATGCGCTGAACATTCGGCTTGCGGATCGTGTTGCGGGCGGCACTTGCCAGAAGTCCATAAAGGGCGGCATTGACGGTGGCAAGCACCAGGAAGGTCACCTCGAATATCAGCACCTGCGGCCAGAAGGGCAATGTCGGCACCAGAAATTGCGGCAGGAAGGCGACGAAAAACACGATGCTTTTCGGGTTCAGCGCGGTGACGATATAGGCATGCAGGAAGATTTTGAGCGGTCTTTCACGGCCCGTCACACCCTTGCCGTCCGCGCCTTCGCCGCTGATCGGTGAACGCCACAGCTTGATGCCGAGATAGATGAGGTAGGCGGCGCCAATCCATTTCAGACCGGTGAAAAGAGCAGCCGATGTGGCAAGCAGCGCGCCGAGCCCCAGCATCGAGGCCGTCATGGCTGTGAAATCACCCAGCGCCACGCCCGTCACCGTCGCGGTGCTCGCCTTGCGGCCATGGCCGAGTGCGTAAGAAATCACCAGCAGGATCGTCGGTCCCGGAATGGCGAGCATGATGGCGGATGCGGCCACGAAGGCCAGCCAGTTCTCCAAAGGCATGATGAAATCTCCCTTCACTCGATGCGGTGAGCAAGCCACCAAACCCACGAGGTATCAAGCGTAATCTTCGAAGATTATGCCGTCCTGTCATCCAACGGACGAACGGGCGGCTGCTCACGCTTCATCGCCTGTGCAAGATCGTAATTCGACTGCATGGCAAGCCATGCGCGGGCCGTGCTGACGCCTGCCCGCTCCAGCCGCACGGCAAGGTCAGGACTGACGCCCGCCCGTGCGTTAAGGACGCGCGAAAGCGCCACACGGGACATGCCGAGCCTTTCAGCGGTTTCTGTCACGGAAAGCTGAAGCGCGGTAATGACCTCCTCCCGCAAAAGCTCACCGGGGTGAACAGGAAACTTCATCATTGGAACAAATCCCTTCAGTGATAGTCTTGATAGTCGACAAGCTCGACATCGCTATCCAAAAATCGAAATGTCACCCGCCAGTTTCCGTTCACCCAGATCGACCATTGACCCTTCATCTCGCCTTTTAGCGGGTGAAGTTTGAAACCAGGAAGATTAAGATCGGGCGCACTTGCCGCGACCTCAAGCAAGGTGAGTATTCGGCCAAGCTTGGCGGCATGGGCCGGCTGAATACCCTTCGTCGTCCCCGAGCGGTAAAAAGCTTCAAGCCCTTTGTGACGAAAACTCACGATCATGGAATAACGTTATCCTGTATCGCGTCGCTATACAACACACCGAACGCCAGATCAGCCTCCAGGACATGTTTTTACCGAAGAGGCTGCCCCACTCAAAACCGCGGCGCCCAGTAAGGGGGCGCCCAGTCCCGATGTATCTTCCGCTCGGATGGCTCGAGGCCGATATCATCCAGCATACGTTCGGGTAGATCGGTGATATCCGTCGGCGGTGCACGCGGCACCATGGCCGCAACGAGAACCGCCCTTAGAGTTTTCCAGACGCCGAACGTGACGAACAAATGGTCGACCGCATCCGGCAGCGCATATGCTACCAATGGTTGATTTTTTTGCATGGAAATCCATCCCGGCGCAGCGAAGCAGCCAGGTCCTTTATCGATGGAAAACGACATGCCGGAACGACGGGCGCAGCACTCAGGCCACGCGAACGCGCAATTTCAGATGTCGAACGAAGTGAAAATGCCAAACGGCAAGGAAATCAGGCGATAAGCCTTATCGGAGGTTGATGCCTCGGACCATGTAACCACCGATGACCATGCCGGAAATGCCAGACATGCCGTTAAGGCGCATATTAAAATCGTCAGTCATTCCACGCCTCCTTTTATAGCGGTTACAGACGAGGGGCATCTTACACGAGATGCCAGGCACGACAAGTGGTCGCAATCTCGAATTGCAAAAGTCAAATGAGATAGATGCAAAAATACAACAGGCGCTCAGGCAACAAAACTCAGGCTGCCGAAACGCTGAGACCGAACCCCTGCATCAGCCGCCGTGTGGCGAAATCCGGCTTGCCTGACGTGAAGACGGCAAAGTCGAAGCCGTCGGGGTGTTCCGCATCCTGCGGCAGCGGCACCAGATGGCGCGCCCGCCTTGCAATCGCCTCCGCCGGATCAAGCCAGTCCACCGGCCAGGGTGCCAACCGGCGAAACACATTGGCCATGAAGGGGTAATGGGTGCAGGCGAGAACGACGATATCGGTGCGCTTGCCGTCACTGTCGATGAAGCAGGGTTCGATTTCGGCCAGAACCGCCTCATCCGAAACCGGCTCACCCCTGATCCAGCTTTCCGCCATGCGCGCCAGATTTTCAGAGCCCACGAGACGGACGTGGCACTGTGTGGCGAAGGACTGGATGAGATCACGCGTATAGGCACGCTTGACGGTACCCGGCGTCGCCAGCACGGAGACGAGGCCGGAGCGGGTGCGCTCCGCAGCCGGCTTGATGGCGGGAACGGTGCCGACAAACGTCATGTCCGGAAACCGGGCGCGAAGATCGGCCCCGGCCAGTGTGAAGGCGGTGTTGCAGGCGATGATGCAGACTTCCGGGCTGTAGTCCTGTAGCAGCGTTTCGAAGAGCGAGAGAATACGCGTCTTCAGCGCCTCCTCTTCCCAGCCGCCATAGGGAAAACCCGCATCGTCGGCCACATAGATGAAACCGCGCTCGGGCATCAGCACGCGCGCTTCGCGCAGCACAGTCAGCCCGCCAATGCCGGAATCAAACACCAGCACCGGTTTCAGCACATCGGCCGCGGCCTCACTCGTCTTCAGCATTCTCCCCGGTCCTCTCCGAATTGGCGCCCTCAGCCGACGGCGCCGCCCGGCCGGCCTGCTTTGGCCACTGCCGGGGGAAACGGTCGAGCGAATTGATCACGCCGCGGACAACGCTGATTTCCTGCTCGGAAAAACCCCGTCTCGACAGCACGGCACGCAGATTGTCGACCATTTTCGGCTTTTTTTCAGCAGGATGAAAATAACCGCGCGCATCCAGCGCTTCCTCGATATGTTCGAACAGGCCGAAAACCTGCTCCTTGGTCGAAGGTCGCTGCTCGACGGACTGGAAAAGCGTCTCCCCCAGGTCATCCATGCCTGATTTCATCCATTCATAGGACATCAGCAGCACAGCCTGCGCAATATTGAGCGAGGCAAAAGCAGGGTTGACGGGGAAGGTCACGATCTCGTCGGCCAGCGCCACTTCCTCATTGGTCAGCCCCCAGCGCTCCCGCCCGAACAGGATGCCGGTCTTTTCGCCAGCCTTGAATTTTGCCCTGAGCGTATCGGCAGCAGTTACCGGCGCCCGCACCGGCTTGAAACCGTAACGCTCGCGCGCCGTCGTGGCATAAACGAAATTGAGATCCTTGATCGCCTCTTCCAGCGTCTCGAATACCTTGGTGCCGTCAATGACGTGATCGGCCTTGGAAGCGGCAGCACGCGCCTTCTCGCTCGGCCAGCCATCACGCGGATTGACCAGACGCAGTTCGGAAAGGCCGAAATTGGCCATCGCCCGTGCCACCATGCCGATATTTTCGCCGAGCTGCGGTTCGACCAGAATGATCGCCGGGCCTTCCACCAGAAGTTCAAGCTCGCTGTTAGTGCCTGCCATCGTCGTTTGTCCGTTTTCAAAAGCGCCGCATCGACTTTAACGCCGATACTGTAAAGCGCGCTTCACTGGCACAGATCGGCGCTAAAATCAAAGTCGGAGGGAGCACGCATCCCGCTCGGCTTTGCTGAAGATGAGAGCAAAACCACTACCCCGTCATCCTCGGGCTTGACCCGAGGATCCACAAACCGTTGAAATCAATCGATCCTCGGGTCAAGCCCGAGGATGACGCCGATTGTGGCGAAAGCCTCGCATCACCCTCAACGGGCTCAAACGCGACCCCTCACTCGCCCTTGATGATATTCGCCATCTCTTCGCGCAGCGAATCCCTGCCCTCATCGCCAACGCGGTGAATGTCGCTGATCACCGGCCGCCCGTCTTCCTCGATGACATCGAAATGCACCTCGTCAACCGTCGCCTTCATCTCCGCCTCATCCATGCAGGCCCACAGCTTGAATTTCGCCGTCACATCAGTCACGCCGTCCTTCACCGCGCCCGGCGTCACCGAAACATCCGCCAACGGGCAGCCATCCTGCGAGTTCGTCACCACATCGTAACCGAAGGGATCGCCGGTCTCGCCGCTTTCCGCCTCATATGCCGGCTTCTTGGATGCTTCGCGATACTGGGTGACGAAGTCCTTGCTGAACAGGCTGGTCAGCATGTCCTCGTCAAAAATATATTTCCAGTTTTCGGCGTCGCCAGACCAGTTCTTGACGGTGATGTCCATCACCTTCTGAACGGGATCGGCAGGCCCCGCCGCAAGGGCATTGTGCGAAAAGAGGACGGCGGCAGTCAGAAGCAGAATATTCCGCATGATGTGATCCCGGGATAGGCCCGACAGGCGGGCGAAGCGATTCGCCTGACTGTATTCCGGCATTGTGGTTTGGCAATGCGCAATCCACTGTTGCGCTGCGCCAAAAAAGCGCCCCCCATGGCTTTGCCTCAGACGCTCGCGATGCTATAGCCGCACCGGATATTTTTCCGGATACCGGCGTCATCAGGCGCCACAGCTTCGAAGGTGAGGAATTCATGGCAAAGATCAAGGTAGCCAATCCAGTCGTTGATCTCGACGGCGACGAAATGACCCGTATCATCTGGCAGCTGATCAAGGACAAGCTGATCCTGCCTTACCTCGATCTCGATATCGAATATTACGACCTCTCGGTTGAAAACCGTGATGCCACCAACGACCAGGTCACCGTCGATGCGGCACACGCCATCAAGAAGCACGGCGTCGGCATCAAGTGCGCCACGATCACGCCGGATGAAGCCCGCGTCGAGGAATTCGGCCTGAAGCAGATGTGGAAGAGCCCGAACGGCACGATCCGCAACATTCTGGGCGGCGTCATCTTCCGCGAGCCGATCATCTGCAAGAACGTTCCGCGCCTCGTTCCCGGCTGGACCAAGCCGATCGTCGTCGGCCGCCACGCTTTCGGCGACCAGTACAAGGCAACCGATTTCAAGTTCCCCGGCAAGGGCAAGCTGACGATCAAGTTCGTTGGTGAAGACGGTCAGGTCATCGAGAAGGACGTCTTCGACGCTCCGAGCGCCGGCGTGGCACTTGCCATGTACAACCTCGACGAATCCATCCGCGAATTCGCCCGCGCATCGATGATGTACGGCCTGATGCGCAAGTGGCCGGTTTACCTGTCCACCAAGAACACCATCCTCAAGGCCTATGACGGTCGCTTCAAGGACATCTTCGAAGAAGTCTACCAGACAGAGTTCAAGGCGAAGTTCGACGAAGTCGGCATCATCTATGAGCACCGCCTGATCGACGACATGGTCGCTTCCGCGCTGAAGTGGTCCGGCGGTTACGTCTGGGCCTGCAAGAACTACGATGGCGACGTTCAGTCCGACACGGTTGCCCAGGGCTTCGGCTCGCTCGGCCTGATGACCTCGGTTCTCCTGTCGCCGGATGGCCGCACGGTCGAAGCCGAAGCGGCACACGGCACGGTGACGCGCCACTACCGCCAGCACCAGAAGGGTCAGGAAACCTCGACCAACTCGATCGCTTCGATCTTCGCCTGGACCCGTGGCCTCGCCCACCGCGCCAAGCTGGACGACAATGCCGAACTCGCAAAATTCGCGACAACGCTCGAGACCGTCTGCGTCGACACCGTCGAAAGCGGCTACATGACCAAGGATCTGGCGCTGCTCATCGGACCGGACCAGCCCTGGCTCTCCACCACCGCCTTCCTCGACAAGATCGACGAAAACCTCAAGAAGGCAATGGCGGCTTAAGCCTCTTCACTCAACGACATTAAAACCCGGCTTCAGCGCCGGGTTTTTTCTTTGCGCCACAAAGCTGCAACGTCAGCGCCGCGGCACGGGCCGAGCGCGCCCTCACCTCCTCCTGCACTGGGAGACCGAGTGCACCCGTCGCGCGCCTGACCTGCAAATCTCCGACCAGAAGCGACAGCCAGATCTCGCCCGGCCCTTCCGGCATGTCAGCGCATATGACACCGCGTTCTTCCAATGCATGAAAATAGGCCGCGAGCTTCGGCATGACGTGGTCACGATCCGGGCTGCATTGGGCAGAAAAACGTGGAAAAACTGAAAAATCGGGCCGAAACGCCCGGTTTTCTTTTTTTGTTCACAGTATCTTGATTAGACGTTGCACTAGGCGCAGACTTCGATTCTGCACCGTGCCGTGGCCAGTATAACAATAAGACAAAGCTGAAACAGCATCTACTTACAGATAACTTGCCCGGCGCAGTCAAAACTTACCGTAGCGTCAGTACGATCCTCAACGAGCGTGAGAATGATGCCGCGGGTTATAAAAACACACCGCGCCAGTGAGGGACCCGCAGGGTTTCCCCATGAGGTTGCGGCTATTTTGCTTGGGGAGGCAAAACTATGAGTGAGTTGATCTTCTACACCAATCCCATGTCGCGCGGACGCATCGCGCGCTGGATGCTCGAAGAAGTGGGTGTTCCGTATAAAACGGAAATATTGAGTTTCGAAACCTCGATGAAATCACCCGCTTACCGGCTGATAAACCCGATGGCCAAGGTGCCGGCCATCAAACATGGCGATACCATCGTCACCGAGGCGGCGGCGATCTGCGCTTATCTGGCCGACGCCTTTCCGGGTGCAAATCTTGCTCCGACGCCGAAGGCGCGCGGACTTTATTATCGCTGGATGTTTTTCGCTGCCGGCCCCCTGGAAATGGCGGCCAGCATGAAGGCAATGGGTTTTGAAGTACCGGCCGACAAGCTGCGCATGGCGGGCTGCGGCAGCTATGCGGATGTGATGAACACGCTTGAGCGCGCCGTTAGCGAAAACCGCTTCATCGCCGGCGATCTCTTCACCGCGGCCGATGTTTATGTCGGTGCCCATATCGGTTGGGGGCTACACTTCGGCACGATCGAAAAACGCCCGGCCTTCATCGACTACATGGCGCATCTCACCGAACGCCCGGCCTTCAAACGCGCTGCCCAGCTTGATGAAGATGCGGCGAAGGATTTGTATCGGACGCGTCCTGGCTGAACGTGAACGTAAGGTTCTGGCTTCTCTCGCAGCGCGTCATCCGGAAGCCGCTTTGCGCAACCTCGACGAGGGAGAAACGCCATAAGCGGAAAAAATTCTCCCATTTTAGTCGAGTCGAGGGTTGTCGGAGTAATGAAGCAAATCCCTCACTCTCGCTTCGAATTCGATCTTCGTCCTCTTCCCCTCCACCTTTATTGCAAGTGCGACGACGCAAATCGAATTGGCTTGTTCATCTCCAATAACTTTCGAGTAGTCGATCACAGTTTCATTATCGAAATGGAGATTATATCTGATGAATGGAGGGGGCGACCCGCGGTCAAGCCACCCGCCGAGAAGCGTTGTGTACTGAATACGGTGTTTCTCATCGATCGTAAATTTTACGACGCGCTTTCTCTCAATCTCCGGATGCTTGAACGTAACGTGACTAGGCTGCGGTATATCATATCCCGCGCAAAAAATTTTCACACCCGCAATAGATATGCGCCGTCTATTCCAATTGGTTACGTCAAACTGCGCAACCCTTGTTTTTGTAGCCGTCCGAAAAAGCTCGATACTTGGCGGCGCATCACCCAGCATGAAAGCAGTTTGCTTTTTCTGTTCTTCCAACTGGCCGAAAACAATGTAAGCGCCGACCGCTGCGGCAGCGAAGCCTATCCATCCAGCAGTCGCCGAAAGCCACTCCTGCGCCGTGCAGTCTTCAGCTTTGCACACATAGGCTTGAATGTCGTCTGGAAGTCCGCTGACGTATCTCGCGAGCAGCACAACGGATGCAAGCACCAAAAACGACAACACGGGAATGTAGAACCTGCTGTTATCCTTCACTCTCTCGCCCCCGCGAATGAAAATTTGTTCTCTGCCGGCAAAGGCCTCTCAAGGGAGGCCTTGTGATGCGATACTCGTTCCTGGCAATCATTCCGCCTGCAGCCGCCCCGAGCAGCGCATACATCGTTGAACTTGCTCGCAAGGCCGCCTCTGAAAATGATCAAGCGCGCCCCTGTGGCGGGTCAGCGAGAATTTCCGCCGTCGCTAGCATCTCTCCAATTTGTTTGTCGATCGCCAGCACCAGCCGCTCAAAATGCGGGCTGTTGGGGCTGATCCACTTGCCATACGCCTGCGCCGCGTTCTCGCGGCTGACCGGAATACCAGCCATCGAAAGGGTCAGAACGGCTTTGTTCGCCATCGTGGCAGCAGCAACGGTCTCTACGTACCAAGCGATCTCTTCTTCAGTCACCGCGAAAATCCCCAGCTTAAAAACACTCTTTTGCCGTGAGTCTGAAAAGGGGCGCAAGCCATGATACCTATTCTGACAAGGCTTTTCCGTTGTGTTTTTGGATTTCGTTTTGGGCGGTCCAGCCCGGCCACTGGGAAGCCCCTGCCAGAGATTCTTTTCCATCGGGTCATCTTCGCCAACGGCCATGATGATGACGCCGAGGGCCTGAAGACATTCTTCGAAAATCGACCCTACATTTTCGGGGCGATCTGTATGGACCGACTGCGGGGGCCCGTCGCCTTGTAAACCTTCACCTTACCCTTTCCAAAAACGCGATCGTCTTCATCAAAAACGGAAAGGTTCATTTCATCTACGGGTGCCCGTTGGGCGACACCCTTGCTGTCAGCATAAGCCATGGCTTTGTCCGGCTGGAAAAGCGAAATGGTACGGCGTGCGCTGTATGCCGCCTGCAGAGAACCCGGCGTCTGGTCATCGGCCGACATGGTACGCGGCCACGGTGCCTGGCGCGATCGTGACGGCAACTTGGTCCTGCACTGTGGCGATTGCCTGTGGATCAACGGCCAAATCTCCGACACGGGGGAGCATGATGATCACCTCTATGTTCGCCGGCCGAGAGCAGGAGCCCGGATAATCGGCCTGCGACATTGCAAAAAAACGAACCACGGCCCGTCCGAAAGTCGCCCATAGGGTCGGTCTTTGCGGCGGGTCTATTCATCGGATTGGCCGAGCGGTTCTCCGACCTCGATTGCATGCCCGTCCGGATCATAAAAGCGGAATACTCTCTGCTCCCAGGCCTGCTCTTGCACGGAATGAATAAGCTCCACATGCGGTGCGATATTTAGAAAAGCCGCATCCACATCAGCGTGCTCGAAATACAGCAGCAGGTTTCGCCTGCCATAGGGCTCTTCCATGCCGGATGGTGCCTGCCACACCGTCTCCTCAAGCGACCGCCCCTCATGGATGGCAAAGCCGCCTTCAAAGAGAACGAAATTCCCGAAGTCCCGCAATATTCGGAGGCCGAGATGGTCACGATAAAACGCCTTGGATCGGCCTATATCGCGCACGAAAGGGATGGGATTTACAAAGCGCATCGCATGACCTCCCCCGTCTCCAGCGCTCGATGGGCCATGCCGTCTCTTGCCAGCCTCAGCGCAGAATGAAAAAAGGCGGGGTAAGACCCCGCCCCTTCCTCAATCTTTCCGGATCAGGCCGCCAGTGCCGCGGCCACTGCTTCGATGGCCTCCTGCGCCTTGGCGCCATCCGGGCCGCCGGCCTGTGCCATATCCGGGCGTCCGCCGCCGCCCTTGCCGCCAAGTGCGGCCGAAGCGGTGCGGACAATATCGACAGCACTGAAACGGGCCGTCAGATCTTCGGTAACGGCAGCAACGGCGCTTGCCTTGCCATCATCGGAAACCGCAATCAGCAGCACGACGCCGGAGCCGATATTGGCCTTGGCCTCATCGGCAAGACCCTTGAGATCCTTGGCATCGATGCCAGCAAGCGATTTCGCAAGGAAATTGACGCCCGCGACCTGCTGCACATCGTTTGCGCCGGCATCCGACGAACCGCCGCCCATCGCGAGCTTCTTGCGAGCATCCGCAAGCTCACGCTCCAGCTTCTTGCGCTCGTCAAGCAGCCCTTCAACGCGCGACAGCACGTCGCCCGGCTGAACCTTCAGCGACGACGCCAGAGCCTTCACCCGCTCATCCTGCTCGGCAAGATAGGCGAACGCACCCTGACCGGTGACGGCTTCAAGACGACGCACGCCAGAACCGACAGCGCTTTCGCCGAGAATGCGGATAAGGCCGATCTGGCCGGTGGCAGCCACATGGGTGCCGCCGCAAAGCTCAACGGAATAGGGACGGTTGGCTTTTGCGCCATGCAGGCCGGTGCCCATCGACACCACGCGAACCTCGTCGCCGTATTTTTCGCCGAACAGCGCCATGGCACCTTCGGCAATGGCATCGTCAACGCTCATCAGGCGGGTGACAACAGGCGAGTTCTGCAGCACGATCTCGTTCGCCATGTCCTCAACGATCTTCAGCTCGTCGGCCGACATCGGCTTGGGATGTGAAACGTCGAAGCGCAGGCGCTCGGGCGCAACCAGCGAACCCTTCTGGGCAACATGGGTGCCGAGCACTTCGCGCAGCGCCTCATGCAGCAGGTGGGTTGCGGAGTGGTTGGCGCGCAGACGCGAACGGCGATCATGATCGACCGTCAGCTGTACGGCTTCATCGACCTTCAATCCACCCTTGGACACCGTGCCGGAGTGCACAAAAAGGCCTTCGCCCTTTTTGTGGGTGCCGGTGACATCAAAGCTGCCAGTTTCGCCGACGATGACACCGGTATCGCCCATCTGGCCGCCCGATTCACCATAAAATGGTGTCTGGTTGACGATAATTTGCACCGTCTCGCCCTCGGCAGCACTATCGACTGCCTTGCCATCCCTGACGATCGCCTGAATGACGCCCTCAGCGGTTTCGGTGTCGTAACCCAGGAACTCCGTTGCGCCGAGCTTTTCCTTCAGCTCGAACCACACGGTTTCCGTTGCCGTATCGCCGGAGCCGGCCCAGTGCGAGCGGGCTTCCGCCTTCTGGCGCTGCATCGCATCGGTAAAACCGGAAATATCGACGCCGATTTCGCGGGCGCGCAGCGCGTCCTGTGTCAGATCGAGCGGGAAACCATAGGTGTCGTAAAGCTTGAAGGCGGTTTCGCCATCCAGCATATCGCCCTTGTGCAGGGTGGAAGTAGCATCGGACAGCAGCGACAGGCCGCGTTCCAGCGTCTTGCGGAAACGGGTTTCCTCAAGCTTCAGCGTCTCGGAAATCAGCGCCTCGGCCCGAACCAGTTCGGGATAGGCGCGGCCCATCTGCTGGATCAGCGCCGGCAGCAGCCTGTAGATCAGCGGCTCGCGCGAGCCGAGAAGCTCGGCATGGCGCATGGCGCGGCGCATGATGCGGCGCAGAACGTAACCACGACCTTCGCTCGATGGCAGAACGCCATCGGCAATCAGGAAGGAGGCCGAACGCAGATGATCGGCGATGACCCGGTGGCTGGCGCGGTGCTCGCCTTCGGCCGGAACCCCGGTTGCCTCAACGGAAGCGGCGATCAATGCACGGAACAGGTCCGTGTCGTAATTGTCGTGTTTGCCCTGCAGCAGTGCCGAAATGCGCTCGAGGCCCATGCCGGTGTCGATCGACGGGCGCGGCAGGTCGATGCGTTCTTCCTTCGTCAGCTGCTCATATTGCATGAAGACGAGGTTCCAGATCTCGATGAACCGGTCGCCATCCTCTTCCGGCGAGCCGGGCGGGCCACCCCAGATATGATCGCCATGATCGTAGAAGATTTCCGAACAGGGACCACAGGGACCGGTATCGCCCATCGCCCAGAAATTGTCGCTGGTCGCAATGCGGATGATGCGGTCGTCGGAAAAACCGGCGATCTTCTTCCAGAGATTAAAGGCCTCGTCATCGGTGTGATAGACCGTGACCAGCAGCCGGTTGCGGTCGATGCCGAATTCCTTGGTGATCAGGTTCCAGGCATGGGTGATCGCCTCTTCCTTGAAATAATCGCCGAAGGAGAAATTGCCGAGCATTTCGAAGAACGTATGGTGACGGGCGGTATAACCGACATTATCGAGGTCATTATGCTTGCCACCGGCGCGCACGCATTTCTGCGCCGAAGCGGCGGTGGAATAGGGACGGCTTTCAAGACCGGTGAAGACGTTCTTGAACTGCACCATGCCGGCATTGGTGAACATCAATGTCGGATCGTTGCGCGGCACCAGCGGGCTGGAGGGCACGATCTCGTGTCCATTCTTTTTGAAGTAGTCGAGAAAGGTCGACCGAATTTCATTTACACCGCTCATGCCCACACACCGCTCACAGCTGGAGTCCATCATTGCCATCACAAATGACGGCTATATTGCAAAATCAATGGCTTTTATCGTCCGTATCCTGCCCTGTCCAGCCATGCAGGTAAACCAAGGCGCATCGACAAACAAAAAGGGCCAGGCGAGGGAAAATCGCACGGCCCATTTCGTTTCGATCAGCTCATTTCAGCAAAACGGCCCGACAATTCATGCCCGGCCGCTTTTGAGGTGTCAGCCCTCGTCGCCGTCACCGTCGCTATCGCCGGCATCCGGACCGCCATTCTGCAGGAAGCGGTCAGCGATCAGACCGGCATTCTGGCGCAGCGCCAGCTCGATCTCATTGGCCGTTTCCGGATTGTCGCGCAGGAAGGTCTTGGCGTTCTCACGCCCCTGCCCCAGACGCTGGCTGTTATAGGAGAACCATGCACCGGATTTCTCGACGATACCGGCCTTCACGCCGAGATCGACAAGCTCACCGGTCTTGGAAACGCCTTCGCCATACATGATGTCGAATTCCACCTGCTTGAAGGGCGGTGCCATCTTGTTCTTGACGACCTTGACGCGCGTCTGGTTGCCGACCACCTCTTCGCGTTCCTTGACGGCGCCGATACGGCGAATGTCGAGGCGCACGGAGGCGTAGAACTTCAGCGCGTTACCGCCCGTCGTCGTTTCCGGCGAACCGAACATGACGCCGATCTTCATGCGGATCTGGTTGATGAAGATCACCATGCACTTCGACTTGGAGATCGAAGCGGTCAGCTTGCGCAGCGCCTGGCTCATCAGACGTGCCTGAAGACCAGGCAGGCTGTCGCCCATCTCGCCTTCGATTTCCGCCCGCGGCGTCAGCGCCGCGACCGAATCGACGACCAGAACGTCGACCGCTCCGGAACGAACCAGCGTATCGGTGATTTCCAGCGCCTGCTCGCCGGTATCCGGCTGCGAAATCAGCAGGCTCTGCAGATCCACACCCAGCTTGCGGGCATAGACCGGATCAAGCGCATGTTCGGCGTCCACGAAAGCGCAGATGCCGCCCTTCTTCTGGGCTTCCGCAATGGTCTGCAGCGCCAGCGTCGTTTTACCCGAGCTTTCCGGACCATAAATTTCAACGATGCGCCCCTTCGGCAGACCGCCGATGCCGAGCGCGATATCCAGGCTGAGCGAACCCGTTGAAACGGTTTCCACTTCAACCACATTTTCATTGGAACCGAGCTTCATGATCGATCCCTTGCCGAACGAACGTTCGATCTGGGAGAGCGCCGCTTCCAGTGCCTTGCTTTTATCCACGGATTTATCCTCTACGAGACGCAAAGAATTTTGTGCCATCTGAACCACCTTTAGGTTATTGAAGCCGCACAGGCAATGAAGCAGTATGGAAATGGTATGTACTCCATTTGTTCTCATTTCGCAAGGCGCAGCCAGCATATTGAAAACAAATAGCGATAAGTGGTTTGTTCTATCTTTGTTTTTCGGCTCCGGCCTATCGCCGCAAACGGGAAGTGACAGGGAAACGGACAGGAGGTTCGGCCGAATCGTCCGGCCTTTCCATCCGCCAAAGAGGGAAACGCAAGCGTGAAGAAAATACTCGTTCTGGGCGGCGCGCATATCGACAGACGCGGCATGATCGAGACTGAGACGGCGCCCGGCGCCAGCAATCCCGGCTCCTGGATGGAGGAGGCAGGCGGCGGCGGTTTCAACGCGGCGCGCAATCTTGCCCGGCTCGGTTTTGCCGTCCGCATCATCGCGCCACGCGGCGGCGACGTGACGGGTGAAGCGGTGGCGGGGGCCGCAAAATATGCCGGCGTCGAAGATACGCCCTTCATTTTCCTTGACCGCCGCACGCCGAGCTACACCGCCATTCTGGAGCGTGACGGCAATCTGGTCATCGCGCTTGCCGATATGGACCTCTACAGGCTCTTTACCCCGCGCCGCCTGAAAGTGCGTGCCGTGCGCGAGGCGATCACGGCAAGCGACTTTCTGCTCTGCGATGCCAATCTGCCAGATGACACGCTGACGGCGCTCGGCCTCGTCGCCCGCGCCTGCGAAAAGCCGCTCGCCGCCATCGCCATTTCACCCGCCAAGGCGGTGAAACTGAAGGGCGCGCTTGCCGATATCGACATCCTCTTCATGAATGAGGCAGAAGCACGCGCGCTCACCGGAGAGACGGCGGAAAATGTTCGCGACTGGCCCGGCATTCTGCGCAAGGCCGGGCTTGCCGGCGGCGTCGTCACCCGCGGCGCAAGCGAGGTCGTTGCTTTCGATAGGACGCAAACCGTAACGCTCAACCCGCCCCTTATTCGCGAGGTGAAGGACGTGACCGGCGCCGGCGACGCCATGGCCTCCGGTTATCTTGCCGCGATCGCCGAGGGAAAGACCATCGCGGAAGCGCTGAGACAGGGTGCGGCGGCGGCGGCCATCACCGTACAATCGCCCTTCGCCACCTCGCAGGATTTATCAAAAGACAGTGTCGATTCCATGTTGGGACTTGTTCCCGCAGCTGAAATACTGGCATGAACCCGCTTTCAAGAACTGGAACAGAATAAATGACCCGCCCAATCTCCCCGCTCCTGCCCATCGTTTATTCACAGGAAGTTGCCGCCGCCAAGCAGCGCGGTGCGCCGATCGTCGCACTTGAATCGACCATCATCACCCATGGCATGCCCTATCCCGGCAATATCGAGATGGCCGAAAGCGTCGAACAGATCATTCGGGACCAGGGCGCCGTTCCGGCGACCATCGCCGTCATTCACGGCACCCTGCATATCGGCCTCGAAAAGGACCAGCTGGAGGCGCTCGCCCAGACCACTGACGCCATGAAGGTCTCGCGCGCCGATATCGCCTTCGCAATTGCCGAGCGCCGCACCGGTGCCACCACGGTTGCCGCCACCATGATCGCCGCCGCCCGCGCCGGCATCCGCGTTTTCGCCACCGGCGGCATCGGCGGTGTACACAAGGGCGCGGAAGAGACCTTCGACATCTCCGCCGATCTGACCGAACTGGCCAAGACCGGCGTCATCGTCGTCTGCGCCGGCGCCAAGGCGATCCTCGATATTCCGAAGACGCTCGAGGTTCTCGAAACCAACGGCGTGCCCGTCGTCACCTTCGGCTCGGAAGAATTCCCGGCCTTCTGGTCGCGCTCCTCCGGCCTGGCGAGCCCGCTTTCGCTGAACAGCCCGGCAGCAATCGCCAATTTCCAGGTAACCCGCGAACAGCTCGGCATCGATGGCGGCATGCTGATCGCCAACCCCGTCCCGGAAGAAGACGAAATCCCCCGCGAAGAAATGGAAATCTACATCAACCGCGCCATCTCCCATGCCGAGCGCGACGAAGTCACCGGCAAGGCGGTCACGCCCTATCTGCTCGGCGATATCTTCCGCCTAACGGATGGCCGCAGTTTGGAGACCAATATTGCGCTGGTGCGCAACAATGCGCGGCTGGCGGCGGAGATCGCCGTGGCGCTGGACTGAAGAGCATTCAGTTTTCTCAGTCATCCTCGGGCTTGACCCGAGGATCCACGTTGCGACAGCAGAAATGGATCCTCGCCTCAAGGGCGAGGATGACGGTGCGAAAGTAGCAAGCTCGAAACCAACAAAAAAGCCCGGAAAGCTTGCGCTCTCCGGGCCTTTGTTTTCCTGCCAGAACCCGATCAGTTCTGCGCGACCGGCTTTACCAGCGGCGTGACGCGGCGGATGGTGACGCGGCGGTTCTGCTGTTCCGGACCGAGTGTCTGGACCTTAAGGTAACGCTCGCCATAACCCTGCGTCGCAAGGTTTTCCGGCGGAATGCCATAGACATCGGTCAGCACATTGGCGACGGATGCGGCACGCTCGTCGGAAAGAACGAGGTTGCTTTCATCCGAACCCACGGCATCGGTATGGCCTTCGATCAGGAAGGTTTCACCGGGGTTCTTGTCCAGTGCCTTGTTGATCGCGTCCGCCACCTTGCGCAGTGATCGAGCCTGCGCCATCGGAATTTCGGCGCTGCCGGTGGCAAAGGTGATCGTATCGAGGTCGATACGGCGCACCTTGTCACGGATACGGGCCGAATAGCGCACTTCATCCAGCGAATAGACACGCTCCACCGGCTCGACCGGCGGCTGCTCGAGGAAGCGGTAATAATCGCGGTCCGGATCGCTCGACGTGTCGATGATATAGTCACGAACGGGGATGCGCAGGCGCATCGGCGGCAGGTCGAGGCCCGGATCGCGATAGACATAATCGCGGTCTGGATCGTCCATCAGCTCCGGCGCATAGAACAGCACATATTCCCGGCCGCGATCATCGATGCGCGAGCGCTGGATCACGTCGCCATAACGATTGCGGATCGTCACCACCTGCGTGCCGTCACGGCGCTCCACGGTTTCGCGGACGCGACCGCCCGGCAGACGCTCGTAATAGGGCTCGCCGCCATCACGAATGAAGCGCTGATTGTCATCGCCACGCACGACGACACGATCGCCGAATTGCAGGATGATCGGCGCATCGCGATCACGATCCCGGTCACGCGGGCGGCCCTCACGTGGCTGCCATTCGCGCACGCCTTCCGGCCGCTCATATTGCGGACGACGGTCGATGCGCTCGCCCTGCTGGGAGGTGATCGCCTCCATTTTCACAGGCGGCGGCGGGGTCTTGCCTTCGGCGGCACCGGCGCGCTGCGCCTCGGCGTCGGAGGTCGGAACCTTCACGTCACCGGCCTGTTCACGCTCCCGGCGACGTTGCTCGCGGGCCTGATTGTTGCCGGAGCGTTCCACTTCCTTGTCGCTGTCGAGAACGGCCGCACCCTTGTCGACCGGCAGGATGACGGTATCGGCGGTCTTGGACGGGTCCTTGGCAACCGCCTTGGCCTTGTCCAGCTCCTCCTTCGTCATGGGCGGTGCTTCCGTCTGCGGAACGGCAACCTGGTTGGGAACGGGCTCGCCGGCAGGCGCCTGTCCGGTCGTGGCGCCGCTTGGCGGCGGGGGCGTCGGCGTGCCCGGCAGCGGCGCTGCAGGCTCTGTCTTGCCCTGACCTTCGACTGGCGGCTTCTCGGAAGGCTGCTGGCCGGGTGCGGGGTTGGGCTGTGCCTCTGGCGCCGGCGGACGTGCAGGTGTCGGCGCTTCCGTTGGAACAGGCGCTTCTTTCGCGGCCGGTTCCGGAGCGTCGGGCTTTTTCTCCGGAACAGCCTTTTCGGCCGGTTCGGATTTCTGTTCCGGAGCCTTTTCTTCTACCTGCGGCTTTTTCTCACGCGGTTTGGCAGGCTGCTCGGCATTGTCAGGACGTGCGGCCGGCTGCTCGGCGGCAGGCTCTTTCGCACGTTCCTTGCGCGGGCGCTCCTTCGGCTGCTGTTCAGCCGGCGCTGCCTCAGGCGCGGCTTCGGGGGCGGCCTCCGGGCGCTGGCGTGCGGGCCGCTGCTCGCCTTCCCCTTGAGGCTCCTGTGCCCGCTCGGGTTTGCGTGGGCGTTCCTGCGGCTGTTCGGCAGGCGCCGGTTCAGGGCGGGCTTCGCGCTGCTGCTGCGGCTCACGCTGAGGTTCCGGCGGTGCCTCACGCTTGGGTTCGGGCTGCGCTTCACGTTGTGGCTCCGGGCGCGGTTCGGCAGGTGCGGCTTCCGGCTTCGGCTCGGGCGGGCGTTCACGTGGCGGCTCGGGGGCCTGCTTCGGCGGCTCGGCCTGCGGCTGCGCTTCTTCGGCCTGCTGGCGCTGTTTGCGCAGAAGCTCCTCCGGGTTTTGTTCCTCGGCGACCTGGCCTTCGGGCTGCGCCTGCGCCAGAATCAGCGGGCTCTGCAACTTGGGCATCTGGGTCTGCGCCCGCGCGGCTCCGGCAAAACCGGCAGCAGCCGGCTCCACCGCAATCGCCAGCGACATGAGGGGGAAAACCACCCCCGTCAGCAATCTGTTCTTCTTCAGCATCGGTGCTTCCTCATCTGCCATTATTGGTCGCTTGTATCGCGACATCTTGAACCGGCTGCGCATGCAGGCGCTGGTCAACGCCTTGCACACGCTTCGGTTCCCATGATGGACAAAGCCTTGTGTACCGGAAATGAACAGATCAAGGCGTTTTCGTGAAAGCTCTGCGGCGCAATCGAGGTGACTAATATTGCAGTTGCATTTTTTGACCAACCGGATGAATAATTGCCCCGGCGCTGAAGGCCACGGAAAACAAAAAAACATTCCGTCGCGCCTTGCGCTTATGGCGTCCGCACTGAAAACAACAACAGACTGCGGATGAACGACCAAAAGAGAGGATCGAAATGCCTATTTCCACCCGTCTGCTCGCAGCCGTATCGATTGCCGCTATCTCGCTGTTTTCAGGTGCCGCCCTTGCACAGGACAAGATCGTCATCGGCACCGAAGGCGCCTACCCGCCCTTCAACAATCTTGAAGCCGACGGCACGCTGACCGGCTTCGACATCGACATCGCCAAGGCGATGTGCGAACAAATGAAAGCCGAATGCACCTTCGTCACCAATGACTGGGACGGCATCATTCCCGCCCTTCAGGCCAAGAAGTTCGATGCCATCATCGCGTCCATGTCGATCACGCCCGAGCGTCTCGAGAAGGTCGATTTCTCCAAGAAATATTACAACACCCCGCCGGCCATCGCCGTGCCGAAGGATTCGCCGATCAAGTCCCTCGACGACCTGAAGGGCAAGTCGCTCGGCGCACAGGGTTCCACCACCCACTCCAACTATGCTGAAAAGCATTTTCCGGATGCCGACGTGAAGATGTATCCGACCGCCGACGAATATAAACTCGACATCGCCAATGGCCGTATCGACGCCGTGATCGACGATATCGTCGTGCTTTCGGAATGGCTGAAGACGGATGCCGGCGCCTGCTGCAAGATCCTGACGCCCCTCAAGGTCGATGTCGAAATCAACGGCAATGGCGCAGGCGTTGCGGTCCGCAAGGGTGACACAGCGCTCGCCGATAAATTCACGGCTGCCATCGCCGGTATCCGCGCCAGCGGCAAATACCAGGAGATCAATAAAAAATACTTCGATTTCGACGTTTACGGCGAGTAAGCCTGCTCGATCTGTTGAAATCTGGTGGCGGAAGGCTTGCCCTTCCGCCATTTTTGTTTGAAAACGTCACCATAACAATCACGGCGGCTTAAGACCGCGGGGGAAAACTGGCATGAGCGGAGCATTTTCCGCCATAGGTGCGTTCTGGACCTATGTCTCGACACTTCTCGACCCCTTCTGCGGTCCGGTCGGTCTCTTCTCGCTTTTCGGAAACGGCACCCTTGTTGCGTGTGGTGATGCAGGCTGGGGCGATGAAATCGCCTTCGGCGTCAAGGTCACGATCTCGCTGGCGCTTGCGACATTGCCTGTCGGCCTGCTGATCGGCTTCCTCATCGCGCTTGCGGCGCAATCGGAAGAAAAGTCGCTGCGGCTGGCAACCGGCATCTACACAACCATCTTCCGCGGCCTGCCGGAACTGCTGACGCTCTTCATCGTCTATTACGGCATTCAGATGCTGCTGCAATCAGCAGCGGGTTATGTCGGCATCACCGGCCCGGTCGAGATCAATGCCTTCGTGGCCGGCATGGTCGCGCTATCGGTGGTGTTTTCATCCTACGCTTCCGAAGTGCTGCTCTCCGCCTTCAAGGCCATTCCCAAGGGCCAATATGAGGCAGGCCATGCGCTTGGCCTGTCGCGCGGCCGCACCATGGTGCTCATCATCATTCCGCAACTGGTCAGGATCGCCCTGCCCGGCATGACCAATCTCTGGGTCATCCTGCTCAAAGACACGTCCTACGTTTCGATCATCGGACTTGCCGATATCATCCGTCAGACCGGCATCGCCGCCCGGGTCAGCAAGGAAGCATTCTTCTTCTACGGCATCGCCTGCCTGCTTTACCTCATCCTCGCACTTCTCTCCTCCATCGGGATCGGCTTCATCGATCGCTGGTCTCGCAAGTCGGAGGCACGTCGATGAGCCATATCAATGAACTCATTCCGCCGCGCCCGGCGCCAGCCATAGCCGACAAGCCGCTCAACATATCGCGCATCGTCGGCATCGCCGTCATCATGCTCTGGCTGCTGCTCGCCGCCGGCTTGATCTTCGCCATGATCGAAGGGTGGGACTGGGCGAAATTCGAACGCTACGGGCCGCGTTATATTGACGGCCTCATCACCACCATCACGCTGGTTGGCAGTTCGATCATTCTCGGCGCAATCCTGTCAGTGCCGATCGCCTTTGCGCGTATGTCGAAAAACCGCGCCCTCGGCGCGCTGGCCTATGCCTATGTCTATGTCTTCCGCAGCACGCCGCTTCTGGCCCAGCTTTTCCTGATCTATTACGGCCTCGGCAGCTTCCGCCCGCAACTGGAGGCCGTTGGTCTGTGGTGGTTCTTCCGTGAAGCCTGGTATTGCGGCCTCCTGTCGCTGACCCTCAACACCGCCGCCTATCAGGCCGAAATCCTGCGCGGCGCAATCCGCAGCGTGCCGCTCGGCCAGCATGAGGGCGCCGCCTCGCTCGGCATTTCGAAATTCATCACCTTCCGCAAGGTCATCCTGCCACAGGCACTCATCGTCGCGCTGCGTCCTTACGGAAACGAGATCATCCTGATGATCAAGGGTTCGGCAGTCGTCTCCATCGTCACGGTTTTCGACCTGATGGGACAGACCCGCTACGCCTTTTCCCGCACATTCGATTACCAGGCCTATCTCTGGGCCGCGATTTTCTACCTGACGATCGTCGAGACGCTGAGGCACGTCTGGGCCTGGCTGGAAGCCCGCCTGACACGCCACCTCAAGCGTTAAGTCAAAGCTTGGCAGCACTCATCAACTGAGGCTGCCAACATTTTGAAAAATATAACTATTTTGTGACAGTCCATGGCTTTGGCAAGGTTGGATTAACCCTGTCGTGTTCCCATGTCAGATACAGCGGCAACGCTGTGATCGGCAATCATGGAAACGGGAACCGCCGTCATGAACAAGGACATGGAAATGATGCTGAGAGGCTACGGCCTCACCACCGCCCAGATATTCTACCGCATGCCGGACCATCCGCTGGTTCTGCAGACCTATGTCTGGCAGGACTATGATCTCGCCCCGGATTTTCCCGAAATGCACGGCTTCCTCAAATTCTGGCAGGAAAAGCTCGACGGACCGCTACATTCCGTCCGCTACGTGCACCGGCAGGTGATCTCGGCGCAGGAATGGCGTGCCCTGAAAGGGGAGTTCATCATCCACTGAGAACTGTTCCCACATAAACGTTGCGCCAACCACCGTTGCGGCTTACAGCAAACGTCAACCGAAGACGTTATGGATACCGCACGATGACGAAGAACCAGAAAATCGACGAAGAGGCGCTTGCCGAGGCCTATAACCGCGCACTGACGCTTGAAAAAGCCGGCGATGTGGAAGCGGCGGTAAAAGCCTATCAGGAAGTTCTGGCGATCGATCCGGAAGATCACGGTGGCGCCGCCGTGCGTATCGCCGCCATGGGCCGGGGCGAAACGCCGCCGAAAGCGCCAGACGCCTACGTCGAGACCCTGTTCGATCAGCACGCCGAAGCCTTCGAGGACATTCTTGTCGAACAGCTGGGTTATGCCGTACCGATGATGGTGCGCCAACGGCTGCAGACGCTGAACCTCGGCCCTTTCAAACGCCTGCTCGATCTCGGCTGCGGCACCGGCCTCACGGGCGAGGCGCTGCGCGACATGGCCGAGGACATTACCGGCATCGACATCTCCGAAAACATGGTCGAAATCGCCCATGAGAAGGACCTCTACGAGACGCTTTACGTCGCCGAAGTCGAAGATTTCCTTGAAGATAATGACGACGAAGCCTTCGATATCATCACAGCCACAGACGTGCTGCCCTATCTCGGCGCGCTGGAACCGCTGTTTTTCGGCGCCGCCGAAAACCTCAATGCCGGCGGCCTGCTGATCTTCTCGTCGGAAACCCTGGACGAAAAGACCTTGGCCGGACGTCCCTATATGGTCGGCCCGCATCACCGTTTCGCCCATGCGGAAAATTACGTTCGCGAAAGACTGGCTGCGACCGGTTTCGATATCCTCGAAGTCACCGATATCAACGTCCGCATGCAGGACGGCAACCCGACACCGGGCCATCTGGTGATTGCCAAGCTCAAGGGCTGAGGCCCCGACATTGCGGCATATTTCTTCTCCCCGAGGGGGAGAAGATGGCCCGAAGGGTCAGATGAGGGGGCAACGTTGCCGGATTTCGGAGAGCTTGCCCCCTCATCCCGCTGCCGCGGACTTCTCCCCGCCGGGGAGAAGAAACAAGTGGCGTCCGCTCGGCCCAATGCGACGAACTCTGCCGTGCTGAATCAATATCTCATCAAGATCGCCCAGCCAGTTGAAGAGATTCGACTTTCCGTCGCAACAACCCGCAAATAAAAATGCCCTCCCCGGCAACCGGAAAGGGCATTGCTCAAAAACCGGATGAGCGGCGTATCACTCTTCGCCGGATTTCGGATTATCCAACAGCATGTAATCGAGCGGCAGTTCCGTCGTATATTTGATCTGCTCCATCGCAAACGCAGACGACACGTCGCGAATTTCGATCTTGGCGATCATCCGCTTGTAGAAGGCGTCATAGGCAGCAATATCAGGCACGACGACGCGCAGGAGATAATCGACATCGCCGCTCATGCGGTAAAATTCGACGACCTCCGGAAATTCGGAAACCACCTCGGAGAAGCGCTTCAGCCATTCGATGGAATGGGAGGCGGTGCGGATGGAGACGAAAACCGTGACCTTGGTGTTGACCTTGACCGGATCAAGCAGCGCCACACGCCGGCGGATGACGCCGTCCTCTTCCATCTTCTGGATACGCCGCCAACAGGGCGTCGTGGAAAGTCCGACCTTTTTCGCCAGATCAGCGACGGCCAGCGTGGAATCCTCTTGCAGAATGCGCAAAATCTTACGGTCAAGGCGATCCAATGCGTCTATCCTCCTGAATTAATTTCCTTTCAATACACTAATTTTTGCAGAAAAACAGAAAATTGTTTCACTAAAGCCGCATTTCCACATGTTGCCGCAGAACTGGAAGCAGCTCCTGCGTGAACCATGGGTTCTTTTTCAGCCAGCCGGTATTGCGCCAGCTGGGGTGCGGCAGCGGTAAAATGCCGGGGCCGGAATTGGCGTGCAGGTAGCCGCGCCAGTTCTGCACGGTTTCGGTCATGGTTTTGCGTCGCTTTTCGCCCAGATGAAAAGCCTGCGCATATTGGCCAACAGCAAGGATCAGATCCACCTGCGGCATCGCTTCCATCACCCGCTCACGCCATGCAGGCGCACATTCGCGCCGGGGCGGCAGGTCGCTGCCCTTGTCGTCGTAACCCGGAAAACAGAAACCCATGGGCACAATCGTGAAACGGTCGGGGTCATAAAAGGTCTCGCGGTCGACATTCAGCCATTGCCGAAGCCTGTCACCTGAAGCGTCGTTAAACGGCAGTCCCGTCTCGTGCACACGCAGGCCCGGCGCCTGCCCGGCAATCAGGATGCGGGCCTTCTTCGACATGATAACCACCGGCCGCGGTTCATGCGGCAGGCGATCGGCCATGCCCCTGACAGGCGCGTCACGACAGAGGCGACAGCGGGCAATCTCGCCGCGCAACGCATCCAGCCCGTCATCGAACCTCGGCATGGATTGATCCATCTCAGCCATGCGACCATCCCAGAAGATGGCGGATGACGGTCAGGAACCCCGCCGCCGGTGTCTCGATATCCGCTGCGCGGTGCTCACGCCGCCATTGCGAAGGTTTTTCGAATTCGCCCGCCCAGATGCCCCGCGCATCCCGGCGCGCTGCGGCCTGTTCACCTGAAAACTGGAAATAACCGGAGGCGACAGCAAAACCCGCCGACACCATTTCCGCCAAAACATCCCTGCCGCCGGCGGCACAATAAACGAGCAGCCGGCCGTAACGGTCCCTCGAACTGCCGGAACAGGAAAAATTCTGCGCCACGACCAGCCGTTGCAGCACACGGCGCGCCTCCTCCCCGCAGGGCCAGGTCTCGGCGCCGCGCCGGCATGTCTGTGACAGTTCGGGCGCATCGATACCCAGCAGACGAAACCGCTCTTCACTCTTTGAAAGCGTATCGCCATCGATCACGAAGAAACGGCCGCTATACGTCTCGCTGTTGATCTGGTCGAGCTTGGCGGCGATGAGGATGCCGAGAAAAACCGCGGCAAGAAACAGCCCGCCGTCGCGAAACGCCGAAAAACCCCTGCGCCTGCCTCCGTTTCGTCCCATGTAACAACAAACCCTTGTCAGAAATGGCAAACAAATCCTTTCACGGCAGCATCTTCTTAAGATTTTGAGCGTAGCCTGCAAGGGTTCATGTCACCTGCGTTGTAACAATGAGTAAAAGCGTCAGCACGTCCACCGACAAGATCATCGTCGACCGCTCGAAAAAACACCGCAACAAGGCGGTTTTCGACACGGTGAAGACGACGCGTGAACGCCTGCAGCAAGGTGCTGGCGGAACCGAAGCCTATGAACGCGAAATGCTGACCATGCACATCGCCGAGACCCTTCAGGGCGCGATGTTCATGCCGCTTTTCATCGTGCTCGCCTCCGTCATCGGTCTTTATATCACCCGCGACATCGGGCTGATCATCTGGTCGCTGATTGCGCTCAGCTTCCACGCCATGGCTCTGGTACTGGCCAAGAGAGCGGCGAAACAGGAGATCACGCCAGAAAATCTCCAGCACTGGAAAAACCTGTTCCTCGGCATGCAGATCCTCATCGGCTGCGCATGGGCCATGTTCGCACTGGCCGAACCGGCGCGCAACGACCCGACGCTTGTCCTCTTCTTCAAGGGCGCAACGCTGCTGATCGCGCTTTCGCTGACCGCCATGGCCAATTTCATGCTGCGGCGAGCGACTTTCATGACCTTCCTGCCGGTTATGGCGGCTCTGTGCGTCACCTCGGCCATCTCTCGTGATCCATTCGATGTCGGCCTTGCGCTGATGTTTGGCATGGCGATCCTCTTCTGTCACCGCATCACCAGCCGGCTCTACCAGACCAGCGTCAAGCTCCTGTCCTCCCAGACGGAAAAGGACGACCTGATCGCCGAGCTCGAAGTCGCCAACTCGGTTTCGGATGAAGCGCGACGCCGCGCCGAAGAGGCCAATCTGGCCAAATCACGTTTTCTCGCTTCCATGTCGCATGAGCTGCGCACCCCACTCAACGCCATTCTCGGCTTCTCCGAGGTCATGGCTTCAGAAGTGCTCGGCCCGCTCAACAATCCGCTCTACAAGGAATATTCCGGCGATATCCATCGCTCCGGCCAGCACCTGCTCGATCTCATCAATGAAATCCTCGACCTGTCGCGCATCGAGGCCGGTCGCTATGATCTCAATGAGGAATCCATCTCGATGCTGGAAATCGCCGAGGATTGCATCGGCATGATCCAGCTGCGCGCCCGCGCCAAGACGATCAGGATTTCGCAACAGTTCGAAAGCAGCCTGCCGCAGGTATGGGCTGACGAAAAATCGATCCGCCAGGTCATTCTCAACCTTCTCTCCAATGCCGTGAAATTCACGCCGCAGGGCGGTGAAATCCTTGTGAAAGCCGGCTGGACGGCGGGCGGCGGACAATATGTATCGATCAAGGATAACGGCCCCGGCATTCCCGAAGACGAAATCCCCGTGGTGCTGTCGGCCTTCGGTCAGGGATCGATCGCCATCAAGAGCGCCGAACAGGGAACCGGGCTTGGCCTGCCCATCGTTCAGGCCATTCTTGCCAAACATGACGGCCAGTTCATCCTGAAATCGAAGCTGCGCGAAGGCACCGAAGGCATCGCCATCCTGCCGGCAAAACGCGTGTTGCAGAGCCTGCCGGCCGTGGAGGAAACCCACGCGATCCAGCCGCGCCGCCGATCCTTCGCATAAGGGCTCAAGGCCTCAGAAGAACAACGTCGTTACCAGCGAATAAAGCACGAAGAATCCGTTCGCCATCAACAGGCAGAAAACGGCGAAGGAGCCGAGGTCCTTGGCATGTCGCCCGACCGAGGAAATTTCCGGCGAAATGCGGTCCACCAGCTCCTCAATCGCGGTATTGAGCGCCTCGACCGCAAACAGCAGCAACATCAGCACAGTGAAGACGAGAAGATGCGCAAAGGGCGCAGCGACGATGAGAAGCAGGCCAAGCCCGACGCCGAAGGCCAGAACCTCATGCCGGAACGCCGCTTCCTGCCACAGCCGGCCCAGCCCCTGCACGGAATAGCGGGCAGCGGCGAAAAGATGCCGCCAGCCTTTTTCCTTGCGGAATGCCGGTTCGGGTTGCTTCTTTTGCGGCGTCGCGTCCATCTTCGGCCTCAATGATCGGTGCGGGGGCTGATGCGGGTGTCCACACCCGCCGCTTCGAAAGTCGCCATGCCGGAATGGCAGGCGGCCGCAGCCTTGACGATGCCGGCGGCAAGCGCTGCCCCGGTACCCTCGCCCAGCCGCATGCCAAGCGCCAGAAGCGGCGTCTTGCCAAGCTTTTCGACAGCGGCCAGATGACCGGGCTCACCCGAGACATGGCCGATCAGGCAATGATCGAGCGCCGAAGGATTGGCGGCTTTCAGGAGAGCCGCAGCGGCGGTTGCCACATAACCGTCGATCAGCACGGGAATACGCTGCACGCGCGCCGCGAGGATAGCGCCTGCAATCGCCGCAATCTCGCGTCCGCCGAGACGGCGCATGATTTCCAGCGGATCGGACAGGTGGTCCTTATGGAACTCGACAGCGGCCTTCACCGCCGCGATCTTGCGGGCCATGACCTCGCCTTCCGAACCGGTGCCGGGGCCGGTCCATTCTTCCGCCGTGCCGCCATAGAGCGCGAGGTTGATCGCCGCGGCAATCGTGGTGTTGCCGATGCCCATTTCGCCGACGCAGAGAAGATCGGTGCCGCCGGCAATCGCCTCCATGCCGAAGGCCATGGTCGCCGCACAGTCGCGCTCCGAAAGCGCCGGCTCGCAGGTGATGTCGCCGGTCGGATAATCAAGCGCCAGGTCGAATATCTTCAGGCCGAGATCATTGGCGACGCAGATCTGGTTGATGGCAGCACCGCCGGCTGCAAAATTCTCCACCATCTGCTGGGTCACGGAAGTCGGATAGGGCGTAACACCATGACGGGTGACACCATGATTGCCGGCAAAAATCGCCACCAGCGGACGGGTGACGGCTGGCGAACGGCCTGACCACGCGGCCAGCCACATGGCGATTTCCTCAAGGCGGCCGAGCGAACCGGCAGGCTTGGTCAGCTGCGCATTGCGCTCCTTGGCCGCCACCAGCGCGTGCGTCTCCGGGCCGGGAAGCTCACGCAACAGCGCGCGAAAATCGTCGAAGGGCAATCCGCTCATGCTCATGGTGTCGGTCTCTTTCGTAGCCGGGTTGGCTGTCGCATCGGCTCATGCGTCCGGAACTTGTGTTTTCCGGCAAATCGGTCTTTGTTGCGCCTCTCATAATCGCGGATGCGCCGCGGAACAACCGGAAATGCAAGTGCAGCAACGGAGAGAGCATGAAGGCCCGGGATTTTATAACAGATGTCATGCATTCCGTTGCCTTTCTCAGCCGCCTGCCGGTTCCTTCGCGGTTTTTCGAAAATGCCGATGGCGTGTCGATGCGCCGCACCGCCCGCGCCTTTCCCGCCGCCGGCCTGCTGATCGCCCTGCCCGCGGCTTTTCTGGTGGTGATTTTCGCTACTTTCGATGCCTCGCCGCAGCTCACCGGCTGGCTTGCCATCGCCCTCACGGCGCTTCTGACAGGTGCACTGCATGAGGATGGACTGGCCGATATGGCTGATGGTTTTGGCGCAGGCAAGGACAAGGCACGCACGCTTGAGATCATGAAGGACAGCCGCATCGGCAGCTATGGCACGATCGCCATGGTGCTGTCCTTTGCCCTGCGCGCCACCGCACTCGCATCGCTGATCGAGACACTTCCCGCAAAAACTGCCGCCGCCGGCCTTATCGCCGCACTTGTCCTGAGCCGTTCCCTGATGGTGTGGCACTGGCAGGCCATGCCCACCGCCAAAACCTCCGGCATTGCCGCCGGCGCCGGCCAACCGGGAAACACCGAGCGCAATATTGCGCTGGCGATCGGGCTGCTGGTCTTCATTCTCTTCACACTGCACGCTTTGCCTCTTCTGTCGATTGCACTTGTGCTGGCGGCAGCCATTCTGGCCACCGTGCTGTTCGGCCGGCTGTGCGACAGGAAGATCGGCGGCCATACCGGCGATACCATCGGCGCCTGCCAGCAGATCACGGAGATCGTTACTCTCGTCGCCCTTGCCCTTGCGACGTAACGGTCTGATATAGATCGTCATGGAAACACCCTGCATCCATATCTGCCGCCTCGATGCGACCAACAGCCTCTGTATCGGCTGCGGCCGCACGCTGGATGAAATCGGCGGCTGGGCAGGCTATAGCGACGAGAAGCGCCGCGCGATCATGCAGGCGCTGCCGCGAAGATTGGAAAATTTGAGCGAGACCGCCAAGGAGACGCATACCGCATGAACAGGCTGACCATCGTTCTCCTTGTCCTCGCCGTGGGCCTCGGCCTACTTCTCATCAATCACGATGGTGGCCGCACGCTCGGCATCGATAATGATCAATTCGCACAGGCCCTCTATCTCGTGCCCATTGCCGGCCTCCTGTCGGTCGGCATCCTGGCCGGAAGACGCGGTGGCTTCGGCACCGTCATCCGCCAGCTCGCCGTCTGGCTCGTCATCATCCTCGGCCTCGTGTCGCTCTATCTCTATCGCTACGACCTGCAATCCTTCGGTGATCGGCTGCTTGGTGGCCTGATGCCGGGCCGCGCCGTGGTGGTGACGACCGCCGGCGGCGAACAGGAAATCGTGCTACACAAATCGATGAGCGGCCATTTCGAGGCGAATGTCAGCGTTGATGGCAAGACCATCCACATGCTCGTCGATACCGGCGCTAGCTCCGTGGTGCTGGCCAATGCCGACGCCGCCGAAATCGGCATCGACACCGGCAGCCTGCGCTATACCGTACCGGTCATGACCGCAAATGGCCGCACGGCAGCAGCCCCCGTCACCCTGTCGGAAATCGGCATCGGTCCGATCGTGCGCCGCAACATCCCTGCCCTCGTCGCCCAAGACGGCCAATTGGGCCAGAGCCTGCTCGGCATGAGCTTCCTGTCAACGCTCGGTTCGCTGCAGATGCAGACGGACGAATTGCGGTTGCGGGATCGATAAACTCATCTCGGACAAGCCATCTCATCTTGAAATCAAAGGCTTTCGCCACAATATATGTGAAGCAACAACGAGAACTTTGGGCGACGCAGAACCGCTGGAGACAGTGGATTTTCCGGAAAATCTCGCCACCTCGGCAAATGATTGACATCCCACATTGGCCATGAGACAAGATTACATGTTCAACGCAGGAGTTCTCTACATGATCGGTCCTGATCCCATCCTACTTTGATCTGAACGTCTTTCCACTGCGAGAAGCGAAGCGTCGAACTATGGTTTCGGCGCTTTTTGGTTTTTAGAAATGCCTGGCGAACGAATTTTTCGCTTCAGTTTATATCCCCTGTATTTTCGTTCCATCGTCTCCAAAAGTTTCTCGCCGGTTTTCTTTGCCTCATCCGCATGTTCATAGAGGCTCCGAATAGCACTTTCTCGCCCCTCGAGCGAAATATTGGTGAAGCTCTTGCGGTATATTCCATCTATCTTGGCGCGGATTTTATCCAGAACACCATAGAAGTAGACGACATCTCCAATGTACTCTCGCCCGGTGGCGGATATGGAATCGATATTCTTCAGATAGAAATGGGTGTGACGTGCATCTGTAATATGCGGCACGAAATCTTTGTTTTCCTTGATGCGCTCCCTGAAGGTCACATAAGAAATAGGCGCTGCGAGAAAGATCGCCATATCGGCTGTATTAAAGTCGATTTCAGCATACAGGGATCGAATAGATTTCTCTTTTTCTCGCGCTTTTTTCCAGACGCCGACGCCCACTGCTACGAATTGACCAAGTATCCAGAGCGTGAAGGCTGTGGAAGCCGCGACCACTGCAGCGAGCAATTGCGGGGTTTCAGATATTTGCTGCGTCGCTGACATGCAACGATCTCCATAAATATAATAAAAATAAACCTTGTAATAACGACAATATAAAAATCATAATTCGCCAATATTAACAATACTAAGACGCCGTTTCAAATCGTAAGCGGGGCTATGACTTGCATTCTCGATGTCAGATCGGTCACGATGGGAAAACACGGTAAGGGTGCGACCATATTAATCGGCGAATTAAAATACTCGTAGAAACACCCTTCCGAGAGATTTCTTTCAGCCCGGCCCCCGCTCAGCGAACCATTGCCCCTTGATTCCTTCCCATTTGATAATTTATGTTGGTGCTGTTCTCAGGGCGGGGTGTAATTCCCCACCGGCGGTATCGGGATTTTTCCCGGAGCCCGCGAGCGCTTCCGGTCTCCAAAGCCGGAAGGTCAGCAGATCCGGTGAGAGGCCGGAGCCGACGGTATAGTCCGGATGGAAGAGGACAAGGCATAAGGCGCCCGCGCGTGAGCGGGCTTCGCATTGCATTGTTCGCCCAAGGGATATTTGGCGCTTCTTGAAGCGCGAAAATGCCGCAAAACGGCATAACCCCTTGAAAGGCTTGAAATAGAATGACCATTGCTAAAATTGAAGACGCGATCGATGCCATTTCCCGTGGCGAGATGGTGATTGTGGTTGACGATGAAGACCGCGAAAACGAAGGCGATATCATCGCCGCTTCCGACAGCATCACTCCGCAGCAGATCGCTTTCATGATGAACCATGCCCGCGGGCTGGTCTGCGTCGCCATGCCGGGTGAGCGTCTGGATGCGCTCGACATTCCGCTGATGGTGTCGCGCAACACCGAATCACTCAAGACGGCCTTCACCGTCTCGGTGGACTATATTCCGGGCACCACGACAGGCATTTCCGCCGCCGACCGGGCAGAGACAGTGCGTGCGCTGGTGTCGGAGGGTTCGCGCCCGGAAGACTTCGCCCGTCCCGGCCACATCTTCCCGCTGCGCGCCAATCCGCAAGGTGTTCTCGGCCGCACCGGCCACACGGAAGCCGCCGTGGACCTCTGCCGCCTCGCCGGGAAATTCCCATCCGGCACCATCTGCGAAGTCGCCAATGACGACGGCACCATGGCCCGCCTGCCCCAGCTCGAAGTCTTCGCCGAACGCCACGGCCTGCTCGTCGTGACGATCAAGGATCTCGTTGCTTACCTCAAGGGCGAGATTGTCGAAGACGTGGTGCAGAAGCAGGTTGCGTGAACTGCTGCTTGTGGTGTGAATACAAAAACGCCCGGCGCAAGCCGGGCGTTAAATGGGTAACTGAAGCGCTGAAACCTCTCAGCTCCGTGATCCTCGGGCTTGACCCGAGGATCCACAACTCGGCCGTCCATGGATCCTCGGGTCAAGCCCGAGGATGACGTGGAGTGTAGTGAACCGCCGGTTGGCGCGGACGTTTATGTTCATCAGACCAGTAAGTCAGTACTTCCACGACGCCAAAACCCTACCAGCAGCAGAAACCGCCATCCACCAGCAGATCCACGCCCGTCACGAAGCTCGCCGCATCTGACAGCAGGAAGATCGCCGGACCAACCATCTCATCGACGCCCGCCATGCGCTGCATCGGCGTCTGTTCTTCGAACAGCTTGGTCTGGTGCACCATTTCCGGCCGTGTATTCATCGGCGTTGCGGTGTAACCCGGCGAGATGGTGTTGACGCGAATGCCGCGCCCCACCCACTCCATCGCCATGGATTTCGACATGTGGATGACGCCGGCCTTCGAGGCGTTGTAATGGCACTGCATCAGCCCGCGATTGACGATGACGCCAGACATGGAGGCGATGTTGACGATCGCGCCACGGCCATTCTTCAGCATGGCATTGGCTTCCGCCTGGCAGGAGAGGAAAACACCCTTCAGGTTGATGTCCATCATCGTCTGGAACTGGCTTTCCTCCATCTCCTCGGCCGGATTGGCATTGGCGATGCCGGCGGCATTGACAGCGAGTGAAAGCGCGCCAAGCTCGGCCTCAGTACGGGCAACCGCTTCAGTCAATGCCTGCTTGCTGGTGACGTCAGCCGCAATCTGGATCGACTTGCGCCCGGCCTTGGCGATGAAATCGGCGGTCTGCGCCAGACCGTCATCGGTGCGGCGATCAAGCAGCGCGACATTGGCGCCGGACTGGGCAAGCCCCATGGCGATGCGCTGGCCGATGCCGGAGCCGGCACCGGTGACAAGTGCCACCTGGCCGGAAAGATCGAACAGTTTCGGCGCGTTGAGCGTGATGGTGGACATCGGTATTTCCTTCTTCAAATGGTAGCCAGTTCCATGACCGAAACGTCGTTTGCTTCGTCACGGTTGAGAATGCCGGCCTGTTTTCCCTGCGCGAGCACGAGGATGCGGTTCGATACGCCCAGCACTTCCTCGAGATCGGAACTGACGACGATGACGGCCACGCCGCTTTTCGCCAGACCGACGATAATGTCGTAAATGCCCGCGCGTGCGCCGACATCGATGCCGCGGGTCGGCTCGTCCAGCACCACCACGCGCGGATTGCGGGCAAGCCATTTGGCAATGACCACCTTCTGCTGGTTGCCACCGGAAAGATCGGACGCCGGCTGTTCGCTGCGGCCCTTCACCCCGAATTTGGCGATGGCCTCTCTGGTAAAGGCGCGCTTGATGCGCGGCGTGATCCAGCCGGTGCCGACGCGGTCGAGATTGGCATAGATCAGGTTTTCACCGATCTCGTGCTCCACCACCAGCCCCTGCAATTTGCGGTCTTCCGGCACCATGACGACGCCCTTGGCGATAGCATCCGCCGGGCTTTTCAGCGTCAGCACCTTGCCATCCAGCAGCACCTCACCCGCACTCGTCGGGTCAGCACCGGATATCGCCCGCACCAGCTCGGTGCGTCCCGCGCCGATAAGACCGGCGATACCAAGGATTTCACCGGCGCGAACGCCGAAGCTGATGTCGCGGAAGGCATTGGTCGCGCCAGTCAGCCCCTTGACCTCCAGCACCACCTTGTCCTGCGGTTCCGGCAATGCCGGGAACAGGCGCTCCAGCGAGCGGCCGACCATGCTTTCAACGATGGTACGCACCGGCGTCGCGCTATCGGCAAATTCATGCACCCGCTCGCCGTCGCGCAACACGACGATGCGGTCGGTGATCTGTTTGATCTCTTCCATGCGGTGGGAAATATAGATGATGCCGACGCCCTCGGCGCGCAGCTTGCGCACCTGCTCGAACAGCGCCTGCGTTTCCGCGCCGCCAAGTGCCGCCGTCGGCTCATCGAGGATCAGAAGTTTCGCGTCCAGCGCCAGCGCCTTGGCGATTTCGATCAGCTGCTGGTTGGCGGTGGAAAGGCCGGCCACCTTGCGGGTGGCGGGAATGTGGAGATTGAGGCGCGCCAGCTGCTGCTGGGCTCTGCGCACCATCTCGGCGCGGTCGATAACGCCGTTCTTCATCAGCCAGCGGCCGATGAACACATTCTCGGCAATGGAAAGCTCCGGCAGAAGCTTCAGCTCCTGATGGATGAGCACGATACCCTTATCGATCGCCTCGCGCGGCGATGCAGGCGCGTATGGCTGCCCAAGCCATGTCATCTTGCCCTCGGACGGCTCACGCGAACCGGCGATGATACCTGACAGCGTGGATTTGCCCGCGCCGTTTTCACCCAGCAACGCCACCACTTCGCCCGGATAGACATCGAGATCGACGGCTTTCAGAACCTCAAGCGGACCATAACGTTTGCTGATGCCACGGAGCGAAAGAACCGGCTCGCGCATGACGGGACCTCCCAGGACACATAAGCAGCGGCAATGCCCAAGCCTTGCGTCCGAAATAACCTAAAGACAAACCAGTGAATGCCCCGCGCATCCCATGGGTCGCGCGGGGCAGCAGGATCAGGGATGGTTGGCGATGAAGCCTTCGACATTTTCCTTGGTCGTCAGCGTCGCATCGGAGAGCTGCACGGCCGGAACCTTCTCCCCGCCGACGATCTTGACGGCCATTTCCACAGCCATGCGGCCCATCTTCTGGGTCTGCTGCGTCGCGGTCACGTCGAACACGCCGTTCTTCAGCGCCTCAAGGGCTGCCGTATCACCATCGAAGCCGCCAACGACGATCTTCTGCGAAGGGTTGGCGACCTTGATTGCCTGTGCAGCGCCGAGCGCCAGACCGTCGGCCTGTGCAAAGACGATGGAAACATCCGGATTGGCCTGCAGCATGTTCTGCATGATCTGGAAGCCTTCATCCTGGCTCCACATGTTGGACCACTGTTCGGCGACGATCTTCACGCCGGAATTGGCGTTTACCGATTCCATGCAGCCCTTGGTGCGGTCCACTTCCGGTGTCGTGCCCTTCTGGCCATGGATGATGACCATCTTGCCCGAACCACCGGCCTGCTTGATGATGTAATCGCAAACCGCCTTGGCGGAGGCGACGGAATCGGTGGCAAGGAAGGTATCGCCGGGCGCGCCATCGGCATTGCGGTCGATGTTGATGACCGGGACGCCCGCAGCCTTGGCAAGCTTTACCGGAACGGTCGCAGCGGCGGCACCGGCCGGAATGTAGATCAGCGCATCGATGTTCTGGGTCAGCAGATCCTGGATCTGATTGACCTGCGTCGGACCATCGCCCTTGGCGTCAACGGTGACGACGGCAATGCCGCGCGTCTTGGCTTCGGCTTCAACGGCCTGCTTGATCTGGTTGAAGAAGTTCGCCTGCAGATTGGCGACGGCAAGGCCGATCTTCTTGACTTCGGCGGCATTGGCCTGGCCGAGCGACATGGCGAGAAGGGCGGCGGATGTCAGCAGAATGCGTGAAAATTTCATGATTATTCCTCCATTTGTTGATTGTTGACCTTCGGGCAGATCAAACCTCCTCCCCTCCGGCCGTTTTTCACGCCTCCCATGCCGGGAGGGTCGTTTATTGCGCGGACGGCTCTTCGCCATCCGCAGGCAAATTCAGCTTCTGCGGCGACGCAAGGTTTCAGCACCCACGGCCAGCACGATGACCACACCGATGATGACCTGCTGCAAAAAGGGAGAAACGTTGAGCAGATTGAGGCCATTGCGCAGCACGCCGATGATCAGCACGCCGATCAGGGTGCCGCCAATGCCGCCCGCACCGCCCGAAAGCGAGGTTCCGCCGATGACGACAGCCGCAATCGTATCCAGCTCGTAACCGAAGCCGCTGGAGGGCTGCACCGAGTCGAGACGTGCCGCAAGAACGATGCCGGCCAGACCGGCCAGAACCGCACAGGCGACATAAACGCAGATCGTCACCAGCGGCACGTTGATGCCGGCAAGACGCGCCACTTCCGGGTTGCCGCCAACAGCATAAACCGTGCGGCCTTCGGAGCGGAAACGCAGGAAAATCCAGGTGACAAGCACCACAACGAGCATCAGCAGCACGGTTGCGGTCAACACGCCGAAATGACGCTCTATCGCCAGCATCATGAACCAGTCAGGAAAACCGACGATCTGCTGTCCATCGGTGATCATATTGGCGAGACCGCGCGCCACCGACATCATCGCCAGCGTGGCAATGAAAGCAGGCACCCGGAAGGCCGTCACCAGAATACCGACCACGAGGCCGCAGGCGGCAGAGGCGACAAGCGCCAGCACGATGGCCATGCCCATCGGCATGCCCGCGACATTGGCCGTCCAGCCCATGATCATCATCGACAGCGCCAGCACCGAGCCGACGGACAAGTCGATGCCGCCAAGCAGGATCACGAAGGTCATGCCGACGGCCATGATGCCGAGCACGGTGATCTGGTCGAGAATGTTGAGCCCGTTTCGGAGCGACAGGAAGTTCTCGCTGGCGAAAGTCAAAAAGACACACAGCAGCAGCAGGCCCAAAAGCGGTCCGGTCGCACCACTCAGCCAGGCAAGCGGGCTCCTGGTGTGCGTGACCCCCTCATTGCGTTCAAGCGCGGACATGGCTCCTCCCGATGACTGTCTTGCATTTTTTAAACCGATTAGAATAATTATTCATCATCGGCGAAACATGCATAAGCCAGTTGAGAGAAGCTTGTCAATAGGGCTTTCACGGCAATGCCGATGCCGCCTGGCGATAAACATCCGCAATTCCATCTTGACAGAAACGCCATCTCTGCAATTATATAAATAGATGCATAAATATTCACACGCATGTTTTGAAGAGGATTCCATGCAGTCCCAGGAGCTAGAGCGCATTGCGCGCCAGATTCGCCTTCGCGACGTACAGGCTGTTTTTGAAGCGGGTGCGGGCCATGTCGGCGGCGAAATGTCGGCCATCGACATCATGACGGCCCTTTATTTCCGCGTCCTGCGTATCTGGCCGGATGATCCGAAGAACCCTGCCCGCGACCGCTTCGTGCTTTCCAAGGGCCATACGGCCTGCGCGCTGTATGTGACGCTTGCCAAGCGCGGTTTCATCCCGGAAGAGGAAATCTCGACCTTCCTGCAGCCGAATTCGCGCCTCAACGGCCATCCGAACTGTAACAAGGTGCCGGGCGTGGAAACCAATACCGGCCCGCTCGGTCACGGACTGCCGGTTGCCGTCGGCATGGCCAAGGCGGCCAAGCTTTCCGGTGCGGACTACCACACCTATGTCATGACCGGCGACGGCGAGATGCAGGAAGGCTCCAACTGGGAAGCCATCATGTCCGCTGCGCAATTCGACCTCAACAATCTGACGCTGATCGTCGATCACAACCGCTTCCAGCAGGGTGCGGCGCTTTCGGAAACCAATGATGTCGCGCCGCTTCGCCCGAAGCTCGAGGCTTTCGGCTGGGAAGTCAGCGAAATCAACGGCAACGCCATGGCGGAAGTCGTGTCGGCGCTGGAGCATCGCGGCAACCTCCCGCATTGCATCGTCGCCCACACCAACAAGGGTCACGGCATTTCCTTCATGCAGGACCGCGTTGACTGGCACCATAAGGTTCCGAGCAGGGAACAATATGAAATCGCCGTCAAAGAACTTTCGGAGACATTGTAATGAACGCGCCCGTAACCGCCGCCAAGCTTTATGACTGCCGCGACGCCTTCGCCGAAACGCTGGAAGCGCTGGCCGCCGGCAATGACAGGGTCGTCGCCGTCTGCAACGATTCGGTCGGCTCCTCGAAGCTCGGCGGCTTCAAGTCGAAATTCCCCGAGCGCCTCGTGAATGTCGGCATTGCCGAACAGAACATGGTCGGCGTCGGCGCTGGTCTCGCCAATGGCGGCCAGTTGCCCTTCGTCTGCGGCGCATCCTGCTTCCTCACCGGCCGCGCGCTGGAGCAAATCAAGGCCGACCTCGCCTATTCCAACGCCAATGTGAAGCTGATCGGCATCTCCTCGGGCATGGCCTATGGCGAACTCGGCCCGACGCATCATTCCATCGAAGATTTCGCCTGGACCCGCGTTCTGCCGAACCTGCCGGTCATCGCGCCCTGCGACCGCATCGAAACGGCCGCTGCCGTCAAATGGGCGGCGGACTATGCCGGCCCCTGCTTCCTGCGGCTGTCACGCGTCGGCGTGCCGGATCTGCTGCCGGAAGGCCATATCTTCGAACTCGGCCGCGCTAACCTGCTGCGTGAAGGTTCCGACCTGACTTTGATCGCCAATGGCACGCTGACCCACCGCATCGTCAAGGCCGCCGATATTCTGGCCAGCCGTGGCGTCAAGGCGCGGGTGCTGAACATGGCGACCGTACGTCCCATCGATGAGGCGGCGATCGTCGCCGCAGCGAAGGAAACCGGCGCGATCTTGACGGCTGAAGAACATTCGATCTTCGGCGGCCTTGGTTCGGCCATTGCCGAAGTCGTGGTTGAGCAGGCCCCCGTACCGATGAAACGTCTCGGCGTTCCCGGTGTCTTTGCCCACACCGGTTCGGCCGAATGGCTGCTGGATGAATTCGGCATGGCGCCGGCCGCCATTGCGGATGCGGCCGAAGCGCTGATCAAGAGAAAATAAGGTCTCCTCCCAGAGTCGTCGCGTGTCTTCGGATGCGCGGCGACACCCTTTCTGCAATATCGTCGTTTAATCGCCGCAAGGCCGAAACGAAAAACTGCCGACGAAAGACTCACGTAATGCGCGCCATTCTGTCCATCGATCAGGGCACCACCAATTCCAAGGCCATACTCGTCTCGGAAAGCGGAGAGCTGCTGGCGCGCGGCTCATCTCCCGTCGGCATCGCCTATCCGCAGCCCGGCTGGGTGGAACAGGATCCGAACCGCATCTGGGCCTCGGTCCGTGAAGCGATCTCCACCTGCCTCGCCGCCGCCCCCTCTGTGATCGATGTCGCGGCCATCGCCATTTCCAACCAGCGCGAATCCGTCACCATCTGGGATGGCGAAACCGGCGAGCCGCTCGGCCCGGTGCTCAGCTGGCAATGCCGCCGCACGGCGCAGGACTGCGCCGAACTGATCGAAAAGGGCCATTCCGAGCGCGTCATGGCGCTGACCGGCCTGCCGATCGACCCCATGTTTCCCGGCGCAAAAATGCGCTGGCTTCTGGAGCGCGCGCCGAAGGGGCGCAGGCTCCGTGTCGGCACCATCGATAGCTGGCTCATCCATTGCTTCACCGGCGGCAAGGTGCATGCCTGCGACGCCTCCAACGCCGCCCGCAGCCAGGTGCTCGATCTCAACCGGCAGGTCTGGAGCGATGAGCTTTGCGAGCTCTTCGGCATCGATATCAACACCCTGCCCGATCTGCGCGACAGCAGCGGCGACTTCGGCACCACATCAGGCGTTCCCGGTATCAAGGACGGCACACCGATCCTCGCCGCCATCGGCGACAGCCACGCAGCCCTCTTCGGTCACGGCGCCTTCAACCCCGGCGATGGTAAGGTCACTTTCGGTACCGGCTCATCTGTGATGACCACTCTGCCGCATTTCATCGCGCCCGAACGCGACATCACCACCACCGTTGCATGGCGGCTCGGCGGCAAACCAACCTTTGCCTTTGAAGGCAATATTCTCGTTTCGGCAGCCTCCCTGCCCTGGATGACGGAGATTCTCGGCCTGCCGGATGTCGCCGCGCTGGTGGAACTCGCCGCCACTGCCGAGCCAAACGGTCCCGGTTTCGTGCCGGCCTTCGTTGGCCTCGGTGCGCCCTATTGGGATACCAATGCGCGCGCCCTGTTCTCCCAGATCAATTTCAGCACCACGCGTGCCCAGATGGCCCGCGCCGTCACTGACTCGATTGCCTTTCAGGTCCATGACGTCTTCGCCGCCATGCGCGCGCAGTCGCCTTCGGGTTTTGGACGGCTGTTCGTGGATGGCGGCCCGAGCCAGAACCGTTTCCTGATGCAATGTGTCGCCGACATGCTGCAACACCCCGTCATCCAGCGTGACGCGCCGGAAGCCTCGGCACTGGGTGCCGCCTATCTCGCCGGCCTCGCCCTCGGTGTCTGGAGCGACCTCGACGCCATCGCGGCGTTGAACAGCAACGGCAACACCATCGCGCCGTCCGCGAGCGAAAACAGCCAGCGGCTCAGCGTCTGGCGCGATGCGATTGCCCGCTCGACCTTGCCTGTAACCTCGGGTAATGGTGAATAAAAATTCACCCTGGAGGGCTTATGGGCAGGCTAAACGAACTTCGAATGATATCCCGCGTGGCGCAGATGTATTTCAGCGAGCACAAAAGGCAGGCGGAAATTGCGCAGCATCTCAACCTGTCGCAGGCCACCGTCTCGCGCATGTTGAAGCGTGCCGAGGCCGAAGGCATCGTCCGCACCAGCATCATTCCGCCGCCCGGCACCTATAGCGATCTGGAAGCGCAGCTGCGCGAACGTTTCGACCTGCCGGAAGCCATCGTTGTCGATTGCAGCGAGGATCGCGACGGTGCGATCATGGCCCGCATCGGCGAGGCAGCGGCCCATTTCCTCGAGGTGACGCTGTCGCAGAACGAGATCATCGGTGTTTCCAGCTGGAGCCAGACGATCTTCAAGATGGTGGAAAACATCCACCCGCTTAAAGGTGCCAAGGCGCGCTACATCGTCCAGACGCTGGGCGGCATGGGCGATCCTTCCGTTCAGACGCATGCGACCCAGATCACCACCCGGCTGGCGCGGCTGACGGAAGCCGAACCGAAACTGCTGCCGGTGCCGGGCGTCGCCACCTCGCGCGAAGCCAAGCTCTTGATGCTCGCCGATCCCTTCGTGCGCGAAACCATCGATCTTTTCGGGTCGATCACGCTCGCCATCGTCGGCGTCGGCGCGGTTGAACCATCGGAGCTTCTCGCCCGTTCCGGCAACATTTTTTCCGCCAAGGAACTGGCCGATCTCGCCCAGGCGGGTGCGGTGGGCGACATCTCGCTGCGCTTCTTCGACAAGGACGGCAAGCCGGTGAAGACGCCGCTCGACGACCGGGTCATCGGCCTGCCGCTGGAAAACCTCTCCAATGTCGACCGCGTCATTGCGCTGGCCGGCGGCTCGAAAAAGACCGAGGCGATTGCTGGCGCACTCAGAACCGGTGTGATCGACGTGCTCGTCACCGATAAATTCACCGCCGAACGACTGGTCGGCAAGGAAACATAGCCAAAATCCCATAAGGAGGAGACATGAGGCGCTTTGAAGGTCAATCCGTATTCGTGACCGGAGGCAATAAGGGCATCGGATACGGCATCGCCCGCCGTTTTGCCGAGGAAGGCGCGAAAGTCGCCATCGCCTCTGTCGACAGGGACACTCATGACGCCGCCAGAAAACTGGCGGACGAAACTGGCGCGGCCACCCACGGCGTCATCCTCGATGTGCGCGACGCGGCAGCGGTGCGCGACGCCTATGGTGCCGCCGAAGAAGCGATCGGCCCGCTTTCCATCTCCGTCCAGAATGCCGGCGTCATCACCATTTCCAAGATCGAGGAACTGACGCAGGAACAGTGGGATTTCAATCTCGACGTCAACACCAAAGGCGCGTTCCTCTGCTGCCAGGAGGCGATCCGCCGCTTCCGCGAAAGCGGCATCAAAGGTCGTCTCGTCAACACCGCTTCCGGCCAGGCGCGTCAGGGCTTCATCTATACCCCGCATTACGCCGCCTCGAAATTCGGCGTTATCGGCCTGACCCAAAGCCTTGCCAAGGAACTGGCGCCTGAGGGCATCACCGTCAACGCCATTTGCCCGGGCATCATCCATACCGAAATGTGGGACTATAACGACCGCGTCTGGGGCCAGATGCTGGGCGACTACAAGCCGGGCGAACTAATGGCCGAATGGGTACGCAACATCCCCATGCGCCGCGCTGGAACGCCCGCGGAAGTGGCCGCACTGGTGGCGTTTCTGGCGTCCGAGGATGCGGCATACATCACCGGCCAGACGATCAATGTCGACGGTGGGTTGATCATGTCTTGAGGGCTCGCGACCTCTCTGCTCCCGTCATCCTCGGGCTTGACCCGAGGATCCATCCCCACGCAACCATGGATCCTCGGGTCAAGCCCGAGGATGACGGCACTGTAGAGAAGTCTTCAGTGACAGGCAGTAATCCGCAATGTCAGTTACGCAGCCGATACCCCGTCTTGAACATCCAGGCGACAACGCCAAGGCAGAGCCCCAGAAACAGCGTGATCATCGCAAGGCTGATGACGGGATTGACGTCGGCGATCTCGTAAAAGCTCCAGCGGAAACCGCTGATGAGATAAAGCACCGGATTGAAGTGGCTGACCGTCTGCCAGAAGGGCGGCAGCATGTCGATGGAATAGAAGCTGCCACCGAGGAAGGTCAATGGCGGCACCACCAGCATGGGAATGAGGTTCAGCTGCTCGAAATTCGTCGCCCAGATGCCGATGATAAAACCGAACAGGCTGAAACTGACAGCCGTCAGCACGAAGAACAGCACCATCATGAACGGGTGGGCAATGTGGATATCCACGAAGAACGTGGCCGTGATCAGAATGATCGTGCCGATCATCAGCCCCTTGGTCGCCGCCGCCCCGACATAACCGGCGACGATTTCCGTCATCGAGACGGGCGCAGACAATATCTCATAGACCGTGCCGGTGAATTTCGGGAAATAGATGCCGAAGGAGCCGTTGCTGATACATTGGGTCAGAAGCGTCAGCATGATCAGGCCGGGCGTTATGAAAGCGCCATAGGAAACGCCGCCAACTTCCTGAATCCGCGAGCCGATCGCGGTTCCAAACACGATGAAATAGAGCGAGGTGGAAATGACCGGAGACACCACGCTCTGCAACAGGGTGCGCCGCGTGCGCGCCATTTCGAAAAGATAGATGGCCTTGATGGCTTCGAAATTCATTTCTGGTCTCCCACCAGCGAAACGAAAATATCCTCCAGCGAACTCTGTCGCGTGGAAATATCCTTGAAGTGTATGTTGGCGGCGGAAAGAGCGCCCAGAAGATCGGCCATGCGTCCCTGCTCGCCATTATCCTCGATTTCATAGGTGATGGTGCAGCGATCGTCTGAAAGCGTAAGCCCGAAGGGCGCAAGGCTTTCCGGCAACTGCTCCACCGGCTGCGCGAGTTCAAGGAAAAGCTGCTTGCGGCCGAGTTTCTTCATCAGCGCCGTCTTTTCCTCGACCAGCAGCAACTCGCCACCATTGATGACGCCCACGCGGTCGGCGATCTCTTCCGCCTCTTCGATGTAGTGCGTCGTAAGGATGATGGTGACGCCCTTGGCGCGCAGCTCGGAGACGACATTCCACATGTCACGGCGCAGGGTCACATCCACACCGGCGGTCGGCTCGTCGAGGAACAGCACTTTTGGCTCATGTGCCAGCGCCTTGGCAATCAGCACACGCCGTTTCATGCCGCCGGAAAGCTCCCGCAGCATGTTGTCCTTCTTGCTCCACAGCGACAGGGATTTGAGGATGCGCTCGATCAGTTCCGGGTTCTTCTTCTGCCCGTGCAGGCCGCGCGAAAAGCTGACGGTGTTCCACACAGTTTCGAACTGGTCAGTCGTCAACTCCTGCGGCACGAGACCGATCAGGGCGCGGGTCTGGCGAAAATCCTTCACCACATCATGCCCGCCGACAAAAACGGAACCTTCACCCGGATTGACGAGACCACAAACGATGGAGATCAACGTTGTCTTGCCGGCACCGTTCGGACCCAGAAGAGCGAGGATTTCTCCCTCTCTGATATCAAGGCTGACGCCTTTGAGCGCCTGAAAGCCATTTGCGTAGGATTTGGTCAGATTCCGTATCGAAACAATGGCATTCATCGCGAATCTTTCGAAAAACCGAGTAAGATGCACGCCATATAGGCCGTGAAACGTGCAAATGCCAGCCCGAGAGCCTGAACACTGCGTTCCACGGGGAAGGAAAATCAGCCGTAGACACTATAGAAAAACTGCGCTGCAACGAAGACCAGAAACACCCCGAAGGCCCGTTCCAGCTGCTTCTTGCTGAGCGCATGCGCCAGCCGCGCGCCATAGGGCGCAACGACAAGCGTGATGGGGATCAAGAGCACCACGGCGATCCAGTTGATGAAGCCGGTGGAAAATGGCGGCAGGCCCGCATCGCCCCAGCCGGCCCAGATGTAACCCAACAGACCCGGCAGCGAAATCAGCACACCGACACCGGAAGACGTGGCAACCGCCTGATGGATGGTGCGTCCGTAGAGCGTCATGAAGGTATTGTTCATCACCCCGCCGCCAACGCCCATCAGGCCGGAAAAAAGCCCGATGCCCGTGCCCACCAGAAACCGGCCCGGATTATTCGGCAGGTCTGAACCAAGATGCCAGCTCGCCCGGTTGAAGATCATCCGGAAGGCGAGCGCGAGCGCGATGAAGGCGAAGATCAGCCGGAGCGCGACGCTGGAGGCATGGGCGGCCACGACAGATGCGAGGATGGTGCCGAGCGGCACGGCGACGATCCAGCCCTTCAGCAGATCGATATCGACGGCGCCCTTCTGGCGATGCGTCAGAAACGAACGGATGGAGGTCGGCACGATGATGGCAAGCGACGTGCCGAGCGACAGATGCATGCGCACCGCCTCCGGCACATCCAGCAGCCCGAAGACCTGGTAGAAGACGGGCACCAGCACCGCGCCGCCGCCGATGCCGAACAGCCCCGCCAGAAGACCGGCGATCACACCGGCCGCCGCAAGCGCCGCGGCAAAGACCATTATCTCTGAAACAGGGGGCATGAAGGCGGGCTCCCGGGGTCCGTTGTCACAAACATGTGACCCTCATAGCGTATCAGAGACGGGCGGCAAGCCATGTTGGCCGCAGGTCAGTACGGCGCGATGTCTTTTGCCGCCTATCCCGCGCCGGATAGACCGCTTCTTGGGACCATGTCCCATTGCATGCCCTTGCAAAGACGCCGATATCCCCCCGATAAGGCAGTCTTCTTCACCGGCCTTCGGGCCGGTCTTTTTTTGCGAAGACCGAGAGTAGGCAAGCGGAGCTTCTCATGCAGCCGCCTCCCCCACCTCCGTCATTCCGGCCTTGAGCCGGAATCCAGCCAGCCCAAGCCCTTGGGCTGAAAACACTCTTCCCGCCACGCGAGAGCTGCGTCGACCGGATTTCGGCTCAGCGCCGGAATACTGGGAAATGAAGCTGAACACCCTTTGAAATCCGCTAATCGCAATGCCTGTAACCTGACTTGCGGGTGCGCAGGTCGAAGTGAAAGTGGTTCCAGTGATTGGGATCGCTGCCCGGCCCGAGAACGGTCGAGAAATATTTGCAGCTATCGGACCGCACCGCCTTCAGCAGCGCTTTCTCGCGGAAGGCGAAGAAGCTTTTGCTGCGAACGTCGATCTCCTTGCCATTCTTCAGCGTGATGGTGCCGATGTCGATGGCGTTGCCGCGCGCATGTTCAGACCAGGGATTGCTGGAGCGCGAATTCATCTTGCGGCAGGAATAACCACCCATCGGCGTGATGCGGCCGACGCCCGAGAGATAACGGAAGCGCGAGGATGGCACGAGTTCGAACTTCACCCATTTGGCGAAGGCAAGCGTGACCTGGCAATTGAGCTTCACCGCCGGGCGGATCGCGACGCCGCTTGCCAGACCACTGAGTTCGATCGGATAATCGATACCGCAGGTCGGACCATCGGCAATGCGGGCGACGTCGCGGAAAGCGACGCCGAGGCGGCGTAGTTCGGAGCGGCAGGCGACTTCAGAGGACGGCATGACGCCGGGTGGCATGGAGCGGTCGCTTTGCGGCCCACCCCGCGCCATGGGATCGTTTGGCATCAACATGGCCACCTCCTCCACCGGCTGGCGGCGGGAAGACGCGCCAACGGGCGGCGGCGGTATCAGCCGCGATTGCCCGGCGCTCTGCTGCCGGCGCGGCGGAACGACGGCGACCGGATTGTCGGTGCCGATACCATCCACCACCGGCTGCTCCGAAACACCTTCGGCAATATCGGCATCCTGCTCTTCCGCGAGCCCGCGCACCGGCTCCACGCCCAGCATGGAATCCATGTTCACCCCACCCTCGCCTTCGGCGATCTGGCTGGAGGCGACCTGCTGGTTGGGCATGGCCTGATTTTGCATGGTCTGGGTTGGCACGCTGTGGCCGCTTGCCGCCATGCGCGCCTGATGCTGGGTATCAAGCGTTGAGTAACCCTGCCCGCCCTGCGGCGATTGCAGCAGGGGGTCCTGCGAAGCGTAAGGCTCCGGCATTGGCTGCGACACGGCCGCTGGATAATCGGTGGACTGCCCGACCCGCTCGGCCTGATAGACCGCGCCTGATGGTGCGCTGTAGCCCTGCTGACGCGACGACCGGATGGCGCTGACACGCGTGGTGCCATCAACCTCGGCCGGCGGCACGAGGCCTTCCGCCGAACACGACACCATAACCGTGGAAATCATCAGCAACGTCACAAGACGACGCGGAAGGGAAACATACGCCATACGAGAACCTGTACCTTCAGCGGCCGCTACTCGCGGCAATACAGGATAAATTTTAAAGAAATGAGGTAAACGAAACCTTATTGGTTGCCGGAAATAACGAACCTGGCTGTTGCATGACGCTGCAGATGAAGGAGGCGCGATCGAAATTGGGTCGAAGGCGATGACAGAAATGCTGAAGCCTCTCCTCCAACATCCAGCAACGAAACCTCTCCTTGCGTCACCCGGCGCGCAAACTTCTCCTCCGTCATCCTCGGGCTTGACCCGAGGATCCATGGTCACGCCCGGTTGTAGATCCTCGGGTCGAGCCCGAGGATGACGTCGAGTGTGAAAAGAGCTTGTCAGTCACCCAAGGGCGCAGCCAAAACCACGCCCTCCAGTTTGCCCGAAACAGACAAAATCACGCCGCCCGTGAAACCTCGCGTCCCGTTCCCTGTCCAAGTTCGAAACGGGAAAGCAGCGAGCGCAGCTGCTGGCTTTCCTCGGCAAGCGTCTGGCTGGCGGCCGTTGTCTCTTCCACCATGGCGGCATTCTGCTGCGTCATCTGATCCATATGGTTGACGGAGGTATTGATCTCCTGCAGGCCGGTCGCCTGTTCCCGCGCCGCCGTGGCGATGGAATTCACATGACCTTCGACGCGGTTGACCAGCGCCACGATCTCTTCCAGCGCATCGCCCGTGGAACGCACGAGCGCGACACCGCCGCCGACCTCTTCCGCCGAACGGTTGATGAGGGTCTTGATCTCCTTGGCCGCATTGGCGGAGCGTTGTGCCAGTTCGCGAACCTCCTGCGCCACCACGGCAAAACCACGTCCCGCTTCGCCCGCCCGTGCGGCCTCAACCCCGGCATTCAGCGCCAGCAGATTGGTCTGGAAAGCGATCTCGTCGATGACGGAGATGATCTGACCGATGCGTTTGGAGGAATCCTCGATACGGCCCATGGCATCAACGGCGTTTCGAACGATCTCGCCCGAGCGGCCGGCGCTGGTTTTCGTGTCCTGCACCATCTGCCGCGCCTCATTGGCCCGCTCAGAAGCGGTGCGTACGGTGGCGGTGATCTCGTCAAGGGCCGCTGCCGTCTCCTCCAGCGCCGCCGCCTGCTGTTCGGTCCGGCGTGAAAGATTACCCGTCGCGCCGCTGATATCGGAGGCGCTGTCATTGACGACATCGCCGGTTCGGGCAATCGCCTCGATGGCGCCGTGCAATGCGCCAACCGCACGATTGAAATCCATGCGCAGTTTTTCATAATCCGCGCCAATATCGGCAAGCTCGACGGTCAGATCGCCATTGGCAAGCGCCTCCAGCGAATTGCCGAGCTGGGTCATGGCATGGGCCTGACGTTCAGACGCGGAGCGCAGAACCGTTTCATTGCCCCGCCGCGCCTCTTCCAGTGCCCGCTGCTGGTCAGCCTCGCGGGCCTGCAGGGCGCTGCGCTCATTGACGCTGTCACGCAAGACCAGAAGCGTCTTGGCAATCGCGCCGATTTCGTTGCGGCGGTCAGCGAACTGGATTTCGGCCGCGCCGTCACCATCGGCGATCCGCTTCATGCTCTGGCGGATAAGGTCGATCGGTCGCGTCACGCTGCGCACGACGGCGGCTGCCACGCCGATGACCAGAAGGGCAGACAGAACGCACAGACCGATGTTGAAATAGGCATCGCTCCAGAACACCGCCTCAAGATCGTCCACATAAACACCGGTGCCGACAATCCATCCCCAGGGGGCGAAACCGGCGACATGGGAAAACTTCTCCACCGGGTCCGGCGCACCGGGTTTCGGCCAATAATAATCGACAAAACCCTGACCGCCCGCCTTCACCGTGTTCACGAATTCGACGAACAGCGCCTTACCGTTCGGATCCTTGTTGGCGGTAAGGTCGGTGCCGTTCATTTCAGGCTTGATTGGATGCATCACCATATTGGGATGCATGTCGTTGATCCAGAAATAACCGCTGCCATTGCCATAACGCATCGCCGCGATTGTGGTTTTGGCCTGCTGCTGCGCGGCTTCCCGTGTCAGGCTGCCGCTCTGCTCCAGACGATAATATTGCTCGAGAATGGCAACGGCGGTTTCGTTCATCGCCGCAAGCCCGGCTTTGCGCTCGCGCTCCATCTCGTGGAAGGTTTCAAAAAGGCTGAATGTCAGCGCCGCGGTCAATATTGTCAGAAACAATGCGACTAGCGCATAAAGACGCATAGATATCGTAACGTTTTTCATATTCCCCCCAACGCCGACGATGGCATTCCCATCAGCCGATGTTAAAGTTGAAAAATTTATTATCATTAAATACGCATCTTATACGTTAGTATTATTCCCTACCGTCCACGTGAAAACCGCCAATACTCTCCGCAGCCACTCAAAAGCGGCACGGCTGTCCGAAATTCGACAAGCGCGCCCATGGCTTTAAAGGGCTCGTTAACTCTGGCGTCCTATCCTCCTTTGCCAAATATACGGTATGGGAAGCACGCGATGGCACGGCCGAATTTCCGCTTTACGCATTACGACCTGAAGGAATTGCGGGCTGGGACGACCATTGAAATATCGCTGTCGGCCGTCAACAATGTGCGGCTGATGACAGGCGCGAATTTTCAGCGCTTCACCGAACTGCTCGACTTCAAATATCTCGGCGGTGTCGCGAAAAAATCGCCGATCCGCATCGCCATTCCGGAAACGATGCACTGGCACCTGGTGATCGACGCCGAGGGGCATAGTGGCCTGGCGGAATCCTCGGTGAAGATGCTGCCGGCGCAGCCGCAGGTCGCGCCACAGCGCAAAGCGTCCTGATTTCTTCAAAGCATTTCGGCTTTTCTCGGAAACGCCACACGCTCTCGGAGCTTTACACATTTTCCGAGCGTAAAAGCACCACGCATTTTGACGGAAATTCACTAATAAACAAAGAGATAGCGCGGCTTTGCGACTCTTTTTGCCAAGCACATGATTCTGTTTGTGAAGAACGCCGCCTAACGCCCCCCACGCTCACGGCGCAGCTTCGCCCACCAGTCGAGACGTTTGCGGATTTCCCGCTCGAACCCCCTGTCGGGCGGATCGTAAAAAGTCGTGCGACCCATTTTTTCCGGGAAATAATCCTGTCCCGAAAAAGCATCCGGCTCGTCATGGTCATAACGGTAACCGTCACCGTACCCCTCGCCCTTCATCAGCTTGGTCGGAGCATTGAGGATATGTTTCGGCGGCACCAGCGAGCCGTTCTCCTTGGCCGCCCGCATTGCCGATTTGAAGGCGGTGTAAACGGCGTTGGATTTCGGTGCGGTGGCGAGATAAACGCAGGCCTGCGCCAGCGCCAGCTCGCCCTCGGGTGAACCGAGATAATCATAGGCATCCTTGGCGGCATTGCAGACGGCAAGCGCCTGCGGATCGGCAAGGCCGATATCTTCCACCGCCATGCGCACCAGCCGCCGCCCTAGATAAAGCGGATCTTCGCCAGCATCGAACATGCGGGCCAGATAATAAAGCGCCGCATCCGGATCCGAGCCGCGCACCGACTTATGCAGCGCCGAAATGAGATTGTAGTGACCGTCCTGGCTCTTGTCGTAAACCGGGGCGCGTCGCTGCACGATGCGTGTCAGCCCTTCGGTATCGAAGGTCTCATCCTTGCGCGCCGCCCGCCAGACCTCTTCGGCGAGCGTCAGCACGGCACGGCCATCGCCATCCGCCATGCGGATGAGGCTCGCCCGCGCGTCTTCCGTCAGTGGCAGAGGTTTGCCCTCCGCTTCCTCGGCGCGTTTCAGAAGTTCACTGAGACTATCCTCATCATGCGAACCAAATGTCAGCACCCGCGCCCGCGACAAAAGAGCGGCGTTGAGTTCGAAGGACGGGTTTTCGGTGGTGGCGCCGACCAGAATGATGGTGCCATCCTCCATCACCGGCAGGAAGCTATCCTGCTGGGCGCGGTTGAAACGGTGTATCTCGTCAACGAACAGCAGCGTCTGCCGGCCGTTCATCCGGCGGGTGCGCGCGGCCTCGAATACTTTCTTGAGGTCAGCGACCCCGGAAAAGATCGCCGAGATTTGCTCGAAAGCCAGCCCCGCCTCACCCGAAAGCAGGCGGGCCACTGTGGTCTTGCCGGTTCCGGGCGGCCCCCAGAAGATCATCGATCCCAGTGAGCCGCTGTCGATCATCCGGCGCAGCACGCCCTCCTCGCCCGTCAGATGCGCCTGCCCGCTTACCTCGGCCAGTGTCTTTGGACGCAGGCGATCGGCAAGAGGCCGCCGATTGGCGACCTCGACAGGCACTTGCGGGGCGAAGAGGTCGTCACTCATCGCAGGAACTGCCGGATGCGCTGGCCGTCGCGCAAGATTTCGACCCGCCAGAAACCGGGATTGTCATCCAGCGCCTTCTCGACCGCAGCCGTGGAGCCGATATCCGCGCCATTCAGCGACAGGATCACGTCCTTCGGCTGGAAACCGACACGATAGGCTGGCGAACCACGCTTCACATCGGTGATGACCACGCCCGTCACCTGCGACGGCATGCGCAGCTCATCGGCAAGCTTCGGCGAAAGATTGGCGACGGTGGCACCAGCGAAGGGATTGCGGCCTTCGACCAAGCGCTCATCCCGCGGCGCGGTTTCCGGCGCCGTATCGAGTGCGATGGTCAGCTTCTTTTCCTTGCCCTTGTCCATCACGGTAAGCTCGGCGGATTTACCGATGCCCGCCGTCGTCAGGCGATAACCCAGCGCATCGGGATGCTCGACCTCGAAACCGTTGACTGCGGTAACAACCTGTCCTGGCTCGATGCCCGCCTTCTCCGCCGGGCCATCCTTGACGACACTGACGACCAGCGCCCCACGGGCGCGATGCAGACCCAGCGCCTCGGCGACATCAGACGTCACGGGATCGAAAGTCGCGCCAATATAGGGCCGCTGAAAGTTTGCATCACCGCGTTCGGCCGCAGCCACGAATACCCGCACCAGATTGGCGGGAATGGCAAAGCCGATACCGTTAGACCCGCCGCCCTTGGAGAAGATCGCGGTATTGATGCCGATCAGCTCACCGGCCATGTTCGTCAGCGCACCACCGGAATTGCCGGGGTTGATGGAAGCATCGGTCTGGATGAAGAAGCCGAAATCGCCCTGCGTCACCTGATTGCGCGCCAGACCCGAAACGATGCCGCTCGTCACCGTCTGGCCGACACCAAAGGGGTTGCCGATGGCCAGCACCAGATCACCGACCTCGATAGAATCCGAATTGCCAAGCGACAGCACGGGGAACTGCTCCTTGGCATCGATCTGCAGAATGGCGAGGTCGATACGGTCGTCCTTCATCAGCACCTTGGAGGAAAACTCGCGTCCATCCGCCAGCGCTACCTTGATGTCGTCGGCACCATCGATGACATGGTTGTTGGTCACGACCAGACCGCCGGCGGTGACGATCACGCCCGAGCCGAGCGACGACTGCTTTTCCGTGCGGTTCGGCATCTGCTGGCCGAAGAACTGCTCGAAGAACGGGTCGCCGGCAAAGGGCGACAGGCGCCGCTGCACGACACGTTCGGCATAGACGTTGACCACAGCACCCGCGGTGCGCTTGACCAGCGGCGCGAAGGAAAGCTGCATTTCCGTGTGGCTTGACGGTACGGTCTTGTTGTCCTGCGCCTGCGCACCCGCGGGCAGGAGAATGAGCGCGGCGAGAAAGCCGGTGGACAGATACTTCAACACGCTTCGCATGTGATTCCTCATCGTCATCAGTATGATGGAGTTATAACGCCAAAGCCTGTAAAGCAAAGAGCGGCAAGATGATGGCCAGCCTTTTCCCTGTGCAGGCCGGTTCCGGCAATTGGAACCACCAACGCCCCTTTTTGGTTTCATCCGCATCGATTATCCTTGAAAGAAACGATCCATGCATCTGAAACAGACTCTTCTCGCCTGCGGCCTCCTCCTCTGCGCCTCCACTCTCAGCTCGCCAGCTTCGGCAGCCAGCTTTGATTGCACCAAGACCGACCTGGCGGCGGATGAAAAGGCGATCTGCGACAATCGCGCCCTGAACGACCAGGACGTGAAGATGGCCACCACCTTCGACATCCTTACCCAGCTGATGGCCATGGGCGCCCGCGACACATTGCGCGACGAGCAGAGCCAATGGTTGAAGAAACGCCAGGAATGCGCAGCGGATGTCGCCTGCCTGACGGGCGCTTACGACGAGCGTATGAAGAAGCTCGGAGAAGCTTTCCAGAGCATCAACAGACCCCTTTGATCGATACGGTGATTATCAGGCTGCACGGATGATGTTCTCCATGAGACCGTGCAGCTGATCGCGATAACCGGTTCTGGCCGACGGCGCATCCTCACGCGAGGTCATGACGACTGACAAGCGCTTGGCGGGAACGATGTAGAGCATCTGCCCGCCATAACCCCAGGCATAATAGACCATTTCTCCCGCCATCTCCTTGATGAACCAGCAATAACCATAACCATCACCGTTGAAGACGGAGTTGGTGCGCTGTTGCCAGGACTGGTCGATCCATTCCTGCGAGATCAGCCGCTCACCGCCGGGTGTCACCCCGCCCCGCCGGTAAAGCTCGCCAAAGGCCAGCAATGAGCGCGCCGTCATCGCCATCTGGTTACCGCCGAGATAAATCCCCTGCGGATCACGCTCCCAGCCACCAATGGCAAATCCCTCCAGCGGCCGGAACCAGTCTCGCGCCAGAGAGAGCGTCGAGCGGCCGGAGGCCTTGGTCAATATCGCCGAGAGCAGATGTGTGGAGCCGGTGGAATAAAGCATGCCACCATCAGGCTCTCCGGCAAAACCGGACCCCAGCGCCATGCGCACCCAGTTGCGGCTGGCAACCCAGCGCCCATAATTCGGGCCGGACATGCGCTCCAGACCGGATTGCATCGAAAGCAGGTTGCCGATGGTGACCCTCTCCAGCCGTGGATCGGGATTCGGCGGAAAATCGCCGCGCAGGATGGTCGCAATCGGCTGATCGGCACCAGAGAGTATCTTCCGGTCGATCGCCATGCCGACCAGTGCGGAAATGACCGATTTCGATGCCGACTTGATGTTGGTGGAGCCGTTAAGGCTCGCGCCATGATAGGCGCGACTGACAACCTCCGCCCCGTCGATGCTGACGATGACGGCCTTGAGGCTCGAAAGCGCATCCGCGTCCCTCAGCAATGGATCAAAACGGGCGCCATTTCCGGAGCTTTGCGCGCGGGCAAGCGGGGCGAAAGGCAGCGAGGCGATGAGGGCGAGTGCGGTTCGTCTTTTCATGCTGATGAAGTTAGGCATCGCTACGCTACGGAAAAGAGCCGATGGACGAACATCACTCCAATGTGACTGCCGGGATGACCGGAAAACTGTCGGAAACATGCGAAATTACGATGTTAGAACAGCATGTTGCAGGGCCTAAGAGAATCGCCTTCTGAAGCAATTGAATCTCTTTCTTAGCGGAAAGCAGGATCTGTACCTGGGCAAGAAAAAAGCCGCTCGAAAACGGCTCACCTTGCAGACGGACGTGCGAGACCTTCTCCTCCGTCATGCCGGACTTGATCCGGCATCCAGCCACGGCGCGTCTGCGCCGTGAGAAGAGCCTCTAGCGATCAAGGACTTGATCGCGCTAGACCCCGGATCAAGTCCGGGGTGACGGAGTGTGTTTGTTATCGCTCTGCGAAACCCAAGAAGGAAAATGCGCACTGGGCGCAACCTCCCCTCTCACTCTGTGCCGGGCTTACTCCGGCAAAATCCGCACTGCGCCCTTGTCCGCGCTCGACGCAAAGGCCGCATAGGCCTTCAACGCCGTCGTGACATTGCGCTTGCGCGGTGCTACCGGCTTCCAGCCGAGCTCTTCCTGTTCGGCCCGGCGCGCTGCAAGTTCCGCATCCGTGACCTTGAGGTTGATGGTGCGATTGGGAATATCGATCTCGATCAGGTCGCCCTGACGCACGAGGCCGATGGCGCCGCCCTGCGCCGCTTCCGGCGAGGCGTGACCGATGGAAAGACCTGACGTGCCACCAGAAAAGCGACCGTCTGTAATCAGCGCGCAGGCTTTGCCGAGACCCTTGGATTTCAGGTAGCTGGTCGGATAGAGCATTTCCTGCATGCCCGGTCCGCCCTTCGGCCCTTCGTAACGGATGACGACGACATCGCCCGCCTTGACCTCATTGCCGAGAATGCCCTTCACCGCGGCGTCCTGGCTTTCGTAAACGACGGCCGAACCGTTGAATTTCAGGATCGATTCATCGACACCCGCCGTTTTCACGATGCAGCCGTCAAGCGCGATGTTGCCATAAAGCACGGCCAGACCGCCATCCTTGGAGAACGGCTTTTCGACCGAGCGGATGACGCCGTTATCGCTGTCGGTATCCAGATCATCCCAGCGCGAAGACTGGCTGAAGGCAACCTGGGTCGGCACGCCGCCCGGGGCCGCCTTGAAGAATTCACGAACCGTCTCGCTGTTGGTGCGGGTAATGTCCCAGCGATCGATGGCATCGCCCAGCGTCGCCTCGTGCACGGTATAGGTATCGCGGTTGATGAGACCGCCACGCTCCAGCTCGCCGAGAATGCGCATGATGCCGCCGGCGCGGTGAACGTCTTCCATATGCACGTCCTGCTTGGCCGGCGCGACCTTGGAAAGGCATGGAACCTTTCGGGAAAGACGGTCGATGTCCTCCATGCCGAAATCGACGCCGCCCTCATGGGCCGCCGCCAGGATATGCAGAACCGTGTTGGTGGAGCCGCCCATGGCGATATCCAGCGACATGGCGTTCTCAAACGCCGCCTTGTTGGCGATGGTGCGCGGCAAAACGGTCTCGTCATCCTGCTCGTAATAACGGCGGGCCAGATCGACGATCAGATGACCGGCCTCGACGAACAGACGCTTGCGATCCGAGTGGGTGGCAAGCGTCGAGCCGTTGCCGGGCAGCGAGAGACCCAGCGCCTCGGTCAGACAGTTCATCGAATTGGCGGTAAACATGCCGGAACAGGAACCGCAGGTCGGGCACGCAGAGCGTTCGATGATCTTGACGTCCTCATCGGAAATCTTGTCGTCGGCAGCCGCCACCATGGCATCGACCAGATCAAGCGCGACGGTCTTGCCATGCAGAACCACCTTGCCCGCTTCCATCGGGCCGCCGGACACAAAGACGGCGGGGATGTTGAGGCGCATCGCCGCATTCAGCATGCCGGGAGTGATCTTGTCGCAGTTGGAAATACAAACCATCGCATCGGCGCAATGGGCGTTGACCATATACTCGACAGAGTCAGCGATGATCTCGCGCGACGGCAGCGAATAAAGCATTCCATCATGACCCATGGCGATACCGTCATCGACCGCAATCGTGTTGAATTCCTTGGCAACGCCGCCCGCCGCTTCGATTTCGCGGGCAACCAGCTGGCCGAGATCTTTCAGGTGCACATGGCCCGGTACGAACTGCGTGAAGGAATTGACTACCGCGATGATCGGCTTGCCGAAATCGCTATCCTTCATGCCGGTGGCGCGCCAAAGGCCGCGCGCGCCCGCCATGTTGCGGCCGTGGGTTGTCGTTCTGGAGCGATAGGCTGGCATGGTGTTTTCCTCGATCTCTTGAACAGAAGGGCCGTCTTCCGCAGCACGGTCAAAACAGCCTCTGCCCTATTTTGCGGTTTTTCTAGCGCAAACCGCAAGCCCTGTCACTGTCACCTTCAGGCAAAACAGTACGGTTCGGTACGGTACGCTCCATCTGCTGCTGCCATTCCGGCACTGGCTCATCACAAATGCGCGATTTTCACCGTGCGGTCGTTGTTTTTTCGCACAGCGCTGAAACATATCTGTGCAGCGGTCGTATTGGTTATCATAATCGATTTATCGCCGATGCACCCGGCTTTTGTGGAGGTTGAAATGCCCGCCTATCGTCCGCCCCTCATCGCGGCAAGTGAAATCACGCCGAAGAGTACCTACCTGTCCCGACGCGGCTTTCTCGGCACGGCGGCCGGACTTGCGGCAGTTGGACTTACCGGTCGCGAAGCGATCGCCGCACCGCTTTCCGCAAAACCCGGCGCCTACAAGCTGGATGACAAGCTCACCCCGCTCGATGCCGTCACCAGCTACAATAATTTCTACGAATTCGGCGTCGGAAAATCCGACCCGAAGGAAAATTCCGGCAAGTTCAAGCCCACCCCATGGACGGTGAAGGTGGATGGCCTCGTCTCCAAGCCGCAGGAATTCGGCATTGAAGAGCTGATGAAATACCAGCTTGAAGAACGTACCTATCGCATGCGCTGCGTCGAAGGCTGGTCGATGGTCATTCCATGGATCGGTTTCCCGCTCGCAAGCCTGCTCGACAAGGTTGAGCCGCTTGGCAGCGCGAAATACGTCACCTTCGAAACCGTGGTGCGGCCGGAGGAAATGCCGGGCCAAACCGGCCTGTTCCAGCCGCTGTCCTGGCCCTATATCGAAGGCCTGCGCCTCGATGAGGCGCGACACCCGCTGACCCTGCTTGCCGTCGGCCTATACGGAGAAACGCTGCCCAACCAGAACGGCGCGCCGATCCGGCTGGTCGTTCCATGGAAATACGGCTTCAAGGGCATCAAATCCATCGTCAAGATTTCGCTGGTCGAAAAGCAGCCGGAAACGACGTGGAAAAATTCCAATGCCCGCGAATACGGCTTTTATTCCAACGTCAATCCGCATGTGGACCATCCCCGCTGGAGCCAGGCGACCGAACAGCGCATCGGCGAAGGCGGCTTTTTCGGCACCCAGAACCGCCCTACCCTGATGTTCAACGGGTATGACGAGGTGGCAAGCCTTTATACCGGAATGGACCTGAAAGCGAATTATTGACCATGGCCTTTGCCCTGTCGCTTCCATCGCTGCCGAAGCGTTACCAGCCGGCGACCATCTGGTCGCTATATGTGATCGGTCTCTGTCCGGCCGTCTGGTATTTCTATCTCGCCGCAACCGGCGGCCTCGGCTTCAACCCGGTCAAGGATTTCGAGCACCTGCTTGGCATCTGGGCGCTGCGCTTTCTCTGCCTTGGCCTGCTGGTGACGCCGTTGCGCGACCTCTTCAACATCAACCTCATCGCCTATCGCCGGGCACTGGGCCTGATTGCCTTTTATTACGTGCTCGCGCACTTCACCGTCTATCTGGTGCTGGATCGCGGCCTGATGCTGGGCTCCATCGCCGGAGATATTCTCAAACGCCCCTATATCATGCTCGGCATGGCCGGGCTTGTCATGCTCACGCCGCTTGCGCTCACCTCCAACCGCTGGTCCATCCGCAAGCTTGGCAGCCGCTGGAACACGTTGCACAAGCTCGTCTATCTCGTGCTCATCGTTGGCGTGCTGCATTTCGTGCTGGCACGAAAATCGATCACGCTGGAGCCGGTGTTTTACATCAGCACCATGGTGGTATTGCTTGGATATCGGCTGGTGCGGCCGACGATCATGGCGAGGAAGAGGGCGAAACGCGCGAAAGCCGCCCGGCCATGAAGAATGCGGCCACAATGCCCGCGATGTAACAGACGATATTCCATGGGGAAAAAACGCGACCGAGCAGCAAGGCTCCGGCGGTCGTCGATCGAAACGCGTCCAGCGCCGGAAAATGGACAAGCCGGATGAATTCCACGGCAATAGCGACGAGAATGGCGGCCTGAGCCTCATGACCACGCCAACCGGACGGAAATACCGCCGCCAGCAACAGAAAAACCATGGCTCCCCACAGCACGGATCCGCCATATTTTACCGCCACGAACGGTAACCCAACGTCATAACCGAACCTGCGCAGGCAAAGGCCGCAGACGATCACCACGATCGCCGCCGCCAGAAGCCGGATGCGGGTGAAATAAGATGGGGATACGCGCGGCAGGCCCATACGGCTTCCTTCGGGTTTTCGTATGAAAGGTGACGAAGTGAGATCGGGGACGGAAATGAGCACATCAACAAGCCCGGCCGCAAGTCGCCTCTCCGTCCTGGACAATCTGCTCTGCGATACCTATCCCTGGGGCGAACTCAAGGGCTTCAGGCGCTTTATTGTCGAATTTCTCTATTTCGGCATCAAGGAGGCCCGCGCCTGCCTGTTTGCGGGGTTGTTTTTCATCTCCATCTTCGTCGTGCCGCATGGCGGGTTGTTCGGCATCCCGCGTTATGACGTACTGCTGATCATTGCGCTCGCCATCCAGTTCTTCATGATCTGGAGCAGGCTTGAAACGCTTGATGAGGCCAAGGCCATCCTGCTGTTTCACGTCGTCGGTTTCGCATTGGAGGTGTTCAAGACATCCAGCGCCATCCAGTCGTGGTCCTATCCGGATTTCGCCTATAGCAAGGTCCTCGGCGTGCCGCTTTTCTCCGGCTTCATGTATGCCGCCGTTGGCAGCTACATCATTCAGGCATGGCGGCTGCTGGATGTGCGCATTCGCCACTATCCAACCTACTGGATGGCGACGCTGATCGGCATCGCCATCTATGCCAACTTCTTCACCCATCACTTCATCGGCGACTACCGCTGGTACATCGCCGCCTGCGCCATAGGGCTTTATTCCCGCGCGACCGTGATTTACCGCCCCTATGATCGGGATCGAAAGATGCCGCTGCTCCTCTCATTCGTCCTAATAGGATTTTTCGTCTGGCTGGCGGAAAACATCTCCACCTTCTTCGGCATCTGGAAATATCCCGACCAACTCGGCGCCTGGTCCGTGGTGCATATCGGCAAATGGAGCTCATGGTCGCTGCTGGTCATCATGACCTTCACCATCGTCGCGCATCTCAAGCACATCAAGGCCCGTATCCACGTTCCGGAGTGAAAGAGGATTCTCTGCAGCCAAGCAACTGGCTGGGCAGCTCACGGCTGCGGCAATATTCGCAAATGTACCCGCACGAATGTGCTCAAGGTCGCGAGATCCGCGCCTGCCCCTCCTCCCGATACCAAACGCAAAAAAGCCGGGCGATCTCTCACCCGGCTTTTTAACTCACGACACCCGAAGGCGTCACATATTACGCAGCTTCGGCAGCAGCAGCTTCAGCAGCAACGCGAGCCTTGTCGGCTGCACCCTTGGCGTCAACGTCGCGCTCGACGAATTCCACAACGGCGAGAGCCGCGTTGTCGCCCTGGCGGTAGCCGGCCTTCATGATACGCAGGTAGCCGCCATTGCGGGTTGCGTAACGCGAAGCGATCGCGTCGAACAGCTTGCGAACGGCGTCCTGATCCTTGATCTGCGAGATCGCCTGACGACGAGCGTGCAGGTCGCCGCGCTTGCCGAGGGTCACGAGACGCTCGACGATCGGACGGATTTCCTTCGCCTTCGGAAGGGTGGTGACGATCTGCTCATGGGTGATGAGCGAAGCAGCCATGTTGGCAAACATTGCCTTGCGGTGGCTGGCGGTTCTATTGAGCTTGCGGCCTGAATTTCCGTGGCGCATTGCTATTCTCCTTCTACGCAGGTTCCTTCTCTAAGGCCTGCCGTTTCCTGGCACATGCAGATGACTTATCTGCTGTTTGACGGGGAAAGGCAGTCTTTAAAGGGTCTGCCTTTTTGATTGTTAGTACTGGTCTTCGTAACGCTTGGCGAGATCTTCGATGTTCTCTGGCGGCCATGCCGGCACTTCCATGCCGAGGTGCAGACCCATGGAAGCGAGAACTTCCTTGATTTCGTTCAGCGACTTGCGACCAAAGTTCGGCGTGCGGAGCATTTCGGCTTCGGTCTTCTGGATCAGGTCGCCGATGTACACGATGTTGTCGTTCTTCAGGCAGTTTGCCGAACGAACGGACAGCTCGAGCTCGTCGACCTTCTTGAGAAGCGCCGGGTTGAACGCGAGTTCGGTAACCGATTCTTCTTCTGCTTCCTTCTGCGGCTCGTCGAAGTTGACGAAGACGCCCAGCTGGTCCTGAAGAATGCGAGCGGCGAAGGCAACGGCGTCTTCGCCGGAAACGGAACCGTTGGTCTCGATCGTCATGATCAGCTTGTCATAGTCGAGAACCTGGCCTTCGCGGGTGTTTTCCACCTTGTAGGACACTTTCTTGACCGGAGAATAGAGGCTGTCCACCGGAATGAGGCCGATCGGGGCATCTTCCGCGCGGTTGCGCTCAGCCGGTACGTAACCCTTGCCGTTGTTGACGGTGAATTCCATGCGGATTTCAGCGCCATCATCAAGCGTGCAGATCACGTGGTCGGGGTTCAGGATCTCGATGTCGCCAACCGTCTGGATGTCACCAGCGGTTACGGCACCAGGGCCCTGCTTGCGCACGACCATGCGCTTGGAATCGTCGCCATCCATCTTGATGGCGATTTCCTTGATGTTGAGCACGATATCCGTCACATCTTCCCGAACGCCGGGGATGGAGGAGAATTCATGCAGGACACCGTCGATCTGCACGGCCGTTACAGCGGCGCCACGCAGAGAAGACAACAGAACGCGACGCAGCGCGTTGCCGAGGGTAAGACCGAAACCACGTTCCAGCGGCTCGGCAACCAGGGTTGCCTTGGTGCGGCTGGACGAGGTGAACTCGACCTTGTTCGGCTTGATAAGTTCCTGCCAGTTCTTCTGAATCATCTTTAAACCTTCCGTTCGCCGCCACCATCCAATCGTGACGGACCGAGCATGAAAACACCGAGAGGAACCTAATTCAGTGGTTCATCAGTGGGTTCTTGAGCGCAAGTCCGTCGATCGAAATCGACGCGCACACGCCAGATACACGAAAATTCCGCCAGACCTGAGGTAAGGCGGAATTTCCGAACCACGGTCGCGTCAGACGCGGCGCTTCTTGCGCGGACGGCAACCATTGTGCGGGATCGGCGTCACGTCGCGAATGGAAGTGATCATGAAACCGGCAGCCTGCAGAGCGCGAAGTGCCGATTCACGGCCGGAACCCGGACCGCAAACTTCAACTTCAAGCGACTTCATGCCGTGTTCCTGAGCCTTCTTCGCGCAATCTTCAGCAGCGATCTGGGCAGCGAACGGGGTCGACTTACGCGAACCCTTGAAGCCCTTGGCACCAGCGGACGACCAGGCAATAGCATTGCCCTGTGCGTCGGTGATGGTGATCATCGTGTTGTTGAAGGTCGAGTTGACGTGCGCGACGCCCGACGTGATATTTTTGCGTTCGCGACGACGGACGCGTGCGGCTTCCTTGGCCATGTTATACCTTTCATTGATCTCTTCACCGCCGTAACACCAGCGGCTACACCGGCGATCAGCCCGTATTCGAGCTTTTCGCCAAACTCAGAAAGGCTGGCGCGGACTGCACCAGCCTCCCCTTTCCGGAGAACCGAAAAATTACTTCTTCTTACCAGCGATAGCCTTCGCCGGACCCTTGCGGGTGCGGGCGTTGGTGTGCGTGCGCTGACCGCGGACCGGAAGGCCACGACGGTGACGCAGGCCGCGGTAGCAGCCGAGGTCCATCAAACGCTTGATGTTCATCGACGTGTCGCGACGCAGGTCGCCTTCGACCTGGTAGTCGCGGTCGATGGCTTCGCGGATCTGAAGAACTTCAGCATCCGTCAGCTGATGAACGCGCTTGTCAGCCGGAAGACCGACCTTGTCCATGATTTCCTGCGCGAATTTCGGACCAATCCCGTGAATGTAGGTCAGCGCAATAACAACGCGCTTCGCAGTCGGGATGTTGACGCCAGCGATACGTGCCACGTCTTTTCTCCTTGGTTCCAGTTGCCATCCGGCAAGTGGTGATTCCAGTCGAGCGACCAACAGGGTCGCCAGTTCAAAATTGATGTCCGTGACAGGTCAAAACGACCGAACCCGGATCTCCCTCCCTTAAGGGAAATCCGCGCCAGTCGCTTGGGATGTCGCGAGTTGGCGCGGTGTTTAACGGAATCAGCGCAAAAAAGCAACCGGCTCCGCCAAGATTCTTTTTGCCATCCAAAGGACGAGCTAAATCATGAGAGCGGCAAATCGGGCGAAAATCGCCGGCAGATTTTGCCACCCTGCCACAGCCGTCAGGCAGAAGCTTTTTCGAGGACGTTTTCGATAGCCTCGGTCACGGCATCGACATCCGCCATGCCATCCAGCGTCACAAGTTCACCCTGTTCGCTGTAATAGTTCGACAGCGGCGCGGTCTTCTCGCGATATTCCGTCAGGCGCTTGCGGAAGGCTTCCGGATTGTCGTCCGAACGAACCGTACCACCGGCGGCAATGGTTTCTGCGACGCGGTTTTCGATTCGGCGAATCAACGCCTCTTCGTCCACCTTCAGTTCGATGACGGCATCAAGGGCAAGATTCTTGTTGCGCATGTTCTCGGCAAGCGCCTTGGCCTGCGGAACGGTGCGCGGATAGCCGTCGAGAATAAAGCCCTTGGCACAGTCAGGTGCCTCGATACGTTCGGAAACGATCTGATTGACGATATCGTCGGAAACCAGCCCGCCGGCGTCCATGACGGCCTTGGCGCGCTTGCCGATTTCGGTGCCCGCGCTGACCGCAGCGCGAAGCATGTCACCGGTGGAAAGCTGCGGGATCCCGTACTTGTCAGTCAGCCGCTTGGCCTGGGTTCCCTTGCCCGCACCCGGCGGACCCAAAAATATCAGTCTCATCGTCCCCTCTTTCCTCCACGCAACTTCGACTTCTTGATCAGCCCTTCATATTGCTGCGCGATCAGGTGGCCCTGGATTTGCGCAACCGTGTCCAGAGTTACACTGACAACGATCAAAAGCGAAGTACCACCAAGGGCTAATGGAATGCCCGTGCGTGCGATAAGTGTCTCAGGAAGGATACACACGAAGACAAGATAAACAGCGCCGACCACTGTGATACGGGTCAGGACGTAATCGATGTACTCCGCGGTGCGCTCACCCGGACGAATGCCCGGAATGAAGCCGCCATGCTTCTTGAGGTTATCGGCCGTATCCTTCGGATTGAAGACGATAGCCGTGTAGAAGAATGCGAAAAACGCGATCAGCAGGCCGTAGAGCGCCATGAACAGCGGCTGTCCATGCTGCAGCGACGCAATGATGGACGTCGCCCAGCCGGGCAGATTGGTGTTTCCGGCAAAACCGGCAGCCGTCGCCGGCAGAAGCAGCAGCGAGGATGCGAAGATCGCGGGAATAACGCCGGCAGTGTTGAGCTTCAGCGGCAGATGCGAGGTATCGCCCTGGAACATCCGGTTGCCGACCTGTCGCTTCGGATATTGTATCAGCAGGCGACGCTGGGCGCGTTCCACGAAGACGATCAGCGCGATGACGCCGATAGCCACGACGACTACCATCAGAATGAGCGGGGTCGAAAGCGCACCGGTGCGGCCGAGTTCCAGCGTGCCGGCAAGCGCCTTGGGCAAGCCTGCAGCGATACCTGCGAAAATGATCAGCGAAATACCGTTGCCGATACCACGCGAGGTGATCTGCTCACCGAGCCACATCAGGAACATCGTGCCGCCGAGCAGCGTGATGACGGTGGAGATACGGAAGAACCAGCCCGGATCGACCACGAGGCCGCTGCCACTTTCAAGGCCGACCGCAATGCCATAGGCCTGCAGCGTACCGAGCAGCACCGTGCCGTAGCGGGTGTACTGGTTGATGATCTTGCGGCCGGCTTCGCCTTCCTTCTTCAACGCTTCAAGCGAGGGCACGACCGAGGTCATGAGCTGCACGATGATAGAAGCGGAGATGTAAGGCATGATGCCGAGGGCGAAAATCGCCATACGCTCGACAGCACCACCCGCAAACATGTTAAAAAGACCGAGAATACCGTTGGCCTGGCCCTGGAAGGCCTGCGCATAGGCTTCTGGGTTCAGGCCCGGAAGCGGAATATGGGTGCCAAGACGGTAGACGAGAAGTGCGGCAAGAGTAAACCAGAGACGCTTTTTCAGATCCTCCGCCTTAGCGAAGGTCGAAAAATTCAGGTTCGAAGCCAGTTGTTCCGCTGCGGAAGCCATAAATTTCTCCGAATGACCCTTGCCAGCCAGCAAAACCGGCCGATGCGGAAAGGTCTAAAAGATACCGGTTCAAAAACCGGGCTTCGGACGAACACGGCTTTGCGCCGCCATCATGCCTCACCCTGTTTTTTTATGTCCTATCCCCTCCCCTACGGAAGTTCAAGAACTGTGAGGCTCTCCCTGCAGCACTTTATGCCGCAAGCGGCGCGCATAACAGCTGCACCGCGAAGAGTTTGCCATGGTGCATCTCTAAATCGATTTAGATCGAAAGCAACATTGGCCAGGGAGCGCAGACGCCCGGAGCACGAAGCCCCGGGCGCCTGAAGTCTATATATTACTCGGAAGCTTCGGCTGCAACCACGAGAAGCTTGATCGAGCCGCCGGCCTTCTCAATCTTTTCGAGCGCGGGCTTGGAAGCGCCGGCAACTTCGAAGGCAACCTTGGCCTTCAGCTCGCCGTCGGCGAGGATGCGGACACCGTCCTTGACGCGGCGGATAACGCCGGCTGCCTTGAGAGCAGCAGCATCGATCGTTGCGGAAGCATCGAGCTTCTTGGCGTCGATGGCGGTCTGGATGCGGCCGAGCGACACAACAGCATATTCGGAACCGAAGATGTTGTTAAAGCCGCGCTTCGGCAGGCGACGGTAGATTGGCATCTGACCGCCTTCGAAGCCGTTGATGGCGACGCCCGAACGAGCCTTCTGACCCTTCACACCGCGACCACCGGTCTTGCCCTTGCCAGAACCGATACCGCGACCTACGCGGATACGATCCTTGGAGGAGCCTTCGTTGTCTCTGATTTCATTGAGTTTCATGATAGGTTACTCCGTCTCACTTCTCGTCAACGACGCGAACGAGATGCTGGACCGCACGGATCATGCCACGAACCGCCGGAGTATCTTCCAGGGTGCGCTGACGATGCATCTTGTTGAGACCCAGACCGACCAGCGTCTGACGCTGGATTGCCGGGCGGCGAATAGGGCTGCCGATCTGTTCGACCGTAACAGTCTTCTTGGCTTCAGTAGTTTTCTTGGCCATGATCCAGCTCCTTATTCTTCAGAAGCGTTGCCGGACGCGGCGCGGCGAGCCTGAAGGGTCGCAAACTTAAGACCGCGCTGTGCAGCGATGTCCTTCGGATGAACCTGATGCTTCAGAGCGTCGAACGTTGCGCGAACCATGTTGTAAGGGTTCGACGAACCGGTCGACTTCGCAACGACGTCATGAACGCCCAGCGTTTCGAAAACAGCGCGCATCGGACCACCGGCGATGATACCGGTACCGGCCTTGGCCGAACGCAGCAGAACCTTGCCTGCGCCATGACGGCCATTGACGTCGTGATGCAGCGTGCGACCATCGCGCAGCGGAACGAAGATCAGATCGCGCTTTGCGCTTTCAGTTGCCTTGCGGATCGCTTCCGGAACTTCACGAGCCTTGCCGTGGCCGAAGCCGACGCGGCCCTTCTGGTCGCCGACGACGACGAGAGCGGCGAAGCCGAAGCGACGGCCACCCTTAACAACCTTTGCAACGCGGTTGATCGCGACCAGCTTGTCGACGAATTCGCTATCGCGCTCTTCGCGGTTCTGGCGATCTTCGCGAGAACCTCTTTTATCCTGTGCCATTGTCCTTGTCCTTTTTCTTTTACGGGTGGAACGGCAAACGAAAAGACCAGCGGCCTCGATGAAGAGATCCGCATGGCCCGGTGAAATTCCGCCCGGATCGTTGCCCGGGCGGAAAAATATCAGAAGTTCAGACCGCCTTCGCGGGCAGCATCTGCCAGGGCCTTGACGCGGCCGTGATAGATGAACGCGCCTCGGTCGAATACGACATCCTTGACGCCAGCCTTGACGCCGCGCTCGGCAACCAGCTTGCCCACGACAGATGCCGCAGCAACGTCGGCGCCGGTCTTGAGCGAGCCGCGCAGATCAGCTTCGAGCGTGGAGGCAGACGCAAGCGTCTTGCCAGCAACATCATCGATGATCTGGGCGTAGATGTTCTTCGACGAGCGATGAACCGACAGGCGCGGGCGGCCGTTGGCAACCGCCTTGATCTGGCGGCGCACACGGCTCGCGCGACGTGCAAGTGCTTCTTTCCTGCTAGCCATTTCGCGTGATCCTTACTTCTTCTTGCCTTCTTTGCGGACGATACGCTCTTCAGCGTACTTCACGCCCTTGCCCTTGTAGGGCTCGGGACCACGGTATTCGCGGATTTCCGCGGCTACCTGACCGACCTGCTGCTTGTTGATACCGGAAACGATAATTTCCGTCGGCTTCGGTACGGCAATGGTGATGCCGACCGGAGGCTCATAAACCACATCGTGGGAGAAACCGAGCGCCAGCTGCAGGTTCTTGCCCTGCAGGGCGGCACGATAACCAACGCCGTTGATTTCGAGCTTGCGTTCGTAACCGTCCTTAACACCCTTGAAGATGTTCTCGATCATCGTGCGGGACATGCCCCACTTCGAGCGAGCTTCCTTGGTGCCATTGGCCGGCGTTACGGAAACGCCGTTATCTTCGAGTTTCAGCTGAATATCGTCGTTTGCGACGAAAAACAGTTCACCCTTCGGGCCCTTCGCAGTGACCTTCTGGCCGTCGACATTGGCCGTCACACCTGCGGGAACCGGAACGGGCTTTTTACCGATACGAGACATTGTTCAATCCTGTCTGTTCGTTATGGAGATCCGTACTCGATCTTAGAAGACCGAGCAAAGAACCTCGCCACCAACGTTCTGTTCGCGAGCCTGGTGATCGGCCATCACACCCTTCGGAGTCGAAAGGATGGTGATGCCGAGGCCGTTCGCGACCTGCGGAATGGACTTTACCGAGACATAAACCCGGCGGCCCGGCTTGGAAACGCGGCCGATCTCACGGATCACGGACGCGCCTTCGTAGTACTTCAGTTCGATGGTGAATTCGGACTTGCCGTTTTCGAAATCGACCTTGGAATAACCGCGAATGTAGCCTTCAGCCTGCAGCACGTCGAGAACGCGTGCGCGGAGGCTGGAAGCAGGCGTGCTGACCGCAGACTTGCGGCGAGCGGCACCATTGCGGATGCGGGTGAGCATATCACCCAAAGGATCAGTCATGGTCATGTGCCCGTCTCCTTACCAGCTCGACTTGACAATACCCGGCACCTTGCCGGAATTGCCCAGCTCACGAAGCGCGATACGCGACATCTTGAGCTTGCGATAGAACGCGCGCGGACGGCCCGTTACTTCGCAGCGGTTGCGGATACGCGTCTTCGAGCCGTCACGCGGCAGCGAAGCGAGCTTCAGAGTGGCCTTGAACCGGTCTTCGATCGGAAGGGACTGGTTCATTACGATCGCCTTGAGTGCAGCACGCTTGGTAGCCTGCTGGGCGACCGACTTGCGGCGGCGCTTGTTCTTTTCAACTGCGCTTGTTTTCGCCATATCGGAGTTCCTTTTCTACGCTCGTCGTTACGGTTAGTGACGGAACGGGAAGTTGAACTCTGTAAGCAGAGCCCGAGCTTCGTCGTCCGACGTCGCCGTCGTGCAAACGATGATGTCCATGCCCCACATCTGATCAACCTTATCGTAGTTGATCTCAGGGAACACAATGTGTTCCTTGATGCCCATGGCGAAGTTGCCACGGCCGTCAAAGCTCTTGGGGTTCAGACCCCGGAAGTCGCGAACGCGCGGCAGCGCGATGTTGATCAGACGATCAAGGAATTCATACATGCGTGCGCCACGAAGGGTAACCTTCGCACCGATCGGCATGCCTTCGCGAAGCTTGAAACCAGCGATCGAGTTACGAGCGCGGGTAACGACCGGCTTCTGGCCGGCAATCGCAGCTAGGTCACCGGCAGCAATGGTGGGCTTCTTGGAATCAGCAGTCGCTTCGCCAACACCCATGTTGATCACGATCTTTTCGATCTTCGGGATCATCATCACGTTGGCGTAGGAGAACTTCTCCTGCATGGCGCCGCGGATACGCGACACATATTCCGTCTTGAGACGCGGCTCGTACTTGTCAGCCATCGATCACTTCTCCCGAACGCTTGGCCACGCGGACCTTCTTGCCTTCTACAACAGAAAAGCCAACGCGGGTCGGCTTGCCATCCTTATCGGCGATGGCAATGTTGGAGATGTGCAAGGATGCTTCCTTGTTGATGATGCCGGCTTCCTGGCCCTGGGTCTGGCGCTGGTGACGCTTCACCATGTTTACGCCACGCACAACAGCCCGGTCTTCCTTCGGCAAAACCTGGATTACTTCGCCGGTACGGCCCTTGTCCTTACCGGTCAATACGACAACCTTGTCGCCTTTACGAATTTTCTGCATCGCGATTGCTCCTTACAGTACTTCCGGAGCCAGCGAGATGATCTTCATATGGTTCTTGGCGCGAAGTTCGCGCGGAACCGGTCCGAAGATACGGGTGCCGATGGGCTCTTTCTTGTTGTCGATAAGAACGGCTGCGTTGTTATCGAAACGGATGACGCTGCCGTCAGCGCGACGGATGTCCTTGGCGGTGCGCACGACAACCGCCTTCATCACATCGCCCTTCTTGACGCGGCCGCGCGGAATAGCTTCCTTGATGGAAACGACAATAATGTCGCCAACAGAAGCATATTTGCGCTTCGAGCCGCCCAGCACCTTGATGCACATGACACGACGTGCGCCGGAATTATCCGCCACGTCGAGGTTTGTTTGCATCTGAATCATGTCAGGTCGCCTTCTTGTTGTTACCGGAACGGTTGGGCAAACTCTCCCGAGTGAGCCCCCTGCTCCAGCTTATGAATATCTCTTTTTTTGCGCGGAAATGTCGTGACAGGGTGGTTTCCCGAAGGACCTTCCGTGCGCATCAAAGCAAAAGACGCTCGATTCACGAGCGTCCTTGCGCTGCTTCATACAGGAATTCGCGCCAAGTACAAGATGCCTGGCGCGATTCTGATGAAATTAAGCCTGGGCGGCGACAACCGTCCAGCGCTTGTCCTTGGAGATCGGTGCGCATTCCTCGATGGAAACGACATCGCCGACCTTGTATTGATTGTTTTCGTCGTGTGCCTTGTACTTCTTCGAACGACGAACGGTCTTTTGCATGAGCGGGTGAGCGAATCGACGCTCAACCCGGACCACGACAGTCTTCTCGTTCTTGTCGGACACTACGACGCCCTGCAGAATGCGTTTCGGCATATTATTTTTCCTTAGGCCTTGGCTTCTGCCGCCTTCTGGCGGGCAATGGTTTTAACGCGGGCGATGTCCTTGCGGACTTCGTTGATGCGCGAGGACTTCTCCAGCTGGCCGGTCGCCTTCTGGAAGCGCAGGTTGAACTGCTCCTTCTTCAGATCGGCGAGCTTGTCCTTGAGCTGGTCGGCGCTGAGGCCGCGAACTTCATCGGCTTTCATGTGCCTTGCTCCTTACTCTGCGATGCGCTGTACGAAGCGCGTCTTGACCGAGAGCTTGGCAGCGCCGAGACGAAGCGCCTCACGGGCGATCTCCTCGGTAACACCGTCGATCTCGAACATCATACGACCGGGCTTGACCTTGCATGCCCAGTATTCGACCGAACCCTTGCCCTTACCCATACGAACTTCGGTCGGCTTTGCCGTTACCGGAACGTCAGGGAATACGCGGATCCACACACGACCTGCGCGCTTCATGTAACGCGTGATCGCGCGGCGGGCCGCTTCGATCTCGCGTGCATTCACACGGTTCGGTTCCTGCGACTTCAAGCCGAATTCACCGAATGCCAGGTCAAAGCCGCCCTTGGCGACGCCCTTGATGCGTCCCTTGAACTGCTTACGGTACTTAGTACGCTTTGGCTGCAACATTTTCTTACTTCTCCGAGCTTATCTTTCGCCAGCGTCAATCAAGCGTTTTCGCGACGACGATCGGGACGATCGCCACGCTCACGGCTTGCAGGGCCCTGCGCATCGCCTTCGAGACCGCGACGCTCAGAAGCCATCGGATCGTGCTCAAGGATTTCGCCCTTGAAGATCCAGACCTTGATGCCGCAAATGCCGAATGCGGTTTCAGCTTCAGCTGTGCCATAGTCGATGTCCGCACGCAGCGTGTGCAACGGAACGCGACCTTCGCGGTACCATTCGGTACGAGCGATCTCAGCACCGCCGAGACGGCCGCCGCAGGTGATCTTGATGCCTTCGGCGCCAAGACGCATTGCAGACTGAACCGAGCGCTTCATTGCACGGCGGAAAGCCACGCGACGCTCGAGCTGCTGGGCGATCGACTGGGCAACCAGAGTTGCGTCGATTTCCGGCTTGCGCACTTCAACGATGTTGAGGTGCGTTTCGGAGTTGGTCATCTCGGAAAGCTTCTTGCGAAGCTTCTCGATGTCCGCGCCCTTCTTGCCGATGATGAGACCCGGACGAGCCGAGTGGATCGTAACGCGGCACTTCTTGTGCGGACGCTCGATGACCACCTTGGCGATACCGGCCTGCTTGAGTTCCTTGATCAGGTATGCCCGGATCTTCAGGTCTTCATGCAGCAGCTTGCCGTATTCCGCGGTGTCAGCGTACCAGCGGCTATCCCAGGTACGGTTGATGCCGAGGCGGAAGCCGATTGGATTGATTTTCTGACCCATTATGCGGCCTCCCCTTTTTCCTCAACTTCACGAACAACGATCGTGAGGTGAGCGAACGGCTTTTCAATGCGGGACGCACGACCACGGCCACGAGCGTGGAAACGCTTCATGGTGATGGACTTGCCAACATAGGCCTCGGCGACGACGAGAGCGTCGACGTCGAGGTCATGGTTGTTTTCCGCATTGGCAATTGCAGATTCAAGCGTCTTCTTGACGGTGCCTGCAATGCGCTTGCGGGAGAATTCGAGCTCGGCGAGAGCGCGATCAACCTTCTTGCCACGGATAAGAGCGGCAACCAGGTTCAGTTTCTGGGGGCTGACGCGGAGCGTACGGGCAATGGCCTGAGCCTCATTGTCCTTCAGCCGGCGTTCGGTCTTAGCCTTCGCCATGATTACTTCCTCTTTGCCTTCTTGTCCGCGCCGTGACCGTAATAGGTACGGGTCGGAGAGAATTCACCGAACTTGTGTCCGACCATGTCTTCGTTGACCGAGACGGGCACATGCTTGCTGCCGTTATAAACGCCGAAGGTCAGACCAACGAACTGCGGCAGGATCGTGGAGCGACGGCTCCAGATCTTGATTACTTCGTTACGTCCGCTCTCGCGTACCTTCTCAGCCTTGGTGAGAAGATAGCCGTCAACAAACGGACCTTTCCATACTGAACGAGCCATTAGTGACTACCTCTCTTACTTCTTACGCTGATGGCGCGAGCGCATGATGAACTTGTCGGTCGACTTGTTCGAACGGGTGCGCTTGCCCTTCGTGGGCTTGCCCCACGGAGTAACCGGGTGACGACCACCCGACGTGCGACCTTCACCACCACCGTGCGGGTGGTCGACCGGGTTCATGACGACGCCGCGAACGTGCGGACGCTTGCCACGCCAACGCGAACGACCAGCCTTGCCGTCGTTGATGTTGCCGTGATCCGAGTTCGAAACAGCGCCGATCGATGCGAGGCAGGAGCCGTGCACCAGACGCTGTTCGCCCGAGTTGAGACGCAGGATGGCCATACCGGCATCGCGGCCGACGAGCTGGACATACGTACCGGCGGAGCGGGCGATCTGACCGCCTTTACCCGGCTTCATCTCGACGTTGTGGATGATCGAACCGACCGGAATGTACTGAAGCGGCATGGTGTTGCCGGGCTTCACGTCCACTGCCTTGTCGGAGGCGATCACCTTGTCACCAGCAGCGAGACGCTGTGGCGCGAGAATGTAAGCCTGTTCGCCGTCGGTATACGTAACCAGCGCGATGAACGCGGTGCGGTTGGGGTCGTATTCCAAACGTTCAACGGTGCCTTCAACGTCGAACTTGCGACGCTTGAAATCCACCAGACGGTAGGTCCGCTTGTGACCGCCACCCTGGAACCGGACGGTGATCCGGCCCTGGTTGTTGCGGCCACCCTTGGAGCTGAGGCCCTGGGTCAGAGCCTTTACCGGCTTGCCCTTGTAGAGCGAAGCGCGGTCCACGATAACCAGCTGGCGCTGGCTTGGCGTGGTCGGATTGAAACTTTTCAATGCCATTTTATTGTTCCCTTTTGGGTCTTTGCCCGCTTGGGCCTAACCTTTAGAGTCCGGTGGACACGTCGATGGATTGACCTTCGGCGAGCGTAACGACGGCTTTCTTGACGTCTTTCAGCTTACCGGCGAACCCACGGAAACGACGGGTCTTACCCTTGCGGATAAGCGTGTTCACAGCCGTGACTTTGACGCCGAAGAGAGCTTCCACGGCAGCCTTGATTTCAGGCTTGGAAGCGCTTTTGGCGACGTTGAATACGACCTGGTTCTGTTCGGATACCAGCGTCGACTTTTCCGTGATCGAAGGAGATACGATCACATCGTAGTGGCGAAGATCCGTCATTTGAACCGCTCCTCCAGAGCCTCTACAGCAGCCTTGGAAAGCACCAGCTTGCCACGGCGCAGGATGTCGTAAACATTGATGCCCTGTACCGGCAGAACGTCCACATTCGGGATGTTCTGGGCTGCGAGCTTGAAGTTGCCATCAAGTTCAGCGCCACCGATAACGAGAGCGTTGGTCAGGCCAAGCGAAGCGAAGCTGCCCAGCAGAGCCTTGGTCTTTGCTTCAGATGCAACGAGCTGATCAACGATGATCAGTTCTTCAGCCTTCAGCTTTGCAGACAGGGCGTGACGCAGAGCAAGCGCACGAACCTTCTTGGGAAGGTCATGGGCGTGGCTGCGAACGACCGGGCCGTGGGCCTTCCCGCCGCCGCGGAACTGCGGTGCGCGAGCCGAATGGTGACGAGCGCGGCCCGTACCCTTCTGCTTGTACATCTTGGCGCCGGTGCGGGAAACTTCCGACCGGTTCTTGGTCTTGTGGGTTCCCTGCTGCTTCTTTGCAAGCTGCCAGCGAACCATGCGGGCCAGAATGTCCTGGCGGGGGTCGAGGCCGAAGATCTCATCCGACAGAGAAACCTTGCCGGCGTCTTTTCCCTCGAGGGTCTTGACGTTCAATTCCATGATAAGGCTCCCTTACTTCGCAGCCGACTTGACGGCGTCGCGGACGATGATCCAGGAACCCTTGGAACCGGGAACTGCACCCTTCACGAGGATGAGGCCACGGTCTTCATCAGTCGAAACGACTTCAAGGTTCTGGGTCGTAACGCGCGTCTGGCCCATATGACCAGCCATGCGCTTGCCCTTCCAGACGCGGCCCGGATCCTGGTTGTTACCGGTCGAACCGTGTGCACGGTGCGATACGGAGTTACCGTGCGAAGCGCGGCCACCACCGAAGTTGTGACGCTTCATAGCACCGGCAAAACCTTTACCGATCGTGGTTCCAGTGACGTCCACCAGCTGGCCGTTCTGAAAATGAGTTGCGGTCAGTGTTGCACCGATGTCGATCAGGTTCTCGGGGGAAACCCGGAACTCGACGAGCTTGGCTTTCGGTTCGACATTGGCAGCGGCAAAATGACCGCGAAGCGCCTTCGTCGTGTTCTTGACCTTGGACTGGCCGGCACCGAGCTGAACTGCGGTATAGCCATTCTTGTCTTCCGTGCGCTGGGCAACGACTTGTACGTTATCCAGTCGCAATACTGTTACGGGGATATGTTCACCTGCGTCGTTATAGACGCGTGTCATACCCACTTTCTGTGCAATCACACCTGAACGCATTGGTTCATCCTCTTGCGAGCCTTGAAGGGAAAACCCTCTCTGGCCTTTGTTAAGGAGTGCCCTTCGACATCTCACGATGTTTCCGGTCTCCGGTTTGGAAGTCGTTGGATTGCTCCACGTACCTTCCTTGTTATTTCAGCCCTCACCTTGGATGGATCGGGCCGGGTCTTAGAGCTTGATTTCCACGTCAACGCCAGCAGCGAGGTCGAGCTTCATAAGAGCATCGACAGTCTGCGGGGTGGGGTCAACGATATCGAGAAGACGCTTGTGCGTCCGCATTTCGAACTGTTCACGGCTTTTCTTGTCAACGTGAGGAGAGCGGTTGACGGTAAACTTTTCGATGCGGGTAGGAAGTGGAACCGGGCCGCGAACGCTGGCGCCGGTGCGCTTTGCGGTCGACACGATTTCACGGGTAGAGGCATCGAGGATCCGGTGATCGAACGCCTTGAGGCGGATACGGATATTCTGGCCGGTCATTCGTCTTGTCCTTGTTCTTTGTTATTCGTTTCCGCACGCGGAAACACATGAACTTCTATTGATCGTGGCGCCGCAGATTTTCAAAAATCGAGAGAGATGCGCCTCGCACCCCAATCATTTCAGTAGTCTGTATTGCTAAAACACCGCGTTTCGCAAATGCTTGCGAATCCAGCGGTGAGTGTGAGTGCGCGTTTACGCGCTTTCACCGAATTTTTCAAGCACTAAAAATGCAACGCCGCCAGGCTTTTTATTAAAAGCCCGACGGCGGTGTTTGTGACACCGCCGTCGGAGCGAATTTTAAAAGTCGAAATTACTCGACGATCGAGGCCACGATGCCGGCGCCGACGGTACGGCCGCCTTCGCGGATAGCGAAGCGCAGCTTTTCTTCCATCGCGATCGGAACGATCAGCTCGACTTCAACCGTGACGTTGTCGCCAGGCATAACCATTTCCGTGCCTTCCGGCAGAGAAACGATGCCGGTAACGTCCGTCGTGCGGAAGTAGAACTGCGGGCGGTAGTTCGTGAAGAACGGCGTATGACGGCCGCCTTCTTCCTTCGTCAGGATGTAGGCTTCTGCCATGAACTTCTTGTGCGGCTTGACCGAACCCGGCTTGCACAGGATCTGACCACGCTCAACGCCGTCACGGGTAACGCCGCGAACCAGAGCACCGATGTTGTCGCCAGCCTGGCCCTGATCGAGCAGCTTGCGGAACATTTCAACGCCGGTAACCGTCGTCTTCGAGGTCGGACGAATGCCGACGATCTCGACTTCTTCACCAACCTTGACGATACCGCGCTCAACGCGACCCGTCACAACCGTACCACGGCCAGAGATCGAGAACACGTCTTCGATCGGCATCAGGAACGGCTGGTCGATCGGACGCTCAGGCGTCGGGATGTAGGCGTCAACAGCGGCCATCAGCTCGCGGATCGCGTCTTCACCGATCTTCTTGTCAGAATCTTCAAGAGCGGCAAGTGCCGAACCCTTGACGATCGGGATATCGTCGCCCGGGAAGTCGTAGGACGACAGAAGTTCGCGAACTTCAAGCTCGACGAGCTCGAGAAGCTCGGCGTCGTCAACCTGGTCGACCTTGTTGAGGAACACGACGATTGCCGGAACGCCAACCTGACGGGCAAGCAGGATGTGCTCGCGGGTCTGCGGCATCGGGCCGTCAGCAGCCGAGCAAACCAGGATCGCGCCGTCCATCTGGGCAGCACCGGTGATCATGTTCTTCACGTAGTCGGCGTGGCCGGGGCAGTCGACGTGCGCGTAGTGACGGGCAGGCGTCTCATACTCAACGTGTGCCGTCGAAATCGTGATACCACGGGCCTTTTCTTCAGGCGCGGCGTCGATCTGGTCATACGCCTTGAATTCGCCGAAGAACTTCGTGATCGCGGCAGTCAGCGACGTCTTGCCATGGTCAACGTGACCGATCGTGCCAATGTTGACGTGCGGCTTATTGCGCTCAAACTTGCTCTTTGCCATTAGTGGCTCTCCATTCTTGTCCCTTGACGGGAATAATCTTCAAATCTGGTGGGGCGTACCCCGATCACTTCTGACCGGAGTACTTTGCCTGGATTTCCTGCGCCACGTTCGACGGAACCGGCGAGTAGTGGTCGAACGTCATCGAGTACTGAGCGCGACCCTGCGACATGGAGCGCAGGTTGTCGACGTACTTGAACATGTTCGCGAGCGGAACATGCGCGTTGATGACGATGGTGATACCACGGCTTTCCTGGCCCTGGATCTGACCACGACGGGAGTTCAGGTCGCCGATAACGTCGCCGACATAGTCTTCCGGCGTTACGACTTCGACCTTCATCATCGGCTCGAGAAGCTGTGCACCAGCCTTCTTGGCTGCTTCACGGAAGCAGGCACGCGATGCGATTTCAAACGCGAGAACCGACGAGTCGACGTCGTGGAATGCACCGTCGATTAGCGTCGCCTTGACGCCGAGCATCGGGAAGCCAGCGAGCGGACCGGAAGACAGAACGCTTTCGATACCCTTCTGAACGCCCGGGATGTATTCCTTCGGAACGGCACCACCGACGATCTTGGATTCGAACTTGAAGTCTTCGCCTTCAGGGTTCGGTTCGAAGATGATCTTGACGCGCGCGAACTGACCGGTACCACCGGACTGCTTCTTGTGCGTGTAGTCTTCTTCGTGCTGACGCGTGATCGTTTCGCGATAGGCAACCTGCGGCGCGCCGACTGTTGCTTCAACCTTGAACTCGCGACGCATACGGTCAACGAGAATGTCGAGGTGAAGTTCGCCCATGCCCGCGATGATCGTCTGACCGGACTCTTCGTCGGTCTTGACGCGGAACGAAGGATCTTCAGCAGCCAGACGGTTGAGCGCGAGGCCCATCTTTTCCTGGTCGCCCTTGGTCTTCGGCTCGATCGCGATCTGGATGACCGGCTCGGGGAATTCCATGCGCTCGAGGATAACCGGCTTCAGCGGATCGCAGAGCGTATCGCCAGTGGTGGTTTCCTTGAGGCCGGCCAGAGCAACGATGTCGCCCGCAAAGGCTTCTTCGATGTCTTCACGCGAGTTGGAGTGCATCTGCAGCATACGGCCGACGCGCTCGCGCTTGTCCTTGACCGTGTTGATGACGGACGTACCCTTTTCGAGCTTGCCCGAGTAGATGCGCGCAAACGTCAGCGAACCGACGAAGGGGTCGTTCATGATCTTGAACGCGAGCATGGAAAGCGGCTCGCTGTCGTCAGCATGACGCTCTATCTCGGCTTCGGTCTTGAAGTCGATGCCCTTGATCGCCGGAATGTCCAGCGGCGAAGGCAGGTAGTCGACGACGGCGTCGAGAAGCGGCTGAACGCCTTTGTTCTTGAACGCGGTACCGCAGAACATCGGGTGGAACTTCACGTCGATGGTGCCGCGGCGAACCAGTGCACGAATCTGTTCGTTGTCGGGCATGATGCCGTTCAGGTAGTTTTCCATCGCTTCTTCGTCGATCTCGACAACGGTCTCGATCAGCTTTTCACGATATTCGTCAGCCTTGGCCTTCATGTCATCGGGAATTTCGACGACGTCCCACTGAGCGCCGAGCGATTCGTCGCGCCAGATGAGTGCGTTCATCTCGATCAGGTCGATAACGCCCTTGAACTCGGTCTCAGCGCCGATCGGCAGCTGCATGACGACGGCAATGGCGCCGAGACGGGTCTTGATCATTTCTACCGAGCGGTAGAAGTCAGCACCGGTCTTGTCCATCTTGTTGCAGAAGATCATGCGCGGAACATGATACTTCTCAGCCTGGCGCCAGACGGTTTCCGTCTGCGGCTCCACACCGGCGTTGGCGTCGAGCAGCGCGATGGCGCCGTCGAGAACGCGCAGCGAACGCTCGACTTCAATGGTGAAGTCAACGTGGCCGGGGGTGTCGATGATGTTGAAACGGCGCATCTTGCCGTCACGGCCCTTCCAGAAGGTCGTGGTCGCAGCAGACGTGATGGTGATACCACGCTCCTGCTCCTGCTCCATCCAGTCCATCGTGGCAGCGCCATCATGGACTTCGCCGATCTTGTGCGACTTACCGGTGTAATAAAGGATACGCTCGGTGGTCGTCGTCTTGCCGGCGTCGATATGCGCCATGATACCGAAATTGCGGTAGTCTTCGATTTTATATTCGCGAGCCATAATGGACTGCCTTTCGATATGCGACCGGTTAAGATTACCAGCGGTAATGCGAGAATGCGCGGTTGGCGTCAGCCATCTTGTGCGTGTCTTCGCGCTTCTTGACAGCCGAACCACGGTTGTTCGCAGCGTCCATGAGTTCGCCGGAAAGGCGATCGACCATGGTCGTTTCGTTGCGCTTGCGCGCAGCGGTGATCAGCCAGCGGATGGCCAGAGCCTGACGGCGCTCGGGACGAACGTCGACCGGAACCTGATACGTAGCACCACCAACGCGGCGCGAACGCACTTCAACGTGCGGAGCAACGTTGTCGAGGGCGGAATGGAACACGCCGAGCGGCTCCTGCTTCGTCTTGCCCTGAACGACGTCGAACGCGCCGTAAACGATGCTTTCTGCGACCGACTTCTTGCCGTGAAGCATGATGGCGTTCATGAACTTGGTAACGATCAGATCGCCGAACTTCGGATCCGGGTTGATCTCACGCTTTTCTGCACTATGGCGACGGGACATATTCTTTGTCTCTCAATGTTATTGACGCTTTACCACGCGGAGAACCTCGCGCAGCGCCGGAATTTGTTTAAACCGAATTACTTCGGACGCTTCGCACCGTACTTGGAGCGGCGCTGCTTGCGGTTCTTGACACCCTGAGTATCGAGAACACCGCGAATGATGTGGTAACGCACACCCGGCAAGTCCTTTACGCGGCCGCCGCGGATCATGACCACGGAGTGTTCCTGAAGGTTGTGACCTTCGCCCGGAATGTAGCCGATGACTTCGAAGCCGTTGGTGAGGCGGATCTTGGCAACCTTACGCAGAGCCGAGTTCGGCTTCTTCGGGGTCGTCGTGTAAACGCGGGTGCAAACACCACGCTTCTGCGGGTTTTCCTGAAGAGCAGGAACCTTGTTGCGCTTTACCTGTGCCTGGCGGGGCTTGCGGATCAGCTGGTTTACGGTAGGCATATAACCATCCCTTGCAAAAACTACTTTAGCCACCCGAACGGGTGGCGGCTATGCCGTTGCCGGCGACGACGCACGTATATATCCTCATGCGCAAAACGTGGCCCGATCCGTTTTCACGGATGGACCACCAAGAGCAGAGGACACCTCAACGAGGCGTCTTGCATGCAACATTCGTGTCTTCTACGTGCAATGGAGTCTTGTTTGAGATGATGTTCGGAAAAAAGGTTTCCGAACGGCCAGCACCCACAGAGGCTCCGATGGCGGGCGTACTACTGTTTTAGCCAGCTTTCGTCAAGGCCGAATCCGCATTTTGCGCCCGCGCCCGCGGCCACAAAGCCCGCAGGCGGGCCATTTCGCCCTCCTTCTAACAGAAGTCACCATCGGCAACAGCGATTTTGCGCTCCGGCCTTTGGCTTTTCATAAAATCCGTCTATTGATTCCCTCAAGCGGCCAGACTTGGCCCGCCACGCGCAAGACCCGCTCCGGTCGACCCGCGTACATAGCAACGACAGATCAAGGAACCGCGTCATGAGCACCCTCCCCGACAACGACAATGGACGCGACGAGCCGATGGTCTTCATCGTCATCGGCAAGGCTTACGAGACCGATAACTCCGAGGGCATCGACATCCACGTCATCCTTCGCGCCCCGGACGACGACACCGCCGTGCGTGAAACGCTGAACGCGCTTTCCGAGGAAGGCTTCATCGAGGCCGACCTCGACCAGATCGGCATGCTGACCGAAATCCCCGATGAAGAGCCACACGCTTCCGCCTATCAGGGCGCACTGGAAGGCGAAGTGGCCATCATCCGCTTCGCCTGAGGCGCGGCCATGGTGGTGAGACGCATCGTCACCAACATCGCGACACCCGACCTTGAACGGGCGGGTGTCTTTTATGGCGATATTCTCGGCATGACCATCGCCATGGATCACGGCTGGATCGTGACCTATGCAAGCCCGGTTGAAACACCTGCCCAGATCAGCTTTGCCCGTGAAGGCGGCTCCGGCACGGCGGTCCCCGACATCTCCATCGAGGTCGACAATTTCGACGAGGTTCACACCCGGATAATTGAAGCCGGACTGCCGGTCGAATACGGCCCGGCCACCGAAACATGGGGCGTGCGCCGCCTGTTCCTGCGCGATCCCTTTGGCAGACTGATCAACATATTAAGTCACTTATAGGTTATATACTTTAAGTTCAGTAGTATTATTTCATTTCTGTTGAACAACGCGAATATATTGGCGTAAAACAATCCTGACATGAATCTCCGGTGGCAGGTTGGATCATATATCTTCGGCAGACATCATCGATGACATTTACGAAGCGGCGCTTTTTCCCGACCGCTGGGCGAAAGTCATCGCCACAATCGGTCAACAGCTGGATTTCTGGGGCGGCGCCCTTACCTGGGGCAAGGGAGAGGAAGAAGCCTGGCTTTTCACGCCCAATTTCCAGGAATTGATGCAGGCCTTCATGGAGGGCGGCTGGAATCATCGCAATGACCGCCTCACCCGCGCAATCCGCGAGGGACAATTTTCCTTCGTGCATGATTTTGATGTTTTTACCCATGATGAATGGGCCGGGCTGCCGATCGTGCGGGACTTCCTGATGCCGCGCGGGCTCGGCTATGGTGTGGCGACCCAAGTCGCTCCACCCGATCATCCAGAAATGACGGTGATTTTCGAACGCAAGCTCGACAGCGGTATCATCGGCCCGGAGACGATGGCGGCTCTCGGCGGGCTGAGACCGCATATCGCCCGCAGCCTCACGCTGGCGACCCGGCTGCAGCGTCAGAAAGCCGATGCGATGACGCTTGGCCTCAACGCCATCGGCGCGCCGGCGGCAGTGCTTCAGGCAAGCGGACGCCTTCTCTCCGCCAATGACCTGTTTCTTTCACTTCAGAAATGTATCTCGATCCGCGCCCGTGACAGGATTCTGATTTCCGATGAAAGGGTCAACCGGCTGCTTTACAATGCACTTGCCGGACGCGGGGTCAGCTCCTTCCCCCTGCCGACCGAAGACAGGGCATGCATACTGCACGTCATACCGCTACGAAAGGACGCGCTGGACCTTTCCCCGAACGGCTCAGCCATCATATTGATATCCCAGCCCTCAGACACGGTCTTCGACGCCACGCCGCTGCTGAAGGGGCTTTATGACCTCACCAAGGGCGAAGCCCGTGTTGCGCTGGAAATCATGAAAGGGCTTTCCCTTCCCGCCGTGGCAAAGCAATTGCGGATCTCTCACGAAACGGTGCGCAGCAACGCCAAGTCGATCTATGCCAAAACCGGCAGTACCGGCCAGACCGATCTCGTCCGCCGCCTCTCCGTTCTAACGCGCTACACCATCGGCGAACAGGGCTGAGAACGCGCGCCGACACTGATGATCTGAAAGATCGGATCAGCTCTCCCACCCGCCAAACAAAAAACGCCCGGATTGCTCCGGGCGTTTTACTGAATTTTGGCGGGGCTTCGTAAAGCCCCTGCCCCAAGCTTATTCGGCGGCCGGAACCTGATCCGTCATGTCCTGCAGCATCTGGTTCGCAGAACCTGCACCCGTACCCTTGCGGCGTTCCTCGAGGATGAGGTCGTCGCGCGAGGTGGCGATGCGGCGGATCTGCGTCATGGTGCCGCCAGTACCGGCCGGGATGAGACGGCCGACGATGACGTTTTCCTTGAGGCCCTGCAGCGTGTCCGTCTTGCCGGCAATCGCAGCTTCCGTGAGAACCTTGGTGGTTTCCTGGAAGGATGCGGCCGAGATGAAGGACGGCGTCTGCAGCGAAGCCTTGGTGATGCCGAGCAGAACAGGATCGCCGTAAGCCGGCTTCTTGCCCTCCTCGATCAGGCGGTCGTTCATGTCGTCCAGCTCGATACGGTCGACATTGTCACCAACGATGTACTGGCTGTCGCCGGCATCGGTGATTTCGACCTTCTGCAGCATCTGGCGAACGATCACTTCGATGTGCTTGTCGTTGATCACAACGCCCTGCAGTCGGTAGACTTCCTGGATTTCGTTCACGAGGTAGGAAGCCAGAGCCTCCACGCCCTTGATTGCCAGAATGTCGTGCGGCGCCGGGTTGCCGTCGAGAATGTATTCACCCTTCTCGATGTAGTCGCCTTCCTGAAGATGGAAGGGCTTGCCCTTCGGGATCAGGTATTCGACCGGCTCAACGCCGTCTTCCGCAGGCTCGATCATCACGCGACGCTTGTTCTTGTAGTCGCGACCCAGGCGGATCGTACCGTCGATCTCGGCGATGACGGCGTGGTCCTTCGGACGACGTGCTTCGAACAGTTCGGCAACGCGCGGCAGACCACCGGTGATGTCCTTCGTCTTGGCGCTTTCCAGTGGCGAACGTGCAAGCACGTCACCCTGGAAGACCTTCGAACCCGGCTCAACCGACAGGATCGCGTCCACGGACAGCTGGAAGCGGGCTTCGCCACCACGGGCAAGCTTCGCAACAGCGCCGGAAGCGTCCTTGATGACGATCGCGGGCTTGAGGTCCGAACCGCGCGGCGTCGAACGCCAGTCGATAACCTGACGCTTGGTGATGCCGGTGGATTCGTCGGTGGCTTCCAGAACGGAAAGACCGTCGACGAGGTCCTCAAAGTGAACGGTACCTTCCACTTCCGTCATCATCGGACGGGTGTAGGGGTCCCACTCTGCCAGACGCTGGCCACGCTTTACCTTGTCGCCATCGTCCACGAAGATCTTCGAACCATAGGCAACGCGCTGCGAAGACCGCTCCTGGCCGCGCTCATCGAGAATGGTGACGGCCATGTTACGGCCCATCGCGATGAGAGTGCCTTCGGAGTTGCGCAGAATGTTGCGGTTCTTGATCGCAATCGTGCCCTCGTAAGAGGCTTCGAGGAACGACTGGTCAACCACGTTCGCCGTACCGCCAAGGTGGAAGGTACGCATGGTGAGCTGCGTGCCCGGTTCACCGATCGACTGTGCGGCGATGACGCCAACGGCTTCGCCCATGTTGACAGGCGTACCGCGTGCAAGGTCACGACCGTAGCACACGCCGCAGACGCCAACCTGCACTTCGCAGGTCAGGGCCGAGCGGATGCGCACGGACTGGATGCCCGCCTTTTCGATGACGGCCACATCGGCTTCATCGATGAGCGTGCCGGCCTTGACGAGGTTTTCGCCGGAAACCGGATGATCGATATCATCAAGAGCCGTACGGCCAAGGATACGCGCGCCGAGCGAGGCAACAACCTGACCGGCATCGACGATGGCGGTCATGGTGAGGCCCTTGTCGGTGCCGCAATCGGTGGAAACGACGATGCAATCCTGCGCGACGTCGACGAGACGACGGGTAAGGTAACCCGAGTTCGCCGTCTTCAGGGCGGTGTCTGCCAGACCCTTACGGGCACCGTGGGTCGAGTTGAAGTACTCGTTAACGGTCAGGCCTTCCTTGAAGTTCGAGATGATCGGCGTCTCGATGATTTCACCCGACGGCTTCGCCATCAGGCCGCGCATGCCGCCCAGCTGACGCATCTGGTTCGGAGAACCACGGGCGCCCGAGTGGGACATCATGTAGATGGAGTTCATCGGCTTCTGGCGGCCCGTTTCCGGATCGAACTCGACAGCCTTGATGCGTGCCATCATTTCTTCGGCGACCTTTTCGGTTGCCTTGCCCCAGGCGTCGACAACCTTGTTGTACTTTTCGCCCTGGGTGATGAGACCATCATTATACTGCTGTTCGTATTCCTTCACCAAGGCTTCGGTGTCGCCAACGATCTTCACCTTGCTGTCCGGAATGACCATGTCGTCCTTGCCGAACGAAATGCCGGCGCGGCAGGCGTGGCTGAAGCCGAGCTGCATGATGCGGTCGCAGAAGATGACCGTGTCTTTCTGACCGCAATGACGGTAGACCGTGTCGATCATCTTGGAGATGTTCTTCTTGGTCATTTCCTGGTTGCAGACGTCGAAAGGCACGTTGACGTTCTTCGGCAGAAGTTCGCCAATCAGCATACGGCCAGGGGTCGTTTCATGGATCTTCGAAACCGGCTTGCCATCGGCATCCACGGTCTTGAAGCGGCCGCGGATCTTGGCATGCAGCGTCACGACCTTGTTTTCAAGCGCGTGATGCAGCTCACCGATATCCGAGAAGGCCATGCCTTCGCCCGGCTCGTTCTGATTCATGATCGACAGGTAATAGAGGCCGAGAACCATGTCCTGCGACGGAACGATGATCGGATGACCGTTCGCCGGATGCAGGATGTTGTTGGTCGACATCATCAGCACGCGTGCTTCCAGCTGGGCTTCCAGCGAAAGCGGCACGTGAACAGCCATCTGGTCACCGTCGAAGTCGGCGTTGAAGGCCGTGCAGACGAGCGGGTGCAGCTGGATGGCCTTGCCTTCGACCAGCATGGGTTCGAAAGCCTGAATACCCAGACGGTGCAGCGTCGGTGCGCGGTTCAGAAGAACCGGATGCTCGCGGATGACCTCGTCGAGGATATCCCAAACTTCCGGCTTTTCCTTTTCAACCAGCTTCTTGGCCTGCTTGACGGTCGAGGAGTAACCCTTGGCGTCGAGGCGGGCGTAGATGAACGGCTTGAACAGTTCGAGCGCCATCTTCTTCGGCAGGCCGCACTGGTGCAGCTTCAGTTCCGGACCGGTCACGATGACCGAACGACCGGAATAGTCGACGCGCTTGCCGAGAAGGTTCTGGCGGAAGCGGCCCTGCTTGCCCTTGAGCATGTCGGAGAGCGACTTCAGCGGGCGCTTGTTGGCACCCGTGATGACGCGACCGCGACGGCCGTTATCGAACAGCGCATCGACGGATTCCTGCAACATACGCTTTTCGTTGCGGATGATGATGCCAGGCGCGCGGAGCTCGATCAGGCGCTTCAGACGGTTGTTACGGTTGATGACGCGGCGATAGAGATCGTTGAGGTCGGACGTCGCGAAACGGCCGCCATCCAGCGGAACCAGCGGGCGCAGGTCCGGCGGAATGACCGGAACGACCTTCATGATCATCCATTCAGGACGGTTGCCCGACTCCATGAAGTTCTCGACGATCTTCAGGCGCTTCATCAGCTTCTTCTGCTTGAGATCAGACGTGGTCTCAGCAAGTTCGGCACGCAGGTCGCCAGCGATCTTTTCGAGGTTCATCGAAGCCAGCATCTCGTAGATGGCTTCAGCGCCGATCATGGCGGTGAACTGGTCTTCGCCGAACTCGTCGACGGCGATCATGTACTCTTCTTCGGACAGAAGCTGGTTCTGCTTCAGCGAAGTGAGGCCAGGCTCGGTGACGATGTAGTTCTCGAAATAAAGAACGCGTTCGACATCCTTCAGCGTCATGTCGAGCAGGGTCGAGATACGCGAGGGAAGCGACTTCAGGAACCAGATGTGGGCAACCGGCGCTGCGAGCTCGATATGGCCCATGCGCTCACGGCGAACGCGCGACAGCGTGACTTCGACGCCGCACTTTTCGCAGATGATGCCCTTGTACTTCATGCGCTTGTACTTGCCGCACAGGCACTCGTAGTCCTTGATCGGTCCGAAGATACGCGCGCAGAAAAGGCCGTCGCGTTCCGGCTTGAACGTACGGTAGTTGATGGTTTCCGGCTTCTTGATCTCGCCGTAGGACCACGACAGGATTTTTTCCGGCGAAGCAATCGAAATCCGGATGGAATCGAAATGCTGCGCAGGCACCTGAGGATTGAAAAGATTCATGACCTCTTGGTTCATGCCTTGTCTCCTTGAGAGGCTAGCTGCTGCCCCTGTTTGCATCCGGACCGGTTTCTTCCCGGGTCGCCGTCCAGAGCTTTAAATACGGATTAACCGCACAATGCGGCGAAAGTGTCCCACGCCAGCCGGGCTGACGGGAAACCGGCGGGCGCCCGGAAGGCGCCCGCCTCTCTCATTTTTATTCCGCCGCGTCGGGCAGCTGGTCTTCTGGCTGGTTCTCGATCTTCGAGTTTTCCAGCTCAACCGAAAGACCGAGCGACCGCATTTCCTTGACGAGAACGTTGAAGCTCTCCGGAATACCGGCCTCGAAGGTATCGTCGCCACGGACGATCGCTTCGTAGACCTTGGTGCGGCCGGCCACGTCGTCCGACTTGACGGTCAGCATTTCCTGCAGCGTGTAGGCCGCGCCGTATGCTTCCAGAGCCCAGACTTCCATTTCCCCGAAGCGCTGTCCGCCGAACTGCGCCTTGCCGCCCAGCGGCTGCTGGGTAACGAGCGAGTAAGGACCGATCGAGCGAGCGTGGATCTTGTCGTCGACAAGGTGGTTCAGCTTGATCATGTACATGTAGCCGACGGTGACCTTGCGGTCGAACGGCTCACCGGTACGACCGTCATAAAGGACGGACTGACCGGATTCATGCAGACCTGCCTTCTTCAGCATCGCGGCGACGTCGGGCTCATGCGCACCGTCGAAGACCGGGGTCGCGATGGAAACACCGCGCTTGGCTTCTTCGGCAAGCTTCACCAGCGAGTCGTCGTCGAAACGCTGAACCTCGTCATTGGCTTCAGACGCGTAGATTTCCGTCAGCTCGCTGCGAAGCTCGCTGATGTCCATCGTCTTGCGATACTCTTCGAGCATCTCGCCGATCTTTTTGCCCATGCCTGCGCATGCCCATGCGAGGTGGGTTTCGAGGATCTGGCCGACGTTCATGCGCGAAGGCACGCCGAGCGGGTTCAAGCAGATGTCGACATGCGTGCCGTCTTCGAGGAACGGCATGTCCTCGACAGGAACGATACGCGAGACGACGCCCTTGTTACCGTGACGGCCGGCCATCTTGTCGCCCGGCTGGATCTTGCGCTTAACAGCAACGAAGACCTTGACCATCTTCATGACGCCCGGAGGCATTTCATCGCCGCGCTGGACCTTTTCGACCTTGTCCATGAAGCGCTGTTCAAGGCGCGACTTGGACTCGTCGTACTGGCCACGAAGCGCTTCGAGTTCGGACTGGGCCTTCTCGTCTTCGACCGCGAACATCCACCACTGCGAGCGGGGATATTCGGAGACGACGGCGTTGGAAAGCTCGACGCCCTTCTTGAAGCCCTTCGGACCGGCGATGGAAACGTGGCCACGCAGCATGTCGATCAGGCGGCCGTAGACGTTACGGTCAAGAATTGCCTGTTCGTCGTCGCGGTCCTTCGCCAGACGTTCGATCTCTTCGCGCTCGATAGCCATCGCGCGCTCGTCCTTCTCCACACCGTGACGGTTGAAGACGCGGACTTCGACGACCGTACCAAACGTGCCCGGAGGCATGCGCATGGAGGTGTCGCGAACGTCGGAAGCCTTTTCACCGAAGATGGCGCGCAGAAGCTTTTCTTCCGGCGTCATCGGGCTTTCGCCCTTCGGCGTGATCTTGCCGACGAGGATATCGCCCGGCTGAACTTCCGCACCGATGTAAACGATACCGGCTTCGTCGAGGTTCTTCAGCGCTTCTTCCGAAACGTTCGGAATGTCGCGCGTGATTTCTTCCGGACCAAGCTTCGTGTCGCGTGCCATCACTTCGAATTCTTCGATGTGGATGGAGGTGAACACGTCGTCGGAAACGATACGTTCCGACATCAGGATCGAGTCTTCGTAGTTATAGCCGTTCCAGGGCATGAACGCGACGAGCGCGTTACGGCCAAGTGCCAGATCGCCGAGGTCGGTCGACGGACCGTCCGCGATGATGTCACCCTTGGAGATGGCGTCACCGACGGAGACCAGCGGACGCTGGTTGACGCAGGTGTTCTGGTTCGAACGCTGGAACTTCTGCAGACGGTAGATATCGACGCCCGACTTGCCGGCATCGAGGTCTTCCGTAGCGCGGATAACGATACGCGTCGCATCCACCTGGTCGACTACACCGCCGCGGCGAGCCGCGATGGCAGCGCCGGAGTCGCGAGCAACAACCGGTTCCATGCCCGTGCCGACGAACGGCGCTTCCGCCCGCAGAAGCGGAACGGCCTGACGCTGCATGTTCGAGCCCATGAGAGCGCGGTTGGCGTCGTCGTTTTCCAGGAACGGAATGAGAGCCGCTGCGACCGAAACGAGCTGCTTCGGCGAAACGTCCATCAGGTTGATGTTGTCGCGCGGTGCGAGCATGACTTCGCCCGAATGACGGCAAACAACGAACTCTTCAACGAAGGCGCCTTCGCCATCAAGTTCGGCATTGGCCTGTGCGACGTAGTATTTGGCCTCTTCCATGGCGGAGAGGTAGATCACATCGGTCGTCACCTTGCCGTCGGTGATCTTGCGGTACGGGCTTTCGATGAAGCCGTACTTGTTCACACGGGCAAAGGTTGCAAGCGAGTTGATCAGACCGATGTTCGGGCCTTCAGGCGTTTCGATCGGGCAAATACGGCCGTAATGGGTCGGGTGAACGTCACGGACTTCAAAGCCGGCGCGCTCACGGGTCAGACCACCCGGTCCAAGAGCCGAAAGACGACGCTTGTGGGTGATTTCCGAAAGCGGGTTCACCTGGTCCATGAACTGCGACAGCTGCGAGGAACCGAAGAATTCGCGAACCGCGGCAGCTGCCGGCTTCGCATTGATCAGGTCCTGCGGCATCACGGTGTCGATTTCGATCGAGGACATACGTTCCTTGATCGCACGTTCCATGCGCAGAAGGCCCAGACGATACTGGTTTTCCATCAGCTCGCCGACAGAACGAACACGGCGGTTACCGAGGTTGTCGATGTCGTCGATTTCGCCCTTGCCGTCGCGCAGTTCGACCAGCATCTTGACGACCGCGAGGATGTCTTCCTTGCGCAGCGTGCGCACGGTGTCTTCCGCGTCGAGGTCGAGACGCATGTTCATCTTCACGCGGCCGACAGCCGAGAGATCGTAACGTTCAGCATCGAAGAACAGCGAGTTGAACATCGCTTCCGCCGAATCCATGGTCGGCGGCTCACCCGGACGCATGACGCGGTAGATGTCGAACAGGGCTTCCTGACGGTTCTCGTTCTTGTCCGCAGACAGCGTGTTGCGGATATAGGCGCCAACATTGACGTGGTCGATGTTGAGGACCGGAATCTCGTCGAAGCCGGACTGCAGGATGATGCCGAGCGTCTTCTCGTCGATTTCGTCGCCGGCTTCGAGATAGATTTCACCCGTCTCGTAGTTGACGATGTCTTCGGCCAGATAGTTGCCGTACAGGTCCTCGTCGGTCGCCTTCAGCGCCTTGAGGCCCTTTTCGGAGAGCTGGCGGATGAGGCGCGGGGTCAGCTTCTTGCCACCCTCGACAACGACTTCGCCGGTATCGGCGTCGATCATGTCGGTGATGACCTTGGCATTCTTCAGCGTCTCAGGCTGGAACGGAATGCGCCAGCCATCGCCGGAGCGCTCGTAGGAAGCCTTGGTGTAGAAGGTCGACAGGATTTCTTCGCCATCCATGCCAAGCGCCATCAGGAGCGAGGTCACGGGCAGCTTGCGGCGACGGTCGATACGCGCATAGACGATGTCCTTGGCGTCGAACTCGATGTCGAGCCAGGAACCGCGATACGGGATGACGCGGGCAGCGAACAAAAGCTTGCCGGAAGAATGGCTCTTGCCCTTGTCGTGATCGAAGAACACGCCCGGCGAACGGTGCATCTGCGAAACGATGACGCGCTCGGTGCCGTTGACGATGAACGTGCCGTTATTGGTCATGAGCGGCATGTCGCCCATGTAGACGGACTGTTCCTTGATGTCCTTGATGGACTTCGCGCCTGTATCCTCGTCAATATCGAACACGATGAGGCGCAGCGTCACTTTCAGCGGCGCTGCATAGGTCAGATCGCGCTGACGGCATTCCTCGACGTCGAACTTCGGCGCTTCGAATTCGTAAGATACGAATTCGAGCATGGATGCGCCCGAAAAATCGGTGATCGGGAATACGGATTTGAATACGGCATTCAATCCCTCGTCGGGACGGCCACCCTTGGGCTCGTCAACCATGAGAAACTGGTCATACGAAGCCTTCTGAACCTCGATGAGGTTCGGCATTTCCGCTACTTCTGGAATTTTGCCGAAAAACTTGCGTACGCGCCTGCGACCGTTAAACGAAAGGGTCTGAGCCATCGTCGCTCCTTTAAAATTGCATCCGGGCCTGCAACGGACGGGAACCGATGGCCAGTCGACCCCGTCAAGCAATGGGTATCATCAATCTCGTTCCACATCCCGGATCGATCAGGCCGGATTGCCTAGATGAGCCGGTTCGGAACCATTCTCTTGAAGAACCCATTACCCAAAAGCCATTTTCACGCGGCTTTTGGGTAATAAGTTTTAAAAACGATGACGACGGAAAGGGGCATGAAGCCCCTTCCCGCCAGCAATCGCAAGATTACTTAACGTCGACCTTAGCGCCGGCGTCTTCAAGCTTCTTCTTGAGGTCAGCAGCTTCAGCCTTGGAAACAGCTTCCTTGACAGCCTTCGGAGCGCCTTCAACGAGGTCCTTAGCTTCCTTCAGGCCGAGACCCGTGATAGCGCGGACTTCCTTGATGACGTTGATCTTGTTGGCGCCAGCGTCAACCAGGATCACGTCGAATTCAGTCTTTTCTTCTTCAACAGCAGCAGCAACGCCAGCACCGCCAGCAGCAGCAACAGCTACCGGAGCAGCAGCAGAAACGCCCCACTTTTCTTCAAGAAGCTTCGACAGTTCTGCAGCTTCCAGAACGGTCAGGGTGGAGAGGTCTTCAACGATCTTTGCGAGATCAGCCATTTTGATAGTTCCTTTTGTTCAGTTCGAACCAGTTTGAATAATTACAGCGAAAAACCGCCTTAAGCGGCTTCGTCCTTCTTGGCGTAAGCCGAAAACACGCGTGCAAGCTGGCTTGCAGGTGCGGCGACAACCGTAGCGACGCGAGTTGCCGGGGCATTGAGAAGGCCCAGCAGCTTTGCACGAAGCTCGTCCAGCGAAGGCAGGGTCGCAAGCGACTTGACTGCTTCGGCGTTGAGCGTGGTTGCACCCATGGCGCCGCCGAGAACAACGACTTTATCGTTGGTCTTTGCGAAGTCCATGACGACTTTCGGAGCGATCATCGGGTCGACGCTGTATGCAATCAGCGTCTGGCCCTTGAAGAGATTTGTCATCCCTTCCGACTCCGTGCCCTGAAGAGCGATCTTGGCCAGGCGGTTCTTCGCGACCTTGACGGTGCCTCCGGCAGCGCGCATCTTCGAACGGAAGTCGTTCATCTGCGCAACGGTGACACCAGCATAGTGGGCCACGACAACCGAACCGGAAGCCTTGAAGACTTCGTTCAGCTCCGTGACGAATTCGCGTTTTTCCGCTCTTTCCACTGTCTGTCTCCAGTAGACGGGACCACATGATTGTGAACCCGTCGGGTTTGCCTTTGCCCCAGGGGACCTTCTTACAAAGATCCCGAGCGACGCTCGAGGATCCTGTCCCCCGCTCTGTCGCCGCAAACGGCTCCAGGCACAGGCACACCAGGTTCGAACCGGACAGTCAGACATGCTTGGATGTCTCAAATCCAGCCTCACCCGTCTCATGCAGGTTGAATGATTAAGGCCAGATCCCGAAAGACATGGCCACCTGCAATCTCGGACAGGAGTTCCGGGTTTCCCCGGAAATCTCCGGCTCCCTGAGAGCCGGAAATTCTTTTAGTCACACGCCCCGAAAGACGCGCGAGAATTGATTAAGCCGTAACCGACGAAGGGTCGATCTTGACGCCCGGACCCATGGTCGAGGAAATCGCAACGCGCTTGACGTAGTTGCCCTTGGCACCCGTCGGCTTTGCCTTGATGACTGCATCGGCGAAAGCCTTGATGTTTTCCTCAAGAGCCTTGGCGTCGAACGAAGCCTTGCCGATACCGGCATGCACGATACCAGCCTTTTCGACACGGAATTCGACAGCGCCGCCCTTGGACGCCTTGACGGCGCCGGCGACATCCATCGTCACCGTACCGACCTTCGGGTTCGGCATCATGCCACGCGGGCCGAGTACCTTGCCGAGACGGCCGACGAGCGGCATCATGTCCGGGGTCGCGATGCAACGATCGAAGTCGATCTTGCCGCCCTGAACGATTTCAACCAGTTCTTCCGCGCCAACAACGTCAGCGCCGGCAGCCGTGGCTTCATCAGCCTTGACGCCACGGGCGAAAACGGCGACGCGAACGTCACGGCCGGTGCCGTTCGGCAGGTTGACAACGCCACGAACCATCTGGTCCGCATGGCGCGGGTCAACGCCGAGGTTCATCGAAACTTCAACGGTTTCGTCAAACTTGGCAACCGCACGTTCCTTGACCATCGAAATGGCGTCAGTGAGAACGTAAAGCTTGTTGGGATCCACGCCTTCGCGGATCTTCTGAATGCGCTTTGCTACCTTGGCCATGATCAACCTACCACTTCCAGGCCCATGGCGCGGGCGGAGCCCTCAACCATTGCCATTGCGCCTTCGATATCGGCTGCATTCAGATCCTTCATCTTGGCTTCAGCGATCGTCTTGACCTGAGCCTTGGTGATGGAGCCGACCTTGGCACCCTTGCCAGGCGTCTTGGAACCGGAGGTGATCTTAGCTTCCTTCTTCAGCCAATAGGTCATCGGCGGCTGCTTCATGACGAAGGTGAAGGACTTGTCCTGGTAATAGGTGATGACGACCGGGATCGGCATACCCTTTTCCATTTCCTGCGTGGCGGCATTGAACGCCTTGCAGAATTCCATGATGTTAATGCCACGCTGACCAAGTGCCGGACCGATCGGCGGGGACGGATTGGCCGACCCAGCCTTTACCTGCAACTTGAGCTGGCCTGCAACTTTCTTAGCCATATCTCTCTGCCTTTCAATTCAAACCGGTTACCCGGCTTCTCTGGCCGGATCGCTCCGGCGGCTGCGGTTGCGTGGTGCGGCGCCCTGCCCCGGCTTTGAGAGCCAGATTGCCTTCCACGCGCTTGGGGTTTCACCCCTCCAATCAGACCTTCTCGACCTGATTGTATTCCAGCTCGACCGGCGTAGCGCGGCCGAAAATCGAAACTTCCACCTTCAGGCGCGAACGCTCTTCGTCAACATCCTGCACCACGCCGTTGAACGACGCGAACGGACCGTCGGAAACGCGAACCTGCTCGCCGATCTCGAACGAAACCGAAGACTTCGGACGCTCGACACCTTCCTGAACCTGACCGAGAATACGATCGGCTTCATAATCGGGAATCGGAACAGGCTTATTGTCCGAACCGAGGAAACCGGTAACCTTCGGCGTGTTCTTGATGAGGTGATAGGCCTCATCCGTCAGGTTGGCGCGCACCAGCACGTAACCCGGAAAGAACTTGCGTTCGCTATCAACCTTACGGCCGCGACGCACCTCGACAACCTTTTCGGTCGGCACGAGGATTTTCTCGAAAAGATGATCAAGACCCTTCTGGCGGGCCTTTTCCTCGATCGACTCGGCGACCTTCTTTTCGAAATTCGAATATGCGTGAACGATATACCAGCGTGCTGCCATTTTTATTCTCCGTTCAATCCTTCACCAGGCCGTTACCGGCCTACGTTCAGCACGAGGCTGAGCAGCCAGCCGATGAGCTGGTCTGCAGCAAAGAAGAACAGAGCCGCAAAAATGACCATCACCAGCACCATAGCCGTCGAAATCATGGTCTCGCGGCGCGACGGCCAAGTAATTTTTGACGCTTCGGCGCGAACCTGCTGCAGAAACGTAAACGGATTGGTTTTGGATGCCATTGACTGCCCACGCAATTACGGCGCGTAAAGCCGAACTAATCAGCCCCACGCACCGCGTGTCTGTTTTGACCTACATAAACACCGATTCCACTTTTAACAAGAGGAAATCGACATTCCGCGAAATTCACCGGAAATCCGGTATCCATCTGCCGTGCAGCGAAGACCGCGCTTGCGAATGGAAAGTGGCAGGGGCAGTAAGGCTCGAACTTACGACCTGCGGTTTTGGAGACCGCCGCTCTACCAACTGAGCTATACCCCTTCATCACCGTAACTGACCGCGAAAATCGCTTGGCCAGTTCGATATGCGTTCCTTTAAGGTGCACGGAAAAGAATGGCAAGGGTGTTTTTCGTTTTTTCACAATGTCTGGCAAAATACACGGACGAGCCGCCTGCCCCACCCGGCACAATACCTATTCCCTTGATCTTTCTCACACTCCCCAACAGGAAAAACCCATGAGCATCTATCTCGTCCGTCACGGCCAGACCGAATTTAATGCCGTCCAGCGCTGGCAGGGTCAGATCGATTCGCCGTTGACGGAGCTGGGACGACAACAGGCGGCGCGCATGGGGCGTAAGCTCGCCGCGCTGACCGGCACAGGTGAAGCGCATGTTTTCTCGAGCCCGCTCGGACGGGCACGGCAGACCTGCGAGATCATAGCCGGCGAGATCGGCATGATCGACGGTATCACCCTCGATCCGGGTCTGATGGAAATCGGCATGGGTGCATGGGATGGCATGACGGATTACGAGATCGATCACGAATATCCCGGCATGCGCGACGGACTGGACCGGCATGAGTGGTTTTTTCACGCCCCTGGGGGTGAAACATTTGAGAAAATGACGGACCGCGTTGCCCGCAGCCTGGAGACGATCAAACAGAGGCAGGCCCGCGACGCGATCATCATCTGCCACGGCATCACCAGCCGGATATTACGCGGCGTTTATGCGAGCCTCCCGAAAGACGAGACACTGCGCCTCGAAGTACCGCAAGACGCGTTCTTCCATCTCAGGCACGGCGACATTGTCCGGGTCGATTGCTGAGGCTTTTTTGCAATAAAAAACCCCGCTGTCTCCAGCGGGGTTTTCTCAAATCCCTTACGGGAAAAGATTACTCGACGATCGAAGCCACGATGCCGGCGCCGACGGTACGGCCGCCTTCGCGGATAGCGAAGCGCAGCTTTTCTTCCATCGCAATCGGAACGATCAGCTCGACTTCAACCGTGACGTTGTCGCCAGGCATAACCATTTCCGTGCCTTCCGGCAGAGAAACGATACCGGTAACGTCCGTCGTGCGGAAGTAGAACTGCGGGCGGTAGTTCGTGAAGAACGGCGTATGACGGCCGCCTTCTTCCTTCGTCAGGATGTAGGCTTCTGCCATGAACTTCTTGTGCGGCTTGACCGAACCCGGCTTGCACAGGATCTGACCACGCTCAACGCCGTCACGGGTAACGCCGCGAACCAGAGCACCGATGTTGTCGCCAGCCTGGCCCTGATCGAGCAGCTTGCGGAACATTTCAACGCCGGTAACCGTCGTCTTCGAAGTCGGACGAATGCCGACGATCTCGACTTCTTCACCAACCTTGACGATACCGCGCTCAACGCGACCCGTCACAACCGTACCACGGCCAGAGATCGAGAACACGTCTTCGATCGGCATCAGGAACGGCTGGTCGATCGGACGCTCAGGCGTCGGGATGTAGGCGTCAACAGCAGCCATCAGCTCGCGGATCGCGTCTTCACCGATCTTCTTGTCAGAATCTTCAAGAGCGGCAAGTGCCGAACCCTTGACGATCGGGATATCGTCGCCCGGGAAGTCGTAGGACGACAGAAGTTCGCGAACTTCAAGCTCGACGAGCTCGAGAAGCTCGGCGTCGTCAACCTGGTCGACCTTGTTGAGGAACACGACGATTGCCGGAACGCCAACCTGACGGGCAAGCAGGATGTGCTCGCGGGTCTGCGGCATAGGGCCGTCAGCAGCCGAGCAAACCAGGATCGCGCCGTCCATCTGGGCAGCACCGGTGATCATGTTCTTCACGTAGTCGGCGTGGCCGGGGCAGTCGACGTGCGCGTAGTGACGGGCAGGCGTCTCATACTCAACGTGTGCCGTCGAAATCGTGATACCACGGGCCTTTTCTTCAGGCGCGGCGTCGATCTGGTCATACGCCTTGAATTCGCCGAAGAACTTCGTGATCGCGGCAGTCAGCGACGTCTTGCCATGGTCAACGTGACCGATCGTGCCAATGTTGACGTGCGGCTTATTGCGCTCAAACTTGCTCTTTGCCATGTGAATTGCTTCCTGTGAACGTGAAGTAGTTTCCCCGGCGAACCGGTTTGGTGTCGCCGTTTAAGGCTTTGTAAGCGAATGCGCAAGACTTAATTGCGAAAGCGCCTGCGCACGCGCTTCAAGCGTGCCCCGAGGCCCGCATATGGTGTGCCGTTTGCGACATTTAAACCCTTGGAAGGATGACATCGACGCAAGCCGCGCGGAGTGCCTTTCTGCTATTCTCGATCACTAATTAAGATATTTCCATCACAACTTCTTTACCTGCACCGCCATGATGGCTTAAGGACAATCCATCGCCGGGGGAGACGGGCGATCCCGATGCGGCGCCGGGCGCCATCCCATGCCTTATCTCGTTGCGTCGCTTTCCCCCGCGACCTTTCTATCCGTTTCAGGACCATTCCATGGAAATCTTCACAGCCGCCGGTTTCACGGCATTCTTACAGGTCATCGCGATCGATCTCGTTCTGGCGGGCGACAATGCCATCGTCATCGGCCTTGCCGCCGCCGGTCTTCCCGCCCATCTTCGCCGCAAGGCAATCCTGGTGGGCATCATCGCCGCCACCGTTTTGCGCATCGCCTTTGCCGCCGTCACCGTGCAGCTTCTCGCCATTGTGGGGCTGCAATTGTTCGGCGGCCTGCTGCTCGCCTGGGTGTGCTGGAAAATGTGGTCTGAACTGCGCGAAGCTGCCGGCTCCATCGAAGACGAGGTGACCGACGACGAAGCCGATCTGACCAAAGGCCACAAGACTTTCTTTCAGGCCGCAACCCAGATCGTCATCGCCGATGTCTCCATGTCGCTGGACAACGTTCTGGCTGTTGCCGGCGCCGCACAGGAACATGTGACCGTCCTGGTGATCGGCCTCATCGTTTCGATCGCCCTCATGGGGCTTGCCGCCAACTTCGTCGCCAAGCTGCTGCACCGCTATCGCTGGATTTCCTATCTCGGTCTGATGGTTATCATCTATGTGGCGCTCAACATGCTCTATCACGGCGTGATCGAAGTCTTGCCCTATATCAAGGCCTATCTGGGCTGAGCCGCCCCGCAGGAGCGCCATTTGAAAGGCCCGGAAACGTGAAGGTTTCCGGGCCTTTTTTACGCGCTGCCGAGTGCGATGAACGTCTTCGAAAACCCCTTCGACCCACCGGCAGGCACACCTCGAGAATCACGCGATTCAACCGCTGCAACATCCGGGCAAGGCAGGGAAATCGTAATTTCTCGCCTATGGGTTCTGGCAATTGAGGTCAGCCACAAGCAAGCCTAGGGAGCTAGTAATAAGTCATAATAATAAAAAGAAAGGTAAAGCTGCCAATGGCTTATGACTGGAGCGGCGGTCGTACCCGTCGCCTTCGAAGGGTGAAACTCGGCGTTGTCGCAAGCTCCCTCATCCTTCTCGCGCTGCTGGCGTCGCTCGTTCTCGTCTGAACGCGCCGCAAGCGCAGACCAACACTGACCGGCGGCATGGCAAGGTTTCATAACCGCCCTGCCGCCGCTCCTTTAAAGGCTACTGCTGCCGATCAGGACTTCTTCTTTTCCACGCAGTGAACCGGCTTCTTCATCTCCGGATCCGCCATCAGATCATAAAGATCGGCCTCCTCACCCTTCGACCACCAGACGTGAACGCCTCCCTGATATCTGGCGCCTGAGCCTGAAATGACATTCGCAGCAACGATGACGCCATCCTTCAGCCCCAGCCGCACGAGGCTGATGTCGCCGGCATTGAAATAAACGGCATCCACCGTGTCGGCGTCGCATTGATAGACAGCCTCGACCTTTTCAATCGTCGCGTCCTTCGGAAGCGGAATCACCAAGTCTTCGGCCAGAGCGCTGGAAGCGACCATCGGCGACAGGATTGCGAGACACGTGATGGCGATGGATTTTCTCATGATGACCCTTTCCTGATCCAGTCGAAACATAAGGTCACGACAGCAAAGCCAAAATTGGGCGGACCATTCCTGACTTTTGGAATTTGCGGGAACATGAACGACGGGGACATGCCGAAGCGTATCGACGACACGTCCATCCGCTGTCAGCTCATGCCGGAAGGCACACCCGGTGCCCTTATCGATACATCCAATAAGCGGCGCCAAGGATAACCGCCCACATCAGCAATGATATGGCCAGCACTGTGAGATAGTTTCGAAATCGTCTGGTCATCCGCCCACATTGCCGGTCGGCCGTCACGGGACAGCGCTTACCGTTGAATTGCTGGATGCGGGTCGAACCGCAGGATCAACTCTTTCTACCAAGATACTGAATCACGGACTATTCACAGATTTTACCCGCCCGAAAACGGGGTTGCCCCAGGGCTCCGGATGTTACCGGCTGTAAGAGTTAACTCCCGGCCACGCCTGACCATCTTGCATGGCCATAAGAAACCTTCACACCTTTGCCCTATCTGGTGGTGGCGATGGAGAGCGCATGAACACACCCTCCCCGGCTGAAACGGTTCCGGCCTGCCAATATGATTCTGGAATCAGTCTGATGGTCGGGCGACGGCAGTCGGCCGCCGCCCCGTCGCTTGTCAGCTCTTCAGCGCCGTGTTGCACAGGCTCCAGTAGCCGCCGCCCTTCTGAATCCACTTCAGATCGCCGAGCGTGCCGTCATTCTTGTTCTTGTGGTAGGAGTCGACACAGGTCTTCAGGCGTGCCTTGCCGGGCGTTTCGCTTGAATATTTCTTATCGACAGCACTCGGAAAAGCGACGCCCTTCGGGGCCTTTGTCGTCGCTTTTTCGGGTTCTTTGTCGGTTGTGGCCGCGACCTGCTTGTCGTCGGCCGCATCTTCGGCCGCCGCATCGGCACCGCAGAATTTGGCGCGATAGTCGTTCCACTTGACGTCCTTCGCGGACCCGTCGGCTTTCGCCGCCTGATACTTCACGCTGCACTCCTTCATGGTGAGTGCGGCTGCGGGGGAGACGAACGCTGCCGATGCCAGCAGCGCAAAGGATGAGAGAATGACAACCCTGTTAAACATTGAAGACTCCCGTTTGCATGATTGCCGGCCGACTATCCGACCGGATTTTTCGCTTGTCAACGAGCAGTGCGGGAAGGACGGAAAGTCGAATTGACGGGGAAATGAAACGTGTTCAGAGGACACGGCATCTTCCTGATGAAGACGGCATCATGCCGGCTCACATTTGCGCGTGGAAGCGTAATGCCCAACAGCCGCAGCAAGCGACCTCTCCAATCCCGCCGCCTCACCTTTTTCCAGTCGCGAAGAATCACGTGTTCGTGTGACGTCAACCCTGTCACGGAACGAATTTCCTAAATTTTCGTTAGCATCCCGAACGAATAACGAGGATTTATCGATGTTGAGGATGCCGAAGACTATCTCCGCACTCGCTCTTGGCGTCGCATTATCTGGCGCTTCAGTCATGCCCGCCCACGCGCTGAGCCTTATACAGCCGGCCTATGAACCGCCGGAACAGGCGCAGAATTCGAACCAGCGTGGCTACCCCGCGTCCGCCTTCGCCGCGGGCAAGGGTGAGGAAGCCACATCGAATGGTTACGCCCTGTCGCAGGCGGAGATAAATCACGTCAAATGGTGTGCGGCGCGATACACCTCCTACCATCCGACCGATAACAGCTACATGGCCCCCGCGGGGGCACGCACCCAGTGTCTTTCTCCCTATTAACGCCCGGCTGGGAGAACAGCCTGTTGCGCACGCAGGTTCCGGAGCTGGCTCCAGTTACGATACGCTTTTAGCCGCCTCGTCGATCAATCCGGCGACGGCGGCAGGATGCGACGCAAGGGATGCGTGGCTTGCTTCAAGCGAAATAACCTGACGAGCCCCCAGTCGAGCCGACATCAGATGCTGGTTCTCCGGGGAGATCATCCGATCATCGGTTGAAATCTGATACCAGGACGGTTTTGCCTTCCAGGCAGGCTTCGAGATAGCATTTCCAAAGGTCGAGGCGAGCGGCGCCTTCTGGGTCACCGCCATGACCAGCGCTTCATCAGCGCTGAGATCCTGGCAAAAACTCTCATGGAACTTGTCTGCGCGCAGCCAGAGATAACCGTCGTCATCAGGCGCAAGATTTGCAACCGCCGCAGGCGGATGCTGCTGAGTAATGCCTCCGGGGCTCTCGCCGGCATCGGGAGCGAAGGCGGCGATATAAACAAGCCCGACAACATTCGGCAGATTGCCGACTTCCGTGATGACCGCGCCACCGTAGGAGTGTCCAACAAGCAGGACGGGGCCATCCTGTTGCGCAACCATCTTGCGGGTGCGCTCAACATCGTCGGCGAGTGATGTCAGTGGTAATTCGACAGCCTTGAGAGTGTAACCTCTGCCGGCAAGATCGACGATTACTTTGCTCCAGTGGGCAGCCCCACCCCAGAACCCATGCACGAGAATAATCGTCGGCTTCGAACCCATGTGTCACTCCTCGGTTGGAATTACGACACCGGTCGTTGGCCGCTCTTGTCGGACATTCGCTGGCGTCGAGTGATTACTGCACTTGCCGGGACAGGAATAATTGGCGCATCCTGACCCCGCGAGAGCAATGTAGCATGCCGTTATGGTGCCGGTCGAAATCATATGTAAACACGATAGCGTCACCTGTGGGCTTGGCCCGGCGAGCGCTGATTACGCAACTGAGTGAATTGAGACTAACATCAGATAGTCGACAGGCAAGCCCATATGGGCCCCTGCTCCAAAAACTCTATCGATGTTGGAAAGAGCCGTTGGATTTCCAGCAAGATTTTTGACGGGCGACTTCAAGTCGTGACATTTTGAGGGCGAGGTCGGCCCGGCTTCCAACCGCTTTAATCAATACCGCGATTTCTAACACCAGAATTGCTGGATGCCCTGCACGATCTTGCGCGCGTAGGAAAACGCTGCAAACAGCATCTAATGAACGTCTTTCATTGTACCGGGAGAGTAAATGGAGCGGGTAGCGGGAATCGAACCCGCGTATTCAGCTTGGAAGGCTGCTGCTCTACCATTGAGCTATACCCGCGGTGGTGATTTCGATCCGTGCAGAATGGTGGAGGGAGTTGGATTTGAACCAACGTAGGCGTAGCCAACGGATTTACAGTCCGTCCCCTTTAACCACTCGGGCATCCCTCCAGCTTTCTGCTAGGATCGAGCTACCAAGCTCTTCAGATTTTGCCGCGGCGAAGCGCCGTTGCGTCGTCTGTGGCGCGTATATGACGGCCTCGTTCGTTTCTGTCAACACGCCCTTTCACGAATTTTCGGGAAAAAATTCAAACATGTTTACAGTCCTGTGGATTATCGCGGGGGCTGGTGCGCGCCTCCTAGCGGAGATATAAGGCGCCATGAGCAAAGACGATCCAAACAACAAATCCACCCGCGATACGCACTACGCCACCCTGCGCCGCGCCGTACGCGACGCCAAGCGCGAAAGGGGTGAAATCCCCACTCCGCCGCAGCAGAGGCGCAGGAACCGCGATGCGGACGACTGGAAGCCGCCGCAGCTTGCACCGGATCAGGTGCATCTTTACGGCCTGCACACCGTGCGCGCCGCACTCACCAATCCCGAACGGCAGATCGTCAAGCTCTCCGTCACCCAGAATGCGCTTGCGCGTCTGGACATCGGCGAGGCGGACGCCCAGCCCTTCCCGGTCGAGATGGTTTCCCCGCAGGATATCGACAAGGTGCTCGGCCCCGAGGCGATCCATCAGGGCGTGATGCTGGAAACGAAGCCGTTGCCGGTCAAGAGGCTCGGCGCGCTGAAGGACAGCCCACTCGTCCTCGTGCTCGATCAGGTTACCGATCCCCACAATGTCGGCGCCATCATGCGCTCGGCGGTGGCCTTCAACGCCGGTGCCGTCATCACCACCATGCGCCACAGCCCGACCGAGTCGGGCGTCCTGGCAAAATCCGCCTCCGGCGCGCTGGAACTCATTCCCTATATCCAGGTCACCAATCTGGCCGATGCTCTGGGCGAGCTGCACAAGCTCGGCTTCTTCTCAGTCGGGTTGGATTCAGAAGGCCCCGCCCCTATCGAACAGACCTTCAGCGGCGCAAAAGTCGCGCTGGTACTGGGAGCCGAAGGCAAGGGCCTGCGCCAGAAGACTCGCGAAACCGTCTCCGCGCTCGCCCGTCTCGATATGCCCGGCGAGATCAAATCGCTTAACGTGTCCAATGCGGCGGCCATCGCCCTTTACGCAACGCAGCAATTTCTGGGCAAAGCGTCGTCCTGACGCTTTCCCTTCCTTGCGAAATCACAAAGCGCAACGCATGCTGCGCTTTTTCGCAAGGAGCAAATTTCAACATGACCGAGCAGACCATCAAACCGACCGGCGAGCTGACGCTCAGGACGCTTGCCATGCCGGCCGACGCCAATCCCGCCGGTGATATTTTCGGCGGCTGGGTCATGTCGCAGATGGACTTGGCAAGCGGCATCCGCGCAGCCGAACGCTCGCGCTGTCGCGTGGTGACGGCGGCGGTCAAGGAAATGGCTTTCGAACTGCCGGTGAAGATCGGCGATACGCTGTCCATCTATACCGATATCGCCCGCGTCGGCCGCACCTCCATCACATTGACGGTTGAGGCCTGGGCACAGCGGTCGCGTTTCGACAAGCTGGAAAAGGTCACCGCCGGTACCTTCATCATGGTGGCGATGGACGAAAACGGGCAGCCGACGCCCATTCCTCCGGGGGAGTAGGCACGATGGAGGCCGCCGTCAACGCCGCGGAAGCCTATTCGCACATCCGTGCCGTCATGGGCATGGTGGTCGGCCTCAGCCTCGCCCGCCTTCTGACCGGCCTTGCCGGTTTCGTGCAACATCCAAAGAAGGAACGCATCTATCCGCTGCATCTCGGCTGGGTGGCGTTCCTGTTTCTGATGCTGGTGCATTTCTGGTGGTGGGAACACCGGCTTTCCGCCACCGGCCACGTGCTGGGCTTCGGCGCTTTCCTGTTCCTCATCCTGTTCTGCTCGCTGTTTTATTTCCTCTGCGTGCTGCTGTTTCCCACCGACATGAAGGAATATAAGGGATATGAGGACTACTTCTTTTCCCGCAAAAGCTGGTTCTTCGGTTTTCTGGCAGCGCTTTTCGTCACCGATGTCGGCGACACACTGCTGAAGGGACAGGATTATCTTGCAACGCTCGGCCCGGAATATCTCATCCGTACCGCCATTTACGTCGTTCTTTTCACGTCCGCTGCCTTCATCGGCAACCGCCGCTTCCACCGGTTCCTCGTCATCTTCGCATTGATCTACCAGATCGCCTGGATTTTCCGCACCTACGACCTGCTGGCCTGAAGACCGTAACGCCCTGACGCCGTCATTGTGTCGCGGTGACATTTCGCCGCGATTATGGCATTCCGGCCTTATGGGACATATTCGCAGGATCATGCAGGACAGAAGCTCGGCTGGCGCCATCGCCACGCTGGCCGTCCTGCTTTTCCTCCTGCAGGGTCTCGCCAACGGCCTGACCAGCGGCAACATGGCCATGGCCGCGCTTGCGGCGGATGAGGTCATCTGTTCCAGCCACATGCCCGAAGGGCCCGCAAAGCAGGACCCGGCGGGCAAAATTGCCGCCGACTGCTGCGGAACGCTGTGCCGGCTGGCATCGGCCACCATTGCCACTCTTCCGGTCACACCTGTCGAACGCGCAGACAGTGTCGTTACGACGGACGAAGTCGCCTTTTTGAACTTCGATGCGGCATTGCCGCCATCGCCGCCCAATCTGGAATCACGCCCCCGCGCACCGCCCGCCCCTCCGCAGAACTGAAACACGCCCGGCCTGCCGGAAATCACTCTTCTTGCGGAGACATCCATGTCCGTTACGACCTCTTTCGAGGGCGAGCGCGCGCCTGCGCATTCCTCGTCCATCAATCTTTACCGCGCCGTGTGGCGCTGGCATTTCTATGCCGGTCTCTTCGTCCTGCCCTTCATGATATCCCTCGCCGTCACCGGCGCCCTTTATCTTTTCCGGGACGAATTCGATAACCTCATCCATTCGGATCTGAAGCGGATAGAGGTGGTGCAAAACGCACCGAAAGCGCTGCCTTCCGAAATTGTTGCCGCTGCACTTGCTGCGGTTCCAGGCACTGCCGTCAAATATACGACCCCGGCCGATCCCGGCGCGTCGACGGAAATCACCGTCAATACGGCGGATGGCAAGCGCGCCGTCTACGTCAATCCCCATACGGCTGAGGTTGCCGGCTCCCTGCCGGATCGCGGCACCGTCATGTGGACGATCCGCTACCTCCACAGCCTAAAATATTTCGGTGCCTATGCCCGCTACCTGATCGAGATCGCCGCCGGCTGGTCCATCCTGCTCGTCGCCACCGGTATCTATCTCTGGTGGCCGCGAAAACAGACGGGCGGTGTCGTAACGGTGCGCGGTACGCCGAAAAAGCGGGTCTTCTGGCGTGATACCCATGCCGTCACCGGCATCTTCGTCGGCTTTTTCATCGTCTTCCTCGCCGTCACCGGCATGCCCTGGTCGGGCGTCTGGGGCGCGAAGGTCAATGAATGGGCGAATGGCAGCAATTTCGGATATCCGGCGGGCGTCCGCACCGATGTTCCGATGTCCGGTGACCATCTCGATCATATGGCCAAAACAAGCTGGTCGCTGGAACAGGCAAAAGTTCCCGAATCTAGTACGTCCTCTGCCGGCCAGCCGATTGGAATAGACGAGGCGATCGCGCGCTTTGACGCGCTCGGCTTTGCAGCCGGTTACGCTGTCGCCCTGCCGGGAAAACCGGCCGGTGTTTATAGCGGCTCCGTCTATCCCGATGATCTGGCGAAACAACGCGTCGTCCACCTCGATCAATATAGCGGCGAGCCGCTGATCGATATGAGTTACGCCGATTACGGCCCGCTCGGCAAGGCGCTCGAATGGGGCATTAACGTGCATCTGGGCCAGCAATTTGGCCTCGCCAACCAGATCGTGCTTTTGGCGGCCTGTATCGGCATCGTGCTGCTTGCCGTCTCCGCCGGTATCATGTGGTGGAAACGCCGCCCGCAAGGCTCGCTCGGCGTTCCGCCCCTGCCGCAGCAAAAACGCGTGCTGCGCGGGCTCCTCGCTGTACTCGCCATCGGCGGCATCCTTTTCCCGCTGGTGGGCGCCAGCCTGCTGGTGATGCTGGTGCTGGACCTGATCGTGCAGTCTCGCCAGAAGCGGCGGGCCGGTTAAAAAGACGTCCTCTAAAATGAAAACAGCCGGGCGAAAATCCCGGCTGTTTCCCTCAATATTGACGAAAGCTCGACTTAGAACATCGTATTGTTGTTCGCCGCCGTCTCCGGCACCGGCTGGATCACATCCCAATGCTCGGTGATCTTGCCATCCATGACGCGGAAGATGTCGACGATGGCCCTGCCCCGATCACCGTCGCTCTTCGTCGAATGAATATGCAGATAGACGAGATCGCCATCCGTGGCGCTGCGGACAATCCGTGCTTTCGACTGCGGGTTTTCCTTAAAGAGCCCCGTAAAATAATCAACGAACGGCTTCTTGCCGTCAGGCACATTGGGGTTGTGCTGCTTGTAGCTGTCGACGACAACGGCAGCGCCCTTCTCCACCTCGTGCTTGTTGAAGACGGTGTCGTAAAATTCGATCACCAGCTTGCGGTTGGCTTCTTCCTGAGCCAGATCGCGATTTGCGGTTTGCGCCAGAACCGGCGCGGCCACCAAAGCGGGCACGAGGGCGAAAGCGGCGATGGCAAGACGACGTGTTACAAAATTCATGGGTAATACCTCTCAATAACCGACGGTGAAACGCTGGCGGGAATGCTGCGGCTTCTCGATTTCATCGACAAGCGCGATGGCATAATCTTCGAAGGAAATACTGCTGCCTTCGTCATTGCTGAGCAGGCTGTCCTTGCCGATGCGGAATTTGCCGGTTCTTTCCCCCGGCACAAATTCGGCTGAGGGTGACAGGAAGGTCCAGTCGAGCTGCTTTTCCTGTTTCAGCAGGTCTAGAAACTCCGCACCCTTCGTCGCCTCGGCCTTGTAGGCGGCGGGGAAATCCGGAAGATCGACCACACGCTGGCCGGGCGCGATTTCAAGGCTGCCGGCACCGCCGACCACAAGATAACGCTGAACACCGGAAGCACGCACGGCCTCGATGAGCTTCAGGGGATCGCTGGCAGTGAAGTGCACCGAGCTTATCACAGCATCGTGACCCCTAAGCAGCTCAGAAAGCCCCGTCTGATCGAAGACATCGCCCTTTTTGGCCACCACATTCGGCAGGCTGGCGATCTTCTCAGGAGCGCGGGCAATCGCCGTTACCTGATGCCCCCGATCGGAAAGTTCCTTCAAAATACGGGAGCCGGCATTGCCGGAAGCGCCGACGAGCGCGATTTTAGCCATGGCTTCTGTCCTTTCGTCACAATCGTTATCGGTCCAGATAATAGACCGCGAAAGAGAGCTATGATATCGCAACCATAGCCGCAAGAAGTCAGCGGCGGCTGATCTGGTCACATGGCGATGACCTTGAAGGGTGAAAAAGGGCAAGGGGTAAGAAACAGTGTCGGACACGCAAACAAAGGAAGTCTTCACCTTCGAGCAGCCCTGCCCGATCCGTGACGTACTGGACCGCATCGGCGATCAGTGGAGCCTGTTGGTTCTGGGAGAACTGCAGGGCGGCGTGCTACGCTTCAATGAACTGAACCGCAGGATCGACGATATTTCCAAGCAGATGCTGTCGCGCACGCTGAAACGGCTGGAAGAAGACGGCTTCATCCGCCGCACGCTTTATGCCGAAGTGCCGCCGCGGGTGGAATATGAACTCACCAATCTCGGCCGCTCATTTCTGGTGCCGATGCAATTGCTGGTGCAATGGGCCGACGAGAACCACGTTCGTATCTGCAAGGCGCGCCTGCAATATTCCGAAAACGACAATCGCGGCTGATCGCACTGCCGGCACGGGCAGAATCGCAAATCATACCTAGGCCAGACGATAGACCTTGCACACCAGCCCCTCCGGCTGACGATAGGTCGTGAAGCCTATTGCCTCGTAATAATTCTGCCCGAGTCTGTTATCCGCGCCGATGCTGGCATCGATATTTTTCAGGCCGCGAGCCTCCGCCGCCTTTCGGGTAGCCGTAAAGAGCGCGGACCCCACGCCCCTTCGCGCCGCATGCGGGCTGACATGGGTGCCGATGATACCCCAGCCTTCCGCCACGCCGTAGGGATTGTCCGCCCGCGCGTAACGCAGCGACTGGAAGCCCAGAATACGCCCGTCCTCGTCCTCGGCGACCGAACACTCGATACGGTCGGCATGCCGGATGTAATTTTCCAGCACCGCACCGATATCAGTCGGTGCCTGTCGGAGCCCTGCCGAGAATATCTCGTTCTGGACCGCCGCCATGCCAGCCGCATCATCGTCTCTCGCAGGCCGTATCTTCATCAATGTATCGACCTCATAGGTTGCGACTGCTGGCATATGGTCCCGGACCGGAGCCTCACCATGCGGATCAGGACCGGAAAATGAAGGATGCCCCAAAAGCGATCAGGGCAAAACCGATCACATGATTGATGGTGATGCTCTCCTTCAGCCAGAAGATCGAGAACAGCGCGAAGACCGCAAGCGTGATGACTTCCTGGATGGTCTTGAGCTGCGCCGTGGAATAGACCCCCGAGCCGATACGGTTCGCCGGCACGGCGAGCATATATTCGAAGAACGCGATGCCCCAGCTGGCGATGATCGCCAGGAAGAGCGCGCTGCCCTTGTGCTTGAGGTGGCCATACCAGGCGAAAGTCATGAAAACATTTGAGGCGACGAGCATCAGGACAGGCCAGATGTGGGCGGGACTGATCGAGAACGGCATGATGGTTCCTGAAAATAGGGAGGGATGTCATAAAAGGCAGTTTGAAAACGCAACCATCATTCTGCCGGTAGAGATTTGCTCTAGCGCATCGCAGCGAAAACCGGAATCGATTTTCGACAGGTTTCGATAAAGCTGCATTCAGCCGCTATGCAACGCATCCGCCTGAATTTTGTTCCGGACGCTTCGTTTCCTTTTTGTACTCATTTTTTCACGGCCTCCCCTTCCCTTTGCGCGTGACTCCCTCCATATTTCGCGCATGGCCAGATCACCGAAAAATCCCCCGTCCTCGCCCTCCGGCTTTGAGGAAGCCCCGCAATCGTCGTTCGAAGGCGCGCCGCTCAGCGGCAGCGTCGCCGACTGGGTGAAGCAGCTGGAGGCGGAAGCCGAGGCGGGCTCGGTGGAAACCCAGCGCGAAATTGCCTCGAAAGCGGGCAAGCACCGCAAGAAGATCGAGATAGAGGCCCGCAAGGAAGCGGAAAAGGCAGCCGCCAAGACGGCCAAGAACACCACCGCGTCGAAAACCGCGCGTGGCGTATCCATCGGTGCGTCGAGCGATCCGAAAACCCGTGCCGCCGCCGGTCTTAATCCGGTGGCCGGCATGGACGTCTCGCTGGAGGAAGCCGCCAATCTCGCGCCAGGCGCCGTCACCGCCACGGTGGACGCATTGTCCAAACTGATCGAGAGCGGCAATCCACTGTTCAAGGACGGCAAGCTCTGGACGCCGCACCGGCCGGCCCGGCCGCCGAAATCGGAAGGCGGCGTCGCCATCCGCATGGCCTCGGACTACCAGCCCGCCGGCGACCAGCCGACCGCCATCGCCGATCTCGTTGAAGGCATCGATTCCGGTGAGCGCAGCCAGGTGTTGCTCGGCGTCACCGGCTCCGGCAAGACCTTCACCATGGCCAAAGTCATCGAGGCGACGCAGCGCCCCGCCGTCATTCTCGCACCCAACAAGACGCTGGCGGCACAGCTCTATTCCGAGTTCAAGAACTTCTTCCCCGATAATGCGGTGGAATATTTCGTCTCCTACTACGATTATTACCAGCCGGAAGCCTATGTGCCGCGCTCCGACACCTTCATCGAGAAGGAATCCTCGATCAACGAACAGATCGACCGGATGCGCCACTCCGCCACCCGCTCACTGCTGGAGCGTGACGACTGCATCATCGTCGCTTCGGTCTCCTGCATCTACGGTATCGGTTCGGTGGAAACCTATACCGCCATGACCTTTCAGATGCAGGTGGGCGACCGGCTGGACCAGCGCCAGCTTCTGGCCGACCTGGTGGCCCAGCAATACAAGCGCCGCGACATGGATTTCCAGCGCGGTTCGTTCCGTGTACGCGGCGATACCATCGAAATCTTCCCGGCCCACCTTGAGGATGCCGCCTGGCGTATCTCGATGTTCGGCGACGAGATCGATTCCATCACCGAATTCGACCCGCTGACCGGCCAGAAGACCGGTGACCTGCAATCGGTCAAGATTTACGCCAATTCGCACTATGTCACCCCGCGCCCGACGCTGAATGGCGCGATCAAGTCGATCAAGGAAGAGCTGAAGGGCCGCCTCGCCGAGCTGGAAAAGGCCGGACGCCTGCTGGAAGCCCAGCGGCTGGAGCAGCGCACCCGCTACGACATCGAGATGCTGGAAGCGACCGGTTCCTGCGCCGGCATCGAAAACTATTCGCGATACCTCACCGGCCGCAACCCCGGCGAGCCGCCGCCGACTTTGTTCGAATATATCCCTGATAACGCGCTGCTGTTCATCGACGAAAGCCACGTCTCCATCAGCCAGATCGGCGGCATGTATCGCGGCGACTTCAGGCGCAAGGCGACGCTGGCCGAATATGGCTTCCGCCTGCCCTCCTGCATGGACAACCGGCCGCTGCGCTTCGAGGAATGGGACGCGATGCGCCCGCTCACCGTGGCGGTTTCGGCCACCCCCGGCTCATGGGAAATGGAGCAGTCCGGCGGCGTCTTCGCCGAACAGGTCATCCGCCCGACCGGCCTCATCGATCCACCGGTGGAAGTGCGCTCCGCCCGCAGCCAGGTCGACGACGTTCTCGGCGAAATCCGCGAAACCGCCGCCAAGGGTTATCGCACGCTCTGCACCGTGCTGACCAAACGCATGGCCGAGGACCTGACCGAATATCTGCATGAACAGGGCGTCCGCGTCCGTTACATGCACTCTGACATCGACACGCTGGAGCGTATCGAGATCATCCGCGACCTGCGCCTCGGTGCCTTCGACGTCCTTGTCGGCATCAACCTGCTGCGCGAAGGCCTCGACATTCCCGAATGCGGTTTCGTCGCCATCCTCGATGCCGACAAGGAAGGCTTCCTGCGTTCGGAAACCTCGCTGATCCAGACCATCGGCCGCGCCGCCCGCAACGTCGACGGCAAGGTCATCCTTTATGCCGACAACATCACCGGCTCGATGAAACGGGCGATGGAGGAAACCTCCCGCCGCCGCGAAAAACAGATGGCCTACAACGCCGAACACGGCATCACGCCGGAATCGGTCAAGGCGAAAATCTCCGATATTCTTGATTCAGTTTATGAACGCGATCACGTAAGGGCTGATATTTCAGGCGTTTCCGGCAAGGGCTTCGCCGATGGCGGCCACCTCGTCGGCAACAATCTGCAGGCCCACCTCAACGCGCTGGAAAAATCCATGCGCGATGCCGCAGCCGACCTCGACTTCGAAAAGGCCGCTCGCCTGCGCGACGAAATCAAACGCCTCAAGGCCGCCGAACTCGCCACCATGGATGACCCCATGGCCAAGGAAGAAGCCCGCGCTGTCGAAGGCGGCGGAAAAAACAACAGACGCAGCCGCTTGCCGATCTCCCCCCTTGAGGGGGAAATGTCCGGCAGGACAGACTGGGATGAGCCACCCGCCGCAACCTCCCTCTTCGCCAAACCCTCTCTGGACGAGATGGGCCCCGGCTCGGACGCTGGAAAGCCGCTGTTCCGCAGAAACTCGCTGGACGAAATGACAGTGGGCAGAACCGAAAAACCCGTTCGCGGCACCGTACCCGACAAACCGGAAACCGAGCCCGGCAAACGGTTCTCACCGCTGCTGGAAGGCCAGCCGGAGCGTGCGACCGACGATCCAAGACCGCTGGTGCGTGGAAAGATCGGCGCGGGCTCCTATGAGGATGCCGGCGAACAGAAGCGCAAAAGCCGAACCAAGGGCAAGACCGGCCGGCCGGGGCGTTGACGCGGACGCCGTCCCTGGCGATCTCATTTAAATGCCGAAGGAGAACAGGTATGCATAGAGAACGCCTGACAGCCTTCTGCCTTTTGCTTTCCTGCGGACCAGCCTTCTCCGGACAGATCGAAGACGCCACCTTCCAGAGCGCCGCCCTCAACGCGCCGCTTCCCGTCAATATCTACCGCCCGGACGGCACGCCGCCCGAAAACGGCTGGCCGGTGCTTTATCTCCTGCATGGCCATGATGGCGACCAGAATAGCTGGCGCGATCTCGGCAACATCGAAAAGACCCTCGATACGCTCATTGAAGCAGGCACCATCCGTCCGCTGGTGGTCGTCATGCCCGGCGTCAAGAACAGCTGGTACGTCGATTCCGCCGCCGTCGGCGGCCCCGGCGACTATGAAACGGCACTGACCGGCGATCTGCGCCACCAGATCGAAAAAACCCTGCCGGTTCGCAAGGATCGTGAAGGCCGCGCCATTGCCGGCCTTTCCATGGGCGGTTTCGGCGCCCTGCATCTCGCCTATGGCCACGAGGACCTCTATGGCGCCGTCGCCAGCCTGTCCGGCGCGATCTGGCAGAACGTGCCCGCCTCCGATCTCGACAAGACACCCGCCGAATTGAAGCTCATTCAGGACAGCGCCTTTTTCCATCAGGTCGACCGCACCACCATCACCAGCGGCATCGTGCTGCCTTCCACCGGTGACCATTTCTCCGGCGCCTTCGGCACGCCCTTCGATGCAAGGCTCTTTAACGAGAAAAACGTCTTCACCCTGGTCGCCCAGCACGTCGCCGAAAGCGAGGATCTTCCCGCCACCTATCTGACCGTCGGGGATGATGACGGCTTCTTCCTCTGGCGCGGCGCCATCGCCCTGCATGAGACGCTACAGGCTGACAAGCGCAAATCCGAACTGCGGGTGACCGATGGCGATCACGTCTGGTCTGTGTGGAAAGTTTCGATCATCGACGCGCTGAAGTTTATCGATGGGGAGCAAAATATTAGGCAACAGCAACATTCAGAATAGCGCTAGTCGCGCCACCACCTACTAACTAGTTGCATTTTCTATTTTCAAACCACAAAATAGAAAATCAATGTATAGGAGTTAGGTATGGATTCGGTAAAAAGCTTCGAAGATATAAAAAAAATCATAACCCGCCGTAGTATTCCTGCAAACCTCTTATTGGGCAACGGGTTCAGCATTGGGGCCTTCCCTGAAAAATTCTCGTATCAGAACATATTCCGAAACGCCGATTTTTCGGGCCACGAACTAATCAGGAAAGTCTTCGAGCGCCTAGATACTCATGATTTTGAAAAGGTTATTTCATATCTATCAGACATGCAAAAGACCCAAGATATATTTGGTAATAGTTCAACTGACTTTGGAAAAGAAATCGAATTTTTAAAAGAAATACTAATTAAGACTATTTCCGCCAGCCATCCGGATAGACCAGATGCAATCGATATTGATAAGTACAAAAAAGCTGGCGAGTTTCTGCAATTTTTTCGGAAAACAAAGAAAGAATGGACTGGTGGGAAGATATTTACATTAAACTATGATCTATTGCTATATTGGATAATCAACAAAGTCGGCATAACTAAGGAATGCAACGATGGCTTCACATCGTCTCCAGATACAGATGAGTATTTGATATGGAGTGGCGAATACAGTGCTCACTTTGCCGATATATGGTTTCTACACGGCGCACTTCATATCTTTGATGCGGATACGTCAATTAAAAAAAATGCGTGGAACAGAACCGACGTAGGGCTGATCGATCAAACGAGAACCGCACTCGACAACGATTATTTTCCCATTTTTGTAACAGAGGGGACAAGCGCCGAAAAAAAGGAGAAAATATTACACAATCCCTACCTTTATACAGGATTTAGGCAATTTAGCACCGAGATGAGTCAATCTTCAGATAAAAACAACAAAGAGAAGGCTTGCCTAGTAATATACGGACACTCCCTTGACGATTCAGACAACCATATACTGGAGGCAATCCACAAAGGCAAAGTTAAGTCTGTTTACGTATCGATATACGGCGAAGAAAAATCAACTAAAAATCAAGATATATTTGATAAATGTAAATACATCAGATCAAAATCGAAAAATGACATCGATTTTACTTTCTTTCAAGCCGAAACGGCGAGTCTATGGGACTAACCTGCGCCTCATAAAATCGAGACGGGCGGGGAACCAAATCCGCCCTCCCCCGTTTCTTCCCCGAACGCAACGTTCAGCATACAAAGGGAAGAAACATCATGAAAATCAAGGTCATCGCGCTCGCTGCCGCGGCAGCGCTCTCCTCTTCCATGGCTTTTGCCCAGACGGCCACCACGGCCCCTGCCGCCGGCGCGGATGCCGCTTTGTCCGGCCCCGGCATCACCATGGGCACCAAGGCCAACGGCCCGCTGAAGTTCGTGAATGTCCAGAAGACCGATCTCACCGCCTCCCAGCTCGACGGTCTCGACATCTACAATGCCCAGAACGAAAACATCGGCGAAATCGAAGATGTCGTCATTGGCGACGGCAAGTCGGTGATCGGCCTTGTGGCCAGCGTCGGCGGTTTCCTCGGCATCGACAAGAGCTACGTGGTGCTCGACCCGGCCTCGGTCGCGGTCAACAACGACAACGGCACCTGGAAGGCCTATGTCGACACCACCAAGGAAGCGCTGCAAAATGCGCCGAAGCTCGACTACGACAAGCTGGACGACTGATTACCCCTGCAGTCGCAAGCTTGCCCCCGCGATCCGTCATCGCGGGGGTTTTTCCTGCGTTATATTCCGGCGGGGCATCTGGTAATCCCATCGCACAGACCCTTGCCTGACAGCCCGCCTCTCGCCTATCTTCGGCTCGCAAATCACCAAGGATCCATGCGTGCCCGCCAAGACCGTCTCCGCCCTCGCCACCAGCACCGTCATGATGTTGCTAAGCGCCGTTCCGCTGTCCGCGCAATCCACCGGCTGGAAACCCGCAGAGCAGATAAAAAACTATGCCATCAGCGGCAATACCGGCGGTGCTTTGTACCAGTCGATCGGCGAACGCGGCCCGACCGCCGGCGTACAGGCAATCGCCCACACGACCTTCAAGCTGACCTGGCGGCGGGATTATCGTCCGCAGCCAGACGGCGCCTGTGTGCTGGCCACCGCAAGGCCCAATCTCACCATCATCTACACCTGGCCGAAAGCACCGGCGCAATTGCCACCCGCCGTTGCCGCCAGCTGGAAAACCTTCATTTCCGGCGTCGAGACCCATGAGCGTGTCCATGGCGAACATATTCTCGACATGGTGCAGAAGATCGAAGCCTTCAGCACGGGTCTGAGGGCGGAAAACGATCCGAAATGCCAGAAGGTGCGCGTTGTCCTGCAGCAACGGCTGGGCGAGCTTTCCAACGAGCAGCGCCAGCGCGGCCGTGATTTCGACCGCGACGAGCTTTCCCCCGGCGGGCGGGTGCACAAGCTCATTCTCGCGCTGGTCAACGGGCCCTGAAGAGCGATTATTCCGCCGCCTCGCCCTTCAGCAGCGGCTCGGACAGCACCATGGTCTCCAGCTCATAGGAATAGCCCTCGAGCATCGTATAGGCCTGCTCGATCGCTTCGATCTGGGCCTCCGCATTGCGGATGGCTTCGGCGATCGACTGGCTGCGGGCGCGCAGCATGGAACTCAGCACATCGGTCTCCGGCTTGCGGCCGAGACGATCCATGTGTTTGCGAACCCGGGTGCGGTGCCGCTCAAGTTCCAGAATGTGGAAGCGGCTTTTGAGAATATCGTCGGTCAGCTTGCGACGCATGGCCGCCACGGGATCAAAACTTCCGGGTTCGCGCTCATCCAGAATGAACTCGTTGACCAGCGTTTCCAGCATCAGCAGGCCTTTCAGGTCCTTGGCGTCGGCAAGCTGTGGATCGTAACCTGTGTCATCGAACACCTTGCGGCGCACCGGATCCTTCAAAAGCTCGTAGGCCGTTTGCAGGCGGGCGAATTGATCGGCGTCGCCACCGCTGTCGGGATGGGCCGCCTTGGCAACCTTGCGATAGGCCGACTTGACCGCCGCCTCGTCGGCATCACGCTCCACGCCAAGCAAAACATAGGGATCGATCACAAAAACACCTTCAAACGCAAACTGTTACCCGCATGCCCGATACCACCGTTACAAGACCTGCGGGCGGATCATAGGCCAAATCCGCCCCGCACGGCACCCCGCACCGGCGGTTAAACCGGCAAAGCCCACATAAAAGCCTCATGCCACGCCGCAGGACGACCGGCGAAAAAGCCCTTGATGCCGAAATTTGTCGGACCCAAGGCGACTATAATGACAGGCGGGACAAAATTGTGGAAAGCGGCAGCAAAACATGCCGCCCCTCCACCCGCCGCCTTCCCGGCAGGCCACCGTAAAACACTTTTGCGAAGGCGTAAGGAGCGCGTTTTCAGGAGGTTATGGTGGAAACTCCCCAACGGGTGTAAGCTCGGCTTTTGGATCTGAAGGGAGGGATGATCCGATGCCGCAAACCATTACCCAGACCGTCACGGACTATGTGCACGCCATGGCCTATGCCGATGAGGGCCTGATGCGTGACGTTTTCGATCCGCGCGCCAGCATTGTCGGCACCTTCGAAGGGGAGACCGAATGGCTGTCCCTGGAGGACTTCGTGGACCAGATGCGAAAAAACGAACGCGGCCTGCCGGATCACGACCCCACATTCGAAATCATGGGCATCGACAAGGAGGGCGACAGCGCCTCGGTGAAGCTGACGACAAGTTTCGATGGCATGGATTTTTACGAATACCTGTCCCTGCTGGAACACGACGGCAACTGGTCGATCGTGCACAAGCTTTACCACATCAAGCGGTAGGTGCGGTCCGGAAGAGCAACGGAAGTGCGGATGGGAGCAGGTTCAAGCTATTGAAAATACTGGTGCCCCCGACAAGGTTCGAACTCGTGACCCCCTGATTACAAATCAGGTGCTCTACCAACTGAGCTACAAGGGCAATCCAGTGCCTTGCCAACTATCAGATTCTGACTTGGTGTAAAGCAAAAATTGATGACACTGCATCAGCGAATAGCTTTTCCACATCACCTGCGCTCGTCGTCCCCTTGACTATCATCGCGGCAAAGGCCCGGAAAATAAGCGAAGTATTTACGCAGCGGCGGTAAGATGGCGATGAAACATAACCATTGCAGCGAGAACGACGCCTCAGATGCGCGCGAGCATACAGAAAATACAGCTGACAGGCACGATCGTCATCGCCGCGAGTTCGATACTGCTGGCCACTCTGGCCGCAGTGCCAAGTGTCGCCAATTACCTGCGTTACCGCACCAATGCCGCCCAGCTCACCCGTTTCGAAACTGCACTTCAGTCCGCATGGCTGATCTCGGCCGAGCGCGGCCCTGCAAACAATCTGATGGGCGCATCCGCCCCCGATCCGAAGCTGGTGGAAGGGCTTGCGGCTGCACGCAAGGCGACGGATGACAAGCTGTCGGAACTTGAAGTTTCCTTCACCGAGGAAATCAAGGCCCAGCCTGAATTTGCCAAATCACTCGCCGAAACCCGCCAGAAACTGGCGCAATCCCGCGAGGCCGTGGATCGGGTTGCCGCGCTGCCCCCTGCCACACGCAGCCAAAGCGCCATGTCCAGCGCGATTTTATCGATGTTCAAGACAGCTGACAGCGTCAACCTGCTGCGCGGCAAGGCGGCACGCGCCGTCATCAAGGTCACGCCTGAAGTGGCGATCGATATCACCATGACCGGCACCGCCGGCGTGATGCGCGACAGGATCGGGCGGCTCGGCTCCTATGTGGTGATGAGCCTGCGGGCAAACAGGCAGGAAAAGCTGGGATATCGTGCAAGATTCGACAATGAGATGCAGAGCCTGCTGTCGCTGAAAGCGTCGCTGATCAACTACACCGCCGCCTATCTGTCGACGCCGCAACTGGACAAGGCGTTTCAGGATATGGAGACCTATTATTTCGGTCAGGCGCTGCGTTATGCGCAGAATACCATCGTGATAGCCATGCCCTCCGCCCAGCCGAGCATTCTTGAATTCTCCAGGAACTATATTGCCGGCATGCGCTCGTCCGATACGCTGCGCGACCTCATTCTCGCCGAAACCCGGGCAAGACTCGAAAAAAGGAAGAACGAGGCTCTGGTCTTTGGTGCAGCATCCCTTCTTCTCGCCGCCATCGCGGTTCTGGTCCTGCTGCGGCTCACTTCCGTCTATAGAACGGCGCTGTTCCAGCCCATGCAATCCGTCCGGGCGCAGATCGCCGCGATCGCCGCCGGAGACCTTTCCGAAGCCCGGTGTGAAGACAGGGTTGCTCCGGAAGTGAAGAAGATGTTCGAGGAACTTGATTTCCTGCGTGAGCAGCTTCGCCAGAAGGGCGAAATGGAAAACCAGCAGCGCGCGCTGGCCGAGCAGCTTCGCACGCTCTCTGAAACCGATGCCTTGACGGGCGTCTTCAATCGCCGCGCGCTGGAAAGGGCCGTCCGTGCCATATTGAGCGGCGAGGAACAATATCAGTCGCTCGGCGTGATGATTGTCGATATCGACCACTTCAAATTGATCAACGATCGTTATGGCCACACCATGGGCGACCTCGCGCTGCAAAAGACAGCGGGGCTGTTGCGCAGCGCGTTGCGCAAAAACGATATTCTGGCCCGTTACGGCGGTGAGGAATTCGTCGTCGTGCTGCAGAATGTCAGCCACGCCACCGCGACGGCAACCGCCGACCGCCTTCGCCGCCTGATCGAAGCGCAGATGATCGATGAGCAAAGCGGCCTGTCGCTGACGGCAAGCTTTGGCGTGGTGTGGCAGGAAGCGCGGGCGATAAACAGCTGGGACGAGTTGATCGCAATCGCCGACGACCGGCTTTATGAAGCCAAGCGTGCCGGCCGCAACCGCGTCTGGGCCACCTATTTCCCAAAGGTCGCCAACGGATAGCTGCTGGCATGGAACGGCAAGCTGCCGGTGGCTGGAGCATTTCCAGTCAGAACGGAAATCGTTTCTTACGTCGAAAAAACCCGAAAAATCTCTAGATCAGGTCCAGCGTCATCACGACAGGGCAATGGTCGGAAGCCTTGGGGCGATCCCAGCCGGTGCGCGGATAACGCTCCACCTCCTGCCCCGGCGGAAAGATGGTGCGATACGGCTGGCCCGCCCGGATGATTTCAGGAGCCCTTGCCGCGTTGATTTCAGCCAGACGTGGTGAAAGCCAGATGTAATCCAGCTGGCACAGATGCTGCTCCTGCGGCCCACGCGAATGATAAAGCGTCCAGCGATCCATGACATCGCGGCGCATCATCGGATTGGTAACGAAATCATCGGCGGTGAAGACATCGAGCGCGCTCCTCGCCTCCTCGACGGGCGTGAAACTATAGCCATTGCGCCGGTCGCCGGAAATCGCCACCCGCTCCTGATAATCGTTCATATCGCCGCAGATGGCGAAGTTCTTGTTGCGCGTATTGCCGACACCCCAGCGGTTTTCGATGATACGGCGCACGGCCATGGCTTCCGCTTCGCGGATCGGCATGGTGGCAAGCCGCGCATCGACCGGATCGCGGGAATTGGTCATGGATTTGAAGTGTGTGACGTAAAGCGTCAGCGGCTTGCCGCCGATCCGGAGGTCGATTTCCAGGCAATCCCGTTTGAAAATCTTGTCATCGATCTGGTTGGTGGCCGAAAGCGTCGGATTGAAGAGATCGAGATTGCGATAGGTCAGCGCCGCATGGCTCTTGATGTCGACCACCTCGATCTTGTCACCATCACGGGTCTGCTCGCGCATGACGACGGCGACATCGATGCCGCGGCTGTCATTGCCCTCGACCAGATATTTCTGCAGGTAGCCATTACCGACCATGCGGTAAAGATAACCATATTCGAAGGCCTGCAGCGCGGCCATGTTATCGACCTCCTGCAGGCAGAGAATATCGGCATCCGCGTCCGCTATGGCGAGCGCCGAAAGCTGGCGGGTATCGTCGGTGGAGGAGACTGTCCGTGCGCTTTCCAGCGCCTGATAGGTCGCCTCGTCCCTGATATCGAACAGCTGGATCGCCCTGTCGCGCCGCGTCTGGTTGCGAAAGCCGGTGAAATCAAAACGGGTGAGAAGATTTTCGATATTGAAGGTGGCAAGCCGAAGCGACATGGTTCATTCCTATTGCTGGAAGAAAAGCTTAACCGCTCCTGCCCTATCTCGCCAATAGTCTAAAGCCGCCACGCCGCCCTGATAGCAACCGGCAGCCGATCACCAATGGCAACCGCTTCCCGCGAATACGCCCTGAGCGCCTGCCCGTCCGGCAGGTCGAGACGGAGAGCATAACGCTCGCCCTCGTAAAGGACCGAGGTGACGGTGCAGCTGACACCCTCCGCGTCCCGCACCACATCCTGTGGCCGCACGAGAATATCCGCCTGCGGCAAGTGCCTGTCACTCTCCATCGCCGCCCGAAGCGCCGTCCAGTCAAGATCGCGCGAAACCCCTTCCGTTACCGGCAGGGTCAGGATCGCCCCCTGCCCCACCAGCGAACCGACAAGCCTGCCTTCCGGCCGCGCATAAAGCTCTGCCGGTGCCGCCACCTGCAAGAGCTTGCCCTGCGACATGACGGCGACATCGGTTGCCAGCGCCATCGCCTCGGCCTGATCATGGGTAACATAGATCATCGTCGCGCCGGAGCGGATGTGGAATTCGCGGAACGTCTCCTCCATCTCCTGGCGCAGATGCCGGTCGAGATTGGCGAGCGGCTCGTCGAGCAGTACCACGTCGGGCTCGGTAACGAGGCAGCGGGCGAGCGCCACGCGCTGCCGCTGGCCGCCGGACAACTCGGCGGGGCGGCGATCGGCAAAGCTCTCGAGGCGAACGGCGGCAAGCGCCTGACGCACCTTCTCGCGATATTTCTCACCGGAAATGCCGCGCACCTTCAAGGGGTAACCGGCATTGTCGGCAACCGACATATGCGGCCACAAGGCATAGGACTGGAACACCATCGCCATGTTGCGCCGCTCCGGCGGCACCATGCTGCCCCCATCGGCCAGCACGCGTTCGCCAAGCAGGATGGAGCCGTCGGTCGGCTGTTCGAAACCGGCAATCATGCGCAGCACCGTCGTCTTGCCGCAGCCGGAAGGGCCGAGCAAGGCGAGAAAGCCGCCATCGCGCACGGTAAGCGACACGTCGTCAACGGCAGGCTTCGATCCGGCTGCGAAATTTTTCGACAGGCGGTTGAGAATCAGTTTCGCCAAGGAACCACTCCTTTCGGCAGATAGCGCCCCAGAATTTCGAGCAGCAACATGAGGAAAATCACCATGATGACGACAAGCACCGAAAGCGCGGATGCAAGATCGAAGCTGCCGCTGTCATCGAGATTGTAGATGAGCACACCGAGCGTCTGCGTGCCGGCCGACCACAGGAGCGCCGAGACCGTCAGCTCGTTACAGGCGATCAGGAAAACAAGAATGACCGAAGCGCCCGCCGCCGGGCCGACCAGCGGCAGAATGATATCCGTGAGCCGTCGCCAGAAGCCGGCACCGGACAGCCGAGCGGCCTCTTCCAGCGACGGATCGAATTGCAGGAAGGCGCTGACCATGGGTTTCAGGCTGACGGCAAAGAAGGAGGAGAAATAGGCGAGCAGGATGATCCAGATCGTGCCGTAAAGCGTGATGCCCAACAACGGAATGGGGGCTGCAAAAAGCAGCACGAAGGACACCGAGATAACCACGCCCGGCAATGCATAGGGAATATCCACCAGGGCCGACAGCAGGAACATGAAGCGGCTCTTGCCGCGCACCAGGAAATAGGCGGTCAGCACAGTTACCGCCAGCAGGCAGAGCGATGTGGCGGTTGCCAGAAACAGCGAATTGCGGAAGGCGGTACGGGTGACGCTCTGGCGGTAGAGCAGTTCCTCATAGGCATGCAGCGTCGCGGTCTTGAGACTGAGCGGCACGCCATAGGCAGGCGCGAGCGAACTCGCCACCAGTGCCGCGAGCGGCGCAACCAGCATGAAGAACAGCACCAACCACAGGGCACATTCTACCGGCACCCGCCAGCGCGCCAGCCCGAAGGTCGCGGCCTTGCCGGAAAGGCCGATGATACGATAGTCCCTGCCCTTCATCGCCCGTTCCTGAAGCGCCAGCCCGGCGACCGAGATGATGGCGATCATGGTGGAGAGAATGGCGATATCGCCGAAGGTGCTGGTGCCGAAACTGGCGAAACGGCTGTAGATCAGCGTCGGCAGGGTAAAGATCGACCCCGGTATGCCGAGGATTGCCGGAATGCCGAAATTGCCGACATTGGACACGAAGGAAATCGCCGCCCCGGCGATCAGCCCCGGCGTGGAAAGCGGCAGGATGATATCGAACAGCACACGCCGCGGCGAAGCGCCCGAAAGCTTGGCAGCCTCGATGCCATCCTGCGGCAGCGCAAGCAGACCGGCGCGCAGCGACAGATAGACAAGCGGCGCGTGCTGCACGCCGAGCAGCAGCGCGATGCCCGCTATCGAATAAAGCGGCTGCGGCGATCCCATCGGCGGCGCAAGGCCGATGGCCTTCAACAGCGTACTCGACGGGCCGGTCATGCCGATCCACGACAGCGCCGTCACCTGCGGCGGGATCATCATCGGCAGCATGAACAGGAAGCTTAAGATCGACTTGCCGCGAATGTCGCAAAGCGTCAGCGAAAGCGCGAAGGCGCCGCCAATCGCCAGCGAGATCAGCATGCCGAAAAACGAGGTGGAGAGCGTGTTCAGCGCCGCATCCCAAAGGGCTGTATCAGCAAGAAGCCGCCATATGTCACCATTGAGTGATGAGATGATGCCGATATAGGCCAGCCGGCCGAGCGGCAGGGCACTGAGGGCAAAGACGACACTCACCACAAAAGGAAACAGCCAGCGCGGCTGGCTGCTTCCATAGGCATTTGAACGGGACATGCCGCTATATCAGCCCTTGGAGCCGAAAATATCGGAGAAGGTCTTCAGGTCCTGCTCGGAGTTCTTCAGCGCATCAGCAGCGCTGAGCGGCAGAACCTTGATCTTATCGCGGGCCGGGAAACCTTCCGGCATGCCGGCATCGGCACGAACAGGAATGTAGCCGAGCTTGACGAAGCCCTGCTGGCCTTTTTCCGAAAGCACGTAGTCAACGAACTTCTTGGCGGCTTCCTCGTGCTTGGTGCCCTTGATGATCGCGACCGGCTCGGTGACGGCCGAAACACCCTCTTCCGGGAAAACGAACTCGACCGGCGCGCCCTTGGCCTTTTCGCGGATCGGCATGTAATCGACGACCACGCCGTAAGCCTTTTCGCCCGAAGCAACAGACTTCAAAACCGCACCGTTGCCGCCGCCGGCAATGGCGTCATTGGCCTTCAGCTGCTTGTAATAGTCCCAACCGAGACCATCGGCAGCAGCAAGCGTCTGCGCATGGATCAGCGCCGCACCCGAGGTCAGCGGGCTCGGCATGGTCACGAGACCCTTGGCTTCAGCCTTCGCCAGATCCTTCCAGCTCTTCGGCTTCATCGCGGCAGCGGTGTTGTACATGATGCCTGTGGTGATGAGCTTGGTGGAGTAGTAGAAGCCGTCCGCGTCATAGAGCGAGGCGTCGATGTTCTTGGCTTCGGCAGACTTGTGGGCCAGCAACTGGCCAGCCTGCTTCATGCGCTCGAGCGTCACGGTGTCGGCAATCAACAGCACGTCGGCAACCGGATTGCCGGCGCTGATCTCGGCCATCAGCTTGGCCATGATCTTCGGCGTTCCGTCACGCACCCATTCGACTTCAAGACCGGGATTGGCGGCCTTGAAACCATCAACGGTCGCCTGCGCGTCCTCGTTCGGCTGGCTGGTATAGAGCACCAGATCGGCGGCATTGGCAGCGGTGGCGATGAAGCCGAGCGATACGATGGCGGTGAAAGCGGAAAGCAGCGTTTTCATGGGTCCAGTCCCTGTTGTTTGGTGGGACCGCTTAAACATGATTGCATAACATGTATGTGACAGACAGGATTTTTGGGGTGGGTTCTCTTGGCGCCAGCGGGGTTGAGAGGAACAATGTTCCCTGGTAGTCGCGGCTTACTCCCCTCTGCCCTGCCGGGCATCTCCCCCTCAAGGGGGGAGATCGGCAGGAGGCACTGACATCACTTCATTTTCAACTCTTCAGATAGGCGATACCTTAACCGCGAGTCGATCTCCCCCCCTTGAGGGGGAGATGTCCGGCAGGACAGAGGGGGGAAGCCGCACCCTCCACCGCTGCCGTAAGCCGCCAACATCAAATCGCCGGCAGCACTTCACCCGTTTCCGCCTGAGCCGTCGTAATCAACCGGCCAAGCCGCTTCATACCCTCTTCAATCATCGCCTCGTTGGCGCAGGAGAAGCTGATGCGCAGCGTGTTCGTGCCAGAACCATCCGCAAAGAATGCACGGCCGGGAACGAAGGCGACCTTTTCCGTGGCGATGGATTTTGCCAGCAGTGCGGCGCCATCCATGCCTTCCGGCAACGTGACCCAGATGAACATGCCACCTTCCGGCTTCGTCCAGTGCGTGCCCTTCGGCATGTACTTGTCGAGTGCTGCCAGCATCGCATTACGGCGGGCGCTATAGGCGGCCTTGATCTTGGCCACCTGCTTGTCGAAACCGCGCGAGGCGACACGTTCGATGGCGATCTGGTTGATGGTCGAGGAATGCAGGTCGGCGGCCTGCTTCATCAGCACCAGCTTGCGGATAACAGGTGCGGAAGCGACGATGTAACCGACGCGAAGGCCCGGTGCGAGTGTCTTGGAGAAGCTGCCGCAATAGATGGTGCGGGTGTTCTCGATGCCGCCGGAACGGGCAATGTCGAGCGCCATGATCGGCGGAACCGCCTCGCCATCGTAACGCAGCGACTGATAGGCGGCGTCTTCGATGACGGCGATGTCGAGCTCGTCGGCCAGCGCCAGAACCTTTTCACGGCCGGCCAGATCGACGGTCTCGCCGGTCGGGTTGGAAAAATCGGCCGAGAGATAGGCGAACTTCACCGCACCGCCATGCTTGGCGGCGGTTTTGCGGTAGGCCTCCGGCGTGCGGTTGCCGCCGGGATTGAGCTGGTCGTAATTCGGCTCATAGGCGTTGAAGGCGGAAAGCGCGCCGAGATAGGTCGGCCAGGTGACCAGCGCCGTATCCTTCGGCGACAGGAACAGCTTGCCGAGATAATCAAGACCCTGCTGCGAGCCGGAAACGATGAAAACATTATCGGCGGTGCAGTCGATGCCGATATCGGCCATCTCGCCCGCCAGCCATTCGCGCAGCGGCTTGTAACCCTCGCTCACCGAATATTGCAGCGCTGCATTGACCTGCGCGCCGGAAAAAATTTCGGCATAAGCCTGCTGGAACTCCTCTGCGGGGAAAAGAGCCGGGTCCGGAATACCGCCGGCAAAGGAGATGATATCGGGCTGTTCGAGCAGCTTCAGCAGCTCGCGGATTTCAGACGCTTTCATGCGCGAAGAGCGCGTGGCGAAAATTTGTTCCCAATCTAGCATGGGTACGTTTCCTCTTGTGTCGTTTTTATGCGTGCATCTTTACAGAAATGTCGATATGTCAGCAATACTGACTTATCAGTTTTTCGAATTATTTCTGCCTCCCTGCACATTGCCCGCAGCCGGCCCTCCCTGAGGCCCGTTTTTGCGGACAAAGCCAAATACACCCTCCCGCAAAGCTTCACAATCTCACCTTTGCGATTGACGCGGCAAGCTTTTCCGGCTGGATTGCGGCCAAGCGCCGTGACGCGGCGAAAGCATCCATGGGAGTGAGACAACATGCTGAAAAATATCGATCCGGCGCTGAACGCCGATGTGCTGCACGCGCTGCGCGCCATGGGGCACGGCGATACGCTGGTGATCTCCGACACCAATTTCCCGTCCGATTCGGTTTCCCGTCACACCACGGTCGGCAAGGCGCTGCACATCGACAATGTATCGGCCGCGCGCGCCATGCAGGCGATCCTGTCCGTCCTGCCGCTCGATACGCCATTGCAGCCCTCCGTCGGCCGTATGGAGGTGATGGGTGCTCCCGATCAGCTGGAACCGGTACAGGTCGAAGTGCAGGCGGAAATCGACGCGGCGGAAGGAAAACCCGCCCCGATGTATGGCATCGAGCGTTTCGCTTTTTACGAAAGAGCCAAACAGGCCTATTGCGTCATCACGACAGGCGAAACGCGGTTTTATGGCTGCTTTCTGCTGACAAAGGGCGTCATCCCGCCGAAGTAAGCGAACGCTGACAGTGGAAACGACACACGAATTCGGGTGCGTTGTCGTCAACCGCTTGCGCCCAGAACGAAAAAGGCCGGAGCTTTCGCCCCGGCCTCCATATCTTCCACCAAACAATGAAGCTTAGTTGACAGCCTTGTCGACCAGCTTGTTCTTGCCGATCCAGGGCATCATACCGCGCAGCTTGGCGCCGACTTCTTCGATCTGGTGAGAGTCGTTGTTGCGGCGGATGCCCTTGAAGCGGGCGCCGCCGGCCTTCCATTCCTGCATCCACTCGGTGGTGAACTTGCCGGTCTGGATGTCGTGCAGAACGCGCTTCATTTCTGCCTTGGTGTCGGCGGTGATGATGCGCGGACCGGTGACGTATTCGCCCCACTCGGCCGTGTTGGAGATCGAGTAGTTCATGTTGGCGATGCCGCCTTCATAGATCAGGTCGACGATCAGCTTCACTTCGTGCAGGCACTCGAAATAGGCCATCTCAGGCGCATAACCGCCTTCGACCAGCGTTTCGAAACCAGCGCGGATAAGCTCGACGAGACCGCCGCACAGAACGACCTGTTCGCCGAAGAGGTCGGTTTCGCACTCTTCCTTGAAGTTGGTTTCGATGATGCCCGAACGGCCGCCGCCAACGCCGCAGGCGTAGGAGAGAGCGAGTTCAAGCGCGTTGCCCGAAGCGTTCTGGTGAACGGCAACGAGGCAGGGAACGCCGCCGCCCTTCTGGTATTCGCCGCGAACCGTGTGGCCGGGGCCCTTCGGTGCGATCATGACGACGTCGAGCGATGCCTTCGGCTCGATGAGGCCGAAGTGAACGTTGAGGCCGTGTGCGAAGGCAATCGCTGCGCCATCGCGGATATTGCCGGCGATGTCGGCCTTGTAGATGTCGGCCTGCAATTCGTCAGGCGTCGCCATCATCAGCAGGTCGCCCCACTTGGCGGCCTCGGCAACGGTCATGACCTTGAAGCCGTCGGCTTCTGCCTTCTTGACGGTCGGCGAACCGGCCTTCAGGGCGATGACGACGTTCTTGGCGCCGGAATCCTTAAGGTTCAGCGCATGGGCGCGGCCCTGGGAGCCGTAACCAACGATGACGACATTCTTCGCCTTGATGAGATTGAGATCGGCATCACGATCATAATAAACGCGCATTTTATGGTCCTTCCCTAATGCTTGTCTCTCAGTTGTCTGAACCGGAATCTCAGGCGGGTTTGCCGCTGAGTTCCGAATGTACCTTTTCCGTCCCGTAGAGCGTCAGAAAGGCGACGACCGCCTTCTTTGCCCGGGCGGAAAAATCCTTGTCCGGCGCCTCGCCCAGCAGCATGCGCACATGCAGATCCGAAACGATGAGACCGTAAAAACTGCGATACGCCTCTTCAGCGTCATCGAAACGCAGGTAGCCGGAACGGCGACCCGCCTCGATCAGTCCACGGGCGCGGCGGTCGATCTGGCGACGGCCGCGCTCGAGCAGCAGATCGCCGAGCTTCGACCCGTCGCGGCTCGCCTGTCCGATGGCCAGACGGTTGAGCGCCAGCGACACATCACCCGCCAGAACATCCAGCAGATCATGCGCGAAAACCTCGAGATGATCGGCAAGCTGCGGCGCGGAAACGCGGTCGCCTGCCTTTTCGAAGGTGCGGACCTTGCTCTGCTGGAATGTAATCATCGCCGCCAGCAGGCCGTCCCGGTCACCAAACCACTTATAGAGGCTTTCCTTGGAACAGTTGGCGGCGCGCGCCAGCCCGGATGTGGTGAGCGCTTTTTCGCCGCCCTCGACCAATAGACGCAATGCCTGGTCCAGAACGGCGTTCTGACGCGGCGAAAATTCCTGCGCTGTGATCGGGTCGGAAGCCAAGTCTTTTCCACTCCAGGGGCTCGATTAATGTACCGTACGGTACGGTTCGAGCGCCATTTAAGCGGAGGCTGCTTCCCGGTCAAGCGGATTCTTCGGAGGAGGACGAGAATTGACGCGCTGCGGCATCGCCATGCGCCGCAGCATGAAGCGTGGCAGGCGCCGGCATTCAGTTCTCGATGTCGAACCGGCTTCTCGCCTTGCGTATCGCATCGTGATTATCGAGCGCCCATTGAATGACGACTTTAAGCGGCGTGTAGAGCGATGCGCCGAGCGGGGTGATGCTGTATTCCACGCTTGGCGGCTTCGTCGGAAAGACCTGCCGGTGAATATAGCCTTCGCGCTGCAAATCCCGCAGTGTCTGCGTCAGCATGCGTTGGGAAATATCCGGCACCATGCGCCGCAGCTCGCCGAAACGGTAGGGCTTCGATGCTATCGCCCCCAGCAGCAAAGTGGACCATTTGCCGCCGATCTGGCTCATGACGTCCCGCACGGGGCAATCGGCAACACTGGTGGCGGAAAACACCAGCCCGAAGGCCTCGTCCAGCCTGTTTTCCTGCCTCGCGGGCCCGACAACATTCATAAGCATGGTTCCCTTTTGGTAACGATCCGCACAGAACCTGCCTTCTTTACAGCCTTTCGGCAATTCCTATTTTAGTGCTGCTCTCTTTTTGAGACTACCGAAAGGATAAAAATCATGAACAGAATTCTGGTGACCGGCGCCGCCGGACAGCTTGGACAGGCCGTCATCCGCCACCTCCTGGAGACCTACAATGTCCCGGCCGCCAATATCGTCGCCGCCACCCGCGACGTATCCCGGCTCTCCGCGCTTGCAGCAAAAGGCGCCGAAGTGCGACGCGCGGATTTCGACGATCCCGCATCGCTTGACGCCGCCTTTTCCGGCATCGACACGCTGCTGGTCATCTCCACCGATGCGCTCATGGTCCCCGGCCTTCGCCTCAGACAACACCAAACGGCGGTGGAGGCAGCCACAAGAGCCGGTATCCGGCATATCGCCTATACGTCGATGCCAAGCCCCGACAAATCGCTCGTCAGCTTCGCACCCGATCATCTGGGAACGGAAACAGCGATCAAGGCAAGCGGCCTGCCCTACACCATTCTTCGCAATGCATGGTATTTCGACAACCACCTGCACGGCATGCCGCAAAATCTGAAGAATGGCCAGTGGTTCACGGCCCGCGGCAACGGCAGGGTCGCCGATATTTCCCGGGAAGACTGCGCCCATGCTGCCGCCGCCGCACTACTGAAACCGGCGGAAAACCGGACCTATACGCTGACCGGGGCGGAAACATCGGCGGCCGACGGTCTGGCTTCCCTGATAAGCGAGGTGACGGGCAAGCCGCTTGCCGTGGTGCAGGTCACGCCCGAGCAGCTCAAGCAGGCCATAACAGCGACGGGATTGCCTGAGATCATTGCCGGCATGATCGCTTCCGCCGACGCCAATATCGCCGCCGGAAACTTCGACATCGTGACCCGAGACTTCGAAACGCTGACAGGTGCAACGCCGCAATCCGCAGCGGATTTCTTCAGCGCGCATAAATCCGCACTGCTGGGCTGAAATGCCGGCCCGTTCCACCCCGCGCCGGGACGGAACGGGCTTTAAAACAGCGACCGTTGCTCAAGCCCGAAGGGTCGAAGGCGAAACAGCCTGTTCCGCCGCGATAATCTCACGCGAAGCATCAATATCCCGCGACGGCGACAATCCGTAAAAGCGGCTATATTCGCGACTGAACTGCGACGGGCTCTGGTAACCGACACGATGGCCGGCAGTGCCGGCATCCAGCCGTTCAGCAAGCATCAGCCGGCGCGCCTCATGCAGCCGCAGCTGCTTCTGGTACTGCACCGGCGTCATGGCCGTGATCGTCTTGAAATGGTGATGGAAGGACGACACGCTCATGCCGATATGCTCGGCAAGGTCTTCGATGCGCAGCTGGCGCGCGAAATTCTCCCGCAGCCAGGCAATGGCGCGGGCGATGCGGTTGCCCTGGCTGCCGGCCGCAATGATGTTCATCAGCTGCCCGCCGGCTGGCCCTGTCAGAATGCGATAGAGGATTTCCTGCTCGATCAGCGGCGCCATGGCGGCAATCTCTGTTGGACGATCGAGCAAGCGCAGCAGCCGGATCGCCGCATCCAGAAGCTCCGGCGTGGCAGCGTTGACGACGATGCCGCGCTGCGCATTCGCGGGCTCCGTCGGCGTATCGATCGGCACGCGGCGCATGAGATCGAGCAGCTTCTCGCTGTCGATGGCAAGCGCGATGCAGAAATGCGGCACCTCTTTGCTCGCCTCCACCACCCGCCACGCGACCGGCAGGTCGAGCGAGGTCAGCAGATAGTCGCCGGCGCCGTAATTGATGGTATCCGTTCCCAATTGAACACATTTCGATCCCTGTATCACCATCGCCAGACAGGGACGGTAGCTACCGTGGCACGGCGCGCTCGGCGCAGTACGCCGGCTGATGCCGAGGGATTCGATTGCCGTCTGCACCTCACCGTCACGGGTGGCATGCCGTGCGGCGATGGAGGCGATCTCCTGATAGACATTGAACGGCAAGGACATGAGGGGAATCCCTTAACTGAAGGAAGAGATGCGTTAGATGCCACTTATCTAGAAAGCCACCCGACTTCCGCAAAGAGCATGCCCGCATATTTTTGCAGGATCGTGCAAAAAGCTCGGAGGATCGCTCTAACGCCGCCTCGCACTTCCATTGCATATTCCGCCGTCCCCAACTCCCGAAAGGATATTCAGATGGCTATTGCAAGAGGTTATGCTGCGACCGACGCGTCCAAGCCGCTTACCCCGTTCACCTTCGAACGCCGCGAGCCGAACGATGACGACGTCGTCATCGATATCAAATATGCCGGCATCTGCCACTCGGACATCCACACCGTCCGCAACGAATGGAAGAATGCCGTCTTCCCGATCGTGCCGGGTCACGAAATTGCCGGTGTCGTCAAGGCTGTCGGCTCCAAGGTCACGAAGTTCAAGGTCGGCGACCATGTCGGCGTCGGCTGCTTCGTCGATTCCTGCGTCGGCTGCGCCACCCGCGATCTCGACAACGAGCATTATATGCCCGGCCTCGTCCAGACCTATAACGACGTCGATCCGTTCACGAAAACCGCAACCCATGGCGGTTATTCCGACTCGATCGTCGTCAAGGAAGGTTATGTCCTGTCGATCCCGGACAACCTGCCGCTCGACGCTTCCGCACCGCTTCTCTGCGCCGGCATCACGCTTTATTCGCCGCTGCGCCGCTGGAACGCCGGCCCCGGCCAGAAGGTCGCGATCGTCGGCATGGGCGGCCTTGGCCATATGGGCGTCAAGCTCGGCGCGGCCATGGGTGCGGATATCACCGTGCTGTCCCAGACGCTGTCGAAGAAGGAAGATGGCCTGAAGCTCGGCGCGAAGGAATATTACGCCACCAGCGACGCCTCGACCTTCGAGAAGCTGGCCGGCACCTTCGACCTGATCATCTGCACGGCCGGCGTCGCCATCGACTGGAATGCCTATCTCGGCCTCCTGAAGCCCAAGGGCAGCATGGTCGTGGTCGGCGCACCGGAACATCCGATCCCCGTCCACGCCTTCGCGCTGATCTTCGGTGCGAAGAACCTGTCGGGTTCGATGATCGGTTCGATCAAGGAAACCCAGGAAATGCTGGATTTCTGCGGCGAGCACAACATCGTCTCGGAAATCGAGACGATCAACATCCAGGATGTCAACGAAGCCTATGAGCGCGTGCTGAAGAGCGACGTGCGGTATCGCTTCGTCATCGACATGGCGTCGCTCGACGCGTGAGTCTTGGATTGGGGCAAACCCGCCCCATCCGCACGCCGTCACCCCGGACCAAATCCGGGGTCCAGCCAGCTCAAGTCCTTGGGCTGAAAAACTCTTCTCGCCGCGCAGAAGCGCGGTGGCTGGATGCCGGATCAAGTCCGGCATGACGGAGGAGTAGTTTGGCGCAGCTACCATAACATAAGGGCGGGAAGCCATGCTTCCCGCCTTTTCCTTTGCCTGCCCGGCCCTCAGGCCTCGTCCTTCAGCGTCTCTTTCTGGGTAATCAGCCGCGCACTGTGCTGGCCGCTCAGATAAATCCACAGCCAGCTCCACGCCACGGCAAGTCGCGAACGCGTTCCGATCAGGAAGTAGATATGGGCAAGGCCCCAGATCCACCATGCCAGCACGCCCTTGAGCTTGAACCTGCCGAAATCGATCACCGCCGCACGTTTGCCGATGGTGGCGAGATTGCCCTGATGGCTGTAGCGGAAGGGTGCAGGCGATGGTTTGCCGTCCAGCCGCGCCCTGATGACCTTTGCAACATAAGCGCCCTGCTGCTTCGCCGCGGGCGCAATGCCCGGCACCGGCTTGCCATTTTCCTGATTGACGGCGGCCGTATCGCCGATGACGAAGATATCGGCATCGTCTTGCAGATTGAGATGCGGGCCGACAATGGCGCGCCCCGCCCTGTCAGCCGCCGCCCCTAGCCACTTCGCGGCGGGAGACGCCTGCACACCGGCGGCCCAGACAACCGTGCGGCAGGGATAATAAGTGTCGCCCACCGTCACGCCCTCATCGCTGCAGGCCGTCACCGGCGTACCGAGCAGAACCTCGACACCCAGTTTTTCGAGCGCTTCCTTGGCATAAGCAGAAAGATCCTCGGTGAAAACCGGCAGGACACGCGGGCCGGCCTCGACAAGCAGCACGCGGGTCTGGCGGGTGTCGACATTGCGGAATTCCGCCGGTAGCGCCTTATGGGCCAGCTCGGCGATCATGCCCGCCATTTCCACGCCCGTCGGGCCCGCCCCGATGATGACGAAGGTCAGCTGCGCCTGCCGCTCCTCTTCGCTGGTGGCAAGTTCAGCCCTTTCGAAAGCCAGAAGCAGACGGCGGCGGATCGTCGTTGCATCTTCCAGCGTCTTGAGACCGGGGGCGGAACGCTCCCACTCGTCGCGACCGAAATAGGCATGGCGCGCGCCGGTGGCCAGCACCAGCGTATCGAAACCGATCACCTGACCCGAACTTAAATGCACGGTCCGCGCCGCCCGGTCTATGCCGGTCACCTCCGCAAGCAGGGTCGTTACCTCCTTGCGGTCGCGGTAAAGATGGCGGATCGGCCAGGCGATTTCGGATGTCGCCAGCGCCGTGGTCGCAACCTGATAAAGCAGTGGCTGGAACAGGTGATGGTTGCGGCGGTCGATCAGTGTGATGCGGACAGGGGCCCCCTCCAGCCCATGTACCAGTTGTAAACCGCCGAAGCCTCCACCCACGACGACAACATGATGTTCTTGCATATGTCTCTGCCTTCAAAAGCTCGCGCACGGAGCATGCGCAGCCAGAGCATAGGCGAAAAAATTGACTTTGGTTATGAAATAGGCTGACCACAGGCCTGACAAAAACGCCGGACTGTTTCAACCATGCCATATTCCAGCGCATCCGCCGTCAATCCGTGACCGATAGAAACTTCAGCCAGATAAGGAATGCGTTTCATCAGCCTGGGCAGGTTTGCGACAGTCAGGTCATGGCCGGCATTGACGGCAAGTCCGAGTGCCGCAGCATGGTCCGCCGTCTGTCCGAGCTTCTCAAGAAGCGCCTCGCCTTTTTGCGGATCGTCAAAACAACCGCCATAGGGGCCGGTGTAAAGTTCGATACGCGCCGCACCCGTTTCAGCCGCCAGTTCCACCGGCTCGCGTTCCCCGTCACCATCGGCAAACAGTGAAACCCGCATGCCGCCAGCCTTCAGGCGTCCGACAACTTCCTTCAGGAAAATGCCGTGCCTGCGAAAATCCCAGCCATGATCGGATGTCGCCTGCGAAGGATCATCCGGCACCAGCGTTACCTGTTCCGGCTGGGTCTTTTCGCAAAGAACGAGAAAATCCTCGGTCGGATAACCTTCGATGTTAAATTCCGCCTTGGGAAAGCTGTCATCGATCAATGCGCGTAACACCGGCAGGTCTGAAAAGCGGATATGGCGCTGATCGGGACGAGGGTGTACAGTCAGGCCGCTTGCACCCGCAGCGAGTGCCAGTTGCCCGAAATGCGCGACATCCGGCCACGGAAGATCGCGGCGGTTACGCAGCATGGCGATTGCATTGAGATTGACGGAAAGTTTTGCGGGCATGGCGTCTGGCTCCGGTTCGGAATCTGCATCCTGTTTCACGCAGGTTGACGCCGACCGCAAGGAGGCCGATAAAATTTTTTGGAACACGGGAACGAAAACACACAATACACGTTACGGTTCTTATGTAGCGTTTGGCATGATGTCTTGATCAGGAGACGGACCGTTGCGGGGGAACAAGCAACGGACGTCTTTTAAAAGCAGGCGCGCCGCCAAAGAGCGCAAAGGGGGGAAACAATGCAGGATGGCCGTATGCCGTTTGAACACGGCGACGAGGACAAATCCAATCTAAGGCTCAGCAGCTTTTTACCTGACATAAGCCTGCCCTCTTCCCTGCCCGCCGAACCGGTGCCCATTGCCGATATGGCCAATATCTTCGGAGTGACCCACCGAACGCTTCATTTTTATGAAGAAAAGGCGCTGCTGACATCGAAGCGCATCGGCCAGATGCGGGTCTACACCCATCGCAACGTCCAGCGCATGGCGGTCATCAATGTCTGCCGCGAGGTCGGCATTTCGGTTGCCGCCATTACCGACATCATGGAAAAACTCGTCCGCTCCCTGTCGCAGGAAGAGGCGGACGACATTTTCCACGCCGCGCTGAGACAGCGGAAGAGAGAATTGACGGCCGAGCTTTCAACCCTTCAGCGTCAGGCACAGCAGATTGAAGAATTGCTCGTCATCGATAGCGATGCGGATGGCTTTGACGGCGCTGAACGTGGTCCGGCCAAGGACATTGCCCTCACCGATACCGAACGGAAATGTCTGGAATTGATGGCAGAAGGTTATGCGCCGGTGCGTCTCGCCCGGGCTCTTGGCCTTTCGGGCAGCGATCTCAACGCGCTTGAGGCGAAGATCATCGGCAAGTTCAGTGCCAGCAACCGCTTTCAGGCGGTCGCCAAGGCAGTCCTGCTTGGTGTTATCCGCGCATAAAAGCCTGCCGAGGAAAGTGCGTAGCGATTTTCCGCCCGGACAATGCGCAGACAAGGAGATTGAGCCAATGCCCAATCTCAACGAACGATCGTAAGCGTCTCGGCCGCGCGGGTAATGGCTGTGTAAAGCCACCGCTCACGTGAATCCCGGAATGCATAGCTCTCGTCGAAAAGAACCACATTGTTCCACTGCGAACCCTGCGCCTTGTGCACGGTCAGTGCATAGCCGAAATCGAATTCGTCATAACGCTTGCGGGTCGACCACGGAATTTCGGTCTCGACATCCTCAAACGCCGCCTTCAGCAATTTGATCTTGGCCGCACCGCGATCCATATCGTCGTCTTCCGGCCGGATCATCAGGTTGATGCCGGGCTTCACCGTCTCGCGCGAGGAGCTCATGACCTGCCAGAGCGAGCCGTTCAGCAGGCCCTTGGCCGGATCGTTCCTGAGGCAGACCAGCTTGTCACCGGATTGCGGATAATCGGCCGAAAAACCCTTGAGTTCACGAAGCCGCTGATTGTAGCGGCGGCGCGTGCGATTGGTGCCGACCAGCACCTGATCGGCTTCCAGCACCAGTGACTGCGTCACTTCCGACTTCGAGATCACCTGCGCCGAGCCATAATCGCCGCGCATGATCTCGCGGCCCTCGCGCACATCCATGGCAAGATGGATGATGGGATTGTCCTTGGCCTGACGGTGGATTTCCGAGAGAAGATAATCCGGCTCCTGCTCGGTGAAGAAACCACCACCCGATACCGGCGGCAACTGTCCCGGATCGCCAAGCACGAGGATCGGCGTGCCGAAGCTCATCAGATCCTTGCCGAGCTGCTCGTCCACCATCGAACATTCATCGATGATGATCAGCGCTGCCTTGGCGAGCGGGCTCTGGCGGTTGATGGAAAACATCGGCGCGACCGAGGTCTTGCCGGTTTCCTCGTCTTCCACCGTTTCTTCACCGCGCGGGCGGTAGATCAGCGAATGGATGGTGCGGGCATTGGTCGCCCCGCGTGAACGCAGCACCTGCGCTGCCTTGCCGGTGAAGGCCGCAAACAGCACTTCACCATCGACATTTTCAGCGAAATGTTTGGCAAGCGTCGTCTTGCCCGTTCCGGCATAACCGAACAGCCGGAAAACCGGCGTCCGGCCTTCCTTCAGCCAGCGGGAAACAGCCTTGAGCGCTTCGTCCTGTTGCGGTGAAAATAACATGCGCCCTCATCGCAGGATTCGAGCACCCTGCGCAACAGAAAAAGAACGAAAGATGAATCGTGACACCAGAATGCGGCAATAAAACACGGCTGGTTTTTAAACCACGGCGGCTATCATGCCGCGTATGAAGATATTGATTCTCGGCGCGACAGGTTTCATCGGTTCGGAGGTGATGCGCAGCCTCCACGGCAGAGGCCATTCCATCACCGGCCTGGCCCGCTCCGTCAGACGCGCCAAAGACAAGTGGCCTTTCGCCAACTGGATATCCGCCGATCTCGCCCACATGACGCAAGCACCAGACTGGGACGTGCTGGTGAGGGATCATGACGCCATCGTCAATTGCGCCGGCGCGCTTCAGGACGGTCTTTCGGATGACCTTGCAGCGACGCAGGAAAAAGCCATGCTGGCGCTTTACGCGGCGGCGGCGCAGGCGGGCGGCAGGCTGCTGATCCAGATATCGGCCCGCACGGCGGGAGCGGCAGCCGACCTGCCCTTTCTCGCCACCAAACGCCGCGCCGACGCAGCACTGGCCGCAAGCGGCCTGCCCTATGTCATTCTCCGCCCTGCGCTGGTTGTCGGGCGCAATGCCCATGGCGGCACAGCACTGGTGCGCGCGCTTGCCGGCTTTCCCCTCATGCTGCCACTCGTCAATGGCGCGATGCCGGTTCGCACGGTCGCAGTCGAGGATGTGGCCACAGCCGTCAACGCGGCGATCAAAGGTGAAATCCCGCCGGGCAGCGATCTCGAACTCGCCGCAGAAGAGCCGCTGACATTGCAGGACGTGGTCACCACGCACCGGCAATGGCTTGGCCTGCCCCCTGCCCCTGTCGTAAACCTTCCGGCTGCCTTTATGCGACCCGTCAGTCTGATGGCGGATGCCGCAGGCGCGCTCGGCTGGCGCTCGCCGCTGCGTTCAACCGCCATGACAGTGATGTCGGAAGGCATCGTGACGGAGGATGAGGCGCGAGCGAGGACGTTGTCGCTCAAGCCCCTGACGCAGACACTGGCCGCCCACCCTTCCGGCGTGCAGGACCTGTGGTTTGCCAGGTCCTATCTGCTCAAACCGCTGGTCATCCTCTGCCTGTCTCTATTCTGGCTGCTATCAGGCCTCGTACCGCTGCTGAACATCAACGGAGCGGCAACGCATTTTCTGCCCTTCATGCCGCAGGCACTGGCAGTCGCACTCACACTCGCCACCTGCCTCCTCGATGTCGCCCTCGGCGTCACCGTCCTGCTGCGGCCGCTGGCCAGAAAGGCGCTCATCGGCATGCTGCTGGTCAGCGCCGCTTACCTCGCTGGCGGCAGCCTGCTGGAGCCGGGCCTGTGGCTCGATCCGCTCGGTCCCTTGGTCAAGGTTCTGCCTTCCATCGCCCTGACACTTGTCGCCCTTGCCACGCTGGATGAACGCTGATGACGCTTGAGGAACTGCTGCGGCTTGCCCATGTCATCGGCGCAACGGTGTTGTTCGGCACCGGCGCGGGCATCGCATTTTTCATGGTCATGGCGCGGCGAACCGCAAACCCGGCGCTGATCGCGCATGTGGCAGGCACCGTCGTTATCGCCGATACGATCTTCACCGCCACGGCCGCGATCATTCAGCCGGTGACGGGCTATCTTCTCGCGCGCATCATCGGCTGGCCGCTGACCGAAGGCTGGATCGCCCTTTCGCTTGGCCTTTATGTCTTCACCGGCATTTTCTGGCTGCCGGTGGTGTGGATCCAGATCCGGCTGCGCAATATCGCCAGAGACTGCGCCGCCACGGGACAGGCCCTGCCGGCGCAATGGTTCCGCCTTTACCGCATCTGGTTCGCCTGCGGTTTCCCCGCCTTCTTCGCGGTCCTCGGCATCATCTGGCTGATGCTCAACAAGCCGGATATTCCCCTGTTCGGCTGATGCCGCTCAATGGGCCGCCTGCTTTTCGACAAGCTGCGCCAGCTGCTCCGCGACCGTGTTCCAGCCATCGAAGAACCCCATCTCCGCGTGCTTATCGCGATCCCCGGGGTTTCTGTGCATGGCATAGGCCACATATTCCATGCCCTCCGGGTGATCACGGAAAGTCATCACGGCGGTGAGGAACGGACGGGCGGAGGGGCGGAAACCCGCCGTCAGCGCATCGGTGAAAACCAGACGCTCGCCATCATCCACCGCCAGAAAACAGCCGCTGATATGGTCGCCGAATGCCGTGCCGTCCTCGCTGTAGCGCGTCTCAAAAGCGCCGCCGGGGTGAAGCTCCATTTTCTCGACGCGGCACTGGCCGGGATGTGGCACCCACCATTGTTCAAGGCTGCTCTTATCGACCCACGCATTCCACACAAGCCGGCGCGGCGCCCTGATGATCCTCGAAATCTTCAGGTCGAGATCGGGATTAAAAGTCTCGGTCATTGGTCATTCTCCTCTTTGCCTGACGCTCTATCCTGTTGCGCCATGACGAATTGTTCGAGCCGGTCCGTGCGGCCCTCCCAGATGGCGCGCTGTTGCGACAGCCAGCCATCCAGCATGGAAAACCGCTGTTTCTCCAGCATGCAGAACCGCACCCGGCCCTGCTTGCGGGTGACGATCAGCCCCGCCTCTTCCAGGTGGCGGATATGTTTCATGAAGGACGGCAACGCCATGTCGAAGGGTTCGGCCAGCGTTCCGATGCTCGCCTCCCCGCCGCCAAGCCTCAGGATCACCGCCCTGCGGGTCGGATCGGCAAGAGACTGGAAGATATCGTCGAGCGCGTCTGAATAGTTTTCCATAAGGCTAACTATCACGATAAAATACTTAGCTCAATGGATAAGTTTTAAAATCGCAAAAATCGTGTCGCGACAGGGAATAAACCCGCCGCCTGCGGTGTCTCTTGATCTGTTGGCGGCAAAGCCCGCCCGAACCAAGGAGGATATGTCCATGAAGATCCGCTTTATCGTTCCCGCCCTCATTCTGGCTTTTGCCGGGACGGCCTATGCGGCCCCGGCGGTCGAAACGGTCAAGACCGACAAAGGCAATGTACTTGCCGGCGAAAAAGGCATGACGCTCTACACTTTCAAGAACGACAAGAAGGGCGTATCCAATTGTTATGACAAATGCGCGGTAAACTGGCCGCCGTTTTTCGCAGCCACTGGCGCCAAGGCCGAGGGGGCCTATACGATCGTGACGCGCAAGGACGGCAAGATGCAATGGGCAAAGGACGGCATGCCGCTCTATTACTGGGTCAAGGACATGAAAAAGGGCGACGCCACCGGTGACGGTATGAACGGTGTATGGGATGCCGCAAAACCCTGATGGCATGAATGGCAAAACGCGGGGGAGCTTCTCCCCCGCAGCCGGCACCTTCGAAGCGGAGGTTCTGGCGCTGATACCCATGCTACGCCGTTATTCCCGCAGCCTTTCCCGCTCGGATGCAGATGGCGAAGACCTTTTGCAGGACTGCGTGGAAAAAGCGCTCGTCAATAAAAGGCAATGGCGCGGAACGGGTTTGAAATCATGGGCTTACACGATAATGACGAATCTTTATCGCAACCGCCACCGCGCCGAGAAACGCCACCCATCCGAAAGCCTTGATGGCCATGAGGCCATCGCCGTCACCGATCAGTTGTCCGATACGCTGGAGAATGATCGGCTGCACGGCGCGCTCGCGCTTCTTTCGCCTGATATGCGGGCGGTTTTGATGCTGGTGACGGTGGAAGGCTACAGCTACCAGGAGGCGGCCGAGATGCTATCGATCCCGCTCGGCACCGTCATGTCCAGACTGTCCCGCGCCCGCGAAACCCTTCGCCAGCAGCTGGCGGCGGACAATATCATTCCCCTGCGGAGACCACGATGAAACGGCCCGATGCCATAACCGAAGACGACCTGCACGCCTATGTCGACGGGCTTCTTTCCGACGATGACCGCGCGGCTGTCGAGGCGTGGCTCGCAGAAAGACCTGAAGAGCAGGCCCGCGTGCAGGACTGGAAACAGCAGGCCGACACTCTTCGCAATGCCTTCGCTTCCTATGCCGCCGCCCATCCGCACGATGCATCGATGCTCAGCCCACCGAAAGCGGACCGTACCTGGCGGCTGAAACCGGCTATTGCCAAAATAGCTGCCGCCCTCATGATCTTTGCTGCGGGCGCCACAGCTGGCCGGCTTCTGCCGCCATCCGCCTCCACACCGCAGGACGTGACGCTGGCGTCGCTAACGACGGATATTCCGGCACAGGCAAAATCCGCCTATCTCATCTATGCAAGCGAAGTGCGCCACCCCGTCGAAGTTGGTGCGGGAGAGCAGCAGCATCTCGCGACATGGCTCGGCAAGCGGCTCGGTTATCCCTTTGCGATCCCTGATCTTTCCAAGATAGGATACGATCTCGTCGGCGGGCGTCTCATTCCCGTCAGCGGCAAGCCGGGCGCGATGCTGATGTATCAGGACAAGACGGGCCGCCGGGTGACGGTACTGATCGGCCACAACGAGGAAAACCGCACCACCAGTTTCCGCATGGCAAGTGCGGACGGTATCGAGACTTTCTACTGGATCGACAACGAACTCGGTTACGCGGTGTCGGCCGAACTGACACGCGACGAGGTGCAGGCAATCGCCGAGGAATGTTACCGGCAATTCCCCACGTGAAGGCTGTTATTTCAGCATCGGCCAGAGGCTGATGACGAGCAGCACGGCCATGGTGATGTTGAACCATTTGAGCCGGACCGGCACGGACAGCCAGTCGCGCAGCGCAGAGCCGAAACCTGCCCAGGTGGACACGCTGGGAAGATTGACGGCGGCGAAGGCCACGCCAACCACCAGAACAGTGACGAAATATTGCGCCTCGTTGGTGTAGGTCGCCATCGCCGTCACCGCCATTACCCAGGCTTTCGGATTGACCCACTGAAAGGCTGCGGCGGCAAGGAAGCTCATCGGCCGCGATGCGGCCTTTCCTTCATTCAGGCTGCGGGAAGTGCCGATCTTCCAGGCGATCCAGACGAGATATAGCCCGCCGGCGAATTTCAGCCCAGTATAGAGCAACGGCACGGAATGCAGCACCGCACCAAGGCCTAAACCGACGCCGATCAAAAGCGACAGAAACCCCGCGCCGATACCCAGCATATGCGGGATGGTGCGGCGGAACCCGAAATTCACGCCTGACGTAAACAACATCATATTGTTCGGGCCGGGCGTGATGGACGTGGTGAAGGCAAACAACACCAGTGCAGCGAAGGTTTCAACGGTCATGATCTCTCCTGTGAAAGAGACCCTAGCCACACGACCACTATCAAACCAGCCCGGCAGACCGATGGCCGGGGTCAATTTTTTTGATGGATCGATCCCGCCCGCGCCGGGTTTGAGAAGTCTGCACAAAGGGTTATTCTCCCCCGATAACCGCTGGAGCGAAACAATGTATGACGACATTCCTTCCGTTACCCTGCCATCCGGAAAAGAGGTTCCAGCCCTTGGCCTTGGCACCTGGAACATGGGAGAAAACAGACCGTCGGCGCCTCAGGAGATCGATAGCATCCGCAAGGCGATCGATCTCGGCATGACGCTGATCGATACGGCCGAAATGTATGCCGATGGCCGATCTGAAGAGGTGGTCGGCACGGCAATTGCCGGCCGCCGTGACGACGTGTTTCTGGTCAGCAAGGTCTATCCGTGGAACGCTAGCGCCAAAGGCACGGTGGAGGCCTGCGAGCGCAGCCTTGCAAGGCTCGGCACCGATCATATCGATCTTTATCTGCTGCACTGGCGCGGCGAACACCCGCTCAACGAAACCGTGGCGGCTTTCGAAAGACTGAAACGCGACGGCAAGATCGGCGACTGGGGCGTCTCCAATTTCGATACCGACGACATGGAAGAACTTTTCGCCGTGCCGGATGGCAAAAACTGCGCCGCCAATCAGGTACTTTACAACCTGTCACGGCGCGGCCCCGAGTTTTCGCTGCTGCCATGGTGCCAGGAGCGCGGTGTCCCGCTGATGGCCTATTCGCCCATCGAGCAGGGTCGCATCCTGAAGAACCACGAACTCATCCGCATCGCCAAGGCCTATCAGGCGACGCCGGCGCAACTGGCGCTGGCCTTTCTGCTGGAAAGAGACGGCGTCATCGCCATCCCGAAATCCGCCAGCGCCTCCCGCGTAGAAGAAAACCGCGGCGCAACCGATCTTGAAATAACCGACGAAGACTGGACGGCTCTCGACGCCGCCTTCCCGGTGCCAACGCGCAAGACAGCCTTGGAAATGCTCTGAGAGAACATGGCCTTAAGAGGCGTTCCGGAATCAGGTGCTGAAGCGGTTGAATCGAAATATAAGAACCAGATCGATACCGCGCGTGCACAGAAACCGGCAATGACGGCGCGGCAAACCGCGCCGTCCGGTAGATGCGCTACCCGTTCTATGACGGTATGCGGTGCTCATAGTCTTTCTTGAGCTCCAGCCATGTATCCCAGAAGGGGCCTGGCTCTTTTTCCTGAAGACGGGCGGCGAGAATATCGAGATGCGTGTGCCAGCCGGCGCTGATATTGAGTTTGCTATTCCGATCCCCCAGCCGGCGGTGGATGAGCGTCAGAAGCACCTGCTTGCCCAAAGCCTGAAGCTCGATCGAAACCTCCGCGCCCTCACCCCAAGTGAAGACGAGGCGATGTGGCGGAACGACGGTAATGATGCGTGAGGCCATCTTGTGTTCTTCCGAAAAACCTTCCGGGCGGTGACCCGGCGGATCGGAAAGCTCGTCATTGCGCCAGACCAGTTCGAACGGTGCATCGGGCGCAAGTTTCATTTCACCGGAGGCCAGCCAGCGGCGGCGAAGCTCGCTTTGTGTCAGAAAGGCCCATACCCGGTCGATCGGCCCCGGCAACAGCCGTTCGACCTTCAGCGTCGCAGGTTCGACAAGTTGGCCATAGGCGTCAGGCACTGCAATATCAGTCATTGTCATTTCCTCCATCTGCAGGGGATTTTCCCTGATCTTCCTCCCTGAGCATCTGCTCAAGAATATCGAGGCGGCTGTTCCAGAACTGCCGGTAGTAATCCAGCCACTCCTGCGCGCTTGCCAGAGGTTCCGGCGCTAGGTGGCAGATATGGGTGCGCCCCCTCACCTCCCGGCGGATGAGCCCGGCATTCTCCAATGCCTTGATATGCTTGGAGGCTGCTGCAAGCGAGATGTCGAACGGCGCGGCCAACTGGGTGACCGTCCGCTCGCCACGGGAAAGCTCGCGCAACATCGTGCGCCGCGTCGCGTCGCCAAGAGCATGAAAGACAGTGTCGAGTTGTGGAACAAATAATTCAACCATGTTGTTGAATATAGGCTGCCGATCCAGAAAGTCAACCATATGGTTGAATATAAATCCCACTCACGGAATGCACTGGAATAGCGACGGCAAACCGCGGGCCAAACGGCTGGCAACAGCAGATCAAGCCTTCGGGACGCTATCGGATTGCGAGAAACTCCATTGCCAGCCGTGTCGGCTTTGAAATGTAGACATCGAATTGCAGGAGTGAAACATATGCGCGGGTGCACACCAATATATAAAAGTTCTAATAAGCATAAAGCAATGCAAACAAAAACGTAGATTGATTAGATTGCGCGATTTATATTTACAAGAACGCAACCGGAATGCGTGATGATACTGGAAGATTCATCAGGATCACCAGTATTATGATCGGGAAATATACCAACCAGATGCAAGCGGCCATCCTTTTGGACGGCGACATCGCCTCCTCACCATTGCCGGACCTGGCCAAGCAGTTCCAGACCGTGTTCAATCGGCTCGGTATCGGCCTGACGTGCCCCGCAATATCGCCGGCTTATGTGCAGATGTTCGGGCCGAACGATCTCCAGATCGCTGTCGAGTTCATGACGGGTCCGGCGGATCATGGCGTTTTCGCCCCCACTCTTGGCTCCCCAATCTCGAACATGCTTGTGCCCGATGCCGCAGAACGGATCCGGCGTCATAAAGCCCATATACTGGTCTATGTCCAGCACGGTGTGTTTGGCGGAGTGATGCAGGAAAAGGGTATTGCTGACCTGTTCAACCAGATCGGCATGCACCAGCCGGGCCATTCGCTTGCCGAGTTTCTCGAGCGGATCAGGGCCCTGTCTATCGCCTGCGAAACGATCTGCGCAAGCACACCGGCGCGCCTTGTCCACTGGACGCAGAGCAACATGGTGTTTCCTGCGGAGAGTTTCACGACATTTGTGGAAGAGCCGATAGGTCCGCTGACGGTTCATCCCCGCATTTACAGTGAAACGCCGCCGCGAGGCACCACGGAACAATGCATCGGCATTCACACTCTGGGAGCAGCAGACTATATTGGGCGGGAAATCCACATGGAAGCCGCGCCGGTTCCCTGGACGGAGCTATATGCGGGCGCCTTGAGTTTCATCAAAATCGCGACCCATAAAAACGGCTATATCATCCCCGATAACGATACCTTCGGGATAGAAGACGATTCCGTTTCCTTCCGGGTTCGCCATGTCGAAGCGAACGCCGAACAAAGCCTACCAGATCACTACCAACTAACCCTTCGACACTCCCGTGAACATGGCTATACGACGCAGGATGCCAAACGCCGGCTGGCGGTTCCGGGTGGCGTCAACGGCGTTGAACGGCTGATCGGCACGGCAACGCTGGAAGCACGGGCCGAACTTCGCAAAATGCGCGAAAGCGAAGCGCTTGCCGAAGGTATAGGCGGCCGTCTCGTCGTGACCCGGCCTGCGGATGAGCCACCGCAGCCTTCCGGTCGGAGCGGAACCGCACGCATCATTCCTTTTGGAAAACGCACCGGACGGTAGTTGGAAAAACAAAAGCCCGCGACATAGCGCGGGCTTGAATAATTCCGGGGCACTTGCTTCGAGTACGGGGCTTACATCCCCTGCGAGCCGCGATTCATCGCGGCAATACCCGTGCGGCAGATCTCGATAAGGCCGAGCGGCTTGATGATGGCCACGAACTGATCGATCTTCGACGACTTACCGGTGATTTCGAAGATGAAATGCTCGACAGTCGCATCCACCACCTTGGCCTGAAACGCATCGGCAAGGCGCAGCGCTTCGGCGCGAACTTCGCCCGTACCGGCGACCTTGATCAGCGCCACTTCGCGCTCGATCGGCCGCTCCTGTCCCAGTTCGCGGGCGCGAACGGTGAGGTCGAGAACCCGGTGCACCGGCACGATGCGCTCAAGCTGCGCCTTGATCTGCTCCAGCACGATCGGTGTGCCGCGCGTGACGATGGTGATGCGCGACAGATGCGCCTCGTGTTCCGTTTCCGAAACCGTCAGGCTTTCAATGTTGTAACCCCGGCCGGAAAACAGGCCGATGACCCGGGCGAGAACGCCCGGCTCGTTGCTGACCAGAACCGACAGCGTGTGATTTTCGACGGCAGCCGTTTCCTTCTGGATGAAATAGGCGGAGCCGGTGGGTTGTAGGTGTGCGTTCATGTCCTTTTCCTCTCCCGGCTCAGACTAGCTGACGGCCCTTGGCGTCAATGGCGTTGGCAACAGCTTCATCCGTCGCCTCATCCGGCAACAGCATCTCGTTATGGGCTTTACCAGACGGGATCATCGGGAAGCAATTGGCAAGATTGGCAACGCGGCAATCGAAGATGACAGGCTTGTTGACGGCAATCATCTCGGCGATCTTGTCATCCAGCTCCTTCGGGTCGTCGCAATACATGCCGACTGCACCATAGGCTTCCGCCAGCTTGACGAAATCAGGCATGGCTTCGGTATAGGAGTTCGACAGACGGTTACCGTGCAGCAGCTGCTGCCATTGCCGCACCATGCCCATATACTGGTTGTTGAGGATGAAAATCTTCACCGGCAGACCGTACTGGATGGCGCAGGACATTTCCTGAATGCACATCTGGATCGAGGCATCACCCGCAATGTCGATAACCAGCGCTTCGGGATGTGCGACCTGCACGCCGATGGCCGCCGGCAGGCCATAACCCATGGTGCCAAGACCGCCCGAAGTCATCCAGTGGTTCGGCTCCTCGAAGCCGAAGAACTGTGCCGCCCACATCTGGTGCTGGCCGACTTCGGTCGTGATGTAGGTGTCGCGTCCCTTCGAAGCCTCATAAAGCCGCTGCAAGGCATATTGCGGCATGATGACGTCTTTGGAATTCTTGTAGGCGAAGGAATTGCGGGCGCGCCAGCGCTCGATCTGCGACCACCAGTCGGCCGTCTGGGCTTTCTCCGGCTTCTTCGGCAAAGCGCGCCACAGGCGAACCATATCTTCCAGGACATGGCCGACATCACCGATAACAGGCACATCGACACGAACCGTCTTGTTGATCGAGGATGGGTCGATATCGATATGGATCTTCTTGGAGTTCGGCGAAAAAGCATTGATGCGACCGGTAATCCGGTCGTCGAAACGCGCGCCGATGCAGACCATGACGTCGCAATCATGCATCGTCATGTTGGCTTCGTAGGATCCGTGCATGCCCAGCATGCCGAGCCAGTTCTTGCCGGATGCCGGATAGGCGCCGAGGCCCATCAGGGTCGAGGTGATCGGGAAACCGGTCAGCTCGACCAGTTCGCGTAGCAAACGGGTAGCTTCCGGACCGGAGTTGATAACGCCACCACCAGTGTAGAAAACCGGCTTTTTCGCCTTGGACATCAATTCGATGGCCGCGTGAATGGCATTGAGATCGCCCTGGACCTTCGGCTTGTAGCTCTTCTGCTGAACGGCGGCAGAGGGCGGCGTGTAGGTGCCGGTGGCGAACTGGATGTCCTTGGGAATATCGACAACGACGGGACCGGGGCGACCGGTCTGCGCGATGCGGAAGGCTTCATGGATGATGCCCGCCAGCTCGTTGACGTCCTTGACCAGCCAATTGTGCTTGGTGCAGGGGCGCGTGATGCCGACGGTATCGCATTCCTGAAACGCATCGGAACCGATCAGCGATGTCGGAACCTGGCCGGACAGGCAGACGAGCGGGATGGAATCCATCAGCGCATCCTGCAGCGGCGTTACCGCATTGGTGGCGCCGGGACCCGAGGTGACGAGCATGACGCCAACCTTGCCGGTGGAGCGGGCATAACCTTCGGCAGCGTGGCCGGCGCCCTGCTCGTGACGCACGAGAATGTGCTGAATGTCTTCCTGCTGGAAAATCTCGTCATAAATCGGAAGCACGGCGCCGCCGGGATAACCGAAGATGTGCTCGACGCCATTGTCCTTCAGCGCCTGGAGCACGATCTCCGCACCTGTCATGCGATTGCTGTTTTCCGTATTGTCCTTATCCGTCATTGCCTGTTTCCATCCCGCTTTGGCTTTGGATATCGAGGAGCCCGAGGGCCTGTTTGAAGACATAAAAAAAGGCCCCTTAAGGAGCCTCGTTCAGCGCATGGGTGCTTTCGCCGGATGGTTACACCATCCTGCCCATGCGCCGTCCCACCACGATAAGTACGTTAAGATTTTTCATGGGCCGGAGTGTTAGCCACAAAAGCCCCAGCCGTCAACGCATATTGCGGAAAAAATCGGCGACCGCTTCTTTTATTACTTAAAACCCCCAGTCGACGAAATTTTCGAACGCAATTGATACACCTGTTGTTAAATATAATCTTTTATTATCGAGGGCGCAGGTATTGCCCGAACCACCGCGCTCATCCGCATGTCCCGGGATAAGATGTGAGTAATAACGAGTTTCATAAAGCGTCCGGCATGGACGAAACCGAACGGCGATCCGCTCTGCAACCGGCAGACCGCATGCTTGGCCGCGTCATCGCCTGCGACGGCGCCCATGCCACCATCGCCGCGGAAACGGAACCGGGCTCCACCGATGTTGCGCAACTCTGGTCCGTCGGACGGCTGATCTCCATCGAAATGGGCACGAGCCGTGTCGCGGCCCTCGTCTTCGCCATGCGCACCGATGAGAGACAATGGTCCTCGGACAGGTCGAACAGGTTGCTGATCGACGTCGAACTTATGGGAGAGGTTTACCGCACCGATGACGGCAGCGAACGGTTTTCCAGCGGCATTTCCCGTTATCCCTATCTTGGTGCCGTGGCCCACCGCATCCGCACCGGCGACCTTGCCAGGATCTACGACAGCGGCAAGCGTGACAGCTGCATCATCGGCAAGCTGACGCAGGATGATACGATCGGCGCGGCCATCAATATTCCGCAGATGCTTTCGAAGCATTTCGCCGTCGTCGGTTCAACCGGGGTCGGCAAGACCACTGCGGTTTCGCTGCTCTTGAACAAGGCAATCGAGACGGACCCGAAACTGCGCGTCCTCATTCTCGATCCGCACAACGAATTTGCAGCCGCTTTTCCCGATCATTCTGTAGTCATCGATACCGATACGCTCGACCTTCCCTTCTGGCTGATGCGCCTTGAGGAATTTGCGGAAGTGGTTTTCCGTGGCCGCAAGCCTGTGCCGGAAGAGATGGACGTTCTGCGTGACGTCATACCCGAGGCGAAAAAGGCATTTCGCGGCACGGATGGTTCCGCCGTCCGCCGCACCTCCGACAAGAGCGCGATCACACCGGATTCGCCTGTGCCCTACCGCATGGCCGATCTTCTGGCCTCCATCGACGAGCGTATCGGGCGGCTGGAAGGACGCGGTGAAAAGCCGGCGCTCCGTTCCCTGAAAAGCCGGATCCTCTCGGCCATCAACGATCCGCGCTACAATTTCATGTTCTCCAGCAATACGATCAGCGACACCATTCTGGAGACGGTGGCGCATGTTTTCCGTATTCCCGGGGAAGGCAAGCCCATTTCAGTGTTCCAGCTCTCGGGCATCCCCTCCGAGGTGGTGAACTCGGTGGTCTCCGTTCTCTGCCGCATGTCGTTTGAGCTGGCGGTGCTGGCACGCGGCTCGCTGCATATGCTTGTCGTCTGCGAAGAAGCCCACCGTTATGTTCCTGCCGACCCCGAGCGCGGCTTTTTCCCGACCCGGCAGGCGATCGCCCAGATCGCCAAGGAAGGCCGCAAATACGGAATTTCACTCGGCGTCATCAGTCAGCGGCCCAGCGAGCTGGATCAGACCATCCTGTCGCAATGCTCGACCGTTTTCGCCATGCGGCTGTCAAACGAGATTGACCAGAAGATCATTCTGTCGGCCGTGCCCAACGCCTCGGCCTCGACCACCAGCTTTCTGTCCTCCATCGGCAATGGTGAAGCCATCGCCTTCGGTGAAGCCGTGGGGGTGCCGATGCGCATGCGTTTTGACCGGGTGCCGACAATCAAATTGCCGAAGGCAAGCGGCACGGTCAGCCACGTACCGCACGAAACACCCGATACCGTCGATCTCAATACTATTGTCACCCGCATGCGCGCCACCGCCCGGCCGGTTATCACCGGCTTCCAGCAAAGTGTCGAAGCGGCCTTTTCCGATCTGCCGGAATCGCTGGTAGCGCCGGGAGAAGCGGACGATATCGATCGCTGGAAGCGAGAATTGGGAACACCCGCAGCGGAGGGCTATGAGCCTTATCGCCCGGACATGCTGCCCGGACGCACAGCGCCACCGCCACAAAATCCGGAGAGGATCGACAGCGCCTCCGGTGCCGTCAACGACTTGCGCCGGGCCGGTTTCCAGATGCAGACGCAAAATGGTCCCCCGCCGGCCGATACACGCCCGTCGCTGCGCGAAAGCCTCCTGAAAAAGCCGCTCGGCAGCCTCTATCGCAAGGACTGACGCCAGCCTTCAGGGCTGGATACGCGTCCAGTCCTCCCCCATCTGGTTGCGGAACCAGGTCATCTGCCGTTTGGCATATTGGCGGGTCGCCGCCGCCGATTTTTCGATCACCTCCGCCTCGCTCATGCGTCCGGCCAGCATCTCGGCGATCTGGGAAACGCCGATCGCCTTCATTGCCGTCGCATCGGGCGCGAGCTTGAGAGCCAGAAGCGCCTCGACCTCCTCCACCGCGCCACTTTCCATCATCGCCTCGAAACGACGGTTGATACGGTCATGCAGCACCGGCCTGTCGGGCAGAACGACGAATTTCTGCGCCCGGTCGGGGTCAACGATCACCGGGCCGCTGGCTTTCTGGTAATCCCGGATCGATTTTCCGGTCGCTTCGATCACTTCCAGCGCCCGGACGATACGCTGGCCGTCTCCCGGCTGCAGAGCCTTTGCCATTTCGGGATCGCGGCTCGACAATTCCGTGTGGAGAACCGCCGGGCCCAATTCAATCAGCCGGCCGCGCAGCCTGTCGCGGATTTCGCCCGGGATGACAGGCATATCCGACAGCCCCCCGGTCAGCGCCTTGAAATAAAGCCCCGTGCCGCCGACGATGACGGGAAGACGTCTCTGCCCCTTCAGATCCGAAAGCAGCACCGAAATATCCCGCAGCCATTCCCCCGTGGAATAAAGGCTGCTCGCCGGCACATGGCCGTAAAGCAGATGCGGCACGCCCTGCATTTCATCTTCCGAAGGCCGGGCGGTCAGCACCCGCAGCGTGTCGTAAACCTGCATGCTATCGGCATTGATGACGACGCCATTCCGCTCCCGCGCCAGACGAAGCGCAAGCGCGGACTTGCCGCTTGCCGTCGGGCCGGTTATCAGGATCGCATCAAAATTCTCATCAAGGTTTTTCATCATGGCTCTCGTTGCCACGCTTATCGCCAATCCGTCAAATCCTGTTCTGACACCGGCCCTCGGCGAAGCCGCCGCAAAGGCCGTCAATGCGTCAGGTCTTTACTGGCTGGCGGATGGCATCGCCTGCGATATCTCCCTGCCTTCCGGCACCGATGCGCAGCAGGCCCGCACCGCGATTGCCGGCGCGATCGCTGGCCAGCCGATCGATATCGTCATTCAGGAACAGGATCAGCGCCGCAAGAAACTGCTGATCGCCGATATGGATTCGACCATGATCGGCCAGGAATGCATTGACGAGCTGGCCGCCGAAGTCGGCCTGAAAGACAAGGTCTCCACCATCACCGCCCGCGCCATGAATGGTGAGATCGCTTTTGAGCCGGCGCTCCGGGAACGCGTGGCGCTGCTGAAAGGCCTGTCGGTTTCGGTCATCGACGACGTCATCGAAAAGCGCATCACGCTGACATCAGGCGGCAAGGAACTGATCGCCACCATGAAGGCCAAGGGCTATTACACCGCCCTCGTTTCCGGCGGCTTCACGGTTTTCACCGGCCGCGTCGCAGCGATGCTCGGCTTCGATGAAAACCGCGCCAATCTGCTCGGCGAAGCCAATGGCAAGCTTGACGGCACCGTTGCCGAACCCATCCTCGGCAAGCAGGCCAAGGTGGACGCGCTGAACGACATCGCCGCAAAGCTTGGCATCTCGCCGGAAGAGGCGATGGCGGTCGGCGATGGCGCCAACGATCTCGGCATGCTGCATCTGGCCGGCGCGGGTGTTGCCCTGCACGCCAAGCCCGCCGTCGCGGCCGAGGCGCAGATGCGCATCGACCACGGCGACCTGACCGCGCTTCTTTACATTCAGGGTTACCGCAAGACGGATTTTGTCACTCCATGATCATCCGCGAAACACCAAGGCTCATTCTGCGCGAGTGGAAGGAGAGCGACCGCGACCTGTTCCGCGAAATCAACGCAGACGAAAAGGTCATGGAGTTTTTTCCCTTCCGTCGCAGCCACGCGGAAGCGGACACCGTACTGGAAACCATCAACGGCATGATCCGTGGCAGCGGTTATGGCTTCTACGCCATGGAACTGCGCGAAACCGGCGAAGTCATGGGCTTCTGCGGCATATCGCCCGTCATGAACCTCGATCCGCCTTTCCCGCTCGGTACCATGGAGATCGGCTGGCGGCTCGCCACCCGTTATTGGGGCCACGGCTATGTCACCGAAGCCGCACAATCGCTGCTCGTCATGGCCTTTGATGAAAAGGAAACGCCGGAAATCGTCTCCTTCGCCGTCCACGACAACCACCGCTCGACCCGCGTGATGGAGCGCATCGGCCTGAAGCGTGATCCGTCACGCGATTTCGATCATCCGCGCGTGCCTGATGACACCCATCCGCATCTGCGTCCGCATGTGACCTATGCGCTGACGCTGGCGGAATGGCGGGAACGACAGTCGCAATAACGCCCTTCCCGCCAGTCTGGAACCTTACTTCACCGCCGCATTGCCGCCATCCGCAAACAGCGCCGCCCCGGCAACGAAACTCGACATCGGGCTGGCGAGGAAAAGGGCTGCCTGCGCCAGTTCTTCCGGCTCGGCGATGCGTTTCATCGCATGCAGGCCTGCCGCCCATTCCTTCTGGGCCGCATCTCCGGCCATGGGTGTGTCGACCCCGCCGGGAAGCAGCCCGTTGGCGCGAATGCCCTGCACGGCATAATCGGCGGTAATGCCTTTCACCAACCCCATCAGCGCCGCCTTCGACGTGCCATAGGCCGCCATGCCGGGTATGCCGGCACTGGTGCCGACGAAGCTCGAGATAAAGACGATCGAGCCACCGCCCCGCTTCAGCATCAACGGAATCTGGTGACGCGCACCGAGATATGCGGAAGTGAGATTGGCTGTGATTACATGATCCCATTCCTCGGCGGAAATCTCCGCCAGCGGCTTCATGGCGCCGACCGCGCCTGCATTGTTGACGGCGATATCGAGACCGCCGAAAATGCTTACGGCCGCATCCGTCAGCCGGGAATGAGTTTCCTCAAGATTGACATCGCCGACAACGGCATGGACACGGCCACCGATCTCGCGAATCCCGGCGGCAACCTCTTCCAGTGCCGCAGCACCCCGCGCATTGATGACGACGGCTGCCCCTTGCGAGGCAAACAACCTCGCCGTCGCCCGGCCGATGCCGGATGACGCGCCAGTGATGATGGCAACCTTGTTTTCGAGTAATTTCATATCCTTGACCTCCATTGATGGAGACCAAGGATTAGAGAGGGGCCGGGATCACAACCACCCGATTCCTGCCGAACCGGATGGAAAGCGCCTTACTCCAGCGGCAGCGCCACCACGCGCAGATTGCCCTGTGCATCGGCAACCATCATATGCGCATTCTTGCGGCCTTCGGATTTCAGGCCGTTGATGCGAACCAGCACGTCGCCGGGAACTTCCATGAAATCCTGACCGACTTCGACGATGATATCGCCCGGTTTCATGCCCTTCTGTTCGGCCGGCGAACCCGTATCGACGCTTGCGACCAGCACACCTTCAACGCTTTCGGCAATGCCCTTTTCCGTGCGCAACTCATTGCTGAGAACGACCAGGTTCATGCCAAGCACGCTCTGCGGCGCTTCACGCACTTCCGGCGTCTGGTCCTGCGCCTGATCGTCGGTGCCGCCATCATCATCAGGGGCGACCACGCCGCCATCGCCGTCTTCGGCTTGCGGGTCTTCGGTCGCGGCCTTTTCGTCGGTCGTATCCTGCAATTGGCCGAGCTTGACCTTGACGGTCTCCTCCTTGCCGTCGCGCAGGATCACCACATCGACTTCCTTGCCAACCGGGCTTTCCGCCACGATTCGCAAGAGATCACGCATTTCATGAATGTCCTTGCCGTCGAATTTCAGCACGACATCGCCGGCCTGGATCGGGCCGTTCTCCACCGGGCCGCCTTTGGCCACACCGGAGATAAGCGCACCCTTGGCGCTTTCCATGCCGAGGCTTGCGGCCACATCGTCGGTGACCGGCTGAACACGAACGCCGAGCCAGCCGCGACGGGTCTCGCCGAATTCGATCAGCTGCTGCACGATATTCTGCGCAAGCTCCGTCGGAACGGCAAAACCGATACCGATCGAACCACCACTCGGCGAAATGATCGCGGTATTGATGCCGATTACCTCACCCCTCATGTTGAAGAGCGGACCACCCGAATTGCCCTTGTTGATCGCCGCATCCGTCTGGATGAAATTGTCATAGGGGCCCGCATTGATGTTGCGGCCGCGCGCGGAAATGACACCGACAGTCAGCGAACCGCCAAGGCCGAAGGGGTTGCCGATGGCCATTACCCAGTCGCCGATGCGCATGCTGCGCGAATCGCCGAACTTGACGGCCTTCAGCGGCGTTTTTGGCTCTACCTTCAAGACCGAAAGGTCGGTCTTGGTATCGGTGCCAACAAGCGTTGCCTTCAGCTTCGAGCCGTTCGGGAAAATCACCTCGATGGCATCAGCACCCTCGATGACGTGATTGTTGGTGACGACATAGCCGGCGGGATCGATCACGAAGCCGGAACCCAGCGAGTTGACCTTTTCACCGCCCTCCGGCTTCTGGCTGTCGAAATAATCCTTGAAGAATTCCTGGAAGGGCGACCCCTCCGGCAACTTTGGCGGAACAGGACCCTTGCCCTCGGTCTTGACGTTCTGCGACGTCGAAATATTCACCACCGCATCCAGCAGCGGCTCGGCAAGATCGGCAACAGACTCCGGCCCATGGCTCTGCGCCCTTGCCGCAACCGGCGCCGAAAGGCTGCCCGCCACAAGCGCGATGCCCGCGACTGCGGCAATGCTGTTGCGAAAAGGCGAAAGAAGGGTCACGGCCATAAGCGTCCTCGCGTTTCAGATAGTCTCGCCTTGCATATATCGACAAAGCATAAGGCGGAATGATGAAGTGTAAAAATACCTTTTCGTGAACAGGCGGATGATGCCTTGCCCCTGCCCACAGCATTGGCACGAAACGGGAGTGAAAAGAAAGGGCCGGCCAAAACCAGTCCTCAGATTACCAACAGCGGCCGCCAAGCCCTCTCCTCGGCCATCCCTCGGGTCGTGCCTGAGGACGACGTCGTGCGGGGGCTGTCAAAAAGAAAGGGCCGGTAAAACCGGCCCTTTCAAACTCTCTTGATCCGATATCAGTTCGCCGGCGCGGGCGCCGCGGGTGCGGCAGGAGCCGCAGACGGCGCGCCGTTGATGTTGTTGAAATAACGGAAGAAGGTCGAATCCGGCGACAGGACCAGCGTCGTGCCGGTACCGGTCATCGAATTGGCATAGGCGGCCATCGAGCGATAGAACTCGAAGAAGTTCGGATCGCGCTGGAAAGCCTCGCCAAATATGCGGTTACGATTGGCATCGCCTTCACCGCGCAGCACTTCAGACTGACGACGCGCATCGGACTCGAACTCGACGACCTGACGGTCGGCGATAGCGCGGCGACGCTGGGCTTCTTCATTACCGCGGGCGCGGATGAGTTCAGCTTCAGCCAAACGTTCCGACTTCATGCGCTCGAAGGTCTGCTGCGACACTTCCTGCGTCAGATCGGTACGGCGGATGCGGACATCCACGATGCTGATGCCGAGCGATTCCGCGTCAGGACGCAGATCATCACGCACTTCCTGCATCATCGATGCGCGTGCATCCGAAAGCGCCGATTCAAAGCCGCGAAGACCGTAGACCCGGCGCAAAGATGCGTCGAGACGGGTGCGAAGACGCGATTCGGCCGACATCTGGTCACCCGAGACCGTCTGTCGGAAACGGCGTGCGTCCGTAATGCGATAGACGACGAAGGCGTCTACTTCATAGAACTTGCCGCCCGAAACCTGAACACGGATATTGTCGTGATCGAAGCGCAGCGCCCGGTTCTCGACATATTGCACCCGGTCGGCATCCATGAAGGCGAAGGGCAGCTTGAAATAGAGGCCCGGCGCGGTTTTCACATCCTGGATCTGACCGAAACGCACGACGATGGCCTGCTGGCGCTCGTTGACGACGAAGATCGATGAATAGCCGAGGAAAAGCACGGCGGCGAGACCGACGAGAATGGCCGTAAGACGGTTACCCATATCAGTTGCCTCCCTGCTGTGCTGCGCCCGTATTGCCGCGCATGATCTCATTCAGAGGCAGATAAGGCACCACGCCCTGCTTTTCGTCGATGATGACCTTGTTGGAGCCCTTCAGGACCTGTTCCATGGTTTCAAGGAACATGCGCTGACGGGTCACATCAGGTGCCGTGCGATACTGGTCGTAGATGGAGATGAAGCGCTGCGCCTCACCCTCAGCCTCGTTGACGACACGCGACTTGTAAGCGTTCGCTTCTTCAACGATCTGTGCTGCCTGACCGCGTGCCGCACCCAGTTTCTGGTTGGCATACTGGTTGGCTTCCTGAACGAAACGGTCTTCATCCTGCTCGGCGCGCTGCACTTCATCAAAGGCATCGGCCACTTCGCGCGGCGGTGCCGCATCTTCGATGGCGACCGCATTGATGGAAATGCCGGCGCCATAACCGTCCATGGTGGACTGGATGATGGTGCGGACGTCGCCGGCAATCGCCTGACGGTTATCGCGGAAAATATCCTGCGCCGGACGACGGCCAACCACTTCGCGCATGGCGCTTTCGGAAACCTGTTGCAGGGTTTCCGCCGGGCTGTCGACATTGAAGAGATAGGATTTCGGATCCGAAACGGTATAGAGCACCGAGAACTGAACGTTGACGATGTTCTGGTCGCCGGTCAGCATCACGCCGCTCGACGACGAAGACGAGGCGCGCGAACCGATATTCTGCTGCTGCTCGGTGACCTTGACGATTTCAACCGTCTCGATCGGCCACAGATGGAAATGCAGGCCCGGCATCGAGATTTCATCCTTGGGACGTCCGAAACGCAGCTCAACGCCACGCTCGTCCGGCTGGACGGTATAGATGGACTGGATGCCGAGGAAAACGAGGATGACAAGAACGAGGATCGCAACCGCGCCGCCGTTAAAGCCACCCGGCAGGACATTCTTGAAACGGTCCTGGCTGCGCCGGATGATCTCTTCCAGATCAGGTGGGCCGCCATTGTTGCCGCCACCGCCGCCGCGAGGCCGGTTAGGCCCCTGCCCCCACGGGCCGCCACCGCCGCCCTGGTTGTTTCCTCCACCGCCGCCGCCCCAAGGGCCGCCGCCGCCATTCTGATTGCTCCAGGGCATCAATACCTCTTTATAAAAGCCTCTCCCGGTTCCGTTCGAAAGCGATTGCTCGCGTGCGGCGGGAATATCGACCCGTTATAGGAAGGAGAAGCGTCCGTTTCAACGCAGAGGTGGTAACTAAATACCCAATCAGGGTAAATAGTTCACTTTGACGCGGCTCTTCGCAAATAAGTGGTGAACAGAACCGGATAATTGTCCCTTTCCCCTGCGGGAACGGCATTCTCGTCGGTTTTTTCGAAGACCTCAGGATCGATATCCGGAAAAAAAGTGTCGCCATCCAGCTTTACCGCCACATGGGTGACGGAAAGTTGATCGGCAAATGGCATGGCCTGGCGATAAATCTCGCCGCCGCCGGCCACGAAAACCTCATCGACACCCAGTTCCGCAGCCTTGTCTTTGGCAAGCTTCAAAGCCTCGTCCAGCGACGAGACCACATCCACGCCCGCCGGCCTGTAATCGGCATTGCGGCTGACGATGATATGCGGCCGGCCCGGCAAGGGGCGCTCACCGACAGACAGAAACGTCTTGCGGCCCATGATGAGCGGCTTGCCCATCGTCATCGCCTTGAAGCGCTTGAGATCAGTGGAAAGCTTCCACGGCATATCGAGGTCGCGGCCGATAACGCCGTTTTCCGAGACGGCAACGATGATGGTGACGCGTGGCTCGCTCATACTGCGATCGGTGCCTTGATGCTTGAATCGGCCTCGTAATTCTCCAGCGTAAAGTCTTCGAACTTAAAGCCGAAAAGGTCCTTCACATCAGGGTTAAGGCGCATTGTCGGCAAGGCCTTCGGGGTTCGCGTCATCTGCAGCCGCGCCTGTTCGAAATGATTGGCATAGATATGCGCGTCGCCAAGCGTATGGACAAAATCACCCGGTTTCAGACCGGTCACCTGCGCCACCATCAGCGTTAGCAGCGCATAAGAGGCGATGTTGAATGGCACGCCAAGGAAGATATCAGCCGAGCGCTGATAAAGCTGGCAGGACAATTTGCCATCCGAAACATAGAACTGGAACAGGCAATGGCAGGGCGGCAGCGCCATTTCGTCCACCAGCGCCGGGTTCCAGGCCGAAACGATGTGGCGGCGGGAATTGGGGTTGGTTTTCAGCGCCTCGATCAAAAGCGCGATCTGGTCGATATGACGACCATCCGGTGCCGGCCACGAGCGCCACTGCGCGCCATAGACCGGGCCGAGATCACCGTTTTCATCGGCCCACTCATCCCAGATGGAAACACCATTGTCCTTGAGATAGGCGATATTGGTGTCGCCCTTCAGGAACCACAGCAATTCATGGATGATCGAGCGCAGATGCAGCTTCTTGGTGGTGAGGACCGGAAAGCCCTGCGAAAGGTCGAAACGCATCTGGTAACCAAAGACCGAGCGCGTGCCGGTGCCGGTGCGGTCTCCGCGGTCGGAGCCGGTATCCATCACATGCCGGAGAAGATCGAGATATTGTTTCATGCGTTCTGCCGCCGATTCCCTGATATCAGGAGAATATAATAGCACAGGGCGGCAGAACCAATCACCTAATGCGGGCTATCCCCGGCTCAAATCAAAGCGACTGGAGTTTGCCCAGTTCCTTGGCCACCAGATAATAGAAGGTCACGCGCGACTTGGAGCGGTCAGCAGCCATGGCTTTCGCAGTGGCGTCGATCGCCTTGTCGGCGCTGTCGTCTGTCACGCCGAGCTTCTTGCCGCACCAGCTTGCCTTGACGCGCGCAAGCTCTTCCGGATCGGAAGCGGACACCAGCGATGAATCCCGGTTGCGCAACGCAATGCCGAGATGCTTGACGATTTTGCCAACGATGGCTTCGTCGGCTGCCGCATCGTATTTCTTCACATCTGCGAGATAGTCGGTCATATCAACTCCTTCGTGTGTCCCCGGCGCCACGTTGCTTCTGGTGACCGGTTGCATGGAGAATGTGACAGCAATCTCTCGTCGTCAAGAATTGTCTAAATCGTCAACGTCAAACACGAAACCTTTTCATGGAATTGTCACAGCCCCCCTTTTCTCCGCCGGGCGAAACGCCTATATGAGCTTTGCCGGGGCAACCCGGCTATGGCGATAAACGGTCGGTGTAATAAACCTATTGGACCCGGGGGCGGTACCCGGCGCCTCCACCAAAAGCCGGCGGACTTCTTTAAAGGGAAGGCCGGCTTTTGATGGGGGCGAAATAGGATCGACAAGGGCGTAAAGATCGAACTTTTGCTCGGCATGATACCGCCGTTATCGGGTCACAAGTGTAGTTGCAAACGACAACAACGCTAAGGAATATGCTCTCGCTGCCTAATGGCGGTGCGGGAATTCCGCTCTAAGTCCTTACGGTTAGCCCCGTAAGGCGGGGTTCGGAGGTACCTGGCAACAGAAACCTCCACCTTCTCCATTTTGCCTGAATTGGTTATATGATAGCTGACTTGCGAACGGCATCGGCTTTTCCGTTGCTGCCGTTCGGGACATTGCGTATACTTGGGCAATGCGCAGCCGTCTGGATCGAGTTCGATCTCCGGTTCAGGATTGCGCAAAGATTCAAAGTGTTACAGCGTCCTTGGCGCGCAAGGCGCGCAGCGCATTAAAAGACGTTCGAATAAGGGAAAGACAGGACCGCATGGGGCAGGATCATATCCGTTACGACATTCTCGCACAGGATGCCCTTCGCGGCGTTATTCGTAAGGTTTTGGGTGAAGTGGCCGCCACCGGCCGCCTGCCCGGCGACCATCATTTCTTCATCACATTCCTGACCGGCGCGCCGGGCGTGCGGATTTCCCAGCACCTCAAGTCGAAATATGCCGAGCAGATGACCATCGTTATCCAGCACCAGTTCTGGGATATGAAGGTAACGGAAACCGGCTTCGAAATCGGCCTGTCCTTCTCCGATACGCCGGAAAAGCTGGTTATCCCTTACAACGCCATTCGCGGTTTCTACGATCCTTCCGTCAACTTCGAGCTTGAGTTCGACGTGCCTCTGGCCGATGAAGAAGAGATGGAAGAGGCCGAAATCACCGCCTATCCCGTTTCCAACGAGGCAAAGCCCGCTTCCACCTCCGAGGCCCCCAAGGCCGGCGAGGAAAAGAAGGAAGGCTCCGTCGTTTCGCTGGATGCCTTCCGCAAGAAGCAATAAGGTCGTTCTACCGCCACCCGAAACCCAAGGAGACATATCCGCATGGCCGCCGATATCGTCAATCTGCGTCAGTTTCGGAAGCAGAAAGCCCGCAGCGAAAAGGAAAAACAGGCGGAACAGAACCGCCTGTCCTTCGGCCGCAGCAAGACCGAAAAAAACCTGACATCGGCCCTTAATGAGAAAGCTGAAAAGGCACTCGATCAGGGACGACTCGAAAAGGATGATGGCGGGACCGACAGGGACTGACGATCGGACCTGCCGCAGCCAACTCCCCCGCAAAATCGGAAACCAATCGCGAAACAGAGGCTTGCCGGCGAAACATGATTCAGATTTCCAGCCGGAGGCCGATCTGATGATCCGCAAGCACTCAGCCACATTACACGGCCACCGCACCAGCATTTCACTTGAAGATGCCTTCTGGGAAGAGCTGAAGACGATTGCCGAAAGGCGCAAGATCAGCTTCGCCGCCCTGCTCGCGGAAATAGATGACAACCGGCCCGCCGACAGCAATCTGTCCTCGTCTTTGCGCGTTTATGTGCTGAACTGGCTGAAGACCCGGTAATCTTTCCCTCCAGCCGACGACATGGTCAACGGCCCTGATCTTCCAGCCCACAGACTACAAACATTCCGGCCAGAAAACTCGTAACGTCGCGAAAGCATTCATTAAACATTCGCGGCCTAATCTGCGCTGCAAGGCATTCCCGTATTGCGTAGCCTTGTTTTCAGTCTTTGTTTCATAGTTTTTCCAATCCCCACATCCGCCACGAGGCGACCCATGGTTTCTGCCATTTCGGGAACAAGCGCCGCTGTTTCCGTCCTTTCCTCTTCATCCACCTCTTCTTCAAGCGTTTCCGAGCTGAAATCGAAGATTGCCGAAAAGCAGTCGGAGCTGGCCCAGACGACCGAAGCGAAAGCCCAGGAAGAACTGAAGAGCGCCATCGCCTCGCTCAAGGCTCAGCTTGAAGCTCTCGAAAACAGCGCCGAGAAATCGGCAGCGTCGGGCAGCAGTACAGATAAACCCAGCCTCTCGGGAGAGAGCAGCAGGATTGGCACGAAAAACTTCGATGCCGACACGCCTTTCGGCGAACGCGAGAGCTGGATTTAACCGGCTGCCCGGCAACTCTGGAAACGCCGCCAAAAAACACAGCTATCCAGACCACCGCACCAACAATTGTTCTGAGGCAATGCCATGAGCCGTTGCCAGACACCCCTCCTCTGACTTGACCCGAGGGTGCGCGACCGGGTGCGACGATGGCCATGCATGCCCGGGAAGGGAATGGCCCCGTTTTTGGGTACCAGCCTAGACATCCTGCAAATCTGAAGGCGATCCACCCTCAGATTTCAAACAAGCTATGGATTGACCGGAGCATTTTCCGGCGCCAGGTCCCGGATTGCATTTTCCGTCGGCGGCACGACCAGAATCGGCGCCGATTGCCGCTCCGGCACGGGTTGCTGCTGTTGCTGTTGCTGCAACCGCTCCTGCTGTTCTTTTTCCTGGCGAAGACGCTCCTCGGCCGCAGCCTTCAGCCGGGCCTCCTCTTCCGCCTTTGCTTTGGCTTCCGCCTCCACCCGTTCCTTTTCAGCCTGCCGCTCGGCCGCCTGGGAGCGGTAAAGCGCCACCTCGCGGCGCAGCCGCTGCTTTTCAAGAACGCTGGCCTGCATGGCCTCCACCCGACGGCGCTCCTTTTCGAAAGCCCTGAGCGAGAGATAATTGCTGAGCGTCGAAACATCGATCGTCAAAGCCGGCGCCGCCAGCGGGCCATTATAGTTGAGGCGCAGAGACGGTTCGGCTCCGGCAACCGCTTCGGTGCCGGGATTGAGGAGAAGATCGAGATCGCCATTCACGGTCGATGCGGCAATATCCACCGTCGCGTCGCCAGCAAGCGTCACCGGATCGATCCCGGCGCGCAGATTCTGGAAATGAAGCGCGCCGCCATTCAGCGAGAACGGCAGGGCCACATCGCCAAGCCCGATTTCGCCCTGCCACAGGTTCTGGTCCACCAGCGGCCGAACTTTGGGCGCATCGATCGGCTGCTGCAAACCATCCGCCGCCTGCAGGATCGGCGGCAGGGCGCCAGGGTTGAGCCCCTTCAACACCAAGCCGCCAGCACGGATTTCACCTGAACCACCCGCCGATTTCAGAATTTCACCGACACTCTTGCCCGTCGATTCGGCCGTCAGGTCGATGGCAACCCGGCCGGTCGCCACCGGGCCATTGGCGTTCGCCCACAGGATAGGCTCCGGATTGGCGTCGGTCACCGCGATCTTGGTGCGGAAAATCCCCGCCCCTTCACCCGTGGACATGGCAAGCCGGCCCGTCAGTTTGCCGCCCATGAAGCCGCCCGTGACATCATCGAGCGAAAGACTGCCCGAATCATGCGTGACCTTGGCCGCCAGACCCGTGATCGTGCCAAACGGACCCGCTTCGAAATTCTCCGCTTTCAGCGACACCGAGGCCTTGAGCTGGGGGAACGCGGCCATGGCCAGCGGCTTGGCGTTGAGCGCACCACTTTCCGGATCGATCACCGGCCCGTAGATCGCATCGCCCAGCCAGGCGAGATCGGCGGTCCTGACCGACAGATCACCGCTGACAGGATAAGGCGCGGCGCGCTGAACCGCGAGATTGCCGGAGAACGGATTGCCGCCCACTTGCCCGCCAACGGAGGAAAAAGCGATCTTCTGCGCATCGACCGCCACTTTCGCATTGGCTTTAACAGCCATGCCGCCGCCGAGTTGCGGCAACCCCACCGCGTTCATGATGAGATATGGCTCGATATCAGCACTTTCGAGCGCCACATCCGCGCTGCCCTCACCGAAATTGGTGGCAGCAACGGCAAAGGAGCCGCTCATCGAAAAATGCGTACGCTCCGTTGAGAAGCGGATATCGGTCTGGACCGGCGAGCCAAGCGTGCCATTGAGCTTGACGGAAAGAAGCCCCTCACCATCCGCGTCGAACGGCAGCGGATCAAGCCCCGCCTGCCCGAACAGGATCGCCGTCGACTGGTTTTTCAACACCGCTTCCAGCGACATCGCCGTATCATCGGTGATCGACAGGAAATCCGGCATCTTGGCAACGGCCGACAGGCGGCTGCCATTGACGGTACCTGATACGGCCACATTGGCCCCGCCATTTTCACTGTTCACCGAAACATCGACGGCAAGGTCGGAATTGGCGTACCACGGCGCGCTGGCGGCCAGACGGCTGAGGAAGGGGTGGTTGGGCAATTTCTGCTGCAGCATGGTGAAGAACGGCTGCATATCCGGAGCATGCAGGTTTACCGTGCCCTTGCCCGCATATTTCAGCAACGAACCCTGCAGCTGCCCCGTGGCCTTGACCTCAGCGCCGGCAATATCGCCAGCCGTCATCTTTTCAAGCGTCAGAACACCGCCGGCCATGGTGAAGGCGGTTTCGACATGATTTGCGGTTACGCCGGCCATGTTGAACCGGTCGGCCTTGAACTTGGCGTCGATGCGATGATCGAGAACCGAGCTTCCAACCTGATCGCCCAGCGCCAGACTGCCGAGCGCCTTCAGCGCATCGAGATCGATTTCATTGCCGGCCAGATCGATGGAGAGATTGGACGTCTTGCCATCGGAGCGCCGCTCCAGCTCACCCTTCAGCGAAGCGTCGCCAATGGCAAGCTCGAGATTGTTGAAACGCTGGTTGAGCGTCGTCAGCGAGACATCGGCGGAAAAACCGGCCGCATTCAGCTGCCGGATCGCCGGATCGACCGAGCCGGAGAGCCAGTTGGCAAGCCCCGAAGGCTGGTTGGAGGCGAGAAGCAGATTGCCGTTGAAGGCCGGGCCGCCAAGCAATGTCAGCGATCCCTTGGCTTCCAGCTGCGTCCTGCCCGGCAGTGTCGCAACCGCATTCACCACCTGCCAGCCGCTGCCTTCCGGGCGCACATCCAGCCTGATGTCACGGATGGTCGTATCGTCGGAAACCAGCGCCGGAAGGCTGATGCTGGCCTTGCCCGGCACCTGCGGCACCGGAATACGCGCCACCATCGCCGCCAAGGCCTCAATGCGCTGGCGCACGGAGACGGTGGGCTGGCGCGAGGTCTTGCCCGTCTGCACGACGGGTGGCGCAAAGCGGGCGACATCGATCTGCTGGCCATCCGCCGTCAGCAGGAATTCCGGTTTCGCACCGGTATCCAGCGTCGCCTCGCCGGTCACGACATAGGGGTTTTCGCTGCCACCAAGCTCCATGCGGTAGCTCGATATGCGCACGCTTTCATTGGTCAGCTCGAAACTGCCGCGTGTACGCGGCGAAGAAAACAGCGATTGTCCGGCCTGTTTCTGCTTTTCGTCTTCCCGGAAGCTGAAAGCGAAAGAGCCGCTATAGGCAGGCTTGCCCGCCGTTGCGGCAATCGCGCCATCAAGATCGACCTCGACCGGATGTTCATCCGGCACCACCCGCACCCTGAGCCCCATGCGGCCGGCGGCATAATCGGGCTCGCTGCTGGAGAGGGAGAAGGAACCCGGATGCCCGTCAACGGCAGCACGCCCCTCCGCTTTCCACGGCCCGGCCAGCGAATTGGCAGACATGTCGGCGTTAAGGCCGGTCACGACACGGTTGCGGCCGGATTGTTCATCGATGAATTCGATTTGCCCGCCTTCGATCTGCACGCTTTCCAGAACCACGGTGCGGGCGGGAATTTCCGCCCGGCTGCCACGCATCCAGTCCAGCGTGCCGTCCTTCAAAAGCCTGATCTTGGCTTTGGGCTCCTCGATGCGCATGTCAAAGATACGCGCCTCGCCGGAAAGGAAAGGTGCAAGCTCGGCATCCATGGAGAAACGGGCAACCTGGATGAGCGGCGACCCATCCGCATCCGTTCCGGCGCGCACATCATGCAGGGTTACCGAAGGGAAAGGCAGGATACGGGCCTCGACCCGGCCGTGCACCACCACCTTCTTGCCCAGAATGCGGCTTGCCTGGTCTTCAAAGTCGCGACGGAAATCCGTCCAGTCGACGAAATAGGGAATGAGCAGCGCCGAAAACAGCACCAAGGCCAGCAGTCCGCCCAGAAAAACCAGAATACGCCCGAGCACTGACCTGCATCTCCCTTCGCGAACGCTGCAAACCTATTCTTTTCTGCCTTAACGGCAAGCAGCCTTTTGTACCAATCAATTGTGAGAATGATCAGACAAGCCGGAACAGCTTGCCCGGATTGAAAATATTATCCGGATCGAGCGACGTTTTGATGGCACGCATCACATCCAGTGCATTCCCAGCCTCTTCGGCCAGAAAACTCATCTTGCCCTGGCCGATGCCGTGCTCGCCGGTGCAGGTGCCGTCCATGGCAATCGCCCGGCGGTTGAGGCGGGCGACGAAAGCTTCGGTTTTCGCGACACTTTCGGCATCCTTGCCATCGAACAGAATAAGGACATGAAAGTTCCCGTCGCCCGCATGGCCGACGATTGGCGCCAGAAAGCCGTTTTCAGCAATATCCCGCTGCGTTTCCACTACGCAATCTGCCAGCCTTGAAATCGGCACGCAGACATCGGTGGAAAGCCCATCGAGATGGGGCGCAAGCGCCCGCGACGCCCAATAGGCGTCATGCCGCGCCTTCCACAGCTTGTTGCGCTCGGCAGCATCGCCCGTCCAGCGGAAATCGACGCTGCTGCATTCGGCCGCGATCTCGGCAAATTGCTGCGATTGCAGCGCCGCCGTTTCTTCCGTGCCGTGAAACTCCACGAACAGCGTCGGCTTTTCCGCGTAGTTCAGGCCGGAATAGGCGTTGCAGGCGCGCACCTGCACCTCATCAAGCAGTTCGATGCGGGCAACCGGAACGCCCATCTGGATCGTCATGATGACGGCATCACAGGCCGCCTTGATACTATCGAAGGTGCAGACCCCGCCGGCGATCTTTTCCGGTATGCCCTGCAGCCGCAGCGTGACCGAGGTGATGACGCCGAGCGTCCCCTCCGCCCCCACAAAAAGCCGTGTCAGATCGTAACCCGCAGACGACTTGCGGGCGCGGCGTGCCGTGCGGATTTCCTCGCCATTGGCGACGATGGCGGTGACGGCCAGCACGTTGTCCTTCATCGTGCCGTAGCGCACGGCATTGGTGCCTGACGCCCGCGTCGAGGCCATGCCGCCGATCGAGGCATTGGCGCCCGGATCGATCGGGAAAAACAGGCCGGTATCGCGCAGGTAGACATTCAGGTCCTCGCGCGTCACGCCCGGCTCCACCGTCACGTCAAGATCTTCGGCATTCACCTCAATGATGCGATTCATCCGGCTGAAATCGATGCAGATTCCACCATTGGGCGCATTTACCTGCCCTTCGAGCGAAGACCCCGTTCCGAACGGAATGACCGGCACCTTGTACTGTGCACAAGCCTTCACCACGGCCTTCACGTCATCAGCGTTTTCGGCAAAGACAACGCCGTCAGGCGCCTGCAGGGTCAGATAGGTGGTGGTGTGGCCGTGCTGTTCGCGAAACGCCTGCCCGGTCTGGAGCCTTTCGCCCAGTTGCTGCTTCAGCATCGCGAGCACTGAGGCAATACCTTCTTCGTTCCGCTTTCCCGCCACCACATCTTTCAGCGCCATCGTCTGTCTCCACCGCAACATCCGCCCGTAACGGAGCAGATCCGTTACGAATTCCGTCAGGTGGTATGGGATAAGGTTAACGCTTTGTCCAGCCGATCAGCCGCCCGAACGGCAAGAACGAACTGCTACCGCCGCGGCTTCGTTGCTCGGCGTATTGCCAGCCCCGAGCAAGCTCCGCCCCATATACACCTTATACGTGAATTTATTCATCGATACTCATAAATGCATATGAATTACAACCGGAATGCGGATCCTGGAAAAGCATGTCCGCGTTCAAACATCAGGGTTTCAAGATGACTACAATTACAAGTCAGCCCTTCACCGCATCGAATTCTTTTCGGCCGCTGACCGAAAACATTTCCCCCGGAGACCAGGCAAGCTCCCCCTCACACGCCATGAAAGGCGTCGATCCTCTGACCGTGCTGCTTGCGTCCGACCCGGACAATGAAACCGGCGACCTCACCTACGACAGGACAGGCAGGATCGACACCATGTCGACGAAAATCATCGCTGACGCTGATAACGTGAAAAGCAACTTAGGCGCCGAGGGGGAACATGACTGGGCAGCAGAACTCATCCGGACCACCAGCCTCGACCTTTCCCCAGCCTCCAGCAGAATGAATTTGTGGGGAGAAAGGTTGCGCTTTGACAAGGCTATGCACGCCCCGGGCGTGCGGCCTGAGGATATTGTCCGCAATTTCGTTCCAGAGGGCATGACAAAGGAGAGTGTTTATGAGCTGACGCCAGAGGCATATCAAACTGCGCTAAGTAACGCGAGCCACAATGCTTCAGAGCGCGAACAGAGGGAAAGTTGGGCGTTACACGGCATCGATTTTGATGCCTATTGGTCCGGTTTTGACAGCCCGGCATATGCCGCCATGGGCGTTCCCGGAAGCATAGAGACACTTCAGAATGCAATCGATTTCTATAACAGCACGCACAAAGCTAAAACCCAACAAGTGGATCCGGAAACCTTGACGGAGAAACAGCGGGCAACACTTAAAATGCTCGAGGAAAGCAATAATTACTGGAAAAAACGCGCCAAGGATCAACTCGATCAGACGATTTCCAGCCTGTTCAGGAGCTACGACAGAACAGGAAATCTGATTGAAACGGATGCCGCTGGCCGCGTGAGCGTCGGAAGCTTCGAACTATCGTACAAAGGTGTTCAGATTTATCGTCCGAACAATAATTGAATAGTCTCCGAACGAGCGAAGCGCTCCACCGCAACATCCGCCCCGTAACGGAGCAGATCCGTTACGAAATTCCGTCAGGTGGTATGGGATAAGGTTAACGCTTTGTCCAGCCGATCAGCCGCCCGAACGGCAAGAACGAACTGCTACCGCCGCGGCTTCGTTGCTCGGCGTATTGCCAGCCCCGAGCAAGCTCCGCCCCATATACACCTTATACGTGAATTTATTCATCGATACTCATAAATGCATATGAATTACAACCGGAATGCGGATCCTGAAAAAGCATGTCCGCGTTCAAACATCAGGGTTTCAAGATGACTACAATTACAAGTCAGCCCTTCACCGCATCGAATTCTTTTCGGCCGCTGACCGAAAACATTTCCCCCGGAGACCAGGCAAGCTCCCCCTCACACGCCATGAAAGGCGTCGATCCTCTTACCGTGCTGCTTGCGTCCGACCTGGACAATGAAACCGGCGACCTCACCTACGACAGGACAGGCAAAATCGAAAGCATGCCAGAGAAACGCAGCGCGGATGTTGAAAACGCAAAGGACAAATCAGGCGCAGAGGGCGAAACAGATTGGAAGGAAGAAATTATCCGAACCACCAGCCTTGATGTTTCCCCGGCCTCCAGCAGACGCGACATATGGGGAGAGGAATTGCGGTTCAATAAGGCTATCCACATCCTAGGCGTACGGCCTCAAGATATTATTCGCAATTTCGTTCCAGAAGGCATGACCAAAGAGAGTGTGTATGAACTGACACCGGAGGCATATCAAGCTGAGCTAAGTAAAGCATACTACAACGCTTCGCAGCGCGAACAGAGGGAGAGTTGGGCATATCACGGCCGCGATTTCGACGCCTATGTGGCAGGCGTAGACAACCCGGCCTATGCAGCCATGGGCGTTCCCGGAAGCATACAAACGCTTCAGAATGCAATCGATTTTTACAACAGCACGCACAAAACTGAAATTCAGAAGGTAGATTCGGAAACTCTGACAGATAAACAGCGAGCAACTCGTAAAATGCTCGAAGACACCAGTAACTACTGGAAAAAACGCGCCAAAGACCAACTCGACCGGACGATTTCCAGCCTGTTCAATAGCTATGACAGAATAGGGAACCTGATTGAAACGGACGCGAACGGCAGAGTCAGCGTCGGAGCCTTTGAACTGTCTTACAAAGGTGTCCAGATTTATCGCCCGAACGGAGGTTAATCAGCTGGCAGGTCTGCTTAGTTAGCATATCACGCGATATTCTGAAAACTCGCTCACTCCGTCGCACAACCTTTCTCTGATCGGCATTTACGTTTCAAACCTTTCCGCAACCGACTTTCTGTCGGTGGCCTGAGAAAACAGGCTTCCGCTCAAGTATGGCGAAGCTCGCAACCGGCTTGCCCATCGCCTTCCTACTCGGCAGCAAGCAGCGGCTTGTCTTCCTCCAGCGCCTTGCGACGGGCTGCAAGTTCCAGTTCGCGGTGGAGGCGGATTTCCTCATCCGCCTGCGGCTTGGCGAAGCGGGCAATCAGCAGATAGGAGACCGGCGTGATGTATAGCGTCACCAGCGTCGCAAAACCGAGACCGCCGACGATGACCCAGCCGAGCGCGATGCGAGCTTCCGCACCTGCCCCCTGCGCCAGCACCAGCGGCACGCCGCCGAGAATGGTGGCGATCATCGTCATCATCACGGGGCGCAGACGGATGCTGGTGGCCTTTTCGATGGCTTCGCGCACGGTGGCGCCCTGATCGCGCAGGTGATTGGCGAATTCGACGATGAGGATGCCGTTCTTGGCCATGACGCCGACAAGCAGCACAAGACCGATCTGACTATAGACGTTGAGGCTGGACCCGGTGACCAGCAGGGCGATGACTGCGCAGGCAAGGCCGAGCGGCACCGTCGTCATGATGATGACCGAACTCAGAACGCTTTCGAACTGCGCGGCGAGCACGAGGAAGATGATGGCGATGGCGAAACCGAAGGTCAGCAACATGCCGCTCGAGTTTTCTTCAAGCGTCGCCGCTTCGCCGAGCGGCAGCAGGCGGGCGCCGGGCGGCATTACCGATTGCGAAAGCTCATTCACCTTTTGAAGGGCCTCACCAAGCGAAACGCCATCCTTGAGGTTGGCGGTAAAGCCAACGGAGGGAAGCTGCTGCTCGCGGTTCAGCTGCGGCGCGACCGCATTTTCCTTGAGCGTGGCAATAACCGACATCGGCACGATCTTGCCATCGCCCGTTTTCAGGAAGACGTTTTCCAGATCGGTCGGATCATTGATCGGCCGGGTCGAAGACAGGAGCCGTACGGGGATCGCATCGCCATCCACGAAGACATCAACGATCGAGCGTCCCTCCAGCAGCGACTGCATGGCACGCGACAGGCCGGTGATATCGATACCGAGATCCGACGCGCGTTCGCGGTCGATGGAGACGGAGATCTGCGCCTGATTGGGCTCGTTGTCGAAGCGCGGCGTGTCGAACAGGCCGCTTTCTTCCATGGAAAGCAGCAACTTCTGTGTCGCCGCCGTCAGCGCCGGATAATTGCTGCCGACCATCGCCATCTGCAACCCACTGCCGGCGCCGCGAATTCTGAGGCTGTTCGGCTGCATCGCATTGCCGCGCAGCGCGGGCACACTGTTGGCAGCGGAGGTGACGTCGGCAGCGATCTGGTTCTGCGTACGCTCACGATCGGCCCAGGGGGCGAGCGTCAGCACCATGAAGCCGGTATTGGACGAACCGTTCATGCCGGTGATGGAGTAGATATTGCGGATTTCGCCACTGTCGCGCAGCGGCTGCAGGTTTTCCTCGATCCGCTGCAGCTGGTCACGGGTATATTCGAGGCTGACGCCCTGCGGCGCTGTCACCCGCATCATGAGCGAGGCGCGGTCTTCACGCGGCGTCAGCTCATTCTGGATCATGCCGAAGGCGATCCACGACAGGCCGGAGAAGATCAGCGCCACGACGATGACGATCAGCGGATTGTTGAGGCAGGCGGAAAGCGTTGACTTATAGGTGGAGGCAAAGACATTGCCGAACCAGGCGAGCGGCCCCGTCGGTTCCTTCAGCCCCTCTTTCAGCATGCGCGAGGCGAGCATCGGGCAGAGCGTCAAGGCAACGATCGAGGACAGGCCCACCGCGAAGGCCAGCACGAAGCCGAATTCACGGAACAGGCCACCAAGCTGGCCGGGCAGGAAGGAGAGCGGAATGAACACGGCGGCAAGCGTCGCCGTCGTTGCGATGACCGCGAAGAAGACTTCCTGCGTGCCGAGAACGGCAGCGGCCCGCGGCCCCATGCCTTCCGTACGGCGGCGCACGATGTTTTCCAGCACGACGATGGCGTCATCGACAACCAGGCCGGTCGCGAGAACGATGGCAAGCAGCGTCAGAATATTGATGGAAAAGCCAACCATATAGATGGCGACAATGGTGCCGATCAGCGCCACCGGCATGGTGATCGCCGGAATTAGAGTGGCGCGCCAGTCGCGCAGGAACAGGTAAAGCACCACGACGACGATAAGCGCGGAAAGGCCGAGTGCCAGTTCAACCTCGTGCAGCGCGCCTTCGATGAAGACGGCGTCATCGCTGGTCACGACGATACGCGTGCCTTCCGGCAGGTTGGCCGACATGGTATCAACAGCGGCCTTCACGCCCGTGGAAATACTGAGCGTGTTCGACTGCGCCTGGCGGATGACACCGAGACCGACACCCTGCACGCCATTGGAGCGCAGCGAGGTGGATTCATCATCCGCCCCGAGCATGACGGTTGCCACGTCCCTGAGGCGAATATTGTTCTTGATCAAAAGATTGGAGAAGTCTTCGGGCTTCGTCAGGCTGGCCGTAGCGCGCACGACGATGTCCTGCGTCGTGCTTTTCAGCGACCCCGCCGGCACGTCAAGCGCAGCACTGGCAAGCGCGTTCGAGACATCCGTCACCGTCAGACCACGGCTGGCGAGTGCCGCCTGATTGAGATCGACGCGAAAAACCTTTTCCTGGTCGCCGTAAAGCTCCACATCCGCCACGCCATCAACGGCGGCCAGACGGTCGATGATCTCGTCATCCACCAGCTTGGTCAGGTCTTCCATGCTGAGTGTGGTCGAGGTGACGGCAAGGCGCATGATCGGCTGGCTGTCGGAATCCGCCTTGATGATCTGCGGTTCGTCGGCATCGTCAGGCAGCTGATTGGTGACGCGGCCGATGGCATCGCGCACATCATTGGCGGCAACGGCGAGATCGACATTGTCGCCGAATTCCAGCGTCACGCGGCTGGTGCCGAATTGCGAATTGGACGAGATGGACTTGACGCCACTGACACGGGCAACAGCACCTTCAATGGTCTGCGTCACTTCCTGGTCGATGGTTTCCGGCGCGGCACCTTCATAGGTGGTCCTGACGCTGATCGTCGGCCGGTCGACATCGGGCAATTCGCGCACTTCGACGCCAACCAGCGCGGCAAGGCCGGCGACGACCAGCAGCGTGTTGAGAACCGCCGCCAGAATGGGCCGGCGCACGAACAGGGCAGTAAAGGCGAGCTTGGAATCCTGCCCGGAGGGTGGCTGCGTCGTCATTGGCTGGCAACCTCTTCAGGCTTCGGCTGATTGTTGACGCGGACCGCGCCGCCTTCTCTCACACGCTGCAGACCCTCGATCACGACAGGCTCGCCCTCCGCCAACTCGGCCTTGACCAGAACGGCATCGGGGTTGCGCTGCACGATCTGCACCCGCACCTTGTTCGACTTGTTGTCGGCAACGCGCCAGACATAGGAGCCTTCCGCATCCCACTGCACGGCCAGCGGATCGACCGAAGCATAGGTCTCCCCGGCAAAACGCATGGTCACACCGAAGGACATGCCGGCCCTCAGTTCATCCTTCTCATTGCCGAACTTCGCCCGGATGCGGATCGTCCGGCTTGCCTCGTCAACACGGTTGTCGACGGCCTCGATCTCACCCTTGAAGGCCTCGCCGGGGCGGGAAATCGACGTCGCCTCCACCGGCATGCCGACCTTGATCGCGGTTGCGAAGCGCTCCGGAGCCCAGAAATTGACGAGAATTTCAGAACGATCATCGATGCTGACGATGGTCGATTGCGTGGTGACGTTGTCGCCGATATTGGCAGCGACGATACCGGCCACACCTTCGATGGGCGCGACGATGTCGCGGCGCTTGAGATTGAGTTCGGCGGTGCTCAGCGCAAGCTTGGCAGCCTCTTCGGCAATCTGCGCATCCAGCACGTCAAGCCGGGACACGGATTTCAGGTTCTTGTAGGAATTGGATTTTTCAACCGCGCTGCGCAGTGTGACCTGCGCCTTGTCGCGCTCGATCACCTGCTCCTCATCATCGAGCCGCGCGAGCACCTGCCCCTTCACGACGCGAGCACCGGAGGAGGTGCGAATTTCCGAAACGGTGCCGGAGGCCTGCGGCATGACGACGACCGACTGGATCGCCTCACCATTGCCAATGGCGTTCAGCCGGTCATTGACCGTACCTTTCTTGACGGGAGCCATGACCACCAGGGTCGCGTTGCTGTTGCCGCGCGCGCCGCCGGCATTCTGGCCCGCTGGCGTGCCGGAGGCTCCGGCGCCGGATGCGGCAACCTCGATCGCACCGGCCGGCGTTTTGCCAAGCCCGATGGCAGCGAGAACATTGCGGGCATCGGGCGAATAAAAGCCCCAGAGACAGAGCCCCGCTCCCACCACGGCAACACTGACACCCACCTGTTTCCAGACCCGCATGTATTTCTCCGGTTGATCCGCGCAGTAAAATGGAGTTCCAAACCGAACCCTGTTGGAACGTGCAAAGTATTCCCGCTTGCCTTGACGAAAGCAACGCACAAAACCGTTCCTTACGTAATTGTAATTTGTGATGAATTTTCGTCGGACGCATGGCGCAACCGTTTCTGTCGCAAATCTCCGCCGATCGGTTACTCTAAAAGCCGAAAACCATTTGCGGAGGAAGCCATGAGCACCGTGACGAAAGCCGAAAATCCCGAAGCCGACCCACGCGTCAAAGCCGTGTTCGATGATATCCGCACCACCCGCAAATCGGATTTCATCAATAATATGTGGCTCTACCTCGCCTTTGATCCTGATCTCCTGGAAAAGACATGGGCCGAGGTCAAGGCGGTTATGGCGACGCCTTCGGCGCTCGATCCCGTGGTCAAGGAAATGCTTTATATCGCCGTTTCCGTCACCAATGGCTGCTCCTATTGCGCCCATTCCCACACGGCCGCCGCAAAAGCCAAGGGCATGACCAGCGAACAACATGCCGATGTGTTGCGCATCATCGCGCTTGCAGCCAAGACCAACCAGCTTGCCGTGGCGCTGCAAGTGCCCGTTGACGCGGCTTTCGATGCCGACAGGCGGGCTTGAGACGAAGAAAATGCCTTGGAATAGGCGTTTTGACCGATGATACCGGAATAAAAGCAGAACACGGTTCTGGCCTTTATATCCCGAATCACTACATTGGGCCGCATGAGCAACAGTTTTGACGATATGCCGTTCTTCGATGAAGAACCCGCCGCACCGCGCAGGGCGACGAACAATGCCCCTTCGGAAAACGGCGGCGGGCTTGGCATTGCCGCCCGCGCCATGGCGGCGCGCGACCAGACACGTGCCGCGCCCGATTATCTGTCCGGCCTCAACCCCGAACAGCGCGATGCGGTGGAGACGCTTGACGGACCCGTTCTCGTGCTCGCAGGCGCTGGCACCGGCAAGACGCGCGTTCTGACGACCCGCATCGCCCATATTCTGGCAACCGGCCGTGCCTATCCGAGCCAGATCCTTGCCGTGACCTTCACCAACAAGGCTGCCCGCGAGATGAAGGAACGTATCGGCGTTCTGGTCGGCGGCGCTGTCGAGGGCATGCCCTGGCTCGGCACCTTCCACTCCATCGGCGTCAAGCTTCTGCGCCGCCATGCGGAACTTGTCGGCCTGAAATCGGATTTCACCATTCTCGATACGGACGATGTTGTGCGGCTGATCAAGCAGCTCATCCAGGCCGAAGGTCTTGATGACAAGCGCTGGCCCGCCAAACAATTCGCCGGCATGATCGACGGCTGGAAGAACAAGGGCCTGACGCCGCCGGATATTCCGGAAGGCGACAGCCGCGCCTTCGCCAATGGCAAGGGACGCGAGCTTTACACCGCCTACCAGAACCGGCTGAAGACGCTGAACGCCTCTGACTTCGGCGATCTTCTGATGCACCCGATCAGTATCTTCCGCCGCCACACCGATATTCTGAAGGAGTATCACCAGAAGTTCCGTTACATTCTGGTGGACGAATATCAGGACACCAACACGGCGCAATATATGTGGCTGAGGCTTCTCGCACAGCGCGCCAAGGGCGAGCCGCAGAACGTCTGCTGTGTTGGTGACGACGACCAGTCAATCTATGGCTGGCGTGGGGCCGAAGTGGATAACATCCTGCGTTTCGACAAGGATTTCCCCGGCGCCAAGGTCATCAAGCTGGAACGCAACTACCGCTCCACCGAACATATTCTCGGCACGGCCGGCCATCTGATCGCCCATAATGAAGGGCGTCTCGGCAAGACCCTGTTCACCGAACGCAGCAGCCCTGATGACGAAAAGGTCATGGTGCATGCCGCCTGGGATTCCGAGGAGGAAGCCCGCGCCGTCGGCGAGGAGATCGAGCAGCTCCAGCGCAAGAACCACAAGCTGAACGACATGGCCATTCTCGTTCGCGCCTCCTTCCAGATGCGCGAATTCGAAGACCGTTTTGTCACGCTCGGTCTCAATTACCGCGTCATCGGCGGTCCGCGTTTTTATGAGCGCCTCGAAATCCGCGATGCCATGGCCTATTTCCGGCTGGTCTGCCAGCCGGCCGATGATCTCGCCTTCGAGCGCATCGTCAATACACCCAAGCGCGGTCTTGGTGATACGACGATCCGCAACCTGCATGACTATGCCCGCGCCCGCGATATTCCGATGCTGGCGGCAGCGGCCGACATTATCGAAACCGACGAGCTGAAACCGAAGGCGCGCAAGGCGCTGTTCGACGTGGTGCAGGATTTCCGCCGCTGGCAGGGCCTCCTGGAAAACACCGAGCACACCACGCTTGCCGAACAGATCCTCGACGAAAGCGGCTACACCGCCATGTGGCAGGCCGACAAGACGGCGGAAGCACCCGGGCGGCTGGAAAACCTGAAGGAACTCATCCGGTCGATGGAATCCTTCGAAAGCATGCGTGGATTTCTCGAACACGTCGCACTCGTCATGGATGCGGAACAGAATGCCGAGCTGGATGCCGTATCCATCATGACGCTGCATTCCGCCAAGGGTCTGGAATTCGACACCGTCTTCTTGCCCGGCTGGGAAGAAGGCCTGTTCCCGCATCAGCGGGCGCTGGACGAAGGCGGCCGCTCCGGTCTCGAGGAAGAACGCCGTCTGGCTTATGTCGGCATCACCCGCGCCAAGAAGCTCTGCCATATCTGGTTCGTATCGAACCGGCGTATCCATGGCTTATGGCAATCCACCCTGCCCTCACGTTTTCTGGAAGAATTGCCGCCCGCCCATGTGGATGTCGCGGCATCCGACAGCAATTATGGCGGTTATGGCGGGCGCGGCGGCTATGGCCAGTCCCGCTTCGACAAGGCGGAACCCTTCGCCAATAATTATTCCACTCCCGGCTGGAAACGGGCACAGGCCAACAAATCAGATGCCACCCGCGACAACTGGGGCACACGCTCCGGCCATGCGGTCGAGCGGATTGGTTATGGCGAAAGCGGCCCGCGGACCCGCACGATTGATGGCGAGCTGGTGGCCAAATCCGTTGCCGACACACCGTCGAAATTCGTGGTCGGCGACCGCGTCTTCCACCTCAAATTCGGGAACGGCAACATCTCCGCCATCGAGGGCAACAAGCTGACCATCGATTTCGACCGCGCAGGACAAAAGCGCGTGCTGGATGGATTTGTGGAAAAGGTTTGATTCGAACGGTTAAGACAGGTTCAAGACAGCTTTTTCCATAGCCCGCGTCACATCGTTGCAATAAAGAAATTGCTACACGAGAGCGAAAACCGGGCGAGGACCGCTTTGCATATTTTACCGAAAAGCCAGCGCAAGCTTGCCGTTTTCCTGATCAACATGGATAGCGCCACGAAGCGCCTTGAGGATATGACCGCCAGGCTCGACGCCATCGGGCTGCAGGCGGAGCGTATCGCCGGCGTCAATGGCCGCGAACTCAATTATCCGATCCCGGAATTCAGCGAGATTTCCTACATGCTCATGCATGGCCGGCGCACTTCGCCGCCGGAAATCGGCTGTTATCTCAGCCATGTCGCCTGCGCCAATAAATTCATGGATGGCGACGCCGATATCGCGCTCATCCTTGAAGACGACGTGGTTTTCGACAATGATTTTCTGAATGCAATCGATGAGGCGGTACTGAACGGCGACGACTGGGATCTGTTGCGGCTGACGACGGTCAGCAACGGCCGCAAATTCCCGTTTCGGCCGCTTTCCAATGGCCGTTCGCTGGCCATTGCCCTGACGCGGGAAAAAGGCTCAGGCGCCTATCTCGTCAATCGTCGCGCCGGAAAATGGATATCGAAACTGATCCCCATGCGGTTGGCCTATGATATCGCATTCGATCTGGAATATCTGGCAGGCCTGAAGGGGGCTTTCATCTATCCCCTCTGCGCCACGCAGGATGCGGATGGCGAAAGCCAGATTCAGAACAATCTGCGCATTTATCGACTGCCGCGCTGGCGTTATTTTACCGTGCTGCCCTATCGCGCCTATCTGGAAACCAGCCGTTTTCTTCTGCGCGGCCTCCGCTTCGCCATCGCCAAGCTGAGCGTTACGCTCGAAGGCGGCAAGGGCAAGACTGCTCCCGCCGGCAATTAAACCAGCTGGATCATGCCTCGCCGGGCGTAAAGCCGATGAGATAAACCGCAGCGATCACGGCTGCGAGAATGAAAATCGAAATGACGAAAATCGTCATCCGGTTCAATGGCTTGCGTGTCGTTTTCTTCATGCTGGAATAATGCGCGGCAGGGTCACTGGTTCCGTAGCGCACAGGATAATGCCACCTGAAGCCGCGAAACGGCGCAATTCGATTCCGCTTCAGGCACATATCGGCTAAAGCTCGGATACTTCTTCAGCTTTCCCGGCCCGCCACAACAGACCGCCATGACAGATATGACGCATCCCCGCCTCAATCCGCTGCATCTTGCCGCCGCCTTCGCGAGTGGTTGTCTTTTGACGTTGATGGTGCATTTCAACGGCCAGCTTGCCCATTACGGCAGCGCGCTGTTTTCCTCGTGGACGGCGCATGGCACAGGTACGGTGGCGGCGCTGATCTATCTCGCCATCATGCGCCCGAAGAACGACCCCACGGCACCGGCAAAACCGAAGGCACCGTTCTGGGCCTATTGCGGCGGGGTCGTGGGTGCGGCCATCGTCATCCTCACCTCCACCGCCGTCAATTCACCGCTGGCGCTTTCCGGCACCATCGCGCTAGGCCTCGGCGGACAGGTGATCTTCAGCCTGCTGGCCGATCTTTTCGGCCTCTTCGGCTTGCCGAAACGGCGGCCAGATATGCGGGACATGGCAGCGGTGGCGCTCATCCTCTGCGGCAGCGCGCTCATCATTCTGGTTGGGAGAACGGCATGATCGTCTGGATCGCCATGGCCTTTACCGGCGGGGTCTTCGTGGCGCTGAGCCGTCAGATCAACGGCCGCTTGAGCCTGTCGAACTCACCGCTTATAGCTTCCTTCTGGAACCATATTGTTGGCTTTGCCGTGCTGACCGTCATCGGCCTCATCGTCGGCGGCCTCATTCCGCCCGGCGCGGCCGATGCGCCCTGGCTTGCCTTTATCGGCGGCCCGATCGGCGTCGTCTTCATCGCCTCGGGAAGCTGGCTCATCCCGCGCATCGGCGCGGTCAATACCGCCCTTCTGGTCATCAGCGGCCAGATGGTGTCAGGCGTCGTACTCGATCTCTTCGGCGATCATCCGCCGAAAATCTGGGCAAGCGCGCTTGGCATTCTTCTCATCATCGCCGGCATGGTGCTGACGCAACGGCGCAGCCGTTGATGAAATTCAAATAAACTCAGGAATCGTTGCCGCGCGAGAACATGCTGAGCAGCGTCTTGCCGCCGCTTTTCCCGCCGCTGCTGGCAAGCGTCGGGCGGTTGCCGTTCAGTTTCGGCACCACGACCATGCGCTTGACTTCGCCGCGCTTGAAGGCGGCCAGGAAGCGCGAATAATCCCGAAACACGACACAGCCATTCGATTCACCGCGTTTCGCCAGCATGTAGGTATGGGCAAGAAGTCCATCGCGGCCATGCGGGTTGACGCCGTTTTCCGGTGTCAGGCGAATGGCTTCGACGCCATGAAACCGTGCTTCGCGCATCGTCAGACGATAGCTGGAGGGCGGCGTAGAGCCGCGCATTCTGACGTGAACAAAGTCGGGATTGTCGCGCATCTTGCCGATGCCGGAATGCGCTTCCAGCTTCTCGCCATTCGGCATGTGAACCGTTCCGGAGGAAATATCGTAAATCGCCGTGCCATTGCCGCGATCCGGCCACGGAACCGCATCCATCTTGCTCGGCTCGCGCATCGGATTATCAGGCTTTGCAAAGGCAAGCATGGCGCCGGTGCTCTGCTTCGGCTGCTGCGGCGCGCGCAGCGGAACCGGCGCATCAAAATCGGGGGCTGACGCAACCGCAGCCTTGGAGAGGGCCGGACGCGGCGACGGCTCCACCGTCTCGGCCGCCGCCACTTCGGGCCGGAAGCTCGGAAGCGGCACATCATCGGGAAGCAGGCTGCTCGCCTCTTCCTCGATCTGCGGGCGTGCCAGCGCGACTTCGAATGCCGGATGTTGCGAGGCAGCGCTTTGATAGGCGACCTCGGTGGTGCGCCCAAGCGCCGAATCGACGATTGCCGAAGGCCTGAGCGCGGCAAGTTCCTTCACCGACGCCTGCCCTTTGGCATTTGCCGCCGCGCCAAAGCGCTCGCGAAATTCCTTCGCACCGATTTCGGGCATGATGCCGGCAAGGCGAACGGCCTTCTGCGGGCCATGGCTGTGATCACTCAGGCGGGAAAACTTGCGGACGTGAATATCCCGCCCCGTCGCATGGCTGATCGCCGTCTCGGCGGAATCGAGCCTCGCCACCAGCGTCTTTTCAAATTGCCCGACGCCATGCGAGGCGGCCGCCATGCTATGCAGCGATGCGAAGGCAGCAAAGGCAAAAAGACCGGCAAAGGCACCGCCACCGAGCAGCGCGGACATTCGGCCAAGCGAAAAGGATTTGCCTTTCTTGAGGCAGGACGACCCGGCAACACCGGCGCCATTATAGGCCGCAGCAGAAAACGCCATGATACTCGTTACTCGAACCGTTCACGCACACCCGGCCAATGCCGGTGGGATTTTGGGGCATCCAAAGAGCGGGTGAACACCACGCCGCTTTCGGAACTGACTGGTTCGAAGCATGACGAATTATGGTAACCAAAGTGTTTACGAGTCCCTGCAAAAATACTTCGTTAAGGTCTGCGCATGTCAGGCGAAGGCGAAACGATGACTGTGCGGGAACGGCGTGCACTGCATCGCTCGTCCTGAAAAATGCCCCTGGGGGCGTCATCGGCCTTTAAAATTTCCGTCGCCGCATCGTCAGGTAAATTCCGACTTGGCCGGAAATTTGCTGTAAATGCGGCAGGACTGCGACGGGACAAGCCGTCATCAGCAACCAGGCGTGTGGGCACAAAGGTTGAATGGGTACTTGATCCGCCAAAGCCGGCTTGGCATCCTGCTGGCAAAAGGGAGGCACATCATGAAGGCGCTGCTGCTCATCGACATCCAGAACGGCTTTTGCCCCGGCGGTAATCTGGCCGTTGCCGAAGGGGACAGGGTCGTGCCCGCCGCCAATGCCCTCATCGACAATGGCGGTTATGACCTCATCGTCGCATCGCAGGACTGGCACCCGGAAAACCACGGCAGCTTCGCCTCCCAGCACCCCGGCAGGAAACCGTTCGACATGGGCGAGCTTTCCGGCAAACCACAGATGATGTGGCCGGACCATTGCGTGCAGGGCACGCAGGATGCGGAATTCCACCCCGACCTGAAGACGGACGCATTCGACTATATTCAGCAGAAGGGTGAAAACCCTGCCGTCGACAGCTATTCCGCCTTTCGCGACAATGACCAGTCGGCGACGACAGGCCTTGCCGATTATCTGGCCCGCCAGGGCGTGACGCAGCTCGATATATGCGGCCTCGCCACCGATTATTGCGTCAGTTTTTCGGTGCTCGATGCCATCGACATGTTGCCCGGTATCAAGGTCCGTTTCATCGAGGATGCAAGCCGCGGCATCGATCCACAGGGCATAAAGGCCGCGATTGCGGCCATGCGGGAAAAGGGCGCAGCAATCGTCAACAGCCGCGACATATTGCGCGACTGACCGCCATTTCAACGTAGCCGCGGTTTTTCCAGCACGTCGATGTCACCGGCGGCGTCCTCAAGACGCCGCAGGATTGCTGCATGTGCATCCTTCAGCCCCTGATTATAGAAAACATACCCGACCTCTTCGGCCAGAAACTCCACGAAGATTTCCGCCTCAAGAAGCCCCATCTCGGTTTCGGTCTCCCGGGCAAGATAGTCCTTGATACGCGCGGCCAGGACCGCCTTTTCCTGCTTTTCGAGCATTGATCTTCCATGATTCACGGTGTGGGTGCGCAGACAAAACCCGATGAGGTCTTTCGTGCGGCGCTGACTGTCGGCGTTACCGTAACGGAAGCTTCAAGGGAATCAATCGATCCATTCATGCAATTCGTTTGCCAGCCGGCCGGGACGGCGATAGAGCGGCGGCAAGGAGTTTCCAGAGAATGTTCAATAAAGAATTTCGCGAGGGACTGAGGACCGGTTTTCCGATCGCCCTTTCCGCCGCCCCCTTTGGCGCGCTGTTCGGCGCGGTTGCAGTCGATAACGGCCTGAGCGTCACCGAAGCCACGATCATGAGCGGTACCGTCTATGCCGGCGCAAGCCAGCTTGTCGGCATCGAACTGTTTGGCCAGAAGGTCGCCCCATGGCTGATCGTTCTTTCAGTCTTCGCCGTCAATTTCCGCCATATCCTTTATTCGGCAGCCATTGCCCGAATGATCTCCGGCTGGTCGCTGATGCAGAGAGCTGCCGGCTTCTTTGTGCTGGTGGACCCGCAATTCGCCGAATCGGTCCGCAAATATGAGAACACCGGCACGGTCGGCTTTTCCTGGTATATGGGCTTTGCCGCACCGGTCTATGTGCTGTGGCTGGCCATGACCATTCTCGGCGCCTCGCTCGGCAATCTCGTCGGCGATCCCAAGGCCATCGGTCTCGACGTGCTTTTGCCGATCTATTTCATGGGCATGGTCCTGAGCTTCCGCCAGCGGGAAAATTTCTACCCGGTGATGCTGGCAAGCGCAGCCGGCGCAACGGTCGCCTATCACTTCGTCGGCTCGCCGTGGCATGTCAGCCTCGGGGCGATTGCCGGCATTCTCGTTGCCGTCCTTTATCCGCCCAAACCCAACGGCGAGGCCAATCCTGAAAACAGGGTGGAAACGCCATGAGTGACATGCTCCATATCGACACGATGATCCTGATCGCGCTCGCCGCCGTCGCCACCTATCTCACCCGCATCGGCGGTTATGTGCTGATGACGCGGATGAAATCCATCCCGCCGCGCATGGAAGCAGGACTTAACGCCGTACCGGTTGCGGTTTTGACCACGCTTGTCGCACCCGCCTTTTTCGAAGGCGGATACGAGGTGAAGATCGGCATGGTGGCAGCCCTTCTGGTCTGCCTGCGGTTTCCCGGCCTGACGATGCTGGCAATCGGCTGGGCCGTCGTCATCGCCATCAGGCATTTCGGGCTGCTTTAAGCGACCCTCTCCAGTGGCCTGGTCGCGGCAACGAGCCAGGCTTTCACCTCTTCATCGGTGATCAGCGGAGAGAGCTTCTCCAGAACGCCGGCGTGGTAGGCGTTCAGCCAGTCGAGTTCCTCGTCGGTCAGGAGTGACACGACGACAAGCCTGTTGTCGATGGGGCACCAGGTCAGCGTCTCGAAGGAGAACATTGGCTGGTCGCCGCCGGCCACCTCCTGCGCATCACGCACATAGATCAGGTTCTCGATGCGGATGCCGAAAGCACCGGGGCGGTAATAACCCGGCTCGTTCGACAGGATCATGCCCGGCAGCAACTCCTGCGTCGAAAGCCTTGCAATACGCTGCGGTCCCTCATGCACCGAAAGATAGGAACCGACACCGTGGCCGGTGCCATGGGCATAGTCGGCGCCTGCCTTCCACAGCGCGATGCGCGCCAAGGGATCGAGGTCGCAACCGCGCGTTCCCTTCGGAAACCGTGCGGTGCTGATGCCGATCACTCCCTTCAGCACCAGCGTGAAGAAACGCTTCTGCTCTTCCGGCACCGTGCCGATTGCGACGGTACGGGTGATATCAGTAGTACCGTTGACATATTGCGCGCCGGAATCGACGAGGAACATTTCGCCATCGGCAAGTGTGCGATCCGTGTCGGTGGTGACACGGTAATGGATGATGGCGGCATGTTCGCCAGCGCCGGAAATCGTGTCGAAAGACACATCCTTCAACGGGTTCTGCATCGTCTGCCCCACTTTGGCCCGCGCCGCCTCCAGCGCCTTGACCGCAGCGATTTCGGTGACGCTGCCCGGCTGCTGGCGATCCAGCCAGCTCAGATATTCGACCATGGCCGCGCCATCCTGCACGTGTGCTGCGGCCGAACCGGCAAGCTCCGCCTTGTTCTTGCAGGCGCGCGGCAGGCGGACCGGATCGGACGTCTCCACCAATATACCGCCCGCTGCCGTGATTGCGCCCGTCAGCGCCACCGGCGTCAGATCGGCATCGACCATGACCCGGCCCTTGGCGCTGGCAATCGCATGCAGGCGGTCGGCAATTTTCGATGGCGGCAGTTGCGTCGCCAGTTGCGCCAGATAGGCCTCGACCTCGATGCCGGTCTTGCGCTTGTCGAGAAAAATATCCGTCCTGCCATCGGCATAGATGATGGCACGGGCAAGCGGATGTGGTGTATGCGGCACGTCATTGCCGCGAATATTGAAAATCCAGGCAATGGAAGACGGATCGGTAACCAGCAGGGCATCTGCCTGCTTGGCCGAAACCGTCTCCGCCAGCAGCGCGATCTTTTCCTTCGCCAGCTTGCCGGTAAAGGCTTCCGGCTGGATAATAACGGGCTCCAGCGGCTCGGACGGACGGTCCTGCCACAGGGCATCAAGCGGATTGCGCTCCAGCAGCACGACGGAGCCGCCTTTGGCCGCAAGCGCCTTTTCCAGCCGCTTCAATTCAGCGCCGGTATGCAGCCACGGATCGATCCCCAGCCGGAAGCCCTGCGCTGCATGTTCGGATAACCAGACAGAGGGCGGCGCCCCGACCAGATCACCGCCCGTGAATACGGATTGGTCGACCTGCGATTTGAGCTGTGTCGTATACCGGCCATCGACAAAAACCACGGCCTCGCTGCGTGTCACCAGCGCGATGCCGGCCGAACCGGTGAAGCCCGTCAGCCAGGACAGGCGCTCGGCGCATTCCGGCACATATTCCCCCTGATATTCATCGGCGCGCGGCACCAGAAAACCGTCGATAGCCAGCGCGTCGAAACCGGCGCGCAGCGCCTCGACACGGGCCTTGCCAAATTGCGGCGCGGATTTGTTTTCGAAGGTCTGGAACATGGGTGTCTTTCGGGAACTGTCATGAGGAAAGCGGTTCATTCACGCCGTCAAATCATTGGCGCACAACGACAATGCCACGTGGGCAAACCCGGTTTCAAGCCATATATGACAGAACCGATTACGGCGATAAATTGTGCATATTTTGCGAAATAAGTAATACTAGAAAACAAGTGACATGCATTTTACGCATATCAACCGTGAAATATCCCATCTAACCAAACAAAATCACATCGCTTATATCAAGATCAACACAGCGAGAGAAACACTCTCCTGGCAAAAAGGGATTTGAAGCAATGGCAAAATCTTTCCTCCGCGCCGCCTTCGATCGTGTTGTTGAAGCACGCGAGCGTCAGGTCAGCCGCCACGTCAACGCAGCACTTTTGAACCTTGACGACAAGTCGCTCGAAGCGCTGGGCATGAACCGCGCCGATCTGCGTCGCAAGGCAAAGTCCAGCTACGTATTCTGATCAAGTCAGGCGCGGCGATCCTCCCTCCACCGCGTCTGAACAGGAATACGTCGACCCGCTTGAGCAAGCTCCTCCCATATGCTCGCGGGTTCCAGGCGGCGCGAAAGCGCCGCCTTTTCTTTTGCCCGAAAGCAAGGTCGAAAAAGCGTCAGTCTTTGCGCAGATGCAGCGTCACCCAGCCGTTGCGCCAGATGGTGCGGATGTGAGAAAGCCGCGCGCCATTATAAGCGGCGAGAACCTTCCAGCGCTGTGACGCAAGAATACCCGACAGGATGACAGTGCCGCCGGGCGCCAGATGCGTGACAAGCTGCGGTGCCATCTTGATCAGCGGCCGCGCCAGAATATTGGCGATGATGAGATCAAATGGTCCATGCTTGCGGAAAGCATCGGAGTGAAAACCGGGTGCGGTTTCCAGCGCCATTCCAGACACGATGCCGTTCAGCCGTACATTTTCCTTGGCCACCTTGACGGCAATGGGGTCGATATCCGTCGCCAGCACCGGAATGGGGCGCATCTTGCGCACGGCAATCGCCAGAACGCCGCTGCCGGTGCCGAGATCGAGCGCGTTGCGGACCGTCCGTGCCCGCAGAACATCCTCGATCATTTCAAGGCAACCCGCCGTCGTGCCATGATGGCCGGTGCCGAAAGCCTGCCCCGCCTCGATCTCGATAGCCAGATCATGCGGCTGCACCTTGTCGCGATCATGCGCGCCATGCACGATGAACCGCCCTGCCCTGACCGGCTTCAGCCCCTCGAGCGACTTGGCGATCCAGTCGACATCAGGAACGATCTCTTTTTCGATGACGAGACCGGGAAACGCAGGCGCAAGCAAAGCGCTGACACGCTCGCGGAACTCATCCTCCTGCTCGGCCATCAAATAGACGGAGGCTTCCCAGATGTCGCGCTTCTCATCCACCTCGGTCGTGGCGATCGCAACATCCTCCTCGCCGAAATAATCCGACATGAGATCGAGGATTTCGCCGGCCTTGATTTCGGTCGTGGTGACGTAAAGTCGGATTTCGCTCACGGCGGGCTGCTTTCTCTGGCTGAGGTTGTTGTCTTGCCTTTGCCACAAAAGCTGCGCCAGTCCAATAAGCCTGGCGCAATTATGCCGGCTCTATCAGCCCTTCAGAAGATTCTGGAGCTTCTGCTCGGCAACTTCAGGGTTTTCGCCATAAGCGATGGTGCCTGAAAAACGGCCCTTGGCATCAAGCAGGATGACGGACGCGGTATGATCCATGGTGTAATCGCCATTCGGATCCTTCTCATCCACCGGCACCTTCTTGGCATAGATGCGATAGCCTTTCAGCGTCTCGGCAATCTTGTCGGCCGGACCGGTAATGCCGGTAATCCGCTTTGAAACATTGGAAACATATTGCTGCATGATCTCGGGCGTATCACGCTCTGGATCGACGGACACGAAATAAGCCTGCATCTTGTCGCCGGCCGGATCCACCTTTTCCATCCAGCCGTTCAGCTCGAACAATGTCGTCGGGCAGACTTCCGGGCAATGGGTGAAACCGAAGAACAAGGCCGTCGGTTTGCCCTGAAACGCCTTTTCGGTGATCGGCTGGCCGTCCTGCGCGGTAAGCGCGAAAGGCACGCCATAAGCCGTTTCCACCATCTCCTCACGGGTCTTCGTCATTTCGATCGTCAGCCAGCTGACGACACCGGCGAGAACGACCACCACGGCCCACAATACGATGCGAATATTTCTCATTGTCCAATCCTACCCCGAAAGCCCGCAGCATATCGCAGGCCTTGGCAGACTGATAACGAACGACGACGGCGACGGCAAATCAACTGGACGTATTTACAGGGAGCCGCGCTGATTTGTCACAAAGCGCAGACGGCCCAAACGATCACAGACACCAGGCGATACCGCTCTGCACGGTGGAGAGGAAAATATCCGTGCTGTGCCGCACCCAGCCGTCGAAGGCAAGAAGCACGATGGCAAGCGAAGCGACGACCGCAAGACTTGCCAGAACAAACTTCAGCGGGTTGGAAACGAGTGTGTTCATGCCGCCATCATAACCTTTTTGCACCGACGCGAAAACCGCCAAAATACCGGGTTTTGCGTGGGAGAGCGCGGCAATTGTTAGGGAAAGTTTAAAATCTTGCTGTGCATTATGACCATAGCGGTTTTTAAAGCCTCGACATGATGTCTCCCGGTCCATGCCGGCCACCGCATAAAGCTCAATCCTGCGTGGGCCTGTTAGAGAGCCATCAGAGGAAACCTGCCGTCATGTCCAACGCCATCAAGCAATCCGGCGCATATCTCGAAATCGTTTCCTTCCATCTGGGCGATCAGGAATTCTGCATCGACATCATGGCGATCCGCGAAATCCGCGGCTGGGCGCCGGTTACCCCGATGCCGCACACGCCGCCTTATGTTCTCGGCCTCATCAACCTGCGCGGCGCCGTCATTCCCGTCATCGACATGGCCGGCCGCCTCGGCATGAAGATGACCGAGCCGTCCGAACGCTCCGCCATCATCGTCACCGATATCGGCGGCAAGCTGGTCGGCCTGCTGGTAGAACAGGTCTCCGACATGATGACCATCCGCTCCGAAGACCTGCAGCCCGCGCCGGATATCATTCCGGAAGAACAGCGCAGCTTCTGCCGCGGCATCGTGGCGCTGGAAAAGAGCATGGTCTGCTTCCTCAACCTCGATACCGTCATTGCGGACGAACTGGCGCGCGAAGCGGCTTGATCAGCTGAAGCCATGCGGGCTGCATGCAGAACCGTAGGGTTTGGCACCACCTGAGCGCCCGTCACCCCGGACTTGATCCGGGGTCCAGCGCGATCAAGTCTTTGATCGCGAAAGAACCTCTTCACGACGCGGACGCGTCGTGGCTGGATGCCGGATCAAGTCCGGCATGACGGATAGTACTTTGGAATTCCTTATCAAAATACCGGAAAAGCTTACGGCTTGCCCTTCTGCCACGTCACCTGCTGATTATAGAGCGGCACCGTGGAAATCGCCATCTTGGCCGAACCGTCGGTCAGTTCCCGCGCATGCACCAGATAGATCAGCGTGTCATTGGCCTTGTCATAGACGCGGCTGACGACGAGCTTCTTCCAGACCAGCGACATGCCCTGCCGGAACACCTCTTCCCCGCTCTTCGACAGATCGATGTCGCCGATCTCGACCGGCCCCGTCTGGCTGCAGGAAATGGCGTTGTTGGAAGGGTCTTCGAACCAGTTACCGTTCTTCAGCCGGTCGATAACGCCACGCTCGAAATAGGTAACGTGGCAGGTGACACCCTTGATCTTGGGATCGGCGATCGCCTCGATGACGATATCATTGCCGATCCAGTCGACCCCGACTTCACCCACGACCTGCGAATGCGCCGCTGTCACCGGAAGCAATGCCAGAAAGCCCGCAAACAAACCCGACAGAGTTTTCATCGTCATCGCATCTTCTCCGTTACGCTGCTTCAAACATAGGTGGGCGACACCATTAAGCAACCCGGGCGACGGCGCGTTTTTTCATGCTGCAGGGCTGGTAGCCGGTGGAGGTGAGACGGCCGGCGACCATGCCGATCTTTTCCGGCAGATCGCGGATATGGGCGACACGCAAGGCCTTCGCCGCCGCAATCGATGCAGCAGCGCAGACAACCGCGTCTTCGGCAGCATTATGGTGCACGAAGCGCAGTTGCAGATGGTGGGCAATCACATTCAGCTTGTGTGATTCCAGATGTGGCCAGACATGCCGGGCAATCTTGACGCTGCACAGATAGGAAAGATCAGGATAGGATTGCCGGTATTTGTCGAAGGACGCCCGCATGACGCTGAAATCGAAAGCGGCATTATGGGCGATCATGGTGGCGCCATGGAAGTCATCAATGAACTCTTCCATCACCTCAGGAAATTCCGGCGCATCCTCGACATCAGCAGGCCGAATTCCGTGCACCGCAATGTTGAAGGGCGAGAACCGCATGTCCTTCGGCCGGATAAGACGTTCCTCGACACGAACGATATTACCGTCTTCTATCCACGCAAGCCCGACGGAGCAGGCGCTGCCCCGTTCCTCATTGGCGGTCTCGAAATCGATGGCGATGGTTTTCAAGAGTGATTCCCGTTGTTTCATTCCGGCATAGACCGGATTGTCATCAAAGAGAACCGGCCTCGGCTGAACGCGCTTGCGAAAGCATCCATTCGATGAGCGTCACCAGATCGGGATTATCAAGCATGTGTCGCGGATAAACCAGAAAATAGGCAAGCGTGCTGGCCATGTCTTTCCCGAAGGGCGCGATCAACGCACCTTCCGCAAGCTCGCGGGAAACGAGCGAGCGTCGCGTCAGCGCAATGCCATGCCCGGCTTTCGCCGCATCCAGCGCGCCATTGCTGTCGATGAACACCGTGCCGCCGGAGGCGTCGACATCGGATGCTCCCGCAGCCTCCAGCCAGCGCCGCCATTCATTGCGGTTTTCATCATGCAGAAGCGGCACGGCTTTCAGGTCCCCCGCCTCCTGAAGCGGTCCGTATTTCTCAAGAAGCTGCGGCGAACAGACCGGCAAAGTGCTGTCATCGATGAAACGGATGCTCTCCAGCCCTTCATAACGGCCAAAACCGTGCCGCACCGCCAGATCGACATCGTCCCGCGAAAAATCCACGAGCCGGTTGGTCACGCTGATGCGGACGTCCACATAGGGGTGTTGCTGCTGAAAGGCCGGCAATCTCGGCATCAGCCATTGTATGGCGAAAGTCGGCGTGCAGCTGAGGGTCAGAACCGTGATTTCGGAGCGTGCCGTCAGTTCCGCCGTCGCCTCGCGCATCATCCGGAAGGCGGTGCGGAGCGCGCCGTAATAACGCTCCCCCTCCCGCGTCAGCTGGATACTGCGCGGCTTGCGGAAAAACAGCTGCACGCCAAGTCGCGTCTCCAGCTCCCGGATTTGCAGGCTGACCGCGCCAGGGGTGACATTCAGCTCGTTGGAAGCAAGCGTGACGCTGCGATACCGCGCCGCGGCTTCAAAGGCCTGCAACCCTTTAAGCGATGGAAGTTCCGTTGCCATGATTTAGCTGGGCTCAATTATCGCGAGAGAAACTATCGTTTGAAAACACAATAAAACAGGGAGTAAATAGACGCAACAGGATATGGGGGCGGAGAAAAGGCCGTAATATCGGCTTGAGGTAAACTCAACCGATATCGGGTGGATGGCAGCGTGCCTTCCTGCAATCATGTCGATATTCATATAGCGTGGGAGACGATGATGGCGATACAAAAACAGATGGATGCCCGAGAATGGGCAATGCTTATAGCGCTCTCACTACTCTGGGGCGGATCGTTCTTTTTCGTTGGCGTCGCGGTCAAGGAACTGCCACCCGTCACCATCGTCACGTTGCGGGTCACGCTTGCCGCTGCGGCGCTTCTCATCGTCTGCCGTATCATGGGCCTTCACCTGCCGCGCCAATGGGCGGTGTGGCGCGCCTTTTTCGGCATGGGGCTGCTTAACAACATCATTCCCTTCTGCCTGATCGTCTGGGGCCAGACCCATATTGCCAGCGGGCTTGCCTCAATCCTTAATGCCACCACGCCCCTTTTCACCGTCATCGTCGCGCATTTCCTGACCGCTGACGAAAAGATGACCGGTAACAAGCTCGTCGGCGTGCTGATCGGTTTTGCCGGCGTGGCGACGATGATCGGCCCTGCAGCCTTTGGCGGATCATCCGGCCTCTGGGGCCAGATCGCCATTCTCGGTGCAGCCATCTCCTATTCCTTCGCGGGCATATTCGGCCGCCGCTTCAAGGCCATGGGCGTGCCGCCGCTGATGACCGCCACCGGCCAGATATCCTCTTCGACGCTGATGCTTATCCCGGTCGCCCTTCTCGTCGACAGACCATGGACACTCACCATGCCAAGCCTCGGCACCTGGGGCGCGCTGATCGGCATCGCCCTGTTGTCGACGGCCCTCGCCTACCTCATCTTCTTCCGCATCCTTGCCAGCGCCGGCGCCACCAATCTCGCCCTCGTCACCTTCCTCATTCCCGTCAGCGCCATCCTGCTCGGTTCGCTGCTTCTCGGCGAGCAACTGGAAATGAAGCATTTCGCCGGCATGGCGATGATCGCTGCCGGTCTTGCCGCAATCGATGGCAGATTGCTTTCCAGATTGCGCCAGCCGCGCCAGCGGCTGCAATGAGGCCGGAAGATCGAGGCCAACTTGCGAGACGGCCTCGTTCTTTTCCTCTCAGCCCGGTGTTTTCCGGCAATGAGCCCTGCGGTGCCGTCTTGACGCCCGGCGGCTCCTCTGGCCTTATGCCGCCATGACCAGCTTTGCGACCCACATGCATCTCACCGTGACCATTCGCCCCGCAGGGCGCGTGGCGGTGTCAGTGCGTTAGTCAACTGGTCATCCGTCCACCACCCTGCCGCATATTGGCAGGGTCTGGTGTTCCCGCTCTGCCTCGGCTGAAATATCCAAGGAGAGCAGACATGCCGGAATGCGATATACCCTCACCCCTGGATCCCGATGCGCGCTGGCCCGAAGGCCTGTGCATCCGCGCCCGCACCCCGGCAGATGCTCCGGGGATAACGGCACTGCACAACATGGCCGGATTTCGCAACGGGACGCTGCGCTGGCCACATCAGAATCCGGAAGATGTTCGCAAAGGGATCGAAACCCAGTCGGCCAACAGCTTTGCGCTGGTCGCCATTCTCAACGACAAGATCGTCGGCGATATCGGCTTGACGCGCCACACCAACCGCCGGGCCCATGCGGGCAGCATCGGTATGGGTGTTCATGATGCCTATACGGGACGGGGAATCGGCAGCGCCATGATCGGCGAAATCCTCGCCATTGCGGATCGCTGGCTGGACCTGAAAAGGATCGAACTGACCGTTTTCACCGACAATGAGCCGGCGCTGGCGCTTTATCGTAAATTCGGCTTCGAGGTCGAGGGCCATCTGAAATCCTTCGCCTTCCGCGATGGCGAATATATCGATGCCTATTGCATGGCGCGTCTGCGGTAATGGTTCAGACGGCCAAGCAATGATCCTCAAACACGCGCCGAATGGTCCGCCGCGACCATTCGGTCATTTCTTCGTTTCGCCCGCGCTCGGCATCCAGCACGATCAACGCCTTCCACAGTGCCCAGCCGCGCCCGCGCTGCCATGTGGCCTCATCCAGATCCAGCGCCTGGCGAAAAACAGCCCGGCTTTCCGCATCAAGCACATTCCACGCGAGAATGAGATCGGACGACGGATCGCCCACGCCGGAACTGCCGAAATCGATGACGGCCGACAGGCGCCCGTCCAGCACCAACAGATTGCCCTCGGCGATATCGCCATGCACCCACACGCCCTGCCCCTGCCAACGCTCGAAAGCGCAAGCTGCCATATCTCCATGGCCAGCCCCTGATCCACCTCATCGCAAAGGCGCGCCGCCGAGGCTCTCGCCTCGCCATCATAGACCGCCAGCGATCCGCCGCGATGGAAATTATGCGCGCCCGCATGCGGCCCACCCGAAGCATCGATGTTATGCAGGGCTTTCAAAAACCCCGCAACATCGCTGGCGATGGCCGAAAGATTTATGCCGTCCAGCTGCCGGGCGAGAGGTTCACCCTTCAGCCAGCGATAGACGGACCAGCAGAACGGATAATCCTCACCCGGCTGTCCAAGCGCCAAGGGTGCGGGAATTGGAACCGGCAGGAACGGCGCAAGGGCAGGCAGCCACCGATGTTCCTTTTCCACCTGCGCCACATAACGCTCAGCACTTGGCATGCGGATCAGCATGTCGTCGCCAAGGCGGAAGCTGCGATTGTCCCAGCCGCTCAATTCCACCGGCTGAACATCAAGCGCCGCCCATTGCGGAAACTGGCTGGCAATAAGCCTGCGGGCCTGCTGCGTGGTGACGACAATGCGGTCATCCATGATGCGTTCCCCGTTTCAGGCGCAAACCTCTGGCGGTGCAGGACAACACGGCGATGACGGCATATCAGCCGCCGATCAGCGCCAGCCACTCATCCTCGTCCATAGTCTGCACGCCCAGTTCCGTCGCCTTGGCAAGCTTGGAGCCCGCCCCCGGCCCGGCCACCAGAATATCCGTCTTTTTCGAAACGGAACCAGCCACTTTCGCGCCGAGGCTTTCGGCCCGAGCTTTCGCCTCATCCCGCGTGAATTTTTCCAGCGAACCGGTGAAGACCACCGTCTTGCCCGCCACAGGACTGCCTTCGGTAGACGGCTTCTCGGCCTCCTTCGGCTGCAACTCCCGTATCAGCCGGTCGATGACGTCGAGATTGCGCGGTTCCTTATAGAACTCGATGATGGCACGGGCCACCACCTCGCCGATACCGTCGATGCTGTTGAGCTCAGCCCAGGCGTCACTTGCCGGATCCGCCGCAGCCTTCATCGCCTCTTCGAAATGTTCATAGGTACCATAGGAGCGCGCCAGAAGCTTCGCCGTTGTCTCGCCAACATGACGGATACCGAGCGCAAAGATCAGCCGATGCAGATCGATCTCGCGGCGGGCATCGATGGCATCGAACAGCTTCCTGACGCTGACCTTGCCGAAACCCTCAATATTCTCGAGCTTGGTCAGGTGCGATGCTTCCTGACGCGCCTTCAGCGTAAAGATATCGGGCGCAGTCTTGATAGAGAGCGCCGGATCATCGCTTTCGAAGAAGAAATCGATCTGCTTGGTGCCCAGCCCTTCAATATCGAAGGCATTTCGCGAGACGAAATGTTTTAAGTGCTCCACCGCCTGCGCCCGGCAGACGAAACCGCCGGTGCAGCGCGTGACCGAATCGAGCTTGCCGGTCTTTTCATTGCGCTCCCGCACCGCATGGCTGCCGCAGACCGGACATTTCTCCGGAAACGCATATTTCACCGCTTCGACCGGGCGCTTTTCCAGCAGCACATCCAGCACCTGCGGGATGACATCGCCAGCGCGCTGCACGATGACCGTATCGCCGATGCGAATGTCATGATCCTCAGGGCGGATGCGCTCGCCACTATTGCCGATGCCTTCGATATAATCGGCATTGTGCAGTGTCGCATTGGTGACGACGACGCCGCCGACGGTGATCGGGGTCAGGCGTGCCACCGGCGTCAGCGCCCCGGTGCGCCCTACCTGGATTTCGATATTCTCGACCGTGGTGAAAGCCTGTTCGGCTGGAAACTTGTGCGCTGTAGCCCAACGCGGACTGCGCGAACGAAAGCCCAGCCGCTCCTGCAGATCAAGCCGGTCGACCTTGTAGACAACGCCATCGATATCATAATCGAGATCGGGCCGTGCGACGCCGATTTCATTATAATGCTCAAGCAATTGCTGGGCGGAGGTGAATCGCTTCATCAGCGGATTGACCGGAAACCCCCACTCCCGGAATTTCTCGACGATGCCATATTGCGTATCGGCGATCCGCGCCGGCTGGCCGCCATTCGAGACTTCACCCAAGGCATAGGCGAAGAACCGCAGCTTGCGTTTCGCCGTCACATTGGCGTCGAGCTGGCGCAGCGAACCGGATGCCGTGTTGCGCGGGTTCACATAGGTCTGCTTACCTTCGGCCTCCATCTGGGCGTTGAGCGCCATGAAGTCGCTCTTGGCCATATAGACCTCGCCACGCACCTCCACCACATCGGGCGCGTCCGAGGGCAATTCGTTCGGGATTTCCTTGATGGTCCTGATATTGGCGGTGACGTTCTCGCCGGTCGTGCCATCGCCACGCGTCGCCGCCGTCTTCAGCTTGCCCTTCTCATAACGAATGGACATGGAAAGGCCGTCAATCTTCGGCTCGGCGGTAAATGCGATGGAATCGTCAGGCAGATGGCCGAGGAAGCGGTAGACGGAACTGACGAAATCGCGCAGGTCCTCTTCCGAAAATGTATTGTCGAGCGACAGCATCGGGCGGGCATGCACGATGGGCGCAAAGGTTGGCAGCGGTGTAAAACCGACTTTTTTCGATGGGCTGTCAGCCCGCACCAATGCCGGGAAAGCCGCCTCGATGGCATCATTGCGCCGCTTCAGCGCATCATAGTCAGCATCGGAAATCTCCGGCGCGTCCTTGCCGTGGTAAAGCGCGTCATGACGGGCAAGCTCGGCTGCCAGAAATGCCAGCTCGGAAGAGGCTTCAAGTTCAGTCAGGTTTTCGACGGGAATCTGATCTTTCGACATGGGCAGCCTCTTTTCGGAATTACCGAACGCTTTTAGCCGAAATAAAACAGCAATAAAATCAGTTTTGCCGCCAGACTCACAAGACCCACAATGCCGAAGGTGCTCTCGCAACGCTTTGGCGAACGATCAGTCCTTGGCAGCCAGCAGACGGGCCGCCGCCGCCCTCGCCTCGTCGGTCACCGATGCGCCGGCCAGCATGCGGGCGATCTCTTCGGTGCGGTGTTTCGGCTCCATCGTCGCCACGCGGGTGGCGATGCGCTCGCTGCCATCGCCGGATGGGCCTTTGGAAATCAAGAGATGGGTCGCCGCCCGCGCCGCCACCTGCGGTGCATGGGTGACGGAGAGAACCTGCACCGTCTTCGACAGGCGACGCAGCCGCTGGCCGATAGCATCCGCCACGGCGCCGCCGACGCCCGTATCGATTTCATCGAACACCAGCGTCGGCGCCGAACCACGATCCGCCAGCGCAACCTTCAAAGCCAGCAGGAAGCGGGACAATTCACCGCCCGACGCAACTTTCATGATCGGTCCCGGCCGTGTGCCCGGATTGGTCTGCACGTGGAATTCGACGGTATCGATGCCGTCGGCCGTCGCCTGCTCGGTATCGGAGGTGACCTCGACGGTAAACCGTGCCCGCTCCAGCTTCAGCGCCGGCAGCTCGGCCATCACAGCATCGGAAAGCGCATCCGCCGCATGGCGGCGTTTGTCGGAAAGCGATTGGGCGGCACGGTCGAAATCAGCTTTGACGACGCCGAGATTGGCCTCCAACTTGCCGAGCTTTTCCTCACCGGCATCGAGATCGGCAAGATCAGCCACCATTTTTTCGGCTAGAGCCGGCAGGTCAGGCACAGCGACATTATATTTACGGCCGGCGGCGCGCAGCGCGAACAGTCGCTCCTCCACCCGCTCCAGTTCACGCGGATCGAATTCGGTGCGGCGCAACGCCGCCTCCACTTCCATCTGTGCATTGGAAAGGCTGTCCAGCGCGGCATCCAGCAACTGCACGGTGTCTTCCAGCAGGCCGGGCGCTTCGTGGCTCTTGCGCTCAAGCCGGCGCATCATGGATGCAATGACAGGCACGGGCGAAGCATTGCCATTCAGAAACTCGCTGGCTTCGGCGATATCGCCGGCAATGCGTTCGGATTTCTGCATCACCGCCCGGCGCTCGGCAAGCTCCTCCTCTTCACCGTCACGCGGCGAAAGCCCTTCGAGTTCCTCGACGGAAGAGCGCAGGTAATCCGCCTCGCGGGCCGCGGCCTCCACCTTGGCGCGGTGAGTCTTCAGGGCGCGCTCGGCGTCTTTCCAGGTGCGGTAGAAACCCTGAACGGCGCGGGCCTCATCGCTCAGCCCGGCAAAGGCATCCAGCAGCGTGCGGTGGGCATCGGTATCGACAAGCGCACGGTCATCATGCTGGCCGTGAATTTCCACCAGCAATTGCCCGAGCTGCCGCATCATCTGCACGCTGATGGCCTGATCGTTGATATAGGCCTTGGTACGTCCGTCGGAGGATTGCACGCGGCGAAAAATCAGGTCGCCGTCGTCATCGAGACCGTTTTCCCGCAGAAGAAGCCGCGTCGGATGATTGTTGGGGACTTCGAACGTGGCAGTCACCTGCCCCTTGTCCTCGCCATGCCGTACAAGGCCGCCATCGCCCCGACCACCCAGCGCAAGGGAAAGACTGTCGAGCAGGATCGATTTGCCCGCGCCCGTTTCCCCCGTCAACACGGAAAGGCCCGCCTCAAAACCGAGGTCGAGCCTTTCAATCAGGACGATATCGCGAATCGAGAGCTGGACCAGCATGGCCTATGCCCCGTCTCAGGCGCCGATAAGCTTCTTGCCGGCGCGCGAAATCCAGGACCCCTTGTTTTCACGCGGCTCCAGCCCGTTGCCCTTCAGCAGCTTGTAGGAGTCCGCATACCATTGGCTGTCGGGATAGTTGTTGCCAAGAACGGCGGCCGCGGTCTGCGCTTCTTCCACCAGGCCCATCGCATAATAGGCCTCCGTCAGACGCGCCAGCGCTTCCTCGATCTGGTTGGTGTTCTGGTACTGCTCGACGACGATGCGGAAACGCGAAACGGCGGCGAGATATTCCTTGCGCTCAAGGTAATAACGGCCGACCTGCATTTCGCGGCCAGCGAGCTGGTCGCGGGCGAAACGGATCTTGGCCTGCGCATCGGCGACATATTCCGAATCGGGATAGTCGTTGACGACCTTGCTCATCGCCTCGACCGTACGCTGTGCTGCGCGCTGGTCCTGCGTCACGTCGGAAATCTGCTTCGAATAGGCAAGGCCGATCATGTACTGAACATAAGCCGCATCCTTGGAACGCGGATATTGCCGCAGGAAGCGGCTGCCATTGGTGATGGCCACATCATTCTTGTTGGTGCGCGTCGCAATGAACGTCTGCATGACAAGCGCCTTCTGGCCCCATTCGGTGAATGGATATTGCTTGTCGATCGCCTCGAACTTGCGTGAGGCTTCCGTCATGTTGCCGGCGTTCATGTTGGCAAGCCCCTGCTTGTACAGAACGTCAGGCGGATCGGATTCAAAACCGAGCTTGGTAATGTCGATATCCGGATCGGACTGGCAGGCCGTGACGGCGACACTTGCACCGACCAACAACAACGAAACGGCGATCCCCCGCATCGTACCCTTCATCGCACCAGACCCTACATGCTTCATTCGACAGTTCCCACTTCCCGCGCAAATACATAAGCATCGGCTTTGCACTGGCGTTTCTAGCCATAAAAGCATCCGCAGGGCAACGCAATGATGACGCATTAACGCATTTTTATGGCATCCGCGCGCGCAATCGCATGAATATCAGGCGATATGACGAAACATCTTGCCCTGCATCATAAAAAAGCCGCCCCCAGGGGAGCGGCTTTTTCTGTCAATCGATAGCCTGCGAACAAACTCAAGCAGACCAGGGCGCAAATTCCGGCATGTTGACCGGTACGAATTCGCGGGCGCGCACCATCTGGTTGCGGGCAGCCGGTGCTTCGACGATCTCGTAAGCCGTACGGTCGCTCAGCAGCGCCTTCAGCGCATTGGCATTGACCTTGTGGCCACCGCGATAGGAGCGATAGCAGCCGATGAACTGCGCGCCGGCAAGCGCCAGGTCGCCCACGGCGTCCAGCGTCTTGTGACGGACGAACTCGTCCTTGGCGTAACGCAGGCCTTCCATGTTGATGACGCTGTTATCGTCGGAAATGACGACGGAATTTTCAAGCGAGGAGCCGAGCGCATAACCGGCAGCCCACAGGCGCTCCACGTCACGCATGAAACCGAAGGTACGGGCGCGCGACAATTCGTTCTTGAACGTCTCAGCCGTCAGGTCGCCCTTCCAGGACTGCTTCCCGATCAGCGGCGTGTCGAAATCGATGTCGACCTCAAAGCGTGTGCCGTCATAGGGACGGAATTCCGCCCAGGACGCGCCCGAGTCGATGCGCACCGGCTTGGTGACGCGAATATAACGGCGCTTCGCACCGAGGTTCTTGATGCCGACCGATTCGATGGCCTCGATGAAGGGAGCAGAGCTGCCATCCATGATCGGTGCTTCCGGACCGTCAACCTCAACGACGAGATTGTCGAGGCCCATGGCGTAGATGGCGGCCATGACGTGCTCGATCGTCGCCACTGACTGGGACAGCGAACGGCCGAGCACGGTGCACAGGTCGGTATTGCCGACATTGGCCGAAACCGCCTTCAACTCGGTGACGTTGCCATTGTCATGAAGGCGATGGAATACGATGCCCGTCCCAGCTTCTGCGGGCTGGAACGTCATAGAGACCGGATTGCCGGAATGCACGCCAATGCCTTTAAGCTGAACAGCATTTGCGATAGTTGTCTGAAATCCGAGCAGTCCGATAGTCATGCGTATATGCCTTGTTTTGCAAACCGCGCCGTTTGGTGAAGCGCCGTTCAAGTTTTAAAGCCGGTTTTGGCGACCGGCCAAGTCCGTATTTTCCTTTACCCAGCCTCATACATACGCACATGTAGGTGCCACGACAAATCACTGTTCGTTTCGGATTGTTACACGCGTAAACTATTGAAAACGCAAATTAATTTAGTGTTAATCACGCAAAATAAACAAAACGCCCGGGTCGTGAAACCCGGGCGTTTTAAGAGGCAGATGGAATCGCCTTTAGTTGGACTGGCGGCGCAGGAACGCCGGGATTTCCAGCTGGTCGTCGTCATGGTGGCTGGACGATGCGGGCGTTGCACGGCCGTGGTCGTCAAGCTGGCCACGACGCGGTGCGTAGAGGCTGGCTTCCGGCGAAAGCGGCGCGCGGCGCTGCGGCGCCATGCTCGGCGCATCCATCATGTCGGAGGGAACTTCTTCTTCTTCGCGGCGACCAAGCGAGTTGGTGATGCGCTTCAGAAGACCCATCGGGCCACGCTCTTCCTGGGCGGCAGGAGCGGCATGGGTGCGATGTTCCATCTCGGCCTTCACGACCGGCGGAAAGTCTTCGACCTTCGGCATGCGTACCGGCTCTGGCTGGCGGGCAACCGGAGCAGGCTCCTGGTAGACCGGGGCCTGCGGCTGCTGCATGCGCGGAGCCGGAGCGGCAACCTGTTCCGGTGCATGGTAGACGGGTGCCGGAGCAACCGGTGCCGGAGCGACCTGCTGAACCGGCTGGGCCGGACGAAGAGCAGCCGGCGCTTCAGCCGGGGACGATGCGAACAGCTTGCTCTGCGGACGGAAGTCCTGAGACGGCTGCTGGTGAGCGGCAAAACCGAGTTCGCGTTCCATTTCAGCTTCCGCCGAACGGATGGTCTGGGCGATCTGGTCTACGGTCTTTGGTGCCTGCGATACTGCATGTGCAGGCTGAACTGCGGCCGGAGCGGGAGCAACGGCCGCGGAAGGACGGATAAGCGGCTTCGCAGCAGCAGCGCGCATTTCGGCAACATTCTGTTCGCCGATGCCGGCAACACGGTCAATGCCGGTGGCAACGACGGAGACGCGGATGAGACCTTCCAGAGCTTCGTCGAAGGTGGCGCCGAGGATGATGTTGGCATCCGGATCGACTTCTTCGCGAATGCGGGTAGCCGCTTCGTCGACTTCGAACAGGGTAAGGTCGCGACCACCGGTGATGGAGATCAGCAGGCCCTGTGCGCCCTTCATCGAGGTTTCGTCGAGCAGCGGGTTGGCGATTGCCGCTTCCGCAGCCTGCATTGCGCGGCCCGGACCGGAAGCCTCACCGGTACCCATCATCGCGCGGCCCATTTCGCGCATGACCGAGCGAACGTCGGCGAAGTCGAGGTTGATGAGACCTTCCTTCACCATCAGATCGGTGATGCAGGCAACGCCGGAGTAGAGAACCTGGTCAGCCATGGCGAAGGCGTCGGCGAAGGTCGTCTTGTCGTTGGCAATGCGGAAGAGGTTCTGGTTCGGAATGACGATCAGCGTATCGACGGACTTCTGCAGTTCCTCGATGCCCTGTTCGGCAAGACGCATGCGGCGGCCGCCTTCGAAGTGGAAAGGCTTGGTGACGACGCCGACCGTCAGGATACCCTTGTTGCGGGCGGCCTGTGCAACGACCGGGGCAGCACCGGTGCCGGTGCCGCCGCCCATGCCGGCGGTGACGAAGCACATGTGGGTGCCGTTCAGGTGATCGATGATCTCATCGATGCATTCTTCAGCGGCGGCGCGGCCGACTTCCGGCTGGGAACCGGCGCCGAGACCCTCGGTGACGTTGACGCCGAGCTGGATGACCCGATCTGCCTTCGTCATGGTCAGTGCCTGGGCATCCGTGTTGGCGACGACGAAATCGACACCCTGGAGGCCAGCCGTGATCATGTTGTTGACAGCGTTACCGCCGCCGCCGCCAACACCGAAAACGGTGATGCGTGGCTTCAGCTCGGTGATATCAGGCTTTTGCAGCTGTATCGTCATTTTAGCATTCCTTCTTTCTCTGGCCGCATCGCCCCGCTGGCCGATTCTTGAAAACTCAACTCTGAAACCTCCGGCTTACGCCACAAGGCCACTCAAAAACTCTCTTTCAGCCATTGCCCAACCCGGGCTATCCGGCCGCTGCCCGTACCAAACGGCGAGAACATTCCGCCTTGCGCCGCATGAATTTCGATGTCCGCCACCTGCGGATAGATCATCAGTCCGCAGGCGGTTGAAAATGCCGGTCCCTTCGCCGCTACCGGAAGACCGGCCACGCCCATGGGGCGGCCGATACGAACGTTGCGGGCGAGAATGCGCCGTGCCGTTTCCGGCAGCCCCGTCAGCTGGCTTGCGCCGCCGGTGAGGACCACGCGCTTGCCGACAATGGGGCTGAAGCCGGACTTCTGGATACGATCACGGATCAATTCCAGCGTCTCTTCGATACGCGCCCGCACGATGCGGGTTACAAGGGCTCTTGAAACTTGCGATGGTTGATCGCGATCATCTTCGCCAATCGGCGGGATCGAAATCATGTCGCGCTCATCCGCGCCATTCAGCAAAGCCGAACCATGCACCACCTTCAGTCTCTCCGCATCTTCGATTCGTGTCGAGAGGCCACGTGCAAGATCTGTCGTCACGTGATGGCCGCCAAGGCCGATCGCGTCGGTGTGAATGAGCCGGCCTTCGGCGAAAACCGAGATCGTCGTGGTGCCGCCACCCATGTCGATGGCCGCGCAGCCGAGTTCGACTTCATCGTCCACCAGCGCTGCAAGGCCGCTGGCATAGGGCGTCGCCACCATGCCTTCGACCGAAAGATGCGCACGATTGACGCAAAGCTCGAGGTTCTTCAGCGCCGTGCGCTCGACCGTCACCACATGCATGTCGACACCAAGAAGGTCGCCATACATGGAGAGCGGATCACGAATGCCGCGTTCGCCATCCAGCGAATAACCTGTCGGCAGCGAGTGCAGGATCGCCCGGTCCTGACGCATGGACTGCTGGCTTGCCGCCACCAGAACCTTGCGCAGGTCGCTGGCTTCCACTTCCTGGCCGCCGAGATCGATGCTCGCGGTATAGATATCGCTTGCCAGCCGTCCGGCGGAAACATTGACGATCAGGCTGTCGACGGTGAGACCCGCCATGCGCTCGGCCGCATCGACCGAAAGACGGATGACGCCTTCCAGCGCGTCGAGATCGGCGATCACGCCTGACTTCACGCCGCGCGAGCGCTGGTGGCCGATGCCGATGATTTCGACCTTGTGGGTGCGGCCCGGCAGAATTTCGCTTTCCTGACGCGGCGTCAGCCGGCCGATCATGCATACGACCTTGGTCGAGCCGATATCCAGCACCGACACGATGTGGCTGCGCTTGGAGGACAGCGGCTTCAGGCGAGGCAAACCGAAATGGGAAGAACCGAATAAGCTCATGTGTTCTTCTCCGCCTTCTTGAGAGCCTTGGTGCGCGCATCGACGGCGGCCTGACGGCGTTCCGTGGCACCCTCGGTCAGCTGGATCGTGGTGCGGTCCGCGAGCCTCAGATCAACCGCGGCGACATCGCGCGACAGAACCTTTTCCTCGAGATCGAGCCGCGCCAGCAATTGCAGCGCCTGCGGCAGGTTTTCTTCCGGCAGCTTGACCACGATGCCGTTATCGAGATGCAGATCCCAGCGACGGCCGGCAATGCGGACATAGGCGCGGACACGGTTGCGGATTTCCGGCCAGTCGGCCAGCTGCCCGACGAAACCGGCAGCACCGGTTTCCGCGTCACGTCCGACAAACAGCGGTAACTCGGCGAATTTATTGTCACGCAACGGCGCGATCACGCTGCCGCTTTTTTCGATCAGCGACAGTTCCGTTCCGTGCTGCCAGATGCCGAAGGCTTCACGCTCCTTCAGGCGAACCTCGACGGTCTTCGGATAGACCTTGCGGATATCGACATCTTCCACCCAGGGAAGCTGGACGAGCTTGCGGCGCGCCGCATCGATATCGAGCGCGATGAGCGAGGTGCTGCCATCGAGGCCGAGAAGCTGAAAGACTTCGATTTCCGAGGTCTGGCGATTGCCAGAGACTTTCACGTCTTCAACCGCAAAGCCCGCGGCAGATGTCGTGGTCTGGGTGACGATGTTGGTGTGTCCGCCAAGCGACATGCCGTAAAGCCCGGTCACCGCGTAAAAAGCAATGGCCGAAATCGTACCGGTATGGGCGGGAATGTGAATGCGTCCGGTCGCAAGGCTGACACCGAAACGCACGAAGCGGCGCAGCGGACGCGGCAGCACCCTGCGATCGTCGGCATTGGCTGCCGCCGCATATTGCTCGCGCTTTTTTGCCGTCGACTTTTTGCCGGTCACCGCAAACACGAAGCGTCCTCCACCATCCAGCTGACAAGGTTACCAAAGGAGCGGCCAGCATGGGCCGCCATTTCGGGCACCAGGGAGGTCGGCGTCATGCCCGGCTGTGTATTCACTTCAAGCCAGATAACTTCGCCATCTTCTGAGAAACGGTCGTCGTAACGAAAGTCTGAACGGCTTACGCCACGGCACCCGATCGCCTGATGCGCCATAACCGCCAATGTTTGAATCTTTTGGTAAATTTTCGGTGAAATTTCTGCGGGAATGACATGTTTCGAGCCACCAGCCGCGTATTTCGCATCGTAATCATAGAAATTGTGACCAAGCGGCACCACTTCGGTGACGCCCAGCGCCTCGCCATCAAGCACGCCACAGGTCAGTTCGCGCCCGTGAATATAGCGCTCGACCATGACCTGATCCCCATAACGCCATTCCGACGAGGTGAGGATTTGCGGCGGGTGCGACTGGTCTTCCTTGACGATGACGACGCCGAAGCTCGATCCTTCGCGTACCGGCTTCACCACATAAGGTGGCGCAAGCGGATGTTCGCTGGTGAAATCGAAGCGGTTCATGACGCGCTCGGCGGCAACCGGGACGCCGGCGGCGGCAGCAACTTTCTTGGCCTGCGCCTTGTCCATGGCAAGGGCGGAAGCCAGCACGCCGGAATGGGTATAGGGAATGGCGAGATATTCGAGAATGCCCTGAATGGTGCCGTCTTCGCCGAAGGGGCCGTGCAGTGCATTGAAGGCGACATCCGGGCGCAGTTCCGCGAGCACGGCAGCGACATCGCGCCCTACATCGACCCGGGTGACCTTGTAGCCCTCGCCCTCGAGCGCAAGCGCGCAAGCGTTGCCCGACGAGAGGCTGACCGGCCGCTCCGACGAAAACCCACCCAAAAGAACAGCTACGTGCTTGCCGCCCATCGAACCCTCTGACACCAACTCTCCGTTACGAACCACGCCCGAACCGACCGAATTTGACGGACGGTGATTCTGGCACATGATCCTTGAGATCAGTTAAACGCCATTAAGGTTAATGAATCGTTTACTTTCGTTAACCGCCGCGCCCAACATGCCGAGTTCCATTAAAGAATCAGCATCGATCCGGATTCCCTCCTTGGAATCAGAGAGTTGCACCGATTGCAACATGCAGGTTTTCAATGATCGGAAATAAAGCCGCGCCAGCGCGCCAGCGCCTCCCCGCTGAAGGCAAGGTCGAAACGTTAACGAAAGGCGTTTTTCCCCAGCGAAAATTATATGGCGTTTCAGCGTTTTAAATCCGCGACCTGAATCAGTCTCTCAATCACTGGAGCGCGTGAAAAAGCTTCGCCGTCGGGATCTCGCATTCAAAGATCACATTATTTGCATTATTTCTTTTTTAGCATTCCATAAGAACAAAAATTGCGTTAACGCAGTCCCTGCCTCCCAAGGCATGACATTCCAATCATCTGAAATGGAACCCAAACCATGACTGACGCGATATCTCCGGTATCGTCGACAGCTGGCAATTCGAACGCTGTAAAGACAAATTCGCCTGCACGAGTTCTCACTGCCAGCCTGGTCGGCACGACCATCGAGTTTTTCGATTTTTACGTTTACGCCACGGCCGCAGTGCTCGTGTTCCCGGCATTGTTCTTCCCGAACAACGACCCGATGACGGCGCTTCTGGCGTCCTTCGCCACCTTCTCCATCGCCTTTTTCGCCCGCCCGCTAGGCGCGGTGGTCTTCGGCCACTATGGTGACCGTGTTGGCCGCAAGACGACCCTCGTCGCAGCGCTCCTGACCATGGGTGTCTCGACCGTCGTCATCGGCCTTCTGCCCTCCTATGAGACGGCCGGCGTTCTTGCCCCGCTGCTTTTGGCGATTTGCCGCTTCGGTCAGGGCTTTGGTCTTGGCGGAGAATGGGGTGGTGCCGTGCTTCTCGCCACCGAAAATGCTCCTCCCGGCAAACGCAGCTGGTACGGCATGTTCCCACAGCTCGGCGCACCCGTCGGCCTGTTCCTTTCCTCCGGCGTGTTCTGGATCCTCCTGCACTTCATGTCGCAGGAATCGCTGCTCAGCTGGGGCTGGCGCATTCCCTTCGTCGCTTCGATCATCCTGATCGCGGTCGGCATGTGGGTTCGCCTGTCGATCACCGAAACGCCCGATTTCCAGAAGGCCATCGAAAAGGAAGAACGTGTTGCCGTGCCGGTCGCCGAACTCTTCCGCAACCACAAGCGCAGCCTCGTGCTCGGCACCTTCGTGGCGCTGGCCACTTTCGTGCTGTTCTATATCGGTACTGCCTATCTTCTGTCCTACAACGTCAAGGTTCTGAAAATTCCGTTCCTCGACGCGCTGGAAGTGCAGATCCTCGGCTCCATCGTCTTCGGTATCTTCATCCCGATCGCCGGCAAGCTTGCCGAAAAATTCGGCCGTCGTGAAATCCTGATCCTGACGACGGTGCTGATCGGCCTGTTCTCCTTCCTGCTGCCCAGCCTGATGACCGGTGGCGAAGGCTCGATCTTCATCTTCGCAGCTCTTGCCATGACGCTGATGGGCATGACCTATGGCCTGATCGGAACGGCGCTCGCCGCCCCCTTCCCGACCCGCGTGCGTTACACCGGCTCGTCCATCACCTTCAACATGGCCGGCATCTTCGGCGCATCGCTGGCGCCCTATATCGCCACATGGCTGCAGGTGAATTACGGCATGGGTTACGTCGGTTATTACCTCTGCGTATCCGCCATCATCACGCTCGCCTGCATTCTTCTGTCCCGCAAGGACGAAGTCTGATCCGAACGGATTGCCAGACATTAAAAAGCCCGCGAAACCTTCGTTTCGCGGGCTTTTGTTTGCCTGCTTTAACGCTTACGCCACGGCCTGGCGTCGCTCGACGTGACCGGTCATGCAGACGCGATTGCGCCCTCCTCCCTTTGCCCGATAGAGCGCCAGATCGGCATTGTGCATGACCTTGTCGAAAATGTCGGCGTCGCCGCGAAAGGCCACGCCAATCGAAATCGTCACCGTGATCCGTAAATCCTGATACGCCACCGGGGTGGTCTCGATGGCTGCGCGAACCCTTTCACACATCTGCAGAAAGGTGAGCGGACTGGTTTCCTGCACAACGACAAATTCCTCGCCACCCAGGCGGGCGACGTGCGCAGAAGGATCGAATTGCTCTCTTATCCTGCGGGCGACACTCGAGATGACGAGATCACCGGCAAGGTGGCTGTATCTGTCATTCACCGACTTGAAATGATCGATATCGAGAAAGGCGACGCAATAGTCGCTGCCCAGTTCAGCGCATGCGGCATAAAGGCCGAGCCGGTTGCTGAGGCCGGTCAGGGCGTCCGTATGACTCAGATGCAGGAAGCGCTCGTGGGATTGCACGAGAATTTTCACTTCCCTGGCATTCAGCCAGCAGACCAGCAATGTAATCGTAAACGCCACCGTACCACCGAGCGTCACACTCAACATGATGCCGTTGAAGAGATCGGTTACCAGCCCGAATCGCGCGAGAAGCGTCAGGCCACCCATGCACATCAGAATGACAATGATCGTCACGAGACAAGCGATACGAATGGAGAATTCCAGCGGCTCGAGCCGCCTGCGGCCCTCCGACGTGGCGACCGAAAAACTTATCATTTCGATCGGTTTTTTCCAAAGACCCAACATCATGCTCAAAAGCACCTAGATCACGTAATGCCGTTGGTATTTCCTGATAAAAAGTAATTTAATATTGAAGGACGAGACGTCGCCTCACCCCGATAATATCGGAAAAACTGTTGATTGACCGTTACGATACACGAAACGGCCAGATCAACAGCAGGTTTTTCTTGCAATTGGCAGCATTCGCCGAGACTTAAGCCCCGAGGAACGGCTCCACTTCCCGGCCCGGCATGAACAGGCCAAGGCGCTTGATTTCCCATTCAAGCCGGATGCCCGATTTCTCGAACACCCGCCTGCGGATGGTCTCGCCCAGATATTCCAGATCATAGCCAGTCGCGTGGCCGGTATTGATCATGAAATTGCAATGCAGTGATGACATCTGCGCGCCGCCGATAACGAGACCACGGCCGCCCGCCTCGTCGATCAGTTCCCAGGCGGAATGACCTTCGGGATTCTTGAAGGTCGAACCACCCGTCTGCTCGCGGATCGGCTGGACGGTTTCGCGATGATGGCGCACGGCGTCCATATCGGCGCGGATTTTCGCCTTGTCTTCCGGATAACCTTCAAACAGCGCACCGGTGAAGATCAGGCCGGCATCGGCGCCGGAATGGCGGTAGCTATAACCCATATCCGCGTTTGACAGCACATGCTGGTTGCCCTGACGGTCGACCGCATAGACTTCCACGACGCGATCGCGCGTCTCACCGCCATTGGCGCCGGCATTCATGCGCAGCGCGCCACCGATGGAACCGGGAATGCCGTAAAAGAAATGGAACCCACCGATACCATTATCCATGGCCATGGCGGCAATATGTTTGTCCGGGCAGATCGCGCCAGCCTTGATACGGTTCTCGCCGGCAAGCTCCACCTGGCCGAAACCCTTGGCAGACAGACGGACGACGACGCCCGGAATACCGCCATCACGCACCAGAAGGTTCGAGCCGACGCCGACCACGGTCAACGGCACGTCTTCCGGCAGAATTTTCAGAAAGGCAATCAGATCATCCGTGTCGTGCGGCTGGAACATGACTTCCGCCAGACCGCCGGCTCTGAACCACGTCACGCGGTCCATGGGCGCATCCGGTGTCAGACGTCCCCGCAATTCCTTTACCCCGTCGCCGAGCCTCCCCAGCAATTTTACCCCATCGACCTGTCTCATTCAGACTTTCCTGATATGCTCTTCAATTCCGAAGGCAGCACCGCTGCCCATTGCGTGATATTTCCAGCCCCCAAGAGAACCACGAAATCACCCGGTTTCGCAATGGCTGCAACCTGTGACGCAAGGTCCTCCCGCTTTTCAAGAAAACGGGCGTCGCGGTGGCCGGCGGCCTTGATGGCCGAAACCAGCGCTTCCGAACTTGCGCCTTCGATCGGATCTTCGCCCGCGGCATAGACCGGAGCAAGGATAATCGTGTCGGCATCGTTAAAGCAATGCGCGAAATCGTCAAACAGGCTTGAAAGACGGCTGTAACGGTGTGGCTGGTGCACGGCGATGATGCGGCCCTTGCAGGCTTCCCGCGCAGCCGCCAGCACAGCCTTGATCTCAACCGGATGATGACCGTAATCGTCGAAGACCTGCACGCCATTGGCTTCGCCCGTCAACGTGAAGCGACGCTTGACCCCGGCAAAGGAGGCAAGCCCCTTCTTGATGTCGGCTTCCGAAATACCGAGGCGATTGGCAACGGCAATCGCCGCCGTCGCATTCGACACATTGTGACGGCCGGGCATCGGCAGAACGAGATCCGTGAACGAGAATATCTTGCCGGTGCGGCGGCGACGGATTTCCACATCGAAAATGGACCGCGTGCCGTCAATGCGCACATTCGAAAACCGCACATCCGCCTGCGGGTTTTCGCCATAGGTGATGACCTTGCGATCCTCGATCCGGCCAACCAGCGCCTGAACCTCGGGATGGTCGAGACACATGACGCCGAAGCCGTAGAACGGCACATTCTCGACGAACTGCCGGAACGCGGCGCGCACGGCATCGAAATTGCCGTAATGGTCGAGATGTTCGGGATCGATATTGGTAATAACGGCCACATCGGCCGGAAGCTTCAGGAAGGTACCGTCGGACTCGTCGGCCTCCACCACCATCCACTCGCCCTCACCCATGCGGGCATTGGTGCCATAGGCATTGATGATGCCGCCATTGATGACGGTCGGATCGAGATTGCCGGCTTCCAGCAGGGTCGCGACCATGGAGGTCGTCGTGGTCTTGCCATGCGTGCCGCCAATGGCGATGGCATTGCGGAAACGCATCAGCTCGGCCAGCATTTCGGCGCGGCGAACGATCGGCAGGTGCTTTTCGCGCGCCGAGATCAGTTCCGGATTGTTCTTCTTGATGGCGGTGGAAACAACCACGACTTCCGCATCACCGAGATTGTCAGCGGTATGTCCGACAAATACCTCGATGCCCTTGTCCCGCAGGCGCTGCACATTGGCGCTGTCAGCCTGATCCGACCCCTGTACGCGATGACCGAGATTATGAAGCACTTCGGCAATGCCGCTCATGCCGATCCCGCCTATGCCGATGAAATGGACAAGGCCTATGGCTTTCGGCATCTTCATGCCCCAACTCCTTCATTCTTCTTTTTAAATTCCTGTACGGACCGGCCTTCGGCAATCGCTTCCACCAGATCGGCCAGCACATCCGCCGCATGCGGTTTTCCGGTTGCCTTGGCAGCCGCTGCCGTCGTCGAAAGCCTATCCGGCTCCGAAAGTGCTGACGATAGCAGGCTCGACAGTTTCTGCGGCGACAGTTCCGACTGTTTGATGACGCTTGCGCCGCCGGCGGCCGAAAGTGCGGCCGCATTGGCCGCCTGATCGTGATCGAGCGCGTGCGGGTAGGGCACAAGGATCGACGGACGACCAATCACCGAAAGCTCCGACACCGTCGAAGCGCCAGAGCGGCTGATAACAAGATCGGCCTCAGCGATGCGCGAGGCCATGTCACCGAAGAAGGGCGAAACGTCAGCCTTCACACCGAGCTTCTGGTAGGAGGCTATCACGCTGTCCTTGTCTTCGGGTCGGGCCTGCTGGGTCACGACGACGCGCTTGCGCTGCTCGTCCTTCATCAGGCAGATCGCCGCCGGAACGGCGCTCGAAAAGAACTGCGCACCCTGACTGCCGCCGAAAACCACCAGCTGGAAAGGCTCCCCCGTCTGCGACGGCGTATAGGGAATTTCCGAGGCCGCCAGCACCGCCGGGCGCACCGGATTGCCGGTCGCCACCGTCTTGTCGGAATATTGGCCGTTGGCGGGCGGCAGGAAACCGCCGGCAATTGCCTTCACGCGGGCAGCCAGCGCCTTGTTGGCGCGGCCCATCACCGCATTCTGCTCATGAATTATTGAGGGAACGCCAAGCCCGGTCGATGCCAGAAGCGGCGGCACGGTGGGATAACCGCCGAAGCCGACAACCGCGACCGGCTTCAGTTTCGTAACCAGCCGACGCGCTGCGCGAAGACCCACCCACAGCTTCCAGAGCGAACGCACGACGGAAATCGGGTTCTTCGAGCCGATGGTGGCGGATGGCACGACATGGATTTCATCGGCCGGAAACTTGCCGGCATAACGCTCGGCGCGGCTGTCGGTGACGAGATGCACCTGATAACCACGCGCCGTCAGCGTATGCGCCAGGGCCTCTGCCGGAAATACATGGCCGCCGGTTCCACCGGCGGCAAGAAGAACAATACCCTTGCTCATGATCGTTTACTCCGCTGGAACGCCGGAACCGACGCGGAAGAAGCTGCGCTCCTGCGCCCGCTTTTCAGGTCTGTGGCGTGTCAGCGCCAGAAGGAAGCCGGCGGTGACGCAGATCGCCATCATCGACGAACCGCCATAGGAAATCAAAGGCAGCGTCATGCCCTTGGCGGGCATCAGCTCCAGATTAACGCCAATATTGATCATCGACTGCATGCCGATCTGCAGCACGAGACCAGCCACGGCGAAGCGGCAGAAATCGTCCTTTTCCTTGAAGGCGTGCGACAGGCCGCGCAGCACGATGAAGGCGAAGATCGCAACGAGGAACATGCAGAAAACGATGCCGAATTCTTCAGCCGCAACCGAGAAGATGAAGTCGGTATGGCTGTCGGGAATGATGCGCTTGACGATGCCTTCGCCCGGGCCGCGCCCGAACCAGTCGCCGCGAATGATCGCCTCACGCGCCGTATCCACCTGGAACGTATCGCCTTCGCCGGTCCAGAAGCGGTCAATACGACCGGCGACGTGTGGCAACATCAGATAGGCGGAAATGATGCCGCCAACGCCAACGCCGCCGAGCATGATGATCCAGAACCACGGCACGCCGGCCATGAAGAACATGCCGCCCCAGACAACCGAGGTCAGGATCGTCTGGCCGAAGTCCGGCTGGGCGATCAGGAGTGCTGCCACGATGCCGAAGGTGATGATGGCGAAGAGATTGCCGGGAATTTCAGGATGGCGCGCCCGTTCGGCAAACAGCCAGGCGCAGACGATCACAAAGGCAGGCTTCATGAATTCCGAAGGCTGGATCGAGAAGGTGCCGATGGAAATCCACCGTCGTGCACCCTTGACCTCGATGCCGAAGAACAGCGCGAAGATCATCATCAACAGCGAAGCGATCAGCATGATGACCGCAACACGCCTGACCTGACGGGGCGACAGGAAGGAAAGGCCGACCATGATCGCCAGCGACGGCACCATGAACATCGCCTGACGTTCGACGAAGAAGAAGCTGTTGAGACCGATACGCTCGGCAACCGCAGGCGACGCCGCAAACGACAGCATCAGGCCGATGCCCATCAGTGCGACGAACGCCGCCAGAAAGAAACGGTCGATAGTCCAGAACCACTCTGCGACCGGACCGCGATCAACTCGGCTTACCATGGCCTTCAGCCCCCTTTTCCAGAGTGAACGAGCATCGTCATGCCGTCGAGCGCCGCGACCTGCGCGACGAACGAATCACCTCTGATTTCAAAGTTCTTATATTGATCGAAGCTTGCGCAAGCCGGGGATAACATCACGACATTGCCGGTCGTCGCATCTTTTTCTGCATCGGCTGCCGCATGCTGCACGGCCTTGTCCAGCGTGCCGGATATTTCATAAGGCACCGCCTCGCCAAGCGTCGCGGCAAATTCCGCCGCCGCTTCACCGATCAGATAGGCTTTGGCGATGTGAGGAAACAGCGGCGACAGGCTGGTTATGCCACCCGCCTTGGGAAGACCGCCGGCGATCCAGTAAATCCGCTCATAGCTCGAAAGCGCAGGTGCCGCGGCATCGGCATTGGTCGCCTTGCTGTCATTGACGAAGGTGACGTTACCGCGCCGGCCGACCGGCTGCATGCGGTGCTTGAGGCCAGGGAACGATTTGAGACCGGCGCGAACCTCGTCTTCGGAAACCCCGACCGCAAGGCAGGCAGCGATTGCCGCCGCCGCGTTCTGCGCATTGTGGCTGCCACGAAGCGTCTGGATACCGTCGAGATCGACCAGCAGCGAAGACGTGCCGCCATGTGCCCGCAGGATGCGGCTGCCTTCGGCATAAAGACCTTCGGAAACGATGTTACGCTTGGAAATGCGCTCCACCTTGACGCCGGCGCGCTCGATGCGATCGGCAATCAGCGTCGAATGGCTGTCGTCCACACCGACGATCGCAGTGTTGCTGCCCGCCACCAGCCGCTCCTTGACGTCGGCATAATGCTGCATGGTGCCATGCCGGTCGAGATGGTCAGGCGTCAGATTGAGCAGGATACCGGCAGTCGGATTGATCGTCGGTGCCAGATCGATCTGGTAGGACGAGCATTCGACCACGTAAAAACGTTGCGCTTTCGGCGGATCGAGGCTTAGCACCGCCGTGCCGATATTGCCGCCGAGCTGCGTATCGCGGCCGGAGGCCTTGAGAATATGGGCGATCAGCGCCGTCGTCGTGGATTTGCCGTTGGTGCCGGTAATCGCGATAAACGGGCAATCCGGCGCATGGGCACGACGTTCGCGAATGAAAAGCTCGATATCGCCGATGATCTCGACACCCGCTGCTTTCGCAAGGTCCACAGACCAGTGCGGCTTTGGATGTGTCAAAGGCACGCCGGGCGCCAGCACGAAGGACGAAAACGAGGGCCAGTCTATCGTTCGAAGGTCCGCCGTTACGATGCCCTCAGCCTCGGCCTTGGCAACGCTGTCGGGATTGTCGTCGAAAGCGACGACTTCCGCACCACCGGCAACCAGCGCCCTGGCCGTGACAAGACCTGAACCGCCAAGCCCGAAGAGGGCGACTTTCTTACCTCTGAACGACGTGACCGGGATCATCGTTCACCTCAGCTTCAGGGTGGCGAGGCCAAGCAGCGCGAGACCCACGGAGATGATCCAGAAACGGATGACCACCTGGCTTTCCGTCCAGCCTTTTTTCTCGAAATGGTGATGGATCGGCGCCATGAGGAAGACGCGCCGGCCGGTGCGCTTGAACCAGAACACCTGGATGATGACCGACAGTGTCTCCATGACGAACAGGCCGCCGACGATGACCATGACGATCTCATGCTTGGTGGCAACTGCGATGGAGCCGATAAGACCACCAAGCGCCAGCGAACCCGTATCGCCCATGAAGATGGCGGCGGGCGGCGCATTGAACCACAGGAAGCCGAGGCCCGCGCCGATGACCGCACCGACGATGACCGCAAGTTCGCCGGTGCCGGGCACGAAATTGATCTGCAGGTAGTTGGCAAAAACCGCGTTACCGGCGAGATAGGCAATCACGCCGAAGGTGGCGGCAGCGATCATGACCGGCACGATGGCGAGACCATCGAGGCCATCCGTCAGGTTCACCGCATTGCCGGCACCGACGATGACAAAAGCACCGAACAGCACGAAGAAGTAGCTCAGATTGATCACGAATTCCTTGAAGAAAGGAAAGGCGATGGAGCTGCCGAGCGTGCCGCCATGCGGTGCGGAGGCGAGCGCCATCTTCATCATGAAAAACACGGCAATCGCCGCGATCACGAATTCGATGCCGAGACGGGCCTTGCCGGAAAAACCCTTGTCGCTCTGCTTCGTCACCTTGAGATAATCGTCGTAAAAGCCGATTGCGCCGAAACCGAGCGTCACCATCAAAACGGCGACGACATAGACATTCGACAGGTCACCCCAGAGCAGCGAACCACCGAGAATACCCGCAAGGATCATCAGCCCGCCCATGGTCGGCGTACCGGCCTTCTTGAAATGGGTCTGCGGCCCATCGGCGCGGATCGGCTGGCCTTTGCCCTGGCGAACGCGCAGCGAGTTGATGATTGCCGGTCCGAACAGGAAGACGATCAACGCAGAGGTGAACATTGCGGCGCCCGCCCGGAAGGTGATGTACCGGAAGAGGTTGAAGACTTGAACTTTATCCGACAGTTCGACGAGCCAGATCAGCATATTTGCCCTTTCAAAAGGCTATTTCAGACTTGGCGTTCCGTCTCGGGGAATGCCGGATACTTGTCAAGCAGGGCGGCGACAATCTTGCCGAAACCAAGCCCCAGTGACGATTTTACCATGAGCGCGTCTCCCGGTTGCACCCATTGCAGGGCGAAATCGGTGAGTTCCGCCGTCGTCGGGAACCAGATGACGGTGACGCTGTCCGGCAACGCATCGCGAAGGGCGGCCATCGCCTCTCCCGCCAGCCAGACATGTTCGATACCCGCCGCAAGCAGCGGCCCGGCCAGCTCTTCATGCAGCTGCGCGGAAAATTCACCCATTTCCAGCATGTCGCCGAGAACTGCAACGCGTCGGCCGTGGCCCTGCGTTTCGGTCTCCGCCAGCACGGCAATCGCCGCCCGCATGGAAGCCGGGTTGGCATTATAGCTCTCGTCGATGAGCAGGAAGGAGCCGCCGTCGATCGTCAGGCGGTGGCGCTGGCCGCGCCCCTTCACCGCTTCGAGTGTTCCAAGCGCTTCAAAAGCACGGTCGAGATTGGCGCCGGTCACGGCAACAGCGCCAAGCACGGCCATGGCATTATCGGCGATGTGACGACCGGGAACGTTCAGGTGCAATTCGCTGGTCTCACCGTTCAGGATCGCCCAGATGGTTGAACCCGACGGCGTGCTTTCGAAATCGGCAAGCCGGAAATCGGCTTTCGCATGCTGCCCGAAGGTCAGAACATGCTCTATGCCCTGCTCCTGTGCGACCTCTTCAAGCTGCTCGAACTGTGCATTGTCGCGGTTGAGGATGACGGAGCCGCCCTCCTCCAGACCTTCGAATATCTCCGCCTTGGCGGCAGCGATCTCTTCGATGTTCTTGAAATTGCCGAGATGGGCGGCAGCGATGGTGGTGATGATCGCCACATGCGGGCGCACCATCTTCACCAGTGGCCGGATTTCGCCGGAATGGTTCATGCCGATTTCGAACACACCGAATTCGGTATCGGCGGGCATGCGCGCCAGCGTTAGCGGCACGCCCCAATGGTTGTTGAAGGAAGCGACTGCCGCGTGAACCCGACCCGACGGCTCCAGAGCCTGCCGCAGCATCTCCTTCGTCGTCGTCTTGCCGACCGAACCGGTCACCGCGATGATGCGTGCCGAGGTTCTTTCACGCGCCGCGATCGCGAGCTTGCCAAGTGCGGCGAGAACATCCTCCACCACGATCATCGGCACGGTCAGCCGGCCGAGAGCCGGCAGCTTGCCTTCGGCCACCACCAGAAGACCGGCGCCATTGGCAACGGCAAAGCTGGTATAATCATGGCCGTCGACCCGATCACCCTTGATGGCGAAGAAAGCCTCTCCGGGTTTAACGGTCCGGCTGTCGATGGAAATGCCGGTGATTCCGATCGGCAGGTTGCCCACCGGGCGTCCTGCCGTGATGGCGATCATGTCGGCGACTGTCCATAACCAGCTCAAATCTTCAATCCTTCCAGCGCAGCGCGCACCTGTTCATGATCGGAAAACGGCAGCGTCACGGAACCGACGATCTGCCCCTCTTCATGCCCCTTGCCCGCGACGATCAGCGTATCGCCATTTGAAAGCAGCGACACCGCATGGTGGATCGCCTGCGATCTGTCGCCGATTTCCACTGCACCCGGCGCCGCCGCCATGACCTCGGAACGGATCGTTGCGGCATCTTCCGAGCGCGGATTGTCATCGGTGACGATGACGATGTCAGAAAGCCGCGTCGCCACCTCACCCATGATCGGGCGCTTGCCCTTGTCACGGTCGCCACCGCAGCCGAAGACGGTGATGATACGGCCGGAAGTGAAAGGCCTGACCGAGGTCAGCACATTTTCCAGCGCATCCGGCTTGTGGGCATAATCCACATAGGCAAGCGCACCGTTTTTCGTCTGGCCTACGAGTTCCAGACGACCGGCCGCACCGATCAGCTTTTCAAGCGCCTTCATCGCCACAGTGGCGGAAACGCCCGTGGACATGGCGAGACCGGCTGCCACGAGCGCGTTGGCCACCTGAAAATCGCCGGCAAGCGGAATATCGACTTCGTGAATCACGCCGTCATGATGCACTTCGATCATCTGTTTATGACGGAAATGCTCCACCCGTTTCAGCGTCAGGTAATCGCCCTTGCGGCCAACAGTGCGAACATCAAGGCCCGCATCACCAGCGGCGCGGATGGCCTGCTGCGACCAGGGATCGTCAGCGAAGATCACTGCCGGTGCACCCTTTTTCATCAGCGTATCGAACAGCCGCATCTTCGCGGCCATATAGTCCTCAACGGTCGGATGATAATCCATATGATCGCGGCCGAGATTGGTGAAACCGGCCGCTGCAAGCTTCACGCCATCGAGGCGGCGCTGGTCAAGGCCGTGGCTCGAAGCCTCCATCGCCGCATGCGTTACGCCTTCGTCGGCAAGCTCGGCCAGAAGTGCATGCAATGTCACAGGGTCGGGTGTCGTCAGCGCGCCATAATCCTCGCGGCCGGGCGCAATGACACCCGTCGTGCCGATCTGTGCGGCGGCATGGCCGGCAAAGGCCCAGATCTGCCGCACGAAGGAGGCGACGGACGTCTTTCCAGCCGTGCCGGTCACAGCAACCATGGTTTCAGGCTGTTTTCCGTAGAACCGGGCAGCGGCAAGGGAGAGATAGAGACGCGGATCGGTGACAGCGAGAACCGGTACATCGGCCTCCACCGCATGTGCGGAAACGATCGCAACCGCACCCTTGGCGACCGCGTCCTTCACATAGGTCGCGCCATCCGCCTTGGTTCCCGCCACCGCCACGAACAGGCTGCCTGGCGCAGCCTTGCGGCTGTCTGCGGTTATTCCCCCGATTTCGATCGCCCCGATCTCAGACAGGAGCAATTCATTCAATTCCGGAAACGCGTTTCCGGATATATCTCGCAAATTCATCGACTGTGTCCGTCTTGTCCCCCCGGCGCGAATCGCCGGAACATCATAAGCTCTAACAATCAATAAGACACGAGCAAGGCCGAGCCATCCTTGCCGAACTTCGGCTTCACGCCCAGCACCGCTGCGGTGCGGGCGATGATATCGCGCACCATCGGCGCTGCGGAGGTGCCGGCGAGTGCCGCGCCATTGCCCTTGTCCGTCTTCGGTTCATCGATAAAGGTCAACACCACATATTGCGGATCGTCGATCGGGAAAGCTGACAGGAAGGCGTTGAAGTTCTTGTCGCGGACATAGCGGCCATTTACGACCTTGTCCGCCGTGCCGGTCTTGCCGCCGACGTTGAAACCGTCGACGCGCGCATTACGGCCCGATCCGTTCACACCATTCCACTCGAACAGGAAACGCATGTCCTTGCTGGTGGTGGGTTTCAGAACCTGCTTGGCCACCAGATCGGCCTGTTCGCGGGTGCGCGGCAGGAAGGTCGGCTCGATCAGCTTGCCGCCATTAACGAGCGCCGCGCCGGCAACCGCCGTCTGCAGCGGCGTCGTCGAAACACCGTGACCGAAGGAAATGGTGATGGAGTTGATCTTCTTCCATTCACGCGGCTGCGATGGCAGCGCCACCTCCGGCAATTCGGTCTGCATGCGGGTCAAAAGCCCGAGCTTCGTCAGAAACTCCTTGTGGCCTTCGGTACCGACAGTGTCGGCGATCTTGGCCGTACCGATGTTGGACGAAAACTGGAAGATTTCCGGCACCGACAAAACGCGGTTCTTGCCATGGAAGTCCTTGATGGTGAAACCGCCGATCCGGATCGGATAACGGGCATCGAAACTGTCACCCAGACGCACACGACCCGAATCGAGGCCCATGGCGATGGTGAAGGACTTGAAGGTCGATCCCATTTCGAACGTGCCGTTCGACATGCGGTTGAGCCAGCCCTCCTTTGCGCCTTCGGCCGGGTTGTTCGGATCGTAATCCGGCACCGAGGCCATGGCGAGAACTTCACCCGTATGCACGTCCAGCACCACGGCGCCGGCGCCGATTGCCTGGAATTTGGCGATCGCGGAGGTTACGACCTCACGCACGATGGACTGCACGCGCAGATCGATCGAAAGTTTTACCGGCTCCAGCGGTTGATCGCTGGTCATGCCAAGTGCCGTCAGATCGGCAAGTCCCTGATTGTCGACATACCGCTCCATACCCGCCACGCCGCGATTGTCGATGTTCACATGACCGACGACATGGGCAGCCGTTGGCCCACCCGGATAGAACCGGCGTTTTTCCGGACGGAACCCCACACCGGGAATGCCGAGTGCGAGAATCTGGCTCTGCTGCTTGGGCGTCAACTGACGGCGCAGCCACTGGAAACGGGAATTGGAGGTGAGCTTCTGATAGGTGCCGCGCTGATCGAGATCAGGCAGAACGGTGCGCAGCTTCTCGATCGCCTCGTCGATATCGACGATGCGATGCGGCTCGGCAAACAGCGAGACGGTGCGGATGTCTGTGGCGAGAACCTCGCCATTGCGGTCGAGAAGGTCCGGGCGCGACGCCATCAACCGGTCTGCGGGCGCGATGCTCGAAACGGTTTCCTGTTCCGCCATGCCATATTGTACGAGACGCCCACCAACGACGGCATAAAAGGCCACGAAACCGAAAATGATCAGGCCAACCCGGCTTTTCGCCTGGGCAGCACGCTTCTTGCGGGCACCCTCGAAAGCCGCATGATCGGTATAAACACCGGTGGTGCTGGCGGAAAAATGAGCCTTGCTCTTCAAAACCATGACGCGGGAGAGAAAAGACATCAGCGGTTCACCGATCCTGTTATCGTGTCATCCATGTCATCGGTTTCATCACCGGCGACGGCGGAGACGGCCGAAGCCGCTGGGGGACGGGAAACGCGGGCCCTCGGCGTCGGAACCGGGGCGCCATTGGCGGCTATCTGGCCTGCCGGCGGCGATTTCTTTTTGGTGGCTGCGCCAAGCGTCGCGCCCGGCTTGGAACCGTTGACGGCGGCGGCAATCACATCCTCGACGCTCATGCCTTCCGGCTCAGGCGGCTGCGGCAGTTGCGAGCGCAGCATGGGCAGTTCACGCGGCTGCGCCAATTGCGTCGGCAGCGTCGGCGAAAGGCCAAGCTCGTCCTGATAGGCATTGACGAGGCGATGCAGACGATTCGGCTGCGTCAGGAGCGCCCAGTCGGCCCGCAACAGATCGATCGTATCCTTCTCGAGCTTGATTTCGGCCTCGAGCTTGCGGACCTCTTCGAGCTTCAGATCGGCCTTGTGTTTGATCGAATAGGTCACGACGGCCGCAGCAACCATGACCCCCATCAAGATGACATCGAAAGTGCGCAGCATATCAGCCTCCCATCTTTTCAAGGCTGGCGAGATCGGGAAGCTCGAAGATCGAAAAATCCGCCGCGCGCGCTGGCGCGGTCGTGCGCAGACCGGCCCGCAGCTTGGCTGAACGGGCACGCGGATTGAGCTCCGCCTCCGCGTCGCTGGCGGCGATCATCGGCTTGCCGATATTGTCGAAAATGGCCGGCTTGTCTTCGACCATCGGCAGATGCCGGGAACCGGCAGCCTTGCCGGAACGGTCGGAGAAGAATTTCTTGACGATGCGGTCTTCCAGCGAATGGAACGTGACGACAACCAGGCGACCACCGGGCTTCAGGGACCGCTCTGCAGCGAAAAGCGCCTGCGCCAACTCGCCGAGTTCATCATTGACGAAAACTCGAAGCGCCTGAAACACCCGAGTCGCGGGATGAATTTTGTCCTTCGCCTTGCGCGGCGTGACGATCTCGATGAGACCGGCGAGATCACGCGTGGTGCGGAAGGGCTCTTCCGCCCTCTTCTTCTCGATGGCGCGGGCAATGCGGCCCGGCTGCTTTTCCTCACCGAGAAAACCGAAGATGCGAATCAGATCGCCGACCTTGGCACGATTGACGACATCCGCCGCCGAAACGCCGGAGGCGGACATGCGCATATCAAGGGGACCGTTCTTCTGAAAGGAAAAACCGCGCTCTGCCTCGTCGATCTGCATGGAGGAAACGCCGATATCAAGTACGACGCCGTCAAGACCGCCCTCGGGCGCGTGCCTCGCCAGATCGGAAAATTGTGATTGAATGAGGTGTAACCTGCCGCCATTGGCGGCAACCATCGCCTGACCGCCAGCTATCGCGGTCGGATCGCGGTCGAGCGCGATGACGTTGGCACCCTGATCGAGAATGGCCTGGGTGTAGCCGCCGGCACCAAAAGTGCCATCAAGGATGATTTTTCCGGATGCGGGTTCAAGCGCGGCGATAACTTCGCGAAGCAGGACAGGGATGTGACGCTGAGGTCCGCCATCGGCATCAGAAGATCGCCCACCAGAATTCGCCGCCATTCCGTGTCCCCGTCCTATGCGGGGCGAGCAGCCGAAAAACCGCGCCCCGCTCTTGCTTCCGCCTGCGCGCCCAAAAACGCCTGCGGTTGCCAAAGCTGAAAATGATCCGCCCGTCCGACGAAGGTGACCTCGGTGGATATGCCGGTAAATTCCCGCACGAAATCCGTCACCATCAACCGACCTTCCTGGTCGAGCTTCATGAAGACACCGCCGCCGTGAACCAGCAGCGACATCGCGTTCGCTTGCGGCGAGAAGGCATCCATCGACGCAATCTGCCGCTCGTAGCGCTCCAGCAAATCCGGACCGCCGATACTGATTGCCGGGAAAGCGAAATCCTGAAGGCAATAAAGCTCCTGGATACCGCGCCTCACCAGCACCGAACGAAACGGAGACGGAACCGAAACGCGCCCCTTGGCGTCGATCCTGTTCGTCACGTTCGATAAAAAGCGGTCCATTACTCAACTCGCCCAAACCGCAATCCGCCAGGCGAACCATCCGCCCCACAGACAACACCGGTACGCACGACACATCACCAAGCGCCAGGGCAACATGCCCTGCAGCAGCCCCTTGCAGGCTCCTCACTCGTTTCAGCGATTGCGGGTCAAAAACACGACCCAGTGTGGTGTGTATTTGGGATATCATGGGACACTATGGGCGTCAATGGGAGAAGCCGGCACGATACCGACTTCGCATCGGAAATTCATAAGCCGTTAAGTTTAACGAATGGTTTACTTCGGGCGCACAGATGCGCTTTCACGGCACAAGAAAATGCGGTGAAATTGGCGTTTTTCTTTTTTGAAACAAGGAAATGGCTAGGCCGATGCCAAATACGCGCTTAATCCAGCCAATTGTCCAAATCGCGAGGGCCATAGACAATGGCGACAATGAAGATGCCGTAGGCCGTGGGTTCGTAAATGATAATGTAGCGCCCCTCGATCAAAATCCGCGCGGTGGGGCTCAACTCCGGTCGGCTTGCGCCCATGAAAGGATGGCCGGCGGCCAGTTCCACCTTGTCGAAGATTCGACGCAGCAATGCATCTGCAGCCGGTTCATTACGATGGGTAATATCACGCCAGATTTTGCGCAAATCTTCTTCAGCACCGAGGCTGAAAATATACTTAGCCACGCGAACGCGCGTCCGCTTTCAATTCGGCCAGAAACGCATCGGCCTTGATTTCGCGGCCTTCACCACTTGCCATACCGTCTTCGTAAGCCTTCTTGAGGTGGGCAATTTCAATCTGGCGAATTTCCTCACGCTGCTCGAGCAAACGGAGGCTGTCTCGCATGACTTCACTGGCGCTGGCATAGCGCCCACTTTCCACCAGTGCACGGACAAGACCTTCATAATGAGGACCAATATTGTAGCTGGATGGCATGGCAGCACCTTTCGTCAGACACATATTATCAGTTTTTGATAATCAGGCCAGCCAAAACCGAGGAAACAGACGAGGTTGCGCATCCTCGCCTCGCCACGCAAACCGCATTACAAACACGGGAAAATTCGCCAGTTGGCCTGTAAGCCGGGTTCTGTATGGCCCCGGTTTGACCCGGAACGTGGCAGCCATTCATCTGGGACGGCATTTGCATGCCGCCTCTCGCAACCCACCCGGATGACGGACCCGGAAACCGGCTGTAAACGGGCTTTCGCCCATCCCGTGTCATCCCTATTCGGTCTTGCTCCCGGTGGGGTTTACCTTGCCACCACTGTCACCAGCGGCGCGGTGGGCTCTTACCCCACCCTTTCACCCTTACCATGCAAAGCATGGCGGTTTGCTCTCTGTGGCACTTTCCCTGGGGTCACCCCCGCCGGACGTTATCCGGCACCGTATTTCCGTGGAGCCCGGACTTTCCTCACCTTACCGTCTTTCGACATTGGTAAAGCGCGGCTGCCCGGCCAACTGGCATGGGCTCCATAACCATGTTCCGGAGCGAAAGCCACCGAAAAGCGCAATCAAGGATCAAAGAAATGCCGGCGTGAAATCCGTTGTGAAAGCACGATCGGTGATTTTTCCATCCCGCAGCAGCGTGGCACCCAGCCGCCCGATCTCGTCGGAACTCTTCGCCGCGGTGCCATTGCCGCCGGTGAGAACCGCGATACGCGGTGAGGCGGTAAAACCGATGGCGGGATAACCACTCCGGGTTTTGGAGACGACGCAGGCGGCCATCGAGACACGCGAGAGATCGACGGAAGGCACCAGTGTTTCGACGATGGCCGACAGATGATCCCGTACGCTTTCACGTCCGCCGGACCGGAACCATTCCCGGATTTCCGGGTCGCTGCCGACCGCCTTGTCGTCGGGATCGCCGCCGATTTTGAGATAGAACTTGCCATCGGGATAACGCACCGGCGGCAAAAGATAGATATGTTTCGTGGTGTCGCGCGGCTCGTAGATCAGCGACGGCATGGCCGCATATTGCCCAAGATCGGCTTCATCAATCTCGAAGAAGGCGACGGTCCGCGCATAGACATTGAGCGCGACCGGCTGCGGCAGCAGGCCTTTCGTGATCGAGAAACCGCCGGCTGCCACCAGCACCCGGTCTGCCGTGTAAACCGCACCGGAAGCCGTCTGAACCGATGCCCGGCCATCCTCTTCCCGCGTCGAGACGACGATATCGTCGATCAGCGTGACGCCGGCCTTTTCCGCCAGAACCGCCTGTGCTTTCACCAGCGCGCGCGGATTGACGTATCCGGCATTGTCCCTTTCGAACACACCTTCGCAGCCCGGTTCGAAGGAGAAATAGGGAAACCGGCTTTTCAGGTTTTCGCCATCCAGCAATTCCGTCGAAACACCGAGCCGCGTCGCCGCTTTGGAAACATCATCGATAAAGGGATTGCCGCCGCCCCGCTGAGGCCCCACCATCAGGCAACCGACCGGCGCGTAAAATTCCACGCCGCTTCTCGCGGCAATATCGGCATAACGCGCAATCGAGCGGTTGGCGAGCAGCGCCCAGTCGGCATCACCATCGATGGTGCGGGTAATCCGCGCTTCATCATAGTGACTGGCGAAAACGCCCTGATGTGATTTGATATCGGCAGGTTCTCCGGGGCCGATCAGCGCCACGCCATCCACCGTTTCCGCCAGATGGCGGGCGGCGGCGGCGCCCATCATGCCGCGACCCACGACGATATAGTTGAAATGTCCCGACATGCTGCCCTCTTCATCCGCCCTGTTCAGTAGCAACCTTGTAGCCGCTTAATAGAAGGATGTCAGACGAAAACCGGCGACATTTCGGCCGCGAATTCATCCTCGGTCAGTTGACCACTCGCAAGCAGCACTGCGCCCAGCCGCCCGATCTCATCCGAAGACTTGGCGGAAACGAAATTGCCACCCGTCAGAACTGCGATATTGGAGGATTGTGTATAGCCTATATAGGGATAACCGCTGCGGGTAATGGATGCGACACAGGAGCCGGAAGTCACGGGGCAGCCGGCAAGTTCGGGCATCAGCGACAGGGCCTTCCTCGTCAGGAATTCCACCTCACCCGGTGTGCCGTCGGAATGGAACCAGTCCACCGCCTCGGCCAGTGTCTCAAGCCTGCCCTTCTCGCTTTCGCCGCCGATCTTCAGATAGACCTTGCCATCGGGATACCGCACCGGCGGCAGGATGTAGACGATGTCATCCTCCGTCTCCGCCAGCACGATGGTCGACGGCATGGCGCCGAATATCGCCTGCCTTGCGTCATCCAGTTCGAAAAATACGATGGTGCGACCGGTGGCCGCCATATCGACCGGGGAAGGCAAAAGCTCAGCCATGTTGGTGAAACCGCCTGCGGCCACGATGACCTTTTCAGCGGTATGAACAGTACCTTCCCGCGTTACCACCTCGACGCTGTGGGAGGTATCGCGAACATGCGCTGCGGTCTCGCGCACCAGATGCGTACCCTGCGCCCCGGCAATCGAGCACTGCGCCTTTACCAAGGCGCGGGGATTGATATGCCCGGCGTTACGGGCCTCGAAGCTGCCACCGTGATCGGCGGGCAGCGAGAACATCGGAAACCGGCCAGCCAGCGCGTCGGTGCCGAGCGTTTCCACACCAAGACCGAGACGGTTGGCAGAGGAGAGCGCCCGCGACACATAATCTCCGGCAAGCCCCTTGCCGTTCCCGGTGAACAGGCAGCCCGATTCGGTAAAGAAACGGATGCCGCTTTTGGCTTCGATCTCCGCATAACGGCGGATCGAACGTTGCGCCAGTTCCGCCCAGACCGGATCACCGTCAAACCCACGGGTGATGCGCGCTTCGTCGTAGTGGCTCGAAAACACGCCTTTATGGGTCTTGCGATCGGCGGGCTCGGCCGGCCCGATCAGCGCAACGCCATCCGTTTGCGCCGAAAGGTGCCGCGCCGCGGCCGCACCCATCATCCCGGCCCCGACCACGATATATTTGAAATCCGGCATGACATGCTCCGTATCAGATTTATTCCTGACTACAGCATGCCCGCACGAACCGGAATCGCTTTTCGCAAAAGCGTGGAGTGCTGTCGGATTTCCGGGCGGAAAAACCGGTTCAGCTTTTCCAGGCAATGCTTCCTGAAAAGATCCGCGCAGACCTCAGCTGGCCAGCAGCGCCTGCACCTTGCCACAATAACGCTTGGACACCGGGTTCATCCGTGTGGCGCCATGGCCGGCATTGTAACGCAGGATCGTGCTGCACACTTGGCCGCCGCCAAGCTGGTGGGCGGTCGCCAGATATTGCATGCCCCAGCGAATATTGGTCTCGGGATCGTAGAGCGCTTTTGTCGTGCCACGAAAGCCCATCATGCGCGCCGTTGCCGGCTTGATCTGCATCAGCCCGACCTCGCCTGCACTACCGCGAGCCTTGGGGTTGAACTTGCTTTCCACCGAAACCACGGCATGTGCCAGATTGGTGGGAACGCCATAACGCTTGGCATATTTGACGATCAGATCGGAATAGTCGTTCTTCAGCGACGCAGGCAGACTCTTTTCCGGAATGGGATAACCGGGCTTGCGGAAGAAGGTCTCCAGCGTCACGGTTTTGGTCTTCACGTCCTCGTCTTTGGCAAAAGCAATCCCCGCCTGTGAAGCGAGCATAACAACGCCCGCCGCAACAGCAACAACAACCCTGTTCATATGTAGAAAAAGTCTCCAGATCGGATGACTGAACCAATGAATCGACACAAATGTTCAGCGCCCGGAAAGTCGATCTCGACCTTCCGCAGTCCAGTCTCCTTGATTGATATTGACGGCTGGTTCCCCTGAAGAACGACACCGCATGCAGTGCTGTTCTTAAACTTCCTCAATGCGGATTAACTGTGGCACATCAAAAAAAGCGACTTGAACGCCCGGAAAACGGGGAACTATTTTCCAGAATTCGCGTTTAGGCGGCCGAAAATTTCGGCAGGCTGGCAATCAACCGGTGAAGCGTGTCGATGGTGGAAAAATCCGCGATGCCATCCACCAGAGCCGGGCGGAAATGCCGCTGGAAGGCAGCAACGGCACCTTCGGTCTTTTCGCAATAAGCGCCTGTTATTTCAACGCCATATCCATAAATGGACAGCATCGACTGAAGTGCTTCCACCGGCTGCCCATGGTCACCGCGCTGGAAAAAGCGCCCGCCGCGGATCGGCGCAGGCTCCACCCAGTGGCCGACACCGTTCTGCGACAGGATGTCCCACGGGAATTTTTCGCCCGGATCGACCTTGCGGACAGGCGCTACGTCCGAATGGGCAAGCACCCGTTCAGGCGCGATATTCCAGCGCTGGCCGCAATCGCGACACAATTCGATGACCGCAGCCACCTGTTTTCCAGGGAATTCCGGCAGGCCGCCAGGATGACCCTGATTGGCGATTTCGATGCCGATGGAGCGGGAATTGATGTCTTGATCCCCTGCCCAGGTGCTCTTGCCCGCATGCCAGGCGCGACGGCCTTCCGGCACCATCTGGATGACGCGGCCGTCCTCGAAGACGAAGTAGTGGCTGGAGACCTGGCTTTCGGGGTTGCGGAGCCACGACAGCGCGCCGTCCGCCGTCGTCATGCCGGTATAATGTAGAAGAATGATATCGGGACCGGCCACATCAAGTCTTTCGCCATGGTTAGGGGACGGCGCAACGGCTGCGCCCGGAAAATCCGGGGTAAAATCCGGCAGACATTCACTCATGCGACGCGGCGTTCTTTCTCGATGGCCGCATAGGCGGCATTGAGAGCCGCCATACGCTCATTGGCGGCAGCATGCAATTCCATCGGCACGCCGCGCGCAATCAGCTTGTCGGGATGGTGTTCGGCAACCAGCGAACGGTAACGCTTGCGAATATCCAGGAAGTCGTCCGAGGGCGAAACGCCAAGCACGCGATAAGGATCGCGTCCGTCCATATGGACATGCCGCGCCATGATCGTTTCGAAGTGGTCTTCGGTGATATGGAATATCTCGGCGATACGGCCAAGGAAGGCCAGTTCCCGCTCGTGGATCAGCCCATCGGCCTTGGCGATATGGAACAGTCCGTCGATGACGCTTTCCAGCATCTCGCAATTGTCGTGCCCGGAACCGCAAAGACCGGCCAGCCGCTCGGCATAGGCTTCGTAACCGGCAACGTCCTGACGGGCGAGATTGTAAAGACGGGCAACGTTTCGCGCTTCTTCTTCGGGGAAATCGAAGATTTGCCGGAAGGCGCGCACCTCGGCGTCGTTAACGACGCCATCAGCCTTCGCCATCTTGGCGGAGAGTGCGATAATCGCTACGGAAAAGGAAACCTTGCGCCGCGTCTCCGGGTCCCCCTCAAAGAGGGTGCGGATGGCTTCAACCACGCGCCCAAGCGCACCACCTGCCGCGTCGCCGATTGCGCCGAGCAGCCGCTCCCACAGGGATGAAATTTGCAGACAGGCAAAATCGAACATCATGCCGTCAAGCATGACGGGATATTGCCGTGAATGCAATATGTCCGGCAGTGCGGCGGCATTAACTTTTATTCATCTTTGCGACAGTTTTGCTTCAGGAACAAGAGCGGGGCAAACAGCACGCCCGGGGTTTTCCACAGGTGCCGCAAGCGGATACAGGCAGCTGGTGGCCTCGATGCGGATTGAAACGATTATATTCGGTCAGTTTCCTCAAGCCGCTGAAAAGCCGCGAGAAATCGGCGTTTTTCTTGATAAATTCACTTTACACCTACACGCGGCTGTCGCATCCATTTGCCAGACATGTCTTTGAGTTTATGCAAAAAGGAGAGCCATGATGGCCAAACAGAAAGTCGCAATGCTGACCGCGGGTGGCCTTGCGCCCTGTCTCTCTTCGGCCGTCGGCGGCCTGATCGAGCGCTATAGCGACATTGCGCCTGAAATCGACATCGTGGCCTATCGCTCCGGTTATCAGGGCGTGCTTCTGGGCGATCGCATCGAGATCACCAGGGACATGCGTGAGAAGGCCCCGTTGCTGCACCGTTATGGCGGCTCGCCGATCGGCAACAGCCGCGTCAAGCTTACCAATGCCGCCGATTGCGCCAAGCGCGGCCTGGTCAAGGAAGGCGACAATCCGCTTCGCGTCGCCGCCGAACGGCTGGCCGCTGACGGCATCACCATTCTCCACACCATCGGCGGTGACGACACCAATACGACGGCCGCGGACCTCGCCGCCTATCTCGGCGCAAATGGTTACGACCTCACCGTCGTCGGCCTGCCGAAGACCGTCGACAATGACGTGGTGCCGATCAAACAGTCTCTCGGCGCCTGGACCGCTGCCGAAGTTGGCGCGTCGTTCTTCGACAATGTCAGCAACGAACAGAGCGCTGCGCCGAAAACTTTCGTCATCCATGAAGTGATGGGTCGACATTGCGGCTGGCTGACGGCGGCAACCGCCCGCGCCTATATCCAGAAGACCAGCGGCAATGAATATGTCGAAGGCCTGATGATGAACACGCAGATGAAGAACATCGACGGCATCTACCTGCCGGAAATGGCTTTCGACATAGAGGCGGAAGCCGAGCGCCTGAAGGAGATCATGGACAGACACGGCTACGTTACGCTGTTCGTTTCCGAAGGTGCCGGCCTGGATTCGATCGTTGCCGAACGGGAAGCCTCGGGCGAAGCCGTCAAGCGCGACGCCTTCGGCCATGTGAAGATCGACACCATCAACGTCGGTGGCTGGTTCCAGAAGCAATTCGCCGGCCTCATCGGCGCCGAACGCTCCATGGTGCAGAAGTCAGGCTACTTCGCCCGCTCCGCGCCCGCCAATGGCGATGATCTGCGCCTCATTCAGGGCATGGTCGATCTCGCCGTCGAAAGCGCGCTCAACAAGGTCTCCGGCGTCACCGGCCATGACGAAGACCAGAACGGCAAATTGCGGACCATCGAGTTTCCGCGTATCAAGGGTGGAAAGCATTTCGACCTTTCTGCAAAATGGTTTACCGAAGTGATGGAACACGTCGGTCAACCGTTCACAGCGGCCTAATTTTACGATAGGCTAATTAATGCGGTGACAGGGAGGGCAAGGAGGAAGAGAATGTCTGGACAGGCCTGGCTGATTTTTTGTGCAGCATGTGCCGTTGTGTTCGCACTTCCCTCCCCACTTGTATTCTCTGTCGCCTCCTATGCCGCCATCCGCGGCAAAAAAACCATCTTCGCCTCCGTCAGCGGCGGGGCGCTCGGCATCGTCACGGCCATGACGATTTCGGCCATTCCAGTGGCCGGTCTGGCTTATCTGCCGCAATCCTTCTTAGGCATAGTGCAATGGGCCGGCATCGGCTGGCTGATGCTGTTCCTGTTGTGGACTTTTGCGACACCCGCCGCCCAGGCGGCCAATGCCGATAACGACAATCTGCCGGGCAAATCATGGAGCGGCATTTTCCGCGATTGTTACGCCATTGCCGCGTTGCGCCCGCGTTACTTCACATTCTTTCTGGCGCTGTTGCCGCAATTCATTTCCACCTCTGGTAACGCCGTGGAAACGCTGGCGGTGGCGCAGGCCGCAATCCTGCTTCTGGCACTTGCCGTTCTCACCGCACAGGCGCTGTTTGCCGGCTCAACGCTGGCGCTGGTGCGCCGCATGTCGGGCGAGAAAAAAATCCGGCCAAAGTACCGCACGCACTTCATTTCCGGCCGCGCCGTCAGCGCCGGTTACAGGCGCATTGCAGCCTGAAAAACCGCGATGCCACGTCCCGGCTTGCCGCTATCCTTACAATAGGTTAATGAAGGCTCGACGGGACACTGCCTGCTTCGCTTGACGCGGGGGTATCGAGAGACAGGCATAACGAAGGCGGCAACATGCGAAATTCGGGCAAATTCCGCGGAAGAAGTGCACTTCTTCTGTCTTCCACCGTGGGTCTGGCATTGGCATTAAGCGGCTGTACCAGCGTCGAATATACCGCGAAGGAAGGTCCGAACGGCCCGAAAATCGCAACAGTCAACCCCGCGACCGCACCCGCCCAGGCATCGACGCAGACGGCAGCAGCCGAAACGGTACCCGGCGCAACAGCCGCCACACCGGCGACCCAGACCGCTGATGCGGCAACCTCTTCCCAGCCTGCAGCACTTCCCACCGCAGTCGCCGTCAAGGGCGGACGCGTGGCCCTGCCGCCGGCCTCTGAAATCGCAGCGGCCGCCGCGATCAGCGCGCAGATGCAGCCGCAGCAGAATGAAATGGCTCAAGCTGCGGTGATGACATCCGCGCCGACCACGGTCGCGGCTCTCGCACCGACAGGCGTCACTCCGGCAGCAGCCGCGATTGAAACCGCTGGTGCAGCGGCACAGCCGACCATCCACAATGCCGCAGCCGATCTGCCGCAGGTCGTTGCCGTGAAGGGCAGCTTCCCGCCCGCGCCGCCGCCGCCCGGCTCGCCCTCCATCGGCACCGAATTGACGGCGGAGCGGAAAGTCATTCCGCTGCCGAAGCCCGACAGCACGGTTCTCGCCTACGCCTCCGGCCCCACCAACGCTGCCCTTGCCGCCATCCGGCAGAACGAAGCGATGACGACGCCGCTCAAAGCGGCACCGGCCGGGCGCGAAAAGCTGAGCGGGCTGATTTCCAAATATGCCGTCATGTATAATGTGCCGGAAGATCTGGTTCACCGCGTGGTGCAGCGTGAAAGCATGTATAATCCCGGCGCTTATAACAGCGGCAACTTCGGCCTGATGCAGATCAGGCACGCCACGGCCCGCTCCATGGGCTTTGATGGCCCTGCCTCCGGTCTGTTCGATGCCGAAACCAACCTAAAATACGCCGTCAAATATCTGAGCGGCGCATGGGTGGTGGCCGATAACAACCGCGACAACGCGGTCCGTCTTTATGCCCGCGGTTATTATTACGATGCCAAGCGCAAGGGCATGCTGCACGTTCTGCGGAAGTAATAGCTCCGGCTGCATTGAGAATGCCGCCTGAATTCATTCGGCTTCTCGAGGCCGGCGACAAAAGCGCCTGAAATTTTCTCTCCGTCATCCTCGGGTCAAGCCCGAGAATGACGTCGTGTGTAACGAGGTCCCGCTCGCAACGTAGACGCCGATGGTTTCCCACAGTCTCTTTGATTCGTTGCTTTCACCCACAGCCCCTGTCATCAAACTGTAGCGTCACGGCTGTAGACGCCTCTCAATCGACTGAGAGGTGAACATATGACGAGTGCGGCACCCAAGACCGGCTTCAGCAAAAACACGAAACTGAAGTCCGCATTGCTCCAGCACAAGGCACTCTCGAAAAGCGGCCTTTCCGAACGGTTCTTCGGAGTTCTTTTTTCCGGTCTCGTTTATCCGCAAATCTGGGAAGACCCGGAAATCGACATGGAAGCGATGGAGCTTGGCGAAGGCCACCGTGTCGTCACCATCGGTTCGGGCGGCTGTAACATGCTGGCCTATCTCTCTCGCAACCCTGCCAGCATCGATGTCGTGGATTTGAACCCGCATCATATTGCCCTCAACAAGCTGAAGCTTGCAGCCTTCCGCCACCTGCCCGCCCATCAGGACGTCGTGCGCCACTTCGGCCGCGCCAATACGCGCAGCAACAGCCATGGCTACGACCGCTTCATCGCCGACCATCTCGATGATACGACCAAGGCCTACTGGTCGAAGCGCACCCTCTCCGGCCGCCGCCGGATTTCGGTGTTCGACCGGAACATCTATCGCACCGGCCTGCTCGGCCGTTTCATAGGCGCCGGCCATCTGATGGCGCGCCTGCACGGCGTAAAACTCACCGAAATGGCCAAGACCCGCACGCTGGACGAACAACGCCAGTTTTTCGACAGCAAGGTCGCCCCCCTGTTCGACAAGCCGGTGGTGCGCTGGCTGACGAAGCGCAAAAGCTCGCTCTTCGGCCTCGGTATTCCGCCCCGTCAATATGACGAACTGGCGAGCCTTTCCTCTAACGGCACGGTTGCCGCCGTGCTCAAGGAGCGGCTGGAAAAGCTTGCCTGCAACTTCCCGCTCAGCGACAATTATTTCGCCTGGCAGGCCTTTGCGCGCCGTTATCCCGAGCCGCATGAAGGCGCCCTGCCCGCCTATCTGAAGCCGGAATATTACGAGACGATCCGCAACAATACCGCCCGTGTCGCTGTGCACCACGCCACCTATACCGAGCTTCTTTCCAAAAAGCCGGCAAGCGGGGTTGATCGCTACATTCTCCTCGACGCGCAGGATTGGATGACAGACGGGCAGCTCAACGAATTGTGGTCACAGATCAGTCGCACCGCCGCTCCCGGCGCACGCGTCATCTTCCGCACCGCTGCCGAAAAGAGCGTTATCGAAGGCCGGCTCTCCACCGACATCCGCAACCAGTGGGTCTATCTCGAAGAGCGCTCGCAAGAGCTGAACGCCATGGATCGATCGGCCATTTACGGCGGTTTCCATATCTACCAGAGGGCTATGGCATGAAAACCATCGGCGAGAATGTGGGTCTTGCAGACAGCGCGCATGCGGGCCTGATGGACCGCATGTATCGCCACCAGCGGCATATCTACGATATGACCCGTAAATATTATCTTCTGGGCCGCGACAGGACCATTTCCGGTCTCGATGTGCCCAATGGCGGCACGCTGCTCGAAGTCGGCTGTGGCACCGGCCGTAATCTGCTTTTGGCCAGCCGGAAATTTCCGCATGCGAAACTCTTCGGCCTCGATATTTCATCCGAAATGCTGCTGACCGCATCGGAAAACTTTGCCGGCAAGGCCGAGCGTCCCATTCTGCGTGTCGCCGATGCCACCGCCTTCCGCGCCGCTGAATTCGGCCAGCCCGACGGTTTCGATCGCGTCATGATCCCCTATGCACTCTCCATGATACCGGAGTGGGAAAAGGCGATCGAACAGGCGCTCATGGCGCTCAAACCCGGCGGCTCCCTGCATATTGTCGATTTTGGCCAGCAGGAACAATTGCCGAAGTGGTTCCGCAGCCTTCTGCAGGCGTGGCTCACCCGCTTCCACGTCACGCCGCGCGCCAATCTTCGTTATATCATGGCGAATATGGCTGGCCGCTTTGACGGTAATCTTGAATTCGAAGAGATCGCCCGCGGTTACGCATGGCGGGCCGTCATCACGCTTCCGGTCGCCGAAGTGCAGCCGAAAATCAGCCGGATGCTGGCGGACGCCTGATTCTCGAAAGAGATTCCGGCACCTTGGCAAGAGAAGGTGTGGCCCCGCCAACGCGACTTCCCCTTTGCGGCGCTTTGCCGTTATTCCCGCCACCGCACCACAAATCGCTTCGAATACAGCGACTTGCGAAGCCTAAAAGGGCCGTTGCCCCTTGCCATATCAGTTTGTTTACCATGTTATGGGTAAATCGGGAGATGCGCCGCACCATGTTGCGGCTGCGGGATGGGCAACAACACTTTCATCAGGGTTCCAATGCGGCTGCGTTTATCGGCACTATTGTCGGCTTTGCTATTGATCGGCGGCTGCACGTCCACGAGTTACGACCTGCTTGAAACCGCGTCCGTTTCCAAGCCGAAATTCGCCGATACCGACCCGCAGGATTTCGGCATGAACAACCCGCATCGCCACGAGGTGCACGGTATCGACGTGTCCAAATGGAATGGCGATGTCGACTGGCAGACCGTGCGCAAGTCAGGCGTTTCCTTCGTCTTCATCAAGGCGACGGAAGGATCGGACCGCATCGATCCGAAATTCGGCGACCATTGGCGCAGCGCCGCAGCGGCGGATATCCTCCACGCGCCCTATCACTTCTATTATTTCTGCTCAACGGCCGATGCCCAGGCCGACTGGTTCATTCGCAACGTGCCGAAGGAAGCCGTCACCCTGCCGCCGGTTCTCGACGTCGAATGGAACCCCGCCTCCCCCACCTGCAAGACAAGGCCCGCCCCCGGCATCGTGCGTGCCGAGATGCAGCGTTTCCTTGATCGCCTGGAGGCGCATTACGGCAAGCGCCCGATCATCTACACGTCGGTAGATTTCCACCGCGACAATCTCGTCGGCCAGTTCAAGAATTACCATTTCTGGGTGCGCTCCGTCGCAGCCCATCCGGCCAAGATCTACGAAGAACGCCAATGGGCCTTCTGGCAATATACGGCAACCGGCGTTGTGCCCGGCGTAAACGGCCCGACCGACATCAATGTTTTTGCCGGCAGCGAGAAAAACTGGCGGAAATGGGTCGCTTCCGCCAAATAAACACGGCCAAGAAGCAACACATTCGAAAAAACCGCGTTCTCTCCTGTCGTCTGGCTGCGAGACCCGTTTTTTTGTCGCAAACATATGGGTAAAGCGGGCCTACAACCCATTGAGGAAATTCCCATGTCTACCTTCCGGTCGCGCAGCATCATTTTTGCCGCCGCTTTGTCGCTCCTTTCCACTGGCTCCGCCCTTGCCACTCCGCCCGTTGCCTCGCCTGACGATCCCAAGCAGGTCGCCTGCGGCGGTGATCTCGGGGCATTTCTCGAGGGCGTGAAAGCCGATGCGCTGGCCAAGGGCATTCCGGCCGACGCGATCCAGAAGGCGCTTGCCGGCGCCCAGATCGATCCGAAAGTGCTTTCGCGTGACCGGGCACAGGGCGTCTTCCGCCAGACCTTCCTGGAATTCTCCCAGCGCACCGTCAGCCAGGCCCGTCTGGATATCGGCCGCAGGAAGCTGCAGGAGCTCTCCTCCACCTTCGCCCGCGCCGAAAGTGAATATGGCGTACCGGCTGGCGTCATCGCCGCTTTCTGGGCCATGGAAACCGATTTCGGCGCCGTCCAGGGTGACTTCAACACCCGCAACGCGCTGGTGACCCTCTCACATGATTGCCGCCGCCCGGAACTTTTCCGTCCGCAGCTGCTGGCGCTCATTGAAATGGTTCAGCATGGCGATCTCGACCCTGCCGCCAACACTGGCGCATGGGCCGGTGAAATCGGCCAGGTGCAGATGCTGCCCAAGGACATCATTGCTTTCGGCGTTGACGGTGATGGCAACGGCCACATCAACGTCAAGGATAGCGCCCCGGATGCCATCCTGACGGCTGCGAAATTCATCCAGCATCTCGGCTTCAAGAAGGGCGAGCCGTGGATTCAGGAAGTCTCCCTGCCGGAGAACCTGCCATGGGAAAAATCCGGCCTCGGCGGTCCGCTCACCGCCGGTGAATGGTTCGCGCTTGGCGTGACGCCGCGTGACGGCAACAAAAACTTTGCCTCCCTGCCCGCAGCGCTCATCATGCCTCAGGGCCGCAAGGGGCCGACCTTCATCACCTATCCGAATTTCAACATCTATCTGGAATGGAACCAGTCGTTCATCTACACGACTTCGGCCGCCTATTTCGCCACCCGCCTGATGGGTTCTCCCGTCTACAACAAGGGCAATCCCGAGCCGGGCTTCGATGACGCGACGATGAAGCAACTTCAGACCAAGCTTGAGGCTCGCGGGCACAATGTCGGCAAGGTCGATGGCATTCTGGGTTCCGGCACCCGTGTCGCCATCCAGAAGGAACAGCAGCGCCTCGGCATGCCCGCGGATGGCTGGCCGTCAGCCGCACTTCTGCAGGCGCTTTAAGCAATCTTAACGACGCCGTCGGGCCTTTAATCTGTCCGACGGAATCAAGGCGAAATCGTTAATCTCGACTGGATGACTGGGGATAACACCCCGGTCATTTACTTTTTTTAAACGTATGAAGCACTGCGTGAAAGAGAAATAATCTTTTATTTTCAGATAATTACAGAATCTTCTTTTTTATGCCGCCTCAAAGCGTGCTGCACTGCATCACAGAAACCGCTTTTCAACTGCCACAAAACGGTCATATTATCGAACCTGTCAACAACAGGAGGCACCCATGGGACTTACAAAATCTCTCAATGCCTTGGCAGTCGGTTTGGCGTTTTTGTTCGTAGCGATGATGCTTTTCATCTGACGAGACGTGAAGACCAAACGCAGATAAGAACCGTAGATGACACGAATTTAAAAAGCGCAGATCCTTTCGGGTCTGCGCTTTTTTCATGTCGAAAATAGAGTTTTTAAAAATCAGGCGGCGCTGCGGCGCAGACGTTCCAGCCCGAGATTTTCCAGCACCGCTTCAACCAGCGGCGCGCGGTTCATGGTGTAGAGATGGAATTCGTTCACGCCGCGCCGCTGCAGATCGGCGATCTGCTCGGCAGCAACTTCGGCAGCCACGCGAGCGCGCCCTTCAAGGTCTTCATCATAACCTTCGAAACGCTCATCCAGAAAACCGGGAACGCTGGTGCCGCAACGACCGGCAAAACGCTTGAGCTGGGTAAGGTTCTGGATCGGCATGATGCCCGGCACCACCGGAATGGTGATACCAGCCGCCGTCACCCGCTCCATATAACGTTCGAACACGTCATTATCGAAGAAGAACTGCGTCAGCGCGCGGGTCGCGCCATTATCCGCCTTGCGCTTCAGCATGTCGATATCAACCGCCTCGCTTGCGCTTTCAGGATGCTTCTCCGGATAGGCCGATACGGAAATCTCGAAATCGCCGATCTCGCGCAGGCCCTTCACCAGTGCAGCAGCGTTTTCATAACCTTCCGGATGCGGCTTGTACGCCGTACCGATGCCGGTGGAGGGATCGCCGCGCAGCGCCACGAAATGGCGAACGCCGGCATTGCGAAACTCTTCGACAACCTGATGCACATCGTCACGGCTGGCATCCACGCAGGTCAGATGCGCAGCTGTCGGCAGATGGCTGTCGCCGATCATCCGGCGCACCGCATCCAGCGTCGGCGCCTTGGTGGAACCGCCCGCGCCATAGGTGACGGACACGAAATCCGGGTTCCATTTTTTCAGCTCGGCAACCGTTTCCCAGAGATGGGTCTCCATCTCGGCATTTTTGGGCGGGAAAAACTCGAAAGATAACCGGATATCGCCATCACGGCGCGCGGTTTCCGACCTCAACATATCATGCCCTCCGGGAGCCAAGTAAAACCGCCTCTTGCACCACATCGTCTGCCATCAGCAGCCGCTGGTCGCGGGCAACCCATATCGTCACGTCCAGAGACTCCTCGGACGCCCTTTCAGAATGAAGATCGACGGCGCGGTCAGGCGCAAGCCCGGCCTTTTTCAGCCATTCTTCCATCAACGGATGCGAAAAGCCGAGCCGCACATGCGCATGCTCGTCACGCAGATATTCAAAGGAATGCGGTGCAAGATCGATGACGATCAGCCGCCCGCCGGGACGCAGCATACGCGCGGCTTCGGAAAGCGCGATTTCCGGCTGGTCAAGAAAATGCAGCACCTGATGGATGACGATCAGATCGAAATCCTGTCCTTCCAGCGGCAGGTTGAGAATATCACCATGGCGGACGGACGCATTGACCACACCCGCCTTGTCGAGGTTAGCGCGCGCCACAGACAGCATGTCGCGGCTGGCATCGACGCCGATCGCCCGGCGATAGATGCCGCTCAGAAGCTGGAGAATGCGGCCCGTGCCCGTGCCGAGGTCGAGAAGCGAATCGACGGGCGTGGTGCCGACAAGCTTCAGCAACGCGCCTTCCACGGCTTCATCGCTCACATGCAGCCGGCGCAACTCGTCCCAGGCGGACGCGTTGCGACTGAAATAATCCTGCGCCCGCTCCGCCCGCACCCGCTTGACGGTAGAAAGCCGCTCGTTGTCACGCTGGAGAACGGCATCGGAGGGCGATGCAGCACCAAGCAGCTGCCTGACCACAACGGCGGGCTCACCATCCTGCCGCAGACGGAAATAGGCCCAGGCACCTTCCTGATAACGCTCGATCAGCCCCTCTTCCGTCAAAAGCTTCAGATGACGGGAGATGCGCGGCTGCGACTGTCCAAGGATTTCGGTAAGATCGGTAACCGTCAGGTCACCGGCAGCCAGAAGCGCCAGCAACCGAAAGCGCGTCGGTTCACCCGCCGCCTTCAAAAGATCCACCAATTTGTCTAAACCGAACGCCACTCTGCCGCGCCTCGCAAGCTAATCAACATATAAAGATATCTTTATGTCGATGTGGGGCTGGATGCAAGCGCAAACTGTGGTGCGCCGCCATCAAGTCCACTTATTACATGAGAAAAGGCCCGCTTTGCGGCGGGCCTTTCTGAAGCGATGTGGAAAAGGATTAGCGCGTCAGGCGCTTGTAGCTCACCCGGCCGGGCTTGATGCTTTCCGGGCCGAGGCGGCGGACCTTGTCCTTTTCATAGTCTTCGAAGTTGCCTTCGAACCATTCCACGTGGCTGTCACCCTCAAAAGCGAGGATGTGGGTGGCCAGACGGTCGAGGAACATGCGGTCGTGGCTGATGATAACGGCGCAACCGGCGAAGGCTTCCAGCGCTTCTTCAAGCGCCGCCAGCGTTTCCGTATCAAGGTCGTTGGTCGGTTCGTCGAGCAGTAGCACGTTGCCGCCGGCCTTCAGCATCTTGGCAAGGTGAACGCGGTTGCGCTGACCGCCGGAGAGATTGCCGACCTTCTGCTGCTGATCGCCGCCCTTGAAGTTGAAGGCGCCGCAATAGGCGCGCGAGTTCACTTCGAACTTGCCGAGCTTGATGATGTCGTTGCCGCCGGAGATTTCTTCCCACACGGTCTTATCACCCGCCAGCGTATCGCGGCTCTGGTCGACATAACCCAGCTGCACCGTTTCACCGACAGTCACCGAACCGCTATCGGGCTGTTCCTGACCGGTGATCATGCGAAACAGTGTGGTCTTGCCCGCACCGTTCGGACCGATGACGCCGACAATGCCGCCCGGAGGCAGCTTGAAGGTGAGGTTTTCGATCAGCACCCGGTCACCATAGGACTTGGTGAGGTTTTCCGCCTCGATAACGACACGGCCCAGACGCTCGGCGACGGGGATGACGATCTGTGCGTCGCCGGGACGACGGTTTTCAGCGGCTTCCACCAGCTCGTCATAAGCGCGGATACGCGCCTTGGACTTCGTCTGGCGAGCCTTGGGGCTGGAAGCGATCCATTCCTGTTCGCGGCTGATGGCCTTCTGGCGCGAGGCGTCTTCGCGGGCTTCCTGCTGCATACGCTTGGCTTTTGCCTGCAGATAGGCGGAATAGTTGCCTTCGTAAGGAATGCCGCGACCGCGGTCGAGCTCGAGAATCCAGCCGGTCACGTTGTCGAGGAAGTAGCGATCGTGGGTGATCATCATCACGGCGCCGGGATAGTCGCGCAGGTGCTTTTCCAGCCACGCGATGGTTTCGGCGTCCAGATGGTTGGTCGGTTCGTCGAGCAGCAGCAGGTCGGGCTGCGAAAGCAGCAGCTTGCAAAGCGCCACGCGGCGGCGCTCACCACCCGAAAGGCCGGTCACGGGCGAATCGCCAGGCGGGCAACGCAGGGCGTCCATGGCCATTTCGACCTGATTTTCCAGATCCCACAGGTTCTGGCTGTCGATCATGTCCTGAAGCTTTGCGCCCTCATCCGCCGTTTCGTCGGAATAGTTCATCATCAGTTCGTTGTAGCGGTCGACGATCGCCGTCTTGCTCGCCACGCCTTCCATGACGTTTTCCATCACGGTCTTGTTTTCGTCGAGCTTCGGCTCCTGCTCGAGATAACCGAGCGTCGCACCTTCGGCGAGCCAGGCCTCACCGGTATATTCCTTGTCGAGGCCGGCCATGATTTTCAGAACGGTCGACTTACCAGCGCCGTTCGGGCCGAGAATACCGATCTTGGCATCGGGGTAGAAGGAGAGATGGACGTTCTCCAGAACCTTCTTCGCGCCATAGGACTTGTTCAGCCCAGCCATGTGATAGATGAATTGACGTGCCATTGTAGCGAATGCTCCACATCGGATTTTTAAGAGTACGTATCGGGAAATTTGCCGCTATGTAGGGTAAATAGGACCGTGGGGCAACCTCTGGCACGATTATGACCCCATGATTATGACAAGCTGCGTGATGACACGATGGGTGCGATGATGAATGAGACGACCGATAACTTCGCGTTCAGCCAGATCCAGAGACTGGACGCTCCCTCCGGCGCATCCATCGCCTTTCGCCACCAGCCTTCCGCCCTTGTCCCGGCCCGCGGTGTGCTGATGATCTGCCATGGCCTGGTGGAGCATGCGGGCCGTTACCGGCGTTTTGCCGACGTCATGTCGCAGCAGGGCTTCGAGGTCTATGCCCACGACCATCGCGGCCACGGCCGCACGAAAGCGGCGGACGCACCGATCGGCCGCTTCGCCTGGAAGGATGGCGCCGAAAAAGTGGTCGCCGACGTCATGGCGATGCGGGTCATGGTCGGAGAAAGACATCCCGGCCTGCCGGTCATCCTGTTCGGCCATTCCATGGGCGGCCTCGTGGCGCTCAACACCGCCGTCAGCAATCCGGATGCCTTCGATGGCCTGTCGATCTGGAATTCCAATCTCAATCCCGGTGTCATGGGCCGCCTCGCGCAGGTGGTGCTGCGGCTTGAAAAAATGCTGAAAGGCTCCGATGTGCCAAGCGCCATCCTGCCGAAAGCAACCTTTCGCGCCTGGAATGCAAAAATGCCGGAAAAGCGCACCCATGCCGACTGGCTGAGCCATGACAGGCTGGCAGTGGACGCCTATGTGCAAGACCCGCTCTGCCAGTTCGAGGCCAGCGTTTCCCTGTGGCAGGACGTCTTCGAACTCTCTTATCGCGCCCCGAAACTCATTGAGCGCCTGCCGAAGACACTGCCGCTTTTGCTCGTCAGCGGCGATCAGGACGCCGCGACCAATGATGGCAGGGAGATCGTCTGGCTCGCAGAGCGGTTTCGGGAGGCAGGTTTCAGCCATGTCGAACACACCATCTACAAGGGCATGCGGCACGAGACCCTGAACGAGATCGGCTGGCAGGCGGTAGCGGCGGATTTCGCCGCCTGGTGCGGCCGCGTCGTGGATGACAGTAAAACGCCCTCCCCGCCATTCCGGCCTTGAGCCGGAATGGCGGAATTAGGGGAGTCTCAAAACAAAACGAATGTCGAAGCTGCCGTGTCAGCCCCAGTTTGGTGCCGTTCCAAAACGGAATAAGTCCATGAGATAAAATCACATGCGGCGGGGCAAGGCGCGGTCTATAACCGGCAGGCACAAAAGACCGGGGGACAGATGACCGACATGCCGAACAGGAAACCGCCACTATCAGGCATTCGCGTCATCGAGCTGGCGCGTGTTCTGGCCGGTCCCTGGGCGGGGCAGATGCTGGCCGATATGGGCGCTGACGTCATCAAGGTGGAAAACCCCGAAGGCGGCGACGACACCCGCACATGGGGACCGCCTTTCGTTGAAGGCGCGGAAGGCGAAAACCTCTCCGCCGCCTATTATCACGCCACCAATCGCGGCAAACGCTCCATCATTGCCGATCTGAAGACGCCTGAGGGCTGCGAGCTGGTGCGCCGGCTGGTGCGCACCGCCGATGTCGTCATCGAAAACTTCAAGCGCGGCGGGCTTGCCAAATACGGCCTCGATTACGAGAGCCTGAAGGTGCTCAATCCGAAGCTGATCTATTGCTCCATCACCGGCTTCGGCCAGACCGGGCCTTATGCCGATTTCGCCGGATACGACTATATCGTGCAGGGCATGTCGGGCTTCATGTCGATAACAGGCGAACCGGATGGCCAGCCGATGAAGGCTGGCGTAGCTGTTGCCGACATCTTTACCGGCATCTATTCCGTGACAGCCATTCAGGCCGCGCTGATCCACGCCATACGGTCAGGCGAAGGCCAGCATATTGACATGGCGCTTCTCGATGTGCAGTCGGCCGTGCTCGCCAACCAGAACATGAATTACCTGATTTCCGGCAAGCCGCCCATCCGGCTTGGCAATGCCCATCCGAATATTTCCCCCTATGAGGTGGTGCCGACGGCCGATGGCTTCCTGATCCTCGCGGTTGGCAATGACGGCCAGTTCCGCCGCCTCTGCAATATCCTCGGCATAGGCGCGATAGCGGATGACGAGCGTTACGCGACGAACAAGACCCGCGTGGCGCATAAGGTCGAAGTCCGGCAGATCATTTCCACCGAAACGCTGAAATGGCAGAAGCGCGATCTTCTGACCGCTTGCGAGCAGAATGCCGTGCCGGCCGGGCCAATCAACTCCATCGAGGAAATGTTCGCCGACCCACAGGTTCAGGCACGCGGCCTGCGTGTTGATCTCGAAGCTCAGGATGGCACGGTCATCCCCGGTGTGCGAACACCGATTATAATGTCACAGACGCCGCTGCACTATGAACGCCCGAGCCCGAAGCTCGGCGAACATCAGGCGCAGGTGCTGGCCGAACTGGAAAACATCGAAAGGACCACGACGCCATGAAAAGAACCGGTGGGCAACTGATCGTCGAAGCGCTGAAGGCCAATGGTGTCTCCCGCGTTTCCTGCGTTCCGGGCGAAAGCTATCTGGCGGTGCTGGACGCGCTTTATGAAAGCGGCATCGAAACCGTGGTCTGCCGCCAGGAAGGTGGCGCCGCCATGATGGCCGATACCTGGGGCCGGCTGACGGGTGAACCCGGCATCTGCATGGTGACCCGCGGTCCGGGTGCCACCAACGCCTCGGCCGGCCTGCACATCGCACGGCAGGATTCCATTCCGATGATCCTGTTCATTGGCCAGGTGCAGCGCGAAGCCCGCGAGCGCGAAGCCTTTCAGGAAGTGGAATATCGCCGCGCCTTCACCGAATTCGCCAAATGGGTGGGCGAGATCGATGATGCCCGCCGCATCCCCGAATTCGTCACCCGCGCCTTCACTGTCGCCACCTCCGGCCGCCCTGGCCCGGTGGTTTTGACGCTGCCCGAAGACATGCTGGTGGAAGAGGTCGAAGCGCCCGAGGCAAAGCCCTACACATCAGTCGAAGCGCATCCCGGCCCGTCACAGATCGCGGCCTTCGCGAAAATGCTGGGCGAGGCAAAACGGCCGATCTTCATTATCGGCGGCACGCGCTGGTCCGAGGAAAGCGTGGTGAGCTTCAGGGCATTTGCCGAAAACCACAAGCTGCCCGTCGGCTGTTCCTTCCGCCGCCAGATGCTGTTCGATCATCTGAGCCCTTCCTATGCGGGCGATGTCGGCATCGGCATCAACCCGGCGCTGGCAAAGGAGATCAAGGAATCCGATCTCGTGGTCCTGCTGGGCGGCCGCCTCTCCGAAATGCCCTCCTCCGGTTATACGCTGCTCGACATCCCCTACCCGTCGCAGAAACTCATCCACATCTATCCGGAAGCCGAAGAGCTTGGCCGCGTTTACCGTCCCGATCTCGCGATCTGCGCCGCGCCGGATGATTTCGTCGCCGCCCTCTCCTCCATCTCGCTTCCGGCAAACGCCGTATGGGCCGAACGCACGGCCGCCATACACGCGGCTTACCTCAACTGGTCCACGCCGCCGCAGACCGGCCCAGGCGCCGTGCAGATGGGGCCGATCATGGACTGGATCGAGGCCAATGTGCCTGAGGACGCCATCTTCACCAATGGCGCCGGCAACTATGCCACCTGGGTGCACCGCTTCCACCGCTTCCGCCGCTTCAACACGCAATCGGCGCCGACCTCCGGCTCGATGGGTTATGGCCTGCCGGCAGCGGTTGCCGCAAAGCACCTGTTCCCGGAGCGGGAGGTGATCTGCTTTGCCGGTGATGGCTGCTTCATGATGCACGGGCAGGAATTCATCACCGCCGTGCGCTATGGCCTGCCGATCATCACCGTACTGGTGAATAACGGCACCTATGGCACCATCCGCATGCATCAGGAACGCGAATATCCCGGCCGTGTCAGCGGCACCGATCTCGTCAATCCCGATTTCAACGCTTTTGCCAAAGCCTATGGCGGCCACGGCGAAACGGTGGAAAGAACGCAAGACTTCGCCGCTGCCTTCGAGCGGGCGCGTGCAAGCGGCAAGCCCGCCATCATCGAGGTGACGCTGGACCCGGAAGCGATCACGCCAACGCGCACGCTGACACAGATCAGGACAAAAAGCTGACATGACGCATGGACATGCCTCCGGCATGGTGTAAATCCTGACGCTCGCTTGACGTCATCCTCGGGCTTGTCCCGAGGATCCAACCACGTCGCGCTAAATCGATCGGTTGCAGATGCACGGGACAGGCCCGGGCATGACGTGGAGAGGTTTTACGCTTCTCTCAGCATCCACTAACTCAGGATAAGACATGCCGGACGTTGCCCCTCCCGTCATCACCCCACGCGGCGCGAAGATCGAGCCCTCGGCCGGCGCACCTTTCGAGGCGGTGCGCGTGGCCCGCGATGTGCTGCACACATCCCGCACGGCGGCGCTCGCCACGCTCGATCCGGTCAGCAGCTATCCCTATACGACCGCCACCAATATCGGTATCGAGCCGGACGGTACGCCGTTTTTCTTTGCGGCCGGCCTGACGCTGCACGCCCGCAACATGGAGGCCGACCCGCGCGTCTCGCTGACGCTCGCGCCCTTCGGCAAGGGCGATGCGCTGACGCTGCCGCGGCTGACACTGGTGGGCAAGGTGGAACAGCTCGGCCCGGATGAGACGCAACTCGCCATCAGGCGCTACATTGCCCGTTACCCCAAAGCGAAACTTTATCTCTCGCTTCCCGACACGAGGCTTTACCGGCTGCGGACGGAAGGTGTGCAGATCAATGGCGGCCCGGCCCGCAATGCCAGCAACATCACCCCGGCCGACCTGCGCACCGATCTCTCAGGCGCGGCGGAACTGATGGCTGCGACGGAAAGCGAAGCTACCCGCCTCAACGCCATCAAGGGCGAAGCGTCGCGGTTGGCAGTTCTCGCCGGCGCAAAGGCCGGCCGCTGGACGATCACCTCCATCGACCCGGATGGTATCGATCTCGCCTCGGCCAGCGATCTGGCACGGCTGTGGTTTGCGGAGCGGGTGGAGACGTTGAAGCAGTTTGAGAAGGCGCTTGCTTTGCTTCTGAAATGAAGGGCGCAAACGATTCACAAACCTGGGACAATCGTCTCTCTTCCGTCATGCTCGGGCCTGTCCCGAGCATCTGCCACCTATCAAGTTGTGATACGTGAGTGGATCCTCGGGACAAGCCGAGGATGACGAAACGAGCGTTTCGAATTTCCCATCAAAAAAGGCCGGGCCGCATTCCGCGACCCGGCCTTTCTTTGGAAATCAGACTGATGCTCAGAGAGCCGCAGTGACGATGAATTCAACCTTGTAGTCCGGCGTTGCCAGCGCTGCTTCGCTGGTGGCGCGGGCCGGCGGGTTTGCCGGGTCGATCCAGCCTTCCCAGACGGCGTTCATTTCGCCGAAGGTGGACATGTCGGAGAGGTAGATGATGGTCTGCAGGACCTTCGACTTGTCGGAGCCGGCAGCGGCCAGCAGGCGGTCGACTTCAGCCAGCGCAGACTTGCTCTGTTCCGTCACGCTGGTGCCTTCGCCAACCTGGCCGGCCAGATAAACGGTGTTGCCGTGAACGACGGCGCCGCTCATGCGCTTGCCCGGCTCGATACGCTTGATGGTCATGGAGAACTCCTGTTGATTGGCATTTGAAAACAAAATGAAGCGCGAAAAATCAGCCGCGCAGGTGATGGGTCTTTTCGTAGATCGCCGTCGAGCGCGCGCCGGAACGGCAATAGCCGAGCATCGGGCGCTGCAATTCGTCCAGCGCATCCACCATGCCGGCAACGGCATCGGCGTCGACGCCATAACGGCCGACAGGCACATGCATGATGGTAATACCGAGCTGCTCTGCGCGCTCGGCAATATCGGCGAAAAGCGGCTGGCCGTCTTCTTCACCATCAGGGCGGTGGCAGACGATCGACTTGAAGCCGAGTGCCTTGACCTCATCCAGATCGGCGACGCTGATCTGTCCCGTTACCGAATATTCGTCGTCTATGCGCCTGATATCCATCTTATGCCTCCGCTGAAATCGGCATCCGCGCCGCTGGCACGCTCTCGCCACCCTTAGAAATCCGCATCCGATGTAAGGGCTCAAAACCCATGCGTCAATGATGCGGTGTCCTCATTCGGTACGGCATTCAGAGGATGGAAAAGCGCAGGCCGAAGGAGCGGCTTTCACCGGGCTGGATAATGTTGAATTCGCCTGCAGCCTCAAGTTCGCTCCGCCCCACCCAGCGATGCGAAACCGGCTCGATGCCGAGCACATTGGCGGGCTCCTGCTGGTTACGCCACATCTGCAGATAGGGCAGCGTCTCCGTGCGAAAACGCACGGTCAGCGTCTTCCCGCCAATGGCCGCGACGGGACCAAGCTTCAATTCCGCCCATTCGTCATTACCGGCAGGAACACAGAAAACATTGCCCGGCTCCTCGCCGAAACGCCAGCCATGGCCGCCGCCATCCAGCATTGCGCCTTCCAGCCGCACCGCATCGTCAAACAGGCGGGCACCGACATTCATGTGATACATCAGGAACACCGGCATCGGCCGGTCTGACGTATTGACGACCTTGTCCTCAAGGCTGACTTCGCCGCTTTCGCCATCAATGCGCCATGTGCGCTCCAGCAACGCAGTGCCGCCATCGGCAAGCTTTACGGGAACCTCGACGCGCGCCAGTGCATTGGTCTCATGAACGTCGAAGGCGACTATCTTTGCCGGATGCGAGGAAAAGGACCCATGCAACGGATATCGACGCCCCTCACCGTCACCATCAATCGGCTCGGGATGGCGGATATGATCGGGACCGCAGGTGAAGAGAAAGCCTTCCAGCGAATGATCGATGCGCGCATCGCCATCATCGGGAATGGCGCGGCCAGGCGCAATGTCGATGCCATCGACGATACACGAACCAATATCGAAAACAGAGGTTTCATCGAGGAAAATACGGGGCGATCTGCCGGCCTGAAACGAACGCAAGACAACCTCTCCTGTGGCAGTAAAAACGCATGAATCACGGAAACGCTACTAGTCGTGACGGAAATTAAGATTGCATTAACCGCGAATTCACCTTTTTCACAATAGGGTCAAGATTGCGGTGTGTTTATGGGCGAACAAAGCAAGGATAGCAGAATCGTGAAACAGTTTCTTAACGCAGCTCTGGGTCTGACAGTCGCGGTAGTGGCAGCTTTCGCCCCGCTACAGGCTGGCGCGCAGCAGCGTTATGGCGACCAGCAGACGATGCTGGTGACACCTGACGGTCGCGTGCTCGACTTCATGCCAGAGCGCGGCGATATCGTTATCAGCCGCGATACCATGGGCCGCACGGTGTTTTACGACCAGTACGGCAATCTGCTCGCCACCGAAATGCCCTCTGGTTATCAGCAGCGGCAGCAGGCACGCCAACAGCGCGACACCACCTATTATCCGCCCGCCCCCGGCGGCCAGTATCGCGAACCACAGCGCGACTACGGCTATCAGGACAATGGCAGCGTGCGTGATTACCGCGAATATCGCGGTGATGGCTCCGACGACAATGTCTATACCGGCTCCGTTCCCGGCCCCGGCGCGGTGGAAAGCGGACCGCTCGGCCAGCCCATGCCGGGCGAAAGCACCACAGCCGCCGTTCCGCAGCCGGATCACCTGATCGAACGCCACACACCGGTGACGACACCGGTCAACCGTTCCCGTCAGGAAATCGTCGCACTGCAGACTTTCCTTGACCGTGAAGGCATCTCGCCCGGCGTGATCGACGGCAAGATGGGTGACAACGTCAACAAGGCCATTGCCGCCTGGCAGGACATGACCGGCGAAAAGCTGGACCCGAACAATTCCGACGACATTCTGGAACGCCTGCGCTCTTCCGGCGGCATGCCGATCGTCGACTACACCATCACCGCCGCCGATGCCGCCGGCCCCTATGTCGCCTCCATTCCGGACGACTATGCCGAGAAGTCGCAGCTGCCCGCTCTGTCCTTCACCTCCACCTCCGAGGCGCTGGCCGAGCGCTTCCATATGGATGAGAACTATCTGAAGGAACTGAACCCCGGCATCGACTTCACGGTGCCCGGCACCATCATCAAGGTGGTCAATCCGGGCGAGACGAAAAAGGGACAGGTGGCCCGCATCGTAGCACATAAGGGCATCAAGCAGGTCTTCGCCTATGGCCAGGACGGCAATCTGATCGCCGCTTATCCCGCCACCATCGGTTCCACGGATACACCCTCGCCGAGCGGCACGCACACGGTCGAGCGCATCGCGCTCAATCCCGGCTACACCTATAATCCGAAGATCAACTTCAAGCAGGGCCAGAACGACAAGATCCTGCAAATCCCGCCGGGTCCGAACGGCCCGGTCGGCACGGTCTGGATTGCCCTGTCGAAGCCGACCTACGGCATTCACGGCACGCCGGAACCTTCCAAGATCGGCAAGACGAACAGCCACGGCTGTATCCGCCTGACCAACTGGGATGCGACCGAACTGGCAAAGATGGTCCGTCCCGGCGTTGTGGTCGAATTCGCGGAATAGGATCGACCGGAGTAAAAGAGAAAAAGCCCGGCGGTTTGGTCCGTCGGGCTTTTTTCATTGAGTGGTGTTTCAGTCGCGCTTTTCCGTCAGGAAATACAGCAGGGCGGCCACCGGCAAGGCGAAACCGATCCAAGAGGCGGCTTGCCATTCGCCGACAGCATAAGCCCAGCCACCCACGGCGGAACCGATTGCGCCGCCCATGAAAAACGTCGCCATATAGATGCCGTTCAGACGGCTGCGGAATTCCGCCCCAAGCGTGAAGATCGCCCGCTGGCCAAGCACCAGATTGGTGGTGACGCCGAAATCCAGAACGATGGCTGCGACTACCAGAATGGCGAGCGCCAGATGCGAGCCTTCGGGCGCGAGATGCGTGACGGCAAAGGAGAGCGCTACCGCCACCAATGCCAGGAAAGTCGCCGCACGGGTCCAGCCGCGATCGGCCATCCGCCCGGCAATTGGCGCAGCCACGGTGCCCGCAGCCCCGGCAAGCGCAAACAGCGCGATCTCACCCTGGCTCAGGTTGAAATGCGGCCCGCTCAGATAAAGCGGCGTCGTGGTCCAGAACAGGCTGAAAGCGGCAAACAGGAAGGCATGGTAAATTGCCCGCCGCCGCAGGATCGGCGTGTGGAGGGCAAGTCTGCCCATCGAGGCCATCAGCGAGCCGTAACCCAGCCTTGCCTCCGGCATGCGCGGCGGCAAAAGCCGGAAAAGCACGACGGCAAGAAGCGCCATGACTGCCGCCGACGTCAGAAAGACGCCGCGCCATGAAACGACTTCCGACAGCAGACCGGAGACCGGCCGCGCCAGCATGATGCCGGCCATCAGACCGCTCATGACATTGCCGACCACCCGGCCACGAATGGCGTGCGGCGCCATGTGGGCGGCATAGGGAACGATGACCTGCACTGCCACCGAACTGACGCCGACCAGGAAGGCCGCAATCAGAAACGGGGCCGCATGCGGCGCGAATGCCGCTGCCACAAGGGAAAGCACCGCCATCGAGACGGAACCGACCACCAGCTTGCGGTTTTCAACGAGATCGCCGAGCGGCACGACGAACAGCAGGCCGACACCGTAACCGATCTGCGTCAGGGTCACGATCAAGCCTGTAGCGCCGGCGGAGAGACCAAGTTCCGCCCCGATGATGCCGGCAAGCGGCTGGGCATAATAAAGATTGGCGGCAATCAACCCGCAGGCTGTCGCCAGCAGAAAAGTCAAAGCCGGAGAAAGGGATGTTGCATCAACATCCTCCCCTTCAATTACACGCGTCGTCATCATTTTCTCCAATATGGAAACGAACGTTTCCTAAATAGACACGAAATCACTCAGCAAGCTTCATGGCGATATCCACCACGGCCACCATGTCCTTGAGGCTACGCCCTGTCTTTCCCACCACGCGCATGCCGTACATCATGCACAGCATCGCCCGGGAAAGATCATCGGGATCGGCCTTGGAATTCACCGAACCATCCTTCTGCCCCTCGGCAACGAGGCGGGCGACGATCCGCTCCCTCGCCTTCACGGCCCGTTCGACCACAACGGCAATGTCATCATCCAGCGCCGCCAGATCGGCAGCGGCACCAACAACCAGACAGCCATCAGAGCCAGCACCGCCATGCGACCGTTCCGCGTAGAACATCAGCCCTGCCCGCAGGCGTTCACGACCGGTATCGTAACCGGCCACCGCCGCCTCGAAACGCTCGGTCTGTACAATCCTGTAGCGCTCCATCGTGGCGATGAAGACGGCCTTCTTGTCCTTGAAGGCCTTGTAAAGACTGCCCTGCGCCAACTCCATCGCATCGGTAAGGTCACCGACGGAAGTGGCGTGATAACCGCGCCTGGAAAAAACCCGGATCGCACCATCGAGCGCGCGGTCGATATCGAACTCGCGCGGCCTGCCGCGATGGCGCTGTTCCTCGGACTGGTTGTGGCTGGCATTGCTCATGGCCGGAATATAGGAAATGATCATTTCCAAATCAAGCAAATAATGAAGCCATCGCTGAAAAGCGACTGCTGACACGCCGGCAAGCCTGATGGCCGCCGATGGTCCGAGGCAGCATCATCCGTCTGCGGTTATGACCGCCGCAGACGGATCGAAAGTTGAAAGCAATATTTCACGCGGCTTTACGAGTGAAAAGGCGCGCGGGTGGCGTGCCGAACCGCAACAGGCGTTTCGGCAGCAGGCCAAGCACTTCGCCCGCGAATGCTCTGGCATTCTCGACCGCCTTGTCGATATTGCTCACCTTGGTCTTATCGAGACAGAGAAGCGTGCCGCCAAGGTCGAAAATATCGCGATAGGCGGCTCTCTCGACGATCGGGGTGTTGAGAACCGAGACATTTTTCTCGGCCAGCAGCATCTTGACCAGCAGCAGCGAACGCGTCGCCACCATGGCGTTCACCCGTGTCAGCACGATGGAATGAGCAATCTCCTTGCCCATCTTGCGGTTCAGAAATTCGATATGGTCCAGAACCTCGGCAGCCCCGCGCGCATCCATGGCGCAGCCCTGAACCGGGATCAGCACATGATCGGAAATGCCGAGAGCCATGGTCAGAAGCGGGGTCTTAGCTCCCGGCAGATCGATGATGAAACAGTCGGTGCTGGTTTTATTCTCGCGAATATGGCCCTCAAGCGATGCCATCGTCACATGCGAAATCACCGAAAGATTTTCGATATCGCCTGATAATTCGTGCCAGCGGGAAATCCACAATTGCGGATCCGCATCCAGAACCGTCACGCGGTGACCGCTGCGGGCCAGTTCGGTTTCCAGAAGCAGCACGGCCGTGGTTTTTCCGGCACCGCCCTTGGTGTTGGCGAAAGTGATGACTGACATGACACCCCCTGTTGGTCAGAGCCGTTTCATGCTCATTCACGCACCGAAGCAATTCATGGTGCTTTCCATAATCTTAACGAACAGGGTTAATAAAAGGCTAAGAACGGTTATGCCGGGCAACGAAAAGCCCGCGACCGGGTCGTCGCGGGCTGGATTAGAGATCGTACGTAGCTCGCTCCCGGTGCAGGGCACGACGTTGCCGCTCGTTTCTTCTCCCCGCCGGGGAGAAGGTGGCCCGAAGGGTCGGATGAGGGGGCAACCTTGCCGGATTTCGGAGAGCTTGCCCCCTCATCCCGCTGCCGCGGACTTCTCCCCGGCGGGGAGAAGAAACAAGCAGCACCCTCTCAACCTCTCACAAACCTGATGAATAAAGGTAGATCCTTAAAAGCAAGCCTCAAAAAGCGCCTTGGTATTTTCCAGCGTCATCGGCACCGGATTACCACCGCAGCTCGGATCCTTGATCGCTTCCGCCGCCAGTTCGTCAATACGATCCGGCTTGATGCCCATGGCGGTCAGGTTTTCCGGTACGCCGAGTTCCTTGCGAAGTTCCAGCACGTAATCATAAAAACCGTCGAAACCGCCGGAGATGCCGAGATAGGCGGCCGCGCGGGCAATCTTGTCTTCGATGGCAGGGCGGTTGAAGCGCAGCACCGCTGGCATGACGACGGCATTGGTCATGCCGTGATGGGTGTTGTAGACAGCGCCAATCGGATGCGAGAGCGAGTGAATGGCGCCGAGACCCTTCTGGAAGGCCACCGCCCCCATCGCTGCCGCTGCCATCATATTGGTGCGCGCTTCAATATCCGTGCCGTCCTTATAGGCGCGCGGCAGGAATTCCTTGACGAGACGTAAGCCCTCCAGCGCCACGCCGGCGCTCATCGGATGGAAGAACGGCGACGAATAAGCCTCGAGGCAATGCGCGAAGGCATCCATGCCCGTGCCGGCCGTGATGACCTTCGGCATGCCGACCGTCAACTCCGGATCGCAGATGACGACGCCCGGCAAGAGCTTCGGATGGAAGATGATCTTCTTCACATGGGTCTGCGAATTGGTTATGACGCTGGCGCGGCCGACTTCGGAACCGGTACCGGCCGTCGTCGGCACAGCGACGATGGGCGCGATCTTGGCGGCATCCGCCCGGGTCCACCAGTCGCCAATATCTTCGAAATCCCAGACCGGGCGGGTCTGCCCGGCCATGAAGGCGATGGTTTTGCCCAGATCGAGACCCGAGCCGCCGCCGAAGGCGACGACGCCATCATGGCCGCCATCGCGATAGGCTTTCACGCCGGCTTCCATGTTGATTTCGTTCGGGTTCGGATCGACCTCGGCGAAGATCGCCCGGCCGAGGCCTGCCTCTTCCAGCACATCCAGCGCATGCGCGGTGATCGCCATATTGGCAAGGCCGCGATCCGTCACGAGAAGCGGCTTCTTGATGCCGAGCGTCTTGCAGGCTTCCGCCAGTTCCTTGATCCGGCCACGGCCAAGCTTGACGGCGGTGGGGTAGCTCCAGTTGGCGACGATATTCATTTCGTGACTTTCTTCAGATGGTAGGATTTCGGGCGGGTCAGGTTCTGGAAACCGAGGACGGAAAGTGAACCGCCACGGCCGGTTTCCTTCACACCGGTCCAGCAAAGCGCCGGATCCAGATAATCGGCGCGGTTCATGAACACGGTTCCGGTCTCGATTTCGCGGCCGATCCTTGCTGCCCGTGTCGCATCCTGCGTCCAGAGCGAAGCGGTGAGGCCGTATTTGCTGTCATTCATCAGCGCAATGGCTTCATCGTCGTTCTTGACCTTCATGATGCCGATGGCGGGACCGAAAGTCTCCTCCGTCATGAATTCCATGGAATGATCGACATTGACGAGGATCTGCGGCGCAACATAAGCACTCTCGCCATCATCGGCCGGGAAAAGCGTCTGATCAACCAGCGCCTTTGCGCCCTTGGCAACGGCGTCGGCAATCTGCGCCCGCACCACCTTGGCAAACCGCTTGTTGGCCATCGGCCCGAGCGTGGTTTCATGCTCGAGCGGATTGCCGAGCTTGTAGTTCGAAACCCACGCCACGGACTTCTCGACGAATTCGTCATAGAGGTTTTCATTGACGTAGATGCGCTCGATACCGCAGCAGCATTGCCCGGAATTATAGGTGCCGCCGTCCATCAGCGTATCGACGGCGGCGTCGAGATCGGCATCCTCCATCACGTAACCGGGGTCCTTGCCGCCGAGTTCAAGCCCGAGGCCGGTGAAGGTGCCCGCAGCGGCGCGTTCGATGGCACGGCCGCCTTCCACCGAACCGGTGAAATTGACGAAGTTGAACAGGCCCTCGGAAATCAGCGCCGAGGTCGTGCCATGGTCGAGGAAGACGTTGATGAAGACATCGTCAGGCACCCCAGCCTCGACAAAAGCCCGCACCATGCGTTCGCCGACCAGCAACGTCTGCGCCGCATGTTTGATGACCACCGTATTGCCGGCCATCAAAGCGGGCGCGACGGTGTTGATCGCCGTCATGTAAGGATAGTTCCACGGCGCGATGACGAAGACCACGCCATGCGCCTCGCGCTCGATGCGACGTTCGAAATTGCCGCTTTCCTCGATGACGAGAGGCGCCAGCGCATCAGCCGCAATCGACGCGACATAATTGGAGCGCTCGTTGAAGCCCTTGAACTCGCCGCCATAACGAACCGGACGGCCCATCATATGCGCCAGTTCCGGCACAACCTCCGCCACCATTTCGTTGAGGCGCGCCACACCTTTGAGAACCAGCTGAACGCGATCCTCAAGTGGACGTCGAGCCCAGTCTTTCTGCGCCTTGCGCGCTTTCGAAACGGCGGCCCGCGCCGCCTCCAGCGACATCGCCTCCCGCTCGGCATAAACCGAGCCATCGATGGGCGAGATATTCTGGATCATGGTCATGATGTTTTCCCGTAATGATTAGGCTCGTTCGAAACCGCGCGCCACTTCCCAGTCGGTCACGCGGCGGTCGTATTCTTCCTGTTCCCACCGTCCGGCATGGACGTAATGATCGATCACATCATCGCCAAAGGCGTTGCGCAGCATTTTCGATCCGTCCAGAAAGGCAGTGGCGTCACGCAGGGTCTTGGGTATCTCGCGCACATCCTTGCCGCCATAGGCGTCACCGACAAAAGCGGGTTCAAGTTCAAGTTTATTTTCGATGCCGTCAATGCCCGCCGCGAGAAGAGCAGCCATCGCAAGATAGGGATTGAGATCGGATCCGCCGACGCGGCATTCGATGCGGATGCCCTTAGTGCCCTCGCCACAGAGACGATATCCGGCCGTGCGGTTATCGAGGCTCCAGATCGCCTTGGTCGGCGCAAACGTGCCGGCCATGAACCGCTTGTAGGAATTGATATAGGGCGCCAGAAAATAGGTTATCTCGCTGGCATGGGCCAGAAGCCCGGCAACATAATGCCGCATCAGTTCCGACATGCCATGCTTGGCATCCTTGTCGAGGAAGGCCGGCGTCTTGCCATCGAGGCTCCACAGCGACTGGTGGATGTGTGAGGAGCTGCCGGCGGCGTTATAGTTCCATTTGGCAAGGAACGTCACCGCCTTGCCCTTGGACCAGGCAATCTCCTTGGTGGCGTTCTTGATGATGGCGTGCCGGTCGGCCATGGTCAGCGCTTCGGCATAACGAACGTTGATTTCCGCCTGGCCGGGAGACGCCTCACCCTTGGAGTTTTCAACCGGAATGCCAGCGCCCTGCAGGCCCTTGCGCAGCGCCCGCATCACGTCCTCTTCCTTGGTGGTCTGGAAGATATGGTAATCCTCGTTGTAACCACTGGTGAGGTTCAGCCCCTTGTAGCCGCTGGCGCGCGCCGCATCGAAGGTCTGGTCGAACAGGAAAAATTCCAGCTCGGTCGCCATGAAGGCTTTCAGCCCCATGGCCTCCAGTCGCGCCACCTGCTTTTTCAACAGCGCGCGCGGCGAATGCGGCACTTCTTCATGGGTGTGATGATCGAGTACATCACAGAGCACCAGCGCCGTGCCTTCCAGCCATGGCACCCGTCGCAGCGTCGAAAGATCAGGTTTCAGCACATAATCGCCATAACCCTTTTCCCAGCTGGAGGATTTATAGCCGGGAACGGTCTCCATCTCCATGTCGGTGGCAAGCACGTAATTACAGCTATGGGTTTCCTCAAAGGCGCTTTCAACGAAGAATTCGGCCTGAAATCTCTTGCCCATCAGACGCCCCTGCATGTCGACAAGGCAGGCCAGAACCGTGTCGATGCGCCCCTCGGCGACATCCATCTTAAGCGCGTCGAATGTGTAGCTCGTCATTTTGTCCGTTCCCTTTATTGTCTTGGCCGGGCGGCCGGATACGGCCGCCCGTTTGTTTGGGCATCAGGCCTTTGCAGCCGCCGCTGCCATGGCAGCCTGCTTGTGCTCCAGCGCAAATTCCTCTTCCGGCGACAGGATGAGGCGATGGCGTCCGACAAAGGCGAAATAGGCGATCGCCACGGCAAACCAGACCGCTACCCACAGCACGCCCTTGCTGAAGTTGGGATCCTGGATCTGGTAAAGCAGCGTGACGATGGCGATGATAACAGTCAGCACCGCACCCGGAATGCCGAAGGGCGAACGGAACGGCCGCTCGATATGCGGCAGGTTCTTGCGGAGCAGAATGAAGGAAATCGCCTGCAGGATATAGGAGAACATCGCACCGAAAACGGCCATGTTCAAAAGTACGCTGCCGATGATGCTGCCGCCCTGTTCCGCGCCCAGCGAGAACCAGATGACCAGCATGACCGCCAGACCGACAAGCGCACCGGCAATGTTGGCCACAAAAGGCGTGCGATATTTCGGATGGGTAATCGACAGTACGGTCGGGAAGTAGCCCGCGCGTGACAGCGAATAGATCTGCCGACCCTGCGCATAGAGGATCGTATGGAAGCTGGCGATCAGGCCAGTGAGCGCCACGAGACCGAGCAGCACCACGCCGCCATCACCGTAAATCGCCTTGAAGCCATCCAGCAGCGGTTCGAGCGAAGAACCGAGATGGAAGGCGCCGACGCCCGGCAGCGACGGGTTGAGCAGCACGATCATGAAGGCCGAAACCATCAGTGTGATGACACCGAGAATGATGCCCTTCGGCATATCGCGTTTCGGATCGACCGATTCTTCCGCCGCCAGCGGCAGCTGTTCAATCGCAAGGAACAGCCAGACCGCAAAAGGCAGCGTGGCGAGAACGCCCGAAAAACCGAATGGGAAGAACGAACCGCCACCCTCCGGCAGCTCCACGGCCTTGCCATCGGGACCAACGCCGATATTCAGCGCAAAACGCGAGAAATCCATGTTCGGAATGGCGCTGATCCAGAAGAACACCAGAACACCAAGCGAAATCAGCGTGATGACCAATGTGACCTTGAAGGAAAGCTCCAGCCCGAAAACGTTGAGCGCAAGGAAGATCACATAAAAACCTATCCATACAAATGGTGAATAGGCCGGATCGAGCCCCAGAATGGAATTTATATAGGCCGTGATGAAGGTGACGATGACCGCCGGCGTCAGCACATATTCGACATTCTCGCAAAGTCCGGTGACGAAGCCGCCCCAGGGACCCATCGCGGTGCGGGCGAAGGAATAGGCCGCACCCGTATGCGGCAAGGCCGGGCTCATTTCCGCGATCGAAAATGTCAGCCCGAGATACATGATGGCGATGATGATGCCCGCCACCAGCATGCCGCCCCAGCCGCCGGTGGAAAAGCCGAAATTCCATCCGGAAAAATGCCCTGAAATAACCGCCCCGACGCCGAGCGCCCAGAGCGACCAGACGCCCGCATAACGGGAAAGTCCGCGTTTTTCGAAATAGGATGCATCAGCCTTCTTATAGCTGACGCCTGACGATGAACTGTCCATGCCCTTCTCTCCTGAATAAGAAAAAAACAAGCCAGTCAGCCGTTATTGGCCGATTGTGCCCCAGTTTTCAGCACCTGCGGAAGGTTTCCGCGCTGTGCCGCACGCACTTGCTGTTCCCTTGCCGCTTCATGCCTTTCCGGCTTTTCTTGAATGTCGGCAGTCTCGTTTGGTGGCCGGCCCCGGTGTTTTCACCATTGGCCAGCCCTTGCTCCCTCACTCATCGATTGATGAGAGCGCCTTCCCCATAAGCTCGTGGAGGAACCCGGCAATTGCCGCCTGCTCCCCTTCATTGGTGACAAGATCGTTGCGGATCTCGATCATGACGTTCAAAAGTCCGTCCGGCAGCGCGTGTAGCCTCAGCGTATGCGTCACGCCATCTTCCGGGCCGTAGGGATCGTTGCGTTTAACCGTGAGCGCCGACCCCTCGGCGCCCGCCAGCATCGCATCGGCCAGACGGCTGTCGCTATCATGCAGGATGCCGATCTGAACGGCGCGAAACTGGCCGTGATAGACCGGTGTGAAGCTGTGGATCGTCACCACGACCACCCTGCGCCCGGAGGCCTGCCGCTCGGCGATGATCTCGCTGACGCGGTCGTGAAATGGGACATAGAGCGCAGAAGTGCGGGCAAATCGCTCCGCTTCGGAAAGATCGAGATTGCCGGGAATATCATAAATCTCGCTTTTCACCGGCATGGCGGAAGGCGATTCGGGGGGCCGGTTGCAATCATAGACCAGACGCGAAAACCGTTGATGGACAAGCGTGGCGTCAAGGCTCTGCGAAAGCAGCCGCGCCACGGCAAGGGCACCTGGATCCCAGGCCGCATGGCTCGAGAGAACCTCCGGCGAAAGACCAAGCGTACCGTATTTTTCAGGGATGGTGGCGGAAGCGTGTTCGCAGACGAGAAGGACGTCGCCCTTTCCCGCAGCGTTCTCGACGCCAACCGCCTGTCCTTCCATTTCTGTGAAAAACCGTGAACGCACCGTCATGCACGAACCCCACCCGGAAACCCGCTGTTCCGTCAACGACGAAAAGAATTCTTCACATTATTGCCAGTGTCAAATGGAATTTTGAAATTTTCTCTTCATTTTTCCCATTGACTCGATCGCCGACACAGATGTTTATTTTAGTGGAAGTACCGGCAGAAAGACCGGAAGGGGAAAAATTTGCGCAGCACGACGGCGACCGTGTCGGATGTCATCCATGCCCATTACGATGCGCTGACCCGTTCGGAAAAACGGCTGGCGGAAAGCCTGCTCGGCAACTATCCCGTCTCCGGCCTCGGCAGCATCACCACCATCGCTGAAAATGCCGGCGTTTCGACGCCGACGGTGGCGCGCATGGTGCAGAAACTCGGCTACAAGGGATATCCGGAATTTCAGGCACATCTGCACCAGGAGCTTGAAGCGACAATCTCCGGCCCGGTTGCCAAACACGACCGCTGGGCCACCAATGCGCCGGGGCTGCATATCCTCAACCGCTTTGCCGATGCCATCACCGGCAATCTGCGCGACACGTTGAGCGACCTCGACACCGCCGTCTTCGACAATGCCGCGGCCCTGCTTTCCGACCGCAAACGCAGCATCTATTTCGTCGGCGGCCGCATCACCGGCGCCATTGCCGAATATTTCTTCACCCACATGCAGGTGATCCGGCCGAAAACGACGCTGATGTCATCAAATTCCAGCGCCTGGCCGCAATATATGCTGAATATGAGCGCCGGCGACGTTCTGGTGATTTTCGACATCCGCCGTTACGAGCACGATATGACGACGCTCGCCGAAGTCGCGAAAGCAAACGGCGTGCAGATCATTCTCTTTACCGACCAATGGACATCGCCGGTGGCGCGCCACGCGCTGCACACTTTCCGTGTGAAGATCGAGGCACCTTCGGCCTGGGATTCCTCGGTCGTCACATTATTCGTGGTCGAAGCGCTGGTCGAAGCGGTGCAAAGCGGCACCTGGGATGAAACCAAGCAGCGCATGAACGCGCTGGAGGGCCTGTTCGAGCAGACGCGGCTGTTTCGCCGACCGGACAGAACATGAGAAATTATATAGCCGGCAACTTGCTTGACGAGAATGCCGCACGCTGATTGGATACCTGTGATCGCTACCAGCACGAAAAACAGGGTACATAATCAAGCTGGGGAACAGATCTGGCCAATAGGATGATGAGGGGATTATCCCGCAATTGCAGGCAAAAAGCCTGACGATGGCGGAAAATGGGCGTAAAGTGGCGGAATCCGGATAAATAAATTGTAATCCAGCCGTCACATTAGCTTCATCTAGAATCCGTATCAGCGTCCGCAATATGAGAACACGAAGAGGAGAAAAAAGTGATCTCTCACTGCCGCCGACTGCTTGCTACGACCACTGCACTGGTCATCGCCTCCACCGCGATCGCCGCCGCTGAACCGAGCGCCGAACTGATCGCTGCCGCCAAGAAGGAAGGCATGCTGACAACCGTTGCGCTGCCGCACGACTGGTGCGGATACGGCGACGTCATCGCCGCCTTCAAGGCGAAGTACCCGGAAATCACCGTCAACGAACTGAACCCCGACGCCGGCTCCGCCGACGAAGTGGAAGCAATCAAGGCAAACAAGGACAACAAGGGCCCGCAGGCTCCTGACGTCGTCGACGTCGGCCTCGCTTTCGGCCCGCAGATGAAGGCCGAAGGCCTGCTGCAGCCCTACAAGGTTTCCACGTGGGACGAAATTCCTGACAACGTCAAGGATGCCGACGGTTACTGGTACGGCGACTATTACGGCGTCATGTCGATGTTCGTGAACAAGGACCTCGTCACCAACTCTCCCAAGGACTGGGCTGACCTGCTGAAGCCGGAATATTCCGGTCAGGTAGCACTCGCAGGCGATCCGCGCGCTTCCAACCAGGCAATCCTTGGCGTTCTCGCCGCTGGTCTTTCCACCGGTGCGAAATCCGGCAAGGAAGCCGGTGAAGCTGGCCTGAAGTACTTCGCCGACCTCAACAAGGCCGGTAACTTCCTGCCAGTTATCGGCAAGGCCGGCACGCTGGCACAGGGCGCAACTCCGATCATCATCGCCTGGGACTATAACGCCCTGTCCTGGAAGAAGACGCTGAACGACAACCCGCCGACAGAAGTCGTCGTCCCCGAGAAGGGCGTTCTGGCTGGCGTTTATGTTCAGGGCATCTCCGCTTACGCGCCGCATCCGAACGCCGCCAAGCTGTGGATGGAACACCTCTATTCCGACGACGGTCAGCTCGGCTGGTTGAAGGGCTATTGCCACCCGATCCGCTTCAACGCCATGGTCAAGGCTGGCAAGGTTCCGCAGGAACTGATCGACAGCCTGCCGCCGGCAGCAGCCTATGAAAAGGCGATCTTCCCGACACTCGAGGAAGTTGATGCCAACAAGGCCGCCGTTACGGCCGGCTGGGACAGCGTCGTCGGCGCAAACGTGAAGTAATTGTTGAAAACGCACCCCGGCTGATCAAAAAGCCGGGGTGTTTCTCTAATAATAAAGACCTTAATAGACAGACCGTTCGAAAACGGCGTTTGGGGACAAGGCATGCCATCAACCAACACCGGCGGACCATCCGACGCGGGCAGAAAGTTGCCGCTGCACTGGATAGGCGTCGTACCTTTTGCCGTCTTTGTTCTGCTCTTCCTGATCCTGCCGACGATGAAGATCGTCATCGGCGCGTTTCAGCATGCCGATGGCAGCTTCACGCTGGAAAACATCGGCGGGCTTTTCACCCCGTCCATTCTTTCGGCCTACTGGATTTCGATCAAGATCAGCCTCGCCTCGGCGGCTCTCGGCTGCCTGATTGGTTTTGCCGTGGCCGCCGCCGTGGTGCTGGGCGGTCTGCCGCAGCGCATCCGCGGGCCGCTTCTGACCTTCTCGGGCGTCGCCTCGCAATTTGCCGGCGTGCCGCTCGCCTTCGCCTTCATCGCCACGCTTGGCCCTGTCGGCCTGCTCACCGTCTTCCTGAAGACGCAGATCGGCATTGATCTTAGGCTCCTCGGCTTCAACATCCTGTCCTTCTGGGGCCTCACGGTCACCTATCTGTTCTTCCAGATACCGCTGATGATCCTCATCATCACCCCGGCACTGGACGGGCTGAAGCGCGAATGGCGCGAGGCTGCGGAAATTCTCGGCGCAACCGGCCTGCAATACTGGCGCATGGTGGCCTTCCCCATCCTGCTGCCGTCGCTGCTCGGCACCATGTCGCTGCTGTTTGCCAATGCCTTTGGCGCCGTGGCAACCGCCATCGCGCTCACCGGCTCCTCGCTCAACATCGTGCCGATCCTGCTCTTCGCGCAGATTCGCGGCGACGTTCTCGGCAATCCGCATCTTGGTTACGCACTCGCCTTCGGCATGATCGTCGTCACCGGCATCGCCAATGCGCTGTATATCTGGCTGCGTGCCCGCAGCGAAAGGTGGCTGAAATGAAGCGTTTTTTCGCCTGGGGCGCGCTGATCTTCGGCCTCCTGTATTTCGCCCTGCCGCTGATCGGCATGACCAACTTCTCGCTGAAAATGCGGCGCGGCGAATATTCCTTCGACGCCTATGGCAAGGTGCTGACCGATCCGCGTTTCCAGGAAACCTTCAGCTATTCGGTGGTGATGGCGCTGTTCACCATCGTTTTCGGGGTCCTGCTGGTCGTGCCCACCGCCTATTGGGTACGGCTGAAACTGCCGGGCCTGCGGCCCTATATCGAATTCATCACGCTTTTGCCGCTCGTCATTCCGGCCATCGTCATCGTCTTCGGTTATATCCGGCTTTACAACACCTCCAGCTGGCTGCCGCTGACCGGAACCACCTCCGGCACCAACCTGCTCTTGATGTTTGGTTATGCCACGCTCGCTTTGCCCTATATGTACCGCGCCGTCGATACGGGCCTCAGAACCATCGATGTCTCGACGCTGACAGAAGCCGCCCAAAGCCTTGGTGCCGGCTGGACGACCATCCTGTCGCGCATCATCCTGCCCAATGTTCTGGTCGCCGTGCTGTCAGGTGCGTTCTTGACCTTCGCCATCGTCATCGGTGAATTCACCATGGCGGCGCTTTTGAACCGCCCGGCCTTCGGCCCCTACATGCAGCTGCTTGGCGCCAACCGCGCCTATGAACCGGCAGCCCTTGCCGTGATTTCCTTCGGCATCACCTGGGGTTGCCTTGGTCTGATCCAACTCGTTTCACGTTACCAGAAGGGCGCGCCTCCCAAGGCCTGAGGACAAGATTTTCATGAGCTTTTTGACACTTAGCAACATCAAGAAATCCTTCGGCGCCGTGCAGGTCGTGCATGATTTCAACATGGCCATCGAAAAGGGCGAATTCGTCTCCTTCCTCGGGCCATCGGGCTGCGGCAAGACCACCGTGCTGCGCATGATCGCCGGCTTCGAAATCCCGACCGGCGGATCGATTGTCATCAACGGCAAGGACCAGACGACGCTGCGCCCCAACCAGCGCAATATCGGCATGGTGTTCCAGGCCTATGCGCTGTTTCCGAACATGAATGTTTATGAAAACGTCGCCTTTGGCCTGAAAGTCGCTGGCAAACCGAAAGCCGAGATCGACGCCCGCGTGAAGGAAATGCTCCAGCTCATCCATCTGGAACATCTGGCGGACCGTTATCCCTACCAGATGTCGGGTGGCCAGCAGCAGCGCGTTGCGCTCGCCCGCGCTCTGGCGCCGAAACCGGAAGTGCTTCTGCTGGACGAGCCGCTTTCTGCACTCGACGCCAAGATCCGCGTATCGCTGCGCGAGGAAATCCGCCAGATCCAGCAAAAGCTCGGCATCACCACCATTTTCGTGACCCACGATCAGGAAGAAGCCCTGTCGATCTCCGACCGTATCGTCGTGATGAATTCCGGCCGCGCCGACCAGATCGGCACGCCCTTCGACATCTACAACAAGCCCGCGACCCGTTTCGTCGCTTCCTTCGTCGGCACGCTGAACCTCATCGACGCCACGGTCATGGACTCCTCCACCAACACCATTCGTGTCGGAGAGCAAAACGTGACGCTGCACAGACCGGTCGAAGCCGCAAACGGCGAAAAGATCACCCTCGCGCTTCGTCCGGAAGCGGGCTCGCTCGGCAACGACGCGAAAGGCGATGTCGCCATTTCCGGCACCGTCACCTCCAGCCAGTTCCTCGGCTCCGTCATCCGCACCCGTCTCGATCTCGGCGGCTCGACCCTGTCTTTCGACATGTTCAATGATCCCGGCACCGCGCCGCCTGCCCTTGGCGAACAGGTGACGCTCAAATTCGCAGCCGGCGATCTGATGGTGATCAGGGACTAAACCGCTTTTCTCCATTGGGGGAAGAGGCTAGAGCAGGTATTGAACTCGAACCTGCATGCCAGCGATATGAGGCCATGATGCGCGCGCTTTTTTACGAACGATTCGGCGAGACCCCTGTCGTTGCATCCCTGCCCGATCCGGAACCGACCGATAGTGGTGTGGTCATCGAGGTAAAAGCGACAGGCCTCTGCCGCAGCGACTGGCATGGCTGGATGGGGCATGACACGGATATCCGCCTGCCGCATGTTCCAGGCCATGAATTCGCCGGCGTCATCGCCGCAGTCGGCAAGAACGTCACCCGTTTCAAGACAGGCGACCGTGTTACCGTGCCTTTCGTTTCCGGCTGCGGCCACTGCCATGAATGCCGCTCCGGCAACCAGCAGGTCTGCGAGGCGCAGTTCCAGCCGGGCTTCACCCATTGGGGTTCCTTCGCCGAATATGTCGCGATTGATTACGCCGACCAGAACCTCGTGCATCTACCTGATACGATGAGTTACGCCACTGCCGCCGGCCTCGGCTGCCGTTTCGCCACCTCTTTCCGCGCCGTGACCGATCAGGGACGTCTGAAGGGTGGCGAATGGCTGGCGGTGCACGGCTGCGGCGGCGTCGGCCTCTCCGCCATCATGATCGGTGCAGGTCTCGGCGCGCAGGTCGTCGCCATCGACATTGCCGAAGACAAGCTCGAACTCGCCCGACAGCTCGGCGCGACGGCCACCATCAACAGCCGCTCGGTCGCCGATGTTTCGGAAGCGGTGCGCGAAGTAACGGGCGGCGGCGCGCATGTGTCGATCGATGCGCTTGGCCACCCGCAGACCTGCTGCAATTCCATCAGCAATCTGCGCCGGCGCGGACGGCATGTGCAGGTCGGCCTCATGTTGGCCGATCATGCCATGCCCGCCATCCCCATGGCCCGGGTCATCGCTCACGAGCTGGAGATTTATGGCAGCCACGGCATGCAGGCGTGGCGTTACGAAGATATGCTGGCCATGATCGAAAGCGGCAAGCTCGCACCGGAAAAACTGATCGGCCGCCACATCAGCCTCTCCGACGCCATCACGGCCCTGCCCGCCATGAACAGTTTCCAGGAAAGCGGCATCAGCATCATCGACCGGTTCGAGTAGTGCAGGCTCCCGCAACCACCTGATTCGCGAATTGCGTCCAGGTCAGGCACCCCTGCGCCCGAACGCCCGGACCGGAGCGGCTCCCGGGGCAGATGCATGGACCGACGATGCTGCCGGGATACGCGTCACGTGATCCGTCTGGCTACCGCTCCACTGACGGTTTACCAGCTGTTTCGTGCGGACCTCAAGCGGGTCGGGGACGTCCTCCTCCTGCTGCTGCTTACTTCCGGTGACTGCGGAGGTCGTCGCCAATCGCGAAACCCACCGCACGAGCTGCATGCCCTTGTGAACAAGCACAAAGATGCCAATAATTGCGACCGCTATGATAATCACGAGGTTCCAGGGCGCGTCACTGTCCCTCGCCGCCCGCTCCATGCGATCTTTTGTCGTCGGATCAAAACCAAGCGTCGCCTTCAGCCTGGCGATGTCAGCATCGCTGAGCCTGCTGTAACGCTCGTCACGATACAGCACATAACCGCTCCTATCCCCGCTGTTGAGATAACCAACGTCGAATGCTTCACCGTCGCGAAGAAAAGGCTCGCTGTCCGGCAGATCATAAACGAGATCGATGGTCTCGCCGCCACCGAATCCGGGGATGGCAAAAAACCGAGACTTCCGCGCCTCAGCTTCGCCCACGAATATCGCGGAAAATAGAAATACGACCGAAAAAAGCGCAATATGCTTCATTCACTCTCTCCAACAACAACGAGAATGATGACAACTGGCATTACTGAATTAATTTGAAGTATATACTTACGATAACATCTTAATTTTAAGATATATATTGTATATATCTAATATATATCGATTTTTTACTTGGAATTAGGTCCACTAATTTATAATAAAATGGAATTCTAACTATGCGACATGACGTATCTCCGCCAACACTGTAAACCATTGGTGCGAACAGCGCCCCACGTTAAGCCGCAATCACACGCAATTGCTTTGAGCACAGCGCCGCGATGATGCGACAGAGCGCAACGTCGGTGAACATGACGGATGAGATGCAAGGACCGCGACATGCTGTTTCTCGATAGCGTAACCATGAAAGAAACCCCGGGCGGACGGGATGAATATCCTTTCTCGGTTCCGGCGGTGCGCCATCTGGAACGCCTCGAGTTCAAAACGCCGATCACTTTTTTTGCCGGCAATAATGGTTCGGGTAAATCAACGCTGCTGGAAGGACTGGCGGCCGGAATGACGGCCTATGCCATCGGTAACCATGGCCAGGTTTCGGGTGATCTTTATCTTCAGCATGCCGAGACCGTGGCAAGGGCCTTTTATTTCGCCCGCAAGAAATATCCGAAGATCCGCATGTTCATGCGCGCCGAAGATGTGCTTGGCTATGTCCGCCGGCTGAATGAAGAGACGCTGGACGACTTTCGCTGGGAGCGGGAAAAAGCCTTAAAAAAAGGCGAGGACTTTCCGGAAGAAACCCCGGAGACCTTTCGAAGGATCGTCAGAAACAACACCATCGACCGGCGGTCACATGGCGAAGGCTTTCTCGATATCATGCAGCAGCGGGTACATGGTGCCGGCCTCTATTTCCTCGACGAACCGGAAAGCCCGCTTTCACCGCAAAAACAGCTGGAGCTTGCGGCCATCATCCGCCACGCCGCCGACAGTGGCGGACAGTTGATCATCGCCACCCACTCACCGGTGCTTTTGGCCATTCCCGAAGCGACGATCTATTATTTCGATGAGGATGGCATCACCGAACGCCTCTATGACGAGCTGGAGAACATCACTTTCCTGCGGCGCTTTCTCGATCGTCCATCAAAATTCATAAGCGATTGAGAACCGATAAAGCTTGAAATCCCGCTTCTCTTGCAGCATGCCCATTAGCAACATGTGAATTAGAAAAAGAAGCAGGCCTATGTCTCCCACCAGCACACCGGCAGCTGCCCGGCCCCTGAACAGCCAGGATTACAGAACTCTGGGTCTTTCGGCCCTGGGCGGCGCGCTCGAGTTTTACGATTTCATCATTTTCGTGTTTTTCGCCACCGTCATCGGCCACCTGTTCTTTCCGCCGGAAATGCCAGACTGGCTGGTGATGATCCAGACCTTCGGCATCTTCGCCGCCGGTTATCTGGTGCGACCGCTCGGCGGCATCGTTCTGGCGCATTATGGCGACCGTTATGGCCGCAAGCGCGTCTTTGCCTTCTCCATCCTCCTGATGGCGCTCTCCACGCTGGGCATGGCGCTGATGCCGACCTATGCCACCATCGGCGTCGCCGCCCCAATCCTGCTCATCATCCTGCGCATGCTGCAGGGTGCAGCCATTGGCGGTGAAGTGCCGGGCGCCTGGACCTTCGTTGCCGAACACGTGCCTTTCCGTCGTGTCGGGCTTGCCTGCGGTTTCCTCACATCGGGCCTTTCCTTCGGCATCATGCTGGGATCGCTGATCGCTTTCGCCATCAACTCGCTCTTCACACCGGAGGACGTGGCCGGTTACGCCTGGCGCATTCCCTTCCTGCTCGGCGGCATTTTCGGCCTCATCGCCGTCTATCTGCGCCGCTGGCTGGAAGAGACGCCGATCTTCAACGAGATGAAAAAATCGAAGTCGCTGACGGACAAGCTGCCGCTCGGGCTGGTGCTGAAGCACCATATGCGCGGCGTCATCATTTCCGCCCTGCTCACCTGGGTTCTGTCGGCGGCCATCGTGGTGACCACGCTGATGACGGCCACCTTTCTGCAGAAGCTTTATGGCTACACCCCGACGCAGGCGCTGGCTGGCACCAGCTTCGGCACGCTGTTTCTGATTTTCGGCGTCATTATCGCCGGTGCATTGATCGACCGTGTCGGCTCCGGCATTTTCTTCATGGCTGCCAGCATCTTCTTTGGCATCGCCACCTTCACCTTCTACAGCTATGCCGGCGCGTCGCTTGAAACCATGTTCATTCTCTACGGCGTCATGGGCCTTTCGGTCGGCATGGCGGGAGCCGTACCCTATGTCATGGTCCGCGCCTTCCCGGCATCGGTCCGCTTCTCCGGCCTCTCCTTCGCCTACAACGTCTCCTATGCCGTCTTCGGTGGGCTGACGCCGATCGGAGTGACGACCGCGCTTGCCGTCAATCCCATGGCCCATGCCTGGTATCTGGTCTTCATCGCCGTGCTCGCCTTCTGCATCGGCCTTTACCTCTATCTGCGTGGCAGCGAGGTTGAGAGCCATGTCGGCATCGAGGAACTGGCGGCGCTAAGATCGTAAGCGCAACGGGCAACAAAAAAGCGCGGGCAGAACCCGCGCTTTTTTTTGCAGCAACACGCCCGAAACATCAGGCCGCGCTGTCGATTTCCTCAGCGCCATTTGTCGGCACATAATTGAGTACCGGCCCGAGCCAGCGCTCGACCTCTGTGACAGGCATATCCTTGCGGCGCGCATAGTCGAGAACCTGGTCCCGCTCCACCTTGGCGACACCGAAGTAATAGCTCTCGGGATGACCGATATAAATGCCGGAGACCGAAGATCCCGGCCACATGGCATAGCTTTCCGTCAGCTCCACACCCGCCGCATTGGTGGCGTCGAGCAGGGCAAACAGCGTCTTCTTTTCGGTGTGATCGGGCTGGGCCGGATAGCCGGGTGCAGGGCGAATACCGGCATAAGCTTCACCAATCAGGTCATCACCGCCAAGAGCCTCGTCCGGCGCATAACCCCAGAATTCCTTGCGCACCCGCTCATGCATGCGCTCGGCAAAGGCTTCGGCAAAACGGTCGGCCAGCGCCTTGACGAGGATGGACGAATAATCGTCATTGGCCCGCTCGAAGCGCTCGGCAATCGCCACTTCCTCGATACCCGCCGTCACCACGAAGCCACCAACATAATCGGCAACGCCGCTATCGACAGGCGCCACGAAATCCGACAGCGCCACATTGGGACGACCATCGCGCTTGGAAAGCTGCTGGCGCAGCGTGAAGAAGGTGGCGAGCTCTTGCCTGCGGCTTTCATCCTTAAACAGCTTGATATCGTCGCCCACCGCATTGGCCGGCCAGAAGCCGATCACCGCACGCGGCCGGAACCACTTCTCCTCGATGATCTTCGCAAGCATTGCCTGCGCATCGGCATAAAGCTGCCGCGCCGCCTCGCCCTGCTTTTCGTCTTCAAGGATCGCCGGGAAACGGCCCTTCAATTCCCAGGTCTGGAAGAACGGCGTCCAGTCGATGTAACGGGAAAGCTCTTTCAGATCATAGGTCTCGAATACCCTGGTGCCGAAGAACTGCGGCTTGACGACGCTGTAGCTCGACCAGTCGATCTTGTGCGCATTCTCACGGGCACGGGAAAGCGGCAGACGCTGCTTTTCGCGCTCGTTGCGGGCATGGGCTTCCGCCACCTTGGCATATTCGCTGCGAATGCCATCGATATAAGCAGGCTTCTGCTCGGCCGAGAGAAGCGCCGACACGACGCCTACCGCACGCGAAGCATCCGTCACATAAATCGCCTGCCCCGCCTCGTAACGCGGATGGATTTTCACCGCCGTATGCACACGGCTGGTCGTCGCGCCGCCGATCAACAGCGGAATATCGAAACCCTGCCGCTCCATTTCAGCCGCCACATGCACCATTTCATCCAGCGATGGCGTGATGAGGCCGGAAAGGCCGATCACATCCACCTTTTCGGCAATCGCCGTCTCAAGGATCTTCGTCGTCGGCACCATGACGCCGAGATCGATGATCTCGTAATTATTGCAGGCGAGAACGACACCGACGATGTTCTTGCCGATATCGTGCACGTCACCCTTCACGGTCGCCATCAGCACCTTGCCGGCGGCACTGCGCTCGGAGCCGCCATTCTGGCGCTTTTCTTCTTCCATGTAAGGCAAAAGCACGGCAACCGCCTGCTTCATCACACGGGCGGATTTCACCACCTGCGGCAGGAACATCTTGCCCGAGCCGAAGAGATCGCCGACCACGTTCATACCGGCCATCAGCGGCCCTTCGATGACGTGAAGCGGACGGGCAGCCTTCTGGCGCGCCTCTTCCGTATCGGCCTCGATATAGTCGGTGATGCCGTTGACCAGCGCATGTTCCAGCCGCTTCTCGACGGCAAGCTCTCTCCAGGAAAGATCCTGCACCTTGGTGTCCTTGGCGCCCGTGCCACGGAAACGCTCTGCCACTTCAAGCAGACGCTCGGTCGCATCATCGCGACGGTTCAGCACCACGTCCTCGCAGGCCTCGCGCAGTTCCGCATCGATATTGTCGTAAACCGCAAGCTGTCCGGCGTTAACGATGCCCATATCCATGCCCACCTGAATGGCATGGTAGAGGAACACGGCATGCATCGCCTCGCGCACCGGCTCGTTGCCGCGGAAGGAGAAGGACAGGTTGGAAACACCGCCGGAAATATGCGTCAGAGGCATGGTTTCGCGGATGGTCTTGGTGGCCTCGATGAAGTCCACGCCGTAATTATTGTGCTCTTCGATGCCCGTCGCCACGGCGAACACATTCGGGTCGAAGATGATGTCTTCCGGCGACAAGCCAGCCTTTTCGGTCAGCAGCTTATAGGCACGCGCACAGATTTCCACCTTGCGCTGATAAGTATCCGCCTGCCCGACCTCGTCAAAGGCCATGACCACGACGGCCGCGCCGTAATTGTGGACCAGCCGCGCCTGCTGGAGAAACTTCTCTTCGCCTTCCTTCAACGAAATGGAATTGACGATCGACTTGCCCTGAACGCATTTCAGACCAGCCTCGATAATCTCGAACTTGGAGCTGTCGATCATGACAGGCACGCGGGCGATGTCAGGCTCGGCTGCGATGAGGTTCAGGAATTCCACCATCGCCTTTTCGGAATCGATCAGGCCTTCATCCATGTTGATGTCGATGATCTGCGCGCCGTTTTCCACCTGATCGCGGGCGACAGCCAGCGCCGCCGTGTAATCGCCGGCGGTGATGAGCTTGCGGAAGCGGGCCGAGCCGGTAACGTTGGTGCGCTCGCCGACATTGACGAAGGGAATGTCCTTGGTCAGCACAAAAGGCTCGAGACCAGAAAGCGACATGAAGGGCACATGTGCGGGAATCTCGCGCGGCTTGTAACCCTTCACGGATTCCGCAATCGCCCGGATATGCTCCGGCGTCGAGCCGCAGCAGCCGCCGACGATGTTAACGAGACCGTCACGCACGAAGCCCTCAACCTGACGCGCCATCATCTCAGGCGTTTCGTCATATTGGCCGAATTCATTCGGCAGGCCGGCATTGGGATAGGCGCAGACGAAAGTGTCTGCCACGTCAGACAATTCCTGCAGATGCGGACGCATGGCATCCGCACCAAGCGCGCAGTTAAGCCCGATGGTGAAGGGGTTGGCGTGGCGCACCGAGTTCCAGAAAGCGGACGGCGTCTGGCCGGAAAGCGTGCGGCCGGAAAGGTCGGTAATCGTGCCGGAGATCATCACCGGCAGGCGGATGCCCTTCGCCTCGAAACGCTCCTCGCAGGCAAAGATCGCCGCCTTGGCGTTCAGCGTATCGAAAATCGTCTCGATGAGAATGATGTCGGCACCGCCGTCGATCAGGCCATCGATCTGCTCGCCATAAGCAATACGCAGGTCATCGAAACTGACGGCGCGATAACCGGGATTGTTGACGTCAGGCGAAATCGAGGCCGTGCGGTTGGTCGGGCCGATGGCGCCCGCCACGAAACGGCGGCGTCCGTCTTCCCGCTCGGCGCGCTGGGCGGCACGGCGGACAATCGCCGCACCTTCGCGGTTGAGGTCGTAGACAGCATTTTCCATCTCGTAGTCAGCCTGCGCGATGCGCGTCGACGAAAACGTATTGGTTTCGAGAATATCCGCGCCCGCCATGGCGTAGCGATAATGGATGTCTTCGATGGCGTCCGGCTGGGTCAGGATCAGCAGGTCGTTATTGCCCTTCTGATGACAGGCACAGCCGATAAAACGGTCACCGCGGAAATGGTCTTCGTCAAAACCGAGACCCTGGATCTGCGTGCCCATGGCGCCATCGAGAATGAGGATTCGTTCGCTTGCGGCCTCGCGCAGCGCCTTGAAAATTTCCGCGCCGTCGCGCTTTGCCCCTTCGGGGCCAAACAGGTCGTCAAACACGGGCACACTCCTCATTTCGATTTGCAAGATCGCAAGCCGTCAAGTCACATAAAGATATGTTTATGTCAATATATCTTCAAGGGACAGGCATAGCTTTGCGCCGTTGCGGCAGACTACGAAATTTCACTGACAGATGACAGGTTTATACGGCAAGGATATAAGCCAATGCAGCAAACCGCATGGAGGACGAAATGCCCGAGGAAGATCATAACAGCCGCAACTGGAACACCCTTCCCTGGCACCGCCAATGGCTGGTGAAACAGGCCGAGGGACTTTTCGATTTCTTCCAGTATCGCGCCGTGAATTCCGCCGGCGGCTTCTTCGATCTCGACGCCAAGGGCGCGCCGCTACAGGCAAACGATCCCGTGCGCGGCATCCACGCTTCGGCCCGCATGGTGCACTGCTTCTCCATCGGCCATCTGCTCGGCCGGCCTGGCTGCGGCGATATCGTCGACCACGGCATGACCTATCTCTGGAACAAACATCGTGACAACGAGCATGGCGGTTATTTCTGGCAGGTGAACGATGCCGGCCCTGTCGACGCCACCAAGCAGGGTTACGGCCATGCTTTCGTGCTTCTGGCCGCCTCTTCCGCCAAGACCGTCGGGCATCCGCTGGCTGACAAGATGCTGGCAGACATCACCGAAGTGCTGGAAACCCGTTTCTGGGAAGAAAAACACGGCGCCATCGCCGAGGAATTCAACCGCGACTGGTCCCCCATCGAGAATTACCGCGGCCAGAACTCCAACATGCACCTGACCGAAGCGCTGATGGCCGCCTACGAGGCGACAGGCGACAGCAACTATCTCACCAAGGCCGAACGCATCACCGATCTTGTCATCCGCCGCCGCGCCGGCGAACTGGACTTCCGTGTGCCGGAGCATTTCGACGAGAACTGGACGCTCGACAAGGCGTATCGCGGCAATGAAATGTTCCGCCCCTCCGGCTCCACCCCCGGCCACTGGCTGGAATGGGCACGCCTCATCCTGCAATTATGGATACTGGGCGAACGCCGCCACGACTGGATGCCGGTCGCCGCAAAATCGCTGTTCGTGCAATCCATGGCGCTGGGCTGGGACCGCGAAAAGGGCGGCTTCTTTTATACGCTCGACTGGAACGACAATCCCGACAAGCGGTCAAAACTCTGGTGGCCGATGTGCGAGGCAGCCGGTGCCGCCCACTTCCTCAATGAAAACCTGCCGGCCGACCCCTTCTATGAAGACAGCTACCGCCGCATCTGGAGCACCATCGCCAACAACTTCATCGACCATGACAATGGCGGCTGGCACGAGGAACTGACGGAAAATCTGGTTCCGGCGCATACGCTGTTCCCCGGCAAGGGCGATATCTACCACGCGCTTCAGGCCTGCCTCATTCCGCTTTTCCCGGCCACGGGAAGCCTGACGAAGGTGATTGCGGAAAACGGCGGGGATTATTGAGGCGTCAACACCTTCCGTCATGCCGGCCTTGAGCCGGCATCCAGCCACGGCGCGTCTGCGACGTGAAAAGAGTTTCTAACGATCAAGGACTTGGATAGTGCTGGACCCCGGATCAAGTCCGGGGTGACTGCCACGCGCTAAACCTCAGAAACCGATGGTTTCCTCGAAATCATCCCACGACTGATACATCTCATATCTGCCGATACCGGGGATAGGAACATGCCCGTAATAGGGCGAGAGCTGGAATTCGGCCGCAGCCTCGCCCTTGCCGGCCACGGCGCCCACATAGATCGCCGAGGCAAGTCCCGTGCGATTGGCACCGTGTTCGCAATGGATGAGGATCGGCTTTTCCGCATTCTGCAGCACGGCCACCAGCGTTTCCGCGTCTTCCGGCGAAAGCTTTTCGCTAGAACTCATCGGAAAATCGACCAGCCGGATACCGTTTTTCTTCGCCGCCTGGCTTTCGGCGTCATACCAGCCTTCACGCTTTTCATCACGCAGATTGATGATGGTCTTGATGCCATAGGACTTGGCGTAGGCTGCTATGTCCTTGCCGCTCGGCTGGGCCGAACGATAAAGTTCGCCGGGGATGACCTCGTGGAAATTTCCGGTCAGCTGGCCGATACCCATATGCGCGCCCGCCAGAACAGGCAGGGCGACAAGGCCGATGGCCGTGATTTTCAAAAACTTCAAAACGATACGCAAAACATCAACCCGCGACATTCATCGGACGGGGGCGAGATGGCATCGCAAACCGGCGAAAACAAGTCCGGCACCGGCCAAACCAAGCATGGGCATGGCCGTTGACTCGATGACAGCCCTCGCAGACCCGTTGCGCCGCAAGGGTTTACCGGTGGCTGCGCAACGGCGCGAAAATTCTCAAAATACCGTGATGATGGGAACCGCGCCCGGCCGCCTAGTCGAACTCCGCCGAAATAACGGTGACACGCCATTCCAGCCGCTGCGGTTCCACTCTTTCATTGTTGCGCAACCGGAAAGCCCGGCACGCAGCGAAAGTCTCCCCCGCTTCGATGCGTCTTTCGCTCACCTGATAGGGATCGAAGGCGACGGAGGCACGGAAGGCGGGCTCGAACCCTTCGAGCGTATAGGTCAGGCGCTGCACCGCCACATCATTGTCGTTGCGGAAGCTGACGCGAATGGGCAAAGCCGGATCCGGGCAAGCCGCATCGAAACTGGCTGTCGCAATGACATGACCGAGCCGCTGGCTGCCACGCCACCAGTCATAAATGACAAAGGCCGCTGTCGCCCCCCAGATCAGCAGCAGGCAGATGACGACGGGTTTGAGATGCCGCGGAAATGCAATGAGGACCAGCAGAAGAATGGCACTGAGAACGGCTCCGACGATCACGTCGCCCCTCCCTCATAAAAACAAACCCGCATGCGATGCTGCCCTCCCTTACCCATTTCCGTCCATGGCGACCCGGCGTGATAGCGACGTTTCAACCGCTCTCCACACCCTTTCCGATGTGAAGCGGCTGGAGCGGCGAAGCAGCGGTCCTGCCACGGACAGACACAACTCTATGGTCGTGCCCCACGCTGTCAAGACAACCAAGCGTGACACCGGACTGACAGTTCGCCGGGCCACTGACGGAAAGACAAAGGGAACCAAACGCCGCTGAGGACGTTCGCCGCATCAGAACAGCATGGCGGGGCGAGAAAAATCGCCGCGATCCGGGCGCAACGGTCAAGAACATCGGAGGACACAGCGCCTCTTGGAATTGCCAGGCCCGAGACCATATTAAATGCGACTAATATATGCTATAGACGACAGTAGCTCAGGGAGAATAACGATGAAAACGCTGATCGTAACGTCACTTCTGGCCCTTTCCGCCAGCACCGCAATGGCCGCGGATGCCGTCTACGAAACGCCGGCACCTCCGCTCGCGCAGGAAACCCTGCCGGTCTTCACCTGGTCTGGTCCCTATCTTGGTATTCAAGGCGGCGCGGGCTGGGCGAATGGCGATTTTTCGGCTGGCGGCCCCGTCGCTTCGGATAATTTCGATGGCGGCATTCTGGGTGCCTTTGCCGGTTACAATTATCAGTTCGACAATAATTTCGTCGTCGGCATCGAAGGTGACGTCGATTATAACTGGAATGACAATGACTATGCCGGTGTGCAGATCGGCACCGACTGGCAGGGCTCCGTCCGTGGCCGTGTCGGTTATGCCTTCGACCGCGCCCTGCTCTACGGCACCGCCGGCTGGACAGCCACACGCGGTTTCATCGAAACCCCCGGCGCCGGCAAGGACAGCACCACATTCAACGGCTTCACCGTGGGCGCAGGTCTTGATTACGCCTTCACCGACAATGTGTTCGGCCGGCTGGAATATCGCTACAATGATTATGGCGACAAGGACATTTTTGGCGTCAATACCGATTTCGACCAGCACACCGTCAAGGTGGGCCTCGGTGTGAAATTCTGATCCTGCCCAACCGGATCAAGCATAAAAAAGCCCGGCCCTTCGCCGGGCTTTTTCTTCACTGAAAAAACAATGGCCGCCTCAATCTGCCGACCTTAGCGACGCCAAAAACATGAACCCCTCAACAACGAAACATTCACAAAGCGTTCAGCAGAGCCGTGCCATCATGCGGGCATAATGAGCCTCTATCTCCCAAGGCAGGCTTATGGAGTAGCCCCGATGAAAAAGATCATTCTTTCCACCCTTGCCGCGCTGGTCGCCACCGGCAGCGTTTTCGCATCCTACGGCACGGCTGCCGCGCAGGATTATCCCTATCGTCCGCGCTACGACCGTGGTTATGACCGTGGCGGCCCACCCCCACCGCCCTACCGCGAACACCGCCGCCACAATGATGGCGCCGCAATCGCCGGCGGCCTTGCCGCAGGCGTCATCGGCGGCCTGATCGGCGGCGCGATTGCCAACAGCAACAACGCCCCCCGTTACTACGAACCCCCGCCGCCGCCCCGCCCGCGCTGCTGGTTCGAAGACCGCCGCGTTCCCAATTCCTATGACGGTGGCTGGCATACGGAGAGCATGCGGGTTTGTAACTGACCGCATCGCTGAGATTTATAAACGGATGATCCGATCAGTCTGAATGACTGGTCGGATTTTTTGTTGGATGGAACCATTCCCTGGTGGATGATGTAAGCGTCCATGACGTTGCGGAGCTCGCGTGTACAAGAAACAGTTCGCTCGGACAGATGCTTGAGCCTCACCCAACCTTTCCATCATATCCCGCTCATTGTGTGCGGCGGATACGAGCCAGTGTCCGCAATTATCAAACTCGCGCGGGCCTCAAAATTTCAAGGGAAACTCGCAGCTTGCAATCCGAAGTTTTCGAGGTCTGCCTCAGAGTTTTAGAGCGGTAGAACGAGACATAATATCCACTATTTAAAGTTGATATTGAGAATCAAAAAACTTTCGTGCACCTTCGGCCAAACATCCGGAGTAGTACATTGACAGTTTCAGCAACTGACGTCTTCACACCAAATAGCAGCCCAGTTTACACATATGTCGAGCGCGCAGATCTCGATCTTGAACAACGTCTTCAAAACGCATTTTCCATGAAAAATATGGCCGTCTCAGTATCCGGCCCTTCCAAATCGGGCAAAACGGTTCTTTTACGAAAGGTTATTGATAAAGACCTTTTGATCAACATCAATGGTGCCTCCCTAAAATCAGCCGACGATCTTTGGCTCACAATACTCAAGTGGATGGATATTCCCTCGAGCGAAGAACATTCTGGCGACAAGGAAATGACTTACGGCACCTCCGTTAAAGCAGGCGGCAAGGCTGGTATTCCGTTTTATAACCGAAGGGTCTGCTGAAGGAGAGGTGTCAGTCGAGAGGCGCAGCGGAAGCTCGACAACTAAGACCTATTCTAAATCGGGAATGACTGACGTCATCAAAGAAATCGGTGGCAGCGATTTTGTCGTATTTATTGACGATTTTCACTACATTTCCAATGAGTATCAAGATGAGATTGGAAGGAACATTAAGGCCGCAATTGAGAATGGGGTTAAATTCTGCACAGCGTCGGTACCACATCGTTCGGACGACGTCGTTCGTTCCAACCCCGAACTCCGCGGGAGACTTGCCGCCATCGATTTGGGCTATTGGTCGCTCTTGCATCTAAAAATGATTGCGGAAGCCGGTTTTCGTGAACTAAATGTCGATTTGGCACCATCCATCATAGAACGCTTGGCGGAGGAAGCATTTGGATCACCGCAATTGATGCAAAGCCTTTGCCTGAACCTTTGCTTCCAAAAACACATACGAGAAACTCTCCTTCAGCATGTCCGCGTGGACGTTTCTGAAGAAGATCTCAAAGCGGTTTTTCTCCAAACCTCCACCTTTACCGATTGGTCATCTCTTCTAGAAAAAATCCATGCAGGTCCTCGTCAACGTGGAACCGAACGAAAAACATTTGCGCTTGCTGACGGCACAAATGGTGATGTCTATCGCGCTGTGCTGCTGGCAATGGCGTCCGAGCCTGCCCAACTCGCCTTACGTTACGATGAGATTATCGCACGAATAAGAGCAGTATGTCTGGATGACTTCCCAGTTGGGTCTAGCGTAAACGCGGCGCTCCAACAGATGACCGAGCTGTCGAAAGAATCTAATGCAAGTTCTCCCGTTCTAGAATGGAACGATGATGTACTCGATTTTGTAGAGCCATATTTCCTTTTCTATTTAAGGTGCTCTGATCATCTAAAAAAGCTTGGAGAATGAGCAAACGTCAGCGCTTTCGGCTAGTGGCATGCATGAATCCACGAGCAGACGTCTATAAAAATGGAAGCAAATAACTGTTTTCAAACGTTAGAAAATTGGTGGGCCTGGAGAGACTCGAACTCCCAACCAAGCGGTTATGAGCCGCCGGCTCTAACCATTGAGCTACAGGCCCTTATCGGAGCAAGGTGATCCGAAATACCGGTTTCGCAATGGTTCGAATCCGGTGGGTCACGCTCTAACGTAATTTTTATAGCCCGACAAGCCATTGATGCTTCCGCAAGGCACCGCCGCCGTATTAGCTACACAATCTAAGGCAATACCCTCCAAAGGGACACAATCAACGAGGAAACACCATGACGACAAAAAAGGCCCGCCTTTTCGCACTCACCGCTTTGACCGCAGCAGCAATGGTGCCGCTGGCCAGCCAGGTGCTTGCACAGGAAGCCAACCCGCGCGAAGCCACCATCAGTGTTTCCGGCGAAGGCCAGGCGGCCATTGCCCCTGATATGGCGATCCTGTCCTTCAGCGTCGTCAAGCAGGCGGAAACAGCGGCCGCGGCGCTTACGGAGAATTCCAAGGCGCTTGCCGATGTTCTGAAGGCGCTGAAAGAAGCCGCCATCGAAGACCGGGATCTGCAGACCAGCAATTTCTCGGTACAGCCGCTCTACAAGCATTATGAGCCTAAGGACGGCGTTTATGTTGCGCCTGAGATCACCGGCTATCAGGTTTCCAACGGCCTGACGGTGCGGGTGCGCGACCTGAAGAAGCTCGGCGCGATCCTCGATACCTCCGTCAAGCTTGGCATCAATCAGGGCGGCGATATCACCTTCACCAATGACAAGCCCGAAGCCACGGTTACCGAGGCCCGCAAGCAGGCCGTGGCCGATGCGATCGCCAAGGCGAAGACGCTGACGGAAGCGGCAGGCGTGAAGCTCGGCCGTGTCATTCAGATCAGCGAAAACTCGCAGCGCCCGATGCCGATGCCAGCCGGCGCGATGCGCGCGTCGATGATGAAGGAAGCCGACAGCGTGCCGATCGCTTCGGGTGAGAACAATTACAGCGTGGTGGTCAACGTCACCTTCGCCCTCGAACAGTAAGAACACGTCAAAGGCGGCACCTGCGTGCCGCCTCCCGCCCGTTTTAAATCCGGCATCGGCCGGTTAAAAAAAGAAATGCCCCTCGCCTGCCTTTCCGGACAAGCGAGGGGCATTTTTTATCCATCCGGCGGACGGGGATGTCACCGGATCGATATTGTCCGCTTTAGCGGCGGATGACCGGGCAGCCACGCTCATTGGCGAAGACGATGCGGTCACGGCCCTGACGGTCGAAGCCCGCAACCACGACGCGGCGCGGCGATACGTCAACAACGCGGGCACGGCGAAGACCCATGCGGCTTGCCTTTTCTTCCGCAAAGCGCGGCGAGCAGCCAAAGCGCGGGCGATCGGGACGACCCCAGCCGCGGCCTCTGTCATGGCCATAGCCATCCTGAACCTGAACTCTGAACTGAACATCCGAGCCAGCCGAAGCCGCAGGAGCGGTGGCGGAGATGCCGCCGAAGGCAATGAGAGCGGCAAGGCCGGCTTTTGCAAAGGTGTTGAACATGAACTCACTCCATTTGTTCTTCGCCGGCAGGGAACGTCCCTCAGCGATTGAGGAGACCCTAGTTCCAGCCGTCTGAACATTAACAGAACCGCATGTTCAGCAGGGGTTCATGGTTATTAACGGCAAAACACCCATTCATGAATGGAAGATCAGGCGGAGATATGCAGCACGATTTCGCGGCGGTGCGACCGGTCGCGATGCTCGAAAAGATAGATGCCCTGCCAGGTGCCAAGCGCGAGCCTGCCCTGCCCGATCGGCACGCCGATCGAAACCGCCGTCAGGGCCGATTTGATATGCGCAGGCATATCGTCAGGGCCTTCCAGTGTGTGGATGACCCAGCGCATCGAGGCATCGTCCGAAGGCGGCACGAGGCGGGAAAAGAACATCGAGAGATCGCGCCGGACATCCGGATCGGCATTTTCCTGGATAAGCAGCGAGCAGGATGTGTGCCGGACAAAGACTGTCAGCAAGCCTTCGTCCACACCGCTCCCTCTCACGAAACCATTGGCTTCGGATGTGAACTCGTAGAGCCCCTGTCCTTGGGTGGCGATGGTTATTGTCTTCTGCGGCACATTTTTTCTTTCAAACAGGCTGGAACAAAATCGGCACTGCGAACGTTACGCCATGTCAAATTCTATCCGATAGGGGTAGAGATAAAACAATAACGCGACGGCGGGCCGTAACAACTAACGGAAAAGCGACGTCACGGTTGCAAGAAAACAGGGAAGGGTTGGCAATATCAGAATGAATTATTCAGGCTTCCCCGTTCCTCGACGAACAGACTATTTTCGACACAAGACAAGTACCAAGCCGGGCACAGGGTGCGAAAGACTTCTTCATGGCATCCACTGACTATCAAGTCGACCTGACCAATTGCGATCGCGAACCCATCCACATTCCAGGTTATATTCAACCGCATGGCTGTCTGATCGCCTGCGACAATGCCCTGCGCATGGTCCTGCGGCATTCGGAAAACTGCCGCGACATTCTGGGCATCGAGGGAGATCTGAACGGCAGGACTGCCGAAGAGGTGCTCGGTAAGGACCTCGTCCACGATCTTCGCAACGCGCTGACTGTAACCGGCAGAACCACCCGCCCTGCCATGCTTCCAAACATGCAGATGAGCGATGGCCGCAGCTTCGATATTGCCCTGCACCGTTACAAATCCACCACCATCATCGAGTTCGAGCCATCGCAAGGCGAAACGCAGCCGCTTGGCACGGCGCGCAAGATGGTGGACCGCATCCGCGAGGCCGACAGCGTCGAAAGCCTGATTTCCAGAACGACCCGGCTGATAAAGGCGACTTTGGGTTACGACCGGGTGATGATCTACCGTTTTGAGGAAGACGGGGCCGGCAAGGTGGTGTCGGAGGCAAAACAGCCGGAACTGGAAAGCTTTCTCGGGCAATATTTTCCGGCCAGCGACATACCGCAGCAAGCCCGGGCGCTTTATCTCAAGAACACGCTACGCATCATTTCCGATGCCAGCGGTGCGCGCGTGGCGGTGCTGCCCGCTCTCGACGCCTCCGGCGAACCGCTTGATCTGTCCTTCGCGCATCTGCGCAGCGTCTCGCCCATCCATTGCGAATATCTTCGCAACATGGGTGTCGGTGCCTCCATGTCGATTTCGGTGATTGTCGATGGTGCGCTGTGGGGCCTCATCGCCTGTCACCATTATTCTCCGCGCGTGCTGACGATGCCGGTCCGGATCGCCGCCGAAATGTTCGGAGAGTTTTTCTCCATGCATTTGCAGGTTCTGAAGCAGAAACGCCGGCTCGATACCGTCAACCACGCCCATGCCGCACTTGACCGCTTCCTGCGGCTCGCCGCCCATCACGCCAACATCGAAGAGTTGCTGATCGACAGTTTCCAGGATTTTGCCGAGCTTATGCCCTGTGATGGCGTCGGGCTATGGGTTGGCAACAACTGGCACGGCCATGGCGCAACGCCGCCGCAGGATGCCATTCCAAGGCTGGCGCGCTTCGTCGCCTCGGCTTCCGAAAGTAAGGTCTGGGCCACCCATGCGCTGTCGCACGCCATACCGGAAGCGGAAATCTATGCCGGCACCGCCGCCGGGATGCTTGCCATTCCCTTGTCGCAGGTCAAGAACGACTATCTGCTGTTTTTCCGCAAGGAGATCGTTCAAAATCTGAACTGGGCCGGCAATCCCGAAAAATCCTATGAGACCGGCCCGTTGGGCGACCGCCTCACCCCGCGCAAGAGTTTCGCCATCTGGAAAGAAACCGTTCGCCTGCAGGCGCAGCCCTGGTCGGAAGCCGATCGGGAAATTGCCGAAGCGGCCAGAATTGCGCTTGTTGAGGTCGCCTTCCATCACAGCGAGTTGATGGCCGGCGAGAGGGAGCGCGCGGAAGTGCGCCAGCGCATGCTGAACGAGGAGCTTAATCACCGCGTCAAGAATGTTCTCGCCATCATCAAATCGCTGGTCGGCAATCCCTCGCAGGAGGGCAAGACGCTGCAGGAATATGTGAGCGCGCTGAAGGGCCGCATTCAGGCGCTGTCATTTGCCCATGACCAGATCATTCGCGGTGAAGGCGGCGGCGCGTTGCGCGATCTGCTGGAAGCTGAACTGTCGCCGCATCGCTCGCCGGAAACGACGGTGAAGCTTGCAGGTCCGCAGGTCACGCTCGATTCGCGCGCTTTCTCCGTCATGGCCCTGGTTCTGCATGAACTGGCAACGAATGCCGCCAAATACGGTGCGCTTTCGCAGACCGGCGGGCAGTTGCACGTAAACTGGGAAGTCAACGAGAACGGCGATTGCGAAATCCAGTGGCGTGAAACCCTGCCAACCAAGTTGCCGACGCCGTCGCGCGCCGGTTTCGGCACGGCGCTCATCAGCCGCAGCATTCCCTACGATCTCGGTGGGCGCAGCACGATGCGATATTTGCCGGACGGGCTGGAGGCGGACATTCTCCTGCCCTCCCGCCACGTTTCATCGGCCATGGCGGCCTCCACCGCAAAAACCGGGGAAGAAATCGTGCCGCAGGCCAGACGTTACAATCGGGAGGAACCGTTGAAGATATTGCTTGTCGAAGACCAGATGCTGATTGCCATGGATGTCGAAAACATGCTGGAAGACAACGGCATCAAGACGATCGAAACAGCAACCTCATCGGCGATGGCAATCGAAAAGCTGAAGAGCTACGTGCCTGACGTCGCCATTCTCGACATCAATCTCGGTTCCGACACCTCGATCCCCGTCGCCCGGGAACTCCACCGCCGCGGCATCCCCTTCCTCTTTGCCACCGGTTATGCGGATGGCAGCATGGTACCGGATGAATTCGGCAATGTGCCGGTGATCCGGAAGCCTTATGACGAGGATGCGCTCATGGCGGGTATCGGGCTGCTGGTGGGTGATCCGGAGAGGGTATAACGTCCTTAGTTCGCGAAAAGTGCCTTGCACTGCGTCATCCCTGGGCTTGTCCCAGGGATTTAAGCACACCAACAAAATCAATCGATTGCAGATCCTCGGGACAAGTCCGAGGATGACGAAAGAGATGTTGGGAGTTTCACCGGCGACCTCAGAATCTGCTGCCCTTACTGGAAACGCGTGAAGCCGCGCTTTTTCGCATCATCCGGGCTTACCGCATTGCCGATTTTAAACCGGAATTCCGTGACGGTATAATTCTCCAGATCAACCTCGCACTGGAACGATACATCGTGCCAGTTATTGCCGGTGTTGAATGCGCCGCCCGAAGCATCGATCGAGTTCCCGGAGATCCTGCCACCGGTATCTGAAAAGGGTATCATGCCTCTGGCGGCAAAACCCGCACCCTGAATTTGGGCCAGGGCCTCCGTGCTGCAAAGCTGCACGACACGGCGACGCGGTGGAAGATCACCGAACATCTGACGTCTCTGGGCGGGAGAAAGCAGCGACGAGGAAAGCAGACTTTTGGCAGCAGGAAGTTTTGCGGGCTTTTCTTCCGCCACGTCAGCTGGCTTTTCCTCCGTGGGCTTCGCTTGCGGCACGGGTGCTTGATCCGGCTCAGCCTCTTGCTTGGCGGGCGAAACCGCAATCTCCCCCTGATCGGCGGAAGCCTGAAGGTCGCTATTGGCGGCAGCAGGCGCGGGCTTCTCCTCTGCCGTTTTTTCCGGCTGGCTTTCTGGTTGCTCGGAAGGCTCGGTCTTTTCCGCCTCTTCAGCTTTTCCCGGCTTGTCTTCGGGGTCCGACTGCGCCTCTTCCGGCCTCATGGCGATGGCGGGCAACGTTGCCGGCATGGGCGGCAAAGGTTTTGCTTCCTCTGCCGGCGGTGCAGGCGGTGGTGGCGGAGGTTGCGGCTTCTCCTCCTGCTTTGCCTCTTCCGCACCGGGCGGTTTGCCTTCCTCTGCCTTCTTCTCCTCAGGCGGCGGCACCAGATCGACGCTGATGCTTTCCGGCTCCTGCGGCTCGGCTATCCGTTCCGGCAGTTCGAAAAGGAAGATCGCGACAACGGCAAGATGCAGCAGCACGGAGACGGGCACAGCCCAACCTCTCCACCGCCATTTTTCTGCCGAAACCTGTTCCATCTCATCGAACCTGAGCATTGCCTGTCAAATGCGGAACCGCCGTCACATCAGGACAATGCGTAAAAACAAAGGGATAAAGCATCTGGCTTTTCAGAGAAAAACGGAGCGCTTTATTTTCACACATAAGGCTTGTCGCAGAGTTCGCCAGTGCGGGAAACAAAAAACCCGGCCAGAGGTGACTGACCGGGTTCAATTTTAAAGGAAGCGAAACGCTTAGCTGTCGAGGAAGCTGCGCAGCTTTCTGGAGCGGCTCGGATGCTTCAGCTTGCGCAGCGCCTTCGCTTCGATCTGACGAATACGTTCGCGCGTGACCGAGAACTGCTGGCCGACTTCTTCCAGCGTATGGTCAGTGTTCATGCCGATGCCGAAACGCATGCGCAGAACACGCTCTTCACGCGGCGTCAGCGACGCCAGAACGCGGGTCGTCGTCTCGCGCAGGTTCGCCTGAATGGCGGCGTCGATCGGCAGCAGCGCGTTCTTGTCTTCGATGAAGTCACCGAGATGCGAATCCTCTTCGTCACCCACGGGGGTTTCGAGCGAGATCGGCTCCTTGGCGATCTTCAGAACCTTGCGCACCTTTTCCAGCGGCATGGCCAGCTTCTCGGCCAGCTCTTCCGGGGTCGGCTCGCGGCCGATCTCGTGCAGCATCTGGCGCGAGGTGCGAACGATCTTGTTGATCGTTTCGATCATATGCACCGGAATACGGATCGTGCGGGCCTGGTCGGCGATCGAACGGGTGATTGCCTGCCTGATCCACCAGGTCGCATAGGTCGAGAACTTGTAACCGCGACGGTATTCGAACTTGTCGACCGCCTTCATCAGGCCGATATTGCCTTCCTGAATGAGATCGAGGAACTGCAGACCGCGGTTGGTGTATTTCTTCGCAATCGAGATCACCAGACGCAGGTTGGCCTCGACCATCTCCTTCTTGGCGATACGCGCTTCGCGCTCACCCTTCTGAACCATCGAAACGATACGGCGGAATTCGGCGATGGAAATGCCGGTTTCCGTGGAGAGGTTCTGGATTTCCTGACGGATTTCGCGGATCGTGTTGCTTTCCTCGCGGGCGAATTCCTTCCAGCCGCGAGCGGCCAGATTGGCAATCGACTTCATCCAGTTCGGGTCGAGTTCCGCACCGTGATACTGCTCGAGGAAGCTGTCGCGCTTGACGCCATAGGATTCGGCAAGGCGCAGCAGGCGGCCTTCATTCTGCATCAGGCGCTTGGAAATGTCGTAGAGCTGCTCGACGAGGCTGTCGATGCGGTTCTGGTTCAGCGACAGCGACTTGACGGCCGTGATCAGCTGATCCTTCAGTTCCTTGTAGCGGCGCTCCTGACCGGAGGACAGGGTGCCGGTGCAGGCCAGACGCGCCTCAACCTGCTGGTCCTGAAGCTTGCGCAGCTTCTTGTAGGTATCAGCGATGGTGTCGAGCGTTTCCATGACCTGCGGGCGCAGTTCGGCTTCCATCGCGGCAAGCGAAAGATTGGACTCGTCGTCGTCCTCTTCTTCCTCTTCCGGCGGCAGGCCATCGCCACCCACATCGGTCACGTCATCGTCGCCGCTCGGCGCACGCAGCTTGCGGGTCTTTTCCTTTTCTTCGGCAGCCTTGCGGTCCGCCTCGATCTTTTCCGGGCTCTGGAACTGCGGCGCAGCCTTGGCTTCCGGACCGGAATAGGTGGTTTCGAGATCGATGATCTCGCGCAGCAGCGTCGTGCCTTCGTTCAGTTCGTCGCGCCAGATGATCAGCGCCTGGAACGTCAGCGGGCTTTCGCACAGGCCCGAAATCATCGTTTCGCGGCCGGCCTCGATGCGCTTGGCGATGGCGATTTCGCCTTCGCGCGACAGAAGCTCCACCGAACCCATTTCGCGCAGATACATGCGCACCGGGTCATCGGTACGGTCGGTCGGTTCTTTCTTCTTGGCGGTCGCAAGTGCTGTGCCGCCGGAGGGCGCCAGTTCGCCGCCTTCGGAATCTTCCGACTCCGAATCGTCGCTTTCGGCCTCGCCAGACGCTTCCTCCGCATCCTCGTCCTCAATGACGTTGATGCCCATATCGGACAGCATCGCCATCGTGTCTTCGATCTGCTCGGAGGTCACCTCTTCGGACGGCAGGACGGAATTCAGCTCGTCCATCGTCACATAGCCGCGCTTCTTGGCGGCCTTGATCATTTTCTTGACCGCGTCATCCGAAAGATCGAGAAGCGGACCGTCCGTCGCACCGTCGCGTTCGTTTTCTGCTTCTTCGTTTTCTTTGACTTTGGTTGCCATCTATCTCGTCGCTTTCCCTGACGCTAACACCTGTTCCGCCGCATCGCCGTCCGCCCCTTGAGCATCCAGCGGTTTGCCGCGAATCACTGTCAGACACCTAACGGAGTGATCTTTAATTGCCGATTAACCACGGCAGCCTCAGGCAGAATGCAAAGACAGTGCACCCGGAAATGCTTGCTCATGCAATTTCTATCCGCCAAGGCTCATTCCACCTTACTTTTCCTGAAATGGTGATTCCCGCTATTTCCCGCCCCGTCAAGCCTTTGAGGGCGAGACAGCCACGGAAATTCTCAAAAAAGGCCGCATTTCACGGTTATCACCAGACTATCCCCTATTTAGGACGCTTGCCGCAAAAGGCAACCCCACACGTCTTTCAATTCTTGGCCAGCCCTTTCAGCCATGGCCGAAGGCCGGCCCCTTCACCCGGCCGGACATGACCCCGAAACCATCGATGATCGCCTCCTGATTTTCCATTCGGCCGATTTCAAGCTGCACCTCCGCCAATGCCCGCACCAGAAGCGTGCCGCGCTCGTCATCCGTCGCCTCGGCGATTTCCCGTTCCAGCTCCCGCTTCTGCCAGAGCAGGGATTTGGTTCGCTTGTGCAAGGAAAGCGCCTGCACATAACCTTCGCGCGCATCTTCCATCGCCGCCTGTTCAGTCGCCGTCCACAGGCGGGCATTGCGCACCTGCTGGTCCATGGTCTTCAACAGCGCCTCGAAGTCCTGCTGTGACAGGCGCTCTATCAGCCCTGCCCGCGATATCTCCGCCGCACTTTCCGCCGCATAGGTGAGCACTGTCGACCACAGACGTTGCAGATCGCGGTTTTCATAATCGATGGCAGCGATCTCGTCATATTCCTCGAGCAGCAATTCGGGATGGTTGACGATGGTGATGGCAAGAACGCTTTCCCGGAGCGAGGGCTTGGTCTGATACCCCCTCACCAGACCCGATTGCGCCAACCGGTCCGAAATACTGCTGGCAGGCGCCGACATCGCCCCGCCCCGCCCCGGCGCATTGCGCTGGAAGCCGCGCCCGGCGCCCTGCCCGCCATCGCGACGGAAGTTCCCGCCCTGTTGCCCGCCCTGCTGAAAGCGCGGTTGGAAGAAGCCATTCAGCCTGTCGCGCATATCCTGCTGGTAAAAACGGCGCACCGTCTCGTCGCCGATCACGGAAACGATCTGTCGCAGACGGCTTTCAAGCTGGGCCCGCTTTTCGGGCGTATCAAAGGTAACGGCGGATGTTTCACGGCTCCAGACCATCGCGGCAAGCGGTTTGGCTTCCGAAAGCACCCGGTCGAAGGGCGCCCGTCCCTCCAGCCGCACGAGATCGTCCGGATCTTTTCCGTCAGGCAAAAGCGCAAAGCTGACGGAGCGGTCTGGCTTGATATGCGGCAAAGCCAGATCGGCTGCACGGTTGGCGGCGCGAATGCCGGCGCCATCACCATCAAAGCAGAGAATCGGCTGCGGTGACATTTTCCAGAGGAGATCGAGTTGGCTTTCCGTCAGCGCCGTGCCGAGCGGCGCGACGGCGTTTTCGACACCGGCCTGATAAAGCGCGATGACATCCATATAGCCTTCAACGGCAATAACGGTACCGCCGGCAGCCTGCGAGGCGCGGCGGGCGCGGGCAAAATTATAGAGAACATTGCCCTTGTGAAAAAGCTCGGTCTCGTTGGAATTCAGATATTTCGCCACCGCATCCGCCGCCATGGCGCGGCCGCCGAAAGCGATCACCTTTTCCCGCGACGACAGGATCGGGAACATGATGCGATCCCGGAACCGGTCATAAGAAACCGGCACGTTCTCATGCACCACCAGCCCGCAGGCCTCCATCTGCTCGCGCGCCACACCCTTGCTGGCCAGATGTTCTTTGAGAGCATTACGGCTATCCGGCGCGAAGCCGAGCCTGAAAGTCTCGATGGTGCGTCCGGTCAACCCGCGATCGCGCAAATAAGCCCGCGCCGGCGCGCCAAGCGCCGTCTGCAACTGATCCTGAAAGAACAGCGTCGCCATTTCCATGACATCCTGCAGCGAGGTGCGCTCACGCTCACGCTTTTCCGCCTGCGGATCGGGCTGCGGCATGGAAATGCCGGCCATATCGGCAATCTGCTGCACGGCCTCGGGAAAACTCAAGCCCTCAAGGTCTGTCAAGAACCGGAAATGATCGCCGGAAACACCGCAACCGAAACAATGATACCGCCCCTTGCGGTCCTCACAATGGAAACTGGGGCTTTTTTCACCGTGAAACGGGCAGCAGGCCCAATAATCGCCCCGCGGCGTATTGGTCTTCTTCTTGTCCCAGGACACACGTCGACCGATCACATCGGAGATGTTCACGCGGTCGCGTATCTCATCGAGAAAAGAATTGGAAAAGCGCATGGGTTACCTGTTCGAGGCCAGTCTTTCATATAAGCGCATAAAGGCCGCAATACAAAATGGATAGGCAAATAATACCCGATATTCACAGGCGGCATTGACATAAGTGTATATACAGACGAATATACAAGTATATATACGAACTCGACGCATGAGTGCCTGTGAGCTGAAAGCAGCGGTAGGTCACTCATGGATATCGTGATGAAAGATTTCATTTCCTTTGACTGGGATGAAAACAAGCGGCTGAGCAATATCGAGAAGCACGGTATCGACTTTCCAAGGGCGGCACGAGCGCTTTCACAACCCCATCTAGAAAGTCGCTCCGACCAAAACGGGGAATGTCGTATTCTGGCGATATGCCCGGACACGGACGATCTCATCGCAATCGTTTATACGATGCGGGGCGAGGTCTGCAGGATCATATCAGCAAGAGCGACAAGGAAAAATGAGCGAAGAACGTATCGTCAGATATTCCCTGGATGAGATCCGGGAAAAGATCGCCAAAGGTGAAGATCGCACCGATTTGGCCCGCATCGATGCCATGACCGACGAAGATATCAACCGCGCCATGCGCGACGATCCAGACTGGGCCGGCTTTGAAGACATCGACTGGTCAAAGGCCGAAGTGGTTTTCCCCACAGCCAAACAATCGATCTCCATTCGCCTCGACCAGGATGTCGTCGATTTCTTCAAATCCACCGGCAAAGGCTATCAAACCCGCATGAATGCGGTGCTGCGCCACTATGTGCATGAGCAGAAAAAGCGGCCGGGCTGAAACGTCTCGACACGGATTGCCCGAATTCGGCGCAGAAGGCGAGGATCATTTTCGAGCGATTGGGAGACGGTAGGTCCCCATTGCGCCTGCTTTCGGCAAATTTATGGCAGTGCAACATCACCAAAAATTATGTTTTTGTAATTTGAGCGCCCCGTCGCGGCGGTGTAAAAACAAAACACAGTCAAAGGCAGTGCGTGAACATTTCCATAAATCTGCCGACGCCCACAGGCACGTCCCCCTAAAAAAGCCTGTGAGGACCGCATTTTGATCCGCCGGAATGCGCTTTCGTCGACAGAAAAAAGGCAGGGTAGCCGTGGCTACCCTGCCTTTACTTTTTCCAACACGCTGGAAGCCTACTTCAGCAGATCCTTGACAACGCCGGAGGCCTTGGCGAAGTCGATCTGGCCGGGATAACGCTCCTTCAGCGCGTTCATGCACTTGCCCATGTCACGCAGGCCGGAGGCACCGGTCTCGCTGATGACAGCCTGGCACAGTTCGCGCACCTTTTCGGCCGGAATCTCTTCCGGCATGAATTCCTTGATGATGACGATTTCCTCGCGCTCCTGCGCGGCAAGCTCGGGTCGGCCGGCACCGTCATAGATGGTGGCGGACTCTTCGCGCTGCTTTACCATCTTGGTCAGGATCTGCATGATATCTTCATCGCTGACGGGGTCCTTGCCCACGCCGCGATTGGCGATATCGCGATCCTTGATGGCCGCCTGAATGAGACGCACGGTCGAGGTACGTCTGGCGTCCCGAGCCTTCAGCGCATCTTTCAAAGTATTTGCGAACGTGTCGCGCATCATTTTTCTTCTCCTTGGGAAAGCCCATTCCGCAGCTTCGCGATAGGCAAACTTTCCACCTTATTTTTCGCAACGACATAAACGAGCAACTACGCTCAAGCAAATCAATTGCATAAGCCCTTGAATCCACGGCATCTTAAATCCGCGTAAATCTTGGGCCCATGGTTGACCGCTTGGGCTGCTTTCGTTATTTTCCGGCACCTGCACGAGATTTTAACGAAGGGTCGGAACGCGAGCTTTATCGCGCGCCCCTTTATGTCACGAAGCCTGCGACAAAAATGGCCCCTTACCCCCTGCCTTTCAAGAGGCGGGGTGCGAAGCGGCAGAAACGGAACGAGATGACCGAGACAGCGCCCTGGACTACCCGCAAACCGACTGCAATGCTTGTTCTTGCCGATGGCACGGTGATTGAGGGCACAGGCATCGGCGCAACCGGCAAGGTTCAGGCCGAAGTCTGTTTCAACACGGCGCTGACGGGTTACGAGGAAATCCTCACCGACCCGTCCTATCTCGGCCAGATCGTCACCTTCACTTTCCCACATATCGGCAATGTCGGCACCAATGAGGAAGACATCGAAGACCTGACCCCCGCCGCCCGCCGCGGCGCCGTCGGCGTCATCTTCAAGGCCGATATCACCGACCCTTCGAACTTCCGCGCCGTCAAGCATCTGGATGCCTGGCTGAAGGCCCGCGGCGTCATCGGCCTTTGCGGCATCGATACGCGCGCGCTGACGGCATGGATCCGCGAAAACGGCGCACCGAACGCGGTCATCGCCCATGATCCGAACGGCGTCTTCGACATAGAGGCGCTGAAGGCGGAAGCAAAGGCCTGGAGCGGCCTCGTCGGCCTCGACCTCGCCATCGAGGCGACTTCCGGCCAGTCCTCCACCTGGGCTGAAACGCCGTGGGTCTGGAACAAGGGTTACGGCACGCTCGGTGAAGCCGATGCCAAATATCACGTCGTCTGCGTGGATTTCGGCGTCAAGCGCAACATTCTGCGCCTTTTCGCCGGTCTTGATTGCAAGGTGACGGTGGTTCCGGCCCAGACTTCGGCCGAAGACATTCTGGCGCTGAAGCCGGATGGCGTGTTCCTGTCCAACGGCCCGGGAGACCCCGCCGCGACAGGCGAATATGCCGTGCCGGTTATCCAGAACCTCATCAAGAGCGAACTGCCGATCTTCGGCATCTGCCTCGGCCACCAGATGCTCGGTCTCGCCGTCGGTGCGAAGACTGAAAAGATGCATCAGGGCCATCACGGCGCCAACCACCCGGTCAAGGACTTCACGACAGGCAAGGTGGAAATCGTCTCGATGAACCACGGTTTTGCGGTTGATGCCAAATCGCTGCCTGATGGCGTCGAAGAAACCCATACGTCGTTGTTCGATGGCACCAATTGCGGCCTGCGCATCGTCGGCAAGCCGGTCTTCTCGGTTCAGCACCACCCGGAAGCATCGCCCGGCCCGCAGGACAGCCACTACCTCTTCCGCCGCTTCGTTAATCTGCTGCGCGAAAGACAGGGTGAGGCAGCGCTCGCCGAGCGCTGATGGGCCTTTCGCGTTCGACGTCATCCTCGGGTCAAGGGCGAGGATGACGACAGAGCGTTACATTCCAGAAAGAACACAACGGCCCGCTATCAGCGGGCCGTTTGCATTTCGCGCTTCACCAGAATGACGAAGCGGACGGTGAGCAAAACAGCCGCCGTCGAAAGACCGATCACGAAACCGAACCAGACTCCACGTCCGCCAAAGCCGAGCGGAAAGGCCATGGTCCAGGCAAGTGCCAGGCCGATCGGCCAATAGGAAATCAGCGCCAGCATCGCTGGAATGCGCGCATCCTTCAGCCCGCGCAGCAGCCCTGCCGTCACGGCCTGAATGCCATCCACCAGCTGGAAGACGCCGGCGATGACAACGAGGCTGCTGGCATAAGCGAGCACTTCCGCAGCTTCCGGCAATTTTGGATCGAGGAACCATTTCGCCAGAAAATCCGGAACGACCGCAAACAAAATGCCGCCGCAAAGGGCAATGCCACAGGCAATGGCGTAGATCATGATCGAAGCGCGAATGAGGTTTTTGAAATCGCCCTGACCGCGGGCGATGCCCACGCGCACGGTTGCCGCCTGCGACAGGCCGAGCGGGATCATGAAGGCGATGGAGGCAAGCTGCAGGGCAATGCCATGCGCCGCAAGCTGCACGGTGCCGATCTGCCCCATCAGGATCGATGCGGCGGCAAACAGCGTCACTTCGGCAAGGATGGTGATACTGATCGGCAGGCCCAAGCGCAACACTTCGAAAAGTGCATGCCAGTCCGGCCGCCAGAAACGCACGAACAGCTCGTATTTCTTCGTCTCCTCACGCGTCTGCACATAGATAACGATGAAGATGAAACTGAAGGCATTAACGATGACGGCAACGACGGCAGCGCCATTCATGCCCATTGCCGGCAGGCCGAAATGGCCGAACACCAGCGCATAGGCCATCAAACCGTTCATGACCAACATGATGATGGTGACATAAAGAATGATGCCCGCACGGCCGATGGCGCTGACAAGGCCGCGCAGCACGTAGAAAAGCAAAGCCGGCAGCAGGCCGAATTTGGCGATGGCGAGATAATGGCCAGTCAGCGCCGCCACGTTGGGGTTCTGCCCGAGATAGACCAGAATCCGCTCGGCATTAAAGAAGACCGGCAAAGCGAGAATCCAGTAGGCGATCGCCACCCACATACCCATGCGCAGCGAGCGGCGGGCCGCCGTCGCATCGCCCTGCCCGTAGGCCTGCGCCACCATTGGCACCACGGCCACGGAAAATCCCGAGCCGAAAATGAAGACGACGAAGAAGAACTGCCCGGCCAGCACCATGGCCGCCAGCTTTTCAGCCCCCAGCTGTCCAACGATGACCATGTCAGTGGTATGGATGCCAAGCTGGGCGAGCTGCGCACCGATAAGCGGAATTCCAAGCGCAAGCGTAGCCTTGAAATGCGAAAGCCACGACCCCGATCCGGAGGGAACGGTTTCTGCAACAACCGACGAAGACATTGTAATTCACCTGAATTTTGGCCATTGCCCGCGAATTGCGCAACGGCAGCAGGGTGATGAATAAAATATTCCCTTCCTGCACGCAACCTTTGCGGCCCGATGATCAAAATTTACGCAGAATTCCAAACCCTGCCGGCACCGGCTGAAACGGCATGAGCCTGAACAAATTTAGTCGAATTTTACCATTTCGCTTTACCTATTAGAACATCGCATAGTTCTTTTAAATCATAAGCTGCATGACGCAGAATACTCCCGCCTTAGAGGCATGTCTTTCCCACCATTCTCCAAGATGACCCGACCGGGCATATCTGGTTTCAAGGACGTGTAGCTTGCCAAAAAAATCCAACCTCATGACGCGCATCCTGTTTGCGGCGTCATCACTTGTTGTCGCCGCCTTTGCGGGCTTTTCTTTCTATATCGATAGCCTTCAGCACCGGGTCACCACGGAAGCGGTGGCGGAAAACATCGATTCGTCCGGCAAGCAGGCCGCACAGAGCATCGCCAACTGGCTGAGCGGCCGCATCATGCTCACCGACACGGTGGCGAAAACGCTTGCGAAGCTTCCGGAGGACGACGCCAAGCTGCAGTTCCTGCAGAACGACGTGCTGACAGCGCAGTTCATGTCCACCTATTTCGGCAATGCCGAAACCGGCGTCTTCACGACATTCCCGAAAACACCGCTGCCGGAAGGTTATGACCCGCGCAAGCGCCCCTGGTATCTGGATGCAGTCAAGGCCGGCAAGCCGGTGCTGACCGAACCTTACACCGACGCCTCGACCGGCGGCCTCGTCATCACTGCCGCCATGCCCGTTTCCGTTGACGGCAAGTTGGCTGGCGTGACGGGAAGCGACTTCTCGCTGGATTCGCTGGTCACGATGATCAAGTCCGTGGATGCCGGCACGGACGGTTATGCCTTCCTTGTCAACAAAGATGGCAAGATCCTCATTCATCCCGATCCGAAACTCGTCGAAAAGCCGCTGAGCGATCTTTTCAAGGTCAACACACCGACAATCTCCTCGGCAATTTCCCAGACTGAAATTGACGGCAAGGGCAAGATCACCAGTTTCATACCGGTTGCCGGCCTGCCCTCGGTCGAGTGGTATCTCGGCTTCGTCGTCGATTCCGATATCGCCTACAGCGCAATCGGCCAGTTCCGGCTGGCGGCGACCATTGCCACGGTTCTTGCCGCCGCAATCATGATCGCGCTGCTTGCAACCGTGCTCTCCCGTTTCATCGTCCGCCCCGTCACGCAGATGACCTCGGCCATGGAAGGCCTCGCGGCCGGCAATCTCGATGTCGTCATTCCCGGCCAGGAGCGCACCGACCAGATCGGCTCGATGGCCGCAGCGGTTGCCGTTTTCAGATCGAACGCCATGGAGCGCCTGCGTCTGGAAGGTGATGCCGAAGAGAACCGCACGCTTTCCGAACAGGAGCGCAATGAGCGCGAGAGACTGGCGTCAAAAGATGCCGCAGACATCCAGTTCGCGGTCGACTCGCTCGCCAAAGGCCTGGCGCATCTTTCGGACGGCGATCTCAATTACCGTATCGACACGCCTTTCGTGATCCGCATCGACCGCCTGCGCGACGATTTCAACAACTCCGTCGCCAAGCTGAATGTGGCGCTCAGTACCGTTGGCCAGAATGCCCGCGCAATCGACGCCGGTGCTGGTGAAATTCGCCAATCCGCCGACGATCTGGCACGGCGCACCGAACAGCAGGCCGCCTCGGTGGAAGAAACCGCCGCGGCACTCGAGGAAATCACCACCACGGTGAAGGACTCCGCCCGCCGCGCCGAGGAAGTCGGCCGTCTGGTTGATCGCGCCCGCGGCAATGCCGAACAATCCGGCATCATCGTCGAAGATGCGGTTCGCGCCATGGAAGGCATCGAAAAATCATCGTCGGAGATCAGCAACATCATCGGCGTGATCGATGAAATCGCCTTCCAGACAAACCTTCTGGCCCTGAATGCCGGTGTGGAAGCGGCTCGCGCCGGTGAAGCCGGCAAGGGTTTTGCCGTCGTCGCCCAGGAAGTGCGCGAACTTGCCCAGCGCTCCGCCAACGCGGCCAAGGAGATCAAGACGCTGATCAACGCCTCCACATCGCAGGTACAATCCGGCGTCGATCTCGTCGGCAATGCCGGCAAGGCGCTGGAAACCATCGTCCGCGAAGTCCAGGAGATCAACCGCCATATCGACGCCATCGTGACGTCGTCGCGCGAACAGTCGACCGGGCTTCAGGAAATCAACACCGCCATCAACACCATCGATCAGGGCACCCAGCAGAATGCCGCCATGGTCGAAGAACAGACGGCCGCCAGCCACGGACTGGCTTCGGAAGCGGCGGCGCTCAACGAACTGCTGGCACAATTCCAGCTTGCCACGGCGACGCGGCGGCAGGCGGAATATGGGCGGGCTGCTTAGGAGAACCGCCTGCTAGTTGGTGGAGGCAAAGCATACAAACCCCGTCACCCCGGACTAGATCCGGGGTCCAGCGCGATCAAGTCCTTGATCGCGAAAGACTCATTTCCTCACGGCGCAGACGCGCCGTGGCTGGATGCCGGATTAAGTCCGGCATGACGGAGGAAAGGTTTCAACCTCTTTCATGGCCGGACCGATCCGGCCATTTTTATTTGGCGCGCGAACGATACCCCGTTCTCTCTACCGGCCCGATCCGCTAGAGCTTGATCGATCATGATATGTGGAGGGATTCATGCTGGAACTGATTTGGCGCGGCATTGCCATGGGCATTGGCGGCACCGTGTTTATGGATATATGGGCGATTGTGCTGCATCGGTTTTTCGGCCAGTCAGCACCGAACTGGGCGCCGGTTGGCCGCTGGTTCTGGCATGTGCCAAAAGGCACGATTTTTCACGACAGCATCGCCACTGCCGCACCTTACGAGCATGAACTGGCGCTCGGCTGGATTTCGCATTATGCCGTCGGCATCCTCTACGGCATTATTCTGGCGCTGGTGGTGCCGGCTGCATGGTTTGCAAACCCATCCTTCATCCAGCCATGGATCGTTGGCATCGTCACGGTTGGTGCGGGCTGGTTCCTGTTGCAGCCGGGTCTTGGCATCGGCTGGGCGGCATCAAAAACGCCCAATCCGACAAAAGTCCGTATTCTCAACCTCGTGGCCCACACGATCTTCGCGCTGGGCATGTATGCCGTGGCACTTTTGATGCGCTAAATGAAAAGGGGGGCTGAAAAGCCCCCTCTCCTGTCTTTGTCTCAGATATTCGCCGAGAAGGTATCGCAATCTTCGACACGGCCGTTCTGGAAGCCGCGCTTGAACCATTCCATGCGCTGCGCCGAAGTGCCGTGGTTGAAACTATCAGGCACCACATAACCTTGGGTCTGCTTCTGCAACGTGTCGTCGCCGATCTGGTGGGCGGCGTTCAGCGCTTCTTCGAGATCGCCCGTTTCGAGAATCCCCTTCTGCTCGGTGAACTTGCCCCAGATGCCGGCATAACAATCCGCCTGAAGCTCCACCCGCACCGACATCTTGTTGGCATCCACCTGGCTCATCGACTGGCGGCGACGGTTGAACTCCGGCAGGACGCCGGTCAGGTTCTGCACATGATGGCCAACTTCATGCGCAATCACGTAAGCCTGCGCGAAATCGCCGGCTGCACCAAAACGCTGGTCCAGTTCCTTGAAGAAGTTAGTATCGAGATAGACCTTCCGGTCGCCAGGGCAATAAAACGGGCCGCTGGCGGCGGAGGCGTTACCGCAGGCGGAAGACACCTGACCGGAGAACAGCACCAGCGTCGGTTTCTGATAGGTCTCGCCGGCAGACTGGAAGATACCGCTCCAGGTATCCTCGGTTTCCGCCAGCACGGTGCGTACGAAAGCCGTTGTCTCATCCGACGACTGACCCTGCGGGCGCGTGCCGGATTGCTGTTGCGTCGTGCCGCCGCCGTCCATCGACATATCGCCGCCGGTCAGCAGCGTCAGCGGGTTGATGCCGAGCACCCAGCTGATCAGAAGTATGACCAGAAGACCGCCAATCCCGATACCGCCGCCGCGACGTCCAATCGGTACCCGCATCCCGCCGCGGGAAAAAGGATCACCCGATCCCGCTGACATGCCGCGCCGGTCCTCGATATTGTCCGACTGGCGACGCCCTCTCCATTCCATGCTCTTCTCCCGGCGAATACCGCCTCAACAAGCTGCCTTATAACGGCACTATAATACATCTTGTTCCGGAAGAAAGCAGAGGCGGCAAACGGAACCTCTCACACGGCTCTACGTCTCTGTTTCAACACCGCCAGAAACAGGAAGGCGAACACCAGTGCACCAGCGGAAAGGGCAGCAAAACCCGCTCTCCCGTCGTCGAAGGCAACCTCATGCATGATGCGCCCCGGAACGAATGTGAAGCCGCCGGCAATCACGATACCGCCGAGATAAACACTCTGCATGATCCGCATATGCCGTCTGATATCACCGCGGCGGGCGAAATAAACCGATTGCAGACACCCATAGATGGTGAAGATGGAAAGCAGATGGATCGGGCTGAAACCATAAAACACCTTCAATTCATGGATGAAGAAGGTAGAAGCCGCAGTCGCGACCATCAGCACCACCCAGATCTTGCCAAGCAGCCGGTGGATGGCGGTGCCCTTGGGACGCAGGAAGATGAAGGCCCCGAGAATGGCTGCGGGCACGACGGTGGCGACATGGAACTGCACGGCAAGCGGTGCATCTAATAAAGGCTGGAATGACATGGGCGCTGTTTCGGCTCTGTTGAAATCACCGGCAATTTCGGCAAAACATGCGTCCAGGGAAAACGGATTGGCGCCATCAGCAGGAAAACTTCGTGGATCACCCATATATGCAATCCACGCTTCGTGAAATGCACGCCATCCTGCAATCGCGCAGGCTGTGGCTGACATTTCTCGCCGTGCTGGCGATCTTTATCGTGACCGGACCCTTCGGGACGAGCGAAACCATGAGTTTCGCCGACCGGCTGCTTTACTGGACAATCATACAGGCCGGCGCCTGGACATTTGCCATATCCTTTTCCATCATCGCCAACCGCATCTTCGCCGATAGCATCAGAAACATGCTGGCGCGCATGATGCTCGGCTCGCTGACGGCCGCGCTGCCAATAGGGCTCTTACTTACCATCACCAACCGGGTCTTTTCAGGCACGGAAATGGGTTTCGGCCCCTTTCTGCAAAGCAGCCTGTCGTCCCTGCCTCTTTGTGCTATCTTTTGCCTCTTGAGTTATCTCACCGCCAGCCAGCCCCTCGAAACGACGGCAGTTGCCGTAACGGACACGGGGGAAGACGGCAAATGCGAGGTAAAAGGCACCGCGCCGCTGCTGGAGCGGCTGCCGCCGCAAAAGCGCGGAGAATTACTGCGGCTGTCGGTGCAGGACCATTATACTGAAATCGTCACCACGCGCGGACGCCAGCTCGTTCTGCTGCGTTTTTCCGATGCGCTTAAAGAAATAGGCCAGACCGAGGGCTGGCAGGTCCACCGATCCCACTGGGTTGCCGATGCCGATATAGTCTCGCTGCGCAGGCAGGCAGGACGTCTGCACATCGTCACAAAAGACGGCACGGAAATTCCCGTCAGCCGCTCTTACAGCACGGCGGTGCAGGCCCGTTTTGCCGCGCGTGCCCCCGCCGGCTAAGAGTTTCTGTCGATTCCGGAATTTATGGGGTTCCGTTCTCAAAAACATTTGCCTATAAGCCGCTTCTAGCCTGAAAACATTTGAATTGCGCTCCCCGGCCGGTGATCTTCCACCCTGGCCGGTGTTTTGCGCAACCAAAAAGCGGAACGAGAGAGCCATGCCGAAGCGCCAAGATATCAAGTCCATCCTCATCATTGGCGCAGGACCGATTGTCATCGGCCAGGCATGTGAATTCGACTATTCCGGCACACAGGCCTGTAAAGCGCTGAAGGAAGAGGGTTACCGGGTCATTCTGGTCAACTCCAACCCGGCAACGATCATGACCGATCCGGGCCTTGCCGACGCTACCTATGTCGAGCCGATCACGCCTGAGGTCGTCGCCAAGATCATCGCCAAGGAACGCCCGGACGCGCTGCTGCCGACCATGGGCGGCCAGACCGCGCTCAACACCGCGCTTTCTCTCAAGCGCATGGGCGTTCTCGACCGCTACAATGTCGAAATGATCGGCGCGAAGCCCGAAGCCATCGACATGGCGGAAGACCGCGCATTGTTCCGCGAAGCGATGGCCCGCATCGGCCTTGAAACCCCGAAGTCGATGCTCGCCAACGCCACCGAAATCAAGGATGCCGACCGCAAGAAGCACGAAATCGCCCGCACCGAACTGAAGGGCAAGCTTTCCGGTCCTGAGCTCGACAAGGCGTTGGACGACCTCGAAAACCAGTGGAACCTCGGCGAAACCGATCGCAAGCAGCGTTACATGGCCCACGCCATGGCGATTGCCGCCCAGGCCATCGACCATGTCGGCCTGCCCGCCATCATCCGCCCGTCGTTTACGCTTGGCGGCACCGGCGGCGGCATTGCCTATAACCGCTCGGAATTCTTCGACATCGTCTCGGGCGGCCTCGATGCATCGCCGACGACCGAAGTGCTGGTCGAAGAATCAGTGCTCGGCTGGAAGGAATATGAGATGGAAGTCGTCCGCGACACGGCGGACAATTGCATCATCATCTGCTCCATCGAAAACATCGATCCGATGGGCGTCCACACGGGTGATTCGATCACGGTCGCACCGGCGCTGACGCTGACGGACAAGGAATACCAGATCATGCGCAACGCCTCGATTGCGGTGCTGCGTGAGATCGGCGTGGAAACCGGCGGCTCGAACGTCCAGTTCGCCGTCAATCCGAAAGATGGCCGCCTCGTCGTCATCGAAATGAACCCGCGCGTGTCGCGCTCGTCGGCGCTGGCATCGAAGGCGACCGGTTTCCCGATCGCCAAGATCGCCGCCAAGCTCGCCATCGGCTATACGCTGGACGAGCTGGAAAATGACATCACCGGCGGCGCGACGCCCGCCTCGTTCGAGCCGTCGATCGACTATGTCGTCACCAAGATCCCGCGTTTCGCCTTCGAGAAGTTCCCCGGCGCCTCGCCGATCCTCACCACCGCCATGAAGTCGGTCGGTGAAGTCATGGCGATTGGCCGCACCTTCGCCGAATCGCTGCAAAAGGCGCTGCGCGGCATGGAAACCGGCCTCACCGGTCTCGATGAAATCGAAATCCCCGGTTTTGAGGAAGGCGAAGGCTCCAAGAACGCCATCCGCGCCGCCATCGGCACGCCGACGCCGGATCGCCTGCGCATGGTCGCCCAGGCGCTGCGCATGGGCATGACCGAAGAAGAAGTCCACGAAAACTCCAAGATCGATCCGTGGTTCATCGCCCAGTTCAAGGCCATCGTCGACATGGAAGCCCGTATCCGCGAGCATGGCCTGCCGCAGGATGCTGAAAACCTGCGCATGCTGAAGGCCATGGGCTTCTCCGACGCCCGCCTCGCCAGCCTGACGTCCAAGCGCCCGAAAGAAGTGGCCGAACTGCGCAACAGCCTCAATGTTCGCCCGGTCTTCAAGCGCATCGACACCTGCGCTGCCGAATTCGCTTCGCCGACCGCTTACATGTATTCGACCTATGAAATTCCCTTCGTTGGCGCAGCCCGCTCGGAAGCGCAGGTTTCCGACCGCAAGAAGGTCGTCATCCTCGGCGGTGGCCCGAACCGTATCGGCCAGGGCATCGAGTTCGATTATTGCTGCTGCCACGCCGCCTTCGCGCTGAAGGATGCCGGCTTCGAAGCCATCATGATCAATTGCAACCCGGAAACCGTCTCCACCGACTATGACACCTCCGACCGCCTCTATTTCGAGCCGCTGACGGCCGAAGACGTGATAGAGATCATGCGCGCCGAACAGGAAAAGGGCGAGCTGGTTGGCGTCATCGTGCAGTTCGGCGGCCAGACGCCGCTGAAGCTTGCCGAAGCGCTGGAAAAGAACGGCATCCCGATCCTCGGCACCGCGCCTGACATGATCGACCTTGCCGAGGATCGCGACCGCTTCCAGAAGCTGCTGATGAAGCTCGATCTCGCCCAGCCGAACAACGGCATCGCCTATTCGGTCGAGCAGGCCCGCCTCGTCGCGTCTGAAATCGGCTTCCCGCTGGTTGTTCGCCCCTCCTACGTTCTGGGTGGCCGCGCCATGCAGATCATCCATTCGGAAGGCCAGCTGCAGACCTATCTGCTCGACACCGTTCCGGGCCTCGTACCCGAAGACATCAAGCAGCGTTACCCGAACGACAAGACCGGCCAGATCAACACCCTGCTCGGCAAGAACCCGCTGCTGTTCGACAGCTACCTGACCAACGCCGTCGAAGTCGACGTCGATGCGCTCTGCGATGGCGAAAACGTCTTCGTGTCAGGCATCATGGAGCATATCGAAGAAGCCGGCATCCATTCGGGCGACTCGGCCTGCTCGCTGCCGTCGCGTTCGTTGAGCAAGGAAACTCTTGACGAGCTGGAGCGCCAGACGACGGCTCTCGCAAAAGCGCTGAATGTCGGCGGCCTGATGAATGTGCAATATGCCATCAAGGACGGCACGATCTACGTTCTCGAAGTCAACCCGCGTGCCTCGCGCACCGTGCCTTTCGTCGCCAAGACCATCGGCGCGCCGATTGCCAAGATCGCCGCCCGCGTCATGGCCGGTGAAAAGCTCAATACAGCGATTGCCGCCTATGGCGAAAAGCCTGATCCGCGCAACCTGAAGCACATCGCCGTCAAGGAAGCCGTCTTCCCCTTCGCCCGCTTCCCCGGCGTCGACATCCTGCTCGGACCGGAAATGCGCTCGACCGGTGAAGTCATCGGCCTCGACACGGATTTTGCGCTCGCCTTCGCCAAGAGCCAGCTCGGCGCCGGCGTTGACCTGCCGCGCTCCGGCACGGTCTTTGTTTCGGTGCGTGACGACGATAAGGAAGGTGTTCTCCCCGCCATCCGCATTCTGGTGGAAAGCGGCTTCAAGGTCGTGGCCACCGGCGGCACACAGCGTTTCCTTGCCGAACGGGGCATCAACGCCGAAAAGATCAACAAGGTGCAGGAAGGCCGTCCGCATATCGAAGACGCCATCCGCAACCGTCAGGTCCAGCTCGTTATCAACACCACTGATAGCAACAAGGCGATTTCCGATAGCAAGTCGCTGCGCCGTGCAACACTGATGCAGAAGGTGCCCTATTACACGACCATGGCCGGTGCCGAAGCTGCAGCCCTTGCCATCCAGGCCCTGAAGGCCGGCAATCTGGAAGTGAAGCCGCTGCAGAGCTATTTCCAGTAAGCGACCCGCGGGAAATCCGCGCCGTCACGTGCTGAGTGAAAACGAAACGCCGCGGGTCGCAAGATCCGCGGCGTTTCGCATTGCGTAATCCCCCTGCAATCCGTTTCCGGTATCAAAAACGCATCATTCCGACGTGAGGTTCATGATGCCCTTATCCAAGACCAACATACCGCCCTCGGCCACAGGCGGATATATTTCGCCTGTGCTTGCCCGCATGATCGCGGGCATTTCCGCGCGTGTTGACGCAACCTCGGTGATCAGCACCGAAACCTTGCGGGGTTAAAGCAATGGCAGGACGTCCGCCGGGACCGGAACGGGTGGCTTTTCCGCTGCGGATCGAACCCGCAATATTGAACGTGATCAGGAACACGGCCAGCGGCGAGTTGCGCAGTATCAATGCCCAGATCGAGATCTTGCTCAAGGAAGCCCTGCACCATCGCGCCGCGGTGGATGAAGTGAGCGAGCAGCAGGGCTAGGCAGCCAGCGCCTCGCGCACGCAGTTGCGCCCTTCGCTCTTGGCGCGGTAGAGGGCGCGATCCGCCATTTCCGCCAGCGTCTGCAGGTCGCAGCGCATTTCGCCGGTGGTCGCAACACCGATGCTGATCGTCACGCCGACGCGCAATCCACCACAATCGACGTCATTGACGGCAACCGCATTGCGAATACGCTCGCCGATCATAGAGGCTTTCTGACCACCTGCTCCCGGCAGGAAGATGATGAATTCCTCGCCACCGTAACGCGCCAGAACATCGGCACCGCGTATGCTGCCACCGATGCGTTTTGCCACTTCCTGAAGGACGCTATCACCGACGGCATGGCCAAAACGGTCGTTGATCGATTTGAAGTGATCGATATCCAGCAGCATGGCCGCATCGGCGGGATCGGGAGCCGCAGGCATGGCCTGGAAAAAGAAGCGGCGGTTCTTGACGCCGGTCAACGGATCGGTGTTGGCGAGAACCAGCAATTTCCGTTCGGACCGCTCGGCCACCAGCATCATCACGAACAGCGCGATGGCGAAGTTCAGCATGATGATGAAGAAAAACGCATTGACCAGATTGATGATGGCATAATCCGGAAAGAATATGCTTTTCACCACGGATAGCGAAATCAGACCGGAAATCCCGGTGATTGCGCCGAGTGCCAGACGGGAGAGAAGCCGCTCCTTGCGCCACCTTGCGAAAAGACCACCCGCGCCCGCAAGATAGGCGAGAGCCGCGCAGCCATTGAACAGCGCCGCACGATAGGCATTGTTTTCAGCCACCTGCAGCGCGACGACAATCGCCAGCAGGGCGGCAAGACAGAGGACAACCACCGTCCGGCGCCCCACAGGGCGTCCATCGCTCAAAACTTTCAGACCAAGCCAGATCAGCGCATAACCGATGATGCCGAAAACGACACTGCCGAGCTGCCAAAAAGCCGGTGACATTATCCCCCATTCGCCGTAACCGGCGAGGGTGGAGCCAATTGTCATGGCAGCAAAGCCCGCGGCAAGAGCAACCGGGCCACGCAATCCACGATTTGACAACTTCAGATAGATGAAACTCAGCAATCCTACAATATAAGAGCACTTTTGCATCAGTATGACTGTCGTGAGGTCGAGTTCACCCAACATAATATGTCCACGCAATAAATAAATAAAACGAATTCAATTATCATCTATAAGTATAAAATTTCAATAAAAATAGCAAACCAAAAAATCGTAAATTATATTCATAAAAATCAAAATAAAATACAATATTTTCATAAATTAATAAAACAATCTATTCGAATGATCTTATAAACTCCATATCCTTTTTGAAGAGCAGAATTTCCGCGTGCTTCGCCTGCGCGTCCGGCAGGCGCAGCAGATAGGAAGGATGCACCGTGACAAACAGCGTCCGCCCTTCCTGCATGGGCAGAGGGCGGCTGCGAACGTCGGTGACTTTCTCCTTGCCACCGGTCAGCGCATAAAGCGCCGTTGCACCCATGGCGACGATGAGCTTCGGCTGCACCAGTGCAATTTCCTGGCTCAGCCACCAGCGACATTGCTGCACCTCACCCGCATCCGGCCGCTGGTGAATGCGCCGCTTGCCACGTGTTTCATATTTGAAATGCTTGACGGCATTGGTGACGTAAAGCCGCCTGCGATCCACGCCGATCTCGCCCAGCGTCCGGTCAAAGAGCTGACCGGCAGGGCCGAGGAAAGGTTTTCCGGCAAGGTCTTCGTGATCGCCCGGCTGCTCGCCGACGATCATGACATCCGCATCCTCCGGTCCCTCGCCAAAAACAGTTTGCGTCGCCTTGCAATGCAGCGGACACCGGGTGCATTGGCCTGCCTGCCGCCTCAAGGAGGCAAGCGAACCGTCCGGTTCCGCCGACAGGACCTCTTCCCGCGCCGCGGCGGCAACGGCCTGCAGGCGGTGGTGAAAAGGTTGCGGCTGGCTTGCCGCCTTGGCCGCCATATCCAGCACCCGCGCCTCCGCGCCCAGAATGAGGCCGGGAATGAGATCCGCCTCGGGCAGGTTCTTCCAGTATTTTTTCGGCATCTCCGCCGTCATCGCCTTGATCTTCAAGCGGGCGGGATTGAAGATATTGGCGTAATAAGTCCGCCAGAGATCATCCGTCTCGTCTGTCAAATCGGGTTTGGCGGCGGCCTCTCGCGATGTTTGCAGCACGCTCCCATCCCATCGCGCAGACCCTTGCGGTGTCGCGATCAACCAGTCCATGTCGGTGAACCGCCGCTGAAAAAACGGCGCCTCGCGCTCGACAATAAAATGATCCGGCTCGAACCAGGCAACGAAGCGCCGTCGCCCGCCCTGCCCCTGCGGTAAGAGTAACTCCTTGAAACGAACGAAGGCCGTCATCTTGTGACAGTCACGACGGACGGATTTTTCGAGCAGTCGTGCCTGTGAAACATCCGGATCAGACTTGAATTGCAGCAGGGCGCGATCCTGCCTAAGCCGCCACAACAGCCGATATAGCAGCGCAAAACGGCCCTTATCGCTGTGACAGATCACCGCCTGTGCCAGCGCCACGAAAGCGGACGGAACGGAGACCTGGATTTCCCCAGGCCTGGGCATCGGCAACGGCTCACCGGCAAAATCCAGCAGACCGGCTTCGTCATCCCGCAGCCGCCAGTCAATCGCCTCTGGCGGTATGTTGGCGGCAAGCGCCGCCCGAGCCGCATCGCGCCACTCGCCGAAATCGCCCCGCCCTTCGAGAACCGGGCCATGCATCACAACAGCGACAATTGTTCAGGCTGCGGCGCAAACATCGCCCGCAGATCAGGCCGTTCAGTCAGTTTTCCCGGCGTCCAGCCGTCCGCGACGATAAAGGCCTTCACCTTTTTCAGGGACACCCCGAAACGGGCAACATCCTCCAGCCGTACCCGCCGGAACCGCCGTGATGACAGGATGGACGCCACCGTCTTGGTGCCGAAACCGGGAACGCGCAACAGCATTTCCCGATCCGCCGCATTCACATCCACCGGAAAACGGTCGCGGTTTTTGAGCGCCCATGCCAGCTTCGGATCGATATCGAGATCGAGCATGCCATCGCCACCAATCGCGGTTATTTCGCCAATGTCGAAACCGTAAAATCGATAAAGCCAGTCGGCCTGATAAAGCCTGTGCTCACGCATCAAGGGCGGCTTGATCAGTGGCAGGTTTTTGGAGGAATCCGGAATGGGACTGAAGGCGGAATAATAAACGCGGCGCAGGCCATAACTGCCATAAAGCCGGGCGCTGGTGGAGAGAATGGTGCTGTCATCAGCGCCGTCAGCACCCACGATCATCTGCGTGCTCTGCCCGGCGGGCGCAAAGCGCTTGGTCCGACGCGTGCGCACCGTCGGCTCGCCGGCCTCCTCGATTTTCAGGCGGATATCGGCCATGGAGCGGCGAATATTGGCGGGCTGCTTTTCCGGCGCGAAACGGCCGATACCGCTATCGGTCGGCAACTCGATATTGATCGACAGCCGGTCGGCATAAAGCCCCGCTTCCTCTATGAGCTTCGGCGATGCTTCAGGGATCGATTTCAGATGGATATAACCACGAAATCCATGAGTAACGCGCAACTCACGCGCCACGCGCACCATCTCCTCCATCGTATGGTCGGAAGAGCGGATAATACCGGAGGAAAGAAATAGCCCCTCAATATAGTTGCGCCGATAAAATTCCAGCGTCAGCCACACCACCTCTTCGGCGGTAAATCGCGCGCGCTCCACATTGCTGGAGGAACGGTTGATGCAATAGGCGCAGTCATAAATGCAGAAATTGGTGAGCAGGATTTTCAGCAACGAAATGCAGCGCCCATCCGGCGCATAGGCATGGCAGATCCCCGATCCCTCCGTGGAGCCCAATCCGCCGGATGCAGCCGAGCTGCGTTTCGTCGTACCGCTGGAGGCGCAGGATGCGTCATATTTCGCCGCATCGGAGAGAATGGCCAGACGTTGCCTGATTGACTTCTTCATAATTATGTTCACTATATGTTCTATTGAGAAATGTCAATCATGCCGCCTAACTTCATGAATGAATGCATAAAATTGCCCGCCTCAAATTTGCTGGCATTTCGCTGTCGTCTTCTGATATAGTCGGCTTAGTTATGATTTTGGCATGGTTCCGGAGTTCCTCTCCGGAACCTGTTTCTTTTTGTGTCTGCAAGTAAAGCGACCGGAATGCGAAGGATAAAAAAATGGTAGAAAAAGTACCGATGACTCAGGGTGGATTCGTCAAGCTGCAGGAGGAGCTGCGCTTTCGCCAGCAGGAGGAACGTCCCCGTATCATCGAGGCAATTGCGGAAGCGCGCGCCCATGGCGACCTTTCGGAAAATGCCGAATACCACGCTGCCAAGGAAGCCCAGAGCCATAACGAAGGCCGCATCACCGAACTGGAAGACCTGACCGCGCGCGCGGAGGTCATCGACCTTTCCAAGATGTCCGGTTCCAAGATCAAGTTCGGCGCCACCGTCAAGCTGGTGGACGAGGACAGCGACGAGGAAAAGACCTACCAGATCGTCGGCGACCAGGAAGCCGATGTGAAGGCTGGCCGCATTTCCATCTCCTCGCCCATCGCCCGTGCTCTTATCGGCAAGGAAGTTGGCGACAGCATCGAAGTCAATGCTCCGGGCGGCGCCAAGGGTTACGAAATCCTCGCGGTACAGTGGGGCTGATGAGCCTCACCGCAATGCGCCCCTCGCGGGCGCATTGCCTTTTGACGTATCAAACCGCCAAACCAGCCGCAGAGACGGAAGCCCATCTTGTCCCACGTCAGTCTGAAAGATGTGCAGGTGCTTGCACCGAACTTCAAGCGCAGGCTCTCCGGCGTCACCTCCACCATCGTTCAGCTCATTCCGGTGCAGAACCGGCTGGGACAAAAAGTGGCCGTCATCGGCCCCGGCCTGCCGCCGCATCTGCCGCATGTGCGCTTCCGCGATCTGTGGCGCCTCTGGCAAAACGGGCCGTTCGGCGGCCCCCGCATCTGGCACGCCCGCCGCAATCTTGAAATGCTGCCGGGCATTTTCATGCGCGATGTGCTGCGCATGAAGGTAAAGCTGCTCTTCACCTCGGCCGCGCAAAGGCGACATTCCGCCTATACGCGTTTCCTGATTTCGAAGATGGATGCCGTGGTGGCAACCAGCGGCCGTTCCGGCTCTTTTCTCGAAGTCCCCCATAGCGTCGTGATGCATGGCGTCGACACCGATCTGTTTCATCCGGCGGAAAGCCCCGAGGACACGATTGCCTCAACCGGCCTGCCGGGACACTATCTGATCGGCTGTTTTGGGCGGGTGCGCCACCAGAAGGGCACCGATCTCTTCGTACGCGCCATGATCGAGCTTCTGCCCGCACACCCTGAATGGACGGCCGTGGTTTCCGGCCGTGTGACGGCGGAACACAAGGCCTTTGGTGACGCACTAAAAGCCGATGTTGCCGCAGCCGGCCTTTCCGACCGGATCGTGTTTCAGGGCGAAGTCAATGATATCAAACCCTGGTACAGACGGCTGACGCTTTATGTTGCACCGTCGCGAAATGAGGGTTTCGGCCTGACGCCGCTGGAGGCGATGGCCTCGGAAACATCAGTCGTTGCCAGCAATGCCGGCGCTTACGAGGAAATGATCGTCAAGGGAAAGACCGGCATGGTGGTCGAAGCGGGTGACTACGCAGCACTTTTGGATGCGATAAAGCCCTATCTTGCCGACCCGTCTCTGGCCAAAAACCATGCGCTGGCCGGGCTTGCGCATGTGCGCACCACATTCCCGCTGGAAAAAGAGGCGACAAGTCTCGGTGCGGTCTATGACGCGCTAAGGCGCGCATAACGCCTAGCAAAGCAACTGCAAATCTGCCGTTCAGATTTCCACGAGGCCGACGCGCTTGACCTGACGGATGGTGAGCATGGTGCGAACCGTGTCGACATTTTCGTCAGCCGTCAGAACCTCGATGACGAAATCCTGAAACTCGGTGAGGTTTCTGGCAACACAATGCAGCAGGAAATCGCTTTCGCCTGACACCATCCATGCCTGCCGTACCAGCGACCAGCCGCCCGTCGCGGCAGCGAAAGCCTTCAGATTGCTGTCCGACTGGCGCTTGAGGCCAACCATGCAGAAGGCGACGAGATCAAAACCGAGCTTCGGCGCGTTCAACATGGCGTGATAACCCTCGATCACACCCGCTTCTTCCAGCTTGCGGACACGCCTGAGGCATGGCGGCGCGGAAATACCGACCCTTTCGGCCAGTTCCACATTGGTCATGCGCCCGTCGCGCTGCAATTCGCGCAGGATTTTCAGATCGATGGCATCGAGTTCGACGCTGGTCACGGAGAAGTTCCTCGTTAAGCCGTAGAAGTTCCTTGTACTATTCGGCACGGGATTCGCAACAATATGCCGCCGGCCGGTTACAAAATTGCGCGCGCATCCACAACTGCCTTGTTGGTAACGCAAGGCTGCCCTTGAATAAAGACACTAGACAACCTTAAATACCTGCCAACGAAGGGGTTGTGGCCCGTCCGCCGTCCACGGCTGGAAGGCCCTTGAGCGAAGACCCTGTTATTGAGAAGGAATGTTTCCATGTCTGCCCGCCACACGAAGGTATTGATCATCGGCTCCGGTCCCGCCGGCTATACGGCGGCGATCTACGCGGCCCGCGCAATGCTGAAGCCGGTGCTGATTGCCGGCATGGAACAGGGTGGCCAGCTGATGATCACCACCGATGTCGAAAACTATCCGGGTTTTGCCGATCCGATTCAGGGTCCGTGGCTGATGGACCAGATGCTGAAGCAGGCAACCCATGTGGGCGCGGAAATCGTCAGCGACCTCGTGACCGAAGTTGACACCACGACCCGGCCATTTGTGGTCAAGACCGATTCCGGTCAGGTCTGGACTGCCGATACGCTGATCATCGCCACCGGCGCCAAGGCCAAGTGGCTCGGTATCGAGAGCGAACAGCATTTTCAGGGCTTTGGTGTTTCCGCCTGCGCCACCTGCGACGGGTTCTTCTATCGCAACAAGGACGTGATCGTGGTCGGTGGCGGCAATTCCGCCGTGGAAGAGGCGCTCTATCTCGCCCATATCGCCAAATCCGTGACAGTCGTGCATCGCCGCGACAGCTTCCGTTCGGAAAAGATCCTGCAGGAACGGCTGTTTGCCAAGGAAAACGTCAAGATCCTGTGGAACACGGAAATCGCCGAAATTACCGGCGCGCCCGCCAAGCCACCCATGCCACCCTCCGTCTCGGGTGTACGCCTGCGCGACACCAAAACCGGCGTCATCAGCGATACGCCCATCGACGGTGTCTTCGTCGCCATCGGCCATGCGCCTGCGGTTGAACTGTTCAAGGGCAAGGTGAAGCTGAAAGACAACGGCTACATGTGGACCGCTCCCGATTCCACGGCAACCGACGTCGAAGGCATCTTCGCGGCCGGTGACGTGACCGACGACATTTACCGCCAGGCGATCACCGCCGCCGGCATGGGCTGCATGGCAGCGCTGGAAGCAGAACGCTATCTCACCGCGCAACAACCGCTCGCGGTCGCAGCGGAATAACCGAAAGGCAGGATAGGCATGGCAATGCCATTGGACTGGGATAAACTGCGCATTTTTCATGCCGCAGCCGAAGCAGGGTCTTTCACCCACGCTGCCGACAAGCTGCATTTGTCCCAGTCGGCCATCAGCCGCCAGGTCAGCGCGCTGGAGCAGGATGTCGGCGTCAAGCTGTTCCATCGTCATGCTCGTGGCCTGATCCTCACCGAACAGGGCGAGCTGCTGTACCGCACCGCCCATGACGTGCTGCTGAAGCTCGAAACGGTGAAGATGCAGCTGACCGAAACGACGGAAAAGCCGAGCGGCAAGCTGCGCGTGACGACGACGGTTGGTCTCGGCCAGGGCTGGCTGACGGACAAGGTGCAGGAGTTCCTGCAACTCTATCCGGAAATGTCGATCCAGCTCATCCTCGACAATGAGGAGCTGGACGTGAACATGCGCCACGCCGATTGCGCCATCCGCCTGCGCCAGCCGCAGCAATCGGATCTTATCCAGCGCAAGCTGTTTACGGTGCACATGCATGTCTATGCCGCGCCGTCCTACATCAATCGCCACGGCGAACCGCAGTCGATCGAGGATCTGGACAATCACCGGATCATCTCCTTCGGTGAACCGGCGCCCAACTACCTTCTTGATGTCAACTGGCTGGAAAACGCCGGACGGTCTTCAGATAATACGCGCATCCCGCATCTGCAGATCAACAGCCAGACCTCGATCAAACGCGCCTGCCTGCTGGGAATAGGCATCGCCTGTTTGCCTGACTACATCGTCGGGCGCGATCCTGGTCTCATCCAGCTGTCGCTGGCCGCAGATATTCCGTCATTCGATACCTACTTCTGCTATCCCGATGAAATGAAAAATGCCGCAAAGCTGAAAGCTTTCCGCGATTTCATCGTCGCCAAGGCGCGGAACTGGAACTTCTGACGCTAAATTAGCCGGAAAACCTGGATATCCGTTTAAATTCAAACACTTGAAAATGCGGATAAGAGGGCTGCCGACAGGCGGCCCTCACCAGCATTGCACATAAAATATACCGGAAATATCGAGGCCTGCATCGCGCGCATGCCTGACCTGCACAAAAAAGAGTTGTTTCGTGCACAAAAAAGCACCATATCGCTCTCAGCTGATGCACACGGTGGCTTTTCCTCCCAGTTCCACCGCATCAGCTGTTCCCCTCTGGAGGTTTTTGACCTTCACACTTAAAGGGCCCTGGATCTATCCGGCGGCCCTCTTTTTTTACCCGCAAGAATTTTCCCCAATTTGGCGAAATATCGCACGATGCAACCTTGTTTTGCATTAATGACGCTCCCATATTTTAGCTGGCTGTCACGCTCCCATAAGGCACGCGACAGCTGTTCCCCTCTGGAGGTTTTAACCTTCAAACTTATCGGGCCGCGGAGACATCCAGCGGCCTTCTTTTTTGGGAAGTATCCCCGCCATCCCCACAGGCCCTCACGGATACGTGATTTGTATATCGGAAACCATCGATATAAACATCGTTCATGCCAGATATTAGAGAAACACCGATGAACCCGGAGGAAGTCCTCAAAGCCCTTTCCCACCCTGCCAGGCTGAAATTTCTGGAATGGCTGAAGTGCCCGGAAAATCACTTCTGTCAGGACCATCCGTTCAGCATGGGTGTGTGCGCCAACCAGTTTCAGATCAGCGGCCTGTCACAATCCACCGTCTCGTCGCATCTGGCGGTGTTGCAGGCAGCCGGCCTGATAAGGTCGAAGAAGGTCGGGCAATGGGTGTTTTTCGAACGCAACGAGGAAACCATCGACGCGTTCCGAAATTATCTGCACGCGAATCTCTGAGCCTCCCAAGCTTTGAGCCCTGGGGTGCCGGACTGGAAACCAGCAAGTGGTTCTCCTTCCGGCACCCAGACCGAAAGACAGCGCGCCTTAAGCGCAATTTCGCCAACCGACCAGAAAGTGAAGTCGCATGACCAGTCTTTTCGAACCGGCACAGGCCGGCGATATCGCACTCGCCAATCGTATCGTCATGGCTCCCCTCACCCGCAACCGTTCGCCGGGGGCAATTCCCAACAATCTCAACGCCACCTATTACGAGCAGCGCGCCACGGCGGGGCTGATCGTCACCGAAGGCACCCCGATTTCCCAGCAGGGACAGGGCTATGCGGATGTTCCGGGCCTCTACAAGCAGGAAGCCGTCGAAGGCTGGAAGAAGATCACCGACGGCGTACATTCGGCCGGTGGCAAGATCGTTGCGCAGATCTGGCATGTGGGCCGCATTTCGCATACGTCGCTGCAGCCGCATGGCGGCCAGCCCGTCGCCCCTTCCGCCATCCCTGCCAAATCGAAGACCTATATCATCAATGATGACGGCACCGGCGCTTTTGCGGAAACCTCCGAGCCGCGTGCGCTCACCATCGACGATATCGGCCTCATCCTTGAGGATTACCGCAGCGGCGCCCGTGCCGCGCTGGAAGCTGGTTTCGACGGCGTCGAAATCCACGCAGCCAACGGTTATCTGATCGAGCAATTCCTGAAATCCAGCACCAACCAGCGCACCGACGACTATGGTGGTTCGATCGAAAACCGCGCCCGCTTCCTTCTGGAAGTGGTGGATGCGGTTACGGAAGAAATCGGCGCGGGCCGCACCGGCATTCGCCTCTCCCCCGTCACCCCCGCCAACGATATTTTCGAGGCTGATCCGCAGCCGCTTTACAATTACGTTGCGGAAGAGCTCGGCAAGCGCAATCTCGCCTTCATCCATGTCGTTGAGGGTGCGACCGGCGGCCCGCGTGATTTCAAGCAGGGCGACAAGCCCTTCGATTACGCCGCCTTCAAGGGTGCGTATCGCAATGCCGGCGGCAAGGGGCTGTGGATCGCCAATAACGGCTACGACCGTGCAAGCGCCATCGAAGCCGTGGAAAGCGGCAAGGTCGATGCTGTCGCCTTCGGCAAGGCCTTCATCGCCAATCCGGACCTGGTGCGCCGCTTCAAGAACGATGCACCGCTGAATGAGCCGAACCAGCCGACCTTCTATGGCGGCGGCGCAGAAGGCTATACCGACTATCCGGCGCTCGGCTGATCATTGATAAAACCAAACGCCGCACTGCTTCTCCGCAGTGCGGCGTTTTCCGTTTCAGGATGCGGTGCGTGCCTGCCGGGCGGCGAAATCGGAAAACGCCCCCATGACAAAGGCATTTGCCACATGCAGCGCCTGCAGAAAGCCATTGCCCGTTTCCCGACCGATGCTCATCAGCACCACCTGCAGGCAATAGAGCGCAAGCAGCACCAGCGCTCGATTGAGGTTCGGCCGTAGATCGCCGTAACGCAGCGCGAGAAAGACCAGCGATGCGATGGGGATGGCGATAAACATGCCAAGCCCCTTGTGCACCGAAAGCAGCGATCCGTCATAATAGATCGACAACCCCGCCAGCAGCACCTGTGCAAAAATCAGCACCGGCACCCCTGCCGAAATCACCGCGAACACACGACGCCGAGCTGACATCCCATTTGCCGCGGTGGCCATCACACCCTGCCCCCGGCATCCGCCGTATGATGCTGGCTCGCCGGTTGCGGCACCTGCTGGAGGCAGCCCAGGCTCGCCAATGTCGCCGAGACGGCTGCATCAATCGGCGTCCGTGGTTCCGCGCCGAGAAAATCTGCAAGCTTGCGGTTGCTCATGCGGATCGGCATCTGCCAGAGATATTGCATTTCCAGCACTTCGCGAAACAGCGGAACGAAGGGTGCGGCCAGCCTTATGCCCGGCCAGAAAAGCCGACGCATCTTGACCGGGTGGCCAACGACCCGCTCGATCGCCGCAACCAGTTGTAACCCATCGAAATCCCAGAAACCTTCCATGTGATAAACGGCGAAAGCCGGAAGTTCGCCCAAGCGGTCGAGCAACCGGCCGATCGTTTCCGCCACATCAGGCAGATAGGCCCATTGATGTCCGGCATAGGGCGCCGCTGGGTTCTGGACGCTGCGCACCGGCTTGCCCGGTCGCACCAGCATCTGTGAAAACCAGTTGTTTTTCGCATCGGGTCCGAAAAAATCCCCGGCGCGGACAATCAGCACCGGCACGCCACGCATCGACGCCATCTTCAGCCGCCGCTCCATCTCCACCCGCAACGTGCCCTTGCGGGTGAAAGGCTTTTGCGGGCTGTCCTCCGTCAGGAGCGGAAAAGCATCCGGCCCGAAATTATAAACGCTGCCGGGAAACACGATCCTCGCCCCGCAGGCCTCAGCCGCCGCGATGGTGTTGTCGAGCATCGGCAGCACCTGCCTGTCCCAGTTGCGATATCCCGGAGGGTTGACCGCATGGACGATGAGCGTTGCCCCCTTCGCGGCCTCCACCACGTCCTGCCGGTTCATGGCGTCGCCGGTCACGCGCTCAATACCATCCGTCGCACCGGATGGTGCCTGCTGGCGCGTCAGCGCCCTCACCCGCCAGCCGCGTTGCAACAGCATCTTTGCTACATGGCTGCCTACACCGCCATTCGCCCCGACGATCAGCGCCAGAGGCTGATTTTCTGCTGTATCTGCGTGTTTTTCATATATCATCGCCATCACTCCTTCTTGTGGGCTGGAGTATCCTCCCGTCCTGCGATATACGAAATTGTCGAAATGGGTGGAGCAGGTATACAAAAATTTATGATCAAGAGCCGGGATGTCAGCTGGGATTTTTACCGCACCTTCCTCAGTGTGCTGCGTGACGGCTCGCTGTCTGCGGCTGCGCGTGAACTGGGCATCACTCAGCCGACTGCGGGGCGCCATATCGGCGCGCTGGAAGAGGCGGTCGGTTTTCCGCTGTTCATCCGCTCACCGCACGGGTTGATGCCGACGGAAGCTGCCCTTGCGCTCCGCCCCTATGCGGAAAATCTCGCAGCGACAGCGGCAGCGCTCATGCGTGCGGCATCCGGCGAAGTCGGCAAGATCGAAGGCACCGTGCGCATCAGCGCATCTGACATCATCGGCGTGGAAATGCTGCCGCCCATCGTTGCGGCCATGCAGGAAATTCACCCCCGGCTCGAAATCGAGCTTTCGCTATCGGATACGCTGGAAGACCTTTTGCGGCGCGAGGCCGATATCGCCATCCGCATGACCGAACCGCAGCAGGATGCGATCGTCATGCGCTACATCGGCAATTTCCGTCTGGGCTTTCATGCAACGCGCGATTATCTGGCGAAAGCCGGTATTCCGAAGGTCATGGAAGAATTAAACGAGCACCGGATGGTCGGTTTCGACCGCAAGACGCCATTCATCAGGGCGGCCATCCAGCGGATGCGCGCCCTTGATCCGGAAATACCCGATATTGAGGATATCTGCTTCGAAATCCGCGCCGACAGCAATCTCGCCCAACTTGCCATGATCCGCGCCAGCGCAGGCATCGGCGTCTGTCAGATCGGCCTTGCGCGCAAGGACCCGCGGCTGGTGCAGGTTCTGCCTGATATCGACATCCCGCTGCATACCTGGGTGGCGATGCATGAAAACCTGAAAACCTCGCCACGATGCCGTGCCGTGTTCAGCGCCCTCGTCGAAGGCCTGAAGGCACATCTCAAGGAGACCGACCCGGGCGCCCCGCCGCAACGGCGCTAGGACTATTGGGAAGCGGTTGCCGCACGGACCTCGGTCCGCGATGATGTAAAACCAACTTGCGGAACATGTAACGTGATGCCGATTTGACCGGAAATGCCGGCTCTGTCATCAAAACGGTCTGGCCGAGGGTAAAGTCTTGTCCACGACTTCAGCTTCCGGCCGGTCGCCGCCCTGGCTATATTCTTCGTGCCATTGGCCGCGTTCGTCCTGATAGCTGATTTCTTCGTCATCGCCGCCCACCTGCTGTTCAGCGGCAACGATACGCGCAGCCTCGACGGCATCCGCATAGGAAGGGAAGGTTTCAGAATAAGCGCCGTTCATGCGGTAAGCGAAGCCTCCGTCATGTTCGACGATTTCATACACCACTTTGGTCATGCATGTTCCTCCTGTTTCAGTAGGCGACATGGCAACCACAACCGCGTTTCAAGCATTGCACCCAACGGGGACACCGCGGCATGAGCAGCATGTCCTGCGACATCACTATCCTACCAAAAGCACTCAAGCGCAAATCCTGCTTGATCTGAGGGACGATACGTCACAGCCTGCGGCTGTCAGGGGAAGGGAAATCAATGGTGGGTTCTATTCTGAAGCAGGAGCGCATATTGCTGCTCGCGATACCGGCAGCAATCGTTGCCTATATGGCCGAACATGCAATATTCGAGGGCGGGAAAACGGCATCGCTCATTGCCGCGATCGCCCTGATCGGGCTCATCGTTCTGGTCTCTATGCGGGTTGCCCATCACGCCGAAATCCTCGCCGCCAAGGTCGGCGATCCCTATGGCACGATGATCCTGACACTCTCGGCAGTTGCGGTGGAAGTGCTGATCCTCGCTATCATCATGAGTGAATCCAGCTCACCGACACTGGTGCGCGACACGATCTATTCCGCCGTGATGATCGACATCAACGGCATTCTTGGCTTAGCCGCCCTGCTCGGCGGGCTGCGCCACGGCGAACAGCCCTATAATGATGATTCCGGCAAGACCTACGGGGTGATGATCCTTACCGCCATGGGCATTTCGATGATCGTGCCGGAATTCATTCCCGATGAAAGCTGGCACGTCTATTCCGCCTTCACCATCGTTGCCATGATCGCGCTTTATGCCCTGTTCCTGAAAATGCAGGTCGGTCCGCACAGCTATTTCTTCAGCTATGCCTATCCCCGCAAGACACATCCGGCCGGTCAACCATCGGAGAGCCATGCCGAGGAAGAAGACGAAGGCAGCGTGCCGCTCTCCATCGGCCTCATCATCGCCGGTGTGGTGCTGATCGGCGTGCTGGCGGAATTCATGTCGAGCTTTTTGAGCGTCAGCCTCGAAGGCACCAGCGCGCCACCGGCGCTGATGGCGGTCGTGGTGGCGACAATCTCGGCATCACCGGAAATCCTCACCGCACTCCGCTCCGCCTTGCGCAATCGCATGCAGGCCGTGGTCAACATCGCCATGGGCGCATCGCTGTCGACGGTCATTCTCACAGTGCCTGTCATGGAGGGCATCGCGCTCTACACCGGCCAGCCCTTCATCATGGCGATGACACCGGTTCAAACCGTCATGGTCTTCATCACCCTCATCGCCGCCGCCATCAATCTCAATGATGGTGAGACCAATGCGATTGAGGGAATGACGCATTTCATCCTATTCGCCACCTTCGTCATGCTGCTGTTTCTGGGGCTTTAAACAAAAAAGCCCGGCATCGCTGCCGGGCTTTTTCAATTGATATCACAAACCGATCAGCGGCAATCGGCGCAGAAACGCTGGATGCGCTTGCAGGCTTCTTCCAGCAGGGTTTCCGACGTGGCGTAGGAAATGCGGAAGTTCGGGCCGAGGCCGAAAGCCGATCCCTGCACGACGGCAACGCCTTCGGCTTCCAGAAGCTCGGAGACGAAGTCCACATCCGACTCGATGACCTTGCCAGATGGCGCGGTCTTGCCGATCAGGCCGGCGCAGGACGGGTAGACGTAGAATGCGCCTTCCGGTGACGGGCAATTGATGCCCTTGGCCTGGTTGAGCATGGAGACGACGAGATCACGGCGACCTTCGAAGATCTTCTTGTTGGTCGGAATGAAATCCTGCGTGCCGTTCAGCGCTTCAACAGCCGCCCATTGCGCGATCGAGCTTGCGCCCGAGGTCTGCTGGCCCTGGATCATGTCCATGGCCTTGATCAGCGGCAGCGGGCCGGCCGCGTAGCCGATACGCCAGCCGGTCATGGCATAGGCCTTGGAAACACCGTTCATCGTCAGCGTGCGGTCATAAAGCGCAGGCTCGACTTCGACCGGGGTGACGAATTTGAAGTCGCCATAGGTCAGGTGCTCATACATGTCGTCCGTCAGCACCCAGACATGCGGATGCTTGACCAGCACGTCCGTCAGTGCCTTCAGCTCGTCATGCGAATAGGCGGCACCCGAGGGGTTGGAAGGCGAGTTGAAGACGAACCACTTCGTCTTCGGCGTGATCGCCTTTTCCAGTGCTGCCGCCGTCAGCTTGAAATTGTCTTCAAGCGTGGTGTCGACGAATACGGGCGTGCCGCCGCAGATCGCCACCATTTCCGGGTAGCTGACCCAGTAAGGTGCGGGAATGACGACTTCGTCACCCGGGTTGAGGGTGGCCATGAAGGCATTGAAAAGGATCTGCTTGCCGCCCGTGCCGACAATCGTCTGCTCCGGCTTGTAGTCGAGGCCGTTTTCGCGCTTGAACTTTTCAGCGATAGCCTTGCGCAGTTCCGGAATGCCGGAAACGGGCGTGTATTTCGTTTCGCCGCGCTTGATGGCGTCAATGGCCGCTTCCTTGATATTTTCGGGCGTATCGAAATCCGGCTCGCCGGCGCCAAGGCTGATCACATCGCGGCCCTTCGCTTTAAGCTCGCGGGCTTTCTGGGTAACGGCGATGGTGGCGGATGGCTTTACGCGGGAGAGAATGTCGGCAAGGAAGGCCATTTTTAATCGGTCCTATTGGGGTTGACATCGGTAGAAGCTGAAAAACTTGTTTTCTGCGGCACTTTCTATGTCGAAAGAAAGGCCGTCTTTCAAGGTCAAAAGCCGGCTTATGTGCTGTAGCAGAGAATTTAAACCTTCCTTAACCCGGAAGTAACGCTTGATACGCTACATTCGCGAGCCTAGGGGTCGTGTCTCTATAGCTGGTTGAAAAATGGCGCCCAAAAGCATCTTTTCCAGTCTTGTCCGCGAGGTCGATGGCACATGGTCCACGGCCTACCAAACATTCAACCTGAAATCGGCCCTGCAGCCCATTTTCCGTCGAACACCGAGCGGCGCGCTCGACATCGATTCCTTCGAAGGTCTGGTGCGGCCCCATCGCAACAGCGAACCGGTGACGCCAGGCGAATTCTTCTCGCTGGTGGAGCCTGACGATATCGAGACTATCGACAGCATCCTGCGCACCATTCACATTCTCAATACCGGCAGGCTCAACCGATCCCGCGCCCGTATCTTCGTCAACTTCCATCCGGGCCTGTTCCAGACCCCGGCCAAGATGCGCCAGGAAGTGGAGCGCATGCGTCTTGCCGCCCACGAGGCCGGCATGACGGCAGAGCGCATCGTCTGCGAAATCTCCGAGAAAAAGGCCTCCGACACGCAGATGGTCGCAGACTTCGCCTACCACATGCATGACATCGGTTTTCGCGTGGCGCTGGACGATTACGGCGCCGGCGATTCCGACATCGACCGGGTAAAGCTCATCAAGCCCGATTATGTCAAATTCGAAGCCGGCTGGGTGCGCGATTTCATGCAGAATTCCGCCGGAGCCGCCCTTCTGCGCGTCATCGTCAGCCAGTTTCGCGACGATGGAATAGAGCCGGTATTCGAAGGGCTGGAGAGCGGCTGGCAGGTCGATCTGTGTGAGGACCTCGGCGTCCTGCTGATGCAGGGTTATGCTCTCGCCAAACCGGAACTCGCACCCACAAGCTTCGACGCACGCTTTCCCGAACTCGGCAGCGCCTATTTCAACACCGCGCCGCGGACGGACCGGAACGGCACGACGCCGCCATTTTTGCGCGAAGAGCGCCCGGCTGAGCCGCATCCGCAGCGCCAGACCCGCACCTTTGGAAAACGCGGCCTCTGAGGCTATCTGCGGCAAGCAGCCGCCTGTAATCGCACTTGCCACAATATTGCCGCAATAAATGCCGCGGAACGCCAGAATTCGGTCTCCAAGCCGTCCATTTCAAAGCCTCTTTTATCCTTCATGGATAGGGACAAGAGGCAATCGCCATGTTTACCAACGACCGGACTTCCGTTGAAAGGTTAAGGGCGCAGAGAACGCTGTTTTCCCTCTGGATGGCAGCGGCTGCTTTTCTTGTCATCATCACCATGGCCGCAGGTATCGCGACATCCGCCAATGCAGCGGCCCAAGCCGTCGATACATTGCACACCGCGTCTATTCCGCAAGCGGCCACATCGCGGGCGGGTCCGCACTTCCTGCTCATCATCCTCTCGGCTGCGGCCTTCATCGGCCTCGGCATCGGCGGCCTGACGCTGACCCGCCGCAGTCTCAAGGACGAAGCCCGCCGCTACAAATAAGCTGGCGCTCCAAAAGCTACGCCAGTCGCCGCGTCTGACGGTGACCGCCTTCCGCCGGCTTGCGGCACCGGCAGGTTGCTGCTAAAGCACCCGGGAAACCGTCTGATCGACATTTCAAAAAATCCCCGAATTGCCAAGGCCGCGATGGAATGATCTTCCGGCCCCTGTGTGCTGGTGCCAACAATGACGCGTATTCAGGCCAATATGCTGCTTCTGCTCGCCGCAGCGATCTGGGGAGGCGGCTTTGTCGCGCAGTCCTCCGCCATGGCCTCCATTGGCCCTTTCTGGTTCGTCGGTCTGCGTTTCGCCATTGCCGCAATCGCCGTGCTGCCCTTCGCCATGATGGAAACCCGGTCGAAGAAATCGCCGCCGCGCCGCAAGGAAATCGGCAGTTATATCCTGGTGGGACTTGCCCTGTTCGGCGGCGCCACCACCCAGCAGGTCGGGCTTTTGACCACGACCGTCACAAATTCCAGCTTCCTGACCGGGCTTTACGTCATCTTCGTGCCCGTGATCGCTGTCGTGCTTTACCGGCGGCATCCCCATTGGATCGTCTGGCCCTGCGCGCTGATGATGCTCGGCGGCATCTTCCTCCTGTCCGGCGGCGCATTCGAGGCGCTGACAAGAGGGGATATTCTCAGCATCATCTGCGCCTTCTTCTGGGCGATCCAGATCACGCTTGCCGGCCGCTTCGTCTCCGAGAGCGGGCGACCGCTCGCCCTCTCCTGCACCCAGTTCGCGGTTTGCTCCCTTCTTAGTTGCATGATCGGCATTGCCTTCGAACCCATCAGCATGGCTGCAATCGAAGCCTCGCTGGCGGAAATCCTCTATGTCGGCCTCGTATCCTCCGGCCTCGCCTTCGTTTTGCAGGTCATTGGCCAGCGTTACACCACGGCGCCGCAGGCGGCGATATTCCTGTCCTCGGAGGCGCTTTTCGGCGCTTTGATGGCCTCGCTTTTCCTCAATGAGACCATTTCCCGCGCCGGTTATGTCGGTTGCCTGATCATATTCATCGCCATATTGATCGTGGAACTGGTGCCTGAACTGACGCGAAAACGGCAAAAAACCGTGGCTGGAACGGCCTGACGCAAAAAGAACCGTTTTTTCTCGCTCCGCGTCAAAAACGCGTTTCGGCATCCAAAATTTTGCCGGGAACGCCCGCCCTAACCGGCAATTATTTCATCAAATATCGCCTATGCGAAAAAAATGTGCGATTGCACGCCGTTATTCTACCGCAGGTTTTTTATCTGACAAAAAGCCCGTGAAAACTTTTGCTTGCCAATTTTCCATAAACGCATCACTCTACCGCGGTTCGGGCAATTTGCGAGCATGGGAAGGCCTATAATTTTGCGCACTGGGGACGCTATAAACCTCGGGCGGTGGGACGAAAAACGTTGGATGAAAACGCCATTACTTCCCGCTGCGAAGGTCCATTTTCTCAATAGTCAAAAACTGCCTGCCAACGCCCTCGCGGGGCAAAACTGTAATGCTGCCTGTAGCTGAACGCGGGCAGAGCGAAAAGGACCTGATGCATGGCCGAAACTGGCACCGTAAAATTCTTCAATACAGACAAAGGCTTCGGCTTCATCAAGCCAGACAATGGTGGCGCTGATATCTTTGTTCACATCTCTGCTGTACAGGCTTCTGGCCTGTCCGGACTTTCAGAAAATCAGAAAGTGAGCTTCGACACGGAACCGGATCGTCGCGGCAAGGGCCCGAAGGCAGTCAATCTGCAGATTGCTGGCTGACCCTAAAACGGCTTTCTTTTCTAGTTGAAGCCCGGCAGGAATGCCGGGTTTTTTTATGCCTGCGCACACGCCATGCGTAACGCGCTCAGATCCCCTGAAGATAGGGATTGTTGCGGCGTTCATCGCCCAGCCGACCGCCAGGACCATGGCCGCAGATGAACCCGACATCGTCGCCGAGCGGCAAAAGCTTGTCGCGAATGGACGCCATCAATTGCTCATGGTTCCCGCCGGGCAGATCGGTCCGCCCCACCGACCCTGAAAACAGCACGTCGCCGACATGGGCAAATTGCTGGTCGCGATTATAATAGATGACATGGCCGGGGGCATGGCCTGGGCAGTGATAGACCTCAAAGACATGATCCCCGAAGGATACCCTGTCCCCGTCCTTCAGCCATTTGTCCGGCACGACGTTCTGAAGACCGGCGATACCGTATTTTTCGGCCTGCACCTCGATCCTCTCCAGCAACGGCCGGTCGTCCTCATGCGGACCGATGACCGGCAGCGAGAGTTTCGCGCGCAATTCCTCGGCACCACCGGCATGGTCGAGATGTCCATGGGTCAGCCAGATTTCCTTGAGCGTGATGCCGTTTTCAGCGACGACCTGGAGGATGACATCCACATCGCCGCCGGGATCAACGACAACACCTTCCTTGGTATCCTGATCAAAGAGGATGGTGCAGTTCTGCTCGAACGGCGTGACCGGAATAATGCCCGCCTGCAACTTTCCCATATCCCGTGTCTCCTTGTCCGAAAAATCCCGCCTCGTATAGACTGCGACCGATCACAGTACAATGGCGGAGAAAAGATACGGTTTTTCCTTTGCCAGATCGCCCCTAAAAATTACGATAAAATTCAACAAGATAGTCGGTATATTACTTCTTAAAACAGGAAGTCCCCCCAAAAAATGTGGAACGCCCGGGTGGCCCCGACGTTGTAGCTCCAGTCTTGAAAGGAGTGAGACACATGGACAAGACGCTTAAAATGCTCATGGCTGGCGGCGCTTTCGCCCTGATGGCCGGTTATGCAAACGCCGCCATGGTCGCCACCACCGCATCGGACATTTCCGTTCGTTCAGGCCCCGGCGAAGACTATCCCGAACTGGGTCTGGCCACACGTGGCAGCAATGCCGTGCTGGATGGTTGCATGGACGGCAGCAGCTGGTGCCGCATCGAGGTCAATGGCCTGCGCGGTTGGGCGCATGCCGATTATCTGAATGTCATGTATGAGGGTTCTCCCGTCATTCTCGAAGACCGTCGCACCGAACTCAGTGTGCCTGTCGTGACGTATGAGAAGACCGCAAGCGTGCAGGCTGAACCCAATCCCGGTGATCCGAACCTCGGCCGCGTTGGTGATGTCGACATCACCCCGCCCGAAGCGGTTATCACCTACATGGACGAGCATCCTGCAGACACCGTCACCTTTGATGGCGACGTGGTCGTCGGCACAACCCTGCCATCCGATACCCGTCTCGTCGAAGTTCCCGATTATCAGTATCGATATGTCCGGGTGAACGACGTGCCGGTTCTGGTCGAGCCATCAACCCACCGGATCGTCTACGTCTACCAGTAGACCCCTGGCTAAATCGTATGAAACAACTGAAGAGCGCGGGCTTTCCGCGCTCTTTTCTATTTCCGGTAAAGGCCACTCAGGATTCCAGTTGCACCCGCACCCGCAGCATATTATCCAACGCAACAGAAAATGATCGGCGACATTCTCCCGAGCGGACGCATTTTCGGCTATGTTTACAGAATATTGGCGCATCGACGTATGTCAGCCGCAGGATATGAAGGAACCGCAGTGCCACCGCAATCGCTCAAAACCGCCGCCGCGAGACAAATACCGGCACTCCCGAAGGTTGACGACGGCAAGATTGACTTCGATACGATCGAGGCGTTGTTTTTTGCCTATCGCGATTTCGTCTCCGACCCTGATGTCATCCTGTCGAAGCTGGAATATGGCCGCGCCCATCACCGGGTAGTCTATTTCGTCAGCCGGCAGCCGGGCATGACGGTGGCGGATCTGCTCGATACACTGCAGATTACCAAACAGAGCCTCGCCCGCGTGCTGAAGCAACTGATCGATGACGGTTACATCCGCCAGATGGCCGGCCCCGAAGACCGCCGCCAGCGCCGGCTTTATCCGACGCTGACCGGTCGCGAACTGGCCCTGGCGCTGAGCGAACCGCAGTCGCGGCGTATTGATCGTGCGCTGGAGGGCCTTGGTCCCGATGCCCGCGCCTGCGTGCGCAAATTCCTGGCGCAGATGCGCAGCCCGACAACAGGGGAAGGCGACTGACGATGGCGACAGCAACGACAAAGCGCCCGCCGGCGGATGATGACGCCGCCCACCTTCTCATCGTTGACGACGACGCCCGCATTCGCAACCTTCTCCAGCGCTTTCTGGGTGAGAAGGGATACCGCATTTCCGTCGCTGGGGATGCGGCCGAAGCCCGGCGCAAGATGATCGGCATCCGCTTCGACCTGCTCATCCTTGACGTGATGATGCCGGGAGAAAACGGACTTTCGCTCACCCGCTCGCTGAACGAGGACAAATCCGTGCCGGTCATTCTGCTGACCGCCCGCTCGGAGGCGGATTCCCGCATCGAGGGGCTGGAGGCCGGGGCGGATGATTATCTCGCCAAACCATTCGATCCGCGCGAACTCGTGCTGCGCATCAACAACATCCTGCGGCGCAACACCTCGCCGGATACCCCGAAGATCGAGCAGATCATGTTCGGACCCTACAGCTTCTCCATTCCCAAAAGGGAATTGCGCCGCGGTCCCGAAACCATCCGCCTGACGGACCGCGAGCAGGAGATCATGCTGCTTTTTGCGCTCCGCGCCGGCGACACCATTCCACGGCATGAACTGGTCGAGGCGGAATCGGAAGTGGGCGAAAGAACCATCGACGTGCAGATCAACCGTCTTCGCCGCAAGATCGAGGACGACCCTGCCAATCCGGTCTATCTGCAGACGGTGCGCGGCATCGGCTACCGGCTAAGCGTGGACTGACAAGGATAAACGAAAGGCGGGCGCACGGCCATGGCGAGCCTCGATTTTCTCAATACGGTCAAAAAAAGCGGCATAGCAAAGACCTGGCGCTCGTTTGCCAGAGGGCTGCGCCATTGGCTGCCCACCGGGCTTTACACACGTTCGCTGCTGATCATCATTTTGCCGATGATCCTGCTTCAGGGCGTGGTCGCCGCCGTCTTCATGGAACGCCACTGGCAGCTGGTGACGGAGCGTCTTTCCGCCGCCGTGACGCGCGATATTGCCGCGATCATCGAGCTGCTGCAAACCGACCCCGAGGAAGATGACTACCAGCGCGTCATCCGCATCGCCCGCGAGAAGCTGGATCTCAGCGTCTATATCGAACCGAAAGCAGACCTGCCCGCGCCGAGGCCGGAGCCGCTGTTTTCGATCCTCGACAGAATTCTGGCCGATCAATTGCGCCAGCAGATCGGCAGGCCGTTCTGGATCGACACCTATGGCAACGGCTCGTTGGTCGAAATCCGCGTCCAGCTGGACGACAAGACCCTGCGCGTCTTTACCAGCCGCAGCGCGGCCTATGCCTCAAATACCCATATCTTCCTCGTCTGGATGGTTGGCGCATCGCTGGTGCTGATTGCAATCTCGATCCTCTTCCTGCGCGGGCAGATCAAGCCCATCGAAGCGCTTGCCAAAGCGGCGGAGAATTTCGGCCGCGGCCAGAAACTCACAGCCTATTCTCCCCGTGGCGCAGATGAAGTCCGGCGGGCGGGTCTCGCCTTCATCCTGATGCGCGAACGCATCGAGCGGCAGATGGAACAGCGTACCGCCATGCTCAACGGCGTTAGCCACGACCTGCGCACCATCCTCACCCGTTTCAAGCTGCAACTGGCTCTGGCGGGCGACAATCCGGACCTTGAAGGCCTGGACAAGGATGTCGAGGACATGCAGTCGATGCTGGAGGCCTATCTGACCTTTGCCCGCACCGATGTCGAAGAGGATGTCGGCACGCTCGAGCTTCCCGCACTTCTGGAGAAGATCGGCCATGATTTCGAGCTTCACGGCAAGAAATTCAGCTACGAGCTTTATAATATCGAGCGCATCATCGCGCGCCCGAATGCTCTTTCCCGCCTCGTCGCCAATCTGGCGGAGAATGCCCGGCGTTATGCGACCAATCTGCACATCGATATCCGCAAGGCGCCGCGCTCCATCATCATGACCTTCGATGATGATGGCCCGGGTATTCCGGAAGCCTCCCGCGAGGATGTCTTCAAGCCGTTCTTCCGGCTGGATGAGGCGCGCAACCTCAACGCCTCGGGTACGGGACTTGGCCTCTCCATCGTCCGCGACATCGCCCGCAGCCATGGCGGCGACGTCTCGCTAGATGACAGCCCCTTGGGCGGACTGCGGGTAATCGTCAAAATTCCGGCGTAAAATACATCCCGCGCTCAATCCAAGAGATCGAGCACCCGTGCTGTTATCTCAGCACATTTTCTCGCCGTTCGGCACCGGCCGTTCAACGGCGGCAAGCACGATATCACCTTTGCCGTCAGCAAAGCCCAGCGTCAGGACCTCGGAACGGAACGGGCCGATCTGGCGCGGCGGAAAATTCACCACAGCCAGCACCTGCCGGCCAACCAGACTTTCCGGCGTATAATGCACCGTAATCTGTGCCGAAGATTTCTTGATGCCGATCTCAGGTCCGAAATCGATTTTTACCTTGATTGCCGGCTTGCGGGCTTCGGGAAAGGGCTCAGCCTCGATGATCGTGCCGACACGAATATCGACCTTCTCGAAATCGGCGTAGGAAATTTCACCGCTCATATCCTGCTCCCGCCTGCCTGCAATGCTTCAACCAGCAAGTTCTTCGGCGCGTGTCTTTGCCGCCGCAACCGCCTTGTCGAACAACGGCTGCATGCCATCGTCAGCCATCAGCACGGAAAGTGCCGCGGCCGTCGTTCCGCCCGGTGAGGTCACGTTCTGGCGCAGCCGCGCCGCCTCGTCGGGAGACTGGTGCAGCAACTCGCCCGCGCCGGCCACGGTTTCCCGCGCCAGACGCATGGCCACATCCGCCGGCAGACCGGCCTTGCGGCCGGCTTCGGCCATGCATTCCACCAGATAAAAGACATAGGCCGGGCCGCTGCCCGAAACCGCGGTCACCGCGTCGATATCGCTTTCGGTTTCCACCCATTCGACCGGACCGCTGACCTTCAGCAATCCGTCCACCACGGCTTTAAGCTCCGGCGTTACCAATTCATTGGCATAGGCCCCCGTCACGCCGCGCCCGACCATGGCCGGCGTGTTGGGCATGGCCCGCACGGCGGCAACCGCACCGAAATGTGACACGAAGGTGCCGATGGTCGTGCCAGCCGCAATCGAGACAACGACGGTATCCGCTCCCAGGAGGGGTTTGAGGGACGGCAGCACGGCTTCCATCATCTGCGGTTTCACCGCCACGAAAAGAATGCCTGCCTTGATGCCGTCAGGCACGCTTTGGCTATGCGTTGCACCCGCTTCGGCAATCGTTGTGCGCATGGCATCGGAAGGGCGCGGATCGATGACGATGACCTGGGATCCAGGCACGCCCTTTTTCAACCAGCCCGAAAGCATGGCGCCGCCCATATTGCCGGCGCCGACGAGCACCAGCGGACCGGAAGCCTTGTATACCATCTTCACGCTTCTCCGACGGTCTCGAACATGACCGCTTCGATTGCACTTTTCGCATCCAGCCCCGACCAGACGACGAACTGGAATGCCTGATAATATTGTTCGCAGGCCTCAAGCGCGCTGGAAAGCAGCACTTCCACCTGCTGGTTGTTCGGTTCGGCGCCACCAGCCAGAAGCAGGGACTGACGGAAGATCACCACGTCTTCCTGCCGCCACAGATCGAAATGACCCATCAGCACCTGGCCGTTGACCTGCGAAAGCAGGCAAATGACTTCGTTGACGCGGTGGTCGGGCACCTTGATGTCAAAAGCGCAAGCCAGATGCAGCGCTTCGAAATCCTCCATCCAGGCAAAGGAAACGTGATAGTCGGCCCAGTGACCAGCCACCGTCATGGCGATCTCGTCTTCGCCGGAACGCTCGAACGACCAGTCATTCGAGGCAGCGACAATCTCGATCATGTCCACGGGATTGGACTGACGCTCAATTTCAAATTCTATCAGGCTCATGCGGCACCTTCTCAGCCGGTATGGATGTTCTGTTTTGAACGCCGGGCACAAAACGCACACACAAACCGGATTCAACATTTGAGACGATTGCCCGACACCAACAGAATTACGCATTCACCCTGTCCGGAGCTTACCAGGTCGTTTCGAATCATCATTTAAAATCAGTGTATAATGGCCGAGTCCTGCTGCCACCCCTCGTCCGCCATTTTTGCTTTTTGAACAGTGGATATCTTCTCCCCCATCACCTCAGGCGAGATACATAAGCGACTCTGGCGATTGCGTTTTTTGGAAGTGTCCACAGGCACCAAAAAAATCGCGCCAGAGGCCGGTTTCGGCAACCGGAGATTATTTCGGGTTGCATGGCCCGCAAACAAAAAGTCCCGGAATCGCAGGCGATCCGGGACCCATCAGGAAAAAGCGCTAAAGAATCAGTCGTTAGTGGCCGAAAGCTTTGCTTCCAGAGCCTCGATGCGGGCGCGCAGCGCGTCGTTTTCATCACGCGCCTTGATGGCCATCTCACGCACCGCGTCGAATTCCTCGCGCTTGACGACATCAAGACTGTTCAGCCAGCGATCGGCCTGTGCATGAAGGGCGGCTTCCGCTTCCTTGCGCACGCCCTGCGCCGCGCCGGCCGCATCGGTCATCAGCTTGGCGAATTCATCCAGAATACGGTTGGTGCCTGTCGTGCTCATGGCGCTGTTCCTTCGTCGGTTCAGGGAGCGTTCCATTCCCTGCTGTTGATGCCTTTCAGGTAGGTGCTCGACAGCCGCCTTGCAAGCGAAATCGAAAAATGCGGCCTTTCGCTGCAGCGCCCGACATCGCAATCCGCTCACGAAAAATCACCTTGACCGCCGCCTCGGCAATCGCCATTTTCCTTGGCGTCAGGGAGACCGGTGAGCATCATCGCCCGGCCCCTCGAGGCAATGGATCATTCTGTTGTCCGCCCAGCAACGATGACGGAATATACGGATTGTTAGCCGCTCCCACTCAACTTGCCATCATGCCATTTCCCAATATCGATCCGATTGCGCTCTCCATCGGGCCTCTGGCGATCCACTGGTATGGCATTGCCTATGTCGCCGGCATCATGCTCGGCTGGTTTTATGCCCGTCGCCTCGCCCGCACGGATCGCCTGTGGCCAAACGAGACGTCGCCGATCTCGGCGCAGCACCTTGATGATTTCATCCTGTGGGCAGCTGGCGGCATCGTGCTCGGTGGCCGCATCGGCTACATCCTGTTTTATGATCTCGGCGCCGTTGCCGCCAACCCGATTAGAGCGCTGGAAATATGGAACGGCGGCATGTCGTTCCATGGTGGCCTGATCGGCACCACCGTCGCCATGATCCTCTTTGCCCGCAAGAACGGCATCCCGGTCTGGAGCATGTTCGACGTCATTGCGGCCGTGGCACCCATCGGCCTGCTGTTCGGCCGCATCGCCAATTTCATCAATGGCGAATTGTGGGGACGCATCGCCGATGTTCCGTGGGCAGTCGTGTTCCCGACCGGCGGCCCGTTTGCGCGGCACCCGAGCCAGCTTTATGAAGCCGGCCTCGAAGGCCTCGTGCTCGTCATCATTCTGGCCATTGCCATCTATGCCTTCAGGGCGCTGAAAACGCCCGGCGTCGTCACCGGCATCTTCGTCTGCGGTTACGCGCTGTCACGCATCTTCGTGGAATTCTTCCGCGAGCCGGATGCCCAGATCGGTTATCTCGCCGGTAACTGGCTGACCATGGGCATGGTGCTTTCCACACCGATGTTCCTTCTCGGCCTCTGGGCGGTGCTGCGCGCACGCCGCGCTGCAAAAATCGCCTAAGCGGTATGGCCTGCCATGACGACACCGCTCGCGCAACGCATCAAATCCCTTATCCGGCTCAACGGTCCGCTCAGCGTCACCGATTATTTTTCGCTTTGCCTCGCCGATCCCGAACACGGTTATTACAAGAGCCGTGAACCCTTCGGCCGCTCGGGTGATTTCATCACCGCCCCTGAGGTCAGCCAGCTATTCGGCGAAATGCTCGGCGTTTTCGTTGTCCATGCCTGGCAGCGGCACGGCGCACCGGCGCAAACCCAGCTGGTGGAGATCGGCCCCGGCCGCGGCACCATGATGTCGGACATGCTGCGCGTCATCCGCCGAATCGCGCCGCCGCTTTACGAGACGATGCGGGTGCATCTGGTGGAAACCAGTCCCCGCCTTTCCACGATCCAGAAGGATACGCTTGCCGACCATGCCGGCCGGCTGACATGGCATGAAAGTTTCGATGTGGTGCCCGAAGGTTTCCTGCTCCTCGTCGCCAACGAACTTTTCGACGCCATACCCATACGGCAATTCGTCAAGACGCCTCAGGGTTTTCGCGAACGGGTTGTCAGCCTCGATGCAAATGACGAGCTTGTCTTCTCGACGGGCCTTGCCAGCATCGACCCGGCCCTCTTGCCGCCGCAGCCTGAACGACAGCCGCTTGGTACCATATTCGAAATTTCACCTGCCCGCGAAGCCGTGATGACGGCCATCTGCCAGCGCCTGTCGGCCCATGGCGGCACAGCGCTCGCCATCGATTACGGCCATCTGGTCGCCGGGTTTGGCGACACCCTGCAGGCCATGCGCAACCATGCCTTCGACCCGCCGCTAGCACATCCGGGCGAGGCCGACCTGACGAGCCATGTCGATTTCGAAAGCCTCGTCAGAACGGCCGAAGCGACCGGCGTGCATGTCAACGGCAACCTGAGACAGGGCGACTTTCTTTATGGCCTCGGCCTCAAGGAGCGGGCAGCAGCCCTTGCCGCCAAGGCTACACCCGATCAGACGCTGGCGATTGCCGAAGCGGTCAACCGCCTTGCCGGCGAAGGGGCTGGCAAGATGGGGGAACTTTTCAAGGTCGTCGCCGTTTCAAGTCCCGCGCTTCATCTCATGCCGTTTCGTGCGGTGGATTGACAGCGCAATAACCTCTGGGCCAACATCGCCGCGACACACGAAGCAGGCACACTGCATCACACACGCCGCGCAACGCCGCAGCAACAGGAAACATCTCGCTTAACGCACCCCACCGGCCAACAGCGATATTCTCCAAGGAACTCCCGCACCATGCAGAACGAAACGCTGCCGCTCCCCATCCAGAGCCCCCTGCTCGCCGCCTCTGGTGAAAACCGTGTTCGCCACGGTTTCTTCACCCGGCAGGGCGGCGTCTCCTCGGGGCTTTATCAGGGTCTCAATGTCGGTCTCGGCTCGCATGATGAGCCGGAACTTGTGCAGGAAAACCGCCGGCGCGTGGCGCAATGGTTCGGCCTTTCGGCTGAACGCCTTGCCACCGTGCATCAGGTCCATTCCCCCGATGTTCTCGTGGTCGATGAAAGCTATGACGGCAACCGCCCGCAGGCCGATGCAATGGTGACGGCGACGCCGGGTTTCGTGCTCGGCGTCTTGAGCGCCGATTGCGGCCCGATCCTGTTTGCCGATGCCGATGCCGGCGTCGTGGGCGCCGCCCATGCCGGCTGGAAGGGTGCATTGTTCGGCGTTCTCGAAAACACCATCGAGACCATGACAAAACTGGGTGCCAGCCGCGAGCGCATCGTCGCCTCACTCGGCCCCTCCATCAGCCAGAGTAATTACGAGGTCGGGCCGGAATATGTGGCACGCTTCACCGATATCGATCCGGCTTACGCGGATTATTTCACCGCGGCCGAGAAGCAGGGCCACGCGCTTTTCGACCTCAAGCGGTTTACCATCGACCGCCTGACCAAAGCCGGCGTCAGGGCGGAAAATCTCGGCCTCTGCACCTATCCTGACGAAGAACGTTTTTATTCCTATCGCCGCACGACCCACCGCGCCGAACCCGATTATGGCCGGCAGATTTCCGCAATCGCAATTCTGGAGGACTGACATGGCCCTGCACTTCGAGCTTTCGGAATTCGATGCCCGCCGCGAACGGCTGATGGCGAAAATGGCGGAAGAGAAGCTGGATGCCCTGCTGCTTTTCGCGCAGGAAAGCATGTATTGGCTGACCGGTTACGATACCTTCGGCTACTGCTTCTTCCAGACGCTGGTGGTCAAGTCGGATGGCTCGATGACGTTGCTGACCCGCTCGGCCGATCTGCGCCAGGCGCGCAATACCTCGATCATCGAAAATATCCTCATCTGGGTCGACCGGCCCAATGCCGACCCGACGCTCGATCTTAAAAATCTCCTGAGTGACCTCGACCTGCTCGGCGCAAAGATTGGCGTGGAATACGATACCCACGGCATGACCGGCCGTGTCGCCCGGCTGCTGGACAACCAGCTTGCCAGCTTCGGCCAGATGGTTGACGCCTCCTACCTCGTCAGCACGCTCAGGCTCGTCAAAAGCCCGGCCGAGATTGCTTATGCCCGCAAGGCCGGCCAACTGGCCGACGACGCCCTCGACGCCGCTCTGCCGCTCATCAAGGCCGGCGCGGACGAAGCCGCCATTCTTGCAGCGATGCAGGGCGCGGTTCTGGCTGGCGGCGGCGATTATCCCGCCAATGAATTCATCATCGGCTCCGGCGCGGATGCGCTGCTGTGCCGTTATAAATCCGGCCGCCGCAGGCTCGACACCAAGGACCAGCTGACGCTGGAATGGGCCGGCGTCAGCGCCCACTACCACGCCGCCATGATGCGCACGGTGGTGATCGGCGAACAGGACTTCCGCCAGAAGGAGCTTTACAGCGCCTGCCTGCAAAACCTCACCGCCATTGAGGATGTATTGCGGCCGGGCAAGACCTTCGGCGATGTCTTCGACGTGCATGCCCGCGTCATGGACGAGCGCGGGCTCACCCGCCACCGGCTGAACTCCTGCGGTTATTCGCTGGGAGCGCGTTTCTCCCCTTCCTGGATGGAGCATCAGATGTTCCATGCCGGGAATCCGCAGGAGATTACCAGCGACATGACGCTGTTCGTGCATATGATCGTGATGGACTCCGATGCCGGCACCGCCATGACGCTCGGCCAGACCTATCTGACCACCGACGGCGCTCCCGAGCCGCTCTCACGCCATAGCCTCGATCTTCTCACAGCTTAAATCACCACCGGGTTTGACAGAGCGGGAAAACCGCCCTTACATTGCCGCACCTTGGGCAAGAAGGAGCGGAACATGAGAGAAAACGTCACATGAGCCGGACGGGGTTTGTCTCCCCTTTCCCAGCCTTTGTCTTTCCAGCTCTTGCCGTTTCGGCACTGGTTTTGGCCCTCTCGGGCTGCAACACCACGGAGGCGCTGACCCCGCAGGTGGACGTCGGCCACAACGCTATACAATCGACGCCGGTAACCCAGGGCGATCTCGACCAGATGGCCGCCGCCGCCGACCGCGCGCCGCCGGGCGCTTCGGCAACCGCATCGTCCGTGCCGGCCTATGCGCCGCAGAATTCCTTGCAGGCGCAGGCACAGGCGCTTTCGAGCGGCAACCAATATGGTGAGCCGCTTGGCCAGGCCCCGTCATCCGCAGCATCGCCTGCAGGTGGCCAGCCACCACCCTCGCAACAGACGGCCGCCCTTGCTCCGGCGGGTTCCGGCAATACCATCCGCTTCCTGCCAATCATCGGCGCGCCCGTTCAGGCCGTCACGCCGCTCTCGCGGCAGCTGGGTGCCGAAGCACGGGCCAAGGGACTGACCATCCGCGCCTCCAACGACAATTCGGCAGAGAACATCCTGAAAGGATATTTCTCCGCCTTCGCCGATGGCGGCAAGGTCAATGTCATTTACGTCTGGGACGTTCTGGATGCCAATGGCGTGCGGCTTCACCGTCTTCAGGGACAGGAGACGGTGGCCGCAAAGGGCAGCGATCCATGGGCCGCCGTGACCGACAGGGTGATGCAGGATATCGCCGCAAAAACGCTCAATGACTATTCATCATGGAAGCAGTCTCAAAGGGGATGAGGTGAAACGGCGGGAGAAGTCACAGAGATTTCATGAAAATCATTGCGAAAGCGCTGAGTCCTCTTGCAATCGAAAGCAACAGCGCTATTAAGGCGCGCATGGCAACAAGGCGTGTCCGGCAAAGGCTTTTCGGCCGGATGTTCCTCCCCTTGAACGACGCTTGGTTACGGCAGACAGACTTCCGTAGCGCAAGGCGATGGCATGGAAACAGGCGGCCGCAATGAAGGTTTTCGCAGGCAATTCGAACCGGCACCTTGCCGAAGCGATCTGCAAGTATCTCAACGTTCCTCTCGGAAATGCCACCGTAAAGCGGTTTGCTGATCAGGAAATATTCGTAGAAATCAGTGAAAACGTACGTGGCGAGGACGTTTTCGTCGTTCAGTCCACATCGTTTCCGGCAAATGATCATCTGATGGAACTGCTCATCATGATCGATGCCATGCGCCGCTCCTCGGCAAAGCGCATCACCGCGGTGCTTCCGTATTTCGGTTATGCCCGCCAAGATCGCAAGGCCGGCCCCCGCACACCGATTTCCGCCAAGCTCGTCGCCAACCTGATCACCGAAGCCGGCGCCGACCGCGTCTTGACGCTCGATCTTCATGCCGGCCAGATCCAGGGCTTTTTCGATATCCCGACCGACAACCTTTTCGCAGCCCCCATTCTGGCCCGCGATATCAAGGAACATTACGACACCAACAACGTCATGGTCGTTTCACCCGACGTCGGCGGCGTGGTGCGCGCCCGCGCCCTGTCGAAGCGTCTGGACTGTCTGCTGGCCATCGTTGACAAACGCCGCGACCGTCCGGGTGAATCCGAAGTCATGAACGTTATCGGTGATGTTTCCGGCAAGGATTGCATCCTGATCGACGACATCATCGATTCCGGCGGCACGCTTTGCAATGCGGCCGAAGCGCTGCTGAAGAAGGGCGCCACCAGCGTCACCGCCTATATTACCCACGGTGTGCTTTCCGGCGGCGCAGTTGCCCGCGTGGCCTCCTCGAAGCTGCGCGAACTCGTCATCACCGACAGTATCCAGCCCACCACCGGCGTGCAATCCGCGCATAACATCCGCGTCATCAGCACGGCGGGCCTGCTCGGCGAAGCGATCAACCGCACTGCGCAGGAACAGTCGGTGTCCGGCCTGTTCGACTGACGCTGCCGTCCTTTCCTCGCGCTCAGTCATCCTCGGGCTTGACCCGAGGATCCTTTGATTTCGACGAGTTATGGATCCTCGGGTCAAGCCCGAGGATGACTGAGGGTTTGAAAACCTCGCATCCGAGCGTTCGCTGAACGCATGCGCGTTTCAAGTAAAAAAATCGCACGATTTATATTGTTGGGAACACAAGCCGCCCTGCAGCACGTGTTCTCGACCAAAGGTCGCTGCCTTTCGCCTTACGGAAACCATTGACGCGCTAAAACGCAATCGCAAGAATCATTCTGCATCCCTCAAGGCGATGCCGCACCCGCATCCGGCGGACGCTGCAGCCGTGTGGCGGCAGCCTTGATTTTCGGCCACCAGCGCCGGGCCCTCACACGCACCGCATAGCTGCCATTGCGCCACAGATTGACAGTATCGGCCGTGACGGCATCGCTCGTAAACAGATGTCGATGGCGACCAATTGCCAGCGCCCGATAGAGAAACAGCGTCGTGAGAGCCGAGAACAGCACAGACATCACCACATCGCTGAGAAAATGCCCGCCGGCCGCGATACGAAGACCGGACATGAGGATAACCGCGCCGGCGGCGAAGCTGCCCATCGCAACACGACCGCGCCATTGCAGGCGGGGCCAGACGAGCGCGCAGAGCGGCAGGAAAAAACTCGCGATCAGCGCCGTTTCCCCCGAGGAAAACGAACAGTTGGAAAAACACTGCGTGCTGAACTGGAAAGGCGGCGTAAATAGCTGTTGCCCGCCGAAATCGCTGACGCTGAATGGCCGGGCGCGACCAATATTGGCCTTAAGCACGCCGTTCACCAGAAGCCCGGCGCACAGAACCACCGGCCCGCAGAGGAAAGCCCAGACACGCCAGCCGGTGCGCTGCAGGGAACCGAGCCGGATGTTGCCGACAAGGACGATGAAGGCCAGAATGGTGGCAAGCTCCGTCAGCTCGCGCAATGTGTCGCGAAACCACTCAGGCAGCGGCTCGCGGCCAGACCACAAATTTCCCTCGGGAGAGAAGAACAGCGAAGAGAACCCAAGATCGATGGATGGGAAGGTCGCAAACAGGATGACAAGCGCCAGGGTAACGAACATTACCCAGATCGTGATCCGCATATGCGAAAGGTCATTGTCCATTGGCGCCTCCCGGAATGCACTGCGGCAGCAGGCGCCACAGCCCGATTTCCCTGCCTTCGAGGAAGCCCGGCCCGGCAGTCCAGCGCGCAACCGGCGCCTCACCGGCAAGGCAGGCCGGCAGGCCATCCATGCTTGCCAGGAACAGGGGATTTTTGGCCTCACCGGCTTTCAGCGGATAAAGAAGCGCATAGTGGCTGGACGGCACGCCGGTTTCCGGCAAGGCGCGCGTCAGCACCTGTTTTTCATCCCGCAGCTGATAAAAAAGCTCGGCCAATATGGAGCGATCGGAAGCGACAACGGCATCCGCGCCCGCCTCTTTCGCCCGCGTAAAACCGGTGGACACCAATTCCGACCGGCCGAGATAACGCTTCATCGCCAGCTCGCCGCTTGGCAGGCGCAGTTCGGTCCCGGCAATCGTCATGACGGGCAGCGCGACGGCGACGATGCCACCGAGCACGAGGGTGGAGACCGTCAGCCAGCGCCGGGATGCCAGTACCGGCACCGCCAGAAGCACCCCCGCGGCATAGGCCCCGACAGCCCAGTTGGCGAGCGCCCTCGACATCAAACCCTGCGCCGTGATCAACAGCACGATCGGCACAGAGAGGGCGACCAGCGCCCGGGTTTCGGCACTCTTCGCCCGGAAGGTTGCGACGATCATGGCGACGAAGACGAACGGCCCGACAACACCCGCCTGCGAGAAGAAAAACTCAAGCGCCGGACCGATTTTCAGCTGAATGCCGTTCCAGTTGGCATTGTCGGCCGTATGGCGCGCGGTCATGAAATCATGTGCCGCATTCCACCACAGATTGGGAGCGATGACCGCGACGCAGACAACGGCGGCAACGCCTGCGTCCCGCAGCCGGATGCGCCATGCCTCGCAAAGCCAGCCAGCCGCGATGAAGCAGGGCAGAAAATAGATCATCGCATATTTCGACATCAGGCCGAGGCCGAAACAGAGACCGAGCGCAAGGCTCCAGCCCACCGCCGCCCTGCCCTCAATGCGGGCTTGCGCCAGCTTGCGCACGCAGATCATCGACAGCACGATGAACAGCATCATCGGCGTATCGGTCGAAATCAGCAGGCTGCCGAGCGTCACGGCGGGCAGCGTCAGATAGACGACGGCGGCGAGCGAAGCCAGCCTCACATCGTAGATCATCCGTCCAAGAACAAGGATGGCCGCCGCCGCGATGCCATGCACCACGGGTGCAGCCAACCGCACCTGAAAAGTACCCTCGCCGCCGCCCAGAATGCTGAATGCGCGAATGAGCCAGCCGATCAGCGGCGGTTTGGAATAGGCGCCGAGAGCCATCTCCCGGCCCCACAGCCAATATTGCGCCTCGTCCACGAACAGATCGGTCCGATTGAAGGCTAGACCGAGGACGCGCAGCACCGTTACAAACACGATGGCCGCAAGCGCCAGCGTCATCCACTGGCGCTGCTGGCTCGCCTGCGCATAGGGCAAAGCCGCTGCCCCGTCATGCATGCTGGCGGCGTTCTGCATGGATCAACCAGAGATTTCGGGCATAGATGAACAGGCCGGACGCCTGTCCGATGATGAAGACCGGGTCGCGACGCCAAACCGCATAGGACAACAGCACAAGGCCGCCGAGAACGGAAAAATACCAGAAGGCCACCGGGATGACCGAACGGTTGGCCCGTTCCGACGAAATCCACTGAACCAGAAAACGCATGGTGAACAGCATCTGGCCCATGAAGCCGGTCATGACCCAGAGAAATTCCTTCCAGCTGCTCACATGCAGCATGGACCATATGGCCGGTGTATTCACGGCGATGTCTCCGTTTTGAAAGTTTCGGCCCAGCTTGCCCGCTTGCGCCGGCGCAACAGCCAGGCGACGCCGATCAGGTCGTGAATGCCGACAAGCGCGCGGCCGATATTGGTGTAATGGGAATTGCCATGCTGCCGCGCCCGGTGCGTCACATCGACATGGGCGACCTGCCAGCCGTCGCGATTAAACAGCGCCGGGAAATAGCGGTGGTGGTGATCGAAATAGGGCAAGGCGAGATAGGCATCGCGGCGGAAGGCCTTGAGGCCGCAACCGGTATCGCGCGTTCCGTCCTTCAATATCCGCGCCCGAAGCCCATTGGCAAAGCGTGAGGAAAGCCGTTTTCCAAGCGTATCGCGCCGGCCGACGCGCTGGCCGGCCACCAGCCCTAGGCGGCCGGCGGCATTGGCGGCAAGAAGCGGCGCGAGAAGCGCCGGCAGATTATCCGGCGGGTTCTGGCCGTCGCCATCAAGCATGCAGATGACAGGCGCGCGCGCCGCCTGCACACCGCTATGGATCGCCGCCGATTGCCCGCCCTGACGGTTGTGCCGCACCAGCCGCAGCATGGGATAACGATCGCCGAGCGCAAGAACGGCATCCGCCGTTCGGTCGGAAGAAGCGTCATCCACCACGACGATCTCGAACTGGCCGACTGGCTGGCAGGCAGCCACGATCTCCGCCACGAGCGTTTCCACACTCGCTTCTTCATTGTGCATGGGCACGATAACGGCGAAATCCGGCGTCGATCGCAAAGTGGCTCCGTCACATCCGTCTGCGCGGGTGGCGCAAACATCATCGATAGTGGCAGGAGATGGAGCGCGAAAAGCTTGCATGAACATGAACGACCGTTGAACTTCGCACGGTATGCGCCCGTTCTGTTGCAGTTTTATAACGGGTACGACGCCTGAACAGGTCGGCGATTTTTTCGCGGTATGCGGGAAATAATCATACAAATTTCAGCCCTTTAACGTGGCCGTAAACAATTGTTGCGACGCTGCGGCAACGTTTTTTTGGGGGAGGAAACAGATGCCGGGTGCAAATCCGACTGCTGTCAGAGCTAAATCATTGTCAATCAAGGCCAAATTTGCGGCGCTCGTCACCGGTGCGACGCTGGTTTCCTGCCTGTCCGTGGGGCTGCTGTCCTATGAGATGGGCAAGTCGGGCCTGATCGACGCCAGCAAAATAAGGCTGGAGACGGTTGCGGGAAACCAGTCCAAGCAGCTGGACGCCTATACGCTGCGGGTTGAACAGAGCATTTCCGAACTGTCGCAAAATGCCGCGATCGCCCAGGCGCTGGAAACCATGACCAATGTCGTTCCGACGGAAAAGGATGCGATCATCCAGGCTTTCCGCCGCGAAGGTGTCTCCGAGGAGGAGCGCGCCTCCTTCAACGGCGAAGGATTGCGGTTGCTCTACGCCATTCGCCACGCGACGATCAACGCGACCATCGCCAGCGTCTGGCGCAACACCCGGGTCAGCGATATCTATGTGATCGACAAGACCGGGCTGATTATCTATTCCGTCACCAAGGGCAAGAACTTCCTGACGAGTGTCAAGGACCCGGAGAACAGCGCGATCAAGGAATTGTTTGATCGCGTTGAAGCCGGCAAGGACGGTGTCGTCAGCACGACCGGATTTACCGGCGGCGCGAATGATTCGGCCATGGTCGGCATGCCGCTCGCGGTCTCCAACTGGGGCCAGCTGCAGCGCAAGGGCGCCGTCATCATGCGCATTTCAGCCGACCGCATCGGCGCGGTGGTCACGCCGGAAGAAACCGGCAAGACCATCGATGACGCCGTTATTCTCACTGCAGAGGGCAAACGCCGGGCAGGCGTGCTCTCGGGCGGCGCAGATGCCGCGGTTTCGGAAAGCCTCGCGGCCCTCTCCGGCACCAGCGAAGCTGGAACGGTGATGGCGCAGACATCTGCGGGCAACATCTTCTATGCCTATCGCCCGGTCTCCGTCTTCGGACAGAAGCATCTTCTGGCCATCGGCCAGCAGGAAAGCAAGGTTCTCGCCGCCGCCAATGATCTGGCCTTCTGGGCGACGCTGGCGACACTGGCGGTGCTTGCCGTCATGACGCTTGTCGGCATCTTCGTTTCCGCCAGCCTCACCAAGCCGCTGACTGGCCTTGCCAGGCTGATGGAGCGCCTGAACGGTGGTGAAAACAACATCGAGATCAAGGCGGTTTCCCGTGGCGACGAGATCGGCACCATGGCGCGCGCGCTGGAATCCTTCCGTCAGGGCATTCTGGACAAACAGAACATGGAAGCCGAGTCCCATCGCAAGAGCGAAGAACTGGACGAGGAACGCGCCCAGCGCGAGATGGAAAAGGCAAGAAGCGCCAAGGAACTGGAAGAGGCCGTCGATGCGCTTGCCTCCGGCCTTGCCCATCTTGCAGCCGGCAGGCTCGATCTGCGCATTGAAAAATCCTTCGTGCCGTCGCTCGATCATCTGCGCATCGACTTCAACAACTCCATGGCGGGGCTGGAAGCGACAATCTCCAATATCGGCGAAAGCGCCAATGCCATCCGCTCCGGCTCCGGCGAGCTGAAAAGCGCATCGGAAGATCTGTCGCGGCGCACGGAACGTCAGGCGGCCGCCCTTGAAGAAGCGGCAGCGGCACTGGGCGACATGACGCAGGCCGTCAATGTTTCGCTGTCACGCTGCGATGTCGCAGTTGGTACGACGGCGGAAACCATGCAGGACGCCCATAAATCCACGGCTGTCGTGAAAGAAGCCATCGTCGCCATGGAGCGTATCGAAACCTCATCGTCCAAGATCCGCCAGATCATTGACGTCATCGACCAGATCGCCTTCCAGACCAACCTTCTGGCACTGAATGCCGGTGTGGAAGCGGCGCGCGCCGGTGAAGCCGGAAAGGGCTTTGCTGTCGTGGCGCAGGAAGTTCGCGAACTCGCCCAGAAATCGGCAGCCGCCGCCCGCGACATCACCACACTGATCGCCACTTCGGCGGGCGATGTGGAAAGCGGCGTGGCGCTGGTGCTGAAGACCGGCGAAAGCCTGGAGCAGATCCAGAAACGCATCCAGTCGGTCAACGACCAGATCGGCGCGATTGCCACGGCCTCGCGCGAACAGTCCGGCCGCCTTGGCGAGATCAATGCCTCGGTCAACGAACTCGATCATGTGACGCAGCAGAATGCGGCGATGGTGGAGGAAACCACGGCAGCGGCCTTCTCACTGGCCAACGAGGCGGATGGCCTGACCGAACAGGTAGGGCAATTCTCCGTCGGCCATACCCAACAGCGGGATCAGCGCTACGCGGCGTAAAGCAACAACAAAAGGCCGGAAATCTTATCTCCGGCCCCAGACCAAGGACAAAAATCCATCATCCGCACACCGTCACCCCGGACTTGATCCGGGGTCCAGCGCGGTCAAGTCCTTGATCGCGAGGGACTCTTTCACGGCGCAGACGCGCCGTGGCTGGATGCCGGATCTAGTCCGGCATGACGGAGGAGGCTTCGCCCCCCGTAATCAGTAAAGCCGGAGGCAAAACCTCCGGCCTTTTTATTTGTGCCGGGCTCCCAGGGGCCAGGGCCCCTGGGAACGCGCCGGCGAAGGCAGATCACGATGACCCTCGCCGGCTTCCGGGGAGGAGCTCAGAAGAAGCCGACCTTGTTCGGGCTGTAGGAAACAAGCAGGTTCTTGGTCTGCTGGTAGTGGTCGAGCATCATCTTGTGGGTCTCGCGACCGATGCCCGACTGCTTGTAGCCACCGAATGCCGCACCCGCCGGATAGACGTGATAGCAATTGGTCCACACACGGCCAGCCTCTATGCCGCGACCGGCGCGATAGGCGATATTGGTATCGCGGCTCCAGACGCCGGCACCCAATCCGTAAACCGTGTCATTGGCGATTTCGAGCGCCTCTTCCACCGTCTTGAAGGTGGTGACGGAAACGACAGGACCAAAGATTTCCTCCTGGAAAATCCGCATCTTGTTGTTGCCCTCAAAGACGGTCGGCTGGATGTAATAACCGTCCTTCAGATCGCCCGTCAGCGTCTTGCGGTCGCCGCCGGTCAGAACCTTGGCGCCTTCCTTCTTGCCGATTTCCAGATAGCTCATGATCTTGTCGAACTGTTCCTGCGAGGCCTGTGCGCCCAGCATGGTCGACGGATTGAGCGGATCGTCCTGGCTGATGGCCTGAACGCGCTTGATGGCCTTTTCCATGAAGCGGTCATAGATCGATTCATGCACCAGCGCCCGCGACGGGCAGGTGCAGACCTCACCCTGATTGAGCGCGAAGAAGGCGAAACCTTCGAGCGCCTTGTCGAGGAAGGCGTCGTCCTCGTTCATCACATCGGCAAAGAAGATGTTCGGCGATTTGCCGCCCAGCTCCAGCGTGATGTTGGTGACGTTATCGGCCGCATAACGCATGATTTCCTTGCCGACCGAGGTGGAACCGGTAAAGGCGATCTTGGCGATGCGGTTGCTCTGCGCCAGCGGCTTGCCGGCTTCGAGGCCCGTGCCGTTGACGATGTTGAGAACGCCGGGCGGCAGCAGATCTTCGATCAGTTCCATCACGACGAGAATGGAGGCAGGTGTCTGCTCCGCCGGTTTCAGCACCACGCAATTGCCGGCGGCAAGCGCCGGTGCAAGCTTCCACGCAGCCATGAGGATCGGGAAGTTCCACGGAATGATCTGGCCGACAACACCGAGCGGTTCATGGAAATGATAGGCGACGGTGTCGTTGTCGATCTGGCCGATCGTGCCTTCCTGCGCGCGAATGCAGCCCGCAAAATAACGGAAATGATCGATGGCCAGCGGAATATCCGCATTGGTGGTCTCACGCAGCGGCTTGCCGTTATCCCAGGTTTCGGCCCGGGCGATGAGGTCGAGATTTTCCTCGATGCGCTGGGCGATCTTGAGCAGGATATTGGAGCGTTCGGTTATGCTCGTCTTGCCCCATTTGTCGCGGGCCTTGTGGGCGGCATCCAGCGCAAATTCAATATCGGATGCGTCTGAACGCGGAACTTCGCAGATCTTGTGGCCAGTGACGGGGGAAAGATTATCCATGTAGCGGCCGGATTTCGGCTCCACCCATTTGCCGCCGATGTAGTTGCCGTATTTCAGCTTGAAGGGCGCTTCGCCGGCTTTCTGCTGAACCTGAATATTCATGATTTCATCCTCCCTGATGAAAACGATCCGCGACGGATCGCATGAGAGGAAGGTGGGCCTGGATGGTGCAGTCGGGTAGAGGGGCAGCGCGGTTCCGCAGCGCACATTGTCTCACATCTGCGACAGACGCGCTGCGGGACGACTTAAACAGCCTCAATGCACGGCAAGCTTCTTCATCTTGCGATGCAGCGTGGCGCGGCTGATGCCGAGCAGGGATGCAGCCTGCGTGACATTGCCATTGGTGCGCGACAGAACCCGGCGCAGGGCAGAGCGCTCCGCTTCCGCAAGGTCGGAACCGCCGTCGTGACGTTCTTCCTGCAGAATATCTGCGGCAGGCAGACCCTGCGCGATGGCATGGTCGTCGAGCTTCAGCGCCAGACGCGCGGCACGTGTCGCGCCGAGAACGAGATCGTCCTGATCCACCGCCAGCAGCGAAAGCGCCGCCCCGAAACCGCTCGGCACAACGACGATGCGTGCGCCGGGAAAGGCCCGGCGGAAAAGATTGCCCTCGATGCGCTGCGCCGCATCCCTCACCGCCTGGGTGACGAAGGAGAAGGTCATCTCGTTGATGTCGTCGCGGCAGGTGGAAATATCGAGCGCCCCCGTCACCCGGCCGGTGTGATCGCGGATCGGCGCCGTGGTGCAGCAGAGTTCAGTGTTCGAGGTGAAGAAATGCTGGTCGCGATAGACCACCACCGAGCGCTCGTCGACAAGTGCCGTGCCAATGCCGTTGGTCCCGACGCTCGCCTCGCTCCAGACGGCACCGGACCAGAGACCGAGCGCACGGAATTCGCGGTCGTCGCCGGCAGCACCGCGCCGTTCCAGCGCAACACCCTGCGCATCGGTCAAAAGCAGGCAGCAGCCGGATTTGCCGACACTATGAAAGATGCGGTCGAGTTCATCCGTGCTTTCCGCGATCAGGCCGGCAGCACTTTCGCGGGCGCGGCGAAATTCGAATTCGCTGAGAAAGATCGGCTTGCGGTTTTCCTCCGGCGCAAGACGATGCTTGACCATGCAGCGGCGCCATGAAGCGACAATCGGAGAACTTGCGGCTGCGGAACGGTGGCGCGCTGTTTCATACACGCGTTCTGCATGGGCGATGTCGGTCGGCATACGCTCCTCCCAAAGCTTTTCGGCGATGGTGCGCTGGAAGCGTTCATGTTTCAACTAAAAACTTCGCGACCGGCATGGCCGGGCGCAACCGCGGGCTGCGGCCAGCCTATCGAGCCGCCTTGAAGTAACGCCGGCCGTCACCCGCGTCAGTTTCCTCCTCAACCGAAAGAAACGTGTCATCGACGAGATTGGCGATGGAATTCAGCGGACCGGGCTTGCCGAAAAAGAAGCCCTGCACCTGCAGGCAGCCTTCACGGCGCAGGAATTCGATATGGGCCTTGGTCTCCACCCCTTCCGCCAGCACCGGTATATTGAGGCTGTGCGCCAGAATGAGCGTTGAGCGGACGATTGCCTCCGACTGCACGTTGGTCGACAGGCCGTCGATGAAAGCGCGGTCGATCTTGATCTTGTCGAAAGGGAAACTCTGCAGGGTCGATAGCGAGGAATAGCCCGTGCCGTAATCGTCCATGGCGATCTTGACGCCGAGCGCCTTGAGCTTGCGGATCGTGACCAGCGCGTGGCGATGGTCGGCGATGATGCTGCCTTCGGTGATTTCCAGTTCGAGCCTTTCTGGCGCAAGTCCGGTTTCCAGAATGATCCTCTCGACCTTTTCGGGGAAATCATTGTCAGCGAGCTGCTGCGGCGCGACGTTCACGGCGATGGAAAGCGATTTCTTCCACAGCGCCGCCTGCGCGCAGGCTTCGCGGAGAACCCATTCACCGAGTTCGACGATAAAGCCGGTCTGTTCGGCAATCGGAATGAACTCAGCGGGAGACACCATGCCCCGTTCAGGGTGCTTCCAGCGTAAAAGCGCCTCGAAACCGACGATGCTGCCGCTTTTGGTATCGTTCTGCTGCTGGTAATAAAGCTCGAATTCCTTGTTGGCGAGACCACTGCGCATGGCGATGGCAAGCGCGTTGCGCTCGCGGGCGGCCTCGTCCATGGATTTGTCATAAAAGCAGATCGTCTCCGAAATGCCGCCCTTTGCCCGATACATGGCGACATCGGCCTGCGCCATCAGCGTGTCGGCATCGATGGCGCCGCTGTTGCGGACCGATATGCCCACACTCGCGCCCACGGAAAATGTCTGCCCGTTCCACTCGACCGGCTTGCTGATCTGCTCGATCAGTCTCTGGGCGAATTCCGCGCCATCGGCACGGGTATAATAGGAATGGGTCATCGCCACGAATTCATCGCCACCCATGCGCGCCAGAAACTCCCCGGCCTTCAGCACGGAACTCGCCCGGTCGGCAATGGCGCGCAGCACCGCGTCCCCCGCCGCGTGACCGTGCACGTCGTTGATTTCCTTGAAACGGTCGAGATCGATGGACAGAAGTGCGGTATGCGCGCCGAGGGAGATATGGCGCGTGCGGCGGTTGAGATGTTCGATGAAGGCCGCGCGATTGGGAATGCCCGTCAGCGGATCGTGCAGCGAAAGATGACGATAGCGGGCAACCGCCTGCTGGGTGGACTGGGCATCGATGACATAGGTGGAAAGACCGAGCGCCAGCAGCAGAAGCGTGACCGCGATGGCACCTCCGCCCATGATGGCCGGCGGCAGCAGGTTCTCGGGAATGACGACGCGAGGATCAAACGCGAAGGACATCGAGGCCATGCCGGTATAATGCATCGAGGCGATGGCGACGATCAGAAACGTCACCGCACTATATTGGCAGAACCGGTTGAGCGGCCGCGCCACTCTGTTGACGGCAATCCCGCCCAGCACCGCCCCCAGCACCAGCGAGGCGATGACATAAGCCTGGTTCCAGAAAATCACGCCCTGTACATTATAAGCGGCCATGCCGGTGTAATGCATCGCCGCGATGCCAAGACCCAGGATGACGCCACCGGCTTCCACCAGCGCACTGCGTCCGGCATAGGCGGAAATGCCGAAGCCGGCAGTCGTGGTGGCAATGGCGATAAGGAGCGAAAGTCCCGTCAGATAGGGATCGTAACCCACCTCGCCTGCCGCGGAATAACCCAGCATCGCCACGAAATGGGTGGTCCATATCGCAGCGCCACCATTCACACCCGCCAGAAACAGCCAATTGACCTTCTGCAGCCCGGTCGCCAGACGCGCTCTCGAAAAAAGACGTATCGTAACGAAGCTTCCCAACATGCACACGAAAACCGCTGCGGCGGTGTATCGGAAGTCATGATCGATGGCGAGGCACTGGAGAACGGTCAGCATTGTTATCTACACAATTGGAATTCCGTGCAGCTTTATCATTTGCCAGGTTTTCAGCTAGTTTATATGCATGGATAAGCACATATTAAAAGTTGCAACAAACGAGTGAATTAGTTGCAACTAATAAAATCCTGGCTAGATGATCGTGAAAACTGGCCGCTCTTGTCTTTATGGGTCTTTTGTATTATAGCGCCCGCACCCGTGTAGACACCCTTGGAGGCAACGCGGGCGGGATGGCTCCATGGGCCTCTCCAGTTCAGGCCGCATCGTCGGCGTGAACTCTCCATATAACCTCGAAAGGAATTGCCATGAGCAAAGAATCGTATGAGCTCAAGGCCGAGGCGCGCGAACGAGTTGGTAAGGGGTCCTCTCGTGAACTTCGCCGCAACGGTTTGATTCCCGCTGTCATCTATGGTGACAAGCAGGCCCCCGTTTCTATCGCACTCTCGACCAACGAAGTCACCAAGCGTATCCACGCTGGCGGTTTCATGACGACGGTTGCGACCATCGACGTCGACGGCAAGAAGATCAAGGTTCTCCCGAAGGATTACCAGCTTGATCCGGTCCGCGACTTCACCATGCATGTCGACTTCCTGCGCGTTTCGGGCAACACGCTCGTCAACGTTGAAGTTCCGGTTCACTTCGAAAACGAAGAAAAGTCGGACATCAAGATCGGCGGCGTTCTGAACATCGTTCGCCACACGGTGGAATTCCACTGCCCGGCCAACGACATTCCGGAATTCATCACGGTTGATCTGTCCGGCCTGAAGATCGGCGACAGCGTCCACATCTCGAATGTGAAGCTGCCGAAGAACATCTCGCCTGTTATCGCCGACCGTGACTTCACGATCGCAACGATCGTCGCTCCGGCTGCAGGCGTTGCAGACGAAACGACCGAAGAAGCTTCCGAAGAATAATCGGCGGCCGCAAGGCCGGATAGCTTTGCGCATTGAGGCCCGTTCCGTTTTCGGAACGGGCCTTTTAGTTTTTATGAACTTTAAAAACAGAAAGCCCGCGGACCGTGCAGGACGCCCACCCTGTTTTAGCGTCGATTAACACTTCCATGAAACGATACCCTCGCGCTGTCGTGGAAACTCCGGACGGATGAAAACGGCGCGCAAAAATTCAGGGGCAAAGGGTAGCTACAATCAAACATGGCTCATTCCGTCGAAAGCCGCTTTATCGCGATTGTTTCCGGCGCACTTCTTACAGTGGTCGCTCCGCTCTTTACCCTTTTGCTGACGCTCTCCTACAACGAGGCCATTCGTAGCCAGCGCAATCACCTTGAGATTCTGCTGTCGACAAATTCGCAGGCGCTCGCCCGTCCCCTTTGGGATATGGATGACGACACCATAAACCAGATTACCGGAACCCTTGTTTCCGACCCGATGATCAAGATGGTCGAGGTCAAGGATACGTCCGGACAGCTCGATATCGTGCAGACGGCCGGTAGCGATTTCATTCAGGATGCTGCCTCAACCACGCGCGAGGTAACCTACAAGACGACGAAGGGCACTGTCACCGTTGGCGAACTGACGGTCTATTACGACAATGTCAGCCTTCTCACCTCTCTCAGCCGCACCGAAATGGCTTTCATCACCATTTTCGTTCTCGCCATCCTGACCATCGTTCTGGCGGCGATTGCCGGTAACCGCTTCATGGTCATCCGCCCGCTGATGCGGCTTGCGGCAGCGATAGAGGCGACACGGCGCCTCGGCTCCCGCCATCATGTCGACTGGCGCTCGAAGGATGAGATCGGCCGGCTGGCGAAAAGCTTCAACGAAATGCAGACCCAGCTTGAAAAGGAAGAGCTGGAAATCAAGAACGCCCATGAGCGCAAGACGGAAATCTACAACCGCACACCCGCCATGCTGTTCTCGCTCGACAGGTACGACCGGATTGCCGCCGTCAGCGATTACTGGGTGCAGGCGACGGGTTATGGCCGCGCCCGGATACTGGGCCTCAACTTCGCCGATCTTATCCACCCGGATGACCGTTCCCTGTTCCGGGAACGCAAGGCGGCGCAACAGTCGCCCGAGGCTTCGCAGGTCGGCATCACCATCCGCTTTCATTGCATGGGTGGCAGCGTCATGGATGCGCTCATCCTTGAAAAAGCCCTTGATTCCGGCGATGGGGCACAGCAGAGCACATGCCTGTGCGTCATGACTGACGTGACCGAATTGCGCCAGTCGGAAAAACGCAACCGCCAGCAGGCCATTTCCGACCATCTGACCGGCCTCTTCAACCGTCAGGGTTTCGAGGCGATCCTAGACCTGCAGATCCGTGAAGCGGACACGAACGCCAGCGAACTGGCCTGCCTGTTCATCGATCTGGACCGGTTCAAATCCATTAACGACAATCTCGGCCATGCGGTGGGCGACGCGGTTCTGCGCGAATTCACGCTGAAACTCGAACCGCTGCTGACGCCGCTTGACAGCGCCTCGCGTCTCGGCGGCGATGAATTCGCGATCCTGCTTGCCGGCGACACGGTGGAAGAACGCGCCCTGCAGTTCTGCGAGCGGATTTGCGCCATACTGGATACGCCTTTTGAGATCGGCAGCAACAGCATCCGCCTCAGCGCCAGCATCGGCATGGCAGTCTATCCTCTGCACGCCACCAGCGCCTCCGAGCTTCTGCAGAATGCCGACATGGCCATGTATAGCCGCAAAAGAACGGGCAAGAACGGCTCGCAGATCTTCGATCCCTCGATCATGGACCGGGCGCGCGAACATGCCGAACTGGAGCGGGATATCGCACAGGCGCTTTCCGAAGGCTGGTTCGAGGCGCATTTCCAGCCGATTCAAGACCTCGCAAAGGGCGGAATAGCGGGCTTCGAGGCCTTGCTGCGTCTCAACCACCCGGAAAAGGGTCTGCTCTCCCCCGCCGCCATCATCAGCCTTGCGGAAGAAAACGGCACCATCAATCGTATCGGCAATGTCATTCTCGATCAGTCGATCGCCAACCTTGCCAGGCTGTCGCGCCTGCCGGGCATGGAACAGACCTATGTAGCCGTGAATTTTTCACCGCTGCAATTCGAACCGGGCTTGCCGACGCGGATCGCCGGCGTTCTGCACCGGCACGGCATTGTTCCCAAGCGACTGGTCATCGAGATAACCGAGGCCGTCATCATGAAGGACGACCCGCAAATCCGGGCAATCCTCAACGCCATTCACCAGCTCGGCTGCCGCATCGCTCTGGATGATTTCGGCACGGGTTATTCCTCGCTCAGCTATCTCAGCCGTTTTCCGGTCGATATCGTCAAGATCGACCAGTCCTTCACCCGCTCCATCTGCGACGATGCGGTGGAAATCAGGCAGCGCAACCGCATGCTGGTCGAAGGCATAGCCGCCATCTCGCACAAGATGAACTGCACCGTCATCGCTGAAGGCGTCGAGACGGAAGAGCAGAAGGAACTTCTGACGGAAATAGGCGCCGATTACGGACAGGGCTATTTCTTCGCAAGGCCGCAGCCCGTCGAAAGACTGATCACCACACTGGACGCAATGTCCGATATTGGCCGCATTGCGGCACGGCAAGCGTGAAGCGGTGGAAAGAGCCATGGGATTGATCCGCATTTGTCTGATCTTTCTTGCTTTCGCACTCCTGTTTGCCCCATGGCCGGCCAGCGCGGCCAAGCTTTTCCTGACGACCGAAGTCTATCCTCCGTATAATCTGCAGGCCGCCGATGGCAGCGTGCAGGGCGTCTATTTCGACCAGCTGAAAATCATGCTGGAGGAAACCGGCACCAGCTACGAAGTCGCTGTCATGCCCTGGGCGCGGGCAATTGCGCTCGCCGCGACACAGACGATGCATTGCGTCTTCGCCACGGCGCGAACGCCGGAGCGGGAAAAACTCTTCAAATGGGTCTCACCGATCCACACCGATCGCAACATTCTCGTGGCGCGCCGCAAGGCGGATATCAATGTCTCCAGCCTTCAGGACGCAAAGAAATACCGCATCGGCACCCAGCGCGGCGACTATACCGAAGCGCTTCTGGAAACGCTCGGCTTCCCGCTGGTGGATGTCGGTGCAGATTTCCAGATCACCCTTCACAAGCTGAAAGCAGGGCGCATCGACCTGATGCCCATGTCGGAAAGCACCTTCAAAACTCTGCCGGCCGACACGTTCAAGGAAGTGATTACCCTGACGCGACAACAACTGGGCCTTGCCTGCAACAAGAGCGTTCCCGACGCGCTCATCGCAAAATTGCAGGCTCGGCTGGACGGGCTGATCGCTGACGGAACCCAACAGCGCATATTCGACCGCTACAACCTCGTCAGCCCCTGAGCGGCATCCCGCACATCCATAAAAAGATTGACAGTCGGCGCATTTCGGGGTGGTGACAACAGCATCATCAGGTAAAACGCGGACATGCCCCCATGAAGATCATCGCAGGACTTGGTAATCCCGGCGCACAATATGCGGGAAACCGCCACAATATCGGTTTCATGGCCGTCGACGCGCTGCAGCGCCTGCCCTCCTTTTCGCCCTGGGCGCGAAAGTTCAAGGCGGAGATTTCCGAAGGTGAAATCGCCGGCGAGAAGGTTCTGCTGATGAAACCGCTCACCTATATGAACCTGTCGGGCGAGTCCGTCGGAGAGGCCATGCGCTTCTTCAAGCTCTCGCCCGGCGACATCATCGCCATCCATGACGAACTCGATCTTCTCGCCGGCCGCACCCGCATCAAGACGGGCGGCGGTCATGGCGGCCATAATGGCCTGAAATCGCTCGATGCCCATTGTGGCAAGGAATACCGCCGCCTGCGCCTCGGCATCGGCCACCCCGGCGACAAGGAGCGGGTGCACGGCCACGTACTGGGCGATTTCGCCAAGGCCGACCGGGTCTGGCTCGATCCGCTGCTGGACGCCATCGCCGACAACGCCGCCATGCTAGTGAAGGGTGAGGATTCGCAGCTGATGAACAAGCTGGCGCTGGCCACAGGCAGCAAGCCGGAGGCCGAAAAACCGGTGAAGGCGGCCAAACCCGCCGGGCAGTCCCACATCCATCAGGCCCGCAACAGCGCCCAGCCGAAAAAGCTGCCGGAAACCGGGCCGATGGCAGAAATGCTGAAGCGCATGTTCGGCAAGAAAGACTAACTCGAATGCCTTCAGAGACCCTTGCCCTGCGCAAAGCCGGTCCCGGCGATCTGCCTGGCCTGCTTGAACTCTACCAGGCGCTCAATCCATCGGACCCCGCGTTGACGGTGCAGGAGGCTGGCACGCCCTTCGCCGCCATGCTTGAGCAACCCGGCCTGACCGTGTTTTTGGCAACGCATGACGGAAAACCGGTTGCGACCGCCACGCTTCTGGTTGTTCCAAACCTGACGCGCGCCGCCCGCCCCTATGCGCTCATCGAGAATGTCGTGACGCTGGAAGCGCTGCGCGGCCGGGGATATGGCCGCGAGGTCGTGCGCCATGCCATCAAGGCCGCTTTCACTGCAAACTGTTACAAGGTCATGCTGCTGACGGGCCGTGACGACCCCGCGGTTCATGCCTTTTATGAAAGCTGCGGTTTTGTGCAGAACAAGACCGGCTTTCAGATCCGGAGCGAAAATTTCCAGTAAAGGTGCGTAGCGGTTTTACGTCCGGAAAATGCGTGAAACAAAATACGCTCACTCTTCCGGCTCGGTGGTGAACATCAGCGGAAAACCGGCCTCCTTGCCGAGATCGGTCGCCTCCTTGGCCTTGGTCTCGGCGATGTCGCGCTCACAGACAACAACCACCGCGCTGCCGAAGCGATGCGCCGTCATCATCACCCGGTGGCCGGTCTCCTCGCTCATGCGAAAGACGGCCTTCAGCACCACGGTGACAAATTCGCGCGGCGTATAGTCGTCATTCAGCAGCATGACCTTGTAGAGCTTCGGCCGCTCCAGCTTCGGTTTGACTTTCGGTTTCGGTTTGAGGTCGACAGGACTGTCACTCATGATTGTCGCTCGTCATGGTGGTTCATCATCGTGGTTCAGGGGGAAAATCCCGCTGGATGGCGAAAGATCGCGCTATGGACCCGCTTATATTGCGCCGCAACCGCGCTATCGGCAAGCCTGCCCGGAAATCGGTACCTTTCGCAGGGCTTTGCCAGCCCAAATCGGCCCGCGGGCTTGACCTTGCCCTGCCGTTTCCGCAAAAGGCTCCTCAACGAATTCTTTCAAACGGACAGGTTTCAAGCCATGGGCTTCAAATGCGGTATCGTCGGGCTGCCGAATGTCGGCAAGTCCACCCTCTTCAACGCGCTGACGAAAACGGCCGCCGCACAGGCCGCCAACTATCCTTTCTGCACCATCGAGCCGAACACCGGCGAGGTTGCGGTGCCCGATCCACGCATGCAGCAGCTTGCCGCCATCGCCGGTTCGAAGGAAATCATTCCGACCCGCATCTCCTTCGTGGACATTGCCGGTCTGGTGCGTGGCGCATCGAAGGGTGAAGGTCTCGGCAACAAGTTCCTCGCCAATATCCGCGAAGTCGATGCCGTCGTGCACGTGCTGCGTTGCTTTGAAGACGACGATATCACCCATGTGGAAGGCCGCATCAACCCGGTCGGCGATGCCGAAACAATCGAGACCGAGCTGATGCTCGCCGACCTCGAAAGCCTGGAACGCCGCGTCGAGCAGACCCGCAAGCGCGCCAGCAGCAAGGACAAGGAATCCCTCGCCCAGCTGCCCGTCATGGAAGCCGTCATCGCGCTGCTCAACGACGGAAAGCCGGCACGCCTGCTGTTGAAGACGCTGGCAGCCGAGGAGATCGAAATCCTCAAGGGCCTCAACCTTCTGACGTCGCACCCAGTGCTTTATGTCTGCAACGTCTCGGAAGCCGATGCATCCTCCGGCAACGAGCACACCGAGGCCGTCGCGGTGATGGCAAAGCAGCAGGGCGCCGAATGCGTGATCATCTCGGCGGCGATCGAGGCCGAAGTTGCACAGCTTCCGGCTGATGAAGCCGAGGAATTCCTCTCGGCCCTCGGTCTTAACGAGGCCGGCCTCGACCGCCTAATCCGCGCAGGCTATCACCTGCTCGACCTCATCACCTATTTCACCGTTGGCCCGAAGGAAACGCGCGCCTGGACGATCGTGCGCGGCACCAAAGCCCCCGCCGCCGCCGGCGTCATCCACACCGATTTCGAACGCGGCTTCATTCGCGCCTTCACCATCGGCTTTGACGACTACATCGCCTATAAGGGCGAAGTGGGCGCCAAGGAAGCCGGCAAGGGGCGCGACGAAGGCAAGGAATATGTCGTTCAGGACGGCGACGTCATCCACTTCCGCTTCAACACCTGATCAGGTTTGGACGGGGCTTGCTTCTTCTGAAGCGCTAGGTGCCACGGATCCGCTTATTTCTTCTCCCCGTCCGGGGAGAAGGTGGCTCGAAGAGTCGGATGCGGGATAACCTCTCCGCATATCTCTACCCTCGCCCCCTCATCCCGCTGCCGCGACCTTCTCCCCGGCGGGGAGAAGAAACGGGCCTCACCCGCTCGCCATCCCTCCCTCGCATCACACCTTCGATTTGACCTTTACGTAAAGGGAAAAATCATCTTAGATGCGCCGACCTTGACTGTGCGAAGGGAGGACGCCATGACGCCGGTCGCGATTTACACCTATGAGGATTTTTCCGTTGGACGGGAATTTCCCCTCGGACCGCAATCGATTTCCGCAGAGCAGATCATTGCTTTCGCCAGCGAATTCGACCCGCAACCCATGCATCTTTCCGAAGAAGCCGGCCGCCAGAGCATTCTCGGCGGGCTGGCGGCATCAGGCTGGCACACCTGCAGCCTGCTGATGCGGATGATGGCAGACAGCTATATTGCCAGTTCAACCTCGCAGGGCAGCCCCGGCATCGATTACGTCGACTGGAAAAAGCCGGTTCTGGCCGGAGATACGCTTTCGGGAAAATCCATCGTTCTGGAACAGCGCCCTTCCGCGTCGCGCGCTGGCATCGGCCTCGTGAAATTCCGCCATGAGCTTTACAATCAGCGCGGTATTCTGGTCGCGCAGGGCGAAAACACCGTAATGTTCCTGATGCGGGCAGACGGAGGCCTTGCAGCATGAGACTGGCAGAATTATCCCCGATCGGCGAGCGCGTCACCCTCGACACGCTGCATTTTTCCGCCGAAGACATCATTCGCTTCGCCCGCGATTTTGATCCGCAGCCGTTCCACCTCGATGCCGATGCCGCCAGAAACAGCGTTTTCGGCGGCCTCTGCGCTTCCGGCTGGCACACGGGCGCGGGCTGGATGAAGTGTTTCCTGTCCCATTGGGCAAAAGAGGTCAAAAGGCTGAAGCAGCAGGGCATTGAGCCACCGCGGCTCGGCCCCTCCCCGGGGTTTCGAGAGCTCAAATGGAAGAAGCCGGTGTTTGCCGGTGATGATGTGACCTATTTCGTCACCCTGCTCGATACCCGCCCGCTGGAATCCCGCGCCGGCGTCTGGCTCAACACCACCTTCAACGAAGGTGTGAACCAGTCGGGAGAAACGGTGCTGACCTTCCGCAGCGGGGTTCTGGAGTTCGAATAGGCACTGGCCCATATCACTCCGCCGCGATACCCTTCAGCAGGAATCGCGGCGGGCCGGTAAATATGGATGATATTCTCAAGGGTTATGCCGAGGCAGCAACGCCCGACCTGATTTCCAGGTTCGAAAATCTCGACTGCGGGGCAGTTTACGCACCCGTCATCGACCTGCTGCCGACGGCACCCTCCCGGATTGCAGATATTGGCAGCGGCACCGGCCGCGACGCCGCATGGTTTGCCGCGCAGGGCCATGAGGTTCTCGCCGTCGAGCCGGTCGGAGAGCTTCGTGAACCCGGCATGCAGTTGCATTCATCGGAGAAAATAACCTGGCTGGATGACACCTTGCCCGCCCTGACAAAGGCTCGCTACTATGGCACCTTCGATCTGGTTGCCCTGTGCGGCGTCTGGCATCACATCCATCACGATGCACGGCGGGCTGCGATGGAAAGCCTCTCCGAGATGGCGGCGACAGGCGGATTGCTGATCATGTCGCTGCGTCATGGCCCGGCGCCCGAGGGCCGCCGCGCCTTTGCCATTTCCCCGGCGGAAACCATAAACGAGGCCGCCCGTCTTGGCTTCACGCTAATCCGGGAAGCGGAGGTCGGTTCCATTCAAGCCGGGAACCGAGCTCTGGGCGTTCACTGGACATGGATTGCCTTGCGAAAAACCGGCAGAGCGAGCGGGCTGCTGCAGCAGCCCTGACCGTTATTTCTGCCTTAGTGGCCAGAAAACTCCACCAGCGTCCGTACCTCGACGCCAAGGTCCTCCAGCTTCTTGCGGCCACCGAGATCGGGCAGATCGATAACAAAGCAGGCGGAGACGATATCCGCGCCCATCTGCCGCAAAAGCTTGACCGCGCCTTCGGCAGTCCCGCCGGTCGCGATCAGATCGTCGACCAGAATGACCTTCTCGCCGGGCTGCACGGCGTCCACATGCATTTCCATTTCGTCCACGCCATATTCCAGGCTGTAGGCGACCCGCACCGTGGTGTGTGGCAGCTTGCCCTTCTTGCGGATGGGCACAAAACCGGCCGAGAGCTGATGCGCCACCGCCCCGCCCAGAATGAAGCCACGCGCTTCCATGCCGGCGATCTTGTCGATCTTCGTTCCCGCATAGGGCTGCACAAGCTCGTCCACCGCCCGGCGGAAAGCCCGCGGATTGCCAAGCAAAGTGGTGATGTCCCGGAAGATGATGCCCGGCTTCGGATAGTCGGGAATGGAACGGATGGCAGCGGAAAGCTCCGAAGCGATAAGGGTCATGGTATTTCCATTTATATGGGAATGGATCAGAAGGTTCGGGCCACCCTATCAACTTGCCGGCTGTGGACCAACAAAAAAGGACCGCGACCGTCAGCCCTCCTCCGTTGGTACTGAACCTCAACTTTCGGGTCGCGTGAGCTGCGATCGGACAACGCTCCCTTGTTCGACAGGCCACAAAAAAGCCCCCACGGAAACCGTGGGGGCCGTTGATTGCAGCCGCTTGAAACCGGCTCAATGCTCCTTGTTGGCGTAGATCGATTTCTTGGTCAGATAGATCAGTGCCGTGAAGATGAACAGGAACACCATGACCATGAAACCAGTGCGCTTGCGCTGTTCCAGATGCGGCTCCGCAGCCCACATCAGGAAGGCGGAGACGTCCTTGGAATATTGATCTACCGTCTGCGGTGCACCGTCATCATAGGTCACCTGATCGGCACTGATCGGCGGCGCCATCTTCAGCGCCACGGCGCTGACGAAATACGGGTTGAAATGCGTGCCTTCCGACACTTCAACACCGGCCGGCGCATCCTGATATCCGGTCAGCAGCGCATGGATATAATCCGGGCCGCCTTCCTGGTAACCGCCGATGATCGGGATCATGTCGATGATGAATTGCGGGAACCCGCGTTCAACACCACGCGCCTTGGCAAGCAGCGACATATCAGGCGGTGCGGCCCCACCATTGGCGGCGGCTGCCGCCTCGTGGTTCGGGAACGGCGAAGGGAAATGATCGGAAGGCACGGCCTTGCGGCTATACATTTCGCCATCGGCGTTCGGGCCATCCTGCACTTCATATTCGGCAGCGAAAGCCTTCACCTGATCTTCCGAGTAACCGAGATCTCCCAGCGTGCGGAAGGAAACAAGGCTCATCGAATGGCAGGCGGAGCAGACTTCCTTATAGACCTTGAGACCGCGCTGCAGCTGGCCCTTGTCGTATTTGCCGAAAGGTCCGGCAAAGGACCAGCTCTGCTCCTCGGGCTTGATGACCGGGAAGTGACCGCCGGCAACCGCATGTTCGGTCTTGGTGGCGAGGTCATGGCTCTCCTCGGCCGCGAATGCGGCGGAGGAACAGCCAATGGCGGCGATGAGCGCGATGCTCGTGAGAAGCGTCTTCATTGTCGTCATCCTTCCTTCGCGCTCAGATCTGGGCGGCCGCTGGCGCGGCACCCTTCTTGGCGGCGTTCTTTTCGAGAACGGCCTCGGTAATGGAATTCGGAATACGCCGCGGCGTTTCGACCAGACCGAGGATCGGCATGATGACGAGGAAGAACCCGAAATAGTACAGCGTGCCGATCTGCGACATGACGACATAGAGGCCTTCCGCAGGACGTGAACCCAGCCAGCCGAGCAGGATGGCGTTGACCACGAAAATCCAGAAGAACAATTTGTACCACGGACGATAGACGGCGGAGCGAACCTTCGACGTATCGAGCCAGGGCAGGAAGAACAGCACGATGATCGCGCCGAACATCACGAGAACGCCACCGAGCTTGGAATCGATCGGCCCGATATTGAAGGTGATGGCACGCAGCATCGCGTAGAACGGCAGGTAATACCATTCCGGCACGATATGCGCCGGCGTCTTCAGCGGATCCGCCATGATGTAGTTATCAGGGTGGCCGAGGAAGTTCGGCATGTAGAAGATGAACCAGGCATAGGCGATGAGGAACACCGAAACGCCGAGCGCATCCTTCAGCGTCGCATAGGGCGTGAAGGGGACCGTATCGGTCTTCGTCTTCACTTCCACACCGGTCGGGTTGGTCTGGCCGGTCACATGCAGCGCCCAGATATGCAGGATGACGACACCCGCGATCATGAAGGGCAGCAGGTAATGGAGCGCAAAGAAGCGGTTAAGCGTCGGATTGTCCACCGCAAAGCCGCCGAGCAGGAACTGCTGGATCCATTCACCAATCAGCGGGAAAGCCGTGAAGAAGCCGGTGATGACGGTCGCACCCCAGAAGGACATCTGACCCCAGGGAAGGACGTAGCCCATGAAGCCCGTCGCCATCATCAGCAGATAGATCACGCAGCCGAGAATCCAGAGGATTTCGCGCGGCGCCTTGTAGGACCCGTAATAAAGACCACGGGCAATGTGCAGATAGACCGCGATGAAGAAGAACGACGCGCCGTTGGCGTGCATATAACGCAGCAGCCAGCCATGGTTGACGTCACGCATGATCTTTTCGACGGAATTGAAGGCAACCGTCGTTTCAGCGGCATAATGCATGGCAAGCACGACGCCGGTGAGGATCTGCACGATCAGCATGACGGAAAGCATCGCACCGAAGGTGTAGGCGTAGTTCAGGTTACGCGGGACAGGATAGGCAACGAAGCTGTCATAGATCAAGCGCGGCAAGGGAAGCCGCGAATCGATCCACCTTTCGATGCCGGTGGACGGCTGATAACTGGAATGGCCACTCATGAATATCTGTCCCCTTATCCGATCTTGATCACGGTATCGGATGTGAATGCAAATGTCGGGATGGCGAGGTTCTGCGGCGCCGGACCCTTACGAATGCGGCCCGCCGTATCGTAGTGCGAGCCATGGCAGGGACAGAACCACCCGCCGAAATCGCCGGCCTGGCCGAGCGGAACGCAACCGAGATGGGTGCAGGAACCGATCATGACTATCCAGTTCTCCTTGCCCTCACCGGCCGAACGGTCAATATCCGTCGCCTGGGCGTCGACGGCGATATTGGCATTGCGTGCCACCGGATCCTTGAGATCGCCGAGAGCGACCGCCTTGGCTTCATCGATTTCCTTTTCCGTGCGGTTGCGGATGAAAATCGGCTTGCCGCGCCACTTCACGGTAAGCGACATGCCCGGCTCGACCGCCGCGACATTCACTTCGATGGAAGCGAGCGCCAGCGTCGATGCATCGGGACGCATCTGGTCGATGAAAGGCCATGCGACTGCAGCAGCGCCAACGGCGCCCGTCATTCCGGTTACTAGATAAAGAAAATCGCGACGGGTCGGTTCACCCGAGGCGTCGTGATTGGTTACGTGCTCGCTCACCGCTACACCATCCTCTGCGCTGTTTTTGCCGTAAATCGCATGAGTCCTCCCGCTATGATTTGATCCAGGACAAACTCCGTCCCATCGTCCTGGACACAACTGCGGCATAAAGAAACCGCGTCATTGTGTTTGATCGCAAAATATTGACTGACTTGGCAAGAGCAAAGCACACAAAGCTGCCGTAATTCTGCCTGAGGGGGCCGATTTGTTTCGCATTTTTCCCGAGCCTTGGCAGGCGGGCAACATTGTGCCCGCCTGTGCCCCATGGTACGAGACGCACAGGGAGAGCTTGGAAAGCAGGGATTCGGATGACGGCGAAGCTCGCTTGCATGGTCTCCACCGTGGTGGCTGCCGTTCTTTTCATCGCCAGCCTGCGTTATGTGACGGATTTCTGGCTTCTCGCCTTCGTCACAAGTTTCCAACTCCACATCGCCATTGTCTGTATCCTGTTGTCGTGCCTCGTCTTTTGGGTGACGCGCGATGCGGTTTCCGCCCTGCTCGTGGTCTGGTCGCTGGCGCTTGCCATCCACGCCATCGCCATGCTGATGGAATTCTCCACATCCGCCAATCCGCCACCGGGTGCGAGGCCCTTCCGGCTTTTGTCCTTCAACGTGCTGATGGACAATGCCGTCAACGCGGATGCGATTGCCGACACCATTCTCGAATCAGGCGCGGATGCGGTCTATCTGTTCGAGGCGGCGGCGCTGCAATCGGCTCTGCCACGGCTTGAGCAAACCTATCCCCACAGGCTTGGCTGTTATTCGGGAACACCGACCTGCGACCTTTTGATCTTGTCGAAGCGACCGTTGCTGGAAGGCCGGTTCCACAGCCTCAGCGATCTGCGCCGCGACCGTTTCGCAATCGCCAGCGTCGACATCGACGGCACGGAACTGACGCTTGCCGCCGGGCACATCACCAAACCCTATTTCGACGATTATCACCGCGATGAGCTGGATGAGGTCAGCGAAATTCTCTTTCGCGTCACCGGCCCGCTCATTCTGGCGGGAGACTTCAATTCGGCGAGCATCGCCCCCGACATGCGCGCTTTCCTTTCCGCCAACGAGCTGAAGAAAGCGACCTGGGAACCCGCCACCTGGCCGACGGAAGCCGGCCGCTTCGGCATCGCCATAGACCACATCTTCGCCCGCGCGCCGGCAACACTGATGAAGACGACCCGCCTGCCCGAAAGCCTGGGTTCCAATCATTACGGCCTGATGGCGGATTTCATGATCGGAAAATAGCGCGCGTCTTTATTGGGCCGCTTCCTCGGCAGCGAGAAAACCACCCGATTGCCGCGCCCAAAGCTCCGAATAAAGTCCGCCCTGCGAGACCAGATCGGAATGGCTGCCCTGTTCGACGATACGACCCTGATCCATCACGATCAGCCGGTCCAGCGCCGCGATCGTCGATAGCCGGTGCGCGATGGCGAGCACCGTTTTGCCCTGCATCAACTCATCCAGATTGCTCTGGATCGCCGCCTCCACCTCCGAATCGAGCGCCGAGGTCGCCTCGTCGAGCACGAGGATCGGCGCATCCTTCAGCATCACACGGGCGATGGCGATGCGCTGCCGCTGGCCGCCGGAGAGTTTTACGCCCCGTTCGCCAACATGGGCGTCGAAACCGGTCCGGCCGCGCTGGTCTTCCAGCCTCTCGATAAAATCATCCGCCTTGGCCCGGCGCGTCGCTTCCCGCAACTGCGCTTCGGTGGCATCCATGCGACCGAACATGATGTTATCGCGGATGGAGCGGTGCAACAGCGACGTATCCTGCGTGACCATGCCGATATGGGCGCGCAGCGATTCCTGGGTCACTTTGGCAATATCCTGCCCGTCGATGAGGATACGGCCTTTCTCGACATCATAAAACCGCAGGAGCAGGTTGACGAGCGTGGACTTGCCCGCGCCGGAGCGTCCGACGATGCCGACTTTCTCGCCCGCCTGGATCTCCAGATTGAGATTGTCGATGACGCCATTAGCCCGCCCGTAATGGAAACTGACATTGTCGAAGCGAACGCTCGGTTTCTTGACCTCCAGCACCGCCGCATCCGGCGCATCAACGAGGCCGATCGGCTGCGAGATCAGCTCGGCGGCATTCTGCACCGTGCCGAAATTGCGCATGATGCCGTTAAACTGCGTCATCAAGCGGCCGAGCAGGAAGTTGAGGCGCAGCACCAGCGCCAGCGTGAAGGCCACCGCACCGGAACTGATCCTGCCAGACAGCCACAGATCAATACATAGCGCCGCCATGGAGGTGATCATCACGCCCGACAGCAGCGCCATGGAGGCGCGCACGCCGGTGATGAACCGCGTGAAGGTCATGGTGGCATTCTGGAAGATGTCGAAGCCCTGCCGCATGTAGCGGTCATTCGCATCGTCGCGCCCGAACAGCCGCAGCGTCTGGATATTGCTATAGGCATCCACCATGCGGCCGGAAAGCATGGAAGCGGCTTCCGCCGTCTCTTTGGAATGATAGCGGATGCGCGGCACGAAATAACGCGCCAGCGCCGAAAAGATCAGCACCCAGACAAGCACGACGACCGCCAGCCGCCAGTCCAGCCCACCGATCAGAAACAGCATCGAGACGGAATAAATACCGACGAACCAGACGCTTTCCATCAGCGAGGTGACGAGATCGCCCGCCGCCTGCCCGCCCGACCAGACCTTGGTGACGATGCGGCCGGAAAAATCATTCTGGAAAAAGGAAAGCGATTGCCGCGCCACATGCATGTAGGACTGCCAGCGCACCAGATTGTAAAAGCCGGGCGTGATGATCTGCTGGTCCACCAGTGCCGTGATCATCGTGACGATGAAACGCACAACGCCAATCAACACCAGCATGCCCACCAGTTCGCCGCCATGGGCGGAAAGCAACCCAGCCCAGCCCTCTTCCGGCTTCACGGTCGAGAGAATATCCACCAGCCGCCCGACGAACCAGAACAGCGCCGCCTCGATGGCCGCCGTCAGCCCGCCGAGCACCAGCATCGCAAAAAACGGCGCCTTGGCCTGCGAAATGTAAAACCAGATGAAAGCGAATGTGTTTTCAGGCGGCCGCAGGTCGTCCTTGCGGGCGAAGGGCCTAATCCAGTTCTCGAAGAACTCGAAGATGCGCGTAATGACCATCATCCGGATATAGGCGGATTCCCGTCGCCGGAACAGCCGCAGAGCCTTTGGGAAGAGATTATATTTCGGTAACGTTCGTGAAACGAAAAGGGCGGGAATGAAACGGATGCCAGACGATGTCGCTACTTCAGGGCGATAAGTCCAGCGTCCGTCGGGCGAAATCCGCAGGCATCGAAGTAGAATTGCCGGAGATGCGGGTCAAAATCCACATGAAGCCACTCGCAGGCGGTATCTTTTGCCCGATCAACCACCTCCCCTATCAGCGCCTTTGCAATGCCCTGACGTTGGAAAGCGGACGACACCATTGTGTCGAGAACAAACGCGTGGACCCCGCCATTCCATGCGATGTTAACGAACCCGACGAGCCTCCCCAAATGGCGGCTACACACCCAGCCGAGACTGAAGCGGTTGACCTGCGACCACCAGTCATCGGCGAGCAGTCGATGCTCAAAGCACTCGGCATGAAGGGCATTGACCTCAGCATTCTCGAACGCTCCCCGCCATTCGGTCGTAAACTCGCAAGGGGTGAATTCTTGCGGTGATATCGGCTCCATTCGCATCCCTTTTGCTTCGGTTTCGGAGTACGGCACGATCCGCGCCTGATCGCAAACGACCCGGCTCTCATGGCGCAGACACGGCGTGGCTGGACACGGGCTCACGGCCGGCATGACGACAGAGAGGTTTAGGCCTTCGACAAAAAAGGGCGGGATCACTCCCGCCCTTTCCCTTTCCTTATTCCGCGGCCGCTTCCGCCTCGTGGTCGGCGATGAAACCGCCGGACTGGCGCCGCCACAGATCGGCATAGATGCCGCCCATCGCCACCAGCTCCGCATGGCTGCCCGCTTCGACGATCTGGCCCTTGTCGAGGATGATAAGCCGGTCCATTTCCGTCAGCGTCGAAAGGCGGTGGGCGATCGCAATCACCGTCTTGCCTTCCATCAGCGAGAACAGGTTCTCCTGGATAGCTGCCTCAACTTCACTATCGAGCGCCGAGGTCGCCTCATCCAGCACCAGGATCGGTGCGTTCTTGAGGAAGACGCGGGCGATCGCGATACGCTGGCGCTGGCCGCCTGACAGTTTCACGCCGCGTTCGCCCACCTGGGCATCGAGACCCTGGCGACCATGCATGTCCACCAGCGTTTCGATGAAATCCCAGGCATTTGCCCGCTTTGCCGCCGCGATTACCTGCTCGTCGGTGGCCTCGGGATGGCCATAGGCGATGTTGTCGCGGATCGACCGGTGCAGCAGCGACGTATCCTGCGTCACCACGCCGATCAGTTCGCGCAGGCTGTCCTGCGACACCTTGGAAATGTCCTGCCCGTCGATGGTGATCCTGCCCGCTTCCAGATCATAGAAGCGCAGCAGCAGGTTCATCAGCGTCGTCTTGCCGGCGCCCGAGCGGCCGACGAGACCGACCTTCTCGCCCGGCTTGATGTCGAGCGTCAGCCCGTCGATCACGCCCTTGTTCTTGCCATAGTGGAAGCGGACATTGTCATAACGGATGGCGCCCTGTGGTGCCGCAAGCTGCGGCGCCTTGGCGACATCGACGATATCGTGCGGTTTCGTCATCATCGACATGCCGTCATAGACCGTGCCGATATTTTCGAACAGCGACGTGACTTCCCACATGATCCACTGCGACATGCCGTTAACGCGCATGGCAAGGCTGATGGCGATGGCGACCGAACCGGCCGTCACCGAACCCTGCATCCAGAAATAAAGACCAAGCGCCGCCGTGGAAAACAGCACCACGGCATTGTTGAGGTCGATCAGGATGTTGAAGCCGGAAATCTTGCGCATCTGGCGGTGAACGGTTCCAAGGAACACATTCATACCCTCACGCGCATATCTCTCCTCGCGGCCCGCATGGGAAAACAGCTTGATCGTCGAGATATTGGTGTAGCTGTCGACGATCCGCCCCGTCATCATCGAACGCGCATCGGCCTGCTCCTGCGCCAGCCGGCCGAGTTTCGGCACGAAATAGGCGAGAATGCACATATAGATGCCGAGCCATGCCAGAAGCGGGATGACCAGCCGCCAGTCGGCCGCGGCCACCATGAACAGCATCGAGACGACGAAGCTGATGGCGTAAACGAAGACGTCGATCACCTTCAGCGCCACTTCGCGGATCGCCAGCGCCGTCTGCATCACCTTGGTTGAAACCCGGCCCGCAAATTCATTGGCGAAAAAGTTCATGGAGTGACGCAGCAGGAAACGATGCATTTTCCAGCGGGCGATCATGCCGAAATTGCCGGCAAGCGTCTGGTGCATCGTCATGGTGTGGACAGCGCCCATCAGCGGCAGCACCACGAGCACCAGTCCGGCCATGACGATCAGATGCCAGCCCTCATCGGCAAAAAACGTCGCGCGATCCGCCGTGGAAAGCCAGTCGACGATGTTGCCGAGGAATTTGTAGAGCATGGCTTCGGCAATGGCGATGCCCATGGACATCAGGCCAAGCAGCAGCAGCCACGGCCAGGCCGGTTTCACATAATGCCACAGGAACGGCAACAGCTTCTTCGGCGGCACATCCGGCGTCGAAGAGGGAAAAGGATCAAGGCGTTTTTCAAACCAGCCAAACATAGGCCAAGCTCCGGCAATCAATCGCCCCATCGAAAGGTGAGCAAACGCAAATATGGCTCACGACGGAACGAAAAAGTCTTTGGATATGGCCGTGACAGCCACATGACGAATCGAGAAATGGGAAACGCGGTCAAACCGCGAAGTAACACCTAAGCCAGCAGCGGCACTACTGGGGCCGGGAGGCGAAAGCGAACGTAAATATCCATGAGAACCTCCCTAGCTGGTGTTGAAGATGTGGCCTTGTAGCGCAAAAATTAATCAATGACCAGTCGGAAAGATACTGGATGCGCCAGAAAACTCCCGATTGTGTCGAACAGTGCAAAATGGGCGGATTTACCCGCAAAGGTTTCCGCCCATCACTTAACCTGAATATGTGGTCTTATTCAGCTGCGTCCTGCGCCTGCCCGCTCTCATATTCCGTAACGAGCTCAACCATGCTGGCCTGCGTATGACGCTTGAGTTCCCGGCGATCGCTGGGCTGCGGCGCGAAGGTAACGGTCAGACCGGTATCCCGCACCGTGCCGATGGCGAAAGATGCACCTGACAGCATGCGCACACCTTCATGCAGCCACAACGGGTCGGTAGCGAAATGCTGGCCGATGCCGACGACAACGGGAATACCCTGCCAGTGCGACATGCGATCGTAATGGATATGGCCCGCCAGAATGCCCATGACGTCGTGTTCGAACAACACTTCGTCCAGCGCCTCGGTATCGTCGAAGGACAGGGATTCCCACTCGGCGTCGGGACGGTCGAAATCGAGCGCTGGCGCATGGTGCATCACCAGAAGCTTCGGCAGATCGGGATGGTTTTCGAGTTCCTCCTCGAGCCATTCGATCTGGCCGGGCTCAAAAGCGCCACCGACCTTGCCGGGAACGCTGGTATCCATGACGATGACGTGGATATCCGAAATCACCTGCGAATGGTCGTAGGGTGCGTCCAGATCTTCGTGGCGGCCAAGCATGACGGGATAAAAACCGTCGCGACGATCATGATTGCCAAGCGCGAAAAGCACCGGCACATCCAGTTCCGCCTCAGCCATCAGGCGCTTGAGTTCTTCATAGCTGCCGGCATCGCCCCGGTTGGTCAGATCGCCGCTGACAACGATGAATTCCGGCGGCGGCACCAGCGCCTTGATCTGCGTAAGCGTGGCGGACAGCGTGGCCGACGTCTCGGAATAAAGATCATCATCCTGCACCTGCGGATTGCCGATATGCAGATCAGTCAGATGGACAAAATTCACCCGTTCGGACATGGCGTCCTCCTGTTGTTGCGTGCAGAAAATCCGGTTCGAAAAGATATCGTAACGGCCATGTCCGATATTGCGGGCAGGCCTGACGATGTGCTGGTGAATGGGTAGCCGCCCTGTGTGTCACGCGAATGAATATCCGGCCGGCAACGGCACCGGAAAGGGACTTTTTGTGCCGCATCTGTTGCCCGCCCGCCGCCCGTGATAATCGGGCAGGCACTCCAATCGCCATGAGAAAACCATGCCTGAAATCAGAATAGCCCTTTATCAGCCCGATATTCCCGGCAATACCGGCACCATCCTGCGATTGGCCGCCTGCCTTGGCCTCGGCGTCGATATCATCGAGCCGGCCGGCTTCGATATTTCCGACCGCAATCTGAAACGCGCGGGCATGGATTATATTGCCGCGGCGGCGCTGACGCGCCATGTCAGCTGGGATCGCTTCGAGGAATGGCGTGCAACCACCGGCCGCCGCCTTGTTCTCGCCTCCACCAAGGCCGCCCTGCCCTATACTGATATCAGCTACCGCACCGATGATATCCTGCTCTTCGGCCGCGAAAGTGCCGGCGTGCCTGACCATGTGCATGAAAAGGCGGACGAGCGAATCATCATCCCCATGGTGCCCGGACAACGCTCCATCAACGTCGCCATGTCGGCGGCGATGATCACCGGCGAGGTCCTGCGCCAGACGGAATGGGCCTGACCCGCCATCTTTGCAGCCATTTTTTCAGGCAAATATGAAAATTGACCGGTTTCATTGCGAAACTGTCGCAACATGGCCTGTACCGGACGCGTTCACGCTCCTATACTGATTAGCCGGGCAATTAAAAACCACCCTCGCCGGAACAATCCGCCGGCGGGTGTGAGGAGACGTAGAATGCAATCCACCATTGTCATCGTCAACCTTCTCGGCGCGGTCGCGCTGCTGCTTTTCGGCTTGGCGCAGGTCAAGGACGGCGTCACCCGCGCCTTCGGCATGAAACTCAGAAGCGTGCTGGCCACAGGCACCCAGAACGGCCCGCGTTCCTTCCTTTCCGGCTTCTTCGCCACCGTCGCACTTCAAAGCTCGACGGCAACGGCACTCACAGTCGCCTCCTTCGCCGAACGTGACCTCATCAAACCGCGCATGGCCCAGGTGGTGCTGCTTGGCGCCAATGTCGGCACCGCCGTTACCGCCTGGATTGTGGCAGCCGGCGTGGAATGGCTGTCACCACTTTTGATCCTTTCAGGCATCATTCTCAAGAAGGGCAGTTCCAATGCCAGACAGGGCGGCGGAACGGCAGTGATCGGCATCGGCCTCATGCTCCTGTCGCTGCATCTTTTGAGCGGGGCCACCGAACCGATGCGCGCCTCCCCCGCGCTTGGCGTCTTCATCGGCCTGCTGGATGGTGCATGGCCCGTCGCGCTGATCTTTTCCGCGGTGCTGGCGTTCGTCTCCTCCTCCAGCCTCGCCGTCGTGGTGCTGATCCTGTCGCTGGCCGCCACCGGCACCCTGTCCACCGGGCTCATCATCGTTCTCATTCTCGGCGCCAATCTCGGTGGCGCCATTCCGCCGGTCATCGCCACACTTTCGGGCCCCGCCTCCGCGCGGCGCATCACCATCGGCAACCTCGTGGTGCGCACGATCGGCTGCCTCATCGCCATGCCGCTCGCCTCTTACGGTGCGACGTATTTGCAGCAATTGCCGCTTTCGCCGGCCAAATTGCCTGTTGATGCGCATCTCATCTTCAACGTCATTCTGGCGGCGGTGGCCTGGCCCTTCTCCGGCCTGATATCCGATCTGATGGCGAAACTCGTGCCGGGCGATCCGAAGGCTGAAGACGGCCCGAATTTCCTCGACCAGCAGGCGCTTGATATGCCGGTCGTCGCGCTTGCCAACGCCACCCGCGAGGTTTTGAGCGTCGGCGACAGCATAGAACGGATGCTGATCCGCGCCGAAAACGCCTTCAAGCACAATGATCTGGCACCGCTTCAGGAAGTTTCCCTGCTCGAAAAGAAGGTCGACCGCCGTCAGCAGGAGGTGAAGGTCTATCTTTCGCAATTGGGGCGCAAGGGGCTTGCCGACGAAGAAGCGCGCCGTTCGATCGCCATCATCGACTATGCGATCAATCTCGAACATATCGGCGATATCATCGAAAAAGGCATCTGCGAGCAAATCCGCAAGAAGGTGCTGAACAGCTTCAAATTTTCCGACGACGGTTATGAGGAGCTGAAGACCCTGTTCGACATGACCATCGAGAACCTGCGGGCCGCCCAAAGCATTCTGGTCACCGGCGATTTCGATCTTGCCCGGCGGCTGATGGAAAGCAAGGTGGATATACGCCGCCTCGAAAAACAGTCTTCAAACCGCCATCTGGAGCGGCTGCGGGACGGCTTGGCGGAAAGCATGCAAACCAGCTCGCTACATCTCGACATGCTGCGGGATCTGAAGCGCATCAACGCTCATATCGTAACGGTGGCCCACCCCATTCTGGATGAAAGCGGCGTACTGATCGAAAGCCGTCTGCGTTATGCCGAACCGCGCGCCTGAGCCAGGAAAAATGGTCCCCGGCTTTCCGCCCGGAAACGCAAAACCGCTCTGAAACTTAATCGGCAGAGGGAAGCCTGCGCATGGTGAATTCGATGCGGTCGCCTTCCAGCTGCCGCCAGCTTTCCACTTCCGTCCAATAGGCGGCCTTGGGAAAGCTGTCGAACCATTCGCGCGCCTTGGCGCGGGCTTCTTCACGTTCAAGACAGAAGGTCTGGCGCACGAACATGCCGTCACGTTTCTGTTCACCGCCGGCGCTTTCGCGTTCCCTGCGGTGATTGGCAATCCTGCGCTTCAGCCCGTCGAGGGGCGGTCCGGCAAATTTCGTCATGATATTCACCTCTGGCACCTACATCGATAAAGATAGTGTCGGCACGCCGCCTTGGCGAGTCGAATTTGTGCGCGGCGCAAACACCTGCTAGACGCGGCAGGGAACGGACTTCACCGCAGGAGAGAAGAGATATGGAACGGCCAATCTTGCCGAAGGGCTTGCCCGAGGACATCGAAGACAAGAAGGCCGTTGCCCAAGCGTGGTTCCAGCATCTGCGCGACACCATCGTCACCTCCTTCGAAACGCTCGAAAACGACCTGACCGGCCCCTTGGCGGATCAGGAGCCCGGCCGCTTCGTGCAGAAGGACTGGCTGCGCGACAATGGCGAAGGCGGCGGCGGCAAGATGTCGATGATGGAAGGCCGCGTCTTCGAAAAGGTCGGCGTGCACACCTCCACCGTCTATGGCGAGTTCTCACCGGAATTCCGCCAGCAGATACCGGGTGCGGAAGAAGACCCTCGTTTCTGGGCCTCGGGCATTTCGCTGATCGCCCATCCGGTCAACCCCAATGTCCCGGCCGTGCACATGAACACCCGCATGGTCGTCACCACCAGCCACTGGTTCGGCGGTGGTGCGGATCTGACACCCGTGCTGGGCCGCAGACGGACGCAGGAGGACGCGGACAGCCAGCTGTTCCACCGCGCCTTCGAGATCACCTGCAAACGCCACCCGGTCGCCGATTATCCGCGCTACAAGAGCTGGTGCGATGACTACTTCTTCCTCAAGCACCGCAACGAGGCCCGCGGCATCGGCGGCATATTTTTCGACTGGCTGCACCCGGAAGAAGAAAAGGGCGGCTGGGACGCCAATTTCGCCTTCGTGCAGGATGTCGGCCGCGCCTTCAATCTGGTCTATCCGAAAATCGTTCGCGCCAACTTCAACCAGAACTGGACGGAAGAGGATCGCGACGAGCAGCTTATCCGCCGCGGCCGCTACGTGGAATTCAACCTGCTTTACGACCGTGGCACCATCTTCGGCCTGAAGACCGGCGGCAATGTCGAATCGATCCTCTCGTCTCTACCGCCGGTGGTGCGCTGGCCTTAAAAAACCTCACGCAAATTTGACACTCATCAGCCAATTTGTCGCAAATAGCGCAAATTAGGACTTATGGAAAAATCAAGGCAGTGATAGTCTCCTCCCGCAGACGTACTGGAGGAGCTATCGTCATGATTACTTCGAACAGCATGCCTATTTCTGCTGCCCCCGAGGCAGCACCGCAATCCATCGATACCCCCGAATTGATCGACCGCCTGGCAGCGGAAATGCGTGCCACGGGCGATCGTGAACTGCCGCATTCCTTTTATGTCGAACAGGTAAAGCGCACCCTTGCTGGACAAACGACGGCACGGCGGGCGGCCAATGACGAAATGCCTCGTACAAAAATTCCGGCAGCTGGCACATCCTCTGTTTTCCAGTGCTGGGCAATGCCGGAATAGGGGCCAGAATAGAGACCCGAACAGGGTAGAAGGGTGTCGCTCTGGAACATAAGCGGCAACCGTTCGTTTCTTGGCAGAGGGACAGCATGTCCTTTCAATGCTGTCGCTCACTCGAAACAGGGAGGTAAAACCAATGAGACTGTTTGAATGTGGAACGCTCGTGCCCGGCTGTGCCTGGCATACACGCGCCGATGACGACGCCGAAGTTGTCCGCCGCACGGTGGAACATATGCGTTCGGCCCATGGCGAAACCACGATCCGCGAAAATATGATCGACAATATCAAGGCCCGCATCCGCGACGAGGCAAATGCGGCTTAGCCGAACCGCCATCATCGCTGCGGTCTCAATTCTCCAGCATGGTTTTAAGCCGGGCGGTCAGCGCTGCCCGGTCCAGCGAGAAATTGACGTCGATCCACTTTTCCTCGAGGTTTTTCAGCACCTCGCCCACCTTCGGGCCAGCCTCGACGCCGGCGGCCATCACATCCGCACCGCTCAACGGAAATCCCGGTTTTTTGAATTTTTCCGCTCGCGTCAGCAACGTCGAAAGACGCGCCACTTTCTGCATCGCCGCATCACCCGCCGAAAGGTCGGCGCGGGCCGAGGCGAGCGCCAGCTTCAGCCGCGTCCTCACACCCTCGACACCCTGGCGATAAAGCAGCCGGTCAAGCGCCGTCTCCTTCATTTCCGGGTCGATCGCCGGGGCGGAAGCCCAATTGGCGAGATATCCCGCCTCAGCCTTGGACAGCCTCAGCCGCGCAGCAAGGGCCGCCAACCTGTCCTTGTCGGGCGGCACGATGGCGGCAAGCCGCAGCATAGGGTCCACAGTCCAGCCGAGGGACTGCTCCGTCGTCACCAGACCGTGAATGGCATCGATGCCCCATTTTTCCGTTTCGGGCAGAATTTCCGCCAGCACGCCCGATTGCCGCATCCACAAAAGGGCGCGGGATGGGTCGCGGGCGGAAAGCAGTTTTTTCGTCTCGCTCCAGACGCGTTCGGCCGAAAGCGTCCCAAGCTTGTCCTTGGCCCGGGCGCTGGCACGCAAACCGTCGGCATCGGGCCGACCTGAGCCATAATGGGCGAAAAACCGGAAAAACCGCAGGATACGAAGGTAATCTTCCGCAATCCGCATCGCCGCATCGCCGATGAAGCGCACCGTGCGGGTTTCGACATCGGGCAGACCATCGATGAGATCGATGATCTCGCCCTTTTCGTTGGCGTAAAGGGCATTGATGGTGAGGTCCCGCCGCTCGGCATCGGTCTGCCAGTCGGTGCCGAAGGCAACCTGCGCATGGCGGCCGTTGGTCTCGACATCGCGGCGCAAAGTCGTGACTTCAAAGCCTTCGCCATCGATCACCAGCGTCACCGTGCCGTGCTCGATGCCGGTTGGCACCGACTTGATGCCCGCAGCCTTCGCCCGCTCAACAACCACGTCAGGAGTAAGCGTCGTTGCCATATCGACATCGACGACCGGCAGATCCATCAGCGCATTGCGCACCGCGCCGCCGACGATCCGCACCTCGCCGCCATCGGCATTCAGAAGCGTAAAGATGCGCTTCAGCGCCGGTTTTTCAAACCAGTCCCGCCCGGCAAGGCTATTCATGTATAAAACCTCTCGTAAATCGTTCGCACGATGCCCGCCGTAATGCCCCAAATATAGCGTTCGCCATAGGGCATTTCGTAGAAAAACCGCTCCTTCCCCTGAAAGATGCGGCTGCCGCGACCGTGATTGGCCGGGTCCATCAGGAAGGACAACGGCACCTCGAAAACCTCATCCACCTCAGTGGGATTAAGCGTTAAATCAAAGCCCGGGCGGACGACTGACAGCACCGGCTTGATGCGAAAACCCGTCCCGGAAATATAATCCGGCAGCCGTCCGACCGTCTCCACGAAAGAACGAGACAGGCCGATCTCCTCTTCCGTCTCGCGCAGCGCTGCCTCTTCCGGCGTGCGGTCTTCGGCATCAATGCCGCCGCCGGGAAAGGAAATCTGGCCTGAATGCTGGCGCAAGGTTGCGGTGCGCTGGGTGAAGATCACCCGCGCCTCGTTGCCATCGTCGATAACCGGTATCAGCACTGCGGCATCCTTCAGCCGGATGCCATTGCCAGACAGCACCACGCCCGGATTGAGCACGTGGTCGCCATTTTCCCGCTCGGCCACGCCCTCGCCTTCCTGCAGCACTCGGCGGCGGAAATCGGTGGCGGTAAAAGCCTTGAGGCCCGTTGTCATCATCGTCATTGTGAAAGCCGTTCCAGTTCCTTGGCGGGCATCACCGGAAAGATCACCCCGCCCGAGCGCACCGCAAACATGTCGACGCCATCCACGTCGATCACCTCGCCGAGTGCCGCGAGATCATACATCACGGCCCGTGAGACGAGCGCCTCCAGCCGGCCGCGCACCAGAAGATAGGGTTTCAATTCGCGGTTTTCACCGAAAATTTCAAAGCGCAGCGGATGCTCCGGCCCCGCCTCCACCACGTCGCCGACATTGGTGCGAAAGGTCAGCAGGGATTCGCCATCCGCACCAGCCGAAGTCACCGTCATTTCCACGGCGACGAAGGGTGCATCCACCACCCGGATGCCGACTTTTTCCACAGGAGTTACAAGGTAGGTCCTACCGTCCTCATCCTTGCGCAGAACCGTGGAAAACAGCCGAACCAGAGGTGCCCGTCCGATGGGCGTCCCGAGGTAGAACCACGTGCCGTCAGCACGGATTTCCATGTCGAGATCGCCGCAAAAAGGCGGATTCCAGCGCTCCACCGGGGCCGGCCCGCGCTTGGCATCGCCGCTCTGTTCGGCAGCACGGGAAATCATCGCCGCAAGCCCCGCCGCATCATCAGCCGAATTTATCGTCTCCGCTGCCATATTCGAGTCTCGCTTTGCCGATAAGGAAATACTAAGTCACGACATAGTCATTCGAATGGCGCTTGTCAGCGGCCAAGAGAGCAATAAGCTAGATGCAGCGCAAAATCCGCCCCGGTTGGCAACCAGCAAAACCGGGATGCGAATGTGACAGCGGCGAAGGTATGAGGAGAGCGACATGGGCGTGATGAATACCGGCGAAACCCTCGATGAAAAGGCCATCGTCGCCTCGGCCGAAAAGGCGCTTTCCGACATTGCGGCCATCCGCACGGAAGTCTCCAAGGTCATTTTCGGCCAGGAAAAAGTGGTGCAGAACACGCTTCTCGCCATCCTCTCCGGCGGCCATGCGCTGCTGGTCGGCGTTCCCGGCCTCGCCAAGACAAAGCTCGTCACCACGCTCGGCACCGTGCTCGGCCTCGATGCCAACCGCATCCAGTTCACACCGGACCTGATGCCTTCGGACATCCTCGGTTCCGAAGTCATGGATCAGGACGAGAACGGCCGCCGGTCCTTCCGTTTCATCAAGGGTCCGATTTTCGGCCAGCTGCTGATGGCCGACGAAATCAACCGCGCCAGCCCGCGCACGCAGTCCGCCCTTTTGCAGGCCATGCAGGAATATCACATCACCATGGCCGGCCAGACCTATGAGCTGCCGAAGCCGTTTCACGTTCTCGCCACGCAGAACCCGCTGGAACAGGAAGGCACCTATCCGCTGCCCGAAGCCCAGCTCGACCGTTTCCTGCTGCAGGTCGATGTCGGTTATCCCGAGCTTGCCGCCGAACGCCAGATCCTGCTCGACACGACGGGCACCGCCTCCGGCGAAGCACGCGGCGTGATCGGTGCCGAGCGCCTGATGGAAATCCAGGCCCTCATCCGCCAGATGCCGGTCAGCGACAAGGTCGTGGACGCGATCCTGTCGCTCGTCCGTTCCGCCCGCCCCGGCCATGGCAACAAATTGACCGACAAACACGTTGTCTGGGGTCCGGGTCCGCGCGCCGGCCAGTCGCTGATGCTGACGGCCCGCGCCCGTGCGCTCTACGAAGGCCGCCTCGCCCCGTCGCTGGACGACGTCCATGCGCTGGCCGAGCCGGTGCTGGAACACCGCATGGCGCTGACCTTTGCGGCCCGCGCCGAAGGCATGTCGGTGCGCGATGTGATTGCGGCCCTCGTGGAGCAGGCGAAGAATTAAAAGACGCGTGCCTAACCTTTCGCGAAAGGAGTGCCTGTGGCATCCATCGGCCAGATCGTAGACAAGACACCGGGTAGCGAAGTTCTGGCGCGCGCGCGCCAGCGTGCCGCACTGGTGCCGGACTGCATGGTCGAGGCAAAACGCATCGCCAACACCGTCACCGCCGGCTGGCACGGCCGCCGCAAACGCGGCATCGGCGAAAATTTCTGGCAGTTCCGCCCCTATGCCGAAGGCGAAAGCCTGTCGCGCATCGACTGGCGGCGCTCGGCCCGCGACGACCATACCTATGTGCGCGACCGGGAGTGGGAGGCAGCCCACACCATCTGGCTCTGGGCCGATATGTCGCCGTCGATGATGTTCAAATCCACCCTCGGCTCCGTCTCCAAGGAAAGCCGGGCGCTGGTGCTGATGCTGGCGCTGGCGGAGATCCTGGCGCGCTCTGGCGAACGCATTGGTTGCCCCGGCATCATGGAGCCGGTCTCGGCCAGAAACGCCGCCGAACGGCTGGCCGCCGCCATCATGCACGCGCCGCTGACCACGGGCATGCCGGAAACGGGCATGATCCGCGGCGCGAGCGACATTGTTCTGATTGGCGATTTTCTCGATGATGCGAAAAATGTGATGGAGAAGATTTCGCCTCTGGCGCGACGTGGCCTGCGCGGCCATGTGGTGGAAATCGCCGATCCGGCCGAAGAAACCTTCCCCTATTCCGGCCGCACCGAGTTTACCGATCCGGAAACCGGCGAAAAACTGGTGTCTGGCCGCGCCGAGACCATTCGCGAGGATTACACCCGCGCCTATCTCGCAAGACGCGAGGCGCTATCCTCGTCGCTGCGCCGTCTCGGCTGGAACTTCGTCTTCCACCGCACCGATCATCTCGCTTCCGAGGCGCTTGTGGCCGTTCACATGTATCTTTCCGGCGCGCCGGCACAGGGCGGTGGGCACCGATGAGCGCATTGCCTTTCGTCTTCACCAGCCCCTACATCCTCTTCGGCTTGCTGGCGCTGCCCGCCATCTGGTGGCTGCTGCGGCTCACCCCGCCGCGCCCCAAGGCGGAAGTCTTTCCGCCACTGAAGATATTGGCGACGGTGCTGAAACGCGAGGAAACGCCATCGAAAAGCCCGTGGTGGCTGACCCTTTTGCGCATGGCGCTTGCCGCCGCCGTGATTTTTGCTCTGGCCGATCCGGTGGTGAACCCGCGCAATAACAGCATCGCCGGCAGCGGCCCGCTGGTGCTGGTGGTCGACAACAGCTGGGCCGCCGCGCCCGACTGGGAAAGACGCGTGGCCACCGCTCAGGCCCTGATCGGCGATGCGGAGCGGGCCGACCGCCCCGTCTCCATCAGCTTCACCGCCGATGCCGAACATGATGCCGTATCGGGAACGACAGCCGTGGCGCTGGAAAAGCTCGCCGCCGCCAAGCCGAAACCGCTGATGCCGGACCGCGTGCGCACGGCCGAAGCCATTACCGAGGCGCTGAACGGCACAACCCCCGGCACGCTCGCTTATATTGCCGATGGTGTTCAGACCGCGCAGGATGAAAACGCGATGAGAACGCTTGCCAGCCTCTCGCCCGCCGAATTCCGCATCGTGAAGGGCGACGGCAAGGCCATCGCCGCCATTACCGGCGCCACCAACAATGCCGATGCCATGAGCGTCACCCTTTCGCGGCTCGACACGGCCGAAGCCGCCCGGCTGACCGTCAATGCACAGGACAGCCAGGGCCGCATTCTCGCCAATGGCACGGCCAGCTTCGCCCCCGGCGAGGCCGAAACAACGGCAACGGTGGAAGCCCCCTTCGAACTGCGCAACGATTTCGCCCGCCTCTCCCTCGAAGGTGTTTCGACGGCGGGCGCCGTGCATCTTCTGGATGACGGTTTCCGCCGCCGCCGCGTGGCCCTGCTCGCCGGCGAAACCGGCAATGATTTCCAGCCACTGCTGCAGCCGCTTTATTATATCAGCCGCGCGCTCCAGCCTTTTGTCGATCTCATTCCGCAGCGGCAGGCCGATCTGGCGCAGGCAATCCCGGAGATCCTGCAATCCAACCCGTCGGTCATCGTCATGGCCGATATTGGCCGACTGCCACAGGAAACCTATGAGCCGATGCAGCGCTGGCTTGCAGCCGGCGGCACGCTGATCCGCTTTGCCGGTCCGCGCCTTGCCGCAGCGCCCGCTGACGATCCGCTGGTGCCGGTGACGCTCCGGCAGGGTGAACGTGCGCTCGGCGGCGCGCTCTCCTGGGCCGAGCCGCAGCCACTTGCCGATTTCCCTGCTTTCGGCGCCTTTGCCGGCATGCCGAAGGCCGATGGCATTCTCGTCAAACGCCAGGTTCTGGCCGAACCGACACCCGATCTGGCTGAACGCACCTGGGCCAGCCTTGCCGACGGCACGCCGCTCGTTACCACCCGCACTGTCGAGGCAGGCCGCATCGTGCTCTTCCATGTCAGCGCCGAGGCGAGCTGGTCCGACCTGCCGATCTCAGGCCATTTCGTCGATATGCTGCGCCGTATCGTGCAATTGTCGAAAGCGGGCGGCGCTTCCGCCTCCGCCAATGCCCCGGCCGCAGCCCTGCCCCCGTTCCGCCTCTTGACGGCCGAAGGCGCGCTATCTGCCGAAATCGGCACTGCCCGGCCGCTGGAAATGCGCGCCGGCCAGCCGCCGCGCACCGGTTTCGACAATCCCCCCGGCCTTTACGGCACAGAGGATGGTTTCGTGGCTCTCAACCTCCTGCCCGCAGGCGCGACGCTGCGCCCGCTTGACGCATCCGTCGCCGGTGTCAGCACCACCAGTGAAGCGCTGATCGGTGAAACCGCGAAATCGCTGCGCCCTGCTTTGTTCATCGCCGCTTTCCTGATGCTGATTGCCGACAGCCTGATCGTCCTCTTCATGAACGGCGCCTTCGCGCGCCTGCCGAAAGCCCGCAGCGCGACAGTTGCCACCCTGCTGCTGGCGCTTGGCGCCTTTGCCGCCATGTCGCCAACCGATGCCCGCGCCGACGATCCAAAACCCGGCGACGAGCAGATTTTCGAGCGGCTGGACACTACCCATCTCGCTTATGTCCGCACCGGCGAGGATGATGTCGACCGCATTTCCGAGCAGGGTCTCCAGGGTCTCAGCGAATTCCTGACCTGGCGCACTACGCTGGAACCCGGCCAGCCTGTTGGACTGGATATTTCCAAGGATGAATTGTCCTTCTATCCGATCATCTACTGGCCGGTATCGGCGACGGCCCCCATGCCGTCGAGCGCCGCGATTTCGCGCATCGACGCCTATATGCGCGCCGGCGGCACCGTGCTGTTCGATACGCGCGACCAGTTCTCTTCGCTCGATACCGGCGCGACCAGCCCTAACGGCGAACGACTGCAGGCGATCCTCGCCAATATCGATATTCCGCCGCTGGAGCCGGTGCCGGAAGACCACGTTCTGACGCGGTCCTTCTACCTGCTCACCAATTTCCCCGGCCGTTACAATGGTTCGCCACTCTGGGTGGAATCGCGACAGGGAGCCGCCAAGACCACCTCGGGCCTCTCTTCTTCCGGCGATGGCGTGACGCCGATCATGATAACGGGCAATGATTTCGCCGGCGCCTGGGCCGTCGATCCACAGGGCGCGCCGGTTCTGCCCACCGTGCCGCCGGACGAGATGCAGCGCGAACACGCATTCCGCTCCGGCGTCAACATCATGATGTATATGCTGACTGGCAACTACAAGGCCGATCAGGTTCACGTTCCCGCACTTCTCGAACGGTTGGGGCAGTGACATGACATTGACCTTCTCCCCCTTCCTGCCGTGGATCGTGATTGCCGTTCTGGCCGTCGCCGCTCTTGCGCTCTCCTTCATCGGCCTGTGGCGTGGCGTGCGCGGCGCATGGCTGCGCGGACTGGCGCTTGCCGCCTTGCTTGCGGCAATAGCCAATCCGCTTCTGACGCAGGAGGAACGCGAGCCGCTTTCCACCATCGTGCCCGTCATCGTTGACCGCTCGCAGAGCCAGGACGTGCAGGACCGGCCGCAAATGACCGATACGGCGCTGGAGACGCTGAAAGACCGGCTGTCGCGCTTCCCGCGTATCGAACCGCGCATCGTCGAAGTGCGCGATGATGGTGAGAGTGATTCGCCCTCGACTCAGCTTTTCTCGGCCCTTTCCTCGGCCGTTTCCGATGTCTCGCCGTCCCGCGTCGGCGGCGCGATTTTCCTCAGCGACGGCCAGATCCACGATATCCCGAATGCCCTGCCCAATGCCGAACAGGCGCTCGGCTTCCGCGCCCCCGTGCATGGGCTGATCACCGGCAAGGCCGATGAATTCGACCGCCGCATCGAGATCGTCCGCGCCCCGCGCTTCGGCATCGTCAATGAAGAGCAGCAGCTGACGCTGCGTGTCTTTGATGACGGCCGCCCCGCAGGCGCTGGCTCGGCAGAAGTGACCGTGAAGATGAATGGCGAAGAAATCGCCACGCTTCAGGCCACACCCGGCCAGCCGACGCCGTTCAGTTTCAAGGTTCCGCGTGGCGGCAACAATGTCATGGAATTTTCCGTCGCCGAGCTTCCCGGCGAAGTGACGGCTGCGAACAACCGCGCCGTTCACCTGATCGAAGGTATCCGCCAGAACCTGCGCGTGCTGCTCGTCTCCGGCGAGCCGCATGCCGGCGAACGCGCCTGGCGTAACCTGCTGAAATCCGACGCCTCGGTCGATCTGGTACATTTCACCATTCTGCGCCCGCCGGAAAAACAGGACGGCACGCCGATCAACGAGCTCTCGCTGATCGCCTTCCCGACCCGCGAATTGTTTGTCGAAAAGATCGAGGATTTCGACCTCATCATCTTCGACCGCTACCAGCATCGCGGCGTGCTGCCGATCCTCTATTACGATTACATCGCCCAATATGTCGAAAAGGGCGGCGCGCTCCTGATTGCCGCAGGCCCGGAACATGCCGGTCAGGATTCGATCGCCATGACGCCGCTCGCCTCCGTGCTGCCGGCCCAACCCACCGGTCAGGTGCATCAGGCGGCCTTCTATCCCCGCCTTTCGGAAGCGGGCAAGAAGCACCCTGTCACCCGCGGGCTGGATGGATCGGCCAACGAGCCGCCGCAATGGGGCCGCTGGTTCCGCACCATCAGCGTTGACCCGCCGCAGGGCCAGACCGTGATGCTGGGCGACGGACAGGACCCGCTGCTGGTGCTGAACCGTCAGGGCGAAGGCCGTGTCGCCATGCTTCTGTCCGATCAGGGCTGGCTGTGGGCGCGTGGTTTTGAAGGCGGTGGCCCGCATGTGGCGCTTTATCGCCGCATCGCCCATTGGCTGATGAAGGAGCCCGAGCTTGAAGAAGAGGCGCTGACGGCGCGGGCCAATGGCCGCACATTGGAAATCACCCGCCAGACCATCGGCGACGATCCCGGTCAGGCAAGCGTGCGTTTCCCGTCCGGCAAGACCGAAAACATGGCCTTCACCACCACCGAGCCCGGTCTTTACAAGATCGAGCGCCGCATGGACGAAACCGGCCTGTTCGAAATCAAGAACGGCGATTTCACCACCCTCGTCCATGTCGGCGCGGTGGATGCGCCGGAGTTCAAGGCGATGATTTCGACGACTGAGACGCTGAAGCCGCTGGCCGACGCCACCAGGGGCAGCGTGCACCGTGTCGCCGACAATTCCGGCCGTGTCGCGCTGCCCGATATATTGCCGGTGCGGGGTGACATCAGGGTTGCCGACGAGGATCGCATGCTGATACGTCTGACCGACGAGACGGTGCTGAAAGGCGTCAACACCCTGCCGCTCTTTGCCGGTTTTGCCGGGCTTGGCGCCCTGCTGCTTGCCTTCTCCGCGCTCTGGTGGCGTGAAGGGCGGTAGAACCTTGGCAGTAAGTGCAAGACTTTCCGCGTCTTGAACTGGAAAACGACAAACGGCCGCCGCCCGGCGTCCGGGAAAGAAAATCATGAATTTCGTTTTGAGCGATGTCGCGGATGCGGACGCTGAAAAGGCCATCCGCGATCCGCTGGTGGCCTATAATATCGCCCGTTTCGGTGAAAGCGACAAACGCGAGCTCAATATCACCATCCGCGATGACGACAATACCGTCACCGGCGGTCTGGTTGGCCACACCGCCCGCGGCTGGCTTTACGTGCAGCTTCTTTTTGTTCCGGAATCCATGCGCGGAAAGGGCACAGCCCCAAAGCTGCTTGCGATGGCGGAGGCGGAAGCCAGAAAGCGCGGCTGCACCGGCGCTTATATCGACACGATGAACCCTGATGCCGTGAGAACCTACGAACGCTACGGTTTCACCAGAATCGGCTCGCTTGGTCCCCTTTCCAGTGGCCAGTCGATCACCTGGCTGGAGAAGCGGTTCTAGAGCATTTCAACTCACAATGCGTAGCGTTTCTACATTCGGAAAACACATGGAAACAAAGGCATAGAGCGTCCCTGACACTTCCGTTTCAACAGGACGCGCTCCAGAGTTGAGGCGAATGCCTAGGCCGCGATCCCCGATAGTCCACAATCCACGGTTCGGCCCATGACCTCGCGGATTTGCTGGCGAAGCCACATGGCACCGAGATCCGCATCGGTCTGCAAGGTCCAGACCATGGCAACCGGCGGGAAATTCAGCGTCACCGGCACAGGGCTCACTTCAAGCCCGAGCATCGGCGCATAACGCAACGCAATGCGTGAAGATACGGTCGCCAGCACTGCTGAGGATCGCGCTGTTGCCAGAACCGAGAGGAAATCCGGCGCGGCTGCAATGACATCGATTTCCACGCCGCTCAATTCCAGCGCGTCCTTGATGCAGCCCTGCAAACTGTCCGTCTGCGATATCACCGCATGTTTTGCCGCCATATAGGCATCAAGCCCCACGGGCGTGGTGAGATCGAGCAAATTCGGGTTGAAGCAGCAAAGAACGCTTGAGACATAAAGCGGCTCGCAATGGTGACGCTGCTCCTGCGAATAGGCGCATCCCACGGCCATATCGATCACACCCGTATCCAGCATCGCAGTGATTTCCTGCTCCTGCCCGCTGCGGGCCAGAATGCGGATGCCGGGCGCGATCTCGCGCAGCCGCGCCGTCAGGTCCGGCAGCAGCAACAGTTCCACCTCGCTCGACATGCCCAGCCGGAAGGTGCGGCGCTCCGTCTCCGGATCGAAAACATCGGCCGTCAGCACCGCCGCCTGCGCCTGCCGGAGCGCCTGCCGCACTGGCCCGGCCAGGTTGAGCGCCCGTGCCGTCGGCTTCATCTCCTGTCCCACGCGGATGAAAAGCTCATCCTGAAACAATGTCCGCAGGGTGGAGATGTTATGGCTCATGGCCGGCTGCTGGATTTTCAACCGACGCGCAGCGCGCGTGACATTCATTTCCTCCATCATCGCATCAAAGGCGATGAGAAGATTGAGGTCGAAGGAACGGAGATTGAAATGATCGATAGTTTGCATAAGTCACATCGATTTGATTGCTGGCCTCTCTACACTTAGCTGGAGTTCGGAAACTTTCAAGACGTTCCCCAAACTCAGGAGCCACCCATGCCATCACGTCGTTCGCTTCTCAAAGGCGCCGCCAGCGCCATCTTCGCCGCCCCTTTCGTGGCGCCCACCGTCGCATTCGCCAAGGCGCCTTTGGCCGCCACACAGGCACCCGGCTTTTATCGGCTGATGGTCGGCAAGGTGGAAGTCACCGCCCTTTCGGACGGCGTCATTGCGCTGCCGCTCGCCAAAATCTACACCAACACCACGCCGGAACATGCCGCCAAGGTGCTGCGCGATGCCTTCCTGCCGGAAGAGACGCCGACATCGGTCAATGCATTTCTCGTCAACACCGGAGACAGGCTGGTGCTGATCGATGCCGGCACCGGCACCTATCTCGGTCCGAGCCTTGGCAGGCTCGTCGCCAATATCGAGGCCTCCGGTTACAAAACCGACGAGATAGACGACATTGTCCTCACCCATATCCACACGGACCATTCCGGCGGGCTTTCCTCGAATGGCAAGCGTGTCTTTGCCAATGCGACGCTCCGGGTCAATGCGCGCGAAGCCGCCTTCTGGCTTGACGAGGCAAAGGCCAAGGCAGCCCCTGAAGCGCTGAAGAAGGGTTATGCCGAAGCGAAGGAAAGCATCCAGCCCTATATCGATGCCGGTAAATTCGAGACTTTCGGCGATAATGCCGCACCGGTCTCCGGTCTTGGCTCGATCCTTTACACCGGCCACACACCCGGCCACAGCGCTGTTGTTCTGGAAAGCGACGGCCAGAAGATCGTCTTCTGGGGCGATATCACCCATGGCGATATCCTCCAGTTTGATGAGCCTGACGTGGCGATCGAGTTCGATGTCGACCAGAAGGCTGCCGTCGTGGCGCGCGATCTGGCGTTCAAACAGGCGGTAGAGGGCAGATATCTGGTGGCCGGCGCTCACATCGCTTTCCCCGGCATCGGCCATGTGCGCACCGACAGCACCAATTACGACTGGCTTCCGGTCAATTATACGACGCTGTAAGCGCAGAACAGAATGGCCTGATCGTGGATCAGATCAGGCCATCACCCTTGGCGGCAACTAAGTCAGCGCCACCTGCCGCGTTTCCGCATTGATCATCGTGGCCGCAATGGCAGCCAGCACCAGCAGTCCGGCAAATATGCCGATTGCGACGCCAAAACCCTGCGCTATGGCATAACCAAGCAGAGACGGCGCCAGCAGGCCGCCAAGCCTTGCCATGGCGCCCGCAGCCCCCATGCCGGTCGCCCGCGATTCCGTCGGGTAAAGCTCCGGCGTATAGGCATAAAGCGCGCCCCAAGTGCCGAGCAGCGCAAAACTCATGATGAGAAGCGAGGCGGCGATCATCGCGCCGGCTGACGCCAGCGTGAAAAGCAGGCAACCGAGCGCGGAGAGCAGGCAGAAGCCGATCAGCGTCGGCTTGCGGCCCCATTTTTCAACGCCATAGGCGGCAAGCGCGTAACCCGGGATCTGCGCCAGCGCCACCAGCACCAGAAAACCATAACCGCGCACGAAGCCGAAACCGTCGCCCGCCAGTTTCGCCGGCATCCAGGTGAAGACCCCGTAATAGGAAACGGAGACGAGGAACCAGATGGTGAGGATCATGATGCTGCGCTGCCGGAGCGCTGGTGAAAATATCCCCTGCCCCTTGGCCACGTCAGGCTGGAAAAGCCCCGTCCCGGCATCGAGAGGCGCACGGCCATTCGTCACCAGCATACGGTTGACGACGGCCTTGGCTTCGTCCAATCGCCCGCTGCGCAGCAGGTAAAGCGGCGATTCCGGCACCAGAAAACGCAGGCCGAGGCCAAGAACGGCCGGAAAAGCCGTCACGGCGAAAATATAACGCCAGGCATCGGCCACGCCGGCAAGGCTTGCACCCCAGGCAGCCAAGGCCACGATCAGCGTACCAACAGCCCAGAAGCCCTCGAGAAAGACCAGCCAGCGGCCGCGATTTTTGGCAGGCAGGAACTCGGCCATCATCGCATAATCCACTGGCAGCGTGCCGCCCACCGCCGCGCCAGTGAGAAAACGCAGGATGAGCAGAATGGTGAAATCGGGCGAAAATATCGAAAGCACACCGAACAGCGCATCACAGGCGACGGTGACGATCAGCACACGACGACGCCCGTAACGGTCCGCCAGCCGCCCGAAACCGGCAGCACCGAGCAACATGCCGAAAAAGAATGCCGTTCCGGTCTGCAGGGCCTGCGGCACCGTCAGGCCGAAGGTTGCGGCAATCGAGGCGGCGGTGAAACCAACCGCCAGAACCTGCATGGCATCCGCCGCCCAGACGAGGCCGAAAATGCCCATCAGCCGCCGTTGATAGGCGCCTGCGCCCGCGCGCTCCAGCGCATCGTTCATGGTAATCGCCGTCATGCCCCGCCCCTTCGCAGTAATCGACTTTCACTAGCTATCGTATAGGGGGAGGAAACGGAATTGAATTCTGTGGTAGGGCGCGCACGGTTGGAACGAAATGCTCGGCGTAACGATAGGCGACCCTCATCCCTGTGCTTGTCACAGGGATCCAGCCAGCCCAAGTCCTTGGGTTGAAAAGAGTCCTCGCGTCGCGCAGACGCGCGTCGGCTGGATTCCTGTGACAAGCACAGGAATGAGGGGAGACAGAAGCACTGGCGAGAAAAGGCAAAGCTGCCTTTGCAGAAAACCCTCAGCCGTAAACCCGAAGAGGCTCCTCAAAACCCTCATCGTCCGCCGCAGCGGCCGGCATCGCAGCCTCGCATTTGCGCCAGCCGATCTTGCCCTTCAGCCGCTGGTGCACGTCGTCACCAACAGGCACCACCAGCACCCGGTTCGGGTCGACCGGACCCGGAAAATCGAGCGCCGCATAAGCGACCTTCTCGAAACCGAGCGGCATGTAATAGGGCGGATCACCGATCAGGATAACGGCTTCGGAGCCCTTCCGCCGGGCCGCCGCAATGGCGATCCGCACCAGTTCCCGGCCGATGCCCTTGTTCTTGTGCGAGGGCCGCACCGCAAGCGGGCCAAGCATATGGCCCTTCACCCCGCCGGCCAGAACCGGCGTCATGCGCACCGAGGCAATCGTCTCACCATCATCGGCGCAGACGAAGGACAGAGACCGGTCATGTGGCCCCTGCTCGCGGATGCGCGCTGCCGCACGGGTGTGCCGGCCGGGACCAAAAGCTTCTTCGTTGATGACTTCGATGATGGCGTCGTGCGACGCGTCCTCGGTGAGGTAGACAAGATCGTGCTTGGACATGAAGAGACCGAAACTTCCAGAATGCGGATGCGACAATAGATGACGGCTGCGCCGGTAAGGGCGTTCAGGAGCGTCAGCGTCGTCGGAGCATCCGTGGTTCGATCATAGTCAGCAATTTCCTCAGATTTGTGAAAATCGCAATTATCAGGAAAATTCAAACCCGTCCAGAACAAATCTCGAAGCCATCTCATTCAGCCTATGCAAGAGCAGAAACGCATTGTTCAACGCCTTGCGGGTTCGCGAGACGACAGGGAACGGTTAGGATCGCCGTCAAGGAAACAATCAAGGAGATCGTCATGGGCATGCTGGTGGAAGGCGTATGGAAAGACGTCTGGTACGACACCAAGGAAACCAAAGGGCATTTCAAGCGCGGTGCCTCGCAATTCCGCAACTGGGTTACAGCAGATGGAGCCCCCGGCCCATCCGGAGAAGGCGGTTTCAAGGCGGAGAAGGATCGCTACCACCTCTACGTCTCCTTCGCCTGCCCCTGGGCGCATCGGACCCTGATTTTCCGCAGGCTGAAAAAGCTGGAGGACCTGATCACCGTCTCCGTCGTCGACCCGCTGATGCTGGAAAACGGCTGGGAATTCAAGCCTGAGAGCGAACGCACACCGGGCGCAACGGAAGACCACCTTTTCGGTTCCTCCACGCTCTGGCAGGTCTATACCCGGGCGGACCCCAAATATTCCGGGCGTGTGACCGTGCCGGTGCTTTGGGACAAACAGCGGGGCACCATCGTCTCCAATGAATCCGCGGAAATCATCCGCATGTTCAACTCTGCCTTCAACGATCTCACCGGATCGAAAGCCGATTATTACCCCGAGGCGCTGCGCGCCGAGATCGATGCACTGAACGACGTCATCTACGACACGGTCAATAACGGCGTCTACAAGGCCGGTTTCGCTACCACGCAGAATGCTTATCAACAGAATGCCGTGAAGGTGTTCGAAACGCTGGATATGCTTGAGAACCGCCTGAAGGACCGGCGCTTCCTGTTCGGTTCAGAACAGACGGAAGCGGACTGGCGCCTGTTCACGACGCTGGTGCGGTTCGATCCGGTTTATGTCGGCCATTTCAAGTGCAACATCCGCCGCATCCACGACTATCCGCACCTGACGGGTTACCTGCGCGATCTCTACCAGACGCCGGGCGTGCCAGATACGGTGGATATGCGCCACATCAAGGAACATTATTACCGCAGCCACCGCACCATCAACCCGACCGGCATCGTGCCCGTCGGCCCGGAGCTGGACTTGACCTTGGCCCATGGCCGCGAGGCGCTTTCCTGACGCAACGCCTCCCGCCGCTACCAGTGGTCGGCGATTTCCGTTTCGCCGGCAAGTTCGGCGAGGCGGCGGCGGGTGGCGGCTGTCACCCCTTCCGGCAAAGCCGAAAGGTCGAAAAAGCCGCTTTCAGCAATTTCATGATCCGGCTTTTTCGGCCGGGTCTGGGTGACATCAAGCCGGTAAAGCGCGACATGATCGCGATTGCTGCCTTCCAGATTGAGATAGACGTGGAAAAGCTCAGGCTTTGAAGCCGCTTCGAGATTGCCTTCCTCGCGGATTTCCTTGTGCAGTGCCGCGATCAGCGTCTCGCCACGCTCCACCCCGCCGCCCGGCAGATACCAGCCCGGCAGATAAGTGTGCCGCACCAGGAAAATCCTGCCCTTTTCATCGAAACAGGCCGCACGGACGCCAAGCGTGGCACCCCGTGTGAGCAGAAAAATGAAATGCAGAAAGCGGATGAAGACACGCATGTGGAACGGACGGGCCTTCTGCCCGGTTGTCTCGTCATTCACCCTGGTTTCTCCCCGCCGGCAGGCTTTTATTGGACGCGCCGCATATCATAGGTTATCTCTGCCGCCATGTTCAAACTTGCGCATATTTCAGACGTCCATTTGGGGCCACTGCCAAAACTCACTTTCCGGGAACTTGCATCCAAGCGTATCACCGGTTTCGTTAACTGGCACCGCAACCGCCGCAAGCATCTCTTCACCGATACGCTGGAAAAGCTGCTCGACGATCTCGAGACAAAGTCACCGGATCATCTGGCTATTACCGGCGATCTCGTCAATCTTGCGACCGGCATTGAAATTCGCGCCGCCGCCGACTGGCTGGAAGAAGTGGGCGATCCCGAAAAAACCTCCGTCGTTCCCGGCAATCATGACGCCTATGTTTCCGGCGCGCACGACAAGGCCATGCAGGCTTGGTATCCTTACGTGCGCGGCGATGGCGATCCGCCGGAATGGGACGATGACCGCAAGATTTTTCCCTATATGCGCGTGCGTGGCCCCGTGGCGCTGATCGGCTGCTCAACCTCGATTGCCACGCCGCCCTTTTCAGCCACCGGTTACTTCGGCAACCGGCAGGCGCGCGCCACGGCGGAACTTTTGAAAAAAGCTGGCGAACAGGGGCTGTTCCGCGTGGTGATGATCCATCACCCGCCCATCCGCGGCGCCACCGCCACCCACAAGCGCATGATCGGCATCCGCCGTTTCGCAGCGGCGCTGGGCGTCGGCGGGGCGGAACTCGTGCTGCATGGGCATACGCATCTGAACACGGTCTATTGGCTGAATACGCATCACGGGGAAGACCACATTCCGGTCGTCGGCATCGCCTCGGCCAGCCAGGGGCCGGGTGGGGAAAAACCGCGCGCAGCCTATAATCTCTTCCACATTTCCGGTGGGCCGGGGACGTGGAACGTTACCTGCGAACGGCACAGCCTTGATGAGACAGGGACGGGCGTGGCGCTGGAGGATGTGCGGGTGTTTTATGACAACGGGCGTCCGCTGGGGTTTTCACGGTTGGGGGAATAGCATTCGCCGGCTTTGAGGGGGGGGGCTTCACCCCCCTCTGTCCTGCCGGACATCTCCCCCTCAAGGGGGGAGATCGACTCGCGGGTAGGTCCCGCCCATCTCAAAGTTTTTGAATGGAGCGGTGGTGGCGCCTCCTGCCGATCTCCCCCCTTGAGGGGGAGATGTCCGGCAGGACAGAGGGGGGTAAAGCCCCACCCTCAAGGCCCACTTACCGCGCCCGCTCTTCCAGCACCCGATTGGCCGCCGAAACGATCGCCTCCAGCGAAGCCGCCACAATATTCGTATTGACCCCCGCCCCGAACAGCTTGCCGCCCGGATGCTCCATCTCGACATAAGCGATGGCCGAAGCATTCGAGCCATGCTGCAGCGAATGCTCCGAATAATCATTCACCGACAGGTCAATGCCGAGATAGACAGACAGCGCATTGATGAACCCGTCAATCGGACCGGTTCCCTTACCCTCGATGCGCTTCACCTCGCCATTGTCGGTGATCTCGGCGGCAACGATACGCACGCCCTTGAAATCGCCGGCCGGATAGGTGTGGTGATCGACGAACTTGATGCGCGCCTTCGGCTGCGTCACGTAACGCTCGATAAAGCGCTCATAGATGCGCTTGGCCGGCAGTTCCACGCCTTCTTCATCGGTAATGCGCTGGATATCCTCGCGGAACTCCACCTGCAGGTTGCGCGGCAGGTTGATGCCGTAATCCTGCTGCAGAATATAGGCGATGCCGCCCTTGCCGGATTGCGAGTTGATGCGGATGATCGCCTCATAGGAACGGCCGACATCCTTCGGATCGATCGGCAGATAGGGCACTTCCCAGACGGAATGGTTGGCGACCTTGATCGCCTTCATGCCCTTGTTGATCGCATCCTGATGCGAGCCGGAAAAGGCCGTATAGACCAGTTCGCCGACATAAGGGTGGCGCTCGGGGATCGTCATCTCGTTGGAATATTCGTAAACCGCCTTGATGCGCTCGATATCGCGGCAATCCAGCTCCGGATCGACACCCTGCGTATACATGTTCAGCGCCAGCGTCACGACGTCGACATTGCCGGTGCGCTCGCCATTGCCGAACAGCGTGCCTTCGACGCGGTCCGCACCGGCCATCAGGCCCAGCTCGGTCGCGGCGATGCCCGTCCCACGGTCATTATGCGGGTGCAGCGAGATGATGACGTTTTCGCGATTGTCGATATTGCGGCACATCCATTCGATCTGGTCGGCATAGATGTTCGGCGTCGCCATTTCCACCGTCGAAGGCAGGTTCAGGATCAGCTTGTTGTCGGCCGTAGGCTTCACCACCTCGACCACGGCGTTGCAGATTTCCAGCGCCACTTCCAGCTCGGTGCCGGTAAAGCTCTCCGGCGAATATTCGAAACGGTAACCGCCGCCGGCCTTGGCCGCCATGTCAGTGATCATCTTGGCCGCATCGACGGCGATCTGCTTGATGCCGTGCACATCCTTGCCGAACACCACGCGGCGCTGCAGTTCCGAAGTGGAATTGTAGAAGTGGATGATCGGCTTGTTGGCGCCTTCCAGCGCCTCGAAGGTGCGGGTGATCAGCTCCGGGCGGCACTGCACCAGCACCTGCAGGGAGACATCGTCAGGCACATTGCCTTCTTCCACACACCAGCGGGCGAAATCGAAATCCGTCTGCGAGGCGGAAGGGAAACCGATCTCGATTTCCTTGAAACCCATTTCGAGCAGCAGCTTGAACATGCGGGCCTTGCGGTCGTGGCCCATGGGGTTGACCAGCGACTGGTTGCCGTCGCGCAGATCCACCGAACACCAGATCGGCGCCTTGTCGATGATCTTGCCCGGCCAGGTGCGGTCAGGGATGTTGATGGTCGGGTAAGGGCGATACTTCACGCTCGCGTCGTTCATGCCCTTGGAAATATTGGTGATCTTGCCGTCCATTTCGCTTCCTCCTTGCGCAGTCCGCGGGCTTCTTCAAGCCATCGGCGGATACGCGGCCCTTGAGGGCCTAAATCCAGTATAAAATGAGATTTCGAGATGAGGAGCGTTTGCGCCAGCGGGCTTTCGGCCGCCGGGCGCTCCTCACTGGACCCGGCAACCGCGTGTAAGGTCGAGGCTAAGAAGCGAGAGTGCACCGCACGGCGAGGCCTTCGCAGAAATCTGCGCGCTCATGCCGAAAATGGTTGCGATGCTGTTGCTCATGGCGACGTGTATAAACAGCGACTGGCAGTCTGACAAGTGATCTTGTTATCTTCCCCGCCTATTTTACTCGCTGATTACTCTCCAGCTTTTCCGATATCCATTTGACGATGAGGGCCTCGCGCGTCGTTCCAAGGCGAGCCGCCTCCGCATCCACCTGACGCAGAATCCCGTTCGGAAGATCGAAATGAGTGTGTTCCTTACCGGGCCGGCTAGCCTTCGACCAGTCGACAAAATCGTCGATGTCTTCGCCATCGTCGAATTTCCTGTCGAAATCTTCAGCGCTGATCGTCTTCATAACGCTGCTTCTCCTTGTCTCTGGAACGCCTGACGGAAATGATCCTCATCCGGTCATTTCTATAGGTGTAGATGGCGCTCCAGCACTTTCCGCGCAATTGCGCAATCATAATATACCGTTCTTCCGACGTGGTTTCGAGAGGTGCGACAAGTCTTTTCTCGTCCAGCCAAAGCGCTCTTGCCTCGACGAAATCCATTCCATGTTTGTCTTTATTACTTTCGCTTTTGGCGGGATCGAATTCGAAATCCATAAATAAATATTTCTTAAAACAATAAGCTCCCTATCTAACCACGCTTCACTACCCGCTGCAACGCCATCATCAGCCCGCCGCCGATCAGCCCCCAGAAGGCCCCGGAAACACCACCGAAGGAAAGGCCCGAGGCCGTGATGAGGAAGGTGATCGCCGCTGCCTCACGGGTTTCCGGCTCCTTGAAGGCCGCGACGGCGGAACCGGAAAAGGCGCCGACCAGCGCCAGCCCCGCCACCGCCTGAATGAGGATGGGCGGTGCCAGAGCCACGAAGGCCGTGACCACGCCGGCCAACAGGCCGAAGATGATGTAACCGACACCGCCGATGATCGCTGCCCAATAGCGCCGTTTGGGGTCCGCATGGGCGTCCTCGCCCGCGCACATCGCCGCGGTGATCGCCGCAAGATTGACGGCATGGCCGCCGAAGGGTGCGGAAAGCAGCGAGAAGAAACCGGTCGTGGCGAAAAGCGGCCCAGGCTGCGGATCGTAGTGATTGACCTTCAGCACCGCGATGCCGGGAATGTTCTGCGAGGCCATGGTAACGATGAACAGCGGCAGCGCGATGGAGACGACGGCGTGCAGGCTGAAGACCGGCGTCACCCACTCCATCGGAGGCGTCAGCGATTGCGCCACGCTATCAAGCGCGCCCGCCGGAATATCGACGCCGAAGATCATGACGAGCACAAAGGCGGCAAGGGCGGCAGGCACAGCGAAAAGCCGCCTGAAGGCTCCCACCACGATCCAGGCAAGAATGATCGGCAAACCAAGCGCCGGGTTAAAGCCGATCGCCTTCACCGGCGCAAAGCACAGGCCGATGATGACACCTGAGAGCATGGCATTGGCGAGCGGCGCGGGAATGGAGGCGACCGCGCGCCCGAGCGGTTTGAACAGGCCGGCGATGATGATCAGCACGGCGCAGATGATGAAACCGCCCACCGCCGCCGGAAATCCGCCCTCGATCACCCCGGTGGTTGCCAGAAGGGCCGCGCCCGGCGTCGACCAGGCAATGCTGACCGGCAGCCGGGTGGTGACGGAAAGAACGATGGCGCAAAGCCCCATCGCCACCGAAAGCGCCATCAGCCCGGAGGCCGCCTCGAAATCCGTCGCGCCGACGGCTTTCAGGCCCTGCAACACGACGGCAAAGGAGCTGGCAAAACCGACAAAGGCGGTAAGGCATCCCATGAACAGGCTCTGGACGGAAAAATCTTTCAGCATGAAGCACTCTGCGGGCCTGCTGCCAGTCGCAAGAACCGCAACGGACGGCGGGGCGACAGGCAGGAACAAAATTTGAAGCGTAGGGCGCGAATCCGGACAGCGCGACACGCTTTGGATGAAGCATGACTATATTCAGGATCAAAAAAGACAAGGCTTGGCAAGATGAGCCGCCGGACTTCAGGTACGGAGATACGGAAAACGTCATCAAAGTTTAGCGGCAGGGCGCTAATCCTCGCGGCATCCATCCCAACAGGGCAGCCGCCACAAGAAGGATCGCCTCCATGTTTCGCATCGCCGCTTTCTGCCTTGTGGCCCTTCCGGCCGCCGCACAGACCCCGCCACCGCCAGCCTTTCTCGGCCAGATCGTCGTGCCCTCCGGCCTCTCCATCAATGGCATTGCTTTCGGCGGCATTTCCGATCTGACGTTTGATAGCGAAACCGGCCGTTATCTGGCCATTTCCGATGACCGCGTCGAAAAAGGCCCTGCCCGTTATTACGAACTGGAACTGGCCGTGACGGAAGGGGCCGTCACGCTGAACATCGCGGCCACCCGCGAATTGAAGGACGAGACCGGCGCAGCCTTTGCGCTGAAGGGCATCGACGCCGAAGGCATCGCGCTCGACCGCAAGGCCGGCAAGCTCTACTGGTCCTCCGAACGCGACCTGAAAAACCAGCCGGCGATCTATGTCTCGAACCTCGATGGCGGCGATGTAAGGCGGCTGGAACTGCCAGAGGCCTATCTCGTCAATGATGCAAAGACGAGAGGCGTGCAGAACAATCTCGGCTTTGAAGGTCTGACGCTGACATCCGGCAAGCTCATCGCCGCCACGGAAAACGCGCTGACCCAGGATGGCCAGAAGGCCACCCCGCAGGCCGGCAGCCCGTCCCGCATTCTCGTCATCGACACGGCGACACTGCAGCCGGTTGCCGAACATGTCTATGTCACCGAGGCGATCTCGAAGACCCCGACAGCCGCCGAGCCGAAATATAACGACAATGGTCTCTCCGCCATTGCCGCCATGCCGGATGGCCGGTTTGTTACGGTGGAGCGCAATTTCGCTTCTGGCGTCGGCAACCATATCCGCTTTTTCATTGCTGACCTGTCCGGCGCGGAAAACATCCTCGGCAAGGACAAGATAGAGGCGGCGAATGTGCGCGCCGTATCGAAAACCCCGTGGTTCGAGATCAACGAAGGCGATTTCGGTCTCGACATCGACAATATCGAAAGCTTCGCATTCGGACCGGTGGTAGACGGCAAGCAGCTTTTCTTCATCGCCTCGGACGACAATTTCAATCCGGGCAAGCAGTTCAGCCAGTTCGCGGCCTTCGCAATTCCCGCCAATCTGGGTCAGTGAAATCCGTGACGACATGAGACACCGGCTCCGGACCACGTTCGGAGCCGGCAAGAGCAGCGCCTTTCACCAGCGCAGAAAACGGGAACCCGCAAAGGCACCGATCAGGCCCATCATGAGAATGCCGAGCGAATACCAGATCAGCACGAATGCCATGCCGTTTTCGGTGCAGAACCAGGAATAGACCCAGGCTCCGGCCGCACCCGCGGCAAGGCCACCGACAAAACCGGCAAGCGTCGGGTCAGCCGGAGCGGCGCGTTTGAGAACGGCGAAATTCGCCAAAAAGACGGGAAGCGAAAAAGCCGCAATCAGAAACGGGCAATGCAGCGCCGACCGCCCCAGAATAAGGGCGCGATAACTACCCGGCACGGCAAAACCGAGCTGGACAAGCGCTATCGCCACCATCGCGACGAAAATCAGCGCAAGCCAAACGAAGAAAAAGCCGCTGTCCCCATCGGGGCTGGCAAGTCGTCTGACGGCGACAAATGCAGCCACGGCCAGCAGGGCGTTATAGGCAGACTTGATCCAGAAACCCAGTTCGGTGAAAGCATCGTCCATATCGACGCGCAGCCCGAGAATGACGAGCATCAGCAACAGCGAAATGCCAAGCGCGGGCAAGACCGCAAGCGCAAGCCTGCGCTCCATCGCGAAAGCGGGCACGGGCCTGAGGTCACCCGCCAGTTGGTCAATGATGTCGTCCGTCTTTCTCACGAATCTCCCCGCAATTTCGCCGCCAGGACTTTCAGCGTCCTGTGAATGCCGACCCTTGCCGCAAGCTCGGTCTGGCCGGAATTTTTTGCCGCTTCGGCAATCGACTGTCCCTCAAGCTTCACATTGCGAATGAGGTCGCGTTGCCGTTCCGGCAAGTCGTCGAGCAGCCGCTCCACATCCATGCGTGCCGTCACCGCATCGATGGTTGGCTCGGCCTCCAGCGTCTCATCGAGCTCCACTTCCGCCAGCATGCGCCCACCCCTGCCGCGATAGTGGTCGATGAGCTTGTAGCGCGCGATCGAAAAAAACCAGGCCGTGAAAGGTCGCGCACGATCATAGGTCCCCCGTTTGGCGTGAAGCGACAACAGGGTTTCCTGTACAAGATCCTCCACATCGCCTCTGGAAGTGGAGGCCATGCGCCGCCCATAATAGGCAATAAGCAGCCGGCGCAAGGCGTGGAGCAAATGCCTGTAGGCGCTATCGTCCCCGTCAAGGGAACGCAGCATCAGTATCTTTAATGTTTCTTCCGAAAGGCTGCCTGTCATCGTCACTATCGGGTTATTCGCAGTCCGCAGGATATTGTTACATAATGGCTTAAAAATAATCTCGCCCGAATATGCTCTCACAAGCACGTGAAGCTGTAACGATGGGCCGTTTCCGACCGAATGGACAGTCGTGAGCCCCCGGCACAACGCCGGCGGACATAAAATGACGTCCAGAGGAGACCTTTCATGACCCGGATTTTTGGCACCATTGCCGTCGCTTCCATGCTGTCCGCCCTGTCTTTCGCAGGCATCGCCCATGCCGACAGCATGAAAACCGACACGATGAAGAAGGATGCCATGCACGGCGACAAGATGAAAATGGAGACGATGAAAAAAGACGGCATGTCCATGACAGGCAAGAAGGACTGCATGCACAAGGCTGGCATGGAAATGGACAAGATGAAGAAGGCCGACATGATGAAGGCCTGTGACGCCATGAAATGACACCCGGGCATTTCCGCTTTTCTCCGAAACGCGAAAACACTCTGTCGCTTTGTTGTTACCCATTGTCCTGAGGCAAAAGCGATCCCGCTTTACTGGAGATGCCCTAGCCTGAACGGAAAAAGCCCGCGCCGGTTTTCACCGGCACGGGCTTTTTCAACAGATAATCAGAAACTCAGAGTTCCGACTGGCTCTCGACGATCTTGCCGACGAGGCCGTAATCCTTGGCGTCATCCGCGCTCAGCCAGTAATCGCGATCGATATCCTTGGCGATCTTTTCTTCGCTCTGGCCGGTGGCCTTGGAGAAGATCTTGATCAGGCGCTGGTTCATCTTGATGATTTCGCGGGCCTGGATTTCGATGTCGGATGCCATGCCACGCGTACCGCCGGAGGGTTGGTGCAGCAGGAAGCGGGTGTTCGGCAGGCAAAGACGACGTTCCTTCGGTACCGAAACATAGATCAGCGCGCCGGCGGAAGCGACCCAGCCCGTGCCGATGATATAGACCTTCGGCTTGATGAACTTGATCATGTCATGGATGGAATCACCTGATTCCACGTGACCGCCCGGCGAATTGACGTAAACGCGAATGTCGTCGTCACTGGCGGCGGCAAGCGCGACCAGCTGCGTGCAGACCTTCTGCGCCAGTTCCTGCGTGATGCCACCATAGATGAAGATCGAACGCGACTTGAAAAGATTCGCTTCCGTTTCCTTGCCGATCGGCAGTTCCTTGCTCTTGTCGTCTTCGTCTTCGTTCATCAACGGCTCTCTCCAGCGTAATTCTTGCATGCCCTTCGGACATAGTGCGACTTGTTACGTAAGGCAATGAGCGAAAAAGACAAGGTTCGCGCCTGAACAATAAACAGTACCCCCGGCAGATGACGCATGGACAGCTTCTTTGCGTTCACGATATCGTCGGCCCCTCATTGCAGCGCTGCCCATACCGGAAGCCCAGGATCCGGACCGGCGGCAACAATCGAAAGAGGGAAACATGCTGAAAAGATTAGGCCTTGCCGCTGCCGCGCTCGGCGTTACCGCCCTGCCCGCCTTTGCCCATTTGAACCCGGAAGAACACGGCTCCTTCATGGCCGGCGTTTCCCACCCGTTCTTTGGCGCGGACCATATTCTGGCAATGGTGGCCGTCGGCATATGGGCCTCGCAGATCGCCGCCGCGAACAGTGACCGAAAAGCCTTGTGGATCGTGCCGTCCGCCTTTGTCGGCACCATGGCCGTCGGGTTTCTGATGGCGGTTTACGGTATCGGTCTTCCCTTCGTCGAACCCGCCATCCTCGCCTCCGTCATTGGTCTCGGCCTGCTGGTAGCCGCAGCGGCAAAGCTTCCCGCGGCAGGGGCGGCAGCGGTTGTCGGGGCTTTCGCGCTTTTCCACGGCTATGCCCATGGTGGTGAACTGGGCAGTGCAGGCGCGTGGCAATTCGGCCTGGGCTTCATGATCGCCACCGCGCTGCTGCATCTGGCCGGCATCGCGCTCGGCCTTGGCATTGCCCGTTTCGGCTCGGCGGCAAGCCGCACCATCGGCGCGCTGACGGCAATCGCCGGCCTGTCGCTTGCCCTCGGCGGCTGACGATCATTACCGAAATTTAAAATTCGGGCCGCTTTGAAAAGCCTGAATTGAGGCCTACCTCCTTATCGTGGATTTACGCTTCACGGTAAGGAGGCAGCATATGTCACCGGAAGAAAGCCAGCTTCTCAAGGGTCTGTTCGACAGGACCAAAACCGCATCCGCCACCCCGCGTGACCGCGAGGCGGAAACATTGATCGCAGACGCCGTGCGCGATCAGCCCGCAGCCCCCTATTATCTCGCCCAGGCGGTGATCGTTCAGGAAAAAGGGCTGGAAGCGGCAGCAGCCCATATCAGGCAGCTCGAAGACCGCATCCATGCGCTGGAAAGCGGTAACAACGCCCCGCAGGCCGCCGCGCAGGGCGGGTTCCTCAGCTCGATATTCGGCACGGGCCAGCCGCAGCCACCCGCACCCACGCCAGCCCCGGCTGCTGCCCCAACCTCATGGCGCAATGATACCGCCGGCCAGACGGCTGGACCCTGGGGATCGCCGGCCGGTCAGCAGCAACCCGGCGGCCCCTGGAGCCAGCAGCCCAATGCCGTCGGACGTTCAGGTGGTGGCTTTCTGCAGGGTGCGCTTGGCACCGCCGCCGGCGTCGCGGGCGGCATGCTGCTTGCCAATTCGTTGAGCGGCATTTTCGGCAGCCATATGTCGTCGCTGGGGCTGGGTTCACCCTTCGGCGGCGGTAATGTCGCAGGTAATGCCCCTGTCGAAGAAACCGTCGTCAACAATTATTACGGCGACAGCGCGAACCAGCAAAATAACGACGACGATGACGATAATATCCAGCAGGCCGATTATGACGACAGCGCCGACGATATGGATTCCGATTCAGGCGACGACGGGTCGTTCGCCTGAACCTTCATGCCTGTAAACAGCCGGATCAGCCCCGACCGCGATAGGTCGGGACACCCTGATCCGGCAGCCACACGCCTTCGGGCGCAGCTCCGGTCTGCCAGAAGACGTCGATCGGAATGCCGCCCCGCGGATACCAGTAAGCCCCGATCCTCAGCCATTTCGGCTGCAGCAGTTCCACCAGACGCTTGGCGATATAGACCGAGCAATCCTCGTGGAATGCGCCATGGTTGCGGAAGGACTGCAGGAACAGCTTCAGCGACTTCGATTCCACCAGGAAATCACCCGGAATATAATCGATGACGATATGGGCGAAGTCCGGCTGGCCGGTCATCGGGCAAAGCGAGGTGAATTCGGGCGCGGTGAACCGCACCACGTAATCAGTGCCGGCATTGCCGTTCGGCACTTTCTCGAGAATGGCCTTTTCCGGGCTCTCGGGCGTATCGACCTTCGTGCCCAGCTGCGACAGGCCGGAAACATCCGTCACGGACATGGAAAACTCCTGACTACTCATACAATGACTTTGACGCCATGCGCCTTTTCGCCCTCAGGCTCGACGTGAATGGCAAGGCTGGCGCCCGGTATGACCTCCCTTATGGCATCTTCAAGGCGGTCGCAAATATCATGCGCCTCCCGCACCGTCATCGTGGCGGGAACAACCACGTGGAAATCGATAAAAGCCGCCGAACCGGCACGGCGGGTTCTCAGGTCATGCACCCCCATCACGCCGCCGGAATGTTCGGCAATCGCCTTCTTGATCGCCTCGTCTTCTTCCGGCTCCACCGCCCGGTCCATCAGCCCGCCCAACGAATGCAGGATGACCTTCGATCCCTGGAACAGGATGTTGATGGCAACCAGAATGGCGAGCAGCGGATCGAGGATGGCGTAACCCGTCAGAAGCGCCAGAATGAGGCCGACGAGAACACCCGCCGAGGTCACGACATCGGACATGATGTGATGGCCATCAGCCGCAAGCGCCGGCGAGGCGTATTTTTTACCGACGCGGATCAGGATCGTCGCCCAGACGGCATTGATGACGGCTGCAAATGCGTTGATGGCAAGACCGAGAACCGGCGCTTCCGGCAGCCTCGGACTGAAAAGGCTGCCCCACGCTTCCTGGACGATCAGGAGCGCGGCAACGACGATCAGCACGCCTTCCACCACGGCGGAAATATATTCCGCCTTGTGGTGGCCGAACTGATGGTCGTCATCGGCGGGCTTCTGCGCATAACGAATGACGAAATAGGCGATGAAGGCCGCAACCACGTTGACGGTCGATTCCAGACCATCAGACAGAAGCGCGACGGACCCCGTGACCCACCATGCCAGAAGCTTGAGGCCCAGCACGCCGAAAGAAAGTGGAATGCCCCAGAATGCGAGCTTCCTTACCAGTGCATTGCCTTCACTGTTCATTTTTGCCCCCGTGCGGATGCGAACGAATTGCATGACCGACTGCCAAAACGCACGAACCGCGCGCACGGGGTCTCCGTGCGCGCGGTTCGCTATTGGGGTTTTCTATCGTTCAAACCGCAGGCAAGGTCAAGAGCCTCAAGGTCGCATCAAAGACCTCAGTCGTCGCTTTTCTGTTCGCAGAAACGGATGCGGTTGCCGAAGGGATCGGTGACTTCCATCACATCGCCCCAGGGCAGTTCTTCGACGCCCGGCTTCATGAAGCGATAGCCATGCGCCGCCAGCTCCTGCTGATAGGCGTGAACGCCGCGCATGGTGACAAAGATGTTGGAGCCCGGCGTCGCATCGCCGTGATGGCCGCTGAGGTGCAGCCCCATTCCGGCGCGCGATACCTGCATATAGAGCGGGAAATTGTCACCGAAGCGATGTTCCCAGTCGATCTCGAAACCGAGAAAATCGACATAAAATTCACGGGCCTTGGCCTCGTCGAAAATCCTGACGATCGGGAACGTCCGCTCGAAACCGATTTCTGAAAGGCTGTGCTTTTCGGCGTCGCGCATGCGCACTTTCCCGTTTTTAAGGCCATGAAAAAATACCGGCCGCAACAGGTGCGGCCGGTATCGTCAGCTTATTCGGCTGCGACGATCTTGCCGTCCTGCCACTTGAAGAGCGAGAAGGTCTGCGACGTCAGGTCGCCATTCTCGCCATAGGTGACCTTGCCGATTGCCGTGGCGAAAGCATCACCGCTCTTCAGAGCCGTGACAACCGCTTCGGCATCCTTGGCGCTTCCAGCCTTCTCGATGCCGGCCTTCAGCACTTCAACGGCAGCGTAGGCATTGAGGGTGAAGGCTTCCGCCGGAATGTTGGCAGCCTTCAGCGCTTCGGCTGCGGCCTTGGAGTCGTCGTTCTTCAGCGCGTCAGAGGCGTTGGTGAAGATGGTGCCTTCGCCAGCCTGCGAACCGATGTTCCAGAACTCGCTGTTCGACAGGCCGTCGCCGCCGATAACGGCAGCCTTGGAGCCGATGTCCTTCAGCTGGCGCACCAGAAGACCGGCTTCCGGGTGGTAACCGCCGAAATAGACGACATCGGCATTGTCGGACTTCAGACGGGCTGTCAGCGCGCCGAGATCCTTTTCGCCGGGTGTCAGGGCATCATAGAGAACTTCGGTCACGCCACCGGCATTCAGCGTTGCCTTGAAGGCATCCGCAAGACCTTTACCGTAAGCGCCCTTGTCGTGAATGATGGCGATCTTCTTGTCCTTGAGGTTGGCGAGAACGTATTTCGCCGCAACCTCGGCCTGCTGGTCGTCACGACCGCAGGTACGGAAGACGTTGGAAAGGCCACGGTTGGTCAGGCCCGGCGCAGTTGCCGTGGGGGTGATCATCAGCACGCCGTTTTCGGCAAAGACATCCGATGCCGGAATGGCGACGCCAGACGTCACCGGACCGACGACGAAATGAATGCCTTCGGCAACAAGCTGGTTGGCCGCGGAAACGCCCTGCTTCGGCTCGCCGCCATCGTCGGCCAGCTTCAGCACGACCTGTTCGCCGAGGATGCCGCCCTTTTTGTTGATTTCATTGACTGCCGTCTGCGCGCCGTTCTTGACCTGGTCGCCATAGGCGGCGACGGGACCGGTGAGCGGCGCAATCAGGCCGATGACGATTTCGGCATGGGCAAGGGGTGCGAATGCGAAGGACGCGGCAAGCGTCACGCTGGTCAATGTCTTCAGTTTCATCCTGGTGTCTCCTTAAAAGGGGTCGCGGACCCGGTGAGCGCCATGGGCGTTGACCGAATGAAACTTATCGGACGCCTCCCGGCGAAAACTCGTTCCATGTTTGAATTCCGAGCCTTCAATCTCAACTCATACGGAAGGTTTGATGATTTATGCAAGTCACCTTTGTTGGATAAGGTCTATTACCTGTAAATCAATCGCCCCGCCCGTCATGATTGCGCCATCAGAACCTATAATCGACCCTTCGTAAACCCTTGGCGTTTGGCTGCCAGAAGTGGATAATACCGGCATGATCGCAGCAGATGACGCATTTCTGACGGGCCTTCCCGTCTTCCGGCATTTTGAGGACGTGGCAGACCCGGCGCTTTATCGCGCCCTGCCGCCGGGATGGGGACTGGCCATCGCCGATATCGTCGATTCGACGGCCGCGATCGGCGCCGGCAGGTACAAGTCCGTCAACATGGCGGGCGCGGCGGTCATATCAGGCGTCTCGAACAGTCTTGGCCGCCATGACCTGCCCTTCGTCTTCGGTGGCGATGGCGCTGCCGTCGCCGTGCCGGCAAATGGGCTGCCCCTTGCGGGCATCGCCCTTTCGAACGTTCAGCGCTGGGTGAAGGACGACCTTGACCTTTCGATGCGGGTTGCGCTGGTGCCGATCGAAGACATCCGCACAAACGGCTTCGATGTCAGGGTCGCGCGCTTTCAGGCAAGCGAAGATGTTTCCTATGCGATGTTTTCGGGCGGCGGCAACAGCTGGGCGGAAGCGCAGATGAAGGCCGGGCAATATACCCTGCCAGCCGCCGCAGCGGGTGAGCGGCCGGACCTCACGGGCCTCTCATGCCGCTGGAACCCCATTCCGGCCACCCATGGCAAGGTGGTGTCGATCATCGCCGTGCCGGGACCGTCGCGGGATATGCCCGCCTTCCGGCAACTGGTCGTCGATCTCGTTGATCTGGCCGCCCAGGATGCCAGACATGGCCACCCCGTGCCGGAGGATGGACCGAAACTCGGTTTTGTCGGAGAAGGTCTCGGTCTCGAAGCGAAGGCTGGCGCTGCCTATCACGATGGATGGGGGCAGAAGCGCCGTTCGCTGCGCATCCTCGGCGAAAGCCTGCTCGTCAATCTTCTCGGCCTGACCGGGGTGTCACTCGGGCGGTTCAATGCGGAGCGTTACCGGCGCTCGGTGGCCAGCAACACCGATTTCAGGAAATTCGATGACGGCCTGAAGATGACGGTGGACATAGACGCCGCGCGGCTCGAAAAAATCCATGCCCGGCTGGAACAGGCCCGCCTGTCTGGAACCTGTTATTTTGGCCTGCACGAACAGGAGGCCGCCCTGATGACCTGTATCGTGCCCTCGCCGCTTTCGCGGGATCACATGCATTTCGTCGACGGTGCGGACGGCGGATATGCGGCAGCGTCAAGCCGCCTTAAACAACAGATGCAGGCGGCGCTATCCCCTTGAGACCCGTCGGTGTGAGAGTCGCACTTCTTCAGCCTGACGGCCCTCCGATACAGACGCAGGACCTGAAAACGAAAAACCGGCGTCGTGCGCCGGTTTCAACGGATATGTTGCCGCGAAGGCCTGAAAATGGCCGTGGGATCAAGCGGCGGTCTTGCTGCTGCTCTTCTGCACCTGGCAATAAATTTCCTCGAGGGAGGCGAGGATTTTTTTGACGGATTCGGAGTTGCTGGAATAATAGATGGTCTGCGCATCCCGTCGTGTCTTGACCAGCCGTTGCGCACGCAATTTGGAAAGATGCTGCGAAAGAGCGGACTGGCTGAGACCAACCTGCGAAGCGAGAACACCGACCGGCACTTCCGTATCCACCAGCGTGCATAAGATCATCAGGCGCTTGGGATTCGCCATCGCTGAGAGCAAGTCTGCAGCGGCGATGCTATGTTCCGACAGAGATTGGTTATCCATACGCTCAAGTCTCCTGATGACAGTCGGAAAGACCGTCATGGTGGCTATAATAGGTGTTCCAAAAGAAGTTTTTATAATTCGGCGGATACGTTGTATATACCTAAATCTTGCTTATATCGTGTCCCTTTCAAAGACTATTCTTGACCATTTATTTACTTAAGACATCGCGACTAAATTATAATCTTTTTGCCTGATTTTTATCAATTTAGCAATAACCTTATGTATTAGCAGTAGTATTTATAAGCAGTAAACGATCAAAATTTGAGCGTATAAATCTTGACGACCAGTGCCCGGTTTTGAGGCTGCAATCTTATACCACCTTAAATTTAGCAACGGCCTACAGAATCTAGATTAACTTTGCGCAATTTTCTCGAAATTTGCAATATGATTTTTATTAGTAATTATTTTCATGCATAACTTATGATACCAAAAATATTCTTTGCTACCGTGGGAAGGTATAACTTGCGCCGCAGGCCCGCTTTAAAAGCATAAAGGGCCCTCCATCACGGAAGGCCCTTTTTGCTTTTTCATCACGGGGAAATATTATTTTTTGCGATGCCGGGTCAGCCCGGTCACGATCTCGTCGGCGGAAATCGTGCCTATGATCGCGCCATTGTCGACGACACCGATCGCGCCCGAATGTTTCGCAAGCGCATCGAGAATGTCGATCAGCGGCGATGACGCAAGCGCGGTAGCGGCCACGGTAAGCCGCCCGTTTCGCTCGTCGACACCGGGCTTCATCACGTCGGCGGCGGTGAGCATCGAGATCGGGTTCATGTTCTGCACGAAGTCAGCGACATATTGCGTGGCCGGCTGCTTGACGATCTGCTGTGGCGTACCGCACTGGATGATACGTCCGCCTTCCATCATGGCGATGCGATTGCCGATGCGGAATGCCTCGTCCAGATCGTGACTGACAAAGAGAATGGTCTTCTTCAGCCGGCTCTGGAATTCCAGAAGCTCATCCTGCAAACGGCTTCTGATCAGCGGATCGAGCGCCGAAAACGGCTCGTCCATCAAGAGAATCGGCGCGCCGGTGGCGAAGGCACGGGCCAGCCCCACGCGCTGCTGCATGCCGCCGGAAAGTTCTCCCACCTTGCGGTCGGCCCAGGCAGAGAGGTTCACCAGTTCCAGCTGCTCGGCCACCATGCGTTTGCGCTCTGCTTCCGGCACGCCGGAGAGCTCAAGCCCGAAACCGACATTGTCGGCCACATTGCGCCAGGGCAGAAGGCCGAATTGCTGGAACACCATGGAAACCGTATGCGTGCGCAGGTCGCGCAACGCCTTCGCCGGGCACCGATAGGGATCGACATAACCGGACTTGGTCTTCACACCGACATTGCCGCGCACCACGGGCGCCAGACCGTTGACGGCGCGAAGCAGCGTCGATTTGCCGGATCCGGAAAGCCCCATGAGCACGAGGATTTCGCCTTCACTTACCGACAGCGAGGCATTGGCAACACCGAGCACCAGCCCGGTCTCGTTATTGATCTCGTCGCGGGTACTGCCTCTGTCGATCATCGGCAGGGCGGCATCGGGCCGGTCGCCGAAAACGATATCGACATTTCCGAAGATGATGGCGTCGCTCATAGGTCATCCTCCGCGCCGGGAAGTCGGAAGAGCCGATCGAGAACGATCGCCAGTATGACGATGCACAGCCCCGCCTCGAAGCCCATGGAGATGTTGACGGTGTTGAGCGCGCGCACCACCGGTACGCCGAGCCCGTTGGCGCCGACGAGCGCGGAGATGACCACCATCGACAGTGACAGCATGATCGTCTGGGTCAAGCCCGCCATGATCTGCGGCGCGGCGAAGGGAAGCTCCACCTTGCGCAGAACCTGGGACGGCGTCGCACCGAAGGCGACCGCCGCCTCCACCAGCGCCGGTGGCGTCGAGACGATGCCGAGGCGGGTAAGCCGCACGGGGGCCGGAATGGCGAAGATGACGGTGGCGATCAGCCCTGGAACCATGCCGAGGCCGAAAAGCACCAGCGCCGGGATAAGATAAACGAAGGTCGGGATGGTCTGCATCAGGTCCAGCACCGGGCGCATACCGGCATAAATCCATTTGCGCCGCGCCGCCAATATGCCGAGCGGTATGCCGATGATCATGCACACGGCGCTCGCGGCCATCACCAGCGCCAGCGTTTCCGTCGTGGCTTTCCAGTAACCGAGATTGATGATGAGCAACAGGCCGAGCGCCGTGAAGAGCGGCATGCCGACAGACCGGCGGGTCCAGGCCGAAAGCGCCGTCACTATCGCGACGATGATCAGCGGATGCGGCGCCTGTAAGACATAAAGCAGGGCGTTGATGACGCTTTGGAAGATGAAAGAAAGCCAATCGAAGAAAAAAGCGAGATTGCCGGTCAGCCAATCGATGGCCTCCTTGGCATATCGGCCGACAGGCAGGCGGTTTTCAGGAGCGCTGAGCCATTCCACGGTAAGAAAAGACCTTTCGTGAACAAATGCAGAAACGACGGCCGGCAGCGGGACTGCCGGGCGCGGTGCTGGCGCATGACCTGCGATGCGGCAAAATTCGCCGGCTGAGGTCATGCATGGGCATCGTTATTTCCCGCTGCAATCCGGCCTGTCGCACAGGCCGGACGCAGTCATGCATAGTCTTGCGTTAAAGGCCCAGTGCCTTCTTGGCGGCGGGCAAGGCGTCGGCACTGCCGTCCCTGGTCTTGACGTTTGCGAGCCAGGGCTCGATCGCTGCCGGATTGGCCTTCAGCCAGGCGGTCGCTGCCGCTTCGCCCTCAAGGCCGTCATTCAGGATCTTGCCCATGATCTCGTTTTCCATGGGCAGGGAAAATTGCAGGTTCTTCAGAAACGCGCCGACATTCGGGCACTCCTCGACATAACCCTTGCGGACATTGGTATGGATCGTCGCGCCGCCGAGATTGGGGCCGAAGACCTCGTCGCCGCCGGTCAGGTAGGTCAGCTTGAAATTCGCATTCATCGGGTGCGGTTCCCAGCCGAGGAAGACGATCGGCTCGCCGGATTTTTCCGAGCGGGCAACCTGCGACAGCATGCCCTGTTCGGAAGACTCCACCACCTCGAATGATTTCAGGCCGAAACTATCCTTGGCCACCATGTCGAGGATCAGGCGATTGCCGTCATTGCCCGGCTCGATGCCGTAAATCTTGCCGCCGAGATCGGCGCTATGGGCGGCGATATCCTTGAAGTCCTTGATACCGAGTTCGGCACCCTTGGCGTTGGTCGCCAGCGTGTATTTGGCGCCCGTCAGGTTTTCACGCAGCGTCTCAACAGATTTGTCTTCGCGGTAAGGCGCGATATCGCCTTCCATGGTCGGCATCCAGTTGCCGAGAAAGACGTCGATGTCCTTGTTTTTCAAGGATGTATAGGTAACGGGTACGGAGAGAAGCTTGACGTCGGTTTCATAACCCAGGCTTTTCAGAAGTACGGTGGCGGTCGCCGTTGTGGCCGTGATGTCGGTCCAGCCAACATCTGAGAAACGCACCGTACCGCAACTTGCCGGCTCGGCGGCACCGGCCGCGCTGAACGTCATGGAGGAGATTGCTGCGGCCAGGGCCAGACAGCGGCTTCTATTTGCAAACATTGTTTGCTCCCTTTTTTTTCGTTCCCTTGCCATTATCAATATCTGCCAGCCACAATCAACTCGCGTGCATTTGCGTGCTTTGGCCCACCGTTTGCGACAAAACCGTGAAAATGTCGGCCTTCAACCGTGTAATGTCGAGAATGGCAGGCCGCGGAAATCTGTGTTTTTTCCATCTCCGCACTTTTCAACCCGCTTCTTCGCCGTCAAAAGACGCAGATTGCAGCATCGGCTCACAAATGAGAATCGGTTTTGCAAGGCGCGATGCGCCGATTCAGAAAATTGGAGCATGGTTGCGACGCGTCTGACGAACGCAAAGGCGCTCCGGGAGTGGATAATGGCAAAACTCTATTTCAATTATTCGACGATGAATGCCGGCAAATCGACCATGCTGCTGCAGGCGTCCTATAATTATCAGGAACGCGGCATGCGCACCCTGATCTTCACGGCCGCCTTCGACAACCGGGCGGGCGTCGGTCGCGTCGCCTCGCGCATCGGCCTGTCCTCCGACGCGCTAACCTTCGATGAAAATACCGACCTCTTCGCCGAGGTATCGGCCCTTAGTGCCGAGGCGCCGGTCGCCTGCGTTTTCATCGACGAAGCCAACTTTCTCTCCGAACACCATGTCTGGCAGCTGGCCAACATTGCCGACAGGCTGAATATTCCGGTCATGACCTATGGCCTGCGCACGGATTTTCAGGGCAAGCTATTCCCCGCCTCGAAGGAACTGCTCGCCATCGCCGACGAGCTTCGCGAAATCCGCACTATCTGCCATTGCGGTCGCAAGGCGACGATGGTGGCCCGTTTCGACAATGAAGGGAAGGTCGTGACGGAAGGCGCGCAGATCGAGGTCGGCGGCAATGAAAAATACGTTTCCTTCTGCCGCCGCCATTGGGTGGAGACCATCAAGGGCGGCTGAGCCTCTGCGTCCGGTTGCCGCATTTGATTTTTCGCAAAGATGGCTGCCCTGCTCCTGCGCTAAGACGAGGACGACACATTCGCGTGGATGTGCTTTCTCTCAGGAGCAAAATTATGCAGAACAAAACTGCCAAATTCGCCAGCCTCGCCATCATCGCAGGCCTTTTCGCCTTTCCCGCCCTCTCGGCTGAAATCGAAGTAAAGATGCTCAACAAGGGCAGCGACGGCCAGGCGATGGTCTTCGAACCGGCAACCGTCAAGGCCGCCGTCGGTGACGTCATCACCTTCGTTCCGGTCGACAAGGGCCATGATGCGGCAGCCGTCAAGGAAATGATCCCCGAGGGCGTCGCCGACTTCAAGGGCAAGATGAACGAGACGGTGAAGGTGACGGTCGACAAGGAAGGCGCCTATGTCGTCAAATGCACACCGCATCTGGGCATGGGCATGGTCGCTCTCATTGTTGTTGGCGACGCACCGCCGGCCAATCTGGATGCTGTCAAGAACGGCAAGCTGCCGAAGAAAGCCCGTGACCGGCTGAATGCCGAGATCACCAAACTCGGCCTGTAACCGCATATCCCCGCGGCTCCGCAGCGGCAATATCCGGTTAAGCAGTCTGAGCATGCCGGAATGGCCGACGCGGACCGCAGGTTGAGAAAAGTTTCGCAATCATGTTGTATCCCGGTTGACCGGGACATATCTGGAAGACAGTAAATGACCGTGGTTTTTCCGAAGCGCCGAAGGGCGCCCGGTTGAACCGCGGATTTTTCTTCCGGCGTCCAGCCCCACGGGCAGAGGAGACTATGACGACATGATCGACCGGATCACCGCATTGATTCAGGCAGCCTTCAGCGCCATCGGCAAGGCCGCCGGCATGGTCGTCGCCTGGCTTTTGTGGCCCTTCATGGCCGCCCATGGCTGGTATCGCGACCGCAACTGGATCATCAAGGGACCGATCGCTCTGGTTCTCATCCTGCTTGCCGGCTTTTACGGATATTTCGTCTGGCAGACGCAGGTCTGGAGCAATTTCGACCCGGATTACATTTCCCGTTACAAACTCGCCGAACGCACCGTGCCGCCCGGACAGGAATTGCCGGCAGCCACCCCGGCTGCGGCCGCCGGCGCCACCGGCGCTGCCGCCAACACGTCCGCACCCGTGTGCCAGCGATCCGCCATCGTCGATGCCGCCGCTGATCTCACCGATTTCAACGTCAACCAGAACGCATGGATTTCCTCCATGCTGCTTTACCGTCTCGGCCTTTTCGGCATGGATTGGGACAGCACGCCGTTTCTGGATAACAAGGCTTCGTTCCAGCGTGGCGTGAACCAGGCCGTGCGCCGCACCTCGGTGGAACTGGTGGATACCCTTGGCCGCGTGCGCGGAACCTCTGGTATCAACAACAATCTCCAGGAAGCGCGTGGCAACATGCAGTTCAGCGAATATTCCTGGTATTTCGGCCTTGATCCCTTCGGTCCGAAGACGCCGACGCCCAGCTATTACCGCGCCGCCATCCGCAGCTTCCAGGCTTTCAACGGTGAGTTGACCGCCTGCAAGGCCGTCTTCGATACCCGTGCCGACAACCTCATCCAGTTCATCGACCGCATTGCCGGCGATATCGGCTCCACATCGGCAATTCTGCGCGAGCGTTCGGAGAACTATAATGGCGGCTGGTTCGACACCCGCGCCGACGACCGTTTCTGGTTCGCCTATGGCCAGCTCTACGGCTATTACGGCGTGCTTTCGGCCGCCGGATCGGACTTCGCGCAGGTCATCCGCGAACGTAACCTCACCAACCTGTGGAACGACACGCTGGTGCAGACCCGCGCGGCGCTGCGCATCCAGCCGGCGATCATTTCCAACGGCGAGGAAAGCGGCTGGATCATGCCCTCGCATCTCGCCACCATGGGATTTTACGTGCTGCGGGTTCGCTCGAACCTCGTCGAGCTCCGTTCCGTTCTCGACCGCTGACAATGATGCCGGCCCTTTGCGGCCGGCTCAATCTATCAGGCGCTGACGTATGGTCTTTGCCACCAGCTGCGTGCGGTTGACGCAGTCGAGCTTGCGCATGGCGTTGTTCATATAGGTATTGACGGTGTGTTCCGAGATGGAAAGAAGCTCGGCGATTTCCACGGAGGTCTTGCCCTGTGCGGTCCAGCGCACCACATCGAGCTCCCGTTTCGTTAAAGGCGACGGGCTTTTGGAGCCGATGCGGCAAAGACGGTCATAGACCTCCAGAGCATGCAGCACGATCATGCCCAGTTCATTCAGCGATGCCTGTGAGAGGGCATCGCGATCGCCGGCAAAATTCATCAGGTGCCGGTTTCCGCTCATGCCGCTGACGGGCACCATGAGCCCGGAGGTGATGCCGATGCTGCCGAGCGATGCCCCCGCTTCCGCCAGCGTTCCGCAGGCAATATCCGCGTCGTCCAGCGACCAGTATTGCGGCATCATCGATGAGGCGCCACGCTTGATAACGGGACACTCGCCAAGCGCACCATTCGCGGTCATCGCATTCACAACCCAGACCGGCAGGCTGCTTTCCACAACTGTTGGCAAGGCATAGGCATTGCTGCCGCCGGGTAATTTCATCAGTGTCACATGCGCATAGCCGAACGCGCGCATTACCTCGAGCAGCGCCATCAGCCATTGCTGCCTGTCGGCAGCGGCCGACAGGTCACGGCAAAGTCTGGCCTGGCGCTCCGTTTTCGACATTCAGCCACCACCACCCGATGGGCGCAAAATGCCCCAATGTGAGGAACAGACAGCAAAGGCAAAGACGGTTGCGACCTTCATGACCGGCGGACCACCTGAATTAAAGCACGGGTTTTTCGGACTTGTCCTTTGGCTTGGCCATCAGTTTTTCCAGAAAACCGAGCATAACCGCCGAGACGACAAAAGCCAGATGAATGATGGTGAACCACATCAGCTTGCTGTCCGAATATTGGTTGGCGTTGAGGAATATCTGCAACAGATGGATCGACGAAATCGCCACGATCGACGATGCGACCTTGATCTTCAGACTGCCGGCATCGAGCTTGCCAAGAAACGAAACCTCATCATCCGCATTGTCGAAGCGGCTGACGAAATTCTCGTAACCGGAAATCATCACCATGACGATCAGGCTGGCGACCAGCGCCGCATCGATCAACCCAAGCATGGCGAGGATCATATCCGACTCGTCATAAATAAAGACGTTTTTTGCAACCTTCAGGAATTTGAGCGCGAAGGAAAACGCATAAACCGCCAGCGCCGCGACAAGCCCGAGATAAAAAACGACGAGCAGCCAGCGGCTGGAGAGGATGATCCGCTCGACGAGCAGTTCAAGAGACTTCATTTCCGTATCCGATAATAATCTGTTTACTGTTGGAGCATGCTTTCTTTCGCCATGTAAACTGGCTGCGAATATCCTAGCAAGCGGCAATGTCGGGACTTTGGCGGCACCATGGCGTTTTTGCCGCATTCAGCGGCTGGAAGACGCCACGACAGCCCGTAACATTTCTGCAACATACCGTTATGCTTTAAAACATGATGCGAAAAGTCATATATAATATGTTGACAGTTATCATCATGTTTTCTAGTCCTCACCTATCGGCTCGCCCGTAACAATTCAGAACATTTTCAGCCGCGCACAAGTGCGGCGCGTTTTCGCGCGCCGTGTTTATCCGCGCGCATACCGGGGGTACTAATGTCCATCTCGCGCACACATTCCGCGCTGCTTCTGTGCACTGCCATGTCTCTTTTGCCGCTTGCCGGCCCTGCACGGGCGCAGGATGCCGCTTCGCAGGCGAACGGCACGACGACGCTTGAAAAGATCGTGGTCAAGGGCAAGCGCGTGAAGGGCGGCGGTGCCGTTGCCGATACTCCGCTTGCAACGGAAACAACCGCGGCAACGATCGAGAAGAAACAGATCACGAGCATCGAAGATTTGGGGCGCGTCGCACAGCCAGGCGTTTCGTTCAACCGCAGTACCGGCGCCATCAACATTCGCGGCCTCGAAGGCGACCGCGTACTGACCACCATTGACGGAATTCCAGTACGGTATCTGTCCGACGCTACGCGAGGCGCGACTGGCGGCCTGGATTCCTTCAACTTCTCGTCACTTTCGGCGGTCGACGTCATGCGTGGTGCGGATTCAAGCCGTGCAGGGTCCGGCGCCCTGGGCGGCGTTCTGGGGTTGCGGACACTGGAACCTGAAGACCTCATTCAAGAAGGCCGTGATTGGGGCGGGGTTGCCAAATTCACATTCGACAGCGCCGATACCAGCTATGAGCCGTCTGTCGCAGTCGCAAAGAAGATCGAGAATACCTCGATCATGTTTCAGGGCGGCTACAAAAAGGGCAACGAACGCAAGACGAATGGCAGCGTTGATTCCTACGGTCCGACGCGGACGAAAGCCGATCCCTCTGATTACGATCAGCATAACCTCCTGTTCAAACTGCGCCAGGATCTGGAAGGCGGACATCGCATAGGCCTGACTGCGGAAAGCTTCCGCCGCGACAGGGACACGAATTCGAAAATCAACCAGGCAGCCGTGCTGGGTCCTCGCGACAACTATCTGCCCGGCGCTTATTTTACCAACAACGCAACCGCCCGCGACCGTATTTCGCTTGACTATTCTTATGACGCGACAAGCACAGACGGTCTGCTGGATAATGCCTGGGCATCGCTCTACTGGCAGAAACAGTCCAGGGAAACCGGATATAACGGCTACCGCTCGACAACTGTCATCGGCAACATCAGCCGACTTAATGACTACGACGAAAACAGCTTCGGTCTCGTCGGCGCTGTGCAGAAGAAATTCGACACCGGACAGCTTAATCACGATGTAACGTTTGGTTTCGACCTTTCGAGAAGCACTTCTGAACAATACTCTTCCGGGCGCGATAATTGCCGACTGCCTTATACTGGTGCATTTACTGCTTGCGCCAATCTCCACACCAACCAGGCTGATACGCCGAAAGTCGACAGTAACCGAATTGGTTTTTATATTGATGACGAAATTGGTTTCGGTCAAAGCGGCTTTACGCTCACCCCCGGCCTGCGTTTCGACTGGGTCGAGCACACCCCCAAAATGACATCGGAATATGCCCGTAACACCAACCGCCCTGCCCTTCCGGGCGAATTCGACGATCTGGCCATTTCCCCCAAATTGCGTGCGGGTTATGACGTTTCCGATAAAGTGGAACTATACGCACAATGGGCGATGGGTTTCCGTGCACCGAATGCTGGCGAACTATACAGCGTTTTCGGCGGACCGGGCACATATCTGCGCTTGGGCAACCCCAATCTTGAGTCGGAGACCAGCAACGGTTTCGAAATCGGCGCAAACCTGGGTGATGAAGACCTAGGCGGCCGCATCAATCTCTTCTACAACCGCTATAAGAACTTCATCGAAACCACCAGCCTGACTGCAGGCCAAGCGGCAGCGCTCGGCTATGATTTGAATAACTACCGTCAAGGCGGCATTACACGCGGCGTCAACTTGGATCGTGCACGTATCTATGGTGCCGAGCTTTCAGCGCATGTTCGCTTTGACAACGGCTTCAGCCTGCGTGGTGGCCTCGCCTACGCCAACGGCAAGAATCTCGACAATGACACTTTCCTTCAATCGGTCTCACCGCTTAAGGGTGTTATCAGCGCTGCTTATGACACCGAGACATGGGGCGTTGGCATCGACTGGATCGCGGCTAACGGCGGTCGCGGTAAGGACATTCTTACCAACGGCCAGAGAACCTATTTCGCAACACCCGGTTACGGCATTGTAGACCTGACAGCATGGTACGAACCGGAGCAGGTTAAGGGTCTTCGCATCAACGCGGGTATCTACAACGTCTTCGACAAAACCTATTACGACTATGCAACTGCACGCACCGGAGGCTCACAGGCCAACGAATATTACTCAGAGCCCGGACGCACCTTCAAAATCTCTCTGACCCAGAAATTCTAAAACCGGGCAGAAACATCATCTCCAGTCGGGGCGGCCTTCGGGTCGCCCCTTTTTTGTCAGCGGCAATAGAGGTAGCCGCCCTTGCGTTCCAGGACGTCGAGATGCAGGTGATCCTGATGGGTGGCATCGCTGCCGGGGGAAAGAACGGTGCGGAAGAACAGGCAGGCGGCGGCCGTAATCGTCCGCTGGAAGGCGCCTTCCGGCGTCCCGTCCTCGCCGCGCGGTTTCATCACCAGCGGCTCGCCCTTATCGAAGGCGATGGTGGAAATATCCACCGCATTGCCCTTGGCATGTTCGGAAATCTTGCCCGTTTCGGCACTGTTACGGTTGCGGCAGATATAGGTCGAGGCATTGGCGATCGCCGTCACCTTCTTCTCCGGCAGGGCAAGGGCTGCTGCCGGCAGCATCATCTCCTTGGTCCAGCGGGAAAGGGCAAGCGCGGTTTCACAGCGCATGGTTCCTGAAGGTTCAAGCTTGATGCCGGGCAGAACCACGGAAAGCTCAATCGGCGCTTCAATGCCGCAGCCCTGCTCCTCGTCCCGGATCGGCTCAAGCTTTTTGAATTCCGCGCCGATTTCCTTCAGCGCACCGAGGCAGGCCTCAAGTGCTGCCGGGTCTTCCGGCTTTACCGGCTCCGGCGGTTTTTCCTCCGGTTTTGCCGCTTCGTCAGCCGGTTTTTGTTGTTCCCCGCCGTTCTTGCCCTCGCTTTTCCCCTTCGCATCATCCGAACCCTTATCAGCGGGTGTCTTTTCACCATCCGGCTTCTGCTGTTCCGGAGCCTGCGGCTTTGGGACCGGTTTCGGCGCTTCCACCGGATCTTGCGCCTTTTCCTCAGCGGGTTTTTCCGGGGGGGTGGAGGATTGCGCCGCACCCGGTTTGGGCTGTGGCACGGGCACCTGGGGCGGCGGTTCCGAGGCGGAAATCAATGCGAGGCTGGCTACCAGAAGACACAGGCGATGAAGCATTATACGGGGTACTCCTGACCGTTTCGGCAGGAGAGCAACGCAGCAGCGGCAGGTAAGGTTCATTCCCCCACCGAAATCCGCTTGCCAAGGCGGATCGTGCACGCTAACAATTTTCCCATGAATATCGTGTCTATGAACATTGCTAACTGGTGGTGGAGCAGCTTTACGCGGCCTTGACCAGTCATGTCTTCAGACAAAGTCCAAGCCGCCCGAATTTTCAGGCGGCTTTTTTGTTATTTTGCCGCCTGTCATCGGGCCTGAACAACAGGAAGTACGAAAGAAATGGTAACGATCATTCAGGATGACGGAGCGGAAACCTACGAGACGAAAGGCGACATAAAGGTCAGCCGGAAGCGTCGGCCCGCCGATTACGCCAGCGCCATCGATAATTACATCGAAAAGCTCGATTCCCATCGCGGCGCGGTTTTTTCGTCCAACTATGAATATCCCGGCCGTTACACCCGCTGGGACACGGCCATTATCGACCCACCGCTCGGCATTTCCTGTTTTGGCCGCAAGATGTGGATCGAGGCCTATAATGGCCGTGGCGAAGTGCTGCTCGGCTTCATCACCGAAAAGCTGAAGACGACACCCGATCTTACCCTCGGCGCTTCCACCACCCGCCGTCTCGATCTCACGGTCAATGAGCCGGACCGCGTCTTTACCGAAGAAGAACGTTCGAAAATCCCGACCGTCTTCACGGCGCTCAGAGCCATCGTCGATCTCTTCTATTCGAATGCGGATTCGGCCATCGGCCTGTTCGGCGCCTTCGGTTACGATCTCGCTTTCCAGTTCGATGCGATCAAGCTGTCGCTTTCGCGCCCGGAAGACCAGCGCGACATGGTGCTCTACCTGCCGGATGAAATCCTCGTCGTTGACCACTATTCCGCCAAGGCCTGGATCGACCGTTACGATTTCGAAAAGGCCGGCGTGACGACGGACGGCAAGTCCTCCGACATTACGCCCGAGCCCTTCAAGACCACCGATACGATCCCGCCCAAGGGCGATCACCGTCCAGGCGAATATTCCGAACTGGTGGTCAAGGCCAAGGAAAGCTTCCGCCGCGGCGACCTGTTCGAGGTCGTTCCCGGCCAGAAATTCATGGAGCGTTGCGAAAGCAATCCGTCGGCGATTTCACGCCGCCTGAAGGCAATCAACCCGTCGCCCTATTCCTTCTTCATCAATCTCGGCCATCAAGAATATCTGGTCGGCGCCTCGCCGGAAATGTTCGTGCGTGTCTCCGGCCGTCGCATCGAAACCTGCCCGATTTCAGGCACCATCAAGCGCGGCGACGATCCGATTGCCGATAGCGAACAGATCCTGAAGCTGCTCAATTCGAAAAAGGACGAATCCGAACTGACCATGTGTTCGGATGTGGACCGCAACGACAAGAGCCGCGTCTGCGAACCGGGTTCGGTGAAGGTCATCGGCCGCCGCCAGATCGAGATGTATTCGCGCCTCATCCACACCGTTGACCACATCGAGGGCCGTCTGCGCGACGATATGGACGCCTTTGACGGCTTCCTCAGCCACGCCTGGGCCGTCACCGTCACTGGCGCACCGAAGCTCTGGGCCATGCGTTTCATCGAAGGCCATGAAAAGAGCCCGCGCGCCTGGTATGGCGGCGCGATCGGCATGGTCGGCTTTAATGGCGACATGAACACCGGGCTTACGCTGCGCACCATCCGCATCAAGGATGGCATCGCCGAAGTGCGCGCCGGTGCGACGCTGCTTAACGATTCCAATCCGCAGGAAGAAGAAGCAGAAACCGAACTGAAGGCTTCCGCCATGATATCAGCCATTCGTGATGCCAAGGGCACCAACTCTGCCGCCACCAAACGCGATGCCGCCAAGGTTGGCACCGGCGTCAAGATCCTGCTCGTCGACCACGAAGACAGCTTCGTGCACACGCTGGCGAATTATTTCCGCCAGACGGGCGCCACTGTCTCCACCGTCAGATCGCCGGTCGCCGCGGACGTGTTCGATCGCTTCCAGCCCGATCTCGTCGTTCTGTCTCCCGGCCCCGGCAGCCCAACGGATTTCGACTGCAAGGCGACGATCAAGGCCGCCCGCGCCCGTGACCTGCCGATCTTCGGCGTGTGCCTTGGCCTTCAGGCCCTTGCGGAAGCCTATGGCGGCGAGTTGCGCCAGCTTGCAGTGCCGATGCACGGCAAGCCCTCGCGCATTCGCGTGCTGGAACCCGGTCTCGTCTTCTCCGGTCTCGGCAAGGAAGTCACCGTTGGCCGTTACCATTCGATCTTCGCCGATCCCACCACCCTGCCGCGTGATTTCATCATCACCGCGGAAAGCGAGGACGGCACGATCATGGGTATCGAACACGCCAAGGAGCCGGTGGCTGCCGTTCAGTTCCACCCGGAATCAATCATGACGCTCGGCCAGGACGCCGGCATGCGGATGATCGAAAACGTCGTGGTCCATCTGACCCGCAAGGCGAAGACGAAGGCGGCATGATGGCTGCTGCCGACGCCATCAGCATCGAACCCATCCGGGCGGAGCACGTTGAAAGCTTTCATCGTGCTCTCGATGCGGTGTCGCGCGAGCGGAAATATCTAAGCTTTCTGGAGGCGCCGCCGCTCGAATCGGTGCGCGCCTTCGTGCATGACATGATCGAAAACGGCCATCCGCAATTCGTGGCGATTGTGGACGATGAAGTTATTGGCTGGTGCGATATTCGCCGCGTGAGCAGAGAAACCCGCGCCCATTGCGGCACGCTCGGCATGGGCATCCTACCAGCCTATCGTGACAAGAGACTAGGTGCGCGGCTGATGCGGCGGACGCTTGATGCCGCCCGTCAATGTGGGCTGCACCGTATTGAATTAAGCGTGCATGGGGACAATGCCAGAGCCATTGCGCTTTATGAAAAGATCGGCTTCGTGCATGAAGGCCGGTCACGCAACGCCGTTCTGATCGACGGGCATTACATCGACAGCCTGCAGATGGCGGTCATCTTCGGCGATTAAGCCCTCGGCAGCGAGGCGGAGATGCAGAGCGCGAACTTCTTCAGAAGCTGCACATCGAAATGGCCTTCACGGCGCAGCATCCAGGTCAGCGCATCATTCGCCGTCCACGGCTTCTTGTAGGGCCGGACCGAAGTGACCGCATCATAGACATCGCAGATCGCCGCAATGCGGGCGTAAAGGCTGATCTCGGCACCAGACCGGCCGCTTGGATAACCACCGCCATCCATCCGCTCGTGGTGATTGAAGCAGACATCCAGAACCATCTCCGGCATCTGATCGTTACGCGACAGGATTTCCCGGCCGAAGGCGGGATGGAGATTGATAATCTCCCGCTCACTGGAGCTCAGCCCATCCGCCTTGTTGAGGATCGATGAGGGAATTTCCACCTTGCCGATATCATGCAGCAGGCCGCTGATCCCCAGCAGATCCACCGTTGCCTTATCCAGCCCGAGATAGCAGCCGAAATGCATCATCAAACCGCTGACGGAAACCGAATGCACGAAAGTTGTTTCGTCTTTCGATTTCAGGCGGGTGACGCCGATGAAGATCGCAGGGTTCGACTGCACCGCTTCGGAAATCTTGCTCGTTTCTGCCGCCACGCCTTTCAGCGAGACACCACCGCCGGCTTCTGCGACCGCAAAGGTCTGTGCAACTGCATCGGCTGCCGAACGAACGGCATGGCTGACGGCCATCGTGGTTTCGGAGGAATTGCCCGGTTTTACTGATGCAGGTCCGCCAACGTCCGGCCTTCCCTCGACATCATTTCCCCTGGCCGTATTGATGACGATGCTTTCCGCGCCGCTCGATTTCAGCTGGCGCACCACATCCTCATGCCGCAGGAGAAACCGATGTCGCTGCATGACATGCCGGTTTGACAGCGTTCCCTCAACCGCTTCGATAAACATGCCAACAGTCAATTGCCGGGTGGAAATTCGCTTGAGCATCAGACGCTTTTATTTTCCTTCCCGGGAATGATAACGTGACCCGCTATTGGTAAAGACCAACATAAAACCAGCCTTCAGACGGATAAAGATAAGCCCACCGAACTATTTAACTCTGCAACACAGAACATAAGATAGCACGAATATGAAAATTATTTACTCAGGATATATTTAAAAACCGAAGAATCAATCTGAATATAGCAAGAAACAACCTGAGAATGTAAATATTAAAAATTCTCGCTTACGACGTAAACCAGGAGCTGAAGAAGAGCCGCATGAATTCGAAACTTGAAACGCGCATCGATCAGGGTACTGGCCGTGAACCGGCAGATATGATTCTCAAAGGCGGACGCTTCTTCGACCTGGTGACCGGGGAACTTGTTGCTTCGGATATCGCCATCTGCGGCGATACCATCGTCGGTATCTGCGAGAACTATGAAGGCCGTCGGGAAATCGATATTACCGGCAAGATCGTCGTTCCAGGTTTCATCGATACGCATCTTCATATCGAATCATCGCTCGTCACTCCGCACGAGTTCGACCGCTGCGTTTTGCCTTATGGCGTCACGACGGCAATTTGCGACCCGCATGAGATCGCTAATGTTCTGGGGGTGGAAGGGCTGCAATTCTTCCTCGACAGCGCCATGGAAACCATCATGGACATCCGCGTGCAGCTATCCTCCTGCGTGCCCGCGACCCATCTGGAAACCTCGGGCGCCGATCTGCCGATCGAGAAACTTTTGCCGTTCCGCAATCACCCGAAGGTCATCGGGCTTGCCGAATTCATGAATTTTCCCGGTGTCATCCATAAGGACCCGGTGTGCATGGCGAAACTGGAGGCCTTTCAGGGCCAGCATATCGACGGGCACGCGCCGCTTCTGTCAGGCACTGCGCTGAATGGCTATCTCGCCGCCGGCATCCGCACCGAACATGAATGCACGAATGCACCGGAAGCGCTCGAGAAAATCCGCAAGGGCATGCATATTCTGGTGCGTGAAGGCTCGGTCTCGAAAGACCTGCACGCCCTGATGCCAATCATCACCGAGCGCCTGTCGCCCTATCTAGCGTTGTGCACGGATGATCGCAATCCGCTCGATATCGCCGAACAGGGCCATCTCGATTATATGATCCGCACCGCCATCGCCAGCGGCGTCGAACCGCTCGCCATCTATCGCGCCGCCTCGATTTCCGCCGCAAAGGCCTTCGGCCTGCGCGATCGCGGTCTCATCGCGCCCGGCTGGCGCGCCGATCTCGTGGTCATCGACAGCCTGCAGAACTGCAAGGCCAGCATGGTGCTTTCCGGCGGCAGGATCGTCGATGACGCCCTGTTTGCCACCCGCAAGCCGGTCGCCCCCGTTGGGCTTGATAGCGTCAAGGCAAGACCGGTGCTCGCTTCCCATTTCGGCGTGCCTGTCACCGAAGGCGAAACACCCGTCATGGGCGTGCTTCCCGGCAAGATCATCACCGAACATCGCCGCTATAAACTGCCGACGGATGGCAACCAGACGACAGTCGATCTCGAGAACGACATCATCAAGGTCGCCGTCATCGAACGCCACGGCAAGAACGGCAACCATGCCAATGGTTTCGTGCAGGGCTTCGGCCTGAAGAAAGGCGCCATCGCCTCCACCGTCGGCCATGACAGCCACAATATCTGCGTCGTCGGCGTCGGTGAGGACGACATGGCGCTGGCCGCCAACCGGCTCGGCGAAATCAAGGGCGGTTTCGTGGTGGTGGAGGACGGCAAGGTGACCGGCGAAATCCCGCTCCCCGTCGCCGGCCTGATAAGCCTCGAACCCTATGAGACGGTGCGCGACACGCTGCATACGCTCCGAAAGGCAGCCTATGCGCTCGGCACGACGTTGGAAGAGCCCTTCCTGCAGGTCGCCTTCCTGCCCCTGCCCGTTATCCCGCATCTGAAGATTTCAGATATGGGCATGGTGGACGTGGACCGGTTTGCGCTGATCTGATTGACCGGAAAACCTCCCGGCTGGGCGGATGAAATGCCGATCCCTATTCCTGTGCTTGTCACAAGAGTGGAGGATCGGCAAAAATCATTGTGTCTCCCCTTCAATCCGAGGGCAGCAGCTTGCGGAAATAAACCACCCGCTCCGTTTCCTCAAACCCCAGCGCCGTATGCATGCGATGTGAATCGACATTTGCAATATCGGCATCGGAAGCAAGCTCGCTCACGCCCTGACCAACCGCCCAGCGGGTCACTTCGGCCACCAGTGAGGCAGCAATGCCTTGGCCGCGAAATGCCTCCTCGACATAAATTCCCTCAAGAAATGCCACGGGCGAGGTATCGCAACCGTTGACATAGTCCCGCCGCAGGCTGACCTCGGCAAAACCGATGGCCACTCCGGCGGGATCATGGACAATCAATCCAGCCCCGGTTTCGGAGACGTCCTGCAATTCCGCCATATGTTCGGCGGGCGAGGTATCCGGCCACAGGCGATGCCGCAAAAGCGACCAGTCATCTCGATGGTCGGCAGCGTTTCCAACGATGAATTGACCACTCATGTGACAACCCCACAAAACACATCCAGCCCCTCGAGCTTCACGATATCAGCATCGAATAGCGGCGCAAAACCCGGCATCGGCAGGATATCCGTGACACGCATCGTCTTGGGCACGGGAAATTCCACCGGCTCGCGGGTGAGGTTGAAAACAAACAGCAGTTTTTCATCGCCCTTGCTGCGGGTGAAGGCCAGCACATCGAGATTGGTCTTGATGAAGTGTATGTCCCCGTCGCGCAATGCGCCATGGCTTTTACGGAAGGACAAAACCGCACGGTAATGGTTCAGAACCGAGTCCGGCTTGCGCTCCTGCGCATCCACAGCCTGCATGGCATGGACATAGGGCACTGGCAGCCACGGCTTTTCAGCGCTTGAAAACCCGGAATTCGGCTTGCCGGTCTCCCACACCATCGGCGTGCGGCATCCATCGCGCCCCTTGAAGGCCGGCCAGAAACGAATGCCATAGGGGTCGCGCAGATCCTCAAAGGCAAGCTCGGCCTCCGTCAGCCCCAGCTCCTCACCCTGATAGAGACATATGGAACCGCGCAGGCTGGCAAGAACGCAGATGGCGAGCTTCGCCACCCGTGCCTGCTCCTCCACGCTTTCCGAAAAGCGGCTGAGGTGACGCACCACATCATGGTTGGAAAAGGCCCAGCACACCCAACCATCCGTCACCACCTTACCGAAGGTCTCGACCGAACCGCGCAGGTGTTTTGCGCTGAAATCCGGCCCCAGCAGATCAAAAGTGTAGCACATGTTGAGCTTGTCATTGCCGGACGTATAGGAGGCAACCGTCTTCAGCGAGCGCGCCCCGTCGCCCACCTCTCCCACCGTGGCGCGACCCTCATATTCATCGAGCAATGCCCGGAAGCGTTTGAGAAAGGCAACATTTTCCGGCCGCGTCTTGTCGTAGAGATGGTCCTGCATGCCGTAAGGATTGACGTCTGAGGCATCGAGACCAAAGCTCTCCTCGTCGAAAAGCGGCGGGTTGTCGCGCAGCAGCTTGTCATGGAAATAATGATTGACGGTATCGAGCCGGAAACCGTCAACGCCACGATCCAGCCAGAACCGCACGGTTTCCAGAAGCGCGTCCTGAACCTCGGGATTATGGAAATTGAGATCCGGCTGCGAGGCAAGGAAGCTGTGCATGTAATATTGCTTGCGCACGCCGTCCCATTCCCATGCCGGCCCGCCAAACACGGAAAGCCAGTTGGTGGGCGCCGTACCATCAGGCTTGGGGTTGGCCCAGACATACCAGTCGGCCTTGCTGTTCGTCCGGCTCGCCCGGCTGTCCACAAACCATGGATGCTGGTCTGACGTATGTGAAATCACCTGATCGATGATGACCTTCAGCCCAAGCCGATGCGCTTCGGCCATCAGCGCATCGAAATCTGCAAGCGTGCCGAACAACGGATCGACATTGCAATAATCGGAAACATCGTAACCCATATCGGCCATGGGCGAAGTGAAGAACGGCGACAGCCAGATGGCATCAACGCCAAGCGACGCGATATAGGGCAGCCGTTTCGTCACCCCGGCAAGATCGCCATAACCGTCTCCGGTCGTATCCTGAAACGAGCGCGGATAGACCTGATAGATCACCGCTCCCTTCCACCAGTCCGATTGCGCTTGAGGTTTGTGGACCGGGGCATGGGGTAGCGTCATCGGCAATCTCCTGATGTGTCTGGCGGTAGAGTATAAAGCCTGTGCGGCCGCGTAAACCGGAACTTCGCACACGCACAATCGGCCAGAACCGCCCTTGTCAGCGGCGCGCGCTCGTCGTAAGCCGCATGGCTGGATAAAACGGGAGGATGACGGCGTGGGCGGACGGTTTTTATCGATTGGCGAATGCATGGTGGAACTGTCGCAGGCCGGCAACGGTCTGTTGCGCAAGGGTTTCGCCGGAGATACGTTCAATACCGCCTGGTATGCCCGTGCCTGCCTGCCGGAAGACTGGTCCGTCGATTATTTCACGGCGCTCGGCGATGATCCGCTTTCAGAAGACATGCTCGCCTTCATTGCGGAAGCCGGCATTGGCACCGAAAAGATCCGCCGCATTAAGGGCGGCACGCCCGGCCTCTACCTCATCAACCTGAAGGACGGTGAACGCACCTTCAGCTATTGGCGCAATGCCGCCGCCGCAAGACAGCTGGCCGCTGACGCGGATCACCTGCGCCGAACGGTGGAAAGCGCTGACGTCATCTATTTCTCCGGCATCACCCTAGCCATCCTCGCCTCCGCCCATGATGTCGATACGTTTCTGGCCGAGCTTCGCCGCGCCAGGGCGTCGGGCAAGCCGGTGGTTTTCGATCCGAACATCCGCCCGCGCCTCTGGGCGGACAAAGACGTGATGCTCGAGACGATTTCCAACGGTGCGCGCGCCGCAACACTTGTCATGCCGAGCTTTGATGACGAGGCCAGTCATTTCGGCGACACCTCCGTGGAAGCCACCATCGACCGTTACCGCTCCCTTGGCGTCGAAAACATCGTGGTGAAAGACGGCGCAAAGGGTGCGACACTCGATTTCGGCGGCAACCGCACCCATGCCCCGGCGGAAAAGGCCGTGGAGGTGGTGGATACGACGAGCGCCGGCGACAGCTTCAACGGCGCCTTCCTTGCCCGTTATGTAACCGGCAGCTCGCCACAGGAAGCCGCCGCCTTTGCCGCAAGGGCAGCGGCAACCGTCATCGGCCACCACGGCGCGCTGATCAGCCCCGAATTGCTGCCGCTGGTCGGATAGGCCGGCAGGTTGCCCTGAAAAGGGACGATATTGACAGTCATATGGCCTGACATGATCCTGTAACACGCGCGCCGCATATACGGGCGGAAGCCGGGCAATGGGGATTCGCCCGCGCGCAGATGAGCAGGATCAGTGTTTCATGACGAGAATCACGATTGTCACAGATGCCTGGCACCCGCAGGTCAACGGCGTGGTTCGCTCGATCGAGAACACCAATACCGAGCTGGCGCGGCTGGGTGTGGATGTGAACATGGTCACGCCCCAGAGTTTCTACAGCATTCCCTGCCCCACCTATCCGGAAATCCGCCTCTCCGTCGCCGGCTATCGCCGTGTCGCGGCAGAGATCGAAAAAAGCCAGCCCTCCTTCGTGCATATCGCCACCGAAGGGCCGCTGGGGTTCATGGCGCGGCGCTGGTGTGTGAAGAACCACATGCGTTTTTCCACCAGCTATCACACCCGCTTCCCGGAATATGTCGCGGCGCGTTTCCCGATCCCCGAAAGCTGGCTTTATGCTTTCGTGCGCTGGTTCCACAATGGCGGCAACACCTGCATGGTGGCGACCCCAAGCCTCGAGACCGAGCTGGAAGCGCGCGGCGTCAAGAACCTGAAGCGCTGGAGCCGGGGCATCGACGCCGAACTGTTCCATCCGCGCCCGAAAACCACGCTGCCCTTTGATCTGCCAAGGCCGATCTTCATGACCGTCGGCCGTGTGGCGGTGGAGAAGAACCTGCCGGAATTTCTGGAACTCGACCTGCCCGGATCCAAGGTCGTCATCGGCGACGGCCCGGCCCGTCACGAATTGCAGGAAAAATATCCCGGCGTGCTGTTTACCGGCGTCAAGACCGGCGAAGAGCTGGCCGATGCCTATGCGCAGGCCGATGTCTTCGTTTTCCCCTCAAAAACCGACACTTTCGGCAACACCATTCTGGAAGCACTGGCAAGCGGTGTGCCCGTCGCCGCCTTCCCCGTCACCGGGCCGATCGATATCCTTGGCGGCAACCCGGCCGCCGGCGCGCTGGATGATAATCTTCGCAATGCCTGTCTGGCGGCGCTGGATTGTTCGCCGCAGGAGGCCTTGGCGCTTTCAAAAAGCTATAGCTGGGAAAAGGCCTCACGACAGTTCCTCGACAATGTCATCCATGCGGCGGGAAAATCCCTGCCGCTTCTGTCGCGTTCACAGCTTGCCTGAAGGCAAGGGCATCCCCGGTTTTTTTGCACAGGGCCAGTGGACGAAACATGACGGGAATGTCACAAGGCGATCAGGACGCGACTGCCGTTATCTTTAGAACGGGGTCGGGCTGCTGATTGACGTCAGGCGGTTGCCGCGAGATTACGCTGGCCGTCCTATTTCCCGGCGATACTCAGCCGCCCCCTTGAGATGCGCTTCCGGGTAAAGGAAGAAGCTCTTTTTGCTGGGCTGCGCACCAATCATTGATCTTCTCGACAATCTGCATCGGCGCCATCGGCAGCGCGCTGTTGGGGATGACAACCACTGTTCCATGGAAAACCAGCACCAGACTGTCCGGCGGCGTGAGTGCGAGATGATAGCGCGCCCAGCTCAATTGCACGGTGTCCAGTCGCGTGACCTGCTTGAAGCCATCGGGCCCGATTTCGATCTGCGAGTGCGGCGAATACATACGCTCGTGAGCGATATTCCAGTGTGCCAGGACCTCGTAGTAGGATTTCGCCTCCCGTCTCGCGCCCTGCCAGATAATGTACCAGACGACGAGGGCCACAAATGGTGCAGGTGCAAACACCCAATAACCGACCACCGGCCAGACACCCGGGAACCATGGCAGGCTTAGGGAATAGATAAAACCGGCCGCCAGTCCCGCAAATATCGACAGCTTCACTCTTGCCGAGGCAAGATGGCGCGTCCAGGACCTGTCGAGAATCATGCCGTAATTTTCATAGGCCTGATGTTGATAGCCGTGGACATAGTCGGGGACATGTTTCGGGTCGGGCGTGAAGCTTATTGAAATCGTTTCATCGGCCATAGGAGCACGTCATCCAGTCCCTGTGCAGTTTAAACTGCGTAACAGGGTTGCCCTTATAAATCAAAAGACCTTTCGCTGCCGAAACCTCTGGGGATCAACGCCGTGCGGCAAAACCTGCCTTCACCATGCTCCGGTAAGCATTTGCCCGGAAAGCGGTACAGTTCGCGGCTTGCCGTCCTTGTCAGCCACCGAGAGCGATGCAGACATCTGCTTTGGCGATTTGCGGAACCAGCTGGCGGCGACGCTTGCCATATCGCCAAGCATGGCGTGGCTGTGCCAGTCGGCGAAGCGTCTTGCCGTCGCTTCTGCTTCCGAACGGTAGAAGAAATCACCGGATTGTCCGAGATCGTTGATCGATGCCGCCATTGCAGCAAGCGGCCGCTGAAACATCTTCGGCGGCACGGACAGTTCCCGCGCGCCATCTGAAAAAGCCGGCGCCATGAAATCAATCGCCCAGCCGTCAGCCTCGACCCAGCAATGGAAATTCTCGCCAGCGCCCGTCACGTAACCATCATCGCGATGATCCGCAAACAGCAGGACCTTTCCTCCGAGATTATAGGCGGCAAGCCCGCCCTTCGGCACAGCCTTTACCTTGTAATGCTGTTTGAGGATGAAAGCGCCGAAGGTACTGAAATACATCGAGGCCGAGGCGGGATCGGCGTTCTGGCTGATGAGCAGGCTGTTGATGACCCGGTAAATCCGGTGATAGTCGGTCTGCTTGATCAGCATGGTTTTTTACTCTTCAAAACAAGGCGTTGGATGAGCGTCAGCCGCCTGTTTCTTCTCCCCGAGGGGGAGAAGTCCGCGGCAGCGGGATGAGGGGGCGAGGGTCGAGATATGCGGAGAGGTTGCCCCTTCGGGCCACCTTCTCCCCGATGGGGAGAAGAAAGACGCGGCGACCCTTCACGTCAAAATCAACGCCGCTTCTTCGCCTTGTTCTCGAACGGATTGTCCGAGCCGCGATAATGCACGCGGATCGGCACGCCCGGCATGTCGAAATCCTTGCGCAGGCCGTTCACCAGATAACGCGTATAGCTCTCCGGAATGGCTTCCGGGCGGGTGCACGAGATCATGAAGGCCGGCGGGCGGGCCTTGACCTGCGTCATATATTTCAGCTTCAGGCGACGGCCGGAAACGGCCGGCGGCGGATGCTGCGTGGTCTGCCCATCCAGCCAGCGGTTGAGCCTGGCGGTCGAGATACGGCGGTTCCAGACCTTGTCCGTATCGATGATGCTCTGCATCAGCCGGTCGAGGCCATAACCCGTCTGGCCGGAGATCGGCACGGCGCGAATGCCGCGCGCCTGCGGCAGCAGCCGCTCGGTCTTTTCCCGCAGATCGGCCAGATAGGCCTGCGGGTCTTCGACCAGATCCCACTTGTTGAAAGCGAGCACGGCGGCGCGGCCTTCGCGAATGACGAGATCGACCAGTTGCAAATCCTGCTTTTCGAACGGGATGGTGCTGTCGAACACAATCACCACCGTCTCGGCAAAACGGATGGAGCGCAGCGAATCCGCCACAGAGAGCTTTTCCAGCTTCTCCGTCACCTTGGCCTTGCGGCGCATGCCGGCCGTATCGAACATCTTGATGGTGCGGCCGCGCCAGTCCCATTCGACCGAAATACTGTCGCGGGTAATGCCGGCTTCCGGGCCGGTCAGCAGCCGGTCTTCGCCGAGGAAACGGTTGATGAGCGTCGACTTGCCCGCATTCGGTCGGCCGATAATGGCGACGCGCAGCGGCTTGGTCTCGTCATAGACGGGCTCTTCGTCTTCCTCTTCCTCGCTGCCGGGCTCAGTGCGCGGCAGAACGATATCCGTCTCCGCCTCGTCCACTTCAGGCGGGAAGGCGGCGTCTTCGCCGATCGCCGCAACGATGGCGTCGCGCAGGTCGATCATGCCCTGACCGTGTTCGGCCGAGATCGGGCAAGGCTCGCCAAGACCGAGCGTGAAGGCATCGTAGAAACCGGCGTCAGAACCGCGCGCTTCGGACTTGTTGGCCACCAGCACCACAGGCTTGCCCCGACGGCGCAGCATTTCGCCCAGCGTCTCGTCGGCGGGCGTCAGCCCGGCCTTGGCGTCAACCACGAACAGCGTCACATCGGCTTCATCGATCGCCGCTTCCGTCTGCGCCCACATGCGGCCCTGAAGCGTTTCCGGCCCGGATTGCTCCAGACCGGCGGTATCGATGATGGTGAAACGCAGATCGACAAGCTTCGCGTCGCCGGGGCGGCGGTCGCGGGTCACGCCTGGCGTATCGTCCACCAGCGCCAGCTTCTTTCCGACCAGACGGTTGAAAAGCGTGGACTTGCCGACATTGGGGCGCCCGACTATGGCGACGGTGAAGCTCATTGTTGTCTGTTCCTTAGAGCAAGTCTGCCCAAAACGTTACCTGTTTTGGGCAAAAGACATGCGTAAAATAATCAGTTGGATCGCTTTGGCAATGCGAAGAAATGCCGGGCGATGGCTCGGGATAAGCGGCTTTAAGCAGCTTTGCCCGAAGCGGTGATATTGTCGAGCATGATCTGTGCACGGCTCGTCACGTTGCGCGGTGCCTGCGTGTCGTTGACGATCTGCTCGAACCATTGTTTGGCCTTGACGAAATCGCCGGCCTTGTAGGCGGCAAGTCCGAGAGCCTCTCGGGCCGACGCCCGCATGGTCTGGCCTTCGGCGCTCAAAGGCTCGGCCAGTGCAACCACCTGATCATAGGTGCCGTTGTCCACCAGCAACCAGGCTGCACGCACCTTTGCCGTGTCGCGGAAGACCTGCGGTGCAGATGTGTCGTTGCCAATGGCGGTGAAGGCGGCGATGGCGCCGGCGGCATCACCCTTCTGCGACAGCAGCGTGGCCGAGCGGAACTTTGCCAGCACCGGGTAATTGCCATGACCGGAGGTTTCGAGATCGGCAAAGGCCTTCAGCGCCTCATCCGTCTTGTTTTCGGAAGCAAGCGTCAGCGCCGCAAGGAACTGGTCGCCGGAATTGGAAGCGCGGCTGGTGTTCCAGTATTCGTAAATGCCGGCGCCGGCGGCACCGAGAACCACGAGAACGGCGGCGCCCGCAACCACGATACCGTAACGGCCCCAGAAGCGCGACAGCTGCTCGGAGCGGATCTGCTCGTTCACTTCGCGGATAAAGGTATCATTTTCGTTTGCCATCAAATTCTCCGTTACCCGCGCGGAGATCGTCGCCGATCCATCCGTCCGCGGACATACCAAGCCGCTTACCCGGGCAAGCACAAGCGTTGCCGACCGGGTCATGGTCGGCCTTCTAGCCTATTTTGCCTGATATGTAAGGGGGAAACGTTGATTTCCTACATCGCGATCGGCTGAACGCCGATCAACCATTCGTGCAGTTTCAGGATGAAAGCCCCCCAGAGAACGATGCCGCCGACAATGGCCACCACATCATAACGGCCCGAGACGAAGGGACGGAGCACTTTTTCGCCTGCCCTTTCCCGCCGCTTCAGCGAAATGCGCATCACCACCCCCCAGGCAAGGAAGGATGCAAAAAGCAGGATCGAAGAGGTTTCGCCATTCGCCAGAAGATGGGCGAGCGCCCAGATCTTGACGGAGAGAATGAGCGGATGCTTCGTCTTCACCGCGATGTTGCCAGCCGGGATAAGGCTGGCGATAAGACAGATCATCGCCGGCAGCATCAGCGTCACGGCAAGATGGCTCGTCCAGACCGGCGGATACCACAACATGCCCGTCTCCTGCCGGGCTTCCCCAAACGCATAGATGACGAGACCGAGCGTGATGAGGCTGGCGACGGAATAAAGCCCCTTGAAAGGACCTTCACCCAGCTTCGCGATCATTCGCGCGCGAAATTGCGGCGCAAATACCTTCAAAAGATGCGTCAGGAAAAACAAGGCAAGACAGAGTACGAGAAAAAGCATGGAACACGGTCCCCCGGTGGATCGGAACGCGGCCCTATCACCGCGAGGCAGAACAGGAATTAGGCTGAAAGACGTAAAAAAGCCAGACTATTCAAAGCTTCGCCTTATTCCACCCGCAAAAGGCCACGGTGTATCATATGACGGATGACTGATGTTTCGCCCATTTGCCGCTTTTTCCCTGTCGCTTCTCACCGCCCTGCCCGCTTTTGCCGAAAATACGGAAAAGCCGAAGCAGCTTGTCATCGTGTCCTTTGACGGTGCGGGCGACAATACACTGTGGGAAAGAAGCCGCGCGACGGCGAAGGAAGTCGGCGCGCATTTCACCTATTTTCTCGCCTGCACGCTGGTCATGGACCGCAAGACCAGCGCCAAGACCTATCAGGGTCCGGGCCAGAAGGCCGGTCGCTCCAATGTCGGTTTCGGTCAGTCGCCGGAAGAGGTGGAGACGCGGCTCAGAAACATCTGGGCCGCCTATCGTGAAGGTAACGAGATCGGCAACCACACCTGCGGCCACTTCGATGGAGGCCAATGGACCGCCGAACAATGGGATGGCGAATTCACCACCTTCACCAGCACGCTGGAAAATGTCTGGCAGATGATCGGCAAGAAGGGCGAGGAGCCCGAAGGCTGGCGCAACATGGTGAAGAACATCAACGGTTTCCGCGCGCCCTATCTGTCGCAGGGACCGGCACTGACCACCGCCCAGAAAAAACACGGCTTCGTTTACGATGCCACCAGCATCACCAAGGGGCCGGAATGGCCGGCGGAGCGCGACGGTATCGAGCATTTCGGCCTGCCGCTCATTCCCGAAGGGCCGGGCAACCGCCCCATCATCGCCATGGACTACAATCTCTTCATCCGTCATTCCATCGGCGTCGAGACGCCGGATCGCGCCAGGGAATTTGAAGACCGCGCCTATACGGCCTTCCGCAACGCTTTCGACAGACAATACAATGGCGAGCGCATTCCGCTGCAGATGGGCTTTCATTTCGTGAAGATGAATGGCGGCGCCTATTGGAACGCTTATGAGCGCCTGCTGCGCGAAGTCTGCCGGAAAGATGATGTCGCCTGCGTGAGTTATGCTGAGGCCATGCCGATGATCGAGGCGCGGAAGAAGCAGAAAACCGAGGGCTGAAACCTCCTGGAACCCGACAAAAAAAGGCGGCCATCCAGCCGCCTTTTTTTGTTTGCCTCAGGGCCGATTGGCCTCCATCGGACCACCCTCTGCCTCGCGCTGCAGATAGCGCTGGTCGATATCGGGCAGCGGCTGATCGTCGATCGCGGACTCGAAGGCCACCAGACGCTTGCGGATCGACAGAAGCTCGATGATCGTCGACCAGGAGCTCACCAGATACTGGAAACTGTCGCTTACCTGCCCAAAGGCGGTGGCGATCTGCTGCCAGATACCCATCGTGATCTTGGCTGCCACGATGGTCGGGATCAACATGAAGGTTAGAATGAGAGCATCAAGCTGGCCGAATGTGTAGCGGGCAACGTTGAAATAGAGATAGTGCCAATACATGCGGAAATAATTCTTGCGCACATTGGCAAAAAGCTCCCGCATGGTCGGCGGCTGAGCACGGTCCTCATGGTCTTCGCCATAGACCAGTTCCTTGCGGAATGCCGCCTCGACACGCTGGTTGCGGAACTGCAGTCCCGGCAGCTTGATACCGACAACGGCAAGCAGCACCGTTCCGAAAACGGACCACAACAAAGCCAGCCAGAACAGCGAATGCGGAATGGCGCCAAGGAAGGGCAGCTCCGTCACGTGCGCCGACATCTGGAACAGCAGCGGCAGGAACACCACCAGCGTCATGACCGAGTTGATGAGCACGACACCAAGTCCCTCGACGATGGACGCAAATCGCATCGTATCTTCCTGCACACGCTGCGAGGCACCTTCGATGTGGCGTAGCTTATCCCACTTCGACAGGTAGAAATCATTCATGGCCGTGCGCCACCGGAACACGTAGTGGCTGGTGAAAAAAGCAGTGATGACGTTCATCGCAACGCCGACCATGCCGATTTCAAGAAAACGCAGCTGAAGTGAATAGAACTGGTCTGCAGTAATGCCGGGCTGCTTTTCGAGCGCTCGCTGGAAAAGGTCGAAGAAAGGACCACGCCAGTTATTGATCGCAACCGAAACCTGCACCGCAAAATAGGCGATGAAAATGATGAACGCCGAACCCCAGATCGACCAGTTCGTCCAGGGATGGTCTCTGGCGATCAATTGCCAGGCAACGCCGAAGATACCGACGAAGATCGTGAAATAAAGATAGAACCAGACATTATCTCGCGAAAAGAAAAAGGCGACACCGAGAGGTGCGCTTTCTCCGGGAGCAAGGGGCGGCATGCCGAGGGCGGCGCCCATTTGCGGACCGACGCTGTACCAGACAAGAATACAGACAACAGTCCACAGCGCAGCGGAGGTGAAGAACAATTTCGGCTTGGGAAAGAAGGAATGAAACACGTTTTCGAACTCACGCGCGTTTGAAATCAGCCATTATTGGCGAAGCACTAGATGGCCCGAACCTAGGGCAGAAATTTGTGCACAGCAACGGAGAAGCGCGGACCTTAACAAGATGTAAGGCGAAGCTGGCGAAACGAGCCGCGATGGAACACCGCAGAAAGACGGGGAGAGACCGCCCGCTGCCTAACGCCGCCGCTCGGTAGCAAGCACCGGCAGCATCAGGAGAATGCTGACGACGAGCACGGCGGAAGCGAGAATGCTGGGTGCGGTAAAACTGCCCGTCACCTCGGCAATCCAGCCGGCGGCCAGCGGCCCGACGATCTGGCCCGTTCCGAAGGCGGCCGTCATCAGCGCAAAGGCGCGGCGCGGGCTTGGACCGGCAAATTCCCGGCCGAGCTGCAGGCCATAGGCGGTGATGACCATGAAGGTCAGCCCCAGAAGCAGACCGCCCGCGAGAACACCAGGCACTGGCGGCAGCATCACGGAAGCGAAGACGCCGATGGCTTCGACGGCGAGAACGATCACGAAAGCGCGTTTCAATCCCTGCGACTTCAGCACCGGTTTCCACAGGAACAGTGAAATGGCGGCGGCGCAGCCGGTGATGAACCAGGCCAGAAACTCCACGAAGGCACCGGCAGCAGCCATGCGCGCAATCGCCACGATGAAGGTCGCGGTGATGACATAACCAAACCCGAAAAGCCCGTAGGCAAGCGTCGTCAGGACGAGCGGCCGCGTCCATTGGAGTGGCGGCTCGGCCACTGAGGACGCATGCCGCGGCGGGCCTGCGGGCAGCACCCGCCAGACAAGAAGGAAGGTCAGGAAGGAAAAGACGGCACCGGCGATCCACTCCTCCCGCCAGGAGGCGCCACCGCCATCAAAAACCACGCCGATCAGATAGACCGCAAGCGAGGAGATGGCGATACCCGCGCCAACCCCGCCATAATGCAGCGCCTGAATATGATCCTTGCCGGCCTTCATGGCATGGCCGATGACGATCTGCGACGTGAAGATCATGGTCAGCGCGCTGGCGACACCGGCCAGAAACCGGATGACGGTGAAGGCCGCGACGGAATTGAAAGCCGCCATGGCCAGCAGCAGCGCGGCGGTGGAAAACAGCCCGCCAAGTGCTACAAGCCGCTCCCTCCCCGAACCCCAGGAATAGGCCGAAAGTACCGCACCCGCCAGATAACCGGCAAAATTGCCCGCCGCCACGATGCCAGCATCCCCAGCCGAAAGCGGCACATCCGCCATCATGCCAGGGAGAATGGGGGTGAAGGAAAAGCGGCCGAAACCCATGGCGGACGCCATCATCAGAGCCCCGGCGAAACCGAGTGCAGTCAGATGTCTGGCGGAAAGTGGCTTGTCGGTGATCATGCATGGCTTATCGCAATCGGGCGAATAAGCGACAAGCGAGTTATTTTGATCGGCGTCATAAGCCGCCTTTATCGGTCACGCGGCGCGCATCCGATATGTTCCGAAGGTGCCGCGAGTTTCTTCTCCCCGCCGGGGAGAAGGTGGCCCGAAGGGTCGGATGAGGGGGCAAGCTCTCCGTATATCTCGACCCTTACCCCCTCATCCCGCTGCCGCGGACTTCTCCCCCTCGGGGAGAAGAAACAAGGGGCACCCGCTCGCCCCACTCAGGGGCGAGAACGAGAAGATAGACGTTTGTAATTTGCCCTTGATGAACGGAACTCAGCCCCACCCGTCACTCAACCAGCGTCAGCACCAGCGGCCCGTTTTTCGTCGCCACCACCGTATGCTCATATTGCACCGTCGGCGCGCTCGGATCGCTATAGAGCGTCCATGGATCATCGTCGCCGTCTTCGGCCCAATAGGCGCCCGTCGAAAGAAACGGCTCGACGGTGAACACCATGCCTTCCTGCATGATGCGGCGCTCGCCCTTGTCGGGCCAGGTCGCCAGCTCCTTCGGCTCCTCATGCAGGGAACGGCCGATGCCGTGGCTGGCAAGGTTGGTGATCAGCGTATAGCGGTTCTTTTTGGCAAAAGCGCCGATGGCATTGCCGATATCGGCAAAGGGCCGGCCGGTTTTCACCTGCTGCAGGCCCGTCCACATGGCGCGCTTGCCATCACGGCACAGGCGTTCGATATCCTTCTTCACCGGTGGCACGGCGAAAGACGAACCCGTATCACCGAAAAAGCCGTTCTTCACCGCCGAGACATCGATATTGACGAGATCACCTGCCTTGATGATGCGCGGCCCCGGAATACCGTGGGCCACTTCCTCGTTGACGCTGATGCAGGTCGCGCCGGGAAACTTGTAGCAGAATTCCGGCGCCGATTGCGCACCATTATCCTCCAGCACCTTGCGGCCGATAGCATCCAGTTCGGCCGTGGTGATGCCGGGTTCCAGCGCGTCCGCCATGGTCTGCATGGCAACGGCGCACAAACGGCCGATATCCTTCAGCAGATCAAGTTCTTCTTCGGTGGAAATGACCATGTCTCTGTCCGTCGTTCTATTTGGCGGGTCTGAAAACGCCCGCCTTGGTAATCATCAGGCCGTGGCTTTCACCGGATCGGCACTCCCCGTCAATTCTTTTCTGACAACAGGGGCGACTTTCGTACCATAAAGCTCGATGCCGCGCATGATCTGATCATGCGGCATCAGGCCAATCGCCATCTGCAGCAGGAAGCGGTCATTCCTGAACACGCCATGCGCCTTGATGATCTTTTCCGCCACCAGTTCCGGCTCACCGAGGAAAAGATTGCCCTCCGGCCCGCGTGCCGCATCGAAATGCGCGCGGTTCGTCGGCCCCCAGCCGCGCTCGCGGCCGATGCGATTCATCACCTCCGCCTGCGGGCCGTAAAACTGGTCCGCCGCTTTGTCGGTGGTGTCGGCAATGAAGCCATGCACATTGATGCTGGTGCGCAGCTTGGTTTTCTCCTGCCCCGCCCGGCGTGCCGCCTCGTGGTAGAGATCGAACAGCGGCGCGAAACGGCGATATTCGCCGCCGATAATGGCAAGCGCCACCGGCAGGCCCATGGCACCGGCCCGCGCCACCGATTGCGGCGTGCCGCCCACCGCGATCCATACCGGCAGACGTTCCTGCAGCGGGCGCGGATAGACGCCGCGCCCGTTGATGGCCGGATGTTTGGTACCGGACCAGGTGACGATTTCCTGTTCGCGCAGCGCCAACAGCAGATCGAGCTTTTCGGCGAAGAGCACGTCATAATCCTCGAGATCGTAACCGAACAGCGGGTAGGATTCGATGAAGGAGCCGCGCCCGGCCATGATTTCGGCGCGACCGTTCGACAGGAGATCGACGGTCGAAAATTGCTGGAACACCCGCACCGGATCATCCGAACTCAATACCGAGACGGCGCTGGTAAGACGGATGTTCCTGGTTTTGACAGCCGCAGCCGCAAGCACGGTGGAGGGCGAGGAAGCGACATAATCCGGACGGTGGTGCTCGCCCAGCCCGAAAACATCGAGCCCGACCTGATCGGCAAGCTCGATTTCCTCGAGAAGATCCTTCAGCCGGCGCGCGCCTTCCGGCCCGCGGCCATCGGCGGGGTTGGGATTGACATCCGCGAATGTGTAAAGACCGAGTTCCATAAACGATACCTCTGTTTGCTTGCCTCAGAGATAGGGACGCACAGCCCCCCAGACAAACGCAAAATCTGGAAGCTTAGCTTCGAAAAAATGGATAGGCGCAGCCGGATTCGCCACCGCGTCACCCTTGCCTGAAATGGCCCGCGCAATGACGCCCGAAATGGCGATTGCCAGCCCGCCCCCTTTGGGCATAACCTGCTTAAACATGTGCGAAGTAATGCAAAAAGGGGAAAGCATGCATCGGACAGTTATCGTGACAGGCTCCACAAGCGGTATCGGCCTTGCCATCGCCCAGAGATTTGCGAGGGAAGGCGCCAATATCGTGCTGAACGGTTTCGGCGACGAGGACGAGATTGAAAAACTCCGCCTTTTGCTGGAAGCCGAAAGCGGCGGGCGCGTGCTTTATCACCCGGCCGATATGACGAAACCGGACGAGATCGCCGACCTTATCAATTCCTCCCATGAAAAACTCGGCTCGGTGGATGTGCTCATCAACAATGCCGGTATCCAGCACATCGCGCCGATCGAGGACTTCCCGACGGAAAAATGGGACTGGATCATCGCCATCAATCTGACCAGTTCCTTCCATACCATGCGTGCCGCGATACCGCTGATGAAGAAGGCCGGCAAAGGCCGCATCATCAATATTTCCTCGGCCCATGGCCTCGTCGCCTCGCCGTTCAAATCGGCCTATGTGGCGGCCAAACACGGCATCATGGGCCTGACGAAGACAGCGGCGCTGGAACTTGCGCAGACCGGCGTCACCGTCAACGCCATCTGTCCCGGTTACGTGCTGACGCCGCTGGTCGAAAAGCAGATACCGGAAATGGCCAAGATGCGCGGCATCAGCGAAGAGGCGGTGAAGAAGGACGTGATGCTGGAATTGCAGGCGACCAAGCAATTCGTCACCGTCGATGACGTGGCGGCGGCTGCCCTGTTTCTGGCAAGTGACGCCGCAAGCAATATCACCGGCACGCATATCTCCGTCGATGGCGGCTGGACGGCGCAATAATTGCCGGATTTTCTTTCCGTTATGGAAACAATGAATTGCCAAAACGGAAATCGATATGCACGCGCGGTCGTGCATAGATGCATCGGGACAATGACAAGAAACCGGCTCGGCAGCCGGACAAAAAGCAGGGCATTGCATGAAAGACGCGATCAGCTTCATCCTCAACAGCGAAACCATCTCGCTCAGGGATTTCGGACCGACGGACACGCTTCTCGATTACCTCCGCATCAGCAAGCGGTTGACCGGGACCAAGGAAGGTTGTGCGGAAGGCGACTGCGGTGCCTGCACGGTGCTGGTCGGGCGGCTGCTGGATGGTTCGCTGCGTTATGAAAGCGTCAATGCCTGTATCCGTTTTCTGGGCTCGCTGCACGGCACCCACATCGTCACGGTGGAGCATCTGGCCGCGCGCGATGGCACGCTGCACCCGGTGCAGCAGGCCATGGTGGATTTCCACGGGTCGCAATGCGGCTTCTGTACGCCGGGCTTCATCATGTCGCTTTACGGCCTCTGGCTGACCAGCGAAAAACCCGGCCGCGCCGATATTGAAAAGGCGCTGCAAGGCAATCTCTGTCGATGCACGGGTTACGAGCCGATCGTGAAGGCCGCCGAAAAAATCGCCGCGGCCCGCCCGAGTGCGCTCTTCGATCCGCTGCAACGGGACCGCACCGACATCATGGCACGGCTCTGGGTGATCCGCGAAAACGAGACGATCACCGTCGTCAGAGGCGAGGATCGCACCATCATTCCGGCGACGCTGTCTGATTTGACCGAGATTTACGCTGCTGAACCAAAGGCCACCATCGTCGCCGGTTCCACCGATGTCGGCCTGTGGGTGACGAAGCAGATGCGGGCGCTGAACCCCGTCATCTTCATAAACAATCTCGGAGACCTGCAAACCATCACCGTGGATGAAAATGGCATCACGCTGGGTGCCGGCGTCACCTACAGCCAGGCCTTCAAGACCATTGCAGACCATTTCCCACCGCTTGCCCGGCTGTTCAACCGCCTCGGTGGCGAGCAGGTGCGCAATATGGGAACCATCGGCGGCAACATCGCCAACGGCTCGCCCATCGGCGACACGCCACCGGCGCTGATCGCGCTTGGCGCTACGCTCACCCTGCGCTCGTCTTCCGGCGGCCGCACCGTGCCGCTTGAAAGCTATTTCATCGATTACGGCAAACAGGACCGGCTGAGCGGCGAATTCGTCGAAAAGCTTTTCATTCCGTTCCAGAAGCCGGAAAGCCACTACGCCGTCTACAAGATTTCCAAACGGCGCGACGAGGATATTTCCGCCCTCTGCGCCGCCTTCAATCTGACGCTCGACGCTGACGGCACCATCGAGGACATCCGCATCGCCTTTGGCGGCATGGCCGGCACGCCGAAACGCGCCGCTCATCTGGAGGCAGCTCTTCTCGGCAAGGCGTGGTCGCAGGATACCATCGACGCAGCACGCGATGTGCTGGACGAGGATTTCACCCCGCTGACCGACTGGCGCGCCACCGCCGAATATCGCCAATTGACGGCCAAGAACCTGCTGACGCGGTTTTTCCTCGAGACTTCGGGCGAGAAGCAGGAACTCGCGCGCTTCACGCTGGAGGAGGCTTGAACCATGGACACCACAAGCTTCGACAAGACCAAGACCGAAATCGACGGCCCCATCCACAGGTCGCTCCGGCACGACTCCGCCCACAAGCACGTGACGGGCAGCGCCGAATATATCGATGATATCCCGGAGCCCGCCGGCCTCGTTCACGGCGCACTCGGCCTTTCCGACCGGGCACATGCCGAAATCGTCTCCATGGACCTTTCGGAAGTGGAGGCCACACCGGGCGTGCTCTGGGTCATGGTTGGCAAGGACGTGCCCGGCGAAAACGATGTCTCGTCAGGCGGTCGCCACGACGAACCTTTGCTGGCCGAGACAAAGGTCGAATTCCACGGCCAGCCGATCTTCGCGGTCTTTGCCGAAACCCGCGATATCGCCAGAAAGGCGGCCCGCAAGGCAAAGATCACCTATAAGGACCTGCCGCATTTCACCGATATCGATACGGCGATTGAAAATGGCGGCGCGCTCGTCATCGATCCGATGACGCTGAAACGCGGCGATGCGAAGATCGAAATGGATGTCGCACCGCGTCGTCTCACCGGCACGATGCGGATCGGCGGGCAGGAGCATTTTTATCTCGAAAGCCACATCGCCATGGCCGTGCCGGGCGAGGATGACGAGGTGACGCTGTGGAGTTCCACCCAGCATCCAAGCGAAATCCAGCACATCGTCAGCCACATACTGCAGGTGCCGTCCAACGCCGTCACGGTGCAGGTGCGCCGCATGGGCGGCGGGTTTGGTGGCAAGGAAACGCAGGGCAACCAGTTCGCAGCCCTTTGCGCGATCGCCGCCAAGAAGCTGAACCGGGCCGTGAAAATCCGCCCGGACCGCGACGAGGACATGAGCGCCACCGGCAAGCGCCATGATTTCCGCGTCGATTACGAATTGGGCTTCGATGAAGAAGGCCGCATCCACGCCGTCGACGCCACCTATGCCGCCCGCTGCGGTTTTTCCTCCGATCTGTCCGGCCCGGTCACGGATCGCGCGCTGTTTCATGCGGATTCCAGCTATTTCTACCCGCATGTGCATCTCACCTCGCGGCCGCTGAAAACCCACACCGTCTCCAACACCGCCTTTCGCGGCTTCGGCGGGCCGCAGGGCATGCTGGGGGCGGAACGGTTCATCGAGGAGATCGCCTATGCCGTTGGCAAGGACCCTCTCGATATCCGCAAGCTGAATTTCTACGGCGAGACCGGCTCCGGCCGCACCACGACGCCCTATCATCAGGAAGTCGAAGACAACATCATCGCCCGTGTCGTCGAGGAGCTGGAAACCTCCAGTGACTACCGCGCACGACGTGATGCAATCATCGAGTTCAACAAAACCAGCCCGATCATCCGCAAGGGTATCGCGCTCACCCCTGTCAAATTCGGCATCTCCTTCACCATGACCGCCTTCAATCAGGCGGGCGCGCTGGTGCATATCTATAATGACGGCTCCATTCACCTGAACCATGGCGGCACCGAAATGGGCCAGGGCCTCTACACCAAGGTGGCGCAGGTGGTGGCCGATGCCTTCCAGGTGGATATCGGCCGGGTGAAGATTACTGCCACGACGACGGGCAAGGTGCCTAACACGTCAGCCACCGCCGCCTCCTCCGGCACCGACCTCAACGGCATGGCGGCCTATGACGCCGCCCGCCAGATCCGCGAGCGGCTCGTCAAATTCGCCACTGAGAACTGGAACGTGCCGGAAGAGGAAGTCGTCTTCCTGCCAAACCGGGTGCGCATCGGCCTTGAGGAAATCGCCTTCAACGACTTCATCAAAAAGGCCTATTTCGCCCGCGTGCAGCTTTCCGCCGCCGGCTTTTACAAGACGCCGAAAATCCACTGGGACCGCGCCGCCGGCCGTGGCACGCCGTTTTATTATTTCGCCTATGGCGCGGCCTGCTCGGAAGTATCGATCGATACGCTGACCGGCGAATACCTGATGGAACGCACCGATATCCTCCACGATGTCGGCAAATCGCTGAACCCGGCCATCGATATCGGCCAGATCGAGGGCGCCTTCGTGCAGGGCATGGGCTGGCTGACCACCGAGGAATTGTGGTGGGACGGCAAGGGGCGGCTGCGCACCCACGCGCCTTCCACCTACAAGATCCCGCTCGCCTCCGACCGACCGAAGAGCTTTAACGTCAAGCTGGCGGAATGGGCGGAAAATGCCGAGCCCACCATCGGCCGTTCCAAGGCCGTGGGCGAACCGCCCTTCATGCTGGCGATCTCGGTTCTCGAAGCCCTCTCCATGGCCGTCGCCTCCGTCGCCGATTACAAGGTTTGCCCGCGCCTCGATGCACCGGCGACGCCTGAGCGGGTGCTGATGGCGGTGGAACGGTTGAAGAAGGTTTGAGGGGAAGTTTCCATGAAGCCTCGCCCCCTCATCCGGCGCTGCGCGCCACCTTCTCCCCGGCGGGGAGAAGAAATATGCCGCGCCGTCGCAAATTTCCGCAAAGTTGGTGAGGCAAGCGAAAACATCGCTCCGGGTTTCTTCTCCCCGCCGGGGAGAAGGTGGCCCGAAGGGACGGATGAGGGGGCCAGCGCCAATGCCTGACACCTCCCTCTCCACTTTCCTCACCCGCCCTGCCCCCGCAATCCTCGTGGAAATCGAATCCGTGAAAGGCTCATCCCCACGCGAGGCCGGCACCTTTATGCTGGTCTCAGAGGCTGACCTGTGGGAAACCATCGGCGGCGGGCAGTTCGAATATATGGCGATAGACCACGCCCGCGCCATGCTGCGAACGGGTGCTGCCGAAGACCGCATGGATATTCCTCTAGGGCCGGAAATAGGCCAATGCTGCGGCGGCCGCACCCTCATCCACTTCCGGCGGATAACGGCGGAGATCGCCGCCGGGCTTGAGGCGCGGCTGAAGGGCGAAACCGAACAGCAGCCCGCCGTCATCATTTTTGGCGCAGGTCATGTCGGCAAGGCACTGGCAGATGCCCTGTCGCTGCTACCCCTGACCCTGACGGTGGTGGAAACCCGTGAAAGCGAACTGCGCGATCTTCCCTCAGTGGTGGCGTCCATACTGACCCCCATGCCGGAAGCATTCGTTCCGAAAATCCCGGCAAACGGCGCGGCCATCATTGTCACCCACGATCATGCGCTCGATTTCCTGATTGCGAAGGAAGCGCTTGCCCGCGACGATCTCGCTTATGTCGGCATGATTGGTTCGAAGACCAAACGCGCCACCTTCGCCCATTGGCTGGAACGGGAAGGTGAGCCCCCTTCCCGCCTTGCAAAGCTCACCCTGCCCATCGGCGGCACAAGCGTGAGAGACAAACGCCCCGCCGTCATAGCGGCCCTTGTGGCAGCCGAGTTGCTGCAAGCATTTTCCGCTGCCGAAATCCGTCGCAACGAAAATCGACACGCCCATCCTCAAGACCAAGATCACGCCTGAGCCCATCCGGCAGGCTTTCATCCGCCAGATTGTCCGGTGCAAGGCTTTCAAGGGTAAACCGTTCCGCTGTCCGCAGGCCCGCACGCAGGCGGGACCACGCGCGCAAAAGTGCTGTGCGCATGTTCGTCTCCATTCAAAAATGTCAGAAGCTCAGTTGATGAATTGGGCTAAAAATGCTCTGGTTTCCGGAGAAAAACCAATGAAACCTTTGGCCTTTGGCATAAAGAGAACTTATCCATGAAGATGTCTCGCCAGTTCCCCCTCAATGCCCTGCGCGTCTTCGATGCCGCCGCAAGGCATCTGAGCTTCACCAAGGCCGGCGAAGAGCTGGGCATGACGCAGACGGCGGTGAGCTATCAGGTGAAGTTGCTGGAGGAGAATATTGGCGAGCCGCTTTTCCTGCGCACGGCACGGCAGGTATCGCTGACGGAGGCGGGGGAGAAACTGGCGCCCAAGGTTGCCGACGCCTTCAATACGCTTCGGGAGGCCGTCGACAGTGTGCGCGACACATCGGATGCCACCCTGACCATACATTCCACCGCCACCTTCGCATCACGCTGGCTGTCGCGGCATCTGGGTGCCTTCCAGCTTGAACATCCCTCCATCGCCGTCAGGCTGGAAACATCGGGCGCCCTGATCGATTTCAACCAGTCGGACTGCGATGTCGCCATTCGCTGGAGCCGGGATGACGTGAAGGGATTGACCTATCACCGGCTGCTTCGCGGCGTTTATACGCCGATGCTGCATCCCGATCTTGCGCAAAGCATCGGCGGCTTGAAGCAGCCGGAAGACCTCCTGCGCCTGCGCATCATCGATCCCGGTGATGTGTGGTGGAGCCAATGGTTCCGGGAAGTCGGCATCGAAAACCCAAATCTCGAACGATATCCGCGCAGCCGTCTCAGCGTTCAGGCTTTTGAAGCCGCAGCGGCGATCGCCGGTCAGGGTGTGGCCATGCTCACCCCTGAACTTTACGCCGATGAGATCGCGCTTGGCCGCCTATACCAGCCCTTCGAGCATCTCAGCAGCGAAGGCAAGAACTACTGGCTTGTCTATCCCGAAAACCGCAGGAACATCCGCAAGATCAAACTGTTTCGCGACTGGATATTGAAGCGGATCGAGGAAAGCCGGCCGCCACAGCCCCATCAAAACCCCATGTCAGGCGCATAAAAACAGCGCGGCGTATCCTCATCCGGAAACAGGCAGAGATGATATTCGCCGTCCTCCGACCGTCTTGCCTCGCTCTGCGACCAGTTGAAGACATGGCGTCGCGTCACCATGCGATGATCGCCGGGGGCGAGCGAAACCTCATAACCATCAGGCGTGACACGAACGCTGCGCGTGGGGATCATCTGGCAGTCGCCCGTCTGGGCATCGCCATTGCAGCAGTAGCTTTCATATTTGAACCCCTTGTGGGATTCATGGGCAAGTGCCGTGGCGGTGCACGCCAGAAATAAGAAGAGGACCGTCAGAACAAGGCGCATCGGCATGGTCTCCGTTGAAAACAACGGCGGCTGCCGGAAGGTCATTGCGTCCCTTCATTCAAATTCCACACATCAACACGTACCCGGACACAACGGCACCGGGAACCGCGACACCTGCCCCTGATCTGCCCCCGCCCCAGGGTTCGCAGCACCCGCTTTCGGAATAACCGCCAGCGAAACATGTCATGGGAGCTTTAAAAGCTCCGCAGCCCTATATTTTAGCACATTGGCGGGCCGCTCACAGGATAATAGCTGAGTCGCGTTAGCCAGCTAAGCACAAACTATGCGGCAGGAAAGGGGTACTGCAACTTTGCCGGGCCTGCCGCAGCGCCTTTGCAGCCAAAACCGGGTTGTGAACACAAGACCATCGGATTGTGAACAATCGCCCCGCCACCTCTGCTTTCCCCTTCCCTAATGGCCAAATTTCTCGCAAGGTGCGCTGCAAAAGGATCAGGGGAACCGCATGTACGAATACGCCATTGCGTGGGAATGGATGGCCTTTGCCGTCCGCTGGCTCCACGTCATCACCGCCATCGCCTGGATTGGCTCGTCCTTCTATTTCATCGCGCTCGATCTTGGGCTGGTCAAACGGGCGCATCTGCCGCCGGGGGCCTATGGCGAGGAATGGCAGGTGCATGGCGGCGGTTTTTACCACATCCAGAAATATCTGGTTGCGCCTGCCCAGATGCCCGAGCACCTGACATGGTTCAAATGGGAAAGCTACGTCACCTGGCTTTCCGGCTTCGCCATGCTCTGCATCGTTTATTACGGCGGCGCGGACCTCTTCCTCATCGACCATTCGGTGCTTGATCTCACCCAGTTCCAGGCCATCTGTCTGTCACTGGCATCGCTGGCCATCGGCTGGCTGTTTTATGATTTCCTCTGTAAATCGCCGCTCGGCAACAACACATGGGGCCTGATGGTCGTGCTCTATGTCGCGCTGGTGGCGATGGCATGGGGCTACACACAGGTCTTCACCGGCCGCGCCGCTTTCCTGCATCTCGGCGCGTTTACCGCCACCATCATGTCGGCGAACGTGTTCTTCATCATCATTCCGAACCAGAAGATCGTCGTCGCAGACCTGATTGCCGGGCGCACGCCGGACCCGAAATATGGCCGCATCGCCAAGCAGCGTTCACTGCACAACAACTACCTGACGCTGCCCGTCATCTTCTTCATGCTGTCGAACCATTATCCGCTGGCTTTCGCGACTGAGTTCAACTGGATCATTGCGGCACTTGTCTTCCTGATGGGCGTCACTATCAGGCACTGGTTCAACACCACGCATGCCCGCAAGGGTAAACCGACATGGACCTGGCTTCTCACCGCTCTCATCTTCATCGTCATCATGTGGCTTTCCACCGTGCCGAAAGTGCTGACCGGCGAGGAGGAGCAGAAGGCCGCCACCCTCTCCCCCATGCAGCAGCAATTCGTCAGCGACGCTCATTTTAGCAAGGCGCGTGATGTGGTTCAGGGTCGCTGTTCCATGTGTCATGCGGCCGAGCCGGTGTGGGAAGGCGTGCCCTTCACACCCAAATCGGTGAAGCTCGAAACCGACGAACAGATCGCCGCTCATGCGCGCGAAATCTATTTGCAAGCCGGCCGCAGCCATGCCATGCCTCCCGGCAACATCACCGCCATCACCCCGGATGAGCGCAAGGTGCTGACCGCATGGTATGAAAGCGCGGTTTCCGGGGCTGGAAAAGCCGAAGGAAAGACTGAATGAGCATGGTTCTGCTGCGTGGCCGCCTGCTGAGCTTCCGCCGCGCGCCGCTCGCAATCGACGATACGCAAAGCTATCTCTATATCGAAGATGGCGGCCTGCTGATCGAAAATGGCAGGATCGCCGCCATTGGCGAATATGCCGATATCCGTAAGGCAGCCCCCGAAGACGTCGAGGAAAAGGACCACCGCCCGCATCTCATCGTGCCCGGCCTCATCGACATGCACCTGCATTTCCCGCAGATGCAGGTTATCGGCTCCTATGCCGCCAACCTGCTGGAATGGCTGAACACCTATACTTTCCCGGAAGAATGCCGCTTCGTCGAAACCGCCCATGCCCAGCGCATCGCCACGCATTTCTACGACGAGCTGCTGCGCCACGGCACCACCACGGCCGCTGCCTATTGCTCGGTGCACAAGACCTCCGCCGACGCCTTTTTCACTGAGGCCATGAAGCGCAACATGCTGATGGTGGGCGGCAAGGTGATGATGGACCGGAATGCCCCGCAGGGCCTGCTGGACACGCCGGAAACCTCCTATGACGAGACGCGCCAAGTGATTGCCGACTGGCACGGCAAGGGCCGCAACCACGTCGCCATCACGCCGCGCTTCGCCATAACCTCCACCCCGAAGCAGATGGAGGCCGCCCAGGCGCTGGCGCAGGAATTTCCCGATCTTTTCATCCAGACGCATCTTTCGGAAAATCTGGACGAGATCAAATACACCTGCGAGCTTTACCCCGAAGCGGCCGACTATACCGATATCTATGTGCGATACGGCCTGATGGGCAACAAGACCCTGCTCGGCCACGCCATCCACCTCTCGGAGCGCGAAGCGGACGTGCTGTCGGAAACCGGCGCGGTGGCCGTGCATTGCCCCACCTCGAACCTCTTCATCGGCTCCGGCCTCTTCCCGATGAAGAAGCTGCAGCGGCGTGAAAAGCCGGTGCGCATCGCGGTTGCGACCGATATCGGCGGCGGATCGAGCTATTCCATGTTGCGCACCATGGATGAAGCCTACAAGATCCAGCAATTGCTGGGCGAGCGCCTGAACCCGCTGGAAAGCTGGTATCTGATGACGCGCGGTAATGCCGAAGCGCTTTCCATGGTCGACCGCATCGGCACGCTGGACGCCGGCACGGATGCCGACATCACCGTGCTGAACGCCTCCTCCACACCCACCATGGCCCTTAAGATGGAAGTGGTGAAAAGCCTGACGGAAGAGCTGTTCCTGATGCTGACCATGGGTGATGACCGCACCGTGGTGGAAACCTATGTGGCCGGCAGAGCGATGAAGAGCGTGCTGGCATAGTTCGGCTGGGGCCGAAACATCCGGTCACGACGTGGTTTATACCATTGAAATATAAGATCGAGCGGGTGCCGCTTGTTTCTTCTCCCCGCCGGGGAGAAGGTGGCCCGAAGGGTCGGATGAGGGGGCAACGCCGGCGATAGACCTCACGCTTGCCCCCTCATCCCGCTGCCGCGACCTTCTCCCCGGCGGGGAGAAGAAGCCCGTGGCACCCGCTCGCTCCACATGATTTCCTGACGCCATCTTGGCCAAAACGTGAAAACCCTCCGGAGCACCCCGTGCTGAATCTAGACACAACCACCATGCTCATGGTTCTCGCGACCTTCATCATCGCAGGCATCGTCAAGGGCGTGACCGGCATGGGGTTGCCCACCGTTGCCATGGGCGTGCTCGGCCTCTTCATGCCGCCGGTCATCGCCGCCGGCCTGCTCATTTTGCCCTCCTTCATCACCAATATCTGGCAATTGTTGGCCGGGCCGGATTTCCGGGCCATCGTGAAGCGGCTGTGGCCGATGATGATCGCCATTGCGCTTGGCACCCTCATCGGCATCCGGCTGATGACATCAGGCACCGGCGTCTGGACCACCTCGGCGCTCGGCCTGTGCCTTGCTGCTTACGCGGCCTATAGCCTGTTTGCCAGACCCGTCTCGATTCCGGCCGGGCTGGAACCGAAACTCTCCCCGGTCATGGGGCTCGCAACCGGCCTGCTCACCGGCGGCACCGGAATTTTCGTCGTACCTGCCGTGCCTTATATCCAGTCGCTCGGTTTCAGCCGGGATGATCTCGTGCAGGCACTTGGCCTTTCCTTCACCGTCTCCACCGTCGCGCTCGCCGCCGGTCTTGCCTCACAGAGTGCCTTTCACGTCGAGCATCTGTCGCTTTCTGCGCTGGCCGTGCTGCCGGCCCTTGCCGGAATGTGGCTTGGCCAGAAAATCCGTACCATCGTCAGCCCGGCGACATTCCGGCGCTGGTTTCTCATCTGCCTGCTCGTGTTGGGCGTTGAATTATTCTTTCGAGCTTTCTGGAGTTAACCCGTGCTGTGGCCAAACCGGCAAGCACCTTATTTTAGCGGCTTGATCGCCGTGTAGCTCACGGTTTCTTCGCTATTGGTACCTTCGTCGTAGATTTTTGCAACCGTTGCAAGCAGATCAGGCGCATAAACCGCGGTCCACCGCTCGACTTCCTCGTCGTTTCTCCTGACGTCGTAAACCACGTTAAAAACATCATAACTGCAATAGCCAATAGAAAAAGATCGCCGTTTTGTAACGTTAAGACTCAGAGTCCACTTCTCCTTAAAGGCATCAGCCTTCAGCGGAATGAAGTCGAAAGTCCGGCGGGCACCGACTTTCAGAGGCCAGAAAGAAGAAAGATTTGATGTGAAATAAGCATTGTAATCTTCGTCACTTCCTGAACGAGAAATTTCGATAAGGCCTTGATAAAGAAATGCCTTTTGTTTTCCGCCGTCAGCAAAGCCATGTTCTACGGAAACGACAGGCCCCGCTGTTTTGAACGCGCTTTGCACGCCACTGTGACTGAGTACAAATCCATTCTTGTCACTCTTAATCGTAGGGCACTCTGCTGCGAGAACAATATTTGGAGATATAAGAGCGGCTGCAAGAATTTTAGAAAAGGAAGATGACATGAGCAACAATTCCACGGAGATAAGGTAACTACAGATTGCCGGTTTCTAATGAAAACTCAACTCTCATTTCTAGATACAAGCGATTCAAAAAACCCTAAAACTACGATCGACGAACTCGCGCATCCAAATAGAATATGCTAGGTGAAGCCATCATTCAAATGTGAAGGCTTTATCCATGGGCAAAATCCTGACCATAGCGGACCTGAAGCAACAGGCTCAGCGTCGTGTGCCGAAAATGTTCTTCGACTATGCCGATAGCGGCGCGTGGACGGAAAGCACTTACCGCGCGAATGAGGACGATTTTGCCAAAATAAAGCTGCGCCAGCGCGTGCTGGTCGACATGACCGACCGGTCGCTGGCCACCGAAATGGCCGGCCAGAAAGTATCCATGCCGGTCGCACTCTCCCCCACCGGTCTTACGGGCATGCAGCATGCCGATGGCGAAATGCTGGCCGCAAAAGCGGCGGAGGAATTCGGCGTGCCCTTCACGCTCTCCACCATGAGCATCTGCTCCATCGAGGACGTCGCCTCCGTCACCTCGAAACCCTTCTGGTTTCAGCTCTACGTGATGAAGGATCGGGATTTCGTCAATAATCTGATCGACCGCGCCAAGGCCGCCGGATGCTCGGCGCTGGTGCTGACGCTCGACCTGCAAATCCTCGGCCAGCGCCACAAGGATCTGCGCAACGGCCTGTCGGCACCGCCGAAATTCACACCGAAGCACATCTGGCAGATGGCGACCCGGCCGCAATGGTGCCTGGACATGGCTCGCACCAAACGCCGCAGCTTCGGCAATATCGTCGGCCACGCCAAGAACGTTTCCGACCTCTCGTCGCTTTCCTCATGGACGGCGGAACAGTTCGATCCGCGTTTGTCATGGAAAGATGTCGAATGGATCAAGGAACGCTGGGGAGGCAAGCTGATCCTCAAGGGCATTCTTGACGAGGAAGATGCACGCGCCTCGCTCGATACCGGCGCCGACGCCATCATCGTCTCCAACCATGGCGGCCGCCAGCTCGATGGCGCCCATTCCTCCATCGCCATGCTGCCGAAAATCGTCGACGCTGTTGGCGACAAGGTTGAGGTGCACATGGACGGCGGCATTCGCTCCGGTCAGGACGTGCTGAAAGCCGTGGCGCTCGGCGCCAAAGGCACCTATATCGGCCGCCCCTTCCTTTACGGCCTCGGCGCTGATGGAAAGCAGGGCGTGACGACGGCGCTCGAAATCATCCGCAAGGAGATGGATATCAGCATGGCACTTTGCGGCAAAAGGCTGATCACGGATGTGGATCGCAGCATTCTGGCGTGATGCTGACGTCGAGTAGATGGGCAGGGCCTCAGAGCCGATGCGCCATAAAGTCCCGCCCTACGCTGCCTCCCTCATCCCTGTTCCCCGGAACAAGCCCGAGGATGTCACAGGGATGAGGACAAGAGAGCCTAGTGCCCCACGGTCTTCGAAAACACATTCACGATCACCACGCCGGTGATGATGAAACCGAGACCGATAACGGCGGCAATATCCAGCGTCTGGCGGAACACGAAATAACCGATGCCGGAGATCAGCACGATGCCGAGCCCGCTCCAGATCGCATAGGCAACCCCGACAGGTATGACGCGCAGCGTGAACGACAGAAGGTAAAAGGCCGCGCCGTAAAACACCGCCATCAGCACCGTCGGCAGCAGCCTGGTGAATTGCTGCGACTGCTGCAGGAATGAGGTCGCGATGACCTCGCAGATAATGGCCGCGACAAGCGCCCCATAGGTGAAAAGTGCCGCGTTCATCGTTCCGTTTCCTTTGTCGTCTGGGCGATCATCCGGGCCTTGAGAGCCGCCCTGTCGCCACCTGCCCTGCAATCATCGGCCAGAAGATCGGCAAACCAGATGCCATCAGCCGCAAGCCGCACCATTTCCAGTACCACCCCGTCATCCGTATCTTTATGACGGGCAAGACGTCCCTCGACCCAGCTGGTCCACATGCGCCGAAGCGACGGCTCACCGACCATGGAAACCGAGATTGCCGCCCATTGCCTGCCCGAATCCCGGTCACGATCATCGAAAACCGCCTTCACGTAGGCCCGCGTGAAGCATCCGTAAGCTTCACAATCCTGTGAGATGAGCGCATCGATTTCCGCGTCCAGCGCCGAAAGAAGGTCAGCCATGACGGCCTCCAGCAAGGCGTGCTTGGAGGGAAAATGGTGGAACAGCCCACCCTTCGTCACCCCTGCCGCATCGGCCACAGCCTGTATGGAAAGTGCCGCAACACCCTGATCAGCAGCAAGTTTCGCCGCGCAGTCAAGGAGGCTGCGACGCACGATCTCGGGCTGCTTCTTTCGTCCGTGAGCATTTGTCATGCTTCAAAACATACCGGACGGTAGGTTTCTTTTCAAGGAAATTGTGAGAGCAGCAGACGGGTTGAAATTCATACTTAATTAAGCATGAAAGCGATCTCTAAAGTTTTAGCGGTTTTGTTGCCGGAAAGTGTCAGTAAAACTTGAAATCAACAGCGGCGGTCAAACAAAAGGGGCGAATTATGTCGGGAACGGTCAAACGGGGAATGGCGGGAACATGGGTCTTCGCGCTCGCCTTCTTTTGCGCGATCCTCTCATTGCAGGCATCGCCGGCGCAGGCCGGCTATGCCCATTTCATCATGGATGCCAATACCGGCAAGGTTCTGGCGTCCCGCAATGCCGATGTGCTGAACCACCCCGCTTCGCTCACCAAGATGATGACGCTTTACATGACCTTCGAGGCGCTGCATGCCGGCCGCATTCGCTGGGATCAGAAGATAAAGATGTCCAAGAATGGTGCAGCCGTCATCCCCTCCAAGCTTTATGTGCGTCAGGGCCAGACCTTCACCGTGCGCGAAGCCGTTTATGGCATGATCGTCAAATCCGCCAACGACATGGCAGAGGGCATGGGCGATCACCTCGGCGGCTCCGAGGCAAGGTTTGCCGAGATGATGACCCGCAAGGCCCGCCAGCTCGGCATGTCGAAAACGGTGTTCCGCAACGCTTCCGGCCTGCCCAGCAAATCGCAGGTGACGACGGCGCGTGACATGGCGAAGCTCGGCCTTGCGCTGCAGCGCGACTTCCCCAAGGAATATGACCTCTTCGCCATGGAATCCTTCAGCTTCCGGGGAAAACGCATCCGTGGCCACAATAATCTGATGTATCGTTATCGGGGCATGGATGGCATCAAGACCGGTTATACCAATGCCTCCGGCTTCAACCTCGTCAGCGCCATCAATGACAATGGCCGCCGCGTCGTCGGCGTCGTGCTGGGCGGCAAGACCGCGCGCAGCCGCGATGCCCAAATGGCAGCCCTTCTCGACAAGGCCGTGCCTCAGGCATCGAGAAGCCGCAACACCGAACAGCTCGTCGCCAGCGCCAATGTCAGCCGCACCTTCGATGTGCCGCCCGCAGCCGTCCCGGCCGCATCGGTACCATTGCCAATGTTTGCCGAACGCCGCTCCGACCCCGTCGCCATGCAGATCGCCACGGCCAACAACCAGATGGCCGACATGATCCAGGTCTCCGCCATTCCGAAACCCTCCCCCGCTGCTGCGATTGGCCAGCCTGCAGGCCAGAGAAGCCGTTGGGAAGTGCAGATTGCCGCTGCCGATAGCGAAGCCGCCGCCCGCTCGCTGCTCGCCAACGCCCGCTCCAACATCGGCAGCTATGCCGGGATCGCCCCCTATACCGAAGCGGTGCAAAGCGGCTCGACAACGCTCTACCGCGCCCGCTTTACCGGCTTTGAAGACCAGTCTTCGGCGGTTTCCGCCTGCAAGGAACTGAAGGCGCAGTCCTACGCCTGCGTGGTGATGAACAGCGAGGGGTAAGTTTTACCGCTTGAGCCAGCCATTCTCCAGAGCATCGGCCAGATACGGAATGCCGTTGACCCGCGCCATCTCGGCCATGGCCAGATTGTCGTAGCGGATATTCCGGAAATAGACCTGCCAGCCGCGCCCGGTTTCTTCCAGAACCGCATAGCTGGCAAGCGGATGACCGGCCTCGACGTGATGCTCGAAGGGCATATCGTCCTTCCAGCCGGGGCAGCCGACGCTACCGGGATTGACGATCAGCCTGCCATCGGAAAGCTGCACCGCGCGGGGAATATGGGTATGGCCGCACAGCATCAGCGGCTGCGTTATACCTTCCGCCCTCGCCTCGATTTCGGTGAGCGGCCGCAGTTTCAGCACACCTTCCGGTGACAGCGTTTCCAGCCAATAGTCGAGATCGCCGTGCGGCGAGCCGTGGCAGCAATAGGCAACGTCCTTGAATACCAAGCTGAAGGGCAGGGTTTGCAGCCAGTCCAGATGCGCAGCAGTCATCTGCGCATGGGCCGGCCTTTCCCAGCTGCCCATATCCTCCGGCGCCCGCTCGATCAATTCCCGGTCGTGATTGCCGCGAATGCTGGGGATCCAGTTGCCGACCAGCACATCACCGGTGAAACCCGCCTCCAGCGGCCCGCTGAAACAATCGCCGAGATTGACGATATCCTTGATGCCAAGCCTGGCGATATCCTCAAGCACGGCTTCAAGCGCGGCGCAGTTTCCGTGAATATCGGCAATGGCGGCAAAGATCATGGCAATCAGCTTCCTCGATAGGTGGAATAGCTATAGGGCGAAAGCAGAAGCGGCACGTGGTAGTGGCCGCTCTCATCGGCAATGCCGAAGCGGATCGGGATAATGTCGAGAAAGGCCGGTTCGGGCAGCACAACGCCCCTGCCGCGCAGATAATCACCGGCATGGAAAACCAGCTCATATTCGCCGGCCTTGAAACTCTCTCCGACCAGCAGCGGCCCGCCATCCACCCGGCCATCACTATTGGTCTTTACCGTCTTCAGCTTCTCGCGGCGATCACCGGAGAGCCGGTAAAGCTCGATCGTCAGCCCTTCAGCCGGCACGCCATGAGCAGCGTCGAGAACATGGGTGGTCAGACCGGTCATGGGTTGGGCTCCGCGATCATGAAGGGCTTATCGAAAAAATGCTCTTCCAGATTGTTGCCCGGCCCTTCGCGGTCGGCAACCAGAAAATCAGAAACCGCCTGTAACGGCATCAGCGGATAATGCCAGACATTGCGGCGGTAATTCACACCCTGGTCCCCGCCTGCCAGAAACACCTGCGGCCGGGCCGGACGGCCTCCGTCATCTTCCGCAACGACGACGAGGAAAGGCCTGCCGGACAGCGGCGAAAAACTCTGGCTGCCGAGCGGATGCCGCTCCATCATCTCGATGTTATGCGGGAATACCCGCGGCTGCCCACGGAAAATATTGAGGATGATACGCGCGCCCTCGCCCGCCGCCTCGGGTGCGGCAAGCGCATGATGCCGCTCGGTCTGGCCGCCATTGATGTGCCGCATGGAAGAAGGCGTGATTTCGATCACATCGCCGAAGGATGCGAATGCTTGCTTGGTAAGGGGTTTTATGTCGAGAAAATCGGTCAAATGTCATTCACCTTGGGCATGCCAGTTTTGCAGAAGTAAGAGTCTGTCCAGAAGATCCGGTATCGCCGTCTGTGTCGTATCCCACACGGTTTCCAGATTGATGCTCAGATAACCGTGCGCGATCCTGTTCCGCATGCCGCGCATCTTGACCCACGGGATATCCGGAAAATCCGCCACGAAAGCTGGAAACTCTTCCATTATCCGCGCCGTCGTCTCGCCGATAATCAGAAGGTTCATCGCCACCGCCCGTTGACGGACCAGATCAGCCAGAAATTCGTCCTTTGTCTTTAATCGAACAAAGTCGATGGTTTCCGAAGCGATCTGTCTGATGTCCTGAAGATAAACATGCAGTCGCTCGGCGCTCATACGGGCTTCGCTTCCTGCAGAACCTTCACACGAACACGCTCGGGAAAGTCCCCTGGCGTCAATAGATGAATTTCTGTGCCGCGCATGATGGCTGATAGCTCTTCCAACAGGCCGCCCAGATCAAACAAGGTGGCACCCGGCAATGCATCCACCAGAATATCGAGATCGCTGTCCGGCCGGTCCTCACCGCGGGCAACGGAGCCGAACACGCGGGGGTTTGCCGCGTTGAAGCGCTTCGTCGCTTCGCGGATGGCTTCCCTGTTGTTTTCCAGTACCTCGGAGGGTCTCATGATCTCATCTCCAGACAGCACGATCCTAGCAGAACGGCCACCGCTCGCCAATTCAGCCCTCCGGCAGCATCGCGGAAAGGCGCAGCCAGGCGATCTTTTCCACCTGCGCCGTCGCGGTCGCGGACTCTTGCGCCGCATCATTGCCGATACGGGTCTCGAAGGCGGAAAGAATATCGTGCCTGTTCAGCCCCTTGACTGCGATGATGAAGGGAAAGCCGAATTTCTGGGTATAGGCGCTGTTCAGCTCGGTAAAACGCGCATGTTCCGCCGGCGAAAGCCGATCGAGCCCCGCACCTGCCTGTTCGCTCAGGCTATCGGCCGTCAGCTCGCCCGCAATCGCCAGCTTGCCGGCAAGATCGGGATGCGCCCGCAACACTCCGAGCCTTTCAGCCTCGGAAGCGCCACGAAACTGCGCGGTGAGTGCGGCGTGAACCACCTTCGCCGTCAAATCCCCCTCATCCACACCGGCATCATAGGCCCGCTCGGCGATGAAGGGCGAATGTTCAAACACGCCACCGAACCGGGCGACAAATTCCTGCCGCGCCGACATCACGGAGCCACCGGCTTGTGATGTTCATGCCAGTGCCGGGCGATTTCGATCCGCTGCGGGATCCACACCTTGTCATGGCTAAGCACATATTCGATGAAACGACGCAAAGCCGCGGCGCGACCGGGACGGCCGACAAGGCGGCAATGCAGACCGACGCTCATCATCTTCGGCGCGCCTTCAGCGCCTTCCTGATAAAGCACGTCGAAAGCATCTTTCAGATAGGCAAAGAACTGGTCACCGGAGTTGAAACCCTGCGGCGTGGCGAAACGCATGTCGTTGGTGTCAAGCGTATAAGGAATGATCAGGAAAGGCTCTTCTTTCGCGCCCTTCACCCAATAGGGCAGATCGTCGGCATAGGAATCGGACGAATAGAGAAAACCGCCCTCTTCCATGACGAGGCGCAGCGTATTGTCCGAAGGCTTGCCCTGATACATGCCGTAAGGCCGTTCACCGGTCACCTCCTTATGCAGGCGCACCGCTTCGGTTATATGTTTGCGCTCTTCCTCTTCGGAGAAATCCTTATATTCCAGCCAGCGATAACCGTGGCTGGCAATTTCCCAGCCGGCTTCCTTCATGGCCGCGACGGCTTCCGGATTGCGGGCCATGGCGGCGGTCACGCCATAAACGGTGGTGGTGACGCCAAGACTTGTGAACATGCGCCACAGCCGCCAGAAGCCGGCGCGCGAACCATATTCGTAGATCGATTCCATATTCAGGTTGCGTTGGCCCGGCCAGGGCTGGGCGCCAACGATTTCCGACAGCAGCGATTCCGAGGCCTTGTCATTGTCGAGAATGCAGCTTTCGCCACCCTCCTCGTAATTGATGACGAATTGCACGGCGATACGCGCGCCGCCCGGCCATTTCGGATCGGGAACGTTACGGCCATAGCCCACCAGATTGCGGGAGTAATTGTCGGAAATCATTCAGCCACCCAAGACATCTCTCCCAAGGCGGAAACCGATTTCGGGAGACATAAACAAATCTCCAAAGTGCACCGGCCCGGAATGGGTAAACGGCGCAAACTTCGGATATGCGATGCCGAACGGTATCATCCGCATCCGGAATGTCGAGATCAATTTTGCCGACATTCCGATGCTTTTTTGTATACGATTATGGGCAGCTTTTTCTCAGGCAATCTTGCGGGCGGAAACGCGGCCCATGGGATGCAGCGAATGCACCCGGAAGGGCGCACCCGGCTCATCCTCGATGAAAAGCGCAAGGCTGGAAAATTGCAGTTCCCGGGTCAGCAGCGGCTCGAAAACCTTGCGAACGGCACGCTCGACTCGCTGGCTGCTGGCTGGCTCAACACCGCCCGTCAGCGACATCTGGAACCGGAACTCATCCATCACATGCGGGCTGCCCCAGCGATGCAGGTTGGTGAGCTGCGAGGCTGAAAGCCGGTCCGGATCCGCCCGCTCGATTTCCGCCTCGGACAGCGGCGCGCGGTAACGGTCGAATTCCTGCACCACGCGGGCGGCAAAAAAATGCAGCACTTCGCAGGGGCGCTCGGGAACGAGGCTGAAGACATTCCCATGCCTTGCCACCACGAGTTGTGGAAGCGTGAAAGGGTCCTGCTTGCCGGAAAAATACATCAGGTCGCGCAACAGCGCGGCCTCGGAGTGGCCCTCGGCAAGCCGGAAAGGCGCCTTGATCGTGCCATGGAAACCGTAACGGCGCGGCAGCGCCGTGTGGTATGAAATCTCCTGCATGCCGAGATCGATCATGCCCGGCGGCTCCACGGCCTGACCGGAATAGGCATCGCGCCCCAACCACGCGGCGGCTGCCTGCGTCAGGGGGTCATTGGGGGTAGGCGTGAAATGAATGGCGTATCGCATGCGCTGTCACCTCGCCGCAAAAGCGGCCAAACCGGCCTCGTTGCAGGCCAGCAAATAGGTGATTTGCGTGACAGATTAACGACGTGGACGGCCTGGTCAGCACTTTCTAAAGTCCGTGACGGCAATATTCACGTGTTGTTGAAGGCGAAACCCGGCGGGTACGTCAGCGGTCTCCCCGCACACGGTTTGCAAGGCCGCATCGGCAAGAAAATGGGCAAGACCGAAGCTGACCTTGAAGCCACCCGAAAGCGCGACAAGCTTCGGATAACCGGCAACCGACCCCACCATCGGGTCTCTGCCGACCGCCTTCGGCCGCAGGCCGGCCCACCGTTCCAGAACCGGTGCGTGGGCAAGCGATGGCACCACGCTACATGCGTCTGCAAGCAGCTTTTCCAGCTTTTCGTCGGTGCTGAAAGGCTCAGAAAAACAATCTTCGCTGGTACTGCCGATGGCGACGGTGCCATCCTCATGCGGCACGATGTAAAGACCGTTGAGGAAGACGACCGGCATGGCCGGATCAGCCGCCGCGTCAAGAAGCGCCGCCTGCCCCTTCACTGCCTGCCCGAGTGCAACACCGGCCTCCAGACCCATCGCGTCACGAAGCAGGGGAAAAGAACCATGTCCATTGGCGACGACTACATGGCCGAAGGCAACCTCATCTCCCGAAGATAACATCGCCCGCCCAGCTTGCGGGTCGACCGAAACCACCGAACACCGTTCCACCACCCGCACATGTCGGGCCTTGCGGAGAAAAGCCGAGAGAAGGGCGATCATCGCGCGCGGCGAAACCCTCGCCGCCAGCGTGTCCATCACAAAGCCGGCCTGCCCTGCCGCATCGTCCACCCAGTCTGCCACCGAAGGCCTGTCGCCGACATGCCAGTGGAACCGGCGCTCACCCGACACCCAGTTTTCCCCGGCATCCCGTTCGTGCCGCTCCGCGATGTCCCGCAGATGCGGTTTCGGCAAAGGAATGATCCGGCCGCAACGGCGATAACCGGCCGAAAGCCCGGTCTCGGCCTCCAGCCCGGCAATTTCCGTTTCCAGCGCCACAAGCGCATCGAACTGGAACTGCTTCTTGTCCGACCAGCGATCCGGCATATGCGGCATCAAGGCGCCAAGCAGCCCGCCGCTCGCCCCGCTGCCAAGCTGCTCCGCCTCCACCAGCAGGGTGTCTATTCCCAGCCGTTCCGCCTTGACGGCGGCCCAGAGCCCCATAATGCCGCCACCAACGATGAGGAGCGGCACGGAGCCCGGCAATCTTGGAGATTGACCCTGTTCGAAAGCAGGACTATCGGCATTAGCCATGAAAAATTCCAACGACTTTATCCCAGAGGCTGGCACGGAGACCGGTTCCGCAACCGGAGAAACCCGTACCGCACTCGACTGGCGTGACGGGGATATGCCCTATTCGCTGGCCTTTGACGACCATTTTTATTGCCAGACGGATGGCAGGCTGGAATGCGGCCATGTCTTCCTGTCCGGAAACGGCCTGCCGGAGCGTTGGCTTGAACGGGAGGGCGTTTTCCGTATCGGTGAGCTGGGCTTCGGCACCGGCCTTAATCTCTGCGAGACATGGCGCCAGTGGAAAGAAGCCCGCAACGGCCACTCCACGCTGCATTTCATCTCCTTCGAGCTCTATCCGATGAAGGCGGACGAGATCGACCGGGCGCTTTCCCGCTGGCCGGAGATCGATCCCGAGCGCGAGGCGCTTGTCGCCCTCTGGCCGGAAGAGCCGCAAGGCAGGGTCGACATCGCACTGGATGACGAGACGCGCCTGACGGTGGTCTGCGGCGAGGCCTTTGCCGGAATCTCCAGCAGCGATGAGAGTTTCGACGCGTGGTTTCTGGATGGCTTCGCGCCGGCGCGCAATCCGGACATGTGGTCGCTGGAAATCATGCAGGCGCTTTTTGCCAAAACGGCGCCGGAGGGCACATTCGCCACCTACGCCGCCGCCGGTTTCGTTCGCCGCAACCTCATCGCCGCCGGTTTTGACCTGGAGCGGCGCAAGGGCTTTGCCGGAAAGCGGGAAATGCTCTGCGGCACCAAACGGCCCGCCTGAGGCAATTCCGAAAATCCCCGCAGCGCCGGATGATCAGACGCCCGGCGCGTCACGCCGGGGCATGGCATCCCCCAGCCACTGCGCGATCTTGTCCTCGAGGATTTCGGGACTGATCGGCTTCGACAGATAATCATCCATGCCCGCCTGCAGGCAAAGTTCCCGGTCAGCGTCCTGGGTATGGGCGGTAACACCGATGATCGGCACATGCCGGCCGTCCGCCGCCGCCTGTTCGGCGGCGCGGATGGCAAGCGTTGCCTGATGGCCGTTCATGACAGGCATCGAGACATCCATGAGGATAATGGCGGGATTGTTTTCTTCCCACGCCTGAACCGCCTTCTTGCCGTTGCCGACGATCAGGAAACGCAAACCCGCCTGCTGCAAAATCTGGGTGAAGACAATCTGGTTGACGTCATTGTCCTCGGCCACCAGCACGTCGATCAGGCTCGGCCGGCGGCGTTCGGAAACAGTCGGGGCCGCTGGCAGAATGCGCTGTTTCTTTTCAGCCAGACGCCTTTCCGGGCGCACCGGCCCGCCGCCTGCATCCAGTGCCAGCGGCTGCAGGCGGGCGCGTTTCAGCCGCACGTCGCGCACCACATCGAACAGGGTGGAGCGCAAGAGCCGCGCCCGCGCCGGTTTCATCAGATGCGCCTGCACGTTGAGATCGGTAAACAGCGTCTCGTCACCCACCACATCCATGGAGGTCAGGAACACGATGGCAATCTCATCGAAACGTTGGTCCGCGCGAATACGCTCGACCACATCCAGGCCGTTCATGACAGGCATATGATAATCGAGGATGATAGCGTCGATGGCAAAGCCGAGCGACACGGCCTCCTGCAGCACGGCGATGCCGGACGGGCCGTCCTCCACCGCATGGCCATCAATACCCCAGGTCTTCAGCTGCTCGGTCAAAATACGGCGATTGACGTCGTTGTCGTCGATGACCAGCACCCGGATATCGTCGATCGCCACGGACATGAGCGGAACGTCGCGCCGCCTTTCGGTGACCTGAAACGGAATATTGACCTCGAAGGTCGATCCCTTGCCGACCTCGCTCACGACATTGATCGAACCGTCGAAAAGACCGACAAGGCCGACCGTGATCGCCAGTCCAAGCCCTGTTCCCTCGTGCCGGCGCGTCGCCGAACCATCCACCTGGCTGAACTTGTCGAAGATCGTCTCGAGTTTGTCAGGCGGAATGCCGATGCCGCTGTCTTCAACGCGCAGCGAGAGCATGGTTTCCGACGCCTCAGCCGATTGCGCGGCAAGCTCGATCAGCACATGCCCCGTTTCGGTGAATTTCACGGCGTTGCCGACGAGGTTGGTGACGATCTGGCGGAACCGCCCGGCATCGCCCATGACCTTGCCGAAAACTGACGGGTCGATCCGGACAACCCGTTCGATGTCCTTTTCCAGCGCCGCCGAGGAGAGAAGCGAAACCACATCCTCCACCGCTTCGGCCGGATCGAAAGGCACGCTGCGCAGCTTCATCTGTCCGGCCTCGATCTTGGAAAAATCGAGAATGTCGTTGATGATCGTCAGAAGCGCATTGCCTGACTTGACGATGATATCGGTGAAAGTCTTCTGGCGCGTGTCCAGATTGGACTTGGCCAGAAGCTCCGCCATGCCGAGCACACCGTTCATCGGCGTGCGGATTTCATGACTCATATTGGCCAGGAATTCCGATTTGGCGCGATCCGCCGCTTCCGCCCGCGAAAGCAGCCGCTGCAATTCCTCTTCACGCAGCTTCATCTCGGTCACATCGGTGACGATGACGAGCCAGTAATTGCCGGAACTGTTGGTGGCTTCCAGATTGAGCCAGGTTTTGCCAGCCACATGGATGAGCCAGGAAAACGGCTGGTTGGCGGCAATATTGTCTTTCCAGGCGGCAAGCGTTGCGGCCGCCTCCTCGGCGGTGCCGAAATCTCCGCGCTTGGCGCAATGGGCAAAGAAGCCCGACCAGTTGCGGCCTTTTTCCAGCAGATGCGGCGGCACGTCGAACATCCGCGCCATCGCTTCGTTGGACATGATGATCGTGCCCTGCTCGACCAGCACCAGGCCCTGCGCCATGGCGCGCGTGGCGCCCTGCATATATTCGCCGACGCGCTCCAGCTCGGCCTTGGCCTTCATGATCTCTGCATCGCGCATGCGCACATCGGTCACGTCGGCATAGGTGCTGAGGATTTTCCCGCCATCGAGGCGGGTTTTCGAGATGACGGTGACCTTGCCGCTTTTGCTGCGCACTTCGCGCGGAGCAGAGGCCTCCTTGCTGAGAAGTCGCGCCGTTCGCTGACTATAAAGATCGTCGAAAGACATGTCGCCATAGTCGTAAAGGCCGCTTTCGAAATTCAATTCCATGAATTCGCGATAGCTTTTGCCGACCAGCGATTTCTCGCCGCCGATTTCGCCCCAGACCTCATAAAAGAACGGATTGACATATTCGATGACGAGATCGGCGTTGATGAGCAGCACGCCCACCGGCAGGGCATGAAGAATCATCTCCAGCTGGCGGTGCAACGCTTCGGCCTGTGCCTGCGCCGCGATCAGTGCATTTTCACGGTCCTGCAACAGGCTGACATCGGTGACCGAGCCGACCAGATAATATTCGTCGTCAGGCGTTGCCACCCGGCCGAGGCGGGTAATGACGGGAACGGAGCTGCCATCCGGCAGCGGCAGGGTTTCCGCCTTCTCGATTGCCTCGCCCGTTTCAAGCAGCCGCTCGTTTTCAAGCCGGGACTGCTCGCCGGTCGCCGGAAACATCTCGTTTTCGGTCTTGCCGATAAAATGGGCGAGATCGCCTCCGACGAATTTCTCGTAGGCCGCATTGGCAAAGGTCAGCCGCCTGTCGTGATCCCTCAAAAAAACCGCCACCGGCAATTGTTCAAGCGCGGCGCGCAGCAGCCAGGTCTCGCGGATCTGCGTGCTGAGCAGGGTCTCATGCGCCTTGAACTCGGTCACGTCGATGCGCAGACCCACCAGCATGCCGTTTTCCAGCCGCTTGTTGACCATGCGCACCCAGCGGCCATCGGCAAACTGCTCCACCCTTTCCAGATAGGGCAGGGAAAAATCCCGCAGCTGCTCCTGCTTCCAGCTTTCAAAAGCCTGATCATCCTCTTTCGCGCGGCTGTAACCGCTTGAAAAATAGACCGCTTCCATCAACGCTTCGAGCCGCATGCCCGGCTTCAGCGCAACACCGAAGGCACTGTAGAATTCCAGGAAGCGGGCGTTGCAATAAATCAGCCGGTTTTCTTCGTCATAGATAACGATACCGGCATCGATGAGATCGATCACGCCACTGCCGAACAGCAACTCGGAGGCGTTATCGCCGCTGGAAAAGCCCTCAATGGCAACCGCCGGCATTTCCTCGAATGCTTCGAACAGGAAAAGATTGCCGTCATCGCCGATAAAACGTTCGCAACGAAGCGTATATGGCCCGGAAGACGCCGCACCATGACAGGCGATCAGCTCATCCGTGGCGAAAACCAGCGAGCGGCGCTCCCTGTCTTCCCGTTCGGCATCGCGAATATCGGCGGAGAGGGAAAAGCTCGTTTGCCCCTGAAACGCTGCGGGTGGACGCCCCATGATCCGGCCATAGGCGGCATTGACCATGAGATAGCGCAGCTCGCTGTCCTTGATGCACGCGGGCAGGTCCAGGGCGGCGACGGCCCTGTAAGCTTTTTCCAGCAACCCGCTGCCTTCGGTCAATCGATACTCCACACCGTGCAGTTCCATTTCTGTCGAATCAAATATTTCCGGATATCGTCGTAAAAACGTTATGTGATAAAATCGCCGTTTGCTATGTACCGCGCGGCACTGCTACCCTTTTTTAACCATAAATATTCGCTCCGATGCGCCATTCCGACCATAACCGGCCGACCTTGCGCATGGCTGCCATGCGTCGCGGGACAGCGGCGTTATAAAACTATCGCTTGACTTTAACGCGCAAAACGCCCACATGCCGGTCAAGCTTTCACCTTCGGCAGCCGCGTGAGCTGCAGCGTATGTCCAGAACGACTTGTTCCAAGAGAAATCTGGCCCGCATGAAGGAAAAGCGCAACGAATACAGAAGACGGCATTTGCCGCACTGATGCGCAGAAAGTTATTCCAACCCACAAGTTCCCAATTCACGCGGGGTTCTTGACGCCGAAACCACCGGACAGCAGCCCTGCTCCGGCTGAGTTTGTTTTGGCGCCCCGAAAGGCAATATATTGACCAGTTTTAGCGAACTCGGCCTCTCCGAAAAGATTGTGGCCAGCGTTACCCAGCTTGGCTACACAACCCCGACCCCCATTCAGGCAAAATCCATTCCGCTGCTGCTCGAAGGCCGTGACCTCATCGGCCTCGCACAGACCGGCACCGGCAAGACCGCAGCCTTCGGCCTGCCGATCATCGAAATGCTGATGAAGCAGGCCGACCGTCCGGCAAACCGCACCACCCGCACGCTGATCCTTGCACCGACCCGCGAACTGGTGAACCAGATCGGCGAAAACCTGCGCTCCTTCGTGAAGAAGACGCCGCTGCGCATCAACCAGGTTGTCGGCGGCGCGTCGATCAACAAGCAGCAGCTGCAGCTCGAAAAAGGCACCGACATCCTCGTCGCCACGCCCGGCCGCCTGCTGGACCTGATCGCCCGCAACGCCATCTCGCTCTCCAAGGTCACCTATCTGGTGCTTGATGAAGCAGACCAGATGCTCGATCTCGGCTTCATCCATGATCTGCGCAAGATTTCCCGCATGGTTCCGCCCAAGCGCCAGACGTTGCTTTTCTCGGCCACCATGCCGAAGGCGATTTCCGAGCTTGCCAGCAACTTCCTGACCGACCCGATCAAGGTCGAGGTCACGCCTCCGGGCAAGGCTGCCGACAAGGTCGAGCAGTACGTGCATTTCGTCGCCGGCAAGAACGACAAGACCGATCTCCTGAAGAAGTCGCTGAACGAGAACCCGGACGGTCGCTCGATCGTTTTCCTGCGCACCAAGCACGGCGCGGAAAAGCTTTACAAGCATCTGGAACATATCGGTTTCAAGGTCGCCTCCATCCATGGCAACAAGAGCCAGGGCCAGCGCGAGCGGGCACTGAAGGGCTTCAAGGATGGTGACATCAAGGTTCTGGTCGCAACCGACGTCGCCGCCCGCGGTATCGATATCCCGGCCGTGACCCACGTCTTCAATTACGATCTGCCGGAAGTGCCTGATGCCTATGTTCACCGCATCGGCCGTACCGCCCGCGCCGGTCGCGACGGCATCGCCATCGCTTTCTGCGCACCGGACGAAACCCGCCTGCTGCACGACATCGAAAAGCTGATGAAGATCGATATCCCGGTCGCATCGGGTGAACGTCCGGCCGGTCTCGCCAGCCCGACGCGCCCCAACAACAACCGTGGCGGCCGCAACAACAACAATGGTGGCCAGCAGCGCGGCCCGCGCGAAGGCGGACGTCACAATGGCGAATCCCGCCCATCCCGCAACCACGCACCGCGCGATGCGGACAATGATCTGGAAGTCACGTCCGACTTCAAGCGTGTGAAGCAGGCTGAAGGCGACGCAGGTCGTCCGGCCGGCCCCCGCAAGCACCGCCGTCCGGCCCGCAAGCCCGGCGGCAGCGGCGCCAACCGCCACGCACCTGCTGGCGGCAACGGCCAGGAAAAGCGCGCTTCCGGCAACGGCCATCGCGGCCGCAACCGTTAAGTTGCTTCGCGTGGATTGAGGACACTCGCGGCCCATTTCTTCTCCCCGCCGGGGAGAAGGTGGCCCGAAGGGTTGGATGAGGGGTAAGTCCTCCGAAATCCGGCAACGGCGCCCCCTCATCCCGCTGCCGCGGACTTCTCCCCCTCGGGGAGAAGAAGCAAGCGACACCCGCTCGGTCTATTATGCGGTTGTTCTCTTCCGAGACGACTTCAGATCACACCCCCGCAAGCCAGCAGCCTGCGGGGTTTTTCTTTGCCCTCACCCGCCCTGCACAACCGGTCGACGCCGGGATGGCAGGGTCATGGCCAGCACACCGGCGATGACACAGACGAGACCCACCCACATGGCAGGTGTCGGCATCTCCCCCAGAAATGCCATGCCGATCGCCACGCCGACCGGCACCCGCAGATAGGCCTGCGATGTGGTGCCGACCGAGCCGAGTGTCTGCATCAGCCGGAAATAGATCATGAAGGCGAGCGCGGTTGAAAAGACGCTCAGGCACACAAGCGAAGTGAGCGAGGCGGCCGAAGGCGACAATGTCCACGGCCGGTCAACGACCAGACTGACGGGCAAAAGCAGCACCGCACCGCAGATCAGCGAGCCAGCAGCCGGCATGATCGGATCAAGCCCCTTGAAGTTCTTGCCGAAGATCGCCGCACAGGCATAGGAAAACGCCGCCATCAGCACGGCGAGCTGGCTCCATATCGCCTCGCCCGCACCACCCAGCGCCTCCATGCCGATGATGAGGCACACGCCCGTCATGCCGGCAATGGTGCCGAACAGCTTGCGCCCGCTGACCGCCTCATGCCTGATCACCAGCGCGGTGAGAAGAAATGTGAAGATCGGCGTCGTGGCATTGAGAATGACGGCAAGCCCGGCGTCGATGCTCTGCTCCGCCCAGGCGATCAGCGTGAAAGGCAATACGCTGTTGATACAGGCCTGAATGAAGAACAGCCGCTAGGTGGCAAAATCCTTCGGCAATCGCAGCCCGCGCAACCGGATCACGACGTAGAGCAGCAGACCCGCAATCAGCGTCCGCGATGCGATGAAGGTGATGGGCGGTATCGTCTCCACCCCGATCTTGATGAACGTATAGGAGGCCGCCCATAGCGTGGACAGAAGCGCGAGCAGCAGCAATTCGCGGGCAATGGGATTTTGAGTGGTCACGGATCGACTTTCCAACAGCGTTCAGCATCAACCGTTCTTAACCCGAAAACAGGCATCTACGCTTCGGTGGCGGCCGAAGTTTCACCCCTTTTCCAAAAAGAAGCCCCGCACGGCATGACCATGCGGGGCTTCGGTAAAAAGATCGATGCTGATCGGTCGGGCAGATCAGGCCCGGCGTTCATCCGCCGAGAAAGCGCCTGGACCGGCAAAGACCAGATAGAGGAAGACGAAGCAGAACAGGATGGCGGCGTCGCCACCGTTCAGGACCGGGAAAACACTGCTCGGCGCGTGCGCCATGAAGTAGGCGACGGCCATCTGACCGGAAAGGATGAAGGCGACCGGTCGCGTGAACAGGCCGATCAGCACGAGAATGCCGCCGACGAGTTCCAGAAGCGCCGCCACCAGCATCAGGGTCGGCAACGAGCCTTCCATCTGCGATGCCGGAAAGCCGAACAGCTTCTGCGTTCCGTGTTCGATGAAAAGCAGCGCCGCGATGATGCGCAGTGCCGCAAGAGCATAAGGTCGATAGCGAGAAAGATTGTCGAAAGCTGCCATGTTCATGTGTCCCCGTTGAAGTGGTGCCGCGCTCGATACAGTGCATTCAAGCCTTTATGGATACACGTCTCGAACACCGGAAATCACGTTTCCGATATTGCAGAACTCCCTTAAATACAGAAAGGGAGGCATTCTACACATGGTTGATTTTCCAGCATAAAATTGGCCATCTGCTGAAAAACTCAACTCAAGGGTACAGACATTTTTTCGCGAGGCAAAGGCGGAAAAATCCGCCTCTCCATCACGCCTGCAGCACAACCACCTTTGAGCCAACCGGCACGCGGCTGTAAAGATCGATGATATCGTGGTTGAGCATGCGGATGCAGCCGCTGGACATCGCGTGGCCGATGGATTGCGGCTGGTTGGTGCCGTGCAGGCGGAACATGGTGTCGTTGCCGCCGCGATAAAGATAAAGCGCGCGGGCGCCGAGCGGATTGTTCGGGCCGCCCGCCATGCCACCGGCGAATTTCAGATTGCGCGGATCGCGGCGCATCATGTTTGCTGTCGGCGTCCAGGAAGGCCACTCGGATTTGCGGCCGATATAGGCGTCGCCCTTCAGCGCAAGACCCTGCCGGCCGACACCGACGCCGTAACGCATGGCGCGACCATCGCCCATGACATAATAGAGCCGCCGTGCCGGCGTATCCACCACCACCGTTCCGGCCGGATGGCTGGTATCGTAGGTGACTTCCTGCCGGCGAAGTTCCGGCTTGACCTTGTCGAGATGCATGGCGGGCAGCGGGAATTTCTCTTCCGGCATCGCCGCATAATTAAGCCTTTGCTGACCGATACCGGTATTTGCGCAGCCGGCCAGAAACAGTGGCAATCCGAACAGAACCCCACGACGTGAAATAGACATGTAACCCCCGCCAAATCATGTGATTAACGAGAGGTATAATTTTATGGTTAACAAACCCCTAATATGAGGTTGTAGTAATTAACCCGCCGCAACCGATGCAGTGGGCCGGCGGTTGGCAAGATAAACCCCCGTGACCGCGAGAACCGTACCGGCAATCATGGCCGGCGTCAGCGTTTCCCCGAACAGCCGCGCAGCTTCGACGGCGGCAAGCGGCGGCACGAGATAGATCAGCGAGGCCGCGCGCGATACCTGCCCACGCCGGATGAGATAAAGAAGCAATGCAACCGCGCCGATGGAAATCGCACCCACCGACCAGCCAAGCGTGGCGGCCAGCCCGAGGCTCCAGTCCACATGCCCGTCTTCCAGCAAAAGCGCAAAGGGAATGGTGACCAGCAGCGCGCCGACATATTGCAGCGTCGCCACCGCCATGATGTTTCCGCCATGGACATATTTCTTCTGGTACAGCGTGCCATAGGTCACCGACACCATGCCGAGCACATTCACCGCCACGGCATAAAGCGGCACGGACATGCCAAGCGCACCCGTAGCCATGACCTTCGGCAGCACGGCGATGGCGATGCCGGCAAAACCGAGCAGCAAACCGGCACGTTGCATGGGTGAGATTCTCTCGCCGATCATGAAACGGGCGGCCACCGCCGTCATCAGCGGCTGCAGACCGGCGATGATGCCGCCGATCGCCGCCGGCACGCCCTGCCCGATCGCCCACCAGATCATGCCGAGATAAATACCGTGCAGGAACACGCCGGAGAGGATCGCCCGCAGGACATCGGCGCGCTGCTTCGGCCAGGAAATGGCGGACAGCCGGCAGATCGCCCATAATATCAGGCCGGCCAGCAGGTAACGCAGACAGAGGAAGGTCAGCGGCCCGGTATAATAGACGGCATATTTAGCCGTGACCCAGCCGGTCGACCAGAGAAACACGAAGATGGCTGGAGCCAGACGGTCAAGCGACATGGGAACATCCCCTGTGCGGCACAATCCCGCCTCTCGGACATTGCCGGGGACGCAAGACCATGCAGCGAATTGATATTTCGGCCAAGGCACACCGGTGAAAAAGCAGGCCGGCTTGGCACCAGGCCTGTGGCGGCATACACGCCGTTTGCCAAGGCGGTATCGCTATCGCCGCCAAAGGTCAAAGGCGTTTTCGTGATCGCATCTTTCAGTTTTTCTTATGCGGCATCCGCAATCCATCAACCGAAAACGAACGAACAAATTTTGTGCATTCGCCCACGGCGCACACAGCACCATCATGCCCTTCCGCACTGCCGCGCCGCGCAACCATTTTGACGATGCCGCATTTATAGGCTGAAACCGAAAAAACGCTTCTTTTTTAAAACTCTAGGGCGACAAAAAATCTTCATGACGAGGTCCGCATAGTTCTTGCATTGCATTTGGCCTTGTATTCATATGGTAAAAAAGGGGACATCGAAGTTGGCATTTGACGAAATGATAAATGCGGACGAAACGCCGCGAAGCCCATATGAAAACTATAACGAGTGGTACAACCGACAGGACAGGTCGCACCTGATCCAGAAATCAAAAGACGCGGAAAACATCTTTCGAAAAACCGGCATTACTTTCGCAGTCTATGGCCATGCCGACAGTTCAGAAAAACTGATCCCCTTCGATATCATCCCGCGCATCATCTCCGGACGTGAGTGGCGCAAACTGGCCCAGGGCATCGAACAGCGCGTTCTCGCCCTCAATGCTTTCCTCGACGATATCTACCACAAGCAGGAAATCATCCGCGCCGGCCGCATCCCACGCGAAATCATCGAGAAAAACGAAGCCTTCCTGCCGGAGATGATCGGTTTCACCCCGCCCGGCGGCGTCTATACCCACATTGTCGGCACAGACATCGTCCGCACCGGCGAAGACCAGTTTTATGTTCTGGAAGACAATGCCCGCACGCCCTCCGGTGTCAGCTACATGCTGGAAAACCGCGAGACGATGATGCAGATGTTCCCGGAACTCTTCCATGAAAACCGCGTGCGGCGGGTGGAAGACTATCCCTATCTGCTGCGGCAATCGCTCGCCTCGCTCGCCCCGCCCGGCTGTTCCGGCAAGCCGCGCGTCGCGGTGCTGACGCCCGGCATCTATAATTCCGCCTATTACGAACATTCCTTCCTCGCCGACATGATGGGCGTGGAGCTGGTGGAAGGATCCGACCTGCGTGTCATGGACGGCAAGGTCAAGATGCGCACCACCCGCGGTTATGAGGCAATCGATGTTCTCTATCGCCGCGTCGACGACGACTTCCTCGATCCGCTGACCTTCCGGCCGGATTCGGCGCTCGGCGTGCCCGGCATCATGGATGTCTATCGTGCCGGCAACATCACCATCGCCAATGCCCCCGGTACCGGCATCTCCGACGACAAGGCCGTCTATTCCTACATGCCTGAGATCGTCGAATTTTATACCGGCCGCAAGCCGCTCCTGGAAAACGTGCCGACCTGGCGCTGTTCGGAGCCGGACAGCCTGAAATACGTGCTCGACAATCTTGCCGAACTGGTCGTCAAGGAAGTCCACGGTTCGGGCGGTTACGGCATGCTGGTCGGCCCCACGGCGACAAAAAAGGAACGGGCGCTGTTTGCCGAAAAGCTCAAGGCCCGCCCCTCCAACTATATTGCGCAGCCGACGCTGTCGCTGTCCACCGTGCCGATCATGGTGAAAAACGGCATCGCGCCGCGCCATGTCGATCTGCGCCCTTACGTGCTGGTGTCGGACAAGGTGAAGATCATTCCCGGCGGCCTGACCCGCGTCGCGCTCAAGCAGGGCTCGCTGGTGGTCAATTCCAGCCAGGGCGGCGGCACCAAGGATACATGGGTACTGGAGGACTAAGCCATGCTGGGCAGAACGGCAAACGGGCTCTACTGGATGTTCCGGTACATCGAGCGCGCTGAAAACATCGCCCGGCTGATCGATGCGGGTCTGCGCGTTTCACTGACGCGCTCGGGCAGCGGCGATGAAGACTGGGACGGCGTGTTGCAGAGTGCTGGCGTCCACGAGGCGTTCCTCGAAACGCACGACAAGGTGACGACGGCGGATGCGATCGATTATCTCCTGCGCGACAAGGCCAACCCGTCGAGCGTCCTCTCCTGCATCGAGGCGGGCCGCAACAATGCCCGCATGGTGCGCACCGCGCTGACGCGCGAGACATGGGAAGCGACTAACGAATTCTGGATAGAGCTCAAAACCAGCCTCGAGCGCAGGGTGAAGCCGGCGGACATGCCGCAGACCATCGACGGCATCAAACACCGCGCCGGTCTGGTGCGCGGCGCTTTCCACGGCTCGATGCTGCGCAACGATCTCTATAATTTCTCCCGCATCGGCACCTTCATCGAACGGGCCGACAACACCGCCCGCATTCTCGACGTCAAATATTACGTGCTGCTGCCGGCTGTGGCGCATGTCGGTTCCTCGCTCGACAATGCGCAATGGGAATCCATCCTGCGCTCGGTCTCGGCGCACCGTTCCTATGGCTGGGTCTATGATGCGGAATACAAGCCGGCCAATATTGCCGACTTCCTCATTCTCAACGGCCGTATGCCGCGTTCGCTCGCTTATTGCTACGAGAAGATCGCCAGCAACCTCAATTACATAGCTGAGGATTACGGCGAAAGGCACCAGGCGCATGAAACGGCCGAAAGCATTCGTGACAGCCTGCGCAAGACGACGATCAACCGCGTCATGGATGAAGGTCTGCACGAGTTTCTGGAGAGATTCATAAACCGCAACGGGCAGCTGGGACAGGAAATCATGGAAGGCTACCGCTTTTATCAATAAGCGCGTGGACGGGGACAGCTTATGCGTCTGAAAATCACCCATACGACGGAATATGTCTATGACGAGCCGACGCCCTATGCGTTGCAGCGGCTGCGCCTGACACCGCAGACAGGCCCTTGCCAGACGGTGGAGAACTGGGATGTCTCGGTAGATGGCGCCACCGTCGAAGTGACCTATGACGACCATTTCGGCAACCGGGTTGCGCTGGTGGAAACGGAAGGCCCGCAACGCAAGGTCAAGGTTGTGGCAAGCGGTCTCGTCACCACCGAAGACAGGGCCGGCGTGTTCGGGCACCATATCGGCAATGCGCCGCTCTGGCTCTTCCAGCGCGAGACGCCGCGCACCAAGCCGGGAAAACTGGTGCGTGAGCTGGTGAAAGTCAGCACTGGTGACACCGAACTCTCCCGCCTGCATGACCTCATGGAGAATATTCACCGCAAGGTGGACTATGTGCCTGGTGCAACCGACATTGAAACGACAGCGGAAACAGCGCTGGAGGCAGGCAAGGGCGTGTGCCAGGACCATGCCCATATCCTGATTTCCGCAGCGAGGCTGATGGGCCTGCCGGCCCGTTATGTTTCCGGTTATCTGATGATGGAAGAGGTGGAAGAACAGACGGCCACCCACGCCTGGGCCGAGGTGCATCTTCAGGGGCTTGGCTGGGTCGGCTTCGACGCCGCCAACAATATCTGCCCCGATGACCGTTATGTCCGCATCGCGTCGGGCCTGTGTTACCGCGATTGCGCGCCGATATCAGGCATGCGTATCGGCCCCGCCGGTGAGACGCTGAACGTGACTGTCACCGTGCAGCAGTCGCAGAGCCAGTCGCAGAGTTGAGATGATGGCCGCCAAAGACGAGGATACGATCGGTTTTTACACCGATAATGCCAACGCCTACACCACCCGGGGACAGGCCCCTGACCGCCCGCATCTGGAGACATTTCTGGCGCAGCTGCCGGGGGGCGCGAGCATTCTTGAGCTCGGATGCGGCGGCGGGCAGGACAGCGAATTCATGCTGGCTGCCGGTTTCGACGTTCACCCCACCGATGGAACACCCGAGATCGCCAAGGCGGCGCAAGCCCGGCTTGGGGTTCCCGTCGCGACATTGCTGTTCGAGGATATTGACGACAGGGAACGTTATGACGGCGTCTGGGCCAATGCCTGCCTGCTGCATGTGCCACGCGCAGCACTTGCCGGCATTATCGGCCGCATTCACGGGGCACTGAAACCGGGCGGTGTGTTTTACGCCAGTTTCAAGGCCGGAGAGGCGGAAGGCCGTGACACGTTTGGCCGTTATTACAACTATCCTTCCAGAGCCTGGCTCGAAAATCTCTACGGTCAATTTGGCTGGATGAGCGTCGGGATCACATCCCGCCAAGGCAGCGGTTACGACAAGATGCCGACCGACTGGCTACATGTGACGGCAACGAAGTCCTGATCCATTTCCGGAACTTGCCGGTTGCGAAAGCGTCTCCCGACCGTTTAAATCGCCGCATTGATTTGAAAGCATGATCCGGCTTCAGCCTGCGGGCAGAAAAGCCGGCCGGGAGACGGCCTTGTACACTATTTCCGACTATCGCGACTGCCAGTCCCATGGCCCCGTCATCGCCGACCGTGTCTGGACGGCGTGGTGGCAGGACAGCGGCCTCAAGGTCGATGATGTCGCCGAGCACCTGAAGGACATGACCAACCCGCATGCCCTGCCCACCGGTTTCGTTGCCCATGACGGTGAAGCTTATGTCGGCTCCGCATTTCTTATCCATTGCGATCTGGAGGAACGGCCGCAATATCTGCCATGGGTTGCCGCTCTCTGGGTGGAGGAAGACCGACGGCGTTCAGGCGTAGCGCGGGCCCTGATGCAGGCCGCCACGCAAAGGGCAGCCGAACTCGGCCACCATACCAGCTACCTGTGCTGCCAGCGCGATCTCGAGACCTATTACGTCAATTGCGGCTGGACGGTTCTGGAACGCGGCGTCGGCAAACACGATCTGACCGTACTGACCTACAACGCCAAAACATAAGCGTCCCGGCGCTTCCAGTGTCGGACGCCCAGTAGAGACCGGAGGAAACATGCGCCCGCCAGCAGCCATCATGGAAACCGCAATCTACGTGGATGATCTCGACGCCGCCGAGACCTTTTACCGCGATGTGTTCGGGCTGGAGGTGGTGCGCAGACTGCCCGGCCAATTCGTCTTCTTCAGATGCGGCCGACAAATGCTGCTGATCTTCGATCCGCAGCAATCCCGCCGGACCGACCCCGACAATCCGATCCCCCGCCATGGGGCGGTGGGCCAGGGCCATTTCTGCTTTTATGCAAAGGATAAATCGGAAGTGGATGGCTGGAAGGACCGGTTCGAAACGCTTGGAATTCCCGTCGAACATTACCATCGCTGGCCGAATGACAGCTATTCGGTCTATGTCCGTGATCCCGCGGGTAATTCAGTGGAGGTGGGCGAAGGCAAGCTGTGGGGGATTGAGCGGGCCTGAAAATACCGGGAAAAACAATATGAAGAACATCTTTGTCGTCACGCACACTCAGTCCGTCCACCATGTCGAGAACAAGGTCGGGGGCTGGTATGACACAGGGCTGACACCCAGGGGCAGGGCCGATGCGGAGGCGACAGCCGCCAAGCTTATGGCCTTGATCGGCAGCGCCCCGGTTGAAATCTTCAGCTCCGATCTTCTCCGAGCCTCACAGACAGCTGCAATCATCGCCGAACACCTCAAGCACCCTTTTGAAACCACGGATGACCTGCGGGAAATAAGCTATGGTTCAGCCGGCGGCATGCCGCAGGAATGGCTCGACGCCCGCCAGATCCTCGCCCCTCATCATAACCGTTTGGATCATCGCGGCGGAATTGCCGATGGAGAAACGAGACGCGAAGTGGCGGAAAGGGTGTACCGCTCCGTGAATACCATTATATCACGCCCCTGCCCCACGCAGGTCATCGTTACCCATGGCTTTGCTCTTACCTTCGTCATCGCGGCATGGATCAAGATGCCGATCGAAAACGTCGGCCATGTCAGTTTTCCGGCGCGGTCTGGAAGCATCACGCATTTGAAGGAAGACGACTATTGGCAAAATCGCGCCGTCGTTTCACTGGCGGATGTTGCGCATCTGACAGACGACGACGGTTGAGAAGCAATCGCTTCAACATTGCCCACGCGCGAAGGGACAATTGGACATAAGGCCTGACCTCCAGCGTCACCCTCGGGCTTGACCCGAGGATCCAACCACGTCTCGCGGGTCAGTCTGTTGCCGATCCTCGGGTCAAGCCCGAGGATGACGCCGAGGGGTGGGACTACCATGTGATGGCGCCACCCCTTGGCATTCTCAAAATCAGCTCGCAGATCAGATCTGGCGAACGGCGATCTCTTCTTCCGCGTCCACGGCCAACGGGTTCTTCAGCGGCAGGCCGAAACCGGCTGCCTCGATCTCGAACACGTCGCCCGCTTCCGGCTTGATGCCGTCTGCGAAAGAGAGCGTGGCCGTGCCGAACATGTGCACATGCACATCGCCAGGCGCGCGGAACAGGCCGTATTTGAAGTGGTGATATTCGAGGTTCGCGAAGGTATGGGACATGTTGTCCTCACCCGAAACGAACGGCTTTTCGAAGATGACCCTGTCGCCGCGACGGATGCGCGAGGTGCCGCGAATATCCGAAGGTGCCGCACCGACACGGATTTCCGGGCCAAAGCTTGCCGGGCGCAGCTTGGAATGGGCGAGGTAGAGATAGTTGACCCGCTCGGTGACGTGATCGGAAAACTCGTTGGAGACGGCAAAGCCGATGCGAACGGGCTCGCCCTTGTCCGAAATGACATAGATGCCGGCCATCTCAGGCTCTTCGCCGCCATCCAGCGCAAAGGATGGCGACGTGAGCGCCGCACCCGGTGCCGCAGCCACATGACCGTTGCCCTTGTAGAACCACTCGGGCTGTACGCCCTTTTCACCGGCCTTCGGCTTGCCGTTTTCAAGACCCATGCGGAACATCTTCATGGAATCCGTCAGGCTTTCCTCGGCGGCTTCCGTGGTCTTCTTGTGCATGCTGTCGCGGGTCGCGGCCGAGCCGAGATGGGTAAGGCCCGTGCCGGTCAGATGCAGATGCGCCGGATCGGGATGGGTGATCGGCGGCAGGAAACGGCCCTCGGCATAGGCCTTTTCGAGATCGACGGCATCGCCCAGGCCATGGGCGGAAACAACGTCGGCAAGGCTCTTGCCGCTATTGGCGGCTTCCATGGCAAGCGCGTAGACCGAACCGGCACCCTTGACCGCCTGCGCCTGTCCGCCGTCTTCGCGAACCGCTACAATGATTTTGCCACTGGCATCTTTGATCTGTGAAATGAGCACGGGTTTTCCTTCCTGCGGCGCCATGCGCCTTATCCGCTACGGCGCGTCGCGCCTGCATCTTATGAAAGTGGCCGGAAACCGGCCACTTTTTTGACTTGCGATTTGGGTGGGCCGATCAGCCCTTGTTCTTGTTGTAGACGTCGAAGAACACGGCGGCGAGCAGCACGAGGCCCTTGACCATCTGCTGGAAGTCGATGCCGAGACCGACGATCGACATGCCGTTGTTCATGACGCCCATGATGAAGGCGCCGATGACCGCACCGGTGATCTTGCCAACGCCGCCGGAGGCCGAAGCGCCGCCAATGAAGCAGGCCGCGATCACGTCAAGCTCGAAGCCCACGCCGGCCTTCGGCGTCGCCGAGTTGAGGCGGGTCGCGATGATCATGCCGGCAAGACCGGCCAGCACGCCCATGTTGACGAAGGTGAGGAAGCTCAGGCGTTCGGTGTTGATACCGGAAAGCTTGGTTGCCTTCTCATTGCCGCCCATGGCGTAGACACGGCGACCGATGGTCGTGCGGCGCGTCACGAAGCTGTAAAGCGCGATGAGGACAAGCATCACGATCAGCACGTTCGGCAGGCCGCGATAGGTGGACAGCTGGTAACCCAGGAACAGGATAGCGCCTGAGATCAGCAGATTCTGCACGATGAAGAAACCGAACGGCTCCACGTCGATGCCATGCTTCACGTTCACCACGCGACGACGCCACGCCAGATAAAACAGCGCCACGGTGATCAGCACGGTCAGGATCATCGAGGTGGTGTTGAGACCTTCGATACCGCCGATATCAGGCAGGAAGCCGGTGCTGATGATCTGGAAGTCGGTCGGGAAAGGACCGATGTTCTTGCCGCCGAGCACGAACAGCGTCAGGCCGCGGAACACCAGCATGCCCGCCAAGGTCACGATGAAGGACGGAATACGGTGATAGGCGATCCAGTAACCCTGGGCAGCACCGATGATGCCGCCGATGACGAGACAAATCAGCGCCGCCAGAAACGGGTTCATGCCCCATTGCACGGTCAATATCGCCGCTATCGCGCCGACGAAGGCGACGATGGAGCCGACCGAAAGGTCGATATGCCCGGCAACGATGACCAGCAGCATGCCCAGCGCCATGATGACGATGAACGAGTTCTGCAGGATGAGGTTGGTGAGGTTGACCGGACGGAACAGGATGCCGCCGGTGTAGAACTGGAAGAAAACCATGATGGCGACGAGCGCGATCAGCATGCCATATTCGCGGATATTCGAGCGAATATAGGATGAGATCGAGATGACGTTACTTTCTTCGCTTGTTGTGTTTGCCGAACTCATGAGTTCTTCTCCCCTGAGCGCATGATAGCGCGCATGATGCTTTCCTGGCTCGCCTCTCCCTTCGGCAATTCAGCGACGATGCGGCCTTCGTTCATGACGTAGATGCGGTCGCAATTGCCGAGCAGTTCGGGCATTTCCGATGATATCATCAGAACGCCTTTGCCGTCGGCAGCGAGCTGGTTGATGATGGTGTAAATTTCATATTTCGCGCCGACATCGATGCCGCGGGTCGGCTCGTCGAGGATCAGCACGTCAGGATCGGAGAACAGCCACTTGGATAGCACCACCTTCTGCTGGTTGCCGCCGGAAAGATTGACCGTTTCCTGAAAGATGCCCGAAGACCGGATGCGCAGGCGCGTGCGGAAATCGCTCGCCACCTTCATTTCCTTGATGTCGTCGATGACGCTGGCCTTGGACACGCCGGCCAGGTTGGCAAGCGTGGTGTTGTGCAGGATGTTGTCGTTGAGCACGAGGCCGAGATGTTTGCGGTCTTCCGTAACATAGGCAAGACCGGCATCGATGGCGCGGCGCACGGTGCTGACATCCACGGGTTTGCCGTGGATCAGCACTTCACCGCTGATCTTGTGGCCGTAGGACTTGCCGAACACGCTCATCGCGAATTCGGTGCGCCCTGCCCCCATCAGCCCGGCAATGCCGACGACTTCGCCCTTGCGCACGGTGACGTTGATATCGTGCAGAACCTTCCGGTCACGGTGCTGCTGGTGATAGGCGTTCCAGTTCTTCACTTCGAGAATGGTCTCGCCGATCGGCACATCGCGCGGCGGATAACGATCTTCGAGATCACGCCCAACCATGTTGCGGATGATGACATCCTCGCTGATTTCTTCCTGATGACAGTCGAGCGTCTTCACCGTCATGCCATCGCGCAAAACGGTGATCTGGTCGGCCACCTTGCGCACTTCGTTGAGCTTGTGGGTGATGATGATCGACGTCATGCCCTGCTTGCGGAATTCGATCAAAAGGTTGAGCAGCGCCTCGGAATCGCTTTCGTTGAGCGATGCGGTCGGCTCGTCGAGGATGAGCAGCTTCACGCTCTTCGACAATGCCTTGGCGATTTCCACCAGCTGCTGCTTGCCCACACCGATATCGGTGATCAGCGTCTCCGGCGATTCCTTCAGGCCCACCTTCTTTAAAAGTTCGCGGGTCCGGTTGAAGGTCTGCTGCCAGCTGATGACGCCGTTCGAGGCGACCTCGTTGCCGAGGAAGATGTTTTCCGCAATCGACAGGAGCGGCACCAATGCCAGTTCCTGGTGAATGATGATGATACCAATATCTTCGCTATCATTGATGGCGCGAAAATTCCGCACTGCGCCTTCATAGTGGATTTCGCCCTCATAGGTGCCGGCGGGATAAACACCGGAAAGGACCTTCATCAAGGTCGACTTCCCCGCGCCGTTCTCACCGACGAGTGCGTGGATCTCACCCTCTTTAACCTTGAGGTTGACGTTCTCAAGCGCTTTCACGCCCGGAAACGTCTTGGTGATGTTCCGCATTTCGAGAATGGTATTGGCCATATCGCAATCCAGCGCCCGATTAATTTCGGCGTTTTTATTTTTATGGAAAAACGGGGATGACGCCAAGTCATCCCCGCATGTGTCTTCAGGCTTATTTCAGCTGGTCTTCTTTGTAATAACCGCCATCAACGAGAACCTGCTTGTAGTTCTCCTTGGTCACGGCAACCGGCTTCAGCAGGTAGGACGGAACGACCTTGACGCCATTTTCATAGGTCTTGGTGTCGTTTACCTCAGGCTCCTTGCCCTGCAGAACGGCATTCACCATGTCGACGGTAACCTTCGCGAGTTCGCGGGTGTCCTTGAAGATGGTGGAATACTGTTCGCCTGCAATGATCGACTTGACCGACGGGACTTCAGCGTCCTGACCGGAAACGACCGGCAGCGGCTGGTCCTTCGAACCATAACCAACGCCCTTCAGCGAGGAGATGATGCCGATGGACAGACCGTCGTAAGGCGACAGAACGGCGTCAACCTTGGCGTCGGTGTAATAAGCCGACAGCAGGTTATCCATACGGGCCTGGGCCGTTGCCGGATCCCAACGCAGCGTACCGACCTTGTCCATGCCCATCTGGCCGGACTTCACGACCAGCTTGCCGCTGTCGATGTAAGGCTTCAGAACCGACATTGCGCCGTCATAGAAGAAGAAGGCGTTGTTGTCGTCAGGAGAACCGCCGAACAGCTCGATGTTGAACGGACCCTTGCCGTCCTTCAGGCCAAGCTTGTCAACGATCGAAGTTGCCTGCAGAACGCCAACCTGGAAGTTATCGAACGTTGCGTAGTAGCTGACGTCGCCGCTGTTGCGGATAAGGCGGTCATAAGCGATGACCTTGATGCCCTGCTCGCCAGCCTGCTTCAGAACGTCCGAAAGCGTGGTGCCGTCGATCGAGGCGATCACGAGGACTTTCACGCCCTTGGTGACCATGTTTTCGATCTGGGACAGCTGGTTCGGAATGTCGTCGTCGGCATATTGCAGGTCGGTCGTGTAACCGGCTTCCTGCAGCTGCTTGACGATGTTGTTGCCGTCGTCGATCCAGCGAGCGGAAGACTTGGTCGGCATGGCAATGCCGACGGAACCCTTGTCCTGTGCGAAAGCCGGTGCTGCGAAGGAAGCAGCACCGATGGCACAAGCCGCCATCAGCGAAATAATGGACTTCATTAACTCTCTCCCTTGAACCCTTTTCTGGCACCCGCATGTTGCGGCGCACCATGAAATTCATGCCGTCAGAGGAAGGAGCCGCGTTCGGCCCGTTCCGATCTCGCAGCTGCGAAATGGAACAGATGCCGCTCCTCCCCGGCATCCCGCAAACTGTTCTGAATCCATATAACTGTCAAATAGAATAAATCTGTTTCCATATATCAATTTCGCTATATTAAATCGATACAATAAGCGATGAGTGGGTATAAACACGCGAATGAACAACCAAAAAGTGTATGAGCAGGCGCAAACAACAGAGGCCCTTTTCGTCTTTGAAGACAACCCGCTTCTGCGCGCCGGATTGAAGATGAGCCATCTGCGCATGCTGGTCATGATCGAGGAACACGGGCAGGTCAGCGCAGCCGCAGCGGCCATGAACATAACACAGCCGGCGGCCTCGCGCATGCTTTCCGAAATGGAAGCCATCGTCAAAAGCCCGCTCTGTCAAAGGGCCTCGCGCGGCGTGGTGCTGACCAAATTCGGCGAGGCGCTGGCCCGCCGGGCGCGCACCATATTGCTGGAACTGCGCGAGGCAAGCCGCGAGCTTAACCAGATGAAATCCGGCAGCGGCGGCTCGGTCTATATCGGCGCCGTCACGGCACCCGCCATCAGCCTTGTGGTTCCCGCCATCAAGCGGGCGACAGACACCTATCCCGGTATCGAGATCAACGTGCAGGTGGAAAGCAGCAATGTGCTGGCCCGGGAGTTGCTGGCCGCGCGCCACGATTTCATCATCGGCCGCATTCCTGACGATTTCGACCCCGGCCTGTTTTCCATCCATGAAATCGGCATCGAGCGCGCCTGTCTGGTGGTCGGCGAAGGCCACCCCCTGCTTGGCGGCGAGCCGGTAACGCTGAACGATCTTTCGGCTTATGATTGGGTTTTCCAGCCGCCCGGCGCCCTGCTGCGCAGAACGATGGAGGACGTGTTCCTCACCCATGGCGTTGCCATGCCGCGCAATATCATCAACACGCCGTCCATGCTTCTGACGCTCGCGCTGATCTGCAACACCAATGCGATTGCGCCGATCGCGCAGGACATGGCCGAATTCGTGGCCGGCCAGCAGGCCGGCATCGGCCGCACCCGCATCCTGCCGACGGATTTCGAACTTGTGGTCAAGCCCTATAGCATCATCACCACCAAAGGCCGTGTTTTGCCGCCCAGCGCCCGGCTGCTTTACGATCTGGTACTGGATGAGAGCCGAAAGCTGACCGGGCCATGATGATGGCCGCCTGACAAGGGGCCCGCGACGAGGTGACAAGCCAGACGCCACCTTCATCTTATAAACAGCCCGGATTTACGAGCCGGCGCAGGGGAACAGCCGCATGCTTTTCGGACAATCCGTCTTCCAGTCGGTCGTCGAAAGACTGAAGCAGGAAAGAGAAGAGGAAGCCGCGGAACCGCCGCCGCCAGTCAACCACCGCATCGCCGGTTTCAATTCCAGCTTCGTCGTCGGCACGCCTTCTGCTGCACCGCAACCGGTCAATGGCGGTCTCGATGCCTATCTCGCCTTTCTGGCCGACCCGGCACCGCCGCCTGAACCCCAGCCGGAGCCAGAGCCGGAACCCATGCCGGCCCATCTCGAAAAGACCTCGCTCGCGGATGTGTCAATGGAACTGGCGATCCATGAAACCGACACCGCCGCAACGCTTGCGGAAAAACGCCGCGCCTTTGCCCGTCTCAACCACCCCGACGGCGTGAAACCGGAATTCCGGCACAATGCGACCCTGCGCATGACCGCGGCAAATCTGCTGATCGACCAGGCGATACGGATGCTGAAAACTTAAATAGTGGAATGCCAGGCAGCGATGCCTGCCGCAGGATATGCCGCTGTCAGCCGGCGTCGTTTTTATCGACGGGCGCGTTATCGGCGGGTTCGTCTGGCGCAGCCTTGTCCGCTCCGCCCTTGGCCGCATCATCAACGCTCACGGGTTTGAATTTCACCAGCAGCTCATAGGCCGCATAGGCGGCGATGCCGCCGACGATCGTGCCCCAGAAAAATTCGCGATTGACGAATTCGATCACCGCCCAGGCCGCACAGAAACCGACGATCAGCAACCTGACCCATAAAGGGCGATAAAGCGGATGGCTGGTATCGATGTTCAGCATGGCGTTCCCGTTTCCGGCCTTTTCCGCCACACCGCGCTCTTACGGCATCGGGTGACCAAAGGCATATGCAGGTCGTCTTGGCCGTTTCACAGGAAAATTGCAACGCAAATCGAGCCGCCACCGATCAGGCTGTCGTGAAAATACCGGAACGGCAAATCACCATGCACAGCCCCGCGAGCCGGAGGTTAGGCCCGACCCGCACTTTCCGGGTCGTTGCTCGCAGAGCAATCCCCCGTCGACGAGAGCCCCGCTCAGTCCCGCAGACGTCCAAGCAGCGACAGCAGCTGGTCGCGGGCTTTCTTGCCGCCAATCCTGTCGATCAGCTTTTCCTCACGGTCACGCCATGAATCGGAAAGGCTGTCGAGAAGACGGCTGCCTTCCTCGGTCATGTCGAGAAAATGAACACGCCTGTCCTCTTCCGACCGGCGGCGGACAAGCAGCCCCTTGTCTTCCATGCTGTCGACGATCGCGACAAAATTGGCGCGCTGGATGCCGAGCGCTTCCGCCACATCGCTCTGTTTCAGGCCCGGATTGCCACCAACAATGACGAGAACCGAAAAATCAGCCGGTCGCAATCCCCGTTCCGCCAGCACATCGGAGAACCCATTTGCCACGGCAAGTTGCGAGTGCCGTAAATGATAGCCGATCGCCGTCGTCAACAGTCCATAGTCAATTGCCGTAAGATGCACCGGTTCCACTCCGTCGCTTTCGGCCTTTTCCGCCCGCGGCCCGTTGCTATGTGCCAATCGCAAAGCCATCCGATCCCCCGCTTGATTCGTTCCTTTACCCTGCCGAAATCATAACCGACAACGTTCCAAAACTGTATCCCAAATAAATGTAGATGATACTAATATTGTATAATAATTTGACAGTTAATCCGCAAAAACCCAAACCCCGCTTCCAGGCCGCCATCCGGAGGCCGGGAAAAATATGACTATTTACCCGCCGATTTTGAGGGTATCGCACGGCCCGCCGCACCGTGTTTGAAAGGCATCGCGCCAATCCCAGCGCTTGCCCGTGGTGGCGGCAAAACAGCAACAGGATCAGGCGATAACATACTACTTATAGGGGAAACCCGATTTCAACAGAAAAAGCAATACGCCAAACGACGCATTGTTTCCGGAACCCGCACAAAGGCATCAGCACCCCACAACAAACCGCGTCTCACCCCGGCAGAAAAACACGTGCCGTTTCGCAAATCTCTGATTTTTAGACATTGATGCGGAAAGAAAGCTGGGGTATGAACCAACCGCTGCACGCGATTCAAGCGTGACCGCTGCACCCGTAGCTCAGCTGGATAGAGTGTTGGATTCCGATTCCAAAGGTCACAGGTTCGAATCCTGTCGGGTGCGCCATTATTTCAATCACTTGGCAAATGAGATTGAAACTATCTCACCCGAAAGGGAGCGCGCCGCTGCGCCCAGGGTAAAATTCTTCCATTGTTTCTAATGGCGCTGTAAGCGCCCATGACAAACCAGCGCCGATCGGTATCGCGCAGGTAGATCGCCGATTGAATTTTTCGCAGGCTCCATTGTCATATCGGCCAATGAAAACCGCTTTATGGCCGTGGGTGAATTTGAGGGACGTATCATTGTCGCGGTTTTTTTCGCCCGTTGGGCTCGCAGTGCCTGTCCGTGATTTCAATGCGGCCAGCCAGCGCCAGGGAAAGGAGGTTCTGATGCCTGTTAAATTTTCTTCGAAACGTTTGCTCACGCAAAAGGAAGAGGTGGAAGTCCAGCGGATGATCGCATCTGATGTGGATGCCCCGGAAGCCACGGACGAACAAATCGCCCTGGCAAAGCCATTTCGCAAGTTTTTCCCTGGCCTTGGAAAAAACATCGATCGGGAACTCGCCCGTCACGGCAGGCCAAAAGCGGAAACGTTGAAAACGCCCGTTACGATCCGGCTCGACCCCGAAGTTGTGGAACGCTACAAAGCCATGGGTAAGGTTTGGCAGTCGCGCAAAAACAGCGACTTGAGAAAGCTGTCCGGTCTTCATTGAGCCCGCAATACAAAGCCGCCCAACGTTAACCTCCTAGAACATCGGCGGAGATATCCCCGCCGATGTTCCTGCAAATAACCGACCGTCGCTTAAAACTCCTGCCAGTCATCCTTTGACGTATCCACCGCCGCATTGCCGGAGAAGGCGGAGGCGAGCTTGCGGCCCAGCGCGCGGACGGGGGATGCGACCGGCCTGTCGTTGCCGCCGGCATTGCGAACCGGAGCGGGCTGGCTCTTCTGCTGATAGGCGGCATCGCCAAGCCTGAACTGCGAGAGCAGCTGGTTAAGCGAGGCGACTTCCTTGGCGAGGCTGTGGCTTGCGGCATTGGTTTCTTCCACCATCGCCGCATTTTTCTGCGTATCCTGATCCATCTGGTTGACGGCCGTATTGATCTGCTGGAGGCCGGAAGACTGCTCCTGTGCGGATTCGACGATGGAAACCACGTGCCGGTTGATCTCCTGCACTTCCGAGACGATGGTCGCCAGCGCCTTGCCGGTGTCGCCCACCAGCTGAACGCCCTGCTGCACCTGATCGTTGGACGTGGTGATCAACGCCTTGATTTCCTTCGCCGCACTGGCGGAGCGCTGCGCAAGCTCGCGCACTTCCTGTGCGACGACAGCAAATCCCTTGCCGGCCTCGCCCGCACGCGCGGCCTCCACACCGGCATTCAGCGCCAGAAGATTGGTCTGGAAGGCGATTTCGTCGATCACGCCGATGATATTGCTGATTTCATTGGCGGATTTGGCGATCTGTTCCATGGCGACCACGGCGCGGCGCACCACTTCGCCGGATTGTTCGGCACCCGCCTTGGCGCGGCTGACGATCTGGCCGGCTTCTTGCGCACGCTTGGTGGAATCGCGCACCGTGGTGGTGATCTCTTCCAGGGCGGCGGCGGTTTCTTCCACGGCTGCGGCCTGCTGTTCCGTGCGCTTGGCAAGATCATCGGCGGCCGATTTGATCTCGTTTGCGCCAGCGCCGATGCCACCGGCATTCTGCGCAACCTTGGTCAGCGCGCCCTGCAGCTTTTCAGCCGACATGTTGAAGTCGTTGCGAACGCCATCCAGCGCTGCCGTGAACGGCTGGCCGATGCGGTAGGAAACATCGCCTTCGGACAGTTTCGAAAGGCCGGCAGCGAGATTATCGACTGCGAACTTAACGTCCGCCGCTTCGCGCGCCTTCTGCTGCTCACGCTCGATGCGGTCCTTTTCCGAAAGGCTGCGATTGGCTTCGGTTTCTTGTTCGAGGCGGATACGCTCGAGCGCATTTTCGCGGAATACCTGAACGGCTTTGGCCATCTGGCCGACTTCGTCTCCGCGGCCCGTGCCGTCGATTTCCGCCGCCGTCTCGCCGCCGGCCAGTGCCACCATCCGTTCGCGCAGGCGGGCAATCGGCGCGGTGATGCCACGCGACGCCACGAAAATCGCCAGAATGACACCGATGGAGAAAACAAATCCGATCGCGGCAAGCGATGTCAGGATCGTCGAATTGGTCTGGTCCGTCAGATCGTCACTACCCTTGATGACGCCTTTTGCCAGCTTGTCCAGCAGCGCCGCCATCTCAACGGCGGCGGGCCGAATGGAGGCATCAGCCTTCAGCATCTCCGCTGCCGCTTCCGCGGAGCGATCTGCGAGGCCAAATTCGACCGCCTTGTCGGTTATCGCAGTAATCTCCTGCGATTTCGCCATAAAGCCGTTGATGGCACTGGCCTCTTCGGGAAAGGCCGCCTTCACATTGTTGAGGCGCATCACCAGCAGCCGCTTGCTCTCGGTATAAAATTCCCTGGCAACCTTGATATCCGGCCCGCTCGCATCATAGGCCATCACCTGATAGGCACCATAGGCAACCGCGGCGAGATTCCGGTTGGCCCGCGCAAGCTCCACCAGAGCGGCGTTGTCATTGGCAATGAAGAACGAATAGGCCGTATCCGCCTCCTTGTAACGGCTGGACATGAAGGCGGTCGCGGCGAGACCGACGATGCAGAGCGGCAGAATAAGCGACAGGATTTTGGTGCGAATGCTGGCGTTTTGAAGGAAAGACACGGAAACCTCACGTCAATGAAAAACCGCTCCTTCCCCGTGCCGGAGGTGTTCGGCAAAACTGACATTGCACGTCGAACGCCTCGATCATTGAGGCTTCGCGAGACGCATCACCGGCCCGAGCCGCGATTTGCATCATGCATGCGCCCGCCAAAAGTGATGCCCGCCCTTCAAATATCGACAGGTTACCTTCTAAAGCACAGGCGACCCGAAAGAGAGCGGAGGCGCATTTCGAGAGAAATGGAGCGCGGCCAATTTGCTGGATGCCGATCACCATTCCTTGTTCGATAAAATGATTATAGTCAAAAACTTTACAATTCCTTCATGTCCCTCGGGCCTGCAGAATATTAGGATTATAAAGCGGCGACAGGTATTTCTGCCGCCTGCTGTGCCGAACGAAGCGGCGCCTGCAACACGCATTCGCAGCCAGCCAGGCCATCATCCGCTTCGGGCAAAAGTCCGCGCTTTGCGCATCATCGTCCAGCGCTGAACCAGTGCGGCCAGCAGGGCAAGACCGGTCATGGCGGCAAAGACCACCGCGATATCGCGATAAGCCGTTGCAAAACCGAACCGGGCAATCCAAGGCTGGCTCGCCAGCGGCGAGATGAAATGTCCGAGGAACATCGATGCCGTGACGATGCCGGCGATACGCCCGCGCAGCCGCATCGGTGCAAGCATGATCGTCGTGGACATGATGGCCGGCATCACAAGGCCAAGACCAAGCCCCGCCACGCCAACCGCCGACAGCATGAAAACCAGCCCGTCTGCCATGGCAAGCAGCGCAAATCCCGTCGCCATCAGCACCAGCCCGACGGCAAGAATGGCGGCCACACCCATATGCCTGCGCAATCTTGCAAAATTGAGCGCCGTCAGCGCCCCTGCCAGATTGAAGATGCCAATCGCATATCCCGCAACACTGCCGGAAAACACGCCGAGTTCACGCATGAAAAACGGCAATTGCGAAGGGATGGTGTAAAACAGGGCGTTGACGAGAAACACTGCCGCCGCCAGCACGGCCACCAGAGGCCAATTGACGGCAAAAGCCGGCCCGCCCTCGCCGCCGCGGCTATCACCCCTCGCCGGCTCCTTCAGGAATAGCAGGGCCGCCGGCAGAATGAGCAGGGCGATGGCATAGACCGCAAAGGGTGCGCGCCAGTGAATATCTGCCAGCAATCCACCCGCGACGACGAAAAAGACGCCACCGAGCTGGGTGAAAGCCTGCTGCAGACCCAGATAACGCTCCCGTGCCGGCCCCTCGAAATAATCGCCCACCAGCGCCGTGCCGATCGTCATGATGCCGCCGATCGCCAGACCCAGAAACGCCCGTCCAACGAGCAGACCCGCAAGGCTATCGGCAAAAAGACCGGATATGCCGGAAAGGCTGTAAAGCAGGATGGCACCCAGCAGCAGCCGTTTGCGGCCGAAGCGGTCCGCCAGCATTCCGGCGACGGGCGCGCAGAGCGCAACGAAAACCGATGGCAAGGTCAACACCATACGGCTCAACAGCCCGACATTGGCTGTCGACAGGAAGTTCTGTTCGATGGCGGGCAGCGAGGGCGCAACCGTCGTTCCGGCCATGATGGTGAGTGTAGCGACAAACAGCAGGGTGATTTTCAGCGCCGTGGAATTTTCAGCCATCGTCACGCCTCCCTGGAAGGGGAGCGCGGGTTGCGGGCGCGGCCAGATATGATCCGTAGGGAGAGTATGATATCGCTCATGGAACGTCCTTCAACAGTGTTCCATGCTCTGATAATTCCTCAACAATAGTTGAGGTCAATAGCTGCGATGAAAAAATGTACCCCATCAATGGCGAATGGCATCTCCAGTCCTGCCACTCGCCCGGCGGATCAGCACTTGCGCGCACCGGCACGAACCGGCATCGTCCCGCCAGACATCGTCCGCAACGAACAGCCTATGATGTGGGGCGCGAAAGAGGCTTCGGCACCATTATCCCGTCATCATCGGCGCGGGCTGGCTCCCGCCGTTTCTCATCCTGGACCAGGCTGGCAGTCGCCTGCAGATGCAGGCCCATCACAGCGACGATAAGGAAAAACCAGACGAAACCCGCACTCAGCATAAGGATTGTTTCCAGAAAGCTGTAGAGCAGCACATAAAGCCAGACGCCGACATAAAGCCTCGTCAGCGGGCTTTTGCGCGTGGCCTCATCCATTTTGCCAAGATAATGAAGCGGCAGCAGATAGATCCACACCAGCACCAGCACCAGACCCGGAACGCCGGCCGCAAGCACAAGGTCGAAATAGGCATTATGCGCAGCCGGCGCGGTCGCCGCCCAGCTGTTGTTTTCAATGGAACTCGATAATAGCGCATCGCTGCGCCAGAAGGCCTGATACCCGTAGCCGAGAACCGGTCGCTGATGGATATAATCAATGGCGATGGTCCAGATATCGGTTCTGCCCGTGAAACTGGCGTCGATCCCCATGTTGGTCAGCATCTGCGAAAAGACCGGATCGACAGTGGTGCCGATCACCACCGTCGTGAAGACCACCATCAGCAGGGTCACGACCAGATACCGCCATTGTGGCCAGCGCACGATGAACCAGCCTGTACCGATGATGATCGGCATCAGCCCAAGCGCCGTCTTGCCGCCTGACTTCACCAGAAAGATCAGTGACAGCAGCAGAACCACCATCCCCCCGAAGAAGGACCAGCGCCTGCAAAGGTAGATCCCGACGATGATCAGCACCGACATGATCGAGGCAGCCTCGTTCTTGTGATTGAAGACGCCCCGCCAGTTGCCCGCAAGAAACGGCTCCAGCGCATCGCTGACCTGATGAATCGACCGTCCGGGCAGGGCCGCGATCCCGAAGTAGCACAGGAACAGGATAATCCACACGCAGAAGGCAAGCATGGTGGTGAAATGCCGCTCGGTGCGCGGTAACTGCAGGAAACCATCGGCAAGCGCACAGATGATGGCGCACATGACCAGCCGCCGCAGCGAGAACATCGGCGCTTCGCCCACCAGCGAAGTGAACGCATACCAGCCGAAAATCGCCGCGATCAGCAGGCGCGGTGCAAAGAGAATCGAGAATGACTTTTCCTTCGCCATGAACGCCACGAAACTGAAAAGCAGAATGATCGCGGTGAGCTGGTTGAGAAGGCTGGAGCCGGCTGCCATGGCGGAGCCGGAATAGGTGGAGGAAAGTGAAACATAGGGCGAAAAGCCGATCGTGAAGTAAAGGAAGGTCACATAAAACAATGCGTCCCGCCAATAGCCACGCCCCTGTCCGTCGTCCGCTGCATCCATAAGGGGTTTTTCTCTTCCTTTTTCCACGTCAGCACACATCGTACCCGATGCTTCCTCCCCGTCACAGGAATATCCTGCAAAAATCCTATTTTTTAGTTATGCATAATGCACGGAAGAATAGTAATTCCGTCTTTTTCTTTTGTTATAAAGGGATAGACCCGCAAACAGAGAAATGGCGCATCATTCTGGAGGTCAGCCTGGGGAGCGGTGGAATTTCCGCCGGAAACAATTTTGTGAATTGATATCAAATATTTGATTTTATTAATATCATAACGAAATATAACCTCGAATAAATTACTTCCATCTGCGCTGCAGAAGGACAATTTGGGCGTATTGAGGGTATGACTCCAGGCTCTCTTTAGCGTATATTAACAACTTAAGATATATCCTAGAGTTGATCTCATAATTGCGCATAAGGCTGGAGACCTAAGGTGGACGTTCCAAGACACACCAACATGGACGATGGCGATATCGGTCAATCGACACGGTGCACGGGCAAGCCCGGAACGGCCGGCATTCGCCCCATGCGCAAGGACGATGTCGAGGCTGTCGAGGCGGTTCTCAACAGCGCTTTCAAGAAGACCGGGCGTGAGGTAAATTTCGATTTCCGCTCCTATGTCGAGACATTGTTCTTCAGCAGCCCCACCTTTGATCCGGAATATGGCAGCGTCGTTTATGATGCGGGGGAAAACAGGGTCACAAGCGTCATCCTCGCAGTCCCCATGCGGTTTGTCGCGAATGGAAAAGCCATTACCGCCAGGTTATTGTGCGCTTTCGCATCAGATGGGAAACTCGGCGCGCTGGGGGCTGCCCGCCTGTCTCGCAGCATGCGGGCAACGAAACATGACATGCTGTTTTCGGACACGGCCTCCCCCGTCAGCGCCGATCACTGGGTGGCGATCGGCGGCAATATGATGCCGATCGAAAGCCTGCAATGGCACAAGGCCCTCAAGCCCTTCTGCACGATTGCGCTGCGCATGCCGCGACGCTCGAAACTGGCCAAGACCACCCTTGCCCTGTCGGCGCTTGGATTTATCGACGGCATCCTGCGATCATGGAAAAAAGGCTTGAGGCCGCATCAGGTCGCCGGCGCCAGCGTCAGAACCGTGGATTTCGAGACATTCCGCCGCAAGGCGCTGACGATGATCGAGCGGTTTTCCATTCGTCCGGAATGGTCTCACGAGGAGTTTCACTGGCTGATAGAAATGAGCAGGGCCAATGAGAGCCTCGGTGAACTGAAAAGCCTGACGATCGAGACCGCAGAAGGCCATGTCATGGGCGCCGCGCTGTTTTTTGGCCAGCCGGGAAGAACCGCCTATGTGCTCAATCTCGTCTGCGATGCCGGTCGTGAAAACGACGTGCTCAACACCCTGTTCCGCCATTTCGACGACGAGAACTACGCCCACGTCACCGGCATGTCACAGCCCTTTCTCATAAACGCGCTGTACCGCCAGAACCATATGAGCTTTCGCCATGACGGGTATTTCTGCATGGCAACCCGGGATGAAGCCCTGCGCGACCGGGCGATTGCCGGCGACATCTATATTGGTGGGCTATGCTCGGAAAGCTGGAGCAAGCTGATAACCGACTATTGACCCGCCCCCACGCCCTTGGCGCAGAAGGCAGGCTGCAAGCGTTTTACGCCTTGGTGAAACGCTGGACATTCGCCGAGATCAGGTGGCGCAGCGCCTTCGCATAACGTTTGGAGCGCGTCTTGGCTGCCAGCGCGCTGGTCCAGTCCACCATCGAGCCGTTGATATCGAAATCGCCCAGCTGCCCTTCGGGAACGTCACCCTTTTCGATACGCTCGACGATCGACCCCAGCGCCGCGTAAAATTCCGGCGAGCGATAGGGTGGATGTAGCGAATACATGCCCTTCCCCGTCCCGAGAAAATCCAGCCGGTGCACGCCCACGCGCATCATGTTGGTGCTCAGCACCTCTTCGGCGGGCATCGAGACCGGCTGCTGGTTATAGGCATAGGAGCGGATACGCCGCTTGGCATCGGGCCGCAGCAGTTCCAGAGAGCCGATCCGCTTGGCGAAGCGGTCCATGTCGATCATGAAAAGCCGCGTGGAGACAGTGGCGAAACGCCATGTCGGGATGCGCGATGGCAGCTTGCGCGGCTCAGGGATGTTCCTCACCCCCGGCATGCCGACATGGCGGGAAATATCAAGATCGCCGCGCACCGTCGGCGGCCCGGAAAACGGCGTGATGCAAAGGGCATCGGGGTTGGCCTTCTGCAGGGCAACGGCCTCTTCGAACCAGCTCTGGCTGCCGCCGCCAAACATCATGTCGCTGTCCATATGCAGCACATAACGGGCATTGGCGCGTTTCAGCCCATAGAAATACACATGAAACGGCCCCCCGTCGAAGGCCTTGGCCGGATAGGGGATCGGCGAGCGCGAAAAGAAGGTCTTTGCCACCAGGTTGCGCGCCGCATCGCTGTAATCAACCACATCCACATGCAGATGCGGATAATTGGTCTGCATTTCCTCCAGCATGTCGAAAAGGCGTTTGCTGGCCGCATCAAAGCCATTGCCCTTGTAACGGCCCGCCCCGACCTGCCCGGTATCAACAGTCAGAAGAATGCGGTCCACCTGACCGCCCCAGACCCGCAGCTGATGCGGCAGGGTAAGGGCCGCATGCGGAGCATCGAAGGGATGCAGATTGATCTGCAGCGCTTTCTGTACGGGAGGAAGCGACGTTTCAGCACTCATGCTCATGCACCACGGTTCCGGAATTCTTTGATGACGGCCATCATCGGTTTTTCGTTGAAGCTCCAGTCCAGCGGCAGCGGCCGGTTGGGAGTGCCGTCCCGGCGCGGATAGGCCCAGCGGATCCAGCTATATTGGTCCGAAATACCCCAGGTCGTGATCGAGGAAAGCCCGCCACCCGCCGAGGCCGCTTCCAGAAAATCGCGGACCTGGCGGTTGATCAGCATATCGCGCTCGGCCTCCGGGCCGGGCAGCGTCTGGTCCATCACATCCAGCTCCGTCACCAGAATGGCAAGACCGTAGCTGCGCATTTCCGTGGCGAACGCGGCAAGCTCGTCCTTGGCGATCGGCCAGCCGCCGCGCAGATGTCCCTGCAGGCCGATGGCGTTGATCGGCGCGCCCTTCTCAAGCAGTTCGAGAATGAGGTTGCGAAAGGCCGCGCGTTTGGCCGGCGATTTTTCAACCGCGAATTCCACATCATATTCGTTGAGAACGAGCTGCGCCTTCGGATCGACTGCGTGCGCAATATCGAAGGCCTTCTTGATGGCGTCCGACCCCGCCCCGTAATACCAGGCATCCCGCCGCGCGCGCACATTGCCCGGCACATCGGGGATCGGCTCATTGACCACGTCCCAGCTGTGGATCACGTCCTTGTAACGCTCCATCACCTTGACGATGTGGGTCTCCATCAGCTTCTCGACCTTGCCGCTGCCGCCGACACTCGCAAGCCACGGCGCGTTGGAGGCGTACCAGATCAGCGGATGGCCGTGCATGGAAAGCTTGTGCTGGCGCGCAAAGTTGGCGATTGCATCCGCGGCGGAGAAATCGAACACGTCAGCTGAAGGCCGCATGACCTCCCATTTCATTTCGGTAACCGGGGTGATGCGCGAGCAATATTTGACAACAGCCTCGCCAATGCGGCTATCGGCATTGAGATCCGGCAGATAAACCGCCGCACCATAAGGGGCGGTTTTGACCGGCGCTTTCTTCTGCGCGGCAAGGGCCGGGCCGGCCATGGCATGCAACAGGCCAGCACTCGCCGCACCGCCCAGAAAATTCCGCCGCCCGATCCGCATTCACCCGCCTCCGCAACCCTCGCGCATCAACGTCCGAAAGGACGCAACCACGCTCTAATTCTCAAAACATAACATCTCGATCATGCCAAAAGGATATTAAAGATTTGCAAGGTTAACCGACGCTATACCACGTCATAATTGGCGAGGTCCGCTTAATCCGGTAGTAACTTCGCTGTGCGAATTCTTGGCCCACCCTTATGGAGTTGAAAACCTTGGTTTCCGTTTCGATTGTCATTCCCGTTCGCAACGGCGAGCGTTACATCGTGGAAGCGATCGAAAGCGTCCTGCTTCAGGGCGAGACCATCCGCGAGGTGCTGGTGGTCGATGACGGCTCCACCGATACCACCGCGCAGAAGGTTGAAGGTTTTTCCGATCCACGGGTCAAATTGCTCGCCCGGCCGCAGGGCCGGCAGGGCGTTTCCGCCGTGCGCAATTTCGGCCTGTCGCAGGCACGCGGCGAATGGACGATGTTTCTCGATGCCGACGACCGGCTGAAGCCGGGTGCCATCGCCGCTCTTTGTGCCGGCATCTCCGGCCCCGACGTCGTTGCCGTCTATGGCGATTATGAGCGCATCGACGAAAACGGCGCCAAGATCGGCCGGCGCAATCTCATTCGCCGCCGTGAAAAGCCTGACGGTTTCATCCTCCAGCCGCTGCTGGGCGGGAACTTCATCGTCAATGGCGGCATCATGCTGGTCAGGACCCGCATCTTTCAGGATTTCGGCGGTTTCGACGAGACATTGCGTTATGCAGAAGACTGGTATGGCTGGTGCAGGCTCGCCGCCGCCGGCCGCTTTGTTTATCTGCCCGGCTGCCACGTTCTCGATTACCGGGTGCACCGGACGAGCGTGATGATGAACCGGCTTTTGACCTTCCGGGATTGCGAGCCGGCCATCGAGGCGGTGTTTTCCGACCCCGCCATCGTCGCCGCCATTTCCCCGCAGGAACTGCGGCGGCTCCGCCACAAATCCGAAAACCACATGAATGCCTATACCGTGGCGCAGGCTTTCCGCGCCCGCCGTTACCGCGAGGCCTTTAAGGCACTTGCCGATACGCTCATTCATCGCCCCCGCCAAAGCCTCAGGGCCGTCGTTTTTTCCGCCGCAGCGCTTGCCGGTATTTAGGAGTTTCCATGCCCGAGATCATGCCGGAAGCGGTGGTGTGCATTCCCAGTTTCCGCCGGCCCGAAGGCCTGCGAAAGACGCTTTTGTCGCTGGCGGCCCAGAAGGTTGATTTTCCCTTCGCCATCGTCGTGGTCGACAATGATGGCGCAGGCCAGCAGGGCCTTGCCGTCGCGCGTGCGTTTTTTGGTGAAAGCGGCATGGCCGGCCAGACGCTGGTGGAGCCGACACAGGGCAATTGTTACGCCATCAATACCGCCTTCCGCACCGCCCGGCAGAGCTATCCGTCCGCTCAATGGTTCCTGATGATCGATGATGACGAGGCCGCCTCCCCCGTCTGGCTCGCCGAAATGGTGTCGGCGGCCAAGTCCTTCGGCGCCGATATCGTCGGCGGACCGGTCAACCGCGAATTCGACGCACCCGCGCCAAAGGCGGTGCTGTCACATCCGCTGTTCGGCTCCATCGAAGCGCCAACCGGTCCCGTCGAACAGATCCACGGATCGGGCAACTGTCTGATTTCGCGGAAAGTTTTTGAGAGCTTGCCGAAACCGGAATTCGACGTGCGGTTCAATTTCCTCGGCGGCGGCGATATGGATTTCTTCACCCGCTGCCGCAAGGCCGGTTTCAAATTCGCATGGAGCGCTCAAGCCCTCATCATCGAATATGTGCCGGAAAACCGCATGGCGCCGCGCTGGATCATGGAGCGCTCGCTCAGAACCGGCATCATCAATTACAGCATCGACCGCGCTCGCCGACCCGGCCTCAAGGGTGGACTGCTGCTTGCCGCCAAAAACGTCGCCAGCCTGGGGCTGTCGCTCATCCGCGCCGTTGCCGCTTTCCTGAAAACCGGGGCGCTGCTGCCCGCCACCCATCCGCCGCTGATGTCCCTCGGCCGCGTGATGGCGAGCCTGGGCATCACGCTCACGCCCTATAAGGCGCCGGTGAAAAAGGTCTGATATTCCTCATTACGGGTGCCCGTATCAGCCCAGCGTTTTTTCCCTGCCCAGCGAAAGCGCATTCATGCGTTTTTGGAAACCGAGGGAAGAAAAGACGGCTGCAAGAATGAGAAGCGGAACGAGAACCGGCCAAAAGAAACAAAGCACGATACCGGTCACCCGGTAAAAATCCCAATCCCTGTCGCGGCGAGCGCCTTCAATATAGGTCATGGCGAGAGAGGTAACAGTGCCAATCCCATAAACAAAAAGAGAAATGGACGTAATGACCATCGCTGCCCTCAAATATCTCTGATTCGAATAAATTTATAATATTTCCCCAGTGTAGCGCCGTTGCGCGCAGTTGCAACGAATTTCAGCGGCGAGGCGCATCGTTTCAATACGTTAGGGTGATCTCATATAGACTGGCGTGCGCGGCTTTCAAAAAAATCCGCTGCGCAATCAAAGGTACGGATGGCAAAACGGAGAAGGGCAAAGCCGCCGTTTCCTCTCCGCTTCGTCAGCGTCCCGAAGCCCGGTAGCTGTGCTTCAGAAGCGAATATATAGCGATCGGATTGGTCAGCAGGTAACGTTTGCCAAGGCGTCTCGGCTCAAGCATCGCCCTGTAGAGCCATTCCAGCCCCATATCCTGCATCCATTGCGGCGCGCGGCTGTTTTTGCCGGCGAGAAAATCGAACAGGCCACCGCAGGTCTTGACCACGGCAACGCCGGAAAGCCTGTCCAGATTGCGCGAAACGAAACGTTGCTCCAGCGGAATACCGAAGCCGACCCAGAGAATATCGGTCTGCGATGCCACGACATCGGCAAGGATCGCCTCTTCTTCGTCCCGGTTGAAATAACCGTTGCGCCGCCCGGAAAAGACCAGGCGCGGATAGAGCCTCTGCATTTCCTCGACTGCGGCGCGGTTGACCTCTTCCGAGCCCCCGAGGAAATAAAACCGCGCACCCGTCTCTTCGGCCCGGCGGGCAACCGCATGAACGAGATCCGTCGTCGCAACGCGTTCGCGCAGTGCATTCGGACAGAACTTGCGGGAAAAGATTACCAGTGACATGCCGTCGGCATGAATCTGGTCCGCCTGCCGTAGCATGGCGTCAAATTCCCTGTCGCGGTGGCAAAGCGCAATGACCTGACCGTTCGCCGAGGTCGAATAGAACGGCCTTGCGCCGGTAGCGCGCACACGCCCCGCCCGCAGGATGAAATCCTCCGCCGTTTCTTCAATCGTCGCGTCAGTGATGGGTAAAGCCGCAAGCGGAATGACGGGCCAGGTCTTGTTCGGCCCTTTCGCATCCGGCATTTCGCTCCCTGTCATAATCTGTCCGGTGTCCAAGATAGGCGTCGTTTCATTGTTATAGTCACACATATGCTTAGAGTATAAGGCTTCAAACACTACGAAGAACTATCATTAATATTTTTATAAACCCTTCGCTTGAAGCCGACAATTTACACGTCCGCAGGTTGAGGCCGCTCTTTCCGCCTATTCCGGTTTGCCGGCCGATGGGTTAAGGAACGGCGAACCCACACCACAGAAAAGGTCAAGGCCATGGAAACCATCTCGATCGACAACCGCGGCGATTTCGGCCTCTGGGCAATAGAACGGGCAAAGGAAATCGTCGCCAACGAAGCATCCGATCTCGCCATTTCCGTCCGCGACGGCGACGAGGCCGGCATTCGCGATGCGGGCAATGCGCTGGGTGCTGCCATCGCCGCTGCCCTGCTCGAAGTTTATGACGGTCTGACGTCGGAAGAATAAGCGCAACGGGTCGGCCCCATCAGGCGTAACGCGCAGCACTTTCATCGTGGTCGTTGCGGCGCAGATAACCCCAGAGCCCGAGCGCCCCGGCAATGCCGAGACCAAGGAACAGACCGCCTGCGCCACCGGCAATCAGGAAGGTCAGCTTGCCCGGCGGCCAGCTTCTGGAATTCGGCGCGACGGGCTGCGAAATCACCCGCACATTGGTGGAATCGATCGACTGCTGTTCGGCAAGCTGGCGCGAGCGGGTAAGATAGGTCTCGTAGATCGCGGCGGCCGAATTGGCGTCGCGCTCCAGATCCCTGAGCCGCACCTGTGCCTCGTTATCGGTGAAGACGTTGGCCCGTTCCGCCACCGCCTTCAATCTGAGAGCATCAAGCGAAGAGCGGGCCTCGGCGACATTGGTCTTGGCCGCCTGCAGGATGCGCCGCGCTTCATCCGCCATGCCGCGTTCCAGCATGGCGCGCTCCGCCCCCGCGGTTGCCAGGCGCGGATGCCGCGCACCATAGGTCAGCGTCATCGCGCCGATCTGCTGCTGCAGGGTGCTATATTGCGCGCGGATGGTGTTCATCGTCTGGCTGTCGAAGATGGCATCGCTCTGCGTGCGGTTCTGGGCAATCGCCGCTTCCATCTGCTTCAGGCGTGATTCTTCCTGAATGACGCGCTGCTGTGCCGCCAGAACCTGCGCATTCAGTTCGCCGGAGGCGAGATTGCTGACCAGCTGGCCGTTATTTTCCTGCAATCCGTTCTCACGACGGAAATCCGCCACCCGCTTTTCGGCAGCCGTCACGTTCTCGCGCATCTCCTCGAGCCGTTTCTTGAGATCGTCGACAACACGCTGGCTACTGTCGGAGGTCGTCTGGAACAGCTCGCTTTCAAAGGCTTTGACGATGGCCTTGGAAACCGTCACGGATTTTTCCGCGTCGTTGGTCCAGACCGAAAGCGTCACCACGAAGGAGCGCGGATCGCGTTCCGCCGCCACCCGGTCGCCGAGGGAACGGAGCGCCCCGACCCGGTTGTCGCCATCTTCCGGCTTCGACGAAAACATCGCCTTCAGCCGGGCAAGCGGCGGCGGATTGATGAATTCGGCATCCTGATCGAGCTTCAGCTCATCCACCACCCGCGCCAGCACGTTGCGCGAGGTGATGGTGCGCAGCTTGCTTTCCACTTCGAGGATCTGGGTGTCGCGCTGCTGGCTCGGCGAAAACACGCCGTCATTGACGACGTTGAGATTGGAGGGATTAACGACAATATCCGTATAGGCGGTGTAACGCGGCGGCGTCATGGAAGCGTAGGTCAGTGCGGCGGCGACGCAGAGAATGATCGCCAGCACGATCCAGACAATGCCGTTACGCAGCCAGATGAGGATATCGTCCACACCGATCCTGTCGATATATTTCAGGCCCGGTAGCGCGGCCGCCAGACTACCGGTCGGCGAGGATGGTTTGACGGGCTTTTCGGCCGGGGGCGGCTCGGCGGCGGCGACCGGTTTCGGCTCCAGATGCTCTTTCAGCACCGTGCGTTCGAAAACCTCGTCCTCATCCACCAGATCGTCCAGCAGGGAACCGTGGGGCCTGGCGGCGGGCGCCGTTTTTTCATCAAGCGGACGTGCCTGCTTATGTCCCGCCTTTTGAAGCCTGTACATCAGCCAATCCAACTCGAATGAACCACAAAAAGGCCGGCGACAGATGGTTTCCACCGTCGCCACAGCCGCTATAGACGGACAAGTTTAAATATGACGGGTGAATTTTAGGTTACCCGCTTCATCCCCGCAATCATCGCCCATTCGTGGCCGTCATGAAAGAGATGATTGACGTGAATGGATCAATACGGTTCTTTCAGCCGTTATATTTTTATATTATCCATTTGAACCTCAAAGATTTTATCGAAACGGAGTTTGGCATGAGCCTGAAATTTGGAACGAGCGGCCTTCGCGGCCTCTCCGTCGATCTGAAAGGAAAAGCCTCGGCCGTCTATGCCACGGCATTTGCAAGGCACCTTCTCACATCGGGTCAGGCAAAGGCGGGCGATCCCATTCTCGTGGCCCGCGACTTCCGGGATTCGAGCCCCGATGTTTCCGCAACCTGCATCGCCGCGCTGAAAAAGGCCGGTCTTACCCCGCTCGATTGCGGCACCGTGCCGACACCGGCCCTGGCGCTTTACGGCCTGTCGCTGAAGGCAGGCGCGTTGATGATTACCGGTTCGCATATTCCGGCCGACCGCAACGGCATCAAATTCTATCGCCCGGATGGCGAAATCGACAAGCAGGATGAAACGGCAATCGCCGCCCTTGCAGCCGAAGTCGAAGCGGAAGGTGTGAGCGACGAGGCCGCGACGGCGGAAGACCATTCCGCAATCGCAGCCGAACTGTTTTACGAACGCAACATCGCCCTCCTGCCGGAAAAGGCGTTGTCGGGCCTCAAGATCGGCGTTTACCAGCACAGCACCGTGGCGCGCGATCTCTTCGTCGACGTTCTCGCCCATTATGGCGCCGACGTCGTGGCGCTCGGCCGCTCGGAGAGCTTCATTCCTGTTGATACCGAGGCAGTCTCGCCGGAAACGCTTACGCTTCTCAAGAAGTGGGCGCCAGAACATGGTCTTGACGCCATCGTTTCCGCTGACGGTGACGGCGATCGCCCGCTGCTTGCCGATGAGAATGGCGTGCCGTTGCGCGGCGACCTGATCGGGCTCATCACCGCCAATTTCCTCGATGCCGGTGTGGTCGTTACCCCCGTCACCTCCAATTCCGGCATTGAAGCAAGCGGTTCCTTCGAGGTCGTTCGCACAAAGGTCGGCTCGCCTTTCGTCATCGCCGGCATGGCAGAGGCGCTTGCCGCCGGCAGAAATGGCGTCATGGGCTTCGAGGCCAATGGCGGCCTGCTCACGGCCTCGGCCTTCACCCTCAACGGCAGGGCAGTCTCGCCGCTGCCGACGCGTGACAGCTTCCTGCCGGTTCTCGCCGTGCTGCTTCTGTCGGCCGAGCAGAAAAAACCGCTGTCGGAAATCGCCGCCGCCTACAATCTGCCGGTCGCCGCCGCCGACCGTCTGGAGAATTTCGCCCAGGAAAAAAGCGCTGCCCTGATGACGCATCTGCGCGCTTCGCGTGACAATCTCGAGGCTTTCCTCGCCCCGGTCGGCAAGGTGAAGACGCTGAGCGACATCGACGGCCTGCGCGTGGCGCTCACCGACGGCAGCACCATCCACTTTCGCCCTTCCGGCAACGCGCCCGAAATGCGCTGCTACGTCGAAGCCGCCAATCAGGGCGAAGCCGAAACACTTCTGAACAAGGGGCTCGATCTCATCCGCAATTTTGGATGAGTGGATGACGCATGCGGGATGATATAAGCTGAACGCATGAAGAGAACGGACGCGATCAAAAAACTCAAACGGCACGCCCATGCGGTGAAAAGCATGGGCGCAACGTCGCTCTATATTTTTGGATCGACGGCCCGCGATGAAGCCCTTGGTTCAAGCGATCTGGACATCTTCATCGATTATGATCCGAGCCGCCGTTTCTCATTGCTCGATCTCGTCGGTATCAAGCAGTTTCTGGAAGAAGAGCTGGCGGTGGAAGTGGACGTGACGACACGCAACAGCCTCCACCCGCTGCTCCGGAATGACATCGAGCGATCCGCAGTACGGATATTTTGATGATCAGACGCAGGGTCGGGCCAGTTCTCTCTGAAATTCTGGAGGCCATAAACGGCATTGAGACCCACACTGCAGGCCTGTCACTTGCTGATTTTCAGCAAAATTGGCTCCTCAAGCTTGCTGTATAGCGCGCCTTGGAGATCGTTTCCGAGGCATCACGGTACATACCGGAGGAATTGCTGGACCTCGCGCCGGACATCCCATAGAAACAGATTCGCGGGATCGGCAATATTCTTCGCCATGAATACCACAAGATCGCGGACGATGTGGTTTGGGCCGTGGTGACAGAACATATCGCGCCACTCAAAATCGCCGTTCAGGCTATTCAACGATACGTCGGGCCCGAAAACTGAGGGGTCGATCAGCACAATGTCGCAAATGTCGCATCCCACCTTTCCTTGTTGCTCTTCCCGCTTGAGAAAGCGATAAGGACCGCAGGGCCAGACGAGGCGGATGATGAGCGGCGAGACCACTACCCTTTATGAAGCGATCGGCGGCGATGCGACCGTCAAGGCCCTGACCCGGCGCTTTTATGAATTGATGGACACCCTGCCGGAGGCGGCGCATTGCCGTGCCATCCATCCTGCCGATCTTTCCGGCAGTGAAGCGAAGTTTTACGACTATCTGACGGGATATCTTGGCGGACCACCCGTCTATGTCGAGAAACACGGCCACCCGATGTTGCGCCGCCGCCATTTCGTCGCGCCCATCGGCCCTGCCGAGCGCGACGAATGGCTGCTCTGCTTCCGCCGCGCCATGGACGAGACCATCGAGAACCCCAAGCTGCGCGAGATCATCTGGGCGCCGGTGGAGCGGCTGGCTTTTCATATGCAGAATCAGGAAGCGGAAAACCCATGACCCACGACAGATTGCGCGCCTTCATTCTTTTGCTCGGCGGCCTTCTGGGTGCCGCCGGCGTCATGCTTGCCGCCGCCGCCACGCATACGGGCGAGACCTATATGCTGGGCAATGCTTCGGCCATGGCGCTGTCGCATGCCCCTGTGCTGGTGGCGCTCCATGTCGGTGCGGACCGTATCAGGACCGCCATTCCAGCCGGCCTGATCCTGGGGTTGGGCACCGCGATCTTTGTCGGTGATCTCGTCGTCAGGCATTTTTCCGGCCACAGCCTGTTTCCCTTCGCCGCACCCACGGGCGGCCTTGGCATGATCGCCGGATGGCTCGTGCTCTGCGCCGGGGCATTTTTGAAGCCGAAAGGCTGATCGGCCTTAACGACGCCTCCAGCGAAACGACAGGATGTTGCGGCCGCCTTCAGCCGCTTCGCCGAGGGCGAAGGAAGGCGTTTCGCCGGGTTGGCGGGTGCGCAGATGGGGAAAGGTCACCACATTGCTGTCGGCGGCCGCCGCGCGGTTGCGCCGCTCCCGTTCGCCGACGATTTCATACATGTCCGTCAGGGCCGGATCGGCGCCCTGTTCGGCCATCTTGTGCAGTTCCACGCGGCAGGCTTCTGCTGCCGCGGGCTCATCATCATGGAAATTATTGCGCTCGTCGCTCATCGCTGGAGGTCCGTTCATTCATGGTCTGCAGCGCCCGCTCCAGACTGGATTTGCTGCCATTGCGCAGCGGAATGAACGTCTTGCCGAATTTCTTGCAACCCGACTTCACCCGCAGACACGCATCATGGCTGATACAGTCGATCGGGCAGAAAACGCAGTCGACGGAAGGAAGAACGGTATCGATGCGCGACACCGCTTCACGCAGTCCGCCATCGTGATGGATCAGTTCCGCGCCGAAATTGCTGGCGATCTGGCGAAGATGGGCAACCTGACAGTCACGGCCGCCGACATAAAGAAAGCTCTTCGGTCCGGAAAGCTGCTGTTCGGCCACGTCCTTTTCGTTTTGAGGCGCGCCTTTGCCCTGCTTGCCGCCGCGTTCGGCCTTCTTCTTTTCCTTGCGTGCCATTCCCTCACCTGCCGGTTGATTTTTCATGCCCCGGACATTCGGGATAGCGGCACCATAATAAAGATGAGTTTTGGAGTAAAGTATAAAGGTGATCATTTTCCTCATGTTTTGACACAAAACATCGATCACATCTTCGCGAGAACCCGTCCCGCTTAGCCGTTTAGCCGCAATCCACCGATGAAAAGCTGCTCCAGATGCCGGGCCGCATCTTCAAAACGGCCATCGCCGCCGTGCCTGTCACCCAGCACCGCCCGCACCTGCACATCGAAATCCGCATAATGCTGGGTGGTCGACCAGATTGAAAAGATGAGGTGGTAGGGGTCACATTTGGCAATCCGCCCGGCCTTCACCCAGGCACGGATCACCTCGGCCTTTTCATCCACCAGTTGTTTGAGAGGCCCTTTCAGCTCATCTTCGATATGCGGCGCGCCCTGCAGGATTTCATTGGCGAACAACCGGCTTTCACGCGGAAAATCCCGCGACATTTCCAGCTTGCGGCGAATATAGGAGCGGATCTCGCTTTCAGGATTACCCTCGGCATCAAAAGCCCTGAGCGGATCAAGCCATGTATCCAGCACCCGCTCGATGAGGGCGCGATGCATCGCCTCCTTGGTGCGGAAATAATAAAGCACATTCGGCTTGGACATGCCGGCCGCCTCGGCAATCTGGTCTATGGTGGAACCACGAAAGCCGTTGATGGAAAAAACACTGAGCGCTGCCTCGAGGATAGCTTCCTGCTTTTCCTCCTGAATGCGGGTCCGCTTCTGTGTTTTCGCTGCGCGCGGTATGGCCATTCTCTGCTCTCTGTTTCTTTTCGATGCAATTGCCGCTACAGTATGATTAAAAAATAATCGACGCGTACAGTTTAGGCAAAATTAGTGCGATTCGTCACAAAAGTCCCTTGCTGACGCCATCGCAAATTTGCATTGTTTACCAGCCGGTCAATTTATCCATCATCGCCAGCACAAGGCAATGGCTGTTATCTTAGCCGGCAAAAACGGGAACGGCACAAGCTTTGCTTCGATAAAAACAAAACAGGTGAGGACGACATTTCATGGCGGCGGGTAAGAACTTGACGGTCAATGGCGACCGTCTGTGGGATAGTCTGATGGACATGGCGAAGATCGGCCCCGGCATCGCCGGCGGCAATAATCGCCGCACACTGACGGATGAGGACGGACAAGGCCGCCATCTGTTCAAGCGCTGGTGCGAGGCGGCGGGCCTGACGCTTGGCGTCGACCGCATGGGCACCATGTTCGCCACCCGCGCCGGTGAGGATCCGGACGCGCTTCCTGTCTATATCGGCAGCCATCTCGACACCCAGCCGACGGGCGGCAAATATGATGGCGTGCTCGGTGTGCTGGCCGGGCTGGAAGTGGTGCGCAGCCTCAACGACCTCAACATCAAAACCCGGCACCCCATCGTTGTCACCAACTGGTCGAACGAGGAAGGCGCGCGTTTTGCGCCCGCCATGCTGGCATCAGGCGTCTTTGCCGGCATCCATGATCTCGATTACGCCTACAGCCGCACCGATACAGACGGCAAGACCTATGGCGACGAGCTGAAACGCATCGGCTGGCTGGGCGAGGAAGATGTCGGCGCGCGTAAAATGCACGCCTATTTCGAATATCATATCGAACAGGGGCCCATTCTGGAGGCGCAGGACAAACAGATCGGCGTCGTCACCCATTGCCAGGGCCTATGGTGGCTGGAGGTGACGCTCACCGGCAAGGAAGCCCATACCGGCTCCACGCCGATGGCCATGCGCGTCAATGCCGGCCTTGCCGCCGCCCGCATTCTCGAAAAGGTGCAGGAAGTGGCAATGGCCCACCAGCCGGGCGCTGTCGCCGGCGTCGGCCAGATGATCTTCACCCCCAATTCCCGCAATGTGCTGCCCGGCAAGGTGGTTTTCACCATCGACCTTAGAACGCCTTCGCAGGCGAAACTGGACAGCATGCGCGCCATCTTCGAGCGCGAGGTGCCAGTGATCGCCGAAGAACTCGGCGTCGGCTGCGCGATCGAAGCCATCGGCCATTTCGATCCGGTTACCTTCGATCCGGTTCTGGTCGGCCGCGTGCGCACTGCTGCCGAAAGACTGGGCTACAGCCACATGGACATCATCTCCGGCGCCGGCCACGATGCCTGCTGGACCGCAAGGGTCGCCCCCTCCACCATGATCTTCTGCCCCTGTGTGGACGGGCTTTCCCACAACGAAGCGGAAGAGATTTCGCCCGAATGGGCAAAGGCCGGTTGCGACGTGCTGCTGCATGCGGTGCTGGAGACTGCGGAGATCGTGGAATGATCGTACCCACGAGGCCAAGCCCCCTCATCCGGCCCTTCGGGCCACCTTCTCCCCGGCGGGGAGAAGAAACCCGTGGCAAGCCCCTCACCCCTACCACCGGCGTCATAAAAATCTGCGACGGTGCCTCCCATTTCTTCTCCCCGCCGGGGAGAAGGTGGCCCGAAGGGCCGGATGAGGGGGCAAGGGTCATGGCAGACCATACCGGTAAAAAAGCAGCAAAACGCCACTCAGGCAAAACTGCACAAGCCCGAAAACTCCGCCGCGACGAGACCGACGCCGAATACCGCCTCTGGTACGAACTGAAGGACCGGCGGTTGAACGGTTTCAAATTCGGCCGACAAGTCCCTCTTGGCCCTTACATCGCCGATTTCGTCTGCCGCGAACAAATGCTGGTTGTCGAGCTTGACGGATCACAGCACGCCTCTTCCATGCATGACCGGCAAAGAACGCTCTGGCTCAACAATCACGGCTATGCGGTTCTACGGTTCTGGAACCACGAAATCTTCGAAGAGCTTTCCTTTACGCTCAACACCATCCTCGCCGTGCTGAACACTAAGACTTTCCCGCCTGATCATCCCGACCGCTATTCGCCAGCCCTCGCCACCGGGAACACAGTTCAATGACCGCCACCATTATCAAAAATGGCACCATCGTCACCGCCGACCTCACCTACAAGGCCGATGTAAAAATCGAAGGTGGCAAAATCACCGAAATCGGGCCTGATCTCACCGGCGGCACCATCCTCGATGCCACCGGATGTTACGTCATGCCCGGCGGCATCGATCCGCATGTGCATCTGGAAATGCCGTTCATGGGCACCTATTCCGCCGATGATTTCGAGAGCGGCACGCGGGCGGCGCTGGCCGGCGGCACCACCATGGTGGTGGATTTTTGCCTGCCGGAGCCCGGCCAACCGCTTCTCGACGCCCTGCAGCGCTGGGACAACAAGGCGACGCGGGCCAATTGCGATTATTCCTTCCACATGGCCGTTACCTGGTGGGGCGAGCAGGTCTTCAACGACATGAAGACGGTGGTTCTGGAAAAGGGCATCAACTCCTTCAAGCACTTCATGGCCTATAAGGGCGCACTGATGGTGAATGACGACGAGATGTTCGCCTCTTTCTCGCGCTGCGCCGAACTGGGCGCCATTCCCTTCGTGCATGCGGAAAACGGCGATATCGTCGCGCAGATGCAGGAAAAGCTGATGGCGGAAGGCAATATCGGCCCCGAGGCCCACGCCTATTCGCGACCGCCTGCCGTGGAAGGCGAGGCCACCAACCGCGCCATCATCATCGCCGATATGGCCGGCGCGCCGCTTTACGTCGTCCACACCTCCTGCGAGCAGGCGCATGAAGCGATCCGCCGCGCCCGCCAAAACGGCATGCGGGTTTATGGCGAGCCACTGATCCAGCACCTGATCCTCGATGAAAGCGAATATGCCAATCCCGACTGGGATCACGCCGCCCGCCGGGTCATGTCGCCGCCCTTCCGCAACCGTCAGCATCAGGACAGTCTCTGGGCGGGCCTCGCTTCCGGGTCGCTGCAATGTGTGGCGACCGACCATTGCGCCTTCACCACCCAGCAGAAACGCTTCGGGCTGGGTGATTTCCGCAAGATACCAAACGGCACCGGCGGGCTCGAAGATCGCATGCCGCTGCTCTGGACCCATGGTGTGGTGACCGGACGTCTGACGATGAACGAATTCGTCGCCGTCACCTCCACCAACATCGCCAAGATCCTCAATATCTACCCGAAAAAGGGCGCAATCCTCGTTGGCAGCGATGCCGATATCGTCGTCTGGGATCCGCAGCTCACCAAGACCATCAGCGCGGCGAGCCAGCAATCGGCCATCGATTACAATGTCTTTGAGGGACAAAAGATCAGGGGGCTGCCGCGCTTCACCCTGTCGCGCGGTCTCGTCAGCATCGAGGAGGGCAGCATCGAAACCCAGCCGGGCCACGGCCAGTTTATCTCCCGCGACCCCTACCCCGCCGTCAGCCGGGCGCTTTCCACCTGGAAGGAACTCGTTTCGCCGCGCCGGGTGGAACGCAGCGGCATTCCGGCATCGGGTGTGTAACCATGAGCACTGAAGCAAAACGTGAAATCATCATCGCCGCTGCCGTTCTTTTAAACGAGCGGCGGCAAATGCTGGTGGTGCGCAAGCGCGGCACCACGCAATTCATGCAACCGGGCGGCAAGATCGACCCCGGGGAAACGCCGGAACAGGCCCTGCGCCGCGAACTTGCCGAGGAAATCGGCCTGACCTTGCCAGACCATGCCGTTCGTTACGAAGGTGTCTTTCGGGAGGAAGCCGCCAACGAACCGGGGGCCGATGTCGTTGCCCATGCTTTTACAGCCAGACTTCATACCGAGGTCCTGCCGCAGGCGGAAATCGAGGAAGTGCGCTGGCTCGATCTCGACACCACGCCCGATCTGCCGATCGCCAGACTCACCGAAACCCGCATGCTGCCATTGGCGCGCGCGGCCCTGACGGAAAGCGAAACCAAGCCACGATGAATCCGGCCTCCCCCTATTCCGTCGTTTCCGCCAAAAATCTCGGCCTCACCTTCGAAACGGGGGATGGCCCGGTACATGCGCTGTCCAATGTCGATCTCGAAGTCGGCAAGGGCGAATTCGTCTCCTTCATCGGCCCGTCGGGTTGCGGCAAGACCACTTTTTTGCGGGTCATCGCCGATCTCGAAAAACACACGTCGGGAGACATCACTGTCAACGGCACGACGCCGGAAAACGCCCGGCGAGACCGGTCCTACGGTTATGTCTTTCAGGCCGCAGCACTTTATCCCTGGCGCAGCATCGAAAAGAACATCGCTTTGCCGCTCGAAATCATGGGTTACACCAAAGCCCAGCAGCGCGAACGCATCGACCGCACGATGGACCTCGTCAACCTCAACGGCTTCGGCAAGAAATACCCCTGGCAACTCTCCGGCGGCATGCAGCAACGCGCCTCCATCGCCCGCGCGCTCGCCTTCGATGCCGACCTGCTGCTGATGGACGAGCCCTTCGGCGCGCTCGACGAAATCGTCCGCGATCATCTGAACGAACAGCTGCTGAAACTCTGGGATACGACCGGCAAGACCATCTGCTTCGTCACCCATTCCATTCCGGAAGCGGTTTATCTCTCGACGAAAATCGTCGTCATGTCGCCGCGGCCGGGGAGAGTGACGGATGTGATCACATCCACCTTGCCTCGGGAAAGGCCGCTGGAAATTCGCGAGACGCCGGAGTTTCTGGCGATTGCGCATCGGGTGCGTGAGGGGTTGAAGGCGGGGCATAGCTATGAGGGGTGATGCTGGAAACGACGCCGTTGCGGCAAGTGTTACCCCCCTCTGCCCTGCCGGGCATCTCCCCCACAAGGAGGGAGATCGGCAAGGAGCGCTACCAATGCTCTTTCCACAGGCGTTGAGATGGCCGCGACCATGCCACGAGTCGATCTCCCCCCTTGTGGGGGAGATGCCCGGCAGGGCAGAGGGGGGTAAGCCTCACCCACAGGTCACCGCTAATCATCACCCTCGATGCACGCAGCGGAGCGAAAACCCATGACCCTCCTCCGCCACCACATCCTCCCCATCCTCACCGTCCTCCTCGCCATCCTCATCGTCTGGCACCTCGCCGTCATCTATCTCAACATGCCCTTCGCCCGCGATCAGGCCACCCGCGCCGGCCAGACGCCGAGCTTCTCACAACTCCTGCCACAAACCTTCGCACAGGAGCGCCCGGTTCTCCCCGCCCCGCACCAGATTGCCGCCGAACTCTGGGACACCACCGTCAACAAGGCGATCACCTCCAAGCGCAGCCTCGTCTATCATGCCGGCGTCACGCTCTCGGCCACACTGCTCGGTTTCGCCATCGGTGCTGCGCTCGGCATCCTGCTGGCCGTCGCCATCATCCACAATCGTGCCATGGACCGCTCCGTCATGCCGTGGATCATCGCCAGCCAGACGATCCCCATCCTCGCCGTTGCGCCGATGATCATCGTGGTGCTGAACTCCACCGGCATTTCCGGGTTGCTGCCGAAGGCGCTGATCTCCACCTACCTGTCCTTCTTCCCAATCGTCGTCGGCATGGTGAAGGGCCTGAGAAGTCCCGAAACCATCCAGCTGGACCTGATGCACACCTATAACGCCTCGCCTGCGCAAATCTTCTGGAAGCTGCGCTGGCCCGCTGCACTGCCCTATCTCTTCACCTCGCTGAAGATCGCCATTGCCATTGCGCTGGTCGGCGCCATCGTCGGTGAATTGCCCACGGGAGCCGTCGCCGGTCTCGGTGCGCGGCTGCTTTCCGGCTCCTATTATGGCCAGACGGTGCAGATATGGGCGGCGCTGTTCATGGCCGCCGGTGTCGCAGCACTTCTGGTATCCATTATCGGCATCGCCCACGCAGCAGTCCTGAAACGAATGGGAGCAAGGCCATGACCCATCCCGGCTGGTTTATCGGCGCGATCCTGTTCTGGCTTGCCGCCTGGGCCTTCAACGAATGGCTGGTGCGCCGCCGCTTCGTTTCCCCCTCGGCAAAGCGCATCAGCCACATCGCCGTGCCGCTCCTCTTCGGATTGGCCATCCTCGTCTTGTGGGAAGGTATGGTCCGTGGTTTTTCCGTACCGCCCATCCTGCTGCCGGCCCCCAGCGCCATTCCTGCCCGCCTTCTCGGCTCCCTGCCGATCCTCTGGGCCGATTTCCGCCAGACTTTCCTCAAATCGGTGCTGACAGGCTATGTGCTCGGCTGCGGCCTCGGTTTCCTCTTCGCCATCCTCATTGATCGCTCGCCCTTCCTGCAGCGCGGGCTTTTGCCCATCGGCAATTTCGTCTCCGCTCTGCCTGTCGTCGGCATTGCCCCCATCATGGTCATGTGGTTCGGCTTCGACTGGCAGTCGAAGGTCGCCGTCGTTGTCATCATGACCTTCTTTCCGATGCTGGTGAACACGGTGCAGGGGCTTGCCGCTTCCAGCCACATGGAACGCGACCTGATGCGCACCTATGCCGCCGGCTGGTGGCAGACACTGGTGAAGCTGCGCCTGCCCGCCGCCTGGCCCTTCATCTTCAACGCCCTGAAAATCAACTCCACGCTGGCGCTGATCGGCGCCATCGTTGCGGAATTCTTCGGCACACCCATCGTCGGCATGGGTTTCCGCATCTCGGCAGAAATGGGCCGCAGCAATGTCGATATGGTCTGGGCCGAAATCGCGGTCGCCGCGCTCGCAGGCTCCGGCTTTTACGGTCTGGTGGCGCTCGCGGAGCGGGCCGTCACCTTCTGGCATCCGTCCGTCCGTGGGGGACGAACGTAAATAACGAAAAAGGGAACAGCGATGAAAATGAAACTTGCATCCATGCTTCTTGCCGGCGCGTCAGTGATGACGGCATTCAGTGCGCAGGCCGCCGACAAGATTACCCTGCAGCTGAAATGGGTGACCCAGGCGCAGTTCGCCGGTTATTACGTTGCCAAGGACAAGGGCTTTTATGAAGCCGAAGGCCTTGATGTCGATATCAAGCCGGGCGGCCCGGACATTGCGCCCGCACAGGTTCTGGCCGGTGGCGGCGCTGACGTGATCGTCGACTGGCTGCCATCCGCACTCGCCACCCGTGAAAAGGGCGTGCCGCTGGTCAACATCGCCCAGCCGTTCAAATCGTCAGGCATGATGCTCACGTGCCTGAAAGAAACCGGCGTCACCAAGCCCGACGACTTCAAGGGCAAGACGCTGGGCGTCTGGTTCTTCGGCAATGAATATCCGTTCCTGTCGTGGATGGCACACCTGAAAATCCCGACCACCGGCGGTGCGGATGGCGTCACGGTTCTGAAACAGGGCTTCAACGTCGATCCGCTGCTGCAGAAACAGGCCGCCTGCATTTCCACCATGACTTATAATGAGTACGGACAGGTCCTCGATGCCGGCATCAAGCCGGAAGACCTCGTCACCTTCAAATATGAAGACGAAGGCGTGGCGACGCTGGAAGACGGGCTTTACGTTCTCGAAGACAAGCTGAAAGACGCCAAGTTTAGGGAAGACATGGTCAAATTCGTCCGCGCCTCCATGAAGGGCTGGAAATGGGCGGAAGAAAACCCTGACGATGCCGCCGACATCGTTCTCGAAAACGACGCCTCCGGCGCCCAGACCGAAAAGCACCAGAAGCGCATGATGGGCGAAGTCGCCAAGCTGACTGCCGGCTCGAAAGGCGCGCTCGACAAGGCGGATTACGAACGCACCGTCAAGACACTGCTCGGCGGCGGGTCCGATCCGGTCATTACCAGGGAACCCTCCGGCGCCTATACCACCGAAATCACCGATGCGGCGCTGAAATAGTCTGAGGCGGGAAGATAAGATCGCGCGGCGATGACCGCGCGATTTTGTTGAATGACGACCTCTCCTCCGTCATCCTCGGGTCAAGCCCGAGGATGACGGCGTATCGGGCGTTCTCAGAATTCCCGACCGCCTCACGCAGTGGTAACCCATCTGACGAATTACAACATCTACCGCTATACAAAAATGTATACCAACCATCGTGGCTATGCGGATTGATTTGCACGACAACAACAATTAGAGTCCCGCCCACAAGACTGCCAGATTTGATCTTGTAGAAAAAGCACAAGGGCAAGGTGCTTGAGATTCGCGTTGAGGGGCGTTTGAATCGGGAGGATCGAAAAGGAAGTATTGTGATCCCTTGTTTCACATTCGCTATCGCATGACCTATTAAAACACGCCTCACGGCTGCAGGACATGCGATCGGATATTGCGCGAGCCAAGACACATGCAGCATAAATTTACCTTCAACCGCTTTGTTTTCCTCCTTCTTTCCGCAACGGCACTGCCCTTTTCGGCTGCCGCCGAAGGCGAAGCGCAGGCACCGGCCAAGCAGCAGAACCTGCCCTCCATCATCGTGGCGCACGCCGCAAAACGCGATCTCGTGGACCGCATCATCGCGACAGGCACAATCCGCCCCGTGGACGAGATCTACGTCCAGCCGCTGGTTGACGGCCTGTCGATCGACACGCTGAATGCCGATATCGGCGACCGGGTGGAAGCCAATGCGGTTCTGGCCGTGCTGTCCTCTGACAGCCTTGTGCTACAAAAGAGCCAACTTGAGGCCAACAAGGCCAAGGCAGAAGCCTCCGTCACCCAGTCAAAAGCGCAGGTGCTGGAAGCGCAGGCCAACCTCAACGATGCCCTTCGCCAGCGTGACCGCGCCGCCAAGCTCGGCCAGAGCGGCTCCGGTTCGGTTTCGGAGACGGAAAAGACCGAAGCCGCCGCGCAAGTGGCGCAGGCCCGGCTGGAGGCAGCAAGACAGGCGGTGTCCGCCGGCGAGGCCGACATCAAGGTCGTCGCCGCGCAGATCGACGATATCGATCTGAAACTGACCCGCACCGGCGTGAAAACTCCTGTCGCCGGCATCGTCTCCGCCAAGAACGCCAAGGTCGGGGCCATTGCCAGCGGTGCCGGAAATCCGCTTTTCACCGTCATCAAGGACGGCGCGATCGAACTCGTCGCTGATCTCTCGGAAACCGATATCCAGAAGGTCAAGGCCGGTCAGAAAGCCTATTTGACGGTTGCCGGCGGAGCCCAGAAAATAGAGGGCAAGGTGCGCCTCGTGTCGCCGACCGTCGATCCGACGACGCGCCTCGGTTCCGTACACGTGGTGCTGCCGGAAAACAGCCCGGCACGCTCAGGCATGTATGCCAGCGCCGAGATCATCGTCGAAGAGACGAACGCGCTTGCCCTGCCGCTATCGGCCGTGACCTCCGGACGCGAAGGCTCCACCACCCGCAGGGTGGAAGGCGACGTCGTCAAGCAGGTGAAGATCGAGACCGGCATAGAAGACAGCGGTTTCATTGAAATTGTCAGCGGCCTTGCCGCTGGAGACAAGGTTGTCGAGAAAGCTGGAGCATTCGTACGTGATGGTGACCGGATCCGACCGGTCGAAGCCCAGACGGCTGCGTCCAACTGACTGAGGGAATGAAATGAACTTCTCCGCATGGTCAATCCGTAACCCGATTGCGCCGCTTCTCGGCTTCGCGCTTTTGATGATCCTCGGCATGCAGGCCTTCAAGACCCTGCCGATCACCCGTTTTCCGAATATCGACGTTCCCGTCGTTGCCGTCACCGTGACCCAGAGCGGCGCTTCGCCCTCCGAGCTGGAAATGCAGGTGACGAAGGAAATAGAAGACGCTGTCGCCGCCATCAGCGGCGTCGATGAAATTCAGTCCACCGTAGTCGACGGTCAGTCGACGACAACGGTCGTCTTCCGCATCGAAAAGCCGACGGAAGAGGCCGTTCAGGACACGAAGGACGCCATCGACAAGATCCGCAGCGATCTGCCGGCCGATATCGAAGTGCCTGTGGTCAGCAAGATCGACGTCGAAGGCCAGGCGATCCAGACCTTTGCCGTTTCTTCGCCGAACATGACGCTCGAAGAACTGTCCTGGTTCGTCGACGACACGATCAAGCGCTCGCTGCAGGGCCAGTCCGGCATCGGCAAGGTCGACCGTTACGGTGGTGCGGACCGCGAAGTGCGTGTTTCGCTCAGCCCCGAAAAACTCGATGCCTATGGCATTACCGCGAGCGAGGTGAACAGCCAGCTGCGCGGCACCAACATCGATCTCGGTTCCGGCCGCGGCCAGATCGGCGGCAATGAGCAGACGATCCGCACGCTCGGCGACACGCGCGACGTGACGCAGCTTGCCAACACCACCATCGCGCTCTCCAACGGCCGCTTCGTCAAGCTTTCCGAGCTGGGTACGGTTGCCGACACCTATCAGGAGCAGAAATCCTTCTCGCGGTTCAACGGCAATCCCGCCGTCACTTTCGCGGTGTTCCGCTCCAAGGGCGCAAGCGAAGTGTCGGTTGCCGAAACCGTGGCGGAAAGCCTCGAAAAGGTCCGCAAGGATCATCCGGAAGTCTCGATCCAGATGGTCGACGACGCCGTCTATTTCACCTATGGCAACTACAAGGCAGCGCTTGATACGCTGATCGAGGGCGCCATCCTCGCCATCATCGTCGTCCTGCTCTTCCTCCGGAACTGGCGCGCAACCCTGATTGCCGCCGTGGCGCTGCCGCTTTCCGCGATCCCGACCTTCTGGATCATGGACCTGATGGGCTTCTCGCTCAACCTCGTCAGCTTCCTCGCGCTGACGCTCGCCACGGGTATTCTCGTGGACGACGCCATCGTGGAAATCGAGAACATCGCCCGCCACATCAAGATGGGCAAGACACCCTATCGGGCAGCACTTGAAGCCGCCGACGAAATCGGTCTCGCCGTCATCGCCACCAGCTTCACCATCATTGCCGTCTTCGTGCCTGTCTCGTTCATGCCCGGCATTCCCGGTCAGTACTTCATACAGTTCGGCCTGACGGTTGCCTTCTCGGTGTTCTTCTCACTTGCGGTGGCCCGCCTCATCACACCGCTGATGGCGGCCTATCTGATGCGCGCCGAAGACGCGATGGACGACCATCACGACAATGACGGCCGGCTGATGAAGGCCTATACGCGCATGGTCTCCGCCACCACCCGCAAGTGGTGGGCGCGGTACCTCACGCTCATCGGCGCCATCGGCTTCCTCGTTGCCTCCGTCATTCTTCTCGCCGGTGTTCCGGGCAGCTTCCTGCCGCCGGACGACGCCTCGCGTGTGACGCTTTCGGTGGAACTGCCGCCCAATGCCACGCTGGATGAAACCGACCGGACGACGACCGAGATCTTCCATGCCATCCGTGACATCAACGGCGTGGAAAGCGTCTTCATTCTTGGTGGCGCTTCGCCCAAGGGCGATCTGGAACTTCGCCGCGCCACCGTCAACGTCATCCTCCAGCATATCGACCACTCGCTGCTGAAGGTGCTGGTCAACAAGGGTCTGGGCTCCATTCCGCTCATCGGCCAATATCTTCCGAAGGTGGAAGAAAAGGGCCGCACACGTCCGCAGTGGGATGTGGAACGGGATATCTTCGCCAAGGTCCGCACCATCCCGGATGTCCGCATCATCAAGCTGAACGACCGTGCGGAACGCGAGCTGAGCTTCAACTTCCTGTCGTCGAACGAGAAGGATCTGAACGACGCCGTCGGCATTCTCGAAAGCCGCCTGCGCGCCTCGCCCATCCTTGCCAATGTCAGCTCGGAAGGCGCCTTGCCGCGTCCGGAATTGCAGATCCGCCCGCGCAAGGATGAAATCGCCCGCCTCGGCATCACGCCGCAGCAGATTTCGCAGACGGTTCGCGTCGCCACCATCGGCGATATCGACGCCCAGCTGACGAAAATCTCGCTCGATGACCGGCAGATTCCGATCCGCGTGCAGGCATCCATAGATACCCGCCGCGATCTTGCCACCATCCGCGCCCTGAAGATCAAGACCGCATCCGGGTCGCTGGTGCCGCTCTACAGCGTCGCCGATATCGACTATTCGGAAGGTCCGAGTTCGATCAAGCGCAATGACCGCAACCGCGTCGTCTCCATCGGCTCCGACGTGCCATTCGGCACGGCGCTCGATACCTCGACGGCCGAATTCAAGCGGATCGTCGAGGAAACCAAGCTGCCGGCAAGCGTGCGCCTGGCGGAAAGCGGCGACGCCAAGGTGCAGGGCGAAATGCAGCAGGGCTTCGTCAACGCCATGGTGCTTGGCCTGCTCCTGGTGCTGGTGGTGCTCATCCTGCTGTTTAAGGATGTCATCCAGCCCTTCACCATCCTGTTCTCGCTGCCGCTCGCCATCGGCGGCGTGGCCGTCGCGCTCATCATCACCCAGAACGCGCTGTCCATGCCGGTTCTCATCGGTATCCTGATGCTGATGGGCATCGTGACGAAGAACGCCATCCTTCTGGTAGACTTCGCCATCGAAATGCGCCGTCATGGCATGGAACGGGTCCACGCCATGATCGAGGCCGGCCGCAAGCGCGCCCGCCCGATCATCATGACCTCCATCGCCATGTCGGCAGGCATGTTGCCTTCGGCACTCGGCGTCGGCGAAGGCGGCTCATTCCGCGCGCCGATGGCAATCGCGGTCATCGGTGGCATCATCGTCTCGACCGTGCTGTCGCTGATCGTGGTTCCGGCCTTCTTCCTGATCATGGACGACCTGTCGCGCCTGCTCGCCCACCTCTTCGGCCGTTTCGTCGGCAAGAAGGAAGAGGAGGAAGAGGCTCTCTCCAACGAGAAACTCTCGGAGATCGCCCGCGAAAACAGCCTGGCGCTCTCCTCGCTGGAGGCCCGGGTCGCCGGCATGGAAAAGGGCTCGGGAGACAAATCCAGCGACAAAGGCAGCAATATATTACGGCTGCCGCCGCTTGCTGCGGAGTGAAGCTCGCAGAATGAAGATTGAAACGCCGGGCCTTGTGCCCGGCGTTTCTTTTTGTGGCGAGGTTACTGATCGCAGGGCGTTGCGGCAGGTTTCTTCTCCCCGAGGGGGAGAAGGTGGCCCGAAGGGTCGGATGAGGGGGCAAGCTCTCCGTATATCTCGACCCTTGCCCCCTCATCCCGCTGCCGCGACCTTCTCCCCCTCGGGGAGAAGAAACATGCGGCACCCGCCCGCTCCATATTCCTCGTCACATTCCAGCTCCCTCAAATATGACAGCGTCAAACCCCGTTTGATCGAAATCAATTCGCTTTTCAGGTGAACTGCTAATCTCCCTCGCATCGGGAATTGCCGGTCGAAGGATAATGCGATGAGTTCTTTGCAGATAGGCGTGAGAGAGACGGAACATCCCCGGTTTCGTATCGCTGCGGACAGCCCGGCAAAAGGTTTGAGCGGGAGCCGGATGGACGTGAACAAGACCGTGAAGCTGAGCAACAGGGACAGGAACATTCTGCTGCGCGCGCCCTTGATCGGGATAGCGGATGACGCAGTGGCGTTGAAACTGATGGAGGCGGCGACCATCATCAATGTCAACGCCCGCCATGTGCTCTTCAAGGAAGGCGAAGCGGCGCAGCATTTTTATTGCGTTCTGTCGGGTTATGTCCGCCTTTACCGGCTGGACAGGCATGGGCGCGAAGCGGATGTGCGCGTCAGCGGTCCGGGCGATACGTTCAACGAATGCCTGATTTTCGGCAGCGACACCTATCGCTACAGCGCGCAGGCGGCGGAAAGCTGCACGGTGGCACGTTTCGAGCTCGCGAGAATCCGCACGTTGATCGATCAGGAGCCGGCAATCGCCAAGGCCGTCATGCGTTGCCTTTCCAACAGCCTGCTTGGCACCATGGATTGCATCGCCAACGATCGGCTGCAGACCGCGCCACAACGCGTCGCCCATTATCTCATCAATCAGGGCCCGCGGGATGCGACATCCTTTTCGCTGCGGCTGCCGTTCCAGAAGAGCCTGCTTGCCGGCAAACTCGGCCTTGCGCCGGAAGCCCTGTCACGCGCCTTCTCGGCGCTGAAAAAATCAGGCGTCACCGTGCGTGGCCGCATCGTGCAGGTCAATGACGTCGCAGCATTGAAGCAGATCTGAAGATAGCGGGAGAGGAAGAAAGGCGGGATGCCAGCCGGCAGCCCGCCTTTCGCCGTTCCGGAAAGGGCAGATCAACCCGGCTGCGGCACGAAGCGGAAGCCATCGCCCTGCCGTTCAATATGAAAAAAGCCGCCAAGATGGCCGCCGGATACCAGCCAGCCGTGATCGGCGACCTCGGCCAGCGCCGCAAGACGGGTGGCATAGGCAAGTTCGGAATCGATATCGTAAACGAAAGCGATTTCAGAATCGTCAGCCTGCAATCCGCTGACATGCAGCACATCACCCCACAATAACAGCCGGTTATCGCCGCTGCCGATGAGATAGCCGGCATGTCCCGGCGTGTGGCCGGGCATGGCGATAGCTTCGATATCCTCGGCAATCATGCCCATGGGGATCGGTCGCAGCATGGCACCACAGATATCGAGCAGCCGGGCGGCGAGATCGAAACCGCCCTGCCGGGCTGGCGGCAAGCTCTTGCGGGCATCCGCACTGGTGAAAAAGCCAAGATCGGCCTCCGGCACCCATATTTCCGCATTGGGAAAATAGGGCTTGTCACCATCAACGAGACCCAACGCATGGTCGCCGTGAATGTGGGTGAGGATGACACGCCTTACATCGGCCGGCTGAATACCGGCGGCAATCAGCGCCGCGCGGGCATGACCATAGGCGGCACCCCAGGCCGTGCCGCAACCGGCATCGACCAGCCAGATGCCATCAGGCCCGGAGAGCGCGAAACAATTGACGTCCACATCCACCGTCTCGCCTTCAAGCCCGGCGAGAACCGCGGCCAGCGCCGTCTCGCCCTGCCGATGGATGAGATGGCCGACCGGCGCCTTGTAGACGCCGTCGACAAAGCGGGACACGGCATAGGGGCCAAAATGAAGAGGCGTATTCATGGCTCAGAGACCACCCTGCTCTTTCAGGAAACCGACGATGCGCTCCACCCCATCGCCCCGCTTCATGTCGGTGAACACGAAGGGCATGGCATTGCGCATGCGGGTCGCATCATTGTCCATGACAGTCAGATCGGCCCCGACATAAGGCGCGAGGTCCTTCTTGTTGATGACCAGCAGATCGGAGCGGGTGATGCCCGGCCCGCCCTTGCGCGGAATTTCCTCACCCTGGCAGACGGAAATCACATAGATGGTGATATCGGCAAGATCGGGCGAAAAGGTCGCTGCGAGATTGTCGCCACCGGATTCGATGAAAACGACATCCAGATCCGGAAAGCGCGCATTCAGCCCGGCAATCGCCTGCAGATTGATCGTCGCGTCCTCGCGGATCGCGGTATGCGGGCAACCGCCCGTCTCCACACCGACAATCCGTTCCGATGGCAGCGCCTGCATGCGCACCAGCGCCTCGGCATCTTCCTTGGTGTAGATATCATTGGTAACGACGGCGACGGAATAATCGGCGCTCATCGCCTTGCAGAGCTTTTCCGTCAGCGCCGTCTTGCCCGAACCAACCGGCCCGCCAATGCCAACGCGCAGCGGGCCATTGCCCGATTTCATGCCCGATTTCACGACTGTGTTTCCTTCACTATGCTTTGGTATTTTCTACCTTAATGCCTTGAACCAACGCTTCAAAAGAAGGCAAGAACCGTGCCGCCTGTTTCTTCTCCCCGAGGGGGGAGAAGGTGGCCCGAAGGGTCGGATGAGGGGGCAACGCCAGCGACAAACTGAGAGCTCGCCCCCTCACCCCGCTGCCGCGACCTTCTCCCCCTCGGGGAGAAGAAACAAGCGGCATGCGCCCGCTCCATCAAACCCGTAACTTTCAGGAACGGAAAAGCCGCGTGCCCTGCACCTCGTGGCGCATCGCCGCCGTATCGGCAAGGATCGTGGCGCTGCCGAGATCATCGAGCGTGGATTGCACGGCCCGTGCCGCCATCTCCGCAATCACCGCCTCGCTTGCGGCCAGAATGGCGACGCCATCCTTCTGGCCTGCCACGCCGAGGCGGATGCCGGCCGAAACCATTTGCGAGACGCCGGCATGTGCGAAAGCGGCAAGCGTTTCCTTGAGCGGCACCCCATGCGCGGCGGCCACGGCGCCGACGGCGACAGGATATGGACATTCCTCCGGCAAAAGCTCGAGAACCGCATGCGGCCATGCGCCTGCGGCAGCAACGAAGGCATCCCCCAGAAGCACCGTTTCACGATATCGCTCCGCCGAGCCGGCCAGTGCCCGCGCCAGATTGGCCGTTTCATTCAGGGCGGCGGCATCACGGCCCCTGCGCCAGCCTTCCGCCAGAAACACTGCATCGTTCCACAGGCTGCCGTGACGCAGCAGCGTTTCCACCCAGCCGCCCAGTTCAGCAGCATCGCGCACACGCCGGTCCTCAACCGCCTTTTCCAGCCCGCCGGAATAGGAAAAACCGCCAACCGGAAAGGCCGGCGACAGCCAGGCCATCAGCCGCAGCAGCGCGGCAACACCGCGGTCGTCGTTCACGGATCAGCCGTGATCGTGATGGTGGGGATCATGGCCGTGCCCGTGACCATGGGAATGGCCACCATGGGCGTGATAGGCACCGCGCGCCGGCTGGAAAGGTTCTTCCACCTCGCGCACCGTGGCGCCGAGACCTTCGAGCATGGCGCGGATGACGTGGTCGCGCAGGATGAGAATGCGCTCCTCCTCGATCTGCGCCGAAAGATGCCGGTTGCCCAGATGCCAGGCAAGTTCGATCAGGTGAAGCCGATCCTTCGGCGTGATCTCAAACAGCTTTTCAGCCGCAGCCCGAACCTCGATCAGATCGCCGTTTTCCACCACCAGCAGATCGCCATGGGCAAACAGCACGGCTTCCTTCAGATCGAGCATCACCATCTCGTCATTTTGCAGATGCAGCAGCTTGCGGCGCAGATGCCGCTGGTCATGCGCCAGCGTGACATAACCGGAAGGCTCGTCGCCAGGGGTTCCGGCGGGGTGGTAAGAGGTGACACGCAGCATGGGATGATCCGTTCGAAAACTGTCTTGGGAGTCTGATTTTTGCCGGATAGGCGGGGGGATTTCAAGGCGCGATTTCAGGGCACATGGCCACAAGAATGACAAAGCCCGGCATCACAGCCGGGCCAGGTGCAAACCTTTCTCCACTTTCGACGTCATCCTCGGGCTTGACCCGAGGATCCACCCGTCAAACGCTTATGGATCCTCGCCTCAAGGGCGAGGATGACGGAGGAGAGGTTTTCGCCTCCTGTCGGCACCCGAAGACACGGCATCGGTGCCGGGCCTTCGCAAAAACCAAAATCAGGCCGCAGCGCGGCTTTTCAGGTTTTCCAGAATGTTCTGCGGCGAGGAAACGCCGTAAGGGTCGGATTCGCAATTATCCTGATAACCCTCTTCCTCGAACCACTGCTCCACCAGACCGTCATTGATGACGGCGGCGTAACGCCAGGAGCGCATGCCGAAACCGAGATTGTCCTTGGCGACCAGCATGCCCATCTTGCGGGTGAACTCGCCCGAACCATCCGGAATGACCTTGACGTTTTCGAGGTTCTGGCCCTTGGCCCAGGCATTCATGACGAAGGCATCGTTGACCGAAAGGCAATAGATCTCATCGACGCCGAGCGCGCGGAACTCGCCCGCCAGCTTTTCGAAATCCGGCAATTGGAACGTCGAGCAGGTCGGCGTGAAAGCGCCGGGCAGCGAAAACAGAACGACCTTCTTGCCCTTGAAATAATCGTCGGAGGTCATGTCCTGCCAGCGGAACGGGTTGGGGCCGCCAACGGCCTCGTCGCGAACGCGCGTGCGGAAAGTTACGGCGGGCACTTTTTTGCCGAGCATGTCTTTTCTCCTGATCAGGTGTTTTACGCGGATCGCTTGGGATCAATCCGCGCGGAATTCTTTTGCCGTTCCCATAGCGCAAGATGCGCTGCGGTGCAGCATAAAAATCGGATTCAAGTCATCGAATGTACGAAATGCCGCATCGGCGAGGGATCAATTGTAGAGATCGACCGACCAGCGCAGCAGCGGCGGCAAGGGCGTCCACCAGCCGGTTCGAATACCGGCCTCGCGCAACATGGCGGCCGACCACGTGTTGCAGCCGGCCAGCGCATTAAACCAGCCATTCGCCTCGAAAAACGCGTCCGTCAGACCATAGGCGGCGCCGGGGACAAGTTGGACCTTGCCGTCATTTCTGACAAAACTTGCTCTGATACCCGCGAGAAGACGCTGATAACCCTCTTCAGAAATGCGAAGCCGTTTCACTCCGGCCATATCGGCGGGAAAGTCTCCCGTCACGTCCACATGCACCACCGATCGGTCCAACGTAAACGAGCGCAGCACCGGCATCGGTTTCAGATCGGCCCAGGTGGGCGTCTCTATATAAAACGACCGTCCACCCCAGCCAAACACCAGATAGGCGGCAGCGGGATGATTGACCGCTATCCCATCCTCCTGCAGTTCGGAGAACACCCGCCGCAGATCATCATCCACCGGCAGCGCAATGTCCGTATGGATCGGGTTGGACAAGAGCAGGATTTCGCGATCCCTCACGCCGCTTGCATCATCGGCGAAAAAGGGGCGCGGCACCAAAGTGCCGAGCACCAGAAGCAGCACGATCAGCAGCACGCCGCCGCCGATCCATCTGAGGACAGTTCTCAACACAACGCCCCGTTAAAACAGGAAATAGCGCTGCGCCATCGGCAGCACGGTGGCGGGTTCGCAGGTCAGCAATTCGCCGTCCGCCCGCACTTCATAAGTCTCGGGATCAACCTCGATATGCGGCGTGAGTGAATTGTGGATCATCGACGCCTTGGAAATGCCGCCGCGCACGTTCTTCACCGCAAAAAGCTTCTTGGCGACGCCAAGGCGCTGGGCAAGACCGGCATCCAGCGACGCCTGCGATACGAAAGTGACCGAGGAATTGGTGCGCAACTTGCCGTAAGCCGCAAACATCGGCCGGTAATGCATCGGCTGCGGTGTGGGGATGGAGGCATTCGGGTCACCCATCGGGGCAGCGGCAATCGAACCGCCAAGCAGCACCATCTCCGGCTTCACGCCGAAAAAGGCCGGGTTCCACAGGACAAGATCGGCACGCTTGCCGACTTCGACCGAGCCGATCTCATGGCTGACGCCCTGCGCAATCGCCGGGTTGATCGTGTATTTGGCGATGTAACGGCGCACCCGGAAATTGTCGTTTTCGCCCACCTCTTCCTTCAGGCGGCCGCGCTGGCGTTTCATCTTGTCGGCGGTCTGCCAGGTGCGGATCGCCACCTCGCCGACACGGCCCATGGCCTGACTGTCCGACGATATGATCGAAAACGCGCCGATATCGTGGAGAATATCCTCCGCCGCGATGGTTTCCTTGCGGATGCGGCTTTCGGCAAAGGCGATATCTTCCGGAATGGACGGCGACAGGTGGTGGCACACCATCAGCATATCCAGATGCTCGGCCAGCGTATTGACCGTATAGGGCCGCGTCGGGTTGGTGGAAGACGGAATGACGTTGGGATTGCCGCAGACCTTGATGATATCAGGCGCGTGCCCGCCGCCCGCTCCTTCGGTGTGGAAGGCGTGGATGGTGCGGCCCCTGATGGCGGCGACCGTGTCTTCCACGAAGCCGCTCTCGTTCAGCGTATCGGTGTGGATCATCACCTGCACGTCATATTCGTCGGCGACCGTCAGGCAATTGTCGATGGCGGCGGGTGTCGTGCCCCAGTCCTCATGCAGCTTCAGCGACGACGCGCCGGCAAGTATCATCTCCTCCAGCGGCGCGGGCAGCGAGGCATTGCCCTTGCCGGCCAGTGCCAGATTCATCGGAAAAGCATCAAAGCTCTCGATCATCCGCTCGATATGCCATGCACCGGTGCAGGTGGTGGCAAGCGTGCCATGCGCCGGACCGGAGCCGCCGCCCAGCATGCAGGTCACACCGCTCATCAGCGCTTCCTCGATCTGCTGCGGGCAGATGTAATGGATATGCGCGTCCATGCCGCCGGCCGTCAGGATCCTGCCCTCGCCGGCAATCGCCTCCGTCGAGGGACCGACGATGATCGTAACGCCCGGCTGCGTGTCCGGGTTGCCGGCTTTGCCGATGGCGTGGATACGGCCGTTCTTCAGGCCCACATCCGCCTTGTAGATACCGCTATGGTCGACGATCACGACATTGGTAATGACGGTATCGACAGCCCCTTCGGCCCGTGTCGCCTGGCTCTGGCCCATGCCGTCGCGAATAACCTTGCCGCCGCCGAATTTCACTTCCTCGCCATAGGTGGTGTGGTCCTTTTCGATCTCGATGAAGAGTTCGGTATCGGCAAGACGCACCTTGTCACCAACCGTCGGGCCGAACATGCCGGCATAGGCGGCGCGGGAAATCTTGTAAGGCATGGGCTCAGGCTCCTTGGGATGCGGAGAAAATCGATGTGGGAGAAATTCTTTTGAGCCGGCCCTTGCCCGCAAGGGCCTCGACCAGCTGTTGTTCGGCGGCAAATGGGTGACCGCTCCAGCCCTGATGGCCGAAACCGGCAATCGCCACCTCGTCACCATCACCGCTCACACTCTCGAGAACATGGGCGATGGTGAAAAGGCCGGTGCTGGGGCAGACATAGGGTGCGGGCTTATAGGCTTCGAGCGCCGCATCCAGCCTCTCATGTACGCCGCGGGGAATGACGATATGGCTCTTGCCGGTCTCACGGGCGATGGCGGCAAAACCTTGAGTATAATCGGTGCAGAAATCGGTCAGTTCCGGCCAGCGCGCGCGAATATCCGGCTCCATTTCGGCAAATTTTGCGGGATCACGCACCGACCAGATGGCGGTGGCCTGCCGCACGCCGTCACTCTCGCGCCAGTCGGTGCCTTCCGTCATCTCATGGCCCGGCCGCCCGGTGTTGCAGACGGCCACCACATCGGTGCGTGTGCCGCCAGGCCCCAGCGACCGGCAATCGTTGAAACGGATGACGATGTCGGAACGGTCGATAAAATCAGCCGCGCCCGGCGGCAGTTCCCCGTTTCCGACAATCGTGATGCGCCGCCCCATGCCGTTCAGAAACCCTCGGCAAGCTGACGTAACTCTTCAGCGCGCTTGCCGCTCATCTCGGCGAGGCAGGACGAAATCAGCATCGGTTCCATCGAGCCGCCGCGCGCCTGAAAACCGGCAAGCGCGCAATTGGCATCACGAAACGCCACCCAGGCGCGCTGGGCAGTCACCAGAGCATCGGTCGCACCCTTGCCGTCTGCATCCGCCGTCTTGTCGCGCTCGGTAAGCAGCTTGCGCAGCTTCTGATATTCGGCGTTGAGCTGCTTGTCGGCCTTTTCATAATCCTTGCCGGCGCAGATGGTCATGTCCGCCTGCGTTTCCGGCGCCTTGCAATCCGGCTCGGTCTGCGCCGCCGCCGGCATCGACAAGCCGGCTGTTGCGGTAAGCAGCACAGCCGCCAGGAGAAGATTTTTTCGGTTCATCCTCATCCTCAGGCCGCCGCGCCGTCAAAAGCCTGAGGCTTCAATGCCCGGGGATCGACGCCATCGAGACAATTGGCGTTCACCGCCACCATCGGCGTTCCATCCGGCCCATCGGCATAAGCAAAGCTTTCAATGCCGCAGGTGGAGCAGAAAAGATGATGAATATGGTGTTTGTTGAAGAGGTATTCGCTCAGCTTGTCCTCACCGGAAAGCAGGGTGAATTTCTCACGCGGCGCAAAGGCGAGCGTCGAGCCCAGACGCTTGCAGCGCGAGCAATTGCAGACAATGGTGTGATCGAGATCGGCATCGACCTCGAAGCTGACGTCGCCGCACTGGCAGCTTCCATGATAATGCGCACTGGCCATTTCATAACCTCCCCATGACCTGTTGACGAAAACCATAAACCTCACGCTTGCCGGAAAGCGGCACCAGCGTCACTTCCCGCTTCTGGCCCGGTTCGAAACGAACCGCCGTGCCCGCGGGAATATCGAGACGCATGCCACGCGCCTTGTCACGCTCGAAGATGAGCCCGGCATTGGTCTCGAAGAAATGGTAATGGCTGCCCACCTGCACCGGCCGGTCGCCCGAATTGGCCACCTCGATCGTCACCGTCGGCTGGCCGGCATTGAGCTCGATGGTGCCCTCTGCGGCAATGATTTCGCCTGGCTTCATGGTGCTCTCCCTTATCTGTTTCAGGCGGCGGTCGCGGCCGCGCAGCCTTCGGCCTTCAGCACGCGCTTCGTGGACGCCGGATTGTTGACGAGTTTTGCCGCCGGGCGGACTGGCCTGCGAACCAGTTCACCGCCGCAATTCGGGCAGGCGCCTTGAAGCACATCCGTCACACAATCAACGCAGAAGGTGCATTCAAACGAGCAGATCATCGCATCCCAGCTGTCGGGTGCGAGATCGCGGTCGCAGCATTCACAATTGGGCCTCAGTTCCAGTGCCATGCCACCCTCCTCTATCGGATCGGTTCGTGAACGGTCACCAGCTTGGTGCCATCAGGAAACGTCGCTTCCACCTGCACATCATGGATCATCTCGGCGATGCCATCCATCACCTGATCGCGGGAAATGACATGCGCGCCGGCTTCCATCAGGTCTGCAACGGCACGGCCGTCACGGGCACCCTCAACGACGAAATCGCTAATCAGCGCAATCGCTTCGGGATAGTTAAGCTTCACGCCACGCTCCAGCCGGCGGCGCGCCACCATGGCGGCCATGGAAATCAAAAGCTTGTCTTTTTCTCTTGGGCTAAGGTTCATCGTCGTCCCGCAGCTTTCGCACCTGCACCACAAACCACTGAGGGTTTCGGGGAACAGGTCCGACTTGTTTGACAGACCCCGGAAGGTCGCCTGTCGCGGGCGATCCGGAGGTTACAGATTCCAGACTTTCGGCACTGGCGCGCCGTTTCGCAAGAGCGAAATGATTGGAAAAAGCAATTTTCTGAGGGAGAAACCGTCCGCCGCGGAGACACGTACGACAAGCTTGCCCTGCCATTCGCTGGCACCGCCGCTTTCGCCGGCAATCGCCCGGATTTTAGGCACAAGCGCCTCGGAGAGAGGCCCGATGTAAAGCAGCGTGGCGAAGGCCACCTGACCGGCCAGAACCGCCGTCTTCGCGGTCAGCTCCGCCACCTCGCCCTCAAGCAGAAGCTCTTCGGCATGCACCAGCTTGCCGCCATGGCGAATGCGCCAGCGGTCACGAAAAAGGCCATGCGTCATCATCTCGCCCATGGCCTGGCGGCCAAGTAACACGGCTTCGACGGCGATGAATTCGGAAGACTGGTCGAGATCGGCTTCGAGCCTTCGGGTCAGGGAAGCGCGGTCGAAGAGGATGGTTTCCTGCGGCAGCCAGTGTAACCGGGCACCCGGCCCGGCCGAAACGCGGGCGGTGACGGTGGCTGTGCCTGATGATGCCTTATAGACCTTCTCGCAGGCCTGCGTTGTCACCACCAGCGAGGTGCCGGCACCGGCGGTGGCCTGCCATTCTATTTCGTCTCCGCCGGTCAGCCCGCCGGAGGAGTTGATGAGAATGGCCTCGGCTTCGTTTGAAAACGTATCCGGCAGTCGGATTTTGGCGCAGCCTTCCTGAAACAGTTCGTCCAGCCGGCTGCGCCCTTCAACCGCCTTGGTTACAATGCGTCCTCTGCCACGGGCGCGCTGCTGCCGGACAGGTTGTTGAGCGTCTTCACAACCGGAAGGGCCGATGGCTTGCTGTTGCTGCTGCACGCGGTCTCCGATGTACTTGCGGAAGCGGACGCGGCCTTTGCGCCACAATCCTTCTTGACGACGGCGTCCACCACCAGCTGCCCTTCCGTGTTGCGGAAGAAGTCCCACATTCTTTCGGCCGCATCAACCGTGCGTGTCACTTCGCCTGTGGGCATCTTGCGCTCCACGGCGGGTTCCGCCTTGGGCGTCTGCTCGCCGCCGGGTTTGCGGGTAACGACGGCGCTCGCGGCCAGCACTTCCGCCTTCATGGTGGCGCGCGGCCAGGCGTGGTCCCAGTTTTCGATGACATAGGACTGGATGCGCGCACCAGCCTTGCAGACATCGTAGGAGTTAACGGTGAAGCTCTCGCCCACCTTGCTTTTGGCAGCGCCCTTGCAGCCATCCATCTCGGCCCAGCGCTTCAGCGCCGTCTCGCCGCCATATTGCCAGTAAGATTTGCCGCCGCCCTGATAGGGATTGGCAGGGTCCTTCAACCCGGCAAAGGCGATGATCGACATCGGCCGTGCCGGCTGGCAGCTTGCCGCATCCGGTCCCCATTTGCCTTCGGTCTCCAGCGGATAACCCGCGCGCAGCGAGGCGACAAAGCCGGCGGCAGTGAAATCCGCGCTGCCATTGCAGATGAATTGCGACAGCATGCGCCCGCCGCCGGAATAACCGGAACCGTAAAAGCGCTCTTCATCCACGCAGAATTTGCCCTTGACCATGTCAATCGCATTGCGAATGAAACCCACCTCATCCAGCCCGCCGGGACGCGTGGTAACGCCCGGCACGTTCCAGGCATGGGTGCCGGGCAATTCGCCGTTCAGACTGCCGGCCAGCGCCACGACCATCAGACCATCACGCTCGGCCAGCTTGTCCCAGCCGCTGCGGTTCAGCTGACCGTGCGGATTGCTGTTGGAGCCATGGAAATCGAATACCACCGGCACCGGTTTTTTTCCGTCATAGGCGGAGGGAACAAAATAGACGCCGTCGCGTTTCTGTCCGTTAGAGAGAATGGAGAAATCATGCCGACCAGGCTCCATGCCGGGTCCGGGAAGCTGGCCGCAGGTCGATGCCGACGCTGCGGCACCAGCGCTTGCGCATATCGCAATGCCCAGAATGACGGTGCGGGCGGAGCGGAAAAACCGGGCAGCCCGGCCAATTGCAAAGTCTGGAATCATTGACACGCCTTTATTGGCACTATGTCTCCGACGATACGTCGGAGGTGCATGGAATGTAAGGGATCAACTGTCGCGGCGTGCGAATAGACTTTTCCTGTGTCTCGCATGCAGCATTTGCGCTGCCAATATCACAGGCTTTTATTCAACGAAATGCTAAAATTGCGCATAAAAGCTATGCTCAGGCGCATAGGCTTTCAAAATATTAATCGGCCGTTTGCACGCCGTGATCGGCGTGCGGCTTTTTTAGTTTTGATTTATACTGTCAGATGACGCCGCGCTTCCGGCGTATCCAGCGTTTCGGCCAGCCCCTCATGCACGATTTCGCCGCGATCCATGATGTAGACGTAATCGGCTAGCTCGCGGCAGAAATCCAGATATTGCTCGACCAGCAGGATCGCCATGCCGGTGGAATCGCGCAGATATTTGATCGCCCGGCCGATATCCTTGATGATCGACGGTTGGATGCCCTCGGTCGGCTCATCGAGAACGAGGATTTTCGGCCGCGTCACCAAAGCCCGGCCGATGGCGAGCTGCTGCTGCTGGCCGCCGGAGAGATCGCCGCCACGCCGCGACAGCATGGATTGCAGCACCGGAAACAGGCTGAAAATATCGTCCGGGATGAACCGTTCCCTGCGCGGCAGCGGCGCATAACCGCTTTCCAGATTTTCCTGAACGCTGAGCAGCGGAAAGATTTCACGCCCCTGCGGCACATAACCGACACCGCGCTTCGCCCGCTGGTAAGGCGCCAGCCCATCCAGCACCGCGCCGCCGAAACTGATCGTCCCGGCACTGGTGGCCTGCTGGCCGGTGACGGCGCGCAAAAGCGAGCTTTTGCCTACACCGTTGCGGCCGAGAACGCAGGTAATCTTGCCCATCTCCGCATTAAGCGAAACGCCGCGGAGCGCTTGGGCGGCGCCGTAGTGGAGGTTGATGTTTTCGACTGTCAGCATGGTGCCACCTGTAGCTTCATCGGGGAACGGATTGTGGATCCTCGGGTCAAGCCCGAGGATGACGTAGCTAGGCGCGGGACGGAAAACGACGCCACCACATCGAGATTTCGCCCTGGCTGTGGGACGTCAGGGTGAAAGAATGTTCGTGCAACATTGCAGGTATAAGCTCCAGACGTAACCACACCCCACCCGTCATCCTCGGGCCTGACCCGAGGATCCACCTCCGGGAGCCCACCATGACCGGCTTCGTTTACATCGTCACGAGCGGCAGACACGGAACGCTCTACATCGGCGTCACGTCCAACCTCGAGCAGCGAATCTACGAACACCGCGAGGGTCTGACGGAAGGTTTTACCAGTCGTTATGGATGTACGCGCCTCGTCTGGTATGAGGAGCATATGAGCATCGGAACCGCCATCCAGCGGGAGAAATCGTTGAAGCGCTGGTATCGCGACTGGAAAATCAAGCTGATTGAAGATTTTAATCCGGAATGGCGTGATCTTTATGAGGAGTTTGGCTGAGTGCTTGGGGGTGGATCCTCGGGTCAAGCCCGAGGATGACGGCGGAGAATGGGGCACTGTTGACAACATACCCCCTGCCGTCATCCTCGGGCTTGACCCGAGGATCCACAGCGGCAAACGCCCAAATGTCCTTGTGACACCCGCCTCCATCACCGCCCCAGATAATTCTCGATCACCTTCGGATCGCTGGACACAAAATCGATCGACCCTTCCGCCAGCACCGAGCCTTCGGCAAGACACGTCACCTTCACGCCCAGCTCGCGGATGAAACCCATGTCGTGTTCCACCACCACAACCGAACGAGTCTTGGCGATTTCTTTCAATAGCACCGCAGTTTCGGCCGTTTCCGCATCCGTCATGCCGGCCACCGGCTCGTCCACCAGCAGCAGCTTCGGTTCCTGCGCGAGCAGCATGCCGATCTCCAGCCACTGTTTCTGCCCGTGCGAGAGATTGGCGGCGAGATCGCCGCGGCGATGGCCGAGACGCACGGTGGCGAGGATTTCCTCGATGCGGGCCTTGTCCTCTTGCGTCAGCCGGTAGAACAGCGTGGCGAACACGCCGCGCTTGCGGTTCAGCGCCAGTTCCAGATTGTCCCAGACGGTGTGGCTTTCAAACACCGTCGGCTTCTGGAATTTTCGGCCGATGCCGAGCTGGGCAATATCCGCCTCGTCCTTTTTGGTAAGGTCAATGCTGTCTTCGAACAGCACCGTGCCGGTATCCGGCCGCGTCTTGCCGGTGATGATGTCCATCATCGTCGTCTTGCCCGCACCATTGGGGCCGATGATGGCGCGAAGTTCGCCCGGCTCCACCACGAAGGAGAGGGAATTCAGCGCCCTGAACCCATCGAAGGAAACGGAAACGCCATCGAGGTAAAGCAGGCTTTTCGCTCTGTTTTCGGAAACCGTGTTCATGGGCTTACTCCGCCGCCTGTTGCGCAACCGCGCTGTCGTTGCCAGCTTCACGCGCCGCGCCCGCCACACGCTTCTCGCGCCGTCCGGCCAGATAATGCTGCACGGTGCCGACGATGCCCTTGGGGAAGAACAGCGTTACCGCGATGAAGAGACCACCCAGCGCAAACAGCCAGAATTCCGGGAACGCACCGGTGAAATAGCTCTTGCCGCCATTGACCAGCACCGCGCCGATGATCGGCCCGATCAGCGTGCCGCGCCCGCCCACTGCCGTCCACACCACCACTTCGATGGAGTTGGCGGGAGAAAACTCGCCGGGATTGATGATACCCACCTGCGGCACGAACAGTGCACCAGCAATGCCCGCCATCATGGCCGAGACGACGAAGGTGAAGAGCTTGATGTTTTCAACCCTAAAACCGAGGAACCGCACCCGGCTTTCCGCATCCCGCACGCCCACCAGCACCTTGCCGAACTTGGAATTGACGATGCCGGACGCAACCAGAAGCGAGATCGCCAGCATCACCGCCGTCATGGCAAACAGCACGGCGCGCGTGCCGTCGGCCTGCACGGAATAGCCGAGAATATCCTTGAAATCGGTGAGACCATTATTGCCGCCGAAACCCATGTCGTTGCGGAAGAAGGCAAGCAGCAGCGCATAGGTCATGGCCTGGGTAATAATCGAGAGATAAACGCCATTGACGCGCGAGCGGAAGGCGAACCAACCGAAGACGAAGGCGAGCAGCCCCGGCACGACGAGCACCATCAGCGCCGCAAACCAGAACATGTCGAAGCCGTGCCAGAACCACGGCAGTTCCTTCCAGTTGAGGAACACCATGAAATCAGGCAGCACCGGATGGCCATAAACCCCACGCGTGCCGATCTGCCGCATCAGATACATGCCCATGGCATAACCGCCGAGCGCAAAGAAGGCGACGTGGCCAAGCGAGAGAATGCCGCAATAACCCCAGACGAGATCAAGCGCCAGCGCCAGCAGCGCATAGGCCAGATATTTGCCGAGCATCGACATGATATAGGTCGGGATGCGGAACGCGCTGTCGGCTGGCAGCAACAGGTTGGAGGCGGGCACCAGCACGGCAATGGCGAGAATGATGCCGATGGCGATGGAAATGCGGCGATCGAGCGCGCGCAGGAGGAAGCCGGTAATCATGCTTCGATCGCCCTTCCCTTGAGTGCGAAGAGACCGCGCGGTCGCTTCTGGATGAACAGGATGATGAGGACGAGCACGAGGATCTTGCCAAGCACAGCGCCTACCGTCGGCTCAAGGAACTTGTTGAGCACACCCAGCGACAGGGCGCCTACCAGCGTTCCCCAGAGATTGCCGACGCCGCCGAACACCACGACCATGAAACTGTCGATGATGTAGCTCTGGCCGAGATTGGGAGAGACATTGTCGATCTGCGATAGCGCGACGCCCGCGAGCCCGGCAACACCCGAACCAAGCGCAAAGGTGAAGGCATCCACCCACGGGGTGCGGATGCCCATGGACGATGCCATGCGGCGGTTCTGGGTGACGGCGCGCATCTGCAACCCAAAGGCCGAGCGCTTCAGGAGAACCAGCAGCGCAAAGAACACGGAGAGCGAGAAACAGACGATCCACACCCGGTTCCAGGTGAAATTGAGATAACCGACGCTGAAGGAGCCGGACATCCAGCTCGGGCTGCCGACTTCCCGGTTGGTGGGGCCGAAGATGGAGCGCACGCCCTGTTGCAGGATCAGCGAGATGCCCCAGGTGGCCAGAAGCGTTTCCAGCGGTCGTCCATAGAGATAGCGGATGACGCCACGTTCCATAACGAGGCCGACGCAGGCCGTAACCAGAAAGGCGGCAGGCAACGCAATCGCCAGTGACCAGTCAAACAGGCCGGGGAAATGGCTGCGGATCAACTCCTGCACCATGAAGGTGGAATAAGCACCGATCATCACCATCTCGCCATGCGCCATGTTGATGATGCCCATCACGCCGAAGGTGATGGCAAGGCCAATGGCGGCCAGCAGCAGCACGGAACCGAGCGACAGGCCGTACCAGACATTCTGGACGTAATCCCAGAAGGCAAGCGCACTTTCAATGCTGGAAATCGCCTCGTCTATATCGGGTTTCAGGCTCGGATCGACGGACGCGGACGCCGCCATCAGAATGCCGATGGCATCCCGCCCGCCAAGGCTCTTGATGGTGGCAATCGCGTCTTTCTTCTGGTCGAGCGGACGGGCGGAGGAGAGCAGCGAGACAGCCCGCGCTTCCTCCATCCGGGTCCGCACTTCAGTATCGGTCTCCTTGGCGATGGCCGCTTCCAGCAATTCGAGATTTTCGGCACTCGGGGCTTTCAGAACCGCATCGGCGGCGGAAAGCCGCGCGGAGCGTTCCGGGCTGAGCAGCGTCAGGCCGCCCATCGCGGCGCGGATGACGCGGCGCAGATTGTTATTGACCCTGATCTTGGCAACAGCCGCCTTCGGCGCTTCACCGGCGCTTTCACCGGTCAGTGGGTCGATGAGCGTGAAGCTGGAGCCTGCGGCCTTCGTCATGAAGACGAGATTGTCGGATTTACGCACATAAAGATCGCCCGCCGCGAAAGCCTCGAGCGCCGGCACGACACGCGCGTCGCCGGTGGCGGCAATCTGGCCGATCAGCGTTTCGGCCTGCTTGAAGTCAGCCGTGCCGAGGGCGTCGATCAGCGCCTTCGGATCGTTTTGCGCGAAAGAGTGGGCTGCGATCCCCAGGATGAGCCAGAGGAAGATGGCTCCGAGAAAAGATCGGATCGTCATGTCGGGGTCCTTGGGCGGTTTGCGACGGGGCGTTTGTGTGGCGTGGCTTGAGTATGCGGCTTCACCCCCCTCTGCCCTGCCGGGCATCTCCCCCACAAGGAGGGAGATCGGCAGGACGCACCGCATCGCTCTATCTCGACAAACGAGAAATGCGGGGCCTCGCCACGAGTCGATCTCCCCACCTGTGGGGGAGATGCCCGGCAGGGCAGAGGGGGGCACGCTTGTTCAGTTTTCAACTATTGAAGCACCGCCCCCAACGAAGAGGGAGCGGCACCATCCCCGGGGCTAATCAGCTACCCTTACCGCCGCACTTCCCACTGGCCACATTAAAGTTCCCGCAAGACATCGGCTTGCGCCAATCCGAAATCAGATCCTTCGAATCCGGCAGGTAGTCCGACCATTCATCCCCCACCACCTGCGGCGTCTGCTGCACGATCTCAAACTGGCCATCGGCCTGGATTTCGCCGATCAGCACCGGCTTGGTGATGTGGTGGTTCGGCATGACAGTGGAGTAACCGCCCGAAAGGTTCGGCACGGAAACACCGATGATCGAGTCGAGAACCTTGTCCGTCTCCGTCGTGCCGGCGGATTCGACGGCCTTTACCCAGGCGTTGAAGCCGATATAGGCGGCTTCCATCGGGTCATTGGTCACACGCTTGTCGTTCTTGGTAAAGGCATGCCAGGTCTTGATGAATTCGGCATTGACCTCGGTATCGACGGACTGGAAGTAGTTCCACGCGGCAAGGTGGCCGACCAGCGGGGCGGTATCGAGACCGGCCAGCTCTTCTTCACCGACCGAGAAGGCGACGACCGGAATATCCTCGGCCTTGACGCCCTGGTTTGCCAGTTCCTTGTAGAAAGGCACGTTGGCGTCACCATTGATGGTGGAAACCACGGCGGTCTTCTTGCCGGCCGAGCCGAATTTCTTGATGTCGGACACGATCGTCTGCCAGTCGGAATGACCGAACGGCGTGTAGTTGATCATGATGTCCTCTTCCTTGACGCCCTTCGACATCAGGTAGGCCTTCAGGATCTTGTTGGTGGTCTGCGGATAGACATAGTCCGTACCGGCCAGAACCCAGCGCTCGACGCCTTCGGTATTAGCGAGATAATCAACGGCCGGAATGGCCTGCTGGTTCGGTGCAGCACCCGTATAGAAGATGTTGCGCGAGGATTCCTCACCCTCGTACTGAACGGGGTAGAACAGGATCGAGTTCAGTTCCTCGAACACCGGCAGCACGGATTTGCGTGACGAAGACGTCCAGCAGCCGAAGACGGCGGCGACCTTGTCCTGCGAAATCAGCTGGCGGGCCTTTTCGGCGAACAGCGGCCAGTCGGAAGCCGGATCGACCACCACGGCTTCAAGCTTCTTGCCGAGCACGCCGCCCTTCTTGTTCTGCTCGTCGATGAGCATCAGCATGGCGTCCTTCAGCGTTGTCTCTGAAATCGCCATGGTGCCGGACAGCGAATGCAGCACGCCGACCTTGATGGTGTCGTCGGCGGCAAAGGCGCCATGGAAGGCGGTGGTGGACAGGATCGCGCCAAGCAGCGCGGCACTAAGCGTCTTGCGGAATGTCATCGGAAGAACCCCTCTCCTTGTTGGCCTCCTGTGGAGGCTCAGCGGCATCAGCGGCCGCTGCTGGGAGGGACTATCGATCTCGCGGATGCGAAACCGTATACGTCAATTGACGTAGGCGGGGTGGCGAAAGGCGCAGGGGGGAGGTTTTGGTGGACACACACAAGTGAAGATGACCAAGGAGAGTGGACGGCTTCAACTTGTTTCTTCTCCCCGCCGGGGAGAAGTCCGCGGCAGCGGGATGAGGGGGTAACGGTCGAGATATACGGAGAGCTAGCCCCCTCACCCGACCCTTCGGGCCACCTTCTCCTCCTCGGGGAGAAGAAATGCGCGGCACCGTTTCACATCAGAGGTGCGACACATCAGGAATGCGGCTTGCCGTCCCGCTCTTCGTCGCGGATCGCGTCATCATGATACCAGGAGCCGAAATCCACATGCGGCTCGCGTGCCTGACGCTCAAGCTCGCTCAGCGCGCTATTGTGGAACTTGGAAAGCCCCGCGCGCCCGCCGACCGGGAATTGATAGATCGTTGCCGTCTCGCGATGAAAGCCAGTTGCCATTTCGACCATCTCACTCTGTTTGCATCGAAGCACTTTGGTTATGAAGCAAACCCGCAAAGACCGGATTCGCTCCGTTTGATTAAAAAAAAATCACGTTGCGAAAAATATAGGCACTAATCGGCCAATCAGCAAGAAAAACCATTCCGAGAGCGCCGGTTTTTGGGGCAAATGCCGATCCGTCGCGCGCAATTGAAATCATTGCACCGCAACAGGGCATTTCATGCCCAGACGCCGGCTATCTATCAGGATTCAATGATGAAACATGAGGGTTAAATTTGCCTTCCGCAGTGCAGCAGGGCCGGCTTCGCGCAATATCGCAGCCTTTGCGTTCCAGATCCTCTGAAAGATTTTTCGAAGAATTTGCGAAACATCGCCAATCTGGCACGCGGCATGCATCTAAGGGGTCAGCCCTTGAACGCGAATGCGCTTCCGGCGGCGAAAGCCACGGAAGCCTCAAGGCTTCGCATTTTTACCTATGAGAGGTTCGTAATGACTAAGTTCAAACTCGAGTACATCTGGCTGGATGGATACAAGCCGGTCGCCAACCTGCGCGGTAAGACACAGGTCAAGGAATTCGACGAATTCCCGACACTCGAGCAGCTGCCGCTTTGGGGTTTTGATGGCTCCTCCACCCAGCAGGCTGAAGGCCATTCGTCGGATTGTGTGCTGAAGCCCGTCGCGATCTACCCCGACCCGGCCCGCACCAACGGTGCACTCGTCATGTGCGAAGTCATGATGCCCGATGGCGTCACCCCGCATGCCTCGAACAGCCGCGCCACCATCGTCGAGGACGAGGATGCATGGTTCGGTTTCGAACAGGAATATTTCTTCTACCAGGACGGCCGCCCGCTCGGCTTCCCGGAACAGGGTTACCCGGCTCCGCAGGGCCCGTATTACACCGGCGTCGGCTTCAAGAACGTCGGTTCGGTTGCTCGTGAAATCGTTGAAGAGCACCTCGATCTCTGCCTCGAAGCCGGCATCAACCACGAAGGCATCAACGCCGAAGTGGCCAAGGGCCAGTGGGAATTCCAGATTTTCGGCAAGGGCTCCAAGCGCGCCGCCGACCAGATCTGGATCGCCCGTTACCTGCTGCTGCGTCTGTGCGAACAGTACGGCATCGACGTCGAATTCCATTGCAAGCCGCTCGGCGATACCGACTGGAACGGCTCGGGCATGCACTGCAACTTCTCCACCAAGTTCATGCGTGAAGTTGGCGGCAAGGACTATTTCGAAGCCCTCATGGCTGCTTTCGCGAAGAACTGGCAGGAGCACATCGACGTTTACGGTCCGGACAACCATCTGCGCCTGACCGGCAAGCACGAAACCGCTCCGTGGAACAAGTTCTCCTATGGCGTGGCAGACCGTGGCGCCTCGATCCGCGTTCCGCATTCCTTCGTCAACAACGGTTACCGTGGTTACCTCGAAGACCGTCGCCCGAACTCGCAAGGCTGCCCCTACCAGATCGCTTCCGTCGTTCTGAAGACGATCGCAGAAGTGCCGCTCGCAAAGTCGGCTGCTGCCTGATAAGCAAAAAATGGCGTCGCCCCGAACCGGGCGACGCCATTTTTCTGTCCACCGAACGGACGGGTCGGACAGGCGACCTTTCGCCCCCTGCCCCGCGCGACATATTCTTCTTATGCGCAAACTCGAAGAAGTTGCGTGGCTTTGACCAACCGCATCGGATTTTCCGAAAACCGCGACACACTTTTCGGTCCGATGCTCTGAAGCAAGAAGGTGAGCGATGGGCATTCTCCAGAAATTCTCTCTCGAAAACCGCACGGCCATCATCACTGGCAGCGGCCGCGGCCTCGGTTTTGAAATTGCCAGCGCCTTTGCCGAAGCGGGCGCCCATGTGTGGCTGACCGGCCGCAATGCCGAAACGCTGCAACAGGCGGTCGACACGCTGCGCAAGGCCGGCGGCAAGGCCGATTACGCCGCCTTCGATATCGCCGATACGACCGCCGGCAGCGCGCTTGTCCGCCGCATCATGGCCGAGTTCGGCCATCTCGATATCCTCGTCAACAATGTCGGTGCGCGTGACCGCCGCCCGCTTGCCGAATTCAGCGATGAGGACGTGCTGGAGCTGATCCGCACCGATCTCACCTCATCCATCTCGCTGTCGCGCGATGCGGCAGAGGCCATGAACACCAATGGTTACGGCCGCATCATCACCATCACCTCCATTCTCGGCCATATCGTCCGGCCGGGAGATGCCATCTATCCCGTCGCCAAACAGGGGCTGACCGGGCTGATGCGGGCGATTGCCGTGGAATATGGCGCGCGCGGCATCACCAGCAACGCCATCGCACCCGGCATGTTCGCGACAGAAACCAATGCCGCCCTCGCCGAAAATCCTGAGATGGTGGCTTTCGCCAAGCTGCGCGTGCCGCTGGAGCGCTGGGGCCGGCCGGATGAGATTGCCGGTGCGGCGCTGTTTCTGGCCAGCGACGCGGCCTCCTTCGTCAACGGCCATGTGCTGACGGTGGATGGCGGCATGTCGGTGCGGCTGTGAGAAGCCCGTTCACGAAAGGCGCTCGATAGGCATGGCCGCACGGCAACGCATCATCCCCGTCAGGCGCGAATATAACCGCTGGGTCGCCAACCAGACGCTGGAAGATTATGCGCTGCGCTTCACCGCCAAAAGCGCCCGGCAATTTTCCTCCAACCGCATTTCCCACACCGCCATCGGCGCGATTTCCTTTCTGGCGCTGGAAGCCATCGGCGGGGCGATCACGCTCTCCTACGGCACCACCAACGCCTTCTACGCCATCCTCGCCGCCGCCGTCGCCATGCTCGCCGTCGGCCTGCCGATCAGCCGTTACGCCATCCGCCACGGCGTCGATATCGATCTTCTGACGCGCGGCGCGAGCTTCGGTTATATCGGCTCCACCATCACCTCGCTCATCTACGCCGCCTTCACCTTCATGCTCTTCGCCATCGAGGCGTCGATCATGTCCGGCGCGCTGGAACTGGCGCTCGGCATACCCTTGTGGATCGGCTACATCATCTCGGCCGTCATGGTCATTCCGCTCGTCACCCATGGCGTGCGCCTCATCAGCCGCTTCCAGATCATCACCCAGCCCTTCTGGATCGTCCTCAACATCCTGCCCTTCGTTTTCATCGCCCTGATGGACTGGGAAAAATACGATCTCTGGCGGGCCTTTGCCGGTATTCACCACGCCTCGGGGCCATCAGGGACGGTGGCGGATTTCAATCTGGTGGAATTCGGCGCGGCCTCTGCCGTCATCCTGGCGCTGATGTCGCAGATCGGCGAACAGGTGGATTTCCTGCGCTTCCTGCCGGCCGAAGGCCAGAGCCGCCTGCGCCACCGCATCGCCGTCTTTCTGGCCGGCGCCGGCTGGGTGGTCGTCGGCGTACCGAAGCTGCTCGCCGGCTCGTTCCTCGTGGTCTTGACCTTCAGCTCCGGCGTCTCGGTGGATCGCGCCGCCGATCCGGCGCAGATGTATCTCACCGCCTTCGGTTACATGATCCCCAACGAGACAGCGGCCATGCTGCTCATGGTCGCCTTCGTGGTCGTCTCGCAGTTGAAGATCAATGTGATGAATGCCTATGCGGGTTCGCTCGCCTGGTCGAACTTCTTCTCGCGACTTACCCACAGCCACCCCGGCCGCGTCGTCTGGCTGGTCTTCAACGTGGCGATCGCGCTGCTTCTGATGGAACTCGGCATCTACCGGCTGCTGGAAGAAACGCTCGGCATCTTCTCCATCATCGCCATGGCGTGGCTCTGCACCATTTCCGCCGATCTCTTCATCAACAAGCCGCTTGGCCTTGCCCCGCCCGGCATCGAATTCAAGCGCGCCCATCTTTACGATATCAATCCCGTCGGCGTCGGCTCCATGACGCTTTCGGCCACCATTGCGCTCATGGCGCATTTCGGCGCCTTCGGCCCGCTCGCGGCATCGCTCGCGCCCTATCTGACGCTCATCGTCGCTTTCATCGCCTCGCCGCTGATCGCATGGGGCACGAAGGGCAAATTTTATCTCGCCCGCAAGCCGCGCCAGAAATGGCGGGAAGAAAGCAGCATCACCTGCTCCATCTGCGAACACCCGTTCGAGCCGGAGGATATGGCCTGGTGTCCCGCCTATGCCGCGCCGATCTGTTCGCTCTGCTGCTCGCTGGACAGCCGCTGCCACGACATGTGCAAGCCGAAGGCCAAACTGAATTATCAGGTCGCGACCGTCGCGAAATCCTTCCTGCCCGCACAATTGGTGGCAAAGCTCGCCACCCGGCTCGGACGTTACGGTATGGCGGCGGCGATTGCCGTCACCGCCATCGGCGGCATTCTCGCTCTGATCGCCCATCAGGTCGGCACCGCCTCGCCGGCAACGGCCGATGTAGTGAACCGCACCATCCTCATCGTGTTTTTTGTCTTCGCCGTCATTGCCGGCATCGTCTGCTGGTTTCTCGTGCTTGCCCATGACAGCCGGGTGGTGGCGGAAGAGGAATCTTCGCGTCAGAACACATTGCTGCTCAAGGAAATCGCCGCCCACAAGAAGACCGACGCCGCCCTTCAGGACGCCAAGGAAACCGCTGAGGCCGCCAACCGCGCCAAGAGCCGTTATGTCGTCGGCCTCAGCCACGAATTGCGCACGCCGCTCAACGCCGTCTTGGGCTATGCCCAGATTCTTGAACGCGACGACACCATTCCCCCTCCCCGGCAATCGGCGATCAAGGTCATCCGCCGCTCGGCCGATCACCTGTCGGGCCTGATCGACGGGCTTCTCGATATTTCCAAGATCGAGGCCGGCCGCCTGCAGGTCTATTCCAACGAGATCAATATCCAGGATTTCCTTGACCAGATCGTCGACATGTTCCGCCCGCAGGCGCAAGCCAAGGGGCTGGAATTCCGCCATGACCGGTCGCGGGCCCTGCCGCAATATGTCCGCACCGATGAAAAGCGGTTGCGCCAGATCCTCGTCAACCTCATCTCCAACGCCATCAAATTCACCGATGAGGGCGCCGTCACCTTTGATGTCGGTTATCGCAGCCAGGTGGCTAGTTTCACCGTCTCCGATACCGGCCGTGGCATCGCACAGAAGGACCTCGCCCGCATCTACGAGCCCTTCCAGCGCGGCGAAGCAGAGAGCGTGCGGCCAATGCCGGGGCTCGGCCTTGGCCTCACCATCACACGGCTCCTGACCAATACACTCGGCGGCGAGATTTCCGTTTCCAGTGAAAAGGATGAAGGCTCCACCTTCCGCGTTCGATTGATGCTGTCAGCCGTGCACCGACCAAGCACGGCGCCTGCGCCGGAAAAGACCATCCGCTCCTATTCCGGCCCGCGCCGCACCATCGTTGTGGTTGATGATAATGAGGATCATCGCGAACTGATGCGGCAGGTGCTCTCACCGCTGGATTTTGTGGTGCTGACGGCCCAGAGCGGGCCGGAATGCCTGACGCTCATCGAAGGCGTAAAGCCTGATCTTTTCCTCATCGATATTTCCATGCCCGGCATGAGCGGCTGGCAGCTTGTGACGAAGCTGCGCGAGGCCGGCCAGACCGCCCCGCTTATCATGTTGTCGGCCAATATCGGCGATGGCACCGTGGCGGGTGCCGGCGAAGACAACCACAATGACGCCATCGCCAAGCCGGTCGATATCCGCCACCTTTGCGACAGGCTTGCCGTGCATCTCGGCCTGAAATGGATTTACGATACGGACCTGCCCCCGGAACCCGCTCCGCAGCCGGTTGCACGGATCATCCATCCGGGCGCTATCCATATCAGGGATTTGCAGCAGCTCGGCGAAATCGGCTACATACGCGGCATCGAGGCGAAACTCGCCGATCTCGCCCGCAACACGGAAAACCTGCCCTTCACGCAGGAGCTTGGCACCTATGTGCAGGCCTTCGATCTGGCCGGTTACGCGCATTTTCTCAAACGGTTTGCGGATAACGACACGGGAGATGGCAACGCATGAGCGCTCAGGCAACAGCGGCTCCAAGAGACATCGTCCTGCTGGTGGATGACAGCCCGGAAGCGCTCGGCTTCCTCACCGATGCGCTGGAACAGTCCGGCTTTTCGGCGCTGATCGCTACCTCGGGACAGGCCGCGCTCAACATTGCCGAACGCATCACGCCGGATATCATCCTGCTCGACGCCGTCATGCCCACCATGGACGGTTTCGAGACCTGCCGACGCCTGAAGGCCAATGCGGCAGTGGCGCAGGTGCCTGTCATCTTCATGACCGGGCTGACCGAGACCGAACATGTGGTGAGGGCGCTCGAATCCGGCGGTGTCGATTATCTGACCAAGCCGATCAATATTGACGAGTTGCGCGCCCGCATCCGCGTGCATCTTTCCAATGCCCGCTCGGCCCAGAGCGCCCGCGTGGCGCTCGATGCCGCCGGCCGCCATCTGCTTGCCGTGCGCGCCAGCGGCGCCATTCACTGGTCCACACCGCAGGCGACCCGGCTCGTCAATGCCGCCACCGGCCGTGACGACGGCATGGAAACCGTCGTCGCCCATATCGGCCGCTGGCTCGCAGAACGGGCGGCAACGGAAACCGGTCGCGACATGCCGCTGACGATCACCGAGGCCGGGCGGCCTGCCCTGCAGCTGTCTTTCCTCGGCGCCATGGGGCCGGATGAATTCCTCTTCCGCCTCACCGCCGCCAGCGAGAAATCCGACGACCATCTGCTGCGCGAGCATTTCTCCCTCACCGCGCGGGAATCGGAAGTGCTGCTGTGGATCGCCAAGGGCAAATCCAACCGCGATATCGGCGATATTCTCGGCCTTTCCGCGAGAACGGTGAACAAACATCTGGAACAGATCTATGTGAAGCTCGGCGTCGAAAACCGCGCGTCGGCGGCCGTCAAGGCGGCGCATGTTCTGCATCAGGGGTGAATTTCCTCGCGTGATGCGTTAGGCTGCTTCTGACATCCCGCAGAGCAGCCAATTCCGGACGAGCGGCGGCCGCTTGTTTCTTCTCCCCGCCGGGGAGAAGTCCGCGGCAGCGGGATGAGGAGGCAAGCCCTCCGAATTCCGGCAACGCTGCCCCCTCATCGACCCTTCGGGCCACCTTCTCCCCCTCGGGGAGAAGAAACTCGCGGCAAACCACCACCCAAAATCATCGTCCGATCCGCTGAACCCAACACAGGAACAAACACCCATGAACCGTTTCATCATCCTTTCCGGCTGCTCCGGCGGTGGCAAATCCACCCTGCTTGCCGAGCTATTCCGGCGCGGTTTTGCCACCGTCGAGGAACCCGGCCGCCGTATCGTCATCGAAGAAACCCGCAACAACGGCACCGCCCTGCCGTGGGTCGACATTGAAGCCTTCGCCCGCCGCGCCATCGCCATGGCACTCGAAGACCGGCAAAAGGCGCCGCCGGATGGCCTGGTCTTCTTCGACCGTGGCCTGATTGACGCGGCCTCCGCGCTGCGCCATGTCAGCGGCGATGCCTTCATCGATACACTGAGCCATGCGCACCGCTACAACAGGCTGGTTTTCCTCACCCCGCCCTGGCCGGAAATCTACCGGGGCGATGATGAGCGCCGGCACGATTTCGATGCGGCGGTCGAGGAATACGAGCGTCTGCTCCGCGACTATGACGCGCTTGGCTACGATATCGTCGTGCTCCCGAAATCGGGCATCGCAGAACGTGCAGATTTTATCCTGACGCGGATCAGCTGAACGGCACCTGCACGCAACAGCACTGGCCTCAGCGACTGTCCAGCAATTGCGAAACGGTAACGAACTCAAACCCGCGTTGGCGCAGACCGTCGATGATCAGGGGCAAGGCCTGCCGGGATATTTCGCGGCTTCGATACATGACATGCATGATGATGATCGAGCCATTTTGCGTTTGCTCGATCACATGTTTCGCAAAAGCAGCAGTATCCCCGGCGACTTCAGGAAACGATTCCGGCTCGACATCCCACATGATGGTTTTCCGCTCATGCCGGGAAAGATACCAGGGCAAAGTCAGCAGCTTCTTGCCATAGGGCGGGCGGAACATGATCTCGCCTTCATAACCCGCAGCCCGAATGGCCGTATCGGTGCGCTCGATTTCCTCATCTATCCGCGCCGTCCCCATCAGCGTCATGTTGGAATGCGTAAAGCTGTGGTTGCCGACCTGGTGTCCCTCGTCGACGATCATGCGCGCCTGCGGCAGGTTTTCTTCGGTTTCCCTGCCCGTCAGGAAAAAAGTCGCCTTCACTCCGCGTTCCCGGAGGATCGCCAGAACATCTTGCGTGAAGCGGGCCGAAGGTCCGTCATCAAATGTCAGCGCCACCAAGGGCTTTGCTGTTTCGACCCGCGCGATGATTGTTCCGAATGATTGCACCGTCCGCGATTTGCTGAAGAGATGCAGGCTGAAGAGCACGGCCGCTAGGGCAGCCAGACCAAGGAACAGAAACAAGGCCCGCTTCATCGTCATTGCTGCCCCTCATCGCAGTTTTGCGAGATGTTTGTTTCGCGCCTTGTTGTCTCCAGTGTGGCAGGCCGGGTGGGTAAGGTGTCGTCAAACAAAAAAGCCCGGCATCGCTGCCGGGCTTCGATCGTGTATCGCAGAAAGGCTTAGCTGCCCTGCTGGACGTAGGTGAACTTGCCGTCCGCGCCCTTCTTCCACTCGTACATGACGTAGCCGGGAAGCTTCGGGTCGCCCTTCTCGTCGAAGGAGATGTCACCCAGGGCAGTCGGGAAAGTACCGGACTTCAGGGCTTCGGCAACCTTTTCCGGCTCCACGGAGCCGGCGGCCTTTGCCGCGCCTGCGATCGACTGCAGGGCTGCATAGGAGTAGAGCGTGTAGGCTTCCGGGTTGAAGCCGGCGGCCTTGAACTTCTCGACCAGCTCCTTGTTTTCCGGGCGCAGCGTCGGATCGGGGCCGAAGGTGTTGAGCGTGCCTTCGACGGCGTCGCCGGCGATGGAAGCCAGTTCGTTCGAGACGATGCCGTCACCCGAGATCAGCTTTGCCTTCAGGCCCTGATCGGCCGCCTGACGGATGATCAGACCGGCTTCGGTGTGCAGGCCGCCCCAATAGATGACCGAAACGCCAGCTTCCTTCATCTTCGAAATCAGCGCCGAGAAGTCCTTGTCGCCGACATTGACGCCTTCATACATGACTTCCGTCAGGCCGGCGGCATTGGCTGCCTTCTTGGTTTCATCGGCAAGGCCCTGACCATAGGGGGTCTTGTCGTGAATGACGGCGATCTTGGCGTCCTTGAAGTGGTCGGCCAGATATTTGCCGGCAATGCCACCCTGCTGGTCGTCACGACCGCAGGTGCGGAAGGTGTTCCACAGGCCACGCTCGGTAAAGACCGGGTTGGTTGCAGCCGGCGTCACTTCGAGAATGCCGTTTTCGGCATAAACTTCGGAAGCCGGAATGGAAACGCCGGAGTTGAAGTGACCGATGACGAATTTCACGCCGTCGGCAACGAATTTATTGGCAACCGAAATACCCTGCTTCGGGTCGGATACGTCGTCGCCCAGCACGATCTTGATCTGCTCGCCATTGATGCCACCGGCGGCATTGATGTCTTTCGCAGCCTGTTCGGCACCCTTCTGGATCTGAGCGCCAAAAGCAGCGTTCGGGCCGGTCAGCGGTGCGCCGACAGCGATCACGACATCGGCCCAGGCCGAACCGCCGAAGGCGACCATGGCGGTCAGCGCGACAGCGGAAAGAAGAGACTTCTTCATTACTTTACTCCCAGTTCCTTGGATGGGTTGATTGCAAGGACCTGTTCGGTACCCACCTTAACCGAACAGAAACCGTTCCACTCTGACGAGCATTGTGCAGCCGGAAAAATCCGCCTGTCAATCTTTCTTCTTGTAGGAAAATGCCGACGTGCGATCGTAAAGCCAATAGTAGTTATTGACCATCTGGCTTGTCCGGCGCATGCGGAAACCGATGCTGGAAAAGACCAGAAGAAGAACGACGTCAAACACGTAATAAAAACCGTTGATGAACGGCCCGTTGAAGAGCGCGTGATGCAGGAAGCGCATCACCAGCCCCAATGCCAGCGTATAGATCACCACACGCGTATAATCGCCCCAGCCATCGGCCACGGATTTGCCCGTGCGCCATGCCGTCCAGAAACCCAGAAGAACAACCAGTGCGCGCAGAACATAACGCACGCCGCTATCCGTCTCGAAAAAAAGGCCCTGCATCTCTTTCCCCATCAGTGCCGGGCGAAAATGCCCAGGCCCTGCCTTGTCTGTCGTCCCGCCGTTTGCCGGTGGGCATTTTATTGTTTGCGTCCCGCCCTGATCCCGAAGAATTCGGCTGAACACCGTGTGCAGTTTTGCGCCGCAAGATTTGCGGCGCAAGTAAAATCTTTCAGTGCCGTCCGCCTTCCAGATAAGCGGCGCGCACCTGCGGATCAGCCAGCAGTTCCTTGCCCGAACCGCTCATCGTCACCTTGCCGTTGACCATCACGTAAGCGCGGTCGGAAAGCTTCAGCGCGGCAAAGGCGTTCTGCTCCACCAGGAAGACGGTCAGCCCTTCCTCCTGGTTGAGTTTCTTGATCGCCTCGAAGATGCCCTTGACGATCAGCGGCGCGAGACCCAGCGATGGTTCATCGAGAAGAAGCAGCTTCGGCCGTGCCATCAGCGCGCGGCCGATGGAGAGCATCTGCTGCTCGCCGCCGGAAAGCGTGCCGCCGCGCTGGCTCTGGCGTTCCTTCAGGCGCGGGAACATCACGAAGATCTTCTCGACGTCTTCCTTGAAATATTTCAGGTTGTCGAGATTGGCGCCCATCTGCAGGTTTTCCAGCACCGTCATGCGCGGGAAAATCCGCCGGCCTTCGGGCGACTGGGCAATGCGCTTGCGGGCGATGAGGTGCGTCGGCAGCTGGGTAATGTCCTCGCCGTCGAAGATCACCTGGCCGGCACGGGCCTGCGGGCTACCGCAGATTGTCATCATCAGCGTCGACTTGCCGGCGCCATTGGCGCCGATCAGGCTGACGATTTCACCCTTGTTGACTTCGACATCGACACCGGCGAGCGCCCGGATATTGCCATAATAGGTTTCGACACCCTGGACTTTCAGAAGCGGTTCACCGGACATCAGGCCGCTCCTCCGTCGAGTTCTTCCGCAATCACGTCTTCCACTTCATCATCCTCGACACCCAGATAGGCGGCGATGACCTTGGGGTCGTTCTTCACATGGTCCGGCGTGCCGTCGGAAATCTTCTGGCCATATTCCAGAACCACCACATGGTCGGAAATCTGCATCACCACGGACATGTCGTGCTCGATGAGGAGCAGCGACGTGCCTTCATCGCGGATGCCGCGCAGCAGCGTATTGAGCGCCAGCGATTCCTTCGGGTTGAGACCGGCGGCCGGCTCATCGAGGCACAGAAGTTCCGGCCCCGTGCACATGGCACGGGCGATTTCCAGACGACGCTGCGCGCCATAGGGCAGATCACCGGCGGGGTCGTCGGCGCGGTCGGTCAGATCGGCCTTGTCCAGCCAGTACTTGGCTTTTTCGATCGAGCTCGCGACCGCCTTTTTATAGGCTGGCAGGCCAAGAAGACCGAGAATGGTGTAACCCGAGGCCTTCATCAGCGCATTGTGCTGCGCCACCAGCAGGTTTTCCAGAACCGTCAGGCCCGAAAACAGTCGGATGTTCTGGAAGGTGCGCGCCACCTTGGCCTTCTTGGTGATTTCGAAATCCGGCAGGCGCTCCAGCAGATGCGCCTCGCCACTTTGCTGGCGCATGGTGATCATGCCCATCGTCGGCTTGTAGAAGCCGGTGATGCAGTTGAAAACCGTGGTCTTTCCAGCGCCGTTGGGGCCGATCAGCGCGGTGATCTCACCGCGCTTTGCCTCGAAGGAGAAGTCGTTGATGGCCATCAGGCCGCCGAACTTCATCGACAGATGTTCGACCTTGAGGATCGTGTCGCCAGTCGTATTGCCAGTCGCATTGGATGTCATGTTCATCGTTCCGGAAGCCATCAACCGTGACCTTCCTTAGTAAAGCTGCCGGACACGGCCTTGCGCTCCTTGAGGAAGGCCGTGGGTTCACGCGAGCCGACGAAGCCGCGCGGCTTGAACAGCATGACGATGACCATGGCGAGGCCGAACAGCAGCATACGATAGAGTTCCGGCGTGAAATCAGGCCCGAAGATGTGCTTCAGGAATTCCATTTCACGCAGAAGCTCCGTGCCGCCGACCATGACGAGGGCCGCAATGGCAATACCGGTCAGCGAGCCCATGCCGCCAAGCACGACGATGGCGAGGATGACGGCGGATTCGAGGAAGACGAAGCTTTCCGGCGACACGAAACCCTGACGCGCGGCGAAGAACGAACCGGCAAAACCGCCGAACATCGCGCCCGTCGCAAAGGCGGTGAGCTTGGTGATGACGGTATCGATGCCAAGCGAACGGCAGGCGATTTCGTCCTCACGCAACGCTTCCCAGGCACGGCCGATCGGCATGCGGCGCAGCTTGATCGTGACGTAGGCCGTCAGCATGCACAGAAGCAGGATCACATAGAACAGGAAGATCTTGTAATAGGCCGATGACATCGACAGGCCAAACGCCTTGGCGAAGTTGTTCGGCGCACCGACATCGAAGGACCAGATGCCGAAGACGGAAGCCTTGGCGATGCCGGAAATACCGAATGTACCCCTCGTCACATCTGTCCAGTTCAGCAAGACGAGACGGATGATTTCACCAAAGGCGAGCGTGACGATCGCCAGATAGTCGCCGCGAAGTCTCAGGACCGGGAAACCGAGGATGATGCCCCAGAAGCCGGCAAGAATGCCGGCAAGCGGCAGAAGCACCCAGAAGGACAGGCCGAACTGGCTGGACAGCAGCGCATAGGAATAAGCACCGACCGCATAAAAGGCCACGTAGCCGAGATCGAGCAGGCCGGCCAGCCCGACCACGATGTTGAGACCCCAGGCCAGCATCACATAGATAAGGATCTGGATGCCGAAATTGTCCACGAACTTCAGCGAACCCTGAAAACCGAACAATTGCACGGCGATAACGGGGTAAAGCAGCAGCAGAACCAGCGCCAGCTTGAGGAAGTGCTTATGGAAAAAGCCCTTGTTCTCGGAGATTTCCAGAATGCCGGTTTTTGCCTTGGCAAGCCTGCGGCGATCCATCGACGGCTTGAAGAAGCCGACCACAAGGAAACGGCCAACGGCGGCGACGGCGACGAAGATCGCCAGCAACCCCCAGCGGGTGCCCCAGATCAGCTGGTTGTTGATATCCTGATAGGTGATGATGCCGATATAGAGAATGAACATGCCGAACGAGACGACGCCGGCAATCAGCCCCTCCTTCACCGCCGTTGCCATCAGGCTCGGGCTGGAAGCGGCATTTTCGGAAGCGATATTGGTCATGGGATCACACCTTCTCGACTTCCGGACGACCGAGAATACCGGTCGGCTTGAAGATCAGCACGAAAGCCAGGATGCCGAATGCCGCGACATCCTTATAGGCGATGGAGAAATAGGCCGACCACAGCGATTCGATGAGGCCGATCAACAGGCCGCCGAGAACGGCGCCTGGCAGCGAACCGATACCGCCGAGAACGGCCGCGGTGAAGGCCTTGACGCCGGGAACGAAACCGTCACTGAACGAAGCCACGCCATAATACATCAGATACATCGTACCGGCGACGGCAGCCAGCGCCGCGCCCATGATGAAGGTGATGGAGATCGTCCTGTCGACATCAACGCCGAGCAGGGCGGCCATCTTGCGGTCCTGTTCGGTGGCGCGCTGCGCCCGGCCGAGCGGGGTCTTGTTGACGATGTACCAGAAGGCGAACAGCAGCACCGAAGTAACGACCATGATGATCAGCTGCTTAAGCGATACGGTGATGGCGCCGAAATGATAGCTTTCCGTCACCATTGACGGGATCGGCTTGTTGCGCGGACCCTGGGTGACCTGGATGAAGTTGGACAGCGCGATCGACATGCCGATGGCGGTGATCAGCGGTGCGAGACGGAATGAGCCGCGCAGAGGCCGGTAGGCGACGCGCTCGATCACCCAGTTCCACAGGCCGGTCATCAGCATGGCGACGATCATCATCAGAAGCAGAAGAAGCGCCACCGGAATGCCGGCGAAAAATGATGTTGCAATCAAAAAAACGATCAGCGCGGCAAAGCCGCCAAGCATGAAAATATCGCCATGGGCAAAGTTGATCATGCCGATAATGCCATAAACCATCGTATAGCCGATAGCGATGAGGCCATAGATCGATCCAAGAGTCAGCCCGTTGATGAGCTGCTGGATAAAATACTCCATGTCTTTCCCCCGGGTATGGCCTCAAATGGGCCACGCCTCGTTATGTTAATTATTGGGGGAACCCCTGCGAGTATCCCCACTCCCAAAATGCATATCGTGTTCGTTAAAAATGTGAAGTCAAAAACGGGCGATCCTGCACAAAATTTGGAATTTCCACATGGACTGCCCTTTTCCCGGTCAAAAGAGCCATGATTTTGGCAGGAAGTGCTGAAAAAATGATGCCGGAATGCTTATTTTAGTCTTGTCTACCGCCATTATTTGACGGGCGACGGGCAAAGGAGTAGCGACATTGAGGATCGAAAGATCCCGGCACGGGATGGCAACGGCAAAGAGATGATCGACATATTGACGAAAGCGGCGCTAGACGCCGGGCAGGCAATCATGGCGGTCCATCGCGCCGGCCCGCACGTGTCTTACAAGGATGACTGCTCGCCGGTGACCGAGGCCGATCAACGCGCCGAAACGATCATTCTTGCGGCGCTGGCCGCGCATTTTCCAGACATTCCCGTGATCGCCGAAGAGGCTGTCTCAAACGGCATCCTGCCGGAGACCGGTACGGAGTTCTTCCTGGTCGATCCGCTTGACGGAACCAAGGAATTTATCTCCGGCAAGGACGACTTCACCGTCAACATCGCGCTTATCCGCAACGGCGCTCCGGTTGCCGGCGTGGTTTATGCCCCCTGCCGCGGGCAGGCATGGACGGGTGAAGGCAACAAGGCGGAAAAGCTCGCCATTTCCGGCGAGGGAGCGATCCTGTCGCGCCACCCCATCCGTGCACGCCAGCGTGGCGCAGCGCCCGTGGCGCTGATCAGCCGCTCGCATTGCACGGCGAAGACGGAAGCCTTCGTGGCCGAACACGGGCTGAAAGACTGCATTTCCGTCGGCTCCTCGCTGAAATTCTGCCTGTTGGCCGAAGGTGCCGCCGATATCTACCCCCGCTTCAGCCGCACCATGATGTGGGACACAGCCGCCGGCGACGCCGTGCTGCGCGCTGCCGGCGGACGAACGCTCGATTGCGAAGGCCGGCTGCTTGCCTATGCGGTGAGGGGTGATGGCGAGGATGCGCTGGCCAATCCGGATTTTATTGCTGAAGGCGCAATGGCGGTGGAGATCGCGGGATAGGGCGGACGGCTCCCTTCGGTGATCCGAGGGGTTTGTTCGCTTTGGCGTATGCGGCTTCACCCCCCTCTGCCCTGCCGGGCATCTCCCCCTCAAGGGGGGAGATCGACTCGAGGCAAAGCTTCGGCCATCTCGACATTTGAGAATGAGGCGGAAGTAGCGCTTCTTGCTGATCTCCCTCCTTGTGGGGGAGATGCCCGGCAGGGCAGAGGGGGGTAAATTCCACCCACCAACACCAACAAAAAATAATCCCATCCCCACGCATCCCCACCCCGCCCAACCGCATCAAACTCTCTCGCAAACGATACCCGAGCGCGAAAGAGACACCATGACGGACCAGACGGCGAGACTTCACCTTCCCTATATCCTGCCCTCACAGGCACAGAAGCACGTCACCCACAACGAAGCCCTGCAAAGGCTGGATGCGGTTGTGCAGCTCACCATCAAGGCCACGGTCCCCACACCGCCCGAAAATGCGGCGGAAGGAGACTGCTTCCTCCTCTCCGCGGATGCGACAGGCGACTGGGTCGGCAAAGGCGGAAGGCTCGCCTTCCGGCAGGATGGCGCGTGGCTGTCGATCACACCGCAGCCCGGCTGGACGGCCTGGTTTGCCAGTGAGGACAAATACCGCATCCTGCGCGACGGCGTCTGGCGCGACGTTCCGCTGCCCGCCGCCGGCCGGATGGAAAGGCTGGGCATCGGCACGGAGGCCGACACGGCCAACCGTCTGGCGCTCGCCTCCCCCGCCAGCCTCTTCACCCATACGCCGGAAGACGGCAGCCATCAGCTGACGGTCAACAAGGCGGGCAAGGCCGATACCGCCTCGCTGCTGTTCCAGTCCGGCTGGAGCGGCCGGGCGGAGATGGGGCTTGCCGGTCATGACGGGTTTTCAATCAAGACCAGTGCGGACGGAACCTCCTGGCACACGGCACTCCTGTGCAGCAGCGACGGCCGGGTCTCGATGCCCAATCGTCCGCTCGTCGTCGCCGGCCTGCCGGCGGGCACAACCAAGCCCGCCAGCGGCTCTGCGGCGGGCTTCTCCCTGCTGTTCATCGCCGAGGGCGGCTTTGCGCTTGGCGATGCCGTCAATGGCGGCGGGCGTGAACTCGTCGTTCCAGCAAAAGGCAGCTATCTGGCGGTATTGGCGCTTGCCGTCGCGTCTTCCTCCGGCCACCGGGTAACGCTGTTCGTGAACGGTGCGGCGACCAGCTTCAGCATCGCCGGCAACGCCTCCGTCACCGGCACCCAGCAGTCGGCCACATCCATCCTTCCGCTCAATGCCGGCGACCGATTGCGGCTGCAGCATGAGGGAACGGCGGAATTTGCCCAGGGCAGCGGGAAAACGTGCCTTTCGCTTGCGGCGCTTTGATGGAAACAACCGGCGAGTGAGAAAAATTGCGATTTTTGGAAAAATTTTTTCCCGGCAAAATAAGGCGACTCGAACAAATCAGGCGAAACCGTTCAAATTCTTAATAAATTGTCACGACCTGCTTAGGCAATTTTTAAAGGTACGGGGCTAAAGTTCCCGTCATATGGTCTTGAGTTTGTATAGAGTGTCCAATGACCGAAATGATACGCCCACGAGTTAAATATGTCATCGGCCCCGATGGCAGCCCTCTGACGATCGCGGATCTTCCGCCTGCCAATACCCGACGCTGGGTTATTCGCAGAAAGGCGGAGGTGGTTGCAGCGGTACGCGGAGGACTGTTGAGCCTCGAGGAAGCCTGCGAGCGTTATACGCTTACCGTTGAAGAATTCCTGTCCTGGCAGTCCTCGATCTCCGATCATGGCCTTGCCGGCCTGCGCACCACGCGCATTCAGCAATATCGCCACTGATATTGCGCTGGCGCGGCAACGCGCCCAGACCGAATTATCAAAATGCTCCGTCGGACTTTCGACGGAGCATTTGGTTTGATTTCGGATTTCCCCGCACAGCATGCCAGTCTTACGGTAAAATGATTGTCGCCGGTTTGTGTCCGCTGCGTTCGCTTTCCCGCTGTTTCAATTCAGGCGCAAGCCGTTACAGTGGCCAATACGAACAGCAAGGAGGCGCACATCATGGATATCAAGACAACCGAAACCGGATCGCACGGCGAATATTCGGCAACCGTCGATGGCCACAAGGCCGAGATGACCTATTCGCGCACCTCCCCTACCCTTATCATCATCGATCATACCGGCGTGCCCGATGCGCTGCGCGGCCAAGGCGTCGGCCAGGCGCTCGCAGCCCACGCGATTGACGAGGCCCGCAAGGGCGGCTGGAAAATCATTCCGCTCTGCCCGTTTTTCAAGGCCCAGACGCTGCGCCATAAAGAATGGGCGGATGTTATCCAGGGGTAAGGGCACTTAATTCTGTAAAAGGGCAGAATATTCGCAAACGTCGCGGCATATTTCTTCTCCCCGAGGGGGAGAAGGTGGCCCGAAGGGTCGGATGAGGGGGCAACGCTAGCGATAAACTGAGAGCTTGCCCCCTCATCCCGCTGCCGCGGACTTCTCCCCGGCGGGGAGAAGAAACAAGCGGCCTACACCCGATCCTTCACAGCCATTCCAAATATTGCGTCATTCATAATACGTGTCGGGCTTCCCGTCACGCCACCTTCAGCGGCGGCGTTCCCGCATGCATGCTGTGGCGGACTTCCTCGCGGAATTCAGGCGTATCCTTGGCCCCATGCACAGCCACGGCATGGTGCACCGCTGCCTCCATCAACTCCTCCGGAGAATCGGCGGAGATGGCGATCGTGCATTTGCTGTCACTGGGGAATTCGCGGCAATCAATATATTGGCGGGCCATTTTTCCCTCCCTGCCATAGCCGTCCGCGCCCGCTTGAGGCGCGCACGCAAAGCCTCCGGCTCACGGTCGGAACCCCCTTAAATTACGCCTTTCCCCATACCCGGACAATAAAAATCCAGCGACACCGTCCCGCGGAAAGACACGGGGTACCCGCCAAAACAAAAGGCCGCCCTCAAAGGGCGGCCTTTTAAAAAAATGCATGTCATCCCGTCATTGAAAGCCGCCTCCTGATCCACCGGCAGCCGTCAATGAGGACGATCATTCGTCCGATTATACGCCTGATGTCAGGCGCGGGCGCGGATTGCTCCGTCGCGGTTTTCGAGGGCAGCGGCCTTTTCATATTCGGCCTGCACTTCTTCCAGCGAAGCTTCGGCGGCTTCCTGCTGGGCCTTCAGTTCCCGGATCGAGACCTGAAGATTATCCGCCCGCTGGCGCGCGGCCTTGGCAAAGGTCGGATAGGCAAAATGTGTCGGATCGGTAATGCCCGACTTGCTCTCTTCCAGCGAGATCTGATGCACCAGTTCCTTTGCCATCCGCTCGAATTCGGACATCATCTGCTGCAGCTGGTTAAGCTGCCGGCGTTTTTCATTGACCTGAAATTCCTTCAGGCGAACCAGGCTGTCACGCGACTTCATACGCAATACTCCATGGATAGCGAGACCCGGATCAAAAAGGCACTATGCCACTCTGATCGGCCCGTTTAACCCGCCCGTCACTCCGCAAAGGTTAACTCCTGTGCCGGAATGATTCTTAAAAGTTACCCGACGTTAATAAAAAACCACCGTCGTTAACCTTTCGTTTACGGGCATCGTTAATGATAAACACGATCATTTAAGGGTCGGTAAATGCCAGGTCCAAAAAATGGGCCAGACGATGTGAGAGTCGATTGAATCACTTAGCGGGAAATCCTCACGTTAAGCTTCAATTTTGGCGATGGTGGATTCACGTGCAAAAACAGAGAAATGCCTTCTTTGCTTAATAAATTCGATACACCTTGCCAAAGGCAATTAGAATTTGTTAACCATTTGGTGGCAGCCTGCAAATCAGGCAACGTCTGGATCCGCATCGCGCGAGGCAATGTTTTACCGGTTCGCGGGCGGCAAAGGGGATAATTATGCGGGTTCTACTGATTGAAGACGACAGCGCGACAGCGCAGAGCATTGAACTGATGCTCAAGTCGGAAAGCTTTAACGTCTACACGACCGACCTCGGCGAGGAAGGCGTGGACCTTGGCAAGCTCTACGATTACGACATTATTCTTCTCGACCTCAACCTGCCTGACATGTCGGGTTATGAAGTGTTGAGAACCTTGCGCCTTTCCAAGGTCAAGACGCCGATCCTCATCCTCTCCGGCATGGCCGGCATCGAGGACAAGGTGCGCGGCCTCGGCTTCGGCGCCGACGATTACATGACAAAGCCGTTCCACAAGGACGAGCTTGTTGCCCGCATTCACGCCATCGTCCGCCGTTCCAAGGGCCATGCGCAGTCGGTCATTTCCACCGGCGAGCTGATCGTCAATCTCGATGCCAAGACGGTTGAAGTGGGTGGCCAGCGCGTTCACCTGACCGGCAAGGAATATCAGATGCTCGAGCTGCTTTCGCTGCGCAAGGGCACGACGCTGACCAAGGAAATGTTCCTGAACCACCTTTATGGCGGCATGGACGAGCCGGAACTGAAGATCATCGACGTCTTCATCTGCAAGCTGCGCAAGAAGCTGGCAAATGCCGCAGGCGGCGCAAACTACATCGAAACCGTCTGGGGCCGCGGCTATGTTCTGCGCGAGCCTGACGGCGCCACGGAATTCCTCGAAACCGCCTGATCTCTTATAAGAACAGGACAGTTTTAAAAGACCCGCTGGCGACAGCGGGTTTTTTGTTGTGCGTCAAAGCCGAAACACGCCCGCTTCATTCAGACGCAACAGAAAGCGCATATTGGCACTCCCAAAAAGGACCAATGCCATGAACCACCCTATCCCGACCCTAAAAACCCAACGCCTGACATTGCGCCCGCAGACCATGGCGGATTTTCCCGCTTATCTGGCCTTCATGGCGTCACCACGCTCCCTCGGCGTCGGCGGCCCCTACGACCTGCCGTCGACATGGGGTGTGTTCTGTCACGATCTGGCCAACTGGCACTTCTTCGGCCACGGCGCGCTGATGATCGAGCTTGATGAAACGGGGGAATGCATCGGCCAGGTCGGCATCAATCACGGCCCGCTATTTCCCGAAAAGGAACTGGGCTGGCTGCTTTATGACGGGCACGAGGGCAAAGGCTATGCCGCCGAAGCCGCCATAAAGCTGCGCGGCTGGGCCTTCGAAACCCTGAGGCTGCCAACACTGGTGAGCTACGTATCGCCGCAAAACAGCAAATCCGCAGCCGTCGCCAGGCGAATCGGTGGTTCTCCCGACCCATCCGCACCGCGCAGCGACCCGGAAGATCTCGTTTTTCGATATTACCCGCTCAACGCCGCTTGAAGGATCGGGGCGCTGCGGAGAGCCGAAAGGTTTCCGCGAGGCGTTCCCCCAACTATCGGGCGGACAGTCCTCCTAATGCAGTTTCTCTTTGAGAAAGCCGCCGATTATCTCCGCGATTTGTGCGTGGATTTCAGCCCGGCCCCTGCCGCCGCCATCCCGGCAGACGAAACCTTCGCCCGGCGACATCTCTTCGACGATTTTTTCGCCATTGGGCTTGCACAGCTGCATGAAGCTGAAGTGGCTGGCATCCGGTATCTCCCGATAGACCGTCGTGGTTTCTGGCAGATGCCGGGCGATATAATCGGAATCGGCCCTGATCGCGGCGATCTGTGGCGTTTCCACACCGGCAGCCAGAACCAGAACCGGCACGTCCACTCCCTCAAGCGTTTCCGGCAGAAACCCGGCGGCCGGGCCGAGATCGAGCGCAACGGCCGCGCGGATGCGGATATCCCGCAAATCCATCGAAAGGCGCGGATCGGCCTTGCCACCGCCGACGATGCCGACCTTGGCCAGCAGCCGCGGCGCCTTGCATTGCGGTGGCGCTTTCCCCGCATTGCAGTCCTTCAAGGCGAGTTCGGCACTGTAGCGGCCTCCCACCAGTTCCATCGCGGTCCAGCCGCCAAGGGAATGGCCGATGACGGCGATGCGCGTCCTGTCGATCTCGCCGGCCAGCCGACCATCATCAAGAACTGCCGTCAGCGTTCTGCCGATATCGCGTGGTCGTTCCCATAAAGGGATGACCTCGGCTGCATTTTCTTCGGTAAATGATTCGCCCTGATGATCCGGCGCGGCCACGACATAACCGTCCTGCGCAAGTTCGCCGGCAAGCCAGTTCAGATTGCGCCAGCTTCCGCCAAACCCGTGCGAGAGCAGAACGAGAGGGCGGAAACCGGGCGGAATGGAAGCGCCCGGTTGAACCTGAAGGCCGTAAAAGGCAGCGTTTTCACCCACGATCTCCGTTTTTTCCGATGGAATGGCCGGATACCATAATGAGACATTGAGCGCTCTTGCACCTGCATCATCAGGCAATTTGATCTGCCTGAAACCGATAGTGCTTTCCGCCATCGCGGCGGGAGCAAGGGAGAAGATGACAATTGTCGCCAGAAGGAAATTGCGCATGAGATGCTCCAGGAGTTGATATGCAGCAACCCCTTGGCTCAAACCGCCGCCGCCCGAGACCTCAAACGGGTTTCAGGACGGACTGAAACACGATCAAGGCAGCACCTTCACGCAATCGTCTAAACCTCAGTCACACGTTCGAAAAGCCGGATCGGGGATTTGCGGAACGTCGTTTCGCGGAATGGCCGAAAGCCGAATCGGGCAGCGATGGCCAGTGAAGGGCTGTTCAGCGGATCGATCATGCAGACGGTCCGTTGCGAAATTCCGCTGCCGTCGAACCAGCCGGTCACGGCTTCCACGGCCTCGGTCGCGACACCCTTGCCGTTCAGTGCGGCATCGATCTTCCACATTGCCTCGGGAACCGTGTCGAAATCAGCGCCATGTCCACGGCGCATATGGGCAAAGCCCACTTCGCCGACGATGCGTCCCGTGGCGCGCTCTTCCACCACAAAGGGACCAAACCCATAAACGGACCAATGGCCGATGAAGCGCAAAAGGCGGGCAAAGGCGAGTTCCGCATCCAGCGGCGCAATCGAGGTAAGCCCCTCGATCGGTGGAACATCCGCCTGCCAGAAAGCGCGGTAAAGCGCTTCATCCCCGATGGCCTGTGGCCGAAGGATGAGACGGGCTGTTGTCAGACGAACCATGAACGTGCTCCCCAAAACGAAAAAAGGCCGGCGCGTCGGCAGACGCAGTCCCGGCCCTTTCGCAAAATCACGTCCGCAAAGCGGTCACTCCGCGATCGTCTTTGCGGTAAAGACGATGCGATCTTCATGCACCTTGTATTCCACCGCCATATTGGCCTCTTCCGCCAGAAGCAGCGTGTAATAGGGCTGCACGGAATGGGCGTCGACCGCCTCTTCCAGCCGTCCTTCGTAAATCTCCACGAACTTGGCGGGAACGCGCATCATCCGACCCTTGACGGTGATTTCGAACTTGGCGTCGCCATCGGGGCTTTCCAGCAGCACATCCACATTGCCGCCGCGCGGGATTGCGCCATAAGCGACAAGGAAGAGGTTGAGCAGAAGTTTGACACGATTTTTCGGAACGATGGCGCGCGGACCATTCCAGCTGACTTCAGCCTTCTTTTCAGCCGCGGCGAAATCCTGCGCTGCCTTTTCGGCCTCGCCGGTATCGATGGAAGCACCGGCGGAACCGGAGGCGCCGAAAGCGAGCCGGGCGAACTTCAGCCGCACGGATGCGTTAAGGGCGGACGTGCGGATGAGATCGAGCGCATCGTCATCCGTGCCGCCCTCGTCCAGCAATTCGAGGCCGTTATTGATGGCACCGACCGGAGAAATCACATCATGGCACACGCGACTGCACAGAAGAGCCGCCAGATCGGGACCGGACAGCGTGATATTGAGTTTGCTCGTCATAAAATTCTCTCCTGCGCAAGGGAGGCGCGGACGGTGTGGAAATTGTTAAGCCATAATGACACCATATTTGGTAAACCGATTGTTAATAGGATGGTTTCAAAATGCCAAATGCCTTAACAGGCCACATTGGAGCCCCGTGTATCCGTTAGGACGCACGACAGATGCTGTAGAACTTTGACTCTACGCATCGGCCCTTGCGAAAATCGATTCGGTTTTTCGGGCTGATGCGTTAACGAAACAGACGGACGGACATGACGATGCGCCTTACGAAAACCCGCACCATTGCACGCCTCGGACTGGGAAAGATTTTCGCGCTCCTTGCGAGCCTCTTGATGTGGGTCGCACCGGCCTTTGCCCAGACCAGCGATCAATATTCCATCCAGGAAGTCGTGGATGCAGGCCACGGATTCTTCGGTGAAACCACCGGCGGCCTTGCCAAGGTGGTGGAGCGCGCCTTCCAGCAATACGGACTTCCGAACGGTTACATTCTTGGCCAGGAAGGCTCCGGCGCCTTCGTTGCCGGCCTCACCTATGGCGAGGGCACGCTTTATACCAAGAATGCCGGCCAGCACCCGGTTTTCTGGCAGGGCCCGTCGCTCGGGCTGGATTATGGCGGTCAGGGTACCCGCGCCATGATGCTGGTCTATAATCTTCCCTCCGTCGATGCGCTTTACCGCCGTTATGGCGGCGTCAGCGGTTCCGCCTTCATCGTCGCCGGCGTCGGCATGACCTATCTGAAAAGCAGCGACGTGACGCTCGCCCCCATCCGCACCGGCATCGGCGCGCGCCTCGGCATCAATGTCGGTTACCTGAAGCTCACCCAGCAGCCGACCTGGAACCCCTTCTGATAAGACGGGTTGATAGGACGAGACGGTGCGACGGATTTCTTCTCCCCGCCGGGGAGAAGGTGGCCCGAAGGGTCGGATGAGGGGGCAACGTCGCCGAATCCTTCCACCCTCACCCCCTCATCCCGCTGCCGCGGACTTCTCCCCCTCGGGGAGAAGAAACAAGTGGCGCCGACACCGCCTGTGCAATTGCCGGGAGACCCCTCCCCACGGTTGCAATAATAGCGTAACGTGCTTTCGCGCTCCTCTTTCCGAATGCGCGCGTATCTGAGTTTCGGAGACTGTCCCGCGTGATCGAATATGCCATTCTTTTCGGATTGGGTTTTCTCACCGCAACCCTGCTGGCCCTGTTGATTGCACCCGCGATCCACCGCCGCATCGTCGCCTATACGGAAAACCGCCTGCGCGCGACCATGCCCATCAGCCCGCAGGAAGTCCGTGCCCAGAAGGATATGGCGCGTGCGCTTTACGCCGCCGAAAATGCCAAGGTCCGCCAGGAACTGGATACCGAGCGGGAAAAAAACACCTCGCTGCGCCTCGCCAACGAGGCAGCCTCCAGCGATGCCTATCGGCTGGGCGAACAGAACCGCAGCTTTTCGCTGAAAATCGAGGAGTTGACGCTGGAGATCGGCGAATTGCGCGCCGCCCTCGATACCAGCGAGGAACGTGCCGGTGCGATTACCGCGAGCCTCACGCAACAGGAACAGGCCGCCAACGAGCGCGCCGCCCAGATGTCTGATCTCACCGCCCGTCTCACCAATCTGACACGCGAACTGGACGATTCGAAAATCACCGCCGCCACCCGCGATCTGGAGGCCGAGCAGGCAAAACAGAGCGCCACGCGCTTCCGCAAGGAAGGCGAGACCGCCACCCGCGAATTGCAGGATGTGGCGGCCCGCAACAAGGAAGCCATGACGGCGGTTGCGCGCGAAAGCCGCAAGGTCACCCGACTGGAAGACCAGATCGCTGCCGTGATGGCGAAAAATGCCGATCTCGATACGATGCTGACGCTGCGCAATCAGGAAGTCGCCCGCCTCAAGGAACAGCTTGCGGCAACCGGCGGCCGCAGCAACGACATGATCATTCGCCTGCCGAACCCCGCCGTGCCGGCCGAGACACCGGCGAGCCAGCTGCAACCGGCACCCCCTGCCCCAGCCGCTGCGCTCCAAACGGCACCCGTCGTTACGGAGCAGGCGGCACAGGCGGTGGCCACAGATGAGGCCGCAATCCTCCCCGCGGCTGAGCCGACGACACCCTCGCCGGAAGGTCTGGAGCAGGAAATCGAAGATATCCGCAATCAGGGCACGGCGCTCACCGAGCGCCTGCTGAATGTGCGCGGCACCGGCAATGACGAACCGATCCGCCGCGAAATCGCAAGGATCGCCGCAAGGATGATTGCGCTGACGGCGGCGCAGGAAGGTGAGAAATCGCCTATTCCGGGGTTGCTGGCCAAGGCTTCCGCTGCGTCTGCGCGGGAGAGCCTTGCGACGCGGGCGGGGGCGTTGATGGGGAAGCGGGAAGGGTGAGGGCAGAGTTTGCCGCTTTACCCCCCTCTGCCCTGCCGGGCATCTCCCCCACAAGGAGGGAGATCGGCAAGACGCACTACAGCCACTTCATTCTTAAATGTCGAGATCGCCGAATTCACAAACGTTGAGATGGTCGAAACCTCGCCGCGTATCGATCTCCCTCCTTGTGGGGGAGATGCCCGGCAGGGCAGAGGGGGGGTGAAGCGGCATACACAGAGTTAACTGTAAGCCTCCCGGCACATATTGATGCCGCCCGATCACACCCGCCCCATAACCCCCGCCATCTGATAAAGCGCCAGCCCCGAAGCCGTGCCCGCATTCAGGCTATCCAGCTGCGGCGATTGCGCAATCCGCGCGGTATGAAACCGCGACAGCACCGATTGCGGCAACCCCTCGCCCTCCGTGCCGATCACCAGCGCCATGCGCTCGGAGCGGGGAATGTCGCGGATTTCGGTCTCGCCGTTTGGCGAAAGGCTCCAGATCGCAAAACCGGCCTCGGACAGCCGTTCCAGCATCGCCACCGCGCCGCCGCCGCGATGATAGGGCACCGACAGTACCGAACCGACGGAGACCCTGAGCGCCTTGCGATAAAGCGGATCGCAGCACGTCTCGTCCAGCAGCACCGCATCGGCATAAAACGCCGCCGCGTTGCGGAACATCGCGCCGAGATTATCGTGATTGGAAATGCCGCAGCCTACCAGCACCAGCGAGACGGCGGGAAGTGCGGCCGTCATGTCCTCCAGCCCATCACGCTCCACCCGGCGGCCGAGCGCCAGAATGCCGCGATGCAGGTGGAAACCGACGATACCGTCAAGCACCGGCGCTTCGGCCACATAGACGGGAATATCATCAGGGAAATCGGCAAGAATATCGGCAACGCCGGCAAGCCGGTTTTTGAGGATAAGAATGCTCTCCGCCGCAAAGGCGCCACCCGCTTTGTGGGCGGCGGCCAGCATGCGCAGCACCACCGTGCCTTCGGCGATGAAGCGCCCCTGACGCCCGGTCAGGTCGCGCTCGCGAATATCGCGAAAGGCGGCGATGCGTGGATCGGCCGGGTCTTCGACCGGGATCAGCGCCCGCCCATCCAGCAGCACAGCCTCGTCGCCCTCACTGGGCATCAACAGTCACATCGGCCAGAAAACGGCCGGCCGCGACGTTGAAGACCAGCGCCTTGCGGGTGCCATTGGCAAGCCGACCGTAAAACAGCATGTCGCCGCCGGAATAGCTGACATTGTCGATCACAAAGCCCTGCGGCAGACTGGCGGTGACGGCCAGCGGGCCGTTACCGGTGGGAACGGCAAGATTTGGCGCAGCACTCTGCGTCTGAACGGTTTTCGACGGCCCCATCGCCTTGTAGACAACCGCACCGAAGACGGCCATAAGGCTGATAAACATCACGGAGCCCGACACGATCTGCAAACGGATCATCTTGCGGCGAACTTTTTCCACGGCCGGATCAAGCGGCTTGTCTTCCTGTTCGTCTGGCTCGATCTGCGTCATCGGGTTCCCTGAAATGCTGATGGATCGGAAAAATAACAATGAACGACCCCTTTAAACAAGGCGGAGACGCAAGGAAAGTCCTGATTGCCGGGGAAGATGCCGAAGGTCGCCTCGATGTGTGGCTGGTGGGCGAAGTTGGCGGCGATCTGTCACGCAGCCGCCTGAAGGCGCTGATCGAACAGGGCGCGGTTCTTCTCAACGGAAAGCCCGTCACCGAGCCGAAAAAGAAGGTGCATCCGGGCGATCGCATCGAAATCGTCATGCCGGAGCCGGAAGACCCCGTGCCGCAGGGCGAGGATATTCCGCTCGACGTGGAATATGAGGACGAAGACCTTATCGTGCTCATCAAGCCCGCCGGTCTCGTCGTACATCCGGGTGCCGGAAACTGGACGGGGACGCTGGTCAACGCCCTCATTCACCATTGCGGCGACAGCCTTTCCGGCATTGGCGGCGTCAAGCGCCCCGGCATCGTGCACCGGCTGGACAAGGAAACCTCCGGCGTCATGGTCGTGGCGAAAAACGATAATGCCCACCGTCATCTTGCCGCGCAATTTGCCGATCACGGTCGCACCGGGCCGCTGGAGCGGGCCTATAAGGCCGTCGTCTGGGGCCGCCCGCGCACCCTGCGCGGCACCATCGACGCTGCCCTTGGCCGCGGCGCCGATCGCACCAAACGTACCGTCAAACGTGAAGATACCGATGACGCCCGCGAAGCGATCACCCATTACGAGGTAATGGAACGCTTCCACGAACGGCCTGATGCCTCCTGCCTCGCCTCCATGGTGGAGTGCCGCCTGGAAACCGGGCGCACCCACCAGATCCGCGTGCACATGGCCCATATCGGTCATCCGCTGATCGGCGACCCCGAATATGGCGCGTCCTTCCGCACCAAGGCGAACCTTTTGGAAGAACCGGCCAGAAGCACCGTCAACCGCTTTCCGCGGCAGGCGCTGCATGCCTATCTGCTGGCCTTCGAACACCCCCGCACCGGCGAGGTGATGGAGTTCGAAACCGACATGCCTGACGATATGCAAGAGCTGCTTGAAGCCCTGCGCAGCTGAAAACTGGTATGGCGCGGTCAAAAAAACCGCGCCATATATCTCGCCGGAAGTCCCGGATAATAAAAAAAGATTAGCGGATAGCGATATTCCGCAGTCGGTCCTTTTTGTAGACCGCCCCAATTTCGCTTCAATCGTCGCACCTCCTCGGCCCCCGCAAAGCTTGCAATCGTCCCCGGTAAACATCGTGGCCGCACGCCGGGCTTGCCGAATAACCGACGCCGCAGGCAACGCCGTCCGTTCGATGCTAAAGCCTCAACGGAACCGGCATGATGACGGGATCTATCGCGCATGAATATCGAAGACCGCCGGTTCATATTTCAGGATCTACGCAGCATAGAAGGTTATATCGACCCACCCGATGCGCTTGTCTTCAAGGCTTTACTGCAGGCGCAAACGCGGGATGATCTCAAGGGCGGCATGGCGGAAATCGGTGTCTATTATGGCCGTTCCTATTTCCTGCTGCGCAAATTCGCCCAGACACAGGAAAAGGTGCTGGGCGTCGATCTGTTCGATCTTGATCCGCCCGAAGATGGCAGCCTCGATCAATATGAGCGGCTGATGGAAAACGGCCGCCGGCTGGGTTTTGCCATGGATGAGGACTTGATCATCAGGGGCGACAGCACCCGGCTGGCACCCACCGAGATCACCTCACGCATCGGCCCGGCGCGCTTCTTCAGCATCGATGGCGGCCACCACCTGCATCACGTGCTGGCGGATGCGAAACTGGCGATGGAGGTGATCGCCCCGCACGGCATCATCGTTTTCGACGATACCTTCAATCCGGCCTGGCCGGAGGTAACGGTGGGTGTCGCCGATTTCCTGCGCACCCATGGCCATAGCCTCGTCTGCTTCGGCATGACAAAATATAAAACCTATGTCTGCCGCCGGGAATTTCACGCGACTTATGCGGGCGCAATTGCCACCGACCCCGATCTGCAGGCGCTTGGCCATGTCGAGACGCAGTTCCTCGGTTCCAAAGTCATGCGCCTGCACAATCCCATGCGGCGGCGGGTAATATATGAGCTGATGGTACGCTCCGGCCTTGGCGGTTTTTCGGAACGAATCTATCGTTCGAAAGTTAAACGGGTCAGAGACAGTCCCGCCGGAACATAACGCATGTGTGAACACAGCGTTCGCTTGAAACACGGCGGGCGCATACATATCTGTCACATGGGTTCGTGCGGGGTCGGTAACGACCCGCAGCTTACGGCATGCCTCGGGCGGGTGATTTTGCCACGCCAGAGAGGGTGCCGTTCCAGACCATAGATAAGGGGGTGCTTTATGGCCCGCAATAGTTTGCCTACGATTACGGCCGGTGAAGCCGGTCTCAATAGATATCTCGACGACATCCGTAAATTTCCGATGCTGGAGCCGCAGGAAGAGTACATGCTTGGCAAGCGTTACGCCGAGCATGGCGACCGCGACGCCGCCCATAAGCTCGTCACCAGCCATCTGCGTCTCGTTGCCAAGATTGCCATGGGTTATCGCGGTTACGGCCTGCCGATCGGCGAAGTCGTGTCCGAAGGCAATGTCGGCCTGATGCAGGCGGTGAAGAAGTTCGATCCGGAACGCGGTTTCCGTCTGGCCACCTATGCCATGTGGTGGATCAAGGCCTCGATCCAGGAATACATCCTGCGTTCGTGGTCGCTGGTGAAGATGGGCACGACCGCCAACCAGAAGCGCCTGTTCTTCAACCTGCGCCGGCTGAAGGGCCGTATCCAGGCGATTGACGATGGCGATCTGAAGCCGGAACACGTCAAGGAAATCGCCACCAAGCTGCAGGTGTCGGAAGAAGAAGTCATCTCGATGAACCGTCGCCTGCATGGCGACGCATCGCTGAATGCGCCGATCAAGGCCTCCGAGGGCGAGTCCGGCCAATGGCAGGACTGGCTGGTGGATGACCATGAAAGCCAGGAAGCCGTGCTGATCGAGCAGGACGAACTGGAAACCCGCCGCCGCATGCTGGCCAAGGCCATGGGCGTGCTGAACGACCGTGAGCGCCGCATCTTCGAGGCCCGCCGCCTTGCCGAAGACCCGGTGACGCTGGAGGAACTCTCCTCCGAGTTCGACATCAGCCGCGAACGCGTCCGCCAGATCGAGGTTCGCGCCTTCGAGAAGGTGCAGGAAGCGGTGCAGAAGGAAGCGCTGGAAGCTGCGCGCGCATTGCGCGTGGTGGATGCGTAAAGCATATCCAGCAAAAGTGCGGAGCGGTTTTGCGTCCGTGCCATGGATCATCCTCGGCCCTCGGCCGGGGATTTTTGTTGGTAAAAGGCTGACGACTGGAAATGGCCTGCCATCCGAGACCGGCGATTGCGCTGGAGGAAAACCGGCAGGAAAAATATCCATGCTTCGGGGGATGCCGCTTACCCCCCTCTGCCCTGCCGGGCATCTCCCCCACAAGGAGGGAGATCGGCAAGACGCGCTACCGCCGCTTTATCCTCGACCGTTGAGTTGGTCGAGACCTCGCGGCATATCGATCTCCCCCCTTGTGGGGGAGATGCCCGGCAGGGCAGAGGGGGGGGAGCCACACCACCAGCACCAACTAACCCACCCATCACCCGACAAACGCAAAGACCGCCGTAGCCATATAACGAAAAGGGCGACCCGAGCCGCCCTTTCAATCCTTACTGACCGCCGGCAGCAGGTACCGCCGCCGCCCATTCGCTGAGCGCCTTGTCAAAGGCGGCGATGCCGTCATTGCCCTTTTGCAGGGTCAGCAGCGCGCGGCGACCGTTGCGATAGGAGACCGGAATATCGATCCAGTTGCGGCTTTTCAGCAGCTCCAGATTGGTCTTCATCGCATCCGGAAAGTCGTTGAGCGCGATCATGTGGAAATCGTCGGTGATCTTGGCCGGAACCGCGATCAGGGCATTGCCGCGATCCTGCTCGGTGCTCTTCATCGCGATACGCTGGACGCTGTCAATCGCCCCGCCTTCAAAGCCTGGCGAAACCGAGAAGACGATCTCGATCAGGTGGCTGGCCGGCAGCGATGGATCGGTGTTGCGCTTGAAGGTAATAAGCGCACTCAAGCCACGGCCGGGAACCGTGATCTGGCCCTGAACGGTCGGAGATGGCTTGCCTTCCGCGTCATTTTCCTGCTGCAGCGACCAGGAAACGCTGCCCTGAATGGCTGTCGGAACCGTCTGGCCGAGCACTTCCTCGTAAAGGAACATGCGATCGCCGGTGGCGGCAGCAGCAGGCTGCTGTGCCGGCGGCGTGCCAGCGGGGGTACCCGCAGGCGCGCCCGCAGTGTTGGCCGGAGCCTCACCCGCAGGCGGCGGCGCAACGTTCTGTTCGTAAACCGACTGGCCTTCTGCCGTAACCGGCTGGCCGTTTGCACCCGGCGCCGGTCCCTCGTCACGCTCGGTCCCGTCAGCCAGAAGCCGCTGGGTGAACTTCGTGCCGGTCACGGACCCATCGTCGCCATGCGTCGGCGTCTGGTGGTTTGCCGGCTGCTGCCCGGTGGCGGGCGGCTGTTGGGTTGCAGGCGGCGTCGATGTCTGCGCCTCACCTGTCGGAGTAGTCGCCGGAGGCGTCTGGGTCTGGCCACCATTCTGTGCCGATTGCACCAGCCCGCCGACCATGTCGTTCAGGGCATCGCGGTTCATCCACAGCGCATAACCGCCACCTGCCAGAAGCCCGGCACCAACAAGGGCAAGCACCAGCGACGCATAGTTGCGGCGCGGCTTCTTCTTGACCATGTAAGCGGGCGTCGCGGCACCTGCGCCCACGGCGGGCGTATCGTCTGCAGTTGCCCGGCTGGAAGACGACGCGCCGTCATAACCGATCAGCTCATCCAGATCGTCCCAGGGGGTGCGTTCCTTGTTGTCCTTGGCCGGTGTCTGATCACCGAAGGGATCATTGTCGGCGCGCGGCAGAGCCGGCGCGTCCTTGGCCGGAATGGCAATCTCGGTGTCCTGGAAGTAGGACGAGAAATCCTCAACAACGGCAGACTTTTTCGGGGTCGTATCGTCCGTCGGGCGCGGTTCGGAAAATTCATCCTGCCGGCCGAAGACCGGATCGTGATCAACCGCCGCATGGCCGAAGCGGTCATCCGCCTCGCGCTTTTCCGGCTCGAAATTCACCGCCGGGTCCTGATAATGCTGCGCGGCATAACCGGCGACCAGCGGGCGCTCGTCCGTCTCGGCACGCACGTCGGCATAGTCATCAGCGGGGCGCACATCGTCGGCCTGCGCTTCTTCCAGCTTGCGCCAGTCGTCCTCATCCACAGGCTTTGCCCAATGGGCGGGAACGGACGTGTCTTCTTCACGCGGCGCGGTCTCGAATTCGCGGTCGTGCTCGTCAGCCGAACGATAGGCCGGCTCTTCCTCCGCACGGGTGAAATAGGTTCCGTGCGTGTCATCGGCAACGGCGGGCGTTACCGGAGCGGGCGCTTCATAGAGCTCTTCCGGCTCGCGCTCTTCTTCGCGCTGTTCCTCATAAACCTGCTCATCCTGCTCGGCGGCGGCGGAAACCGGCGTCTCGTGGCGCGGCTCTTCCTCGACGGCGGGTTCTTCATAAGCCGGCTCAGGCTGTATTACTTCGGTCGAGGCGGGTTCTTCCGCCTCGACAGGCTCGGCGGTATGGGCCGCGCGATCCTCGTCGATATCGTGCTGATGGTAAGGTGCTGAGGCCTCTTCGGCGGTGGAAGAGAATGCGTCATCCTCCTCCAGCGCCGGAAGCGCCTCCGCATATTCACTGTCCACCTCGGCAATGGCGGCGTCCAGCTTGGCGATCTGCCGGCGCAACAATTCTTCCGGCGGACGTGGCTTCATATTCTCGAGTTGGCGCACAACCGCACTGCGCGCCTTGTCGTAAACCTTCGCCCGGTTTTCGGGAGTATTGTTCGCCAAGCCATCCACGGCCTTGCGAATGACTGCTACAAAATCCGCCATAAGCACTTTCTCGTCGTGACCGGCGACGTACCGGCCCGATATGGTTTATGAATCTAGATCGCCGAGGACATTAATCCTCAAACGGATCAGTCACAAGTATGGTGTCGTCACGCTCCGGACTTGTCGACAGAAGTGCGACAGGCGCCCCGATCAATTCCTCGACCTGACGGACATATTTGATTGCCTGAGCAGGCAAATCCGCCCATTTTCGGGCACCGACGGTAGATTCCTTCCAGCCTTCCAGCGTGATGTAGATCGGCTCGACGCGCGCCTGCGCGCCCTGGCTGGCCGGAAGATGGTCGATTTCCTGCCCGTCAAGCTTGTAGCCGACGCAGATTTTCAGCTCGTCGAGACCATCAAGCACATCAAGCTTGGTGAGTGCGATGCCGGTAATACCGTTGGTGGCGACCGACTGGCGCACCAGTGCGGCGTCAAACCAGCCGCAGCGGCGTTTGCGGCCGGTAACGGTGCCGAATTCATGACCCTTTTCGCCCAGGAACTGGCCGATCTCGTCATTCAGCTCGGTCGGGAACGGACCTTCGCCAACGCGGGTGGTGTAAGCCTTGGTGATGCCGAGAATATAACCCAGCGAACCCGGACCCATGCCCGAACCGGCAGCGGCCTGGCCGGCAACCGTGTTGGAAGAGGTCACGTAAGGATAGGTGCCGTGGTCGATATCGAGCAGCGAGCCCTGAGCGCCTTCAAACAGGATGCGCGCACCGGCGCGACGCTTCTTGTCGAGCAGCAGCCAGACGGTTTCGCTGAACGGCAGGATGCGCTCGGCAATCGAGCCCAGCTCTTCCATGATCGTCTCATGCGAGACTTCGGCCGCGCCGAAACCACGACGAAGAGCATTATGATGCGTGAGGATACGGTCAACCTTGGCGGAAAGCGCCTCCATGTCGGCCAGATCCATGACGCGGATGGCGCGGCGGCCAACCTTGTCTTCGTAAGCCGGGCCGATGCCGCGACGGGTGGTGCCGATCTTGGTGCCGCTGTTGGAGGCGGCGTCTTCGCGCATGCCGTCCAGCTCGCGGTGCAGCGAAAGAATAAGCGTGGCATTGTCGGCGATACGCAGGTTTTCCGGCGTAACCTTGACGCCCTGCGCTTCCAGACGGCCGATTTCGGCGATCAGCGCATGCGGATCGACCACGACGCCATTGCCGATGACCGCAAGCTTGCCGGGACGCACGACGCCGGACGGCAGAAGCGAAAGCTTGTAGCTGATGCCATCGATGACAAGCGTATGGCCGGCATTATGGCCGCCCTGATACCGCACGACGACATCTGCCCGCTCGGACAGCCAGTCGACAATCTTGCCTTTGCCTTCGTCGCCCCATTGCGAGCCGACCACCACAACATTCGTCATTTCTTGCTTTCCTGCTCATGGCGCTTGCGCGCCCGATAACCCGATGGGAAACCCAAACCCGCGAATGTATACTGTGTTGTTTTACGGAAAGCGACCCTGTTTCTTATGGAGAATTTTGCTTTTTCCGTGACAAGGCGTGGATTTCTCGCATTATCTCGCCCCGTGGGGGCAAGACGCGGGCGCAAGACCGCCATTCACCCTCAGCCGTTTTCCCGCCCCGTGAAGAAGCGAAACATCAGCGTGCCCTCCAAAGCCTATATCGCCCTCATCATCGCCACGCTCTGCTGGGGCGGCAACACCGTTGCCGGCAAGCTGGCCGTCGGCCACATCAGCCCCATGGCCTTCACCTCCCTGCGCTGGGTCTTCGCCGTCGCCATCATCTTCGCCATTTCCGTGCCGCAGCTGATCAAGGACTGGTCGGTGGTGAAAAAGCGCCTGCCCTATTTCTTCGTGCTCGGCAGCGTCGGTTATACCGCCTTCAACGTGTTTCTCTACACGGCCCTGCAGCATACCTCTGCCATCAATGCCGCCGTCATTCAGGCCGGCATTCCCATGGTCATCTTCGTCCTGAACTTCATCCTGTTCCGCACCCGCGTGCTGTTCGGCCAGATCGTCGGCTTCTGTCTCACCATATCAGGCGTGGCGCTGCTCGCCTCGCATGGCGACCCGGTATCGCTGCTGCAGCTGGAAATGAATGTCGGCGACGCCGTCATGCTGCTCGCCGTGCTGGTCTATGCCATCTACACCGTCATCCTGCGCTGGAAACCGGCCGTCGACTGGCGCACGCTGATGGCCATTCCCGCCTTTTTCGCCCTCATCACCTCGGTGCCGCTGGTCTTCTGGGAAATGTCGCGCGACAGCGTCATCTGGCCGGATCAGAAGGGCTGGGTTCTGGTGGTCTATGCCGCCATTTTTGCGTCACTCATCGCACAGATCCTATACATCAAGGGCGTAGAGCAGATCGGCGCCAACCGCGCCGGCCTCTTCATCAACCTCGTGCCCGTCTTCGGGACATTGCTGTCCGTTGTCGTCCTCAGCGAAACCCTGCACACCTACCAGATCATGGCACTCGTCATGGCGCTGGCCGGCATTGCCGTCGCCGAACGAAAAAAATCGCCGGCTTCCTGAACCAAAGGGGTCAGGAAAACCGGCGCAGTCTGGCAGGCATGAAAGATAGGCTTAAAGCGGGGTTTCGCGCTCGGACGGAGAAAAGACGGCATTGCCGAGGACGATATCGCCCTTATCGGTGGTCACGATCAGCACTTTTTCGAGCGATCCATCATTGTTCAGCGAAAAGGCAAGGCGCAGGGCGCTCGAAGACCAGCCGGCACCGGCCAGCGCCGTGCGCTTGATCGCGGCGCAATCACCGCAATCGCCAAGGCTTGACGAACGGGTCGCCGGGACATCGGTTGCGAAGCCGGAAAAATAATCATCGAGCGCGCCCATGGTGGCGTTCACATCGCGGTTGATGCGCAACAGTTCCTCACGACGCTCGCCGTTGAGCGGCGCGGCAATCGTCGAAACACATTGGCCGGCGGAAAGAACACAGCCATCAAAACCGCCCGACACCGAGATGCCGATCTCGGTCACTGCGCTCTTTTCGACAGCGGCAAAACCACGGGCAAACCCGGCAGCACCCGCCGCATCGGCATGGGTGGACATGGAAGCAACGACAATTCCGCAGATGGCAGCAGCAATAATCTTCTTCAACATTTCATACCCCGTTTGGCGATCCGCCGGCTTGTGCCGGTCTCGATTTCTGTCTTCAGGAGCGCCTGTCTTCGCAGGATGTCCGCTCCTTGTCCGTGATCCCAAAATGGCACATCATTGTTTTCAGCCGCTTTAAGCCGATTGCTACAATTTTATCGGTTTTTATTTTTGTACGGCGACAGCGGTTTTGTCCGTTTGATCGTCCTTGAACGCGGAAAAAAGCGACGGGGCAAAACCTGCCGCCTGCGATAGTCTGCCTCAGGTCTCCGCAACCCTTTGCGGGGGCGCCCCTGAGCCTCGAATATTCATAACCTTGTTTAATATGTCGAACCAGAAGGGTGCGCCCAGCGACAGGGCCAGTGCCGTTATCAGCCATCCGACAAGCTTCGAAGCCATATCCAGCGAAGACGATGCGCGTGCTTCAGTCGCGCCCACCGCTATATCTTGTCGCGATGCGGTCACCGCATCCTGCCCCCAGCCGATTGGCAATGGCCGCAATCCGTCCACCTGTTTGGAAATAAGTCGCATCTGGCAACTGATTTGTTCACCCGCTTCGTCTCCTCCGCCAGACGAATTGGAAGGTACGGCGCAGGCATTCTGCAAAAGCCCCGAAGCACGCTCGCTCACCTGCCGGACGATCTCGTGGCCGCTATCGTTCCACACCGCTTTACCGACGGCGATGCTGTCGGCGTTCAGCCCCACGGCAACGACAAGACCGACCCCCAGGGAAATCAGGCGCAACTGCCGTTTATAATCACCACCCAGCCGGTCCATCGCCGTATCGAACCACACGGCGATATGATCGCGTACCCTGGCGATATCCTGCTCACCCGTCGCGAGCGCCGCAGCCAGCACATCCTTGATGCCGGCGGGAAGGACGACACCGTCATCGGCCTTTTCAACGAGGGCCTTCAATTCGGCCACGCCAGGAATTGGCGTCTTCGGATTAAGACTTGTCAGCAGCGCCATCGCGAAATTGCGGCTGTCGAGATAGGATGAATGGTTGCCCGGCGCGGGAACGCCAGACGGCTCGGCGCGACTGGCGTGCGACGAGGCCATCGTTCCGCGGATCAGACCATTTTGATAAAATCGCCCAATCAGCTCTCCACCCTCGGGCTGATCAAGCAGCTTTCTTACCGCTGCGCTCAAAGATTTAGCCCGGAGTTTCAACAGCGTCGCCACGATCTCGTTAAGCGTCGTGCAGATCAGGCTGAGCGAAAGATACATGAATGCAAGGCTGATAGAGACGTCCGCGACGCCGCCAAACGATATGCCCATGGCTGAAAAACCTGAAAAGGAAAGATCAAATAAGCCTTATGAAATCACGCGAAGGATAACTTCTGTTGTTCTGCCGGGCCTCATCGCCATCCACCCCACCTTCCCCGCCTGTATTACCTTCGATAGTGTCGAAACTGGTGGCCCCGACGGACAGGACGAAACCGACATGGGTCCAGTCCTTTGCATCTTTACGGATGACGAAAAGATAACCCGGGCGCAGCCTGGATGCACGAAGGAGCGGCGTGCCTACCTCGCTTTCGGCAATGAAGCGTCCACTCGCCTTCGCATCGGCAACAAGCGCGTCGACACCGACCTGGCGCTTCAGCGGCACTTTGATACCCATGTCCCGCGCGGCCTGTTCGAAGATGAGCGAGGTAAAACCCGCACACCAGAGCTGATCCGCCCCTTCCGCCCCGCGCATATAGGCACGCACCCATGGACCGCAATTGTTGCCGCCAGCCTCCTTTGGCCGCTCGGCAATATGCTGCCGTGCAACCTTCAGCACGGTCTCCTCAAAAGACGCGCCGGGAACCACCTTCGTCACCGCGCGGCGAAGCGGAGCAGTCAAGACCGCCCATAACTCCTCGTCCAGCACCTTAGCGCCGATCCGGCCCTGCGCCTTTGCGAATCGGTCCAGCATCGTCTCGGTAGAGGCGCCGAAATCGCCGTCGATACTGGTGTAATAGCCGTTCAGATGCAGCCATTCCTGCAGCCGTTTAACACCCAACGAGGACGAGCCAACCTTCAGCGCGCCAGGAAAGGCAAGTTCCTGCTCGATGGATTTGAACGCGGCTCCCGGCAAATCGTGAGACAGAAGCGATAAATTCTCCGTCGCCGCCAGGGGATTAGCCTTGAGCACATTTGTAGCGCCGAGCGACACAGCTCCCATCTCGATCAGCGTCTTCAATATGATGGCGGCACCGACCTGCTTGGAAGGCACCTCGGGATCGAAATAACGGTCGCGTGTGTATTTGCCTTTTTCGTAATGGTAACAACCGCTCCACAAATAGGGCGTGGGAATTTTCCGCCGCTGATATTCGTTTTTGACACCATTATAGCGGTGCCACCGGTTCAAGACGTTGGGCAGGGACCAGTCAGTGATCTTGTCCAGCTCTTCATAGGTCATCGCATAGCGTGCTGCCGTCTCCCAGTCATAGGGTGGCGACCCGAAAGGCGGCTGGTTCGCCGGCACCCGCACCGTGCGTCCGCTCAAGGGGTCGCCGTTCAGCAGATGACGATCGAATTTGAAGCCGCATTCCATGCAATGGACAATCGCCACGAACCACCAGGGCACCGTGGCGCCTGAAACGACAGCGGCATAACGCTTCTGACTTTCCACCACTTTACGCGCTGCAAACTCCGCATCGTCGCGCCAATCAGCGCGGATTTCCATCGTATCCCAAAGCGTCTGATAGTCCTCGGACCAGCCCGCCGGCTTGCCAGCCGCGACCTTAGCCGGCTCGGCAGACGGTTGTTTCGCTGCTGCGGCATCCAGCTGGGCATCTGAAAACTCTGCCTTTTCCGGCGGCTCGAAGGGATCGTTGGTGGATGAGGGAAAGGGCCATTTCTCCGCAGCCGCAGCATGATCGCGAATTTTCGCCTCAATCACCTGAAGCGCCACAACCGCCTCATTAAACTCATCGCGCGCCAATAGCGCCTTGGCCAGCTTCAATTCCTCACGCCGGGCCTTGGCAGCTTCCAGGGCAGCTGCATCGCCTTTCGCTTGCGCGATGTCCCGGGCAAGGGTCGCCTCATACAGCAGGTCCTCGATACGTTCCCGTATTGCCATACGCTCTTGCGTCATTCTCTTGCCCTCTCTTTATCGGGTGCGCTCGGCCCTGACTTTTTCCGCAAGAATTCGCAGCTCAAGAGCAGCAGCGGAGAGATCGTCGATCGACGTATCAAGCGCGCGGGGAGCCGCAGCCGCCTGCACAGCTTTTTTCAGTGTCGCAATCGATTGGTCGATCAAAAGCACCCAGCCGCCGACCTGCGCCCGCCGCCGATCCTTCGCCGCCGATCTCTCGACGGCAGGCCGCGAATCGAAGAGATATTCGTCACCTGCATCGAGCATTATGTAGATAGAGGGTGCAGCGTTCCGCAGGCCAACGAGCAAAACCTCTACGTCCTTCGAAGTGGAAACGACACGCTCACTAAATTGATGGCGTGCAGCAATCTTCAGCGATTGATTGATCCCTACAGCGGCAATTTCAAGCCCGGGCGCGAGCACCTTCGCAACCTGTGCCGCCTGGTTTCCGGCCCTTACCGCCACTTTCACCGAGGCATACGCGCTGTTGATATCGAGACCTAGACTGCGTAGGCGTCCTGTCAACCGATCGGCATTTTCACCGCCACCGAGAGCGACGAGCGCAGCATTATATTCCCTGACGGCAAGAAGAGAGCCGCGCAGCGAATGCGTTAGCGGCGGCTCCGTGCCCTCCACATAAAAAGCTGCGTCGTCCGCAACAAACCACTTATTTTTCTTGCTGGAATCGACGGCTTTCCACAAAGCCCGCTCGGCTTTGGCAATATCCACAAGAAGTGCATCCGCCTCGGCAAATTGCGCCTCATAAGCCTGCCTGTAGAGCTCGAATTCGCGCAGGCCCGTGGCCGTACAACCCGGGAGGAAAAACAATACAACGACAAAAAGATACAAAAAATTACTTGAAAGTCGCACTATAGCCCCCGCCAGCGACGTATAATTCCCAAAAATCACGCTACACTCTTGGAAACAATTGTAAAGAGAAAACGCGGAGCAATACATCTTAATATTGAAAAACAGCGACGTCTTTTTCTAACCATAACCAATCGCCGCCGCCCCGAATTCGGAAGCAGCGTTGAGAGGCGATAAATGGGCCGCATCGCTGCGGGGATATAAATGGTATGGAAGGCTTTGCAGGCGATGCGGCCCGGTTTCAACATATGACCCGCCCGCCAAACCGGTTCCTGTTTGGAGAACGAACATATGCCGGCCGCCTTAACCGTGACATCGGGAAGTTCCCCGGTTTTGGCCGCCTGCCCCGCCCATCTTGCGCCGCGCGCACGCTCGATAAGCGGGATAAGGCGATTATAGCCCGATCGGCCGAGACGGGGATGCGCGGGGATAAATGCGCCCCAAAAAAGGCGCGCGGCAGAAGCGCAACGCACGTTTTTGCCCCATCCCGGACACAGGAATTTTCAGCGGGTTAACAGGTCCCTGATCGGCAGCATTTGAATTAACCTTGTCTTAAAACCCGACGTTAATGGTTAGCAATTTAAGAATAGCGGAACGAAAGGGTTCCGTTATGCGTGGCGTATTTGCCGTAGTTTTTCTGATGCTCGTTCTGGCCGGTTGTGCCACCGCACCGTCGCAGGTCACCAATGCCTGTGCGATTTTCGAACAGCGGAACGGCATCTTCAATAACTGGCGACGTGATGCGAAAGCGGCCGAACGGGAGTTCGGCGTGCCCGTGCCTGTGATGATGGCGACGATCTATACCGAATCCGCCTTCCGTCCCTATGCACGGCCGCCGCGCACCAAGCTCCTGGGCTTCATTCCCTGGACGCGCCAGTCCAGCGCTTATGGTTATGCCCAGGCACTGGATGGCACATGGAGTGTCTACCAGCGCGAAACCGGCCGCCGGGGCGCCAGCCGCACCGATTTCACCGATGCGATCCACTTCGTCGGCTGGTATCACGCCAAGAGCCGCCGCGAAAACGGCATTTCGCTGAACGACCCCTATAATCTCTATCTCGCCTATTATTCCGGCCATGCCGGTTATACCAAGGGCAGCTGGCGCAACAATTCCGCCGTCCAGAAGGCCGCGCGCCGCTCCGCCAACATGGCGCTGCGTTATGAGGCGCAGCTGCAGCAATGCGGATATCGCTGAGGCGGGTGGGAAGAGGCTGGTCTAGAGGACTACTTGACGGAACAGTAAATCCCTCCTCCGTCATCCTCGGGCTTGACCCGAAGGTGACGTTGAGTTTGGGCGAATGCACCTCATCCTCACCCGTCACCCCGGACTAAATCCGGGGTACAGTGCGATCAAGTCCTTGATCGCGAAAGACTCTTTCCACAGCGCAGACGCGCCGTGGCTCGATACCGGCTCAAGGCCGGCATGACGGAAGACAGCGTCACTCCCCGTAAACCGAGAGAAATTCCCGCACGGCATCAATCTCGCTGGAGCGAATCTCATGCCCGCCCGGATGCCATATCGTCTCCACGGTTCCACCCTGCGCCTGAAGGTTCTTTTCCAGCGCCTGCGTCAGCGGCACCGGGCAGATCGGATCCCGCTCTCCCGCCGTGATCAACACCCGGCGTGTGGGTTTTGCCGGGGAAATCTTCGGCTCGAACGGGATCAGCGGATGCATCAGCACCGCGGCATCGAAAAGCTCGGGCTGTTCGATCAGCACATTGGCGAGAATATTCGCGCCGTTTGAAAAGCCGAGACCGATGATTGGCCCGGACTGGTAATGTTCGCGATTTGCCTTGACGAAATCCGCCAGCTTCTCGGTTGCCCGGGCAAGATCGGCCATGTCGTAAACGCCCTCGCCCGTGCGCCGGAAGAAACGCGCCGCGCCATGTTCGGAAACATCGCCAACGGGTGAGAGGACGGTGGCCTGCAGCAAAAGACGGGAGCCAAAATCGAAGAACTGGTTCTCATCGCCACCCGTGCCATGCAGCACCAGGAAAAGCGGCGCACCGGCGGCACCGGCGCGGGATTTGTGGAAATAGGTGTCCTTGTTCATCGGATAATCCTTTCTGGAAGGAGAAAGTTCAGCGATACCCGTGGCTTTTTCAGTTTCCGGGCAGCGCGATCGCATGTGGAGCAAGAGGCTTGCCGCCGGTTTCTCCTCCCCGCCAGGGAGAAGGTCGCGGTAGCGGGTTGAGGGAGCGCGGCGGGAGATAAACCGCGGGGGGTTCCCCCTCATCCGACCCTTCAGGCCACCTCCTCCCCGAACGGGGAGAAGAAAGACGCGGCAACGTCCTGCCAAACGCAATGGAGGGTTAAGTGAGAGCGGATTAAACCGCCTTCTCATCACCCAGCGGCTCCAGATGCTTTTCCAGCACGGAGCGCAGATGCGCATGCTGGGTCGGCAGCTTCAGCGCCTCGCCAAGATGAGCGGTGTCCTCGTCACGGTCGAAACCGGGTTCGTTGGTGGCCACTTCGAACAACACACCGCCCGGCGTGCGGAAATAGATCGCCCAGAAATAATCCCGGTCGATGACAGGCGTCACCTGATAACCGGTATCCATCAGCGCCTTGCGTACCTCCAGCTGCTTTTCGCGGTTTTCGACCGCAAAGGCGATGTGGTGCACGGAGCCTGCGCCCAGCCGGGCGCCGGAGATATTCGGCATGGTTTCGATGTCGATGACGTCGGCACCATTGCCGCCGGGCATGCCAAGACGCAAAACACCGTCCTGACGATCCACTTCCTGATATCCCATGAACTTCAAAAGCTCGGCGGTTGCGCCCTCGTCGCGAAGACGCAAGGATGCGCCCTGAAACCCATGGATCGCCTGATCTTCGCCAACGCCGTTGCCAGTCCATTGTGCGCGGGCATCATCTCTGACCTCGACCAGCGCGAAACCGTCTCCGTCAGGTCCGGCAAAATGCAGGCGCTTGTTGCCGAAGGCCTCATCGGCCTTCAGGCCGTCAACACCGGCCTTTGAAAGGCGCTCCTGCCAGTAGCCGAGCGATCCCTCGGGAACGGAAAACAGCGTCGTGCCCACTTCACCGGTGCCGGGACGGCCCTGGGCGATATGCGGGAACGGAAAATAGGTCATGACGGAGCCGGGCGTGCCGAGCTCATCGCCATAATAGAGGTGATAGACGTCAGGTGCGTCGAAATTGACGGTCTTCTTCACCCGGCGCAGGCCGAGCGTATCGGTGAAAAAGCCGTTGTTCTGGCGCGCACTGGCCGCCATTGACGTGACGTGGTGCAGGCCCTTGATCTGGTTGAGCATGATAAACCCCTTTTCGCCTGGCAGGCCTCGCAATCGGGCCCGCTCTGTTCATGGCGTAAAGATGGGGTAATAGGCGCGTCAGGCATAGAGTGGACGACGGGAACGGATTGTTCCCGATTGGTGAACGATAAAATCTACTGTTCAGCCAAAGCTGCCATGCCGCAGACCTCAATGGTCGTCGGCAGCGCCCATGGTCCAGTAACCGACAGCGCGCAGCGACGCCTTGGGGAAGGCGATTTCATCGGTCAGGAAGGATTTCGCCACCCGTGCCTCGGATTTTTCGCAGGCAACAAAGACATGCAGGCCGTCATGGTCCGCACTCCAGGCATGCTCGCGCAGCGCCTTTTCGATGAGACCCGAGGTGCCGGCAGGCTTGCCGCGACGATAAAGCCATGTCCATTCGACGTCGGCCGCGCAGACGATCTCCTGCCGCTCGGCCTCGTCGTCAATTTCAGCGTAGACGCTGAGCTTCTTGCCAGCAGGCATTTCGGCCGCCATTCGCAACATCACCGGCAGCGCGGTCTCGTCACCGGCAAAGACGTAACGCTCCGCCTCCGGGCAGGTGCCGCTCGGACCGATGATGCCGAGAACATCACCCGGCTTTGCCGTCGCGCCGAAGGTCGCGCCCGGCATGTCATCACCCTCATGCATGACGAAATCGATATCCACTTCGCCGCGACCGACATCGCCGGAACGGATGGTGTAAACCCGCCGCATCAACAGGTCGTCGCCGGCCGGCCAGACGATGGCGCCGGTGGGAGCCAGATAAGGCCAGACCGGCGCACGGGCCTGATCCGGCACCAGCAGCAGGCGCACATGCATGCCGCCGGTGACCAGTCTTTCGATGCCGCTTTCGACCGATACCACCAGCCGGCGCATATGCGGCGTGAGGTTATAGGCGCGGGCAACCCTGCCGATGAAGAGATTGGGCAATTCACGCTGATGGGCCCCATGGCCGCTCCAGCGGAAATCCAGCCCCGTCTCGCCGGAAAACTCGACGATATGCTCGGCCACCATGGCCTTTACCGACATCAGTATATGTTCGGAAATGCAGTTGACCCGTGCGGCGAACCGGCCACCTTCGGCGCTGAAGCTGCCATGGCCATATTCGGTCTTGAACCGCACTGTCGCGCCTTCGCGTTCCATCTCCATATGCTCGGAAAAATGATCCTCGAAAGCATCGACGATCGACAGCGGATCGGGCAGCGAGACGGAGGTTTCTGCAGACAGGAGAGACACGGGCATAATCCTTCACTTTGTAGTCTAGTATTCTTTAGACCGGAGGCTGCCGCGCTGTAAAGACATTTTGGTTTTGAATCCCGGCATGCCGGACCTGATCCGGTATCCAGCCACCCCAAGTCTTTGGGCTGAAAGGACTCTTCTCGCCGCGCAGACGCGCGTCGGCTGGCAACTGTATTAATGCATGTTGTTTTAAGCTGCTTCGAATGTGGTTTTATCCCTGAGAATGGCATTTGCAATGACGAGCAGTTTGCGGGCGATGGCGATGATCATGACCTTGAACGGTTTGCCTTTGGCCTGCATGGCTTGAACCATGCGGGCGAAGGGCGACTTTAGCCGGTAGGCCACCAGCGCCGCCATATAGAGGGCATCGCGCACGCGCTTTCGTCCGGCGCGGATATGGCGCTGGCCGCGATGAATGCCGCTATCGGCATTGAAGGGGGCAAGGCCTGCAAGCGCCGCCATGCTGCCTGGCGAACTATCGCCCAGTTCCGGCATGTGGGCCATCAGGGTGAACGCCGTGATCTGGCCGATGCCGGGGATCGAGCGAAGTCTGGTGCTTTGCTCGTTCAGCGTCACATTTGTCCGTACAAGCAACTGGCACTGTTGTTCGATCGCGGCGATTTCCGTATCGAGCCAGCCGAGGTGGCGCGCGATGCTGTCGCGCTCCGACGGATCGGCCGTATGAAGGCGCGCACGTTCCTGCTGGCGCATGGCAACAAGCTGATCACGCCTTGTATGCAGGCTTTCCAGCTGCTGACGGACCGGGTCGGGTGGTGTCGTAACGGGTGGTGAAAGTGTTTCGCCCATGCGCGCCAAAAGTCGCGCATCGATGGTATCGGTTTTGGCAAGCTGGCCGGTGGCTCTTGCAAAGTCGCGGGCCCTGGCCGGATTGACCCGACAATAGGGCCGCCGCCACCTTTCGAGCGCCGAGCACAACAGCCGGTCATAACGTCCGGTCGCCTCCAGAACGACCTGCGCCTCGCGTCCATCAAGGGTGGCAAGCCATTCATCGATGGCGGTGCCGGTATTGGCGATGCGGACGGCTTTTTGTGTTGCGGCATCGAAAAGATCCAGATGTGCCTTTGAGACGTCGCATCCGATGTAAACAGGGTGTACCATGGCAAGCCTCATCCTGTGCTACGAGGTCCGCGCTCACGGCCTCCATCAACTGTTCAGGTTGGGATTATCAGAGCGGGCGGAGGTCCAAAAGCCAGCAGGCGGTCTCTAACGACCAGGATTCCGACGGCCTTCCGCCCGCACTCTACATAGCACAAATCCAATACACAGGATTCCGGCTCAAGGCCGGAATGACGGAGGTATATGCAGGGATGGCTTACACCGTTTCCGGCAATTGCCAGTCGATCGGCTGGCGGCCGTGGGAGGCGAGAAAGGCGTTGGCCTTGGAAAAATGGCCATTGCCGAAAAAGCCGTTATGGGCCGAAAGCGGCGAAGGATGCGGCGAGCGCAGCACCAGATGCTTGCGCTGATCCACAAAGGCCGCCTTTTTCTGGGCGTAGGACCCCCAGAGCAGGAAGACAACGTGATCGCATTCGTCATTGACGGCGCGGATGACAGCGTCGGTGAATTTCTCCCAGCCCTGCCCCTGATGCGAGGCGGCGCGGGATTCTTCCACCGTCAGCACGCTGTTGAGCAAAAGCACGCCCTGTTTTGCCCAGCTTTCCAGAAAACCGTGACCGACCGGGCGGATGCCGAGATCGGCCTGCAATTCCTTGTAGATATTGACGAGCGAAGGCGGAATGCGCACGCCGGGCTGCACTGAAAAACACAGACCGTGTGCCTGGCCAAGCCCGTGATATGGGTCCTGTCCCAGAATGACGACCTTGACCTCATCCAGCGGCGTCAGATCCAGCGCCCGGAAATATTCGGCACCCTTGGGAAAGATGCGCTTGCCGGCTGTTTTTTCGGCAAGCAGGAAGTCTTTCAGCTTCAGCATGTAGGGGCTGGCGAATTCGCTGGAAAGAACGTGTTTCCAGCTGTCTTCGAGTTTGACGCCTGCCTCTGCCATGCCCGTCTCTCCCATGGTGGTGCTTATTTGAACCGGTTGCCGCGCTGCAGCACTTCAATCTTGTAACCATCCGGATCGCAGATGAAAAAGTATTTCGCGAAAGGCTGGCCCTTAAAATCGGCTTCGATGATCTTGCCGGGCGAAAGCCCGATCTCGGTGAAGCGCTGGTGTTCGGCATCCACATCGGCAACGCTGACGGCAAGGTGACCATAGCCATCACCCAGCGCATAGGGCACTTCGCGACCCCGGTTGACGGTCAGCTCCAGCTCGAAATCGCCCTCGGCATTGCTGAGATAGATCAGCGTAAAATTCTCGAACTCGGCGCGTTCCGCAACCTCAAGCCCAAAAGCCTGCGTGTAAAATTCCACCGAACGCTTTTCGTCCAGCACCCGGACCATCGAGTGGATCAGCTTGGCCATGGTGTTTTCCTTCTTCTTCCTGTTAACGGTCCGGTTATGCTCCGAACATCGCGGCCCAAGGGGATAAAGACAGTGCACCCCGCTTTCAACCCTAAAGGCGACCTGCGACAGGAGGTAACAGTCCGATCACGGCAAATGTGATGGTAAAAACCGCCGGTTTTTAAGGTGTGGCGAGGGCCTGCGGCAACAAGGCTCGCGGTTTTCTCGCACCCGCTCTATCATGAGTAGATAAGTCATGATACCGGCATAGCCATGCGCCTTCTGTACCTCTGTCTTGGCTGGCTTATGGTCGCGACCGGCATTGTCGGCGCGTTTCTTCCCATTTTGCCCACCACGCCGTTTCTGCTTCTGGCGCTCTGGTGCTTCTCCCGCTCTTCACCCAAGCTCGAGGCATGGCTTCTCAGCCATCCCAGATTCGGCCCTTCGCTTCGACGTTGGCGCGAACGTGGCGCAATCGCCCGCAAGGCCAAGATCGCAGCCTTGTCGGCCATGACGGTGAGTTACGCCGCCTTCTGGTTCCTGAGCGACCCGCCGCTCATGCGCGCAGCCATCGTTGCCGCCGTCATGCTCGGTTCGGCGCTGTTCATCGCCACGCGCCCGGAAAGCTGAGCGGGTTTCTCCTAGCGGTGTCGCGACTGTGGTAACACATAAGGAATGTGCCGCGCCGGCAGCCTACCGACCACGCCGCCAATGCCATAGACCCGCGCAATCGTCTCGTCGCTGATGGTTTCCAGCGATGGTCCACTGGCCGTCACCCGGCCGCCATGCATGACGATAAGTTGATCGGCAAACTCCGCCGCAAGGTTGAGATCGTGCAGGATGGCAAGCACGAGACCGCCACCAGCCGCGAAATCGCGCGCGGTTTCCAGAACTGCGATCTGGTGGCCGATATCGAGACTTGCCGTCGGCTCATCGAGAAACAGCGCCCGCACCTCGCCATTTTCCACCGGAAAGGGCACCTGCGCCAGGGCGCGTGCAAATTGCACCCGCTGCTGCTCGCCGCCCGAAAGCATGTTGTAGGAGCGCTGCTCGAAGCCCCTCAAACCCGCCTTGGCAAGCGCCCGGCGGGCCTGTTCTTCCGGCGCGCGTGACCCCTGCGCCACCGCCCCCATGCGCACGATTTCAAGTGCGGTGAAGGGAAAGGCAAGCTGGGTGTTCTGCGGCAGCACGGCCCGCAGGCGGGCAAGCTGGACCGGCTTGAACAGCGGCAGGGCGATGTCGTTATAGGTCACCGAACCATGTTCCGGATGCAGCTCACCGCACAGAACCTTCATCAGCGTGGATTTACCCGCACCGTTCGGGCCGATGATGACATTGACCTTGCCCGGTTTCAGATCGACGCTGACGTCGTCCAGCAGGCGGCGACCGGAGCGGATGAGAGTGATGTTTTCGGCCCGGATCATGACGCATTCCGCATGGAAAAACCGCCGCGGCCCAGCAGCAGGAACAGGAAGACCGGCGCGCCGATCAGCGCGGTCACCACACCGATGGGCAGTTCCGCCGGAGCCGCCACCGTGCGGGCGAAGCTGTCTGCCAAGAGCAGAAGTGCGGCGCCGCCCAGCGCCGAGGCCGGCAGCAGGAAGCGATGTGACGGACCGATGGCGAGACGCAGAAGATGCGGCACGACGATGCCGACGAAACCGATGGAACCGGCCGCCGCCACACTTGCCCCGCAGGCGGCGGCAACGGCCAGGATGACGATCCGCTTCAGCCGCTGCACCGGAATGCCCATGTGGAAGGCGGCGGCATCGCCCAGAATCAGCGCATCCAGCCCACGTGCGACGAAGGGAATGATGGCCAGGACGACGATGATGAAGGGCAAGGTAGCAAGCACCTTGGCGGGAGTTGCCCCACCAAGTGAGCCGAGCGACCAGAAGGTGATGTCACGCAGCGCCCGGTCGTCGGCGACGAAAATCATCAGGCCGGTCAGCGCGCCGCTGATTGCCGCAACCGCAATACCGGCCAGAATGAGCGTGGTGGTGGAGGTGGCGCCATCCTTTGTAGCGATCAGATAAAGCACCCAGGTGTTCAGGAGCCCACCGAAAAACGCCATCAGCGGCAGAAAATGCGGGCCGAAAAACACCGCAACCGTGGCAAGCGCGCCTTCCCCGAGAGAAATCGCGGCAACCGCAAACAGCGCTGCACCCGAGGTGACACCGACAATGCCGGGATCTGCCAGCGGATTGCGGAACAGCCCCTGCATCATCGCGCCGGAGACACCGAGCCCCGCGCCGATCAACATGCCGAGCGCCGTGCGTGGCAGGCGCACCGCTTCGAGAATGATTTTGTCACGGGCGTCGAGTTCAGCCGCGCCGCCGGTAAGATAGGTGAAGAGCTCGGAAATGCCGACGCCCGTCGGTCCACTGACAAGCGACACGCCACAGGCAAACAGCAGGATGCCGACAAGCACGGCAAGCGTGACGACCCCCTGCCGGGATCTGTCGCCGGCAACCCTGCCCTCAGCGGAGCTCAAGGCAGCAAGGCTCACGGCTTTACCGCCTCCGGGTAAAGCTTCGCTGCCAGTTCACGTCCGGCGGCCGGCGTACGCGGACCAAAACCGATGAGATAAAGCCCGTCCATGCTGATCAGCGCCTTTGAAGCCGCAGCCGGCGTGGACTGGAAGGCGGGCAGCGCAAAAATCTCGGCCGCCTTGGCGGCATGGTCGCCGCGCGCCATCGTCAGCACCACATCGGGTGCAGCGGCAATGACCGCCTCATCCGTCAGCGGCTTGTAGCCACTGATTTCCTGAGCGGCATTGATACCGCCGGCCATTTCGATGATCGCCGCGGCTTCCGTATCCTTGCCCGCCGCCATGACGCGGCCGCCGGCACTGGAGAGCACGAAAAGAACACGCTTCCTGCTCTTTTCAGGCACCCCCGAAACATCCTTGGCAAGCGCATCCAGTCCGGCCCTGGTCTCCGCCGCCAGCGCCTTCGCCTTGTCGGAAAGCCCCACGGCCGCGCCGACATCCTCGATCTTCTTCGGTATCGCATCGCCGCTTGGCGGTGTATCGACCGTGACGAAAGGCACCGCACTGGCCTTGAGAATAGCAACGACATCCGCCGGGCCGGAGCCGTCTTCGGAGAGGATGAGATCCGGTTTCTGCGACAGAATGCCTTCCGAAGACAGCGCCCGCATATAGCCGATGTCAGGCTTGGAGAGCGCATCCGCCGGATAGCTGCTGGTGCTGTCGCGCGCCACGATGCGGTCCTGCGCACCCAGCGCATAGAGGATTTCCGTCACCGTACCGCCCACCGCGACGATGCGTTTCGCCTCCGGATTACCCTTGTCCGAAGCCATGGCAGCCGGCGCGGCAAAGGCGATTGCGGCGGGCACGAGTGCGGCGAAAACAAGCGGACGAAGGCGAAAATTCAACATGGCGTTATCCTGAAACACGACACAAACACGGGCGGGCGCGGCTTTGCCCGCACCATTTAACTTGAGTTCTTTGCACATGTTTATGAGCCGCGCAATCAATAAGTGGAGTAAATTTGTTCGCTTTGTCGTGAGCCTCTTCCCAACGTCGCCGCGGCTGGATATCCTGACTGAAACAGGAAACTTAAAGGGAGAATTCCATGTTTATCGCAATGAACCGTTTTCGCGTCGTGCCGGGTTACGAGGAAACCTTCGAATCCATCTGGCGCGAACGCAAATCGCACCTCAGCGAATTGCAGGGCTATATCGAATTCCACATGCTGAAAGGCCCCAAGGCCGACGACCACACGCTTTATGCCTCGCACACCGTGTGGGCCACCAAGGACGATTTCCTCGCCTGGACGAAATCCGAACAGTTCCGCGCCGCCCACGCCAGGGCCGGTGATAATCGCGGCAAGGTAGAATATCTCTCCGGCCCGCATTTCGAAGGCTTCGACGTCATCATCCATGAAGACAAGAATGGCGAACGCCGTTCGATTGCTGCCTGAGGCAACCAATGAGCATTGCAGCCCAAAAGACCGATGACCGGCAGGCCCGCGCCGCCGCAGCCCTTGCCGAAAAGCCCGACGGCATCGTCGAAGCCATTGCCGCCAAGGCCGAGGTGACGCCGGCCGAAATTCTGGCGATCCTGCCGCAAGGCGCCGCCGTTTCCGCTGCCGGCGACCGTTTCGACGTGATCTGGAACGAGATGCGCGGCTGGGGCGAAGTCCTCATGATCGTGCAGACCGGCGATATCGTGCTGGAAGTGCCCGGCCACCTGCCGGAAGGCAGTGAAAGCCATGGCTGGTTCAACATCCATGGCGACAGCCCGATCGGCGGTCACATCAAGAAGGACAATTGCGCCGGCATAACCTTCGTCGACCGCGGTTTTCACGGCCGCCGCTCCTGTTCCGTCTGGTTCATGAATGCCGCCGGCGGCGCCATGTTCAAGATTTTCGTCCGCCGCGACGAAAGCAAGGAACTGCGCGCCGAGCAACTGGCGAAGTTCGAAGCATTGCGGGACGGTTTCCGCGGCTGAGGTGAGCCGGAGGCTGCACCCCGAGGAATTGCTTTCCACGGCTGCGGCGACCTCTCCTAGCCCTCATTCCTGTGCTTGCCACAGGAATCTAGTCAGCCCAAGTCCTTGGGCTGAAAAGACTCCTTTGCCGCGTGGACACGCGGGAGCTGGATTCCTGTGACAAGCACAGGAATGAGGGTGGAGATGCCTCGGCTCTCGCAATCGCACACACCATCACCACCCCGAACCTCTCCTCGAGCATTCGGGGGAACATCCATCGGTTCATCGCCCGTTCAGTGCCGTTTTCTATCATCCGTTGAAATTCGACCGGAAACCGCACGGAGCAAGCCCCATGAATGATCGCCAGCCTCTTCTTTCCCGCCGCAGTTTTGCCGGGCTTGTTGCGCTCGCCCCGCTTTTTGCGGCAGGCGGCGCGGCTGCCGCACCGGCAAGCCTGCGCGGCACCGTCTCCTATCGTGAGCGCATCGCCCTGCCGCCGGGCGCAACCGTGACCGTACGGCTGATCGATGTATCGCTGGCGGATGCGCCGTCGCAGACCATTGCCGAAACCACCATCCGCCCACGCGGCCAGGTGCCTGTGCCCTTCGTGCTGCGTTATGACGACCGCGACATCAGGGGCCGCCGCTCCTATGCGCTGAGCGCCGAAATCCGTGACCGCGACCGGCTGCTCTTCACCACCACGCAGCGCTATTCGGTACTGACAGGCGGCCGGGATAATACCGACCTCGTGCTGGAGCGTGTGGGTGCCGGCCCGGGCAGGCCGGAACCGGAAGCCGGCATTGACGGGCGCTGGCTGGTGCAGGACATCAGAGGCGAGCGGGTTCGTGGCCGCCGCCAGGCGACGCTTGAAATTTCCCGCGATGGCCGCGTGTCAGCCAATGCCGGCTGCAACGGCATTGGCGGTGAAGTAAAAATCAGCCGCAACCGCGTCGATTTCGGCCGGATGATTTCCACCCAGATGGCCTGCGCTCCTGATATCATGCGCCAGGAACGTCAGTTCATCGATGCGCTGGAGGGCGCGCGCTCCTTCAGGCTGGAGCCGCGCCGCGGCACGCTGGAACTGATCGACGGCCGCGGCCGCACGGCCATGCGCCTGCGCCGCGCCTGAGGCCGTAACGGCCCCGCTGCAATGCCTGCCGCCGCCGTGCTGGCCGTGGAACATTCCATGTCGCTTCCGGCACGGCGCGGGTGCCTTTCCCGTTTTATGACTTTGGCTGCGTTCGTCTTGGCGCTTTGCTCTGCCGCAAAGCTGCGCTATGGAACGCGCCAAACCGCGTCGGCTCAAGCCGGCGCGACGTCTTTGAGGGAAAACGCATGACATCCTATGTTCTGACAGTGGCCTGCAAATCGACCCGCGGCATCGTCGCCGCGATTTCCGGTTATCTGGCGGAAAAAGGCTGCAACATCGTCGACAGTTCGCAGTTCGACGATCTGGAAACCGGCAAGTTCTTCATGCGGGTCTCCTTCATTTCGGAGGAAGGCGCGTCCCTGCAGGCCATCACCGAGGGCTTTCAGCCGGTCGCGGAGAAATTCAGCATGCAGGCGGACATCTATCCGGATGGCCAGCGCATGAAGACATTGCTGATGGTGTCGCGTTTCGGCCATTGCCTCAACGACCTTCTCTACCGCTGGAAGATCGGCGCGCTGCCGATCGACATCGTCGGCGTCGTTTCCAACCATTTCGATTACCAGAAGGTCGTCGTTAATCACGACATCCCCTTCCACCACATCAAGGTGACGAAGGAGAACAAGCCGAAGGCCGAAGCACAGCTTATGGACCTGGTCGAGACCAGCGGCACGGAACTCGTCGTGCTGGCCCGTTACATGCAGGTTCTCTCCGATGACCTGTGCCGCAAGATGTCGGGCAAAATCATCAACATCCACCACTCCTTCCTCCCCTCCTTCAAGGGTGCCAACCCCTACAAGCAGGCCTATGAGCGCGGCGTGAAGCTGATCGGTGCGACAGCGCACTACGTCACCGCCGATCTCGACGAAGGCCCGATCATCGAACAGGACACCGTGCGCGTCACCCACGCGCAATCGGCCGAGGACTATGTCTCGCTTGGCCGCGACGTGGAAAGCCAGGTACTGGCCCGCGCCATCCACGCCCACATCCACCACCGCACCTTCATCAACGGCAACCGCACCGTGGTCTTCCCGCCAAGCCCGGGAAGTTATGCTTCCGAACGGATGGGGTGAGATAACGGCACAGCCGAACTGAACGATGCGGAATTATTTTCACCGACCGGCAACCGAGCAACTCATGTAGCCGTTTCTTGACCGTAGCCCAACAGCGAGGTCATTCACATGAAAAAACTGGTCATTGCCGGCGCCGCGTTTCTCATCGCGGCAGGGTCTAGTTTTGCCCAACAGCCGCCTCCTCCGCCAACCCCGGGAGCAGCCGACGCCGGCCCCAGGGCAGATGCACCGCCCCCGCCACCGCCCGGCCCTGATGGTCAGAAACATGCCGGTTGGCGGGATGGTCCGCACGGCAAGAGAATGCCGCCGCGCTCCAAGACAGCTCATTTCCGCCTGGAAGACGGCGAGCGCAAGATCGATGTGAAATGTGCTGACGATGAGCCGATGAAGGCCTGCGCAGACATCATGATGCAAATCATCGACAAGATGAACGAATAACGCCAGTCGATGTCCCATTGGACGGCATAGTGGGGCGGTTTTGAATGCGCCGCCTCACCCGAAGCGTATTCTTGCCCTCAGGCCCCGCCCGTCCGCGCCATCTTCCAGCGTTAGCCGCCCGCCGAACAGCCCGGCGATTTCCTCGACGATGGCAAGGCCGAGGCCGGCGCCGGGGGCGGCGTTTTCTTCGCCGCGGGCGAAGCGCTGGCGCACCATGGCGCGTTTTTCAGGCGGAATGCCGGGGCCGTTATCGTCCACTTCCAGCCAGACCGTGCCAGTCTCCCTGCCGACACGCACGGTGACTTCCGCCCCACGCCCGGCATAGTTGATGGCATTAGAAACGAGGTTGCCGATCAGCTCGCCGATCAAGAGCGGCTCGGCAAGAATGGTCGCTTCGCCCTCGCCTTCGAAACCGAGATCGATGCCGGCGTCGGCCGCGCGCGGCACGAAATCGGCGGTCACGTTCTGCGCAACGGCCACGAGGTCTATCGCGGAAAAATCGTGTTTTTCGCTGGAGCCGGCGGCGTCGATATTGGCCATGCGCAGAAGCTGGGCGAGGATATGTTCGGCATGCGCCACCGACGCGCCGCCCTTCCGCGCCGCCGCCTGCGCTTCCTCTAAACTTCCGGCACGGGCGGAAAGCGCTAGCTGGGTGCTGATGATGGCAAGCGGTGTGCGCAGCTGGTGGCTGGCATTGCCGGTGAAATGCCGGAGCGCATCGAGCGCCGATTGCAGCCGCACCATGAAGGAATTGACGGTCTCCACCAGATTTTCCACCTCCACCGGCACGGATTGACGGATGGGGTGCAGATCGTTCGGGCTGCGCTCGGCAATGGCTTCACTGAGCCGGTAAAGCGGTCTCAGCGAAATCGTCACCGCGATCCAGACAATGATCGCCGCCCCCGCGATCATCAAAAGCAGCCGCAGCGCGGAACGCAAAATGATGGCCTGCGCCAGCTGGCTGCGGGCAATGGTGGTTTCGGCAACCGTCACGGAAAACGGCACGGAATTGATGCCGGTGGAAGCAAAACGCCTGATAGCGGCAATACGGATCGGCTCGTCGCGAAACACCGCATCGCGATAGGCGGGCGTATCGCCATTCGTGTTCTCCACCGTCGGCAGGTTCTGGTAACCGGTGAGGAATTGCCCGTTCGGCCCGTCGACACGGTAAAACACCCGATCCTGCGCCGCAGATGTCAGCATTTCCAGCGCGACATAGGGAATATCCACTTCCAGAGAGCCGTCTTCGGCCACCACCACCCGCTCGGCAATGGCAAGTGCGGAACCTGAGAGCACCCGGTCGGAGACGACATTGGCGGTGTTGACCGCCTCGCGCCAGGTATCGGTCAGCGCAACACAGCCGATGATGGCGGTGGAGATGAGAAGCCAGCCTAGAAGTCGCCGCCTGAGCGAATAGGCGGCCTGTCTCATTCAGCCATCTCCGGCAGCTTTTCCAGATAATAACCGATGCCGCGCGCCGTCTTCACCGTCAGCCCGTGGGGAGCGAGCCGCTTGCGCAGGCGGCTGACATATTGCTCGATGGCATTGGCGGAAATATCGTCATCGAAGCCGGTCAGCGACTGCACGATCGCCTCCTTGGCGACTACCTTGCCTGCCCGCATAAACAGCACTTCCAGCAGCGCCACCTCGCGTGCCGGAATATCAAGCGGACGCCCATCGGCCGAAAAGGTGCGCGATGTGAGATCAAACAACACCTTGCCGAAACTCAGCGCCGAGGAGCGCAGACCGGCATTGCGGCGCAGCAGCACCCGCACCCTTGCCTCGAATTCGGTGATGTCGAAAGGCTTGATCATGTAGTCGTCAGCGCCAAGATCGAGCCCCTTGACCTTTTCCTCCGGCGTGCCGCGCGCCGTCAGGATCAACACCGCCGCCTTGTCCTGGCGCGAACGCATGGAGCGCAGCACTTCGATGCCGTCCATTTCCGGCAGGTTGAGATCGAGAATGACCAGATCGAAACTTTCAGCCGCAATCGCCGCATCGGCGGACGCGCCGTCGGAAACCACGTCCACCGCATAACCACTGCCACGCAGCAGCGCCGAAAGACCTTCCGACAGCACCTGATTGTCCTCGACCAGCAAAATACGCAAATCTTCCTCCTGCAGCATTCCCGAGTTTAACCAAGCCCTTACCGCTTGTGAATGGCAAGCGCCTGCGGCATGATCTTTTCCATGCGTATCTGTCTTCTTCTTTGTCTCTGTCTCTGCATGGCCTCGCCCGCGCTTGCGCAGGTTGCCGTTTTTCCGGCGCCATCAGGCAAGGCGGATGCGCAAACGCTGGTGGTTTATTCCTCTCTGGATGAACCTCTGGCAACGCCGATGATCGAGGGTTTCCAGAAGGCCAATCCTGATATCGCCGTCCATTACGAGGATATGCTGACCGGCGAAATCTATGACCGCATCGTCAAGGAAACCGATGCCGGCAAACAGACCGCCGATTTCGCCTTCTCTTCCGCCATGGATCTGCAGGTAAAATTGAGCAATGACGGTTACGCCCAGCGCTCGGATCTCGCCATGAGCGCCCGCTGGCCCGCCTGGGCCAACTGGCGCAACACCGCCTATGCGCTGACCTTCGAGCCGGCGGTCTTCGTGTATCACAAGCCGAGTTTCACCACCGAAAGGCCGCCCGCCACCCGCGCTGAATTCGTCAATTACCTCGAACACCACGCCAAGGAAGTATATGGCCGCATCGCCACCTACGATATTGAGCGCTCCGGTGTCGGCTTCCTGTTCATGTCGCGGGACCAGGAGCAGTTCGGCGACATCTGGAGCGTCATCAAGGCCATGGGGGCCGCAGGCGTGAAGGTCTATTCCACCTCCTCGGCCATTCTGGAGCGCGTTTCCGACGGCCGCTTCGTGCTGGGCTATAATATTCTCGGCTCCTATGCGGCGGACTGGGCCTCACGCCACCCCGATGTCGGCATCGTCTTGCCCAAGGATTATACCGTGGTCATGTCGCGCATCGGGCTGGTGCCGGAAGCCGCCGCCAATCCCGAACTCGGCCGCCGTTATCTCGAATTCTTCATGTCCAAGGAAGGCCAGACGATCATGGCCCGGCAATTGCAGATCCCGGCCGTCAGCCCGGAAGTGGCGGGCGAAAACACCGCCAACACCATGCAGGCCATCCACGGCGCGCAATTGCGCCCGGTCCCCGTCAGCCCCGGCCTGATGGTCTATCTGGATCAGGTCAAGCGCAGCCGGCTGATCGAGCGCTGGAACGAGGCGTTGCGCTCGCAATAGGTTTTGAGCGCCCCACCATCCCTCATTCCTGTGACAGGCACAAGGATGAGGCAGCGGCAGGCTTTGAAAGCGCTGATCCGACACACCACTGTGGACGTCCGGCACAAATTAATAGAGAGTAAATGCGCAAGGACTTGCGTAGCGTCAGTTAGATGACAGCTTTTTGTGATGCTCTGCAATCCTTCTTCATTCCGTGGAGGCGGAAGAAGATGCGGGAGGAAATCTTGAGGATTGCCAAGGCCCTGCGCTGAGTTCTCAGCGCCGGCACAGATGCGCCCTGAAGCCCCCTTCCGCATAAACGAAAAACGACGCCCAAAAGGGCATCCTGAGGAGGGTTTTCTAAGTGAAACATTTTCTTATCGGCACATTTCTGGCGGGCGTGATCGCTCTTCCGGCGGTTGCAGCGGATTACACCATCATTGCCCCGGCCAACCCCGGCGGCGGCTGGGACCAGACCGCACGTTCCCTGCAGACCGTGCTGCAGGAAGAAGGCATTTCCAAGAGCGTTCAGGTGCAGAACGTACCGGGCGCCGGCGGCACCATCGGTCTTGCGCAGTTCGCCAGCCAGCAGAAGGGCAACCCGAACGCCCTCATCGTCGGCGGTTACGTGATGGTCGGCGCGATCCTCACCAACAAGTCGCCTGTCACCCTCAATGAAGTGACGCCGATCGCCCGCCTGACCGGCGAATATGAAGCCATCGTCGTTCCGGCATCTTCGCCGCTGAAGACCATCGGCGACCTCGTCGAACAGCTGAAGAAAGACCCGGGCAGCGTTTCCTGGGGCGGCGGCTCTGCCGGCGGCACCGACCATATCGCCGTTGGCCTGATCGCCAAGGCGGCTGGCGTTGATCCGACCAAGATCAACTACATCGCTTATTCCGGTGGCGGCGAAGCGCTTGCCTCGATCCTCGGCTCGCAGGTCACGGCCGGTATTTCGAGCTACGGCGAATTCGAAAGCCAGGTCAAGGCCGGTACGCTGCGCCTGCTCGCCGTTTCCAGCGAAGAGAAGCTGGAAGGCGTTGACGCACCGACGCTGAAGGAAAGCGGCCTTGATGTCGTCGTCCAGAACTGGCGCATGGTTGCCGCTGCTCCCGGCCTGACGCCGGAACAGGAAAAGGCCGTTAGTGCAGACGTCGAAAAGCTGGCGAAATCCGCCAAGTGGCAGGAAACCCTGAAGACCAAGAGCTGGATGGACACCTACCTTTCCGGCGACGAGTTCAAGGCACAGCTTGCCAAGGACACTGCCGCTACCGAAACGATCCTCAAAGACATCGGACTGGTAAAATGAGCCAGGGTTCCAACCCTTCCGAGCATCAAAAGCGCCGCCCTGATTGGGCGGCGCTGGCGATCGCCGTCTTCCTCGTCCTCATTGCCTGCGTGATCTTCTGGGACAGCGCGCGTCTCGCCAGCGTCACCGGTTATTCGCCGGTCGGCCCGGCAACCGTGCCTTATGCCATCAGCTTCTGTCTTGTCGGCCTGGCGCTCTGGACAGCCGTTGAGGCTTGGCGCGGTGATTTTCCCGAACGCGACAGGCAGGAAATCGCTCCGGTCGTCTGGGTCATTGCCGGTCTCGCCGCGCAGATGCTGCTGCTGAATGTGGCGGGTTTCTCCATTGCCACGGGTCTGCTTTTCGCCTTCACGGCGCGCGCCTTCGACAAACGCAAACTCTGGTATTCGATCCCCATCGGCATCGTTCTGAGCTTTGCCATCTGGTTCATTTTTGCGCGCCTGCTGCAGCTTTCGCTGCCCGCCGGACCTCTGGAACGGCTGTTCTTCTAACAGCCATTCCGCCAAATTCGAGATCACAGGAAACCGCAGGCGCGCGATGACGCATACGCCAGCCGTTCCGCCCGCCTTGGGGGAAATCTGTCCATGAGTACGTTTGAATTCCTGCTGCACGGTCTTGAGGTTGCTGCCCAACCCATGAACCTGCTCTATGCGCTGATCGGCGTCACGCTCGGCACCGCCGTCGGCGTTCTGCCCGGCATCGGCCCGGCGCTGACGGTGGCGCTGCTTCTGCCCGTCACCTACAGGCTCGACCCCGCCGGTTCGCTCATCATGTTCGCCGGTATCTATTATGGCGGCATGTATGGCGGATCGACCACCTCGATCCTGCTCAACACGCCGGGCGAAAGCGCCTCTATCGTCACAGCGCTCGAAGGCAACAAGATGGCCCGCAAGGGCAGAGGCGGCCCGGCGCTGGCCACCGCCGCCATCGGCTCCTTCGTCGCCGGCCTTATCGCCACCATCGCGCTCGCCTTCATCGCGCCCTATATCGTCAAGCTGGCGCTGGTCTTCGGCCCGCGTGAATATTTCGCGCTGATGGTGCTCGCCTTCGTCACCGTTTCCTCCGCTTTCGGGGATTCGGCACTGCGCGGCCTCACCTCGCTGTTCATCGGTTTTGCGCTTGCCATCGTCGGCATCGATCAGCTGACCGGCCAGACCCGCATGAGCTTCGGCATTCCCGATCTGCTCGACGGTGTGGAAGTGACGACACTTGCGGTTGCCATGTTCGCCATCGGCGAAACGCTGTTCATCGTCGCCCAGGGTAGCACCGGCCCCGACAAGGTCGAAGCCGTCAAGGGCTCGGTCTGGATGAGCGCGCAGGACTGGGCACGCTCGTGGAAAGCCTGGTTGCGCGGCACGCTGATCGGCTTCCCCATCGGCGCCATGCCGGCAGGCGGTGCTGAAATCGGCACCTTCCTGTCCTACGCCACCGAAAAGAAGCTGACCAAATATCCGGAAGAATTCGGCCATGGCGCCATCGAAGGCGTCGCCGGTCCGGAAGCCGCCAACAATGCTTCTGCCGCCGGTACGCTGGTGCCACTGCTGACGCTTGGCCTGCCGACGACGGCAACCGCCGCCATCATGCTCGCCGGCTTCCAGCAATATGGCCTGCAGCCCGGCCCACTGCTGTTCGCCACCAATCCGCAGCTCGTCTGGGGCCTGATCGCCAGCCTGTTCATCGCCAACCTGATGCTGCTGGTGCTCAACCTGCCGCTCGTCGGCCTGTGGGTGAAGCTGCTGACCATTCCGAAGCCCTGGCTCTACGCGGGTATTCTGCTGTTTGCGACACTCGGCACCATCGGCGCAAACCCGTCGGTCTTCGAACTCGGCATGCTGCTCGCCTTCGGTATCCTCGGCTATATCATGCGCATCTTCGGTTATCCGATTGCGCCTGCGGTCGTTGGCCTCATCCTCGGCCCGCTTGCCGAACAGCAGCTGCGCCGTGCACTTGCCATCGGCCAGGGCGACCCGACGGTGCTGTTCACCTCGCCGATCGCCGTTGGCCTGTTCATCGTCGCGGCAGCCGCCTTCATCATCCCGCTGATCATGCGTATCCGCGGCCGTGGTGAAGTGCTGACGCAGCTTGCCGCCAACGAAGACTGAGAAATCACGAACCTCCCAAGGCAACTGGCCCCGTATCTTCGGATGCGGGGCCTTTTTTATTCACGCCAACGGGATATGTGGCACATGCGCAGCCGTGATAGGATCACTCTCCAAACCTGGGAGAAAAACATGCGCACGATCGCGATCATGATGGTTCTGGCCCTTGCCGGCTGCTCCACCGCCGCCCCCGATGTGGAACCCATTCCCGGCAGCATCACCTATGGCGGGCAACCCCGTACCAAACTCACCAAATCCCCCATCGGCAGCACGCTCAGCAATGAATTTGTCATGGAGGACGGGCGGTTTGCCGTGGAAACCTATCGGGTGCAGCCGGACCGGTCGCTGAAGCTGGAGAGGCGCGAAATTGTTGGTGACTGGCCGCCGGATTGACAGCGGCTGTCACGTTGGTCGTGATGGGTAAAACAGACGGGTAAAAGGCACCGACAAAATTGACGCCGGCCTTTCCTTCCCCTCAACGTCATCCTCGGACTTGATCCGAGGATCCATCACCACCGCCGCAGTGGATCCTCGGGTCAAGCCCGAGGATGACGGGGAAGAGGTTCGAGCAGATGTTTCATCTGCCCCCCACATTTCCCGCTCACCGCAATTCAGAACCGTTCTAAAACATATTTTTGATTTCCGCCGACCTTGTCAATAAAGCTGATAACGAACATCAAGTTAACCCGACGGAAAGCTTTCCGCCGGACCGGAACCATATTGCAAGGGACATATTCGTGGCCATCAACTTCACCTTCCCCGTTCGGCTGCTGGCGGCAGCAGCCTTCAGCCTTGGCGCGATGACCGCAGGCGCGCAGGAAATGACGATCAAGCACGCGCAGGGCGAGACCGTACTGAAAGCGGCACCGAAGAAGGTTCTGGTTCTGGATATTCCCTCGCTTGACAATCTCGATGCGCTGGGCGTCGAGCCGACAGGCGTCGTCGGCTCCAACCTGCCGGCCTATCTGCAGAAATATGCCGACGGCAAATATCTGAAGGTCGGCACGCTGTTCGAACCCGATTACGAGGCGATCAATGCGGCTGAAGCCGATCTCGTCATCGTCGGCGGCCGTTCGCGGGCGAAGTATCCTGACGTTTCGAAGATCACGCCCGCCATCGACATGTCGATCGATTCCAAGGAATTCATCAACAGCGTCAAAGGCAACATCACCAAGCTCGGCGATATCTTCGGCAAGCAGGAAGAAGCAAAGAAGCTCGACGCCGCCCTCGACGAAAAAGTCGCCAGGCTGAAAGAGATCGCCCCGAATTCCGGCACGGCGATGATCCTCCTGACCAATGCCGGCAAGGTCGGTGTGTATGGCCCAAGCTCGCGCACCGGCTGGCTGCACACCGAAATCGGCTTCAAGCCGGTCGCCGCCGACATTGATGACCGCTTCGACCGCGGCGATGTCGTCTCCTTCGAATATCTGGCCGAGGTCAATCCCGAGTGGCTGTTCGTGATCGACCGTGACGCCGGCATCGGCCGTGCCACGGACCCCGGCAAGGCCGCCGCGCAGGTGCTGGACAACGAACTGATCCACCAGACCAATGCCTGGAAGAAAAAGCAGATCGTCTATCTCGATCCGCAGGCGGCCTATATCGTCAGCAGCGGTTATACGGCGCTCAACACACTGCTCGATCAGGTCTACAAGGCCGTCTCCGAGAAGAAGTAACCCCTGCCGAACATCATCAGGGCTCCCGATGGCTTGAGGCCGCCGGGAGCTTTCGCCTTTTCCGGAAACTGCCAACGTGAAGTCCCTTTCACTGATATCAGCCCTTCTTCTGGCCTTGACGCTCGCCATCGTCAGCCTGTTCGTCGGCGTGAGCAACGTTTCGCTCACAACGCTCTTTTCGCCTGATACGAGCGCGGATGCGCTGCGCGTGCTGCTCGTCAGCCGCATTCCGCGCACGCTGGCGTTGATCTTGGCCGGCAGCTCAATGGCGATTGCCGGTCTCATCATGCAGATGCTGGTGCGCAACCGCTTCGTGGAACCTTCGACGGCCGGCACGACCGAATCCGCCGGTCTCGGCCTTCTCGTCGTTACCCTGTTTGCACCCGAAATGCCGATCTTCGGCAAGATGCTGGTGGCAGCCGTTTTCGCACTCGCCGGCACGGCGCTTTTCCTGCGTATCCTGAGACAGGTGCCGCTGCGCGATGTGCTGCTGGTGCCGCTGATCGGCATCATGCTCGGCGGCGTCATTTCCGCCGTAACCACATTCTTCGCCTATCGTTTCGACCTGCTGCAATCGCTCGGCGCATGGATGACCGGCGATTTTTCCGGCGTGCTGCGCGGCCGGTATGAATTGCTCTGGGTCGGTTTCCTCTTCGCCATTGCCGCCTATCTCGCCGCCGACCGCTTCACCGTGGCCGGCATGGGGCGCGACTTCACCACCAATCTCGGCCTCAACTACCGCCGGGTGATGGCGCTCGGCCTCACAATCGTTTCGCTGGTCAGCGCCGTCGTCGTCGTCACCGTCGGCATGATCCCGTTTCTCGGCCTGATCGTGCCGAATGTCGTCAGCCTGATGATCGGCGACAATATGCGCCGCTCCGTGCCCTGGGTGGCAACGCTTGGCGCGGTCTTCGTGCTTTCCTGCGACATCATCGGTCGGACCGTGCGCGCGCCATACGAGATACCGATCGGCACCGTGGTCGGCGTCATCGGCAGCGCGCTGTTCCTCTATCTCCTGCTGCGGAAACGCCACCATGCGTGAGAGACATCCCGACCGGCGTGCAAAAACCGTTCTGCTCGTGCTCGCGGCATTCGCACTCATCTCCATGGCCGCCTTCATGACACTCGGCGCAAAAGGGAGCTGGAGCTTCGTACTGCCGTTTCGCGGCATCAAGCTTCTGTCGCTCTTGCTGGTGGCCTATGCCATCGCCGTCTCCACGGTGCTGTTCCAGACCGTCACAAACAATCGCATCCTCACCCCTTCGGTGATGGGTTTCGATTCGCTTTACGTGCTGATGCAGACCGGGCTGATCTTCGTCTTCGGCTCGGCAACCGTTGTCATGATCGATCCGCAGCTGAAGTTCATCGTTGAAACCGCGCTGCTCGTCACCTTTTCCGCCCTGCTCTATCGCTGGCTTTTCGTTGGCGCGGAACGCAGCCTGCATCTTCTCGTACTGGTCGGCATCGTCTTCGGCGTCTTTTTCCGCAGCCTCTCGGGCTTCATGCAGCGCGTGCTCGACCCGAACGAATATACGGTGCTGCAGGACGTGCTCTTCGCCAGCTTCAACTCCATCGATCCCACGCTTCTGACGATCTCGGCGATCATCATCGGTGTCGTGACCATCATCGGGCTGCGCCTCCTGCACACGCTCGACGTCCTCTCGCTTGGCCGGGCAACGGCCATCAGCCTTGGCGTCGACTATAAACGCACGGTCACGATCATCCTCGTGCTGGTCTCCGTGCTCGTCGCCGTCTCAACCGCGCTCGTCGGCCCGGTCATGTTCTTCGGCCTGCTGGTCGCCGCCCTTGCCCATTATCTCACCGGCAACAGCAAACACGCCTATGTGCTGCCGGCGGCGATTCTCATCGCCATAATCTGCCTCGTTGGTGGCCAGGTGGTGCTGGAGCGGGTCTTCGCCTTCGATACGGCACTTTCCATCATCATCGAATTCCTGGGCGGCATCGTCTTTATCGGTCTTATTTTAAAGCGGGGTGCGCGATGATCATCGCCAGTCAGATCAGCAAATCCTATGGCGACACGCTCGTCGTCGACGGCGTCTCCGTCTCCATTCCGGCAGGCGGCGTCACCTCGATCATCGGCCCGAACGGGGCGGGAAAATCGACGCTGCTTTCCATCGTCGCGCGGCTGATGTCCATGGATGCAGGAACCGTGACGGTCGATGGTCTGGATGTGAGCAAGACCGCTTCCGACACGCTGGCAAAACGCCTTTCGATCCTGCGGCAGGACAACCACATCTCCTCACGCCTGACGGTGCATGATCTCGTCGGTTTCGGCCGTTACCCCTATTCCAAAGGCCGCCCGACCATAGAGGACAAGGTCCATATCGACCGGGCGCTGGAATATCTCAATCTCGAACCGCTGGCCGGCCGCTTTCTGGACGAGCTTTCCGGCGGCCAGCGCCAGCGCGCCTTCGTGGCCATGGTTCTGTGTCAGGACACGGATTATGTGCTGCTCGACGAGCCGCTCAACAATCTCGACATGAAACACGCCTCCAGCATGATGAAGATCATGCGCAAGGCAGCCGACGAATTGAAAAAGACCGTGGTTCTGGTGTTGCACGACATCAACTTCGCCTCCTGGTATTCCGACACCATCATCGCCATGCGCGAGGGCCGCATCTGCCATCAGGGACCGGCGGAAGAAATCATCCGCCCGGAGATTCTCAAGGACATCTACGACATGCCGATCCGCGTCGAGGACATAGACGGCCGGCGCATCTGCCTGTTTTACGAATGACATGATGATTGCGCAGGATTTTTGCCGCTGCGGTGCTTAACATGGAACAGGGCCACAGGCCCGGACGTTAATCGACAGACTTTTCCAAAGCGGCATTCCGTCCGCAACTTCAGGAGACATCGATGAAGACGCACAAGACGAAAAACGATCTGCCTTCCAACGCGAAATCGACCGTGATCGGCATTCTGAATGAATCGCTGGCCTCGGTGATCGACCTTGCGCTTATCACCAAGCAGGCACACTGGAACCTGAAAGGCCCGCAATTCATCGCCGTCCACGAACTTCTCGACACCTTCCGTACCCAGCTCGACAATCACGGCGACACGATTGCCGAACGCGTCGTGCAGCTTGGCGGCACGGCGCTCGGCAGCCTGCAAGCCGTCTCTTCAACGACGAAGCTCAAGGCCTATCCGACCGATATCTATAAAATTCACGACCATCTCGACGCTCTGATCGAGCGTTATGGCGAGGTGGCGAACATGATCCGCAAGGCGATCGACGATTCCGACGAGGCCGGCGATCCGACGACGGCCGATATTTTCACCGCCGCCTCGCGCGATCTCGACAAATCCCTGTGGTTCCTCGAAGCACACGTACAGGAAAAGAGCTGAGCCAAAGGCATTAGCAGCCGGCTCATCACAGCAAAGCGCCCGAGAGACTCGGGCGCTTTTTTCGTAAAGATGATGCCATCAATGGCGGCGCAGAACCGCAAGCCCTATGTCGCGCAACATCTCATGATCCAGAATGCCGCGCTGGGCGCTGCGGATCAAAATTGCTGCACATTCATTGGCAACATGGCTGCTGCGATCTTGAAGGCACTCGAAACAAACACCATCGAAAATATTCTGCAGATCGGTGATTTGTTCTGGCGACAATTGCGCGCCGACTCTTTCAAAAGCTGCGTACGACAAGGCTCATCCTCCCGATGATGATATGCCAAGTATCGTTTCTTTTTTTCGTGGGCATCAATTTTGTACACCCGAACGAATCACTTGTCGAATCAGATTTTAACCAAATGTAAACAGGTTATTTTCTGCACTACCGGTTATCCGCGCGCCCTCTGCCGTGGCAATAAAGACCATCAGAAACAACGCTTTCGCCCGCCCCTGACTGCATATGGCGCTGCCTCCGGCGCGCCCCTTCGAATAAAGCAGCAGCCGGAAGGATTTCCACCGAAACCGCAAAAGAAACTATTGCATTCCAAAATCGATTGAGCGATATAGCACCCGTCGCCGAACTTCGGCGGTCCGCAGTCCAGCGAACTACCCCGGACGAGCGGTTTTGAGCGGGTGTAGCTCAGGGGTAGAGCACAACCTTGCCAAGGTTGGGGTCGAGGGTTCAAATCCCTTCGCCCGCTCCAGTTTTCCCGGATCGATAGATAAAGATTTACGCGGGTTGTTGTGCCGGGTGATCATTCTGGCAAGCCCGGATGCGTGACCAATTTCGGCATTCGTGGCGGTTTCCCGCACATGCATGAAACCGGGAGGAGTTGCCCCCTCCCGGCCGTCACATTTCAGGCAGCTTCATCCCACACGGGCGCCAGCCCATCCGGCGAGACGATACGGCCATCCGGTTTGGCGAGAGCGTGGATCGCCGCCATTTCATCAGCCGACAGCGCAAAATCGAAAATCGCGAGGTTTTCATCAACGCGGGCTTCACTGACGGTTTTGGAGAGAGCAACAACGCCCTCCTGCTGTACCAGCCAGCGCAACACCACCTGCGCCACGGATTTACCCCGGCTTGCGGCGATATCCTTCAGCACCGGATCGGCAAAGACCTTACCGTCAGCCATGCCGTAATAACCGGTGACCGACATGCCCGCTTCTCTGGCAGCCGACATCACCACGTCCTGATCGATATAGGGATGGTATTCGATCTGATTGGTGACGATCGGCGCTTTGGAGAGCTTCACCGCTTCGGCCATCAGCACCGTATTGAAGTTGGAAATGCCGATATGGCGCACCTTGCCGGCCTGCCGGACCTCGTTCAGCGCGCCGATCTGCTCGGAGAGCGCCACCGCCTCGTTCGGCCAGTGCAAAAGCAGCAGATCGACATAATCGGTCTTCAGCTTTTTCAGGCTTTCATCAACCGAGGCGAGGAAGGCATCGTGCCGGTAATTCTCGACCCAGACCTTGGTGGTGAGGAAGATATCACCCCGTGCCACGCCGGAGCCGGCGATGGCCTCACCCACTTCGGCCTCGTTGCCGTAAATCTGGGCCGTGTCGATATGGCGAAAACCGGCTTTCAGCGCGTGCGGAACGATGCGCAGGACATCCGGGCCGGGAATGCGGAAGGTGCCAAAGCCGAGCGCCGGAATGGAAGCGCCATTGGCGGTAACGTCAAACATATATTTTCTCCTTTGAAGTGGCCCGGCCGACTTGGGAGCGGCCGGGAATTTTATAAAAAGTTCAGGCGGTTTTCAGCGTCAGCGCGGCGCGGCGATCAAGAGCGCTGCTCCAGAGGGTCAGCAGCAGGGCGACGGCGACGAGGATGGCGCCGACCCATGGGGTTGCGGCAAGACCCATCGGCGATTCCACCACCAGACCACCGAGCCATGCGCCGATGGCGATGCCGAGATTGAAGGCGGCGATGTTGAGCGCCGAGGCAACATCGACCGCGCCGGGGCGGTGCTCCTTGGCCAGTTGCACCACATAAAGCTGCAGGCCGGGAACATTGGCGAAGGACAGGAAACCGAGCGCGGCAAGTGTGATGAGCGTCAGCACCGGCGAGACAGCCGTGAAGGAAAAGACGAGCAACACGATGGACTGCGCCAGGAAGAGGCCGACCAGCGCCTTGACCGGGTTATGGTTGGCGATCTTGCCGCCGCCGATATTGCCGGCGGCAATAGCGATGCCGTAAAGCACAAGGATCAGGCTGACGCTCTTTTCCGAAAAACCGGTTACGTCCTGCAGGATCGGCGCAAGGAAGGTGAAGGCGACGAAGGTGCCGCCGTAACCGAGTGCGGTCATGGCAAAAACGATGAGCAGACGGCCGGAACCGAGAACGCGGACCTGATCGAGCAGGCTGGCAGGCGGCGCCTTCTTGAGCGTGTTCGGCAGAAGGGCGGCAATGCCGAAGAAGGCGATGACGCCAAGCCCGGCAACGGCCCAGAAGGTCGCGCGCCAGCCGAACACCTGGCCGATATAGGTACCGAGCGGAACGCCGGTGACGATGGCGACCGTCAGACCCATGAACATCATGGCAATCGCCGAACCACGACGGTTTTCCGGCACGAGATCCGCGGCAATCGTTGCGCCGACCGAGAAAAACACGCCATGGGCAAAGGCTGCGATGACGCGGGCAACGAGCAACATCTCGTAGCTGGGAGAAAGCGCCGCAGCGCTGTTGCCGATGATGAACAGGGCCATCAGGCCAAGCAGCAACGGCTTCCTTTCAATCTTTCCGGTCAGCGCCGTCAGGATCGGCGCACCGAAGGTGACGCCCAGCGCATAAACGCTGACGATGAGGCCGGCAAGCGGCAGGGTAATGTGAAGATCGTTGGCAACCGTCGGCAGAAGGCCGACGATGACGAACTCCGTGGTGCCGATCGCATAGGCCGCGATCGTCAGGGCAAATATGGCCAATGGCATGACGAATACCTCTTCGCCCGGAGCGGGATCGCGGGCGTTCTGGACAGCGACGCCGTCCGGTTGGATCAAATCTATGGACGCAATATGGGCGAAGGGGACTTGCATGATAATCGGTAAGGTCGGATAAATACTTTTGAATTGATTTCACAGGTGGTGCGGCGATGGACAATCGGGCCGGAGAAATGGAAGTCTTCGTGGCGGCGGCGGAACTTGGCAGCTTTTCCGCCGCCGGGCGCAGGCTGAAGCTTTCACCCTCGGCCGTGAGCAAGCTTGTCACCCGTATCGAAGACCGCCTCGGTACCCGGCTGCTTGCCCGCTCCACCCGGCTTGTCACGCTCACACCGGAGGGCGAAGTCTATCTTGCGCGGGCAAGGCGCATTCTCGCCGACATAGCCGAGACCGAGCAGATCGTGGCGAGCGGCGGCAAGGTGGTGCCGCGCGGCCTTTTGCGCGTCAACGCCACGCTGGGCTTCGGCGAACGTTATCTCCTGCCGCTTGCGCCGGAATTTTTGTCGCTTTATCCGGAAATCGAGTTGGATATCTCGCTGACCGACGGCGTCATCAGCCTGATCGAGGAACGCACCGATATCGCCATCCGCTCGGGCGCGATGGGAGATTCATCCCTGAAGGCGAGAAAGCTTAAAGAGGTGCGCCGCGTCATCGTCGCCTCCCCCGCCTATATCGAACGACACGGCATGCCGGAAAAACCGCAGGATCTGGCGCGGCACAATTGCTTCAGCTTCAATTTCAGCCGCAGCCTCAACGAATGGCCATTTCGCAACCCCGGCTCTACGGAAGTCTACCGCTTGCCCGTAACGGGCAATGTCTCGGTCAACAGCGGCATGGCCATGCGAAGGCTCTGCCTGACGGGCCTGGGGCTGGGAAGGGTCGGCGAATTTCATATCGAGCCGGATATCGAGGCGGGCCTGCTCGTGCCGGTGCTGGAAGACTATAATGCCGAGGAGATGGAGGTGATCCACGCGGTTTATGCCGGTCACGAACACCTGGCTGCCCGCGTTCGCGCCTTCATCGATTTTGTCGCAGCAAGGGTCGGGCGATGACTGGCCGCCTCAGACCAGACCGTGCACCAGCTTGGCGAGCCAGTCGACAAAAACCCGCACCTTGTTGGTAACGTGCCGGGTCTGCGGATAAACGACATAGATCGGCATGGCTTCGCGCTGCCATTCCGAAAGGACCGGCACCAGTTCGCCGCGCGCCAGGTGATCTTTCACCATGAAGATCGGCAATTGCACGATGCCCATGCCCGCCAGCGCGGCATTGAGATAGGTGCGGCTGTCATTGACGGAGACCACATAATTCGGGGTCAGCTCGACGCTGCGCACACCATTGTCGAAAGAGGCCGGCATGATCTGGCCGGTGGTGGCATTGAGATAACCCACCGAATAATGATCCTTCTCCAGATCTTCGGGTTCGCGCGGCATGCCGAAATTTTCGATGTAGGATGGCGAAGCGAATGTCTCGAACCTGAGTTCGCCCACTTTACGGGCAATCAGCGACTGATCGCGCAGCACGCCAACCCGGAGCGCGCAGTCGACATTTTCGGCAATATAGTCGACCAGCCGGTCGCCGACGCCGAGATCGAGACGGATTTGCGGATAACGCTGGTAAAATTCGCAAAGATGTGGGATAACCACGAGGTCCGCAAAGACACCCGCCATTTCCACACGCAACCGGCCGGATGGCTGCACCTGCGCGCTGGACATGCTACCGTCCAGTTCTTCGATTTCCGACAAAATTTGTGAGGCTCGCTCATAATAGAGAGCGCCATCAGTCGTCAGCATCACCCGCCGCGTGGTGCGGTTGAGAAGCGTGGTCTGCAGATGCGCCTCCAGCGCCTGCACCATATTGGTAACGGTCGTTTTGGGCATGTTCAGCGCGGTGGCGGCGCGGCTGAAATTGCCGGTCTCGACGACGCGCGTGAAGACCCGCATGGCGGAAAGCTGATCCATCGAAGCTATTATCCGTTTTTTTGGAATAGTGTTTTCATTTTGACGTACTTGATCGTTTTCTCTCGAACAATAATATGAATTTCAGATTTTGCAAATATGGTGAACTGCCGATGGCGGTACACGGGACCGGATCAAATGAAGGCGCACTGGGAAAACATCGAATGCTGTGGGGCCCCTGCATCCCAGCTTTCCGTGCGCCGATATGAGAGCGCCGGCCTGTGCAGCCATCCGCCTGTGATCCTTTATCTGCGGGGTGGTTCGTTTCTGGAAAAGGGCGGCAACTGCCCGGAACTTCCGGTGGCGCGCGCCCTGGCGGAGAGCGGTGCCATCGTTGTCGAGGCTGATTATAGCAAGCCATCCGGCAACGAGTTTCCGATGGTGATCGATTGCGCTTTCGAAGCGCTCGACCATCTGAGCCGGGACCGCAAACATTATGGCAGCGCGAAATCGCTGCTGTTCGTGGCCGGCGAAGAGGCAGGCGGCAATGTGGCGGCGGGACTTGCGCTTAAAGCCCGTGACCGCATGCCGGGCAAGCTCGCCGGGCAAATTCTTCTGTCGCCCATGATCGACCCGATGATGACGACGGAATCCTTTCGCGACGCGGACAGGATCGGCATGCGTGAGCGCTGGGCGGATGGCTGGAGCCATTATCTTGCCAAGGCCTGTGGGTTCTTCCACCCCTATGCCGCGCCCTGCCAGTGTACGCGGCTGAACCGGGTGGCGCCGGCGCTGATCTTTACCGCCGAGGACGACCCTCTGCGCGACGAAACGGTCGGTTATGCCGACAGGCTCATCGCCTCCGGAGTCAGCGTCCGACAGCATGTTTTCCCCTCCGGCGTCGGCTGGACGGGGCTTTATCAAGGAGAGGGCGGCGGATGGGTCTCATCCGTCTGTTCGGAGTTCAAGACCTTCGTTGACCAGTTGAGACACTGATACTGCATATTTTAAGACACTGACGGCTCCTGAACCGAGCCAAGGAGAACCCCATGACGCTGAACACAAAGCGCCGGGCCCTGACGGGCGCCGGCATCGGGCTAGCTATGTCCGTTGCAGCCGCAGCGCTGTTTTTCGACCTGCCCACCAGCCGCGATGCCACGGCAGCTTCCACGCCCGCCGAGACGCCGGCTATCCCGGTCACCGTCGCCAAGGTGGAGAGCCGCGACGTCATGCGCTGGGAAGAGTTTTCCGGCCGTCTCGAAGCCGTTGACCGGGTGCAGATCCGCTCCCGTGTCGCTGGCCAGATCAAGGCCGTGCATTTCCGCGAAGGCGCACTGGTGAAGGAAGGCGACCCCCTCTTCACCATCGATCCCGCCCCCTATCAGGCTGCCGTTGCCGGCGCTGAGGGCCAGGTCGCTTCCGCTGAAGCCAAGGTCAGCCTTGCGAAAACGGAACTCGACCGTGGCCGCCGGCTTTCCGACAATCGCACCATCTCCCAGAGCGATCTCGACCAGCGTCAAAGCTCGTTTGCGGATGCCGAAGCCCAGCTTCGCGCCGCCCGCGCCGCACTGACCACGGCGCAGCTCGATCTTGGTTACACCGAAATCCTCGCCCCGGTTTCCGGTCGTGTCGGCCGCATTGAAATCACCGCCGGCAACCTCGTCGCCGCCGGCTCCACATCGCCGGCGCTGACGACACTGGTATCGGTCAACCCGATCTATGCCAGCTTCAATGCCAGCGAAGGCGTGGTGGCCAAGGCCCTTGCCGAACTGCCGCAGACGGATGGCGCCCTGCCGGCTCTCGAACAGATCCCGGTGGAAATCGGCACGCTTTCGGATGAAGGCACGCCGATCAAGGGGACGCTGCACCTGATCGACAACCAGGTGGATTCGGCAAGCGGCACCATCGGTGTCCGCGCCGTCTTCGAAAATCCGGATGGCAGGCTCATTCCCGGTCAGTTCGTGCGGGTGCGCATGGGCGAACCGAAGCCGGAAAACCGCATCGTCATCAGCGACCGCGCCATCGGCACGGATCAGGACAAGCGTTTCGTCTTCATCGTCGATGCCGAAAACAAGGTAAGCTACCGCCAGATCAAGCCCGGTGCACCGGCTGATGGCCAGCGCATCATCGAAAGCGGCCTTGCCGCCGGTGATACGATCGTCGTCAATGGCCTGCAGCGCATTCGCCCCGGTGCCACCATCGCACCGCAGGCGGAAGACAAGGTTGCCTCGCAGTAACCCGTCTCTTTGATCAGTAAGCGTCCCGCCTCCCGCAAGACGCCCCTTCAGACAGAACCGGCCTTCACCGGCGGCAGGATTGCCGCCGGAACGGCCTTCGCATTCCCAAAGACCCGGAGAGGGACTGGATATGAATATTTCCAGATTTTTTGTCGACCGGCCGGTATTCGCCGGCGTGTTGTCGATCCTGATTGTGGTGGCAGGCCTTCTTGGCATGCGCGCCCTGCCGATTTCGGAATATCCCGAAGTCGTTCCGCCATCCGTCGTCGTGCGCGCCACCTATCCCGGTGCGAACCCGACCGTTATCGCCGAAACCGTCGCGACACCGCTGGAAGAACAGATCAACGGCGTCGAGGACATGCTCTATATGGGCAGCCAGGCAACCTCTGACGGCGTGCTGACGCTGACCGTCACCTTCAAGCTCGGCACCGATCCCGATAAGGCGCAGCAGCTGGTGCAGAACCGCGTGTCGCAGGCCGAACCGCGCCTGCCGGCGGAAGTCCGCGCGCTCGGCATCACGACAGTCAAGAGCTCGCCCGACTTCATCATGGTCGTCAACCTCGTCTCGAAGACCGACGCCTATGACATCACCTATCTGCGTAACTACGCGACGCTGAACGTCAAGGATCGCCTTGCCCGTATCGAAGGTGTTGGCCAGGTGCAGGTCTTCGGCGCCGGTGACTATTCCATGCGCGTCTGGCTCGATCCGCAGAAGGTGGCAGAGCATGATCTGGCCGCCAGCGACGTCTCCGACGCCATCCGCCAACAGAACGTGCAGGCCGCAGCCGGCGTCATCGGTGCTTCCCCAAGCCCTAATGGTGTCGACCTGCAGCTCAACGTCAATGCGCAGGGCCGTCTGACGACGCCGGAGGAATTCGGCAACATCATCGTCAAGAGTGGCGCCAATGGTGAAATCACCCGCCTGCGCGATGTCGCCCGCATCGAACTGGGTGCAGCCGATTACACGCTGCGATCGCTGCTCGACGGTGAACCCGCCGTGGCTGTCGCCGTGCTTCAGGCCCCCGGCTCCAACGCCATCGAAATCGCCGACAATGTCCGCGCCACGATGGACAATCTGCAGCTGGCAATGCCTGACGGTGTGAAATACGAGATCGTCTACGATACGACGAAATTCGTGCGCTCCTCCATCGAGAAGGTCGTTGACACACTCCTCGAGGCCGTTGGCCTCGTGGTGCTTGTCGTCATCCTGTTCCTGCAGACCTGGCGCGCTTCGATCATTCCACTGATCGCCGTTCCGGTCTCGATCATCGGCACCTTCGCCGTCATGTATGCCTTCGGCTTCTCCATCAACGCCTTGACCCTGTTCGGCCTTGTGCTGGCCATCGGCATCGTGGTGGATGACGCGATCGTGGTCGTCGAAAATGTCGAACGAAACATCGAGAACGGGCTCTCGCCGCGTGACGCCACCTATAAGGCCATGCGGGAAGTGTCCGGCCCGATCATCGCCATCGCGCTGGTTCTGGTCGCCGTCTTCGTGCCGCTCGCCTTCATCTCCGGCCTGTCCGGGCAGTTCTACCGGCAGTTCGCGCTGACGATCGCCATCTCCACCGTCATTTCGGCGATCAACTCGCTGACGCTGTCGCCCGCCCTTGCGGCCCTGCTGCTAAAGGAACACGGCGCGCCGAAAGACTGGCTGACCCGCTTCATGGACAAAATCCTCGGCTGGTTCTTCCGCGGCTTCAACCGTGCGTTCGGTGCTGCATCGAATGGCTACGGCAAGACCGTCGGCGGGCTGGTGACGCGCAAGAGCCTTGTCATGATCGTCTATATGGCGCTGGTGGCCGCCACCTACGGCATGTTCACGACGGTGCCGAGCGGCTTCGTGCCGGCGCAGGACAAGCAGTACCTGATTGGTTTTGCCCAGCTTCCCGATGGTGCAACGCTTGACCGCACGGAAAACGTCATCAAGCGCATGAGCGACATCGCCCTGGAAACCCCGGGTGTGAGCCATGCCATCGCCTTCCCCGGCCTGTCGATCAACGGCTTCACCATTGGCTCCAATTCCGGCATCGTCTTTGCGGTTCTCGACGACTTCGAAAAGCGCAAGACGCCGGAACTGTCAGGCAATGCCATCGCCATGCAGCTGAACCAGAAATATGCGGGCATTCAGGATGCCTTCATCGCCATGTTCCCGCCGCCGCCGGTCAACGGTCTCGGCCAAACGGGCGGCTTCAAGCTGCAGATCGAAGACCGCGCCGGCTACGGCTACCAGACGCTCGATGAAGCAACCAAAGCGGTGATCGGCAAGGCCTATCAGACGCCGGAGCTGGCGGGCATCTTCTCCAGCTACCAGATCAACGTGCCGCAGCTCTTCGCTGATCTCGACCGCGCCAAGGCCGAGCAGCTGGGTGTCTCCGTCAGCGACGTCTTCCAGACGCTGCAAATCTATCTCGGCTCGCTTTATGTCAACGACTTCAATGCCTTCGGACGGACATACAGCGTTCGGGTGCAGGCAGATTCGCAGTTCCGCGCCCATGCGGAAGATATCGGCCGCCTGAAGGTTCGCTCCGCAACCGGCCAGATGATCCCGCTTTCGACGCTGCTGAAGGTGGATGCGACGACAGGACCGGAGCGTACCAACCGTTATAACGGCTTCCTTGCGGCCGATATCAACGGCGGTCCGGCACCGGGCTTCTCGTCTGGACAGGCACAGGCAGCCATGGAGAAAATCCTCGCTGAAACCCTGCCCGCGGGCGTGGACTATGAGTGGACGGACCTGACCTACCAGCAGATCCTCGCCGGCAACTCCAGCATCGTGGTTTTCCCGCTGGCGCTGCTGCTCGTCTATCTCGTGCTGGCTGCGCAATATGAAAGCCTCACTTTGCCGATCGCGATCATCCTGATCGTCCCGCTCGGTGTACTTGCGGCCCTCACAGGCGTCTGGCTGACAGGAGGGGACAACAACATCTTTACGCAGATCGGCCTTGTCGTCCTTGTGGGTCTTTCGGCGAAGAACGCGATCCTGATCGTGGAATTCGCCCGGGAGCTGGAATTTGAAGGACGAACGCCGCTTCAGGCGGCCATCGAGGCAAGCCGGCTTCGCCTTCGCCCGATCCTGATGACCTCGCTCGCCTTCATCATGGGCGTGGTGCCGCTGGTCATCTCCACCGGTGCGGGCGCTGAAATGCGCGCCGCCATGGGTGTCGCGGTGTTCTCCGGCATGATCGGCGTGACTTTCTTCGGCATCTTCATGACACCGGTTTTCTATGTGCTGGTGCGCAAGCTGGCGGGCAACCGCCCGCTCATCCAGCACAAACAGGAAGAACCGGCCAATTCGGACTACAAGCTCGAAAAGGCCGGCTGAAACCTAACCTCCCATCCACCGCCACCTTCGACGCAAGCCCGCCGCGCATCCCCCGGATGCGCGGCGTTTTTTATGGGCGAAAATGTCTATGCGGCTCCCCTGAAATTGAATCAGTTTCAAATGCTTAACTGGAATATTGCGTCGCAATAGAACTGCAAAAAATCAATATAGCTTCATCGAGTAACGAACCACCAAAGAAACAACGCTATTTTATGCTTTGAATTTTGTGGTAACTTTCAAGAACTGGGTGATTCGGACTAAATGATTTAGTTCAGGGGCGACATGATGGAGCAGGACTACGAAAACTGGGCAACAACCGTTGCCTATTCGATAGTGATGCACGAGGGTCTTGATCTCGCGCTTGCCGCGCAAAATCTTGACCGGTGCAAGACCAGAAACAATCGAGAGCGACTGATGGAAGCCATTCGCAGGTCATTGCTGGAGGCGCGCTCGCGCAACCACATGGCGGCGGCGCAGCGGCTTTAACCCGGCCCGGCCTGGACCTCGGCCAGCGACGTGCCATGTCGTGGCGGAATCAGGCCTGAAGCAGATCGGTCCGGACCGCGGCTTTCAGCGGCAGGTGATCGGAAGCGACACGCGCCAGCGCGCTGTCATGCGCCTCCACCTGCTCGACCAGACCTTCCCGATTGGCGATGATCCTGTCGAGCGCCAGCACCGGCAGGTTGGAGGGAAAACTCGGCACCGCCGGAGGCAGCGCGCCGAAAGCGTCCCGGAACGTGTTGAGCGACGAGCCGTTGCCGAGGCGCCATTCGTTGAGGTCTCCCATGAGGACGGTCGCGCATTCGTTGCGCGCTTCCAGCAGCCCGATCAGCGCCTTCGCCTGCTGGGCGCGGGAATGCCGCAGCAGGCCGAAATGGGCGGCGATGACCCGCAGCGTGCCACCGCTTTTCAGATCCAGCTCCACGACAAGCGCACCGCGCGGCTCCAGCCCCGGCAGTTTCAGCGTATGCACGTCCCTGACGGCACCTTCCCTGAACAGCACGACATTGCCATGCCAGCCATGCGCCTTCACCCCTGCCTGCACCGGCACGGGAATGAGGCCGCTTTCCCGCTCCAGCCGGGCAAGATCGAGCAGGCCGGTGCGCTCGCCAAAACGGCTGTCCGCCTCCTGGAGCGCGATGATATCAGCGCCGATTTCCTGAATGACGCGGCTGGTGCGATCAGGGTCGAACTTGCGATCGCGGCCGACACATTTATGCACATTGTAGGAAGCGATGACGGGGAAGGAATGATCTTTCGCCGCCTGCACCGCTTTCTGCCGCTGACGATGGTCGCGCAGCGACTGCATGACGAAGGCGGGCAAACTGCTATTTGCCGCCAGGGCCGTTTTTTCGCTGTTCAGCAAACCGTTTTTCTTCACGCGTCAATGTCTCCGCACATCCAAGGCTCTAAAGATAGGGCGAAGCGAGCCACAGGACACGCTCCACGAAACGAACAACGAATGGGCGCGCATTCAGTTCGCTGAGCCGCACCGGCAAGGCGGTCGCTCGCGCATCCCGGATGCGCTCCCCGATCACCCCGGCAAACGCCTCATCCATAACTTCGAGATCGATCTCGAAGTTCAGTCGCAGCGAGCGTGGATCGAGATTGGAGGAGCCGATATAGGTCCAGCGCTCGTCGATCACCAGAAGCTTGGAATGATTGAAAGCCCCAGTCGCCCGCCAGATCCGGCAATAATTCTTCAGCATCTGGTCGAACTGCGCCGTCATCGCCCTGTCCACAAGCACCAGATTGTTGCTTTTGGGCACGATGATATCGACCACCACTCCCCGCCTTGCTGCGGTTATGAGTGCCGAAATAAGCTCCCGATCGGGGAGAAAATAGGGCGACATGATAAGAATGGAGGAACGGGCGACGGAAAACGCACCCATCAGCATCTTGTGACTGGTCTCGATGCTCTTATCCGGCCCCGAGGAGGAAACCCGGGCGACGATCTGCGAACCCGGCACACCGTCGGGAATGGCGATATCCCAGACCGGGGTGTCCAGACGCTCTTTCGTGGTGAAACGCCAGTCCTCCGCCGCAATGGAGAAAAAATCCGAAACCACCGGCCCGGTAATCTTGAAATGGGTATCGTGCGACTGCTTCTCGCCACCGAATTCCAGCGTGAAACCCTCACGGATATTCATGCCGCCGCTAAAGGCGATGCGCCCGTCCACCACCAGTATCTTGCGGTGGGTGCGCAGATTGGCATAGGGCAACCGCAGCCCCATGATGACATTGCCATTGAAGACATCGGCGATGATGCCCCTGTCCCGGAGCGTCGGCAGGATGCTGGGTACGGAATATCGCGCCCCCACCGCATCGATGAGCACCCTCACTTCCACGCCACGCAGTTTTGCCTGCTCGAGCGCCGAAACGAAGCGGGCGCCGATCCTGTCATTGTCGAAAATATATGTTTCGAGAATGATCGACCGCTTCGCCTCCCCGATCGCCTCCAGCATGGCGGCATAGGCGACGTCACCCGTCACCAGCGGTTCGATGGTGTTGCCGGTCGTCAGCGCGTGGCGTGTCACCCGGTCACCCAGCGTCTTCATCGCTTCAAAACGGCGGCCAAACCGCGTGGCAACCAGTTCCGCGTCCGCATCGAAACGCGCCACGCGATCCATGATCTCGTCCTGCATGAAGGACCGCTGCTGTGTGATGTTCGACCGGCGAATGCGGTTGATGCCGGCAATGGCATAGATGACCGCGCCGACGATGGGCGACAGCACGATGACGCCAACCCAGCCCAGTGCGGAACGGACCTCCTCCTTCGTCATCGTGGCATGCACGGCCGCCACGGTTCCCATCAAAATGGAAAGGACGGCAAGGATATGAGGCCAATAGGCAATGACGAGATCGAGCATATTACAACTATAGGGCATCAGACCCAAAAGTGTAGCGCGCTTTTCGGAGGACCCGATACGCCAATAAAAAGCACCTCGCCCATCCCGCAATGACGGGAAGGCAACCCGGCAGCGCAGGAAAGCCCGGTCCCGCCCTTCCTTTTGCGGGACAGACCCTTGCGGGATTAACGGTGGAAACCGGCCTTGCGATATGTCATGAGAGCGCATCTTGATCTCTAGGCAGGGGCACTTGCGCGCTTCTGCGACATTTGAAAGCAAGAAGGCCGTGATGCAGGAAAATACACAGGGCGCCGTCATCGTCATTTCCAGCCACGTCATGCGTGGATCGGTCGGCAATCGCGCCGCGGTCTTCGCGCTGGAAACCCTTGGTTATCCGGTATGGGCAGTGCCCACCATCGTCATGCCCTGGCATCCCGGCCATGGCCCGTCCACGCGGATGCGCTTTCAGGACGATGACTTCGACAAGGCCATGACCGACCTTGAGAACGCCAAATGGGTCGGCGAGGTCAAGGCTGTTCTAACCGGTTATTTCGGAAGCGCGTCACAGGTGCGCTCCGTCGCAAGGCTGATCCGCAATCTGAAGGAAAAGAACCCGGGGCTTATTTATGCCTGCGACCCGGTGATGGGCGATCTGGGCGGGCTTTACATTCCCCTTGAGACCGCCGAAGCCATCCGCGACCACCTCATTCCGCTTGCGACCGTCGCGACGCCGAACCGCTACGAACTGGCGTGGATGAGCGGCGCCGAGCTTGAAACCAACAACGCCATCATGGATGCGGCGCTCGCACTCGGCCCGCCGAAAATGCTGGTCACCTCGGCCGTGCCGATGATGGCGGGCGGTACCGGCAATCTTTACCTCAGCGGCCGGCACGCCCTTCTGGCCGAACACCGCGCCATCGAGAATGCGCCGAACGGGCTTGGCGACCTGATGTCGGCGCTGTTCCTCGCCCGCCTGCTGGAAGGCCTGGATGATGAAAAGGCGCTGCAACTGGCCACCGCCAGCGTGTTCGAAATCCTGGCGCGAACGAAAAAACGCGAAATGAACGAGCTGACGCTGGAGACCGATTCTTCAAGTCTTTCCACACCCATGGCCATGGTGCAGATGCGTCATCTCTTGCATCCTTCACGCAGCAAGCGCAAATAGCGGCTAGAGCATTTCCAGGAAAAGCGGCCCTCGGCTTTCCATCCGGAAATGCGGCAACAGGAAGTTGGAGCGGTTTCGCGGTTCGAAGAAAAGCGAAAATGCTCTAAAGGATTGGTCTTCAACGCGCCAGGTTCGCCCCGTGATCTTGGTCCAAGCATAACGGTACTGCGATAGATGAAAGATTTTCCGGAAACTCTTCTGAACGGCTACAAGAACTTCATGAGCGGCCGCTATGTCGATGAGCGCGAAAGATATCGCGTTCTGGCCGATACCGGACAGAAACCGCAGACCCTGTTCATTGCCTGTTGTGACTCCCGTTCAGCGCCGGAAACCATTTTCGATTGCGGACCGGGAGAGCTTTTCGTCGTCCGCAACGTTGCCAACATGGTGCCGCCTTTCGAGCCGGACGGGCAATACCACGCCACCTCGGCGGCCATCGAATATGCCGTGCAGGTTCTGAAGGTGAAAGATATCGTCGTCATGGGCCACGGCCGCTGTGGCGGCATTCAGGCGGCCCTCGACCCCAATCTCGAGCCGCTGTCGCCCGGTGATTTCATCGGCAAATGGATGAACATGGTCAAATCTGCGGCGGAGCAGATCCAGAGCAATGACGTCATGACCGCCTCCGAGCGCCAGACCGCGCTGGAACGCGTCTCCATCCGCAACTCCATCGCCAATCTGCGTGGTTTCCCCTTCGTCAAGACGCAGGAGACCGCCGGCAAGGTGAAGCTGCACGGCGCGTGGTTCGATATCTCGACCGGCGAATTATGGGTTATGGACGGCAAAACCGGCGACTTTCGCCGCCCGGATCTGTGATTTAGATGCGTAGTCGCCGCCAATAATATTCAACTTCGTCACCCCGGACTTGGTCCGGGGTCCAGTGCGATCAAGTCTTTGATCGCGTAAGGATCTTTCACGGCGCAGACGCGCCGGGGCTGGATGCCGGATCTAGTCCGGCATGACGAAAGTGGGCCTTTAGTCCTTGGAAAGCGACCTTATTGGCCGTCGATCGCCTTGCCGATGAAGGCGATGGCCTGCTGATAGACGCTTGCGGCGTTCCAGCCCTGGATGGCGGCATAATTCGCCTGTCCCTGCTGGTAACCCGCACCACGCTGCCAGCCATGGCCGACGAGGAAGTTTGCCGTAGAGGCCAGCGCATCGGCACGCGAACCGACGAGATCGACCCGTCCGTCGCGGTCGAAATCCACACCGTAGCGCACGACATTCAATGGCAGGAACTGCGTCTGGCCGATTTCACCATGGGCGGCACCCTTGGCGTTGACGTTGAGCGAGCCGCTGCCGACGAGCTTCAGCGCCGCATAAAGCTGCTCGGTGAAATAATCCGAACGGCGGCAGTCGAAGGAAAGCGTTGCAACGGCGGAAAGCGTGTGCTGGTTGCCCATGAAGCCGCCAAAGCCGGTTTCCATGCCCCAGATGGCGAGAAGCGGGCCGGCCGGAACGCCGTAAGCTCTCTCGATCGAAGCAAAGAGAGAGGCGTTGTTCTTCTTCATGGTCTTGCCGCGCGAAATGATCGTCTGACCGCCGCGCTTTTGCATGAACTGTTCGAAGGACAGCTTGAAGCTGTGCTGGCCGCGATCGGCGCGGATGGTCGCCTGATTGTAGGAGACGCCGGAGAAGGCACGGTCGAGCACCGAAGCGCTGACGCCGCGGCCCGCCGCTTCCTGCTTGAAGGCGCCGACCCAGGCATCGAAGCCTGCCGAAGTGTTGCCGCATTGCGCAGCCATAACCGGCGTCGCTGCCAAAACCGAGACCATGGCCACACCAGCCAGAATTGCCTTCATTGCCCGCATCAAAATCTGCCTTCGATATCCTTTGGGGAATTCATCCCGAGAACCAACACGTCGCCGTTGCAGGGGTTCGGGTGCCAAATTGTCTTTTGGCGGCTTAAATTGCCTTTCGGCAGCAAGGCCTGCAAATAAACTGGCCGTGATCGTCACCAATGGAAAACCCGTCTGCCCCACACAGAACAGACGGGTTATACTTAACGAACCTTAAAAAATCGTATCACGCAGCCGCCTTGCGGGGCTTGATGAGACCACGATTGACCAGGAGTTCGGCGATCTGGATGGCGTTAAGGGCAGCACCCTTGCGCAGATTGTCCGAGACGACCCAGATGTTGAGGCCGTTTTCAACCGTTGCATCTTCACGGATACGCGAAATATAGGTCGCATCTTCACCGGCGGATTCAACCGGCGTGATGTAGCCGCCATTTTCATGCTTGTCGATGACGAGGCAACCCGGCGCTTCGCGCAGGATGTCACGCGCCTGATCGGCGGTGATCTCGTTTTCGAACTCGATATTGACCGATTCCGAATGGCCGATGAAGACAGGAACGCGCACGGCCGTGCAGGTTACCTTGATCTTCGGGTCGAGCATCTTCTTGGTTTCGGCCAGAACCTTCCACTCTTCCTTGGTGTAACCGTCTTCCATGAAGACGTCGATATGCGGAATGACGTTGAAGGCGATGCGCTTGGTGAACTTCTTGGTTTCAACCGGATCGGCGACGAAGACGGCGCGGGTCTGCTGGAACAGTTCGTCCATGCCTTCCTTGCCGGCACCGGAAACCGACTGGTAGGTGGAAACGACGACGCGCTTGATCTTTGCGAAGTCATGCAGCGGCTTCAGCGCGACGACGAGCTGGGCCGTGGAGCAATTCGGGTTGGCGATGATGTTCTTGCGGGAAAAACCCTCGACCGCGTCGGCATTGACTTCCGGAACGATCAACGGAACGTCCTGATCGTAGCGCCATGCAGACGAGTTATCGATGACGACGCAACCCTGCTGGCCGATCTTCGGCGACCACTTCTTGGACACATCGCCGCCAGCGGACATCAGGCAAATATCCGTGTCGGAAAAATCGTAGTTCTCGAGGTTGGAAACCTTCAGCGTGCGATCGCCATAGGAGACTTCCGTGCCCTGCGAACGGGCGGAAGCGAGCGGCACGATCTCATCGGCCGGAAAACCGCGTTCGGCGAGGATATTGAGCATTTCGCGACCGACGTTGCCGGTGGCGCCTGCAATTGCAACTTTGAAACCCATGATCAAGCTCTCTTTCTGTCTCTCCTCTTTTGGGTGAGGTGGGGAAACCGCATCGCATCGCGGCTTCCTCGATCCCCAGCCAAACCGGGGAGAGAGCGGCGGGCCAGAGACGTCAGACGGTTTTAATCGTCGTTTTGGCCGTAATTCGGATGGAATAAGAAAGACGCGGATCATCGCCGGCGGATTGTGCCGGTCCTTCCATGACAATCATGTCTGCAACATGCCTGCGCAAGGTGATGCTCCTTCTTCGCGAGAAGCTATTAGAAGGTTTCTTGTTTGTGTCAAGAAAAAAGGCATGTTTCGGTCCGTCCGCTCCCGGCAGGCAAAAACCGCTCTGCGACATTTTTGCACGTTATACATTAGACTAAAGTCATAATCCGAAAGCATCGCTCTTATTGGGGTTAATTTTCTGTCACTCTGATGTCATGCGCATTGCAACCGAAAGGGGAGCCCGGAGGAGAGAGACGGGCTCCGCACTGCGCCGATTGGGACATCTGTGGAGGACAGACAATGGCAAATGTTGCAGCCGTGAGCAGCCCCGCCCGTCCAATGACGGGCGAGGAGAAGAAGGTGATTTTCGCCTCTTCTCTCGGAACGGTTTTCGAATGGTACGATTTCTATCTATACGGCTCGCTCGCGATCTATATCGGCGCGAACTTCTTCAGCCAATATCCGGAAACGACGCGCAACATCTTCGCGCTTCTGGCCTTTGCCGCCGGCTTCCTCGTGCGCCCGTTCGGCGCGCTGGTGTTTGGACGTCTCGGCGATATCGTCGGCCGTAAATACACCTTCCTCATCACCATTCTCATCATGGGTGTTTCCACCTTCCTCGTCGGTGTCCTGCCCAGTGCATCGCAGATCGGTATCGCCGCTCCGATCATCCTGATCATCCTGCGCATGCTGCAGGGTCTGGCGCTCGGCGGTGAATATGGCGGTGCCGCAACTTACGTGGCCGAACACGCCCCGAACGGCCGCAGAGGCTATTACACCTCGTGGATTCAGACGACGGCGACGCTCGGCCTGTTCCTGTCGCTGGTGGTCATTCTCGGCGTGCAGTTCGCACTCGGCAAAGAAGCCTTCGCCGCCTGGGGCTGGCGCATTCCCTTCCTCGTTTCGGTTCTGCTGCTCGGCGTATCGGTCTGGATTCGTCTGAAGATGAATGAATCCCCCGCCTTCAAGAAGATGAAGGAAGAGGGCAAGACCTCCAAGGCACCGCTCAGCGAAGCCTTCGGCCAGTGGAAAAACGCCAAGATCGCCCTGCTTGCCCTCGTCGGCGCCGTCATCGGTCAGGCCGTCGTCTGGTACACCGGCCAGTTCTACGCGCTGTTCTTCCTGCAGAGCATTCTGAAGGTGGACGGCCAGTCAGCCAATATCATGGTTGCGGCAGCCCTCATCCTCGGCACCGGCTTCTTCGTGCTCTTTGGCTGGCTTTCCGACAAGATCGGCCGCAAGCCGATCATCATGGCCGGCCTCGTTCTTGCGATGCTGACCTACTTCCCGCTGTTCAAAGCGCTCACCTGGGCGGGCAATCCGGCACTTGCGCAAGCACAGTCCACCGTTCGCGCCACCGTGACCGCCGCCCCCGGCGACTGCAAATTCCAGTTCAACCCGACAGGCACGGCGAAATTCACCACATCCTGCGATATCGCCACCTCGTTCCTGACCCGCAACTCCGTTCCCTATGATGTGGTTGCCGGAACGGCCGGCCAGCCGGCGAGCGTCAAGCTCGGCGACGCCACCATCGCCAGCTACGACGCGATCGCAGCCGGTGCGGATGCGGCGGCCAAGGACAAGGCCTTCCAGAAGCAGGTCAACATCGCACTGCATGACAGCGGTTATCCGCTGGTGCGCGGCGCAGCGCAGGTTCCGGACGCAAAACTGGACGCCTTCATCGCCGCAAACCCGGAACTCAGCCTCAATGCTGAAGCCGTTCGCGCCACCGACAAGAAGATGGTGGCAACCGACAAGCTGGTGGCGGACAAGCTGCTGACGCCGGCCGAGACCGGTGGTGCGGCGGAAATGGCCGTCTACACCATTGCCGGCGGCGGCGCCTTCACCATGGTGGCCGATCCGGCAGCCGTGAACTGGGTCGTCATCATTGCGGTCCTTACCGTTCTCGTCATCTATGTGACGATGGTCTATGGCCCGATCGCGGCGCTTCTGGTCGAACTGTTCCCGACCCGCATCCGCTACTCCGGCATGTCGCTGCCCTATCACATCGGCAACGGCTGGTTCGGTGGTCTTCTGCCCGCCACCGCCTTTGCGATGAGTGCGGCGAAGGGCGACATCTATTACGGTCTCTGGTACCCGATCGTCTTTGCAGGCATCACGCTGGTCATCGGCCTGCTGTTCCTGCCGGAAACCAAGGATCGCGACATCCACACAATGGATTGATCACCATCCTGATCGACACTTTCGGAACCCGGTGCGCAGGCACCGGGTTTTTTTATTGCGTGGCAAGCCGGCATATCGAAAGAGCCTGTCGCAGCGGGCTGTCATTCCGTCGCAGGCAAGACAAAATCAATATGAAGACAAAGCCCCCCTGAATAGGTTATGACCCCCCTATATTATCAGGCACAGGGAGAGCCATTTTGAAGATCGGGACGCCCAGGGAATTATATGAAGGCGAGGCGCGCGTCGGTATGACGCCCGACAGCGCCCAGGCATTGCAGAAACTCGGATATGATTGCATCGTTGAGGCCGGTGCGGGCAAGGCGGCGGGATTCTCCGACGACGCCTATCGCGCAGCCGGGGTTACCGTCGTCGATGGCGCGGATGCGCTTTACGCCGGATCCGACATCATCGCCAAGGTTCGTCCGCCGGAAACGTCGGAGATTGATCGCCTGTCTTCGGACAAGACGCTGATCTCGTTCTTCTATCCCGCCCAGAACAAGGACCTTCTGGAGCAGGCCAAGGAAAAGGGCGCAAACGTCATCGCCATGGACATGGTGCCGCGTATTTCCCGCGCCCAGAAGATGGACGCGCTGTCCTCCATGGCCAATATCGCCGGTTATCGCGCCGTGATCGAGGCCGGTAATAATTTCGGCCGCTTCTTCACCGGTCAGGTCACCGCCGCCGGCAAGGTGCCGCCCGCCAAGGTGCTGGTGATCGGCGCGGGTGTCGCCGGTCTTGCCGCGATCGGCACGGCCACCTCGCTCGGCGCCATCACCTATGCCTTCGACGTTCGCCCTGAGGTGGCCGAACAGATCGAAAGCATGGGCGCGCAGTTCGTCTATCTCGATTTCGCCGATCAGCAGCAGGATGGCGCCGCCACCGGCGGTTATGCCGCACCCTCCTCGCCGGAATTCCGCGAGAAGCAGCTGGAGAAGTTCCGCGAGCTCGCACCGCAGATCGATATCGTCATCACCACGGCGCTCATTCCGGGTCGCGATGCCCCGAAGCTGTGGCTGGCCGACATGGTGGCGATGATGAAGCCCGGTTCTGTCATCATCGACCTTGCGGCCGAGCGCGGCGGCAATTGCGATCTGACGGTTCCCGACCAGCGCGTGGTGTCGGACAATGGCGTCATCGTCATTGGATACACGGATTTCCCGAGCCGCATGGCGGCGCAGGCCTCGACGCTCTACGCCACCAACATCCGTCACATGATGACCGATCTGACGCCCGGAAAAGACGGCAAGCCGGTTCACAACATGGAAGACGATGTCATCCGTGGCGCCACCGTCACCTATCAGGGCGAGATAACATTCCCGCCGCCGCCGCCGAAAATCCAGGCGATTGCCGCACAGAAACCGAAGGAAAGAGCCAAAGAGCTTTCACCCGAAGAAAAGCACGCGAAGGAACGGGCCGAGTTCAAGGCACAGACGAAAAACCAGGTCGGGCTGCTCGTTATCGGCACGGCACTGCTGCTTCTCGTCGGTCTGTTTGCACCGGCAAGCTTCATGAGCCACTTCATCGTCTTCGTGCTCGCCTGCTTCATCGGTTTCCAGGTCATCTGGAATGTCAGCCACTCGCTGCACACACCGCTGATGGCGGTGACGAATGCCATTTCCGGCATCGTCATTCTGGGCGCGCTGCTGCAGATCGGCTCCGGCAACTGGCTGGTGGTGATCCTTGCCTCGCTTTCCGTCCTGATCGCGACGATCAACATCGTCGGCGGTTTCCTCGTGACACGGCGCATGCTCGCCATGTTCCAGAAGTCGTAAGCCAAGCGGGGATCTTATAAATGACCATTGGTATCGTTTCCGCGGCCTATGTTGCCGCAGCCGTTCTTTTCATCCTTTCGCTTGGCGGCCTTTCCGGCCAGGAAAGCGCCAAACGCGCCGTCTGGTACGGCATAACGGGCATGGGCCTTGCCGCCGCCGCCACGGTCTTCGGACCTGATGTCGGCATAGGCTTCATCGTCCTGTTGATGATCGCGGGTGGCTCCGTCCTCGGTTATTACGTCGCAAACCGCGTACAGATGACCGAAATGCCGCAGCTTGTGGCAGCCCTTCACTCCTTCGTTGGCCTCGCCGCGGTCTTCATCGGCTTCAACGCCCATATCGAAGAAGCGCATGTCGCCTCGCTCGATGAGACGGCACGCTCGCTGCTGACAGGCTTTTCCGCCATCCTCGCCCACAAGACGCCTGTCGAACTGGCGATCATGAAGGTTGAGGTCTTCCTCGGCGTCTTCATCGGCGCGGTCACCTTCACCGGCTCCGTCGTCGCCTTCGGCAAGCTTGCCGGCAAGGTGGACGGCAAGGCGAAGAAACTGCCGGGTGGACATGTCCTTAATGCCGGCGCCGCGATCCTGTCGCTCGTGCTGCTCATCATGTATTGCAACGGCGCGGGCGCATGGTCGCTGGTGCTGATGACGCTGCTGGCCTTCTTCATCGGTTACCACCTGATCATGGGCATCGGCGGCGCCGACATGCCGGTCGTCGTCTCGATGCTGAACAGCTATTCCGGCTGGGCGGCGGCTGCCATCGGCTTCACGCTCGGCAACGATCTGCTGATCGTCACCGGCGCGCTGGTCGGCTCTTCGGGTGCGATCCTGTCCTACATCATGTGCAAGGCCATGAACCGCTCCTTCGTCTCGGTCATCCTCGGCGGCTTCGGCGGCACGACGGGTCCGGCGATGGAAATCGAGGGCGAGCAGGTTGCGATCGACGCCGAAGGTGTCGCAGCAGCATTGAACGATGCCGACAGCATCATCATCGTGCCCGGTTACGGCATGGCGGTAGCGCAAGCACAAAGCGCGGTTTCGGAACTGACCCGCAAGCTGCGCGCCGACGGCAAGACCGTGCGCTTCGCCATCCACCCCGTCGCTGGCCGTCTTCCCGGCCACATGAACGTGCTCTTGGCAGAAGCCAAGGTGCCTTACGACATCGTGCTGGAAATGGACGAAATCAACGACGATTTCCCCAATACCGACGTCGTCATCGTCATCGGCTCCAACGACATCGTCAACCCGGCGGCGCAGGACGACCCGAACTCGCCAATCGCCGGCATGCCGGTGCTGGAAGTGTGGAAGTCGAAGCTCGTCATCGTCTCCAAGCGAGGCCAGGGCACAGGCTACTCCGGCATCGAGAACCCGCTGTTCTACAAGGACAATACGCGGATGTTCTACGGTGATGCGAAGAAGTCGATCAACGATCTTCTGCCGCTGATCAAGTAACGAAAAGGGCGTTTCCGGGAAACCGGAAACGCCCTTCGAATTTCTGAGACGCTATTCCACCTCAACGTCATCCTCGGGCTTGACCCGAGGATCCATCGCGCGTCAGGTTGTGGATCCTCGGGTCAAGCCCGAGGATGACGACGGTCAGGTTCGAACTGGTGCTCAGCCAAACAGTGACCTTCAAAGCATCCGATAACGCCGGTTGAAATACATCAGCGCCTCATCGCCCCCATTGATCTTCATATCAACGACATTGCAGATCAGAATATCATGCGTGCCGCCGTCATGGGCCTCGCGGATGCGGCAGTCGAAAGAGACGAGCGCGTCTTCCAGAACCGGCGCGCCGGTTTCAAGCACACCCCAGCTGCCGGCAGCAAAACGCTCATCGGCCGGCGTCTTGCCACCAAAAAGCGTGCTCAGCACCTCGTGATGTGCGGCGAGCGTGTTGACGCAGATGACACCGTTTGCCTTCACCACCTTATAGGCTGAAGCATTGCGGTTGAGGCAGACAAGAAGCGTGGGTGGATTGTCGGAAACGCTGCAGACGGCGGTTGCTGCAAAGCCCGCACGACCAGCTGCACCATTGGTCGTGACGATGTTGACCGCCGCACCGAGCCGCGCCATGGCGTTTCTATAATCGAGGCTGCGTTGCTCTGCAGTCTTCGTCTCCATTTCCGCTTCCTTTTCAAGAGACATCATCTGCATCTAACCCATCCTTCCTTAACAGGCCATCAAGCCAGCACGCAGGCGTCTTCAAAGCCAAGCCGCGGCAGGCGGCCGAAGAGCTTCGACGGATCACCATGGCCGAGATTGATCAGGAAATTGGATTTCCACGTCGTGCCGGCAAAAAATGCCGCATCCACCTTGCCCTTGTCGAAACCGGACATGGCCCCGGTATCCAGCCCCAAAGCCCGGGCCGCGAGAATGAGATAACCCGCCTGCAGCGTGCCATTGCGGAAGGCCGTCTCCTCGGCCATGGCCGCGCTGGAGGTGAACCACGAACGGGCATCGGCGTGGGGAAACAGCACCGGCAGCTTCTCGTAAAATTCGCTGTCGATTGCGGCGATGACCGTGACCGGGGCCGCCATGGTCTTTTCGAGATTGCCGGAAGACAGCGCGGGCCGGAGCTTTTCCTTGGCTTCCGGGCTGCGCACGAACACGAAACGGCCGGGCGAGCAATTGGCCGAGGTCGGCCCCATCTTCGTCAGGTCGTAAAGCGCCTTCAGCGTCTCGTCACTGACCGGCTTGTCCGTCCAGCCATTATGGGTGCGCGCCTCGGTAAAAAGCGTTGCCAGTGCCTTGCTGTCCAGAGGAGCGGTGTCATCAAGTGCTTTCGTCATGTTACTCTAAAATCCTGTCAGAATGTCTGGGTGCTCGGCAGCAGAAACTGCAGAAGCCTTGTGTTGAAAAACTCGGGCTCGGTGATATTGACCGCATGCGCGCCGAAATCGAGAAGACAAAGCTCGCTTTGCTGCAAGCCATCGGCAAGCCGCTGCGAACGTGTATAGGGCACCAGAAGATCGTCCTTCGTCGCCACCACCAGCACCGGATTATCGATCTCGCCAAGCCGGCTATCGACATCGAAAGCCCGGAGCGCCGCAATACGCCGCAGCACATTTGCCTTGCCCTGGAAATGCGAAACGCCATGGGCATCATCCCGCGCCAGACGCTCCTGATGTTCCGACATCCATGCCGCCGGATAAAGAAACAGCGGCTGGGCTTTGACAAATGCCGCGACGCCGGATTTTTCCAGAAGCTCGATCCGTACGTCAAAGCAGCGTCCGGAATGCGGATCGGCCTTGCTCCAGGCATTGATGAGCACAAGCCGGTCGATCAGATCAGGCTTGCGCAGCGCGATATCGAGACCGATCAGGCCGCCGAGCGCATGGCCCATGAAGTGGAATGTTTCGAGGTTCAGCGCCGAGGCAATCTCCAGCACGTCATCCGCCATCGCCGATATGCCGCCCTCTGCCGGCACCTCGCCGCCAGTCCTGCCGGTTCCGCGATGGTCATAGGTGACGATGCGGAAATGATCGGAAAGGGCATCGATCTGCGGCGTCCAGTAAGTGCCCGATCCACCCAGCCCCGAAGACAGCAATATGGTTGCCGCCTCAGGATCAGTCCGGCCATGAACCTCGAAATGCATCATCTGCCGTTTCGTCCTATTTGCCGATATGGGCGACGGTGGCGATTTCCACCAGCGCGTCGGGTTTTACCAGACCGCACTGGATGCAATATCGCGCCGGCTTGTCGCCGGGAAAATATTCGGCATAGACCGTGTTGACGGCCTGGTAGTTCGCCCAGTCGGTGATGAAGATGTGGTTCATCGTCACGTCTTCCATCGTGCCGCCGGCGGTTTCGATGACGGACTTGATGGTTTCCAGAACATGGCGGGTCTGTGCGCTGGCATCGCCCACATGCACGACATTATTGTCCTTGTCGAAGGGCAGCGTGCCCGAAACATAAACCACGCCATCGGCAAGGGTTCCCGGCGAAAAGGGAGCGATGGGTTTGCTGGTACCGGCAGGCACGACAATCTTTTTCGGCATTTCGTTCTCCTCTTGTGTTGAATATCAAGCGCTGACGGGTGCGGCCTGCGAGATGACACCGCAGAAATCATTGACGGTGGCGACCCAGCCGAAAAACTTCTCGACATTGTAGACCGTCGCCTGCTGGATAAAGTCCGGGCCCAGATGATGGGTGGCATCCTCCAGCATCACCCCGAAATATTCGAGATGGAAGGCATCGCGCAGCGAGCTTTCGACGCAGACATTGGTGGCAATGCCGACGAACACCAGATTACGGATGCCGCGGGCGCGCAAAACGCTGTCCATATTGGTGTTGAAGAAACCGCTGTAACGCGTCTTCGGCACCAGAATATCGCCGGGCTGCGGCTGCAACTCGTCGACGATGGCATAATCCCATGTGCCTTTGGCCAGGAGCTGACCCTGCAATTCCGGGCGTTTGCGCATGGTCTTCAGCGCGTTGGATTTATGCCAGTTGGGCGACCCCGGCCCGCCTGCCTCGACATAGTCCTTGTCCCAGCCATTCTGGAAATAGATGACCTGCACGCCCGCCGCGCGTGCCGCATCCAGCGTCTTCTTGATATTGGCGATGGTGCCCTTGGCCCCGGATATATCGAACCCGGCCAGATCGACATAACCGCCCTCCGTCGAATAGGCATTCTGCATGTCGACCACGACAACGGCGGTCTCGCTGGGTTTCAGGGTGATAGGCTCCGGCCTTGCGGGAAGAGTGACACTTTCCGAACGGCTTTCCGGCCCCTTGTAACCCGCCACGACGGCTTCACTCATTCCGCAGCCTCCAGTCCGGCCTGAACATGCGCCCGGCTCTTCATCAGCGGCTGCACATATTTGCCGAATTTTTCGACGCCCTCGAGGAAGTCGTCGAAAGTCAGCATCACGCCGCCCGTTCCCGGCACTTCGCTCATCTCGTCCAGCATCGCCGCCACTTCCTCATAGGAGCCGATCAGCGTTCCCATATTGATGTTGACCGCCGAGACGGGATTGGACATGTGCCGCACATTGGTGTCGGAGCCGGATTTGGTGTCGACGGCACTTTGCAGGCCGAGCCACTTGATCGCATCCTCATCCGCACCCGCCTTGTAATGCTCCCACTTCGCCCAGGCGTCTTCGGATTTTTCCTCGGCAAGCACCATCGTCAGCACAACGGACTTGACCTCGCGGCCGGACTTTTCCGTTGCGGCCAAAAGCCGTTCATTGGTGGGCGCGAAGGCCTTCGGTGTATTGACGCCAACACCGAAGCAGAAGCTGTAATCGGCAAACTTGGCAGAAAACGCCATGCCGGAATTGGAGGATCCAGCGCAGATGAGCTTCACATCACCCTGCGGCACCGGCTTCATGCGGCAATCCTCCATCTTGAAGAACTTGCCGTTGAAATCCGATTGCCCGTCCGTCAGCAACTCTTTCAGAACGGTGGTGTATTCGCCGAGATATTCGTAGCGATCACCGAAATAATCGTCGCCCGGCCAAAGCCCCATCTGGCTGTATTCCGGACGCTGCCAGCCGGTAATCAGGTTGATGCCGAAACGGCCGCCGGAAATGGAATCGATCGTCGTTGCCATACGCGCGACAATGGCCGGCGGCATGACCAGCGTGGCGGCCGTGCCGAAAAGCTTGATCTTGGAGGTGACGGCGGCAAGGCCTGCCATCAGCGTGAAGGATTCCAGATTGTAATCCCAGAACTCTGTCTTGCCGCCAAAGCCGCGCAGCTTGATCATCGACAGCGCAAAGTCGAAGCCATATTGCTCCGCCTTCAGCGTGATCGCCTTGTTCAAGTCGAAGCTCGGCTTGTATTGCGGCGCGTTTTCAGAAAGAAGCCACCCATTGTTCCCTATCGGGATAAAAACACCAACTTCCATTTTGCTGTTCCCTTTTTACGTCAGGTGTCTCCTGACTTGACAAAAGAGTAGCAGGTTCCGTGCCAGACCAAATAAAATAATTTTATCAAATGGATAAAATTTTGGGGGCGGGCGGAGCTTTGACCAAAAGACAAAAAATTTATCATTTGGTCAAAATATTTGCCTGTTTATTTGGCAAATATTGAGAGCGATACGTCAAAGGTGAGCGGCCCTCACCACACTCACAGACCGATGTAAGAAATTCGAAGGCGCTCCTCCGTCATGCCGGACGCGATCCGGCATCCAGCCACGGCGCGTCTGCGCCGTGAATAGAGTCTTTCGCGATCAAGGACTTGATCGCGCTGGACCCCGGATCAAGTCCGGGGTAACGGCGCTAAGGTGCTGAGACTCAATCAAACACGCACGCGCGACGGGGCACTTCTGCGCGATGAGGACAACAATCGCGCAGCTATGCCAAAACCTCAACCCAGCCGCTGCTGCGCATAGGCATGGACGGCCCGGAACGCAGCCTCGGCGCCTGCGACAACCCGCTCTTCCTCTTCAACCGTCAGCGCAATTTCATCCAGCGCTGCGGTGAACGTGCGCCAATGCAGGCCGCGCCCTTCCGGTGCGCCGGCCAGATGGCGCGCGCCGAATTCTTCGCCAAGACCGAGCTTGGCTGCATCTTTCAGCAGGAAAGCCGCACCGAGATTGGAACCTTCGACCACATAAAGCCAGCCCATCGCCTCCGGCAGATCGAAGGGCGTTTCGCCGGTGAAACGCGCAGCCTTGGCTTCCGGAATAGCAAGACCGAGATCGGCAAGGTCCTGCTCGATCATGGCGAGACGGCGACGGCCTTTGAGATCGGGAAGCAGGCCATCAAGCGTGGCGTTGGAAAAGAAAACGTCGAGGTCGCGATGGAAAAGATATTGCGTCTCGACGAATTTGCCGAAGTTTTCGCGGCTCTCGAATGGCTTTGCGGCCATGATGAAAGTATCGAGGTCGCCATGGGCGCCACGCGTCGCCGCTTTCAGGCGCTTGACGCGGCTCTGTTCGATCTCTGCCACAGGCGCTGTCTGCTCCGCAATGGTCATGGTGAAGGTCCCTTTATCCCTATATTCAGACTGCCTGATAAAAATCTTTACTCCAACAGTCAAATTTTATTTTCGCATTTTTTCGTGACCACCGGCAGAGAAAACATGGGGGCAAAACGGGCGGCAAACGGCATCCGCGCCGATCATCCATAATCGCCCATCCCCGACCCCGCACAGACAAGGCACTCGCCGCGTCGAAAACCGAATTCCTGCCCCGTCCTGCAGGTCTCAAACACTCACCCTGCAATTACTGCTTTACAACTAACATGTCAGTATGCCATCAATCCGCGATCACCTTGGAGGAGCATCTTAATTGACCCAGAAATTCGGCCTTTCGGCAGCCCTGACGACACCGTTCAAAACGGATGGAACCGTCGATATCGATGCGATGATCGCGCATGCCCGCCGCTGCCTGTCAAACGGCTGCGATAGCGTGACGCTGTTCGGCACCACCGGTGAAGGATGCTCCGTCGGCAGCCGTGAACGACAGGTCATCCTGTCCCGCTTCGTCGAGGCCGGTATTGCGCCATCGCGCATCGTCACCGGCGTTCTGGTGGACTCCATCGAGGATGCGGCGGACCAGTCAGCCGAGGCCCTGAAAGCGGGCGCCCGCAATATTCTTCTCGCTCCGCCGTCCTATTTCAAGAATGTCAGCGATGACGGGCTTTTTGCCTGGTTCTCGGCGGTTTTCGCAAAGATCGGCAAGGATGCACGCGACATTCTCGTCTACAACATCCCCTCCGTGACCAGGGTGACATTGTCCGTCGAACTGGTAGGACGGCTGAAGGCGACGTTTCCGGGCATCGTTACCGGCGTCAAGGATTCCTCAGGCAACTGGAGCCATACCGAGCGCCTGCTGAAAGAACATGGCGATCTCGCCATCCTGATCGGCGATGAGCGTGATCTCGCCAGAGGCGTCCGCCTCGGCGGTCAGGGCGCCATCTCCGGTGTCGCCAATTTCCTGACGCAGGAAGTCCGCGCCATGGCCGTTGACGGCAAGGACGACAAGCGCATCGTCGATCTTGTTGTGGAACTTCTGAAATTTCCGGTTACGCCTGCCGTCAAGGTGCTGGTATCACACACGACAGGCGAAAATATCTGGGCGGATGTGCGCGCGCCGCTCGTCGCCATTTCACCTGAGGATCGGCGGCAGATCGAAGGCGCTTTCGACGCGCTGTTTCGCAAACAGGCCGCTTGAACAGACCTTGAAAGGTTGAGCATGGACGATACCAGCGAACAGACATTGCGGGAACGGGCGTATGAAAGCTTTACGCATCACCTCCTCTCGCGTGATGTTCGCCCGGGGCAATTCATCTCGCAACGCCGCCTCGTGGAATTGACGGGTCTGCCGCTGGGGGCGATCCGGGAGGCAATTCCGCGGCTGGAGGCGGAAGGGCTGATCAAGACCGTGCCGCAGCGGGGCTTGCAGGTCGCCCATATCGACATCAACCTTATCCGTGAAGCATTCCAGTTCCGCATCTTCCTCGAAAAGGAAGCCGTGGCGCTGTTTACCCGCTCGGCTTCCGACGAGGCCATCGCGAAACTGTTGAAACAGCATCGCGATATTGCCGAAGCGGCTGAAAATAGCGGGGAATCGCCGGAGCTCGATCAGCATGCCCAGCAGGTGGACTGGGGCATGCACGATGCCTTCATCGATAGTCTCGGCAATTCGATCATCTCGAATGCCTACCGCGTCAATTCCATCAAGATGCGCCTCATCAACCAGGAGCGCTTTCGCATCGCCGGCCATGTGAAGTCGGTGATGAAGGAACATCTAGCCATTCTCGAAGCCATCGAGAAACGATCCGTGGAAGACGCCGTGGAACGGCTGACCGCCCATATCCGCAACGCAAGGGACAGGGCGCTGGCGGTGTAAGGCAATTCCGGCAGGGTAAAAAACGGTCCTGCGCCGGGATTGCAGGAAAATAAGCAACAAGCCGGGGTGAGGAGAATTTCCGGCTAATCTGGAGGAGAACTGACATGACGCATTCATTGCTCAACCCCACGCGTCGCGCCTTTCTGGCAGGCACGGCCGCGATTGGCGGCAGCGCGATGCTCGGCATTCGCCCGGCATCGGCGGCGGTGAACTGGAAAAAACACGCCGGCACCACGCTTGAGGTCAATCTTGTCAAAAGCCCGCGCAGCGAAACGCTGATCAAATATCTCAGCGAATTCGAAGAACTGACCGGCATCAAGGTCAATGCCGAGGCAACCCCGGAACAGCAGCAGCGCCAGAAGGTCGTCATCGAGCTTTCCTCTGGCAAGCCGAGCTTCGACGTCGTGCATCTGAGCTACCACGTCCAGAAGCGTCAATTTGAAAAGGGCAAGTGGCTGGCCGATATCAGCGGCTTCCTGAAGGACCCGTCGCTCACCGATCCGTCGCTCGTCGAAAAAGACTTTGCCGAGGCCGGCATGTTGTTTGCCAAGGATAGCGACGGCGTGCTGCGCTCGCTGCCCTTCTCGGTGGATTACTGGATCGTTTACTGGAACAAGGAACTCTTCGAGGCCAAGGGCCTGAAATACCCTGAAACCTTCGAGGAACTGGTAACGGCGGCGGAAAAGATCACCGATCCCGCCACCAACACCTATGGTTTCGTCGCCCGTGGCCTGAAGAACGCCAATACCCCGGTATGGACCTCGCTGATGCTGGGTTATGGCGCAAAGCCGATCGGTGCGGACGGAAAGATCGACACCGAATCCAAGGAAGCGGTGGAAGCGGCAGCGCTTTACCAACGCCTGATGACCAAGGCAGCCCCTCCCGGCGTCTCCGGCTTCAACTGGGCGGAAGCGCAATCGGCCTTCCTGCAGGGCAAGATCGGCATGTGGTTCGATGGCGTCGGTTTCGCACCGCCGATCGAGAACCCGGAAAAATCCCGCGTCGTCGGCAAGGTCGGTTACGGCGTCATGCCGAAAGGCCCGGCAGTTCAGGCCGCCGGCACGTTTGGCGATGGTCTCGGCGTCGTCGAAGCCAGCAGCAAGAAGGAAGCCGCTTACCTCTTCTGCCAATGGGCGATCTCGCATGAAATGGGCGCGCGTCTGTTGCAGGCCGGTGCGGGCGTTCCATTCCGCCAGTCCATCCTCGAAGACCAGAAAGTCCGCGAAGGCGTGAAGATGCCGGCCGCCTGGCTGGACGCCGTTGTCGGTTCCGGCAAGGTCTCGCAGCTTGCGCTTCCCGTCATCATTCCGGTGACGGAGTTCCGCGACATCTACGGCGTCGGCCTCACCAACATGATCGGCGGCGCGGACCCCGCAGCTGAACTGAAAAAGGCGACGGAACAGTTCGCACCCGTTCTGGCACGTAGCGAGGGATAATGGCCTCCGTGAGCATCGAAAACACCAAGACAGGCGTCAGTCGTAGAGAAGGGAGCAGGCCGGCAAGGCTTGCTCCCAACTACTGGCCCTTCGTCATACCGGCACTTATCGTCATTCTGGCTGTCATCGTTTTTCCATGGGTCTTTACCCTGTGGATGAGCGTGCACCGCTGGACGCTCGGACAGGAGCAGAGCTTTATCGGTTTCGAGAACTATATCCGGCTCGCCGGCGATATCAGGTTCTGGGAATCGCTCTGGCACACGCTCATTTATACCGTGCTGTCGGTTGTCGCCCCGCTGTTTCTCGGAACATTGGCGGCGCTGGTTTTCGATGCGCAGTTTCCGCTGCGCGGTTTTCTGCGCGGCGTTTTCGTCATGCCGATGATGGCGACCCCGGTCGCCATCGCGCTGGTCTGGACCATGATGTTCCACCCGCAGCTCGGCGTCCTGAACTATCTGCTGTCGCTCATCGGCATCGGGCCGCTGGAATGGATCTACAACCAGTCGACCGTCATTCCCTCGCTGGTGCTGGTGGAAACCTGGCAGTGGACGCCTCTGGTCATGCTGATCGTGCTCGGCGGGCTGGCTGCAGTGCCGCGCGAACCCTATGAAAGTGCTGAAATCGACGGTGCCAACGCCTGGCAGAAATTCCGTTACCTGACCATGCCGATGATTGCGCCGTTTCTGATGATCGCCGTCATCATCCGCTCCATCGATGCCGTCAAAAGCTTCGACATCATCTATGCGATGACTCAAGGCGGGCCCGGCACGGCGTCTGAAACCATCAACATCTATCTCTATAATACGGCGTTTTCCTATTACGACATCGGTTACGGCTCGGCCATGGCCGTCGTCTTTTTCATCATCATCGTGGCGCTGTCCTTCGTGCTTTTGATGGTGCGCCAGCGCTCGCAGTGGAACGAGATGGAGGATCGCTGATGTCTGGAAAAATCCTGAAACGCAAAAATCTCGACCGCATCGGCCTTTTCTTCGTGGCACTGGTGATGATCTCGCCGGTCATCCTGTTCTTCATCTGGATGATCTCGCTATCGCTGAAATATGAGATCGACAACGGCGCCTATCCGCCGATCCTCATTCCCGAACGTTTCGCCTGGTCGAACTATGTGAAGGTGTTCGAGGAGAATAATTTCTTCCTCTATTTCTGGAACTCGGTGCTCGTCACCGGTGCGGCGACCATTCTGGCGCTCGTCATCGGCGTACCCGCCGGTTACGGCATCGCCCGACTGAAGGCGGAAAAATCCGCCGTCGTCATCATGATCGCCCGCATGACGCCGGGCCTCTCATTCCTCATTCCGCTGTTCCTGCTGTTCCAATGGCTGAACCTCTTGGGCACGCTCTGGCCGCAGATCATCATCCATCTTGTGGTGACGGTGCCGATCGTCGTCTGGATCATGATCGGTTATTTCGAGACCACGCCGAAGGAACTGGAAGAGGCGGCAAGCATCGATGGCGCATCCTCCTGGCAGGTGTTCCGGCTGGTGGCGCTGCCGATCGCCAAGCCCGGCATCGTTGTCTCCTTCATCCTCGCGGTCATCTTCTCGTGGAACAACTTCGTCTTCGGCATCGTGCTGGCCAGCCGTGAAACGCGCACCCTGCCGGTCGCGGTCTACAACATGCTGTCCTTCGAACAGGTCAGCTGGGGGCCGCTGGCCGCAGCCGCGCTCATCGTCACGCTGCCGGTGCTGCTGCTCACCATGTTCGCACAGAAACAGATCGTGGCGGGTCTCACCGCCGGCGCCGTCAAGGGCGGCTGAATTCAAATTATAACGGGAACCAAAAACATGGCACCGGTCAATATTCAAAATGTCCAGAAGCGCTTCGGCTCGGTCAACGTCATCCACGGTATCGATATCGACATCAAGGACGGAGAATTCGTCGTCCTCGTCGGCCCTTCCGGCTGCGGCAAGTCCACCCTGCTACGCATGATCGCTGGGCTAGAGGAACTGAGCGACGGCGAAATCCACATCGGCGCGCGGGAGGTGAGCCACCTGCCCGCCCGTGACCGCGACATCGCCATGGTCTTCCAGAACTACGCGCTTTATCCGCATATGACGGTCAAGGACAATATGGGCTTCGCGCTGAAGCTGAAGAAGGTCAGCGCCGAGGAAACCAGGGCCAAGGTCGACAGGGCCGCCGCCATTCTGGGACTGGAAAAGCTGCTGGACCGTTATCCGCGCCAGCTTTCCGGCGGCCAGCGCCAGCGTGTCGCCATGGGTCGCGCGCTGGTGCGCGATCCGCAGGTTTTCCTGTTCGACGAGCCGCTTTCCAACCTCGATGCCAAGCTGCGCGTGCAGATGCGCGGCGAGATCAAGGCCATGCACCAGCGCATTGGCACCACCACCATCTATGTCACCCACGACCAGGTGGAAGCCATGACCATGGCCGACAAGATCGTGGTGCTGCACGATGGCGTCATCGAGCAGATCGGCGCGCCGCTCGAGCTTTACGACAATCCCGCCAATCTCTTCGTTGCCGGTTTTATCGGCTCGCCGGCCATGAACTTCATTCGCGGCCGGGTGGAGGAAGGCGTCTTCCGCACCGCAAAGGGTCTCAGCCTGCCGCTGCCCGCCAATGCCGAGATCGGCAAACTGGGCGGCCGCGACCTCGTCTACGGGGTGCGGCCGGAACACATCCGAGCCGCCGAGACCGGCATTGAAGGCCGGGTCGAACTGGTCGAAGGAACCGGCTCGGAAATCTACGCCAAGCTCAATTGCAAGGGCGACGAGATCGCCTGCCTGTTCCGCGAGCGCCTCAATGTCCGCTTCGGCGATACGATCCACATTGCCATCGATCCGGCAACGGTGCATCTGTTCGACAAGGACAGCGGCAAGCGCATCTGAACACGGCAGGAGCGAAGAGAATGGTAAAGGAAGCGGGCGGCAAGCATGTGCTCTGCGTGGGCGCCACCGTGCTGGACACCCTGTTTCGTGTGCATGACATGCCGAAGGGCGAAGGCAAGGTCCTGCCCTATGAGATGCTGCAGATCGCCGAAGGCATGGCGTCGAGCGCTGCTTATGCCGTGCATCGCATGGGCGGCCGCGCCAGCCTCTGGGGTGCGGTGGGCGATGACGAAACCGGCACCCGCATCCTGCGCGATCTCGCCGAAAGCGGCATCGATGTTGCGGGCATGACCATCGCTTCCGGCGCGCGCTCGGCCCTGTCGACGATCATCATCGATGACCGGGGAGAACGGCTGATCGTGCCTTTTTACGACCATCGCCTGCACGAGAAAAAACGCTCCTGCACACCGGAAGATATTGCCCCGTTCGATGCCGTTCTGGTTGATGTGCGCTGGCCGGAACTGGCGCTTGATGTGCTGACTGTGGCGCGCGCACTTGGCAAACCGGCCATTCTGGATGGCGATGTGGCGCCGGTGGAAACGCTGGAGAAGCTTGCGCCCGCCGCAACCCATATCGTCTTTTCCGAACCCGCCGCCGCCCGGCTGACCGGACTTGAAACGGTGAAGGACATGCTGCCGGTGCTGCATTCCCGCTACCCGCAGACCTTCATCGCCGTCACCGCCGGTCCGCAAGGCTGCTGGTGGACGGAGGCCGGCGATCCCACAGTGCATTTCCAGACGACCATGCAGGTTGAGGCAGTGGATACGCTGGCGGCGGGCGATATCTTCCACGGCACATTTGCGCTGGCGATGGCTGAAGGCATGCAAAGCCGCGCGGCCATCCGGCTCTCCTCCGTTGCCGCCGCACTGAAATGCACCGTCTTCGGCGGCCGCATCGGCGCACCGACGCGCGAAGAGACGGAAGACGCGATGCGGCAATGGCTGGAGCGTGAAGGCGAAGCCGCGCTGCGCGCCTCCTGAGCGCATCCATTGCCCGCATAAAACTATTCCATTTTTGCGATGCCGTTTCCCGGCGAAGTAGTCTAACGTCAAGTCAGAGCAAAGCTTTTCATGAAGCCGCGCCTGTTCCACCTTGAGCCTGCATTCCGCAAAAGTGATCGCCCGATGCATCAGACGACCCGCCCGAGACTGCGCGATATCGGTTTCCGGCCCGGCCATTTCGAGACCGGCCCGCTCAACGCTATCACCGATGTCGAAGGCGTGACCATCGGCCATTCGACCGTCATCGAAGGCGACACGATCCGCACCGGCGCAACCGCGATCCTGCCGCATGGCGGCAATCTCTTTCAGGACAAGGTGCCCGCCGCCTTCGCCGTCTATAACGGCTTCGGCAAATTCGCCGGCTCGACGCAGATCGAGGAACTCGGCGAACTCGAAACACCAATCATCCTCACCAACACGCTGGCAACCGGTCGGGCCATCGAGGCAATCAACCACCATACGCTGGCGCAGCCGGGCAATGAGAAAGTCGTCTCAATCAACGCCGTCGTCGGCGAAACCAACGATTCCCGCCTGAACGACATCCGCGCCGGCCGCCCGATGGTCGAGGAAATCTCGGCCGCGCTCAAAAACGCGGCCACAGGCTCCGTGGCCGAGGGCGGCGTTGGTGCCGGAACCGGTACGGTGGCCTTCGGCATGAAAGGCGGCATCGGCACCGCATCCCGCATCGTCACCATCGCCGGAACGACCTATACGATCGGCATTCTTGTCCAGTCCAATTACGGCGGCCATCTGCTGGTCTGCGGCAAGCCTTATGCCAGCCCTGACCATAAGGACAAGGACGGCTCGATCGTCATCATTGTCGCCACCGACGCGCCGCTCTCCTCCCGCAACCTGAAGCGTCTGGCGGCCAGAAGCTTCGGCGGGCTGGCGCGCACGGGTGCAGCGCTCAGCAATGGCTCCGGTGACTATGCGCTGGCCTTTTCCACCGATGAGCGGCTGCGCCGCACGCCCGCGCGCCGCAAGGCCGTCGCAGACTATCCGGAACTTTCCAATGATGCGATTTCGCCGCTCTTCGAAGCAGCGATTGAGGCGACGGAGGAAGCGATTCTGAACTCGCTCTGCGCGGCAACCACGACCACGGGCTTCAATGCCGGCACCGGCAAGGCCTCCACGGTCGAGGCCATTTCCATCGACGCCCTTAAAACCCTTCTTTCAGCCTGACTTTTCCAGACGGAGTTTTCATGACTAGCCCATCCGGTCGCATCGTTTACGTCAACGGCGAATTCCTGCCCGAAGCGGACGCCCGCCTCTCCATCTTCGACCGCGGTTTCCTGTTTGGCGACGGCATCTACGAAGTTACCTCCGTTCTGGAAGGCAAGCTGATCGACAGCGACCTGCACATGGCCCGGCTGGAGCGCAGCGCCCGCGAAATCGACGTGCCGCTGCCGGTCACCACGAAAGAGATCGTCGAGGCAGAGCGCCGCCTGATTGCCGACAACAACCTCGTCGAAGGCATGATCTACCTGCAGCTGACGCGTGGTGCCGAAGACCGCAATTTCCTGTTCTCCGCCGATCTGAAGCCGACGCTGGTCATGTTCACCCAGGCCAAGAAGCTGATCGGCACCCCGGTCGAAGAAGCCGGCATCGCCGTCAAATCCGTTCCCGACCAGCGCTGGGAACGTCGCGATATCAAGACCGTCTGCCTTCTGCCGCAGGTCATGGCCAAACGCATCGCCAAGGCCGAAGGCTGCGACGAGGCGTGGATGATCGAGGATGGTTTCGTTACCGAAGGCGCGTCCTCGACCGCCTATATCGTCACCGCCGACAAAAAGATCATCACCCGCGGCAACAGCAACAAGACCCTGCCCGGCTGCACCCGTCTTGCCGCCCTGCAACTGGCCAAGGAAGCCGGCTTCACGCTGGAAGAACGCCCTTTCACGCTGGAAGAGGCGCTGAATGCCGACGAGGCCTGCCTGACCAGCGCCTCCAACTTCGTGGTTTCGGTGACGAAGATCGATAGCAAGCCGGTGGGCAACGGCAAGCCCGGCCCGATGGTGAGCCGCCTGCGCGCGCTCTACCTCGAAAACGCCCGCCGCACGGCCATCTGATCGAAAGCGTTGTGTTTGTCGCATTTCCGGATGGAAAACCGGGGGCCACTTTTCCCGGAAATGCTCTAACTTTCGAGAACCGCCCAGATGCGCTCAACCACGGGCCGGCGGTTCTCCTTCGAACGATAAAGCCTGATATCGACGGCAATATCGAAACTTGAATCAGCGGCGCGCACCAGAGCGCCGCTATCCAGCTCGTGCCGCATCAGGCTTTCCGGCACCCAGGCGACACCCCAGCCGGCCATCGCCATGGCTTTCAGCCCCACCGACATGCTGCCCTCATGCACCCGCTCGAATTGCGGCAGGCGCGCGCTCAGGAGATCGCGCAGCAGCGGCCCGAAGAACGAGGCCTTTTCATAATCCAGATAGGCAAAGGGTTTTCGCGCATTTTCCACCAGCGCATGCAGCGGTGAACCATCTTTCGCCGGCGCGGAAACCGGAATGATGTTTTCCGCACCCAGCACGCGGAACTCGAAGGTCTGCGCATCGAGCAGCATCGGCACTTCGGGATGGGCATAGGTCAGAAGGAAATCACTCTGCCCGTCCACCAGCGAATTGAGGTTTTCTTCCATGCTGCCGGAATCCGGCCGCAGAACCGAAAACAGCGGTCCGGCCGTCTCGTTCACCCGTTTCAGCCAGTCGGGAAAGAAGGTGAAGGACAGGGTATGCAGCGCCGTCAGCCGAACGGTTCTGGCATCGGCTCCCTCTTCCTGCAGCAGGGTGCGCCGTGCATGATAAAGCTGTTTCAGCGTCTCCTGCGCCACCGGCACGAACTTCACTCCCGCCTCGGTCAGCCGCGACGGATAGGAAGCGCGGTCGACCAGCGTCGCCCCCACCCAGGCTTCCAGCTGTTTGATGCGCCGGCTGAAGGCGGATTGCGTCACATGTCGCTCATCCGCCGCCTTCGAGAAATTGAGCGTTCCGGCCAGCGCCAGGAAATCCTCGAGCCATTTGACTTCCAAGGGCCTGTTCTCCCACAAAGATGTTGTCCCGGCCTGCCGGGAACACGGGTCTTTATTAGGAGCAATGGAAGCCGATTGAAACCCTCTTGATAGCGGGGTTCTGATTGGGAGAAAAATGACACCTTAGCATATTTTAGGTCTCCCCTCGGACCCAACCCACAGTCGACACCTTCACTTCATCGATACGAGCAAGGCTGGGATTTTCAGTTAGATACTCGTCAAGCCTTGGGTCTTCCTCATAGCGGTATTGCTCATCGACGATGCTGTAGTCGGCTTCCAACTCCTGACGCAAAAGTACGAGGAGCTTATCTACATCTGTGTTGAAGCGGTCACAAACACCCTGCGTCCATAGGCTCGGATCGAGTGGATACAAGGGATTAAGATATCCGGAATGCTCAAAATCAAGACGATCACGCAGTTGCTGCGCCGTCTCGGAGAGAACCAGCTTTGGCTTGGAAGGCATCTGACCGTCGAGGCCAAAGAAAGCCGCATCGACGGGTCCAACATCCAATCTCGCGCATGTTTCGCTGTCGCCTGCCCAGAGGCAACCACCTGCGCCATAGTCAAAAAAGAACCTCAGAACACCTTTTACCATACAGGAACTATAGGTGCTAAACGGACGGCAAGAAAGGTCGCAGGACCGCCATGGTCACAATTTAACAGCGGCTAAAAGCTTCGCGAATATTCGATCATCCGCGCCCGGCTGGACACCAGCTCGATCCGGTCGTCACCCAGCCGGTTGAGGCAGACGCGCTTCGTCCAAGGCCCATCGATGAGCGTGAAAAGGAAACGGCCATTGCCGAGCGCCTTCAAGGGCATGCTGCGGCGCGTGGGGCCGATGCCCATCGTCAGTGACGAACTGCTGATCGAAAATTCCGCTCCCTCATCCGAGCGCCACAAACCCGAAAAATCGTCCGGCACGACATGCTGGCCGACCGGCAGAAAGCGGCGGGCGGCGTGGCCGGCCTCGCCGACAATGGCGGCACCATCCAGCCTGAGACGCATCGGAGAGGATGCGGAACGGGAGGAGACCCAGCCATCGGCATCTTCATAAAGCGTGTCGTCACCATCGATGAAGGTGGATGTGCTGCCCTTGATCTCCAGCCACCACGGCCCGCTTTCGGTGACATAGAGGCCTTCCGGCAGACTGGCGGCGGGTTTGGGCAAAGGCAGGCCGGTCAAAGCCGCCATGCCTTCCAGCGCGATCTTGAAGCCATTGGTATCCTCGCGGTTCGACACCACGACGAAGCCAGTGCCGTTTTCCGGATCAAGCAGAAAGTAAGTCTTGTAACCCGGATGCGAACCGCCGTGACCGACGAAACGCCTGTCACCGAGATGCGACCAGCGCAGGCCGAGGCCATATTCGCTCATCCGCCCATCGGCGAGCGGTCGTTCAGCCGAAAGCGCGTCAAGAACACCCGCGAAGCCTCCCTCGCCCCGCATCAGACCCTGCAACCAACGGGTAAGTGCTTCGGCGCTGCCCGCAAGGCTACCTGAAGCGGAGATATGCAGGCCGGCGGCCGAAAGCTGCCAGTTGTCTTCAGCTTTCCAGTAACCCGGCACCAGCCCGTCGACTGGATCGTTCCAGACATCCGGCGCCTTCAGAAACACGCCAAAGGGATCGGCAATCTGTTCCTGCACGAAATCATCGAAACGGAAACCGCGACGCTCCAGCGCCGCTTCCACCAGCCGGTAACCCGTATTGGAATAGGACACCTCGCTGCCGGCAGGAAAATTCAGCCGGGCGAGCCGCGACAGATAGTCGAGAAGCGGTTCGGCCTTCGTTTCGGTATAGACGGAAAGACCAAGCAGCGAGAGGCATTCACGCGTATCCGGCAGGCCACCGCTCATATCCAGCGCCTGTCCCACCGTGACGTCGCGGAGCGGCGGCTGCAACTCCGGCAGATGTTTGCCGAGTGGATCGTCAAGGCCGATCAGATCGGAATGCGCAAGCACCATGGCACAGAAGGCATGTTTGGTGACCGAGGCATACCGCACCACGCTCTGCGGCGTAAAGGGCGCGAAGGTCGAGAGGCTCTCGACACCGCCAGCATGGGCGAAACGGATGCCATCGAGATCAAAACCGATGACCGCCCCGCCCGGCTCATTGTCCGCCCATTGTGAGACGAAGCTCTGCGAAAGGGTTGAAGCGGCGTTCCAGTCGAATTGCTGCGACATTGTTCGATCTCGTGTCTCTATTGCAGCGTGCGAGGACAACAGTTTTGTCACCGGCATCGCCGCTTGTTTCTTCTCCCCGCCGGGGAGAAGGTGGCCCGAAGGGTCGGATGAGGGGGCAACGGTAGAGATTTACGGGAAGCTTGCCCCCTCATCCCGCTGCCGCGGACTTCTCCCCCTCGGGGAGAAGAAGCGGGCGGCACCCGCTCGATCCATGTGTAATATAGGCCGTGTGACCAGCCCTCAGGCCGGTTCTTCCAGCCGGATACTCAGGCTACGTAACTCTTCCGTATGCGGATGTTTGGTCCGGCCATCTCGCAGATCGCCGGCACTCAGCTGCTCCACCATGTCGCCATTCAGCATCACGCCAACCTGCGGGCACAGATGCGCAATGACCGCAAGATTGTGGCTGACGAGAATATAGGTGAGGTTGCGCGCCGCGCGCAGGTCCTGCAACAGGTTCAGGATTTCCGCCTGCACCGAGACATCGAGCGCCGAAGTCGGCTCATCGAGCAGCAGCACCTGCGGATCGGCGATCAGCGCACGGGCAATCGCCACGCGCTGGCGCTGGCCGCCCGAGAGCTGGTGCGGAAAACGGAACCGCACCGCCTGCGGCAGCGCCACATCGGACAGGGCCTGCTGGATGCGTTTTTCGATATTGTCCATGCCGTGCACCAGCGGCAATTCGCTGAGAATACGGTCGATGGTCTGGCGCGGATGCAGCGAGCCATAGGGATCCTGAAACACCATCTGCACCTGCCGGAAGAACTCCGGCGTCCGCTTCAGCGGTGCATCCTTGCCGGCAAAGGCGATGCGGCCTTCCCAGCTCTCGTTGAGGCCGGCCATGGCACGCAGGATGGTGGACTTGCCCGAGCCGCTTTCGCCGACGATGCCAAAGCTGCCGCCCTTTTTCACCGAAAAGGACACGCCCTTCACCACTTCGCGGTCGCCGAACTTGATACGGAGATTATCGACGTCGATCATTGGCTGGACCACGCTGCATCACGGTTGAGAACGGGAAGACGCTCGCGCGGATGCGTCAGCGAGGGAATGCAGTTCAAAAGTCCCTTTGTATAGGGATGTTCGGCTTTCAGGAGTTCGGACGCCTTCAGCTCCTCCATCACCCGGCCGGAATACATCACGGCCACGCGGTCGCAGAAATGCGAAACGAGCGGCAGGTCGTGGCTGATGAGGATGAGGCCCATGCCGCGTTCCGACACAAGCTCCTCGATAAGCCGCAGGATTTCCGCCTGCACCGTGGCGTCGAGAGCGCTGGTCGGTTCGTCGGCGATCAGCAGTTCCGGATCGGGCGCCAGCATCATGGCGATCATCACACGCTGGCCCATGCCGCCGGAAACCTCATGCGCATAGGACGAGGCGACCTGACGCGGATTGCGGATCTTCACCTGATCAAGCAGGCCGATGGCCGCTTCCATGGCGGCCCGCTTGCTGCCGCCCTTATGGGCACGCCAGGCTTCCGCGATCTGCGCACCCATGGTCTTCACCGGGTTCAGCGAATATTTCGGGTCCTGCAGAATGAAACCCGCCCGCTTGCCGCGGATCTGGCGCATCTGCCTCTCGCTGGCAGACAGTACGTCGATGCCGTCGAAGGCGAGCTTGTCAGCGCGGATATCCGCATTGGAGGGCAGAAGCTTCATCAGCGCCCGCGCCGTCAGGCTCTTGCCCGAACCGGATTCGCCGACAATGCCGAGCTTTTCAGTGCCGAGCTTCATGGAGACACCGCGCACCGCCTCGAAACGGCTGGTGCGGGTCTGGAAAGCGATCTTCAGATTTTCGATTTCGACCAGCATGGCTCAATGTCCCTTCGGGTCGAGAACGTCGCGCAAACCATCGCCAAGGAAGTTGAAGGCGAGCGAAACGAGGAAGATGGCGATGCCGGGAATGGTGGCGACCCACCATTGTTCGAAGATGAAGCGCTTGGCCGTCGCAATCATCGCACCCCATTCCGGCGAAGGCGGCTGCGCACCCATGCCGAGGAAGCCGAGGCTGGCGGCGGTGATGATGATCGAGCTCATGTCGAGCGTGATGCGCACGATAAGGCTCGGCACGCAGAGCGGCGCAATGTGACGCGCAATGATGCGCCAGGCGGAAGCGCCGGTCAGCCTATAAGCCGCGACGAAGTCGCTGCCGCGCACCGTCATGGTTTCGGCGCGGGCAAGGCGCGCATAGGGCGGCCATGCGGTGAGCGCGATGGCGAGAATGGCACTTTCAACGCCGGGCTTCAGTGCCGCGACAAAGGCGAGCGCGAGGATGAGGCGCGGAAAGGCCAGGAACACATCCGTCACCCGCATCAGCACCGTATCGACAATGCCGCCGAAATAACCGGCGATGCAGCCGATGGCGAGGCCGATGGGTGCCACGAGAACGACGACGGCAATGACCATGCCGAGCGTGACGCGGCCGCCGTAAAGAATACGCGAGAGAATGTCGCGACCCAGCTCATCCGTGCCGAACCAGTGTCCGGCGCTGGGGAATGCCAGGCGGTTGCCGAGATTCTGCGTTGCCGGATCATAGGGCGCGAGCAGCGGCGCCAGAAGCGACAGGGCGATGAACAGGACGATGATGGTCAGACCGATCACCGCCAGCGGATTGGACTTGAGGTTGAGCCAGATGCGATACCGGTTTCCCCAGGCAGCCTGTGTGCGGGAATGCGGCGTCTCATCCAGAGCCCAGTTTCTGAAATTAGCTAACATCATCGAACGCGAGGATCCATAACTCTGTAAAGCACGTCTGCGAGCAGGTTGAGGGCGACATAGATGAAGCCGATCAACAGGGTTGCTCCGACGACCGGGTTCATGTCCGCGTTCATGAGCGAGACGGTGAGGTATTGACCAAGGCCCGGCCAGCTGAAGACGGTTTCCGTCACCACCGCACCTTCGAGAAGGCCGGCATAGGTGAGCGCCAGAACCGTGACGAGCTGCACGGCGACCGTCGGGAAGGCGTGGCCCCAGATCACGGTCATGGCCGAAAGCCCCTTGGCGCGGGCGGTGATGACATATTCACCCTTCAGTGCATCGATCATGAAGGCGCGCGTCATGCGGGTGATATAGGCCATGCTGAAATAGGCGAGGATGCAGACGGGCTGCACCATATGGGCGATGGCGTCGTAAAAGGCGTCCCAGTCACCGGCAAGCAGCGTGTCGACCGTCATCAGGCCAGTGACCTGCGTGATCATGCCGTCATAGATGATGTCCTGACGGCCCGGTCCCGGTGCGACGCCGAGCGTGGCATAGAACACCAGCAACGAAATCAGCGCCAGCATGAAAACAGGCACGGAGTGACCGGCAAGGCAGACGACGCGGATCACCTGATCCGTCAGCTTGCCCTGTTTCACGGCGGCCCAGACGCCGAGCGGAATGCCGATCAGCGCGGCCAGAATAAGCGCTGCGGTGGCAAGTTCGAACGTGGCGGGGAAAACGCGCTTGATATCGATCCAGACCGGATTGCGGGTCAGGATCGAGTTGCCGAAATCGCCATGCAGGACCTGCGTGACATAGTGGAAGAACTGCACGACCAGCGGCTGGTCGAGGCCCATTTCGGCCCGCACCCGCACGATGACGTCTTCGGGCGCGTTATCGCCGACCGCCGCGATGACGGGATCGACGGGCATGACGCGCCCGATCATGAAGGTGATGACCATCAAACCGAACAGCGTCAGGAGGACGCTGCTCAGTATCGACGATATGCTTTTAACGCGCTTGTTCAATGTCACGCTTTCTTCGCATCGTGGTAGGAATTGCCCTCGGAGAGAACGCCGAGTTCGAAGCCGGAAACACCCTTGCGGAAGGCTGCCGTCTTCGTGGTCTGGAACATGAACACGAAGGGGCTGTTTTCCATGTGCTCGCGCTGCAGGGCTTCATAAAGCTCCACGCGCTTTGCCGGGTCCTTCTCGTCACGGGCGGCTTCCGCCTTGGCGGCGAAGTCGTCGTTCTTGAAACGCGAACGCCACAGGAAGGGCTTCGACTTGGCGTCGTCGCCATTGTCCTTGTTGATGTTGAAGACATCGGCATTGGAATGCGGATCGAAATAATCCGTGCCCCATGCGGAAAGCGCCATCTGGTGTTCGCGGGCGCGCATCTTGGTCAGAACCTGACGGTTTTCAGCCGATTGCAGACGCACCTTGATGCCGATATCGGCAAGGTTGGCCTGAATGGCCTGCGCCAGATCCGGGTAAGGCTGGGCGGAATAGTGATCCATGCTGATCTCGAAACCGTCGGCAAGGCCGGCTTCGGCCATCAAAGCCTTGGCCTTTTCGACATCGCGCTGGTAGGGCGTGTCGTTGACCGCACCCGGGAAACCTTCCGGCTCGAAGCTCTGGTGAACCTTGTGGGTCAGCGACACCAGGTTTTCCTGCATGCCCTTATAGTCCAGCGCCCACTTGATCGCCTGCCAGACCTGCGGCTTGGCAAGGTTCTCATTGCCCTGGTTGAGCGAGATCAGCACCAGCGAGGCGATGGACTTGCGCTCCAGCTCGATATTGGCGTCGTCCTTGACGGTACGCAGCTGCTCCGACGTCAGGTCGCGTGCAATGTCGATATCGCCCTTCTGCAGCATCAGCAGCTGCGAAGACGGATCGGTGACATGGCGCAGCACGATACGCTTGATATTGCCCTTGTAAGGACCGTTCGGGTTGACGGTGAGTGCGACGCTTTCGCTCGGCTTCCAGGCCTGCAGCATGAAATCGCCGGAACCGGCGCTGTTCTTCTGCAGCCAGCCATTGCCGAGGTCTTCGCCCGACGCATTGGCAAGAACCGCCTTCTTTTCGACGATCGCACCGATATTGGCGGAGAGGCAATAAAGCAGGAAGGAGATGGCGGTCGGCTTTGCCGTCGTCAGCTTCACCGTCTTGTCGTCGGCGGCAACGATGGTCGTCTCGGCATTCTCAGGCGTGAAGCCGAACTGGCTGATGATGAAGGCCGGGCTCTTGTTCATCTTGATGGCGCGCTGCAGCGAGAACGCAACATCTTCCGCGGTCACTTTCTCACCGCTCGCGAATGTCGCTTCGTCACCGATCACGAAGGTGAAGACCTTGCTGTCCGCATCGGCTTCCCAGGATTTCGCGATAACCGGATCAACCTTGGTGGAATCCTCACGGTTGGCGCGCACCAGCTTCTGATACATGTTGGAGATGATTTCACCGCCGACGGCTTCGAAACCTTCATGCGGGTCAAGGCTCGTCATATTGTCCAGCTGCTGCGCGACGACAAGAATGTCCTTCGGTGTCGCGGCAAATGCCGGAATGCGCGCATAGGACAGGAACGGAACGGCGGCGCCGGCAATCAACAGGTTGCGTCTTGAAATCATCGAAAATCCCCTTTCGGACCTTATTTTTCGGAAAACGGTGGGTTTGCCCCAATCCAGTCATTTTTTTTATGTTTTCCCGCGATTAACACGAGCAAACGAGGCCCGACCAATTCCAAATTTGGCAGAGCCTATGCACGGATTGCATTTGCTCCCGCCTTGACCTTTCCTCTACCAATTCTCAAAAGTCTGAATAGGCGCGCATCCGCGCCCTCCCCCTATCCGAAGGTGAATGACCATGACCGATGAAAAAACCGTACCCGTCTTCGACGGCCACAACGATGTGCTTCTGCGGTTATGGCGGTCGGGCAATGCCTCTCCCGAGACCCTGCTCATCGAGGGTGACACGGTTGGCCACATCGACCTGCCACGCGCCAGGAAGGGTGGGCTGGCCGGCGGCCTCTGCGCCATCTACGTGCCGTCGCCAAGCATGGAGAAGGACACCAACGGCGATTTTTCGACACCGGCAGAAGCCGACGCGCTGAAGGCGACGCTCGCCATGGCCGGCCTGCTGTTCCGCGCCGAGAAACAATCCGCCGGCGCACTGAAGGTTTGCCGCACCGCCGCCGATATCCGCAGCGCCATGGCATCGGGCGCTTTTGCCTCGGTCTTCCATATCGAGGGCGCGGAAGCGATCGGCGCTGATCTGGATGCGCTGCACGTGCTCTACGAAGCGGGCCTTCGCACGCTCGGACCAGTCTGGAGCCGCCCGAACATTTTCGCCTATGGCGTTCCCTTCCGGTTCCCCTCGACGCCGGATATCGGCCCCGGCCTCACCGATGCCGGCAAGCGGCTGGTGAAGACCTGCAACGAACTGAAGATCATGGTCGACCTGTCGCACATGAACGAGCAGGGTTTCTGGGACATCGCCAGGATTTCAGACGCACCGCTCGTCGCCTCGCATTCCAACGCCTATGCGCTGTGTAACCACAGCCGCAACCTGACGGATCGCCAGCTGGATGCCATCCGCGACACGGGTGGTCTTGCCGGCATCAATTTCGGCGTTTTGTTCCTGCGCCAGGACGGCGTGAAGAACCCGGATACCGATCTTGGCGAACTTGTCCGCCATGTCGACTATATCGTCAACCGCATCGGCATCGATCACGTGGCCCTCGGTTCGGATTTCGACGGCACCACCATTCCCGCCGCCATGAAGGATGCGGGCGATCTGCAATTGCTGGTCGAAGCCCTGCGCAACGGCGGCTACGACAACGAGGCGCTTGCCAAGATCTGCCACCGCAACTGGGTCCGCGTGCTGGAAAAAACCTGGGGCGCATAAGGCTCAGCGTAAAATCCATCTCCGGCGCGGAACGCCGGAGATATGAAGCGGCAGGCCCTTAAGCCTTTGCCGCTTTTTTCTTGCCGCTCGCCCGGAAGGCCAGAAGCCCGGCAACCACACCGATCATCGCCCATTTCATCGGCAATACATCCGCCGTTTCACTACGGATCGGCAACACGGTCACTGTGCCCGGGCGGGACTCATAACCCATCTGCCCTTTTGCCTTGGCCTCCGCAATCTGCTGCGGCGAAACGACCCATTCGGCACCGCGCATCTTGTCCACTGCCATGTATCCGCCGCCCGCCACGAGGGCGACGACGAGCGAAAGCGCTATTCTTGTGGGCGTGTTCATCTGCATCTCCTTCAATCAAAAGGAGCGTGTAATGGCATCAAACGCCACCACCAAGCAACCGCAGCGCTTAATTTGATATTTTTCGGAACAATCCGGCAAATCATGCATTTCATAGTTGCATTTCTGCCTTTAGGATTGGCGAAAATCCACCGACGAGCGGGCCAAACTCTACATCGACACTTCATGCTTTTCTGCTAATCACATTTCCTCAACCGAAACGAATTAGCGACACATTCCTGTGGTTCGCCAAGCTGGGAATGGGCGCTGGATAAAGCAAATGGCAGACAAGAGCGAAATCACACAAACAGATGTCGCGGAATCCGCGGTTGAAAGCTTCATTGCCCGAAACCGCCCCTATCTGACCGCGATCGCCATCACGCTCGTCTTCGTGATGATGACCTTCGCCATCTATCACCTGACCTCCGAAGTGCGTTATGACGACGTCATCGACGCGCTGACGCAGACCTCGGCTTCGGCGGTTCTGCTTGCCATTTTCTTCACTGCGCTCAGCTTTCTGGCGCTGATACTCTACGACGCCAATGCGATCGAATATATCGGCCGCAAATTGCCGCTGCCGCCCATGGCGGCGACAGCTTTTGCCGCTTATGCGATCGGCAATACTGCCGGTTTCGGCCCCTTGAGCGGTGGCGCCATCCGCTTTCGCGCCTATTCGCGGCTTGGGCTGTCGCCCGGTGAAATCGCCCGCGTCATCGCCTTTGTCACGCTGTCCTTCGGGCTTGGCCTGCTTTCGGTCAGCGCCATCTCCACCTTCATCGTCGCACCACGCATCGCCGCCATCATCGGCGTTGATGCGCTGATCCTCAGAGGGGCGGCGCTCGCCGTCATCGCCGTTCTCGTGGTGGCCGCCTATATCGGGCGCAACGGCCGCACGATCCGTCTCGGCGCATGGCGTCTTCGCCTTCCCGACAGCCGCACATCGTCGCGTCAGTTCCTCGTCTCGGCTTTCGATATCGCCGCCTCCGCTTCCGTGCTTTACGTGCTGCTGCCCGACACGCATCTCGGCTGGCCGACATTTTTCGCCATCTACGCCACTGCCGTCGGCCTTGGCGTCCTCAGCCATGTGCCGGCCGGTCTTGGCGTCTTTGAAACCGTGATGGTCGCAGGGCTTGGCAACGCCATCAGCGTCGACCAGCTGCTCGGCAGCCTTGTTCTATACCGCGTGATCTATCACGTCCTGCCGCTGGTGGTCGCCATTCTGGTGATGCTGGTCTCGGAGATGAAGCAGTTCGCCGCAAAGCCTGTCGTCTCCGATATCAGCCAGCTTGCCGTGCGGCTCGCACCGCCGCTGCTATCCACCTTCGCGATGATCCTCGGTACCATGCTGATCTTCTCGAGCGTGACGCCGACGCCCGACAGCAATCTGGATTTCCTTTCCAATTTCGTGCCGCTGCCGATCATCGAAGCCGCGCATTTTCTCACCAGCATTCTCGGCCTTGTGCTCGTCGTCGCCTCACGTGGCCTCGGCCAGCGGCTTGATGGAGCCTGGTGGATTGCGCTGGTCGCCGCCTCGCTGGCGCTGGTTCTCTCCATCCTCAAGGCCATCGCCGTCTTTGAAGCCGCTATCCTCGGCGTCTTCATCATCGCACTCGCCGCCAATATGCGCAGCTTCAACCGCCATGCCTCATTGGTGAAGCAGGCGCTGGGGCCAAGCTGGCTCGCCGCCATGGCCGTCATCGTCGCCGGCGCGGCAACCATCCTGCTCTTTGTCTATCGCGATACGGATTACAGTCAGACCCTGTGGTGGCAGTTCGAATTCTCCGAAGAAGCGCCACGCGGTTTGCGCGCCCTTCTCGGTCTCGTGCTCGCCTCATCCACCATCGCCATCTTCAGCCTCATGCGGCCGGTGGCCTACAGGCCGGATGCGATCGAGCCCGAAGACGTGGTAAACGCAACCGGCATCGTCATGAAACAGGACGCCGCCGACGCAAACCTTGTGCGCATGGGCGACAAACACGTGATGTTCTCCGAGAGCGGCAACGCCTTCATCATGTACGGCATTCAGGGCCGTTCCTGGATCGCTTTTGCCGATCCGGTTGGCGACGAGGAGGATTTTCCCGATCTCGTCTGGCAATTTGTGGAAGCCGCCCGTTCGGCGGGCGCACGCGCCGCCTTTTATCAGATTTCGCCTTTCCTGCTCTCCCATTGCGCCGATGCCGGCCTGCGCGCCTTCAAGCTCGGCGAACTGGCACTGGTCGACCTCACCACATTCGAACTGAAGGGCGGCAAGCTCGCCACCCTTCGCCAGTCGCTGAGCCGCGGCGCACGCGACGGGCTGACCTTCGAGGTTGTCGAACAATCGCAGGTGCCGGATATTCTCGATGAATTGAAACAGGTCTCCGATGGCTGGCTTGCGCATCACAATACGCGGGAAAAACGCTTCTCGCTCGGTGCTTTCGAACCGGACTACATCCTGTCCCAGCCCGTTGCCATTCTTCGCAAAGATGGAAAGATCACCGCCTTCGCCAATCTGATGGTGACGGAAACGAAAAAGGAAGCCACCGTCGATCTCATGCGCTTTTCGGCGGATGCGCCGCGCGGCGCGATGGATTTCCTCTTCGTCAGTATCATGCAATATCTGCGTGAGGCGGGTTATGAGAGCTTCAATCTCGGCATGGCGCCCATGTCCGGCATGTCGAAGCGCGATGCGGCACCCGTCTGGGATCGCATTGGCAGCACGCTGTTCGAACACGGCGAACGTTTCTACAACTTCAAGGGCCTTCGTGCATTCAAGACGAAGTTCCACCCGAAATGGGAACCGCGTTACCTTGCCGTTCAGAACGGCGCAGACGCCGCGCTGGCGCTGATGGACGCAACGGTTCTGATCAGCGGCGGCGTCAGAGGAGTGATCGGAAAATGAGAAAATCCACCATGATGAAGGCGGTCATCGCCGCTTCCGCCCTGTTCGCCTCTACCTCCGTTTTTGCGCAGGACAAGCCAGCCTATGAGACCGGCATGATCCCGGCCGAGCACATCATGGTACCGGACGGCGATATTCTCGCCAGCGTCTTCCTGATTTCCGACGCGGACGGCTGGACCAATGCCGACGAAGAGCGCGCCAAGGCGCTGGTTGCAAAGGGTGCCGCCGTGGTTGGCATCGACTTCAAGGAATATCTGAAGGCGCTCGAAGCCGATGACGACGAGTGCATTTACATGATCTCTGACGTCGAGTCGCTGTCGCAGCAGATCCAGCGCACCGCCGGCACCAGCAGCTATCGCCAGCCCATTCTCACCGGCATCGGCAAGGGCGGAACGCTGGCGCTGGCGATGATCGCGCAAAGCCCGGTCTCCACCGTCCGCGACGCCATCGCCGTCGACCCCAAAGCGGGCCTGCCGCTCGAGAAGATACTCTGCACGCCCGCCACCAAGGACAAGGTGGATGGCGAAACGGTCTATGGCCTGACCGACGGTCCGCTGCCGGCGCCCGTCAGCGTGCTGTTTACGCCCGCTGCGGACCAGAAGGGCCGCGACCACGTCAACGCACTCGTCAAGCTGCATCCCGATATCGACGTGACTGACGTGGATGACAAGGCGGACGAAATCCTGACACAGACCCTGTCCGACCAGATCGACGCCGCCGGCGACACCGACAGCCCGCTCGGCCTGCCGATCAAGGTTCTCGAAACAAGCCCTGTCATGGACACCATGGCGGTGATCTATTCCGGCGACGGCGGCTGGCGCGATCTCGACGAGGAAGTGGGCGGTGCGCTGCAAAAACAGGGCATTCCCGTGATCGGCGTCGACGCCCTGCGGTATTTCTGGAAAGAAAAGCAGCCACAGGAAGTGGCAAGCGACCTTGGCCGCATCATCGACACCTATCGCAAGCAATGGAAGGTTCGCAACGTCGTGCTGATCGGCTATTCCTTCGGTGCCGACATCATTCCTGCAACCTACAATCTTCTGCCGGAACGCGCGAAATCCCACGTCGTGCAGCTCTCGCTGCTGGGCCTGTCGACGGAAGTGGATTTCGAAATCTCCGTTCAGGGCTGGCTTGGCGTGGCTGGCGAAGGCAAGGGTGGCAAGACGGTGGATGACATCGCCAAGATCGATCCGAAGCTGGTACAGTGCGTATATGGCACGGAGGAGGAGGATGAAGACCCCTGCCCCGGCCTGAAGGCGAAGGGTGTGGAAACCATCGCCATTGAAGGCGGCCACCATTTCGACGAAGACTATGAGGCACTCGCAAAGCGGATTGTGACATCGCTGAAGACGCGGCTGCCCAAATAGAGTATTTTGACCTGAGGGGCTTCGGGAGAATTTCCGAAGCTCCGAACATGAATTTGCAGGCTCCCTCCCCGGAAACATCATCTCCCGCAGCCTTCAGCCCCGGTTGAATGACCGGCGGCAGTTCGAAACCCGTCTTCGATCGCCACCCACGCTTGCGGAATCGATTAAATTATTATTCAAAAGAACCCGGCCGGCGGCGAATGTTCATGGCGTTTCCTCAACCATGCTTCTGTTGATTGCCAACCATGGATTTTATATTTTCGGACCGGTTCAGGGAGCCGCCGCATGCCCGCCTTAAAGCGCAAGACAAAAACACCCGTCCTCGTGGAACGCATCGACCAGTTCGTCGCCGGCGTCAGAGAAGCGATGAAAAGCAGCGACGCTGTGCGGAACAAGAAAATCCGCGATCTGTGGGATGCTGAAGTCCGCTACCACTTCGACAATGGCCGCACTGAAAAGACGCTCGAACTCTATATCATGAAATATCGGTATGCGCTGAAGGCCGAGTTCGGCCCAAAGAGCACACCGCTTGCCATCTGCAACATGAAAAAACTGCGTGAACGGCTGAATACCTATATCGAGCGGGCCGACTATCCGAAAACCGGCGTGGCGACATCCATCGTCGAAAAAATCGAGCGGGCGGAATTCAACACTGCCGGCCGCAAGCCCACGGTTCTTCTGCGCATCGCGGACTTCATTGCAGCAATGAACGGCGTGGCCAAAAAAGAGGAAATGCAGGCACTCTGGAATGCTGAACTCAGCATCATGAAGGACAGGGCGCAGACGACGATCATCTCCTACATCACCAAATACCGCAATGCGATCCGCGAAGCCTTCGGTGATGATCACCCGATGCTGAAGATCGCGACCGGCGATGCCGCGATGTATGACGACGCCCGCAAGGTCAAGATGGAAAAGATCGCCAACAAGCATGGCGCGCTGATCACATTCGAAAACTACCGGCAGGTTCTGAAGATCTGCGCCGATTGCCTGCAGTCAGCCGATCCGCTGATGATCGGCATAGGCCTGATCGGCATGACGGGACGGCGTCCTTACGAGGTCTTTACCCAGGCCGAGTTTTCCCCCGCCCCCTATGGCAAGGGCGTTTCCAAATGGAGCATCCTGTTCAACGGCCAGGCCAAGACCAAACAGGGCGAAGGAACGAAATTCGGCATCACCTACGAAATCCCGGTTCTTGCCCGCTCCGCCACCATTCTCTCCGCCTATGAACGCCTGCGCGCAAGCGGCCAGGGAAAACTGTGGCACGGCATGTCGATCGACGATTTTTCGTCAGAAACCCGTCTGCTGCTCCGGGACACGGTTTTTAACCTGTTCGAGGATTTCTGGCCGAAGGAAGAGCTTCCCAAGCCCTATGGCCTACGGCACCTCTATGCCGAGGTGGCGTATCACAATTTCGCACCGCCCCACGTCACCAAGAACAGCTATTTCGCCGCCATTCTGGGGCACAACAACAACGACCTCGAAACCTCGTTGTCCTATATGACCTATACGCTGCCCGAAGATCGCGACGATGCGCTGGCCCGCGCCAAGCGCACGAATGAGCGGACATTGCAGCAAATGGAAAGCATCGCACCGGTTTCCCGTAAGGCATAGTGCGCGAGCCGCGGATTTCAGTCCCGCGGCTCGCCGTTTCTACCATCAAACCCGCTCATCACCCGATGTGCGGTAAAGCAGGGTCAACACGGTCAGCAACAAGCCGGTCAACGCGACCGAGCCGAAAATGTAGAAATTCCATTCCGGCGCGAGACCGCGTTGCAAAACGAGGCCGCCGATCATTGGCCCGGCAATGCCGCCCAGCCTCCCCACCGCCAGCGAAAAGCCGAGACCCGTGCCGCGAATATGAACAGGATAAAGCCGGCCGACCAGAACATTGGCAAGGATCTGGGTTCCGATCGTTCCGGCACCGGCAAGCGCGACGAAGACATAGAGCAGCGGCCCCTTGTTCACCGTCAAAGCCCAGATAGAGGTGGCACCGATGGCAAATAGCACCGCGACGACCACCTTGACGTTGCCCTTATCGGCAAACCGCCCGCCAATGAGGATGCCGATCGCGGCCCCGACATTGAGCATGATCGAGAAACTGAGCGCCGAGCTGATATCATAACCCATCTTGTTCATGATGGTCGGCAGCCAGTTGACCATGCCGAAAGTCAGAAGCAGCGAGCAGAAGTGAATGCCCCAGGCATTCAACGTCGAAAGCAACCGGCCTTCCGAAAACAGCGCACCGACGCCACCCTTTTGAATTTTCGCATGCGGCACGATGCGTTGCAGACCGTAGCTGTCGCAAATGCCGTCTGCCTCCGCCTGTCGGCCTTTGCTTGCCAGCCATTCCGGCGATTCCGGCAGGAACCGCATGAATATCGGCAGAAGAATAAGTGGCAGACCACCGATCAGCATCAAAGGTCGCCAGCCATAGCTCTCCAGCAGGAGAATACCCATCAGACCGGAAATGATGCCGCCGATGAGATAGCCGAGGAAAGACAGGGAATTGGCCTGCGCCCTGCGGTGCGGCGGCGAGAATTCGAGCACCAGCGCGGTCACTGTCGGCAAAAGCGCCCCCAGGCCGAGACCGGCAAGGAAGCGCGTGATTTCAAAAGCCAGAAAGTTCGGCGTCATGGCCGAAGCAATCATCATCGATGAAAACCCGGCAAGGCTGATGAGCACGACCTTGCGGCGGCCGATACGGTCCGCCATGGTGCCGGCAAACAGCGCGCCGAGCAGCATGCCCACCAGCGTCAGCGCCGCAGCGCGACCGACCATGGCAGGGTTGAGCGCCCAAGCGCCCTCTTTCAGCAGCGCCGGCGCAACCGCGCCGTAAACGACCAGATCGTATCCGTCGAACATGATCATCAGACCACATGTCGCGATGACGCCAGCCGGGTTTTTCGTCCGCACCGAGGCGGCGCTCATATAATTCGTGGACATCTTCCTCCCTTTCACGCCTGAACGCGCTATCCGGAATGGATTGCGTCTCCCGTTCCCGGCGATAGCTCCGCGAGTGCCCGGCCTGGTCCACCCTGATATGTGTCCCGCTCCTGTCAAGACACATATCGCCGATATCACCCGTCTCCGATTAAACATTGCATTTGCAAAAATTGCAAATGCAATGTTTATGATTGTCAGGCCCCAGGACCCGACAGAAATGTCAGTCAGGCTTCAGCCCGGAAAACCTCGATAGTGTTGGCGTCCAGTGCAGAATACGAACGCTCCTATAGACGCCGTGAACGACAAACGGATCGGCAGCGCTAAAGGCAATCATATCTTCAATGCAATGGGCTTCGGCAATGACGAGTGCGGCAGATGACCCGCCGCTTTCCGCCTGCATGGGGCCGGATGCCAGAATTCTGAACCCCACGGGCGCGGTCTCCTCACTGCGCAAATAGGCCTTGTGCGCCTCCATCTGCGCCGTCCGCTGCTCCAGGGCGGCGGGGTCGCTTTCGGCAAAGCGAACATAGAGACCTGTCCGGTTGCCCGTGCTCATCGGGCAAGCACGAAATCATGGTTCACCGACCAGAACCACTCGCCGATGAAATCCAGTTGCCGGGCCTTTTCCGCATCCTCCACCCGCTGGAAGTCGGCCAGCAGGCTCTCCTTCACACCGAACACCGCATCCGAACGGATATAGGGATCATCCGGATCGAAAATATGCGTGACAAGCGTGGTAAAGCCTTCTGCCGAAACGATATAATGCAGATGCGCCGGCCGGTAGGGATGACGCCCCATGGCCCGCAGCAATCGCCCGACCGGGCCGTCATCCGGGATCGGATAATATTTCGGCTTCGTCGCCCGAAACCAGTAGCGCCCGTCCTCGCCGGTAACGAACACACCGCGCAGATTGAAGTCCGGCTGAATGCCCTTCTGCTGCACGTCGTAGAAACCTTCATCATTGGCCTGCCAGACATCGATGCGCGCGCCGGCAACCGGTGCGCCTTCGGTATCGAGAATGCGGCCAGTCACCACCATATCCTCGCCCTTGCCATCGAGGCAGATATTAGCGCCCATCGGCATTTCCGGCGCATCAGCCACATGGAAAGGCCCGAGAACGGTGGATTCCGACGCGCCGCTCGGTTTGCGGTGGTTGATGGCGTCAACCAGCATAGAAACGCCAAGAATATCGGAAAACAGGATCCACTCCTGCCGCCATTCATTGCAGATCTGGCCGACCTCGGTGAGAAAATGGATAGCTTTCATCCACTCCTCCTCGGTCGGTTCGATTTCCTTCACCGCCTCATGCAGCTTGCGGGTAACGACCGCCATGATCTCCTTCAGGCGCGGATCGTCACAGTCGCGCATGCGGGCAATCACCGTCTCCGCCGAACGCTCCTCGATGAAATAGCCATCATCGCTGGTCATCTTCGTATCCGTCATGTCTTCCTCCCATCACTCCGGCCGCGCGCCATCAAAGGCGCGCTGCAACAGGTCGCGGATCGCGGTTTTTTCGATTGGCCGCGGGCACCAATAGGGATTGGCCGTCGCAAGCTCGGCCATTGGATCGAGATCACCCTGCTGCACACCAAGCGCTGCAAGGCTCACTGGCGCACCGAGCCGGGCGGCAAAGTCGAAAAGCCCAGCCCCAGCCCGGCCGCCAACCAGTGCGGCAAGCGGCGCGAGCAGATCAGGCACCGCCTGCTCCACATAGGCAACGGTGTGCGGCAAAAGCACCGCATGGGTTTCGGCATGTGGCAGATCGAGACTGCCGCCCAGCGTGTGGCAAAGCTTGTGATGCAACGACATGCCGACGGCGCCTAGCACCGTGCCGCACAGCCAAGCGCCATAAAGTGCCGTCTCGCGCGCCGTAATATCCTGCGGCTCGGCCTTCACACGGGCAAGCGCCTCGACCATTGCCCGCAATCCCTCCACCGCCATCAGGCTGGCGATGGGATTGCGATCCCGAGCATAGAGCGCCTCAGCCGCATGGGCCATGGCGTTCAGTCCGCTTGTCATGCTGATGACCACAGGCAAACCGAGTGTCAGCTCCGCATCGTAGATCACGACCTCAGGCAGAATTTCCGGCCCGCGCATGGTGGTCTTCACCCCGTTTTCCGTCTGGCCAAGAATGGGCGTCACCTCGGAACCGGCATAGGTGGTGGGAATGACGATCTGCGCCGCATCGGTGCGCAGCGCAATCGCCTTGCCGAGACCGGTGGTCGAGCCGCCGCCGAGCGCCACAACACAATCCGCATTGGCGGCGCGGTAGTCTTCGACCGCCCTCTTCGTCACCTCAACCGGCGTGTGCATGGCAGCCTCGGAGAAGGTACCAACAGCAAGACGGCCAAGCCGGTCGGCCAGCGCTTCCGCATCGCCCTTCTGCTGTGGCGTGGAAAGCACCAGCGCCCGCGACAGGCCAAGGCGGCGGATTTCCTCCGCCACCCCTGTCGAGCTGCCCGCTCCGAAGACGATGCGGGCAGGAGCTGCCATGTAGACGAAGGGCTGCATGGCTCAGGCCCCGTCGAGCTTGAACAGGCGGCGGGCATTGGTGCGGCCGATCTTCACCCGATCGGCTTCCGCAATACTCGTCGCGTTGAACCAGTCGGAGGCATGGTCGATATTCTCGAACGGCCAGTCGGTGGAAAACAGGATGCGGTCGGCACCGATTTCCAGAATGGCGTCGATCAGCGTCTGGGTGCGGAAATTGCCCGACGTCGTGATGTGGAAATTCTCGTTGAAATAATCCACGAGACGGCGCTTGGCCGGATAACGCGGTGGCAGCTTCACCCAGGCATTGCGGTGGTCGATGCGCCACATCATGTAGGGCAGCCCTTCACCCATATGGCCAAGAATGATGTTGAGGCGCGGATGTTCGTCAAACAGGCCCGACGCCATGAGACGCAGCGCATGAACAGCCGTTTCCTGCGCAAAGGCCCACGTCGGACCAAGCAGCCAGGGATGGCCGTCATAGATGCGCGAATCCTGCGGCAGCGGATTGCGCGGATGCAGGTAAAACGGCACGTCGAGCTTTTCGACCGCTCCCCAGAAGGGGCGATATTGCGGCAGGTCGTAATAAAGCGGCGTCTGGCCGTCGCCCTCCTGGCTGAAACCGTTGACGAGCGCACCGACGAAACCGAGATCGTTGACGCAGCGCTGAAGTTCCTCCGTCGCCGCATCCGGGTCCTGCAAAGGCAGGGCGGCGAAGCCAAGGAAACGATCCGGCCGCTTGGCGCATTCTTCGGCAAGCACATCATTGGCGCGCCGCGCAATCTCGATCGCCTTGTTCTTGTCCGGAATAGCCTGCACCGCCGGCGCATTCAGCGACAGGATCATGGTTTCGATGCCATGCGCATCCATCAGCTTCAGGCGCGTATCCTGAATGTCGAGCAAGCGGTGCTGCAGCTCCTTCCAGTAGTCGCCGGGTACGAAACCGGCCGAATCCTGAAGTGTTTCCGGGATTGCGAAATGCTCCTCGAGAGCGACCTTGCCTTGCATGTTGTTTCCTCCGAAATTGCTGTTCACGTGCCGCTTGATGCGCGGTCAATACTGGCCCTTGGGTTCCAGCCCGAGCATGCTCTGGCCGATCATGGTGCCCACGGCATCCCAGTTCATGCTGATGTGGCGGCCAACTGCATTGGCATCGCGCCAGGCCCGCTGCACAGGATTGGCAAGATCGAGCCCGACGCCGCCAGTGGAATCGTTCAGCGCCTGCACGGCGCGCAGCGCCAGCGACACCGCAAAGGCCTGGCCACGACGGCTCAAAAGGCGGTCATCTACGCTGAATTCCGCCCGGCCTTCGATCCGGGCCTGCGCCAGCACCTGTGCGCGCGCCACATCGCGCAGCAGGATTTCGCAGGCCGCATCCACGCTTGCCGCCGCTTCGGCAACACGCAGCTGAATGGTCGGAAATTCGGCCATGCGGTTGTTGCCACCGGCCACCGCACCGCGCGTCACCCGGCCACCGACATGGTCGACATAAGCGACAAGCGCACCCTTGGCCGCACCAACACCGGCGGCCGCGAGACAGGAAGGAATGCCGGTCAGAAGCGGCATGTTGAACAGGCCTTCCCCGGCATAATATTGCCCGCCGGGCGTCTTGCCGCTCGTGGCGTCCGGGAAGGTCAGAACCCGATGCTTGGGGACGAAGACATCATCGAGAACCAGCGTCTTGGAGCCGGTGCCGGCCAGCCCCACCACATGCCAGGTATCTTCAATGACATATTGGCTGGCGGGAACGAGCAGGAAAGCGGGAACCGGCCTGCCCTCACCCTGCGGCGGCAGAATGGCGGCGCAGAGCGACCATTGCGCATTTTCGCAACCCGAAGCGAAGGCCCATTTGCCGCTGAGGCGATAACCGCCCTCGGCGACGTCAGCCATTTTCACCGGTGCGTAGGAACCACATAGCAGCGCGTCAGGATTTTCACCCCAGACATCGGCCTGCGCCTCTTCCGGAAACATCGCCAGCAGCCATTGATGGGCGGAAAGCAGGCCAGCCACCCAGCCAGTCGACGCACAGGCAGCCGAAAGCTCGATATTGGCCTCGACCAGTTCAGCGAATTCACCGCCCTTTCCGCCAAAGGCGCGGGGTTTGACGATGTCGAAATAACCGATACCACGCAGCGCCTCGATATGGCTGGCGGGAACGCGCCGCGCCTCTTCCGTCTGGCGGGCGCTCGCCCGGAAAAGATCGGCTATGCCGGCAACGCGGCCGGTGAGGTGAACACGCGGGGTCGTTTGCGCCGGCTGCGGCGCATGGCTCATATCGTTCATGATTGTCTCCTTCGGAAAGGTACTTGGCCGGTGGCTGACAGGCCGGGAAATATCAGGCTGGCAGACTTGCCGGACTTGCGGCGCAATATTGGGCGTTTTCGTAAAGCAGCGGTCGTGTCGTCTCGCTGACATCGGCCGAAACCACCTGCCCTATGAACACGGTATGCGTTCCATAGGGCATCGCTGCAACGCGGCGGCAGGCGATGGCCGCATGGGCCGTGGGCAGATAAAGGACGCCGTTTTCGTGGCGTTGCCAGTCACCATTGCCGAAGCGCTCCTCCGGCGAGACCTTGCCGCTGAACGCATCCGAAAGCGCGATCTGATCCTGGGTCAGCACATTGACAATGAAATCCGGCCGGCACAGCAGCAATTCATGCAGCAAGGTGCGGTTGTTCAAGCAAACCAGAAGAGAGGGCGGCTCCATCGAGACTGACGTGACGGCCGTCACGGTCATGCCATGATCACGCTGATCGCCGGAAGCACAGGCAGTGATAACCGTCACGGTTGCTGGAAAACGGCGCATCGTCGTGCGAAAAGTCTGGCCGACGCCTTCCGGTGCAAGGTTGCTCAGGCCGAACAGTGCTGATGTCATGAGATCCTCCCAAATCCTGCATTCTTATTTATTTGCGTTTGCAATATTTGTCAATGCAAATGTTTTTTGTCATTTCAGGCAGCGATGTAGTCGCGCATTCCCCGGTCTTCTGGAGCGAAGCTATTGAAACGGATGGATTGTGCCGGTACAGCCGATAGGCGCACATCAGCATCTGCGCAGATGGTTCTCAAACGGGGATTTGCTTCGTGTCTTATCAGTTCACCGACTCGGTACCCTACCTGCTCAACTGGGTGGGCGTTCGGCTTGGCGAACGTTTTTCGCTGAGACTGGCCTCCTATGACATCACTCTGCCGATGTACCGCGTGCTGGCGACACTGAGACAGCAGGAGAGCAAGACGCTGACCGAGCTTTCGGACATGGTGTCGGTGGAGATTTCCACACTGTCCCGGCTGGTGGGGCTGATGGTCCGGCGCAACCTTGTCAGCCGCGAACGACCGGCCGACAATGCCCGCATCGTGCGCATCACGCTGACGACAAAAGGCAAGGAATTGGCCGACGAGCTGATGCCCATCGCGGCGATGTTCGAAAAAACCGCGATCGAAGGTCTCGATCCCAATGAGGTAAAGCTTTTCAAAAGCATCCTGCGGCATATCGGCCGCAATATTGCCGGCCTCTGACACCGGCACCCCGCTCGCCTTGCGATCTTTACGTGCAATGTACTTGCAATGACCGGTTCCTATCCCTGCGGAAATCCACCGCAGCTGAAAGGAATTCCCATGTCCGACAGATCGTCACTTGCAGTCCCGGCAGCGATCATTCTCATCGCCGCCGTATCGGCAGTGCTCACCGCCTGCGCCTCGACGGTCATGAAAAGCTATATTGGCGCGCCTATCACCAGCGTGATGCTGGATTACGGACCGCCGGACAATATTTACAGCATGGGTCCCGGTCAGCAGGCTTACCAGTGGCGGAAGAACAAGACACAGGTCGTTGCCGGATCATCCAGCGGTGAAGTGCGGTCGACCCGGCATGGCGAACGTTACGAAGTGTCGGAGACACCGGGTTATGTCGAACGCATCGATTGTTTCTATACATTCTACACCCGCAATTCCGGGAGCGAGTGGTATGTGACGAGCTTCCGGCAGCCTTCGCTTGAATGCGAATGATCGTTTCGGGATTTCAGATCTCCCCCGGCCCCGCCCGTTTCGCGCCATGCGCTGTTTTACCGCCGCTTCCATGTTGAAAGCGGCGATATTCTTTTGAACTCTCCCTGGAATCTGTCATCGGATCGGCCGCTCAGAAACGATAGTTCAGGCCGGCCTTGATGACATGATCGGTCACATCGGTTTTTGACCGCCCGCTCGAGGTCGTCGTGGTGACATTTCCGGTGCTCACATAATTATATTCAAACTTGGCCGACAGACCGCCACCAAAGCTCTGTTCCAGACCTGCTCCCAGCAGATAGCCCTGTTTCCAGCCATCGGGACCGTTAACGCCATTCGTATCCTTGAATTTCGTCGTGGTCAGGCCGGCGGTGCCGTAAACGAGCGTGCGGTCAAGCGCAACACCGGCCTTCAGCTTGGCCGCGCCCCGGAAGCGCTCTCTCAACCGACCGTTCGGCACGCGTGCTTCGTTTCCAAGATAGGAGCCTTCCAGTTCCGCGCCGACAACGCCGGAGCCGAACTGGAAATTATAGCCGGCCTGTACGCCACCCGTCAGACCCCGGCCGCTGGCCAGCGGATTAAATCTCGGGGAGGCGATGCCGCCATGAGCACCGACATAAGCCCCACCCCAGGAAAAGGCCGGCGGATTGGCATAGTCGAATTGCTGCGCATTGTAGTTGGTAAGATCAGCCGAATAGGCACTGGTTGCGACCATGACGGCAGCCGCTACGGTGACAAGCGATTTTGCGATGAACGACATTAAATGACTCCAGACGAAACCGATGCGCCATGCTCTGACGGCTGCAGGGTTTCCGTTCGCGTTGAAGAACCGGAAACCGGCTCCCGTTGATCTCCTGTGCGGATGGGCTCAGCAGATACGGTCATTTTCCCCACGAGAATTACGTCTGGATTGCATGAAACGAATTTATTGAAAAATAATCCAGTAATTTAATATAGTTAAATGAAATTCCTTAACTAAATTGTAAGAAATTTCCCCATGCCGGCGCAGCCTGATGCCTAATATTTTTAGACGACGGCAACAGCCTTATCTCGCAAAATTACCGATCGAATTTCCAGCCGAACACCAAAGCCGGGATCAAGGTCGAGGAACGTAACGCGGCCGCGATGAAGCTCCGCCGCCTTCTGGACCAGGTTGAGACCCAGACCGGCACCGGAAGAGTTCGTATTGATGCGATGGAACGGTTCAAATACCTGCTCGCGTTCCGCAACGGGTATGCCCGGCCCCTCATCACAGACATCTATGGTTCCAGCTGCGCCAATCCGGATGACGATCGCGCCTTTGCCGCCACCATGATCGATGGCATTGCGAATGAGGTTGACGACCGCCATCTCGATGATCGAGGTCTGGACCGTGAAGAGAGCCTTTCCTTCGCTGGGTTCGAAATCGAACTCATAACCGGCATCCATCGCAATCGGCGCAAGATCGGTCGCGATGCGTTCGACGAGAACGTTCAGATCCTGCTCTTCGGCAGGCAGTTCCACCGCGCCCACCGCCTGCATTTCAAGAAGCTGATGCGCGACGCGGGTGAGGCGGTCGATATCTGCCCGCAGCTGCCGGCTCAGCTCGTCATCGGGGAGAAGATCGGCCCGGACGCGCGCAATCGCAATCGGCGTCCTCAGTTCATGGGCGGCATCGGCCAAAAAGCGGTTGCGGCGATTATAGCCTTCGTCCAGTTTCGAGAGCGCAACATTGAAAGCATCCACCAGCGGAATGATTTCATTCGGCACCTTCGAGCGATCGATCCGGGCGGAGCGGTTTTCGAAATTGATCGATTGTGCCTCGGCTACCGTTTCCATGAGACCGCTCAGCGAACGGCCAACCGCACGGGGCGTCACCAGCAATGTCGCAATACCCGTCAAGAGCAGCATGGGCACGACGGCGACAAGGATGATGAAACCGACACCGGGCAGCACGGTCAGCCAGCGGATGGCACCATCGGCATCCTTTTCGAGATCCAGTTGCACATTGATCCACAGACTGATGCCGTCATTCGGGAAGCCTTTTTCCGTCCCGGCAATGAACTGCAGCCGCCCGGCCGGCGTATCGCGGTTTTCCATGGTGGCCCGGACTGTTTCCCCGGCCTCCAGACGCGCCCTCTCGATGCCCCGGGGAAACACCGCTTCCAGAGCAGGCGCCGGGATATCCCCATATTGCAGGACGATTTCGTCGGCGTCCCGCACGACAAACCAGAGATTAGAGTAGCGCTGCTTCAACGCCTCCAGATCGGGCGTAGCCGACACCTGTGGCCGGCCCTGCCCATCCTTTGTCACGCTTTCCGCAATGATGCGTGCGGCCTCTTCATTGGCGCCTTCCAGCCGCGGATCGATGATCCAGATCCAGCCAACGAGAAGAATGACGAAAAGAACGAGAAAAAATACCTGCAAGGCGAAAAGGCGCTTCATCAGCCCCCATCGCAGGGATCGGTTGCGCTCCGGTCTCATGTCTTTGCCCGGATGAGATAACCGATATTGCGCACGGCTCTTATCTCCACCGTCGCTTCGGCCTGCACCAGCTTCTTCCGGATGCGCGAGATATGCGCATCGAGCGCATTGGATTCGATCTCATCGTCGAGCGTATAAACCGCTTCGATCAGGCTCGACCGTGTCACGATGCGGTTCGGACGCCGCATCAGCGCTTCGAGCGCCAGATATTCCCGACGCCGCAACTCGAGGACGGAACCCGCAACGCTGACTTCATTGCTTTTCGGATCGATACTGAGATTTCCGAAGCTGGTATATTTGTCGGAAATCGAAGGGCCGCGCCTGTGAAGGGCCCTTAGGCGGGCAAGCAATTCCTCGATTGCGAAAGGCTTGGCGAGATAGTCATCCGCCCCCGCATCCAGCCCATCGACCCGGTGATCGACGCTTCCAAGCGCCGTCAGGACAAGGATCGGTACGGAATGTTTCCGGCGGCGAAGCGAGGATACGAGGCTCAGCCCCTCGCCATCCGGCAGGCGACGATCCAGAACCAGCACATCGTAGGAGCCATCCCGCGCAAGGGCATCGGCATCGCTGATGGTGCTGACATGATCGGCAAGCACATCACGCCGGCGCAGGGCCTCGAGCAGCGCACGCGCCATTTCGGGTTCATCTTCAAGAAGCAGGATTCGCAATGACTTTCCCCCAAAGACGAGCTCTTGCCATCCTCACCACTGTTCGGTGAAGGTTGCAGGTAGATTGCAGGCGGGCGGGCCCTTCTTCTTGTAGCACCGCAACCAACATAATCCGACTGGCATCGCAGGCGTTTGGCGACACCAAATTGCTGTCCTTGTATCGTCCAGACATGCCGTGATCAGCGATCGGGCGTCAGACCTCGGGGGCAGGCCTGTATCCGTGTCTGGCATAAAAGCGGTCAAGCTCGCGCTGCTGCGGCACCTCGCCGGTATAGATCGCGATATAGTCCGCAATCCTTCTCATTCGCACCGCCACATCTTCCTCGACCTGCATGGAAATGTAACCGATCTGCACGAGATAAGTGGTGCGGGCGCGCACGTCTGCCGTATTTTCAGGGTGGCCGAAACGCATGAACATGCGCGAAAGCGCTTCCATTCTCATCTGGTCGGCTTTGCAAAGCTCGGCAAGAATATCATCGGACTGCAGCGCCCAACTGCGAACCGCGAATTCGAATTTGCTGTCGAAAAGCGAGGAATCCAGCCAGCAATCGAAAACATTCAGCATCGCCTCGGCCAGGGTTTCCGCATAGGCCTCCGATTGCCTGAGGATACTTCCCGTGTTCTTCTCGCGCCAGCGGGACAACAGCGCCGCCAGCAATTCCTCCCGGTCCTTGAAGAACCAGTAGAAGCTGGTGCGAGAGAGATTGAGCTTTTTCGCCAGAGGCAGGATCTTGACGGAATCCACCCCGGATTCCAGCAGCGCCTCGTAGGCGGCCTCAAGCCAACCCTCCTGCGATCCACGCCAACCGGTTTCATTCAATGTCGCTTCCATGACAATTGCGTAGCAAATCAGTCCCTGCACGACAAGGCAAAGCGTACACTCTTGTCGAACTCACAAACACCAGTGTTTTCTTAATTGACACATATGTACATTTTCTCTTAGCCTTGTGTCATAACCGTTTTGGAGCAGGCACATGTCGAACGATCCCCTTCTTCAGCCCTATCAGCTCAAGCATCTGACGCTGCGCAACCGCATCATCGTCACCTCCCACGAACCCGCCTACCCCGAAGACGGCATGCCGAAAGGGCGCTACCGCGCCTATACCGTCGAGCGGGCCAGGGGCGGCGTGGCGCTGACGATGACGGCGGGCTCTGCCGCCGTATCGAAAGACAGCCCGCCCGTTTTCAACAATCTCTTGGCCTACAAGGATGAAATCGTTCCGTGGATCCGGGAAATGACCGACGCCGTGCATGAGGCGGGTTCGGCGATTATGATCCAGTTGACGCATCTTGGCCGCCGCACCCGCTGGGATAAGGGCGACTGGCTGCCGGTCCTCGCGCCATCGCATCAGCGGGAAGCGGCGCACCGCGCCTTTCCGAAGAAGATCGAGGACTGGGATATCGAGCGCATCATCAAGGATTTCGCCGACGCTGCCGAACGGATGAAGGCGGGCGGCATGGATGGCGTGGAACTGGAAGCCTATGGCCACCTCATCGACCAGTTCGTCTCACCCCTGACCAACGAGCTTGACGGCCCCTATGGCGGCTCGCTTGAAAACCGCATGCGCTTCTGTCTCGACGTCTTCAGGGCGATACGCCAACGCGTCGGCGACGATTTCATCCTCGGGGTTCGTTACACCGCCGATGAATGTCTTGAGAACGGCACCGGCAAGGCGGAAGGCATCGAAATCTCCAGACGGCTAAAGGAGAGCGGCCTGATCGACTATCTCAACGTCATCAGGGGGCATATCGACACCGATCCCGGCCTTACCGACGTCATCCCCATTCAGGGCATGGCCAGCGCGCCGCATCTTGATTTTGCAGGCGAAATCCGCGCGGCGACCAGCTTCCCCATCTTCCATGCCGCCAAGATCCAGGATGTCGCCACCGCCCGGCATGCGATTGCCGCCGGCAAGGTCGACATGGTCGGCATGACCCGCGCCCACATGACCGATCCGCATATCGTCCGCAAGATTATGGAAAAGCGGGAGGAGGACATCCGCCCCTGTGTCGGCGCCAATTATTGTCTTGATCGCATTTATCAGGGCGGCCTCGCCTTCTGCATTCACAATGCGGCAACCGGCCGCGAGGAAACCATGCCGCATGAAATCACCCGGGCTGAGAAAAGCCTGAAGGTGGTGATTGTCGGCGCTGGCCCGGCAGGCCTTGAAGCCGCAAGGGTCTGCGCCGAGCGCGGCCATGCGGTCGTGGTCTTCGAAGCCGCCAGCGACGCCGGCGGCCAGATCCGCCTGACCGCACAGAGCGAACGCCGCCGCGAAATGATCGGCATCATCGACTGGCGCATGAGCCAGTGCGAGAAGCTCGGCGTCATCTTCCATTTCAACAGCTGGGCGGAGGCGGATACGGTTGTCGCCGAAAAACCCGACGTGGTGATTATCGCTACCGGCGGACTGCCGCATACCGAGGTGCTTTCGAAGGGCAACGAGCTGGTCGTCTCCGCATGGGATATCATTTCCGGCGACGTCAAGCCGGGCACCAATGTTCTCGTCTATGATGATGCCGGCGACCACACCGGGCTTCAGGCCGCCGAATTCATCGCCAAGGCGGGCGGCAAGGTCGAGATCATGACGCCGGATCGCTCTTTCGCCCCGGAAGTCATGGCCATGAATCTCGTGCCCTATATGCGTTCGCTGCAGAAACGCGACACGACATTCACCGTCACCTACCGGCTGGAAGCGGCGGAAAGAAGCGGCAACCAGATCATCGCCCATGTCGGCAGCGATTATGGCGGCGTTTCGAAACAGCGCGTTGTCGACCAGATCGTCGTCAATCACGGCACAATCCCGCTGGACGAGCTTTATTTCGAGCTCAAGCCCGGCTCAAAGAACCTCGGCGAAATATCCTATGACGCGCTGATTGCGGGCGCGGCCCAGACCGTCGAGCGCAATCCTGCCGGCTCCTACCGGCTGTTCCGGATTGGTGATGCGGTCGCAGCGCGCAACACCCATGCGGCAATCTACGACGCACTGCGCCTCGCAAAGGACCTCTGAGAGAGAGCCGCCCGGTGGCGGCCTCCTTCATAATTCAAGCGATACCGCGAACCGCTGACCAAATTGCGAAAACTGCAATCGCCCCCCCAGCCGGTCGATTGCCATCTTGACGATGGCAAGTCCAAGGCCGCTTCCACCCGGTTCCGATCGCGGCGAACGGTAGAAGCGCTGCAGCACCCGTTCCTGCTCCTCCACCGCGATCCCTGCCCCTTCGTCGATGACCACGACATTGACCTTGCCGTTTGCCAGTTCCGCCCGGCATTCCACCGTCGATCCCTTCGGCGAGTGCTGCACGGCGTTTTCCATCACGTTGCGGATCGCAAGACGAAGCAGGGACCGATCCGCCTCGATGAGGATCGTATCCGCCTCTTCCGAAAGCCGGCAGGTAATTTCAACCTCGCGCGCTCGCCTGAGCGGTTCCAGCTCCTGTATGACATCAAGGATCAGACGGGGAATGTCGACGCCGGCTTTCGTCGCCTGCGCTTCAGTGGCATCGACGGCAGCTAGGTCGATAAGCTGTTTTGCCATCCGGCTTGTCCGGTCGACGCTTTGCTCGATGCGCCGCAGCGCCTGCTGCTGCACCTCGGGATCGGTGGAGCGCATGGCCACCTGCGCCTGCGTCTTCAGGCCGGCAAGCGGCGTCTTCAATTCATGTGCTGCATAGGTCGTAAACTCGCGTTCCCTCTCCCGCGTCGCCTGAACACGCGCCAGAAGGCTGTTCAGCGCATGGATCATCGGCCGAAGCTCCGATGGCGTTCCCTTGTCGGCAAAGCCGTGGAGCTCAGTCGCGTCGCGCGCTTTCATGCCGTTTGCGAGCTTTTGCAAGGGCGCAAGACCCCGGGAAACACATAGCCAGATAAGGCCAGCCATCAGCGGCATGATGAAAAGCGCCGGATAAAGAAGTCCCTTGATGACATCGTCAACCAACCGGTCGCGAACCTCGACACTGTCACCCACCAGAACCCTGACACCAAGGTCCGGCTTTACGACCGCATAAACACGCCATTCGATGCCGTTGATGACCGTATTCTGGAAGCCCGAGGCATGATCCGAAAGGGAAGCATCCGGGGCGCTGTCCGATTTGCTGAGCAGACGGCCGCTGATGGACCAAATCTGGCAGGCGAGCTGGCGTTCGTAGGAGGGTATCGCCGCCGCATCAGCGTCCGCGTCCTCATCATGCGTCGGTGAATGGCCGTCTATCAGGCGGATATCGACAGGGCGGTCGCCAACGAGGGATCCGACCATTCTTGCCGATTCCACCAGCCGCGCATCAAGAACATGCTCCAGCCGCGCCTTCGTGCTGGTATAGATCCACACGCAGGCCGACAGCCATACGAGGCCCGTCATCAACAGAAGCACGGTAAACAATCTTGCCCGGATCGACATCACGCAACCCTCCCGACGCGGTAACCGACGCCACGCACCGTCTCGATGAAACCGGCGCCCAGCTTGGAACGAAGCTTGTGGATGTGGACCTCGATGGTGTTGCTTTCCACATCCTCCTGCCAGCCATAGAGCTTCTCTTCCAGAACCGGCTTTGAAAAAATCATGCCGGGATTCTGCATGAGGGCATGGATGATCGCAAATTCGCGGCGCGACAGCGCAATGACACTGTCGTCCTTCTTCGCCACCATCTTCGCCGGATCGAGCGTCACGCCCAGCGCCGACAGCGTGCCCTCGGAACGCCCCTCGCCACGGCGGATGATCGCCCGCAGCCGGGCGGCAACCTCATCAAGATCGAAAGGCTTGCCCAGATAATCATCCGCGCCGGCATCGAGGCCGCAAATCTTGTCCGTGGTCGCATCCTTGGCGGTGAGCAGGAGGATCGGCACCCGGTTGCGTTCATTGCGGGTGTGGCGCAGAAGATCGAGACCTGACCCGTCAGGCAACATCACATCAAGGACAACGGCGTCGAAACGGCAATTCTCGAGGGCGATTTTTGCGTCGCCAAGCGTCATGACGGCATCGACGGTGAAGCCGGCAAGCTGCAGCCCGACACGCAGACCATCAAGCAGGACATCATCGTCCTCGACCACCAACAGACGCATTGAGCACTCCATCATTCCGGCACACGGGTATTTTGATGCGCGGGAACCTGAGAAACGAACCTTAAGGCTGGCTTAAGCTTCCAGCCGGAAGCCTGCGCCATCCATGGCTTATCCCACAAGGCCTACCCCATAAGGAAAGAGAATGCGTTTCAATTTTTCGTTCGTGCTCCTCGTTCTCATGTCCATTTGCGGACCGGCGCTCGCGCTCGGTCCGCCGATGGACATGGCGGATGCGTTCAAGCTTTCGATAGACCGCACGGGAACGGCGGCCACCTTCCGCTGGCAAGTCGCCGAGGGATATTATCTCTATCGGGAGAGCCTGCAGGCCAGCACTGAGGACGGAACGAAGCTCGATCTCAGGACGCAGGCCGGCGAGATGAAGGATGATCCCGGCTTCGGCAACACCGAAGTCTATTTCGGGCAAGCCGCCGCCACGCTCGCCGACGCGCCGCAGACGATGAAGCTGACATTTCAGGGATGCCAGGATGGCGGCATCTGCTATCCCTTCAGAACGGTCGCCATTGACGGTTTGCGGATCGAAGCGGAGGCACCGTTCGGCATAAGGCCGCAGGATCCACCCGCATTTCAGTCCTTCGCCCTGATCGCCCCGTCCGCAGAACCGGAAAAGGCTGAGCAGTCAGTACCCTCACCCGCACCCCCGGCCGAGCCAGGCATGGTGGAAGGTTTTCTTGCCCGAGGCGGCATCGCGCTGCTTCTCGCCTCCTTCATGGGTCTTGGCGTACTCCTCGCATTCACGCCCTGCGTATTTCCCATGTACCCCATCCTCGCGGCCACGCTCGGCCGGCAGGGCGCTTCATTGTCACCCGGTCGCAGTTTTCTCCTCTCCTCAACCTATGTCGTCGCGCTTGCCGCCGCCTTCAGCCTGTTCGGCATACTGGCCGCATGGCTTGGACAGAGCTTCCAGATCGCCCTCCAGTCACCACCGGCCATTCTCATCACCGCCGCTGTCTTTATCATTCTGGCGATCGCCAGTTTCGGCATGGTCGAGGTCCAGCTTCCGGCCGGCCTTCGCGACCGGCTGGCGCGATCGCAGCGTTCGCTCGGCGGATCGTTCGGCTCGACCGCCATTCTCGGTTTCAGCTCGGCGCTGCTGATCGGCCCCTGCGTGACGGCGCCGCTTGCAGGCGCACTTCTCTATATCGCCAAGACCGGCAACCTGCTGCTTGGCGCAGCGGCGCTCTTTGCGCTCGGCATCGGCAAGGGCATTCCTCTCATCCTCATCGGCACCTCCGGCGCGGCATTGCTGCCGCGGGCCGGCGCATGGATGGCGCAGATACGCTGGTTGTTCGGCTTCATCTTTCTTGCCACCGCGATCTGGTATCTCGACCGGCTCATTCCTCCATCCGCAACACTCGCGCTTTCCGCAGCGCTGCTCGTTACCATCGGTGTTTTCTTCGGTGCTCTCGACGCACTGCCGCAACAGGCCGGCATTGGCCGCCGGCTGATGAAATCGGCCAGCCTTCTTTCCATGCTTTACGGAGCGTTTCTCGCTTTCGGCGCGGCAAGCGGCGGCACCAGCATGCTCCAGCCGCTGCAATTCTCCGGCAGCCCGGTCGCCAGCCTCTCCCTGCCCGGCCTGACAAAGGCGAGTTTTGCAACGGTGAGTTCCAATCGGGAATTGACAGTCGCCGTCGCTGAAGCAGGAAAACCAAGCCTCGTCTACTTCACCGCGGACTGGTGCGTTTCCTGCCGCGTCATCGAGCGCTCCGTTCTGAGCGATCCACAGGTCGCGGAAAGCCTTAAGGATACGAACCTTGTCTCGGTCGATCTATCGGACATGACGTCAGACAAACAGCAATTGATGAAAGACAGCAACGTCATCGGCCCGCCGACCATGCTGTTCTTCGACAGAAAAGGAACCGAACTCCCCTCCATCCGCATGGTGGGCGAGATTTCGGCCCGTTCACTCATCGATGCGGCGGCGCAAACGCATCAGGCGCTTGCAAAACCGGCAATCGACAATACTGCAGGAGCCCGCCAATGACCCTTACACGCCGACAGCTTGTCGCAATGGCCGGCCTTGCCGCCATTGCTCCCCCTTCACTTGTTTTTGCCGAGACAGACCCGACAAGCCGGCAGATGGTGCTGCACGATCCGGACGCCCCGGTCCTCGGCAATCCGAAAGGCGACGTGACGGTGGTGGAATATTTCGACTACCAGTGCCCCTATTGCAAATCGTCCTACGGCATGGTGCGCGACGTGGTCGAACAGGATGGCAAGGTGAGGCTTGTGCTGAAGGACTGGCCGGTCTTCGGCGGCGCATCGGTCATCGCTGCGCAGGCGGTGCTCGCCAGCGCCAGGCTTGGCAAATATGAAAAGACGCTGGACGCCATGTTTCACACGCCGAACAAGCTGCAGCAGGCCGATGTCGAAAAGGCCCTCAAGAAAGCGGGCCTGACCTTCGACGGCGTCGGCAAGGCCGTTATCGAGCATCAGGCATGGATTTCCGGCCTGCTGGACCGGAACTGGGTACAGGCCGCCGCCTTCAAATTCGTCGGCACGCCATCTTTTGTGGTGGGAACGACGAGCTTTGCCGGTGTCCTCGACCGCAAGGGCCTGAAGGAAGCAATCGCCAAGGCACGGGGATAGGACGAGACGGCAAAGGGCATCGGCACTGCGATGCCCGGCCGGAATGTTAAAACGATGGTTTCAGACCGACTGGACCTGAAACCATCATTCTCCGGAGGCTACGCCTGTTCACGCGCTCTTTTGAAAAGGTCGGTAAAGGCTTCCGCACTCTGTACCGCACCGGGGACGAGGAACTTGCCGATGATGAAAGCAGGCGTTCCCGTCAATTGCAGCGACATCGCCTGTTCATGATTGCGCGCAAGCAGATCATCGATCTCCGCCGCTTTCGATTTCATGTCACGCTCGAGACGGGCAAAGTCGATGCTTGTCGCACGCACGGTGTCACGCATCTCGTCGGCCTTCACCTTCGGCGTCTTGATCGCCATCAGCGCATCATGGACGATGTGATAACCGTCCTGATATTTTGCCGCCAGCGCCAGTCGCGCTCCCTCGACGGAGTCGGGCGTTATGATCGGCCAGTCCTTGTAGACCATCCTGACATCCCCGTCTGCCGAGACCGCATTGCTCATGGGAACGGCCGTCTTTTTGCACCAGGGGCAATTATAGTCGAGAAAGGCGACCATGGTGAGCTTGCCGGCGGGATTGCCGGAGACGGGTGTCGCCGGATCGCGCAGGATCATCTCAAGCTTCAGACCGTTGGGCGAGGCTGCTGTCGGCGATGCGACGGCCGAGACCACCGAAATCGAGCCGAGGAGAAAGGCACGACGTCTGAGCCCGGCAAGGGCTGAAACATCCGCGCGGTTTCGAACATCATGTGCCATGGTGATGGGCCTTCTTTCTTTTCCGTATCGGTCGTCAGGCGGCAAGTTGCTGGCGTTTCGAGGGGTCGGGAATAACCACGATGGTGCTGCCGTCCCTCACATTGTTGAAGAGGTCGATGACATCCTGGTTCAGCAGACGGATGCAGCCGGAGGAAACCGCCTTGCCGATCGAAAACGCCTCCGGTGTTCCGTGCAGGCGGTAAAGCGTGTCCCGGCCGCCCTGATGAATGTAGAGCGCCCGCGCGCCGAGCGGGTTCTTGAGGCCGGGTGGCATTCCGCCATTGGCGATGCTGTAGGGCTGGAGGCTGGGCTGCCGCGCCACCATCTCGTCCGGCGGGGTCCATTTCGGCCATGCCCGCTTGTAGGCGACAATCGCCCGGCCGGCCCAGGAGAATCCGTCCCGGCCGACGCCAATGCCGTAACGGGTCGCCTTGCCACCCGGCAGAATGTGATAGAGAAACTTGTTCGGCGTATCGACGATCAGTGTGCCGGGCTTTTCGTCGGTCGGATAATCGACGACCTGCCGCCAGTAGCGGGGGTCCACCTGCTTGATGTTCACCGCCGGGATCGGGAATGTCTCATCGGGAAGCGCCGCATACATTGCCGGCGTGGCCGGCGCAGGCGTCTCGGGCAAGGGGTCGTCGTTCCTCGACAGCGTCGCCGGCTTTGGTGGCTGACCGGACGTGGCGCAACCCGCCAGCAGGCCCGCAAGCCCAAGGGCAAGAAGGTTTCTGCGGGTGGTGAAAATCGGGATATCGTGCATTCTGGGCTGTGTCTCCTATTCGGCGACACATAGCCGGCCCCCACCTTAAGCCAGTCTTAAGGCCACCATCCGCACGGCAATTCGTCCGGATCGGCGTTACTGCCGATCATCGACAAGATAAATGACCGCCCCCTGGAGCGGTCATTTCCTCCGTGTGTTCAATGCAGTTCATCAGCGGGTCAAACCAAGCAGCTTTTCACCGAGCGGGTTGAGCCTGGCGGTTTCGGCATGGCGTTTCTCCCATTCACGCGGATCACCGGGAAAGGCGTCGCGCTGCGGATGATCAAGCTCCTTCCAGAGCCGGATCCGCTCCTGCCGTTCTGCCTCATTGTCGAATTCCGCCGGGTGCATGGAGATGTATTGGGCCATGCGCACGCGGCCATCGGAATGATTGGGACGCACGCCGTGGGCAAGCAGCGAGTTGAAAATCATCAGATCGCCCGGTTCCATATCGATATTGACGACGGAGAGGCCAGCCATATCCGGATGCATCGGATCACGATCTTCCGGCTGCGTCTTCACCCATGCGTCAAAATGCTCAAAAAGATAGGGCACGCACTGAAAACCGCCGACATCGCCGTCCTGCTTCTGCAGGCTCAGCACGCCCTGTACGCCGATCGGCAGCGGACGGATGGACGTATCCACATCCCAGTGGATGAAGCCGTTGGGATTGCCCTTCACCTTTTTCGGCGGATTGAGATTAGCGCGATCGATGGTGACCCACAGATCCTCCCGGTCCCATATGTCGACGAAGACGTCATAGACCCGCTGCTCCACGCGATTGTCCCAGAGATACTGGTGATTATAGATCTCCAGCATGCCGGTATTGTTCAATTCCTTCATCTTGTGTTCGCGCCTTTGCGGCGCATACCACGTCGAAGCGTCGGCCGGATCCTTCTCATCGAATTTCCAGAGCAGATCGACAAGGCGTTCCACATTCGCCGCAGGCACCGCCTGACGGACAATGATATATCCCCTCGTCGTCCAGTGCTGCCAGTCCGCTTCCGACAGGACGCGCAGCGGCAAGGTCTTTTTGATATCCTTGAGCTGGGTCGTGGCGGCCGTCGTCGGATGGCTGTCGCGTTTGATTGCTGCGGTGGATTGCATGTCGTTCTCCCATCATCATCTCCCTGACCATCAGGCGATGAAAGGAAAGCTACGGTTTTCCCGGTGAAAGTGTTGTCCGCAGATGGACAATACTGATACTATTCCAGCGTATAAATCCCAAAAGGCGCGGAATGAGACCACATCTCGAACATCTACCGACATCGCCGGAGTCATCCTGGAGCAGGCTCAACCGGCGGCTTGACGACGCCATTCCGTTCGAATGGCACCACCATCCCGAGTTCGAGCTGACATTGACGCTGAATTCCCGCGGGCAGCGGTTCGTGGGTAATCATGTGGCCGATTACGATCACGGCGACCTCGTGCTCATCGGCCCGAACCTGCCGCACACCTGGGCGTCGCGTGACAAACTCGATCCGGCTGAACCCCATGTCGCCCTCGTCTTCTGGTTCAGAAAAGAATGGATCGAAGGACTGGCCGATGGATCGGTGGAACTGGCGCCCGTCAGGCGTCTCATCCAGAACGCCGCAACCGGACTGGCGTTCGATCCCGCGCTTGGTCGGGCTCTGGCGGATGATTTTGAAGCGATATTTTCCCGTCCACCAGTCGGGCAGCTGACCGGACTTCTGGATATTCTGGCGCGGCTGGCCGCAGAGGATAACGGCGCGCCCCTGTCAACCGTCGTGCCGCAACAGGTGGAAGGGGACCGTTCGCGGATTGACCGTGTCCTGATCCATCTGCACCGTCACTACCATGAGCCGCTCCGCATGGAGCAGATTGCCGCAATAGCCGCTCTCAGCGAATCCGGCCTGCACCGGATGTTCAGGAAACATACGCAGGTCAGCATGTCGGATTATCTGATCGGCCTCAGGGTCGGCGAAGCCTGCGCCCGACTTTCAGGCACCACCCAGCCGATCCGGCATATCGCTGCCGATGTCGGTTATGCCTCGCTGGCCAATTTCAATCGCCAGTTCCTGCGTCTGCGCGGCATGACACCGCGCGACTATCGCGCCTCGTTTCATGGTAGCGGCAGGAAAATCCGATAACGCAGCAAAGCTACCGGATTGCCCTTATGCCGCAGCGGCCTGCGTTACTTCGCACCCTGCCCCAGGCGGGGTACTGGTCAACACATCAGGCGAAGCCAGCAAATTTGGTCTCGCGCCCGATGCCGTGGCACCCTTTCTCAAGGAATTGACCGCATTCGACGCAATACGCCCGCGGGTTTCATGACCCTTGCAACCTTCACACTTTCTCTGTCGCCGATCGCGCGCGACAGATCAGCCCACCGCCCCGGATCAGTCGGTGTCACACCGGCAACATTCAAATATCAAGATCGACCCAGAGCGCGGCATGGTCGGACGCGGCGTCCTCCTGACGCTTGACCTCGTCATAGCTTTCCCACTTCTTCGGCCGAACACCCGGCCACATGCCCTTGCGGAACACGCCACCGTCCTTGACCTTTGCAAAAAGGGCGGGAGACAGCAGGATATAGTCGATCTTGTTGGAGGCCGTGCACCCGCCATAGGTGCCGGGGTAACCACCATCATCAAAAGCGTCATGCTTGAAGATGTCTTTTAACGAGGTGCCGCCAAGAAGTGGCTCCAGCGGATCACTGCCGGGAGTGTCGTTGAAGTCACCGATAACAGCAACATATTCGACGCCCCGTTCGATCAGTTTCTCATAGATTTCGGCAATACGCTTTGCCTGTGCCTTGCGCTTGGCATCCGACTTGGCCTTTCCGCCATACCCCTTGCTCTTGAGGTGATTGACCATGACGACAAGCTGAGCGCCGGCGGGCGTGGTGATTTCATATTCCGGGCAATCGCGCGAAAAGATCGCCTCACCGTTCGGTGTGCAATCATCGACATGGCTGTGCATGGCACCGATGGGATAACCCTTGCGGGTCATCATGCCGACATCGATCCCGCGCTCGTCATTGCCGTCGATTACCATTACGTGCCGAAACGGTGTGCCGCCGATCGCCGGCAGGATCTCGCGATTGAATGCGGAAAGCACCGGGCGGCTCTCTACTTCGACGATGCCGAGCACGTCGGCCTCGAGATCGACCATCACCCGCGCGGTATTGCGCATGGCGTGCTCGTTGACCGGCTCGTCACGCAGTTCCAGCGACCCGACCCAGTCAGCCCGGCCATCGGCAACGACCACGACACCGCCCGCAGTCGGCCGCTTGAGCAAACCGCCACGGTTTCGGCGAAGGATAACGAAAGGCCCCGTATCGGACTGCTCCATACCCAATTCGACGACGAGCCGGGCGATCTCGACCTTGTCTGCGTCACTATACTCGACCTGACCAAGCAATTGGTTCAGCGCCGCGAAATGCTCAAGAACCGGCTTTCCCTCTTCCCAACTCCCAAGGTTCATCGCTTTGGCGCGATCAAAGAGGTTTTCAACGTTGTAGACAGCAAGGCGCATCTGATCCTCCCCAGGTTGCAGGGATGATGCACGTTTTACATTTCAAAGACACGACAGTTCGGTCTGGCAGAGGAAATTCACGACGGGCACACCGATGGACAAGATCGTCCTCGCGAAAGCTTTAAGCATTTCGCCAAGTCCGCGCATTGCCCACGGCACGTGCGAAACGATCGTGATCCGTGGCATCAACCGACCCATCGGGCATGAACATCTCGGTATCGTTTCGCATGGCGGCGACATCGATACCGCACAGCTCCGCCAGACCGAGCGCCGTCAACTCCCGCATGTCAGGCACACAGATGGTCCGGCCGCTGGCGGCCGCCAGAAAACGGGCGAAATACCGACTATTCGACAGGCCACCGTCGATGGAGATTTTGTCACCGATGGGAATTGCAGCCGGCATCGCATCGATCAATCGCACCGTCAGCATGGCAATACCTTCCAGCAGCGCGCGCACCATGTCACGCCGCTCGGTGGCATGGTCCATACCGATGAACAGCGGCACGGCCTGTCTGTCCCAATAGGGCGCCGCAAGGCCCGAAAATGCGGGCACGCATACAAGGCCGCGCCGAATGGCGGATGGTCCCTCGAAACCGTCGAGTTCGGCATTATCGGTATATAGGCCGATCTTTCGCGCCCATTCGAGCGCCGCACCGGCGTCGTAGACCCCTCCCTCGATAGCGAAAACGGCCGGCGCACCTTGCCTGTGCCAGCCAATAGTCGGCAAAAGCTCCCCCGTCAGCGGCCGCTCGTTGCCAGCAACAGCCAGCAGGAAAGCGCCCGTGCCAAAGGTTATCTTGCAATCACCGGGTTTGCGGCAACCATGCCCGTAAAGCGCCGCCTGCTGGTCAACGATGGAAACGCGGACAGGCGTTGCCTCGATTGCGCCGAAACCACCATCGACGGGGCCGATGGCGGGCAGGCAATCCAGCGGCACACCGTGAAGCATGCAGAGTTCCGGGCTCCAGTCTCCGGTTGCCAGATCAAGCAGCCCGGTGCGCGAAGCTGTCGCAAGATCGGTGCGGAAACAGTCAGCCAGCCGATCCAGAAAAAACGCATCGGTGGTGCCCAGCCGCAACCGCCCCGCCGCCCTTGCCTGCGTCACCGCTGGATTATGCTTGAGCAGCCACGACAGTTTGCTTGCCGAAAAATAGGGATCGAGCGGCAAGCCGCAAATCTCTTTCGAACGATCCAACGCCGATGGCGGCAGAGCGGCAAGAACATCGGCGGTGCGGGCATCCTGCCAGACGATAATTGGCGACAGCGCCTCACCGCTCTCGGCGTCCCACGCCAGGCAACTCTCGCCCTGATTGGCGATGGCTATCGCATCCACCGGCCCGGCAGCGGCAAGCACCGCGCGGATATTGCGCAACAGTTCCTCGGGGTCATGCTCCACATGGCCGGGCGCCGGATAGAACTGCGCGTGACGCAGGCTCAAGACGACCTGCGCCATGCCATCGCCGACCACAAGGCATCGCGTCGATGTCGTTCCCTGATCGATCGCCGCAATGCGCATCAGTTTGTCTCCCGAACGTGAAAGGCGATCTCGCTTGCTTCAAGCGCAGAGCGGGGAATGGGCACGAGCACACGGCGCTCCGGCAACCACAGGCCGCTCTTGCTCCACACTTCCGTTCCATCAAGATGGAGAGAAAGCCGGCCTCGAACACGTTTGGTAAAACGCAGCTGAAAGTCGCGAAAAGCTGGTCGGTCAAGCCCTCCCCTGCGGAGCATGGTGGGTACCACAAGTTTGACCGGCTCGGTGAAAGTGACGGGTACCATCAGGTCGTTGCAGGGTTCGCGGGCGAGATCGTCGGCAACGGCAGCACCCACGCGGCTACCTTCGCGAAACGACCAGCCGCCCGTTTCCACGGCCCGCAAGAGGTTTCCGCTGGCGAAAAAGATGGGGTTAGCCATCCGGCCGTCCTGATCGATCATCGGCCCGGCGCTGCCTGCCGCCACATCGACCGCGGATGCATTCAAAAGCGCCGCCTCCGGCGTGAACCGCCCGGTCAGAAGAATACCATCGCACTTGACGGTCAGGAGATGGCCATCCGCCAGCCGGATGTCCGCCTCCTCGACACGGCCGCGCCCGCGAATGTCCATAAGCACTGCACCACAATGAAACGGCACCCCGACCAGTCGCGGAAACCATTGGAAAGGCGACCGTGCCAGCGGTTCCGGCTCAGGCTCGATCATCGCCACCGGCCGCGCGCGATGCGCCAGACAGGTCAGAAGCGCAGAGAATGAAACCAGTTCAGAACCAATGATAAGCGGCCGACGAAAGGGCATGATGCCATGAAAGGCAACATGGGATTGTAGCGCGCCGGTGGTGATCACGCCCACCGGCCGGTCGCCGGGCAGAAGCAGCGCCGAGCGTGGTTTTTCCCATGTGCCGGTGGCCAGCAAGATGCGCCGGGCCTTCACGCTCTCGATACCGCGCTCCGATGTGACCAGCAATGCGCCATCCTGTCCGAGTTCGACCACGGAATGACCGGTGCGGATATCGACACCGGCATCCTGCGCTTCCCTCTGCAGGCGTCTCGCATAGGCCGGGCCGAAATAGACGCGCCCGAATTCACGCATGCCGAAAGGCGAGTGCGAGCAATGCCGGGGCGCGCCGCCAAGGGTCGGCTCGCGCTCGAGGATCATCACGCGCGCAATACCACGGGCTTTCAGCTCCAGAGCCGCCGCCACGCCCGCCGGGCCGCCGCCAACCACGATGATATCGGCACATGAAGCGTCTTCACGCTCTTGCTGAACAAGCGTCACGCTGCTCATCGCTCGTCTCCGGCACTGACCGCAAGCGGTACGGCCAGACGGTCACCCGTCATCGCGGCAAGCCGGGCGTTGCAATAAAACCCCTGACAGCGCCCCATGCCGGCGCGGGTGCGCCGACGCAGCCCGCCGAAATCGCCCGGCGGCACCGGACTGGAAAATGTCGCATCGATCTCACGCCGGGTGACAAGTTCGCAATGGCAGACGATTTCGCCATGATCGGCACGCTGCCAGTCCCGCTCGCAGGTTTCGGTCAGGTTTGGCATCGTCACCTCGGGCACGGAGGAAGGCAGGTCAAAGCGGGTGCCGAAACCCGCGTGAAGCGTCAACGCATGCTGTGCCAGCCCGAGCGCAGCGCTGAGGCCCGTGGAACGCACGCCACCGAGCGTGATCGCCCGCCGGTTCGGCCGCGCGGAAATCCGGTAATGTTTCTTGTCAGACGCCGGCCGCAAGCCGGCATAGACGGCGGTCACGGAAATGGGGGCCAGTGCCGGAACGATCTCCGCGCCACGCTTCAGCAGCGCTTGCAGCGTCGCCGTCTCCACGATCGCACGCTCGCGATCATCCTGCTCTTCCGCCGTCGGGCCGATGAGAACATTGCCGAAGGCAGTGGGACAGACCACGATGCCCTTGGTGATTTCGGTGGGAACGGGCAGGACGATGCGCGGCACATGCCGGCGGGCGGCCTTATCGAGAACGACGAATTGTCCCTTGCGCGGCATGATGGTGAATTCGGGGAGAAGCCCCAGCCGCGTATCGACCACATCACCAAACAGCCCTGCGGCGTTGACAACGCTTGCCGCAAGGATCGGACCTGCCATCGTCTCGATCCGCCACGCGCCATCGAACGAACCGGAGAGGACTTCGGCATTGCGCACCAGCTGCGCCCCCAACCCCACGGCCTGCGTGAGATAACCCAGCGGCGCGGACCACGGATCGATGATGTGTTCACCCGAAACTTCGAGCGCGGCGGCAAGATGGCTGGACAGGCCGGGCATGGTTTCGCGGGCCTGCCGCGCCGTGAGCAGGTCGAGTTCGGCAATGCCGTTGCGCCGCCCCTGCTCGGCAATCGCCGAAAGTCTCTCCGCCTCATCCGGATTCCAGGCACAGACAAGTGCACCGGTCTCGACGAGGCTGAGGCCCATCCGCCCGTGGATGGACAGATATTCCGCCCGACCCGCCTTTACCAGTTCCAGCTCCAGACTGCCTTCCGGCGCATCGAAGCCGGTGTGAAGAATGGCGCTGTTGGCCTTCGAAGCCCCGGAGAGAATATCAGCGCCTTTCTCGATAACGACCACTTTCGCACCGGCCAGGGCGAAACGACGGGCGACCGCGCAGCCGACAACCCCGGCACCGATGACGGCAACGTCGAATTCCGTGGAGATGCTCTGGACCATTGGCTTCCCTTTACCTTCGTGGTTCAAAAACGAAATCAACAGACGTGACGGATCGCGCCGACGCAGCAGGCGTTCATCAACGGGAATGAAATTAGTGCTGGTTCCAGTCCGGCAAAGCTGGCGCCGACCCTTTGAATTTAACCAGCCTTACGAGGAATATTTCTCGATATGCCTGCCGCCCTTATTTGACAAAAGTCTTCGTCAGGCCCGCCGTTCGGTCAACGATCAGGACGACGGCAAGCGTCAGCACGATCAGAAGAACAGAAATGGCCGCAACGAGCGGATCAGCCTGGGTTTCAACATGCTGATACATGGCGACGGGGAGCGTTGTGATACGCGGACCGGTGAGGAACAGCGAAATCACGGCCTCATCGAACGAGACGAGAAAGGAAAGCGCCGCCGTCGCGACAACGCCCGGCGCGATCATCGGCATGGTGATGCGGCTAAAGACGGTGAACGGCGATGCCCCGAGCGTCGAGGCAGCCTCTTCGAAGATCAGCGGCAGGCCGGCGAGCGACGTGGTGAGCACACGCAAGGCATAGGGCAGCACGATGATGAGATGCGCGATCACCAGTCCGGTGAACGTGCCGAGCAGACCGGCACCGGCAAAAACGATCAGGATCGCGAGACCGAGAACGATGGTCGGCAGAAGCAGGGGCGCAGTGAAGAAGGCAAGCAATGCATCTGCGCCGATCACCCGCATGCGGACGATGGCGTAGGAGGCGGGCAGCGCAATCAGCATCGACAGCACCGTGACGATGAAGGCGAGAAGCGTACTGGTGCCCAGTGCGCCAATCATCTTGGAATTGTGCATGAGCTCGATATACCAGCGCAGGCTCCAGCCGGAAGGCGGAAAAGTCATGTAGCTGTCGGCTGAAAAGGAAATCGGCACGACGAGCACCACGGGCGCAAGCAGAAAGAGGAACATGACAAAGGCGACAATTTTCAGCGCCAGCGGAACGGGACGTTCTTCCATCTTCGATCTCCTTTACAGAACCGCCCGCAGAAGCCGGGAATAGAGCACCAGGGCAGCCCCGAAAATCACGAGGATGATCATCGAAAGCGTTGCGGCAAGAGGCCAGTTGAGCGTCACAATGGCCTGATCATAGATTTCCGTCGCCAGAAGGAAGACACGGCCGCCGCCAAGCAGCTTGGGGGTGATGAACGAGCTGACGGCCAGAACGAAGGAGAGCAGGCAACCAAGCGCCACGCCGGGCATGGTGAGCGGCACGATAATCCGCCAAAAGACTTTCCAGGGCGATGCGCCGAGCGTTTCGGCAGCCTCCTCGACCCGCGGATCAAGCCTGCCAAAACCGGCGAGCAATGCGAGGATCATATAGGGCATCAGGATTTCGGTGAGGCCGATGACGACGCCGACCTTGTTGAACAACAGACGCACGCCGCTTTCAGCACCCAGGGCGAAGAGGATGTTGTTGATGAGCCCGTCATCCGCAAGGATCGCGATCCAGCCATAGGTGCGCACCACCGCCGAGGTGAGCAGCGGCGAAATGACGAGCACAAGCAGCAGTGTCTTCCAGCGGCCCTGCGCCCGGTGAAGATAAAGAGCGATTGGATAGGAAGCGATGAGCGTCAGAACCGTAATCATGAGGCTGGTCAGGATGCTCTGGCCGATCAGTTCGATATAAAAACCGTCGGTGAGCGTGGACGACCAGTTTGCAAGCGTGTGGGCTTCCCCGAGACCGCCGCCGCCGAGGCTTTCGCGGAAGGAAAGTAAAAGCAGATTGAAGACGGGCATCACAAAGGCCAGACCATTGACCGCGATGATCGGCCCGAGAAGCAGGGTGGCGAGAAACACCATGGAGGACGTGCGGCTGCCGGGAGCCGTGATCATGACCGACGCCGTCATTGGTTTGCTCCGAAAACCAGCGTGTCCTCCACGCGCCAGACGAGACTGACTGCGCTACCGGCGACTACCGGTGTTTCACCGCCGGAAGTCGCACGTTCCACGGACAATATCTGCCCGCCTGCGGCGATCTCGTAGTGGAGAATATCTCCCGCATAATAGACATCGCGAACCTCGCCGGCGATGCGGTTGACCGGCGCTCCATCGAAATCAGGCAAAGCGTCGCCAGCAACCGTCATGGCCATGCGATGCGGCCGTACCATCAGGTCGATCTTGCCGGCGTGTGAGCCGGGGGCACGCAAAACCGCATCGCCGACCGTGATGCGATCGCCGGCCGCGTTGCCCACCAGCCTGTTGGTGCGGCCAACGAAGGAAGCGACGAAAGCCGTCGCCGGGCGCTCATAGAGATCGTGCGGTGTGCCGAGCTGTTCCAGGCGCCCGCCGTTGAGGACGGCGACCTTGTCGCACATGCTGAGCGCCTCGACCTGATCATGCGTGACGAAGATGGAGGTGATGCCGAGCTGTTTCTGGATACGGCGGATTTCGGCGCGCATCTCATCGCGCAGCTTGGCGTCGAGATTGGAAAGCGGCTCATCGAACAAAAGGATGGAGGGCTGGATGACGAGGGCGCGCGCCAGTGCGACGCGCTGCTGCTGGCCGCCGGAAAGCTGGGCGGGACGTCGGTCCTCGCGCCCTTCCAGATGCACCATGGCAATGGCTTCACGCGCACGGCGTTCGGCCTCGGCCGCCGGCACCTTGCGCATTTCAAGACCGAACATGACGTTCTTGAGAACCGTCATGTGAGGGAAAAGCGCGTAGCTCTGGAAAACGAGGCCGATGTCGCGCTTGTAAGGCGCAAGCTGCGTCACGTCCCTGCCGCCAATCGAGATCGAGCCTGAAGAGACGGGAGAGAGGCCCGCAATCATGCGCAGCGATGTCGACTTGCCGCAACCCGAAGGACCGAGGAAGGCAACCAGTTCGCCCTTGGGAATCTCGAGGTTGAGATCATCTACGGCGACCATGGTCTCGTAGCGCTTGGTCAGTGAACGAATCGAGAGGAATCCGGGCTGCATGATGTCTGAAGTTCCCATTCTGGCTTTTTGCCTTTCTTCAGGACATGTCCGGCCGGTTAGGCGCGGAATGGCCTGTCCCTTGATCTATACAGTCGCAGCAGAACTTCGCTGCGCTGTTTCACGGCGTTTCCCGTATCGCGGACATGCCAGGCCAAAGGGAATGCATGTCCGTCTTGCCCTTCCCTCCGCCGACCCCAGTGTCGACAGAGGGAATGTATTGCTTTGTCCTTCCGCAGCCGCATGAGTGATGCGGAAGAGCTGCCCTTCTGCACAAGAGCCCTAGCGGCTGAGCGGAATGACCTTGCGACGCCAGTCCTGTGTGATCTGATCGCGGACCTTTGAAAGACCGATCCAGTCAACCGGAATAACCTTGTCCATCGCCTTGATGACCGTGCGCTCGCTGACATCGTCGGCAACGGTAGCCTTGGTGTTGGTCGGCGCATAATACATGGCGGCGGTAAAGGCAGCCTGCGCTTCAGGGCTCAGCGCATAATCGACGAATTTGCGCCCCGCCTCCGATGATGGGCCGCCCTTGACGAGATTGAGCGTATTGATCTGGAGGATCGTACCTTCCTTGGGAAGCGCAACCTTCATCTTGCCCTTGGAGCCATCGGCATTCACCTGGCTGCGAGCATTCCAGCCCACGCCCAGTGAAACCTGGCCGTTGACGACATTCGGATAGACTTCCGGCTTCGGCTCCCAGGTCTGAATGTTTGGCGCAACTTCAGCCATCGCATTGATGCCGGCGTCGATATTCTTGATGAAATCAGTGCCGCCATTCATGTGGTCCATGATGATCGTCGTGCCGATACCGACAATATCGGGCGCGCTCAACATGGCGACTTTTCCCTTGAGGGCACTGTCCTTCAGAGCGTTCCAGCTGTCCGGCGCGGTCTTGATCGCATCGGTATTATAGATGAGCACAAGATTGTCGAACGTCACACCAACGCCGGCCACGCCTTCAAAGCGGGCGTTGGGATAGAGGTCGCCGACGTTCTTGGTCACGCTTTCATCGATCTTGTCGAACAGACCTTCATCCGTACCGGTTTTGGCAACGGAGACGTCCATCAGCGCGACATCGGCCTGCGGCGCAGCCTTCTGGGCGCGCAGCGAACCAAGCATGGCGGCGGAACCCTGCTGCGGGAAATATTCAACCTTGATATCCGGATTGGCGGCCATGAAAGGCTCGATGACGGCCTTGGTGTAACGCTCCTGGAAAAGGCCGCTATAGCCAAGGAACGTTACGGTCTGCTGGGCGTGCGCCGGCAGAGCGGCCGCGCCAAGCATGAGAATCCCGCTCAGAAGTATAGATTTCTTCATTGTCCTGTTCTCCTCTATTATTATTGGGAGTGGCGGACTGGTCCGCCACCCGTAAGGCGGTGTCAGGCGCTCAGCTTGGCCTGAACGAGCTTGTTGGCGCCGGAAATATCCGGCAACTTCTCGCCGTTGCGCAGACGCTCCAGAAGCACGAGTTCAGCTTCCTGCATGCCGATGGCGCGCTCGGCCATGGCGCGGGCCTGGCTCGGATGAAGGGCGACAACGCCGCTTTCATCGCACAGGATCGCATCGCCCGGATTGATCATCTGGCCACCGACGCTGATCGGAACATTGATCGCCCCTTCAAGGCCAAGGATCTTGGTGGTGATCGGCGAAGGGCCACGGCACCACATGGGCATATCGACCTTGACGAACTCCGAAAAGTCAGTCGCCGGTCCATCGACCACGCCAGCCTTGACGCCGGCCATTTTCATCGTGTTGGTGATGACGCCGCCCCAGCAGGCGTGGCGGGTATCACCGCAGCGATCAATGAGCACGATATCGCCCGGACGCACAATCTGCGTCAGGTAGTGAAGCATGGTCGAATCGGCGTTCGGAATGCGCAGCGTGACGGCGGTGCCGGCCACCCGCTTGCCCGGAAGGACCGCGCGGATTTCCGGATCGACGAAACCGGAATGAAGCACGTGGCCGATCGTTGCGACTTCGACCTTTTCCAGAAGTTCGACGATATCAGCGTCGATCTGGTCCGGCATTGGATTGACGATAAACATAAGTCTTTCTCCGATCAGAGCACGTGGTGGTTTGCCACCGGCACGTTGGCGCGCACCTTGGCCGAATAGTCGAAGTCGAGGGCAGCGCCGGCGGTCCCGACAGTGTCGGAGCACTGGGTGATGATGTGGCCCCAGGGATCGATGACCATGGAATGCCCCCAGCAGGCCTTTTTGCCGCCCGCATGGGTGCCGATCTGGCCGACAGCCAGAAAATAGGTCTGGGTTTCGACAGCGCGGGCGCGGGCCAGCACTTCCCAATGGTCCTTGCCCGTCATCAGGGTGAAGGCGGCCGGCAGAACGATCACGTCTGCCCCCCTGTCCCGCAGGGCGCGGAACAGTTCCGGGAAGCGGATATCGTAGCAGATGCCGCAACCAACCGTCTTATCGCCGACCTTATAGGTTACAACGTCTTCGCCGCGGGCAACGGAGTCGGACTCACGATAGCTGATACCGTTCGGCGTATCGACGTCAAACAGGTGCATCTTGCGGTAACGGGCGATCTGCTTGCCTTCAGGACCAAAAACGAGCGTCGAATTGTAGAAATGGTTGCCTTCCTTCTCGACGATGGAACCGGCATGCAGCGTGATCGCGTGCTTTTTGGCGAGCCCCGAAAGCAGCGTATAAATCTCGCCATCGGGAAATTCTTCCCCGCTTTCATGCATCTCCTGAGGATTATCTCCAAGAAATGCAAAGTATTCTGGAAGAACAACAAGGTCAGGATTATCCGCCTTGACTGCCTTTTCGATAAGATCGGCAGCCACCTTAAGATTTTTTGCCTTGTCGTTCTGGGTATTCATTTGAACAAGTGAGACTTTCACGTTGCTCTCCTCTCATGTTGCGAGGAGAATTAAGAACGGGAACGGTTTTCATGACAAACGGAAAAACTCTATCGGAACCCATAAGATAAGCTTATAGATTAATCATTTCGTGTTGCAGCGCAAAATTTAGGCGGCGACAGTCATCCATTGTGTGGTGGTTTCACTGACGATTTCCGTCGCCATGTCGGCAATGGCCCGGGCGAGCGCGTTGTCGCCACGTTCCTGATAAACGGTGTGGAATGTCAGGGGCGGTACAGACGGCGCGATATCGAGGATGCGTGCTTCGCCGGACTTGATGATGCCGTCCACCAGCACGCGCGGCAAAGCGCCCACGCCGACCGCCGCTGCCACGAGGCGGGTCATGATCGACAGGGAATTGGAATTATAAATACGACTGTCAGACAGTCCGTGGGCATCGAGCAGCGCACGCAATGCCTGATGCGGCTGAGAACCCGTCGAGAAGGTAAGTAGCGGAAAATGCGCGATATCTTCAAGCGTGACACCTGTTTCCGGTAAAGGCAGATCAACCGCGCCAACCCAGCAGGACTCGAACGTACAGAGCGGCGAATTATAGATGTTCGCCGCCATGACCGGTCCCATTATGAAACCGACATCCACTTCACCATTTTGAATGCGCTGGGATAATTTCAGGCTGGTATCGATGGTCAGATCCAGGCTGACACCGGGATATTGTTCGTTCATTCGACGAATGAGAAGCGGCAACCAGGCATAGACAATGGTGTCCGCAGCACCGATACGCACGGTACCTCTCAGCGCCTCACGACTGCTCACGATCTGCCGGAACTCCCCGGTCAGGTTGACGATCTTTTCAGCATGCTGCAGCGCCAGACGACCGGCCGGCGTCAGGTTGACGCAGCGCACATCGCGGGTGAACAACACAACGCCAAGCTCTCGTTCCAGAGCGGCAATCCTGTTGGAAACAGATGCCTGAGTGGTGTGCAAACGTTCCGCCGCTGCCGAAAAGCTGTTCAACCGTGCAGCCCAGAGGAAGGTTTCGAGAAATCGCGTATTCATGAGGTAAAATCTTCTCGCATGGCTCCGCGATCCAGCAATCCAATGCCGGCTTCGTCTTGCCCTTGGCCCTTGTGGTTCGAGTGTCAGTATGTCCGATGCACACGCCCATAAGCAAGGGATCAGAGCCGAGTCGCTTGGCACGATGGCGGAACGCTCATCAAGCTGCCGAGCTCAGTTATTTTCCGCTCCTTTTCCGGCCTCCCGAAACATCAGATGTAAGCCAACCCGAGCCACTTCATGGCTGGAGCTTCAACAGGCCCGATGGCCCCCGGAACGGATGTGGATTAAATAGCGTCCTGCGGTGTTCTCCTGGGTATGACTACACGCACACAAAGGAGCTTGCGCCGTGAAATCCCCCTGGTCCGCCATCTTCCTGCTTGTGACATTGGCTTGCACGCCCGCGTCTGCCAATCCGTTCTCATCCGCCAAGGGGCGGTGATATTCTACTCTGGCAGGCCAAGCTTCACCGGTCGTCTGAAACAGCTACTGGTGTATCGCCATCGTCCAGCTCTCCATGACAGTCGAGCGGTTCCAAAGCCGGCGGTAATCCTGTGAGGTTTGCAGGAGGACTTCGTGCGTGTCACTCGCCACCATCGCACCGGCATCCAGAAGGATGATGCGATCGGCAGCGATGATCGAGGGCAGTTTGTGAGCGATGACAAAGAGAGTACGGCCGATGGCAAGTGCCGAAATTGCTTGCTGGATCGCCTCCTCGTTTTCCGGATCGACGGCCGAGGTCGCTTCGTCGAGAAGGATGATCGGTGCGTCCTTGAGGATTGCCCGAGCGATACAGATGCGCTGGCGCTCGCCGCCTGAAAGCCGGGCGCCGAGCGTGCCAACCATTGTGTCATAACCGTTCTCGAATTCCATGATCGTGTCGTGCACGACAGCCGCCCTTGCCGCTGCTTCGACCTCGGCGTCGGACGCGGATGGCCGACCGACGCGGATATTGTCGGCGATAGTCTCGTTGAAAAGCAGGGTTTCCTGGAAGACCGGAGCGATCATGGAGGCGAGCACCTGGTCATCGATTTGCCGGATATCCCGACCGCCGATGCAGATCGTCCCGTCATCCGGTTCGAAAAAACGCATGAGAAGTTGCAGGCAGGTGGTCTTGCCACTGCCATTGGCACCGATCAGCGCAACCATCTCCCCCTGCTTTGCCGAAAAGGAGATGCCGGAGAGTGTCGGCACCTTCCGTCCGCCATGTGTGAAAGAGACATTCTCATAGCGTATGTCGAAGGTATCAGGACGGCTGTCGGCATGCGATATAGGCGCCGGCACAGCAAAGATGGCATCGACATTCCGCCGCCCGATGCGGGCGAGCACCAGCATGGCGGTGAGGCTTGCGAAGTTCCGCGCCGGGACAATTGCCGAAACGATCAATAGTAAGGCGACAACCTTGTGAATGGTATCGGCGCCCGACGTCTCGCCCAAGGTGAGAACGGCGATGAGCATGGCAATGGCGGCCGAGAGCTCGATCGCCATGCGAAACAAGATGGCAATCGGCGTCATCTGACGGATGCCGCGCCAGGCGCCATGGCGAAGCTGGGCGACGTTTCGGGCAAAGTCTTCCCCTATGTCGTCTTCACCTGAGAAGGCGCGCAACACCGAAACACCTTCCGCCTGTTCCTGCATCGCCAGCGAAACGGCAGCCAGGCTGCGCCCACGGCGCTCCAACCCGGTGGCCAGCCGGCGTTGCGCAAAAACGAGGACGACGAAGCCGATAATCATGGTGGCAACAACTGCAAGACCAGCGATTGGCCAGAAGAAGAGCGCGCCGATCAGGCAGGCGCAGAGTGCTGCTGCATTGGCGGCTATCTCCGGCCGGGTATAGGATGCATGGTTTTCAAGCCAGAGCACGTCTTCTGACACGGCCTGGATAAGCTTGCCGCCTTCGATCGCCCGGAAGGCACCCAGCGGCATGCGGATCAGGTGTGCAAGGATCGCCCGTCGCAAACGCAGCCCACCGCCATAGGCTTCGGCATAGAGTTTTCGTAAAGCTGGCCAAAGCAGCAGGCGCCGGGCAGTAAAGATCAGGAGCAGGATGCCGGCGCACCAGAGAGCGTAATGTCCTGAATTTCCACCAGCACCCTGCCACAGGAAGGCCGCGGCAAGAAGTGGTTGAGCGACGAGCAACAGGCCATCGAGCATACGCCCGAGCGAAGCCGCATCCAACCGAATGCCAAGGTACAAGAGAGGATCGCGGTCCGCCATCAATGCACCGTGCCATTCTCAAGGACGAAGGATCGGGCGGCAGTATGCGAACGCCATTGCCGGGCATAGGCGCCGTCGAGGGCAAGCAGCGCGTCGTGGTCGCCCTGTTCCATGATGCGGCCGTTCTCCAGGTAGACTATATGGTCGAAGCCGCACACGGAGGAGAGGCGATGGGCGATCGCGATGACGGTCCGGCCTTTTGCCAGCGCATCCAGGGCCTGCTGGATTTCATGCTGGCTATCCGGGTCGAGATAGGCCGTTGCCTCGTCCAGCACGAGGATCGGCGCGTCCTTCAGGATGGCCCGGGCGATCGCGATGCGCTGCTTTTGTCCACCCGAAAGCCCTTCGCCCCGGTCGAGGATAGTGTTGTAACCCTCGGGCAGCGCCATTATGAAACTATCCGCCTGCGCGAGACGTGCGGCTTCGACGATCTCGTCCTGCGTCGCCCCTGGCCGGCCGAGCGCGATATTGGCGCGGATCGTTTGTGAAAACAGGAACGACTCCTGAAACACCGGGGCAAATTGCCGAGCGAGTTCATGCTGCGGGAAAGAGCGGATATCACGGCCGCCGAGCGTGATGCGGCCGATATCGGGATCGAAAAAGCGAAGCAGGAGCCGCGCAAGGGTCGACTTTCCGGAACCGCTCGGACCAACAAACGCCACGCTTTGACCGGTCTTGATATCCAGGTCTATATCCTCCAGCGCGAAACCATCTTCATAAACAAAACCAAGCTTTTCGAAGCGGATATCCTGCCCGTTTTGCGGTCGATCCTGAATAACCGGCAGGTCTGGCAACCGGAGCAGTGCATCAACGCGTGCCAGCGAGGCCTGCTGGATGCGCAGCCGCCCCATCGCGCCGAACAGCCGCGCGCCAAGCGAGGAAAGGGTGAAGCTCGCAAGCAGGAAGAAGACGAGTACGGAATAGCCGTCTGGCAGCGGATGAAGCCACAGGCCAAGTGGCGCAACGATCAAAAGCGTCGAGGTGATGGCAAGGAAAAACCAGTTGTTGCTGGACGCGGAGAAGGAAAGCCAGCGGCCAACCACGTCGTCCACTTCCTGGAAAGATGCCTCCGCCCGGCGAAGATCGCCCGGGCCGATACCATAGGCCTTGATGACGGGCACCATGCGGATCGCCTCCTGCAAAGCAGCATCGACCGCCGTCTGCGCCGCGACAAACCGGCGGGACAGCCCTCCGTCATGCCTCAGGATCATGGAAAAAGCGATAAAGCCGGCCAGAACCGGCAGGAATGCTGCAATGGCCAGTCGCCAGTCGAGGAACAGCATGGCAATGCCGATAGCGAGCGGGGCGATCATCACGGCAACGAGGTCGGGGATAAGATGCGCGATGCCATCCTCGATGCGCTCGACATCCTCCATCAGCGTGCGGCGGATTTCGGCAGCCTCGAAGCGCTGGAGAGCACCGAGCGGTGTGGACCAGAGTTTCCGGCCTATCGCAAGCCGCGTCTGCGCCTGCACGTCGATCGCCACCCGATGCGATAGCAGGTTCGATACCATCTGCAGGAGGCAGGACAGTACGACCGATCCCAGAAGCCCGGCCGACCAAAAGATCGCGCCGTCGCGATCTCCCGCGATGAGCGCCGCCACCGCCAATGCGACCAGCACGGCGACAGCTGTTTCGAGCACCGCGGAGAGGATCGACGCCGCGATGACGATACCCATCCAGCCACGATACCCCTCCGTCAGTCGCCAGAGATGGCCGGCAGCCCCACCGCCGGCAACGTCGTCTCCCTGCCCGGCCTCTTCGGGCATGTCACCTAATGCATTCTTCGCCATCTTGGGCTCAGAACTTGATCTTGAAGCTGCCGCCGAAGGTCAGCGGGTCACCCGGCGAAACCAGCGTGCCGACACCGAGATTTGCGGCGACCGTGCGGTAGTCGGTATCGCCGATGTTCTTGGCGAAGACATAGGCGGCATAGCGGTCATTCTCCAGTCCGACATAGGCGTCTATGAGGCCATAGCCTTTCTGCTGGATCGTGTTCTGCACGTCGAAATAGTAGCTCGACCGATAACGGTAGTTCACGCCGACCTTGCCAACGAGGTCGTCAAGGCCCGTTTCCCACTGGTAGGAGAGACCGGCCGACCCGGTGAAGCGTGAAACGAACTGCTGCTGGTTGCCACTGACATCCACGGCGCCCGATCCATTCAGCGCACGCGCATTGCGGTATTCCTTGTAAGTCGCATCCGCGTAGCCAGCGCCGGCCGTGAGCGACCAGTGATCGTCGATGTCGAACGCGGCGGAGAGTTCGCCGCCGAAGGACTGGCTCTGTGGCGCGTTCGAAATCGGCGTGGCGCCGGTCAGCCCATTGAAGCCCTGGACCTGCTGGTCTCGCCAGTCGATGTAGAACAATGAAGCCTCGACCCTCAACCGGTCGTCCAGTGTCGCCGACTTCAGGCCCACCTCATAGCTGGTTACGCTTTCCGAATCGTAGGCCCCTTCATCACCAAGGCCGACGAAGCCGGAGTTGAAACCGCCCGACTTGTATCCGCTCGAGACACCGCCATAAAGGTTCAGCCCCTCCATCGGCGCAAATTGCAGGCCGATGCGTGGTGTGACGTAGGTTTCGGAAAGCCGGGCGTTGTAACCGCGCGCAAAAGTTCCGGTCAGGCCAAGCAGTTCAGCGGTCTTGTTGGCGGTGAAGTCATAGTCGAAGGACTTGCGGTCATGGCCGATACGCAGACCGCCAAAAACTTTCCATTGATCGTTCAGCGCGTAGGTTCCGTCCGCAAAGCCCGAAAGCGAAACCGTGTCGGTATCTCCGCGGGTCGAAAGCGTCGCAGCGCCACCGGTGAACGTGCTGTTGGCGCCATAGGTGCGCGAACCCTCCGAGAACTCGCCATAAAGTCCAGCGACCCAGTTAAAGCGCTCGTTGTCCTCGGAGACATAACGCACTTCCTGCGACCATTGACGATAGCTGCCGTCGAACGGATTGTCTGCACGGTAGCGGAAATTTGGGAAGCCGAGGGACTGGAAAAGTCCGTCATAGGCCGCGAAATATCCGAGCGGAAAGCCGTTGCCGCCGACATCCACCGCGCTTTTCTGAAAGCCGGTGATCGAGACGATCTTGTCGCCATTGTCGAGGTGGTAGGTGAACTGGCCTGAGACAGTCGCGAGATCGCTTTCGATGCGGATCGGATCGTCAATAGCAACTCCCCGCCTGCCCTTGAGGAAATCCGCTTCCGGCATACCGAGCATCTCGCCGTCCAGCACCTGGTGCTCGATATCGACGATACCGAGGAATTCGAGGTTATCGGTGAGGTCGCCGGCAATGCTGACGCGACCATGCACATCCTTGCCGCCGCCGAGATCATCGTCATTGATGGTTGAATAGAGGGAGCCATCGGTCTTCGAGACCGAAAGGGCGCCGCGCGCTGCCCAGCCATTGTCACCAATCGGCGTGTTGAAAATGCCGGTTGCCGTCGCCGTGCCGAAGCGACCATATTCAATTCCGAGTTCGCCGCCGGTCCGGTCGGGATCAGGCAGGTTGGAGATGATGTTGACCGAACCGGCAATATTGTTGCGGCCATAGAGCGTACCCTGCGGTCCGCGCAGAATCTCGATACGGTCGACGTCGAGCAACGTGCCGCTATGGGCCTGTGCGCTACCGATGCCGACACCATCGAGATAGACGCCGACCGACGGGTCGCTCTCTATAAGCGCAGAGCCGACGCCGCGGATAGCGGTGAAGGATGTATAGAGTTTCGCCGTAACGGCACCGGTCTGAGCATTGGGCGCGGCAGCGATGGCATCATCGCGACGCTTTGTCTTCTGAAGCGCCAGCGTCTCACCGCTCTCCACCGCGATGCTTGCAGGCACGTCCTTGCTTTCCGCCGTGCGCTTCTGCGCCGTGACGATGATCGGTTTCAGCACAGTCGTTTCCGTCGCCTCCTGCGCAAGAGCAATGACAGGCAGGCTGGTGCTTGCCAGAAGCGTGGCAAACCGTATGGCAGTTTTCATGATCAATCCCCGGACCCCAGTTCGGCGCGGATTATCGCGGTGGATGGAAGAAGGGTCGAGGCGCTTGGCTTATGCGTTTCGGCAAAAAGCTTACGATTATTATCCAGTTTTAAATCATTCAAGATTTCAATCGGCTAGGTGGATAGCCGAAATGCCGGGTGAAGGCCGAAGTGAAGTTTGCGGGATGCTGGTAGCCGGCCTTGTAGGCCGCCTCCGCAATGCTCAATCCGTCGCGCAGGATAGCGTTCCGACCGATCAGCAGCCGCCGCTCCAGAAGATATTCCCGGGCGCTGATGCCGAAGGCGCGCTGGAAGTCCTGCTTGAGTTTGCTCTGGCCAATGGCGAAGCGGGCAGCAAGGCCGGCGAGCGAATCGATAGCCGCGGCATTCGCATCGATGTGCCGGCGGATTTCCAGCATACGCTCCAGCGATTTCGCGGTGAGGTTGGCGACTGCGGCCACCTCAGCCGGACGAAAGGCCTCCGCCAGAATGCTCAGCAGGCTCATGGCACTGGCATCGAGATGCACATTGGTGAAGGCGCCGTGCGCCGGCGGGTTCAGCACGGACCAGGCTATCTGGCGAAGCCGCGCATCGAGCGAATGGCGGCGTATCATCACCGGCTGGCACATGGCGCGTTGCATGGCCTGATAGGTGGGATCGCCATCCATGACGGCACGGTTATGCTCGCTCCAGGCGGGCGTCAGCAATAACTCCACCACGCGAACCGGTTGATCGGCATGGATGGTCATGCTCGTCGGCCGGCTTTCGCCGGTGGAAGTGATCCAGACCTCGTCCGGGCAGAATCCACCCTCGATGCCTTCGGTCGTGTTGGTGGCAAAGCCCTCCAGTACGACGGAGAGGCAGATCGCTGGAAAGGTGTGACTCTGATAGGCAAGCGGCGTGTCGAGGCGAAGATCGGTGGTGCCGAGGAACATTCCGGGGCTGACCTCGCGCCAGCGGCGTGTATCGCCCTGCATCTCCATCCGTTCCTCCAGAATGCCAGCATCTTCGAGCGAGCCGGCAAAATCATGCGCCTCGGTACCGACCACATCCGTCACGCCTTTCGCTCCCCTGGCCGCGCACGCCACGTCGTCCTGATCGGATTGCACACCGTACCAACCCTGAGATTCATCTGCCCCACCCACATGATGGATCGGATCGCAACATCCGCTTAACGTGATTACTACAATCAAGTTTTATGCAACAACCCACAGAGGGCAAAAAAATCGTTGCGAGGGCCGATTTCAGGCGCTTTTACGAGTTCGCAGCACGATCTGCCCCTCGACTGTGCCCGCCATGCTTGCCGGCTGCTATGCGGTCCATGGACAGACACGATGACCTGATTGGGCTCTTGATAAGAATTGCACCGTCGCCCCAACAAGAAAGAGCCGATTCAGCGTATCGGCATAGACTCTGGCCATTCCTGCGCGCCACAAAGCGCGCTCATCAAAAACTCGCCTTCAAGGTAGCAAAGCATTGCACGAGTTATGTGACTCATTTGAAGGTACACTCTTCAAGAGACTCACCAACGAGCTCTGCTGACTAGTTCCTGTTTTTGAAAAAATTGCATTCAGATAAGTGCGCGCCGTTCCGAAAGTTATTCGTTGGTTCGCAGCCGAGTCGCGTAGGGAGAGGCCGGATGTCAACGCCAGCGCCAATCGAGCCTCCGCGGGCGTCAATCCGAAGAGCCGGGAAACATATTCCGCACCGGGAAGTCCTCTCGTCGTTGCAACTGGCGTGACAATCATTATCGTCCCCGGCCCGGCGAATATGTGTCTCGCTTCTCGATACAATGGAATCATCTGGATAACCGCAGCGTCACGACTTTCGTCCGCCGGGATGGGAATGCTCACGGGTTTCCTTATGGAAACATCCAGCGCCTGGGAGAAGGCCTTCCTCAAGGAATCGCTGCCCTTGAGATCGAGGCGACCTGACGAATTCGCGGAAAAATATCGACGGCTATCGTGGAACAGATCGTTTGTTAGGACGATTTCTCTATTGCGAGCGATAAAAGCGGCAGCCACTCCGACGCTGTTAAGCATCTCTACTCCTCCACGTACGCGCTCAAAATACATACGTGACGCGAACAACGCAGCTTGCGAAAAGGGCTGGTTTAGTTTGTTGAGCTGAGCAATGATTTTCGGACCGTAACCGGGCTCACCCAGCCGGCGAGTAAATTCGAGCGTTATAATTTCGCCGTTAAATAACTCAACAATCATGCCCGCCTGCACACCGTAGCCACGTTCGGCATGCCGCTTAACCCTCTCCTGGAAATCGACAATATCGGACCAATCGCCAGCAAACGGATCGAGCTGAAGGAAACCTTTATTAATTATCCCTTTAGCGCGAACATAGCTCGTCCATCGCTCTTGGGCTTCGGGAGTTTGATGCCAATCTTCATAATCCGGGAGGATCCTGCGACTGGTCGTAATACCCCTTGGAGTCGGCCAATATACTCCGATGCCACCAAAACCGGAATCAGTCTGCGCCGCCAATTCATCAAGCAGCGGCACCCACAGCTCCGGAAAGAAAGCAGCCTCGTACATTTTTTCAGAGAAATAACTAGTGTCCAACTCCAACGTCCCCGCCGACGATCCAGTTCAATCATTTATAACTCGCAAAGCACGTTGGTCGTATTGTAATATTTATTCCATACTCTACAGTGCGTGGATTTATTATTCTGATTAGTCGGGTAAATCTACTACTACCATATGATAGGGATTGATATATGCGGCCCTGTAACGTCCTCGTGAGTTGCGAACGAAATAACGGCCTCATTACGCGTGTATTTTATCTTTAATATTGAATGCTATAGGACTAATTATAATAAAACCCAGCGGTTAATCTTACAACTATCCATACTTTACTATCGCTTCCATTTCGGTTCTGAGGCGAATATCTGGGAGCAGGCGTTGCCAAGTTGTTTGAGCCGGTCATTTTGATTATCGGTCCGGCATGAAGATCCTGGCTCATTACTCCGGCTGGATGGAGTTTCGCTTCCCGCGTGAGATCCTCGCCTATGCAGTCTGGGCCAAAACTCCTACCAGCAGACCCGAAAATGCGAGAAGATCATGTGTCGGTTCAAAACACCGCTTCAGGCATAGTACTCCTTGTCGGCCCACGATCAAATCAACACGATCTTCCGCCCCCGCCGCTACATTCCAGCCGCCATTTCATACCGCCACGCGCGAGCTGATACGTTCAGCCTGTGGGCTGAGTATGTGGCTGAAATGACAGTCTAAAACTGGCGACACCGCGCCGCTGGTACGCAACGCCAATCCACGTGGCAATTCCAACCACATAAGCGACAATCTCACGTGGAAACGAAACCCCCTCAAGCGGGGTAAAGCGCTCTGCAATTTCAGGGCGCCTTCATACCGGACACGCCAGTCTCAAACAACTTGGCCATACCAAACATTCAATATGGTGGGCGTACCCCCATCATATGGCAGTAGACAATGTGCCTGCAACGCAGCCAATTCTTCCTCCAGTAAATGCTATGAGCGGTGCATGTCGGCGATTGGGATATCAGTTTGTCCAGGCCGTAAAGCTGTAATGCACGACCCTTCCGCAGCTGAAGGCAAACTCTTGTAGCTCAAACCAGGCACAACCATAAACTGTATTTCGTTATGAGTCAGCCGGCAAAGGAAGATTAATAATAAATACTGCAGGTGAATATGACTAATACTGGCTTCCATCGAAATTGCTCTTTAACTGCCATGGTTATTTTTACAGTTGCAGGCACGACAAGTGTCAGCTTTGCCGATGGCGAATGCGGACCAGCAGTTGGGGGCGTCGTAACCTGTAACGACACGTCGCTAAATCCCTACCCTAACGGTATCACTTATGTCCTAAACGCGGCAAACTGGATAAGGCTAGAACGGGGCGTCACCGTTGACAGGATTGATGGGGGCGGAAACAGAGGAATAACACTGCGGCTTTTGAACTCCCCCTCAACAGTTGACTTGGACTACGGGACGTCGATTAGCACATTCGGCCTAAACTCTGACGCGGTCTTTGTAGAGAGTGACAGCGATATCTCGATAATTTCGGCCGCTGATATTAACGTGCAGATTCCCTCGTCAGATACAGGTTCCGCAGCAGGACTTTCCGGGTCGATCAGAAGCGGGGCTGGTCATGCCAATCTCGACATATTTCAGCGGGAAAACAGCACCATAACCGCCACGGGACATATGGGGCGCGGGGTCTATGGTGAGCATTGGGGCAGCGGCGACGCACTGGCAATCACAAAGGGCACCATTACAACTCAGGGAGAAAATGGGCAGGGTATTTTTCTTCGCATTCTCGGTTCGGCCAATCCTGGACAGGCTCACATTATCGCCACTGAAGGTGCGACTATTCAAACGAGCGGCTATGCCGCGGACGCTCTACTTGCAAGTAACGAAGCTCTCGGATCGGCGACGATCGAATCGGGCGCTTTCGTTGCCACGAGCGGCGCTTACGCTTATGGTGCCTTTGCCAAAATCGATGACGCAGCCAATTCCCAGGACGCCACTGTTACTATTAACAAGGGTGGACGTATTACGACCCAAGGCGATGCATCACACGCGATCGTAACTCGAACGCCAGGGACAGGCGCGGCAATTGTTCGTCTCGCCCCAGAGACAGCCATAACAACTGCGGGTTCATTGGCCAATGGTATAGAAAGCTCAAGTGGTGGTGACGTGGTTACGATCCAGGATGGAAAATCCACGGTCAATGTCACCGGAGATCAGTCTTTCGGGGTAAATTTAACGGCGGAAAACAAGTCCGAAGGCCGCTTTGATGGCGAAATTCGTTCTTCCGGGCAATTCGGTATCGGCATTTCCTCCTACTCCTCGACCTCCACCTCAACTGTTGTCGTGGGGAGGGAGGCGACGGTGAGCGGCGGATGGCAGCCAGGCTTGACCGAGATAGGCACAACCTCGGAAAGACCCGCTTCCGGAATTTTAATTGGCTCCGCGACGTTGAGCAAACTTGTTAACACCGGTCGAATTGAAGCTGGCTCCGACCGTGCCGTCGTTGACGTGGGGCGATTCCATCCAGCAAACGGGCATTTGGATGTTGTCAATCAAGGCAGCCTGACCGGGTTTGTTGTGTACGCCGGCGTCGACGGCAATCAGTTTATCAATGGTGAGAACGGTGTTTTCAGCATTCGGCACTTCGCCGACACTGATGGCGATGGTTTGCGTGATACAAAGCGGGTCTCTGTGTCCGATTTTGGCTCCAACACCAGCATCTTCCACAATCAGGTCGGTGCGACCGTCCATTTGAGCTCGGTAACGGGGGAAACAAATGTCGACGTAGGCAACTATTATCAACCTAAATCAGCCACGAGCCCATTGGATCCCAATATCTACTCGTTGAATAGACCTGGCGTGGTTCAAGGTCAGCTCGTCAATTTAGGCACTTTTCAAAATTCGGGCTCGATCGATCTGACAGGACCAACAACAGGCAATACGCTCCTCATCACCGGCAATGCCACCGCCGATTCAGGCGCGGGCAATGGTGTTTTCCTCAGTGATGGCGGTCACCTCGTACTAAACGCGGTGGCAAATGGCGGTGGCGCATCGAGAGAGCCGGCGGAATCATACGCTGACGTTCTCGTCGTGGACAGCACGCGCGTTGCAAGCGGTCCGACCAAGATTAGGATTGCCCGACGCGAAAGCAACGGCTCATCAGAAGATGGAAACGGCATTCTCCTCGTCGAAGTACGCAACAAAGACGCTTCCGGCGCAAACGTTTTCTCGCTCGTTGGTGATTCCCGGGTCGGTGAATCGGAGTCGATCGTACTGGGAGCTTACTCCTACGGCCTCTATCACAATGGCGTTGGGAGTGATGCAGCCGACGGTAACTGGTACCTCCGAAAGGCATCTCTGGCGCCAACGGTCCCCGTTTACGAAAGCTACCCGCAGGTTCTTCTCGAAATGGCACAGCTTCCAGATCTGTCAAACAGCGGCCGGAATCGTCTTTGGATAAATCCTCTAGAACAACATGAAACAACTGGGCGTGGCGGAAATCTCGCCGGAATTGACAGATGTTACGCACCGGAGGATGTCGAATTCCACGCTACCGATGGGACCCACTGTACCGCTAGAAGTGGCTTTTGGGTCCATCTTGAGGGTGGACGCGGGCGACATGCTTTGGCTAGTTCCGCAAGCGAAGCGGATTATAAGTATGAGTCTTCCACATTTCAGGTCGGTGTCGATGGCATCTTGCTTGAGGGAAAACATGGAACTCTAGTTGGCGGAGCGAACCTCCGGCGCGATCAAAGTTCTGCAACGATTGGTGCGTTCGGAAGCAGAGGCAGTATCGCGAGCGAAGGTTATGGTGCAGGCGCAGCACTGACATGGTATGGATCCGGCGGATTCTACCTGGATGGACGGGCGCAGGCAACTTGGCTTAAAAGTGATTTGGCGTCCGATACGTTGGGGCAATCGCTCACAAGTGACAATAACAGCTTTGGCGCCGCAATAGGTCTGGAAGCTGGGCAACGCATAAAGATTGGCAACAACTGGACGCTGGTCCCACAGGCGCAGCTAGTTTACACCAGTATTAAAGTCGATGAGTTTGCGGATCCATTCGGAGCCGCCGTTGTCTTTTCTGACGGCGAAAGTCTTCGTGGTCGGCTCGGGGCTGCGGTTGAGTATTCTAGCGTCTGGAAAGAGGCGGACGGAACGGTCTCCCATTTGGATTTTTTCGGCGCTACGAACGTCCGCAACGAGTTTTTTCAGGGAACACGGGTCACCATATCTGGAACAGATACCGTTGCACGGCAGGAACGACTCTGGGGCGGGATCGAACTGGGCGCAACCTACGCTTGGAATGATGACCGATATGCGATCTATGGCAAAGCTTCACTCGACTCCGGTTTAGCGAAGTTGGGGGAAAGCTATACCCTTTCCGGGATGGTCGGTTTCAAAGCCAGCTGGTGAGCCCTTACAAAATAAGCTTTTCTGACGGAACCGGACCTCGCGGGACTAACTTCGTCAACATGCACAGGGATACGCACGGCCTACGGGCCGTGCCGTTCGGTACGCCTCTCCGGATGCATATCCAAGTCTGCGGTCACTCGCCGACTTGGCGGATAATTGCTATCTTTCGGCGCGCCGAACTATTTCTCGACATGCAAAGTGCATTTGAAAAAGGGCTCTCGGCTGACTTGCGAGCTTGCGCGACCGAGACGCTGGGCACCTCGACTGAATATCTGAGGTATGTAGCGAAAACCCTGTGTTACGGAGACCATTTGATTGCGATTCGAAGCAGGGCCGTTCATCGGTCCTGTTGAAAAAACCGGCTGATCGCGGAAAGAGCGCTGACGATTTTCAGTGAGTCTGGTCGACAGACTTGCCGATTTCAGTGCGCGTGAAAACAAATCTCAGACGTTTATTTATGACCGGGCGATTCAATCAGTGCACCCGCGGCTGTGCGATTGACAGCCTTGGAATAAAGAAATCCTTGGCCAAGTTCACATCCCATTGCAACTAGCTGTTCAGCCTGTGAGGAAGTTTCGATGCCCTCAGCAACAACACCGATGCCGAGATTCTTGGCAATTGCCACCAGTCCTTCAATAATGAAAGTAGCCGAATCCCCAGGCACCATGCGATGCACGAATGACTTGTCGATCTTGATAATATCGACGGGAACGGTCAGGAGATGCGTCAAGGACGCGAAGCCCGTACCGAAATCATCGAGAGCGACCCGCATGCCTTTCGTTCTCAGTCCTTTGATTTCTTCCGCGATAGCATAGTCGCGTTGGCTAAGATAAACGGACTCGGTGACTTCCAGAACAATGTGTTTTAGTGGGACGCCAGCATTTGCGAACACTGTACATAATCTTTGCTCCAAATTGCCGTTCTGAAAATCGGCAGCTGACAGATTAATCCCCACGTGTTGAAAAGGCAGGCCTCTGTCGAGCCAATTGCGGACATCTTGTGCAACGCGTAGGAGCATCCTTTCGGTTAGTTCAGCAGCCACGTGCGCATCCTTGGTTGCTTCGTGAAAATTGGCTGCGGCTGTGATTTGACCGGAAGCCGTGGTCATACGGCAAAGCGCTTCGAATCCGACGATCTCACGTGTATCGAGACGAATGATCGGCTGGTAGTGGACGTCAATTCGATCTTCGACAAGAGCAACAGAAACATCTCGTATGTCTCTGGTACGACGAGTGAGCGCAGTCCCGAGATCGGGATGAAATTCAACATATTGTCCGCGGCTACGCTCCTTTGCGTGGTAAAGCGCAATGTCCGCATTTTGACGCAATTGGGAAAGGTCTGATTCATGCTCCCTGTAGGCGCCCCCGAGCGTCACCGCCGGAAAGATGACATGTCCACCACACTCTGCCGGCGGCTTGATAGCCACGAGAATTTTGTGGGCCTTAGCTGCGAGATCAATAGGGGCTTCACCGGAGATGACGATGGCAAACTCATCTCCGCCCAGTCTGAATGTATTTTCAGCTGTCATGATCGCTGATATGCGACTTCCAACAAGCTGGATAAGGGCATCTCCTGCCGCATGACCGAACGTATCGTTGACCAATTTCAAATTGTCGATATCTGCAAGCAGGATACCGGAAATGCGGTTCTCCTGCATGGATTTCTCTTTTAGAAATTCATTGAACCGTGCGCGATTGGGAAGGCCTGTCAAGGAATCAGTGTATGCCAGTCTCTGGCGTTCCAAAACTCGTTCGTGCCGCTCTATTGCGATCAAGCATAGATGGACACTTGCATTTGCCGCCTCTTGTTCGAGATCGGTTGGATCGCGGTTTTCCCAATGGTAGAATTTGACCATCGCCACGAGACGGTTGCCCGACAGAACGGGCGCCGGCCAACAAGACTTGAAGCCGACGGGAGGAACAAAGTCCATTAAATCGACCCATGCAAGCTCTTGGTTTTCTGCTTTGGTCGAAGCTTCTTGAACAAGGGCCGAAGGTGGGCACGAAGCGAGACGATCCTCTAAATCTCGATCAGTAATCGCTGTCAAACCGTTGATGCCCGACAAAGGGCATGTAAGATCGCACGGGGCCCCTCCTTTAACTGTGGTGATGACACACAATATCCCGGGAACTCGGGCCTCCATTTCCAAACAGATGCGCTCAATAGTTGTTTCAAGCGACACGCCTCTGGCGATCATTTCAAGAATAATATTCTTAAATTCAAGAAGCATGGCCCGACTTTCATGGCTTTTGTATTGGGGAATTATTGGCAGGGATCTATATTTGCCGCGAGCCTGTCCAGGCATGGCAGTCCTGCTGCTCTGCGAGTGCAAAGTAATTCTAGACGATTTTGAGGATATTTTATTTACATCTTCTGTATCGCTGCATCTTGAGCATAATGATTATGCTGATTAACTGATAGACGATACATATCCGTCGGGCGGAAAGATGCTGTCATATGGTGATGGAAATAAGATTTGATTCAGCGGAAATTTGGATTGATGTAGCCGGAAATAAAAAATCGTGGCGCTCAAGTGCTCGGCGGAGCAGATCGCAGGTAACGCCATTCTCGCTTAGTTTATACCGCTCTGGGCTGCGTTGAACAAAGGGAAGACTAACCTTTGATCGGTAAGCGCTACGTTGCCCGTGAGTTCCATAAGTCGTCGGTGGTTAAATCGCTTCACCCTTTTTGGGGGCGTTCGACCACAACCGCCCCCAACTTGAGACCGGCGCGACCCCGGCCCGTGCCATATTCATCGACGAGTGAGCTCGCATTCCGGGCGATCGCGCTGAAATGGAATTGGCCCGTTGAGTGGCGTTGGGTGCCAGCGACGCGGTGTCGCCAGTTTCAGACTATCATTTCAGCGCCTTGCTTATCCCACAGGCTGAACGCGTCAGCCAGCGCGTGACGGTATGAAATGGCGGGTGGAGTGTAGCTACGGGGGCGGAAGATCGTGTTGATTTGATCGTGGGCCGACAGGAAGCGCTGTGCCTGAAGCGGTGGTGGCCCAGACCGCATAGGCGACGATCTCACGCGGGAAGCGAAACCTTCAGCCGGAGTAATGCGCCAGGCATCCTCATGCCAGACCGATAATCCAAATGACCGGCTCAAACAACTTGGCAATGCTGGCTCAGCTCACCATCAACATCGGTAGAGTTATTTCGTATCAATGGCTTCGCTAAATGGGTCGGTGGTTCGAACCCATTCAAGAGCTCAATTGGACACATTCATTGCGGCTCGCAAGGTATCGTTTATGCGCTCTTGCCAGCCCGGACCGTCCGCCTGAAAATGTGCGAGGACATCGCTGTCGATCTTCAATGATACAAGCTCCTTGGTGTTAGGAATTGCAGGCCGTTCAACGGCCGGCGCTGCGACCTTTTTTGCCGGTTTGAACAGCGCTTCGGCTGCGTCTTTCGGATTGGATGGTCGCCGGGGTGTTGCCATGGTCATGTCCTCTTTTGTCGTGCGCTTGAACAGCGCAACCGGTCAGTTGTTGTTTCCAGGCAGCGGAAGGACCGTAATCGCTGCTGATAAATTGGTTAGCCGCCCCCGCTCTTCGGAAGAGATCGCATATCGCGAAGTGAAACTCCACTGGCAACTGCCGAACTGGTTGCCGGAAGCCTCCGCCGATAATAGCCTTCGATCTCCGCTAGAAGTTTAGTTGTTCTGAAAGCCCGCCGCGCCTGCGACCGCTACGCGGACTATTTTTTCATCACGCTATCCGTTTTGCCATCAGGATCGACGGTCTCCTGTCGAGTTCCACGAACCCGAATTTAGCGTAAAAGGCGACGACCTCCTCATTTTTCTGGTTCACACCCAGATGGATGCCCGTCACTCCTGCTCTCTCCAGAGCGTCCAGTTGATGGCGCAGCAGCACCGATCCATGTCCACCATTCTGAATCTCCGGCAGGAGGTTGATATGCAGATGAGCGGGAAAGAGGCCTGTCACCTGAGGAGGTGTTCGTGGCGCGCCTTCAATGTAGGACAGAATGTCCTCATCTTCTGCTGTTTCTGCACAGAAATCGCGAAGCTCGCTCTTCAGGTACGGCCACCATTCGGCCTTCAGCCATTCTTCGTAAGCGATTGTATTGGGTGCCGCGACACAGTAACCCAAGACGGCTGCATCTTTCGTCAGCACAAAGGCATGGACTGCGCAGAAACGGACGTAAGGCAACGCCCAGAGCAAACCAGGAAGCCTTGGATCGGTGTAGAGATGTGAGCCATCTTGCCCGCCATCTGAGGTGCGCAGGCAAATATCGAGAATTGCCGTCTCATCTGATGGTTGGGCGTTGCGGATGATGACGGATGATGAAAGGTCTGGCATCGTCATCCTCGCTGCCCCAACGCAGCAGTATGCTTGGTGAGGAGCGCGTCGTCGAAGCGCTGCCAGGTTTCGACCAGTTCAATGGTCCGGCGTGCACGGCGTGCCTCATCGATCTTGATTGCCACGAGCCCAGCCTCCAAAGCCGCGACGATACCGACGGATAGCGGTGCGCCCTTTGTCAGATGCTGGTAGATATCCGAGGCCATTTGGTCATCGGCACCATAGTGGTCGCTTTCATGCCCTTCGTAACGTCGCTCGATAAGCTTTTCACCCGTTGCGGCGGAATGAACCTCGAAGCGATTGCGGATGAAATCACCTTCGGCCATTCCCTTGCTGCCGATAACGCAGAAGCGGCGAAACTGATCGGGAACGTTGAGGTTGGTATGAAACGACATCGTCGCCCCGCCCTGATATTCGATGATCGCGGTCTGATAATCGATAATATCACCGTCGCTCTCGAACACGGTATCGCCCTGCAGCCAACCGCTCGGTTTCTTATAGAATTCCTGCTTCTGAAATTCGGAAAGGCGATCCGGCCTGTTTTCCGCAACAAACGACTTTCGGCCTCCGAAGCTAGCGACGGCCATCGCCCGCTGCCCAACGACACTGCCATAGAGATCGATATCGTGACAGCATTTTTCCAGGATGAAAGGGCCTGCGTAGCGCGTATGCCGCCGCCAGTCGCGCATGAAGAAGGCGCCGTGGTAGGGTGCGATATGCTCGGACGCCTCGATCGAGGTGATCGCGCCGATGTGGCCCTCAGCCTGTGCTGCATGCAGATCTCGGTAGAGATCAGAGTAACGCAGCACGAGGCCCACGATAACGCTATCACTGCCATATTCAGCGAGCAGCCGTGCCATCCTCATCGTCTGGTCTTCATCGATCACCACTGGCTTTTCTGTGAAGACCCGGACGCCCGCGCGCAATCCGGCAGTGATATGATCCAGATGGAGAAAATTGGGCGAGCCGACCATGAGAAGATCCGGCCGCGTCTGCGTCAGCATCGTCTCCACCGTCTCGAAGCGGCGCGGTTCCGGCAGACCGGAAGATAGAATCTCCGGTAGTCCCGCAGGCCGGGGATCCATCAGCCCAACGATTTCCAGTTCGGGGCAGGCCTTGCGGAACGAGGCAATAACATTGGCAAGCCGAAACCCAAGCCCGGCAACTGCGATTTTCATGTTTTAGTCCTGTCTGCGAGAGTTAAATAAATCGGGACGAAGTGTCATCATCCGTTGGTGCTCCGGCGACTCGATCGAAACGTCTTTCGAAATCGATAGCCTGGCTGCGTCCGCGCATGGATGAGAGGCGCCTGAAGTCCGGGCTGCCATGGGCAATCACGGGCAGCATGGCCGCGCCGATGGCGGCGGCCTCTGGTCCCAGGGCGCCGGCACACAGCCGGGGAATTTCCCGGTGGCTTCGGGCGCTGACGGAGGGCAAAAGGGGGTACGCCCGATCAATCAGGGAATTGGTGAGGATTGCAGGAAAATGCCCTCCGACCACAATGGTCTGCGGATCCATCATGTTTTCGAGCAGCGACACTAGCAACCGCAAACGCCTTGAATTGAGATCTAGCCACCGCATCAGAATACTGTCGCGTTGAGCGTAAAGTTTCTCTAACACGCCAGGCCGCGCAATCTCCCTGCTTTCGCAAGACAGCATCGCTGCGAGCTCGTCGATGGAAAACGGGGTCTGCCCGACCGCATCCGGGTTGGCGAGCTCCGCCGGCCATGTAAGCAGACCGATTTCTCCCGCATTGTTCCAAAATCCCTGAAGCGGCATGCTGTCATTGATGATGCCGGCACCAAGTCCGTAACCGACGAAAATATGAGCGTAATGCGTCAATCCTGTCGCACTGCCGGCCCTCAGTTCGGCAACTGCTGCGGCTGTCGCGTCATTCTCGATGATGGTGGGGAGGCCACATACATCTTCGATGGCTTCTGCCACCGGTATGCGGTTCCACGCATCCCAACCTGGCGGACCGACAGGATGTTCAAACTCCGCCTCCTGCAGTGTCGGCATGGCAATGCCGATGCCCCAGGCAGGGCGGTCCACCGAGACCGAGCGCAGATGCTGCGTCAAGTCAGCGATGGCGCGGATTGTATCAGATGGATCCTCAAGCGATGCCGATGCGGTTTCGCGTCCCAGCTCCCGCCCCGCCAGATCGCAGACGATACCCACTAGTCCATCGCGATCCACATGAATGCCCAGGCAACAACCTGCTTCGGCGCGAATCCGTAACTTTTTTTGCGGCGCACCGCGCGCACCCTCCTGTTGGATTGTTTCCACCACCAGCGAGCGATCGATCAGGTCCTTGCAGATATTGGACATAGTTTGCGGCTTCAAACCCGTCACATCAACAAGGTCCCGCCGGCTGATGCCATCGCCGGACCGGATAAGATCGAAAACGAGGCGACGATTATAACGGCCCGAATATGTGTGGTTGCTTCCCATCAGGCTCATGGATGCCGATTCCTATTTAATCAATTAAATGGAATTTATCAGGGTGCGCCAAACGCGTCAAGCAGACAGAAACAGCTGAAAACAACGTTTATATCAAAATTCCACATCTCAATATGCATTTTCGACGAAAGGGTGGCTTGATTTTTAATCCGGTTAATGGAATTAATTGGCTACCTTCTTCTCAGTGACTAAAAAAAGGGGAACATAGTCATGGTGAAATGGACCTTACGGCGGATTATGGCTGGCGCTTTCGCGTCGGCATCAATCTTCAGTGTCGCAAATGCCGGAGAGCTGGTCGTCTACACCGCTCATGGGGAGGCAACATCAGCGCCCATCCTCGATGCTTTCGCCAAGGCAAATCCGGATATCAAGGTGACCGTCGTGCGCGGTGGGACAGGCGAGCTCATCGAGCGCCTTCGCGCTGAAGGTGGCAACTCCTCGGCGGACGTAATGTGGGGCGGACCGACCCAGACTTTCGAAGAAAATGCCACGCTTTTCCAGGCGTACGAGAGCAAGTCGGACGCCAATATGATGACGACCGATCCCAATCACATCTGGCATCCGTTCACGGTGCTGCTGCAGCCGTTGATCGTCAGCACCAAGCGCGTCGAGGCGAAATCGATACCCAAGACGCAGAAGGATCTCGTCTCGCATGACTTCGCGAAGGACGGTGGCCTGATTATTCCAGACCCTGGGAAATCCGGTACAGGTTATGTCATCCTGTCGGCTCTTGCAGGCAATTTCGGCTGGGATTTCGTCGGCCAAATGGCCAAGGGCGCGCGCATCGCCCCGGGATCCGATGACGCATTCAACGCAGTGCGGGATGGAGAAGCGGCAATTGGCTGGATCAACGAGGATCTCGGCGCCAAGTGGAAGGCCCAGGGCCTGCCGATAGATATCGTCTATCCGTCGGATGCCGTTACCGGGCAGATCGATGCTCAGGCCATTGTCAAAGGTGCCGAACACATCGACGACGCCAAGAGCTTCATCGATTTTCTCGGAAGCAAGGCTGCGCATGAAATCGTCCGCGATGCCACCGTTCGCCGTTCTGCCCGCAAGGATGTAACGCCGCCGGCCGCTCTGCCCGACATGTCCTCTCTCACGATCGTTTCCGCGGTCGATCCGCGGCCCGTAGTCGTTGCCCGGTTCCAGGAGCTTCGCGGGAAATGAAGGCGCTGCGCGACAACTGGCTTATCTTTTCCATCGTCGCGCTCGTGCTTTGCGGCCTGACGATCATCGTCCCGCAAATTCGCGTCATTGCTGCCTCCCTTCTGGAAGAGGGCGGTCGTTTCACCCTGCTGCACAATAGGGATGGACTGCAATCTGTCCCGGAAATGACCAGCCGCTACGACGTGGCGAAACTCCCTGACGGCCTCGTCATATCGTTGAATACGACGGACGGCCTGACTGTCGATGTCGAGGACGACCGAACGCTTCGCCTCTCGTCGCAACAGCCGATTTTGGTTGGCAAGGACGAAGGCGGGCTGCTTGAACTCGATCTTGGCTCCGCTCGGTTTACCCTGTCGCAACAGGCGCCGCGCGGGCTTTTTGCCACAACGGCTCCAGCGCCCTTGGATATCAAGGCGCAATCGTCCAACGCCGTTTTGCTGTCCCATGCGGTAAACGCCTACATCACCTTTGAAAACAAGGCGTTGTCGCTCTCTCCCGTTCATTACATAGATTTCTTCACGCGCTCGGAGACCCTTTCGGCGACGATAAACAGTCTGCTGATTGCACTAACGTCTACCGGATTGGCCGCCTTAATCGGCGTGTCTCTCGCCTATCTTGTTGCGCGTTATCGGGTCGCGGGGAGCACGGCTATCGTTTTCCTCGTCACCATGGCCTCTGTGTCGCCGCCATTTCTGGGCGCGTATGCCTGGCGGCTGCTTCTCGGGCGCAACGGCGTTCTGACAAACTACTTCGGCCTCGATGTCTCCATTGTCGGCTTGCATGGCGTCATCTGGGTCATCACCTGGCTGGTCTTTCCAATCATCTTTCTCCTCAGCCACAGCTCGTTCCAAAGTCTCGATGCTGGCCATATCGAGGCGGCAGAAAGCCTTGGCGCCAAGCCCCCACGCGTTCGCATGTCGGTGGAAATTCCGCTGGCACTTCCCGGCATCATCACGGGTCTTTATCTCGCAACGATGGCAGCTCTGTCAGATTTCGGAACGCCACGCATCATCGGCCTCGATGTCAACGCACTGCCGGTTCTGATCTACACGTCGTTCCTCAGCGAGGCGGGCCGCAATCCGGCGCTTGCGGCCACGGGATCAATGGTGCTCATCACCATCTCCAGCTTGTTTCTCATGGCACAGCAAATCTATCTGGCGCGGCGCGGTTTTGCCGTGGTCTCTTCGCGCGCATTGGAGCGCAAACCACTCTCGCCTCTTGGCCAGGCATTGGTGCTTGGATCAGTCATCCTTGCACTCCTAATGGCATTTACCCCTCATTTAACGGTACTGATCTCCAGCTTCATGGAATGGCGTGTAGGCTTGCCCAGAGCAAACTTTACGCTCGCAAACTACACGACCATGCTGCGCACCGGCATGGGGCCGGCATGGGTGACCTTGTCGCTCGGCATTGCCGGGACGCTGGCTGCAAGCGCAATCGGCCTGGGGATCGCCTATGTCATTATCCGTAAGCGCTATCGAGTCTTGGCACCCGTTCTCAGCCTTACCGTCATGATGCCTTACGTCATTCCTGGCACGGTGCTCGGTATCGGCCTGATCATGATGTTCAACAAGGCGCCGCTGCAACTGACCGGCACCTGGTTTATCCTCGTCCTTGCCTATCTCATCCGCAACCTGCCGTTCACGGTAAAAGCATCAGAGGCTGCCCTACGTCGGGTTCACCCTGCACTGGAAGAGGCGGCGATCAGTCTTGGAGCGCGGCCACTCAGGGTGTTCCTCACGATCACTGCACCTCTGGTGCTTGCGGGCGCGGTCACCGGGGCAACACTCACCTTCCTTCACATCGTCACTGAGCTGTCTTCCACCATCGTTCTCTATCGCCCGCCGTGGAAGCCTATGACGGCGGTGATCTTCGAAAACACGCTTGTGGACGCCGATTTCGGTGTCTCGGCAGCGCAAACAATCCTCCTGATGCTGATCATTTATATCCCGCTCTATTTCATTGTCCGCTATGGCCAAATTCGAGGAAAATCCGGTGGTTGAAACCTCATCTTCCAAAACTCCCACCCAAGGCTGCGAGGTCGTCATTGATGCCGTCTCCAAGACCTTTGGCAATCACGCAGTCTTGAAAGACATCAGCTTCACGATCAGGCCTGGCGAATTCTTCACGCTGCTTGGGCCATCCGGATGCGGCAAGACCACGCTTTTGCGCGCGCTTGCAGGCTTTCACCCGATTGATGGCGGGAAAATCCTGTTTAACGGCCAAAACGTGACCACTCTTCCCGCCTGGGACAGGAATATCGGTTTCGTGTTCCAGAACTACGCGCTCTGGCCGAACCAGACCGTGTTCGACAATGTTGCTTACGGGTTGAAGCTAAGAAAAATTCCCAAAGGCGAAATCGCCGAAAGAGTTCACTCCGCATTGGCGCAAGTCGAGCTTCATGGTGTTGACAAGCGCTTTCCTGCAGAAATGAGCGGCGGCATGCAGCAGCGCATCGCGCTGGCGCGCGCACTCGTCATCAACCCGCCGCTGCTTCTCATGGATGAGCCGATGTCCAACCTCGATGCGCGCCTTCGCGTGGCTCTTCGCCACGAATTACGCAGCCTGCAGAAGACACTCGGCCTGACAGCAATCTACGTTACGCATGATCAGGAAGAAGCCCTGGAAATGTCAGACCGGATTGCCGTCATGCAAAATGGTGTCGTGCAGCAGCTTGCAGACCCTCAAACCATCTATTCGGGACCGGCGAACCGTTTCGTTGCCGAGTTCGTCGGCAGCGCGAACTTTCTGGAGGGCAGTTTTAACGAGACAGGCTTCCTGATGGCAGACGGATCAAGGCTCCCCATCACCGGAAAGAGCCACCACGGTAAAGGCACGCTTGTGGTGCGTCCCGAACAGGTGATGATCCGCGAATGCGGTAGCGCTCTTGTAGACGCCAGAGTGGAAGATAAGCGCTTCATGGGCAAAGCCTGGACGCAGAGCCTTCGGATTGACAGCGGGCCAATCTTATCGGTGGAAACACGCAGAGCGCTCGATCTCGGTTCGCGCGTCGGTGTCGATTTCGAGACCTTTACCTTTCTACCTTCGGGAGCATGAACAATGGCGGACCAGTCGCTTGACGAACTGATGCAGATCGCGTCGTCCGCGGCCCTTGTTGGAGGTGCCGAATTGAAGAAGCATTTTGGCGCTGTCTCGGGCGATAGTGTTCAGCGAAAGGCATTGGGAGATTATGCATCCCAAGCAGATCTTCGCGCCGAGGAGGCGATTGCCACCGTTCTGGCGACAGTGGGCGAGGGCTATGGCTTCGTCGGTGAAGAAACCGGTGCACGTAAGGCGGACGCGCAACGTCGCTGGGTGGTGGACCCCCTCGACGGGACGAGCAACTTCATCTGGGGGATCCCCTATTTTGCCGTCAGCATCGCTCTCTGCGACGACGAAGGCGAGTTGCTGGGTGTCGTCCTGGACCCATTGCGTGGCGAGATGTTCACCGCAATTCGCGGCTTGGGTGCCCGGCTGAACGGCGAAAAACTGGCTCCGTTAGAAGAAAAGCGGCCGGAGGAATCTATCATCTCTCTATCCATGCCGATCCACGGACAGTTGAAGGCAATCGACCGCGGCACCTTCTTCCAGGCCCTGGATTCCATCACTAACGAGACAGCAGGCGTCCGGAGACTTGGCTCGGCAGCACTTGATCTCGCCTATGTCGGGGCCGGAAGGCTCGACGGCTACTTCGAAGATGGTCTCAGCCATTACGATTACGCCGCTGGCAAACTTATCGCTCAGGAAGCCGGAGCTCTCGTTACCTCGCTCACGGGCGACATTCCAGCAGATGGCGGCTCACTGCTGGCTGGAACCTCTTCCCTGCATCAATGGCTCAGAACCAAGTTTCAATAGAAGTCATATCCGTTGCCGGAGGAGTTATCGACGAGCGCGGGCTCTGTCGCAAATTTCGACTTTGGCCAGAATGACCGTTAACCGGGGCGTCGGTTACCTTACAACCTCACGGTTTTCGAGACCCTGAGCGAGACCCATGATCTTCTCGCATTTTCGGGCTTGCCGGGGGAGTTTTCAATTTGGGTTTTCAGCCCGTTGTGCGGCCGATGCTCGGCATCTGGAGCGATGACCTGGATCGGCGCCAAAGAAGCGCCTGGCAGCTCTGCTGTTGCAGCGATACTGAACCAGGATATCGAGAACATCGCCATTGGCATCAATGGCGCGCCACAGCCAGAACTTCTTGCCGCCAACCGTGATGACGGCCTCATCCATGTGCCGCTTTTCGTCCGGTTTTGGCCGGTCGCTGCGGATGCAGTTCGTGAAATGACGCCCAAAGCGGTTGATCCAGAGCCGACAGTCTCCCGGCTGACGATGCCCCGCGCTCGGCAAGCAGATCCTCCATATCGGCAGTGCTCGGGGCAAAGCGGTGGCAGGCGCAGACTGCATAGGGACGATCTCACGCGGGAAGCGCCCCCCCCTTCAGCCGGAGTAATGAGCCAAGCATCTTCATGCCGGACCGATAATCCAAATGACCGGCTCAAACAACTTGGCGATGCCGACCAGTCTGCCACTTCCGAGGAGACTGGGAGATATCGTCAGCGATTACCTCATGGCTGCAGTCGTTGATCCACTTTTAAATGCCAACTGCCGGCGCATCGAAGCCTGTAGCGGGTGTCAACACCGCTGACTGAGCAATATGCAATCGGGATGCCGTCCTGCCGATATGCAGCCCCAACGTAGGTTGACCTAAGGAAAAAAAGATAATAGACCATATTGGTCGGCATAAGTCCGATTTGGTCTGCTTTTTTGATAGTTAGCCTTAGAGGTGAAAGCGCGAATTGTCCCTCGGAAAGTTACAGTTGCACAAATATGCGCCTCCCACTTTGGCGTGACGAAACTCCCGCAATCACCGTCAATACGAAAAACATACCTCGAGCGGCGTTGCTGCGAGTGCCCATTGTCGCGCCACTGCGCTCGAAGACACGCGCGTGCAGTCACGCCTTGGCAGGCGACCTAAACAGTTCAGACCAACAATCACCTGATGAGAAACTGAAATGGACATTTTGGAAATGAAGAAGATCACTCGAACGACCATATCTTTCAGTATGCTCGCCGTGACCCTTTCGCTTAGCGGATGCATGTCGCCCGAAGAGCAGCGCCGGGCAGATAGCAACACATGTGCCGATTTTGGTACGAGATATGGTTCCCCGACTTATACTCAATGCATGCTGCAGCAACAGCATCGCCGCGATCAGGAACAGCTTATAGCTGCTGAAAGCATGCGTGCCACGTCTGAAACTTCCCTGAACAATCTTGAAATGATGAGGAGGTTACGCGAGGGCAAGAGGTGACACCTCGAAACGGGGTGATTGAGGCTCTCGGTGAAATATGTCGTGACAATCTCGATGTGTGAGCTCCAAACGGAGGATCTCAGCCAAAAATAAATGAGCCCCGGGTCTTGCACGATTGTGGCCAGAGATCGCGCTGACCCGGGTTGCCAATAAGGTTTCTATTCTCCCGCAGGACATCAGGCCAGTCGCGATAGCGCGTCGGACTAGCGTCTGCCGTGACCGAGCGCATCCATCGCGGCGGCAATAATGAGAGGGCGCCATTCTTTGGTAAGCTTGGAGCCAACTGCCAAGCTTGCGGTCACGCCAAGGCCAGAAAAAGCGCTGGTAACGCGGACCAGTCTGTCCATATCCAGATTGGCCAAGTCTATCCCAATGGCTTCGTACATTACAAAACCTATCTCTCGCATCGCCTGATCCTCCGGGTCCGGGTCGAGGGCCATTCGGTTTGAAAGCGCCGAGATGCCGGGTCTGGAGAAAGTGAAATCGACTGACGCCTCCACGACGGCCTTGTCGCGTTCGAACCCAACCGGATATTCCCGCACACCGTTGCGAACTTCGTTTACATGCTCGCGCAACGCTCCAATGACCGCGTCGTATATCAGCTGTTTGCTTGGAAAATGGTGCAGCAATCCGGTCTTCGAATAACTGACAGCATCTGCAATTTGTTGGATCGAGGTATGTGCAAACCCATGCCTGGCAAACAAACCTGCAGCACAGTCGATTATGTAAGCTTCGATATCGGCCTTTGTCGGTCTCAACATGATTGGAACTGATTATCCTTGATATTTAAGCTACCTGGCTCGTCGTCTGCGGGTTTCACAAGCTATACGAAGACCGGTATCATCTGTCTTTTCCATTTCAATCAAAGGTCGCTGGTCTCGGCGCAGCATCCCAACTGAACTCTATCGAGAGGTTCAGGAACGATCCTCATACTCCGGCTGCTAAACGTCACGGGCAACAATAATAGGTACGGGAAGGCGTCGCAACCGAAGCGCAGATTATTTCCGGTTGACTGATCTTATTTCGCCCAATAGACCATAATGGTCTTTTGTGGATCGTTATGGTCTACTGGGCGAAATAAATGTCCCGAGTTTCGGAAGTCCAACAATGAGAAAAAACTATCCCGTCACGCTTTGCTGGCCGCTTCTAGCGATGCTTGCTTGGCTTACAGCTATGGCTTGGGTATGGACCAAAATTGGAACTGTCGGCGTGGCATGGGGATTTCCGCTGTCCGCTAGCGTCTCGTTCCTGGTGGCAAAGACCTTCAGCTGGCTCGGCCGATGGGTTGAGGGGAGGCCAGCGCTGTCACTTTCAGCATTTGCCTGGGGCGCCTCAGTGGCAGGCCTTTGCGCCATTTGGTCACAAGAAGCTTTGCAGGCTGTTTTAGATGCACATGCCAGCGCTGAGTTTGCAAACTGGTTCCGGCCCCTGATCATTACGCCCCTGACCGAAGAACTGTCTAAAGGGCTCTTTCTATTCTGGATGCTGAGATATCGCCGCCAGCAGATTTCCGACCTTCTTCAAGGGATCGTGTATGGCGGTCTAATCGGTGCAGGGTTCGCATTCAGCGAACAGGTCATGTACTTCGGCCAAATGATCATCGGCTACATGGCGAGCGACCCGGCTGATGCTCCCGGCTTGAGGCTTGCAATGAGTTTCGTGCTGCGAGGCGTGATGGTCCCCTTAATGCACCCGTTCTTGGTGGCTTTTATCGGCCTGGGTATTGCAGTCGCCGCCGGAAGTCGCATCCGTACACGGCAAACAGCCGCTATTCTCATTGGATTTCTCCTTGCAATCTCTTTGCATGGAGTTTGGGACTGGGCTGCCTTGTCTGGACGCGATCCTTTTCTAATTTTCAAGATATATGCGACCGTCATGTGCCCACTCTTTATCGCGATGGCAATCACAGCGCTCGTCCTTCGCCACCGCCGGAAAAAAGCTGTCCTCACCGGCCGATAGACCGCATTATGGAAAACATATGACGAAACACGACATCGCCCTGCTGGCTGCAGCCTGGGTCAACATTGGCAGGAAGACAGCGATTCGGTTTCACATTAACGACGGCATGAATTACCTGTTCGATACAGGCACGTGCAAATCCCTGCGTGACAAACAGCCTGCATCGCGGACGACCCGGCAGTATTCGCCTTTGGTCCTTGCCCCTCCCAGCGTGATCGGAACCGATTGCCGTTTGTGAACGACGTCATATGGCGTCAACGTATGGGTGTTCCAGGCCGAACGGAAACCGGTTCCACTTTCTCGATTCTCGATCGCAGATTAGCGCTTTTATCCACGTCGCCCATCAGGAACACCATTGCCGGATTTTGGAAAAAAGCGACTCGACAACCTGCAAAATGCACGACCTCCGCATGAAACGACACGAGGTGACTTAGCAATCGATGCGAGGCCCATTTTTGGTTGACCGGCCCCAAGCAAATATAATAGACCATAATAGTCCTATAACGACCATTATGGTCTATTGAAACATTTCTCTTCAGACTGCTTGGATGTGCAAATAATGAAAAAAAATTATTATGTGGCCCTGTTCTGGCCGCTCCTTGCAATGCTCGCGTGGCTGGCAGTTATGGCACGGGTTTGGATGAACATCGGGACTGCCGGCGTGGCATGGGGCTTGCCGCTTTCCGCTATCGTCTCGCTTCTAGTGGCAAATACTTTCTGCTGGCTCGGCCAGTGGGTTGAGGGCCGGCCAGGGCTGCTGCTCTCGGCGTTTGCCTGGGGCGCGTCTTTGGCAGCCCTTTGCTCCATTTGGTCACAAGAGGGACTACAGGCAATTTTAGAAGGATATGCGAGTGCCGAGTTTACGAACTCGTTTTTCTCGCTGGCCAACACGCCCATCGCGGCCCTTTCTAAAGGGCTCTTTGTAATATGGATGCTAAAGTATAACCGCTCCCAGATTCGCGGACCTCTTGACGGGATCATCTACGGCGGACTGACTGGTGCAGGATACGCATTCATTGATCAAGTCATGTACTTCGGCCTCATGGCCATCCGGTACGTCGCAAACGATGCCACTGACGCCATAGGCTTTCAACTTTCAATGAGCTTCATTCAGCGAGGTATGTTGATCCCCTTCCTTCACCCGTTCTTGGGGGCTTTAGTCGGACTGGGTCTCGCAGTCGCAACTGCGAGCAGCCGCCGCCTACGGCAAGCAGCCGCCGTTCTCGTTGCAATTGCTTCATGCGCGGTCTGGGAATGGGATGTTTTGGCCGACGAACACTTTATCCTGGATTATGAAATTTACACGACCGTCATGTATGTGTCGTTCATAGCATTGGCAATCACGGCGCTTATTCTCCGCCGCTACCAGGCTAAAGCCGTTCTTTGCGGAACAATGAGCCCGGTTCTTGAAAAGCATATGGCAAAACACGACATCGCCCTGCTCCGAAGCCTGAGGAAGCGACGCCGCTGGCGCGAAGAAGCGAAACTTCGCGCGGGTCGGACGGCCGCCCGCCTGACAGGTAGATATCAAGCTGAGGCCAGCGCTCTGGCAATTATGATCGCTCACGCATCAAAAACAGGCGACTATGAAGGGCTCGCTGATCAGGCGGACGTAGTCGATAGGTCTCGACATCAGATGGAAGAGGCGTTCGCGTCCTCCGGCCGTATAAGCAAATACATCGCTCGGTAAATTATTGAGCACTCCTCCTTCTGACTTCCGACAGAGTGCGCCATTCCTCAACGTAACAATCCTGGCGTCGGACATTCACATCGCGACCTGCGATTTGAAGTCGGCCTGCTGATTGGTCAAAGTCTGTCGTCTGAATCACCCCACAAAGGCCCTTGGACATCCATCGGCCTCCAATTTCCCACCTGAACCCTCAAAGAGATACCAATGCGAACTCTATACTGCTATGCGTCGCTTGCCGCACTTCTTACAATTCTCCCTACGCAAGTCCGCGCGTCCAGCGGCGACGCTTGGGATGAGTTTTACGCGCGCGTGACCAATGAATGTGTCCACGCGAGCGGTATACGAAACTCACGCCCCTCGACAATTATTTCGTTCGACGACCGTGTCGGTTTTGTTGCGATGCTCGTATCGGATCGAACGCGTGGATCGAACACTTCCAAACTCTGCCTCTACGACAGACGAACTAAGAGAACCTTCATCGAGGATGCGGACGTTTGGTCAGCGCCTCCTCAACCCCGCTGATATAAGCGATCAACGGCCCCCCGATTTCAAAATCGATGCGCACGCGACTCTACAGCTACGGCTGGTATTGGGTCGAGCCGTCCTCCGAGCGGAGCAAGCGGCTACCGTAGAAGGCGAAACAATTATACGCGCAGCCTTGCGCACCAGAGCCGGGACTTATCGTACGCATCGATACGCCGGATTTTGCTGATATTCTCGGCAGCCTCTGCTGGCAGCACCAGGTCTATGGCTGAAAAATGTCTGATGGCTCCACGCAAATGGCACGCTTCGCTCCGACACATCATCACGGAACGCCTCACTCTTGACATCCTCTCGTAAACCCTGTTTATACGTATCAGCAGCTAATACGCATTAGCACATCGACTGAAGATGAGGTTCCGATGGTTAGGCGGGTGACACAACGTGATATTGCGATCTTCGCGGGGGTCAGTCAGGCAACGGTTTCGCTCGTGCTGAACGAAGCGAAATCCGCGGAAGGCCGCATTCCACCTGAAACGCGCGAGCGTGTGCTGAAGGCCATTCGCGACACCGGTTATGTGGCGGACCCCATCGCGCGCAGCATGGTCAAGGGCGCCAACCGGATCCTGGGTGTTTTCACCTATCAGCCGGCTTTCCCGATTGCGCAGGCGGATTTCTACACGCCTTTCCTGATGGGAATAGAGGAGGAAGCGGAGAGGTTGAGCTACGACCTTCTGCTGATGACGGCTGCGGCGCGTGACGATAACGGCCGAAAACGTATCTTCGGGGAAACGGGGCGGCTTCGACTTGCTGACGGATGCCTCATTCTGGGCAGTCAGTTCGACAGCGATGAGCTGGCCCAGCTGGTTGCCGGTGACTATCCTTACGTCGCAGTCGGTCGTCGTGACGATGCCGGCGGGCCCGTGCGTTATGTTGGCGCGGATTATGTGACGGCCACTCATGCACTTGTCCGAGAAGCACTTGCCGCCGGCCATCGCCGTTTCGCCTTTATCGGCGCGACGGGCCCGGCGGAATCCATCAGCGACCGCTGGCATGGTTTTCTCGCCGCAATCAAGGGCGCGGCGGAGCTGGTCTATTCCCACGAAAGTGAAAATGGCGATCCGGCCGAGCAGCTGGCCGCTGTTCGCGCCAGCGGAGCAAGCGTCGTTTTTTTTGCCGAGGTGGCCGAAGCGGTGGTCTTCGACAATCATGCCTGTGCCCAGGGGGTGAGCGTCCCCGCCGATCTTTCCATCGTGGTGCTGGGCAGCGGCACCCGCACGCATACGCTTCGGTTGCAACGCGTCTTCACCTCCTATGCCATCCCCCGCGAAGAAATGGGCAGGCAGGCAACTTCCATGCTGGTCGAGACCCTCACCAGCCCCCCCGGCCCCGTAAAGCAGATATTGCTGGGCTGCGACATCGTGGCGGGCGAAACGCTCGCCTCCCCAGCTTAAGGCCCAACTTAAGGAAAGAGAACCTGACGTGAGAGAATACAATGCAGATATTCTTGTGGTTGGCGGCGGACTTGGCGGCGTGGCGGCGGCGCTCGGGGCCCTGCGCAACGACCGCAGCGTTATCCTGACCGAAGCATTCGAATGGATTGGCGGCCAGCTGACCAGCCAGGCCGTACCGCCCGACGAGCACAGCTGGGTTGAACAATTCGGGATCACCGCCAGCTATCGCGCCCTGCGCACGGGTGTGCGGCAATATTACCGCGACCACTATCCGCTCACCGACACAGCCCGCGCCGATCTGACGCTCAACCCCGGAGACGGCAACGTATCTCGCCTGTGCCATGAACCACGCGTTTCGCTGGCGGTGATGGAAGCAATGCTGGCGCCTTACGCAGCGGGCGGCAAGCTGACCATCCTCAAGCCCTATGAACCGATATCAGCAGAGGTCGACGGTGATACCGTGCAGGCCGTGACGCTGCGCCATTGCAATACCGGTGATCTCGTTGCCTGCTCGGCCCGCTATATCATCGACGCTACCGAACTGGGCGATCTGCTGCCGCTGACCGCAACCGACTATGTCACTGGTTTCGAAGCCCAATCCGAAACCGGCGAGCCGAGCGCGCCGGCGGAGGCGCAACCGCATAATCAGCAGGCCGTCTCGATCTGTTTCGCCGTCGATCAGGTTGACGGCAATCATGTCATCGACAAACCCGCCCGGTATGACCACTGGCGTCAGGTTGCCCCCGAATTCTGGGGCGGCCCGCTATTGAGCTGGGACTCGCCCAATCCGCGGACACTGGAGCGCAGCCGCCGGTTCTTCGATCCCAACCCGGTCGACAACGCAACACGCGACGTTGCCGACCAGCGCCACAGCGCCGGCGATATGAGCCTGTGGATATTCCGCCGCATTGCAGCCCGCCATACATTTCGACCCGGCGCCTATGCCAGCGATATCTGCCTCGTGAACTGGCCAATGATCGATTATTTCGAGGCGCCGATCATCGACGTTACCCCCGAACAATATGCCGAGCGGCTGGCCGATGCTGCAAGCCTGTCCTATTCCATGTTCTACTGGATGCAGACCGAAGCGCCCCGCCCGGATGGTGGTCAGGGTTTTCCGGGCCTGCGCCTGCGCGGCGACATTACCGGCACGGAGCATGGCCTGGCCATGGCGCCCTATATCCGTGAAAGCCGTCGCATTCGTGCTCTGACCACGGTGGTCGAACAGGATCTGTCGCTTGCCGTGCGCGGCGATCGCGGCGCGGTGCATTACCCCGACAGTATCGGTATCGGTATGTACCGCATCGACCTGCACCCCTCGACGGGCGGCGATAACTATATCGATGTCGGCGCCTGCCCTTTCGAAATCCCACTCGGTGCTCTTATTCCCCGCCACAAAACGAACCTGCTGGCGGCATCCAAGAATATCGGCACGACGCATATCACCAATGGTTGTTACAGGCTGCATCCCGTCGAATGGAACATCGGCGAAGTGGCCGGCATGCTGGCCGCCTATTGCCTTGACAGGGGCGAGACCCCGCATGGCGTGCATGCCGATGAAAAGCGGCTGGCGCAGTTTCACACCCACATCGAACGCCAAGGGGTGGAGCGCCATTGGCCTGATATTCGCGGCTACTAGCCAAAACGTATAATCTGGGAGGATTATTCATGCGCAGGAGTATAGTCAAAGTTGCATTGACCGGTTTTCTGGTCACATCCGGGCTGGTTTCGCCGGCTTTGTCGCAGGAGCTGCGGATGGCCATCTGGAGCGCTAACGAAGCCCATCTCGCCCTGTTCAACGATATCGCCGATGAGTTCGAGGCCAGCCATCCCGGCGTCAAGATCAGCTACGATTCGCTCGCCTACGAAGGTTATGCCACCACCCTGACCACCCAGATCGCCGGCGGCAACCCTCCCGATCTGGCCTGGCTGTTCGACACGACCGCACCTGACTTCATGGCGGCCGGGGCGCTTTATCCCCTTACCGAAACCTTTGCCAATACCGAAGGTTACGACATGGGCGACTTCCCCCCGGCAACACTCACCGCCTGGTCTTACGAAGGTGTACAATATCTCTATCCCTTCTCGACATCGCCCTTCGGCGTTTTCGTCAACAACGACATAATCCGGGCGGCAGGCGCAAAGACGCCCGCCGAGATGATCGCTGCCGGCGAATGGAACTGGGACAATGCCATTGCGACGGCCGCGAAAGTCGCGGCCACCGGCAAACAGGGATTGATCATTCGTGATTTCGAATACAAGGCCTGGGAAAACCTTGCCGAAATCTATACCGGCTGGAATGCCTATCCCTGGTCGAAGGATACCAAGTCCTGCGCTTTTGCCAGCCCGGAGATGGTTGATGCGATGCGCTTCATCCACGATGCGATCTTCGTGAAAAAAGCCATGCCCGGCCCCGGTGTTTCTGCCGACTTTTTTGCCGGGGATGCGGCGATGACGACCACCCAGATCAGCCGCGCAGCGCTGCTGCCGAAAGGCGACAAGGCGTTCGACTGGGATCTCGTGCCGTTGCCTACAGGACCTGCAGGTGACTATGCCGTAACAGGCCGGGCCGGCATTGGCGTCATGGCCAGCGGCAAAAACCCGAAGCTTGCGGCGGAATTCCTGGCGTTTTTCTCCTCCAAGCCTAATGTGGCCAAGCTCGCGCGGTTTTTCCCGCCAGCACGGCAGAGTCTGCTCACCGCCGATGTCCTCGCAGCCGCCAACCCATTGCTGTCGCGTAAACAGATAGAGGCCGTGGTCATTCGTGGCGTCGCCACCGGTCAATCAACGCAGCAGGTCCGCAATTTTGCCCGGCTGCAACAGACCGTTCGCGCTGGCCTCGACGGTCTCTGGCGTCCCGATGCCGATGTCGCGGCTGTCCTGCAAGCGCTTTGCGTCCGTCTCGATCCGTTGCTGGCGGCCAATTGAGGCTTGGTAGTCATCCGATTTTCCGTGGATGCGAAAGGCAGAAGGAAGAAAAGCCATGACGCTTGCCCTCCAGACAGCGCAGACACAGGCCCGGCGCGTTTTCTGGACCATGGCGCGCCGTGACGCCGCCACCGGTTATCTGTTCATAGCGCCGCAACTCATCGGTATCGTTGTCTTCGTGCTCGTGCCGCTGGTGCTGGTCTTCTGGTATTCGCTGCATGAGTGGAACGTGCTGGCGGGATCGTTCCGGTTCACCGGCGTCGCCAACTACCAGAAGCTGCTCAGCGACCCGGCCATAGGCGAAGTGCTGGCGGTGACCGCCGTGTTCTCGGCGGGGCTTGCCCTGCTCAATATGAGCCTGGCGCTGGGGCTTGCGTTGCTCCTGAACCAGAAGCTGGCCTTCATGACCGTGTTCCGCACACTGTTCTTTTCGCCTGTCGTGGTGTCGCTGGTCGCCTGGACAATCGTGTGGAGTTTCCTGCTGCAGAACAATGGCGGCATCAACGGCCTCCTGCAAATGATCGGCGTCGAGGGGCCCAACTGGCTGCGCCACCCAACGACCGCGATGATCTCGGTCATCGTCGTGCAGGCGCTCAAGAACCTCGGTCTCAACATGATCCTGTTTCTTGCCGCACTGCAGGGCGTGCCGCGGGAACTGTTCGAAGCCGCGCGCGTCGACGGTGTGCCGCGCTTCAAGCAATTTTATCGCATCACCCTGCCGATGATCAGCCCGACGATCCTGCTCGCCTCCATCGTCACCATCGTCGGCGCGTTGCAGGTCTTTGCGCAGATCATGATCCTCACACAGGGCGGGCCGGGCTTTTCCACGACGGTTCTCGTTTATTACCTCTATCAGCAGGCCTTCCAGTTCTACCTCTTCGGTTATGGCTCGACACTCTCCATCATCCTGCTGGTCATTGTCGGCGCGCTCACCTTCATCCAATGGCACCTGCGCAGAAAGTTCGTATTCTATGAAAACTGAACTCAGCCCACGCGCGCAGACGCTGATCTATTTCACACTCTGTGTGCTGCTTGTCCCCTTCGTTTTTCCGACCTGGTGGATGGTCACGTCGTCGGTCAAACCCGTCAGCCAGATATTTGCCTTTCCGCCTGATATCTGGCCGCGCGCCTTCGATTTTTCGTCCTATTCCGACGTTTTCAGAATACAGCCCTTCGCGCTGCAATACTGGAACTCCGCCTATATCGCCGCAATCGTCACCATCGGCACCATGGCAGTGGCTTCGATGGCCGGATATGCCTTTGCACGCATCAGGTTCCCCTTCGCCAACGCCATCTTCATGGTGGTGCTGGTGGGGTTGCTCATCCCGTCAGAAGTGACGCTGGTTCCGCTGTTCCGGATGTTTCTCAAATGGGGCATGATCAACACACACTGGCCGCTGATCCTGGTGCCGATCTTCGGTGCACCGGCGGTCTTCGCCACCTTCATCATGCGCCAGTTCTTTATCTCCTTACCCGTGGAACTGGAGGAAGCCGCCCGGGTCGATGGCCTCGGCCGGTTCAAGATATTCTGGACCATTGCCCTGCCGCTTGCCCGTCCGGCGCTGGCCGCCGTTGCGATCTTCACATTTCTCGGCAGCTGGAACCTCTATCTCGAACCCATCGTCTTTCTCTCCAGCCCCGATAAGTTCACCCTGCCGCAGGCACTGACACAATTTACCGACGCCTATGGCGGACCGATGTGGAACATCCAGCTTGCCGCCGCAACGATGACCGCCATCCCCGTACTCATCGTCTTCATCGTTGCGCAGAAACAATTCGTTGAAGGCCTCGCCCATACCGGGCTCAAAGGCTAATCGAAAGGCTGACCCATGGCACCCGTTACCCTTAGATCCGTCAAGAAAAGCTATGGCGCATTCGCCACCATCCATGGTGTCGATATCGATATTGCCGATGGCGAATTCGTTGTCCTCGTCGGCCCTTCGGGCTGCGGCAAATCCACTTTGCTGCGGATGATCGCAGGCCTTGAAACCGTGACCAGCGGCGATATCTCGATCAGCAGCCGTGTCGTCAACGAGATCGAACCGAAAGACCGCGACATCGCCATGGTCTTTCAGAACTACGCGCTTTATCCGCACATGAGCGTCGCCAGGAACATGGCCTTCTCGCTCGAGCATCGCGGCGGCAGCAAGACCGAGATTGCCGAGCGGGTGAGCTGGGCAGCTGACATATTGGGGCTGACGCCATTGCTCGAACGGTTCCCCCGCCAGCTTTCCGGCGGCCAACGGCAGCGTGTCGCCATGGGCCGCGCAATCGTCCGCAATCCTCAGGTTTTTCTGTTCGACGAACCGCTCAGCAATCTCGATGCCAAACTGCGCGTGGTGATGCGCGGTGAAATCAAGGGATTGCACCAGCGTCTGGGGGTCACAACCGTTTATGTCACGCATGACCAGGTGGAAGCGATGACCATGGCCGACAAGATCGTGGTGATGAATGCCGGACGGGTGGAGCAATGCGGGGCGCCGCTCGAGCTTTATGATCGGCCCGCCAATCCCTTCGTCGCCGGCTTCATCGGTTCGCCGGCGATGAATTTCATCGAGGGACGACTTACGGCCAATGGCTTCGAGGCTGACGGCGTCATTTTGCCCCTCCCGCCAAGTTCCGCCACAGGCGAAGCGATATACGGCATCCGCCCGGAACATTTCGAACTGGTCAATCAAGGCCTCACCGCAACGGTTTTGCTGGTGGAACCAATGGGGTCAGAAACGCAGGTTACGATGATGCTCGGCAATCATCAGGTCATCGGTGTTTTTCGCGAGCGTGTACAGGCGCAGCCGGGGGCGACCATCCAGATTCAGCCGGATCTGGCATCGATCCACCTGTTCGATGCCAGGACCAGTCAACGACTAAACTAGCGGACCGCGCGCCATGACATGCCATTGCAAACCGAACCTAAAGGCGCACCGCTGCAGATCCGAGCGGCGCTCCGACGACACTTGTTGGCGCCGATCAGACCCATATGTCTTGAACAGCGTCACACGAACCACGCCAATCATCAGATGTACTTTTTGAGCATTCATCATAACTCGAGAACGAATTCGGGTCGGGCCTCAGGTCAGGATGAAAAATCTTCCAGCGTCAGACCGAAGTCGACCGGTCTGCTGGCCGTTCCACTTTGATCGAACCAGGAACATAAAATCAAAGCCCAGTGACCACTGAGGGTGAAGTCAGCACAAGTGCTCAGGCGCGACCACGAGTTGACGCCTCAACGCGGCTTTCTGAAGAAGGCGGGATGAATCCCCAAGCGCTGCAACCGCGCGTAAAGGCTTCGCCGGGGAAGATTCAGCGCCTCAGCGACGGCCGTTGCGTCACCGCCATGGCTTTGGAGTGCCTGGGTCAGAAGGCTTGTCTCGAAAGCATCCATCTGTTCGACCAGACCCAACCTCGTCGACGCTTGGCGGTGCGGTGAGGCAAGCCCAAGCGCGACCTGCGTTGCATAGTTGCGCAATTCGCGGATATTGCCCGGCCATTCATTGCTCAGGAGAAACGCTTCGATCTCCGCATCGATCTGCGGACTGGGGAGCCCATGGCGGCGCGCTGCATCCTCTAAAAACACATGGAACAGGATGGCAATGTCCCCCTGCCTTTGACGCAGTGGCGGCACACCGAGGCGCACGGTCTCGAGGTGATAAAGCAGATCCTTGCGGAAGCCTGCCCTTTCATCGTCACCGGCAAGGTGTGTCCTCGTCAAGGTGGTAATGATCCTGACATCGACGGGCGTCGTCCCGCCGCTTGGATTGGGCATTTCCCGGCTTTCCACCACGCCTAGCATCCGCCCCTGCATCAGGGAAGACATGGTTTCCGCCCCATCCAGAAACAGCGTTCCACGCTGGGCCTCGGCAATCAGCCCACGACGAAGGCGCGTGCCGAACAGTGTCTCGTCAACCATCGCATCCGAAATTGACGCGCAATCGACGCGGATGAATGGGCGCGCGCGGCGCGGGCTTCCCTGGTGCAATAGCCTGGCAATCAGCTCCTTGCCCGTCCCGGTCTCGCCTTCGACAAGGACATTGACGTCCGTCGGAGCGACCCGTTCAATCAAGTCCCGCAACTGGACCATAGCGGGCGTCTGGCCGAGCAGCGGCGATGTCAGTTCCGCCTCGAGAGCCGCCTGACGCAGCCGCCGATTGTCGACGACCAGACGGCGGGTTTCCAGCGCGCGTCGGACGGAGGCGATCAGATGGTCCGTCATGAACGGCTTTGCCACGAAATCGAAGGCGCCCCGCTTCAAGGCGGCGACTGCCATGGCGATATCGCCATGCCCTGTCATGAGGATGACCGGCAATTCGCGATCGCGAGCAAGGATTGCATCGAACAGGTCGTTGCCATCGAGGCGCGGCATGCGAAGATCGGTGACGACGACACCGGGCAGCGTGGTGGAGAGGCTGGCAAGCGCCGATTTGCCATCGTCATGCACCTCCACCTCCAAGCCGGCGATGGCGAAGCTGTCCGCCAATGCTGCACGAAAGGCGATATTGTCTTCAACGAGCAGGATCTTCTCTGGTGCATTCTGCGTCATGCCGCCCTCATGGTAACGGTAAAGGCCGCGCCCCCAAACGCCGACGCCGTGATGGTGAGAGCGCCGCCAAGATCGCTCATGATATCCTGGGCAATGCCAAGACCAAGCCCGAGGCCATTTGGCTTGCCGGTCACAAAGGGCTGAAAGACTTGCTTGCCGAGCTGCGGATCGATGCCCGGGCCGTTATCGGCAACCGTCAGGCAAATCATGTCCTCGTGATCCTCCACTGTTATCGCAATCTCCGGATCGGCGTATCCCTCCAGCGCGTCCATGGCGTTCTGCAACAGATTGACCAGAACCTGTTCGAGCGGCACTCGCTTGCCAAGTACACCTGGTTGACCACTTGGCGGCAGCGTCAAGCGAATGCCTGCCTTCCGGATCCGGTCTTCCATCAACAGCATCGCGCCCGCGATAATACCATCCAGGGGTTCTTCGCCGATTTGCCCCTCTCCCTTGCGGGAGAAACCGCGCATTTCCTGCGTCAGCGTGCCTATCCGCTCCGTCATCGCAATCATCGTGCTGAGACTGTCGCGAACCCGCTCGCTGCGACTGGCCGCAAGATGGTGAAGCGCATTTTCCGAAAGGGTGCGGATGGTCGCAACCGGCTGATTGATCTCATGCATGAGGCCAGCAGTAATAGAGCCGACAGAGGCGAGCCGATTGGCCTGTGCCAACTCCTCTCGCGCTTCTCGGTAACGCTGATCGGCAATCGCCCGATATCCCATTTCTTCACGCAACTGCGCCGTTCGTTGAGCAACCGCCGCCTCGAGGCTGCGCCGCTCTGCAGCGCGCCGTGCCGTGCGATTGGCCTGCCACCAGACGCCTGAACCGGCGAGAAGCAGAAGCGGGAGGATGGCAAGCGCGGCAAGCGTGGCCCGCCGGTCGGCAGCGATACGCGCCGGTCGCGTGTCGAGAAGATGCAGGATGCGAAGATCCGTTCCGACGATGGGAAGTGCGGCATAAATCATCTCCGCGCCCTGCGCCGTCTCGATCCGATCCGGTCCCGCAAAGCGATAGTGGCCGGGCTCGAGCTTTGCATCGCCATACTGGCCGATCGCATCGATCCGCTGACGAACGGCGGTGGGCAAAGGAGCAAGTGTTGTCAGAATCTGGTCCTTGTCGGGTGCCGCCAGAATGATGCCGTTGGCATCGACGATCAGCGTGCGCCCCGGATCACCGGCCCAGATGGCAGAAAGCGCGCCGAACTCATATTTGACGACGACGACGCCGGACGCGGCATCGCTTTGGCCGACGCGCCGCGCCAGAAACAAGCCTGCCTGGCGGGTGAGCAGGCCCGCGCCATAATACTCCGCCTTCCCCTCCCGCATTGCGCCGGTGAAATAGGGACGGAAGCCGAAATTCTGCCCGACGAAGCTCCTGTCGTCGCGGGCATTGGAAGCGGCCACGGCAACGCCATCGCGATTGATCAGATAGATATAGGAGGCTCCGGTCTCTCGCACGAGAGAACCGAATTTCTCGCTGAGCCGCGCTGCCGTCTGCGGATTCTTGGTCGATAGAACATCGACGAGATCGCCATATTCACCGAGAACGATCGGCATCAGCCGAAAACGGGCAAGCTCGCTGTCGATCAACAGGCTGTGCTGGCGCACCAGCAGCTCAGCCTCCTCCGCCAGCTGCTCCGACGCCTGCCGACGCGACCAAAGGGACGCTCCACTCCAGACGAGAGCAATAACGACGAGGACGAGCAGCACCAGCACTAGGATTTGTAGGCGAGATTTCAGAGACATCTGTGCAGGATATTGCACAATCAATCGAAACGCCATGCAAAAATCAGCACAGATTTTGCCTCAGACCTTTCGGATATATCAATTAAATTATTTAGATTCAGTTACTTAATTGACCATCAATCAATCCTTCACATGACGTCCCACCCTGCCGCAGATTGCATGAAGAGGACGCGCCGTCGGGAGGATGGCCGAACAGCTTTAAAATCAACGGCCATGTGCTGATCAGCAAGGACGCTTTCTGCGGGACGCTCGCTGGTCACTCGGAGGGAATATCCCAGCCTCGAGCCGCGCGTCATGATCTTGGCCCTGCCTGGAAGAAGGCACCGGGCTTCTTTGTAGAACTTGACCAAGGGAGGGTCTGAGTGTGTTGATCGAAACTGGAAATACTGTCACCCACGGAGCAGCAAATCAGGCTGCCGCGCAGTCGCCAGACCGCAAGCAGCGCCTGAAATCGATTATCGGCGGTTCGACGGGCAATCTCGTCGAATGGTTCGACTGGTACGTCTATGCCGCGTTTGCGCTCTACTTCGCGCCGCACTTCTTTCCTGCAGGCGATCAGACCGCACAACTTCTGAATTCCGCAGCCGTCTTCGCCGTCGGCTTCGTGATGCGCCCCGTCGGCGCATGGATCATGGGTCTTTATGCCGACCGCCATGGCCGCAAGTCCGGACTGGCGCTTTCAGTGACCCTCATGTGCCTTGGTTCGCTGATCATTGCCCTGACACCGGATTACCAGACGATCGGCGTTGCCGCACCGACACTTCTCGTCATCGCCCGCTTGCTGCAGGGTCTCTCCGTCGGCGGCGAATATGGCGCCTCTGCCACCTATCTTTCCGAAATGGCGGGCAAGGAACGCCGCGGCTTTTTCTCCTCCTTCCAGTACGTGACCCTTATCTCGGGCCAGCTTCTGGCGATTGCCGTCCTCATCATTCTACAGAACGTCATGACCCCGGAAGATCTCAATGCCTGGGGCTGGCGCATTCCGTTCTTCGTTGGCGCGGCACTGGCCGTCGTCGTCTTCTGGCTGCGTCGCGGTCTTGCTGAAACCGAAGGCTTCAAGAACGCCAAGGCTGAGGGCACGCCGAAGTCTGGCTTCTGGCAGCTCCTGACCAAGCATCCGAAAGAGACCGCACTTGTCATGCTCCTGACCGCAGGCGGCACCCTGGCCTTCTACGCCTACTCGATCTACATGCAGAAATTTCTGGTCAACACCTCCGGCTTCTCCCGTGAGGTTGCCAGCGAGATCAACGCCGTCACGCTCTTCGTCTTCATGCTGCTGCAGCCACTTGCAGGCGGACTGTCCGACAAGATCGGCCGCAAGCCGCTGATGGTGACATTCGGTGTATTGGGCGTGCTCTTCACCTACCCGATCTTCTCGGCTCTGGAACATGCCAAGGATCCGCTGACGGCCGGATTGCTGGTCATGGCCGCACTGGTAATCGTGACGGGCTACACCTCGATCAACGCAGTGGTCAAAGCAGAGCTCTTCCCCGCCCATATCCGCGCGCTCGGCGTTGCTCTTCCCTATGCGCTCGCCAACACACTCTTCGGCGGCACAGCGGAGTTCGTTGCATTGCGCTTTAAGAGCGCCGGTTGGGAACAGGGCTTCTACTGGTACGTCACCGCCATGATCGGCGTGTCGCTCATCGTCTACTTGTTCATGCGTGATACCAGCAAGCAGAGCGAGATCATCGAAGACTAAGGTCGAGGGGGGGGTAGCGGAACACTTACCCTAAACATGTTACCGAGCCCCCCCGACTCACCGGACCTATCTTCGTCTCAACCATCCACGTTCATCACTCTGCGATGATGCAATCGTCTTCAACAAGCACCACACGGAGATATCTGGCGCGATTATTATCGCAGCAACTTCGCGAGGCCCTTAGCGAGGATTGGTCCGGTCGGCCGCCCGGTCGGAGATCCACCAGCGTCTTCCAGCGTGATCTCATAGAGCTGGTCCCCCCTTGGCGTCGGCAATTGCGGAACAGCCAGACGTGCCGATCGCACACCGTCGATGAGGCCAAGGGAAACTGGCCCCCTGTCTCTGGACGGCAGGGTCCAGACCTGGATCGTCTTGTTCCCGGGGATGTTGAAATCGGCCAGCATACGGATCGTCGCCTGCTCGTTGCCGAAATCCTCGACGACCGCCTGCACCTCCCCAGCATCATTGATCAGAACCGCGACGACAAGCGGTTCCACCGTCCGGGTCAGGCTGTAAGCGAGACCGATCGCGAGCAGAAAAGTGGCGGCGATGGCCGAGATCGCGGCCATTCGCCAACCGTTTCTACGGTTATCATTGGCGTTTGAGATCAGAGGCATAACAGCGGTTTGATCCTGGACCGGCAAGGCCGCTTCGATGCGCTGCCAAAGCTGCTCGGTGACGGTAGCAGGTGCCACGCTCATGTCGAGTGGCAGGAAGCGCTCGCGGCTGGCAGCAATTGCGGCGCGCAGTTCAGCATCGCGTTCCATGGCAACCTCAACCTCGTCAACATCCGCGGCCTCCATCAGGCCCAGGACATATTCATCGGCAATGGCAGGGATATCCTTGCGATCGTAGGTCATGCCATGCACTCCCGGAGAGCTGCAAGGCCACGCCTGATCCAGGATTTGGTCGTACCAAGCGGAATGCGCAGCCTCCCGGCGATCTCGCCATGCGAGTAGCCGCCGATATAGGCCATAAGAATGCCGCTCCGTTTGCTCTCGTCGAGTCCGCCGAGGCAATCATAGAGCCGCGAACTGCGGTCCAGCCTGTGCCACGCCGCCATGACCTCATCCGCCTGCTCGCTGTCGCGCAGGGCCTCCACTTCCTCGACGGTGTGCTCACGCTTTCCGTCCCGCAGGAGATTAAGTGCCCGGTTGCGGACGATGGCATAGATCCAGCCTCGGGCAGAGCCGTGATCGGCCCTGTACTGATGCGCATGGGTCCAGATCCGGATGAAGGCGTCCTGCACCACCTCTTCGGCAAGCTCACGACGCCGGACAATGCGCTCGGCGACCGCGATCAGGCGTCCCGCCTCCCGATCAAAGATCAGGCGCAGAGCGTTGCGATCACCCTTGGCGCAGGCAGCGAGTGCCGTATCGAGATCATCCGGCTTAGAGCCCATCAGCATCAATACCTTCTCCCAACACCGACGAAGAAGACTGTCGGCTTTGAAAGCTATACCCGCCGGATCGACGAATGGATGCAAGTCGAAATTATTTTTTCGCAGGCTGCATCCAAACGGCATGGCTGGCGTGTCTTGAGTTCAGGAAGCGTCGAGAGCCGAGCGCTACACGACTTCCGAACGGTTCAACACGGGAGAAAGACATGAAGATCATTCGTTTCGCACTGATTGCCTCCTCTGCTTCCATCGCAGTGGCATCAAGCGCATTCGCTGCCCCCGTCCTCGGCCTGAGCGGCGACAAGACGCTCGTCATCTTTGATACGGAGAAACCGGCGGTGACGAAAAAGATGGACGTGACTGGCGTCGACAAGCTTGTCGGCATCGACTTCCGCCCCGGCAACAAGACGGTGATCGGCGTCACCCCGGATCATCGCATCGTCTCGATCAATCTCGAAACGGGCGCCGCCACCGACGTCGCCAAAATGGACAAGATGCTGACCATGACGCAAGCCCCTGTCGTGGTCGACTTCAACCCTATGGCCGATCGGCTGCGCTTCATGACCGGAACAACCAACCATCGTGTCCACCCGGATACTGGCGCTGTAACGGTTGACGGTGTGCTCGCCTTCGAGGAGGGCGACATGCACAAAGGCGAGACCCCGAACATCGTCGCTGCTGCCTATACCAACTCCGTCGGCAAGCCTGAAAAGACCGCCATGTATAATATCGATGCCACGATCGGCGCGCTGATCCAGCAGACCAAGCCGAATGACGGCACGCTGAAAGCAATCGGCAAGCTCGGCCTTAAAGACAAGCCTGCGGCCTATGCCTTTGATATTCAGGGCATGGCGGACGGCAAGAACGTGGCCTATCTCGCCGCATCCAAGACGCTCTACACGGTCAACCTCGAAACTGGAGCGGCAACCGAAGTCGGCCCGATCACAGGGCTCGACAACGAATTGCGCGACATCGCCGTTCTGCCGAACATGTAATTCGGCAGACGTTTAACGATGAAAACTGAAAAGGCCGGCGACCTCAAATGTCGCCGGCCTTTCTGATGATGGAATGGTCCCGGACTACATCTTGCGCAGAAGAACCTTGTCGATGACATGGATGACGCCGTTGGATTGTTTGACGTCGGCGATCGTCACGTGCGCAACACCACCCCATCTCGTCGGTGAGCGTGATCGTGCCCATGCTTTCCCTGGCCTTCAGGATGCATCCGCCGACGATGAAACTTTGCGAATTTCGTCAGACGATATCAAGGCTATTTTTCGCCACGCCTGAATGGCCAGACGACGATGTTTCCCGCGAAGAGCGCCAACCACACCAGGTAAGGCTGCAAAGGCAACCGGATGAGATGGTAGGACCATTGCCATGGCGAAACAGTCGCTGCACCAAGGCTGTCGATGGCATGCTTGATATTGGCCGGGAAGACGCAGATTGCATAGAACGCCAGGCCGATGCCGGCGGCTTTCCGCAGCCGTGGCACCAGAAGTCCGACCGCACCGGCAATCTCACACAGACCAGTCAGGAAAATAACGGCCTCCGGCTCAGGAACCCAGGCGGGCGTGATACCGATGAAGGGTTTGGGCAGGACGAGATGCAGAATGCCCGCGAGACCATAGAAGCTGGATAATCCCCACTGGCACCGCCGCTGCCAGACATCAATCCTTGCCGTCACGTGCTATCCTCTGCTCGACATCCCCTTTTATGGCATTAAGGTTCGACTTGCGGCCCGCAACCGTCTCGATCGCTGCGATTACCAGATCACTCGCGACGAAATCCGACTTGTGCCCGAGATTGTGCACGACGATCAGACGAGCACCACGAATATCGCGGGCGAGATGACGGGAGTGGACCTCAGGGGAGACGATATTATCAGTATCGCCAGTGATGATGACTGTAGGCACTTTGATTTTGCGGTAATTCACGGAAGCCGCTCTGGCCCAGTCGCTCAAAGCCGCAACCTCTCTCGCATTGTGCCGAAATGCGAGCGGCCGCAGCGCTTGCAGGGCACGTGTCTTGTCGATGTAGTCGGCAGGAACCGGGTTCGGGGCAAAGACGCCTTTCGTGGCACGATCAATCGCCAAAAGCCCGACAGGTGGCACGATAAGGGTGCTGAATAATGTGCCTGTGACCGGGGCGCTGGCAGCTTCGTAGTACCAGGCGATCCCACCATTCCATGGGTAGACCGCCGGAGACAGGAAGACGAGGCCCGAGACCATGTCAGGATGGCGCACGGCGAAGGACGCGGCAATCGCTCCCCCGAAGGAGTGACCGACAATAATAGCGCGCGTGATGCCACGCTTCTGCATGAGAACGGCAATGGAGTCGGCTTGACCGTCGGGCAAAATGTTCTGCTCACCACCGACGTCGGAATTGCCGTGACCCGGGCGATCGACGAACAACAGCTTGGCCCGCTCCTGCAGCTTTGTCCGAAACGAGAACATCGGATCGTAAAGGCTGGCGCTGGCACCATGAATGAAAACGATTGGTGGTAAGTCTGGCTTGCGACCAGGCTCAAGCAGGACACTATTGAGCTTGAACCCACCGACATCGATACGGACTGGCTGATCGTCCCGCTTTGGCGCAGCAACCGCTTTAGAAACAATCAACGCGAAGCAGCCCATCATCAGAAGCGCAGCGATCAGGCAAAGAGTTCGATCAGGCATATCCTAGAGCTGCCTCGCGGTTCCACTGGCAAAGATCGGACCTGTCGGAAGGCCCGTGGGCATGAGTACGAATGCATTGTTTCCCGCCATGACATGCTGGATGATCTCGCCCTGGCGTCCACGGAACGTATCATAGCCGTAGATGGTCTTGAGTATCTGCAAAGGTTCGGCGGTCACGGCGTCTTTCTTCTGCGTTGGATGATTTGCGCATCATGGCCAAATCCGGATTTATGGCAATCTCGAACGGCTGGATCGGCACAGAAAGAGATGCAGATTACGACCCAGAAGATGCATAGGTTTGAGTGCTTGGAACGCAAAAGCCCTCCGCGGCGGGAGGGTATTTTATTGTATTGTCGTCTTTGAGGGGATTTGGTTGCGGGGGCAGGATTTGAACCTGCGGCCTTCAGGTTATGAGCCTGACGAGCTACCGGGCTGCTCCACCCCGCGTTACCAGCGCAAGTTCGCAGAACTTGTCGCGAGAGCGTAACCGCATGGCGGTTATGCTTGGTGCCGGAGCAAATTGCCGAAGGCGATTTGTCTCCTTTAAGGGACGCACGAGGCGTCTTTTTTTTATTCTGGTCTTAAACGACGAAAGGCCGCTTGAGCGGCCCTTTTTTTATCGGCTGGGCCGAAGAATGTGAATGAGAAGATTAGATGTTGCGTTTTGCAGACCTGGCAGCGACCTACTCTCCCGCGTCTTGAGACGGAGTACCATTGGCGCTGGGGCGTTTCACGGCCGTGTTCGGAATGGGAACGGGTGCAGCCGCCCCGCGATAACCACCAGGTCGGCAAAACGCAACATGCTCCATGTTTTCACATGGAAACTGCTGTTTCGAGAAGCTGGAGAGCTCAAGGCCCTATTTAATTTAACACGTCTTTCCGTGACCGATCCGTATTCCACCTTTGCTCGAGGTTGAGCATGGCAGCCATACAGACCAGAGGTCGTCGCGCCCTGTGGCGCGGCTCCGTCCGGAGCCCTTCGGGCGTCAGGACAGAACAGATCATCGAACTGCGTTCGATGAGCATGAACAATGGGAACGAAGAAGTCGATCGAGCTATTAGTAACGGTAAGCTTCACATGTTGCCATGCTTCCACACCCGTCCTATCAACGTGGTCGTCTTCCACGGCTCTGATAGGGAACACTCGTTTTCAGGTTGGTTTCCCGCTTAGATGCCTTCAGCGGTTATCCATTCCGTATATAGCTACTCTGCTATGCCCTTGGCAGGACAACAGATCCACCAGAGATACGTCCATCCCGGTCCTCTCGTACTAGGGACAGATCCTGTCAATATTCCTACACCCACGGCAGATAGGGACCGAACTGTCTCACGACGTTCTGAACCCAACTCACGTACCGCTTTAAATGGCGAACAGCCATACCCTTGGGACCTGCTCCAGCCCCAGGATGCGATGAGTCGACATCGAGGTGCCAAACAACCCCGTCGATATGGACTCTTGGGGGTCATCAGCCTGTTATCCCCGGCGTACCTTTTATCCGTTGAGCGATGGCCCTTCCACACGGGACCACCGGATCACTATGACCGACTTTCGTCTCTGCTCGACTTGTCAGTCTCGCAGTCAGGCGGGCTTATGCCATTGCACTCGACGACCGATTTCCGACCGGTCTGAGCCCACCATCGCGCGCCTCCGTTACTCTTTCGGAGGCGACCGCCCCAGTCAAACTACCCACCATACACTGTCCCGGATCCGGATAACGGACCGCGGTTAGACATCCACGAAGATAAGGGTGGTATTTCAAGGATGGCTCCACAAGAACTGGCGTCCCTGCTTCAAAGCCTACCACCTATCCTACACATGCCTTGGCGAATGCCAGTGTAAAGCTATAGTAAAGGTGCACGGGGTCTTTCCGTCTGACCGCAGGAACCCCGCATCTTCACGGGGAATTCAATTTCACTGAGTCTATGTTGGAGACAGCGGGGAAGTCGTTACGCCATTCGTGCAGGTCGGAACTTACCCGACAAGGAATTTCGCTACCTTAGGACCGTTATAGTTACGGCCGCCGTTTACTGGGGCTTCAGTTCAGAGCTTGCACCCCTCCCTTTAACCTTCCAGCACCGGGCAGGCGTCAGACCCTATACGTCGTATTGCTACTTCGCAGAGCCCTGTGTTTTTGATAAACAGTCGCTACCCCCTGGTCTGTGCCACCCCATCATAGTTGCCTAAAATGGGGTCACGCTTCTTCCGAAGTTACGCGTGCAATTTGCCGAGTTCCTTCAACATAGTTCTCTCAAGCGCCTTGGTATACTCTACCTGACCACCTGTGTCGGTTTCGGGTACGGTCTATACGGTGGAGCTATTTCCTGGAACCTCTTCGCCGCACATTCAATCCAATAAGAATGTACAACACACGAGATCCGTCACTACCACCAGGCCCACGAATATTAACGTGGTTCCCATCGACTACGCGTGTCCGCCTCGTCTTAGGGGCCGGCTAACCCTGCTCAGATTAACTTTAAGCAGGAACCCTTGGTCTTTCGGCGAGGGAGTCTCTCACTCCCTTTATCGTTACTCATGTCAACATTCGCACTTCCGATATCTCCAGCAGCCCTCACGGGTCCGCCTTCACAGACTTACGGAACGCTCCGCTACCACATGCCTTACGGCATATCCTCAGCTTCGGTGCATGGCTTTAGCCCCGTTACATTTTCGGCGCAAAGACCCTTATTTAGACCAGTGAGCTGTTACGCTTTCTTTAAATGATGGCTGCTTCTAAGCCAACATCCTGGTTGTTTTGGGATCCTCACATCCTTTCCCACTTAGCCATGACTTGGGGACCTTAGCTGGAGGTCAGGGTTGTTGCCCTTTTCACGACGGACGTTAGCACCCGCCGTGTGTCTGCCGACTAGTACTCCTCGGTATTCGGAGTTTGGTTAGGATCAGTAAGACGGTGAGTCCCCATAGCCCATCCAGTGCTCTACCCCCGAGGGTATTCGGTCGACGCTCTACCTAAATAGATTTCGCGGAGAACCAGCTATTTCCGAGTTTGATTGGCCTTTCACCCCTAGCCACAAGTCATCCCAATCTATTGCAACAGATACGGGTTCGGCCCTCCAGTTGGTGTTACCCAACCTTCAGCCTGCTCATGGCTAGATCACTCGGTTTCGGGTCTAATGCAACTAACTCAATCGCCCTATTCAGACTCGCTTTCGCTGCGCCTACACCTACCGGCTTAAGCTTGCTAGTTACACTAAGTCGTTGACCCATTATACAAAAGGTACGCCGTCACCCTTGCGGGCTCCGACTGTTTGTAGGCATCCGGTTTCAGGTTCTATTTCACTCCCCTCGTCGGGGTGCTTTTCACCTTTCCCTCACGGTACTTGTTCGCTATCGGTCATGCACGAGTACTTAGGCTTGGAGAGTGGTCTCCCCATGTTCAGACAGGATTTCACGTGTCCCGCCCTACTCAAGGACAATGACTGTTCTACGCGTAAGGGGCTATCACCCTCTATGGCCGACCTTTCCAGATCGTTCCGCTTTATTCATCATTGCCACTGGCCTGGTCCGCGTTCGCTCGCCACTACTTGCGGAGTCTCGGTTGATGTCCTTTCCTGCAGGTACTTAGATGTTTCAGTTCCCTGCGTTCGCTTCTTACCCCTATGTATTCGAAAGTAAGATACCTTATCACAATGCTTGGAAACCCAGGCCGTTCGTTAAAACAGACTGGATTTTCCAAGCATTTAAGGTGGGTTGCCCCATTCGGAGATCCATGGATCAAAGCTTATTCGCAGCTCCCCA